>NZ_KI535366.1:0-2170 GCF_000160035.2 Catonella morbi ATCC 51271
CCGGGATGGACGAACCGCTGGTGGACCGGTTGCAGTGCCAGCTGCACGGCCGGAGAGCCAAGTTTGGCAGGGATAAACGCTGAAGGCATCTAAGCGTGAAGCCCCCTCCAAGATAAGATATCCCATAGCGTAGGCTAATAAGACCCCTTAGAGAGTATGAGGTTGATAGGTCAGTGGTGTAAGCGGAGTAATCTGTGTGCCTTCTGATACTAATAGGTCGAAGGCTTGACCAAAGTAAGGAAAAGAGATGTTGTATTCGGTTGCAGTTTTCAAGGTATATTATTTTCCTCAATAGCTCAATGGTAGAGCGCACGGCTGTTAACCGTGATGTTGTAGGTTCGAGCCCTACTTGGGGAGTTACGGCTCCATGGTCAAGCGGTTAAGACACCGCCCTTTCACGGCGGTAACAGGGGTTCAAATCCCCTTGGAGTCATTTTTTGGTTCTTTAGCTCAGTTGGTTAGAGCAACCGGCTCATAACCGGTCGGTCCTGGGTTCGAGTCCCCGAAGAACCATTTTTTTATTTAATAGGAAATTTCTCAAAAATTTCCTATTAAACAAAAGTCTCTCCGAGGGATGCGCAACTCGCGGCAGGGAATTTTGCCTTACTGCACCGCTCGCGCGCGAATTGTGTGCAAGAACACAATTTTTTATTATATTTGGGATCTTAGCTCAGCTGGGAGAGCATCTGCCTTACAAGCAGAGGGTCACAGGTTCGAGCCCTGTAGGTCCCATTACTACATTTTAGGTAGTATGCCGGTGTGGCGGAATTGGTAGACGCCCGGGACTTAAAATCCCGTGGGTAGTAATACCCGTACCGGTTCGACCCCGGTCACCGGCATTATTTATAAATAGCTGCAGATTAGACAATCTGTGGCTGTTTTTTGTTTAATGAGGTTGTCGCATTAAGAATAAGATACACAAAATACAGTGATAATTTGATGATAAATTTAATATATCTTGTTGCACTTTTGATTGTTGCGACAGCTCCATTAAATAAAAATCTCTCCAAGTAATGCACAGCTCACGGTAGATAATTTTGCCTTTCGGCACTGCTTACGTGCAAATTGTGTACAAACAAACAATTTTTTATTAGAAATGTATTTGTAAATCCCTATTGGATTTATTAATAACAAAGATTATTTATGATTATTGATGTTTTCATATAAACATTTATTTATCTATGGACATAAAGTCCTCCTTATATTATACTATGTATCAAGAACTGTTGTTCTGATTGCTATGTATATTTCTAACAGTAAGATTAAGTTTATACTAATACCGTATCGCTGTGTATTAGATGCTGTTGATACCCATATACTAAAGATAATAAGTATCATATATTATACTTTGCCGAAAGTGACTATAAGAATATTAGGCTTGTTGCTTCATTGATTAAATTATTAAGAAAATGTGGTGGTTTTATTAAAATGCCTGTCTGTGTTATTGGCAGGTGATACAAAGTTTGTAAGTGAGATAGAAACAGATGTGGAGAAAAATAATACAGGAGCTGAAAATGCTAAAGAATGAAGGCTTTATGGAATTTATTAAGAAAATTTTACCGAATGAAACTGATGAAGCTAAAATAGAAGAACAGGCTCGCAAAATGGCTCTCAGAAAGCCTGAAAAGACTAAAGACGGATATTTATTGGTTGATCTTGCAGAAGAAAAGTCTGATGGCAGGTATTCTACTGAGAAAATCTCAAGAACTGTATCGGACAGGAAAGAGAGAGAAGAGCCTTACCGTACCTTTGATAAAATGCGTCAAATAGGTAAAAAGCCTGATAAATATGGAAGCTGGTATGTGAGTGATACCGAAAGCTTTATAGAACAGGCTGAATTTATGAAAAATTTTACGGATAATTACAGTACTGCAGTTCCGCTTGAAGCGTATTATCCTGCTTATGATATAATGAATGATAATCAGCTTAGAACATATTTTACATGGCGGACTGAGACTAGGAACGGGAATATTAAAGATGTATCGGCAGCTTATTTTTACTGTTATATATATGAACTTTTGAATGGAATTGGTGTGGACACTCCGGAAAATGGTATTGATAAGCTAATTACTTTATGGACTGATTTTAGGGAATTTAATAAAAGCCCGGATACACATATGAGAAATTGGATAAGGGATTATTATATCGTACATAATAAAGAGATTTCAAA
>NZ_KI535366.1:2270-149470 GCF_000160035.2 Catonella morbi ATCC 51271
CTGTTTACTTATCATGAGTTTGATATACGACAATTTTCTTCTGCATTGACATTTAAATGGGAAAATTTAAGAGCAGTTGAGTTATTTTCTTCTTTTAAAATAACTGAGGGACAATTTTATAAATCAGGAAATAAAGAGATAATTGAAAAATGTGCCTGCTTTGTACTTAATGAGATTTCAAAGTATTTTAAGGAATCAGGAACTGATTTTAGAAAACTTTTTTTGGCTAAAAAAAGGGATGAAATACATTCTTTTTTCAGAGGGACAATTCATTCGCCGGTTTACTGCTATGACACTGTAGTTGAACTTGATGAGATAGAAACATTTAAATATAATGGTAGAAAATACAGAATAGAATCTCCTGATATATCAAAGTACAGAGTTGTTGTAGGATATATACTTAAGCTTATGGAAGTTAATTTAAGGAAGCTTTTTGGAAGTAAAAAGAGTTTACAGCCACCTGCAATTAAAGCCGTAGAAAAATGTTTCTTTGAGAATACAAGAAATTACAGGTGGTATTCTGTAAGCGGAGATTTTTCTGATTTAAGTATATGGAAGCGGAAAATGCTTGAGACTTTGTATGAGGACAACTTTGAGGATATTATTATACAGTCAATATCTAAATATCTTAAGCAGTCTAATATAGTTATTAAAAACGGTAAAATAGAAATTATTAAGTCTGTTGAGATAGATATGAGTAAGCTTAAAGAGATTGAAATAGCTCATATAGAAACAGCTAAGAAGCTTATTCTAGAGGAAGAACCGGCCGAAGCTGAAAGTTTTAATGAAAATAAATCAAATGATATGGCAAAGTCAGTGGATGAAAAGGTTGAAGAGAGAAAAACTGATGAAGTCGCTACAGAACTATCCGGTTTTGCAAAGGTTTTCAGACTTTTGTCAAATGAAGGTCAGGCTCTGCTCTTAAATCTTGTAAAAGAAGAGGGTTTAGGGAGCAATTATGAGCTGTTGGTAGAAGAAATAAATGAAAAATCACTTGAAATAACAGGAGACAATCTGATTGAGTATATTTCAGGTGAACCTCATATATATGAGGAGTATTTTGACGAAGTAAAAGAAGTGCTTGGAGGAAGATAATGAGTGTGACAGATAAGATTCCGATGCGGATAGCAAATACTTTGCTAAATTCACTTAAGGGCGGAGTAGTGCCACGTACCGGACTTGGCTATATAACAGTGGGCAGAAAAGATGAGATAGATGCATTATTAAATGATATAGAGATGATTTCAGAGGGTGGGGCTTCATTTCGCTTTGTAGTCGGTAAGTATGGCGCGGGAAAAAGCTTCCTTTTACAGACTATACGTAATTATGCCATGGAAAGAGGCTTTGTAGTGGTAGATGCAGACCTTTCACCTGAACGCAGACTTGTGGGCAATAAGGGTGACGGACTTGCTACCTACAAAGAACTTATGAAAAATTTATCCACTCTTACCTCTCCTGATGGAGGAGCATTGAGCCTGTTACTCAGTAAATGGGTAAATGCTCTTAAAACCGAGGTGATGACCGAAAATTCAATTACTGCAGACAGTGAAAAGCTTAACAGTCTTGTTGAAATAAAGATACATCAGATAGTAAATGAACTTGAAAGCATAGTCCATGGCTTTGATTTTGCAAGGATAATTTCCTTGTACTGGAGAGCAGTTGTTAATGAAGATGATGACCTTAAAAGTAAGGTGTTAAAGTGGCTTAGGGGGGAGTATTCTACCAAAACAGAAGCAAAAAATGAGCTCGGAGTCGGTGTTATTATAAATGATGATGACTGGTATGAGTATATCAAGTTATTTTCTATGTTTGTAGTTAAGGCAGGCTACAAGGGGATGATAATGATGATTGATGAACTGGTCAATCTTTTTAAAATTCCGCACTCCATATCAAGACAGAATAATTATGAGAAAATTTTAACAATATATAATGATATAATGCAGGGAAAAGCAAAACATCTGGGTGTGATTATGTGTGGAACCCCTCAGTGCGTAGAGGATACAAGACGTGGTATATTCAGTTATGAGGCACTTAGGTCAAGACTTGAGAGCAGCAGATTTGCAGACGGGAATACTAGAGATTTATTATCTCCAATAATCAGGTTGAAGCCTCTTACCCCGGAGGAGTTGTATTTTCTTATCTGTAAGCTTGAAAAAATCCATGCTCAGGTGTACAAGTATGAAACAAAGCTCAGTTCCGAAACCCTACAGTATTTTATAAAAACTGAACTGGGAAGGGTAGGAGCAGGGCAGAATATAACACCTCGTGAGATAATAAGGGATTTTATAGAGATACTTAATATTCTGATACAAAATCCTGATAAAACACTTGAAAGTATACTTGGAGGAGATAATTTTAAGTATGCTGAAGTGTCGGAGAATGAAGAAGAAATAAAAAGCGAGTTTAAAGGGTTTGAAATATGAGTACATTTGAAAAACTTGCTCCGTTTGTACAAGACTATATATACAGAAACGGCTGGGAAGAGTTAAGAGAAATTCAGGTTGCAGCCTGTGATATCATTTTTAATACTGACCATAATCTTCTTATAGCCACACCGACTGCTTCAGGAAAAACTGAGGCCGCCTTTTTACCTGTGATTACAAAACTTTATAATAAGCCTTCCAAAAGTGTGGGAGTTTTGTATATTGCTCCGCTTAAGGCTCTTATTAATGACCAGTTTTCACGTATAGAAGAATTGCTTGAAGAAGCTTACATTCCTGTAACAAAATGGCATGGGGATGTTTCGGTTAATATGAAGAACAGGCTGCTCAAAAATCCTTCGGGAATACTTCAAACTACGCCCGAATCTCTCGAAGCTATGATAATGAAGAGAAAAGAGCAGGCGGTTAAACTATTTTCGGATTTAAGATATATTATTATTGACGAGGTACATAATTTCATAGGCGAAGAGAGGGGCACACAGCTGATATCCCTGCTTGAAAGACTGTCAAAGCTTACCGGTATAGTTCCGAGAAGGATAGGGCTTTCTGCAACCTTAGGAGATATAGAAGGTACTGAAAAATGGTTAAGCGGTGGAACAGGCAGATTATGCGTTACACCTGAAACAGGTATCAAAAAGCGAAAAGCAATGGTAATGGCAGAGCATTTTTATGAATTTCCCTTACAGGATGAAAAACATAAAAATGAAAATCTGTTTTTTGAAAGCCTGTATAACCTGACAAGAGGCAAAAAAAGTATTATATTTTCCAATTCAAGAGCAGAGGTGGAAAGAAATATTGTTAATTTAAAAGACATAGCGTCAAAAAAAGGTGAACCTGATGTATTTATGGTACATCATGGCAGCATATCGGCTTCTGACAGAGAATATGTGGAGGAACAGATGAGGCTGTCCAATATGCCCCTTGTGGCAGGAGCTACAGTTACTCTTGAACTGGGTATAGACCTTGGGGACCTGGAAAGAATAGTTCAGGTTGGTTGTCCGAAGTCTGTTGCAAGCCTTTCGCAAAGACTTGGAAGAAGCGGGCGCAGAAGCGGTGTTTCTGAGATGTGCTTTTTGTTTGATGAAGATAAGCAGAGTGAATCCTCTGAATTTTACAAACTTGTTAATTGGAGTTTTGTAAAATGTATAGCATTAATTGAGTTATACAGGGAAAACCGTATAGAGCCTGTACTTCCTGAGAATTATCCGTTCGGCATCCTATATCATCAGACTATGAGTTATTTGTATGGTAGAGGGGAAATAAAGCCTGATCTTTTGGCACAAAATCTATTAAGTGAATATGTATTTTCACATATTTCAAAGGAAGATTATAGAGAATTGCTCTGTTTTATGCTTAAAACAGGGCAAATAGAAAAGACAGAAACAGGTGGTCTGATAATAGGTTTAGAGGGAGAGAAGATAGTAAATCACTATGATTTTTATTCGGTATTCGAGTCGGATGTGGAATATTCTGTAAGAGAAGGTTCACATGAGATAGGCACGCTTACAAGGCTGATGCAGCCGGATACCACCTTTGTGCTCGGAGGAAAGACCTGGCTTGTTACGGAAACAGACAAGGAAAATAAGACAATTTACGTAGAAAAAGCCAAGGGAAAGCCGCCTACGGTATGGGACGGAACAGGAGAGGTAATTGAGCATACCATGGTGCTTAAAAAGATGAAGGAAATAATTATCTCAGATGCTGATTATCCTTACTTGGGGGAAGGAGCAAAAACAAGGCTTTCTGAGATAAGACTTATAATAAAGGGAGCAGGGCTTGCCAAAAAAGAAATTTTTGAGATATCACCCGATACCTTCGGAGTGGCACTGTGGTTAGGAACAAGAGCCTTAAATTCGGTTGATTTTATTTTAAATAAATTACTTCCTGAAAGAAAGTTTGTAGAAAATTATTGGCCATTTTTAATTGTCAAAAATGTAACAAAAGAAGAACTTGTAAATACACTTGCTTATATAAGAAAAAATGAGGTTACGGAAGCTGATTATATAGTACCTGCAAGTGCCAAGCCTGTGGGGAAATACAATGATTTTATTCCGGACAATCTGCTTAAAAAGCAGTATATTGACAGATATACGGACATAGAGGAAATGAAGGAGGAAATGAGGAAATATCCTTATGCAAATTAGAACTTTATCAGACTATTGTAAAGAAAGGTTTGGTACAAAGGTATATAGACTATCCCTGTCAACAGGCTGTTCCTGTCCAAACAGAGACGGAAAGGCAGGCAGGGGAGGCTGCAGCTTTTGTTCGGAAGGCGGTTCGGGAGAATTTGCCTCTAAGGTAAAAGACATAGATTTGCAGATAGAAGAGGCTAAAGAAAAAGTAAAGCACAAGTTTACCAAAGACATAAGAGAAGAAGACAAGAAGTATATAGCCTATTTTCAGTCATTTACAAATACCTACGGAGATGTAGACAGGCTGGAGCCAATATTCAGAACTGCGATACAAAGAAAGGAGATTGCAGCTCTTTCTATAGGCACCAGACCTGACTGCCTTGAAGAAGAGATGCTTGATTTACTTGAAGAACTGAATAATATAAAACCTGTCTGGATTGAGCTTGGTTTACAGACAATAAATGAAGTTACAGCTAAGGCTTTCAACAGGGGTTATGAATTAAAGGTGTTTGAAAAAACTTATTATGAGCTGAAAAAAAGGGGGATTGAAGTTATAGTACATGTGATTTTGGGTTTGCCGAATGAGAGTGCTGAAGATATGTATGAAACCGTAAAATATCTGGCCTCACTTAAGCCTGAATTAGACGGGATTAAGCTGCATTTGCTTCATATATTAAAAAATACGAGGCTTGAAAAAGAATATAAGGCAAAGCCTTTTAAGATATTAAGCCTTGAAGAATACACCGAAATCCTTGTGAACTGTCTTAAAATTCTTCATGAAACCACCTTAATACACAGGATGACGGGAGACGGAGATAAGAGGCTTCTTGTAGAGCCTATGTGGAGCGCAGATAAGAAAGTGGTATTAAATACTATAAATAAAGCGATAAGGGCAGCAGAAAGATAGTATAATATGATACTGGGATGCACTATGAATAGAAGAAGCAAACCTGTTTAGAATAAATTGTTGTGGAGAGTAATGATGGCAAAAAAGAATTATTATGCGGTAAGAATCGGGAAAATCCCCGGTATATACACTAACTGGGAGGACTGCAAGGCTCAGGTTACAGGCTATAAAGGAGCTGTATTTAAGGGGTTTGAAGAAAAGAAAGATGCGGAAGACTTTATGAAGGCAGGGGAGGCTTCTTTTTATGAAGCCGGGACAAATGAAAGGACAGTGGCAAGCTGCTTAGAAAAGAAAGAAGGAAACAAAAGAAAGGGCATTATAGATGAAGAGGAAGAATGTGTCAGTGAAATAACTGCCTATGTAGATGGAAGCTTTCTTAAGGGTAAAGTCTTTGGCTGTGGCTGTGTGATTCTTAAAGACGGAGAGGTTATTGCCGAAATCTCAGAAGCTTATGAAGATGAAGAACTTGCTTCTATGCGTAATGTGGCGGGAGAGATTAAGGCTTCCGAGCTTGCCATGCGTTATGCTCTGGATAATGGATATAAGTCAATAAGCATTTATCATGACTATCAGGGGATAGCAAGCTGGTGTCTGGGAGAGTGGAAGACAAATAAAGCAGGAACCGTAGCATATAAAGAATTCTATGACAGTATAAAGGACAGGCTTAGGGTATACTTTGTTAAGGTAAAAGGTCATTCTGGAGATACATACAATGATATAGCCGATAACCTCGCCAAAAAGGCAGTTGGAATTGTATAGACAAAATAATGAAAAATATATTAAAGAAAAACAATAAAAATATTAAAAAAGTATTGACATAATGAGTTAATTCATGTATACTATTCCTTGCTTGATTGCAAAACACTTAAGAAATTTCGGGGTGTGGCTCAGTTTGGCTAGAGTACTTGATTTGGGATCAAGGGGTCGCAGGTTCGAATCCTGTCACCCCGACTTGTTTCTAAGTTTTGTAAATAAGCATAAATAAATATTTTTTTCTTGCGGGTGTGGTTCAATGGTAGAACACCAGCCTTCCAAGCTGGATACGTGGGTTCGATTCCCATCACCCGCTTTCATTTTGGCTATTGCTAAAATGGGTTTGTACCGATAGCTCAGTTGGATAGAGCAACGGCCTTCTAAGCCGTGTGTCGGGGGTTCGAATCCCTTTCGGTACACTTATGCTAGTCGGATAATATATATGGTGGGTATAGTGTAGTTGGTTAACGCGCCAGATTGTGGTTCTGGATACCGAGGGTTCGAGTCCCTCTACCCACCCTCCTAATGCAAAGGCGAAAGTCTTTGTATTTTTTGGGCTATAGCCAAGCGGTTAAGGCACGGGACTTTGACTCCCGCATCGACGGTTCGAATCCGGCTAGCCCAGCCATGCGGATATGGCGGAATTGGCAGACGCGCCAGATTTAGGTTCTGGTGGGAACCCCCGTGCAGGTTCAACTCCTGTTATCCGCAGACTGACCGAACTTTATTGCAAGTTGCATGAAGTTCGGTTTTTTTACATAATAGGAAATTTCGGAGAAATTTCCTATTATGTAAAAAGCTCTCCGAGGGATGCGCAGCTCGCGGCAGAGAAGTTTGCCTTACGGCACCGCTCGCGCGCGAAGTGTGTGCAAGCACACACTTTTTTATGATACGTTTATCTATATCAAGAGAATTGCTTGCAAATGGGAGAGCTTGTAATGAAGAGTTTTGTGAAAAAGTTTAGTCTGAAAGAATTTTGGCTGATGACCATAGGTATTGAGATTATGGTAATAGGAATTTACTTTTTTAAATTTCCTAACAACTTTTCTTTCGGAGGAGCCACAGGTATAGCTGTTATTTTATCTAAATATACTATAGGCTTTTTAACAAAAGGTAATATAGTTGTTATCTTCAACATTTTGTTGTTGATAATCGGATTTATATTTTTAGGAAAAGAGTTTGGTATAAAGACAGTATATTGTTCACTTCTGATGTCGTTTTCTTTGCAGGGACTTGAGTATCTTGTGCCATTAAAAGGTCCGGTTACAAATGAAACTATAATGGAGCTTGTGTATGCTATTTTCCTTCCTGCGGTGGGAAGTGCTATTTTATTTAATATAGGTGCTTCATCGGGAGGAACTGACATATTGGCGGTTCTTCTTAAGAAATATACATCTATGAATATAGGCAATGCGCTTATGTCGGCAGACTGTATATTGGCAGCACTTACCTTCCCTATATACGGTGTAAGGACAGGACTTATGTCTATGCTTGGTCTTGGCGTAAAAGCTCTTGTGATTGACAATGTTATTGAGAATATTAACCTATGTAAGTATATTAATATTGTATGTAACGATACGAAACCAATTATAGACTTTATCGGAAAAGAACTTAACCGTTCTGCGACTGTTGTGGATGCAAAGGGAGCATATACGGGACAGCATAAATTTATGATACTCACTGTTGTCAACAGGAGGCAGGCAGTTCTTTTAAGAAATTTTCTCAGGGAAACAGAACCCACAGCTTTTATTATAATTACAAGTACCAGTGAAATTGTCGGCAAAGGATTTATGAGAATATAGGAGGGAATTGATGGGAAAATATTTTGGTACGGACGGCTTCAGAGGTGAAGCAAATGTTGGTTTGACTGTAAACCATGCTTTTAAGGTCGGAAGATTTTTGGGACATTATTACGGTAAGGATCATAAGGCTAAGATTGTAATCGGTAAGGATACAAGAAGGTCTAGTTATATGTTTGAATATGCACTTGCGGCAGGACTTACTGCAAGCGGAGCAGATGCTTATCTTCTGCACGTAACCAGCACCCCAAGTGTGTCTTATGTGGCAAGAACAGAGGAATTTGACTGTGGAATTATGATCTCTGCAAGCCACAATCCATTCTATGATAACGGTATTAAAATTATAAACGGAAATGGATATAAACTTGAAGCGGAAGTTGAGAACCTGATAGAAGAGTATATTGACAGGGAAGCGGATGATCTTCCGCTTGCAACGGGTGAAAATATCGGAAGGACTGTAGACTATGTATTGGGAAGAAACAGATATCTTGGCTATCTGATATCCCTTCCAACCAAATCATTTAAGGGTATAAGAGTCGGTCTTGACTGTGCCAACGGTTCTGCCCACCAGATTGCAACTGCGGTATTTAATGCTTTGGGAGCTAAAACTTATGTTATAAATGCTGAGCCTGACGGAACCAATATAAATACAGACTGCGGTTCTACACATATAGAAAAACTTCAGGACTTTGTAAAAGCCAATAAGCTTGATATAGGTTTTGCTTATGACGGAGATGCTGACAGATGTATGGCAGTTGATGAAAACGGCAATCTTATAGACGGGGATGCCATCCTTTATATCTGCGGTAACTATCTTAAAAATAAGGGTGAATTAAACTCTGATACTGTTGTAACGACTGTAATGTCCAATATGGGGCTGTATAAGGCTTTTGACAAGCTTGGAATAGATTATGAAAAGACTGATGTAGGCGATAAATACGTAAGTGAAAATATGGTGGCAAACGACTACTCCCTCGGAGGCGAACAGTCGGGACATATTATTTTCAGTAAATATGCAACAACGGGAGATGGCGTTTTAACTTCTTTGAAGCTTATGGATGCTATGATTGACAGCAAACGTAAAATATCCGAACTGGCTGAAGGCTTTAAGGTTTATCCGCAGTTGCTTATAAATCTCAGGGTTTCGGATAAAGAGCTTGTTATGAATGACGGTGACGTACTTAAGGCTAATGAGGAGGCAGAAGCCGGACTTAACGGGGATGGCAGGGTGCTTTTGAGAAAAAGCGGTACTGAGCCTCTTATAAGGGTTATGGTGGAAGCCAAATCAGATGAAAAATGTAAGGAAACTGCTGATAGAATTATTGAAGTAATTAAGGCAAAGGGCTATGTTTTAGAGTAAAAAATTCTATACCATTGAAAAAACTTTAAAATTGATATATCATTGAAACAGTTATGCCCCTAGCGGTGGTAACTGTTTCTTGTTTAATAGGAAATTTTTTCGAAATTTCATATTAAACAAAAATCTCTCCGAGGGATGCGCAGCTTTCGGTAGGGAAGTTTGCCTTGCGGCACCGCTCGCGCGCAAAGTGTGTGCGGGCACACGCTTTTTATGTTTAAACAGAGAGGTTGAAATGGCAGGGAATAAAAGAAAAAAAACAGCAAGCAGAAATAATAAAGGAAGTACAAATAAAACAAAATCATCCCAAAGGGCAACAAGGAAAAAAACCGCATCTAAAAAAAGCAGTAATAAAAGACAGGTAGTTGAAGACAGGGGAGGTTTTTGGAACGAAAATAAATATGAATTAATTTTTATATTGATATCCGTAGTTTCGATAGTGCTTTTATTATCCAATTTTCATCTGGTCGGACCGGTCGGAGAAGGATTGAACAGAATTATATTTGGAATGATAGGTGTGATTACATGGATTTTTCCAATCTATGTTTTTTTTGCATCTATATTTTTGTTAGCCAATGTAGGCAGCAGAAAAATCAGAAATAAAGTATTGGCGGCAGCAGCCTTACTCTTAGCCTTCGGAGGAATATTTGAACTGATTTCTTACGGAGATTTAAGAAATACTGCCTGGAATTCGTTGTATACTATGTCCGCCGAAAATAAAAACGGTGGCGGCTTCCTTGGCGGGGCTTTGGCAAAAGTATTAAATGTCGGACTTGCACAGGTTGGAGCTTATATTATACTTGCAGCGATTATTATTATTCTTGTTATATATTTAACAGGGAAAATGATAACTTCTGCAATAAATGACAGGGTTAATGAAACAAAAGAGACCTTAGCCGAATATAAAAATGAGGCTATGCTTGATGCAAGGGCTAAGGCAGATGAAAAGATAGCCAGAAGAAGAGAGTTAAGAGAAATAAGAAGGATAGAGAGAGAGAAGTTAAGAGAAGCCAGAGCTCTGGAGGATGAAAGACTCAGGCAGGAGGAAATGGACAGAAAGAGAGCCTTGTCAGAAGAGCTTATTCAGGAAAGAATTAAGGCTAATATTGAAAATAGAGTGAAGTCCGGACCAAATGTTGAGAACATAGTAAAGGATGATGACGATAACCGGAATGAAGCTGATAAGATTGAAGTAAAGGCTGAAGAAGAAACGCGGGATAATATTCCGCTTGATGCAATAAAAGATATAAACAAAGAGGTTGAATTAAAAGAGATAAGCAAGGCTGAAAAGGAACAGCTGTCTTTTCTTATACATAGGGCTAATGATGATATAAAAGACGGTGAAAAGGAAGAAGAACCATTTTACTTGAAAGAAATTGAAAGTAAATTCGGTAATGAAAAAAATATAGGAAATGAAGAAAATAATAATAATTCCGATGAAATAATATCTGATAGTATTTCAAATGATGTGGTTTCAGAAGAAAATCCGGAGCCAAAGGAAAATTTACGGCAGTCTGAAAGCGAAAATTATGAAGGCGATTATTTCCCGGAAACGGAAAATTATAAGACTGTTATTGAAAATGAGCAGGCAGAAGATATTTCGTTTGATGATGATATCAATGAATATGAGGATCTCTTGGATGAAGAAGAATTCGATGAGGATTTTTCTGATGAAGATGATAATGGCGAGGAGATCGAAGAAGACAAGTCTCAGAAATCAATTCTTGAAATTGAAAAAGAAAGACTGCTTGAAAAGAAGACCATCATCGGTAATAAGGCTCTTGAATCATCCTTCGGAGACAGTGTCACCCTAGGAGTGCAGACTTCTACGGATATAACAGGTATATCTGAAAGACGGGATAATATGGGAGCTCATAATAAGAAATATGATGATATTGAACCGCTTATACCTGAGATACCTTTAGTTAATCCGCCTGAACCACCAAAACCTTATATATTCCCGCCTAAATCTCTGCTTAGCAAAGCAAGTGGTGATGAAGAGGGAATAAGTGATGAGGAGTTGCATGAGACAGCAAGAAAACTTCAGGAAACCTTAGCAGCTTTCGGAGTAAATGTAAAGGTAACTGATGTAAGCTGCGGGCCTACGGTAACGAGGTATGAGCTGCAGCCGGAGCAGGGGGTTAAGGTAAGCAGGATAACAGCGCTTACAGATGACATTAAGCTTAATCTGGCTGCGGCAGACATACGTATAGAAGCTCCGATTCCGGGTAAGGCAGCGGTAGGTATAGAAGTGCCTAATAAGAAAAATCTTATGGTGCATTTCAGAGATTTAATTGAGAATAAGGCTTTTGATGAGCATCAGTCAAAGCTGGTTTTTGCGGTAGGTAAGGATATAGGCGGACAGACCATGATATCGGATATAGCCAAGATGCCTCACCTTCTTATAGCGGGAGCAACGGGCTCCGGTAAGTCCGTATGTATCAATACCTTGATTATGAGCATACTTTACAAGGCTAAGCCAAATGAAGTTAAACTTATAATGGTTGATCCAAAGGTGGTGGAACTTTCAGTATATAACGGTATACCTCACCTTATGCTTCCGGTGGTGACTGATCCGAAGAAGGCTGCGGCGGCTCTTAACTGGGCGGTTGTGGAAATGAAAAGGCGCTATGACCTTTTTGCGGAAAAGGGAGTAAGAGAGATAAAAGGCTTTAACAAAAAGGTTGCAAAAGAATCACCTGAATGGATGCCTCAGATAGTTATTATAGTGGACGAGCTTGCGGATCTTATGATGGTTTCTTCCAAGGAAGTGGAAGAATCAATTTGCCGTCTGGCACAGCTTGCAAGGGCAGCAGGTATACATCTGGTAATAGCAACCCAGCGTCCGAGTGTAAATGTAATTACAGGGCTTATAAAAGCCAATGTGCCTTCAAGGGTAGCATTTGCAGTATCTTCTCAGGTAGATTCAAGAACCATACTTGACGGAGCGGGTGCAGAAAAACTGTTAGGAAAGGGAGATATGCTCTTCTTCCCATCAGGCTATCCAAAACCTGTGAGAGTGCAGGGAGCTTTTATTTCAGACAGTGAAGTATTCGCTGTTGTGGAATTTATCAAATCCAATAATGATCCGGCGCACAAGGCATCTGATATTACAGAGCAGGTCAATGCGGTTACACAGACGGAAAATGTTAAAGAAGGAAATTCCGCATCTTCAGAAGATGATGCTTATGACGAATACTTTGATCAGGCAGGAAGGCTGATTATAGATAAGGATAAGGCATCTATAGGAATGCTCCAAAGAGTTTACAGAATAGGATTTAACAGGGCTGCGCGCATTATGGATCAGCTTGCGGAGGCGGGGGTTGTCGGCGAGGAAGACGGAACCAAACCGCGTAAGATACTTATGAGTAAAGAGGACTTCGAGGACTTTATAGCAGCAAGGCATGGAGAATAAATAATTTCTTAATAATGTTTGACAAAGAAACTGTTTGTTAGTTATTATAAGCAGTGACTAACATTTATAAGAAGTATTGCTATTATTTGCTTACAATAACCACAATAAGGGGGATAATATGTATAAAACAGATATTGAAATTGCAAAAGAAGCTGTTATGAAGCCTATCGGAGAAGTTGCCGCAAAGCTTGGAATAACTTCTGATGAGCTTGAATTATACGGAAAATACAAAGCAAAACTTTCAGATGAGCTTTGGGACAGAATTAAGAATAATGAGGATGGCAAGCTTATTCTTGTTACCGCTATCAATCCGACCCCTGCGGGCGAAGGAAAGACAACAGTAACTGTCGGTCTCGGAGAGGCATTTAACAGACTGGGGAAGAAAGCTGTTATAGCCCTCAGAGAGCCTTCACTCGGACCTTGTTTTGGCATAAAAGGAGGAGCGGCAGGAGGCGGTTATGCACAGGTAGTACCGATGGAAGATTTAAATCTTCACTTTACGGGAGATTTCCATGCCATTACTTCTGCAAACAACTTGCTTTCTGCCCTTCTTGACAACCATATCAAACAGGGAAATACACTTGGTATAGATACCAATCAGATAGTGTGGAAGCGCTGCCTTGATATGAATGACAGGATACTCAGAAATGTGGTTGTGGGGCTTGGAGCGGCCGCTGACGGAGTGGTAAGAGAGGATCATTTTGTAATTACCGTAGCTTCTGAGATTATGGCTGTACTCTGCCTTGCGGATGATATGAAAGACCTTAAAGAAAGGCTTGCAAGAATAGTAGTGGCTTATAATTTTGAAGGTAAACCTGTTACAGCGGGCGACTTAAATGCAGTTGGCTCTATGGCGGCTCTGCTTAAAGATGCAATTAAGCCAAATCTTATTCAGACTCTTGAAAACAGTCCTGCCATAGTGCATGGAGGTCCTTTTGCCAATATTGCACATGGCTGTAACTCGGTAAGGGCAACTAAAACCGCACTTAAGCTTGCTGACTATGTAATTACTGAGGCAGGTTTTGGGGCCGATCTCGGAGCAGAGAAGTTTTTTGATATTAAATGCCGTATGGCCGGGTTAAAGCCGGCAGCAGTAGTGCTTGTGGCTACAATCAGGGCTCTTAAGTACAATGGCGGAGCAGATAAAAAAGAGCTTGGAAATGAAAATATGGAAGCTCTTAAAAAAGGTATAGTAAATCTTGAAAAGCATATTGAAAATCTGAAGCAATACGGTGTTCCGGTTGTGGTTACCCTTAATAAATTTGTATCGGATACAGAGGCGGAGCTTGGATTTGTAAAGTCTTTCTGCGAGGAAAGAGGCTGTGACTTTGAACTTGCGGAAGTTTGGGAAAAGGGGGGACTTGGCGGAGAAGAACTTGCCAAAAAGGTAATTAATACTATTGAAACCAAAGAATCAAATTATGCGCCTATATATAGTGACGAGCTTTCTATTAAAGAAAAAATCGAAGCAATCTGTACCAGAATTTACGGAGCGGACGGAGCAGATTTTTCTCCTGCGGCAGACAAGGCTATTAAGAAAATAGAAGAACTGGGTTTTGGCAGTTTCCCTGTATGTATGGCAAAAACTCAGTATTCTCTTTCTGACAATGCAAGTCTTTTAGGAAGACCTAAGGGATTCAGGGTTACGGTAAGAGAGGCTTATGTATCTGCCGGAGCAGGCTTTGTGGTTGCACTTACAGGAAGTATAATGACTATGCCGGGTCTGCCTAAGACTCCTGCAGCGTTCTCTATAGATGTAGATGATAACGGAGATATAGTTGGGCTGTTCTAAAGATTTTAAGTATAAATATAAGGAGTTGTTTAAGATGTGGGAAATAGAAAAAGCAATCTTGCTTACCAATAATGATAAGGTTGTGGCAAAATTCGGAGACACAATTAAATGTATTATGTGCAAAAATTATGAAGAGGTAATGATAAAGACCAGAGATATGGTGTATACAGGGCATAAGCTGCTTACACACCCTCAGGCTTCAAGTCTGAAACCGAACCAGACCTTATACCGCTCTGTTATCATCTATCCTAAAGAAGGCGAAGATAATACAGAGGATATTATGCTCATAGAAAAATGTGTAGAAACCTTTAGGCAGTGGCAGAATATAGCAAAGAGTCCTGAGAGTTATCCGGAGAAAGTTGCAAATGATTTTAAAACTATAGATCTTTCGGTTATAGAAAATGTTATACCGAGGATATGCTAAAAGGAGCAAACAGAAATGGATTATTTTAAAGGACTTAGCAGGAAAGACTACATAGTTAAGGCAAATGAACTTATAAAGAGGGATGGGATTTATTCAGTTTCAATAAGGAAATTGGCAGCAGAAATGGGATGCTCATCCGCCAATCTGTACAGATATTTCTCAAATCTTGATGAACTCATTTATTATGCACAGCTTGGGGAACTAAAAGACTATATTTTATCACTTAATGCAGCAGAAAAGATATGGCAGAATGTATGGGAAAAGTATGTCGGAGTATGGTATTGTTACTGTATGGAAGCATTTAGAAAGCCTGTAGCTTACAATTTATTGTTTTTCAATAATTATGAGACTACTCTCAGTGCAGCAATAGGAGAGTATTATAATTTGTTTCCGGAAGAAATCAATGAATCTTCGACTTCATTTCAGGCGATGCTTAAGATGCCGGAGTTCCATGAACGAGATTTTGAGATGTGTAAATTATGTATAAGAGAAAATGCTATAACCTATGAAAATGCTGTAATTCTAAACAGGGTAGTTTGTATGATGTATAAGGGATATCTGAAAACTATTTTAGATAAAGGAATAACAGATGAAGATACTATTAACAAGTATGTCTGGGATTATGTAAATGATTGTGAGTTGACAGTAAAGGCATTGGCATTGGATATGAAAGGCTATAAAAACTACAGGTCAGTTATAGACAGAATCAATAAATAAGTTTATTTATTGTAAAATATGCACAAAAACCTATTAGTACCCCTTCGGAATTATGCAGTTTCCGAAGGGGCACTTAGTTTAAAATGACAAAAATATATAAATCTGCAAAAAAAATATTGAAAAAAATATTAAAATTGTGTATCATTGTTGTGTAAAAAAGTTATCAGGATTACATATTTGATGGCTTTAGCTCTTAAAAATTATTTTTTTAAGAAAAAGTTATCGCGATAAAGATTTATATATGATGGTATTTATTTTTTTTAATAAATTTATTATCGTGATTACAAAAAAATAAGGAGGGATTTACTTATGAAATTGGAACTAGGAAAAATCAAGATTGATGATATCCAGTTCGCGGACAAGACATATGTGAAAGATCATGTTCTCTATGTCAACAAAGAAGAAGTAGAGAAGCTTGTGCTTGAAGATGACAAGCTTAAGGGCTGCAGACTTGATATCGCAAGACCGGGAGAGAGCACAAGAATCACACCTGTTAAGGACGTTATTGAGCCAAGAGTTAAAGTAAGCGGCGGCGGAAATATATTCCCTGGCGTTGTAGGTAAGGTTAGTCCTACTGTTGGTGAAGGAAGAACTCACGCTCTTGATGGTTGCTGCGTAGTAACCGTAGGTAAGATTGTTGGTTTCCAGGAAGGTGTAATCGATATGAGCGGCGTTGCTGCTGATTACTGCCCATTCTCAAAGACAGTTAACCTCTGTGTTATTATCGAGCCACAGGAAGGTCTTGAGACTCACGTATATGAAAAAGCAGGCCGTATGGCAGGTCTTAAGGTTGCTACCTATCTTGGTGAGGCCGGAAGAGAAGTAGAGCCTGATACACTTGAGACTTTTGAAACAAAACCTATATTTGAGCAGGCTGCTATGTATCCTGATCTTCCAAAGGTTGGCTACGTGCATATGCTTCAGTCACAGGGACTTCTTCACGATACATATTACTACGGAGTGGATGCTAAACAGTTCGTTCCTACATTTATGTATCCACAGGAAATTATGGATGGTGCTATCGTTTCCGGTAACTGTGTTGCTCCTTGTGATAAGGTTACAACATATCATCATTTCCACAATCCTGTTATTGAAGACTGCTTCAAGCATCACGGAAAAGACATCAACTTCATGGGCGTTATCTTAACCAATGAGAACGTATTCCTTGCTGATAAGGAAAGACATTCTGATATGGTTGCCAAGCTCGCTGAGTGGATGGGACTTGACGGTGTGCTTATAACAGAAGAGGGTTACGGTAACCCTGATACAGACCTTATGATGAACTGCAAGAAAGTTCAGAGAAAGGGCGTTGACGTAGTTCTTATTACAGACGAATTCCCTGGAAAAGACGGAAAGAGCCAGTCTCTTGCGGACGTTTGCGAAGAGGCTAATGCACTTGCTTCTTGCGGACAGGGAAATATGACATTACAGTTCCCTAAGATGGATAAGATAATCGGAACAATGGATTATATCGAGAATCAGATCGGTGGATGGGCAGGTTGCGTTAATCCTGACGGTTCATTCGAAGCCGAGATTCAGATTATCATTGCATCAACTATTGCTAACGGCTTTAACAAACTGGCAGCAAGAGGCTATTAATTAAACTTAAGGAGGGAAATGAGATGGCAAAGTATAAAATTGTACATTATATAAACCAGTTCTTTGCCGGCATCGGCGGTGAAGACAAAGCTGACTTTCAGCCGGAAGTAAGAGAAGAGGTTATCGGACCTGGTGTGGCTCTTAAAGCTGAACTTGGTGATGACTATGAGATAGTTGCAACAGTAATCTGCGGTGATAACTATTTCGGAGAAAATCTTGATACAGCAACTGATACAATAGTTGAAATGGTTAAGAAATACAATCCTGATGTATTTGTAGCAGGACCATCATTTAACGCAGGACGTTACGGTGTTGCCTGCGGTACTATCTGTAAGGCAGTTGAAGAAAGACTCGGCTGCAAGGTTATTACAGCTTCTTATGAAGAAAATCCCGGTGTTGATATGTTCCGTAAGGACATTATCACAGTTAAGACAGGTAACTCTGCTGCTACTATGAAGAAGTCTGTAGGTAATATTGCTACTCTTATCAAGAAACTTGCTACAGGAGAAGAGATTTTAGGACCTGCTGAAGAAGGTTATCATGAGAGAGGTATTCGAGTTAACTACTTTGCAGATGAAAGAGGTTCTGCAAGAGCTATAAAGATGCTTGTTAAGAAGATGAAGGGCGAGGAGTTTACTACAGATCTTCCTATGCCTAAGTTTGACAGAGTAGATCCTGCTGCACCTGTTGCAGATATTAAGAAGGCTAAGATTGCTATTGTTACTTCAGGTGGTATTGTCCCACAGGGTAACCCTGATCATATCGAGTCATCAAACGCTACTAAGTTTGGTGCATATTCAATCGAAGGAATGAAAACACTTTCACCAAAGGATTTCACAACTATCCATGGTGGATATGACAGACAGTTCGTTATGGAGAATCCTAACCTTGTAGTACCTCTTGATGTACTCAGAGAGTTAGAAGCAGCCGGAGAATTCGGCGAGCTTTACAATACTTTCTTTACCACAACCGGTACCGGTACAGCTACAGGTTCTGCTGCAAAGATGGGAACTGAAATTGGTAAGATTCTTGTTGATGACCATGTAGATGCTGTAATTCTTGTCAGCACGTGAGGCACCTGTACACGTTGCGGTGCAACGATGGTTAAAGCTATCGAAAGATATGGTATCCCTGTAGTACATATGGCTACTGTAGTTCCTATTTCACTTACAATAGGTGCTAACAGAATCATTCCTGGTGTTGGTATTCCTTATCCTCTTGGAGATCCTACACAGGGAGAGGCTGATTCTAAGAAGATTCGTGAAAAAATGGTTAGAAGAGCTCTTAAAACATTACAGACTCCTGTTTCAGAGCAGACTGTATTTGAGACTGATAACTTCTAATTAAAGCAACAATAACTGCCCGTATCTTTATATGTATAAAGCTTATAGTGAGGATCCGGGCAGTATTTTTAATCAAATCCGATTATCCGTATTTTGGCCTGCAGACAGTTTCAGTCCCAGCTGTGATAGTTTGAGGAGTGGATGGGGTTTGATGGTACTATGTATCAAAATGAAGATATGTAAATAATAATATAGTGGGGTAATATATATGGGACAGGATAATGCAGTAAGTTGGAAAAGAGTTATAATTCTTGCCGGTGCTATTATAGCATTTACCATAGGTTCAGGTTTTGCAACCGGACAGGAGATTATTCAGTACTATACAGCGTATGGTGTTAAAGGACTTTTGGCTTTGCTTGTGTTTTTTGTAGCCTTCCTTTATTACAATTTTAACTTTGCAAAAGCCGGTGCTGAAGAAAAGTTTGAAAAGTCGAATGATATTTATAAGTATTACTGCGGAAAATATGTAGGTACTTTCTGTGATTACTATTCAACAATATTCTGTTATATGTCATTCTGGGTAATGGTAGGCGGTGCAGCTTCAACTCTTAATCAGGAATATGATCTTCCTCTTTGGGTTGGCGCAGTAGTTTTGGTTGTTACTGCAACCGTTACAGTTTTAGGTGGACTTAACTCACTTGTAGATGCTATCGGTATAGTTGGTCCTATTATAGTTGTACTTTGTATAGCTATCGGTATTATAACTGTTATCAGAGATGGCGGTCAGATTCAGGCAGGTCTGGATGTTATTGCAAACAGTACCTATGAAGGAGCAAAAGAAGGTGAGACCATTAAAAATGCAGGTGCTACCTGGCTTGCTTCAGGTCTTTCATATGCAGGTTTCGTTCTTCTTTGGTTCGCAAGCTTTACAGCTGCTCTCGGTTCAAAGAATACAAAGAAAAACTTAAACTATGGTATCATTGGTGGTACTCTTGCGATTTGTATAGCAATCATCCTTGTTTCTTTTGCACAGATTGCAAATATCAATACACCTAGTGCAGATGGCAGCGTTTTTGTATGGAATGCAGCTATTCCAAACCTCATTCTTGCTATGAAAATTTGGAAACCATTTTCATCAATATTTGCGATAGTGGTATTTGCAGGTATTTATACAACAGCAGTACCTCTTCTTTACAATCCTGCTTCAAGATTTGCTAAAGAGGGTACAAGCCAGTTTAAGATACTTACCGTAGTACTTGCGGTAGTTGGTTTGGTAGTAGGACTTTTCCTTCCGTTTAAGATTCTTGTAAATTATATTTACGTATTAAATGGTTATGTAGGAGCAGTACTTATTATATTCATGGTATGGAAGAATATCAAAGATACCTTCCTTAAGAAAAAGAATGCCTAATTGAAACCAAAAGAAAGCCTTGTCATTTATCGTGACAGGGCTTTCTTTATTGTGCTGTTTTAGTTAAATCAAATCAAACAAGAGCTTGTATTTATTTATAATCTCTTTGAGCTCTGTTTTATTCAATGATTCTTCAATCTTCGTTACTCCACGTGCTTTTAAGTCTAAGGCTATGGTCTGATCAAGCATAATCTTACCCTTTACTATCTTTGTGCTTGTTAAAGTATGATAGGTTGGATAGTTCCGTTCTGTTGTTGAGATTGGAGCAACTATAGTTAAACCACCAAACTTGGCCACTAAATCATGACTGAGAGCAATGGCAGGCCGCCTGTGCTTTTGTTCATGCCCGATACTGGGATTAAAATCCACATAGAAAATATCGCCTTGTGAAACTACCATTGCAATTCTTCTCCTTTTGATTCTCCCCAGTCAGCTTCCTGATGACGTACTCCGTCATCTTCCCAACCTGCAAACAAGTCTTGAATACTGTCAGGTTTTTGACTTTCGGGTGTCAAAACAATCGACCTGTCTTTGACAGAAACAGAAAACTTCTGATTAACATCAATGTCTAATAACTTTAAAATACTTGTCGGTATTCTGGTTGCTTTTGAGTTACCCCATTGTGAGAGGGTGGTATATTCTTGCATAACATTTTCCATAAATTCACCTCCATATAAAAAGGATATACCATGTATATCCTTTGTGTCAAGTGTCAAAACTATAGATTCAAATTATCCCTTAGATTTTCCCTGTTCCACAGTGTAATCAAAGCTTCCTTTGAGGCATCTATAACCTCGGGTGAGAATCTGGAGGTTGTTATTATCATACCCTGTGTACAGGCTCTTTGCTTCATTTCAACCCTGAAATTATCAAAAGCTTCTATATCTATAAGTTCATCAGTGCATATTACAAGTATGGCACCCCTCTCTGTGAAGGCTTCTCCGTTTCTGGTACCTTCCCTCACACAGACATAATGACTTCCGGGAAATTCCGACTCGTAAGGTTCTAAGGCAAAGCCGCGACTTGTATATAGAGATATTATTTTTGAGGTAAGCTCTTCTTCTGAAATAGCCTCTATCTTTTCCAGCTTATTCTGAGCAGTTGCTTCTGTCCCATATTTTTTTCCGAGTATTTTAGTTAAAATAGGAGCAAGTATGAGAAGGAGAACGCAGATTCCTATATTAAAAGGAGATAGCTCTCCAAACCTGATTCCGATTAAAACAAGTAGGATGGCTGCAAAAAGAAAAAAAGCAAGTTCAAATTTAATAGTGGGTTTGTTGTTATTCATTTTATGTTCCTCTTATAATCATTAATATTCAATTATTCACGTCATGGGTTACAGGCCTCTTGTTACGCATAGTACAGTAGGATAACTGCTTTCGGTCTTGACCGCGGCTGGATGTTTTGCGAATAATTTGGATTAACTTATAGTATATCATTCCACATCATATAATACACTAAAATTGAACAGATTAACAGTAAATAATAAAAAATCTCTGAGAAATAGCACTGTGACGGATACGTAGATATAGCTTTTTACCTTTTATTAGAAGTGATAAAAAGTATTAGGATTAAATATTATAATTGTTCATATAGATATTTCTATTTATAAGTGATATAGTATAATCATAGCGATTTATAAATGCCTGCTTATGAAAGGAAGGAAGATTATGAAGGAATACACTCCTGTTAAAGAAGGAAAGATAAGAGAAGTTTATGATATAGGTGACAGCCTGATTATGGTTGCTACTGACAGAATATCAGCATTTGACCACATATTAAAGAATAAGATATCAGATAAGGGTGCCATTCTTACTCAGATGTCAAAATTCTGGTTTGATTTTACAAAGGATATTCTTCCTAACCATATGTTAAGTGTAGATGTAAATGATATGCCTGAGTTTTTTAGAAAGCCTGAGTTTACGGGAAACAGTATGAAGGTGAAGAAGCTTCGTATGCTTCCTCTTGAATGTATTGTCCGTGGCTACATTACGGGAAGCGGCTGGGCAAGCTACAAAGAAAACGGTACAGTTTGCGGTATTAAGCTTCCGGAGGGACTCAGTGAATCCGAAAAACTGCCTGAGCCTATATATACTCCGAGTACAAAGGCGGAGATAGGGCTTCATGATGAAAATATTTCTTATGAGCAGAGTATAGAAGTGCTTGAAAAGGAATTTCCGGGTAAGGGAGAAGAGTATGCCCTAAAGCTTAAAGAAGCTACCATAGCTCTGTATAAAAAATGTGCTGATTATGCTCTTTCTAAGGGAATTATAATAGCAGATACCAAGTTCGAGTTCGGTCTTGATGAAAATGACAATATTGTAATAGGAGATGAGATGCTTACACCTGACAGCTCCAGATTCTGGCCGCTTGAAGGCTTTAAGGTAGGAGCAGGACAGCCTTCTTATGATAAGCAGTTTGTAAGAGACTGGCTCAAGGCTAACCCGGACAGCGATTATCTGCTTCCTGATGAGGTAATAGAAAAAACCATAGAGAAATATAAGGAAGCGTTTAAGTTACTCACAGGAGAAGATTTCAGAAAATAAATAAGATACCGTATATAATATGAAGGGACTGACGTTATCTCAGTCCCTTCATTTATAAAATATGCCAAATTATTCTCGAAACATGTTGTGAAATATCGCAATCAAGCCAAAGACTACAATTACGATATTTTACGGATGTTTGTTAATAACATCACATAGTTGCAGACCTAAAATCATTTATTTAGAGGGTAACCTTACAAAACTTTTTCTTACCCTTTCTTACAATAAGACCTTCGCCTTGTAACTCTTCAGGCTTAAAAGTAGCTGCAAAGTCAGTTACCTTCTCATCATTTACAACTACACCTCCTTGTTCAACAGCACGTCTGCCCTCTGAGCGGGTAGCCACAAGCCTCGACTTGTGAAGCAGGGTAATTATATCAAAGACTCCGTCTCTGGCATCTTCCATACTTATAGTGAAAGAAGGCATATTTTCAAGACTTCCTCCGCCTGCAAACAAAGCCTTGGCGGCAGACTGAGCCTTATTTGCTTCCTCTTCGCCATGTACCAGCTTGGTAAGCTCGAAAGCGAGTATCTCCTTTGCTTCATTGAGCTTAGCACCTTCCCAGGCTTCCATTGCAAGTATTTCTTCTATAGGAAGGAAGGTAAGAAGCTTGAGGCATTTGATTACATCACCGTCATCCACATTTCTCCAGTACTGGTAGAAGTCATAAGGTGTGGTCTTTTCAGGATCAAGCCATACAGCGCCGTTTGCGGTCTTGCCCATCTTCTTGCCCTCTGAATTGAGCAGAAGAGTAATAGTCATAGCATGAGCATCTTTTCCCAGCTTTCTTCTTATAAGCTCGGTACCTGCGAGCATATTACTCCACTGGTCATCACCGCCAAATTCCATATTACAGCCGTATTTCTGATATAACATATAGAAGTCAAAGCCCTGCATAAGCATATAGTTAAACTCTAAGAAGCTGAGCCCCTTCTCCATACGCTGTTTGTAGCACTCTGCGGCAAGCATCCTGTTTACGGAGAAATGCGGACCTATATCTCTTAAAAATTCAATATAGTTAAGGTCAAGAAGCCAGTCGGCATTATTTACCATAATAGCCTTGCCTTCACCAAAATCTATGAATCTTTCCATCTGCTTTTTGAAGCATTTACAGTTATGCTCTATAGTTTCCTTTGTCATCATAGTACGCATATCGGTTCTTCCGGAAGGGTCACCTATCATACCGGTACCGCCGCCCATAAGAGCTATCGGTTTGTTGCCGGCCATCTGAAGCCTTTTCATAAGGCAGAGTGCCATAAAATGTCCTACATGAAGGCTGTCGGCGGTAGGATCAAAGCCTATATAAAATACAGCCTTGCCCTCATTTACCATCTTGCTGATTTCTTCTTCGTTAGTTACCTGGGCAATCAGCCCCCTTGCTTTAAGTTCCTCATAAACAGTCATACTTTTCCTCCTTGTATATTTCAAATAAATGAGCGGTACCATAGTGTGATCCCACGGCGAGATTATTATTTAACCCAAATTATTCGCGAAACACCTTGTGAAATATTCTAATCAAGCCACAAAACACCAATTATGACATTTTACGGATGTTTAGTAATATCCTCTATAGCCACAGACCGAAAATATTTATCAAACAGTAATATGTAGGATAAGAGGTCTGCGGGCTATGGGGTGAATAATTGGGGGTTAATACGGAATTTCGAAGAAATTTCCTATTAAATAAAAAAGCCCCCGTCCTTCAAAGGACGAGAGCGTTAAGCTTCGTGTTACCACCTTAATTCACAGATTATATCTGCCTCAACCGGGTACAAAACTTCTATACCCTGACCCTTTAACGGAAGTCTGCCGTCACAGCCTAATTGCTTAACGCTTTCAGTGTGAAACTCCGAGATGTATTCATTAAGACTCTTTCTTTCGCCTCTCACCGACCGGCTAATCTCTGTAAGTGAACATCTTAACTACTTCTTCTCATCATAGTTTGTAATGAAAATTAAAACATAACTTCACGTTTTTGTCAAGAAAAAATAATTATGCTTATAATTTATTAAGATAAGCTAAAGATTATTAAGATTTTGCCGATATTAATAATGTAAAAAATAATTATAATTATAAAATTTTTATAAAATCGTAATAGAACCGTTAAAATGTAACTATTTTGTAACTATTTAGTGATATAAATACAGTTTAAAGAGGATTATTTTTGTTTATTATACTTCTTTTTTTAACTTAATAATGCAGGTATAAGTTTAGCCGTATATTAATCAGTATAATGAAGAGAGGTTTACAGTGTTTTGATTATAAACATTTTCGTATAGACTGCTATGTCTACGTAAGTTATCAAGATAAATTATGAACGTGACATGGAAGTTTCTTTCAACTTATTAACAGATATATATAATTTAATGATTATTATGGCTATTTTACCTTTATAAATAAAAACAACACACAGCTTTTTTCATTGGGATTGAAACTCCCTTTTGATATATCAATTAGTCTTGGATATGCGGTATATGATAACGAACCGGACGGTTCTTCATCTGTTTTTATTAAGAGATCGGATGAAAGAATGTATACGGAGAAGGGGCTTCATCACGAGAATCCGCCTTACGGGTTAATAATAATACTATATAAAAATAGGAGACATTATGGCGTTTCGCAGAGAAAAAAAGAGAATTGGTGACATATTACTGGAAGAACAGATTATTACCCAAGAACAGCTTGAAGAAGCCTTAGCCACCGCAAAAGATGAAAAAAAGAAAATAGGAGAAGCGGTAGTCGAATTGGGCTATGCTACGGAACAATCCATAGCTGAGGCACTTTCTTCCCAGCTCGGCTTTGAATATGTGAATCTTACATCGGTTACGATTCCTGAAAATGTACTGAGTCTGATTGGTGAAAATGTGCTTAGAAGGCATGTGATGATTCCGTACGCTTTCAATCCTAATAATATGAATCAGGTTTTGGTAGCTATGGCGGATCCTATGGATATGACGGCCATAGATGATTTTAATATAGTTACCAATTTGCAGGTAGTTCCTGCGGTTGCTACCTCTAATGATATCTTTTTAGCTCTTGACAGATATTACGGTAATACAGAGACTATGAAGGCTGCTCAGGAATACGCAAAGGAAAGAGAAGGAATAGCTGCCAAGCTTCAGGAGGGCGATGCAACTTCCCAGGATGTGCAGAATTCTCCGGTAGTACAGCTCGTAAACTCTATGGTAGAACAGGCCGCAAGACAGAGAACCAGTGATATTCATATAGAAGCAAAAGAAGATTCGGTACGTGTACGTTTCCGTATAGACGGTTCGTTGTATGAAAAATTTACATACTCAATTCATCTGCTTCCTGCGATTATGGCACGTCTCAAGATTATAAGCGGAATGGACATAGCTGAGAAAAGAAAACCGCAGGACGGAAGATTTTCCATATTGGTAGATAAGGTGGAATTTGATATCCGAGTATCTGTGCTTCCTACGGTTTACGGAGAAAAATGCGTAATGCGTCTTGCGAAGAAAAAAGCGCTTACCAGAGACAAGAGCGAGCTGGGCTTTTCTCCGTCAGAGTTAAAAGACTTTGATGATATCCTCAGAAACCCTAACGGAATACTTTTGGTTACCGGACCTACGGGAAGCGGTAAATCTACTACCTTGTATACCGCACTTTCGGAGCTGAACAAAATAGATGTAAATATAGTAACTGTTGAAGACCCTGTAGAGGCAAACATAGACGGAATAAATCAGGTACAGGTAAACGTAAAAGCGGATCTTACCTTTGCCAATGCGCTGCGTTCAATACTGCGACAGGATCCGGATATTATAATGATAGGTGAGATTCGAGACGGAGAAACAGCGTCTATAGCGGTTCAGGCGTCAATTACAGGTCACCTTGTGGTTAGTACGCTTCATACCAATTCTGCTGCGGGAAGTATAAACCGTCTTGTAAATATGGGAGTTGAAGGCTATCTGTTGGCAGACTCTTTAGTGGGAATCATTGCACAGCGACTTGTAAGAAGGCTTTGCCCGTATTGCAAACGGCCTCATGTACTGACTGAATTTGAGAAAAAAATGATGAAGATCAGACCTGATGCGAATTTGGAAATATTTGAGCCGGTTGGCTGTGATCATTGCGACAGAACAGGATATTCAGGACGTATAGGTATATATGAAATAATGAAAATCACACCGCTTCTTAAGGAGTTGATTTCAAGAAATGCTACCGTAAGTGAGCTAAAAGAGGCCGCGATGGGTGAAGGAATGCACACATTAAGACAAAGTGCGACTTTGCTTGTGCTGGAGGGAATAACATCCTATTCAGAGATGGTTAAGACAACTTTTGAAAACTAAATATTTATTCCGAATTATCAATATTAGTTGTAATATGTTCGACCTGCTAAAATATATTTGAGAAAATTTGTAATTTATCTATAATATTATATAAAAAAATGACGATATAATTAATATAATGAAATGTAACCGCCTTGTAACTGTTTAATGATATAATTATCGAATACTACACGAATACGAGAGGGAATAAATGACAATAGAAGAAATTTTACTAGTTTCACAGGAAAAGAAGGCTTCGGATATTCATTTGGCTCCGGGAAGCCCGCTTATGTTCAGAATTAATGGAGAATTAATTCCTCAGTCGGAAGAATTACTTACTCCTGAAGAGATTTGGGAAGCGGTTTCGGCTGTTATGATACCTGAAGAAATAGAAGAACTTAAGAGAGTGGGAGAATTGGACTTTGCCTTTTCATTACCGGGTATGTCCAGAATCCGTGCCAATGTGTTCAGACAAAGAGGTACGTATGGTGTGGCTTTGCGTATACTCAGTTTCGAGACACCTACGCCTGAAAAACTCGGAGTACCGCGTTCCGTGGTAAACCTTACCAATAAAAAGCGTGGACTGGTACTTGTTACGGGAGCTACCGGAAGCGGTAAGTCTACTACACTTGCCAGCCTTATAGGAGTAATTTCCGAAAGGGATGCCAAAAACATAATAACTTTGGAAGATCCTATAGAGTATTTACATCCTCATAAGAAGTCCATAGTCAGCCAGAGAGAAGTCGGTTCGGATACCGCTTCTTATGCAAATGCACTTAGGGCGGCACTCAGAGAGGATCCGGATGTTATTCTGGTCGGAGAGATGAGAGATTTGGAGACCATAGCCATAGCTATAACAGCTGCGGAAACAGGACATTTGGTATTCTCCACCCTGCATACCAATTCATCTGCAGACTCTATAGACCGTATGATAGACGTATTTCCTCCGCATCAGCAACAGCAGATAAGAGTACAGCTCTCGGGAGTTTTGGAAGGGATACTGGCTCAGCAGCTTCTTCCGAAGGCTGACGGAAGGGGAAGAGTTGCGGCTTTTGAGGTTATGATAGCAACCTACGCTGTAAGAAACCTTATCAGAGAGGGAAAAGCCTATCAGATACCATCCATACTTCAGACAGGAAAGAAAGACGGAATGCAGACTATGGATGATGCGATATTTGAATTATATCTTAAAAGAGAAATAGACGGAGATACCGCGCTAAGATATTCCTTTGACTTAGACAGAATGAAAGGAAGAGTCGGAGGATTCTAGGAGGGAGAAAATTGGCAGATTATACATACCTTGCGATAGACAGTAAAGGTAAGGAAAAAAAAGGAAGCGTTCAGGCTGAAAACATCAAAGAAGCGGCTATTATGGTAAAGAATAATGACTATACCATAATCAAGCTTGAAGAAGCCAATGTTTTAACAAAAGATATACAGCTGAGTGTCGGAAGTTCAATAAAGACCAGAGACTTGAGTGTGTTTTGCAGACAGCTGGTAAGTATGATTAATGCGGGTGTAACTGTAATAGATGCACTTGATATGCTTTCAGTGTCAACCGAGAATAAAGTTATGGCTAAGACCATAACAAATGTAAGGGCGAATATCCAAAAGGGTGAAACTCTTTCGGAGGCGATGTCAAGACATACCAAGGTCTTCCCGAGTATCATGATATCTATGGTGGCTGCGGGAGAGGCTTCGGGTAAGCTGGAGGTAGCCTTCTCCCGTATGGCCGAAAGATTTGAGAAAAAGGCAAAACTTGATGCTATGTTAAAGAAAGCTTCGGTTTATCCTACCATAGTTATTGTGGTATCTATTATTGTAATCATAGTCATGCTGGTACAGATTATACCTACTTATAAGTCTATGTTTGATCAGTTGGGAGCTGAACTTCCTATACAAACTGTACTGGCGGTAAAACTAAGTGATTTTATTATAGCTAAATGGTACCTTATTATAGCAGTCTTAATAGCCTTTATTGTTTTTATTGCAGTATATAAGAAGACAATATCGGGACAGATTTTCTTTGGTACTATTGCAAGGAAGTTGCCGGTATTTGGCATAATAAACATTAAAAATGCAGCTTCGAGTTTTGCAAGAACTCTTTCAACCCTTGTATATGCAGGTCTTCCTATGGTGGAGGCGCTTGAGATTACAGCCAATACCATGGACAATTACGTATATAAGCAATGTCTTAAGATAGTTAAAGACGAGGTTGTAAAGGGTGTGCCCATGTCGGAGCCTATACAAAACAGCAAGCTCTTCCCTCCTATGGTCGGCTATATGACTAAGATAGGTGAAGAGACCGGAGATGTGGAAGGTATGTTAAGCAGGCTTGCAGACTACTATGATGAAGAGGTGGAGATGGCTACCCAGACATTGATGGCTGCCTTAGAGCCTTTTATTATGATGGTGCTTGCCGGTATAGTTATAATGCTTATCTCGGTAATTATGGGACCTATGATATCTATGTACGGTGCACTGGACAATTTATAGCATTGAACTTGCGAAGATAAATTATGAATAATTTATAAAATATGAATATTTGCGAAAACTTTGCAAAAAAAGAAAATAATCTTCAAATAATGTTTGACATTACGGGAAATATGTGTTATTATGAAGATGTAAAGGTGGAAGTTTAAAAACATTGAATTAGAAACACTTTATAGGGAGTGTTTTTAAGATAAACCAATAATATTTCAAATTAAAAGGAGAATGAAAGATGAAGAAGAAAATGAACAACAAGGGCTTTTCTCTTGTAGAGCTTATCGTAGTTATTGCTATTATGGCAGTCCTTATCGGACTTCTTGCACCACAGTTCATTAAATATGTAAACAGATCCAGATATGGAACAGACGTTAAGAACGGTCAGGAAATTGCAACAGTAGTTCAGACACTTATAGCAGATAGAGTATTAAGTGGTGCTGCTGTTACTGTTGGTAGTGCTGAGGAATTTAAGGATGGAGTGAAAGCGTTTAATTTAGCTAAAAACCAGAAACTTGTTGGTTCAGAAGCACCAAAGAGTAAAGTAGATTCCAGTAAAGGATTTTTTATTGCATACGATCCTGCTAATGGTCACGTAGAGGTATATGCACAGAGTGCTGAAGCTAAAAATATGGTATATCCTGAACTTGGAGCTGATTATAAGGGCAAAGCTGAAAACTAATTATTATATTTAACTATTGAAAGGAACTTTATGAGTTACGAACTGCTAACTATAGCTATGTATACTGTTATCTTCCTCTTCGGTATAACCATAGGTAGCTTCTTGAATGTCTGCATCTATCGTATACCGAGAGGAGAGACGGTGGTGACCACACCTTCACATTGTATGACTTGCGGTCATAAGCTTAGCTGGTTCGAGCTTGTTCCTTTATTCTCCTACATCTTCCTTAGAGGAAGATGTAGGAAGTGTAAAAGCCGAATATCACCTCAATACCCTATAGTTGAGGGGATTAATGGCTTTCTGTACTTACTTGTGTTTTTTATAAACGGATTCACTGTAGAATCTGTAATATTTTCTTTATTTACATCTGCACTCTTAGTGCTTACAGTTATTGATTGGAGAACTTATGAAATTCCGATCAGTATTAATATTTTTATTCTAGTACTTGGATGCCTAAGGGTGGTCTTGGATTTTAATCATTTACGGGGCTACCTTATAGGCTTTTTTGCGGTAAGCAGTGTACTCTTTCTTATTTATATCCTTACTAAGGGCAGGGCTATAGGAGGAGGAGATATCAAGCTGATGGCTGTGGCAGGACTTCTGCTTGGTTGGCAGCTTGTTGTGCTGGGATTTTTTATAGGTTGTATACTGGCTTCGGTTATACACATTATTCGTATGAAGGTTTCGGGAGCGGACAGGGTGCTTGCTATGGGACCTTATCTTTCGGCAGGGCTGTTTATAGCTATGCTTTGGGGAAATAATTTTATAAACTGGTATTTAAATAGTTTTAATTGATAAATAAATATTAATTTGGAGAAAAACATGGCGAACAGAGTACTTAGTATTGAAATTGGGCAAAGCCTTATAAGGGTTCTTGAAGTGTCCGGTAAAGGCAAGGAAACGAGGATACATGATTCGTTTTCATTTTCAACACCGGAGAATATGTTTGAAAAAAATGACTCTAAAGAGTTTGCAAATATATTGAAGGATGAACTTAAGAAGAGGAAAATAGCTACAAAGAAGGTTATCTTTGTTATTAATTCAAGTCGTATGGCTACCAGAGAGGTTACCATACCTGCTGTTAAAGAAAATAGGATAGATGACCTTATAACTGCCAACGCGTCGGAATATTTTCCTGTTGATCTGTCCCAGTATGTACTCGTACATGAGATTATAGAGAGATTCACGGAAGAAGGCAGCAAGAAACTTAGATTAAATGTGCTTGCAATACCTAATGATATAATAAACTTTTACGGACAGTTGGCTAAAGATTCCGGACTTACCTTGGAAGGTATGGGCTACACAGGTACAGCTTCCAAACAGCTGTTACTCGGTGACGGAAATAACGGAGTAAGGGCTTTATTAAAGATAGACGGACGTTCTTCTTTAGTAACTATTATGGATGGTAATAAGGTTGAACTTCAGAGACATATTGGCTACGGTGTAGCGGAAGCTGTTACCGCTGTTTGTGAAAATGGCTGGTACGGTCATCTTAATTTCATAGAAGGCTTGGAGATACTTCGTAAACACAATCTTTTATTTGACGTAGCAAGAGATGAGAACGGGGATGGTGTTTATGAAGAACATGAAATCAGTACTTCAAATGTGAAAGACAGACTTAAAGAAGACGTTACGGAAAGTCTGAAAATGGTTTCGGGAAGTATAGCGAGAATCTTAGATTACTATCAGTCCAGAAACCAGGAGAACAGGATCAGAAAAGTAAGTGTTATAGGTCTCGGTGCCGATATAGAAGGATTTACAGAGTTCCTTGGTGCGGAATTCGGTATAAACACAGAAAAGTTACCTATAATCAGAGGAGTAAGCCTTGATAAAAATCCGGGTGATGCGGAATATCATATAGCAACATATTATTCCTGTCTCGGGGTAACACTTAAGGGCGGTGAGCTTCCTTCTCTTAGCAAGAAGAAAAATGAATTATCCCTTAAGAGAGAAGGCAAAGAAGTTAGAATGAGCAGCGGTTCATTAGCTTTACCCGCTATACTGTCTGCATTGCTTATTGTGGGAGCCGGAGCTTGGTTTGCTATTGCATTCTTTGCTTATAATGAGGCTAAAGAAGAGAATTTGTCGATTAATAACAGGATAAATGAACTTTCTTATATAGAGAATGTTATAACAGATAATGAGACTGCAAAGGCGGAGTATGACTGGATTGCCGCTGCTATGAAGCTTACAACGTCCAATAATAACGGACTGAAAGCTTTAATAGAACAGCTTGAGAGAAAGATGCCTTCAGATATAAGGGTTTTATCGCTGAATGCTAACAATGAAGTGATTTCACTTAATGTTACGGTCAGCAGCAAAGATTCTGCGGCAGATATGATAAAACGCATCAGAGAATTTGATAATGTGGCAATAAGTAATATTTCAACTATATCTGAAACAAAGGAAAAGGATGAAAGAACTGAAGTAAACTTCACAGTTGACCTTGCTTATGTTGATGTTGAGCAAAATAATGAAGCTGTGGCTGAGGAAACTTCTAAGGAATCAAAGTCGGATGAAAAAGAATCTACTGAGAAAAAGGGGGAAAATAAGTAATGTCAATATCAGATAGAGACAAAAAGATATTATTAGTATTTCTGGGCATACTTGTATTTGGCCTTGTGTATTTTTTCCCTATAAGAGGATATATGGATGATACAGAAAAGTTAAAGGCTGAAAACATCTCATTAAATCCAAAGCTTACAGACCTTCAGGAAAAGGCTGCCAGGGAAACAGAAATCAAAAATGAAACAGCGGATTTAAGATCCAAAACTACCAAGGCAATAGCGAAATTTCCGTCTTTACTGCGTACTGAAAATGAGATTATGGCTATAGTAAAGTTTGAAAAGGAATTAAAGATAGAGGTTCCTTCTATTACGGTAACCGCTCCGGTAGAGGTTCAAACAGCGGTTTCGGCTGATTCTGTGCCTGAGGCTGCACCGTCGGAAAACAGTGAAACGGCTTCTGTGGAAGCTACTGGCGATACGGCTGTGGCAACAGCGGCGGGGATAGCTTCCAAGTACACCCTCTATGATATGTCTACCAATATTGACTACAAGGGTGGCTACAAAAGTATGAAGAAGTTTTTGAAAAAAATAGCTAAGTCATCAGATAAAAAGAGCATTAATACAGTATCGTTGAGTTTTGATGAAAAGACCGGAAATCTTGACGGAAATATAGTCTACGATTCATATTTTCTGTTAGGAAGTGACAGACCTTATGAAGAGATTATAACAAAGACAATTAAACATGGTAAAAAGAACATATTCGGAACTGTAGATGCTTCCGCCAATGATGGTAAGAAGAAGAAAAAAAGAAAGAAATAGTAGTCCGAATAATGTATAGTATAGGCTAAGAGCAGAGTTATCAGAGTAGGTGATTTGACTATAATAATCGCAGACTCTGATTCGTATATCTAAATATTAAGAGAGGAAGTGAACAATGCAAAAAAAGAAAAATCAGACCGGACACAGTCCTAACAAAGGCTTTTCACTTATAGAAATTATAGTTGCAATTGCTATACTGGCAGTCATTGTTCTTCCGCTTTTACACGCTTTTGTAACATCGTCGAGGTTGAATGCAAAAGCAAGGAATAAACTTATGGCAATAGAAACTGCCAAAAATATAATGGAGCAGATTAAGGGATATAATTTAGCGGAAATAGCCAAAGGCGCCAATCCGGCTAACCCTTCGGAGTTGAGATTCGGCAATTCGGGCTTTGCTGAACTTGAATATAATGCTTCTGAAAGCAAGTATGTAGTGGCTTCTAATGATAGTATAAGATTGAACCCTGCTACGGGAAAGTATGATTTTTATCCGAAAAGTGAAAATAAATATTATTATTTTTTAAAAGATATAAATCCCGGTGGTTTTAAGGCAAATGCGCTGATTACAGTATCAAAACCGGGGATATCGGCTGATGCAATCAATCAGATAGTACCGATAAACGTAAATAAAGATATTGTAGTGGACGCTACTGTTGATGTAGCAAATATAGTAAGTAAAATCAAAAGTGATTCTGCATATCCGGACGGGATAAGAAATAAGGTAACTGAGAGCAGTATATACAGGGAAATTGAAATTACTGTTGAAGACAACGGAATCAATACGGTTGTTAAGACTGAATTTAAATATTTCGCTGCCGGTGTTTCTGAACAGTTCAAGATTATACGTGATTTAAAGACTGAGTTTAGCGATTCTCCGAAGGAAGATCTTAGGAGTATATATTTTTTCATCGCACCTTGGAACAGTTCGGGAAGAGATGAAAAGGTGGTAATACATAATAATTCGAATAAGAAATTTAACCTTTATCTGGTAAAGCAGGGCTCCGGTTTAACTCCGGGTAAGAGGATATCGGTTGAATTGAGAGACGGAGATTTTGATATAACACTTAAGAGTCCGGTTAAGATATATACGAATATCCCTGATTCACAGGTAAAATATACATACTATCGTAACGGATTACTTCTCTCTGCAAGCAGTATGGATATTAAAAAAGACCTTGTGGAAAGTAAGTCTGCTGATGAAGTAAACAGCTTAGAGAGACTGTATGATATTGAAGTTAAAGTATTCGAGGCTAATGTTACTGAGGATAATATTGTGAGTGCAGAACCACTTGTAACGCTGACAGGAGGTATATCAAATTGATTAAGAAAAGTGATAACAGAGGATCTACCATACTTATGGTAGTTTTAGTGCTCGTAGGCGTTGGAATAATGGCGGCTATTGCGCTGTGGGTGTCTTTGCGTAATGTGCAGATGAAAGCTACTGATGAAGATATAAAGGAAAGCTTTTATTCTGCGGAAGGAGTTCTTGAACAGGTAAAGGCAGGAGTTCAGGAAAAGGCAGAGTTGGCCTATAAGGATGCTTTAGTCAAGGATCTTGAGAGTTTTTCAAAGCATAACAATGTAAAAACGACAAAGGTATTTGCCGGAACTGATGCTGATGAAAAGAAGAAGGATGCCAGGATTAATGAGTTTAGAAAGAATTTCAAAGATTCTTTTAAAACAAAGGTTAGTGCAACTGCATCAGATGATTATAATATAAGTAAAATTGATAATCTGGTTAATAAAAGCCTTACCGACAGTCCTTCTTATCCTTATGCTCTTGTAACGGCAATGAAGGCCGGCTATAACGGAGATAACGGATTAATTAAAGATGACGGAGATAAGCTGGTACTGCAGGGCATCAGAGTCAGATATGTAAGCAGTGAGGAACAGGTATCTGAGATATTGACAGATATAACGGTTAATATACCAAAGCCTGATGCGGTTGCTTCTTCTTCAGGTCCTGATGTCTTTGAATATGCTATAATAGGAGATTCAGGTGTAGAGGTAAGTACCGGAAATCTTAAGGTAACAGGCAATGTATATGCAGGAAATAAGGCTTCTGCCGATAAAACAGCTTTTCTTTTGGCTCCTAATGTAAATGTAGAACTTAATGATAAGACTTTTATTTCCAACGGCAAAATATTGGTTGGAAATAATTCAAGTCTTAAAGTAGGTTCCAGAGAGAGACTTTGGACAGAGAATATTCTGTTAAACGGAGGAAGTACAGAACTTGAAGGTGTATCCTATGTAGCTGATGATTTAACCTTGACAGGTGATGGTTCCAAAGCCAGAATTTCAGGTATCTACAGAGGCTATGGAAGCGCTAAGGATGTGGCAGGCAATTCTTCTGCAATTGTAGTAAACGGTAAGGATAGTGAACTTGATATGACCGGTGCCAAGGAAATTATATTAGCTGGCTATTCTTATATAGGCACAAGTAATCCAAAGCTTCGTGCAACGAAAACTGCTGACGGTTCCACTGAGGCTGCAAGTAACACTGATATCAAGATGGGCGAGTCAATCGCAGTAAAGGGTAATCAGATAGCCTATCTTATGCCGGGTGAGTGGATAGGAACCAACAGCAAATCTGAATCCAAATTTAATCGCAATCCGCTTACTTATGTTGAATACAAGAAATTATTAGAAGATAAAGATGCTTCCGGGAATAAGATTTATACACTTGTAAATACAAAGGTTAAATCCAAGAAGACGGGAAAGAGCTTGGAGGATTACGGAGTAAATGCGGGTAATTTGGAATCAAATTATTCCAAGACCTTTGTACAGCCTATTACAGGTATATCAAGTGAAGGTTTGGTATATTTTTATATTAACTTTCCGCAGGAGCAGGCTGCAGAGTATTTTAAGGATTATTTCAAGGCAGATAAAACTAAGGAAGAAGAGCTTGATAGGCATACAAAGTTTTATGCCAGGTCAATAAAGAGTGCTTCTGAAAGTAATGTAAGAACTGCCGGTAATTACAGCATAGTTAACCCGGGATTAGCGGTAAAACAGGGTAAGAGCGGAACAGGTGATAAGTCGGCGGAATACTCCAATGAGTTTAAAGCTCTTCGTACAGGTCTTTCTTCGGAAGTTGAAGCCGGTCAGGTAGAAAATGAAGTATTTAATAATATTATGGATGTTTCGCAACTGAATAATTATTTGTCAGCAAACAACCTTAGGGAAGTATCGGTTAAAGGATTTAAGGCTGTAATCACCAGAGGAGATTATACCTATGACAGTTCTTCGGGTGATGTAAGGCTTATAGTAGCTTTGGGAAATGTAACAGTTAAGAACCGCTTTACAGGAAGTATAATAGCTGCCGGCAAGATTACTGTAGAGTCAGCGGGAGAAATCAGCACAGACAGCAGCGGTATAATCAGACAGCTCCTCAGAGAGCCTCTTACTTCCGGCGGAAATGACTATCTTTATAAGATTTTTAAGAAGGGAGATGCTCTTGCCTCTGCAAGCAGCACAGAAAATGTAAATCTTTTGTTTGCAGATGGAAGTGTTGATGTAGGCAAGCTCATATCCTTCAGTAACTGGAAGAAGAAATAGTTAAAGGCGAGGGAAAGAGTGAATAATAAAGGATATTCTTTACTTGAGGCTATAATAATTGTTGTTATACTCGGAGTAATTGCGGGATTTATGATGACCTCATCGGGACTGCTTGACGGAAGAAGGACAAAGGCTTGCGCGGATAATATATCTTCCCTGTTGGAAAAGGTAAGGGCGACTAACTTAGGAAAAGATGAGGTTACAATTAACATATATGAGGATACGGGAAAAGGCATAAAGGCTGATATTGTTACTAAAGTCAAGGCTAAAAACCCTTCTGACCCGGATAAACTGAGTAGAGTAACGGAAGATGTAGGAAATGATAATTTGGAGATATCTTATTCAACTGATTTATCAGGGAGTTCTCCGATTTTGTTAGGAAGCGGAAGTATGGAATTTAGTTTTAACAGGAGTACAGGCTCGGTTAAGAATACAACTCCTGCAGGTATAAAGTGTATAATAGTTAGAAGAGGTACTGCTGAGAAAAAAATAAAAATATACACTGAAACCGGTAAAGTAAGTGTAGAGTAAAGGGGGAAGAAAAAGTATGAAGAAAAAATCAAATAATAAGGGGTTTTCTCTTATTGAGCTGATAGTTTCACTGGCTATAGTTATGATAGTCGGTGGTTCTATAGTCTCCTTCCTTCTTGCCGGAAGTAATTCCTATGCATCGGTTATAACCAACACGGATTTGCAGGAAGAAGCTCAGTTAGTAGTGAACCAGATATCAGATATGGTGATAACCGCGGAAAAGGCTGTGAATTTTAATAATTCTGCAAAAAAGCTTGAAGTGTTTAACGAAAATGAAAAATATGAAATAGTATTTAAAGATGCGGATAAGAGGCTGTACTATAATAAGTTCAACAGAAGACCCGGGACAAGGGATTTTGATATAGTATCGGCGGATGTGTTGATGGCTGAGAATGTAGCTGATTTTTGGGCCGATGTATCAAAGGCTGAAAGTACAAATAAGATAAGTATTAAAATAGTCTTTGAGAGTAAATCTAATACTTATGAGAAGAAAGAGACAATTACACTTAGAAACGGAAATTCAGTTAAGTCAGGTAATGATTTGACTAAGATATACCCATAATGACTGTTTGATTTTAGAAAGGAGCTTTATGAAGAAACAAACTAAAGCTTTAATTGGAGTTGTAGCGGCAACATCTTTAACGGTTGCGGTTGCTTCTATATTATTTTTAGGTAACCCTATGGCAGACGCTACAAATGCGTCTTTTAACGGTATCGGAAATATAATTAAGAGTGCCAAAGATGATACTCCGTTTACAGTAGTTGAGCTTGTGCCTGACGAGAAAATGGCGAAGTTTGGATACTTTATAGAGGGAAGTGAACCTGAGAATTGGAAAGAAGATATTGCCAAGTTAGATACTAAAGAGAAAAGAATTAAGTATATGACTGATCTTAAGACCAAGCTCAGTACCATATCTGCTTCTGATAAGACCAAACCTCTTACTTATAATGAATATAAGGAACTGTATTCTCTTGATGGGGTAAGTTCTGCTGATGAAGACAAGTATTCTTCTTTTGAATTAACGACTCCGTTAAAGATTGAAAAGAACAAGGCTTCCGGGTATAAGATGGAGCCTTCGCCCGGCGGAAGCTTTAAGCTTAATGCAAGCTATACTGAAGAGAACGGCGGTAACTATGAGGAGAATGTTGCCGGTTATGCTTTTTTAAGCGGAATAAACGGAAGATATGCAGTAAAGTTTAAGATAGCTGATGCGACGGCCTTAAACAAAGATAAGATTTACAAGGCAAATGAATTGCACAAAATCAGTAATAAGGAAGAAGTGCGTATACTTGCCGCTAACAGATATATTTACAGAAAGAAAAAGGAAGGTTCCAAAACTGAAACATCCTATCAATTTGCGTTCAGCAATAAGGACGTTGAGGATTATATCATAGATAAGGATTATGACTATGCCCTTTTATCTTTTGAAGAGGTTGATAAATCCAAACTTTCGGAAGAAGATAAGACAAATAATACTTATTATGTAGTAGAAGAAGTAAAAGATTTGGTGGATACCAAAGATGCTGAATATAAAGGTGTTCTGGATGAAACAGAGCCTTATAAAAAAGTTGCTGACGGCACTGGACATTATAAAATGAATCCTGCTAATTCCTATGTTTTTGTGGGTAAGGGCCATGGTGATATGAAGCTTGTCGAAGCTGCCGGAAGTAAGCTTGACTATGATTTGGAGTTAAACAAGGTATTCTATACCGGTGGTTTTAAGAACAATAACTGGTTTGAGAACGGTGTATTCTTAAAGAATTTTAGCAATGGAATTTATTTGGATGCTTCTGATAAGAACTATAATAATGACAGGATGAAGTTTAAGGTAATTACCCTTACTCCCGGCGGTATTAATGCAAAAATTGACAAAGATCCTAGTTTCTTATCCCAGGTTGGACTTTTTTATGTATCTGCTTCAAGTTCACTTGTAAAGCCGACCGGATTAAAGACATATAAAACCGGAAGTAATGATATTTCCGATACTGTATTAACTAAAATAAAGACTGAAGTTACAAAAAGAAATTTTCCTGTTGTTATTGAGTATAACAATACAACTTACAACAGTACAAAACATATGAAGTCATTGATGACTACACTTGTTTTGGGTAGAGATAGTGTGGATAAAGACCATGACGGTCACTTTGTAGGTAAAAGTGTATATGTAGTTAATTTAGACAAGGCAGATAACACACCTTTTATCTTTGACAGCTTTGCAACTGATTTTATAGGAAAGAAAACCAGTGACTCAGCCTTTACCAATGCTGCAGACGGTAAGGGATTTAAAGAAGTTGCGGAGAGCATAGTCGAAGAAAATAATATTATAGCTAAGGGTGTTGAAGGAACTACAGAAAATACTGAGAAGTTTGAACTTGAAATATCAAAGGCAAGAGTTATTGAGTATATTATCAGTATTAATATGAAGAGAACGAAGACTACTGATAGTGAAATAAAGGTTCTTAACATAGAACCTGCCAAGGTGGTAGATAAAGATCCTAAGATCAGGATGAAAGATATACTTAAAACATGGTTTGGCAAAGACATAAACAGTAATACTGAAACCATACCTACCACAGAGTTCATTGGAAGAAATGAAGATTTATCTTCTTACGATGTAATTTATATGGGACTTAACACCAGTAATTTTAACATGAAAAACGGACAAACCGCTTATAACGATACTAACATGAACGGGCTTATTTACAGTAATATCGGTGATTTGACCTATGCAAGGGTTAATGAAGCTAATGTTAAATTAACCGGAAATGAAGATAAGCAGGGGTTTGAAACACCGGATGAAAAGAAGGCTTATCAGGCAAGTCTTGGAGGAGGCACAGGTTCCCCACAACCTTACTTGTTTGAATCAAAAGCAGGTCTATTGGATACAGATTACCATAAAATTAATAATAGTATATTTAATAATGTTGAGGCCTATAAGGATGCAGATGATAAGGCGGATGGAATAAAGATTAATTATAATAAAGAGCTAGAAGATGCCGCTGCAAACAGTAATCTAATAAAGGAATATATTAAAAATATTAAGGTTATTACCACTAAAACTCTTTCATATAGATTTGCAGGAAATGATATAACCGAAGAAAAACTGAAAAAACTGAAAGAGTATATACAAGCTGGTTATCCTATAGTATTTGCGAAAGACTTTGTGACCGGTACAGGTGCCGGTATGAAGGTAAATGGGGACAGAATTGACAACAGTTCTAGAATGTATGAACTGACTCAGTTTGCTCTTGACTTTAGAAAGGCTAATCCTGACAAAAAAAATGTTATTTTTGAGACAGGCGGTAATAATCTGATTGGTGAGGATAGAACCGGACTCATAGATAATATTAACCTTCCAAAACCTTCTATATTGGTTACTAGAAGGGCTTATGAAAATGACATGGACGGCAAGCCGGCAGATTATACACGTATAGATGACAGAACTTTGGAAATAGATTTTAAGCTCTTAAACAAAGGCTTTGAGAGTGAGAAAGTGAAGTTTAAGGTTAGTCTCTTCGTTGATAAAAATGCAGACGGTAAATATTCTGCCACAAAGGAGATTGTAGATACCAGATTATATGATTTGCTTAAAGATGGCGTAAAACAAAAAGGAGATGTAAATGCTTCAAATACCGCCAATTATAAGATAAGGTATACCCTTCCAAATGGCTATATAGGTATTATTCCTTGGAAGGTAAAAGTAGAGCTTGTGGGTGGTACAACAAATAGGTTTGCCTCAGAAACAGGCTTCGGTTATATTAAGAATGAAGAAAAAAAGCAGAAAATCAAAGTATTACAGATAATGACTGCTGGTTTTGATCCTGAAAGACCTGATGACCCAAAACGTTCCAAGCCATATAAGCCATATAAGTATAATACTCACTATAGTTGGAATGAGATACCTGATCCTAGTGGTGGTAAGAGGTGGGTAAAACCTTATGGTGGATATATGGGTGATAAAGAAGGTCCAAGCTATTATGGAACTAAGAAAAAAGTTGGTGATTGGAGATGGAATACAGGGAATAACTTTAACATGCAGACTGATCCAACATTTAACAAATTAAGAAAGCAGGTATCAGATTTTGATATAACAATAAAGGCAATTACTGCTCAGGAATTTGCAAAAGAATACAAAAAATTCAGAGATGATCATGATGATTTTAAAGGTAAATATAAAGGCATGCGACCTGAAGATTACTTTGAGAAAAATGAGTATAATATGGTAGTCTTAGGTTTTGCAGACTGTTATGCCATACCTAATGAGTATAACTGTCTTGATGCCATACAGGGCTTTATAAATGCAGGTAAACCGGTACTCTTCACACATGACTGTACTTCTTATGGAAATTACAGGGGAACTTCTCCTTGGGGCTATGACTTCAACCGTATGATCAGAGGTCAGGTAGGTCTTGATAGATACGGTGTACTGAACAATTGGGCTATAAGGCTCGGAGTAGAATCTGAGAAAAACAATAGTGGAATAGCATTTGAGAAATCGAAATATCCTACAGTTAATAAGAATTCTGACCATAATGTAACTTCTAAGGAGTTGTTTGAGATTGCCGAGAAAAATGCAAAGACTCATCATAAGGATATTGCCTATGTTCCAAAGAGCGGAAAAACGAAAATTGTGCGTGAAGTACAGGGATATACCTTTGGCTCAGCAATTAGTTGGACTGATATTAATATAGGAGATGGAGTTCGAAAAGATAAAAATGGTTCTGTTACACATCAATATTTTTTATATAAAGATCAAGCTTATAGAACTTTTGAGACTGCTACTGCTGATCAGGTAAATCGTGGTCAGATAACTACCTATCCTTTTAAGATTAACCCAAAGGCAAAAGTTCAGAGAACACATTTTCAGCCATATCAGCTTGATTTGAATGAAGATGCGGACGGAGACGGAGAGAGTGATCTGATTGTTTGGTATACACTTGGACTTAGTGAAGCTGAAGAAAAAAATGCAGCTAACAGGGGAAATTGGTATAACCTCTCACCTAAGGATGTAAGAAATAATTATTACATCTATACCAAGGGTAATATTACCTACTCAGGTGTAGGACATAAGCCTATTAAAGATGAAGAAGAAATGAAGCTTTATATCAACACCCTCGTTGCAGCCTATAAGGCAGCTCTGCTTCCTCCTGATGTAAGATTTGTGGAAAGTGGAAAACCGGATGCGGATGAAAAAAATACTTCTTATATCTCTTATGATGTATCTTCGGATGCAAAGAATAAAGGAAGTATAGAAGATAAGGTAAGAGTGTACTTTGTGGCCAGAGACGATAATAATCTTGTAAGAAATATAAAGGAAGATGAGACAAGAATCCTGTTCTATTATAAGGTGGGTTCTGTGGAAAAAGCGTTTAAGACTTTTAAAGCGGACGGTACGGAGCTGACTGCAACCTTAAAAGATAAGAATGATAAGAATCGTAAGTTCCTGGAAAAGGGTGAGGTGTATTACTTTGAAGTTCCGGCAACTGAATTAATCGGAGACAAGAATAAGCTGGAAATAGAGGTAGTAGTAAGAACCAGATTTACCAAAGAATATAAGGGTTCGTCCGGAGTGGAAAGGTTTGATTTCTCACCTGAAGGAAGCTCAATCTATACTATCCAAAAACGTGGTTTGTTTGACCTCGATTAAGTAAAAGAAATCAGTTTTCTATAACTTAATTTGTCAATAAATATTAGTTGTGTTAATCTCATAAGAGGTTGGAATGCTCTCTTTACTTGTAATATAGTAAAGGGAGTATTTTTTTGTCTATTTTGTATATAAAATTTCAAAAACTTTATACAATCTGCCGATTACAGATGATAAAAAATATATTATAATATCATCTGTAAATATTAATTGTGTATGATATGAGTACACAAAATTCTAATATTATTATGTATTTCTAAGACTGATTGGTTAATTCAAAAAGTTAAATTCAAATTATTAAATCCGTTATTTATGCTATATGTAGTTGTTGTTTTCTTAAGAAAGGAGTAAAATGGGGGAGAAGGATATTTTAGAGAAAAAACTGTTTATGTTTAATGATGTATTTGCAGATTTTCTAAACGGCATCATATTTAACGGCAGGCAGATAGTAGAAGAATCTGAATTGTTTGATTTATCAGGCTGGAGTCACTATAAGGCTGATGATAGCAGACACAGGTATCAGGATAGGGATGTAGTCAAGCTTTGGAAGAAAAAGAATGTGGTTATTTCCCTGATTGGAATAGAAAATCAGGATGTACCGGATAAAGATATGGTATTCAGAGTGCTTTCCTATGATGGGGCTTCTTATAAGACTCAACTGGCAAAGAAAGATGAAGATAAGAGAAAACATCTAAAGGATAAGAAAAATACGGAAATAGTTGAAATCGGCAAGGAGGATGAAAAAGATATTTTTCCTGTAATAACCTTTGTAGTTTATTATGGGGAAGAGGAATGGAAGTATGAAACAACCCTGAAGAAAAGACTTAAAATAGGTGATGGACTGGATGAGTTTGTGAGCGATTATAAGATTAACCTTATAGATTTGAAAAAGTTTACGGAAGATGATATAAATAAGTTTAAGAAGGACTTTAAACTATTAGTTAATTATATGGTTAAAGGCAGTAATCATGATGCGGGAAGCATTGAATTAAATCATCCGGAGGAAGTCAGTGAACTTGTTTTGAGGCTGACAGGCGAAGAACTGCCCATTCCGAGAGAAAATGATGGAGGTAAAACTATGGAGAAATTTTTTGAACCAATGTTTGCAAGAATGGCAGAAAAAGCGGAGGCGAGAGGAATGGCCAAAGGAATGACCGAAGGAATGGCCAAAGGAATGACCGAAGGAATGGCTAAAGGATTAGCCGAAGGAAAAGCCAAAGGAATGACCGAAGGATTAGCCAAAGGAATGACTGAAGGAATGGCTAAAGGATTAGCCGAAGGAAAAGCCAGAGGATTAGCAGAAGGATTAGTTGAAGGAAAAGCTGAAGGTGAGAACCGTATAGTGAAACTTATAAGCTTATTGATATCAGACGGAAAGAATGATACAGTCAAAGAAGTGCTGGAAGACGCGAAGCTTAGAAACAGGCTTTGTGAAGAATATGGAATCTGATAAAAAGAGTTGACATCACCGAACAAATGTTTTATAATCTTAAAACAAGAACGTTTGTTTGAAAAAATAAAAAATACATGCGAGGTTATTATGGCAAAGGAAGCTAAAGAGAAGATTATGAATGTAGACAATGACAAGAGAAAAGCGTTAGAGGCTGCGATTGCGCAGATAGAGAAAGACTTTGGTAAAGGCTCTATTATGAAACTGGGCTCAGGTATGGATAAGATGAACGTAGAAGTGGTTCCTACCGGTTGTTTAAGTCTTGATCTTGCACTTGGGCTTGGTGGTATACCTAAGGGAAGAATTATAGAAGTATATGGTCCTGAATCCAGCGGTAAAACCACAGTAGCACTCCATATGGTGGCAGAGGTTCAAAAAGCGGGAGGTATTGCTGGGTTTATAGATGCCGAACATGCACTTGATCCGGTATATGCCAAGGCTATAGGAGTTAATATAGATGAGCTTTATATTTCACAGCCTGACAGTGGCGAACAGGCTCTTGAGATTACAGAGACTATGGTTAGAAGCGGAGCTGTGGATATTGTTATAGTCGATTCTGTAGCGGCTCTTGTTCCTAAGGCAGAAATAGACGGAGATATGGGAGATTCACATGTAGGCTTGCAGGCACGTCTTATGAGCCAGGCTCTTAGAAAGCTTACCTCTGTTATAAGCAAAACTAACTGTATAGTTGTATTTATTAATCAGCTTCGTGAGAAGATAGGTGTTATGTTTGGCAATCCTGAAACCACTACAGGAGGACGTGCTCTTAAGTTCTATGCATCTATCAGAATGGATGTAAGAAAGGCTGATGCAATCAAGCAGGGTGGAGATGTTGTTGGTAACAGAACCAAAATTAAGGTTGTTAAGAATAAAATAGCACCTCCGTTTAAAGAGGCACAGTTTGATATTATGTTTGGGCAGGGAATAAGCCGTACAGGTGATGTACTGGATATTGCGGTAGATGATAATATAGTGGTAAAATCAGGCGCATGGTTCTCCTATAACGGAGAAAAGATTGGTCAGGGAAGAGAAAATGTTAAGATTTATCTTGACAGTAATCCTGAGGTGTTTAAGGAGATTGAGGCAAAAGTTAGAGAGACTCATGCAAAAAAAGCATCAGATGTAAGTTCTGAAGAACCTGTTTTGGAAGAAGATGACGAGCAGAAAGATTTTGACGGGACAGAAGGTTCTATGGAGTAAATAACAGCTGTAGCAATATCATAAAACGGGAACAATTATAATGTTTATAGATTTTATTGAAAAGCTTAATAAATACAAATATAAGGTAAAAACTGAAACATCGGTGTTTTATGTTTACCAAAGTGATTTGAGAAAATACTCCATAAAGGAAGGAAGAGAGTTCTCTGACGAAATATATGAAAGACTTGTTAAAGAAACTCTTATTCCGAGAGCAAGGAAAAAAGCTTTAGATATATTAAGCAGAGCAGACTGTTCAGAAGCGGATTTGAGAAAAAAACTGTCTTTGAAAAACTATTTACCGGATGTCATTGAGGATGCTGTAAACTATGTTAAAAAGTTTAACTATATAAATGACGAGAGATATGCAGAAAATTATCTTAACTATAGGGGTAAAACAAAAAGCATACGTCAGATTAAGACGGAATTGCTTTCAAAAGGAATAGATCACAATATAATAGAGAATGTACTTACTGACGGAAGCAATGAGGAAGAAGCTCTCCGAAATCTGTTGAAAAAGAAAATTAAGAATCCTGAAGATATGGATGAAGATAAAATTAAAAAAATTTATGCATATCTTTACAGAAAGGGATTTAGCACAGAATTAATACGGGAGGGGCTTAGCGATTACCTTTCAAATACTTGACTTTTTTAATTAAACAGTATAAAATTTAACTGTTGTATGTATCGGTTGAATTATGTGATGATAATTTAGCATAGATTTATTGTACAATGAAAATTTAATAAGGAGGTGCTCCGGTGGAACAAATTATCGCAGCGGCTATTGCTGCCTCGATTACTGCTGTAGTTACTGCTCCTGCTGTTTGGAAAATTGCAATTTCTAATCGTGTTAAAAATTATGAATCTAAGGTTGGAACTGCAGAAGAAAGAGCCAGGGATATTATAGAGAAAGCTAATTTAGAAGCTGAAACTAAGAAACGTGAAGCCTTGCTCGAAGCCAAAGAGGAATCTCTGAAAGCTAAGAATGAGTTTGAAAGAGAAAGTAAGGAGAGAAGAGCAGAATTACAGAAGTACGAAAAACGAGTTTTATCCAAAGAAGAAGCAACAGATAGAAAAAGTGAGGCACTTGAAAAACGTGAAAGTAAACTTAATGAACGTGAAGTAGAGCTTGATAAGGACAAAAAGGCTGTTGAGGAACTTCATTCAAAGCAGCTTGCTGAACTTGAAAGGATATCGGGACTTACCTCCGATCAGGCAAAAGATTACATTTTAAAGACAGTTGAAGATGACGTAAAGCATGAAATGGCAGTTATGGTAAAGGAGCTTGAAAACAGAGCTAAAGAAGAAGCTGATAAAAAAGCTAAAGAAATAGTGGTTACAGCTATTCAGCGCTGTGCTGCCGATCATATTGCTGAAGCTACAATTTCTGTTGTTCAGCTTCCGAATGATGAAATGAAGGGCAGAATTATAGGCAGAGAAGGGAGAAATATCAGAACGCTTGAAACCCTCACAGGTGTGGATCTTATAATTGATGATACTCCTGAGGCGGTTGTTCTTTCCGGATTTGATCCTGTAAGACGTGAGGTTGCCAGAATTGCTCTTGAAAAGCTTATTGTAGACGGAAGAATACATCCGGCCAGAATTGAAGAAATGGTTGAAAAGGCTCAGAAGGAAGTAGAAGTGCAGATAAGAGAAGAAGGTGAAGCTGCGGCTCTTGAATGCGGAATCCATGGAATTCATCCTGAACTTATAAAGCTGCTCGGCAGAATGAAATTCAGAACCAGTTATGGACAAAACGTACTCAGACATTCTGTTGAAGTTGCGCAGCTTTCAGGTATTTTGGCGGCTGAATGCGGTTGTGATGTAAAGCTTGCTAAAAGAGCGGGCTTATTACATGATATTGGAAAGTCAGTAGACAGAGAGCAGGAAGGTTCTCATGTCCAGATTGGTGTTGAATTATGTAAAAAATACAAGGAGTCAGCTACGGTTATAAATGCTGTTGAGTCACACCATGGTGATGTTGAGCCTACTACACTTATATCCTGTATTGTGCAGGCTGCAGACGCTATTTCGGCGGCTCGCCCGGGTGCAAGAAGGGAGACTCTTGAGACTTATACCAACAGACTTAAGGAGCTTGAAGACATAGCCAATGGGTTTGAAGGTGTTGATAAATCTTTTGCTATTCAGGCCGGAAGGGAAGTACGAGTTGTTGTAGTTCCTGACCAGGTTGCAGATTCGGAGATGGTATTATTGGCACGCAAAGTATCTAAGCAGATCGAAGCTTCGCTAGAGTACCCGGGTCAGATAAAGGTAAGTATTATACGCGAGTCGAGAGCTGTTGATTATGCTAAATAATTAAAAATTGATTTTAGTCCCTGTTTTTGCAGGGGCTTTTTTTTTACCGGGAAGGGTATATGGAACTTAGCAGTGAAACAATGAAGGGAGAATATAATGAAATATATTTCATGGAATGTAAATGGGCTCAGAGCCTGCCTTACAAAAGGCTTTATGGATTTTTTTAACAAGGTGGACGCAGATGCTTTCGGTTTACAGGAGATTAAGTTGTCTGAGGGGCAGCTTGAACTTGATTTGCCGGGATATCATAAATATTGGAACTATGCTGAGAAGAAAGGCTATTCGGGAACGGCATTATTTACAAAAAAGGAACCTATTAATGTAACTTATGATATGGGTATAGATGAACATGATCACGAAGGCAGAGTGATTACAGCTGAATATGAGGATCATTTTTTTGTAGTATGCTACACTCCCAATGCAAAACAGGAACTTGAACGTCTTGATTATAGAATGGTCTGGGAAGATGATTTCAGAGCTTACCTTAATAAATTAAAGGAGAGTAAACCGGTTATACTTTGTGGCGACTTAAATGTGGCACACAAGGAAATTGATCTTAAAAACCCTAAGACAAACCGCAGAAATGCAGGATTTACAGATGAAGAAAGAGGAAAAATGACAGAACTGTTAGATGCGGGCTACATAGATACTTTCAGATTCTTTTATCCTGAGCTCGAAAATGTGTACTCCTGGTGGTCGTATAGGTTCAAGGCAAGAGAAAAGAATACAGGTTGGCGTATTGACTACTTTATAACTTCCGATGACTTTAAGGATAGGCTGAAAGATGCAAAAATTCACTCGGAAATCTTGGGAAGTGATCACTGTCCTGTCGAGTTAGATTTTGATTAACAAACAGTAAGCAGCATTATCTGTTGGAATGATAAATGTTTTGTGGATTATTATATAAGAAAATAGTGAAAATGACTGTATTTTTTGCTGGAAAGTATTAGGGATTAATGATATAGTATAATCAATGGAAAAAATAATAGAGAAAGGAGGGAGATTGTACAAATATACTAAAGACTCAAAAAGTTATACAGATAATTGTGAGAAATCATAGTTGACAGAATTAAGAAAGTATGATAAAATTTTAACAAGCTAGTTAAAAAAATAACAAGCTTTCTTATCCGGTTAAAAAACCACCGGTAATCCGGTATATTGAAGGGAGATTTTCGATGGAAAATAAGACTCGTAACATCATTGATAGTGTTGAATCACTTGAAAAGGCTCTTAAGAAGCTTCGTGCAGCACAGGAAGAGTTTGCTACTTATTCACAGGAACAGGTAGATAAAATCTTTTTTGCGGCAGCAACAGCAGCCAATCAGCAGAGACTTCCTCTTGCACATATGGCGGTTGAAGAGACAGGAATGGGTATAGTTGAAGATAAGGTTATTAAAAATCACTATGCTTCTGAGTATATTTACAATAAATATAAGAATTCTAAGACCTGTGGTGTTATAGAAGAGGATAAGGAATTTGGTGTAACCAGAGTTGCAGAGCCTCTTGGCATACTTGCAGCGGTAATTCCTACCACCAATCCTACTTCAACAGCTATATTTAAGACACTTATAGCTCTTAAGACAAGAAACGGTATCATTATAAGTCCGCATCCAAGAGCTAAAAAATGTACGGCAGAAGCTGCTAAAGTAGTGCTTGAGGCTGCGGTTAAGGCCGGTGCTCCTGAAGGTATCATTGACTGGATAGATGTACCTAGTCTTGAGATGACCAATTTGGTTATGAAGGAATGTGACTGCATCCTTGCAACAGGTGGTCCTGCTATGGTTAAGAGTGCTTATTCATCAGGAAAGCCTGCACTTGGTGTAGGTGCCGGTAATACCCCTGCTATTATAGATGAGTCTGCTGATGTTCTTATGGCAGTTAACTCAATCATTCATTCAAAGACCTTTGATAACGGTATGATTTGTGCTTCTGAACAGTCGGTTATCGTAGATACCAAGATTTATGATGAGGTTAAGGCAGAATTCAAGAGAAGAGGTTGCTACTTCCTTAAGAAGGATGAAATTGAAAAAGTTCGTAAAACTATTATTATAAACGGTGCACTTAACGCTAAGATAGTCGGTCAGAAGGCTGCTACCATAGCTGAGCTTGCAGGTGTTAAAGTAGATCCTGCTACCAAGATACTTATCGGAGAGGTTACAAGTGTAGAGCTTAGTGAGGAATTCGCTCACGAGAAACTTTCTCCTGTACTTGCTATGTATAAGTCAAAAGATTTTACGGATGCACTTAATAAGGCTGAAAGACTTGTAGCTGACGGAGGTTACGGTCATACATCTTCTCTTTATGTAAATACTGTTACAGAGAGAGAGAAGATTGCTGAGTTTGGTGAGCGTATGAAGACCTGCCGTGTTCTTGTAAATACTCCTGCTTCACAGGGCGGTATAGGTGATATTTATAACTTTATGCTCACTCCGTCTCTTACACTTGGTTGTGGTTCTTGGGGAGGCAACTCTGTTTCTGAAAACGTTGGAATCAAGCAGTTGTTAAATATCAAGAGTGTAGCTGAGAGGAGAGAAAATATGCTTTGGTTTAGAGCCCCTGAAAAGGTTTATTTCAAGAAGGGATGTCTCCCTGTTGCTCTTGAAGAGTTAAGAGATGTAATGGACAAGAAAAAGGTATTTATCGTAACAGATACTTTCCTTTTCCAGAATGGCTATACAAAGCCTGTTACAGATAAGTTAGATCAGTTAGGTATTGTACATCAGACCTTCTCTGACGTAGCTCCGGATCCTACACTTAATTCAGCTAAAAAGGGTGCAGACCTTATGAGAAGCTTTGGTCCTGACTGCATTATAGCTATCGGTGGTGGTTCTGCAATGGATGCCGCTAAGATTATGTGGGTACTTTATGAGCATCCTGAAGTAGATTTCTACGATATGGCAATGCGCTTTATGGACATCAGAAAGAGAGTATACACCTTCCCTAAGATGGGTGAAAAGGCTTACTTTATAGCAGTTCCTACTTCAGCAGGTACAGGTTCTGAGGTTACACCTTTTGCGGTTATTACGGATGAAGTTACAGGCAACAAGTATCCTCTTGCTGACTATGCACTTCTTCCTAATATGGCTATAATAGATGCTGATATGATGATGAATGCTCCTAAGGGACTTACATCATCTTCCGGTATAGATGCTGTTTCACATAACCTTGAGGCTCTTGTATCAGTTATGGCTACAGATTTTACAGACGGTATCGCTAAGCAGTCCTTACAGATGCTTTTCGAGTATCTTCCAAGGGCTTATGATAATGGACCAAATGATCCTGAGGCAAGAGAAAAGGTTGGTCACGCAGCTTGTATGGCAGGTATGGCATTTGCAAATGCTTTCCTCGGAGTAATGCACTCTATGGCGCATAAACTTGGTGCTTTCCATCATATACCACATGGTATAGCAAACGCACTTATGATGGAGCAGGTTATCCGCTTTAACTCTTCAGAGGTTCCTACAAAGATGGGTACCTTCCCTCAGTATCAGTATCCTAAGACACAGAGAAAGTATGCAGAGGTTGCGGAAGTTCTCGGTTTTAAGGGTAAAAATGATGCAGACAGCGTAGAAAAACTTATTGCGGGAATCAGAGAACTTCAGGTTAAGATTGGCATTAAGAGAAGTATCAAGGACTATGGTATTAAGGAAGAAGATTTCCTTGCTACTCTTGATGATATGACAGAGAAAGCGTTTGATGATCAGTGTACAGGCTGCAATCCAAGATATCCGCTTATAAGCGAGATTAAGCAGATGTATCTCAACGCTTACTATGGCAATAATAACGAAGCAGTTTAATGTAAAGGGGAGGTTTGTTATGAAACTTGAAAATGTTATTGTAAAGCGTACCGGAAAAACAATTTACAGAGATGGCAATAAGGTAATTAAGTTATTTGATTCACAGTATTCTATGGCTGATATCCTCAATGAGGCTCTTAATCAGGCAAGAGTTATGGAAACAGGTCTTAATATACCTAAGTTACACGGAGTAACCGAAATTGATGGAAAGACTGCAATTGTACTTGATTATATTGAAGGTAAGACTTTTGAGCAGATAATGAACGATCACCCTGAGAAGATGGATGAACTTCTTGACAGATTTATAGCTATTCAGGCTGATGTACATTCAAGAAAAGCTCCTATGCTTAACAGACAGTATGATAAGTTTTATAAGAAAATATCCGATTCCAGCTTTGACGCTACAACCAGATATGATTTGCATTCAAGGCTTGATTCAATGAAGCGTCATGATAAGCTTTGCCATGGTGATTTCAACCCAAGTAATATAATTATTACACCTAATGATGATGTTTATATAGTTGACTGGGCACATGCTACCCAGGGAAACGCTTCCGCTGATGTGGCAAGAACTTACTTACTTTTCTACTTAAGCGGAAAAGAAGAGTTTGCTGACAAGTATCTAAACCTTTTCTGTGAAAGAACCGATACAGCTAAGCAGTATGTACAGAAATGGCTTCCTATTGTTGCGGCTTCACAGTCCGTGAAGGGTAACAAGGAAGAAATCGGACTTCTCAGCCGCTGGGTAAATGTAGTAGATTATATGTAAATCTTATATAATTTTGGCAGTGTCTTTTGGCACTGCCTCTTTTATGTTTAAAGAAAAAATGGTATAATATAACTCAAATTATTCACGAAACATCTTCAGAAACACATAATCAAGCCGAAGGTTTGAAATTATGTGTTTTAGAAGATGTTTGGTAATAACCATCCATAGGTCACAGACCGAAAGATGTTTATTCTACTGTACTATGCAGAATAAGAGGTCTGTGACCTATGGTGGTGAATAATTTGAGTTTAATATAATAATTTTGGTAACTATTATAGAAAGGAAGTATCAAAATGGAATACACTATAAATTTGATATGGGATAAAGAAGCCGGTGTATGGGTTGCGACAAGCGAAGATGTAAAAGGATTGGTGTTAGAATCAGGTTCACTGGATGCATTAATTGAACGTGTAAAAATTGCTATTCCTGAGCTCTTGGAACTTAATCAAAAAAATATTCATAGAGCTAATATATATTTCAAATCTGAAAGATATGAAGAGGTTCTGGTATAATGGCAGAGTATGAAAAGAAAGTTAGAGAAATATTAAAAAAACATGGCTGTTATTTGGTCAGACAAGGAAAAGGTGACCATGAGATATGGTTTAGCCCTATAGCCAACTGTAATGTAACAGTAGATGGAAAAATAAAATCGAGATATACAGCCAATGCTATAATGAAACAAAGTGGAATAAACTTTCATTTTTAAAATATATTGTAGAAGAAACATAGTATGCAGGAGAATAGATTAAAATGGGACAGATAACAAGTATAAAAAAACAGACTGACAATAAGTTTTTAAATATTTATGAACTTGAAAATGTACATAAATCAGGCAGGAAAGGTAAGTATTTTGTTGCCTCAAGAGCAAAAGACATAGATAACCTGAAAATCAGCAGCGGAAAGAATCTTCCTGATGGTGTTATTATTTATGCGCTGGCAGGTGAGAATAGGGATAAAGTAGTGCTTATAAGACAGTACAGATATCCTATTAATGACTATATCTATGAGTTTCCTGCAGGGCTTGTTGAAGAAGGCGAAGAGTATAGTGTAGCTGCCGAAAGGGAGATATTTGAAGAAACAGGAATGAAATTTACCCCAATTAAGGTACCTGAGGGTTATAACAGACCATTTTTCACAACAATCGGAATGACCGATGAATCCTGTTCCACTGTATTTGGTTATTGCGCAGGTGAACCGAGTACCGAGCATCAGGAAGACAGTGAGGAAATTGAAATTATATTGGCTGACAAAGCTGAGGTCAGAAGGATATTAAGAGAAGAAAAGATAGCCATAATGACAGCTTATATGCTTATGCACTTTATAAAGGATGAAGAGCCTTTCGGCTTTTTGAAGGAGGATTAGGTTGAGCGTTTTTGAAATACTTGGACCGATAATGGTAGGTCCGTCAAGTTCACATACGGCCGGGGCCTGCAGGATAGGACTTATTACAGCAAAGCTTCTGGGAGAGAGACCTGCTAAGGCAGAGATTGTGCTTTCAGGCTCATTTGCGGCAACCGGTAGAGGACATGGTACGGATAAGGCACTGGTGGCAGGACTCTTGGGCTTTGAGCCTGATGACATGAGAATCCCGGACAGCTTTGAATTAGCAAAAGAGATGGGGCTTGATTTTGAATTTAAGAATAATGAGCTAAAGGATGCACACCCAAATACCGCATTGATTACAGTTACGGGAGAAAAAGGCAGGCAGGTCTGTGTACAGGCTGCATCCATAGGCGGAGGAAGAATTAAGGTAAACAAAATAGATGGTATAGAAGTTAATTTTTCGGGAGTTCTTCCAACCCTTATAGTAAATAATATAGATGCGCCGGGGCATGTGGCTGCTGTTGCAGGTACACTCTCAAGAAGCGGATTCAATATAGCCAATATGCAGCTATATCGGAATAAAAGAGGCGGTACTGCGGTTATGATAGTGGAAATGGATCAGAAGATGTCACCTGAACTTATTAAAGAAGTTGAAAGCTTGAAAGGAGTACTTAGAGTAACTTATGTATGATTCACTGGAAGAAATTGTGTCAGTATGTGAAAAAGAAAATATAGCTTTTCCGGATCTTATAATAAGAGAAGATGCTGCGGATACAGGGATTAGCGAAGATGAAGAAAAAGCTAAGATGCGGGTAATGTGGCAGGCCATGTTAAACGGTGCAAGAAACTATGATCCAAACCTTAAATCAAGAAGCGGTCTTGTAGGCGGAGACGGCTTTAAGATGCAGGAATACAGAAAAAAAGAAACGACTGTTTGCGGAGATTATATGGGAAGGGTAATTCAGGCGGCTATTGAAACCTCTGAATCAAATGCCTGTATGAAGAGGATAGTGGCGGCTCCTACAGCCGGATCCTGCGGAGTGCTTCCTGCTGTACTTGTACCTTTTTATGATGAGTATAAAATATCTGACGAAGAAATGGTTAGGGCGCTTTTTGTGGCAGCGGGTGTAGGAGAGGTGGTTGCAAAGAGAGCTTCTATTTCGGGGGCAGAAGGCGGCTGTCAGGCAGAAATGGGAACGGCGGCGGCTATGGGTGCGGCAGCACTGGTGTACCTTAAAGGAGGAAGCCCCGCTCAGATGATAACAGCCTCAGGTATTGCTATTCAAAATCTGCTTGGGCTTGTATGCGATCCGGTTGCAGGTCTTGTAGAGGTTCCCTGTGTAAAAAGGAACGTAATCGGAGCTGTAAATGCCTGTTCCGCGGCAGATGTGGCTCTTGCCGGTATTACAGTCAGAATACCGCCGGATCAGGTAATAGATGCTATGAAAGATGTGGGTGACAGCCTGAATCCAAGATTTAAAGAGACGGCCAGAGGAGGGCTTGCAATTACTCCGGAAGGAATAAAAATAAGAGACGCGATGAAGTAGCTTGCTACATGACAAAAATAGTGGTAAAATGATTTTTTAGATTATGTGATTGTTTAACAGTAAATTTCTCTGAGAGATTCTTGCTTAACATATGAGAGCGGATTTTTTGGATAAAAGGATGGATAATGGGCAAATTTGCGATTGAAGTAGAAAATGTCGGAATGAAATTTAATATGAGTTCCGAAAAAGTAGATGATTTTAAGGATTATGTCATAAAACTTATAAAAAGACAGCTTAACTACAAGGAATTTTGGGCACTTAAGGATATTTCCTTTAAGATTAAAAAAGGTGACAGAGTAGGTATAGTAGGGCTTAACGGAGCAGGTAAAAGTACACTCCTGAAGGTTATATCCGGAGTTTTAAAGCCTACTGAGGGAAGGGTAAAAATATCCGGCAGCATTGCACCTCTCCTGGAGCTTGGTGCAGGCTTTAATAAGCAGTATACGGGTGTTGAAAATATTTATCTTTACGGTGCCATGCTTGGTCATTCGAAGGCATTTATAAATGAGAAATTTGATGAAATAGTTAAATTTTCCGAACTTGGTGATTTTATAAATGTACCGGTAAAAAATTATTCATCAGGTATGAAATCCAGGCTTGGTTTTGCAATAGCAACCATAGTTGAACCCGATATACTTATTCTTGATGAGGTGCTTTCGGTAGGAGATGCAAAGTTTAGAAAGAAAAGTACCAATAAAATCAAATCCATGATTGAAAATGATGTTACGGTTCTTTTTGTATCTCATTCAATAGAACAGGTACTGGAACTTTGTAATAAAGCTATTCTTTTAGAAAAAGGACATCTTGTAGCTTATGGAAATTCTGAAGAAATAGCGGAACTTTATCAGAAGAAACTTGATGAAAAATAATAACGAGGTAATACATGATAGTTAAAGATAAAGTAAGTCTGATGTCTAAAATGGCTATATTTGAAAAGTCCCCAAAAGGAAAGGCTGTACTGAGAGATATCAGTTTTTTCAGGGCTGATCGTATAAGGTGGGATTTACTAAAAACAGGAGCCAGTGTAACAGTAGGTTATGCACTGGTTTTAGGTTTGATTATTTTATATAATCTCGAATATCTTATAAAAAATGCTACGACTCTTAATTATAAAGATATCGGGATAAAGACATTGGGGGTATATCTGGTTGTTATGGTGGTATATCTGGTGTTTACATTTTTATATTCGACATATCGGTATGGCAAAAGCAGAAAGAAGTTTTTGAAATATAATAAATTATTATCGAAGCTTGAAAGTATTTATGATAACGAGCTGGAGGAGGAAAGTAAATGATACAGCTTCTTTTGATAAGAGACAGTATTAAGAGCGTTTTTAAAAAATATAATGCGGCGATAATTCCGGTTTTAAGATTTATTGCTGCCTTTGTTACTTTTGCATTGATAAACGGAGACTTAGGCTATAATGAGAAACTTACGGGAATTTCTGTTTTGGTGTTATTGTCAGCAATATCAGCATTTTTCCCAATGGGAGTAACAGTATTTTTATCTGGAATTCTGATGATATTTCATATATATTCCGCATCGATGTTTTTGTCACTTATTTTTATAGTAATCATAGCCATACTTTACTTTCTTCTTATGCGTCTTGCGCCGGGATACAGTTCGCTTATCATAGCCATACCCGTACTTACATTTTTCCACATGGAGGCACTTGTACCTATAGCGGTAGGACTTGTCGGAAGTCCGATAGCAATCTTCGCAATGATTCCGGGAATTGTGGTTTCGGTTCTGTTTAATATTATAAAAGAAGCAGTAAAAATGTCTGCGGGAAGTATGCAAATAGAGGATAATCTCCAGATTTATGTATTTGTAATTAAATCTTTGCTTGAAAATAAACTTATGCTTTTGATGATAGCGTCTGCAATAGCTGTTTTCTTAGCTACTTATATATGTAGAAGACTGGCTGTTTCTCATTCATATATTCTGGGAATAATAGCGGGAATTATCGTTAATTTAATTGTAATGATAGTAGGCGGCCTGGTATTTGAAGTAAATGTGAGTGTACTTTGGATATTCTTGGGAAGCATAATCTCAGGAGCCTTGGCCTTTGCTGTACAATTTTTTAAATATCTTTTGGATTACAGCTCTGTTGAACATTTACAGTTTGATGATGATGATTATTTTTACTATGTAACAGCAGTACCTAAGCTTTCAGTTACATCACCGGATTTAAACATCCTTAAGATTAATGGTAATGAAACTGGGAAGGAATAGAGTGTTAAATGGAAACTATTATAGAAACAATAAGTGATTATTTTATGTGGCTTACTTTGCCGGCGTTTAAGATTACTGATGTTTTGGAAATACTTATTTTGGCATTTTTAATTTATAATATCATAAGATGGATTAAGTACACCAGAGCCTGGACATTGTTCAAGGGTCTTTTGGTGTTGCTTGCCTTTTCTATATTTGCCGCAATAATGCAATTTGATGTTATACTTTGGATAATCCGCAATACTATCAGTGTCGGAATAATTGCGTTGGTAATTCTTTTTCAACCGGAGCTTAGAAGGGCACTTGAAGACTTGGGTAAGAGGAATCTCTTTCCTAAACTTATTAATTTTTCGGGCTCGGACGATAATGACAGATTTTCGGACAGAACCATAGAGGAGCTTGTTAAGGCTTCATATGAACTTGCAAGAAATAAAACAGGTGCACTTATTGTAATCGAAAAAAATTCCAGCCTTATTGAATATGAGAAAAGCGGAATACCTGTTGATGCAATTGTCAGCAGTCAGTTGCTTATAAATATCTTTGAGCATAATACTCCGCTTCATGACGGAGCTGTAATTATGAGGGGAGACAGGATAGTGTCTGCAACCTGTTATCTTCCTTTATCTGCCAACATGTCTCTTAGCAAGGAGCTTGGAACAAGACATAGGGCAGCAGTCGGAGTAAGTGAAGTTACAGACAGTCTTACAATTATAGTTTCTGAGGAGACAGGCAGGGTTTCGCTGGCGCAGGACGGGAAAATAATCAGAAATGTAGATGGCGGAAAACTTAAATCTGAGCTGGTTAAGTTCCAAAAGCTGGATCCTTTTGCACAGGAAACCAAACGTAAATGGCAGAGGGTAAAAAAACATCTGTTTCGTAATAAACAGGATGGAGATGATTGATTATGAAGAAGTTGTTTACTGAAAATATAGGACTTAAGCTTGGTTCTGTAGTCATAGCTATAATTTTATGGATTTTAGTTGTTTATACCTATGATCCGGCGGCAACTACAAACTTTAAGATAGGAGTAGACATAATAAACGGTGAGTCTATAGCTTCTTCCGGAAAAGTTTATGAGGTTATAGAGGGAGATACCATTACCATAAGGGTAAAAGCAAATGCGAGCCTGATAAAGAATCTTAAAGCTACTGATTTTAAGGCAACTGCCGATGTCTCAAAGCTTTCACCTACTTATCATGCTAATATAGATGTAGTTTGTACCAAGTCGGATAATGTGGAAATTACCATTATCGGAAATGCAAAGATGTTGGCGGTTAAACTGGAAGATCTTGTTACTAAACAGTTTCCGGTAACAATAGAGAAATCAGGTGAGCCGGAAACAGGCTATTATGTCGGAGAAACTATTGCAAGCCCGAATTTGATAAGTGTAAGCGGCGGTAAGAAATCAGTTGAAAAAATATCGGTAGTCAGGGTAAAAGCGGATGTAAACGGTGCCAATGATTTATTTTATGCAGATGGAATTCCTAAGGCTTATGATGCGGACGGCAATGAGATAACTACGGGAAGTCTTAAATTCTCCGATAATCCGGTTAAAGTAGCTGTAAGTGTATATAAGACCAAGAATGTTTCTATTATCGTAAAAGCAGTCGGAGAGCCGTATAAAGGATATTTTGTACAGGATATCAACTATGAACCTAAGTCTGTAACCGTAGCAGGCCCTGATTCTGTGCTTTCAAAGCTAAACAGCATAAAACTTCCTTTGAATGTGGAAGGTGAAATTACGGATATTGAGGTTTCTATAAATCTTTCAGACTATATTAAAGAAGGATTATATTTAGTGGATAAAGATGTGCTGGTGAATGCTAAGTGTAATATAGTAAGACTGGGTACTAAGGAATTTGAACTTCTTCCTACTGATATAAGCCTGACTAATAAATCGGACAAGTTCAATTATGAACTAATAGATTCGGAAAAAATTAAAGTAACAATAACCGGTTTATCAGAAAAGTTAAAGAATATAGAAATTTCAGATCTTGCTCCTTATGTAGATTTGTCTAATGCTAAGGAAGTGGGAGATTATTCTTATATGGTTAAGTTTAAGGAAAATGACGGAGTAAAGGTTGAAAGTACCAAAGCTGTAACCGTGAGAGTTTCTGCAATAAACAGTAATCCGATAAATACAGTTTCTGATGGAGCAATTGATACTGCAAGCGGTTCTGCGGTTGATACTGATGAAAATCCTGATGAATCGGAAAATAATAATTCAGGTAACGGAAGTAAGGAGACAAAACCTGATAGCAGAAATGAATAAGGCAGACTTGGAGGAAAATTTTGCTAAGAATAATAAAGAATTTTAAAAAATTCAGATTTTTAATGTTTGAACTTATAAAAAAAGATATTAAATTGAAATACAGACGTTCCTATCTGGGTATCTTGTGGACTTTACTGGAACCCCTCTTAACTATGATAGTGCTTACTATTGTGTTTTCAGGCTTCTATGGCAAAAGCGACAGAGCATTTCCGATTTATGTACTTTCAGGAAGGCTGTTGTACAGCTTCTTTTCTTCCGGAACTAAGGCTGCCTGCAAGTCTATAAGGAGTAATGCTTCAATAATTAAAAAGGTATATGTTCCAAAGTATATATATCCTTTAGCATCAATCATAGCCAATTACTTTATATTTTTGATTTCTTTGTCTGTGTTGGTGGTGGTTTCACTGGTATTGGGAGTGTATCCGACCAGACATATATTTGCGGCTATAATTCCGCTTGTAACACTTTTGTTTATGACTGTCGGATTTGGAATGGTACTTGCGACAATGGCTGTGTTCTTTAGGGATTTGGAATATCTGTGGGAAGTAATGCTTATGCTTATAATGTATTCTTCAGCTATTTTCTACAATCCTGCAAAAGTAATTAAAAACGGATATGGCTGGATAATAGAGTACAATCCGGTATATGCCTGCATAGCTAATTTTAGAAATGCAATTTACGGAAGTTCTATTGACAGATGGAGTTTGTACTATTCTGTAGGAGTTGCGATGGCAAGTGTTGTAATAGGATTGTTTGTGTTCTATAGAAAGCAGGATAAATTTATATTGAACATATAGGTGTGATTGTTTATGAATATAAAAGAAATATCTTATGTCTTGTTTGCGCTAAACTATAAGATAGGCTCTGTTTTACCGGTTAAAAAGAATTTTGTGTTTTCCGTAATGACACATGATGCCTCGGAAAGCGGAAATATAAGAGCATTAACTGCTTATATGGCGAAAAAAGGCAAGTATAAATTCTACTATATGGTTAAGGAGGAGAGGAAAGCTTTTTTTCGTCTCCTCTTTGTAATTCCCTTCGTAATGAGCAGAGCTGAAATAATTCTTATGGACAATGCCTTTATGCCAATGTCGTACTTTAAGGTAAGAAAAGCAACCAAGGTGTTACAACTCTGGCATGGAACAGGAAGCATCAAAAAATTTGGGCAGGACAGCAATGTAGGAAGACTTAAGGAACTTGAGAAAAAGATAAACAGCAATATAGATTATCTTTTTGTAAATTCAGATTCGCTTATAGAAGAATATGCGGGAGCTTTCGGAGTTGACAGGAGGTCTGTATATGCAACAGGTTTGCCGAGAACAGACTGGCTTTTAAGACTTGTAAGTGATGACAGCATAGAGGAAAAACTAATTAAAATTAAGGATAAAATATCTAAAGCAAAAAATATAGTATTAAAAGATAAAAAAATAATCCTGTACGCACCGACTTTCAGAGATGATGAGGTGGATTGTCCCAAGCTTCATATAGATGTATTGAAACTATTGGAAAAGACGGAGGAAAATACTGTGCTCTTTTTAAGGCTTCATCCCTTTGTAAGCAGAGCTTTTAAGGACGAAAAATTATCCGAAAGAGTGGTAAATGTATCGGATTATCCTGATTTAAATGAGCTGATGGCAGTTTCTGACGGGCTTATAACAGATTATTCTTCACTAATATTTGATTACTGTGTACTTAACAGACCTATGTATTTCTGTGCAGATGATATAGAGGAGTTTGGCTTAGAGGGAAGAGGATTTTATCTGGATTACAATACAGACCTTCCGGGAGTTTTAACAACTTCTGAGGAAGAACTGGGAGAAACTATCGCCAAAGATTTGTCGGGTGAAGAGGACGAAGAATTTAAGTTAAAAAGAGAAAAGTTTATAAAAAAATATTATAAGTGGCTGGATGGAAATTCAGCTAAAAGAGTTTATGAGACAATAGTAGAATAATATTTAAACAAGGAGCTGTGGCACTAAAAATTAGTGTCCGGCTCCCTGTTTTTTTCATTTAATAAGCATTTTTATTAATAAAGCCCTTGAAAAATGTAAGGAATAATATCTTAAAATCTAAGCCCAGTGTCCAGTTTTCTATGTAGTACAGATCACAGTCTATTCTTTTTCGTATTGAGGTGTCTCCCCTGAAACCGTTTACCTGTGCCCAGCCGGTTATACCGGGACGTACCTGGTGTTTTACGTTGTAGCGGGGGATTTCCTCCTGGAATTTTTCTACAAAGAATGGACGCTCAGGTCTTGGACCCACTAAACTCATATCGCCTTTAAGTACATTAAAAACCTGTGGAAGTTCATCTATACTGGTTTTCCTTATGATACCGCCTATCCAGGTTACTCTCGGATCGTTTTTGGTAGTCCAGGCCTTCTTCTCGGCACCGGCATCCTGAACCTTCATAGAACGGAATTTGTACATATTAAATTCTTTGTTGTGAAGTCCGACTCTGATTTGCTTAAAAATAAGAGGACCCGGTGAGGTGAGCTTAATAAGTATACTGACTATCAGCATAGGAATACCGAATACCAACAACATGCAAATTGCACCGAATAAATCCACTATACGTTTAATAAACTTGTTAAAAGAATTACTGAGAGGTACATGTCTGATATTTATTACAGGTAAGCCGTCTATATCTTCAGTATGAGCAGTAGTAGGGATTACATTGTTGTAATCCGGTACAAATTGTGTGTGTACACCGCTTTTTTCACATACGGCAACTATATGCTCCAGTTTGTTATAATCTTTAAGCTTTAAGGTAATGGCTATTTCATCCAGTGTATGTGCACTACAGATAGATTCAAGTTCTGAAATAGAGCCTAATACCTTAATATTTCTGTATTCAGAGTTTTTGGGCTTTCCGTCATCCAGAATGCCAAGAATCCTATATCCCCACTGAGGATTGGAGATCAGCCTGTCTATATAACTCTCCGCCGCTGAGCTATAGCCCACTATGAGCATATGCTTTTGATTAAAACCTTTTCTTCTGGCAGCATGAAGCAGCTTTCTTAAAAAGAAACGGAAGGTCCAGCCAAAGAAGACATTTACTCCATAAAATATACTTATAAAGGAACGGGAAATATCACTTTCTTTTAATGCATATATCAGAACCGGAAAGGTAATAACAGACAAGGTGTTCGCCTTAAAAAAGTTCCACATTTCAAACCTTAGCCTGATTTGGCGCATCGGAGTATAGACTCCTGAAATCATGTATATAATCAGGTATATGGGTATAAGATATATAAGGAACTTCATGTAGTGTATCAGCGGCCACCACATGGTATGCTCGGGTGGAAATATTTCAAATTTTATAAGCCAGGCATACACAAAGGATATAATTATTATAAGTATGTCACAGATTATGTAAACTCTGTTAAGTACTTTTTGGTTTTCTCTAATCATTTATGGTACTCCTAAAAATTTATGTTACCATTATAGTACATTTTAATATATATTTCTACAATAAAAGACACAAAGAATTCACAGTAAGTTGATAAAATATGTAATATGGATAATTAGGCAGGAAAAGGAGAAAGACTGAATTATTCAAGTATTTTTTAGAAAAAGAAAGGGCTAAGGAAGATGGAAGAAAGACAAAATAGCGGTGTAAATAAGGCATTTTTGGTGCTTATACTTATTTTCTGTATGATAATTGCAGGAATGATAGGTTTTGGTATGACAGGTCTTAATGCAATAAAAAATCAGCCTGTGGCTATAGAGAATTCAGTTGAAAACGGTAAGGGTGAGGTTTCCGGCAAAGAAGATGAGGCAGATAAGGTGCCTGAAAAAAAGGAAACAGTTAAACTCCCACATACGCAGACCGGTTCTAAATTAGCAGGTGAAAGAACCGCCGATTTATCGGATGTGGTTGAGGCAGTTATGCCATCACTTGTGGCAATTACTTCTGAAGGTGAAGAAAGTATAAACAGCTGGTTTGGAACGCAGATTAGAAAAACTAAAGATATGGGCTCCGGGATAATTGTAGACAATGATGATAAAAGCTTGTTTATAATTACCAATAACCACGTTATAGAGGGTGCAAAACACCTTATGGTTGCCTTTGAAGACGGAACTACCGCAAAGGGAGAGGTAAGAGGAACTGCCGCCTATACGGATTTGGCACTTGTAGAGGTAAAACTCTCGGAACTGGATAAAAAAGTTATCAATAAAATAAAAGTTGCAAAGATAGGTGACTCAGACGGGCTCAAGGTAGGTCAGATGGTTATGGCTATCGGAAATGCACTCGGATACGGTCAGTCACTTACTGTAGGCTATGTAAGTGCAAGGGATAGGATAGTTACGGTAAATGATATAACCATGAAGCTTATCCAGACCGATGCTGCGATTAATCCGGGAAATTCGGGAGGTGCTCTTCTTAATCTTAACGGTGAAGTAGTAGGTATTAATTCGGTAAAATTTTCAAGCAGAGCGATAGAAGGAATGGGGTATGCCATACCGATGGCGACTGTAAAACCTCTTATAAATGAACTAAAATCTTCTAAGCATCTCACAGATACCGAAAGAGGATATTTGGGAATTTTTTACAGAGAAATTGATGATTCTACACATGAAGCCTTCAACCTACCATACGGACTGTATATTTCGGATGTAGCCAAGAACGGCGGAGCAGAGAAGGCAGGACTCTTAAAGGGTGATATAATAATAGGATTAAATGATAATGAGACCTTGAAATCCGATGCCATTAACTCTATAATTTTAGGTAAGCGTAAGGGAGACAAGGTTAAGGTTACTTTTTACAGATATGAAAACGGAGAATATGTGAAACATGAGGTTACGGTAACTCTTGCGGAAAAACCTGAAGTTAAAAATTAGATTTTGGAGGTTTACTTGATAAACGAATTTGAATTATTTGCACCCTGCCATTTTGGGCTTGAGTCGGTATTAAAAAGAGAAATTACAGATCTTGGCTATGAAATAACCGAGGTTGTTGACGGCAGAGTATCTTTTAAGGGAGATTCGGCTGCTATAGCCAGATGTAATGTATTCTTAAGAACAACGGAGAGGGTTATGCTTAAGATAGGCAGCTTTAGGGCAGTAACCTTTGACGAATTATTTGAAAAGACTAAGGCTCTGCCTTGGGAGAACTTCATACCTAAGGATGGCAAATTTTGGGTTAAAAAAGCTTCTTCTATTAAAAGCAAGCTGTTTTCGCCGTCAGATATTCAGAGTATAGTAAAGAAGGCAATAGTTGACAGATTGTCAGGCAAATATAATATTTTAAGATTTCCTGAGGATGGAAGTGAATACCCTATAAGAATTACTATACTTAAGGATGAAGTAACAGTCGGACTTGATACTTCGGGAGATTCACTGCATAAGAGGGGATACAGAAAACTTACCGTAAAGGCTCCGATTACGGAAACCCTTGCAGCCGCCCTTATAAGCCTTACTCCATGGAAAAAGGACAGGATTCTCATAGATCCGTTTTGCGGAAGCGGTACTATTCCTATTGAGGCAGCAATGATAGTACTGAATATAGCACCGGGAATGAGCAGAGATTTTCAGGCTATGAGCTGGGATAATATCCTTCCTAAAAGTCTGTTTACTAATGCAAAAAAGGAAGCTATGGACTTGGTTGACAGAGATTCAAAACTGTCTATTCAAGGCTATGATTTAGATCCTTCAGCACTTGATGCGGCAAGAGGGAATTTGGCTTTGGCAGGGCTTGAAGGAAGTATACATTTTCAACAGAGAGATATGCGTGATATAAGCAGTGCTAAAAAGTATGGATTTATTATTACCAATCCTCCTTATGGTGAAAGACTTGCGGAAAAGGCGGCAATGCCGCAGCTTTATAAGGAGATGGGCGAGGCATTTGCAAGACTTGACGAATGGTCATATTATATAATTACAGGCTTTGAAGATGCGCCAAAGTATTTTGGCAGAAAGCCTGATAAGAACAGAAAAATATATAACGGAATGATGAAAACATATTTTTATTCTTATCAGGGTGCAAAGCCGCCAAGACAGAAATTTTAACTCAGGGCTGACACTCTTTCGTGTTAAGTCTTGAAAAATAAAGTTATTACTGTATAATAGAAATGCTGGTTATATTAAAGATTATATACCGGACATTAATATTTTGGGGTAACTTGTAAATGAACTCGAAAGAAAGAACAGCTGAATTAAGGAAAATAACAGGTGTCGGTGTCTCATTTATGACAGTGGCCTTGTTATTTTCTTCTGTTTTTTCGGGTGGTATGTTTTAGAAAACTAAACTTTGAATGACCTTATCTATATGTAAGACCGTGTATGGATTTGAAAATTATTCAGAACAGTGACAAGATGAATGCTTGTGCGGAAGCTGTATATTACGCGGTTGTACAGGCCATTAAGGAAAAAGAGGAATAATGGATAAAATAGTTTTTGCAACAACAAATGCCGGGAAGATAAAAGAGATTAAAGAAATACTTTCTGATTTTGATGTAGAAGTGGTTTCCATGAAGGAAATGAACATTACTGCGGATATAGAAGAAAATGGTGCTACTTTTGAAGAAAATTCGCTGATTAAGGCAAGAGCTGTATCAAAGCTTACCGGCTTACCGGCTTTAGCTGATGATTCCGGCCTTGAAGTAGATTACTTAAACGGAGAGCCGGGTATATATTCTGCCAGGTATCTGGGCAGGGATACAGATTATGACTATAAAAATAACTATATTATAGATAAGCTTAAAGAGGCGAAAGGTGAAGAAAGAAGTGCCAGGTTTGTCTGTGTGATTTCACTTGTGCTCCCTGATGGCAGAGAATTTGTTAAGAAGGGGGTTATGGAAGGCAGAATAGGCTATGAGATAAAGGGGGAAAACGGTTTCGGCTATGATCCCATCTTTTTTCTGCCGGAGTACGGCAAGACTTCTGCAGAGATTTCCGCTGAAGAAAAGAATAAAATAAGCCATAGAGGAAAGGCTTTAAGTGCTATGAAGGAGCTGATTGCAAGCTTATAAAATGATTTGTGCTTTATGATAAATATATTCTAATTGTTAGGAAAGAGGAAAAATTAGTGGACATAAGTGTTAAAGTATTTGAATTATATGTAGAGAATTCAAATCTTAAAATAGGAATAAGAGTGAGAGGAGATTATGATTCAAGGGTGAGGAGGCCTATGGTTACGGTTATCTTTGATAATGGAAAAGAAAACCGCAGAATTCCCATGCCGATTCAGGCTTACTATCCGAGTGAAGACTTAAAAACTTTTGACTTTTTTGCAGGGTATTCTTATATCTTAAATCAGATTTTTATTAAAGACTATGGTTCTGAGAAGATGAGAATGAGTTTGGAGATATCTTACGGTGACAATTTATTTATAAAGCCTGTAATGACGGAATCCAGTGATTTGCTTATTTACGGCTCAGAATTTTATAAAGTGGGCTTTGGTAAAAAGTATAAGGATATTGTTATTACTCCTTTGGCATCCGAGCAGGATACAAGTATTAAAAATGTTGTGCTCAGGGTTTTGCAGGGCGGAATAAGCTTCTTATGGAGTCTTATCCTTATTCTTATATCAATAATTTTATTTCCGATTTTTACGGTTGAAGCCTTATTAAACTTTATATACTGTGTTAAGCCTGCGCCAAGAAACAATAAGCTTGGTATAATGAAAATTTTATTCCATATAAAGTGGAGAATAAGCGGTATTATAAGAAAAAATCTGAGTTTCGGTTACTTGAAATTAAGCTTGGCTAAGTTGGGATTTTACCTGTTTAGGCTGTTTAAGGTAAAGAAAAACAGAATAGTATTTATTTCAAACAGAAGAGATAATATCAGCGGAAATTATGAGTATATTTATGATAAATTAATAGATAATAAAGAACTGGATGTCAGAACTGTTTTTGATATTAATGAAGGTTATTTTACCTGCTTTAAGTATGGTTACTATATGGCTACGGCTAAGGTTTTGCTTGTAGATGATTATATTGGACTGATTTATAAGATTCCGAGAAGAGAAGACAATTATCTTATACAGGTATGGCATGCCTGCGGAGCGTTTAAAACCTTCGGATTTAGCAGACTTGGAAGACCGGGAGGACCGAAGCAGAAGAACAGTGACCACAGAAATTATGATTTTTGTACAGTCAGTTCCTCTGAGATTTGTAAATATTATGCAGAGGGATTCGGTTTGTCTATTGAGAAGGTTATACCTACCGGAGTTCCGAGAACCGATATTTTCTTCAGTGAAGCATATAAGGAAAAGGCAAGAGAAGAATTTTACGGTAAATATCCTGATTTAAAAGATAAAAAGATAGTATTATTTGCGCCTACTTTCAGGGGAAATGGTAAAAAGTCAGGCTTCTATCCCGAAAATCGTTTTGATTTTATAAAATTGTATGAGCATTTTAACGGAGAATATGTTATTATAATAAAGCATCATCCTTTTGTAAATAACAGGGTGGAAATTCCTGCTGAGTATGAAGGAAAGATTATTGATATGTCCGAAAATGAGGAGTTAAATGAGCTTTTATTTATTACGGATGTATTGATTACCGACTATTCCTCAGTAGTATTTGAGGCAAGTCTCCTTGATATTCCGATGATTTTCTATTCTTTTGATTTGCAGAATTATATTGCAACAAGAGGATTTTATTATGAATATGACTCCTTTGTACCGGGTAAAATAGTCTACAATATGGATTCTCTTATTGAAGCCATAGAGAATAAGGACTTTGAAAGCGAAAAGATAGATGCTTTCAAACACAAGTTCTTTGATGAGTTAGACGGTAAAGCGGGACAGAGGGTAGCTAATTTAATAGTCAGTTTACTTGATAAATAGGAGGTTATTATGGTATTTGCAGTTATTTGTGCAGGCGGTATAGGAAGCAGAATGGGAAATGCAGAGAAACCAAAGCAGTATCTTAATGTGGGTGGAAAACCAATCATTTTACATACTATTGAAAAATTTGTGGTAAATGAGCAGTTTGAAAAGGTTATTGTGCTTGTGCCTGAAAGCTGGATAAACTATACAAGGGATATAATTAAAAAACATCTTAAGGGAGTGGAAAAGGTTGAGGTCTTAGCCGGCGGAGCTGACAGGAATTCTACCATTATGAATTCTATCAAATATATTGAGGATAATTTCACTCTTGATGATGATACTGTAATAGTTACACATGATGCGGTAAGACCGTTTGTTACCCATAGAATAATAATGGATAATATTGAAGCCGCTGTTAATGTAGGAGCTTGTGATACTGTTATTCCGGCAACCGACACAATTGTGGAAAGTATGGATGGTGAGAAGATAAGCAGTATTCCGGACAGGTCAAAGGTATATCAGGGACAGACACCGCAGAGCTTTAAGGCTAAGCGTCTTAAAGAGCTTTATTTATCACTTACTGATGAAGAAAAGGCCATACTTACAGATGCGGCTAAGATTTGTCTTTTAAAGGGTGAGCCTGTACATCTTGTAAGAGGTGAGGTATTTAATATCAAAATAACCTATCCTTATGACTTGACAGTGGCAGAAACTTTGATTAATACAGATAGGGAGTAAAATATGTTAAATACTGTATACAGATTGGTTGCTCCAAGAAGATTTGAAGTTGCATTTTCGGATATAGAGCTGTTTAAGGAAAATCAGGTTATAGTCAGACCGCAGTTTTTATCTATTTGTCACGCAGACCAGAGATATTATCAGGGGCTTCGTCCGGCAGATATACTTGCAAAAAAACTTCCTATGGCACTTATACATGAGTCGATAGGAGTGGTTGTACAGTCATGCGCAGATAATGTAAAGGTGGGAGACAGGGTAGTTATGATACCTAATACACCTGTGGAAACAGACGAGTACATTGCCGAGAATTACCTCAGAAGCTCTAAGTTTCGGGCAAGCGGATTTGACGGTTTTATGCAGGATTTGGTTGCTCTTGATGCTGACAGGGTGGTTAAGCTCCCTGAGGGGATTGATAATCATGTGGCATCTTTTATAGAACTTATGAGTGTAAGTGTACATGCAATTCTTAGGTTTAAGAGCATAGCGCTTGGCAGAAGAGATAATATTGCTATCTTCGGTGACGGCAATCTTGGTTTTATTACAGGAATTTTTCTGAAATCAATGCTTCCCGGGTCGAAGCTTTCTATATTCGGTGTGAATGAGGATAAGCTTGCAAGTTTTTCCTTTGCTGACAATACCTATAATGTTGCCGGAGAAATTAAAGGTGTCAGTTTTGACCATGCCTTTGAATGTGTGGGAAATGCAGCAAGCGGACAGGCAATAGAGAATATTATAGATTTTATTAATCCTGAGGGAAGTATATCATTGCTCGGAGTATCCGAATATCCTGTACCGATTAATACAAGAATGGTACTTGAAAAGGGATTAAGACTCTTTGGAAGTAGCAGAAGCGGCTTGACTGACTTTAATATGACAGTTGATATGCTTAAAGAAAACCCTTGGATGGTAAACTATTTAAGTAACATAATAAACAACATTGTACCGGTAAAAGATATAGCTGACATGAACAGAGCCTTTGAACTTGACATACAGAAACCGGGCGGTAAAACCATAATGGAATGGAATAAATAAGGCTTAGATATAATCATGGCTTATAGGAATGGGAGGATGTAGTTTTTGGAACGTTTTGAGATAAAAATACTGAAATTAAATGTAACGGAAACTACTTTAAATATAGGTATTAAAGTTACGGGAGAGTATAATCCTAAAGTTAGAAATCCTATCGTTACCATAATATTTACATCAGGTGATAAATACAGAAGACTTCCCATTCCCATAAGCTCATATCAGCCGGAAATAAATCTAAAGCGGTTTTTTATTTTAGCTGAGTATTTTTACTCGCTTGAAGATTTATTTATTGATTATAAAAATCCTGATAAGCTTGAAGTTAAAATAGAATTTTCTTATGGCAGGCAAATTTTCTCTGATTTAATTTTAAATCCTGCAAAAGGTATTAATATAACCGGTTCAAAAAAATATTCAGTATTTATTAATAAAGATAATTTAGGTATAAGTTTAATAAGAATAGCTAATGATAAAAATAAGGTCGTAAAGGTAATTATCCAAGGTTTAAGTGGGATAATTTCATTTGCTTGGGGTATATTTCTGTTTGCATTGGCTGTTATACTTATGCCTTTTTTCTTTGCAGAAGCCCTGTTTGAAGCCTTAGCCATCATTTCTACCAACTCTCCGAAGAAGTATGGGGGGATAATGGGTATCATAGAGCATATGAGATGGAGGGCAGAACTTATACTTGATAAAAAAATCGGACTTAGTACATTTAAGAATCTGATGACTAAGTTTGGCTTTTATCTTTTCAAGTTTTCAAAGCTTAAAAGCAACAGGGTTACATTTATATCGAACCGCAGAAACAAGATAAGCGGAAATTATGAAAATATTTATAAAGAGCTTATTAAAAATGAGAATATAGAGATAAAAACTGTATTGGATACCGGAGAAAGTCTTGTTTCCTGTTTTAAATACGGTTATTATCTTGCAACCTCAAAAGTAATCCTGATTGATGATTATATTCGTTCTGTGTATGAGATAAAAAAACGTAAAGATAATTATTTAATTCAGGTTTGGCATGCCTGCGGTGCTTTTAAGACTTTTGGCTTCAGTAGGCTTAGCAAAGAAGGGTGCTGGCCTCAGGAAAGCCGTTCACACAGAACCTATGATTATTGTACCGTAAGTTCTGAAAAGGTGGCAAAATATTATGCAGAAGCTTTTGGAATGAATATAAACAACATAATATCTACAGGTGTGCCAAGAACTGATATATTTTTTGATGATAATTATAAACTTAAAACCAGAGAAAAGATTTATGCCTCTTATCCAATGCTTAAGGATAAAAAAGTTATTCTTTTTGCTCCGACATTTAGGGGTTCAAGCAAAAATGAGGGGAATTATCCGCACTATCGCTTTGATTATGAAAAAATATTTGAAAAATTCGGTGATGAGTACAGAATCATAATAAAGCATCATCCTCATGTAAATAATAAGCTTACCATACCTGAAAAATATAAGGATAAAATAATAAATTTATCCGGAAATGAAGAACTTAACAACCTGCTATTTGTTACTGATGTGCTGATAACCGATTATTCGTCTGTAATATTTGAAGCCTGCCTGTTAAATATACCTATGTTGTTTTATGCATTTGATTTACAGGAATATATTTCTTCTCGAGGTTTTTACTATGAGTATTTAAGCTTTGTTCCGGGTAAAGTAGTTTACAATATGGATGAAATTATTACCGCACTTGCGGATAATGACTTTGAATCAGAAAAAACAGAAAACTTTAAAAAAGAATTTTTCGACGACTTTGATGGAAATTCAGGCAGGAGAGTATGTCAGTTTATAGAAAAACTTATGGGATAAATCCCAATTATTCACGCCATAGGTCACAGACCTCATATTCCGTGTATTACAGTAGGATGAACTGTTTTCGGTCTGCGACTTTGGGGTAATATTACCAAACATCTGCAAAATATCGTAATGGGGGACCTGCGGCTTGATTACGATATTTCGCAAGATGTTTCGTGAATAATATGGGATAAATTTTGGGTTTAAATATTGTTTCAAATAGTATATAATGTATCAGACATAATAAAGAAAAGGAGTTATAGGAATGAACAAGGGTAAGATAACAGAGTTATTGCAGACAAAGGGAATGGAATATGATGAGACTTCAGGCTCTTGGTACGGAACAGTTTCAGGCTTGGCTATGAGGCTGGTTCAGAGCATTGATGGAAAAAATTATGATATAGTTGTTTCTGTCACTAACGGTAGTTTGCCTGACAAGCAGAGTATGAATGAAATAGCATCCGGCGAAAGTTCTATTGCAAGAGCAACAGTTAAACAGTATAATGTGAGCTTTACAATAAAGAAACCTTTTACAGATAAAGCCTTTCTTGAGAACATAGAGGCAGCCATTTCTGCTCTGCCTGCATTATTAAAAAATGCAGGATGGAAGAACTGCTGTGAGGTCAGCGGAAGAAATGACAACCTTGTATTCTGTATGGTCGGCGGTGAGGTAAAGCTTCTTTGTGATGAAGAATACGGTAAAGCTGAGCTCACAATTAAAAACAGAAGCTACAGTAAAAGTGAAAAAGGTGAAAATGTAGTTACAGGTATTGTTGGTGCACTTCTCGGAAGTTTTATAGGTGTAATTGCAATAGTATTAATAGGTCAGCTTGGTTATGTTTCAGTTTTTGCGGGACTTATAATGGGTGTATGTACAGTTAAAGGCTATGCGATTTTAGGTGGAAAGCTTTCAAAAAAAGGTGCATTAATATCAGTAATAATAATGTTTGCCATGACTTATGTTGCGGCAATCTTAGATGCCTGTGTGTATATAATAAGACAGGACAGCGAAGCTATGGCATATCTTGAGGGGCTTATTCCACTTATTGCTAAAGCTATATTTACAGAGTCAAATTCTATTGTTGAATTTGTTAAGCTTTTGGCATTTACCCTGATTGGAGCTATTCCTGCTATGGTAGGAATATTTAGAGGCGATAAGTTATCTGTTATGGCTTATAAACTTAAAGAAGTCAGACAGGATGATGGATACGGATTTTAATATAAAATATAATTTCTAGGTAAATATCCCGCGGCACTCGCTGTATAGCCTGTTGCTCGCGGGAGTAAATTTTTGGAGGATATAATGGGAATTGCAGGTATGGATATAAAGCAAACTCTGGTAAGAGGCGGACTTACACTTGCAGCAGTCTTATGCCTTGGGAGGGTTGAAACTGTAAGGGCAGGAGTTGTAGAAGCTAACGGAAGTACCGATGCCTACAATATTCAACAGGAATTAAATAAGACAGGAAGAGTTACCCTGAAAAAAGGCGGAACCTATAGACTGTATGATTCCCTTGTTTTAGGGAGTAATATGAGTATAGAAGCTGAAGGTGCAACCATAATCTGTGAAAAGCCCATTGCTTTCAATATTCCGGAAAAGACCGGTTATAAGTCAGCAGTTAACATTAGTATAAACGGCGGTAACTGGAAGTCTGAAGCTGACGGATATTATGCATCTTCCTTTAAGTTCACACATGCAAGTAATATTAAACTTACAAATATGAAGATAAGGGCGGCTAATCTGTCGGGGCATAGTATAGAGCTTGTGGCCTGTAAAGATGTGGTTATAGATAACTGCGACATAGCAGGTCTTGGAAGTTCGGATTCCATGACGGAAGAGGCGGTTCAGCTTGACATTGCATCTTCCGTAACAGCACCGTTTTTACGAGATATACCTTTTAGAACAGATTTAGCGGCTGAACTTTATAATAAGGCAGGTTGCAAGAATATTACCGTCAAGAACTGCAAGATAGTAGGTAATAGGGGTGTTGTGGCAAATCATACAAAGAATGACGGAGATGCAATAAATTCAATTCATGAAAATATCATACTTATCGGAAACAAAATAACCGGTCTTAAGGGTGAAGGGGTTGTACTTTTTAATACTAAATCAGCTACGGTTAAAAACAATAAAATCGAAAGTCTCAGAAAAGGAAGGTCTGATGCTTATACAGTAGGGCTTCATATAAGCACATTTTCAAATAATAAGGCTCTTAAAAAGGCTGTATTTAAGATAAGGGGCAATACCATACATGGCGGCAGACAGGCGGTTATGGTTTATTCTCATTCAGGAATTAAATTCGGAAAGGCTGTAATTGAGAAAAATAAGCTTTTTTGTAAGGCCGGAAAAGAATTTGCAATTCATGCAAAGGAGCAGAGTATAAAAAAAGTAGTTATTAAATCTAATACTGTTAAGACCTATAAAGATAAATAATTTGAACCCGATATAAGAATTATTTATAACAATTATTAAATATTTTTTTCTATTTCTACTTGAATATATTGGGTATATGTGCTACAATTCTAACAATTTGGGCATAGATAAAAAGAAGGGAGGGAGAGCAAATAATAAACTTTTGTTCTTCCTTTTTCTTTTGCCATAAATGTCCTTTGTTAGTTTGTTTAAAAGGTTTTGGAGGAAATTAATGAAAGCATATTTGATTCTTGAGGATGGAACGGTTTTTACGGGCGAATCTTTTGGAGCCAGAACAGAAGTTATCAGCGAAATAGTTTTCAATACTTCTATGACAGGCTATCTTGAAATACTTACCGATCCGAGTTATGCAGGACAGGCAGTTACAATGACCTATCCTCTAATCGGTAATTACGGGATTAATTATCAGGACATGGAGTCAAAGAAGGCTCATCCTGATGGTTTTATAGTTCGTGAAATAGCCGGTAAGGCATCTAATTTCAGAAATGATGATTCTCTGTCAAGATTTTTGGTTGATCAGGGAATTACAGGTATTTCCGGTATTGATACAAGAGCACTTACAAGGATTCTTCGTGAAAGTGGTACCATGAACGGTATGATAACCACTGATGAAGCAAAAATTGGAAGTGCTAATATTTTAAATAAAATTAAGCGTTACAGAGTAGAAGGTGTGGTTGCCAAAGTATCCTGTAAAGAAAAGGAAGTCTTTGAACCTTCTTTTGCAAGAAGACCTGATAAGGTATTTAAACCTGAGTTTCAGTTTAAGAATGATTTCATTACAGAAACCAGATATAGGATAGCTCTTATGAACTTTGGGGCTAAGAAAAACATAGTTGATTCTCTGCTTAGGAGAGGCTGTGAGGTTACGGTTTATCCGCAGGACACTAAGGCTGAAGAAATATTTAAGGATGAGCCTGACGGAATTATGTTAAGTAACGGTCCCGGGGATCCTGCTGAATGTACAGATATAATAGAAGAACTTAAGAAACTTTTTGACGGAGACATTCCAATCTTTGGTATCTGCCTCGGACATCAGCTTATGGCACTTGCAAAGGGAGCAAGGACTGAAAAGATGAAGTATGGTCACAGAGGGGCAAATCACCCTGTAAAGGATCTTTCTACAGGAAGGGTATATATATCGACGCAGAACCATGGATATATGGTGGTAGATAAGAGTATGCCGGAGTCAGTTGCCACTACAAGCTTTATAAATGTAAATGATGGTACTGTAGAGGGTATACGTTACACAGGCAAGAGGATATTTACGGTACAGTTCCATCCTGAGGCTTGTTCGGGCCCGCTTGATACAGGATATTTGTTTGATGAGTTTCTAAGGGAGGTTAGTGATGCCAAGAATAGCTGATATAAAGAAAGTAATGGTTTTAGGCTCAGGTCCTATAGTTATAGGTCAGGCAGCCGAATTTGACTATGCAGGTACACAGGCTTGTCGTTCCCTTAAAGAAGAGGGTATAGAGGTGGTGCTTGTCAATTCTAACCCTGCTACCATAATGACAGATAAAGATATAGCGGATAAGGTTTATATAGAGCCACTCAATGTAGCTGTGGTTAAAAAGATAATTAAGGAAGAGAAGCCTGACAGCATACTTCCTACCCTTGGAGGACAGGCAGGACTCAACCTTGCCATGGAGCTCGAGGAAAGTGGTTTTCTTAAAGAAAATAATGTAAAACTGATTGGAACTACTGCTTTAACCATAAAGAAGGCTGAGGACAGACTTGAGTTCAAGAATACAATGGAGAAACTTAAGGAGCCTGTAGCTGCCTCTACAATAGTAGAAGACGTAGAGGCGGCTGTAGAGTTTGCTAAGGAAATTGGCTATCCTATAGTGGTAAGACCTGCTTATACACTTGGCGGTTCAGGCGGTGGTATAGCAGAGGATGAGACTTCGCTTCGCCTGATTTGTGAAAACGGTTTAAGACTTTCAAGAGTCGGACAGTGTCTTATAGAGCGTTCCATAGCAGGTTGGAAGGAAATAGAATATGAGGTGATGAGAGATGGCAGAGGTAACTGTATTACAGTCTGCAATATGGAAAACCTTGATCCTGTAGGTGTACATACGGGAGACAGTATAGTAGTTGCGCCTTCACAGACACTATCGGATAAAGAGCATCAGATGCTCAGAACCTCTGCACTTAACATAATTGACGAGCTTGGAATTACCGGAGGCTGTAATGTGCAGTATGCACTTAATCCGGAGACCTTTGAATACTGTGTTATAGAGGTAAATCCCAGAGTAAGCCGTTCATCCGCGCTTGCTTCAAAGGCTACAGGCTATCCTATAGCTAAGGTAGCGGCTAAGATTGCGCTTGGTTATACTCTTGATGAAATTAAAAATGCTGTTACAGGCAGAACATTCGCAAGCTTTGAGCCTGCTCTTGACTATGTGGTAGTTAAGATACCAAGACTTCCTTTTGATAAATTTATCACTGCAAAGAGAACCCTTACCACTCAGATGAAGGCTACCGGAGAAGTTATGAGTATATGTACCAACTTTGAAGGTGCGCTTATGAAGGCGATCCGTTCTTTAGAGCAGCATGTGGACAGCCTTATAGTTAATTATTACGAAGGCTTTACTGACGAAGATATAAAAGATGAACTGCTTAAGGTGGATGACAGAAGAATCTTCCTTATTGCAGAGGCTATCAGAAGAGGAATTACTCCTGAGTATATCTATAAGGTAACTAAGATAGATGAATGGTTTATTGATAAAATTGACCGTCTTGTAAAATGCGAGCTTCGTCTTAAAAATGAAGAACTTACAAGAGAGCTTTTATTTGATGCAAAGCGTATGGAATTTCCTGATAAGGTTATAGCTAAGCTTACAAATAAGACTGAAAAAGAAATATACGAGCGTAGAATTAAAGAAAATATAGTAGCCGGCTTTAAGATGGTAGATACCTGTGCCGCTGAGTTTGAAGCGGTTACGCCATATTATTATTCCTGCTTTGACGGTGAAAATGAGAATACCGCGGTTACTGACAAGAAAAAGGTACTGGTACTTGGTTCAGGACCTATCAGAATAGGTCAGGGTATTGAGTTTGACTTCTGTTCGGTACACTGTGTATGGGCATTTGCCAAGGCAGGCTATGAAACTATAATTATAAATAACAATCCTGAAACTGTAAGTACTGACTTTGATATAGCAGACAAGCTTTATTTTGAGCCGCTTACACCTGAGGATGTAAGAAATGTAGTTGAGCTCGAAAAGCCTTATGGGGCTGTGGTACAGTTTGGAGGACAGACCGCTATCGGGCTTACCAAGGCACTTATGGAAATGGGAGTTAAGATACTCGGAACTTCCGCAGAAGATGTAGATGCCGCGGAGGACAGAGAGTTATTTGACAATATCTTAAATGAAACAGGTATTCCGAGAGCTTCGGGCGGAACCGTATTTACAGCGGAAGAGGCGGTAGAAGTAGCAAACAGACTTGGCTACCCTGTACTTGTACGTCCTTCTTATGTACTTGGCGGAGCAGGCATGAGAATAGCCATATCAGATTCGGATATCAGAGAATATATAAATATAATTAACCGTAATGTGCAGGAGCATCCTATTCTTGTAGACAAGTACCTTATGGGTGAGGAGCTTGAAGTAGATGCGGTTTGTGACGGCGAGGATATCCTTATACCGGGTATAATGCAGCATATAGAAAGAGCCGGTATTCACTCGGGAGACAGTATATCTGTATATCCTTCACAGAATATTTCAGAGGAACTTATTAAAAGGATTGAAGATTATACCAGAAAGCTTGCAAAGAGCCTTCACGTAATAGGACTTGTAAATATTCAGTTCATTATCTATGAAAATGAAGTTTATGTAATAGAGGTAAACCCTCGTTCAAGCCGTACCGTGCCTTATATAAGCAAGGTTACGGGCATACCTGTAGTGGAACTTGCGGCCAAGGTAATTATGGGTAAGAAGATAAGAGAGCTTGGTTTTGAGCCGGGACTTCAGAAAGAAGCACCTTTTGTAGCGGTTAAAATGCCTGTATTTTCGTTTGAAAAGTTAAGAGGAGCAGAAATATCCCTAGGACCTGAAATGAAGTCAACAGGAGAGTGCCTCGGTATAGCAAAGACCTTTGATGAAGCTTTGTTTAAGGCTTTCTTAGGTGCAGGCATAGACCTGCCTGTACATAAGAAGATGATAATTACAGTCTGCGATGAGGATAAGAAAGAAATTGTACCTATAGCTGCAGGATTTAATAAGTTAGGTTATGAGATATACGCAACCAGAGGTACAGCGGAAGTGCTTAAGAACAACGGAGTAGAGGTTACTCAGGTAAACAAGCTTGAACAGGCGGCTCCTACACTTATGGATCTCTTGCTTGCTCATAATATCGACCTTGTAATAGACACTCCTTCAAAGGGAGCAGGCAGGTCAAAGGATGGTTTCCTTATAAGGCGGGTTGCCATAGAAACAGGTGTTTCTGTAATTACAGCCCTTGATACGGCTACAGCCCTTCTTAGAAGCTTAACCAATTCTCATAAAGAAGAACTTGAAATGATAGATATAGCCAAGGTTGATTCGAGGGGGAATGCGGATGGTTAATATTAAAGATGTGCTGTCATTTAATTACTATACTTATAAACAGCCTTTTACGGGCAGTGATAAGGGTAAAAGATATAGGATAGCAAGATTTGAGAAGGAAATTCCGGGAGAAGAAGGTACGGAATCTTCCAAAGAGTTAGTTTTTCAGGCTACTCTTTGGAAGGATTATCTTTCCTATGAAAATACTCCGAAAGAAAAAATGCTGATAAAAGAATTTGAATTTTCTCCTGAGGGATTAAAGGAAGTTGTTGACTGGATTAATGAGACGGTTGTGGAATAAGGTTGGGAGAAAGTTTCCCTGTAAAAAGCGATTAAGAAAAATCTTAGTCGCTTTATTTGTTTATATTGTATATTAAACTTTTAAATATTTATATTCATATTTACTGCCTTGCTTTAACTTATTAGTTCACATATAATCAGTGTAATAGAAAAAATACTCTGTGCTGTAACATTTTACGGACATTTTTCTGATATGCTATAAGATAGTTCAAAGGAAGTGAAACAATGAAACAGATTTTGATTGTCGAGGACGACAGTTTTTTGAATAAGATGTTAGCTTATAATTTGACTGCTGACGGATACGAGGTGACTTCTGCTCTAAATGTAAGGACGGCCACCGAAATTCTAAATGCACACGAGTTTGATTTGGTCTTGCTTGATGTCAACCTGCCGGATGGAAATGGATATGATTTGTGCAGGTTGATTAAGCCGGAACAGCCGGACACCATTGTAATATTCTTGACAGCCAACGATCAGGAGAGCGATCAAATACGGGGATATGAAGTAGGAGCCGTAGATTATATTACCAAGCCATTTGTTATTGGAGCTTTGCAGCGCAAAATAAAGGCTATGTTTACCATGCTGGAACATCACAAACCTGCAAAGGACATTTACGACGACGGACGATTATTTTTGGATTTCTCCGAACAGGCGGCTACCCTAAATGGAAAGCCGTTGGCGCTATCCCCGATGGAATATAAGATGCTTAACCTGTTCCGTAAGAATCCGAAGCAAGTTCTTACCCGGCAGCAGTTATTGGAAAAGTTATGGGATGCGGAAGAACGCTTTGTAGATGAACATACTTTGACAACCTCTATCAGTCGGATTCGCAGTAAGATCGAAACGGACGGCGGTGCGCCCTATATTAAAACCATTTATGGGATGGGTTATCAATGGATGGGAGGCGAAGCAAAATGAAGATGAACACCATCCCGATTAAATGGCTGTTTTTGGGGGTGTCTATTGTAACAGCACTCATAATGAGCGGTATTACTCTGGTACTGTTTGCGTTGATCCACCAGACTACTATTTTGGTAACTGGCGGTATATTGATCCTCTGCTCATTGATAGGGCTATTGCTTCTGACGCAAACTTTCGGAAAACGGCTTTCTCTGTTTACATCTGATTTGTGTAAAACTTTGGATAACATGATCGACGGAAAAGAAGAACCTGAAATCATAGATGACGGTGAAACTCTTTTAGCGCGGATCAATCATCGGCTTTCCCGACTTTACCAGATTATGCAAGAAAAACGGCGCAAAGTGGACGAGGAACGGCAGGAACTTCAAACTCTGGTGTCAGATATTTCCCATCAGGTAAAGACACCGGTTAGCAATCTGAAAATGGTAGCGGATACCCTGCTGACAAGGGCGGTATCAGAAGCAGAACGTATTGAATTTCTCCGAGGTATTTGTAACCAGACGGATAAACTTGACTTTCTCTTTCAGGCTCTTGTTAAAACATCCCGTCTGGAAACAGGCGTAATTCAGTTGGAGAAAAAAGACGGACGCCTTTTTGAAACTGTTGCCCAAGCTATGAGTGGCATTGTATATGCCGCAGAAAAGAAACAGATTAGTGTTTCAGTAGATTGTCCCGAAAACCTGACGGTTTCCCATGACAGCAAATGGACAGCGGAAGCCCTTTTTAATCTGTTAGACAATGCAGTGAAATATACCCCCATAGGCGGCAAAATTGCCGTGTCTGTAAAACAATGGGAAATGTATGTAGAAATTAAAGTGACTGATACCGGCAAGGGCATTTCTGAAAGCAATCAAGCTGCTATCTTCCGGCGTTTCTATCGAGAGGAAGAAGTACATGAACAGCCGGGCGTGGGGATCGGTTTGTACCTTGCCCGTGAAATTGTGACACGACAAGGTGGCTATATCAAAGTCGTTTCAGCGCCGAAAAAAGGCTCGGAATTTTACATTATGCTCCCTTTGAGGTAAAGAACGGCGGGCAGTCTTTGAGCTGCCCGCCGTTCTTTTTCAAATGTCCCGAAAGTGTAACATTTCAGTCGGATTTTCGATGGAAATTCTTGACCCCTCGGACATTTCTGTGACATTTGAGTTTTACAATAACCTTATCAACAGTCAGAGAACCTTGAAAGGAGTTTTGAATATGAGCGTTTTACAGGTTATTGAACTGAAAAAGTATTATGGTACAAAGCCAAACATTGTGCGCGCTCTTGACAGCGTGAATCTCACTGTGGAGGACGGTGAGTTTGTGGCTATTGTTGGAACATCAGGCAGCGGTAAGTCTACGCTATTGCACATGATGGGCGGACTTGATACGCCCACTTCTGGCAATGTGATTGTCCGAGGCAAAATGCTGGCAAAGATGAATGACGAACAGCTTACCCTTTTCCGCCGTCGCAATATTGGCTTTATTTTTCAAAACTATAACCTTATCCCTATTTTGAATGTCTATGAAAATATCGTTTTGCCGGTAAAACTGGATGGCGATGCCGTGGATAAACATTTTATGTATGAAGTGGTGAAAATGTTGGGGCTGGAAGATAAATTAAAAAATATGCCCAGCAACCTTTCCGGCGGCCAGCAGCAGCGTGTTGCCATCGCCCGCGCTCTGATTACCAAACCGGCTATTATACTGGCTGACGAGCCGACCGGCAACCTTGACAGCAAGACCAGCGCCGAAGTGCTGGGACTTATCAAGCGAACCAGCGCCGAATTTCACCAGACTGTTGTAATGATTACCCATAACAACGATATTGCCCGCCTCTCTGATCGGATTGTTCGTATTGAGGACGGGAAGATCATGGGCTAAGGAGGTGAAGTGTTATGACATGGCCGTTTGAAAATGATACTCATAAAATTGAAAAAAAGTTGGCAAAAAAAAGTTTTCAAGCAAATCGCACAAGAAACATCATTGCTATTATTTCAATTATTTTAACTACAATTCTTTTCACGGGGCTGTTTACTTTACAAAGGGGATTAACAGAGAGTACAGAACGGGCCGACATGATTTTATCTGGCGGGGATGGTCATGCCAGAATCATTGATTTGAACCAGTCTGAGTACGATACCATTAGCACCCATCCTCTAATTCACGAAATTGCGTATTGCCGCACACTTGCTGATAGCGTGGATAACACAGAATTGTCTAAACGAGAAACTCTCTTTTTATATTATGACGATAATGCTCTGAAATATAATTTTATAGAACCTACCAGCGGACATATGCCGAAAGCAGAAAATGAAATTATAGCAGATACGCAGACATTGGAACTTCTTAATGTTCCGCTGTCAGTAGGAGAAAAAATTACATTGGAATTGACCGTACAGGGCCAGAAAATAAAACGTGACTTTATTTTGGCCGGATGGTGGGAAAGCTATCCCGGCGTCTATTATGGAACTATCGTTACGTCTAAATCATATATGCAGGCACATGCAGAGGAAATTCAATATAAGAAAGGCACTGAAACAGGTTCCATTACCGCAATTATTAAATTTGCTAACGCAGATAATGTAAGTGAAGATTTGAAAACCGTTGTAGAAGAAAGTGGTTTTTCTACTAATGTTGATGATGACAAATATATCAATGCGGGGATAAACCCAAAGTATTCATCTTTGAGCAAAACAACTGCAATAGGAACAAATATCGTTCTTGTATGTGCGTTGTTTATGTTTTTGTTGGTAGGATACCTTATCATATATAATATATTTCAAATTTCTGTGTTAAGAGATATTCATTTTTGGGGCCTCTTAAAAACCATTGGTACTTCAGAACGCCAAATTCGCTCAATCATTCGCAGGCAGACATTCCGGCTTTCCGTAATCGGAATTCCTGTTGGTCTGCTGGCGGGTTATTTGATTGGGAAAATATTGCTGCCTATACTGATGAAAGCCAGCGCCTTTTCCGATTATGATGCGATTATATCTCCGAATCCTCTCATTTTTATTGCAGCTTCTTTATTTACCTTTTTGACCGTATGGATCAGTACGAGAAAATCCGAAAAGACAGCGGCAAAAGTTTCGCCCATTGAAGCGGTTAGATATACAGACACCGACCCCGTCTTTGAGAAAAGAAAGAAGCGTCGTATGTATGTTGGAAATATTTGTTGTGCTATGGCATGGGCAAATTTAGGGAGAAACAAAAAGCGTACCGCGCTGGTTGTCCTTAGCCTTTCCTTAAGCATTGTTCTGACCAATACAGTTTTTACGCTTTCCAACAGTGTCAACCCAGAAAAAGCGATTGAAAATTTGATTGGGGCAGAATTTTGTGTGGGACATAATAATCTTCTAAATTATATTGAGATAAACGAAAACAGCGCAATAAGCAAAAGCATGGTGGAGAGTATTCAATCTCAACCCGGCTTTGAAAATGGTGGCTATGAATACGGGTGCCGCGCATCTTATAGGAGCGATACAACACAACAGGTTGTAAACCAGCAGGAGGACGGTTCTTTTGATACCCACATTTACGGATTAGATTGTACGCTCCTTTCTTGGGCAAAATTAGTTGATGGCGAGTTAGATGCAGAAAAGTTGGCATCCGGGCAATATATTTTGGAAGGCGCTTATGTTAATTCCAGAGGTGACATGGATGAAAGCAGCATGAACCATGCCGTAGGTGATACCGTACAGTTATATTGCAATGGCGCGGTTCAAGAATTTACAGTATTAGGACATATCGTTGCAAATGAGGGTAATACCTATGATTGGCTCGGATCGTGCTTCTTCTTGCCCAGTAATATTTATCAGTCGTTCACCGGAAATAATTATGCCATGACGTACCTTTTTAATGTGTATGATGGTTATGAAAATCAAATGAACCGCTTTTTAGAACAATATGTGAGCGAAGTGGAACCGGAAATGGCCTTCCGTTCAAAAGATACGATTATGGATGGTGTTTCAGACATCCAAAACATCATAATTTCCGTGGGCGGCACTATGGCTTTTCTCATTGGAATTATTGGCCTGTTGAATTTTGCCAATACAATATTGACCAGTTTATTCAGCCGCCGTCAAGAATTTGCGTTGATACAAAGTGTAGGTATGACCGGTAAACAGCTTCGCCGTTTGCTTTGCATGGAAAGCTGTTTATATATTATATTCTCTGTTGTAATCGCTGTCCCATTTTGCTTTGCTATTGCCACAGCGGTTGTTCGTCCCGTATGTGAAATGATCTGGTTTTTAAGCTATAACGCAAACTATTATCCAGTAATACTCATTTCAATCATTTTGTTGTTCATCGGTATTTTCATTCCTTGTTTTCTCAATAAATTCATCAGTAAGGAGAGTGTTGTGGAAAGGTTGAAGCGGGGTGAATAACAGTGGGATATAGGAGCAGAAAACCGAAAGGGAAAAGACTTGTTGCAAGATTGGTTTTAACAGCCATATTCATCATGTTTATTATATGCGTTGCTAAGTTGCCCACAATCAATGTGCTACTACAGGAAATATTATCTCCGGGCCAGTCAGCAAGCACAGAATATGGCTGGAATTTGATACTGGTCAACCAAGATTATAAGGTGCCAAAGGATTGGGATATTGAGCTTACAGAGTTGTTCAAGTTTTTTGGTAAATGGAGGTGCTTATCGGGTAGTAAGCAACAACGCTGTCGTCATTTTGGCGGAAAGGGAGAGAACCACCTAATCCCCCAACAGAAAGGAGGAAAAAATATGGAGAAATTTTTTGAGCCTATGTTTGAAAGAGCAGAAGCAAGAGGGGAAGTAAGAGGGGAAGCAAAAGGAGAAAATTCTCTTGCTAAATTAATTGGTTGTTTATTATCAGAAGGAAAGAATGATACAATTAAAGAAGTTGTAGAAAATGAAGAAATAAGACATATATTGTATAAGGAGTATGGTATACAATAGAATTATGCTACAAGGTTTAAAATAATAGAATGCTGTAAACCCGTTTGTGTGATTACCATACAAAGGTTTACAGCATTTTTGAAATTTGATGATAGAATATTGATTCATCAATCATCATTCAAGAAAGAATAGTCATCTTCATTCTCATCAGCCGCAGCAAGAGCATTTATGGATTCCATATCAAGTTCACCGGTGACGAGTTCCTCTTCGGGAGGGGTTTCTGCGGATACAATTTCATTTTCGTCAACATCATCCATAAGCAGGGCTTCCTGTTCACGCCTTGCCATTTCAAGTTTGTAGTGGTTGGTTTCTTCATCTATTCTGATTTCCGAAAGCTCATTTGTATCTATAATTACAGGCTCTTCAACGACTAATTGTACGTATTTTACTACATTTCCCGATACTAATTTGATATCACTTTCCTTTATAAGGTTGATGTCTTTTTTATATGGAAGGTGGTCATATATGGTATTGGTGGGATCCTGCAAATTGCTAAAAGGTCTGAGGGATCTGACAAAATTTTCCTCGTTTATATCAAACACCTGCCTTTCTTAAAATTATTAGGGTGTTAAAAGTATAACACAAAAACTCCCGATTGGCTATAATTAAAATTAGTGATATAATAGAGCTAACAGCAAATTGGGAATATACGGTATTCAAAAAACTTCATTCCCGGATTCCGGCTGAGTAAATGTGATTAGGAGCTGATTTAATGAAAGATTTGATAGTTTTAACAGGACCTACGGCAGTAGGAAAGACATCATTGTCTATAAGCCTTGCAAAGGCAGTAGGCGGAGAAATAATTTCTGCCGACTCCATGCAGGTATATAAATATATGAATATAGGTACTGCTAAAATTACAGAAGAAGAGATGTGCGGTGTTCCAAATTTTCTTATAGACGAACTGGAGCCGGATGAAGAATTTAATGTTACTGTTTTCAAAAATAAAGTAATGAAATATATAGAGGAAATACGATCGAGGGGACATATCCCAATAATAGTGGGTGGAACAGGTTTTTATATCCAATCGGTGATTTATGATATTAACTTTAGTGAATACGGTGATGATAGTGAAGTGAGAAGAAAATATGAAGAAATGGCAGAAACTTTAGGTAAAACAGAGCTTCATAAAAAACTTTCCGAGGCTGATAAGGACTATGCTGATTCAGTTTCTGAAAATAATGTAAAAAAAGTGGTAAGAGCCCTTGCGTTCTATGAAATGACGGGAGAAAAGCTGTCGGTACACAACAAAAAAGAAAGAGAGAGAACCTCGCCATTTGATTTTGCATATTTTGTGCTAACTATGGACAGGAAGAAACTTTATGAAAGAATCGACCATAGGGTTGACCTTATGTTTGAAATGGGACTGGTAGACGAAGTAAAAAGTCTTATGGCAAGAGGCTACAACAAATCTATGGTTTCTATGCAGGGCATAGGCTATAAGGAAGTTATAGATTATCTAAACGGGGAAACAAGTCTTTCGGAATGTATGGATATAATTAAGCGTGACACAAGGCATTTTGCAAAAAGACAGCTTACCTGGTTTAAGAGAGAGAAGGTGGTAACTTATATAAATAAAGATGAATTTGCCACAGAAGATGAATGTTTAAAAGAAATGCTGAGAGTATATAATTCTTAGCTAAAATATGTTATACTTACTTAACAATAAACTTGAGACAAAATGGAGATAAGGTATGAAACTACATTTTATTGGTGCTGATCATGAAGTTACCGGAAGTGCACATTTTTTATCAGCCTGCGGAAAAAATATCCTTGTTGATTATGGTATGGAGCAGGGAATAAATGTGTTTGAAAATGCAGAGCTTCCGGTGTCTCCGTCGGATATTGACTATCTTTTGGTTACACATGCCCATATAGATCATACAGGTATGATACCTGCCCTTTATAAGAACGGATTTAAAGGGGAAATATATGCAACTACTGCTACCTGCGATCTTTGTGACATTATGCTCAGAGATTCTGCTCATATTCAGGAATTTGAGGCGGAGTGGAAGAACAGAAAGAATAAAAGAGCAGGTAAGGAAAAATTTAACCCGCCCTATACTATGGAAGATGTAGAAGGTGTACTTAAACGTTTTAATAAAGTAGATTATAATGAAGAATTTGTGCTTTGTGAGGGAATAACGGTTTCTTTCACTGATGTGGGACATCTTCTCGGTTCTGCCAGTATAAAGATTTCCATAACCGAAGGTGATACTACTAAGGTGATTGTATTCTCGGGTGATATAGGCAACATAAACCAGCCTATAATAAAAGATCCCGAATACACCACAGACGCGGACTATGTAATTATGGAGTCCACCTACGGTGACAGGCTGCATGGAGAAAGAATAGATTATGTAGCTGAGCTTTCGGATATTTTAAATGATACTTTTAGCAGAGGAGGCAATGTTGTCATACCTTCGTTTGCGGTAGGGCGTACTCAGGAAATACTTTATTTTATGAGGAAAATTAAAGAGGACAGGCTGGTTTACGGCTATGACGATTTTGAGGTATTTGTAGACAGTCCTCTTGCTATAGAAGCTACAAATATTTTCAATGAAAACTATGCTGACTGCTTTGATGAAGAAGCAATGGAATTAATCAGGGCAGGTATTAACCCTATCAGTTTCGATGGCCTTAAGACCTCTGTTACAAGTACGGACTCTATTGCGATAAACTTCGATAAAAAACCGAAGGTTATAATTTCAGCCTCGGGAATGTGTGAAGCCGGCCGAATCAGACATCATTTGAAACACAATCTGTGGAGAAAGGAGTGTACGGTACTCTTTGTAGGATATCAGGCAGCAGGCACTCTTGGCCGTATTCTTATAGACGGTGCAGAGAGAGTTAAGCTCTTTGGCGAGGAAATTGAAGTAAATGCTGAGATTAAAGTACTTGCGGGAGTGAGCGGTCATGCTGATAAGAACGGACTGATTTCGTGGATATCGGCCTTTAATCCAAAACCGGATGCAGTATTCATAGTGCATGGTGAGGATAAAGTGGTAGAAAATTTTAGAAAAACCCTGATAGAAGAATACAAACACAATGCTTATGCACCTTACAGCGGTTCAATATATGATCTGGCCTTGGGTGAGTGGGAATATATTGCGGAGCCTATACCTGTTAAGAAAGAGGTTAAATACGTTAAGCACAGGGCTGAGTATGAAAAACTGCTTTGGGCAGGGCAGAAGCTGCTTGATATAATTAATGCAAACAGCGGGCTTGCCAATAAAGATATGAATAAATTTGCGGAACAGATTGAAGCAATTTGTGATAAGTGGAAATAAAATGAGAGGGTGTAAAATATGGCAACTAATGTAAGTGAAAGTACAATGGACAGTGATATAACAAGTAAACTTAACCAGCTTGATATAATTTCCCTTAAGGACGGGCTGACAGGTTTATGGAATAAGAAATATCTGTCTGATAAAGTGGATGACTATGTGGGCGGAGAAAGAAACTCAGGTGTATTGTTTATCATAGACATTGATGAGTTTTCTCAAATAAATGAAAGATACGGTCATATTATGGGTGATGCCTGCCTGGTAAAACTTGCAGGTGTGCTCAGTAACTCATTTAGAGACAGGGATGTAGCATCAAGGATTTCTGCAGATGAATTTGGTGTATTTTTGGTCGGAAATCTGACTTATAAGGATATTAAAAGCATTTCAAGCAAGCTGTTAAAGACAGCCAAAGAAGGCTTTGCCGGAATGAAGCTTGACAGAGATTTTACTATATCTATAGGAATTGCAAAGTCTCCCGCTAACGGCAGTGACTTCCTTTCGCTCTACAGGAAGGCCGTTGAGGCTCTAAGCAGTTCTAAACAGAACGGAAAAAACAGTTTCACTATAGCGGATGAGGACTATTCCAAAAATAAAGTAGTTAATACAAGCGCAGACATGGAGATAGTGAAGCACCTTATTTCCGAGAAGAACAGACCTAACGGAGCTTATAAGGTTGAATATGACGGATTTAAACATATATATCAGTTTGTTTCGAGATATTCTGCCAGAAAAGAAACAGATATTGAAATCATTCTTTTTACAATATCTAAGAAAGACGGAAATATGATAGAACCGATTACGCTTTCTGAGGCAATGTTCGATCTTGAAAACATAATAAAAGTATCCTTAAGGATAGGTGATGTAGCTACCAAATACAGCTCCTGTCAGTACCTGGTTATGCTTATAGGTGCTCATAATGTCAACCCGGAAGATGTAGTCAAAAGAATAGTGAAGAATTATTCTGATTTTGCTGATAAATATAGTATTGTGTTGAAATATGATATTGATTATTCGGTTTTACAAGAGGAAAAATAAGGAATGGAAATAGAAAGAAAATTTTTGGTAAATAAACTTCCCGATAATCTAGAGTCCTGTGATAAGATTGAAATAGAGCAGGGCTATATAAGTAATAAGCCTACAATAAGAATTAGAAAAGCTGATGAAAAGTATATTTTAACGGTTAAGAGCAAGTTTGGTATCCGTAAAAATGAAGGTGATCCTGTAGTGAACAATGAGCATGAGTTTGAAATTACCGAAAAAGAATATGAAAATCTCAAGAAAAAGATTGATGGAAGGGTTTTAAGAAAAACTAGATATCTGATTCCTTTAGAGTACGGACTTATGGCTGAGTTAGATGTATTTAAGGACAGGCTTTGCGGGCTTGTTTTTGCGGAAGTTGAGTTTCCGTCATTGGAAGCGGCCAATAACTTTAAAAAGCCTTATTGGCTGGGAAAAGATGTAAGCGATGATAAAAGATATAGGAATTCAAAGATAGTAAAACTGGACAAATACAGTAAGGAATATTTTGAGGAGAATGTATGAAAATAATTTTATCTCCTGCCAAGAAAATGAAGGTAGACACAGACTTTCCGGAGGTACCCGGAGAGCCTGTGTTTCTTGATGATACAAAGAAAATACTGGCTTGGCTCAAGGAAAGAAGCAGAGAAGAGTTAAAAAATATATGGAAATGCAATGACAGGCTGACTGATGAGAATGTGGAAAGAATTAAAAATATGGACCTGTACAAAGGTCTTACACCTGCAATTTTATCCTATGAAGGTATCGCATATCAGTATATGGCACCTGCAGTCTTTGCTAAGGAACAGCTTAGCTACATACAGAGTCATTTAAGAATATTATCAGCTTTTTACGGTGTACTAAAGCCGATGGACGGTGTAGTACCTTACAGGCTTGAAATGCAGGCAAAAGCAGACATTGATGGAAAGAGAGACCTGTATGAGTTTTGGAAGGATAAGCTGTATAAAGAAGTAAGGGATGAAAGCGGAATTATCATTAATCTTGCTTCCAAGGAATACTATAAATGCATTGATAAATATTTAACAAAAGATGAAAGATTTATTACCTGTGACTTTGTAGAGGAGGTCAACGGAAAATTAGTTACCAAAGGAACCTATGCCAAGATGGTAAGAGGTGAAATGGTAAGGTTTATGGCTGAAGAAAATATAGCTGCTCCTGAGGAAATAAAGAGGTTTGACAGGCTAAATTATAGTTTTAGGGAAGATTTATCAGACAATGGGAAATTTGTGTTTGAAAGGAGAATATCCTAAAATATTTTTAGAGAGAATCATAAAACATTAAGAATTTAGAAAACTATGAATGTAATATAAGACTTTTGCAGCAAATTTTTACATTTAAAATACCTGTTATCTGTATCAAAAACCTCTGGTCTCAGCCTTAGGTATTTTAAGTATAGTTGGCATTATTATAGTGCTTATGGTACAAATCGATCATAAAAATTAAAACAAGAATGAGAGGAAGAAAAATGGGCTTTGTAAATGATTATTTAACAGATGAAGAACAAGAGCTTTTCAGAAAAAAGGCAGTACACTATGGCAATCCTTTGTACAGAGAAAGATGCGGTATATTGGGATACGAACCTTATAGCAAGGTGAAATGTACAGTTGACCGTGAAAAACAAATTTATTTTTTTGATTTAGGATATAAATTTTTTGAGGAAGATCATTATAAGCATGGATTTGGATTTGTGTGGGATGATATGCTCGGTAAAGAGGTGATATTTTTTGAACTAAGTTATAAATTCACCTTTAACGAAGAATATGATTTAATGTGGAAAGGCAAGATAAAATTACCTGACCAATTATATAACGGAGAAGGTGTATCGTTAAAGAATATTATGAAGGCTATAAAAGAAACCATAAGCAATAAGCATGATAAAAAATCATATCAGTCACAATCCAAACCTCAGATTATATTAGACAAAATAAAAGAGGCCATGCAGGTATACGGTTTAAGAGGAGAACCGGGGGTACAAGTACAATTAAATATTGGATTTGATATTTAAAGGAGATGGAGATGGAAAAATATAAATATGATTTTAGACCATTATTATCAGAAATCGATATCAATACAATCGGACTAAAGGATTTGGTTAGAGTGGTAGAAGGACTTTCGGTTAATTGGCTTGTTGAAGATAATAAAGAAATGCCTTTTCCAAATAATTGGATAACATTATTACACAGTGGATATGTTACAATAAACGATTTACCTATACCCGCCATTGTAATTGCGTCTTCACAACCCAATGTAAGAATTTTGGATAAGACTGTTGCTGCCAATTTTTTAACCGGGGTAGAATTTAAAACATTATTGGAAGCTGCAATAGTTAATGATATAAAGAATAACAGCCTGGATTTATCTCTTATTGAAGGGGGTATAGAAAATGCGGCAAATTCAGAGATGCTAAAAAGAATAATTCAGTCAAATAACCCTGATGGTAAAAGCATGGAAATAGCAGTTAAAATTGCTTCGGAAGGTTTCATATATGAGCCAAGAAGAGGAGCTTGGGCAATCATTTCCGGAAAATTTGTAAAAAGTACTCCGATTACTTCTAAAATTGAAATGATAGTGCCGGAAGCTGATAAGAATGGAATCTGGGGACAGACGGAAGTACCTGCTATGTTGGGGGGTCTTGATGAATCCCATAAATAGGAAATTCTACTGTTGAAGAGACGGGAAAACCGAGGACGCTATATATTTCTTTTGTCTTGGAAAACATTGGATGGTAGGTAAATGCAACAAGTATAAAGTGGCCTTTAATTACCAAAGAGGTGTAAAATGAAAAAGAATAAATCTATATTTGCTCCGATAATATCGGGAATTTATAAGAAAATTTCTTGTATGAAAACCGGAACAATCAAAAACAATAACAAACTGCAAGTAACCAAAAGTGAATTTGTAAATGATTATCTAACAGTTGAAGAACAGGAAATGTTTGAGAAAAGGGCTATACCTATGGGAGTATGGTGGCGAGGAAAAGGAGCAATATTGGGGTGTGATCTGCCTAATAAGGTAATATGTACTGTTGATCGCGAAAACCATGTTTATCTCTTTGACCTTGGTATATATCATGATGCATTGGATCTTGATATGTATAACTTTGAACTTGTATGGGATGATGTATTAGGGAATATAGGAGTAACTTTTACTATGAAGTATGAATATACAAGTGAGCGAATTATTGGTGGAGTTGGTCGTAATATCATATGGAAGGATTTTAAACTGAATATGCCGTATGAATTCCACTCAAAAAGGGAACTGGTTATTGTTAAAATCAAAGAGGCAATGCAAACTTATGGAACAACTGGGAGACCTGAAGCACCTATACCAAAATATAAAATAGAATTTGATTTTTAATGAGAAGTGAAACGGGAAAGTATAATTTAAATATGACTCACTGATATCAGGCATTGATACAAATACTGTAGGTCTTAAAGATTTAATAAAGTTAATAGATGAGCTTTAACTTAATAAGTCGGTCGGTGATTATAAGAAAGTGCCGTTTTCAAGCTAAGCAACTACTTACTTGTATAGAGGAGCAGTAACTTTTAATGATATACCAATATCCGCAGGTGAAAGTGTATATAAAAAGCCACAATTCCATTATTTACTCTGAGGGATAATTGTGTTAGAATATAATTTGACTATTCCTTTAACACTAAATTGTAATTATGGTAACTACAAGAATTGAAGATTTACCCGAAGATGCAAGACCGTTTGAAAAATACCGGAAGCAAGGGATAACTATGCTTTCCGATGCAGAGCTTCTTGCACTGGTTTTAAGAACCGGAACTAAAAATATCAACTGCATGGAATTATGCAGGAAAGTACTTGAATCAGGCGGAGGAAGCCTTGCCGGACTTTACGGAAAGACTGAAAAAGAACTTTGTAATATTCAGGGAGTTGGTCCGGTTAAAGCGGTGGAAATTATTTGCATTTGTGAACTGGCAAGAAGGATTGCCAGAACAAGGCATTCTTATGATGAACCTTTAGATACCGCAGCTAAGATTTCCAAAAGATATATGGAAGAAATGAGGCATTTCAAAGAGGAGCATGTGGTATTACTGCTTTTAGATATTAAGTGCAGGCTTATCAAAGAACTTACCATAAGTATAGGAACAATCAATCAGTCTTTTCTTCGTCCGAGGGAGGTTTTCATACAGGCACTGAAGTATGAAGCTGTGAATCTGGTACTTATTCACAATCATCCAAGCGGTGATCCTACTCCGAGTAAGGCTGATATTATAGTTACGGATAAGATACTGGAAGTGTCGGAACTTGTAGGGATTCCTCTTGTTGACCATATTATAATAGGTGATTGTTGCTATGTAAGCTTTAGGGAAAAAGGACTGTCAGATTTTGAAACAAAAAAACAGATATTTGAAAGGATTTAGTTATGCTTGGGAAGAGTATTGGTATAGATCTTGGAACTAAAAGAATCAAATATTACAGAAAAGGTGATGGAATAATATTTGATCAGGAAAATTGCATCGCTATAGAGAATAGAGAGGAAATAAGAGCTATAGGTGATGAAGCCGCTGAAATGGTGGGAAGAACTCCGGAAACCATCGAAGTAATCTATCCGGTAAACCGCGGAGTAATAGCCAATGTAAGTGCGATGGAGCTTCTTTTTAATACTTCGTTTGACAGACTGTACGGCAAGGCGAAGAGGGCTTCCGGCACAAGCTTTGTGATAGCTCTTCCTACTGATATTACAGAAGTGGAAAAAAGATCTTTTGCTGACCTCATACATAAATCAGGTATTAAGCCTAAAAATGTATCTTTGGTAGATAAGCCTATTTGCGTTGCTATGGCAGCCGGACTTGATATAATGAAGGCAAAGGGTGTAATGACCGTAGATGTAGGTGCGGACACCACTGAAATAGCCATAATTGCTCTCGGAGGCATAGTGCGCAGCAGACTTTTACCTATAGCCGGCAATAAGTTTGATGAGTCAATTTGCAATTATATAAGGCAGAAGTGTGCATTAGTCATAGGAAAGAGTAATGCTGAACAATTAAAGATGGGTATTGCGGGAGCTTTATCGGGACAGTCACTTACTATGCAGGTGAATGGCAGAGATGTTGTTACCGGCCTTCCAAAGAGAATTGAGATTGAATCGGATATTGTATATGAGGCAATTAAAGAGGATCTTAAAAGTATTACCGAGAATATTAAGAGTACGCTTGAGCATATCCCTCCGGAAGTATCTTCGGATATAATAGATGCAGGTATTTATGTAACAGGCGGTTCAGCTCTGATCGGTAATTTTGACAAGCTTTTAAATGCAGAAACAAATCTTAAAATTAATATACTGGAAGACCCTCAGGACAGCGTTATTAATGGTCTTGGTAAGCTTATTGATGATGATAATTATAAAACACTGCCTTATATCTACAGGCAGCCGGGATATTCAGTTAATTTAAGGAATGTAAATAATGGCATCGCTAAGAAAAAATAAGATTAAGATAAAAATTGTTCCAAGATACTTATTTATTGTTATGGTTGTAATCTGCCTCATACTTCTGTTGGTGTCTTACCGTTTTTCGGATAGTTTAGGACCGGTTAAAACAGCAGTAGGTGATGTGATTACTCCTATGCAGGTGGGAATCAATAAGGTAGGGAGTTATTTTACCTCCAAACTGGATTATTTTAAAAATATTGATGACCTGATTGCAAAGAATAAGGAACTGACTGAGAAATTGGATAAAATCAGCTATGAGAATAAACTTCTTCTTCAGGGAAAGTATGAATTGGATGATTTTAGAAAATTATACAATTTGGATCAAACCTATGCAGATTATCCAAAGGTTGCGGCGAGGGTTATTTCCAAGGGAACAAACAACTGGTACAGTGAATTTAAGATAGATAAGGGAAGTGATGACGGTATTAAGCCGGGCATGAATGTTATGGCCGGAAATGGGCTTGTGGGAATAATTACAAAGGTAGGCCGCAATAATTCAATGGTAAGATCAATAATAGATGACAGCAGTTATGTGATGGGAATGTTGTTGGATACATCTGATACCTGTGTGGTAAAAGGGAATCTGAAACTGCTTGATGAAGGTCATATAGAGGTTACCGACATAAAAAAGGGAGCGGAAGTTAAGGATGGTTATGAGGTTGTGACTTCATATATAAGTCCTAAATATCATCCGGGAATCCTTATAGGATATATCAGTGATATCAAGGTAGATCCCTCAAACATGACTGAATCCGGTTATCTTACGCCTGCAGTTGACTTTTCAAAACTTGATATGGTACTTATAATTACCCGTGAAAAGGAAGAAGAGGAAAACTTGAATTGATGAAACGCATTATAGGTTCTTTTATAATGATGATAATATTGTATCTTATTCAGACTACAATATTTAATAAAATAGCCATAGCAGGCATAAAGCCTAATGTGGTTATAATTTTGGTTGTGGCAATAGGTTATAAATACGGTAAAATACCCGGTATGATGATGGGATTCTTTATGGGACTGTTTTTGGATTTATCAGAATCAGACTATATAGGGTATTATGCTGTTATTTATCTCACTATAGGCTATTTGTTAGGATTTGGTAATAAGCTTTACAGCGGAGAGTCTAATCTGATACCGATAGGGCTGGTTGGAGCATCAGATTTGGTGCTTAATTTCCTGATTTTTGTTACAGGATTTTTGCTCAGAAACAGATTGGATTTTCCTTATTATATCATGAGGATAATTTTACCGGAGGCTGTATATACTATGATAGTAGCAGCTTTGTTTTACAGGATTGTTGATGCTGTATACCTTAAACTGGAAGCAATAGGGAAAGGGGATGAAGCCTAGTTTTGATTGACACTTTGATAACTTTTTTCAAGAATTTTCTTAAGACAAGGACTGTTCCATTAATTGTTATATATTTAACATTCTCTGTTGTTCTGATTTATAAAGTATTTACAATCCAGGTGGTTAAGCAGAAAGACATAGCGGAACATACTGTTACTCAGGATGAAATTACCCGTGAAACCAAAGCGACAAGAGGAAATATTTATGACTGTAACGGAGTGCTTTTGGCATATAACAAGCTCTCTTACAATGTCACTTTACAGGATTATAAGGCATTTGATTCAGATGAAAAAAAGAATGCCATGATTTTCAGACTTATAAAGATAATAGAATCAAACGGCGGAAAATTATTTCCTGAGTTTTACATCGAAAAAGATAAAAAAGGTAACTTAAAATTTACGGTAGAGGGGCTTGCTGAAAGCAGATTTAAGAGAGATGCATATATGCTTACCTCTATTGAAAAACTTACAACTGCACAGCGTAATGCTACAGCTTCTGAGGTGTTTGAGCATCTGAGAAGCGGTGAGCATATGTTTAACATAAGCGATACCTACAGTGTGGATGATGCACTTAAAATAATGAAGGTTCGCTTTGCTTTACTGTTAAATACATATAATAAAGGAAATCCTATTTCAATTGCTGTTAATGTAAATGCAAAGACGGTGGCGGCAGTGCTTGAGAACTCGGCAGAACTTCCGGGGGCTGAAATTGCAGAGCATACCTACAGATATTATAATGACAGCAAATATTTCGCGCATGTACTTGGATATACGGGTAATGTCAATGAAACTGAAATGTCCGAGGACAAAGAAAAGTATTATAATACTACTGACCAGATTGGAAAGTCCGGAGTAGAATATTCCTTTGAAAAATATTTAAGAGGAGTTAAGGGAACAGAGGAAGCTACACTCAACTCGAATTATTATGTTACGGGTGTAAAAACCGTTACCGAACCGAAGGCGGGAGATGACGTATATCTGACTATTGACAGTAAGTTGCAGAAGGTTTGCTATAACATAATTGAAAAAGAATTGGCGGCTGTATTGTTAAGTAAAATTCATAATTCGGCAAGTTATGGAGAAAAAGGAAAAAATTCATATAATATTATGATTCCTATATATGACGTTTATAATGCGCTGTTTGATAACGGAGCCATAGATATACACAGGATTGAAACCAAGAAGGCCGGAAAAGTGGAAAAAGGTGTATATGAAAAGTTTAAGACGGAAGAAAAAAATGTTATAAAAAAACTTAAAGAACTGATGACGGAAAACAGCGTTACTAAAGAGCGTTCCAATAAGACTACCGCTGAATACATAGATTATGTATACACTTACATAAAAAATGAAAAATTGATAGATGTTACTTTGGTAAATGAAGATGATGAGATTTTTAAAGCTTATGTGGATAATAAGAAGAGTTTGGGAGAATTCTTAAAGTATTCGGTATCTAACAAATGGATTAATCTGCCTAAACTTAATATCGGAACAGAATATTTGAGTACGGATGAAATTTACCGGATTTTGTTAAAATATATATTTGAGAATATCACTTCGGATTTGCAGTTTAAGAAAATTATTTATAAGAATCTGATTTTTAATCACACAATATCGGGTACTGAGGTATGTCTGATATTATTTTCACAAGGTTTTCTTAAAAATGATGATACCGCATACCGCAATCTATTAAACGGCTCATTGTCTCCGTATACTTTTATAAGGAGCAAGATTAAGAGCCTTGAAATTACGCCTGCCAATCTGGCTTTAGATCCTTGTTCGGGCTCCATGGTAGTTACCAATCCGAATACGGGGGAAGTTAAGGCATTGGTTTCTTATCCGAGCTATGATAATAATAAGCTTGCCAATCAGATAGATGCAAAATATTATGCCAAACTTCAAACAGATAAATCATATCCGCTTATAAACAGACCTTGTCAGCAAAAGACGGCACCCGGTTCGACTTTTAAGATGATTTCCGCAGCTGCCGATCTTGCTACGGGAGCTGTTGGCGAGAATGAAAAGATTGATGCACAGGTTGTATTTACCAAGACTGATAAACCTGCGTCTTGTTGGAGCAGGGTTCCGCATGGAAAGATTGATATAAGGACTGCTATTGAGGTGTCTTGTAACTACTTTTTCTATGAGACAGGGTACAGAATGAGTTTAGATTCCGAAGGCAAATATGTTTCAAAGCTGGGTCTTGAAAAATTAAATAAATATGCGGCTATGTTCGGCTTTAAAAAAGGTGTTACTTCAGGAATAGAACTGTACGAGTATGAGCCGTCAATATCAGATACAGACTCAGTAAGATCTTCCATAGGTCAGGGCAGCTATGCGTTTACACCAACCCAGATTTCAAGATATGTGTCCTGTATAGCCAATGGCGGCAAACTTAATTATCTTACTGTTATTAAAGAAATTAAAAATCTTGATGGCAAAAAGATTAAAAACACCGTATCAAATGCAGCAAATAAAAAAGCTCCTAAGGTAGAACTGGATCCGAGGATATGGAGTGTAATTAAAGATGGAATGTACAGGGCGGTTAACGGAGACAGGAGTTCACATAAGGAACTTTTTAAGGATATTAAGGACCTGGTGGCAGGAAAGACGGGAACAGCTCAGTTTTCAAATATGAGAGCCGATCATGCTCTTTTTACATCCTATGCTCCTTATAATAAGCCTGAAATATCGGTTACCTGTGTACTTCCTTATGCCTATACTTCAGGAAATGCTGCCAGAGCTGCGGCTGATTTTTATGAGTACTATTATGGTGACGGAGATGAAGAATCATTAAATAAAAAAGCTGTTAAAGATAATGTAGATAATATAATTTCAGATTAGTTAGGAGGCAAAATGAAGCAACCGGTTGTTATTAAGGCAAATAATTATGGCCTGATGATTATTCTTAATCCGGATTTAGAATTTGAGGAGCTATTAAAGGAAGTCGGAGAAAAATTTAAGGAATCCGCTAAATTCTTCGGAAATGTGGATATGGCTGTTTCTTTTGATGGCAGGAAACTTTCGGCTGACGAAGAGGAAAGTATTATTCAGACCATCCTTAAGAATTCCTCCATACATATAGTATGTATAATAGATAATGATCCTGTAAAGGAAGCGAAGTTTAAAAAGAAGTTAGAACAGATGAGTATTTCCGAAGATGCGAGCCTTACTAAAATTCACAAGGGCTACTTCAGATCGGGACAGATGATGGAATTTGATACGGGAGTTGTGATAATCGGAGATATTAATCCGGGTGCAAAGGTTGTGGCAAAAGGTAGCATAGTTGTATTGGGAGCATTAAAAGGCGAAGCGGAGGCAGGTGCGGGCGGAAATGATGATACCTTTATAATTGCCCTTGATATGAATCCGATACAGTTAAGAATAGGCTCTAAAATAGCCAGATGTGCTGATAACTCTGCGATATTAAGTAAATCCAAGTGCCTGTCACCTCAGGTCGCCTTTGTGGAAAATGATAATATTTGTATAGAAGATTTGAATAAAAATGTACTGGATTCACTAAAATTATAAAAAAAGTTGTTTAAGTCACTTGTAATTAATTCATTTTAATTATATTATTATATTGATGAAATTTTGTTTTAGTTAGGAGATTTTTTTTATGGGAGAAGTTATTGTTATAACCTCCGGAAAAGGTGGTGTAGGTAAAACCACCACTACAGCCAATGTAGGTACCGGACTTGCTATGTTAGGTAAAAAAGTTGTTCTTATTGATACCGATATCGGCCTTAGAAACCTTGACGTAGTACTTGGGCTTGAGAACCGCATAGTTTATAATCTAGTAGATGTAATTGAACAGAATTGTAAAATTAAGCAGGCGCTTATTAAAGATAAAAGGTTTGAAACTCTTTATCTGCTTCCAAGTGCACAGACAAGAGATAAAGATGCTGTAAACCCTGAGCAAATGGTTTTACTTACAGAAGAATTAAGGAATGAGTTTGATTATATTATTCTTGATTGTCCTGCCGGAATTGAGCAGGGCTTTAAGAATGCAATAGCGGGTGCAGACAGAGCGATTGTCGTAACCACACCTGAAGTTTCTGCGGTAAGAGATGCGGACAGAATCATAGGACTTCTTGAAGCAAATGAAATCGGAAAGACAGAACTTATCGTAAACAGAATACGTATGGACATGGTTAAAAGAGGCGACATGATGTCAAGTGAGGACGTACTTGATATCTTGGCTGTAAGCCTTCTCGGAGTTGTTCCCGATGATGAAAATATAGTTATTGCAACCAATACAGGTGAGCCGCTCGCAGGAAGTGATTCTCTTGCAGGACAGGCTTATATGAATATATGTAAAAGAATAACGGGTGAGGAGATTCCTTTACTTGACCTTGAAAGTAAAAAAGGATTTTTGGCGCGTCTTGGAGAGTTATTTAAGAAGTAAAGGAGTTAAGCTATGAGTTTAATGGATTTTTTCAGAAAGAAATCTTCAGGACAGAAGGCTGTAGACAGACTGAAACTTGTATTGGTGTCAGACAGGTCAAACTGCTCTCCTGAGATTATGGAACAAATCAAGAATGATATAATTCAGGTTATTTCAAAATATGTTGAAATAGATGTTGAAGGACTTGATATTAAAATTGAACAAACAGAGTCAGAAACAGGAAATGTAACTGTTCCGGCAATTTGTGCCAGTATCCCTGTAAAAGAAATTAAAGGGAAAAGGTCATAAAGGATACCGATGTTTAAAAATAAGAAGTATGATTTAAAAGATTTTAGCTTTTCCCTGCTGATAGCTGTATTGGTGCTTTGTTCCATCAGCATATTCTGTCTGTTTAAGTCGGAAGGCTTTGGCATGGCAAGGAGACAGCTTATAGGTGTTGCTTTAGGTGTTGTTGTAGCTCTGATAGGTGCTATGATTGATTATCACTTTATATGTAAATTTGTTATATTATACTATATTATCGGAGTGATAATGCTGGTTATGGTTAAATTTACACGTTTTGGATTTGACCATAAAACAGGAGCTTTCAGGTGGCTAAGTATAGGTTCTACTGAAATACAGCCGTCGGAGCTTGTAAAAATAATTCTTATAGTGGTACTTGCGGTACTATTTACTAAAGTTCAGAATAAACTGAATAAGTGGAGTATATTTTTGCTATCCGGTATTATAATGTTTTTACCGACTTCACTTATTCTTATACAGACAGATCTTTCATCAAGCATGGTTTGCATATTTATTTTTGCCGTAATGATATTTATGGCAGGACTCAGTCTTAAGATTATCGGAATTACAGTAGCTGTATCAGTTCCTGTGGGTGTTGCTCTTTTCTGGTATGTAATACAACCGGGGCAAAAGCTTCTTACAATGAAGCAGCAAGAGAGAATACTTAGTTTTTTGGATCCTGAAAAATATGCTCTTACAGGACAGTATCAGCAGATTAATTCAGTAAATGCAATAGCTGCGGGTAAAGTCTTGGGAAAGACACTTTTAGGAGATACATCGGATTTCAGGCTTTATAATAAGGTTTACGTAAATGAAAGTGATTTCATTTTTTCGGTAATAGCAGAAGAATTAGGTTTTATAGGTTGTTTTTTTGTTATCGCCTTGTTTGCTTTCGTTGTTTTTAAATGTATAATGATTGCCGGAAAAGCAAATGATATTACCGGCAAGATGATAGCTATAGGAGTGTCGGCTATGCTTATGTTTCAGTCTTTTGTAAACATAGGTGTTAATACAGCCCTGCTTCCGAATACAGGTTTACCGTTGCCGTTTATGAGTTATGGATTATCTTCTTTATTGAGTAATTTTTTGGGGATAGCTCTGGTTTTGAATGTAGGTCTTCAAAAATCAAAACATGGCTTGACTTTTAATACCGGTGAAAATGAAATATTATTTTAACAAATATTAATATATAAGGGGTGGATTATGAACATTGGATTGGTTGCACATGATGCTAAAAAGAAGCTTATGCAGAATTTCTGCATAGCTTACAGAGGAATTTTAGGCAAGAATACTTTGTATGCAACAGGAACAACAGGTAGACTTATTGAAGAAGTTACCAATTTGAATGTGCATAAATATCTTGCAGGACATTTGGGGGGAGAGCAACAGATGGCTGCTCAAATCGATCACAACGAAATAGACTTGGTTATATTTTTAAGAGATCCATTATCCTCAAAGACACATGAACCTAATATCAGTAATATCTTAAGACTTTGTGATATTAATAATATTCCTGCTGCTACTAATCTTGCGTCAGCAGAGCTTATGATTAAGGCTTTGGACAGGGGAGATCTTGACTGGAGAGAGTTGTATAAGTCATGATAATAAAGATGAGGAAAATTATTCTTGTACTTTTAACGGGGATTATGCTTACAGGTTGCGGAAATGATAATATAGCATATTTCCCATACGGAGACAGTGGAAATACAGGGGGAGCTTATGAGGTAACAACTTCTGATACAGGGCTCTCTCTTATGTCTGACGGACTTTGTGTTTTGTCTGATAAGAATGTCAATAATTTAACAGACAAACCTTCTTTTAATGCAAAGTCGGTAATAGTTTCAAGCGATGAAGAAGCTATTTATTCAAAAAACTGTTTCAAAAAAATGTATCCTGCCAGCCTTACCAAGATGATGACTGCTTATGTGGTTTTTGCTAAAGAAAAAAATCTGGACAGAACTGTTAAGATAGATGGTGAATCTATTAAAATTTCTGAACCGCTGGCAAAGAAGATAAGGTTGATGGATGGCGATGAAGTTACAATAAGGCAGCTTCTCAATGCGGCTTTAGTGACTTCGGCAAATGATGCTGCTAAGGCTTTGGCTGTTGCGGTAGCGGGAAGTGAAGAAAAGTTTGCCGCTCTTATGAATGAAGAAGCTAAAAAAATCGGGGCAACTCACAGCAGGTTTGTAAACAGTACAGGCCTTCATGACACAGCACATTACTCTACTTTATATGATTTATATCTGATTTTTAATGAACTTCTCAAAAATTCTGAATTTGTCAAGATAGTGAATCAGGGTTCGTATACTATGAAACATAAGAACAGTGCAGGAGTTGAGGTTGTTAAAACAATGTCATCAACCAATCAGTATCTTGCGGGAGTCATGAAAGTGCCTGACGGATATACGGTCATAGGCGGTAAGACAGGTACTACGGATGAAGCGGGCTCTTGTATTCTTATGTCGTTTAAGTCATCTTCGGATAAAAAATATATAGTCGGAGTGCTGAAGGCATCCGATGCGCTGAACCTCTACGCACAGCTTGGCACAGTTTTTGAAAACTTACCACAAAATATACCAAACTGATTGAATTTTATAATAATTTGACATATAATGTTATTGATTAATAAACTTTTTATACTCATACTAAAGGAGGGTTTTACTATGGTTAATATTGTTTGTGGGGAAAAGGGAAAAGGCAAAACAAAAGTAATTCTTGAGAAGGCTAATGAGGCAGTTAAAACTTCAGGGGGGAATGTTGTATTCTTAGATAAGGATCTGGCTCATATGTATGAACTTAACAATAAGATTCGTCTTATAAATGTCAAAGATTTTTTTGTGGCCAATTCAAGTGAATTTGTTGGATTTATTTGTGGAATTGTTTCACAGGATCATGATCTTGAGGCTATCTTCCTTGACAGTTTCTTAAAGATTTCCTGTACAGATAAAGATACTATGAAACCTGTTCTTGATAAAATAATTCAGGTTGCGGATAAGTATAGTGTAGATATAATTCTCAGTCTTTCGGTTAAAAGTGAGGATGTACCTGAGGAATATAAGCATAATGTGCTGGTTTCCTTATAGGAACAAAAGGTTAAATTTCAAACTGTCACATTAATAAAGGTGTGGCAGTTTGTTTATTTGGAGGAATAGATATTGGCTAAACAAAACTTGGCTAAGAAAAGAAAAAACAATGTTGTTCATTATGAAGACAGAAAACCGGCTAAAAAACATTTCAATGTAGGATATTTTTTGTTTTTCATTATATTTGTTTATATTTTAGGGCATACAGCAATTTTTATGTCCAGAGAAAAGACTTCTGTATACAGGGTAGTGAGTGATGAAAAATCCGAAGTTATTAATACAACTGGGCTTGCGCTTAGAAAAGAAAGAATTTTTAAGTCTAAAGAAGCAGGCTATATTAACTATTATGTAAGCGGGAACTCCAGAGTACATAAGGGTGAGGTAGTATTTTCCATAGATAAAACAGGAAGCATTTACTCAAAACTTATGATGGATGATCAGACCGATGAATCAGGTGAGAGGTTGACAGGTATATTACATCAGTTTCAGATTAATAGGGATGATAACTTTGGCAGTACATACAGCTTGAAGGAGTCTATGAATGAAACTGTAATGACCACATCGGGTAAAATGGTAATGGCTAAGCTTAATAAGGCAACAGATGCAAGTGAATATTTAAACTTAAACTATGCTGATGATAGTGGAATTGTTGTTTATGGAGCAGATGGGCTGGAAGACATGACAGAAGAAAAGATTACTCAGGATATATTTGAAAAACAAAATAGCTACATACTTAAGACGGCGGCTGAAAATGAAGGCAAGGTAGAAACCGGTGAGGCTGTGTATAAACTTATTTCGGATGAAGTTTGGAATGTAGTGGTTCCGATAAACGAAACCCAGAAGGAACTTTTAAAAGAGAAAACCTATGTGGATGCAGTGGTTGATAATAAGGGATTTATTGCCAGAGCTCAAGCAAGAATAGCAGAAATAAACGGTGGTAACTATTTGGTTCTGAAATTTTTTAATTATATGGTTGATTATGCTGATAAGAGATTTGTAAATATATACATAGTACTTAAAAGCATAACCGGCTTAAAAGTTCCAAAGTCATCTGTAGTGGAAAGGCAGGTATATGAGATTCCTGAAGAATACTATGTAGGTGGAGGGGGAAACAGAAGCGGAGGTTTTACGATTCAGACCGTAGGCAAAAATAATGAAATTATAACCAAATATATTGAAACTGAAATATGCTACAAAGATGATAAAAATAAAATGATTTATATAGATCTGAATGAAAGTTTTAAGCCCGGAGATGAGATTATAGAGCCTAATAGCGGTAATATTTATAAAATCAGTAAAACAAAACTGTTAAAAGGCGTGTATAATATAAATAACGGTTACCCAAGATTCAGACATGTAGAGCCTGACACGGAAAATATAAACAGTGATGACAGTGAATATTATCTTATACCGAGTGATAAGGGCTATTTCTTAAATGAGTATGATAATATAATATTAAATGCTGACAAGGTTGGTAAGGAGTAGAATGAGTATAACTGAAAATCTTAGTATGGTTGAAAATAAGATAGCGGCTGCCTGTAAGCGGGCAGGAAGAGAAAGAGATGAAGTAAAGCTGATAGCGGTAAGTAAAACACAGCCTGTGGAAGCTATCAGAGAAGCGATTGAGTACGGTATTAACTCTTTTGGAGAAAACAGAGTTCAGGAATTGAGGGAAAAAACAGAGATTATCAAGGATAATCTTGACTGGCATCTTATAGGACATCTCCAGACCAACAAAGTAAAATATGTGGTTGGGAAGGTTTCGCTTATTCATTCACTTGAAAACATAAGACTGGCTGAGGCGCTGGATAAAGAAGCCGCTAAGCTTGGAATTACGGTAGATGTACTTGCGGAAATCAATGTTGCAAAGGAAGCTTCCAAGTTTGGAGTAAATCCGGAAGATGCGGAGAATTTTATAAGGGAAGTGTCAAAATTTCCCAATATAAATATAAAAGGACTGATGACAGTGGCACCATATACCGATATATCAGAGGAGAATCGTAAATATTTTAGGCAACTAAAAAAAATAATGGTTGACTTGAATAGCAAAAACATTCATAATGTGAGTATGAATGTCCTTTCGATGGGAATGACCGGTGATTATGAAGTAGCGATAGAAGAAGGGGCTACTTTAGTAAGAGTAGGTACCGGTATCTTTGGAAGCAGGAATTATGATATTTGATTATAAGAAATAGGAGTGAATATATGTTTAAAAAGATTAGTCAAATTTTTAGTACAATTAAAGACGGTAATGATCTTGATGATGACTATGATGAGGATTATGATGATGAAATGGAGCAGGATGCTGTAGAGGAGTCAAGGTCAAGACTGAGCAGAAGAAGAACTGAATATGAAGATGACTATGATGATGAGGACGAGGAATATTCCACTTCATTTTTTGACAGAAAGAAGAAGACTGCAAAAGATAATCAGAAAGTTATACCTATAAGGCGAAGCAGTAAAACGGGAATTGAAGTCTGTGTTACTATGCCTAAAGGATTTGATGAGGTTGAGGATATTTGTGACAAACTGCTTGCAGGCTCAATAGTTGCGTTAAATCTTGAGGCTTTGGATACCATGGAAGCTCAGCGTATAGTGGACTTTGTATTCGGAACCATGCATGCAATCAATGGAAAATTTAGAGCGGTATCTAAGTATGTCTACATCATTTCGCCTGAAAATGTTGAATTATCGGTAGAAAATGAGGAAGAGCTCATAGATACTTTATTTGCAGTACCTAAAATTAATGGTCAGTAATATGGATAAAGAAGATAATTTGGTATTCAGGCACCTGCTTGACTTGGCAAAGGTGTCTCATGCCGGGGATATCAGTGTTTTTTCAGATTTTCTAAATGTCAGGGAAGTTGCGGTTTTAAAAAGACAAGTAGCAGACCTTCCGGTTGGAAGGTTTTTCATTTTTGGAGGTATAGAAGACGCTGAAAGAGTGATGGTTTGCTTTCCGTCTTCGTATGAAGAGAGGGAAGATATTGACTTTCCTATAAGCTGTATAGAGATTCAAATTAAGAGTTCTAAGTTTGAAAGTAACTCTCTTACCCATAGGGATTTTCTTGGTGCTATACTCGGAGTTGGAATAGACAGAAAATTAATCGGCGATATTTATACGGTATCGGAAGATAAGAGTGTAGTCAAGGCCTTTGTTTTATGTCAAAATAAGATTACGGATTTTCTTATAAGTGAATTACATCAAATTGGAAGATGTCAGGTAAGTTGTACCAAAGTTGAAACCACAGACATTATGTCGGTGAGAAGGATTGAAGATAAGTACGGAACAGTTCCTTCACTCAGATTAGATGTAATTATCGGTGAAGCATTGAATCTTTCAAGAACAAAGGTTAAGGCGTTAATTGACAGTGATAAGGTTGCTGTAAATTCCGCTCAGATATCATCAAGTCATTATCAGGTTATGCCAAAGGATATAATCTCTGTAAGAGGTTTTGGTAAATTTATATTTTACGAAAGTTTAGGACGGACGAAAAAAGACAGAATACAGATTCATTTAGGAAAATATTGCTAATTATTAGGAGGGATTATGCTTTCATTAAACGAAATCAGAAATCATGAATTTAAGTGGGGAATTGGTTATTCTAAGAAGAGTGTAGACGAGTTCATGTTGGAAATAGCCGGTTCATATGATGAAATGTATAAAGAAACTATTGAACTTAAAGATAAGATGGCATCTTTAAGCGAGGGGCTTCAATATTATAAGTCAATAGAAAAAACTTTGCAGAAGGCAATGGTACTTGTTCAAAAGGCTTCTGATGAAGAACGTGAAAAGGCTATGAATAATGCAAAACTTATCGAAAAAGAAGCTCATACCAGAGCGGAAGAGGTTCTTACTCAGGCTAAGTACGATTTGGATTCTATATTCAGACAAACCGATGATTTAAATAGGAGATTTGAATTATACAAGGCTCATATAAGAAATCTGATAACCACACAGTTGGAATTGGTTGACAGTGATTCATACAACATAACAGTAAATGATTTGGAAGGATATCTTAAGTTAAAGCAAAAACTTGAAGATGTCAAAGACATTGTTCATGAAAAAGTTGAAGCAACAAAAACCGGTGGGACTGAAAACGAAAAAGCCAAGTTTGAAGAAGCGAAGGCGGAAGTGATTCAACCTGACATAATTAAACCTGACATACTTAAAAATGATGAAGTTGTGGTTGAAGAACTTAGTGAAAATGAAGCAGAAATTGAAAAATACATTATTGAAGAACTTAAAAAAAGCGAAGCGGATGTAGGAAAAAACATAATTGAAGAACTTAGAAAAAGAGAAGTAGAAGCTGAAAAGAATAAAAAGGAAGAACTTAGGAAGAAAGAAGCTGAAGCTGAAAAGAATAAAAAGGAAGAACTTAAGAAAAAAGAAGCTGAAGCTGAAAAGAACAGAAGGGAAGAACTTAGACGACTGGAACTTGACTTTGAACAGAATAAAAGTGAAGAATTAAGGAAAAGTGAAGTTGAGATTGATCAGAGCATAGATGAAGAACTTAATAAAATAGTGGCAGAAGCTGAAAGAAATAAAAATGAAGAAGCTAAAAACGAAGAAGTTAAAAACGAAGAACCTAAAAGAAGTGATATAAGGTTTGAAAAGAACAGAATTGACGGACTCAGAAAAGAAAGGGTTCATAATGCAAAAATGAATGCTTCTTCCATAAAAGAAAATCTAATAAGCCGTATACCTAATGAAAACGTAAATATGGGTAGAGCAATAACTCGTCCGTTTGCGGAAAAAGGTGATATGGATAATTTGAACAGAAAAGCGTTAGTCAACAGATATAGGAATAGTGAAAATGAACGTGAGTAAAAAGTTGAATGTGAAAGTCGGTTCTGAAGAGAATAAATCATATGACATAATTGTCGAATCGAATTTTGACAAGCTGTCCGGTCTGCTTTCAGAATTGTTCTTATCTTGTAATAAGCTTATGCTGGTATTTGATTCTAATACTGACAGGTTTTTTAAGGGAAGATTGGTGCAGAAATTAAAAAACACTGGAAAAGAGCTGCATACTTTTACTTTTCCGGCAGGTGAGGATAATAAGAATATTTCAACAGTTCAAAGTCTGTATGAGGAACTTATTAACAAAAACTTTGAGAGAAAAGATGTGATACTTGCGGTAGGCGGTGGAGTTGTGGGTGATTTAGCCGGTTTTGCCGCCGCTACCTACTTAAGAGGAATAAGGTTTGCCGGGATTCCGACTACACTTTTAGCTATGTCTGACTCAAGCGTAGGCGGCAAGACAGGTGTGGATTTTATGGCATATAAAAACATGGTCGGAGCCTTTCACCAACCAAGCCTGGTCTACATGAATACTGATAGTTTAACTTCTCTTCCGGAGAGAGAGTATCTTTCCGGAGTGGCGGAGGTTATTAAGTATGGCTATATATGGGATAAGGAATTTTTAAGTTATCTAAAAGAAAATACCGATAAAATCATATCTAAGGATGAAGAAGCTCTGGAGTATATAATATATAACTCTTGCAGAATAAAAAAAGAGGTTGTTGAAAATGATCCTCTTGAAAAAGGACTTCGTGCAATACTGAATTTTGGACATACAATAGGACATGCGGTTGAAAAACTGATGAATTTTGATTTGCTTCATGGAGAGTGTGTGGCTCTTGGAATGATATCTGCGTGCAGGATGGCGGTGGAACGCGGACTTGTGTCAGAGAGTGAACTTGAAGACATGAAGAAGATTCTTACAGAATATAAGCTTTTTAATAAAATCTCATTATCTGCTGTTGATTTTAGTATAGAAGATGTGCTTAAGGCAACAAAGTCTGATAAGAAGATGCAGGGTGGAAAGATTAAATTTATTCTTACAAAAGAAGTTGGAAAAGCAGAAATTTATACTGACATTACTGATGAAGAGATGATAGTTGGAATTAAAGAAATTTTTGAAGGTTGACTATGAACAGAAACAGATTTTTTGTAATAGAATTATTGACGGTGGTGGCTTTGGTAGTATTGGACTTGCTTACCAAACAGCTCGCTGTTAAATATTTATCAGATGGTAAATTAACCGTAATAAACGGAGTATTCAGTTTTACCCTGCTTGAAGGAGGCAATTCAGGAGCGGCTTTCGGTTTATTTCAAGGTGGATTCTGGATATTTACAGTTATTACTGTAGTTGTAATAGCTTTAGTAATCTTTGGCTTGAAGAAAATAATTGCCGAAAAAAGATATTTTCCAATGCATTTTGCATTGGTTTTGTTGCTTGCGGGAGCTTTAGGAAATTTTGCTGACAGAGTTCTTACTATGATTAAGTATGGACATAGTTATGTGATAGATTTTTTGTATTTTGAATTAATTAATTTTCCTATTTTCAATGTTGCAGACTGTTACGTAACTATAGCGGCATTTACTATGCTAATCTTTGGAATATTTTATTACAAGGATGAGGATTTTGATAAAATGCTTGGCAGGGTGAAGAATGAAGTTAAATGATGAAAATATAAAAAATGATGAATGGGATACAGAATTCTTGTCGGATGAAGTTATAGAACTTTCTGTGGTATCTGAGGATTCGGGAGAGAGGATAGACAAATATCTCTCAGGAAAACTTACGGAATATTCCAGATCATATCTGAAAGGGCTTATTGATGAAGGTAAGGTCAGGGTGGAAGGAAAGCCTGTAAAGAGCAGTTTTAAAGTAACAGAGGGAATAAATATTTCTATCAGTATACCTCCGGTGAAGGAGGCAGAAATAATTCCTGAAAATATTCCGCTTGACATACTTTACGAGGATGAAGACGTAATCCTTATAAATAAGCCTAAGGGCATGGTAGTTCATCCTGCGGCGGGACATTATACAGGAACACTTGTAAATGCGCTTATGTATCATTGCAGAGACAATCTTTCGGGAATAAACGGAGAACTTCGTCCGGGTATTGTGCACCGCATAGACATGGATACAACCGGAGTGATAATTGCCTGCAAAAACGACGTTTCTCACAGAATAATTGCGGAGCAGTTAAAGGAACACAGTATCAAGAGGAAATATCAGGCTATAGTTTACGGTGTGTTTAAGGATGAAGAAGGCCGAATTGAAGGTTCTATAGGAAGGTCTAAAACAGATCGAAAAAAAATGGCTGTTATACCTGATGGCAAGCCTGCTGTGACTCATTACAGGGTTATCAGAAATTATACATCTCCCAACGGGAATAACTTCGCACATATTGAGTGTGAGCTTGAAACAGGAAGAACACATCAGATAAGAGTCCATATGACAAGTATAGGACATCCACTGCTTGGTGATGAAATCTACGGAGCGGCTAAAAATCCTTTTAAGTTAGACGGACAGGCACTTCATGCCGAGATGCTTGGATTTGTACATCCAAGAACAGGGGAGTATATGGAGTTTCATGCTCCCTTACCTGAGTATTTCAGTAAGTTGCTTACAAAATTAGCCTGAGATGGACTATATTAAACAGTGAACTATAAAAATATTATTCTTACATAAACCCTTACATAAAAAATATTTAAAAACCCTATTGACATATTCTTTTCAGTAATGTATACTTGTCTTCGTTGTCAAACAATACAACTTGCTAAGGCCTGTTGGTCAAGGGGTTAAGACGCTGCCCTCTCACGGCAGAAACAGGGGTTCGATTCCCCTACAGGCTATTATTTTTTTAGAAGTGAACCGTTAGAGGTTCGCTTTTTTTATGTAAACAGGAAATTTTTAATGATTAATTGTTTAACCGGATAAGGAGATTTATGAGCAAAAGAGAAAATTATGAGAAAAAAGCGGAAGCACTTATTTTACCTATCATAAATAAGAATAATTATGAACTGGTAGATGTGGAATTTGTAAGAGAAGGCTCAAATTGGTTCCTTAGGGCTTATGTAGACAAGGAAGGAGGCTTTTCCGTTAATGATTGTGAAAAGGTAAGCCGCGAGTTTTCGGATCTTTTGGATAAAGAAGATTTTATTGAGGAATCATATATATTGGAAATAAGTTCTCCGGGACTTGGAAGACCTCTTAAGAAGGACAAGGATTTTGAAAGAAGTATAGGAGAAGAGGTTGAGGTTAAACTGTATAAAGCTTTTGAAGAGCAGAAGGAATTTTCGGGCACTTTGGAAGCTTATGATGCACAGACTGTAACTATAGGCTTTGAAGACAACACTGAGAAAACCTTTGAAAGAAAAAATATAGCCTTGATAAGATTAGCGATTGATTTCTGAAAAGAGCAATGGAGGTAATTAAGAAAATGAGAAAAAAAGAGCAGCTTGATAACAGCAAGGAGCTGATAGAAGCTCTTGATCAGCTTGAAAAAACAAATGATATCAGCAAGGAAATCATACTTGAAGCGGTTGAGAATTCACTTCTTGTAGCCTGCAAGGATGAGTTTGGAAAAGCTGATAACATTAAGGTTACTATCAACAGAGAGAACGGTAAAGTAAGCGTGCTTTCAGAAAAGACCGTTGTAGAGACAGTTGAAGATCCTATAACTCAGATAAGTCTGGCAGAAGCAAAAGAGACTTTTCCGAATGCAGTTGAAGGACAGGTAGTAAATATAGTAATTACTCCCAAAAACTTTGGAAGAATTGCGGCTCAGAAAGCTAAGCAGGTTGTAGTTCAGAAAATAAGGGAAGAGGAAAGAAAAGTTCTTTTCAATCAGTATTTTGCTAAAGAGCACGATATTGTAACAGGTATAGTTCAGAGATATACAGGTGGAAATATAAGTATTAATCTTGGAAAAGTAGATGCCCTGTTATCTGAATCCGAAAGGGTTAAAACTGAAAAATTCAGTTCGACAGACAGAATTAAACTTTATGTGGTTGAAGTTAAAGATACGTCAAAAGGACCCAGAATCACAGTTTCAAGAACTCATCCGGATTTGGTAAAAAGACTTTTTGAGTCGGAAGTAACTGAGATTAAAGACGGTACGGTTGAAATAAAGAGTATTTCAAGAGAGGCCGGCTCCAGAACTAAAATCGCGGTATATTCAAACAATCCGGAAGTAGATGCGGTAGGGGCCTGTGTGGGACTTAACCGTTCGAGAGTTGAGGCTGTTGTAGATGAGCTTAGAGGAGAAAAGATAGATATAGTTGTATGGAGTGAAGATCCAAGAGTATTTATTATGAATGCACTTTCTCCTGCAAGGGCTATATCGGTGGAAGCGGATCCTGAAGAAAAGACAGCTAAGGTTATAGTTGCAGATTCACAGCTTTCTCTTGCTATCGGAAAAGAAGGACAAAATGCAAGACTTGCTGCAAGGCTTACAGGATATAAGATAGATATTAAGAGTGAATCACAGATATTATCCGAATAAAGAGGTATAGGATGAATAATCCACAGAGAACTTGTATTGCTTGTAAAAGCGTGAAAGATAAAAAGGACTTAATCAGAATTGTACGCACCAAAGAGGGTGAAACAGAACTTGATATGACAGGCAGGAAGAACGGCAGAGGAGCCTATATCTGCAAGGATATAAAGTGTTTTGAGAGCCTGAAAAAGTCAAGAGGTCTGGACCGCTCGTTTAAGTCACAGATTTCACCCGGTGTATATGATAAATTAACTGATGAATTAAATTCGTTATAGGAAGGTGGATATGGATAAAGATAAGGTATTGTCTTATTTGGGACTTGCAAGAAAGGCGGGGAAGCTTGCAGTAGGTGAGTTTCTTACCGAAAATGCCATCTATGCAAAAAAAGCTTTGCTTGTTATAGTTGCGGAAGATGCATCGGACAATACTAAAAAGAAATTCACCGACAGATGTAATCATCATAAAGTTCCGCTTAGATTTTATAAGACAAAAGAAGAACTTGGAAATGCTACAGGCTCTGCATTGAAAGCATCAATGGCAGTACTTGATGAGGGGTTTTCAAAAGCAATCTTAAATATATTGAACTAGCTATTAAATGGGAAAGGCGATAAAATGTCTAAAATTAAAGTAAGTGAGTTGGCGGCTGAGGTAAATTTAAAGAGTAAGGAAGTTGTTGATTTTCTTCATGAAAACGGCTATGAAAATGTGAAAAATATGAACAGTATCTTGAGTGAAGAAGAGGAGAAAACCGTACGTATGAAGTTTGCTCCCGAGACTATAAAAAAAGTTAAACCTGAACCAAAAGCCGAAGCCAAACCAAAACGTGTAAAACAGACTTCTGCTCCGAAACCAATGAAGCAGACTTTTGATGGAAGACCACCGGAAGTTCGTGAAGCGGCGGAAAGAAAAGCTAAGAAGATTTCTGCCGAAGCTGAAGCAAAGAAAGCTTTGCAGAAGGAAGAATCAGGTGCTAAGGAAGCTAAGGTTAAAGAGATTAAATCTGAAGAGGCTAAAATGGCTGAGGCTAAGTCCGCTAAAAACGAGTCTACTGCTGTAGAAAAAGAGACTAAGGTTAAAGAGCCTAAAGTAAAAGAATCTCAAGGTGAAGCAAAAGAACAGAAGGCTGTTCAAGCTAAAGAACCGGAAGAGAAAGTTGTTTCCGAATCACCTTCTGTTTCTCCGGAAGAAGCTGCAATCGCATTTGCAAGAAAGAAGGCAAGTCAGGCCGCAGCTTTAAATAGTGATAAGCCGGGTAAAAGCAATGCCTCCGGTTCGGGCAATAAAGCTCAGAAACAGGGAGACAGAAAAAGAGCTGACAGACCTCAGGGACAAAGAGATTCTTCAAAAGAGGGGAACAGAGAAAACCGTTCCAGACAGGGAGATGGGCAGAATAAGAACGAAGGGTTTAGAGGTGGCAGAAACTCAGAAAGACCTCAGGGACAAAGAGGTGACAAGCCTTTCAACAAGGATGGGAATTCATCAAATGACAGGAGAGGTGCTGCGGGTGGCAGCCGTAACGGTAATAATGCAGGAGCAAGAGGCGGTCAGTCAAGAGGCCAGAGCAGTGCCGGTGGCGAAGAACGTATTATAACCAAGACAGGCAATCGTGACAGAGAGCGCGAAAGAGAGCGCGAGAAAGCTAAAGAAAGAGAGCGTGCCGAGAAGAATCTCGGTAAGCGTTTTGACAAGAACAAAGTGCTTTCAAATATCGATGATGACGATACTGTAGCGCACAGAAAGAAGAAAGATCCTAACAGAAAGGGAGCCTTCATTAAGCCTGAGGTTGTAGCCAAGCCTGTTGAAGAGGATACAATCAAGAATATTGTTATTCCTGATGCCCTGACTATTAAGGAACTTGCCGATAAGATGAAGATTCAGCCTTCAGCAATTATTAAAAAGCTTTTCTTACAGGGCAAAATGTATACCGTAACCCAGGATATAAGCTTTGAAGAGGCTGAAGAGATTGCGTTAGAATATAATATTATCTGTGAGCTGGAAGAGCCTGTTGACTTGGTTGCAGAGCTTCTTAAGGAAGATGAAGAGGATGAGGCTCTTATGGAAAGAAGACCTCCTGTAGTCTGCGTAATGGGACATGTTGACCATGGTAAGACTTCCCTTCTGGATGCAATCCGTTCAACCAATGTAACAAGCCGTGAGGCAGGAGGTATTACACAGAGTATAGGTGCTTCTGTGGTTATGATTGATGGGAAGAAGATTACCTTCCTCGATACGCCTGGACATGAAGCGTTTACAGCTATGCGTATGCGTGGAGCAAAATCTACCGATATAGCTATTCTTGTGGTGGCTGCTGATGACGGAGTAATGCCGCAGACTGTTGAGGCTATAAACCATGCTAAGGCTGCCGGAATTGAGATTATTGTTGCAATCAATAAGATAGATAAACCAAGTGCCAATATAGATAAGGTTAAGCAGGAGCTTACAGAATATGAGCTTATTCCTGAGGATTGGGGTGGTTCAACCATCTTTGTTCCTGTTTCGGCTCATTCTAAAGAAGGTATACCACAGCTTCTTGAAATGGTACTTCTTACTGCTGATGTGGCTGAATATAAGGCTAATCCAAACAGAGATGCAAGAGGTATTGTTATCGAGGCAAGTCTTGATAAAGGCAGAGGTCCTGTTGCTACTGTGCTCGTACAGAAGGGTACCTTACATGTAGGTGACTCTATTTCAATCGGTTCTTCTTTTGGTAAAGTAAGAGCTATGCTTGACGATAAGGGAAACAATGTGGCGGAAGCCGGTCCTTCCATACCTGTGGAAATACTTGGTCTTAACGGAGTTCCTAATTCCGGTGACACAATGCTCAGTTTCAAGGATGATAAGGAGGCCAGAGCTGCGGCTGAAACATTTATTGCGCAGGATAAGGCAAGACTTATAGATGAGAGCAGAAAGAAACTTTCTCTTGACGGACTCTTCGACCAGATTAAGGCAGGTACAGTAAAAGAGCTTAATGTTATTATTAAGGCAGATGTTCAGGGCTCGGTTGAGGCTATTAAGCAGAGTCTTATTAAGCTTAATAATGAAGAAGTTGCAATCAGAGTTATACATGGCGCAGTCGGTGCAATCAATGAGTCTGATATTTCTCTTGCAAGTGCTTCCAATGCGATTGTAATCGGATTTAATGTAAGAATGGATGCGGTGGCAAAAGATACTGCGGATAGGGAGAAAGTTGATGTAAGACTTTATAAGGTTATATACAGTATTATTTCTGATGTAGAATCTGCTATGAAGGGTATGCTTGAGCCTATTTATGAGGAAAAAGTAATAGGACATGCAGAAATCAGGCAGGTATTTAAGGCTTCGGGAATCGGTAATATAGCAGGTTCATTTGTACTTGACGGTAAGATAATAAGAGGCTGCAAGGCCAGAATTACAAGAGATAAAGACCTTATATTTGAAGGAAATCTGGCTTCGCTTAAGAGATTTAAGGATGATGTCAAGGAAGTAAATGCAGGCTATGAATGTGGTCTTGTATTTGAGAAATTTAATGATGTAAAAGAGGAAGATAAGGTTGAGCTTTATCAGATGGTAGAAGTTCCAAGGAGTTAGAATGCGTAAAAACAGTATTAAAAATGTCAGAATAAATTCCGAGGTTCAGAGAGCTTTAAGTGAACTTATCAGAATGGGAGTGAAAGACCCAAGGGTAAGCTCACTTACTTCCGTAACGGATGTTGAGGTAGCTCCTGACCTAAAGACTGCCAAGGTATTTGTAAGTGTGCTCGGAGATGAAAAGAAGCAGAAGGATACCTTGGAAGGACTTAAAAGTGCAATGCCGTATCTTAGAAGCCAGCTTGCAAAGAGTATCAATCTTAGAAATACTCCTGAGCTTAGATTTCATCTTGATACTTCTATTGAATACGGAATGCATATGTCTGCACTCATTAATCAGGTTAAGGCGAAAGATAAGGCAGAAGATTCAGAAGAAGATAATGACTAAGTCTTACTTATCATAGGAGGCACAATGTTTGTAGGAAATTATAATTTGGTTCATATTTTAGACCTTGTTAAAGATGCTGATACAGTAGCTGTCGCAGGTCATGTTAATCCTGACGGAGATTGTGTCGGCTCTACACTGGCTATTTATAATTATTTAAAAAAATCAGGCAAAAATGTAGATGTATATTTAGAGCCTATTGGCAGAGAATTTGATGAGCTGCCGGGTTCTGAATTTATCAAGAATGAGCCTGAAGATAAAGCTTATGATGTATTTTTTATGTTGGATCTCGGAGACGTAGAAAGAATAGGAGTAGTTTCAAAGCTTTTTGATAAAGCGGGAAAAACTATCTGCCTGGATCATCATATAACAAGTAAGGGTGTGGCTGATGAGAATTATATAATTACATCACTCAGCTCTACCTGTGAGCTTATATATGAAATGATGGATATAGACTTAATTGATAAGGATGTTGCAACCTGTCTTTATACAGGTATTATACACGATACAGGTGTGTTCCATCATAACTGTACCTCAAAGCGTACAATGGAAATTGCAGGTGAGCTTATGGCAAAGGGAATTGACTTTGGTCATATAATAGACCATAATTTTTACTCTAAGACATATAAGCAAAATCAGGTACTTGGAAGATGTCTTATGGAAAGTATGCTGCTATGGGAAGGTACAGGTGTAGTTTCATATCTTACCCGCAAGGAAATGGACTTTTACATGGTAGGTGATAATGATCTCAGCGGAATTATAGATCAGTTAAGACTTACAGAAGGTGTAAAGATAGCTATTTTTATCAGTGAAAGAGAACCTCACTCATTTAAGGTAAGTATGCGTTCAACAGTAACTGATTTAGATGTAAGTAAGGTAGCTGCATTTTTTGGCGGTGGTGGTCATAAAATGGCTGCCGGCTGTACCATATCAGGCGGAACAGTGCATGATGTAATCAATAATCTTACAAAACAAATACAATTTCAGTTGCATGCAAAGGGTTATATTTAATGATAAACGGAGTCATAAATGTATATAAAGAAGTAGGCTATACTTCTCGAGATGCAGTATCCAGACTTACAGGTATTCTTAGGCAGCGCAAAATCGGTCATACGGGAACACTTGATCCTGCAGCCGAGGGTGTGCTGCCTATGTGTGTTGGTAAAGCAACTAAACTATGTGAATTGCTTACAGGCCATAAGAAGCAGTATATTGCCGTAATGAAACTTGGAATAGCCACTGATACAGAGGATACTACAGGCGAAATAACCGAGAAGACAAATTATCCTGAAAACTGGTATGAAGAAAATCTGACTGCAGAGAATTTAACAAAAATAACAGATAAATTTATTGGTACACAATTTCAGACTCCGCCTATGTACTCCGCTAAAAGAGTGAATGGCAGGAGGCTTTATGAACTTGCAAGAGAGGGTAAAGTAATAGAGCGCAAACCCTGTGAAATTACCGTTTACGGAATAGAGATAAAGAATATTGATATCATCAACAGAGAAATTACTGTAATTGTTGATTGCTCAAAGGGAACCTATATAAGAACTCTTTGTAAAGATATTGGTGAAGCTTTGGGCTGCAAGGCAGCCATGAAAAGTCTTTTAAGAACAAGAACAGGTGATTTTTATTTAGAAAACAGTTATAAGCTGGATGAAATAGAAAAAATTGTTAAAGAAAACAGGGTTGATGAGATAATTATTCCGATAGAGAAGATTTTTTATAATCTGAGAAGAATAGATGTAACAGGTTATGCCGGTGTTTTACTTGACAATGGCGGAATAGTTAATATGGAAGAGGCAAGACTTGAACCGGGTTTCGATAATATTAAAGATGGTGAAAAGTTTAGAATGTATAATAAAGATGGGGAATTTAAAGCCGTCTACTGTTATTATGAGAAGATAAATGCATTGAAAATAGATAAGATGTTTTGAGGTGGTGAATGAATGGAGTATATTCAGGGAAGCGACTTTAAATTGTCTGATACTGCTGTAACCATAGGCAAATTTGACGGTCTGCACTTGGGACATAAAGAGCTTATTAACGAAGTGCTGAGTAGTAACGGACTTACAAAGGTATTATTTACTTTTGATGTAAATCCTTTGAGCAAGTTCTTTGACAGGACAATGAGAGTGATTGATACCAATGAAGAAAGAAGAATGTTAGTTCAGAACTTTGGCTTGGATTATATGATTAATTTTCCTTTTGACAAAGAGACAATTAATACATCTGCGGATGACTTTATAAAAAACATAATCCATGATAAATTAGGTGCAAAAAAGCTTGTGGTTGGTACGGATTTTAGGTTTGGTAAAGGCAGGCTCGGAGATGTGGATTATCTTGAAAAAAGAAGCGGAGATTTTGGTTATGAACTAAAAGTTATAGCTAAAAAGGTTATGTATGGAGAGGAAATTTCTAGCACCAGAATCAGAGAGCTTATAAAAAAGGGAGATATAAAAACTGTAAATGATTTGCTTGGAAGGACTTTTTCTGTTTCCGGAATAATTATACATGGCAATCATTTGGGACATACTGTAGGTATGCCTACCATAAACATAAAACCTGACGAAAATAAATTGCTTCCGCCATTTGGAGTATATGCTTCAGATACTGAGTTGGACGGTAAAATATACAGGGGAATAACCAATATTGGGGTAAAACCTACTATAAGTGAAAATAATGCTGTAGGAGTTGAAACCTGGTTATTTGGATTAAATGAGGATGTTTACGGGCATTTTGCAAAAGTAAATCTACTTGACTTTATTAGACCCGAAATGAAATTTGCATCTCTGGAAGAGGTTAAAAAGCAGGTTAATATTGATGTAATTAAGGCTAAGGAGATTTAATACGGGAGGGAATATGGTTTTAGAAGAAAGTATCACTGCCATTAAGGGTATCGGTAATAAAACCGCAGCCCTCCTTAACAAGCTCGGTATTTATACCAAGAGAGACATAATAAAATATTTTCCGAGAAATTATGATAAGTATGAAAAAATAACTCCGATAAGTTCACTTAAAAACGGTATGACTGCAGTTATTTCTGCAATACCGGCTTCAGCACCGATATTAAAACAGATGGGCAAGAAAAGCATTTTAATCTGTGAAGTAACTGACGGAAGCGGTAAAATAGAGCTGAATTGGTTTAATATGCCTTTTATGAAAACTAAACTTTCTAAAGGGGTACATAATATCTTTCGTGGTAGGGTATCTAGAAATGGAAAGTTTATTCGTATAGTTCAGCCCGAAATACTTACAGAAGCTGAATACCGAAGGAAGACTGAGGTACTCCAGCCGATTTATAGGCTTACAAAAGGAGTAACAAGCAATTTGTTAAGAAAGTCTATAAAAGAAGTACTTGTTGAGGTTATTTCAGGTATTGACTATCTTCCGCAAAATATCAAAAAAGACAATTCTCTTATTTCCCTTAAAGATGCCTTACAGGAAATACATTTCCCCAAGTCCTATGATACTTTAATTGAGGCGAGAAGAAGACTTGTATTTGATGAATTTTTCCTGTTTGCGCTTTCTATTGACAGATTAAAACAGGGAAGAGAAGAAAACGGAAGTTCTTATGTTGTAGAAAAGAGTTCTACAACTGTAGATTTTATTTCCTCGCTTCCATTTTCGCTTACAAACGCCCAACAAAAAGTTTGGGAAGAAATAGAAAATGATCTCACATCCGGGTTTAGGATGAACAGGCTTGTACAGGGAGATGTCGGTTCAGGAAAAACCCTGCTTGCAATACTGGCTTGTCTGCTTATGACTAAAAACGGCTATCAGTCGAGTGTTATGGTGCCTACCGAGGTACTTGCAAGACAGCATTTTGAAAGTTTTTCTACAATGCTGGAACAATATGGAATCAGAGTTGTACTACTCACGGGCTCTGTTAAAGGCAGGGAGAGAAAGGAAACTTTAAGCAGGATAGAAAATCATGAAGCTGATATTATTATAGGCACTCATGCTCTTATACAGGAGAAGGTGGTCTATGATAAACTGGCATTAGTCATTACTGATGAACAGCACCGTTTCGGTGTGAAGCAGAGAGAGAAACTTGCGGACAAGGGCATTGAACCTCATATTATGGTTATGAGTGCCACACCTATTCCCAGAACCTTAGCAGTAATATTATACGGAGATTTGGATATTTCCATAGTGAATGAACTTCCGGCTGACAGACTGCCTATTAAAAACTGTGTAGTTGATGAAGACTACAGGATGACGGCCTATAAGTTTATTTTAAGTGAAGTAAACAAAGGACATCAGGCTTATATTATCTGTCCCATGGTAGAAAAATCAGAAGAGAATGATGAACTTTCCGATGTAATCAGCTACACCGAAGAACTTACTTCTCTGATTGGAAATAAAGCCAAAATTAAATATCTTCATGGCAAGATGAAGAATGATGAGAAAAATCAGATTATGGAAGAGTTCTCTGATGGCAGGATAGATATCTTGATATCAACTACAGTTGTAGAAGTGGGCGTTAATGTACCGAATGCAACAGTTATGATGATTGAAAATGCGGACCGCTTCGGTCTTGCGTCTCTTCATCAGCTCAGAGGCCGTATAGGCAGAGGAAATGCACAGTCTTACTGTATATTTATGTCCGGTAATACTTCTAAAGAGGCTATGGAAAGACTTAACATTCTTAATAAATCAAATGATGGTTTTAAGATAGCGGAAGAGGATATGAAACTTCGCGGACCGGGAGATGTATTCGGTATAAGACAGAGCGGAGAAATGGCATTTAATCTGGGAGATATCATCGGAGATGCGGATATTTTAAAAATAACTTCTGAAACTGTAAAATGCATGAGTGACAAAATCAAAAATGAATGTTATGATAGAGGAAGGAATTTTTACTCAGATGGATTTGTTTACGGAGAAGATGTAATGACTCTTTAGATGTTTATGGATAGGGGATGTTTATGTATACAAATGCAGGGCAGGTCTTTGATATAGCAAAGGCTAATTATAGAGCACTTATTGGCTATTGTTCCAAATTAGAGCGTGAAGGCTATTTTATACAGGCAGAGAAGATTCTTCACAAGACTATTTTTCAGACTTTAGACTTGTATATACAGTCACTTTTAATCAATATTGCAATCTATGGCGGAAAATTAGGTGAAGATGAGGTTAAATTCATAGTTTCGCTTCCGGATAGTAAACAGTATGATATCTCGGATGTTGAAGATATAAGCGGAGAAATAATAAGACAGGCTGATGCGGTAGTTAAAGCTCCGCCGATTATTATGCAACTTTGTTCTTTGCGTGACAGAGAGAAGAACTCCAATATGTCAAGTGCCTATGTAGATATGATTCTCAATATAATAGTTGCGATGTCTTATCTTAATGCAAACAGAGACGAGTTCCTTCCTCAGTTTATAATAGACTACTATAGTTCGGTTAAGGCCTTTGTTTTCTTTTCGGACAGGGCGGAACGTATAAATGAAAGATATTTGTTCCGCAAGGCATCAGGCGACATAGGTATGCCGGGAGAAGGTTTTTCGGATGAGGAAGCAAAGGATAATAACGAAGAAAAGGATGCTGATGAAGTTGTGCCTATTCTAAAAGAAGTTACGGCAAATGAGCAGCCTGTTAAAAATGAAGATTTACCTAAGGTAGCCGTTCCCGAACCTATTCCTTTTAAGGAAGAAGACAGGAAAAAGCGGCTTGATGAACTGGTTGGCGAGCTTGAAGCACTTGTAGGATTAGAAGAAGTTAAGAATGAAGTTAATTCATTAATAAATCTTATTAATATAAGACAGCTCAGAAAGAAAAAAGGACTTCCGTCTCCGGATATGTCATATCATATGGTATTCACAGGCAGTCCGGGTACGGGAAAGACAACGGTTGCCAGACTTATAGCGAGTATTTACAAGGAGCTTGGAGTTCTTTCAAAGGGCGGACTTATAGAGGTTGACCGTTCGGGACTGGTTGCCGGTTATGTCGGGCAGACAGCCTTAAAGGTTACGGAGGTTGTAAATAAGGCACTGGGAGGTGTATTATTTATAGATGAAGCCTATTCTCTGTCATCGCCGGGAGCGGCAAATGATTTTGGGAGCGAGGCTATAGATACTCTTGTGAAGCTGATGGAAGACCATAGAGATGATCTTGTTGTTATAGTGGCAGGTTATACCAAAGAAATGAATGATTTTCTTCAGGCTAACACAGGACTTGTTTCAAGATTTAATAAGTTTATTGAATTTAAGGACTACAATGAAGATGAGCTGATAGCTATTATGTATTCTATGGCTTCAAAAATGGAAATGAAACTTGAAGACAGTGCTTTAGAGAAACTTAGGACTTATCTTTCGGGAATGAATGAAAATGCTAAGAGACTTTTCGGAAATGCAAGAGGTATAAGAAATCTTTTCGAAAAAATGCTTGTAGGACAGGCAAACAGACTGTCAGGCATTCCCGAGCCTACCATAGAAGATTTATCAATAATAAAAGCTGAAGACTTTGAATTTTAGGAAAAGGTGATATATAATGAGAGTTATAGCCGGTAGTGCAAGAAGCGTTCCGCTTATTACCCCAAAAGGCTTAGAAACCAGACCGACATCCGATCAGATTAAAGAAACCTTGTTTAATATGCTTCAAGGTTACGTAGAAGGCTCTAATTTCTTAGATCTTTTTGCAGGCAGTGGTCAGATAGGGGTAGAGGCTTTGAGCAGGGGAGCTGTATTTGCTGCCTTTGTAGAAAAATCTGATGAAGCTGTTAATTGTATTAAGGCTAATGTAGATAAAACTAAATTTACGGATAAAGCCTTAGTTCTTAAAATGGAAGCGTTATCAGGACTGAGGGCTTTGGAAATAGAAAAGAAAAAATTTGATATTGTATTTGTAGATCCTCCCTATAATCAGAATCTGGAGCGCGGAATTTTGGATGCAATTATAAATTCGAAGATACTTGACGAAGATGCTATAATTATAGTTGAGGCAAACAAAAATACAGATTTTTCATATGTAGATGATTTTAGCCTTAAAATTGTCAAAGATAAGTTGTATAAGAATAACAGGCATTTGTTCTTAAGAAAAAAATAAATTTGGAGAATGAGCTATGGCAGATGTAAAAAATATTAAAAATTATAGATGATATGTCAGATTATGTTGACAGCCACAATGCAGGTCCTTTATCCAGAGATAAGATAAAGATTTCCAAGGATGAACTGTTTAATTATATTGACAAACTTAGACAGACCTTACCAAATGAGCTTGAAGAGGCGTCAAAGATAACCAAAGCTAAGAATGAAATTTTAAAGGCTGCTATGAACAAGGCGGTTCAGATCGAAGAAGAAGCCAAAAAACAACTTCAAGAGCTTATTAAAGAAGATCAAGTTGTGATTGCCGCTGATAAAGAGGCTCAAAATATTATTGATAATGCAGAAAAAGAAGCTGATGATATTATCAAGGAAGCTGAAGAAATGGCAACCGAGATAAAAATCGGTGCTCTTTCTTATGCAGAAGAGATGCTCGCAACAGTAGAGAAAATGGTTTCTCATAATCTTAAAGTGACTGTGGAAAACTCTGACAGTGTTATAGAGACCTTAAATAATACTCTTGATATAGTTAAGAATAACAGAGATGAATTAAATGCTCAGATTCTTGAGGCCAGAGAAGTTAACGGTTATATCTCGGAAGAAAATGAAGAAGAGGAAACACAGGAAAGATTTACCGTAAAAGTTTCTCCTGAAGATTTTGAAGAAGAGGACTCTGTTCAAAAAGATGACAACAAAGCCCTTGATGAAGAAGATGATGAATTTGATGATGAAGAAGAAGATGATGAACAGCTTTATGACCTCACCAATAAATTCTCATTTAAGAAGAAAAGAGATAAATAAAGCTCTCTGAAGCTTCGTTGTGAGTGTGCAAATTATAATTTTTAAATGAAATCTGACTATATAAAGCAGTCATAAACCTTGTAATTTCAAAGGTTTTTATGGCTGTTTTGTTTTTTAATTTGGAAACATCACTTATTCTTGTAATAAGTTCGACATTTGTGCTGTTTTTAACTTCTCTGCCCACTGCGTTTAATATATCAATAGATTCACTTTTAATTGCAAGAGGCCTTATATAAGGGCAGAGGTCATAAGGCTGATTCATAGCTATGATATCTTTGGTAATTCCTCCGATTATATGATGTAAAACCCTGTCTATTCTTGCGTAAGTGTAGTTTTTTGACCACAAAGAAGCCGCAAAATCATCATAGGCAGAAGCCTTGCCAAACAGATTGCAGATTCTTGAAGCCAGGTCTTCGGTTACATCACTGTATCCGCCAAGAAGTTGTATTGCTGTTTTTTTGTTATTTTTGTAAATAATTTCTCCGAGTTTATAAAATAAAATATCGGAAAAATCATTGTTTTTTATATAGCTTCCGCTTGGATTCAATATATTCTTGGAAGAGTCTGGAAGATATCTTAGGCTTATTTTACCTGAGTTATTGTGCAAGTCCTGTCTTATTGCCTTAGCGGATGCTATATTTGAATCCTGCTTTATATTAATTTCCTCATCATGTAAGACCTCAGCTCTTTTTATTGCAATAGGCTTAATTTTTGAATTTAATCTATGCAGCTTATTCAGATAGGCTATGGCAAGTATGTTATTTGAAGTTTTAAGTAATTCAGCTTCTTTTTCGTAGCCGTTTTTTCTGAGGTAAATATCCCTTGCCTCAGGATAAGCGACTCCGGTAGCCATAATTTTTGCAATATCTTCATTGTGATTTTTTTTAATTAAAAAATTACTGCAATTTACAAGTTCAGTCATATCATCATTTTCCGCACCAAATGATAAACAGTCAACTATTCCGAGTTTATGCGCAAGAGCCACAGCACCGTCTGCGAAGATTTCCGCACTTCCCGTAGATACAGTAGCGGGAAGTTCAAATACGGCGTCGGCACCTGAAAGAAGAGCGGACTCAGCTCTTAGATACCTGTCTATAATTGCAGGCTCGCCTCGCTGAACATAGTTTCCGCTCATAAGAATTACTATGTATTCTGCTTCTGTAATTTTTTTAGTTTCTGCAATATGGTAGGCATGACCGTTGTGAAAAGGATTGTATTCCGCAATTATAGCAGCGACTTTTTTATTATTTACCATAAATCTCCTGATTTTTTGTATTTATTTACAATCATTTTAATATATTTTTATTTTTTTCTCAACTATCCATTGTATGTTTTTCATAAAGGGTTTATAATGATAATTAGGGCAAAATGCTAAATAACATATGAAATTTTACTTTAGTAATGCATTTTTCCATAATATTTATAATATTTATAATTTTATATAGTTTGAAAGGAGCAAAAGTCATGTCATTTATTGATCAAATCAAAGCAAAAGCAAAAACTTCAAAGAAGGTCATAGTTCTTCCTGAAAGTGAAGATATGAGAACACTGGAGGCTGCTGACAAAGTACTTAAGGAGGAGATTGCTGAGCTTGTTCTTCTTGGGAAAGAGGAGAAGATTTTAGAAGACGCTAAAAAGGGCGGATTTGATGTGACCGGTGCCAAAATAATCGATCCGGAAAAAAGTGATAAGTTAGATTCTTATGTAGCAGCCCTGGTTGAACTTAGGAAAAGCAAGGGGATGACAGAGGAAGAAGCAAGAAAGATTCTTACTGAAAGTAATACCTATTTTGGTGTAATGATGATTAAAATGAAGGATGCAGACGGACTTGTTTCAGGTGCCTGCCATTCTACGGCCGATACTTTAAGACCTAGTCTTCAGATTCTTAAGACTAAGCCGGGGACTAAACTGGTTTCATCTTTCTTTATAGTTGAAGTACCAAATTGTGACATGGGAGAAAACGGAACCTTTGTTTTCTCTGACTGCGGTCTTAACCAGAACCCTAATGCGGAGGAACTTGCAGCTATAGCGAAGTCTTCTGCGGAGTCATTTAGGAATCTGGTTCAGGCTGAACCAAGGGTGGCTATGCTATCATACTCAACTATGGGTTCGGCTAAACATGATGATGTTACCAAGGTGCAGGAAGCTACAAAGCTTGCAAAGGCAGAAAATCCGGGACTGGCACTTGACGGCGAACTTCAGCTTGATGCCGCGCTAGTTGCTTCTGTCGGTGAATTTAAAGCTCCGGGAAGTAAGGTTGCGGGACATGCCAATACACTTATTTTCCCAAATCTCGATGCTGGCAATATTGGTTACAAATTGGTTCAGCGTCTTGCAAAGGCTGAGGCTTACGGTCCTCTTACACAGGGAATTGCAGGTCCTGTAAATGATCTTTCGAGAGGCTGCTCAGCAAGTGATATAGTAGGAGTAGTTGCCATAACTGCTGTACAGGCACAGATGTAGTAATGTCCCGGTTTTAAATAATGTTAAGCCGGTGATTGTAATTTTGAGAAATAAGCCTGATTCTTATAAAAGCTCAGGTTTAGATAAAAATAAAATACAAAGGGGTAATTTTTATGAAAGTTTTGGTACTTAACTGCGGAAGTTCTTCTCTGAAATATCAGTTTATTGATATGGAAACAGAAGAAGTAATTGCAAAGGGGCTTTGCGAAAGAATCAATATTGATGGCTCACTGCTTACTCATAAGGCTGTGGGAAAGGAAGATTTTGTACTTGAACATGCAATGCCTAACCATACTGTAGCCGTTAAGCTTGTTATGGATGCACTTACAGATAAGGAACATGGTGTAATTGCCGATGTTTCCGAGATAGCTGCCGTAGGTCACAGAGTACTTCATGCAGGTACGGTTTACAGTGATCCTGTAATTGTTACCGAAGATGTTAAGAAGGTAATCAGAGACTGTTTCGATCTCGGACCACTTCATAATCCCGCAAACCTTATGGGTATTGAAGCCTGTGAAGAAGCTATGCCGGGTACACCTAATGTAGCGGTATTTGATACCGGTTTTGGTATGGTTATGCCGCCTAAGGCTCATATGTATGCTATTCCTTATGAATATTATGAGAAATATTCTATCCGCCGTTACGGTTTCCACGGAACCAGCCACAAGTTTGTTTCTGCTGAAACAATTAGATTTGGTGAGCTTCCTGAAGGACATAGAAAGGTTATAGTTTGTCATCTTGGAAACGGTTCTTCGATTTCAGCTTCAATAGACGGAAAGTGTGTGGATACATCTATGGGACTTACGCCGTTAGAAGGACTTATTATGGGAACCAGATCGGGTGATATAGATCCTGCTGTGGTTCAGTTTATTGCAAATCACGAGAATAAGAGCATAGATGAAATTCTTAACCTTCTCAATAAGAAATCCGGTGTATTGGGACTTTCCGGTGTATCAAGTGACTTTAGAGACCTTGATAAGGCAGAGGCAGAGGGTAATGAGAGAGCAAAACTTGCTAACGATGCTTTCAAATACAGAGTAATTAAGTATATCGGTGCTTATGCGGCAGCTATGAACGGTGTAGATGCAATCGCCTTTACTGCCGGTGTAGGTGAGAATAGTGCATCCACAAGAAAAGCAATTTGTGAGAACCTTGAGTATCTCGGAATTAAGATTGATGATGCTGCCAATAAGGAAAGAGGTAAGAATATGCTCATCTCTACTCCTGACAGTAAGGTTAAGGTATTTGTAATTCCTACAAATGAGGAGCTTGCAATAGCAAAAGATACTTTGGCTCTTGTAAAATAAGCATATTTTAGCGGTTAAACAGGCTATGTAAGCCGCTTTATGCATTTTGTAAATTATGCTTGACAAAACTACTTATATATTATAGAATATTAGCGTGCTATGATTATTATTACCCAATCAGTTGTCGGCACTAAACTACAGCTGGAGGGGAGGGTTGGTGAGAGAATGTCAAATGTAATCGTTAAGGAAAACGAAACTCTTGATAGCGCTCTTCGCCGTTTCAAAAGAAACTGTGCGAAGGCAGGTATTCAGCAGGAGATTCGTAAAAGAGAGCATTACGAGAAGCCATCTGTCAGACGTAAGAAAAAGTCTGAGGCTGCCAGAAAACGTAAATTCAAATAATTAAAGTTGAAAGGACGCAGTGTCGATATGGCTCTGCGTCTTTTTATTTTTTTAATAGGAAATTTCTCCGAAATCCCTATTAAAAAAAATCTCTCTGAGTGAGGTTCACCTCGGGCGGGAAGTTTGCCTTATGCCACCGATCGTGCACGAAGCATGCGTAATTACACACTTTTTATGGTAAAAGGAGTATATAACTTGACAGTTTCTGAAATCACAATAAATATACCTGTAAGTCATGAGTCAAATGTGTCAGGAGCCTTTGACAGTAATATTAAGATAATAGAGAAGTCTTTTGGTGTGGATATAGTATCAAGAGACGGAATTACACATATAAAGGGAAATAAAGAAAATATAAGAGGAGCTGTGAAGGTGATGGAGCAGCTCTTAGCCCTGTCTTTAAGGGGAACGGATATCACGGAACAACAGGTAAACTATGCGGTTTCCATTATAAAGGATCCGGTTGACGGGGCGGAAAGTCTTGAAAGTATAGATAAAGAAATAATTGCTCATACAGTAAACGGTAAACCTGTGAAACCTAAAACCATAGGTCAGAAAAAATATGTTGACCGGATTAAGAAGGATATAATTGTCTTCGGTCTCGGTCCTGCCGGTACCGGAAAGACTTATCTGGCTATGGCTATGGCAATTCAGGCATTTAAGGATAATAAAATAGAAAGAATTATACTTACAAGGCCGGCAATAGAAGCCGGAGAAAAGCTGGGTTTCCTGCCCGGTGACTTGCAGAGTAAGGTAGATCCGTACTTAAGACCGCTCTATGATGCACTTAATCAGATTATGGGAGCAGAGACCTTTCAGGCAAATGCAGAGAAGGGACTGATAGAAGTTGCACCTCTTGCATATATGAGAGGAAGAACTCTTGACAATGCATTTATTATATTGGATGAGGCGCAGAATACCACTCCTGCCCAGATGAAAATGTTTCTTACAAGAATAGGCTTTGGTTCTAAGGTAGTAATTACGGGGGATTTAACCCAGAAAGACCTTGCAAACGGAACTAAATCCGGACTTGAAGAGGCGGTTAAGATACTTAAAAATATAGAGGGTATAGGTTTTTCTAATTTAACAAATAAGGATGTAGTGCGTCATCCGTTGGTTCAAAAGATAGTTACTGCTTATGATGAATATGAAAAGAAAAACTTTCATAAGGAAAACAAAAGGAGTTATCGGAGATGACCGAAGATAAGCATAGATATCAACTGCCAAGGGGCTGTCGCATTAAGAATAAGATACACAAAATACAGTGATAATTTGATGATAAATTTTCTATATTTTGTTATACTTTTGCTTATTGCACAGCCCCGTTAACTGAATTTCTTTGAATGAGTATAAGTTCATTTTTAGAGGAGGCAAGGGTAAGTTATGACTATTTTAGTGGAAAATGAAGCTGAAAGAGAACCGGACTTTGACTATGAGGAAGTTATCAAAGCCGTAATAGAAAAGACTGTAGAAACAGAAAACTGTCCTTATGAAATAGAAGTTAATGTTTTGCTTACCGGAAATGATGAAATACAAGAAGCTAACAGAAATTTCAGAGACATAGACAGGCCTACGGATGTATTGTCTTTTCCTATGGTTGATTATAGTTCGCCGTCAGACTTTTCTACGGTAAATGAAAGTCCTGAATGTTATTTAAACCCTGAAACAGATGAACTCGTTTTGGGTGATATTATGATTTCTGTTGACAAGGTGTATGAACAGGCTGAGGAGTATGGGCATAGCCGTAAAAGGGAATTTGCCTTTCTCATAGCACACAGCATGTTGCATTTACTTGGTTACGATCATATGGAAGATGAAGAAAGAGTGGTTATGGAAGCTAAGCAGGAAGCTGTTCTGGAAGCTTTGGGAATAACCAGAAATGAGGAATGATATGAAAAAGAGAATTATACTTACAAGCTTAATGATATTTACTTCTGCCTTAATTTTGATTTCAGCTTGCAGAAAAAAGGGAGATAATACATCTAGTCTGGGGGGAACATCTGTTACAAGCAGTTCGTCTATAAATGTAGCGAGTTCATCCTCTGTACTGCCGACTGAACCCGAAAAACCTAAAAAACCCGCCTATGTAAGTCCGTTAAGCGGTAAAAAGCTGGATAAAAAATATAAGAATAAACGTCCTTTTGCTTTTATGTTTAACAATATAGAATTTGCTTATCCGCAGACAGGCACAGGCAGGGCGGAGATTCTTTATGAAATCCTTGCGGAAGGTGGTATCACCAGGCTTATGGGAGTCTTCGACTATATGAAAGGTGACAGGATAGGCTCGGTAAGAAGCGCAAGACATTATTATGTGGATTTTGCAAATGAATTTGATGCGATTTTCGTTCATTTCGGTCAGACACATTATGCAATAGATGAGATTAAAAAACTGGGTGTGGATACTATTTCGGGGCTTTCCTGGGAAGGTGCAAAGGCGTTTTACAGAGATAACCGTATCAGAGCTCCGCATAATGCCTTTGCAAGCGCTAAGGGGCTTATGCAGGCCATGAAAGATAAAAAACTCAGGACTAAACCGAGAAAAGGGCTGACTTCACATTTTAATTTCTCTGTGGAGGAAGAAGTGACAAATGACAGAGAAGGCTCGTTTAAGGCAAAATATGTAAAGGTGCCGTTTTCAGGATATATGACACCGTCTTTCACCTATGATAAAAAAGAAAAACTGTATACAAGATATGCCTTTGGTACTAAGCATATAGATAAAGGAACAGGGAAAGCACTGAAATTTAGAAATATTTTTATTCAGCTTGTAAATGAATACAACAAAGACCATAATGGTTATCAGACAATGGACCTTATCAACCGGTCAGGAAGCGGTTACTATATTACAAATGGCAAGGGTATTAAGGTTTACTGGCAGAAAAAGGGCGGTAAGTCTAAAACAAAGTTTTATTATGATAAGGCACATACTGAAGAAGTGCTTGTAAATACAGGTAAGACCTACTATGCGGTATTTCCTGTAAACAGAAAAGGTATGATAAGTTTCAAGAAAAAGTAGAGGAATTATGGCTAAGGATATCAGAGATTTAATTGTTGTAGGCGGTGGAGCTTCAGGTATGCTTACAGGGCTTTTATCAGCAGGGAAGGGCTTAAGTGTAAGCATACTTGAGCATGGAAAAACTTTAGGTAAAAAGCTTGCTGTAACAGGCAATGGAAAATGTAACTTCACCAATCTTTATCAGGAAAAGTCCTGCTACAACAGCGGTGATATAGAAAAGGCTTATAATATTATAAACAAATTAGGAGGGAAAGGGCTTATAAACCTTTTCTCTTCTTTTGGTATTGAAGGAACAATAAAAAAGGGCAGAAATTTTGACAGGATAGAAGCCGGCTATGTATATCCTGCGGGTGAAAGTGCGAAAGAATTTGTAAATATCTTAAATGATGAATTAATAAGACTTAAGGTAAAGTTAAAAACCAACATAAATATTCTTGAAGTAAAGAAGAAGGGTGAACTTTTTGAAATTATAACAGGAACTGAGGGAAATTCTTATTCGTATTTTGCTAAAAAACTTGTAATTGCCTGCGGTGGACTTGCAGGTGCTTCTACAGGTAGTGACGGTTCTCTGTTTGACATAATTAAAAGACTCGGACATAGCATAATCAAGCCTTTACCTGCTCTTACCTCTGTCAAAACAGGTAAGCATGGCTTTGGAGGCTTAAGATGTGTGGCTGAGATCAAAGCCTATATTGATAAAAAGGGTGAGCAGATTTTACTGGGAAGCGAGGTCGGAGAACTTCAATTTACTGAGCAGGGAATTGGCGGAATCCCTGTAATGCAACTTTCGGGCAGGATTGCAAGAGAGCTTGATAAGGGCAATAAACTGTATTTTAATATAGATTTCTGTTATGATAAATCCGGCGCAGAAGTTGAAAATACCCTGAAAAAAAGAAGAGAATTATTATCGGAAAGAACAGCTGATAAATTTCTAACAGGTTTTACTTATGAAAAACTTTCAAAATATATAGCTGATAAATTTTTAGATAATAAAAATAATGTAGGTAACATAACAGATTCTAAATTAAATATGATTTTAAAGTGGCTTAAAGAAGCTAAATTTGATATAATAGAAGTTGACGATTTTGACTCTGCACAGACGACTTCAGGTGGTGTTTCTATGGATGAAGTAACAGACAGTCTGGAATCAAAGTTTGTTCCCGGACTTTTCTTTGTAGGAGAAGTGCTGGATGTAGACGGACTTTGCGGAGGTTACAACCTCACTTGGGCATTTTCAAGTGCTTACGAGGTCGGAAACGGAGGATGATGAAAGAAGGTAAATTACTTCAGGTTTCACAGGTAAAACTTCCCATAGGCTATACAGCTGAGGATGTAAGAAAAGCCTGTATCAGAAAATTAAAAATAAATGAAAAGGAGCTGATTTCTTACGAAACTAAAAAGAAATCGGTAGATGCAAGGAAAAAAGAGGACATTCATTATAGCTTATCGGTGGTTGTTTCACTTACGGATAAGGCTTATAATAGAATATTATCGGCAAGAAAGCCTATGCAGGATGTTTCTGTCTATAATGAAGAGAAGTTAGAAATAAAAAGAATTTTAAATGATAAGAGTAAAAACAGGCCGATAATCATAGGCAGTGGTCCGGCAGGACTGTTCTGTGCCTATGTGCTTGCGGTAGCGGGACTTAAGCCTCTGATCATAGAACAGGGGCAGGATGTAGAAAAAAGGACTGAAACAGTAGACAAATTCTGGACTACAGGTGAATTGTCAGAAACTACCAATGTGCAGTTTGGTGAAGGAGGAGCCGGAACTTTTTCCGATGGGAAGTTAAATACCATGGTCAAAGATCCGTTTAAGCGAATACCTTTTGTGCTGGAGGCCTTTGTAAAATTTGGAGCAGATCCTGAAATTTTATATATAAATAAACCGCATATAGGAACGGATGTGCTTAAAAATGTACTTATAAATATGCGAAAAGAAATTATTTCGCTGGGCGGAGAGTACAGATTTGAAACCAAATTTACAGGGTTTGAGGAAAAAAACGGACAGATAAAACATATAGTATTAAACAATGAGGAAATCTTACCCTGTGATGAAGTGATTTTAGCTTTGGGACATTCTGCAAGAGATACCTTTGAACTTCTGTTTTCAAAGGGAATAATTATGACCCCCAAGCCTTTTGCAGTCGGAGTAAGAGTAGAACACCCACAGGAAATGATCAGTAAATATCAGTATGGTAAAATGTATGACAGACTTCCTCCGGCGGATTACAAGGTAACTTCTACAGGTGTAGAAGGACGTGGAGTATATTCTTTCTGTATGTGTCCGGGTGGATATGTGGTAAATTCTTCTTCGGAAAAAGGCGGAACCCTTATAAACGGTATGAGTTATCACAACAGGGACTCTGAAAATGCAAACAGTGCAATAGTTGTGGCAGTAAGTCCCTCTGACTTTGGGGCTGATGATGCACTGGCAGGAGTAAGATATCAGAGAGAACTTGAAAAAAAGACTTTTAGGCTTGCAGGCGGTGCTATTCCTGTTCAGCTTTTGGGAGATTTTATTGAAAATAAGACAAGTACCGGTTTTGGTCTTATAAATACAGAGTCAAAAGGTAAAACTGCATTTGCTAATATAAGTGATATATTACCGGAATACATAACTCAGTCAATTATTATCGGCATGGAGGATTTTGGCAGAAAGATAAAAGGCTTTGACAGAGAAGATGTGGTTATGCTGGGGGTTGAATCCAGAACCTCTTCTCCGCTCAGAATAGTAAGAGATAACGATACCTTTGAATCAAATATCCGGGGAATTTATCCGATTGGGGAAGGAGCCGGATATGCGGGCGGAATAACCAGTGCGGCTGTAGACGGAGTGAAGGCTGCCGAAAAAATTATTGAAAAGAGATTGTAGGAGAGAGAACCCGGTGGATAAGGCTGATTATAGGAAAATAGTTAAGGATAGAAGAAATACTACCAATATTACCACTTTGGAAAAAGATTTATACAATGCAAAATTAATTTCAGACAGGTATTTAGAACTTGATTCTTATAAGGAAGCCGGAATCATATTTGTTTATTCAGCTATGGAACAGGAAATACCTACACAGGGGATAATTCATACTGCCCTGAATGACGGTAAGAAGGTAGCTCTTCCCAAAATAAGAACCGGTGTTAAAGCCGGAGCTGAGATGGATTTTGTATTTATAAATAAGGATACAGAATATAAATCAGGAGTTTATGGAATTTTAGAGCCTGTTTCCGGTGAATTTATCAGTGTTAATAATGTTAATGATAATATAGAAATGCTTATTCCCGGACTGTGTTTTGACATTAAAGGAAGACGGATAGGCTATGGTGGTGGGTATTATGACAGATATTTAACAAAATGCCCTAAAGACAAATTTCATATAACAGCTTTAGCTTATGAATATCAGATATTTGAAAGCCTGCCGTTTGATAAAAATGACAAGCCGGTTAATCTGATAGTAACTGAAAACAGATGCATAGAGATTGATGTGAGGTAGATATGATAAATAAATTACAAGCTGCTAAAAATGCTTCTTATAAGCTTGCTTTGCTTTCGTCAGATACCAAAAATCAAGTGTTGAGAGACTGTGCTAAGTTTATAACAGAGAATTCCGATGAAATTATAGCTGCCAATAAGCTCGATATGGAAGCGGGTAGAAGTAAGAATATGAGTGAAGGCTTACTTGACAGACTATTGCTTACTGATGAGAGAATAAAAGGCATTGCTGCTTCTTTGGAAGAGCTTGCGCTTCTATCAGACCCGATAGGAGAGATTTCTTCTATGATTAAAAGACCGAACGGACTTATGATTGGGAGGAAAAGAGTGCCTATAGGAGTAATCGGTGTGATTTATGAGGCTCGCCCGAATGTAACAGCCGATTCCTTCGGTATATGCTTTAAGAGCGGAAATGCCGTTGTGCTAAGAGGAGGTTCGGATGCCATAAATTCCTGTAAGGCTATAGTTAAGACTATCAAACAGGCACTTGCAGAAAACGGAATAGATGAAAATGCCGTAACCTATATAGAGGATGAAGGACATGATGGGATAAAAGAGCTTATTACGGCCAATGATTATGTAGACCTTGTAATTCCGAGGGGAGGGGCAGGACTGATTGAATTTGTAGTGAAAAATGCTACAGTTCCCGCTATTCACACAGGAACCGGAAATTGTCATGTCTATGTAGATGAATATGCAAACCTGCAAATGGCGGTGAAAATTATTGTAAATGCCAAGACAACAAGGCTCGGAGTATGTAATGCCTGCGAATCTTTGGTTGTACATAAGGCTGTACTGGATAAGTTCGCACCACTTATATATAAAGCCTTGTCTGAACATGGAGTTGAAATAAGGGCTGATGAAGAAGCGGAAAAGTACTGTGAAGGCTTTGTACCTGCCGCAGAAGAAGACTGGGGTAAGGAATATCTTGACAGAATTATCTCGTTGAAATCCGTGGATAGCATAGAGGAAGCAGTCCTTCATATAAATAAATATAATACAGGACATTCTGAGACTATAATAACTGATAATATTCAGCATGCTGAGTATTTCACCTCAGTGATAGATGCTGCCTGTGTCTATGTAAATGCCTCTACACGTTTTACCGATGGAGGGGAGTTCGGACTGGGAGCTGAAATCGGAATAAGTACCCAGAAAATCCATGCGCGCGGACCTATGGGACTTAAAGAACTGACCTGTGAGAAGTATATAATCCTCGGTGACGGTCAGATTAGAGAATAAACTTAGAATGGATGAAAATGGAAAATACAGTAAATAATATATTTAAAGTTGATTATGATTTTGAAGCAGTGAGAGCGGTTGAACCTGTAAATGAACCTGAAAGACAGTATTACTATATGGAAAAGGCCGCGGAAGTTTATAAGCTTATTTGTGAAAATGCGGGCAAGAGGCTGACGTTTAACTGCAATACTTTCGGATGTCAGATGAACTTCAGGGATTCTGAGAAAATAGCCGGAATACTGGAAAAAATAGGGTTTGAAAATACAGAGGATAAAAGTCCTGATTTTGTAATACTTAATACCTGTACAATCAGAGAAAATGCAGACCAGAAGGTGTATGGCAATCTGGGTTATCTGAAGAAATTAAAAGAGCTTAATCCAAATATGATAATTGCTCTTTGTGGCTGCATGATGCAGGAGACAACTGTAGTACAGAAATTAAGAGAAAGTTATTCTTTCATTGATTTAATTTACGGTACTCATAATATTTATAAATTGGCTGAACTTGTTTTTGCAATGTTTGCATTAAAAAGTTATGCGGCTCATCACCCTGTAAAGAAAAACGGTAAATATAAAATCAAGCATTCTATGCTGGTAGATATATGGAAGGATACTGATAAAATAGTTGAAGACCTGCCTGATGAACGTAAATATTCATTTAAGGCAAGCGTAAATATTACCTACGGCTGCGATAATTTCTGTACCTATTGCATAGTCCCTTATGTAAGAGGAAGGGAAAGAAGCAGACGGCCCGGGGATATAGTAAAAGAGGTAAAATGTCTTGCAGATGCCGGTGTAATAGAGATAATGTTACTTGGACAGAATGTAAATTCTTACGGGAAAGGGCTTGAAGGTGAGAAAGGAGAACCTGTTACCTTTGCAAATCTTTTAAGAATGGTAGAGAAGGTGGAAGGCATAAAGCGTATCAGGTTTATGACACCTCATCCGAAGGATTTTTCTGATGAACTGATCGAAGTGATTGCGGATTCAGAGAAAATATGTAAGCATATACATCTTCCGTTTCAGGCGGGCAGCAACAATGTGCTAAGAAGGATGAACAGGCGTTATACCAAGGAGTCATATCTCGAACTTGCAGGTAAAATAAAAACAAGAATTCCGGATATTGCGCTTACTACTGATATTATAGTAGGGTTTCCCGGAGAAACTGAAGAAGACTTTGAAGACACGTTGGATGTTGTAAAAGAGGTACGCTATCAGAGCGCTTATATGTTTGAGTATTCAAAGAGAACCGGAACACCTGCCGCCACTATGGAAGATCAGGTAGATGCAGAAGCTGTAAAAAGACGTTTTAAAAGGCTTCAGGATACTGTAGCAGAATATGCTGATGATAAGTTTGGGAATAAGGTAGGTTGTATGGCAGAGGTGCTTGCTGAGGAAGTAAACAGTGAGGAGCCGCTTATAATTACAGGGCGTATGTCAGACAATACTTTGGTACATTTTAAAGTGCCTACCGATAATAAAGAAGACTATATCGGAAAGTTGTTAAAGGTTAAAATTACTGAAAACTGTAGATTTTATTTAATGGGTGAGTTAAGCTAGGGGAGAAGACAGAAAATGAATATCATAATAGTTGGTTGCGGTAAGGTAGGTTACGCTCTTGCGAGAGAGCTCAGTAACGAGAAAAATGACATTTGTATAATTGATAAGGATAGCGTGGCTCTGCAAAACGCAGTAAATATACTGGATGTGCAGGCTGTATGCGGTGATGGAACCAGTTATAAGATGCTCCTTGAAGCAGATGTTAAAGATGCAGATTTACTGATAGCGGTGACAGATAAGGATGAAATAAATCTGCTATCCTGTCTTATGGCTAAAAAGGCAGGTAACTGTCAGACCATAGCCAGAGTCAGAAATCCTCAGTATTACGAGGAAATTAACTATATAAAAGAAGAACTCGGACTTTCCATGGCAATTAACCCTGAAAGGATAGCTGCCTTTGAAATAGCAAGACTCATACATTTCCCGTCTGCACTGGAGGTGGATACCTTCTATAAGGGAAGGGTTAATCTCATTTCACTTACAATAGGTGAGAATTCAATATTAGACGGAATGAGCCTGATAGACTTTTCAAAAACTATTTCAAACAATGTGCTTATCTGTATGGTTAGAAGAGATGGAAAGGTAGAGATTCCTAATGGTTCATTTGTATTAAAAAAAGGAGATTTATTTTCCTGTATACTTAAGTTTAAGGATTCCTATGATTTCTTCAATAAGGTAGGGGTAAACACCAGACCTATTAAAAACGTGATAATTTGCGGTGGCGGTACAGTTGCATATTATCTATGCCTTGAACTTGTAAAGGCTAAGATAGATGTCAAAATAATAGAAGCTGATAATGCCCGTTGTAACGAACTTTCAGAGCTTATTCCTGAAGCAATAGTCATACATGGAGATGCTACGGATAAAAGAATTTTGCTTGAAGAAGGAATTGAAAATGCGGATGCTGTTGTAACCTTGACCAATATTGATGAGGAGAATATACTGTTATCAATGTATACTCATCATATATCTAAAGCAAAATCAATCACCAAGATAAATAAGATAGAGTTTGAAGAAGTAATAAGAGAGCTTCCTATAGGTTCGGTGGTTGCACCTAAGCATATAACCTCACATTATATCATTAAATATGTACGCTCTATGCAGAATTCAAAAGGAAGTAATGTTGAAACTCTGTATAAAATGTTCGGGAATGAGGCAGAGGCTTTGGAATTCCTTATAAAATCGGATTCCAAAATAACCAAGAAAACCTTAGAGAAACTCAATATAAAGCCAAATGTAATTGTGGCTGCTATTTACAGAAACCATCAGGTTATTACGCCCTCAGGTAAAGACATTATTCAAAAAGGAGACAGCGTTATTATCATTACTACCAATACAGGGCTTGGCAGTATAGATGATATTCTTGCTGAGTAAGAGATATGAATTATTTAATTGTAGCTTATATTATGGGCTGGGTACTTAATTTTGAAGGAGCATTTATGCTTCTGCCGGCCATTACCGCACTTATTTATGGTGAAAAGGAAGGTTTTGTTTTTCTTGGCTGTTCTATATTTTCATTTTTAGCCGGTGGACTGATTACACTTAAAAAACCTGCAAATAAAAGGTTTTATGCAAGAGAAGGCTTTGTTATCTGTTCACTTACCTGGATAGTTATAAGTCTTATAGGGGCTATTCCTTTTGTAATTACGGGTGTGCTGCCTAATTACGTAGATGCCTTATTTGAGATAGCCTCAGGCTTTACTACAACAGGTTCAAGTGTTATAACTGATTTAACACCATTACCACATTGTGTACTTATATGGAGAAGCTTTTCTCATTGGATAGGTGGAATGGGAGTGCTTGTATTCATTCTTGCAATACTGCCTCTTTTTGGGGGAGTGGATATGCATCTTATGAGGGCGGAGAGTCCCGGTCCGTCTGTAGGCAAGCTTGTTCCTAATGTAAAGAAAACAGCCTCTTATTTATATAAGATTTATCTTGGAATGACTTTAGTCCAGATGCTTATTTTACTTATAACAGGAATGCATCCTTTTGATGCTGTATGTATAACTTTCGGTACGGCAGGCACAGGCGGTTTTGGAATACATAATGACAGTTGTGGCGGCTATACTATATTACAGCAGGCTGTAATAGCTGTTTTTATGCTTTTATTCGGAATTAACTTCAATGTATATTTTTTAATATTGAGAAAGAAGTTTAAAGATATATTTAAGATAGAAGAAGTAAAATGGTATCTGATTATAGTTTTTACTGCGGTTACTTTAATTGTAATTAATTATGGAAGCCTGAATGAACTGTATTTAAGCATTCATCATGCCTTCTTTTCGGTAGCTTCGGTAATTACCACTACAGGATATGGTACAGTTGATTTTAATCTTTGGCCGATGTTTTCAAAGAATGTGTTGGTTGCCATTATGTTTATAGGAGCCTGTGCCGGAAGTACGGGCGGTGGCATGAAGGTATCCAGACTGCTTATTTATGCTAAAACCGTAAAAAAAGAAATTGTTGGAATGATTCATCAGAAAAGCATCAAAATACTTAAGATGGATGGTAAAACTGTAGAACATTCGGTTATAAGGAATGTGAATGTTTATCTTGTTTCTTATCTGATGATAATGGCGGTTTCATTTTTAATAATATCTCTTGATAATATTGATTTTGAATCAAGCTTTACGGCTGTTGTTGCAACTTTTAATAATATAGGTCCGGGACTTGGCAAAGTAGGACCTACAGGAAATTTTTCAGGGTTTTCAAATTTGTCGAAAATAGTATTAACCTTTGATATGCTGGCAGGAAGATTGGAGATTTTCCCAATGTTATTGCTATTTTCAAGAGCTACCTGGAGCAAAAAATAATTACACACAACATATAATCATTTTAGAAGGGATAATATGGTGGAGATTAATAGGGCACTTATCAAAAGCTTGGCAACAGATGATGTTACTTATAACAGGGGAGTAAGATATTATTCTGCAAAGGCAATAAAGACTATCTCAAAGTCTAAAAGTAAAGAGCATTACAGAGCAACTGTGCAGGGTAAAAGTGAGTACACTGTTGACATTGAATTAACCTCTCAGGGTAAAATAGAGTATAAATGTAATTGCCCCGCAAGCAGAAGGCACCCGGGAGCTTGTAAACATGTTGTTGCAGTTATGCTTTTTATAAATGATTATTCAGACAGACGTAAACAGCAGAAGATAGAATCCGGTGAGAAAAGACGGATAACAAGGATATTGGACTATTTTGACAATATGGATTATATGGCCGGATTTGGCGATATTTTTCATGTAAAGCTGAATATAAATCTTGACGCAATGCTTAGAGTGGATGATTCAGTAAAAGCCGCGGTAAGCATAATGGCAGGAAGCACCAGACTTTATAAGGTACAGAATATAAGAAAATTTTTATCTGACTATATCCATGGACAGCCTATTTCACTTGGGAAGGATTTTTCCTATTTTCCGGGAGAGAACAGATTTGACCATGATTCAGAAGCTGTGCTTGACTTTCTTTGTGAAATTCTTGACATACAGGAAATTGTCGGTAAAGGAAGTTCAGCAGGAATATTTGCAAAATCCGATGTTTTCTTTGACAGGCATATGTTTTTAAGACTGTTAAAGATACTTAAATTGCCTTTTAATTTCACCTTTGCAGAGGAAAAATTTGAAAATATAAGCTTTGTATTGGGTAAGCCTGACCTTAATTTTTACCTGAATCTATCTGATGAAGATGATTCAATTATTTTATCCTGGGATGATGAGCGTATAATTCCTTTAGATGAAAAAGGTAATTTATTTTACTATGACAATGCTATTTATCATCCTGACAGAATATTTACAAGGCATTTTCTGCCGTTTTATCATACACCGAATGACGGCGAAGATGATGCGCTTGTGTTTGAAGGGGAGGAAAAAGAACGTTTTCTTAATGTGGTATTACCGAGAATACATGAGACTTTTTCACTAACCATTCCGAAGGCGTTAAAAGATAATTATATAACGGAAAATGTCAAATTTGAACTTTATATGGACATATATAAGGGAAGTATCAAGCTTGAGGTTATTACGGCTTACGGAGAATATAAGTTTAACCCGTTTCTTAAAATGCCTGATGTAAAGGCGGTTATAGTAAGAAAACCGAGCCGTGAGGCAGAATGCTTTGAAGATATTGAAGCTTTGGGATTTATCAGGGAAGAACTGTATTTTTATTTATCTGATGAAAAGGATATTTATGATTTTCTGAAAAACAGTATAGAAAATTTAGCTGAAAAATACGAACTTTTTTATTCTGAAAAATTTAAGAAGATTAAGATAAATCCTCCGAAGATTTCTAAGACTTCAGTTCGTGTTCAAAGTGAAAACAATATGTTAGAGGTTGATTTTGATTTTGACGGACTATCAAGTGATGAGCTTACAGACCTTTTCAACAGTCTTAAACTGAAAAAGAAATTTTTCAGACTTAAAAACGGAAGTTTCATCGACCTTACAGGCGGTGGAGAGCTTAGCAAGTTAAATGAATTGATAGATAAGATAGGAAGCAGTAAAGGTGATATTATAGACGGTAAAATATACACCTCTCTCGACTATGCGTTTTATCTGAATCAGGCTGCTGATGAAGGTTTATATGAAATAGAGGCTGATAAGTCATTTACTGCACTTATAGAGGAAATTAAACATCCTGAAAAAGTAAAACCAGAAATTCCGAGTGAAATCAAAGCAGAACTTCGTCCTTACCAGGAAGTGGGTTTTGAATGGCTTACTTCACTTGCCAAGTATTATCTGGGCGGAATACTTGCTGATGATATGGGACTTGGTAAGACTTTACAGGCCATTACCTACATTGTTTCTACCTGGAAAAAGAACAAAGAGGCGACCTTTATAGTTGTCTGCCCTTCGTCACTTTTGTATAACTGGCAGGATGAGATAGAGAATTTCTGCCCTGAGCTTAGTACTATTATGATTTTGGGCAACCCTAACGACAGAAAAGATTTGATTGCTGATTGTAAAAATTATCAGGTAGTATTGGTTTCTTACCCTATTCTTAGAAGAGACATTGAACTGCTTAGGGATATCAGTTTTGATACAGCTTTTTTGGATGAGGCGCAGTTTATCAAAAATCCTAACAGCCGTAATGCGAAGGCGGTTAAAATGCTTAATGCAGCTCACAGGTTTGCTCTTACAGGTACACCTATAGAGAATAACCTTTCTGAACTTTGGTCAATTTTTGACTTCCTTATGCCGGGTTATCTGTATTCACATTCTAAGTTTGTGAACATGTATGAAAAACCTGTAGTGAGATTTGAAAGTGAAGAGGCGCTTAAGCAGCTTAATTTTCATATCAAACCGTTTATAATGAGAAGGATGAAAAAGGATGTGCTTGAGGAACTCCCTGAAAAGACTGAGAAAAAGATGGTATCGGATATGACGGATGAACAGAAAGAAGTTTATATGTCTTATCTTGAAGATATGAAAAAGAAGATAAATAATGAAATTAATAAGAACGGTTTTGAAAAGAGCAGGATGATGATACTTGCCTCTCTTACAAGACTTAGACAGATTTGCTGCCATCCTTCCACTTTTTTGGAAAATTATGAGGGTGGTTCGGGTAAGCTGAGTCTCCTGCTTCAGCTTGTGCAAAATGCGGTGGAAAGCGGTCATAGAATCCTTGTATTTTCACAGTTTACCTCTATGCTGAACCTGGTAGAGGAGGAGTTTAAAAAGCTTAAGATAAGCTATTATTATTTGGACGGCTCAACTCCTATCGCACAGAGAAGTGAGGATGTAAAGGCTTTCAATAACGGAAGCAGAGAGGTGTATCTGATTTCACTTAAAGCCGGCGGTACGGGACTTAACCTTGTGGGAGCTGATATGGTTATTCACTATGATCCTTGGTGGAATCCCGCTGTGGAAGATCAGGCTACGGACAGAGTGTACAGAATAGGACAGAAGAACAGTGTAAATGTGGTTAAGCTTATAACTAAAGGCACAATAGAAGAGAAGATATATAAGCTTCAGGAGAAAAAGAAAAACCTTGCTGATTCTGTTATCAAGGCAGGAGAGGTATTCATCAATAAGCTGACTAAAGAAGAGGTTGAAGATTTGTTTAATTTTTAGATACTCCTCATTAAAAATTGAGTTTATTCCTAAGAAGTCAATTTGAGGAGAAGGATTATTCCTTCTCCTCAAAAAAATCTTCAGCCAGTCTGTCAGCAAAGTTAGGGTTAATCTCAGGGAAATGTCTTACAAGTTCTTCGCTCATATAATTAATCTGCAAGAGTTCAAGCTCTTCGGCAGAAGCCTCCATTGTGCCAAGATTTGACAGTACTTCTTCGGTAAATTTTTCCTTCATCCAGTCTGTATATTTCTTTCTGTCAGCCTTTTCCTTCTCCACCTTTGCAAGCATATCTTTTTTGCTTCTGATAACAATTACTCCATATATCATAAAGCCAAGGAAAAGAAGAGCAGCAACTCCCTTTTGCATAAATCCCTGCATAATATTTAGTACACCCAGTATATTTAAGAGAGTAAATATGAAACCCGCAGCACCTATACCGAGGAAAGACCAGGCAGTTGACATATTTTCATTGAAAGAATCTTCCGCATTGGTGTAAACATAGGTATTTCTTGCTATTTCCACATTTTTAGCCTTTTCCATATTTTCATCATAAGATACTTCATCTTTATAGACGATTTCACTTTCACCATCCGGATAAGGAAAGACTTCATCCTTTAATACAACTTTTTCATCATCAGTTTTGGTTAATTCATTTTCGTTATTAATCATTCTTTGCTCCTTTTAGGTAAAATATCTGTTTTTATGACCATGTATATTTTACCAAACAAAATTATATATATCCAGTAAAAAAGATGAAATTTTTACTTAAATTTGCTATAATTATATCCGGAGGAATTTATGATAAGAATTATTTCAACTAAAATAAAAGGCAGACTGGTTTCTGCGCTTACAGACGATTTTGATATAAAAGAATTTAAGATATCCGAGAGTACCGATGGAGAAGTGTCTTTCAATATCGGTGATATCGTAGTGGGCAGGGTAGAGAATATAGTTAAAAATATCAATGCCTGCTTTGTAGAGATTTTTCCGGGAATTCAGGCATATCTGCCGCTTACACCTGATATGAAGATAATCTATGTAAACGGAAAGCCCGGAGGAACACCTGTTATAGATGATTTGATTTTGGTTCAGATAGCAAAGCTACCTACCAAGACCAAGTCATACTCACTTACAACAGACTTTACTTTTATAGGTAAGTATGCTGTGCTTAAACCGAATTTAGATAAGATACATCTGTCTTCAAAATATAGGGAAGAAGCTGATTTTACAGAAATCAAGTCAAGGTTTATGTCAGTCGGAGAAAAATTTGCTACCGAAACCGGAGCAGGAGGGGTAATCAGAAAATCTGCCTTAAATCTCTCTGACAAAGAGCTGGAAGATACACTTTATGACCTCTATGTAAAGTTTGTTTCAATTATCAATCGAGGTAAACATGGGGTTAAGTACGAGAGAATATTTAAGGAGATCCCTGAACATTTAAGTCTTATAAGAGATAACTGTGAGAAAATAGAAAAGATAATGACTGATGATGAAGAAACTTATAATGAGTATAAAGAGTATTTGAAGGAATTTTCTGAAAAGGATATAAAAAAGCTTTTCTTTTACAAAGATGAAATGATGAGCCTGTCTGCCCTGTATTCTATAAATACTACTCTTGAGAAAGCTCTGTCTAAGAGGGTTTGGCTAAAATCAGGTGCCTATATTGTTATAGAATATACAGAGGCACTTACAATTATAGATGTAAATTCAGGTAAGGCTATTACCGGGAAGTCTACCAATACGGAAACATTTATGAAGATAAATCTTGAAGCTGCAAGGGAGATAGCAGACCAGTTAAGGCTTAGAAACCTGTCAGGAATTATAATAGTGGACTTTATAGAAATACCTAAATCCAGAGGTAAAGAGCTGATAAATGCAATGGAAGATTTTCTGAAAGAAGACAGTACCAAAAGTAATGTGGCAGATATAACAAAATTAGGACTGATGGAGCTTACGAGGAGAAGAACAGGCAAGCCGATTTATGAAATCCTGATTGATAATAGTACTAAAATGTGTTAGCCTAGTGTATTGACATATTGATATTTAACAAAATATTTCTGGCTATTTTTGCCGTTTTATGATAAAATAAAAGAAACGGCGGTGATTTATATGGCAAGACCAAAAAAGTATAAAATCGAACTTACGGATAACGAATTAAAAATCTTAAAATCTGTCATCCGAAAAAACAAAACATCCAAAACAATTCGATGCAGATGCCAGATCATTATTGATTTGGATGAAGTAC
>NZ_KI535366.1:149570-350311 GCF_000160035.2 Catonella morbi ATCC 51271
AAATAGAACTTAATGTGATGACCAGACAGTGTCTGTCACGAAGGATTAAAAACATTACCAATCTTCGCGAAGAATTAGCAGCCTGGGAGGTAGAGCGAAATATTTTTGCAGCAAAGGTCTATTGGCAATTTCGAACTGTTGATGCCAGAGTAAAATTGAATTCATTGTATCCTAAGTTCACAACAGCTTCCAGATAGGAAGTTGTTGTAATACTAAATATCAATGTGCCAGTACACTAGTAAGGTGAGAATTGCGACGGAAACAAGCTGTTGCAATCTTTGTAAAAAAGAAAATATATTATAAAAAACAGAAAGAGGTAATTTTATGTCAAATCCGGAAATAACAATTGAAATGGAAAACGGTAAAAAAATAGTAGCAGAGCTCTATCCTGAGATAGCTCCAAATACTGTGAATAACTTTATTTCACTTGTAAAAAAAGGCTTTTATGACGGGCTTATTTTTCATAGGGTAATCAAGGGTTTTATGATACAGGGAGGCTGCCCTGAAGGACTTGGAACAGGCGGACCGGGCTATGGTATTAAGGGAGAATTTGCACAGAATGGTTTTAAGAATGACTTAAAACATGAGCCGGGAGTACTGTCTATGGCAAGGGCTATGCATCCTGATTCAGCAGGTTCACAGTTCTTTATTATGCACAAGACATCACCTCATTTAGATGGAGCTTATGCAGGTTTTGGTAAGGTTATAGTAGGTATGGATGTTGTAAATGAAATAGCTGAGACCAAGACTGATTTTGAGGACAGACCGAAAGAAGAGCAAAAAATAGCAAAAGTAACTGTAGATACTAAGGGTGTGGATTATCCTGAACCGGAAAAGATGTGATAATATGGAGTGTAGTGAATTTCAAAAAAATATTCGGCCTTTAATATACGGACAGCTAAATATGCCTAAGAAAGAGGAAATGCTTGGGCATCTTTTGACGTGCAAAGAATGTAATGACGAGCTTGAAATTTACTACACTATTATTAACTGTCTGAAGGAACTTGAAGGAAAGCTTGAAACTTCTGACAATTATCATGGTGAATACAATAACTTTATTGAGAAAACCAAGAGGGATATTAAAAAGTATAAAAACAGGATGCTAAGAAGAAGAGTGGCTTTTCCGGGAGTGGTCGGAGCGGCAGTTCTTTTCACCGGTCTTTCTGTAAAGACGGAAACCGATATAAAGGTGACGGAAACAAGTGAAAGCAGGAGTTTTATAGATAACGACTTAAGCATGCGTTTCAGGTTTAGCGACAGCAAGGTACTATCGGATCCATTTGTGGATATAGAAGAACTGGCTAAAGAAATAGAAATTAGGAGAAGACTGTATGAAAAATAATTACCTTTTGTTAATAGATGGCTCAAGCCTTTTATCCACTCAGTTTTTCGGCAGCCTTCCGAGACAGATTTTATTTGCAAAAACCATAGAAGAAAAAGAAAAGTATTATGATAAAATATTACAGACCGCTGACGGTTTCTACACTAACGGAGTTTTTGGTTTTGTAAAATATTTATTAAAAATCATCAGGGAGCAAAAACCCAGTCATATAGCCATAGCCTGGGATTTAAGCAGAGATACATTTCGAAGGGAAATATATCCTGATTATAAAGGCAACAGGGTAGAGACTATGGCTCCTCTTTCAGACCAGTTTGCTATCTGTCAGGAGGTAGTAAAAGCCTTTGGAATAGCGCAGTTTATGTCCGGTACTTTTGAAGCGGATGATTTCTGCGGTACACTGGCTGAGAAGTTTAAGTCTGAAATTCCGGTATTTATAATGACCAAGGATAACGACTATCTTCAATTGGTGGATGATAAAATCAAGCTTTGGCTTATGCATGGTACTGCTGAAAAAACAGATGAACTGTATAAAAAATACGGTATCGATAAGTCCAAGGTAAATGCACCTGACAGATGTTTTGTGTATGATAAAGAGCTTATAAAAAAGGAATTCGGAGTAGAGCCTGAAAATGTAAATTCCCTTAAAGGAATAATGGGTGATGCTTCGGATAATATAAAGGGAGTACCCGGTGTAGGTGAGGCTACGGCAAGGCTGCTTATAGGGAAATATCATACAGTTGATGAGCTGTATAAGGCTATAAATAATAAAGATAAAAAAGAGCTTGATGAGATTAAAAAGGCTTGGAAGGAAGAACTCGGGATAAACCGTTCTCCGCTTTCATACCTTCTTAAAACGTCTGATACTGAGCTGGTTGGAGAAAAATCTGCCAGACTTTCGGAACAGCTTGCAACTATAAAGAAAGATATTGATACTACCGGCGTAGAATTGTCGGATTTAACTGCTAATATAGATTTTGAAGGCGGCGCAAAGATTATAAAAGCACTTGAGTTTAACTCAGTGGATATCAGTGACCTGGAAAATGAAGAGAGTGCGGGGAAAAGTGATGTAAATTCACTTCCTTACAGTCTTGATAAAGCTGTTGCAGAAAAGTTGATTTCTGAAAACGGAATCAATTTGATAAATAAATTGCATGAAAAGGCAGAGGCTATCAAGGTTACAAAAAAGGAAGCAAAGCCTAAAATAAGCTTTGAAAGAGCGGAAACCTGTGATATGGAAGAGGCTTTACAGTGTTTTAAAAATATAAGCAATAATGAAAAATATGTAGGCTTTGATATAAATGAAGAAGGACTTACCTTACTTTCGGGAAGTAAAGAAACTTTTATTAAGAAAGAGATGTTTATCAATGATGATTTTCTGAAGGTAAATCTGGACAAACTTTTTAATAGATGCAACAACACTATATTTGTCACATTTTCACTTAAAGAGAAGTTAATTTTCTTTAAGCAGACATATTATAAAAATGTGTATGACTTAGCTGTGGCACATTACCTTATAAATCCGCTTTCTACAGAACATAATGCAGAAGCGGTGTTAAGTGATTATCCTGATATTCTCTCAGGTGAAAATCCTGAATTTACGGCAAGGGCGGCTCTTTTATCCGCACCAAAGTTAATTTCAGAGCTAAGTAATCTTGGGATGGAGAATTTATATAAAGAAATTGAGATGCCTTTGGTTTCAACTCTTTATGAAATGGAAGAAAGAGGAATTAAGCTCAATAAAGAGGAGCTTCATGAATACTCTGAGGAGCTTGATGTACTGATTAAAAATTATGAAGAAGAAATCTACAAGATGGCGGGAGAGGAGTTTAATATAAATTCTCCTAAACAGCTCGGTGTGATACTTTTTGAAAAACTAAGGCTTCCTTACGGAAAGAAGACCAAAACAGGATACTCGACTTCTGCAGATGTGCTTGAAAGGATAAGGCTGGAAGATCCGATAGTTGAAAGGGTACTTAACTACAGGCAGGTTGCAAAGCTTAAGTCTACCTATACGGACGGACTTGAAGGGTATGTAAAAGAAGATGGCAGGATACATTGTAAACTAAACCAGCTTGTAACTGCCACGGGCAGGCTTTCAAGTACTGAACCTAACTTACAGAATATACCGATCAGGATGGAGCTTGGCAAGAGAATAAGAAAAGCCTTTGTTCCGAAAGAAGGCTATGTGTTTGTGGATGCGGATTACTCTCAGATAGAGCTTAGGATAATGGCACATCTTTCAGGAGATGAGGAGTTAATAAAGGCTTATCAGGGCGAGGAGGACATACATAGGATAACTGCCTCTCACGTATTCGGGGTACCTCTTGATGAGGTTACGGATTTGCAGAGAAGAAATGCAAAGGCTGTAAACTTCGGTATTATTTATGGAATAAGCTCATTCGGACTTGGCGAAAATCTCGGTATATCAAGGAAGGATGCCGAAAAATATATAAATGATTACTTTAAGGCTTATCCGCAGGTTAAAAAATATCTGGATTCTCTGGTAGAAACAGGCATAGAGAAAGGTTTTGTAAAGACTTATTTTGGCAGAATCCGCCCTATACCTGAGCTTAACAGCAACAATTTTATGAAGCGTCAGTTTGGGGAAAGAATAGCCATGAACTCACCTGTACAGGGTACTGCCGCAGACATAATCAAGATTGCAATGAACAGTGTAAATGCAAGGCTTAAATCAGAATTTCCGGATTCAAGACTTCTGCTTCAGATTCATGATGAACTTCTGATAGAAGCAAAAGAAGAGGATAAAGAGGCTGTGGCAAAGCTTCTTAAAGAGGAAATGATGAAGGCAGCCGAACTTAAAGTTAAGCTTTCGGTAGATGTTAAATTTGGCTATAATTGGTATGATGCTCATTAAATTCGGAGGGAATTTCATTGGTAATAGGAATTACAGGCGGAATAGGCTCAGGTAAATCTGTAGTTACCTCTCTTTTAAGAGATAAATTTGATGCAGCCGTTATAGACACCGATACAATAGGGCATGAGGTAATGGAAATCGGTAAAAGTGCTTATAAAAAGGTTGTTGAAATTTTTGGAAATAAGGTGATTGCGGAAGACGGATCTATTGACAGGAAAAAGCTTGGAAGTCTGGTTTTTGATAACCGGGAATTATTATGTAAGTTAAACGATATAATTCATCCTGCTGTAGAGGCAGAGGTAGATAAAAGGATAGCTGAATTTACACAAAAAAAATATAAATATATTGCATTAGAGACTGCACTTTTGATAAAAGTAAGGTATAATAGAAAGTGTGATAAGGTTTGGTTTGTCTATGCTGACAAAGATATAAGGCTTAAAAGGCTTTATGATAATCGTGGTATAGACAAGGGAAAAGCCGGAAAAATATTTGAAAGCCAGAACACAGAGGAAGAATTCAGACAAATTGCGGATGATGTTATAGATAACTCGGGTTCTGAGGCGGAGACTGAAATTCAGATAAAAAATATATTAGAAAGCTATTAGAGGAGGGTACAATGCAGGAATTACCTGAGAAGCCGGTGTTTGGTCTGGATATAGGAACCAGAAGTCTGGTCGGAACTGTTGGTGCAAGGGAAGATGAACATACTTTTAAAGTTTATGCTATAGCTCAGGCTGAGCATGAGACCAGAGCTATGCTTGACGGACAGATTCATGATATTCCGAAAGTATCTGAATCTATAAGAAAGATGAAGAAGAAGCTTGAAGCAGAGCTTGGCAAGGAATTGACCGAGGTTTCGATAGCGGCGGCAGGTCGTGTACTTAAGACTGTGAAGGTAAAACCTTTTATAGAGTTTACAGAAGAAACCATAATCCATGATGATGAAATTCATACCCTTGAAATGCTTGGAGTTGAAGAAGCCTATAAGACCATAAGGGCATCCGAGGAAAAGGGCAACGATTTCTATTGTGTAGGCTATTCGGTAATGCATTATTATATAAATGGCCAGCAAATGGTTAACCTGGAGGAGCACAAAGGTACAAGGATAGATGCGGAGCTTATTGCAACCTTTCTTCCCCGGGACGTGGTTGATGATTTATATGCAGCTGTTGAAAATGCAGGCTTAAATGTAGCAAATCTTACCTTAGAGCCTATTGCAGCCATAGATATAGCCATTCCGGAAAAATTCAGACTGCTTAATATAGCCTTGGTTGACGTGGGGGCAGGTACTTCCGATATATGTATAACCAATGATGGCTGCGTAATAGCCTATGGTATGATTCCTCATGCAGGTGATGAGATTACCGAAATAATAGCCAGACTTTGCCTGGTTGATTTTAATACAGCTGAAGAGATTAAGAGAGATCTTGGGAATCCTACGGTAGAGTTTAAGGACATAATGGATATTACTCAGACAATGAACTCAGAAGATATACTTAAGACCATAGCTCCAACCCTTAATTCAATAACGGAGGAAATAGCTGAGAAGATTAAAGAATTAAATGGCGGTAAGTCTGTAAGTGCAGTATTTGTAGTAGGCGGTGGCGGTAAGGTTAAAGGCTTTACGGAGCATATTGCTGAAATTCTGGGATTACAAAAGGAAAGAGTTGCACTAAGAGGTAAAGAAGTACTCGGAGAAGTTGAATTTGCAGATGAAAATGTTGAAAAAGATCCTATGTTGGTCACACCTATAGGCATATGTTACAGCTATTACGAATCTAGGAACAACTTCATATATGTTACTTTGAACGATACCAGAATCAAGCTTTATGATAATAATAAGCTGACAATATATGATGTGCTCAGTCAGGATGGATTTTCAAATGATGATCTTTTTCCTAAGCGCGGGAAATCTATTAATTATACCTTGGACGGCACAAGAAGGGTTGAAAGAGGAGAAGTTGGTGAACCTGCTGAAATCAAGCTGAACGGAAATATTGTAAGCATAAGCAAGCCTATTTCCAAGAATGATGTAATTACAATTAAACCGTCCACATCCGGAGCTCCGGCAAAACTTTTGGTTAATAAGATAAGAGAAATGGACAATCCTTTCCATATCATTTTCAACGGAAAAGAGCTTAGCTGTCCAAAACTTGCGGAGGTAAACGGCAGGCTGGTATCAGGTTTCTATGAAGTAGCTGACGGTGATAATGTAGTTATAAGAAATTATTATACCCTGCTTCAGGTTATGGAAATGCTTGATTTACCTTATCATAACGGCATACTGGTTAATAATATGCCTGCTGATGAGAATACAAAGATTTATGACAATTTTGCAGTAACGGACAATGCTTCTTATACAGAGGAAGAAGCTAAACCGGAAGTAAATTACAGCAGCTATGACGAACTTCCCGATGATGAAGAATACGTTGAAACAGAGATAGGAACCGCTACAGTATCAGAGCCGGCACCTTCTTATAAAGAAACTGCAAATTCAATTACTTTCGGTTCGGGTGAAGATGAAATATCTATACCGGTTGCGGCACCTCAAACTGTAACCGATGAGATACCGTATATGGATGAGGCTGTGGAAGAAGTAAAGGAAGAAGATATACCGGTGGAAGTATCTGCCTCTGAGCCTACAACAGATGAATCCGTATTTACAACAGGCTTTGAAGGAGCGGCTATGGCTGTGGCACCGGTTTACGAACAGGAAGAAGCTGTTTCGGAAATACCTGAAAAAGCACAGACTTCATTTAATCCATCCGCAAAAGATATAACGGTTAAAGTAAATGATACAATTGTAACACTTAAGGGTAAGGTACATTATCTGCTCGTTGATGTGCTTGATTTCTATCCCTTTGATATGAGCGAATACAGAGGAAGGCTGATTCTTGAAGTAAACGGTGTGGGAGATATGGACTTTACCTCACCTATACATGACGGAGATCAGATTAGGATAGCTTGGAGTGAATAATACTAAAATAAGTTCTTCATTATGGTTTACAACACTTGCCAGCGGAAGCAGCGGTAACTCAAGCCTTATTGGGGATTCGGAAGGAAATCACTTTCTTGTAGACTGCGGAATAAGCTGTAAAAGGATAGTGGAAAGTCTGTCTGATTTTTCGATTGATACAGAAAGTGTTAAAGGAATTTTCATTACACATGAACATGCTGACCATATAAACGGACTGATGATGCTTATGAAAAAATACAAAATTCCTGTTTTTGCAAGTCTTGGAACACTTTCGGAACTGACTAAATGCAGAGGCTTTGATAACAGTTATAAAAAGCTGATGTATAAAATAGAGGCAAACCGCCCTTTCTGTTTTAATGATTTTAAGGTAAATTGTTTTAACATACCTCATGACGCTGCAGAGCCTATGGGCTTTAATTTTGAAAAATATGATACCAAGGTTTCTGTATGTACTGATTTTGGTATGATTACTGATGAAATTGAAGATGGGCTTAAAGGATCGCAAGGTTTGGTCATAGAAGCAAATCATGATGAGAGGATGCTTGAAGCAGGAAGATATCCTTTCAGGCTAAAGAGGAGAATCCTGGGTGACAGGGGACATATTTCCAATGAAAACTCAGGAAAACTTATAACAAAACTGTGGAATGAAGATATGAAGCATGTCTTTTTGGGACATCTGAGTGATGAGAATAATATGCCTGAACTTGCACTTGAAACAGTAAGGTGTGAATTGTTGATGAAGCATAAAAATTATGAAAACTTTACAAAGATTGAAGTAGCCAATCGGGATAAAACATCCGGAAAAGTTATATTAGAGGCTTCCGTAATTACAGACGGAAAGACAGCATAATCTTAAGATGAATGCTTAGTTACAATACTAATTATGGGGATTCCCCAAGAAGGAGAGGATATGAAAAGAGCAGTAATTACAGCAGTAGGAAAAGATAGTGTAGGAAGATTTGCAGAAATATGCAATTATCTTGCGGGGAAAAAAATAAATATACTTGATGTTTCGCAGACTCTTATCGGTGGTTTCTTTAATATTATGCTTATTGTTGATATTACAGAGGTAGACAATGAATTTGCTTCTGTAGTGGACGGTTTTATGAAACTTGGAGAAAAATGTGATTTTAAGGCAAATATCCAGAGAGAAGAGATTTTTGATCAAATGCATCGTATCTGATATTTGAAACTGCGTAATTAAAGTCAGGTATATTTGATATAAGTGATTAGGAGGAATAATGATTACTTTAGGAGAGGTATTTGAGACAAATGACATGATATGGAATGAACATCTGGATGTTCGTACCATAACTCTCGGAATTAGTCTTTTAGATTGTATTACAGATGATTTAAACAAATTAAATGAGAACATCTATAAGAAAATTACAGAAACCGCAAAAGACCTGGTAAAGACCGGAGATGAAATAGGCAAGGAATTCGGCATCCCTATTGTAAATAAAAGAATTTCCGTAACACCGATAGCCCTTATAGGCAATTCAGCCTGTAAAACAGAAGAAGATTTTGTGTCAATTGCAAAGACTCTTGACAGGGCAGCAGAGGCAACCGGAGTAAACTTCATAGGCGGTTATTCGGCTCTTGTATCTAAAGGAAGCACACCTGCCGATAAGCTTTTAATCAGGTCTATTCCGAAGGCTCTTAAAGAAACAGAGCATATATGCAGCTCTGTTAACCTGGGCTCTACAAAAACCGGAATAAATATGGATGCAGTGAAGCTGATGGGAGAAATCATTAAAGAGGCTGCGGAGCTTACAAAGGACAGGGATTCCATAGGCTGTGCAAAACTTGTGGTATTTTGTAATGCTCCTGATGACAATCCGTTTATGGCGGGGGCTTTCCATGGGGTTACTGAGGCAGATAAAATAATAAATGTCGGTGTAAGCGGACCGGGTGTGGTAAGAGCGGTGCTCAAACATTCTGAAGGAGATGATTTTGGTACCCTTTGTGAGAAGATTAAAAAGACTGCATTTAAGATAACAAGAATAGGTCAGCTTGTAGCCTTGGAAGCAGAGAAAAGACTTGGTATTCCGTTTGGAATAGTAGACCTTTCACTAGCTCCTACACCTGCAATCGGAGATTCTATTGCAGATATTTTCTATGAAATGGGACTTGAACATGCAGGTGCTCCGGGTACAACAGCAGCCCTTGCCCTCCTCAATGACCAGGTTAAGAAGGGCGGAGTTATGGCGTCTTCTTATGTAGGTGGACTTAGCGGTGCTTTCATCCCTGTAAGTGAAGATCAGGGGATGATAAATGCTGTCTTGGATGGAGCATTGAGTATTGAAAAACTTGAGGCTATGACCTGCGTATGCTCAGTTGGACTTGATATGATAGCAATTCCGGGCAGTACTTCAGCTTCGACCATTTCGGGAATAATAGCTGATGAAATGGCAATAGGTATGATAAATCAGAAGACAACAGCGGTAAGACTTATTCCTGTAGTTGGGAAAGATGTCGGAGAACAGGCTGAATTCGGAGGACTTCTGGGTTATGCTCCGATTATGCCTGTGAATGGATTTTCTTGTGAAAAATTTATTAATAGAGGTGGCAGAATACCTGCACCTATACATAGTTTCAAAAATTAAGACAGCTTAAAAAATTAATGAAGGTTGGGTTATCTATGGAAACTAAGATGTGGAGTGAATTTTTAGCACCTTACAGACTTGCGGTGGATGAACTTGTTGTAAAGCTTAATCATATAATTGAAGATTATAGAGCGATGGGGCAGTATTCTCCTATTGAACAGGTTATAGGCAGAGTTAAACGAATTTCCAGCATTATAGAAAAAGCTCAAAAAAAAGGAATTCCACTTTATGACATAGAAAACAGAATAGAAGACATTGCGGGTATCAGAATTATCTGCCAGTTTGAAGATGATATTGCAAATGTTATAAAAATGATTAAAAAACGTTCTGACTTGGTGGTACATGAAGAAAAAGATTATATAAGCAATCAAAAACGCAGCGGTTACAGAAGTTACCACATAATCGCATCTTATAATGTGGAGACTCTGACCGGTAAAAAGACGGTGAAGGTAGAAATACAGGTTAGAACCCTGGCTATGAATTTTTGGGCTATAATCGAGCATTCGCTTCAGTATAAGTATAAGGGAAACATGCCTGAGAATGTATCTAAAAGGCTTAAAAACTCTGCTGCCGCTATAGTTCAACTGGATACAGAAATGTCTGCAATCAGAAATGAAATTGTGGATGCACAGAATTCATTCAGAATTAAAGCAAGCATTGTATCTCAGATACTAAACAACATTCAAAACCTATATAAGGTGGCTAATGACAGAGAAGTAACCAAGATACAGAAAGAGTTTTATGATATCTATGCAACCGGAGATTTGAACACTCTTATAAAGTTTAGCAAGGAGCTGGATACTATATCGGAAGGATATCACAGTCAGAGCCTGCCGGAAAGGAATTTGTAATATTTAATGATAAATTTACCGGAAAGTTTTTTAATAAAAATTAAAAATATGCTTGGAGAGGAATATGATAAATTCCTTGAAAGCTACAATAAAAGTCCTTTACAGGGACTAAGACTTAACAGAACCAAGGTCTCTCCTAAGGAATGGGAGAGACTTTCTGTGGTTAAAACGGAAAATATTCCTTGGATAGATAACGGCTATTATTTTGATGGTTCTGTATTTGCCGCTACCAGACACCCTTACTATTATGCGGGTCTTTATTATATACAAGAGCCTTCTGCGCAAACTCCCGCCAATATTCTTCGGGTAGATCCCGGAGACAGGGTATTAGACCTTTGTGCCGCACCGGGAGGTAAAAGTACAGAGCTTGCAGCTAAGCTAAATGGAAAAGGTGTACTTGTATCAAATGATATATCTGCTACCAGAGCAAAGGCTCTGCTTAAAAACTTAGGTGTATTCGGCATTAAAAATGCTTTAATTACAAGTGAAACTCCGAAGAATTTAAGTGATGTATTTAAGGGATATTTTAACAAAATTCTGGTGGATGCACCTTGTTCAGGAGAAGGAATGTTTAGGAAAGAGCCTGCCATTATTAAGAACTGGGAACAGTATGGCACAGGTTATTATAATGATTTACAAAAAGATATACTTCCTAATGCGGTAAATATGCTGTCAGATGACGGATATTTACTGTATTCAACCTGCACTTTTTCGCCTGATGAAAACGAGGGTACAATTAACTATATTTTAACAATGTTTCCCGAGCTTGAAGTAATACCTGTCAATGACAGTTATGAAGGCTTTGATTCAGGACATCCTGAATGGATAGGTTCAGACAAAGAAGAAATAAGAGGTGCTGTGCGGCTCTGGCCACATAAGATGGAGGGAGAGGGACATTTTCTATGTTTGCTTCATAAGAAGAAAACTGATTATCCTAAGTATTTTGAAACTAATGTAAAGAGGGTTAAGCTCTCTAATGAAGAAGAAGCTTTCCTTAAAAGCTGGGGCTTAACAAATGAAGAACTGGCAAGACTTGAGTTACATGGAGAGAAACTCTATCTTATTCCTGAGGGGCTGCCGGATGTCACCGGGCTTAGGATTCTTAGAAACGGACTTTATGTGGGAGATAGAAAGAAAGGAAGATTTGAGCCAAGTGAACCTTTTGCTATGTCACGTACTAAAGACGAATCCAAGTATTTTCTTGATTTAGATGCAGATGATGAGAGAGTGGTTAAATACCTAAAATGTGAAACGATAGAAGTGACAAAGGATGAGCTTGTAAAAAATAAACTTGATAAGGCTGAAAAGGGAGCTTTTATTCTGATTGGAATTAACGGTTTTCCTTTGGGATTTGGAAAGCTTTCGGGAACTACGGTAAAAAATAAGTACTTTGCGGGCTGGAGGATGATGTAGGGATTAATGAAAGATTTAGATCCCGGAGTTAACTCTCAATAATTTAGTTTAAATTTTAAGTTTAATTAATTTGCACCTTATATAGATAGAAAGTGCAAAATTTGCACTTTTAATATTGACAAAGTGCAATTTTTGCACTAAGCTGATTATAGAGGTGCAAATTATGAAAAAGTTAAAAAGATTAAGAATAGATAAAAAATTAACACAGCAAGATGCAGCGAATTTGGTTGGAATATCTTTACGTTCATATAAATCATATGAAAATGATAGCTTAAAAGAAGGAAGTATAAAATATAACTACATTTTTGAGAAATTATCAGAAATTAACCCTATTGATGAGGAACATGGGATTCTTGAAATTGAATACATAAAGCAGAAATGTTCAGAGGTTTTTAGTAAATATAAGGTAAATTTCTGTTATCTTTTTGGATCTTATGCAAAAGGTAAGGCAAGAGAAGATAGTGATGTGGATATTCTTATTTCCACTGATATTAAAGGACTTAAGTTTTATGGTTTAGTGGAAGAAATAAGAAGTTCATTACATAAAAAGGTAGATGTTTTAGAGGTTGCCGGGTTAAAGGATAATATAGAATTACTGGAAGAAATTTTGAAAGATGGAATAAAGATATATGGATAATTCTAAAAATGATATTTCTGAATTGCTGGTGATGATTTCTAAGAGTTAAAAGTAGGTAAAATTATGCTTTGGATTGAGATTAAAAAGAATACTACTATAGTAAACCTCTAAGTTTAAGGGAATATACTTATTTTAAATTAAATGAAAATATAAGGCAGGTCATTAATATTATGAAACGGAGCAGCCAATGTCAAAAACAATAAGACTTGATAAATATTTATCAGATATGACCTCTGAAACCAGAAGCAAGGTTAAAGAATATATAAGAAAAGGCAGGGTTACGGCTAACGGAGTTGTTATCAAAAGCCCTGAAACCAAGGTAGATACAGATAATGACGAAATTTGTATAGATGGTAAGCCGGTGGGATATGTAGAATACTATTACTATATGATGAACAAACCACAGGGAGTAATAACCTCTACCGAAAAGGGCAGGACAAAGACGGTTATGGATGTTTTCAAGGAAACAGGAACCGGCTGTCCGAGATTTAACGAACTTTCCCCTGTAGGCAGGCTTGATAAGGATACGGAGGGACTTTTACTGATTACAAATGACGGGGAATTAAACCACAAACTGCTTTCTCCTAAAAATCATGTGGATAAGGTTTATTATGCAGAGCTTAAAAGCCCTGTAAAAGTATCTGATATAGAGATTTTTGCGGGTGGGTTAGATTTGGGAGACTTTATCTGTAAACCTGCAAGGCTTGAAATCTGTGATGATGTAAAGAAATTTGCGGCTAAAATTACCATATCTGAAGGGAAATTTCATCAGGTAAAGCGTATGTTTGAGGCTGTGGAGAATGAGGTTATATACCTGAAAAGACTTTCTATGGGAAGTCTTAAGCTTGATGACAATTTAGAATTAGGCGAAGTAAGGGCACTTACAGAGGAAGAAATAGGGCAACTTAAAAAGTAATATGAATTTCCGGTTATTCACTTAATAGTTCATGTATTTCAGGGAATATTTTTGAATAATTCGAACTAAAATTAGTGAAAAAATATATAAAATATTGTATAATTGGAGTAAGAATTTTTATGAAGAAATATAATAAGTTTGAAAAAGGCTATCTCACGTACAGAAAAAATAAATTATTCTTAAATGTAGCCTTAAATGTATTGGCAGCAGTTATCATTTTTATTGTCGGACTTTTGCTAAATAAAATGCAGCCAAGAAATATATTTTCGGTTTTAGCCTTGTTGTTTGTACTTCCTGTCGGAAGGAGTTTAGCCACATTTTTTATTCTTTTGCCCTATAAAGAAATGAAAGGTGAGACCTTGGTTAAGGCTGAGGAGAATATAGCAGGTAAAGGCATTTTGCTATATTCACCGGTATTCACTTCAGCAGAAAATGTAATGCACCTTGACCTCGTAGCTGTATTTAAGGGGAGAATATTAGGTTACAAGGAAAAAGCAGGGAAATCTGTCAGAAATGAATATGATTATAAGAAAAAAACTGATGCAGCCAAAGCTTATATAGACAAACATCTAAAAAATCAGGGAAGGGGGGATAATATAGTCGTTTTTGACGACATGGATAAGTTTATCAAAGCATTTCCGGAAAATAAGCTGTCAGAGGGGGAAATGTCTGAGATTAAAGGCTTTGCAGAAAGTATGGAGTACTTTACAGTTTAGTAGATTACGATTGAAAGGGGAAAGTATGTTAAAAAAAATATTTAAAATTGGAATTGTAGTGCTGTTTTTGATTACATTTTTTAATGTAATACCATCTAAGGCTGTTTATGCGGAAACGGTTGCAAATCATCAGATTTTTTCTGAGAAAATCATTAAGAAAAGAATAGCTGAAATCAAAAAGTTTTACTACAAACAACCTGATAAGCTGACTACAAGAAAAATAAGCTTTGGAGGTAATATACTTCCGGGTGGAAGTATCAAATTTACTTATTATTTGAAGGGAAAAGATCTTCTGTTTGCTTACGGAAAAAATGATGATATGGAATTTCGCCTTTATTTCCATAAAAATCAGCTTATTCAAATGATTTATGATGAAAAAGGCAAGAAAAGAGAGATTTATACACAGCTTTATAAGGAACTTTTAGAAGATGAAAACTATTTGGTAGGTGATGCACAGATTTATATGGAACTTGAGAATCTTTTCAAAAAGGAATACTCTGCCCATTTAAAAAAAACGGATGGAACCAAGACCATAAAGCAGGTTATTATAACTGATGCTTCGAATAAGAGTATAACCTATCATACCTGTAAGGTGTACGGAGAATATATTAGCTTTGATACTAAAGCCTACATTGCAAAACTATCGGATAAAGTAATAGTAAAGTCTCATTATATAAAACCTCTTGAAGATGGTTCTACATATAAGACGAAAAATCTTGATGATCTTATGTATGCAATTGATTACTTAAATTATGTCGAGGCTGATATTAAAGAAAAAAACGGAAAGATAGTTGAGATTATTATTCAGGAAGGTTATTAAGCTAAAAATTATAATGAGAGTATAAGGGGGAAAGAATATGTCTATTAAGAGAATATGTAAAATTAGTGTTGTTTTGTTTTTATTTTCTATGGTATTTAACTTGTTTTCGTTAAAGTCTGTTACAGTAAAGGCTGATACAGTAGCCGAACATGAAGTTTTTTCCAATGCGGAAGTTAAAGAAAGAATAGCTGAGATAAAGGATTATTATTACAATAAACGTGATGAACTCACTGTTAAAAAGGCAGTATTCAAACATTGGTCTTTTGATGGCGGAAAGGCAAACTTTAACTATTATCTTGATGGTGAAGAGTTAATGTTTGCTTACGGCAAGAGCAAAAATACCGAGTACCGTCTTTACTTCAAAGATAACCAGCTGATTCAGCTTCTTGTAGATAAAAAGGGTGAAAAACGCAAGACATATACGCAGTTGTATAAAAAGCTTGATACCTCTTCTTATGATGAAACCCTCAGTCTTTATATGGAATTTGAGGATTTCTCTTTAATAAAGCTGGATGATGTTGTATCAAAGACTTCAAAAACGGTTACAGGAGAGAGAGTATTTATAACAGGTATTTCAGACAAGAGCCTGACTTATCATTTGGGACATGGCTGTGGGAAGGATATGTCCATCAGATCACTTTATCCTGAACCATACACAGTAAAAATGACTAAAAATGTAAAAATAAAGGATTATACTTCAGACCCTGCAAAACCTAAATTACGTTCTGTTAAGTGGCTTAAAGAAAGAATCGGAGATTATCTGGATGTTTGTGAACTTGTAACAAAGAAGGGCAAATTGATTGAGGTTAGGATTCCGTTTGAGTCATAATTTGGAATAATCATTATTTTCTTAAATGAGGGGGATGATATAATGATAAGAAAAAGAATAATTAACATCGGATTAATGTTATTATTTTTTGTGGCACTGTTTACACAGATGCCTACTAAGACTTTTGCGGCTGAAACTGTTGCAAAACACAAGATTTTTTCTGAGAAAACCATTCAAAAAAGAATAGCTGAAATCAAAAATTATTACTATAATCAGTCTAAGAAACTTACAAAAAAGAATACACCTTTTGATGATATGGGCACAAAAATAAAATTTACATATTATTTAAAGGGTAATGATCTTATGTTTGCGTATGGCAAAGGAGAATATAAGGAGGAATACCGCCTCTATTTTTACAAAAACCAGCTTATAAAGTTTTTAGTTAATGAGAAAGGTAAAAAGTCTAAAACCTTCAACCAGCTTTATAAAAAACTTAATAATGATCCTGATTCTGCAGAATATGATGATGAACTGAACTTATATATGGAACTTGAAAGTTTTTTTAGGATAAAGTATGCATCTCTTTTCACAAAAGAAGATGGGACAAAGACCGTAAAATGGATATATATTACCGATGTTTCAAATACAAGTCTGACCTATCATACCGGCGAATCGTATTTATATGAGACAGGAATTGTATCTCTTGATGCCAAGGCTTATACAGCTAAATTATCAAAAAATGTTAAAATAAAAAGTTACTGGAATGCTCCGCTTGATTATGAACTTAAAACTGTTGAGTGGTTGAAAGAAAACTTTAGTTCCAGAGGAAACTACATTCCTGCAAGCCTTAAAGAAAAGAATGGGAAAATAGTTGAAGTCAGTCTGATGTATCAGGATTAAGGTAAAGGTGGATGATTTGTTTTATCTGACTATGAAAGGGGAGAGAAAAATATGAATATTAAAAATTTATGTAAAACAGGATTGATGTTGCTTTTACTCGTTGCAGTATTTACCCTGTTACCATCGGGGGAAATTACAGCAAAGGCTGAAACTGTCGCAAATCATGAGATATTTTCAAATAAAACTGTTGAAAGCAGAGTAAAGGAAATTCAGGATTACTACTACAATAAGTCCAAGCTTCTTACTGTAAAAACAGCGATCTTTAATGACTGGACCTTAAAGGGCAAGAATAAGGATGTTAAATTCAATTATTACTTAAAAGATAAGGAATTGATGTTTGCCTACGGAAAGGGACAAGGCATTGAATACAGGCTTTATTTTTACGAAAATCAGCTTATCAGGATGGTGATTGATAAAAAAGGAAAAGAAAGAAAAACCTACACACAGTTGTATAGAAAACTTAAACACTTGGAGGAAAGTAATGAAATTCATCTGTGTATAAGTTTAGAGAACTTTTTCAGGATTAAACTTGCTGATGAGTTTCCAAGAAAAAATAGAATAAAGTCGGAAGAAGAGGTATATATTACCAATATTTCAAAAGGAAAAATAACTTATCATACAGGTATTGTATATGGACCGGGAGCAATGTATTTATCCTTAGATGCGGCTTCATACACTGCAAAATTAGACAGTAAAGTACAGGTGTTAGATTATACCGAGTCTCCTACTGAGCCTGAAACACGCTCACTTAAGTGGTTTATAAATGATTTTGCCAAAACTAAATCAGGTTTTGTCCTTTGCAGTATTATTGCAGAAAATGGTAAAATTATAAGAATTGAACTTCCATATCTTGCATAAAATGATAAACCACAATTTGGAATGTATGATAATGAGGGGGTAATGGTATGTTAAAAAAAATGACGATTAAAATGAGCTTAGCAGTATTGTTTTTGATGGTGGTTTCATTTTTCATCCCTGCTAAGATTACTCAGGCTAAAACTGCTGTAGGACATATAGTTTTTAGTGAAAAAGAAATGAAGCAAAGAATAGCCGAAATTAAAAAATATTACTACAAACAGCCTAAAAAGCTTACCAAAAAGAGTATAGAGTACCGTGATAAGTATTCTGATGAAGCTGTAATTAGATTTGATTATTATTTGCTAGGTAAAGATCTGATGTTCGCTTATGGAGTAGAAACTAAACAAAAAACTGAATACCGTCTTTACTTTTACAAGGACCAGATTATCAAGGTGCTGATTGATAAAAAGGGAAAGAAACGCCAAACTCTTGACCAGTTTTATGTTAAATTTGACAGTACTTTTTATGATGAAAACCTGATTTATTACCTGGATTTGGAAAACTTTTTCAGAATAACAGTTGCGGAGCTTTTCAAAAAAACTCCAAGAGCCAAATCTGATGGTTATATATTTATTACCGATATTTCGTACAAAAATAATAAAAGTATAACTTATCATACAGGTAACGGATACGGTTCAGACGGTGTAATGATATCACTGGATACTGAGGCATATACTGCTAAACTGGCCAGAAATGTAAAAGTTAAGGATTATACGGAGAGCCCTGATGAGTATAAAGCGTTAACTCTCGAGTCATTGTATAGGGAATTTAGCGGCTACTACATACCGGCAGGCATTACTGTGAAAAATGGACAGGTAGTGGAGATTGAACTTCCGTATCAGCCTTAAATTCATGATTTAGATTACCGGGTGTCAAATACTTTTGATGCCCTAATCATATTTTATTAAAAAGGTAACCGTTAAATGATATTACTTAAAATAAAGCATATTGATGCCGGTGGGAGACTTGATAAATATCTGATGAAATTCTTAAAAGATGCTCCCACAAGCTTCATTTACAAGATGCTTAGAAAGAAAAACATAGTACTAAACGGCAAGAAGGCTGCCGGAAATGAATTATTAAAAGAAAATGATGAAGTCAAACTTTTCCTTGCAGATGAGACCATAGTCAAATTTGGAGGGAAAGTGACTTTGTCACAGACTGCTGACAGGGAATATGTTGCTACTGCCGAGGATAGCGTTGAAAGCGGTAGTGACGATTCCCTGTATGATTTCTTAAAATCCCTTAAATGGGAATTTGATGAACCAAAGGTCATATATGAGGACAGGGATATTATTATAGTTAACAAACCTGTAAATGTGCTTTCGCAGATAGCAAAAACAGGCGATGTATCTATGAATGAATGGCTTATCAGTTATCTGATAAATTCAGGAAGCCTTACAGCAGAAGATATGCTTACGGTTAAGCCTGCGGTTGTGAACAGGCTTGACAGAAATACGAGCGGAATTATACTTGCAGGAAAGACTCTTACAGGGCTTAGATTTCTTTCGGATATTATTAAAACCAGAAAGCTTACAAAATATTATCTGACCATAGTTAAGGGAGAAATTCCTAATAATTTCACTGCTGAAGCCTATCTTCTAAAAAATGATAATCACAATACAGTTAAAATCTATAAAGACAAGGTTGAGGGAGCAGAATACATAAAAACAGCCTATGAAGTTCTGCAGGTAAAAGACGGACACAGTCTGCTTAAAGTTGAACTTATAACCGGCAAAAGCCATCAGATCAGGGCTCACCTATCCTTCCTTGGCTATCCTGTAATAGGTGACGGTAAATACGGACTTAAATCAGAGAATACAAATTATAGAAGAATGGGGCTTAACACTCAGTTTTTACATTCTTATGAAATTAAGTTCCCTAAGTTTGAGGGGGAATTTGCATATTTAAGTGAGAGAAGTTTTAGTGCAAAACTGCCTGAAAGGCTTGAAAAAGTTGCAAACAAGCTTGGGTTTAATATTTAATATCATTAATAGTTACACTTTAATTTAGTTCTCTAAAACGTTAATGCTTTAGAGGGCTAAACTAAATTTCGATATTTTGCAAATATTAGGTCATATCCCCCTATAGTCACAGACCGAAAACGGTTTATTATACTTTAATATGTGAAATTAGAGGTATGTGCCCCTTGACTTGAATATTTAGGGGTTGTTATCTCTTGACACGCAAAAAATGAGCGGATTACGAATATTTATGTACTCTAAATAAAAAGGAGATTATATGCCGTCTTGGAATTCCAGAGGTCTCAGAGGTTCACTTCTTGAGACTCTTATAAATATGACAAACGATAAATACAGAGAACAGGGACTTGCCCTTGTCCAAAAAGTACCGACACCGATTACCCCTGTAAATATAAATGATAAGGGCCAGATTACCCTTGCGTATTTTGACAGTAAGAGTACAGTGGATTATATAGGGGTGGTTCAGGGTATTCCGATTTGCTTTGATGCAAAAGAGTGTAATAAACCCACTTTTCCGCTTCAAAATATACATGAGCATCAGGTAAAATTTATGGAGGATTTTGAAGCTCAAGACGGAATAGCCTTTATGGTAATATATTTTTCTGATACAGATGAATACTACTATTCACCTTTTAAAGAAATTAAAAAATACTGGACAAGGGCTGTAAACGGTGGCAGAAAGAGCATTAAAAGAGAAGAGTTCACGGAGGGATATTATCTGGATATCACGGGAAAGACTACCGTGCCTTATCTTGAAGGATTGGAAAAAGATTTGGAAGAAAGAGACAGCCACCTGACATTTTAGGTAATTTGGGGTGAATTTTGTGTTTGAAAAAGAAGATAATACTTGACAAAAAAAATATATTTTTGTATAATGCATAGGTATGAAATTTTATTGTTTATTCAAGGATTGTTATCCATGTGATAAATCCTTTTGAATACAATATATAAAGTATTGATAAGGGAGGTGTTCACATGTCAATCTGTCCAAAGAATAAGAGTTCTAAGGGCCACAGAGATGCCCGCAGAGCAAACTGGAAGATGAGTGCTCCTGCACTTGTTAAGTGCAGCAACTGCGGAGAGCTTATGGTTCCTCACAGAGTATGCAAAGCTTGCGGTTCTTACAACAAGAAAGAGATCGTTAAAGTTGAAGCTTAATTTAGGGTAAACAATATAAGCCGCTTCTGAATGGAAGTGGCTTTTTTGTGGTTTAAATGGTTTAATTTTTTACTTAAATGGTTTATAATTATTCCAAAACAATTAGCTTAATGACTACAAACAGTATTAGTCCGGGATTTAATCTAAAAAAGTGTAACAGATACGGAGGTGCTGAAGCATGAAAAAGAAATTTATTATAGTTTTATTGGCTTTTATTTTATTAAGTAGTACAAAAATACCTACTTATGCCGGTGCACAAAAAGATCCATATAAATACAATAATAAATTTTTACTTTGGAATGCAAAAGAACATAAGCCTGTTATCTTGCCGGAAGTCGAAAGTTTTGCAAAAGATTTAAGCAAAACATTGAAAGGAAATGTTAAGATATTTTTTGTACCTGACATGGATATAAGAGGAGAATATTTTGACCACCCTTTTATTCAATATTCCGTTAAAGTTGAAAGTGAGAAACCTGAAAAATACAATTATTATACTGATTTAATTTTTACGAGAAACAGAAAGTTAAATCAGGTTAATCTATCAATATGGTTAAATAATAAAGTAACGAAAAAAGTTGCCAAACAAAATGAAACTAAAATTTTTGATTTGATAAAGCATCATTTCAAAGAAGATGTTGCGAATGCTTTTAAGTTCAAGAATCCTATTAATCGTAAGGACAAAAAGTTTCAAAAAGAATTACAAAATAAAAGGTGGCTGCCGGTAGTGGACAGGCAGGAACATTTAATCTCTTATAATATTCATAAGATGCAGGCTGAAGAAGATTTTGACAATTTTAATATGAAAAAATACCTGAATGCAGACATTCTTTATAATGAGTATATTAAACCTGAAATGACAAAGTATAATCTGTTTAATAATTTTAAAAATTTTAAGGAATATTATAAAGAAGTTGAGTTTCCGGAGTTTACGAGTGAAGATACAGGTATATACGATGCAAGTGACGGTGCCTGGCTTAAACTTGATACTGCAGATACCGAATTAAGATTTAGGGCTAATGCCGGTAAAAACGGAAATCCTGCATTTTATTGTAAATTTGATTTGAATGTAATTAACAAGAAAAGAATCAGTCTTATTTTTGGAAATGATATTGCTGATAAAATCTATGAGTTTAAAGATAATAATAAGGATAAAACTGATATAAAAATGAAAAATGGATTGATTCTACATGTATATCGTATGGATGATTCAAATAAAGTAAAGGTTTATACAAAAATAACAGATAAGAATAAGAATTTGAGGTCAAATGAAGGTGAATTTCTGGAAGAAATCAAATATAAACACAGAAAGGAGAACTAAGATGAAATTTAAGTTTACTGTAATAATATTGATTTTAGGAATGTTTTTTCTAAATCCTCTGACTGTACAGGCCAAAGTTCAACTTTTTGATGATGAATTATTAGAGAAAATAGAGGAAGAAACAGATGCCTGCTCAGAAATTGATTTTACTATCTACTTGTCAACTCTTAACAGATATAAGTATAGTGTGAATTTTGAGAAAGGCTCAATTAAATTGGAGGTACAGGGAGAAGGTTACAAGCTTAATGGTGTCAGAGATGATTTTTTTTCTGAACCAAAGATAAAAGAGGATAATTTAAAAGATAAAACAGATAATGAAGTAAAAGATGAAAAAACAGAAAAAGAAATTGATTCAATGAAAGCTTTGATGTTAGAAGAATTGAAAGATAAAAAATATGACTGTGGTTCCGAATTACTTTCAGATACACTGGATTTAAAGAGATTTAGCGAGTCTGCTAAGCCGGTTCATACTAAAAAGAATTGGGTATTTATTCAGAAGAGTGGTGATTCAAAGACAAGGATTGTCATAAATAAAAAAACAAAACTTCCGGTGTCATGCTTTTTTAAGAGTGATTGGGGAAATATAAAGATTAAATTTAAATATAAATATAGTGACAAATAAAATTTTTACTCTTAGTTACTACTATATAACTAAGAATTAAGTCAATATAATAATTCAAGGAGAAGAAAAATGAATAAAACCTGGTGGAAGGAAAGTGTTGTTTATCAAATTTATCCAAGGAGTTTTTGTGACAGCAACGGAGATGGTATCGGTGATATAAAAGGTATCACAAGTAAGCTTCATTATCTAAAAGATCTTGGTATAAATGTAATCTGGCTCTCACCTGTCTATCAGTCACCTAATGATGACAATGGCTACGATATAAGTGATTATGAGTCTATAATGACAGAGTTCGGTACTATGGCCGATTTTGATGAAATGCTCGCTAAGGCTCACAGTCTTGGAATTAAAATAGTCATGGATCTGGTAGTAAACCATACTTCAGATGAACATAAATGGTTTATAGAAAGCCGTAGTTCAAAGGATAATCCAAAGAGAGATTATTACATCTGGAAAGACGGAAAAGGCGGTAAAGAGCCAAATAACTGGGGTTCCTGTTTTTCAGGCTCGGCCTGGCAGTTAGATGAGACCACAGGACAGTACTATCTGCATTTATTTTCAAAAAAACAACCTGACCTTAACTGGGAAAATGATGAGGTAAGAGAAGAAGTATACTCTATGATGAATCGCTGGTGTGAAAAGGGTATAGACGGTTTCAGAATGGATGTTATCAGCCTTATATCAAAGGATCAGAGTTTTCCTGACGGTCCTACTTATGGCGGACTGTATGGGAGTTTTGAATCCTGCAGTAACGGTCCGAGGGTACATGAATTTCTTCAGGAAATGAATAAAAAGGTGCTTTCCAAGTATGATATTATGACAGTCGGAGAGTGTGCGGGCGTAACACTTGAGGAAGCTAAAAAGTATGCAAACAGCAACGGCAGCGAGCTTAATATGGTATTTCAGTTTGAGCACACCGGACTGGATGATGACAGCACAATGAAATGGTCAACTAAAAAAATGCCTTTAGTCCCTCTTAAAGAAAATCTTACAAAATGGCAGAAGGGACTTAACGAGGTTGCCTGGAACAGCTTATATTTCTGTAATCATGACCAGCCAAGGATAGTTTCAAGACTTGGAAGCGAAAAAGATGAATATAGGGAACTTTCAGCAAAATGTATAGCTACCTGCCTGCATATGATGCAGGGAACACCTTATGTCTATCAGGGTGAAGAACTGGGAATGACAAATACTGTATTTAATTCGGTTAAGGATTTCAGAGATCTTGAATCAATTAATGCTTTTAATGAGCTTACTGAAACCGGAGTAATCAGTGCAGAAGAGCTTTTCCCTAAGATTTGCCATAAGAGCAGGGATAACGCAAGAACTCCTATGCAGTGGGATGACAGTAAAAATGCCGGTTTTACTACAGGAAATCCTTGGATAGCTGTAAACCCTAACTATACCAAAATTAATGCTAAGGAGCAGATAGCAAGGGAAGATTCAGTTTTTAATTATTATAAAAAACTTATTGCGCTCAGAAAAGAATATGAGATTATAGTTTACGGAGATTATAATTTACTTCTTCCTGAAGATAAAGACTTATTTGTATATGAAAGGAGCCTTGACGGAAAGAAGCTTCTTGTAGCCTGCAATTTCTCTGAAAAGGAAAGAGAGTTTGACTTTAGTCCTGTTAAGAACGGTAAGGTCTTAATAAATAATTATGAAGGTTTTAGTTTAGAGAATAAAAAATTAAGACCGTATGAAGCTGCTGCAGTGATTTATTAAAATTTTGTCAAATATTTGAAATATTATAAAAACAGAGAGCTTACACACCTGGTTCTCTGTTTTTTGTTTAATATAGTAAGAACTTGTGGTATAATAATATCTTAATCAGGAAGGTTTTATAGTTTAGGAGGAGTAATTTTGACAACATTATTATATGCGGTAATCGGAGTTTTGACAGTTATAGCAGTTCTCTTACTATTTTCAAGAAATAAGATTTTAAGAGAAAAGAAGGAAGCCGAAAGAAAATTAAAAGATACATTAAGTGACCTGGAAAATGTATATAGTGAAATAAATACAACCCAGGAAGAATTGAATGTGAAATACAGGGAAATAAAATTAAACGAAGACAAGATAAGAAAGCTGGCTTATGAAGATTCTCTCACAGGGCTTCCCAACAGTGTTGCTTTCAATGAAATGCTTATACATACACTTGAAACCCTTAGAAAAGAAGAATCTGTCGGAATTATGTATGTTGACCTGGACAATTTTAAGCAGATTGATGATTTGTGGGGGCATGCCAATTGTGATGAGCTGATTTTGGATGTAAGTCACAGACTCAGGCAAAATTTGGATGAAAATGACTATCTGGCTAAGATGAGCGGTGACGAATTTATGATACTCAGTCAGAATATACTTGAATCTACAGATTTTAATGAAAAATTGAAAAGAATCGGCAATTCATTCAGATTTCCTTTCATAACTTCTTTCGGACAGGTTGTAGTTACTACCAGTATAGGAGCAACTCTGGCACCGAGAGACGGGACTAAAGCTGATGTGCTTATAAAAAATGCCACTACTGCTCTTTCTGAAGCTAAACATTTGGGAAAAGATAATTATTGCTATTACAGCGAAGAAATGAATATAAAAGGACTTGAAAATCTGGAACTGCAATCAAGCCTTACCAATGCAATAAGAAACGAAAGTCTTATTATTAAGTATGCTCCGGTTTATAATATTGAAGACGGAAGCTATGATACGGTACGTATGCGTTTGCTCTGGGACAGAGGAGAAAAGGGTGTATGGCAGGCAAGAAGGTTCATAAGTTTCGCGGAGAAAACAGGACAGATATTTGCCCTTGGTGAGAATACCTTCAAAAAAGTTTGTGAGGAAATGAAGATTTTTACAGAGAAAAAAGTTATTTTACCGCTTTCTAAGAGGCTTGTACTTAACTATGATTTTAGAAATAAACTCTATGGAATTGTTGCTGAAACCGGTACAGATGTAGGAAGAATGATAATTGAAATAGATGAAAATATTTTGATATCGGATTTGGCAGAATCCAGCTTTGTCATAGAAGAAATGCTTGCAAAAGGATTTGGTTTTAGAGTGGGAAGATACGGTAGCGGTGGAATGTCAATGGATATTCTTAAGAATTTACCTGTATCGCAGGTATCTATTCCGGTCAACAGGCTCTTGGAAGAAAATGAGACAGAAGATGTAATTAAGTATTTAAAAATAGTTACGTCTGTTGTTAATGAATTGGGAGAGAATGTATCATTTTCGGGAATATCTGATTCAATAGGAGAGGATGTAGTCAAGGAATGTGGCGGAAAGTTTGTCGAAGGAGAATTATACGGACCGCTTTTAACTGCTGAAGAAATCAGATAATTGTGCAATCTGCCAAATAAAAGTTTATATTTTTGTTAGTTTTGCCGTTGTGTACATAAAAAAGATGCATTATAATTTGATTGTTTGATTCAATAAGTTGGGAAGAAAGCGAGGAAAATTGAATTATAATGAATTTATTGAAGAAGTAAGAGAGGGCTTATCAGCTAAACTTAAGCCTTCTTATGAGATTGTGCTGAAAAAGGTTGCAAAGAACAATAACATATACCGATATGGTCTTTCGGTATTTCCTACCGGAAATAATAAAACGGGTAAAGTATCAAGAATTGTTTATCTTGAAGATTTCTATCAGGAGTATCAGGAAAATCAGATATATAACTTAGAAAATATAGTTGAAGAGTTATACGGCATTTTACTGAATTTTGATACCCCTGAATTTAAGGAAACAGATTATACAGATATTGATAAGATAAAGGACAGAATAATCTTTGAGCTTGTGAACTATAAAATGAATGAGGAAAGGCTTTCCGACAGACCTTTTATAAAAATTATGGATTTAGCAGTCATTTTTGCTTTTGTTGCAACAGATTTGGGCAGAGATTTTGGGGTAGTACATATTACCAATGAAATGGCAAACAATTTTGGATTAACAAAAAATGAAATTTGGGATATAGCAAAAAGAAATACTCCGAAGCTGTTGGAAGCAGATATTATCCCTATGTCAAGCTTCGTGCCCGGTGAAGTTGCGGACACAGAAACAGAAGAAATGTATATACTTTGTAACAAGAAAAAAGCCGGTGGTGCAGGTGTTCTTTTGTACGACAGAATTCTTGAGGAGCTTTCATCTAAATTAGAATCTGATTTATATATCCTTCCAAGTTCCATACATGAAACAATAATAATCAGAGCAGATAAGGATAAGGACATATCCGACTTACAGGATATGGTTAAAAATATTAATAATACTGTGGTTTCTACGGAAGATATCCTGTCTGATAAAGTTTATCACTATATAAGGAGTAATAAGGAGCTTAAAATAGCATAAATTATTTCCTATTTTAAGAGGTACAGGATGGCTGTTTTATTCTGTACCTTTTAATAATTTGCCGGAAATTGATCGGTATGAATTAATATTAAACTTCTTAGGTTTCGGGTGATAGAATTCATAAAGCCCGGATTAATATTATTAATCCCAAACAATTTGTAGTAATTGTATATATTATTTACACAAAAGCATACAAATCTAGTTGCACAATGTTCTTTATGCATATAAATTTGAAGAGAATAATAAAAAATATGTAAAATTTCAACATAATACTTGAAAAAATGACGTAAAAATTATACAATGTATATATGCGTTATATCCAAATTTCAGGCTACATAAGTTTGTGGCAGATTGGAGAAAATTATGGACATTTTTAAGTATGAAAGAATCAGAAACGTAGCTCTACTTGGCCATGGCAGCTGTGGTAAAACTACACTTGCAGAGGCCATGGCATTTGTAACAGGTGTAATTTCAAGACCGGGAAAGATTGAGGATGGCTCAACTATCAGCGATTATGATAAAGAAGAGCAGAAGAGAACTTTCTCCATACATACTTCCGTTATTCCGATTGTAAGTGATGAGACAAAAATTAATATTTTAGATACTCCGGGTTATTTTGACTTTGTAGGAGAAGCAGAGGAAGCTGTAAGCGCGGCGGATGCAGCTATTATAGTCATTTCAGCTAAGGCAGGTGTACAGGTAGGTACCGAGAAAGCATGGAATCTTTGCGAAAAATATAAACTTCCGAGAATGTTCTTTGTAACAGATATGGATGATGATAATGCAAGTTACAGAAAAGTTGTGGAAGCCCTTCAGGAACTCTATGGAACAAGAGTAGCTCCTTTCCAGCTTCCTATTCGTGAAAATGAAAAGTTTGTTGGTTTTGTAAATGTGGTAAAAATGGCCGGACGTAGATTTAATGACGACGGCACTTATATAGATTCGGATATTCCTGATTATTCTATGGAATATTTACAGACATACAGAGATGCTCTTTTAGAAGCAGTGGCTGAGACCAGTGATGATATGATGGATAAGTTCTTTAACGGAGAGGAATTTACTCAGGCTGAAATGTCTACAGCTCTCAGAAAGAGTGTCGGTGACAGTTCTCTTGTTCCTGTACTTATGGGTTCGGGTACAGAGGCTAAGGGTGTAAGAAACCTTATTGACCAGATTGTAAACTACTTCCCTTCACCTAATAAGACATTTATAACAGGTATCAACCAAAAAACAGGTGAAAGTTTCCATGCCGATTATGATGAAAACAAGGAAATGACAGCCAAGGTATTTAAGACAATAGCAGATCCTTTCATAGGTAAATTCTCTCTTATTAAGATTTGCTCAGGTGTGCTTAAGGCTGACTCCACCATTTATAATGTAGCAAAAGATACTGAAGAGAAAATCTCAAGACTTTATGTGCTCAGAGGAAAAGAACAGATAGAAGTGAAAGAACTGCATGCCGGTGATATAGGTGCCATAGGTAAGCTTGATATCGCAACCGGTGACAGTATAGCTACTAAGGCTGTACCTGTAGTTTATGACAAGCCGACATTCACCGTTCCATATACATATATGAGATATGTAACCAAGAATAAGGGGGATGATGATAAGATAGCAAGCGCTTTAGCAAAGATAGTAGACGAAGATCCGACTATTAAGCTGGTAAATGACAGTGCAAACCGTCAGTCACTTATCTATGGTATAGGTGATCAGCAGCTTGACGTTGTGGTAAGCAAACTTGCCAACAGATACAAGGTTGAGATTGAATTACTTAAACCTCGTATTCCTTATAAGGAGACCATTAAGAAGAAAGTTTCCGTACAGAACAAGTATAAGAAGCAGACCGGAGGACATGGTCAGTATGGTGATGTTCATATTACTTTTGAACCTTCAAATGACCTTGAAAAACAGTACATATTTGAAGAAACCGTATTCGGAGGAGCTATTCCAAAGAACTTCTTCCCTGCTATTGAAAAGGGTATAGCAGAGTGCGTTGCTAAGGGACCTCTTGCCGGCTATCCGGTAGTCGGACTTAAGGCTACACTTACCGACGGTTCCTATCATCCTGTAGATTCTTCTGAAATGGCATTTAAGACTGCTGCTATTCAGGCATTCAAAGATGGATTTATGCAGGCTATGCCTATACTTTTAGAGCCTATCGTAACTCTCAGAGTAGTAGTTCCCGATGAGTTTACAGGTGATGTAATGGGAGATCTTAACAAGAGACGCGGCAGAGTAAGCGGTATGAATACTCTTTATGATGGAAGAACTGAAATACTTGATGATATTCCACAGGCAAGTCTCCTCGGATATTCCACAGACCTCAGATCTATGACAGGAGGTATCGGAGAATATTCCTATGAATTCAGCCATTATGAAGCGGCTCCTGCCGATGTACAGGCGAAGGTAGTTGAAGAAAATGCTGCAAATTCAGGAAAAGAAGATTAGTTAATAGTAAACCCTAATTTGTGGTAAATACAAATTATTTTAATTGTTAGCTGTATTTGCCTATATTGAAAGTGAACTTTCATATAGGCAACATAAGCTAACAATCTTGATTAGTAAATTAAAGCCCTGTCTGAATTATATAAGGCTTCAGACAGGGCTTTATTATAACTTAAACAAATGTTGTATGCGCTATATTTTGAAGGTAATGTAGTTAGATTAGGTGTAATAAGTTAAGTCTGTTTCAAAGTGACATAGATTTTTTAACCCCTATTTTAATAAAGTCAGAGTTTTCAAAGAAAATTTCTCTGATTTTTTGCTTCTTGATATCGTTCCCGATAAAGACAACTTTATCAGATATTTCATCGGTGTCCAGTTCTACCATATACCTGTTATCGGCTACGTCAAATCTAAGGTTGAGCCCTTTGACAGTAAAGCTTCCCTTAGCTCTGAATACATTGCCATACAGCCCTCTGATAAGATTTTCAAGAAAAATAATAAACTTTTCCACAGATCTTACAGATATATTATTAAGCGAGAAACTGTCAGGCATTTCTGCAGTTTCATCTTTAATAGGTATCTCTACGGTTCCGTCAAGGTATTTAAGTAAAAGAGAATCCCACCAGCTGTCAGGTTGGGTAGAGTAGTGATCTGAAACTATATTGCAGGAATTGTTTATGCTCTTTACTTCAAGACTAAGTTTTTCTTTTTCATTATCACTTAAATTTTCGGATTTTGAAAAAATAACAGTATCCGCAAATTCTATCTGGTCTTTATATATTTCAGGAAATTCATTTTTATATCGTTCAAGACTTAAGGCATCTACTATGGAAATAGGTGCCATAAGTTTAATATGTTCGTATTCAATTTGTTTAAGGTTGGTTATCAGATTGCTAAGCATAGCCACACCGGTAGGCTCTATAACCAAATACTCAGGATTAACGGTATTGGCTATGGTAAGTACGGAGACAGCAAAATCACCTTTTACCGAGCAGCAGATACAGCCTTCGGTCAGTTCCCATATATTTACTTTGGTTGATTCTTTCAGAATATCCCCATCTACTCCTGAAGTTCCGTATTCATTTTCAAAAATAGCTATTTCTTTTTTGGTACGCTTTGCCAGTTCTTTAATAAATGTAGTTTTACCGGCACCGAGAAAGCCGGATATTATAAGTATTTTCATAAATTCCCTCTAACTTCAGATACCTGTATAGAGAATTACTCCATACAGGTATCCGGATTTTAGTTATACCAAAATATTCACGAAAAGAGGTTTGTTACCTTTGGGTGAATAATTTGAAATTAATAACTTAAGATTAATCCTGAATCTTAATTACAGGTTTAATAAGATCTGCCGGTTTATCTCTCATAAGGAAGAGAGCTTCTTCGATATGATCCCATCCTTCAAATACATGTGTTGAAAGAGGAGAAAGATCAAGTTTACCTGCAGATACAAGAGCGGAAAGCTTCTCCATACGAAGTCTTCCACCAGGCATAAGACCTCCGTTAATCTGTTTATGTCCCATACCTACACCCCATTCAGCACGAGGAATATCAATATTTTCTCCTGAACCGAGATAGTTTACGTTACCGATTTTTCCGCCCGGCTTTAAGCATTTAACAGCAGGAGAGAAGGTTTCGACACCACCGCCGGCAATGATGATTTTGTCAACACCCTTGCCATTAGTCATCTTCATAACCTGCTCATCAATCGGACCGTTCTTATAGCTGATGAAATCTGTAGCACCATAACCCTTAGCCGCATCAACACAAACCTGTCTTGTACCGACAGCAATTATTCTTGAAGCACCGCGGAGGTTAGCTCCTGCTACGGACATAAGACCAACAGGTCCGATACCGATAACAAGTACAACATCACCATACTGTACATCAGCAAGTTCTGCACCATGGAAACCGGTAGGAACCATATCAGAAAGCATACAAGCATCAACAGTATTTATATTGTCAGGAAGGAGGGCAAGGTTTCCGTCTGCATCATTTACATGGAAAAATTCAGAGAACACACCATCCTTAAAGTTTGAGAACTTCCAGCCCGCAAGCATTCCGCCTGAATGCATTGAAAATCCAGCCTGAGCCTCAAGAGAGTTCCAATCAGGTGTAATAGCAGGAACGAGTACTCTATCACCAGGTTTAAAGTCTTTAACCAATTCACCGACTTCAACTACTTCAGCACAGCCTTCGTGGCCGAGTATCATATTGTGTCTTTCACCGATAGCACCTTCCCATAATGTGTGCACATCAGATGTACAGATAGCAAGAGCAAGAGGCTTACAGATAGCATCAAGAGGACCGCATTTAGGTCTCTCCTTCTCTATCCAGCCTGATTCTCCAATTTTGAGCATTGCATAACCTTTCATAACCATTCTCCTTTCGAAATATAAAGATTTAACCTACATAAAAGATATGAATATATTATAACAGTTAGTTCTATAAAAGTCACTAAAAAAATATAAAATAATAATAAATTTTTTGTATAAATTGCAACTAAATTGCAAAATTGAATTCTTGACCAATAATTGAGTTTGAATTACAATATGCATACAACCAATTATTCACTTTAATATCAGGTGATGCCGGATATATGTAATTTTATCAAGTCAACTGAACAGTTATATCGCCGGGATTGGCAGGATATCAGTGAATGATTTAAAATGTATGCAGATTGGAGCAATATTTTAATGAGAAACAATATAGATGATATTACAAGATATATTTTTATTGAAGATGAGCCGCAAGACTCAGATATAATTTTTATTCCAGGTTCTTCAAACTGGGTACTTGCTGAAACAGCAGCTTCTTTGTACAAAGAAGGCAAGGCAAATAAAATAATGCCTTCAGGGATGTATTTTTATAAAATAGGAAGATTTCTAAACGAAAGAGTAACAGATGAGAGGTATAAAGGAAATTTTAGGACAGAAGCAGAATTTTTAAGTTCAGTTCTTGTAAAAAACGGTGTAGAGAATAAGGATATTCTTATTGAGGAGAAAGCTACAAATACTTATGAAAATGCAATATTTTCCAGAGATTTGCTTAAGGAAAATAATTTAACTGTTAAGAAAGCTATCATCTGTCCCCAGGCTTTTCATGCCAGAAGAGCCTTTATGACTTATTCACATTTATTTCCTGATGTTGAGTTTTATGTAGTTCCTACTGATACGCAGGGTATAACTGCGGACAGTTGGTATAAGACTGAGAGAGGGATTCAGGTGGTACTTGGAGAGCTACAGAAATGCGGAGAATATTTTGAGGAATATTTTTTGGATGGAATACGAAAACAGGATTGTTAAGGAGCTGTAATGAGCTTAGAAATAGAAAAATACTATGAAATATTAAGAAAGTCCGAATTATTTTTAGACTTAGATTTAGAAGCAATACTTCATATTGTAAATTGTCTCAAAGGCTATATCCGTATATATAAGTCAGGAAGTGTCGTTCTACCCTATGGGAGTAAAACAGAGTATGCAGGAGTTGTACTTTCGGGAAAGCTGGCTCTTGTGATTCCGGAAGCGGACGGAAGTGAGACTAATATGGGTAATATAACTGAGTCCGGATTTTTTGCCTGTGCAAATGCCTGTATTTCGGGACAAAAATACTTGGCCAGTGCAGTTGCAAAGAAAGAAACAAAAATTCTTTTTTTGAAACTTTCTAATCTATTTGAATCCTATGCAATAAAATGTCAGTATGCCTCTATGATGACTGTAAATGTTTTAAGGCAGATAGCGGAAGAAAAAGTGATTCAGGATAAAAGAATCAGGGTTATGGGGCAAAAGAGTATAAGGGCTAAGGTTATTTCTTATATAGAAGAATTTCTTACAGATATCAACAATGGGATTAAAACTATGAATAATCAGGAGCTGGCTAACTTCCTCGGGGTGGACAGAAGTGCTCTGTCGAGGGAAATATCCAGGATGAGAAAAGAGGGAATACTGGAAGAAACCGAATTAAAAATAAAGACTTATTGATAAAAATATTCAATTAATATTAAAAAGTGTTGCAGTTGCAATAGAAAAAATTCAAAACCTAAAATATACTTTGATTAGTCTAAGCTAACTAATCTATACTTTAGGAGGATAATATGAAAAAAATAAGATTAACAGCACTCGTGATAGGGGCAGTCATAGCGTTAAGTGCCTGCGGAGGAAATACGGCAAATATAGAGAAAAAGAGCAGTGTAACTCAGAATACCTCTGTATCACAGGCAAGTTCAGCTAAAACGTCATCAGCTTCTATGGCAAGTACAAGTTCAGCTGCAAGCAATACAAGCAGTGAGACAAAGACAGCGGGTACACATACAGTAGTTGACCATGGCGGTAATACGGTAGAGGTTCCTAATGAGATAAACAGAATAGTTATAGATCAGATTCCTATTTTATCTACTTATATGGCTTATTTTGAAGGAAGTGCACCTAAATTAGTCGGTTTTGCCGGTTCATTTAAGGATATTATAACGAAGACAGCACTCAAGAATATAGCTCCGGAACTTTTTGAAAGCAGTGATACAGTTTATGCACAGAGCGATTTAAATATAGAAGAAATTATAAAACTTAAACCGGATGTCATATTCTATAATGCTCAGAACAAGGAACATGCTGAAATACTTAAAAAATCAGGAATACCGGCAGTAGGTTTTGCAACCGTTGGAGCAAGCACTCCCGCTGATCCGATAGAAAGATATAAAGAGTGGCTGAGGCTTTTGGAGGATGTATTCGGCGAAAAAGGTAAGATGGATAAGTTCATAGCCGAGGGTGACAAGATAGTGGCTGATGTTACGGAAAGAATAGCCAAGGTTGATGATAAAGACAGACCTGATACTATGATACTTTGGAAATATGCAAACGGTGTCCCTATGGTCGCAGGTAAAGGCTCATTCGGAGATTTCTGGCTTCAGAGATTGAAGGTTAAGAATCTGGCAGGAGAGACCAAAGGCTTTGCGCAGGTAAGTATGGAGCAGATATATAAGTGGAATCCTTCACTTCTGCTTTTGGATGGACCGGGACTTCTTGATATGATTCCGTCGGATGTTATAGAAAATAAGGTAGAAGGTGCGGATTTCTCTACTATAAAGGCTGTAAAGGATAAGAGGGTATATAATACAACACTTGGTATGTGGAACTGGTTTACACCTAACCCTGACGGACCTTTAGTTCTTGCCTGGCTTGCCTGCAGAACATATCCTGAGCAGTTTAAGGATTATCCGCTTGAAGATACTATCCGCAAATATTATAAAGATTTTTATGGTTACGATGTTACCGATGAGGAAATGAAGGGGATGTTAGATTATAATGAAAGATAATCTTTGGATTAGAAATAATCATTTTACATTACTTTCATATGCGCTTATGTTTATTACCCCTATAGTATTTGCACTTATAGCACTTTGCAGCGGAAGAATGTTTCTGTCTGTAAAGGAAGTTGTGGACACATTGATGATGGTAATAAACGGAAAGGGAGAGGAAGCTGAGTTCTATTCCATTATTATGAACATAAGATTGCCTCGAATTATAATGGCAATAATAGTGGGAATGGGATTGAGTCTGGCAGGCAGTACCTTCCAATCACTTTTTTCCAATCCGCTTGCTACACCTGATATTTTGGGTGTAACAAGTGGAACCTGTGTAGGAGCAATCTTAGCAATTTTACTTGGCAGAAGTATATTAGAAGTACAGCTTATCGCACTTGTATTCGGACTTGCAGCGGTATGGATAACAATGAAGGTAGCAGGCAACGATACAGAACGCTCAATAGTGTTTTTAGTGCTTTCGGGTGTTATAATTTCATCCCTGTTCAATGCTGTAGGCTCATTGCTAAAATATACGGCAGATCCGACAAGCAAGCTGCCCGAGATAACCTACTGGCTGATGGGAAGCTTTGCTTCAGCCTCCTACACAAAGATACTGATAGGAAGCCCGTTAATCTTGATAGGAGTAGCGGTTATTTATCTGCTGAGATGGAAATTAAATATACTTTCGCTAAGTGAGGACGAGGCAAAGGCAAGCGGAATGGACATAAGAAAAATAAGACTGGCTTTCATACTTGCATCCACACTTATTACAGCTTCAAGTGTATCTATGTGTGGGCAGGTGGGTTGGATAGGACTTTTAGTTCCGCATCTTTCAAGAATGTTGGTAGGCAGCAATAACAGATATGTAATTCCTATAAGCATGAGCATTGGAGCTGCATTTATGATTGCTATTGACACTATGTCAAGAAGCATAAGCGTAATAGAACTTCCTCTGTCGATACTGACTGCCATAGTTGGAGCTCCGATATTTATTTCGCTACTTAGAAGGAACAGGAAAAATTTAAGATGATATTAGAAGTTTCAAATGGTGCATTTTCTTATCCGGGTGGTAAGACAGTGATAAACGGTATTAACCTTGGTGTAGACAAGGGTGAAGCACTTTCGGTATTGGGACCTAACGGAGTCGGAAAGACTACTTTGTTAAAATGTTGTCTGGGACTGCTAAATTTTAATAAGGGAGAGGCAAGACTGTATGGTAATGATATAAAAACCATGAAACCCAAAGACTTTTGGAGATCTGTGTCTTATATTCCGCAGTCTCATAATTTTGCATTTTCTTACAGCGGTATAGATTTGGTTGTGTTAGGTCGAAGTTCACATCTTAATACCTTTGAACAACCGGGTAAAAAAGATTATGAAAGGGCGTATGAAATACTTAAGGAAAACGGAATCCTGTATCTGGCAGATAAAGATTGCAATAAGATGAGCGGCGGAGAACTTCAGATGATACTGATAGCCAAGGCACTTATAAATGAACCAAAGCTCATAGTCCTTGATGAACCGGAGACTGGTCTTGATTTTCATAATCAGATTTTGGTTCTTGACTTGATAAATAAGTTGGTACATGAAGATGGACTCAGTGCAATTATCAATACCCATTATCCTACCAACGCCCTTATGATATCCGATAAGACTATTCTTATGAAAAAAGATGGTTCATATATTTATGGAAAGACAAATGAAATCCTCAATAAAACCAATATTGAAGATGCTTTTGATGTTGAAATTATCATAAATGAAGGGGATTATAAAGGAGAGAAAAAGAAAAGTATAATTCCCGTTGCAATCAGACGATAAGTCGTATAATATATCATTTAATGAATGTAAACTATTTTGACAAGGGAGGCGGCTATGATTAAAGGCGGTAAATTTAAGTTTTCAGAAGAATATAAGATAAAAAATGAACTTACCATTTCTACAAAATTAGGACTTTCAGATGCACCTATTACTTATTTCAGACTTGGAAAAGGTACTGATATAAGTAAGGAAAGTTATGACTGTCCGGTACTTTACATAGGTACAGCTGGATTTGGCAGGTTTAATCTGAATGAAAATGATAGGGTGCAGATGTCTGAAAATGCCTTGTTATATGTAGCACCCAAAACTTTATGCGGTATGTCGGCCGGTACAGAAAGCGGCCTGTCATATATAGAAATATTACTTGAAAAGGAGATAAATATGAATAGTGTATTAAAAGCAGGAGAGGTTACAAAATTAAAAAACTTACTTGATTATGAGAAGGGAAGCATAGCAAATGTAGACCTTATCGGTCAGGACAATCTTAAGTTTATGATAATGGCTTTTGATGAGGGCTGCTATCTTTCAGAGCATCGTGCTCCGGGTGAAGCAATTGTTTTTGCTCTTGAAGGCAAGGGAATTATAAATTATGAGGGTACAGACTATGAGGTAAACGAAGGAGATAACTTCAAATTTGATAAAAATGCCCTTCACAGTGTAAAGGCAGTCGGAAGATTTAAGATGGCACTTTTACTTGTAAAATAATAGGCATAGTATAATAAGGCGGCAGATTTCTGTAAGGAAGGATGCCGTCTTTTAATACGTAATAAATTCTAACCTTTACAAACACCCCTCAATAAGGTAAAATTACAGAGTAGCGTAAAACATAACAAATTTAGAGGTGAAATTTGAAACCAATAGTAGCGATAGTGGGAAGACCTAATGTAGGTAAATCCACACTTTTTAATAAACTTGCAGGCAGTGACATTTCTATAGTGAAAGATACTCCCGGTGTAACCAGAGACAGAATATACGCTGATGCTGAGTGGCTCAATAAGGCATTTACAATGATAGACACAGGCGGTATAGAGCCTGATACAAGCGACATGATGCTTGCCAATATGCGTGAACAGGCTGAAATAGCTATAGATACTGCAGATGTAATTATATTTATAACAGATGTAAAAACCGGACTTGTGGACTCTGACAATCAGGTAGCTCATATGCTTAGAAAATCCAAAAAACCTGTGGTTTTGGTAGTTAATAAGGTAGATAATCCTGTTAAACAGCAGGCAGATGTATATGAATTTTATAACCTCGGACTTGGTGAACCGTTTCCTATATCCTCTGTAAACCAGACCGGTATAGGTGATATGCTTGATGAAGTAATTAAACATTTTCCTGAGGATAGCCCTGAGGCAGAAGAAGATGATACCCCTAAGATAGCCATTATAGGTAAGCCGAATGTAGGCAAATCATCTATAATCAACAGGCTTCTTGGCGAAAACAGGGTTATAGTTTCCGATGTTGCCGGCACTACAAGAGATGCTATAGATACCAGAATCCGCAGAAACGGTAAGGACTATATAATGATAGATACTGCCGGTATCCGCAGAAAAAGCCGTATCAAAGAAGATATTGAGTACTACAGTATAGTAAGAACAGTATCTGCTGTTGAAAGAGCCGATATAGTCGTGCTTGTTATAGATGCAACCGAAGGTATAACCGAACAGGATGCAAAGATAGCGGGAATAGCTCACGAGCGCGGTAAGGGTATAATAGTAGCCGTAAATAAATGGGATTTGATTGAGAAAACCGATAAGACTATGAATGAGCATACCAAGAAGCTTAAGGAAATACTTGCTTATATGCCTTATGCCGAGTTTCTTTTCATATCTGCGGTAAGCGGACAGCGTCTTAATAAACTTTTTGACCTTATAGATGTGGTTATTCAGTATCACACCTTGAGAGTGTCAACCGGTGTGCTTAATGATATTTTGGCCGAGGCTATAGCTATGCAGCAGCCGCCTACCGACAAAGGAAGAAGACTTAAGATTTACTATATAACCGAGGTATCCGTGAAACCGCCTACCTTCATACTTTTTGTAAATAGCAAGAAACTTATGCATTATTCTTATACAAGATATATTGAAAATAAAATAAGAGAAGCTTTTGGCTTCACCGGAACGCCGCTTCGTTTCATTATCAGAGAAAGAAGTGCTGATGATACAACAAAAATACATTAATAGGAGCATATATGTTAAGTGCAATTGTTATTATTTTAGGATATGTATTTGGCAATTTTCCTACGGGACTTATTGTCGGAAAACTCAACAATATTGATATAAGGCAGAGCGGAAGCGGAAATATAGGCTCAACCAATGCACTTAGAACCTTAGGTTTTCTAAAAGGCGGACTTCCTACTTTGGTGGGAGATATATTAAAAGTTGTAATTCCCTGCCTTTTGGTAAAGCATCTTATTTGCCCGGGACTTGCAGGTAATGAAATTGGTTATTTAAGTACAAACTATTTTGTACTTTTATGCGGATTCGGAGTTGTACTCGGACATAATTTTCCTGCTGTACTTGGTTTCCATGGCGGAAAGGGTATAGCCTCTACCGGCGGTGCATTTCTCGTATTTAATTTTCCTATGACTATGATACCGCTTGCCGTATTTATTATAGTTTGCTATATAACTAAGTATGTATCACTGGGTTCTATGATAGGTTTGATTTCAATTCCTGTTACTATTGCGTTTTTCTATCCGGGACAGTGGGCACTGGTTCTGGTGGCTTCATTTTATGCAATTTTAGGAATTGCAAGACATAAGCCAAATATTGAAAGACTTATGAAGGGGACTGAGAATAAACTGGGACAGAAGAAAAAGTAAAGAGGAGGCAGTATGAAAATTGCAGTATTGGGTGCGGGTACCTGGGGAAGTGCCTTGACAATTTTACTTAACAACAATGGGCATGAACTTACGCTTTGGACTGCTGTTGAAAAAGAGTTTAATGAATTAAACGATACAAGAACAGTAAAGAACCTTAAAGGTGTAAAATTAGATGACAGAATAAAGCTTACAAACGATATAAGCTCTGCCTGCAAGGATAAGGAGCTTATAGTATTTGCAGTTGCCTCTCCTTATGTGAGAATAACAGCTAAAAAGGCGGCTCCTTTTATAGACAGAAAAATACCTGTTGTAAATGTGGCTAAGGGAATTGAAGAAGATACTCTTATGACTTTGACAGAAATTATTGAAAGTGAATTTGAAGCAAATAATGGAGACAAGGGTATAGTCACAGTACTTTCAGGACCAAGCCATGCCGAAGAAGTGTCTGTCGGGATGCCTACTACAGCAGTAGTAGGAGCTAAATCAAGGGAAATTGCCTGCATGATACAGGACGCTTTTATGTCTGAGAGATTCAGAGTATACACAAGCCCTGATATCATAGGAATAGAGCTTGGCGGCTCTCTTAAAAATGTAATCGCCCTTGCAGCAGGTGTAATAGACGGACTCGGACTTGGTGATAATGCAAAGGCTGCTCTTATAACCAGAGGAATTTCGGAAATAGGCAGGCTCGGTATGAAGCTAGGCGGTAAGCTTGAAACTTTTGCAGGACTTTCAGGCATAGGCGACCTTATAGTTACCTGTTGTTCAACCCACAGCCGTAACCACAATGCGGGCTTCCTTATGGGACAGGGCAAGACCATGGAAGAAGCCATGGCAGAGGTAGGACAGGTGGTAGAAGGTGTATATTCCGCAAAGGCTGCCGGTAAGCTGGCTCACGTAAATAATATAGATATGCCTATAGTTGAACAGATGAATAAGGTATTATTTGAAAATAAGAAGGCAGAAGATGCGCTCAGCGAACTGCTTTTAAGAGATAAAAAGGATGAACACTCAGGTTTTGACTGGGATGAGTAAAGATAGAAAGGCAAAAAATGGAGATAGATGTAGAAAAACTTACTCCTATGATGCGCCAATATTATGATATTAAAAAAGAATACAGTGACTGTATTCTTTTTTACAGAATGGGCGATTTTTATGAGATGTTTTATGATGATGCTTTAACTGCATCTAAGGTGCTTGAAATTACACTTACCAAAAGATCTAACAGCAATGAGAACAGTCCGCCTATGTGTGGGGTGCCTTTTCATGCTGTGGACAGATATTTAAATAATCTTGTACAGGCAGGCTACAAGGTAGCTATCTGTGAGCAGACAGAAGATCCTAAGCTTGCTAAAGGGCTTGTAAAGAGAGAGGTAATAAGGATAGTTACACCGGGAACCAATCTTGATACCTCGGCACTTGAAGAAACTAAAAATAACTTCCTTATGGGAATAATAGCTGTAAATGAAGACTATGGTATTTCACTTGTAGATGTGTCTACAGGTGAGTTTCTTGTAACCGAGTTAGTTTCAGCTAAGTCTTTGCTTGATGAGATAACAAAATTCGAACCGGCAGAACTGGTTTGCAATGACAACCTTATTATATCTGGTGTTTTGACTGATGATTTTATAGAGAAACAGCATTTAGTAATAACAAGGCTTGAAAAAAGATATTATGAATATTCTGCAGCAGTCAGGATGATTAAGAAGCATTTTAAGGTAGAAGTGCTTGACGGTCTTGGACTTACCGGTATGGACAATGCAATCTGTTCGGCAGGTATGGTACTGGCTTATCTTTATGAAACACAGAAAAATGATTTAACTCATATTATTTCAATCAAGCCATATTCAAACAATGCCTATATGATACTGGACGGCTCTACCAGAAGAAACCTTGAGCTTACAGAAACATTAAGAGATAAGAATAAGAGAGGTTCATTACTCTGGGTACTTGATAAAACCAAAACTGCCATGGGAGCAAGGCTTTTAAGAAATTTCTTAGAACAGCCCCTTGTGGTTAAAACAGACATAGAATCAAGGCTTGATGCAATAGAAGATTTTAACAAAAACATTATTACAAGAGAAGAAATAAGAGAGTATTTAAATCCTGTATATGATATAGAAAGACTTCTTGCAAAAATCTGTTATAAAAGTGCCAATCCTCGTGATTTGCTGGCTTTTATGAATTCTATAGAGTTTTTGCCTGCAATTAAAAGTCTTTTACCTGAGTTTAGCTCTAAGCTGTTAAATGATTATAATGAAATGCTTGATCCTCTTTCAGATATTTACGAAAAGATTGACAGGGCAATAGTTCCCGAACCGCCGCTTTCGGTAAGAGAAGGCAGGATAATTAAAGAGGGCTATAACGAGGAAATAGACCGCCTCAGAAGGGCCAATACAGAGGGGAAAACCTTAGTTTCAGAGCTTGAAAATGAAGAAAAAGAAAGAACCGGAATTAAAAATCTTAGAATTAAATATAATAAGGTTTTTGGATACTATATAGAAGTTACCAATTCATATAAGGATATGGTTCCTGATGACTGGACAAGGAAGCAGACACTTACCAATGCCGAAAGGTACATAACTCCGCGTCTTAAAGAGTTTGAAAATATGATACTTGGTGCGGAGGAAAGGCTTGTAACCCTTGAATACGATCTGTTTTCAGAACTTCGGGATGAGATAGCCGCAGAGATTGTAAGGATAAGTAAGACTGCCAAAGCCATAGCCGGAATAGATGCCTTTATTTCACTTTCAGCAGTCGCGGAAAGTGAAGGTTTTGTACGCCCTAAGATAAATGAAGAGGGAATAGTTGATATAAAAGACGGCAGACATCCGGTAGTAGAGAAAATGATGGGTGGGGACGGTTTCATTGTAAATGACACTTATCTGGATGAAAAAAATGACAGGATTTCAATAATTACAGGACCTAATATGGCAGGAAAGTCAACCTATATGAGGCAGACTGCTATCATAGTGCTTATGGCACAGATAGGAAGCTTTGTACCGGCAGGTTCAGCCAACATAGGCATCTGTGACAGGATATTTACAAGGGTAGGAGCTTCTGATGACCTTGCAAGCGGGCAGTCTACCTTTATGGTGGAAATGACAGAGGTCGCAAATATTTTAAGAAATGCTACAAAGAACAGCTTGCTGATTTTAGATGAAATCGGCAGGGGTACAAGTACTTTTGACGGACTTTCAATAGCCTGGGCTGTGGTTGAATACATCAGCAATCCAAGACTTTTGGGCGCAAAAACTTTGTTTGCAACACATTACCACGAGCTTACCGAGCTTGAAGGCAAGCTTCCAAATGTAAACAATTATTGCATAGCTGTAAGGGAAGACGGAGACAATATAGTTTTCCTCAGAAAAATAGTTAAGGGCGGAGCTGATAAAAGCTACGGTATACAGGTGGCAAGACTTGCGGGAGTACCTGACAGTGTTATTGAAAGAGCCAAAGAACTGGCTATAGAGCTTGACAGTAATGACATATTGGAAAAAGCCAAGAAGCTTGAAGTAAAATCCGTGGCTGATGGAAGCAGTGGAGCAAGAGAATATGTGGAAAATAAGAATGTAATTGAGTTCTTATCGGAAACCGGCGGTATGCCTGATAAAAAAGAAGAGAAAAAGCTTTTAAAACCTAATAAAACAGATGAAAACCAAATCTCATTCTTTGGCTCGTCAAAGAATGAAGATGTAATTGCAGAGCTTATGGATATGAAGCTTGAAGAGCTGTCTCCTATAGATGCGCTTAACAAGCTCTATGCTATGCAAAAGAAGGTAAAAAGCAGAGGCTTATAGTTAGAAACGAGGTGAGGTTTTGGCAATAATTAACTTACTTGATAAAGATACTATCAATAAAATAGCTGCAGGAGAGGTTATAGAAGGACCTGCTGCCGTAGTCAAGGAACTTGTGGAAAATGCGATAGATGCAGATGCAAACTCGGTTACCGTAGAAATAAAAGACGGCGGTACATCACTTATAAGGGTGACTGATAACGGAAAAGGTATAGGCAGTGATGATATTAAAACTGCATTTCTGCCCCATGCTACAAGTAAGATTAAAACTGCCGATGACCTTGTCCTGGTATCAAGCCTTGGTTTCAGAGGTGAAGCTCTTGCCAGCATAGCCGCAGTCAGTGAGGTGGAGGTGCTTACCAAAACTGCTGATGAAATAAGCGGAATCAGATATGTAATAAACGGTGGCAAGGAAGAAGCTAACGAGCCTATCGGCACTCCGGAGGGTACTACATTTGTAGTAAGAAATATTTTCTACAATACTCCTGCAAGAAAGAAGTTCTTAAAGACAGCGGCTACGGAAGGAAGATATGTTGGTGAGGTTATGGAGCATATGGCAGTAAGTCATCCTGAGATAGCCTTTAAGTTTATCTTAAACGGTCAGGTAAAGCTTCAGACTATGGGTAACGGCAGTCTGAAAGATGTATTATTCTACATCTATGGAAAGGAAACCACAGCCAATATTATTCCTGTAAATAATCCTGATGCTGAGGGAGAACTTGTAAACGGACTTTCTGTACGCGGATATATAGGCAAGCCATCCTTAACCAGAGGAAATAAAGAGTATGAAAACTATTTTATAAACGGAAGATTTATAAAAAACAAGGTTATTACAAGGGCTATAGAAGATGCTTATAAGTCATTTCTTATGCAGCACAGGTTTCCATTTACCTGTCTGCTTATAAGCGTTGACAGTTCTCTGGTAGATGTAAATGTACATCCTGCCAAGTTAGAAGTAAGGTTTAGTGATACGGAAAGCTTGTACAGGCTTATTTTTCACGAAGTTGACAATGCTCTGAGAAAGAAGGATTTACTTCCGGATATGGGTGTAAAGCAGGTTCCAGATAAGCAGCCCCTTGTAAGAGAATTTAAGTCTGTGTCTAAGTCTGAAAAAACAGAAGGATATGTAATTCCTGATATTCCCATGCCTGAACCTTTTGAAAAAAGCAGACAGGGTGAGTGGAAGAAGGAGTTAAAGCCGGTATTTATGCAGGAAAGTTTTGTGGCAGAGAAAGTAAAAAGAGATGAGGCAAGTCCTCTAATCAAGTCTGAAGTATATGCACCTTTAGTCAGTAATCCGGCTGCTGATGTAAATTCGTCTGAACTAAATAAAATTCTAGAAAATAAAAATGAAATTTCATTTGATAATCTAGATGAAGATAAAAAATCAAATGCTGCAAATGTGAATTCTACTTTTGTAGAAGATGATAAAAAAACTGCAGGAAATGAACATATAGAGTCAGTTGAAGAAGAGGGAACCGCATATAAAAAAATATCGGATTATAATGAAGAAGAAACAGCAATCAATATTAAAACTACAACAGTAGAACCAGGTTCTGAAACAGATAATGAACTTTCTTCCGAAGATTTTAAGGGAGGAATACTTGCAAAAAAAGCTCTCCCTGATATTAAAATTATAGGACAAATATTTGGAACTTACTGGATAATGGAATTTGACGGAAGTGTGTATATGATAGACCAGCATGCAGCCCATGAAAAGGTAATGTATGAGAAATTTGTCAAAGAAATCTCTGCAAACAAAGTAACTTCGCAGAACCTGCTTCCTCCTGTGGTTGTAACACTTTCAGGCAGCCAGAGACAGATAGTGGAAGAAATAAGCAACTACCTTCATAAACTGGGCTTTGAAATAGAGCCTTTCGGTGGGAATGAGTATGTGATAAAGGCAGTACCGACAGAGCTTTTTGGAATAAGTGAAAAAGAGATGTTTTTTGATATAATTGACCAGTATTCACTTGAAGGAAAGAAGGCCACACCTGATACTGTGCTTTCAAAGCTTGCAACCATGGCTTGTAAGGCTGCCATTAAGGGAAATATGAATATATCCCTGCTTGAGGTAAAGGCACTAATTGAGGAGCTGATGAGCCTTGACAATCCATATAATTGTCCACATGGCAGACCGACTATGATATTTATGAGTAAGTCGGATGTAGAAAAGAAATTTAAGAGACAGATTTAGTCAGGAGAAAATTTGAAAAGACTTGGAATTTATGTTCACATACCATTTTGTGCCAGAAAATGCAATTATTGCGATTTTTATTCTTTAGCCTCAGGTGAAGATGAGAAGAAGAATTACATAGAAGCACTTAAAAGGGAGATAAAAGAAGTATCTAAAAAGGTAAGTACTGATTATGAAGTATATACAATTTACTTTGGCGGTGGCACTCCTTCTATAATTAAAGCTGATTACATAAGGGAAATACTGGATGTAATCAGGTCATATTTTAAGCTTTATAAAGATGATTTCTACCCTGAAATTACCATTGAATGCAATCCTAAGACTGTGGATACGGAAAAACTCAGTATTTACAGTGAAGCCGGAATTAACCGCGTAAGTCTCGGACTTCAGTCAACAGATAATGATGAACTGAAACTTCTTGGCAGGATTCATACCTATGAGGATTTTTTGGAAAGCTACGAAATGGTCAGAAAGTCGGGCTTTAAGAATGTAAACATAGACCTTATGAGTGCAATACCTAATCAGAAAATAAAAACTTATGAAAAATCATTAAATGAAATTATAAGGCTTAATCCTGAACATATTTCAAGCTACAGTCTTATAATTGAGGAGGGTACTCCGTTTTTTAAGAAATATTCTGAGAATGCGCCTCATTTTAAGGATTTACCTTCAGAAGATGAAGACAGAGAGATGTACGCACTTACATCTGAAAAACTGGGTAAAGCAGGATATGAAAGATACGAAATATCAAATTATGCCAAGCCCGGTTTCTATTCAAGGCATAACACTTCCTACTGGGAAAGAGTTCCTTATCTTGGTTTTGGAGTAGGGGCTTCGTCTTTTTTTGAAGATGAAAGATATAAAAACAGGGCAAATTTTAAAGAGTATATTAAAAAAGCAGGAATAGAGGATATAAGAGAAGAAATTACAAAGTTAACCTTAAATGATACCATGACGGAATTTATGTTTCTCGGACTTAGAAAAACCGCAGGGATAAGCAAAAGTGAGTTTAAAAAAATTTTCACTTTTACTGTAGAAAATGTATTTGGTAAAATGATAGAAAAACATATAAAAAACGGGCTTTTACTTAATGATGGCGAGTTTTTGAAACTATCCGAAAGAGGACTTGATATCAGTAATTATGTAATTAGTTACTTTTTATTGGATTGAAGTTGTATAAAAAATGTGTTAAAATTAAAAAGTAAATGAAAAAGATGATTTAAAAAGGAGGAAAGAGAATGAATTTTAAGAAGGACAACAGAGGTATCGGAAAATCGGTTCTAATCATAATACTTGCAGTAGTTGCGGTACTTGCAATCGGTGGAGCTATATTTGCAAAAAATATGGTTAAGAAGGATCCGATGGCAAGACTTATTACAGGTTATATGAAGGCCTATGCCCAAAGAGATCAGAGATATTCTATGGATGTTTCATTTTCGCTGGATAAGGAAAACGCTGAAGCAAAGAAGTTATTTGAACAGATTCCTGCAGGTTCATTTAAGTCAAGCAATGACCAGCTTATGGATTTTGTGTCAAAGATACTTCCAAAAATAGGGTTAAAGTATACTGTAATAGCTAACACTAAAGAAGATCCTGTAAGTATAGGTGCTAATATGTCAGTTCTTTATGATAGTAAAGAACTTGCCGGTGCCGGATTAACAGCAAGACCTTGGGAAGTTACAGTATTTTCAAATACCTTACTTAACAAACCTCTCTACATGGATGTTAAGGAAAATGTCAAGAATGAGTCAGGTATTGACATAAGCAGTATCAAGCTTAAAGATTATTTTGATGTATTATATGAAGAGGATGATTTCACAAAGAATTTTGCAAATTCAAAGTATGTGGAAATATTAAAAGCGAAGTTCAAGGATAATCTTACATCAGAAGGTTCAGATAAGGTTGTGCTTAACCTTAATTATGCTGATTCATTAAAAGTCTTTGAAGACATATTTAATGAGGGTGCTAAGGACGAGGCTTTAAAGAACTTTGTAATGAAGAAGTTTGACAAGTTAGTGGAAGTTGCTGTTAAAAACGGTGATTATAAGTTAGCAGGTCTTTCTGAGGAAGATTTTAAGAAACAGGCAGAAGAAGGAAAGAAACAGCTTAGTGACAACTGGGAAAATATCTTGACAGAAGCAGCAAAGACCTACTCAGGAGAAACCTTTAAGGATGCTTTAGCACAGGTTGGCGATATGCCAATTAAATACACCTTTACATTTAAGGGTGATGAGATTGTTAAGGTTGACGGAGATATGTCAGTTCAGGGTATAGGTGTTAAGTTTGCTATGACTATGGAAAAGTATAGTGCAGATGGCTTTACATTTGCTGATGCTTCTAATTCTGACAGCCTTACAGAAACCATTAGCTCTTCTGACAGCCTTCTTCCAACGATTATGGGTAAGGCTAATGAAATCTTAACAGGTGATGCTTACAAGAATATGGAAGCTGACCTTATTAAGACAGCTAAGGAAAGTCTTGCTGCTGAAGATGCTGCTATGGTTGAAGCAGGACTCAAGCAGGCTTCATCTATGTCTGGAATGGGCGGTAATTAAAAAATCCGATTTTGGATTGACTTATAGTAAAAAAGTTAAAGCACTTTGCAATATGCAAGGTGCTTTACTCTTAGGCAGATGGGAGAAAGTATGGAGTTTAAGATAGAGGGCTTATCTAAAACCATAGGTGAGAAGAAAATCCTAAGTGGGCTTAATCTTTTATTAAAAGAAGGAGATGTGCTTGCCTTAAGAGGAAGTAACGGAAGCGGAAAGACTACTTTTCTTAGAATAATCGCAGGAGTAGATAAGGATTATGAAGGGAAAATAGAGTTTGAACAGGGTTTGACTCTAGGATATGTGCCACAGGATATAGTATTATTCGAAAGCCTGAGTGTTAAGGACAATCTCAAGACCTTTTGTAATGGAAATAATGCTAAAGAAAATTTTACCAGACTTGAAAACTATGCTAAAGAGCTTAATCTTTTAGGGCTTTTCAAGAAAAAAGTAAATAAACTTTCAGGTGGACAAAAGAGACTGGTAAATTTCCTTGTCGGGATTGCAAGTAATCCTAAGATAATCCTACTTGATGAAGTAATAGTGGGCATGGATGAAGATACTGTAAATAAGGTTATTAAACTTATAAATGTTATTAAGGCTGATAAGATAATGATAATTACCTCTCATCAGGATGAATTTATGAGAGAAGTATGTAATATTACAGGAAGGCTCACTGATGGGAAATTGGAGCTTGGTTATGAAAATTAAAAATATAATAAAATTATCTTTAATTCAGACAAAGCTTACCTTGATTAAGCTTAAATCAGCTTTGTTTTTGATTGCTCTGACCGCTTTAATGATTGCCTTATTTGCAATCTGGTGGAAAAAATATGATATGGCAAAGCCCACAGTACTGATTGCCAATGAAGAAAATAGTATGCTTGCAAACCTTACCATTAATTCAATATTAAACAACAAGGTTGCTGAAATTGTTAACTTTGTAACAACTAACTATGATGAAGGGAAGAAGCAGGTAGATATCGGAGAAGCTTTGATTTTAGTATATATTAAAAAAGGTACAATAGATACCTTGTATGAAGGTAAAAGGGCTGAAATTAATATATATACAAAAAATGAAGATAATGACTTTACAAGATTGATAATCAGCTATATAAAAGGGTTTACGGATATAATCAATGTTTCGCAAAATGCCGGACTGGCTTACATGGACGTAATGTATGAGAGAGGAATGACGGAAGATGAGAGAATAGATAAATTTAATGAGCTTCAAGCTGCATATATGAAGCTTACTTTAGCCAGAAGCGGTATATTTACCGGTGAAAACAGGGTAATGGGACTTGATAAGAGGGATATTGAAGTCGGATATTATTTGCTTGCAGCCGTATTCTTAATAGGAATAAGCATCGGAATTCCGGCAAAGAGTGAAATCCTGCGTAAAAATATGCGTCAAAGGCTTATATTGTCGGGTATTTCAAATGCTGAAATTTATCTGACCGTTATAACTAAAGTATTACTTACAAATGTGATTTTTCTGATTATTTTCAAAAACGTTGCAAAGACTATAGGGATAGGTGATTAGGTGTATACTGGGATTAAACTTAAAAATGAATTAATTAATAAATGGGTATTTATACTTATTGCAATTTCATTTACCTTTTCCTTTGTACTTAATATCTTTGGAAAAAGCTTAGAAACTCCGACTAACTTTAAGGTAAACATTGTAGATGAGGATAAAAGTAATCTCTCTCATAAAACAGCAGAAAGTATCGGTGCACTTAACGGAGTAGAAATTACCGGCAAAGAAGCTGATATTGAGTACATAATTAAAAAAGGATTCGAGGATAATTTTGTTAAAGGCGAATTTAACGGACTTATTGAGGTAAAGAAAAACAGTTTTAAGCAGGGAATAAGCCTTTTAAATGATAGGATTGCGACCAAACTTATTAGTGATTATATATATCTGAATCTTTATGACAGAATAAGGCTTGAAAAAGATATAAGCTTTGATGAGTATGAAAAAAGTCTGGCTGAGACAAAGCTTGCAAATGAAATTTTGTTTATTTCGGTAAACAACAGGAAAATAGCTGATGGAATAAGCTCTGAGATTAATTTTTCATCTTATATAAGCTTGTTTTTTCTGCTTCTGATTAGTATGAATATAAGTATAAATCAGGTTGCAAAGTTTAACAGAATAAGAAACAGTGGTATTCTTGCAAGGCTTAAATTGTCAGGAGTTAAAGAAATTAATGCGGTATTAAATGAAATTCTGGTAACAAGCTTAAAATGTGTAGGTATAATATTGCCTTTTATTTTATTTAAGGATGATATAAAGGTGTTAATTATTGTTATTCTGCTGTTTTATATAAATCTTGCTTTTAATCTGATTTTAGAAAAAGCTTCAAAATCAGAAGAAGCGCTTATATTTGTAACCAGAAGTGTTATGATAGTTTTTTTAGCTTTGGGGATGTTTATAAATTTTTATTTTTAAGGAGAAATTATGTTTTCTGAAAAGGTTAAATTACTCGGAAGAACTAACGAAAATGAGGGTAAATTGTTGCTTAAGGATTCATATACGGGTATATCCTTTTATTGTAAAGGCAGTATAACTCTTACTATTACACCTGAAAATGAAACAGACAAGGATAACTGTCCGTATCTGGGAATAGTTGTAGATGATGATATGTTAAATGTAACCAAGCTGGCTGTAACCAAAGAATTAAAGGATATTAAATTTCTTAAAAATGATGGGAAGCTTCATAAAATAGAAGTAGTCAAGCTTACAGAGGAACAGTACGGTAATCTTTGGTTAAGTAATCTGAATTTTGAAGACGAGGCAAGCGTAAAGAAGTCAGAAACCTTGGATAAAAGTATTTTGTTCATTGGTGATTCCATTACGGCCGGTTACGGTGTTAACGGGATAGACGGAGAGGGTGATTTCACCACATTTGAAGAAAACATACTTGGTTCATCTGCCATATTTACAGCAAGAAAAACAGGCTCTGAAGTCTTTGTATTTGCAAGAAGCGGTCATGGAATTATTTCAGGATGGATACCGCCTGAGATTGATGTGCCGAATAAAGACGGAATAATACAGGATTTTTTTCCTTTTGAAGGTGAGACTTTTCCTGAACCTGATTATATAGTTATTAATCTTGGGACAAACGATAACAGCTATATAAGAGGCAGGGAGGAACGAATAAAGTTATTTAAAAATGAATATACAAAATTTATAGTAAATTTAAGAAAACTCTATCCTTTGGCTAAAATATTTGTAGCTTACGGAGTGATGGACACAGAATTACTTCCTGCTATCAGAGATTTGGTTAAAGAATATAAAGAACAAAGCGGAGATGAAAACCTCCTCTTTGTCAAACTTGATAAGCAAGAGGAAAGCGATGGCATAGGTGCTGCAGGACATCCGAGCATAGCAGTAAACGAAAAGGTTGCCGATAGTTTGACAAAGGTAATACTTGAAAACATTCAATGATGTGGGAGAAAAAATGAACAACTATTTTTTTGAATATTATCAGAATGAAACAAAGCAAAATATTGAAAAGAACTTTGAAGATATGACTCAGTTAGAGAAAAGCATAGGAGAGTTTTTTATTAAAAACAAGTCTGCAAGAGATTTTTCCTCTAAAGGAATCTCCGGACTGTTGTATGTATCTGAAGCCTCTCTTCACAGATTCGCTAAGAAATGCGGATATAAAGGATATAGGGAATTTATCTTCTCTTATGAAAAAGATATCGAAAATGAGAGGAATAACGGTACTGACGAAAAGAAGGTAAATCAGTTAATTATTAAGCTTAAAGCAGCTTACACTACACTTGTAGAAGAGAATTTTGGTTTAATAAAAGATAATCAAATCAGAAAAATAGCCACATTGTTAAATAGCGGAAAAAGAGTGATTTTAACAGGTTCTGAGACGGAAAATGCCGTATTTGAGGAATATAAGCTAAAATATCTTAAACTTGGTATAGATATAAACACAGTAACCAAGAAAGAATTTTTAGAGCCAAGTGTAGATTTACTTAATAAAGACAGTTTGGTAATAGTCTGTGATATATCAGGTGAAAATGATAATCTGAAAACTGTTGTCCAAAAGGCTGAGGTAAAAGAAGCCGACATTGTTCTTATAACTGCAAATGAAGCCTGTGAATATGCTGATCTCTGTAATGAAGTAATAAAGGTAAGCTATCCGAAAGGGTTGGCAAACGTCATTTCAATGCAGATGGTTATACTTATGACAATGGATGTAATCTATTCATACTGTTCTGCAAATAAAAATTATTTTAAGGCTATAAAGAAAGAAAAAGAAGGAAAGAGTTAAATTCTGAATTTGTAAAATTTACTTTTATTTATTGGTTGAGTTATAGGTAATTGTGAAAGTATTTATCAAAAATTAGTATGAATATTACTAATTATAAATCTACTTTCAGAATTGCCTATTTTTATTGTATATTTTATACAATGATGATATTATCAAGTTAAAGGTTAATACCTAATTTTAATTTTTAAGGAGGATGGAAAATGAAAAAGAGATTGTTGAGTTTCTTAGCCCTGGCTGCAGTTACTGTTACAGCCTTTACTGCCTGCGGCGGTAATGGTGCTAAAACAAATTCCGGAAGCGCAGCTAAATCAAACACTTCCGGTGCTGTTTCAAGTACAAAAAGTACCTCTACGGTGGCAAGTTCTGCAAAATCAACCACTACTGAGCCTGTAACTGTTGAATTCTGGACAATATCCCTTAAGGCAAATTTTGAAGAATTCTTCAATAAGTTAATTGCAGACTATCAGAATGCTAATCCGAATGTAACTATCAACTGGGTGGATGTACCTTATGATGATGTACAGTCTAAGCTTGTAACTGCTGTTGCGGGCGGAACATCGCCTGATGTTGTTAATCTGAACACACAGATGGCACTTACGCTTGTAGGACAGGATGCACTTGTTGACTTAAATAAGGCTGCTACAGATGAACAGAAGAGTATTTATATTGAGAGCCTTTGGAATTCAGCTAAGGTAGGTGATTCCGTATATGCTTTCCCATGGTATGCTTCACCTGATATTATGTTCTATAATCAGGAACTTATGAAGAAGGGTGGAATCGAAGCACCTGCTACCTTTGACCAGGCACTTGAAAAGGCTGAAAAATTCCATAATGATACAAAAGCATATCTTTTCTTACCTGATGAGTTCTTCAACCTTTTAATTGAAGAAAACATCCCTATACTAAATGAAGACAGAACAAAGGCTGCCTTTAACACACAGGCTGCTGTAGACTTACTAAAAAAATATAAATCCTATACAGATAAGGGCGTTCTTCCAAAGACAAACTGGGGTTCATGGGATGAAGCACTTAAGCTTTTTGAATCAGGCAAGCTTGCCATAGTAAGTTCTTCCGGTTCTTCACTGGGAAGGATAAAGGATGAGGCTCCTGATATCTATAAGACCATAGCTGTAAGCACACCGCTTACAGGAAGTACAGGACTTAGCCGCAACCCTCTTATGAACCTTGTAGTTCCTAAGGCAAGTAAGAATCAGGAAGCAGCTATTGCTTTTGCTAACTATATAACAAATGATGCAAATCAGCTTGCATTCTGTAAGACAGTTTCAATATTCCCTTCAACCAAGAAGGCAAGTGAAGACAGCTTCTTCACCTCTGACACAAAAACTCTTGAAGGACAGGCAAGTGCAATGTCTGCAAAGGCAAGTCTTACATCTCAGGATTTCTCACTCGGAGTAGCTAACCAGGGAACTATCCAGGCGGCTATCAACAAGGCTTATGAAGCTTCTATCATAAACGGTGATGATATTGCAGCTGCTCTTAAACAGGCAGAAGAAGATGTTAATAAGATTTTAGCTGAAAACAAGTAAGATTTCAGTATGATTTAAACTTATTTCATGGGGCTGTTACAAATGTAGCAACCCCATGCTAATTTGGAGGTACTATGGTAAAAAGCAGTAAGGCAAGGAAGGCTAAAGAAACAGCGGTAGCTTATGCATTTATGGCTCCGGCACTCATAATTATTTTACTTTTTACGGTTATCCCTATATTTGCCAGTCTGGGGCTCATGTTTTTTGACTATTCGGTTTTAGGTAAGACCAAGTTCGTTGGTTTAGGAAATTTTATTAAAGCATTTAATGATAGGGAATTTATCATCGCGATTAAAAATTCCGTTATTTTTGTTGCAGTTGTTCCTGTTATTCAGATTCTTTCCATACTTTTATCTCTTTTAGTAAACAGAAAATTGCGGGGAATCGGAATCTTCCGTACCCTTTTTTATATACCTGTTATTACCTCTATGGTAGCCGTTTCTATCATCTGGGGGTTTATATTTAACTCAAGCGGCGTTATAAATACTTTACTTAGTGATTTGGGGCTGATTACACAGCCTTTAGGCTTTATAAGTGATAAGAAAACTGCTATGCTCTGTCTTATGTTCATCACACTTTGGCAGGGACTTGGCTATTATATGATGATGTATCTTGCGGGGCTTCAAGGTATACCTTCGGAACTTGGTGAAGCTGCGAAGATAGACGGAGCCGGAACTCTCAGAGTTATTACCAGTGTAATTATACCGCAGTTAAAGCCTTTTATCTGGCTTTGCACCTTGAATTCAATAATATCTGCTATAGGAGTATTTGATGTAGTCTTTGTTCTTTCAAAGGGAGGTCCCGATAATGCGACTATGGTAATAAATTATTATTCATATACCAAAGCTTTCGGAGAGTTCAGATTCGGATATGCCGCAGCAGTAGGTGCCGTTCAGGCGATCATCACCAGTATTGTAAGTATAGCAGTCTTTATATATGGGAAGAGGGGAGGTATGACAAATAATGAGTAAGGTAAGGTTAAAAAAGAAAATTAAAACCAAAGTTATCATTTCTAATTTGATATCATACATCCTTTTAATCGTAATAGCTATAATATGTGCGGGACCATTTATCTGGTTACTTTTGTCATCTCTCAGAACAGGTGCCAATATTTATGATTTACATTTTTCATTAAGCAGTTTTTCCTTTGCAAATTATACCGGTGTAATGGAATTTATGAAGCTGCATAAATATGTATGGAACACAGTTGTTATTACCTTCGGTGCAATAGCAATAGATGTGGTATTTTCTGCAATGTGTGCCTATCCCCTTGCAACCATGAACTTTAAAGGAAAGAACTTTGTGTTCGGAGTTCTTGTGGCAACTATGATAATTCCCGCTGCCGCAGGCATGATAATCAATTATCTTACTATTTCAAGGATGAATTTGCTTGATAATGTTATGGGTGTAATCCTGCCTTCATCCGTAAAAACTTTCAGTATTATTCTTTTAAGACAGGCCTATCTGGGGGTACCGAAGGAGCTTATAGATGCGGCTAAAATAGACGGAGCGGGGCAGTTTCTTACCTGGCTTAAGGTTATGCTTCCGGGCATAATTCCAAGTATATCTACGGTAGTAATATTTGACTTTATAGGTAATTGGAATGCTTTCTTATGGCCTATTATTATATTTAAGAGCCCTGAGAAATATCCGCTTGCAACAGCCCTGCAGTATCTGAACGGTTCGTTTAGTTATAAGTTCGGCTATGTAGCGGCAGGTACTATTTTATCTATAATACCCGTACTAATAGTATTTATGCTTTGTCAGAAAAATTATATAGAAGCTGTTAGCGGTGCAGTGAAAGGTTGATATTATGGAAAATGTTGAAATTAAGCTCATGTCAGAGAATGACTTAGAGGAAATGACAGAATTAGCGGAGACATCATTTCCTCCCGAATATAATGTAACAAAGGTCAATTTAAACGAAAAGTTATTACAAGACAGCGATAAATTTGATGAAGGAAGTTTTATTATAAGAAGAAAATCAGATTCAAAGCTGATTGGCTTTATCGGTACCAAATTATCTCATAGCAGCCTATACCCTGATACTGCCTGGCTCAGTATAATTGCTGTTGAAAAAACCGAAAGACACAAAGGTTATGGAAGGCTTCTGGTCACAAGAGCCTTAGATGAACTTAAAAATGTGGGAGTAAAACAGGTAAGTATAGGTCAGGAATTTCATAACTTTTTCTCCGGTATTCCCAATCCAAATGAGGAAAATATAGGATTTTTCACCGGTTTAGGTTTTTCTGTAAGTGAGGGAAGTCACTATGATTTGGAAAGCTTATTGACTGATAATGATAAGCCTGCGAAATTTGATACCTCGCCTTTTACAGCTGAATTTGAAGTAAAAACATATAACAATGATTATGATAAGCTGATGGACTTTTTAAATAAAGAATTTCCGGGAAGATGGGCTTATGAAGCAGATACTGCGATTAAAGCTGATAAATCTCCTTCTGAAATTGTACTTTTATGGAGTAAAACACAAAAAACAGTAATCGGCTTTTGTATGCTGACCTCGTATAAGGATGAGAACGGTAAAAAGACAGGTTACGGAGGACTTGGTCCTATAGGTATAGCCAAAGAAGTAAGAGGCAGACAGGTTGGTAATTATCTGCTTCGTGAGTCCTTAATTCAGGCTGAACGTAACGGCATTAACAGGGTAAATATCGACTGGACCATTCTTGTCAAGTTCTACGGTCAGTTTGGCTTTGAAATCAAGAGGACATATAAAGCGGCTTACAAACAATTAGTATAGAAGGAGGGTAATATGAAAGCAAAGATAGTATTATTACCTTTAGACGAAAGACCTTGCAATTATCTTTTTCCACAGAAACTATTTTCGCATGATGATATAGAGATAATCCTGCCTAAAAAATTAGGAGACAAGAAAATTCCTGCCGATTTGAATGAAATCGATAATTTTTTAACAAAAGAATGTAAAGACGCCACAGGTCTGATCATTTCTTTGGATACCCTGCTTTACGGAGGGCTTGTACCATCCAGAATACATAATGAAAAAGAAGATAAGTTAAAAGAAAGACTGCAGATATTAAGAGACATAAGGAGGGAGAATACCGGGCTTATAATCTATGCATTTAATATAATAATGAGATGTCCGAATTATTCAAGCAGCGATGAGGAACCTGACTACTATGAGAACTATGGCAGGGAAATTCATGAAATCGGTGTAGCCATGCACAAGAGTCATTTGGGTATAGATAATATTTTGTCTCTTGATGAAATCATAGAAAAAGTTCCGGAAAGATACTTAAATGACTATATTTCAAGAAGAAAGGTAAATAGGGAACTGAATCTTGCATCACTTGATTTGGTAAAAGAAAATATTGTAGATGCACTTGTTGTACCTCAGGATGATTCCTGTAAATATGGCTATGCGGCTATAGACCAAAGAGATATAAGAAAGGCTATAATCGAGAACTGTCTTGATGATAAGGTACTTATGTATCCCGGTGCAGACGAGGTAGAACTCACCCTTATGTCCAGAATGATAAATACTCTTAAGGGCAAGAAACCCAAAGTATACTTAAAATATGCTACAGAGGCTGCGAAGAACATTATTCCGCTTTATGAAGGAAATATGCTTGCAGGTACACTAAAATACCATGTGCTGTCAGCCGGCTGTCAGCTCACAGAATCCTATGAAATGGCTGATATAATAATGGCGGTTACCGCTCCCGCAGGCAATATGGAAGAAGCCATAAACCAGCCTTCTAAGTATCCAGAGTACTATGCTGAGAGAAATATAGCTGAAATGTTTGACTTTATAAAATACAGGCTGGCAGAAGGTAAAATTGTAACCATAGCGGATAATGCTTATGCAAACGGTGGTGATTTACAAATAATAAGGCTTCTCAATGCAAATAAACTGCTTATGAAGGTAGATGGTTATGCGGGGTGGAATACCTCTGCAAATACTGTCGGTACAGCCATTGCGGAGGCGGTGGACTCCTATCATTTTAAGCTTACACCGACACATCAGAACTTTTTAGGGCTTAGATATATTGAAGATGCAGGGTATTGCTCTGTAGTCAGACAACAGGCTACAAATGAGCTTCAAAAATATGAAATGAATTATTTTGATGTTAAAGAGAAGGATGGTATCATAAGTGAGATTGTAAAAGAAAGACTGGAAGAATTTATAAAAAATGAATTGTCATCAATATCGGCTAATTTACAGATTTCCAAATTGATTATGCCATGGAGAAGAATGTTTGAAGTGGATATAACTGTGAAATATGAAAATTAATAAAAAGGAGCTGTCGCATTAAAGGAAAATCCTACAAAATATAGTAAATTTATCATTAACTAATCACAATATTTTGTATCTCTTTTTCCGGGTACGACAGCTTCTTTTTATAAAACATATTTACTTAACTTCTAAAATAACAGCCTGATATGGTTTAAGCTTTATCTCGTTTTCACCGGCAAATCCTACATCTTCCATATTGGACAGAAGCATAGCCTTGCACTTCTTTTCAAGTTTAACCACTTTTTCAGAAGCATCAAAGTTTCCGAGTACAAGTAAGGTCCGGTTTTCACCCTGTCTGTAAAATGCCATAAGATTATGTTCATTTTCAAGATAAGGCACAACCTCTCCGTAAACTATGGTTTCTTTGTAAGTCTCATTTTTTCTTAGAGCAGTAAGCTTTTTATAGTAATTAAGTACGGATTTCTTGTCATTAATCTGAGATTCTACATTAATCTTAGTGTACTGAGGATTTACTTTCAGCCAAGGAGTACCGCTTGTAAATCCTGCATTCTTGCTGTCATCCCACTGCATAGGGGTTCTTGCATTGTCCCTGCTGAACTTTTTAACGGCATTAAAAGCTTCCTCAGGGGTTAAGCCGGCTTCAAGGGCTGTCTGATATTCTCCGATAGTAGAAATATCATCTATTTCCTCCATACCTGTAAAATCAGTGTTTTCCATACCGATTTCCTGTCCCTGATAGATGAACGGAAGACCTTTCATCATAAACTGCATAGTTCCAAGGAGTTTCTTAGAATCATCATTTATATCACAGCACTGAAGATAATGACTTACACCTCTTGGTTCATCATGGTTTTCTATTATTGTAGAGATATAACCTAAATCGCCCACCCTTTTTTGCGTCGTAAAACAGCATTTTTTATAATCATCAGGAGTTATAGGCTTTGCATCATACCAACCCTTATCACTTTTTCCGAATATTGTTTCTTCAAAATCAAACATGGTTGAGAAATGTCCCTCATCACCTATGAAGATAGGAATATCTTCAGTTCTGTCAGTAAATACCTCACCGACTGTAAAAGCATCATGTTTGTCAAAGGTATTTTCTCTGAGTTCCTGTAAATATTTATCTGCATTTTTTGCATCTTCAAGCATTTTGGCACAGATAACGGTTCCGTCTCCCCTATCAGGAGGGTAGTTATAGGATGTAAACGGAAGTGCCTTGCTTATATTCATAATGGCATCTACTCTAAAGCCGGCAAGTCCTTTATCTAACCACCAGTTAATCATCTTGTAGATTTCCTCTCGGAGCTTTGGATTTTCCCAGTTTAAGTCAGGTTGCTTCTTATGAAAGAGATGAAGATAATATTTATCCGTACCCTCAATCTTCTCCCAAGCGCTTCCGCCGAAGTAGGAGCGCCAGTTATTCGGAGGGTTACCGTTTACACCCTCTTCTATAAAGAAATATTTTGCATACTCACTGTCAAGGTCTTCCATAGCCTTCTTAAACCACTCATGTTCATCTGAACAGTGGTTTATAACCAAGTCCATAAGTATATACATATTTCTTTTTTTAGCCTCTGCAAGCAATTCGTCCATATCAGCCATGCTGCCAAAACGCGGATCTATATCATAATAATCAGCTATATCATAACCCTGATCGGCAAGAGGAGATGGGTAACAAGGGGAAAGCCAGATAATGTCAACTCCAAGCTCCTTCAAATAATCAAGTTTATTAATTACGCCCCTTAAATCACCTATTCCGTTTCCCTTAGTATCCAAAAAGCTTTTTGGATAAATCTGATATGCAACCTTTTCGTGCCACCATTTTTTCTTCATTCTTCGTCTCCTAAATAATAATCAAACAGTCTAAGCCTACAACTCTTATTCGGCTTACATACTTGTACCATAGATTGCCAAAAGATAATAACAAGCTTACATAGAACTTTTATACTTTTGACACTTGTAACATATTATAATAAAAAGTCAGCTTATATCAAGACTTATTATAATTAATTGTTAAATTTCTCATGGTTTTAGCATAACAGAGTTGAATCAAAATTTAAATGAAAAAAGTATATTTTACAAGGGAAATTTTTCTAAAAATAACGATTTGTCATAGTTGAAAAATTTTATATTAAATGTTAAGATATAGAGATGACTTTAAATGTAAAAAGCCCTATGGAGGATAAATATGAAATCTTACGGAGTTAATGAGTTAAGAAGGATGTTCCTTGAGTTCTTTGAGAAAAAGGGACATCTTAAAATGAATAGTTTTTCACTTGTACCACATAATGATAACAGTTTACTTATTATAAATTCAGGTATGGCACCGCTTAAGCCATACTTTACAGGACAGGAGATACCGCCAAGTAAAAGAGTCTGTACCTGCCAGAAATGTATACGTACGGGCGATATTGATAATGTAGGAAAAACCGCAAGACATGGTACCTTTTTTGAAATGCTCGGAAACTTCTCTTTTGGAGATTATTTTAAGGAGGAGGCTATTCCATGGGCTTGGGAATTCCTTACCGAGACAGTTGGTATCCCTGCCGACAGACTTTATCCATCAGTCTATGTAGATGATAATGAGGCCTTTGAAATATGGAATAAAAAGATGAATATTTCTGCTGAGAGAATATTTAAGTTTGGCAAAGAGGACAATTTCTGGGAGCATGGCTCAGGTCCTTGCGGTCCTTGTACAGAGATTTATTTTGACAGAGGCGAGAAGTATGGCTGTGGAAAACCGGGATGTACAGTAGGCTGTGATTGCGACAGATATATGGAAGTATGGAATGTTGTATTTTCACAGTTTGATAATGACGGTAAGGGAAATTATTCAGACCTTGAGCAAAAGAATATCGATACAGGCATGGGACTTGAAAGACTGGCTGTAGCAGTACAGGATGTTGATTCCATCTTTGATGTAGATACACTTTTAGCACTCAGAAACAAGGTTTGTGAAATAGCAGACAAAAAGTATAAGGATAACGAGAAGAATGATATCTCAATCCGTGTAATTACTGACCATATCCGTTCAGCAACCTTTATGATATCTGACGGAATTATGCCTTCAAATGAAGGAAGGGGCTATGTGCTCAGAAGAATAATCAGAAGAGCTGACAGACATGGAAAGTTACTCGGCATAGACGGAGCCTTCCTTGTAGGACTTGCCAAAGCGGTAATTGCAGGAAGTAAAGACGGTTATCCTGAACTTGCCGAGAAGCAGGATTTCATCCTGAATGTAATAGAGCAGGAAGAAGAGAAGTTTGAAAAGACAATAAATCAGGGACTTGAGATACTTGAAGGTATACAGAAGGATATGGAGGCTAAGGGTGTTAAGACTATGTCGGGTGAAGATGCCTTTAAGCTTTACGATACCTATGGTTTCCCTATCGACTTAACCAAGGAAATTCTTGAAGAAAAGGGAATGGATATAGATGAGGAAGCCTTCAAACAGGCTATGAAGGTGCAAAAAGATACTGCCAGAAATGCAAGAAAAACCACAAGCTATATGGGAGCGGATGCTACTATTTATGAGCAGATTGATCCGGCAATTAACTCTGAGTTTATCGGTTATGATAAGACAGAGGCGGAAGGAAAGATAGTTGCTCTTGTAAGTGTCGGTTCGGAAGAAGACGGAGAAGAAAGTGCTATATCCGAGGCTCTTACAGACGGAATGACAGGAGCTGTAATTACTGATGTTACTCCTTTTTATGCTACAAAAGGCGGACAGCTCGGAGATATCGGTGTAATTACAGTGGGAGATGCTGTATTTGAGGTAAAAGATACCATACCTGTAGCAGGTTCAAAAATAGCCCATATCGGTAAGGTTATAAAGGGTATGTTTAAGATCGGTGATAAAGTTACGCTTAAAGTAGATGCGGAAAACCGTATGGCTACCTGTAGAAACCACAGTGCTACCCATCTTTTACAGAAGGCCTTGCGTGAAGTACTCGGAACCCATGTGGAGCAGTCAGGCTCTTACCAGGATGCAGGCAGAACAAGATTTGACTTCAGCCACTTTAAGGCTATGACACCTGAGGAAATTAAGGCGGTTGAAAAGCTTGTAAATGAAAAAATAGCAGAATCAATTCCTGTAGATACTAAAGTAATGAGCATTGAAGAGGCTAAGAAAAGCGGAGCTATGGCTCTTTTTGGTGAGAAATACGGTGATGAAGTCCGCGTAGTTGGTATGGGAGATTTCTCCAAAGAGTTCTGTGGCGGTACTCATGTAAAGAATACGGGAATGATAGGTCAGTTTAAGATTATTTCCGAAAGCGGTGTAGCTGCCGGAATCAGAAGAATAGAAGCCATCACAGGCAATAATGTAATCAAGTATTATGAAAATCTTGAAAATACAATTGCCGAGGCTGCCAAAATGCTTAAAGCAAGCCCTGATAAGCTTGTTGAGAAGGCTAAGCATCTTATGGAAGAACTTAAGTCTCTTCAAAGTGAGAATGAGTCACTCAAAAATAAAGCTGCTAAGGAAGCTTTAGGTGATGTTATGGATAAGGTTGTTGAGATTGGCGGAGTTAAGGTACTTGCTGTTGACATCCCTGATACCGATGGCAACGAGCTTAGAAATCTTGGGGACGAACTTAAGAATAAGCTCGGAGAAGGTCTTATCTTCCTTGCTTCTGCTAAAGACGGCAAGGTAAACCTTGTTGCTATGGCTACTGACGGAGCTGTAAAGGCCGGAGTTCATGCCGGCAATCTTATTAAGACAGTGGCGCCTATAGTAGGCGGTGGCGGCGGCGGTCGTCCAAATATGGCTCAGGCCGGCGGAAAGTTTTCTGAGAAGAAGGCTGATGCCGTAAAAGCTGTAGCTGACGAAGTAAAAAAACAATTGGGTGCTTAAATTTTGATTTGATAATATTGCATATAATGGAAGTCACTATAATTTTATCTGTATTTTTATAGTGACTTCTTTGCAGTATGTTATAGATTATATTTATAGATTATGTATATTTGCTGTTTGTAGCTATGATGTCACTTTATGATATTTTAAGGAGTCTGTATGTCGCTTTCGAGCTTATTTTTTATACTTTGTTTTTTACCTATTGTAGCAATAATATATTTTCTTACTCCGGTAGCAGGGTATAAGAATCGTTTGCTGATATTTTTCTCACTGTTATTCTATTCCTTCGGCGGTGTGGGATATCTTGTTTTACTTATGGTAATGACAGCCATAGGATGGTTTGCGGGCTTAAAGATAGAAGCTGCAAACGATAAAGCCGCTAAGAAGCGGTGGCTGGTTTCCTCTGTTGTTATCTTTGTTTTGGTACTAGGGATATTTAAGTATACGAACTTCCTTGTGGGAACAGTTACCGGATTTGCCGGAATAGAGTGGAAACCTTTGTCTATTGCACTTCCGATAGGTATATCATTTTATACTTTTAAGCTGATTTCCTATGTGGCAGATGTGTACATGGAAAAATATGCGGCTGAGGAGTATTATTGGGTGATGCTGTTATATACCTCTGTTTTTCCGCAGGCTTTGCAGGGACCGATTGAAAGATTTTCAGATATTAAAGCTGAGATTTATAACAGAGAAACCAAGGTGTCTGATGTATCAGAAGGAATTTATCGTTTTTGTATAGGTCTTGCTAAAAAGACTGTACTTGCCGACCATATAGGAGAGCTTGCGGCTACACTTTCACCTGTAAGTGAAGCTGTTTCGGGAGCTACTACCTTAGCGGTATGGCTGGGCTCTCTTTGCTATGCTATGCAGCTTTATCTTGATTTTTCTGCTTATACGGACATGGCTATAGGAGTAGGCCGTATTTTTGGCTTTCATTTTCCTGAGAATTTCAACTATCCTTATGCCGCAACCTCTGTAAAAGACTTTTGGCGCAGATGGCATATAACCTTAAGCAGTTTCTTTAGGGATTATGTGTATATACCTTTAGGCGGCAACAGAGTGGGACTGCTTAAAACAAGTTTTAATTTACTTGTAGTATGGATACTTACCGGACTTTGGCATGGAGCAAGCTGGAACTTTGTACTTTGGGGCTTGTTTTATCTGCCTTTTATAGTTATTGAAAACTGGTGGAAAAAGAAAAAATTACCGGTACTTCCAAGATTTTTCAGGCATATCCTTGCAATATTTATATTAAATTTCGGATGGCTGCTGTTCAGATACAGTGATGTAAATCAGTTTTTTGATGTGATTTCCGTCTATCTTGGAATCAAGAATAACGGCTTTACCGTATCTACAGTTAATATCAATATACAGAATAATATTTTTCTGCTGATTGTCTGTGTGCTTGCCTGCACTCCGCTGTTTTCCGTAATTGACAAAAAGCTGACAGAAAAGTCCGAACAAGGTACTGTGAACGTCGGATTGCTTCATAGTATTAAAATTCTTATCTGTATAGCTTTACTTGGCTTGTCATTAATTGCTATGGCAGGAAACAGTTTTACACCATTTTTGTATAATCAGTTTTAAAGCTTTGGAAGGGAGTTTGTATGAACGAAAATAAAGCTAATAAATGGCATAAAATTAGAATAACAGTTATGTCTGTAATCATTATGGCACTTATGATAACGGGTTTTTTGCTTTTCTTAAGACCTACCGAATCTGACCTTGAGAAAAGAAAACTGGCTGTCTTCCCTACTCCTACACTTGCTACCGTACTTGACGGAAGCTTTTTCACTGATATTTCAAAATGGTATGCAGACACTTATCCTCTGAGAGAGCAGATGATTGCATTTCAGTCAAATACCGAAGAACTGTATGGGATAAGAGATACCGTAATCTATGGTGATACAGGACAGACTGCCGATGATATTCCTGAGGAAGACGGTGAAGCTGCCCCTATTATTTCGGATATAGCCATTGAAGATGAAGACTTAGATAATTCTTCAAAAATTAATGAAAATGATTCTTTAACCGATGGTAATAATGATAGTGCTTCATCCGCAGCTATTGCAACCAATCCTGCAAGTGAAGCCTCTGTTCAGGCAGAAAATAAAGATACGGCTTCTTCATCAGATGTAGCTGATGAGGAAGAAAAGCCTGCTAAAGATGGTACGGTCAAGGTTCAGCCTGAGGTTGCAGGAACTGTATATATAGCGGAAAACAGAGGATTTACACTGTATTATTTCTATAAAAAAGGAGCTGACTTATATGCTTCCATGTTAAATACAGTGGCTAAAAAGGTAGGAAATATTGCTACTATTTACGATATAATCGTACCGAACAGCTTTGGTGTAAATCTGGATGAAGACATACAAAAAAGTATGAATACTTCAAATCAGGGTGAGGCTATAAATTATATTTATAAGAAGCTGAGTAAATCAATAAAAACCATAGAAACCTATAGTCAGCTAAGAAGTCATAACTCAGAGTATCTTTATTTTAAGACTGACCACCATTGGACTGCGCTCGGAGCATACTATGTGTACAGAAGCTTCTGCGAAACCAAGGGGATTACTCCCCATGAATTGAGTGATTACAAGAAAAAGGAATTTCCTGATTTCTTAGGTTCATTTTATGCTTACAGCAACCAGTCCAAGGCTCTTAAAAAGAATCCTGATACAGTGGAGGCTTATATACCTATAGCCACAAACAAAGAGAAGATTACTCCTCGTGAAGGCAAGCCTTATCAGTATGATATAATCAGTGATGCAAGCAAATTCTCGTCAGCTAATAAGTATCTTGCTTTTATCGGCGGAGACCAGCCTTTAATTGAAATAAATAATCCTAATCTAAAAGATGACAGTGCCTGCATAATAATAAAGGAGTCTTACGGCAATGCCTTTGTGCCTTTCCTTGTAGACCATTATCAATATGTATACGTAGTGGATTACAGGCATTACACCGGAAATGTAACTAAGCTTGCAGGTAAGCACACTGATACTGATATAGTTTTCTTAAATAATACCGCAGCTACAAGTGTAGAAAAGTCAAAACAGATGTTGGGGATATTTAAGTAGTAGGTAGTTGAAAGTGGTCTTCCCAATCATCCGGAAAATTCATACTATATATATCATAAATGCCTGAATATTTACCAAGAAGTTGTTTAAAACTATAAATAAAGTTATCCCAAGATTCTTTGGTCGGACTAAGATATTTCATTGAGAGCATAATTTGATATAGTCCGCAAAAGCGTGGCTGTGGCCTTATAATATCAGAATATATAAGTTGCGGTCTTACACTTATGCTCCGATTGTATATTCGGCTATTATGAGCACAAATATTTCTCATTACGGAAGCTGCCTGAAGCCATGACGTAAACATGTCTTTAGATGGGATAATCTCATTTCCGGCATTACTTTTGAATTTATAATTTTGTACTAATATGGAAAACATACTTTTATTTCCGGTTTTTAGGTTCTTAATTATTTTTGATATAGTGCCAAAAGACATTATTTCGACTGTTGCCCAAATGGGGATTGCCCCATCATAGTTGTTAAAATTGTGTTCTATAAAAATATCGTTAGAACGATTGATTTCAGATGCAATATTGGTATAATTTTTCCAATACAAATTTTTATCTTTGAAAAATGATGGATCATTTAAAATTAATGCATCTTGTGTAATTTGAAATGAATTAACCAAACGAGTTCTTAAAGCAATTTCTATTTGGGTTAAATAGCTGAAAATGAGATGTGATAATTCAGAGTCAAAATAATATAGCTTCAAAACATCAGAAAAGGTAGTGTTTTTAACATATTTTTTAATTGAAGAGTCAAATTTATGAAAACTATAACCTTTTAGCCTATAATACCCGATTGTGGTCAATGCTGTTCTTGCTTCACTCAGTGAAGTTATTACCATTCCTGAGTCAATGAGCTTTTGTATTAATTGTTCAACTGATAAAAATTTTTTCGGATATTGATACATTTAGATTACCTCTTAGTATAGAAAGTCCCACCGGGTTGCGCATTTTTACACAAGTAAAACTAAGCGTGGTGGGTTCTGTTGCTAATATTATATTATTGATTACTATATTTGTCAATGACTGTTCTGATTATTATATAACACAGGAGATATAGGAGATATAAGGAGATATAGGATAAATAATGAAAATACTTATAGTAGAAGATAAACTAATAGAAGTTAAGTAACTACTCAGCCTTCTCCCACTCGCAGTCACTATGTCATGCTCATGTGTCATATCTCAACATATTTATTATAGGGCTGAATAGTTACAAATCTAATCAATTTGTTGTTAAACATATTGTATTTTTTTAATGTATATTGTAATATATAAATATAATATTTTAATTTTAGGGAGGTACAATATGGCACTTGTAGCGAATGTATTAAATAACTTAATCCCTGTTTCTAATTTTAATAAAGGTCAGGCATCAAAAATATTTGACAGGCTCAGTGTAGAGAAAGAATTGATTGTTTTAAAAAATAACCAACCATCTGCAGTTATATTATCAACAGATGAGTATTTAAGACTTACTGAAATAGAGGAAGAATATTTTTTGCTTTTAGAAGCAAACAAAAGAATTGAAAGTAATACTTCTAAAAAAACTATATCAATGAGTGAAATTATGTCAAATTTAGGAATAACAGATGCTGAACTTTTAGAAAGTGAGGATGTTGATATAGAATGATATGGAGGATAGAATTCATAAAAGAAGCTGAAGAGGATTTAAAACATTTAGATCATTCTATACAAATACAGGTTTTAAAAGGAATAAATAAGGTAAGCAAGAATCCTCTGCCGGTAAGTGAGGGAGGATACGGCAAGCCGCTTGGACATAAATTAGGAATTAATCTTACAAATTTAATGAAAATAAAGTTTAAAAATATTGGAATAAGAGTTGTATATAAAATAGAAATTACTGAAAGTGTTATGAAAATTATTGTAATTTCGGCAAGAATAGATGAACAGGTGTATAAAGAAGCTGCTAAAAGAAAAAATAAGTAAGTTCGAAATTTCCGATGTTTTACGAATAATTTAGGGTAAACTCAGCAGATTATCTTGGGGATATTAAATAATGAAAATACTTATAGTAGAAGATGATAATGACATTGCTGAAATCCTTGCAGGTGAGCTTTCTGTCTGGGGGTATGATATAGTCTGCGTAAAGGATTTTAACAATGTATTGGATGAGTTTAAGGCTGAAAAGCCCGAACTTGTGCTTATGGATATAATTCTGCCTTATTTTAACGGTTTTTACTGGTGTCAGAAAATCAGGGAAATCTCAAAGGTTCCGCTTATGTTTATTTCCTCAAAAAGCGAAGATATTGACATAGTTCAGGCTATGCAGTTTGGCGGAGATGATTATATAGTTAAGCCGATAAATATTCAGATAGTAAGGGCTAAAATTGTTGCCCTCCTTAGAAGAAGTTATGATTTTGCAGAAGAAACTGATTATTTAGCCTTTGGAAATATAAAACTTTTGCTTTCGGCTGCAAAGCTTGAGTTTATGGGAAAGGCTGCAGAGCTTACCAGAACCGAGCTTATGATACTTGAAACTCTTTTTAAGGATAAGGGAGCTGTATCAAAGCGTGATAAAATAATGGATAAATGCTGGCAGGAAGAGAATTTTATAGATGATAATACCCTTGCAGTAAATATGACAAGGCTACGTAAAAAACTGGCTGAGATAGGACTGGATGGCTTTATACAGACCAAAAAAGGGATAGGATATTTTTTGAATAATAAGTTGTCTTAAGATAAAATGTAAAGTATAAACAAAGAAGTTTTGATTATAGGTTAAGATATGATAAATACAATTAAAAAATTTATTCTGACTAAACTGCCCGAATTTATAATCTTTTTTGCCTTGATTTTGCTGTTTAGACTGATTTTTGCTTTAGGGAGTTTAGAACTTTCATTTTATAAAATCGGCTTTGAGATAGCTGTATTCGGCTTTGTTATTTACCTGATAATTGCCTTTTTCTCTTATAAAGAAGAGCTTTCCATAAAAGCAGAAAATGAGAGGCTTTTGGAAGAAAATAAAAGACTTCATATGAGTATAATTTCCGGCAGGAGGGAGCTTAAAGATTATTTTTCGCTTTGGGTACATCAGGTTAAAACACCCATAACTGCTGCCAAACTTATACTTGATAACAATGTGGATGACAGGGAAACAAAGGTTAAAGCTCAGATTATGTACATAGAGCAATACTGCGATATGGCAATAAATTATCTCAAGTTGATGAATACCGAAACCGATATGGATATAGCAGAATTAAACTTAGATGAGATAATCAAATCAATTCTTAAAAAATACTCTACTATTTTTATATTAAACCGTATTACGCTAAATTATGAACCTATATTAGAAACAGTGGTTTCAGATGCAATGTGGCTCAGCATTATGATAGAGCAGTTTGTTTCAAATGCCTTAAAATATACTAAAAAAGGAAGTGTGACTATAAGTTATGACAAGGAAAACTCTGTTCTTTATATCAGGGACACAGGTATGGGTATACGCTCAGAGGATATACCTAAGATATTCGACAGAGGATATTCCGGCTTAAATGGCAGAATGAATGAGAAGTCAAGCGGTTTGGGACTTTTCCTTGCAAAAGAAATAGGAAAGAGGTTATCGGTAGAAATAACGGTTAATTCAGAAGTCGGAAAAGGAAGTGAGTTCGGACTTCATTTCAATCTTTCAAAATTGTAAGATTAACTCCCCATTTTGTAAGTTAAAATAAATGCAGAAATAAGGCTTGTATGGTATCTTATGTAAAGTAAGGTACATACAGGCTTATTTTTATTAACTAAGAAATCTCTGCAAAGGATGTACAGCCTGTGATAAAGAAGTTTTCCTTACAGCACGTCTATATTTTAACAAAGGAGAAAAATACAGTGACTATATTAAATCTTGAAAATGTAAAAAAGGTATATAAGACTAAAAGTGTAATAACAGAAGCACTTACAGAAATTAATTTTTCAGCCTCAGAAGGTGAATTTGTTTCCATTATGGGCGAGTCAGGCAGCGGTAAAACAACCCTGCTTAACATAATAGCAACTCTTGATAAGGCTACTTCAGGAAATGTCTTTATTAAGGATAAAAACATAGGTCTGTTAAAAGACAGTGAAATAGCAAGTTTCAGAAGAAATGAACTTGGATTTGTATTTCAGGATTTTAATCTTTTAGACCAGTTTTCAAATAAAGATAATATCTTCCTTCCACTTGTGCTTTCAGGTGTAAGTCCGAGTGAAATGGAGGCTAAGCTGGATAAAATTAAGGATATTTTAGGAATTGCAGCCATTCTTGATAAGTTTCCTTATGAAATATCGGGTGGACAGAAACAGAGAATTGCAATAGCAAGGGCTGTTATAGTTAATCCGAGTATTTTACTTGCTGATGAGCCGACAGGAGCTCTTGACTCTGCTTCTACCGAAATGATTCTTAATTTATTTAGGAAAATCAATGAAACAGGTCAGACTATACTTATGGTAACACATTCTTTAAGAGCTGCAGCTTTTGCAAAGCGTGTAATTTTCATAAAAGACGGTGTAGTATATCATGAGCTTTACAAGGGCGATAAAGAAAGCCTTGAGGAATTTACGGAAAGAATCAATAATTCCCAGAAACAGCTTTTTACATCAAATTATTCACGAAACATCAAGTAAACACATAATAAAAATAGTCTATGGCCTAAAATGGGAAAGAATAATTTGATGATTAAGGAGATAAAGTAATGAATCTAAAACTTGCGGGCGGCTTTGCAATAAAGAACTTAAAAGCCAACAGATATCTTGAAATACCGTTTATTCTTGCTACAGGTACAATGTTAATTTTGTTTAATATAATGGCTTCACTTATACAAAATGAATATGTACTTACAAGGCATAAAACACTGCCTACTTTTATAAGTATGGGTACCGGAGTGGCATTTATATTTACATTTATATTTGTGGTTTATGCAAACAGATTTCTTATAAAACGCAGAAATAAGGAGTTTGCTCTGTATGGCATACTGGGACTTGAAAAGAAACATATCAGAAAAATCATTTTAATTGAACATATTATTAATTACAGCTTAATTGCGGTAATAGCAATCTCAGGCGGATACGTGTTTGGTAAGCTTGCCTTTATGGGGCTTAACAGCCTGATGAAGGATACAGCAGTAAAAATAATGGACTATCCGTTTTCAACTCAGGCTACGGCTATCACACTTGTCTATGTACTTTTCCTGTTTGTGTTTGTATATCTGCTTAATGCTTTATCAATTAAAAATGCTTCCCCTGTGGAGCTTTTAGGCAGGGAACACAGCGGAGAGGGAGAACCAAAGAACAGGCTTGTGCTTTTATTGATTGGCTTAGCTTTTTTAGTAGTCGGGTATTATATTGCATTAACAATAAACGGAATACTTAAAAGCCTTTTAGCATTTTTTATTGCAGTTGTCCTGGTAATAATTGCTACCTATATTCTTTTCATGACTTTTTCAATATTTATGCTTAAAATACAAAAGAAAAATAAGAATTTTTATTACAAGGCTAAAAATTTTCTTTCAGTTTCAGGTATGATATACAGAATGAAAAGCAGTGCTGTAGGTATAGCCTCTATAGCCATTCTTAGTACAGGTGTAATTGTTACTCTTGCAACCACACTTTCCATATATGGAAGCATTGAAGCTGTGGTGACTTCAACAATACCAAGGGAATATAAGATAAGTAATGTTGCGATAAATGTAACCATTGATAATTATAAAGATGAGCAGAAGAAGCTTATGGATATCATAGCAAAGGCTGCCGGCGGAGAGAAAAATATAGTAAATTCTTTTTCCGAACTGAGTGGTATGATATATGCCTTACAAAAAGGTAGTGAACTTTTACCTCTGTTAGGTGACAATGCTAATGATTATCACCCTGTACCGGCAATACTTTCTACAATAGAAGCTTATAACTCAGAATTTAACCAAAATGTGAAGCTGGCTGATGATGAAGTAATCATTTCCTCTAACAGTAGCAGCCTGCCTATAGAAAGTACTATAAATTTAGGAGGGAAAAATTATAAAACAAGGATGGTGGAAGGACTTGTTCCGGGGAATTTCGCTATAGAAATTTATAAAATTATACTTCCTAATACAAGTACAATGGATGAACTCACAAAATTTTATCTGATGGATAAAAATGATGAGAAAGGCAATTTCCCTGCACCATTATACATAACTGCACACTTTGATTTAACTACAGATAAGGCAAACTTTGAAAAAGCATTTTTTGCACTTGGTGAAGGTAAATATGAATTGGCTGAAATTTCAGATATAAGAAAAAGCTCTTATGAATTTAACGGTGGTTTTCTTTTCTTAGGAATTATTGTAGGTATTATTTTCCTTTCAGGCACTATGCTGATTACATATTATAAGCAGGTAAGTGAGGGCAGTGAGGACAGGGAAAAGTATCAGATTATGAAAAAAGTGGGACTTCCTGATGAACTTATAAAGAAAACTACTGCTTCACAGGTAGTATGGATGTTCTTTCTTCCGTTAGCTGTAGCTGCCATACATTCCATTGTTTCTTCAAAGATAATTTTTCAGCTTCTGGGTATGTTCGGAGTAAGGACTTTTATGGATTATGGAAGTAATCTTTTGATTGTAGGCGGTGTATTTGCAGTGGTTTATTTTGTTAATTTTAAGATTACTTCTAATGTTTATTATAAGCAGGTGAGGTAGGATGCTGTAGTGAGTTTTTGAAAAATATCATAATTTCTAACTTACGGCTTGATTATGATGTTAAACAAGATGTTTCGTGAATAATTCGGGTTAAATATTATTGAAGATGGCAGGCAGTAAATCAGATTAGGTTTACTGCCTGTTTCCATATTTACCACTTGTATTTATTCAAACTCTAAAATATAATGATACAAGCGTTAAAGGTATAAAAATTTGATGTAGGCTTGCTTGCAAAATAATTTATTACCTTTTAACACGAAAACAATATGACAGTGAAGAACAGGGTTCTGATAGATTATATATGATGTATTGGAGGCATAATGGAAACAACAGACAGCATATCTGAATTATTATGGCTTAGCTCTATGGCTAAGGTTTTTGCAGACGAAGAGCCAAAGGAAAGTATAGAAGATTCCGAGCTTTCTTTCTTTGTAAATGAGGTGTACAGTTTTCAGCTTGGATTAAAGTCGAAAGCAGACGGCGACAATGATTTTGCGGATATTGAGATTTCAGGAAGTCTTGCTCCTTTTACAAAGGTAAGAGAAGTAATTTCCGTACCCGTAAAATTTGCAGCTAAATTCAAGGATGAAGGTGAATATTTAAGAAAGGCACCGGGGCTTTATCCCGATTTACTCAGAGAACTTACCGATAATAAGCTTAGACTTACAAACGGCTACCGGCAGTCACTTCATTTCACTGTTGACTTAAGAGAGGCGGATAAAACCCGATTTAATTTGGGTAAAAATAATCTTATTGTGAAAATTAAGACTGATGAAGCTGAGTATAAAAAGGAAATTGTACTTGAACTTCTGAAAGAAGAGCTTCCAAAACTTGATATTTATCATACAGAGTGGTTTCATCCTGACTGTCTTGCGGATTATTATAAGGTGGAAAGCCTTAGTGAAAGACATTGGGAAATAATTGAGAATTTCATTAAGCATTATGCTAAATCGGGTATGAATACTATTCTTGTGCCAACCTTCACACTTCCGCTTGATACAGAAATAGGCGGAGAGAGAACTACAGTTCAACTTGTGGATATGGATAAAAATGGTACTGACTACAAATTTAATTTTGATAAAGTTAAAAGATTTATAGATATTTGTCTCAGAAACGGTATTGAATACTTTGAAATTGCTCATTTATTTACTCAATGGGGAGCAAATGCAGCACCCAAGATTATGGCTAATGAAGCCGGAGAACTTAAGAAAATTTTTGGCTGGGAAACTGATTCTGAAGGAGAAGAATACATAGGCTTTTTAGGTCAGTACATCCCTGCGCTCATAGTAAAACTTGAAGAATGGGGGCTTAAGGGAAAAGTATTTTTTCACTTATCAGATGAGCCTGATGATAACTGTATAGAAAAGTACAGTAGTCTGAAAAATAAAATTACTTCATTTTTAGGTGATTATCCTATACTTGATGCAGTTTCAAGATTCAGCTTTGCAGAAAGAGGAATAGTTGACAGACCTGTACCTGCAAACAGCCACCTTACTCCGTTTTTAGAAAATAAAATCCCCGGCCTGTGGACGTATTACTGCTGTGCACAGGGAAATAAGGTTTCCAACAGATTTATGTCGATGCCGTCAGCCCGTACAAGAGTACTTGGAGTATTGCTGTATTATTTTGACATAAAGGGATTTTTACATTGGGGTTACAATTTTTATAATACTCAATATTCTCTAAAGAAAATAAATCCGTATGAGGTTACAGATGCGGGCGGAATTTTTCAGGCAGGCGATCCTTTTCTTGTATATCCGGGAGAAGACGGCAAACCGGAAGATTCTCTGAGAATGATATCTATGCTTGAAGCTATGCAGGATTTTAGGGCTTTGAAAAAAATGGAGACCTTATCAGGGAGAGAAGAAGTTATATCTTTAATAGAAGAACTTGCAGGAGGTAAGCTTACAATGGAAGATTACCCTACTGATTTTAATTTTATCGAGGAATTAAGAAGAAAAATAAATCTAAAAATCAGCAGGGAATAATGAAAGATTTACAGGTAATACTTAGAGTGTTGCCTGTTTTTTTATGCAATAGAAAATTTCTCCGCAGTTCCATATTCATAAAAAAAACTCCGAACTAAATAAAATTATGTATTTTAGAAATAAAGTATAAATTTTTCCACTCTAAATAATAAAAAAGTCCATTGTCTGAAATCAATAATTTTCTTAAACTATAATTGAATACCGATTGTTCGCGAAACATCCTGTGAATAATTTGGATTAAGTTTTATATCAATTAAAATGCAGGGAGGATAATATGGACTCCGATTTAAGATTTAATGAAGACGGTAATATAAAAATAATGCAGCTTACTGACTTACATTACACTAATGATGATGAGGCTGACCATAAAACAGTTGCTCTTATGAGACAGGCTCTGAAAGATGAAAAACCGGATTTTGTTATAGTTACCGGAGATATGGTTTACGGTGAACATAATCTTGAGTTTTTGCCTAAAGTATTTGCTCCCCTCATAGAAAGTGGATGTCCCTGGTCTTTTGTATTCGGAAATCATGATTCTGAATGGGGACATAGCAGGACAGAACTTCTGGAAGCCGGAATGAAGATGAAGGGCTGTATGGCTTCACATGATTCTTCCTCAATTGACGGTGTAGGTAACCATATAATTGAAATTAAAGATAAGAATAATAAGACTAAATGGGCTGTTTTCGCCATAGATTCAGGGGATTATAACCCTATGGAACAAGTAGGCGGCTATGCCTGTGTTACCCGAAACCAGATTAACTGGTATCAGAATAAAATTTATGAACTTAAAGACAAATACGGAGATTTTTCCGCACTTGCCTTTCAGCATATAGCTGTTCCTGAACACTTAGATGTATTTAAGTATGAAAAATGTTATGGAATAAAGCGTGAAGGCTGCGGATGTCCAAGAGTAAACTCCGGTTTATTCTATGCCATGCTTGAAGCCGGACATACAAAGGGGCTTTTTGTGGGACATGACCATGCAAACGATTATTACGGTAATTTGTTCGGAATTACCCTTGGCTATGGGCGTGCCGGAGGCTATGGTACTTATGGCGCTCCTGATCATATGAAGGGAGCAAGAATTTTTATATTGAATGAAAACAATACAGAAAGTTTTGAAACCTATGTATACCTTGAAAATGGGGATGTTATAAAAGAACCTTGGGGATATGTGCCGCTTTGCAGAAGGGATGAGGGGTAAGTTATGGGAGATATTAAACTTGTTACCTTTAATATTCGCTGCGATTATGAACAGGATGGTATCAATAACTTTGCTTTCAGAAAACCTCTGATTGTTGATAAAGTTAACAGTACGCAACCTGATATAATCTGCTTTCAGGAAGTGCTGCCACATGTTGCTGTCTGGCTTAAGGCTACATTTACTGATTACTATATTGTAGGTTGCGGAAGAAGTGAAGATTTTGCTGATGAACAGGAAGCAATAGCATTTAAGAAAGACAGATTTAATCTGGTTAATATGTCTACTTTCTGGATGTCGGAAACTCCTTATATTCCCGGCAGCAGGTACAAAAAACAGAGTACTTGTCCAAGAGTAACTACTGAAGTAGTGCTGTATGATATTGCAGAAAAGAATATGTTCAGGTTATTAAACACTCATTTGGATCATGAAGGCAGTGAAGCAAGGCTTTTGGGACTTAATCAGTTACTTAAAAAGATAGATGAAGAAATAATATTTCCTGATATACCCGTAATTATAGCTGGGGATTTTAATGCCGAACCCGATTCGCCTGAAATGCAGGCTGTAATTACTTCAGAAAAATATTATGACCTGACTGCCGGTATAGACTTTACTTTCCATGATTACGGAAAAACTAAGGAAAAAATTGATTATATTTTTGTCAGTAGGAACATTACCTGTAAAAAAACAGAAAAATGGGATGATGTTAAAAACGGGGTATATATATCCGACCACTATCCTATACAGGTGGATATTAGCATTAATAATGGGGGGATTACATGAAGAACACGGCTGTTAAAAAGAATAAAAAAAGTCTTGGAAGCAGGATGCTTCAATACTGGCCACTGTATGTTATGCTTCTTCCTGCAATTATTTACTATATTTTAATCTGCTATGTACCTATGGCAGGAAATATACTTGCATTTAAGGAATATTCGTTCAAAAAAGGTATATGGGGAAGCGATTTTGTAGGACTTAGATACTTCGAAGCATTTTTTAAAAGCTATGACTGTATAAGGCTTATTAAAAATACGCTGACAGTCGGCTTTATTAAATGTATCCTTGAATTTCCTTTTGCAATTATACTTGCGCTTCTCTTAAATGAACTTAAAAATATGAAATTTAAGAAGGTAAGCCAGACGATTACTTATTTGCCGCATTTTTTATCAAGCGTAATCATAGTTACTATGATTCAGAGGCTTCTTGCACCGAATAACGGAGTAATAAATCAGATTATTGCAGGACTCGGAGGAGAGGGAGACACCTTCTTTCTTATGGAAGCAAAATATTTTCTGGGAATTCTTTTTTCTATGGATTTGTGGAGAAATATAGGCTGGGATTCCATCATCTATTTAGCCGCAATAAGCAGCGTGGATACGTCTTTGTACGAAGCTGCGCAGATGGATGGCTGCGGTAAATTAAAAAGGATGTGGCATATAACACTTCCGGGAATAAGAGGTACTATAGGTTTACTTTTCATTATGGGTGTAGGCGGACTTCTTTCATCCGGATTTGAACAGATATACCTGCTTAGGACACCCGGAAATATGCAGCTTGCAGACACTCTTGATACCTATGTGGTAAGAGTGGGCTTACAAGGAGGACAATTTGGATATGCCACAGCCATAGGACTTATTCAAGGCTTGGTTGGATTGGTACTTGTTGTCATTACCAACAAAATCTGTAAGAAGCTTACAGAAGTCAGTCTTTGGTAATGGCTTAATAATACACAAAAAAGAAAGGGGTAGTAGTTTATGAAAACCAAAAATCTAAGAAGAATGCTTTCTCTTATGTTAGTAGGAGGTATGGCAATCAGCATGCTCGGTGCCTGTAGCAAACCTGAGGCTGATAAGGGAGAAAAAGCATCAAAAGTACAAAGTTCTGCTTCTTCAGGTAAAACTTCGGTAGCAAGCAATACCGTTCCTGACGGAAAGCCTGCAACCTGGATAGCGGACAGAACCATCAACATTCAGGCATATGTGGATGATATCGGTTATAGTTTACCAAAGGATTTTAACAATACGCCGGTTATGCAGGAAATTACAAAGCGTACCGGAATAAAGTTAAATGTACAATATACTCCGGGCGACAGTGATTCCAAGGTACTGGCTTCACAGCTTGCGGCAGGAACTATACCTGATGTGATCATTTCCTATCTTGACGACTCCACAAGACCTGAGTTCCCTCTCCTGTTAAAAGCAGCTAAAGAAGGAATGTTTGCAGACGTTGCACCAATGATGAAAAATTCTCAGGTATACAAAAAATATTATGAAGACGGATTTCTTCCAAGAGACAGTTACAAGAACATAGTATTCAGAGAAGAATTCGGTGATGCTGTTTATCTGCTTCCTATGAAGATTGAAGAGGTAGATCGTTCAGCAGAATATATTCCTGAAGATGCTTATCTTGGCGGACCTTATATTCAGAAGAAAATAGTGGATAAGTTAGGAATTGACCCTACATCTGTCAGAACATCTGAGGATTTTTATAACCTGCTTGTGAAGATTAAAAAGGGCGGTTTTAAAGATGATAACGGAAATGACGTATGGCCTTTGGGACCTAAGTATTGGGGCGGTTCTTATGATTCACTTGCCTTCAATATAGGAGAGTTAAATTGGGGAGTAAGCGGTAAGGGCTCTCTTGGCGGATATAATATCGATAAAAAAGACGGTAAAATTAAACATGAAGCTGAAACAGAATATGTATTTGACAAAATTAACTTTGTTAGAAAGCTCATCAAAGAAGGACTTATGAATCCTGAGTATTTTACAATGGATCAGACAAGAGCGGAAGAAGTAAGTAAGAGTCATAATTCAGCCATAATAGCAGATGTACACAACTATGAAAATATAATATATCAGTCAAATGACTGGGTTCCTCTCGGACCTCTTAACAATGTATCGGGTGATAACAAGGGTGTTGTTTCCGGCAAGGGACAGCGTGGTTGCTGGGCTATTTCTTCTCAGGCTGAAAATCCTGAAGAAATATTCAAATTCTTTGATTATTTATCCACAACTGAAGGACAGTTACTTGCAGAATACGGTGTAGAAGGACTTTCATATACCTTAAAAGACGGAAAGCCGGTTATAACCGAAGAGGTTTCCAAAAAGTTGAATGACGGAGATATAGATTGGCTTATAAACAGCGTTGGTGCTGCTTTTGGCGGTACTGCCAATTATTTCTTCGAGTTCATGCTTACTAACGTAAATCATATTGATAATTTCGGTGAATCAAGACCGGGTTCGGGAAGCGGCTCAGCTTTCAAGAGAAGTGTAGAAATAGCAAAAGAGTTTCCTAGAGAATACAGGGTTGTTCCGGGTCTTAAGGCAACTGCATATTTAACTTCTCCGGGACTTGAAGATATTAAGGCTCAGATGGATTTACTTAACTATCAGGATACACTTATTCAGGCATTTTTCGCTAAAGATGATAATGAAGTTAAGTCAATAATTGAATCTTTCAGAAATCAGCTTCAGGCAGCCGGAAATGAACAGTTTAAGGCAAAATTGGAAGAGATTTACAAAGAAGATAATCAGGCAATTCAGTTCTATTAAAGATTAAGTTTCAGTAAAAGGAGCAGGTATAGTTATGAAAGCAGCTGATAGAATAATTGTTTCAAAGACAAATAAAATAAAACAGAGTTTAGGTGATAAAATAATCCAAAGTTTTATCATTCTTATAATACTTGCACTCTGCCTTGTTATTATTTTGCCTTGTATAAATGTACTTGCTCTTTCCTTTAATGACGGTGCAGATGCAGCTAAAGGCGGTGTATACTTCTTTCCGAGAATATTTACTCTTGAAAATTTCAAACAGGTTTTTAGTGACGGAAGTATAATGAAAGCCTACAAGTACACTATAATGAGAGTGGTTATAGGAACTTTTCTTACTCTTTGTGTAACCTCACTGGCTGCTTTTGCACTTAAAGAAAAAAATCTTCCGGGAGTAAAGCTTATTACCATACTGATAACATTTACAATGCTTTTTGGCGGAGGAATGATTCCTACCTATGTACAATACAAGAATCTTAATCTGCTCAACAATTTTTGGGTATATGTAATACCGAGCCTTGTAAGTGTGACATACCTGCTTATGATGAGGGCTTATTTTGAAGGTATTCCGTCCAGTCTTGAAGAATCGGCTAAACTTGATGGCTGTGGTTACTTCGGTATATATTTCAGAATAATACTTCCGCTTTCAAAACCTGTAATTGCGGTTATAGGTTTGTATACAGCGGTAAATCACTGGAATGACTGGTTTTCGGGTGCATTTTATATGACAAGCAGTGAAAAATGGCCTGTTCAGACTGTATTACAGCAGATGTTGGCCAGAGCTATGTCAGCGGCTCAAAAAGATATAACCAGTGTGGCACAGGCTCTTATTCAGGGTGCAAACACAGTAACTTCCGACTCACTTAAGATGGCGGCTGTAGTTATAACAACAGTACCAATCTTGCTTATTTATCCGTTTGTACAAAAATATTTTGCAAGCGGTATAATGATAGGTGCGGTAAAAGGCTGATTCAGAGAAACATAAAGGGCTGTCTGATATATTAGGCAGCCCATATTGAATATAAGGGTATTATTATGAAAAAATGGGATATTTATGTTTATGGTGATGTAAATATTGATGCAATTATAAAGGAAGCAGATAAAATACCGCCACCCGGTCAGGAATGGGAAGTGGATACAATAAAAACCTGTATAGGCGGGGGAGCGGCGCTGTTTGCCCTGGGAATCGGTAAATTAGGGTTAAAAACCGTATTCAAGGGGAGTGTAGGTAGTGATTTATATGGAGAATATATTAAAGATACTTTTAACAAACTTGGCATAGATACTTCGCTTATTACTACTGAAGAAGATAAAAATACAGGTGTATCTTTAAGTTTTACAAATAAAAACGACAGATCTTTCCTTACTTATAGAGGAACTAACGATACTATTGATATCAGGAATATCAGGCTTGAGGAAGTGAAACTTGCAAAACATATACATATAACCGGATATATGGGAAGCAAAAATCATGATGATTATTATAATTTAATAAGAAAAATTAAAGAAAATACTGACACAACCATCTCCCTTGATGTAGGATGGGATGAAACACAAGAATGGAATACTTCGATATACGATATTTTCCCTTATCTTGATGTTCTTTTTATGAATGAAACCGAGGCATTACACTATAGCAGAAAGCAGGATATTGAAGAAGCTGCCAAAGATTTTTCAAAATATGCTAAAACTGTAGTATTAAAACTTGGAGCAAAGGGAGCATTGGCTGTGGAAATCGACAATTTATATATTGAAAAGGGATTTGCGGTAAATGTAATTGATACAACAGGCGCGGGTGATTCCTTCAATGCCGGATTTATCTACGGCTATCTGGTAAGCAGGGATATAAATACAGCATTAAGATACGGAAATGGCTGCGGTGCTCTTTCTTGTACCGGACTTGGCGGTAATACAGCCTTTCCTGACATAAAATTATTAAAAGAGTTTACAGAAAAGAGGTAATATATGAAAATTACAGTAATTGGGGGTGCGGGGGTAAGAACCGTTATCTTTATAAACGGCCTACTAAAAAGATATAAAGCATTGCATATAGAAGAGGTTGTGTTATATGATATAGATTATAAAAAGCTTGAAACAATAGAATCACTCTGCAAACAAGTTATCTTACGTGAAGGTAAAGACTTAAAACTCTCTGTATACGAAGATATAATAGACGCAATTACAGGTGCAGACTATATTGTTACCACTCTCAGAGTAGGCGGAGATCATTCAAGGGTTATAGATGAGACTGTGGCTTTAAATGATGGTGTGATAGGGCAGGAGACTACAGGTGTAGGCGGATTTTCTATGGCTGTAAGAACTATCCCTGTACTTCTTGATTACTGTAAACTCATTAAAGAGTACGCCCCAAACGCTGTTATATTTAATTTTACCAATCCGTCAGGTCTTGTAACACAGGCACTTAAAAATGCAGGTTATAAAAATGTAATCGGTATCTGTGATGCACCAAGCAGTTGTAAATTCAGAATGGCTGCAAAACTTGGCGTAGACGAAAAAGACCTCTATGTAGAATTTTACGGTCTTAATCACCTCTCATGGATTAGAAGTGTAAAAAGCAATGGAAAAGAAATTTTACAGGAATTGTTACAGGATGATAAGTTCTTAAATGATGTGGAAGAATTTAAAATGTTTGATAAGGCTTTGTTAAAAGATATAGGGTTGTTACCTAATGAGTATTTATATTATTATTATCATAGGGAGAAAGCCCTTGATAATATGCTTAAGTCTGATGCTGCCAGAGGAAAAAGCATTGAAAAGATAAATACAGACATGATGAAAGAACTTGAAGGAATGAATCCGGATACTCAGGCAGAAGAAATGTTGCAGACATTTTTATATTATATGCAGCTTAGGGAAAATTCTTATATGTCTGCCGAAACCGGCAGTGAAAACAGACCTATGTCCCCAAAAGGCAGTCTTGAAGTTCCTGACGGAATGGGGTATGCCGGAGTAATGCTTGACTGCATAGAAGGTTTACAGTCAGATGAAGGAAGATACCTTGTACTTTCGGTTGAGAACAATGGAAGTATTCCTGAACTTAAAGATGATGATGTGATTGAAATTACCTGTAAAGTTTCTAAAAATGGAATTGAGCCTGTAAAAATTACGGATGTACCTGAGGATTGTATGATTCTTATAAGGCTGATTAAAAACTATGAAAATCTGGTGGTAAAAGCTCTTTATGAAGATTCAAGAAGTCTTGCAATAAGAGCACTTATGCAACATCCTCTGATAAGTTCTTATTCGCTGGCAAAGAAGCTGATAGAAGACTATGAAACCGCTTATAATAAAAAACTTTTTAATAATTAAAGGAGGAGCTTATGCCATTTGACTTTAAACATGAAGAAAGAATTTACAATCTCCTTGAAGAAATAAGGGATAACAGATATAAGAATCTTATTCCTATAGAAGAATTTGACTGGTATGAAGATGATGGTGAGATAGGAAACAGAGAGCCTGTAGGTACTCCTGTTAAGGTCGGAGTTGGATTTAGTTCAAAAGGTTATGATAAATATAACTGGCTCTGTACAAAGATATCTATACCTGTAACTATGGGAGAAGAGAATGTCTTAGCCATTTTTGATTTTGGCGTACCTATGGAAACGGGAAATACCAGTAATTTTGAAAGCCTTTTGTATGTAAATGGTAAACCTTATCAGGGCGTAGACGGTAATCATAAGGAAGTATTCTTCAATCTGAAAGAAACAGGAAGAGAGTTAGACTTAAAATTCAGGCTCTGGTCGGGGTTAAGCGGAGGCGGAAGACCGAAGCATATGACCATGACCATAGAAAGGGCTGAGTTTGGTATACTTGATACTGCTGCTGATGATTTTTATTATCTTGCAATGACGGCTTTGCAGACACAGAATCTCCTTGAGGCAAATAATGAGTATAAACCATATATACTTAACCAACTGGTAGAGGCCTTCAGGCTGATTGATTTTACCTGTACCGGAAGCGAAAACTATTTTAAGAGTTTAAAAACCGCCCTTGATTATCTGAGAGAAAAATTTACCGGTCAGGGAAAACCTGACGTACATGTAACCATGTTGGGGCATACGCATATTGATGTAGCCTGGCTTTGGAGAGTTAAACATAGCAGGGAAAAATCAGCTCGTTCTTTTTCTACCGTAAACAGACTTATGGAAAAGTATCCTGAATATGTTTTCATACAGACACAGCCTCAGCTTTACGATTATATTAAAGAAGATTACCCTGATATATACGAACATATACAAAGAAGAGTAGAAGAGGGCAGATGGGAGCCATCCGGTGCTATGTGGGTGGAATGTGACTGTAATTTAACATCCGGCGAATCTATAATAAGACAGATTTTAGTCGGCAAAAATTTCTTTAAGAAGGAATTTGATTTCGACAGTGAATTTTTATGGCTTCCGGATGTATTCGGGTATTCCTGGGCATTGCCGCAGATTCTTAAAAAATCAGGTGTTAATACCTTTATGACTACCAAAATAAGCTGGAATGATACCAACAGGCTTCCTTACGATACCTTTATCTGGCGCGGAATGGACGGAAGTGAAATTACCACACACTTTATAACCACTACCGAACTAAACGATACTTCTTATACCTATAATGGTGACAGCAAACCTTTTGCAATAAAAGGTGTATGGGATAATTACAGGAATAAAGACTTAAACAGAGATTTGATTATTTCATACGGCTGGGGAGACGGTGGTGGCGGACCTACCAGAGAAATGATAAAATATATAGAGGCAGCAAAACTTATGCCTGGACTTCCAAAGGTAGATACAGGCAGAGCTACGGAATATTTCAGAAAACTTAATAATACTGTTAAAGAAAATCCGTATAATGGTTATATTCCTGTCTGGGATGGTGAGCTCTATCTGGAATTTCACAGAGGAACTTATACTTCTCAAGGCTATAATAAAAAAATGAACCGTTTTATGGAGTATAAACTAAGAGAACAGGAGATGCTTTCAGTATTTGCGGAAAAGTTATGTTCAGTAACTTATAATAGAGAAGAGTTGCTTAAGGCTTGGAAGATAGTACTTTGTGAGCAATTTCATGATATACTTCCGGGTTCATCCATTCACGAAGTTTATGAAGACAGCCATCTTGAATATGAAAGAGCCCTTTCTTACATTGACAATGTAAAGGAAACTTCAACTTCCGCATTTGTAACAAATAAAAACAATGTATTTACACTGTTTAATCAGGCAAACTGGGAAAGAGATACTATAGTTAAAATACCTGCAGGTGATACAAGTTACGAATATAAGGACAGTAATGGCAACATTCTTCCTTGTCATAAGTCAGGAGAGAATGACCTGGTTTATGCCAATAAACTTAAGCCTGTTTCATTTACTGTAATTAGCAGAAATGTTATAGATAATAAAGCAAGTCAGGAAGTTTTTACCGAAGACAGTATAGAAACACCATTTTATATAGTTGCTTGGGATAAGCAAGGAAGACTTGTAAGATTATATGATAAATCAGCAGAGCGTGAAGTTATTCCTGAAGGAAAATCTGCCAATGTTTTTCAGATTTTTGAAGATAAGCCACGTTGCTTTGATGCCTGGGAGCTTGAGTCAACGATTGACCTTAAAAAAGAAGAAATATTCTGTGACGGCAATATTATAAAAACTAAAAATGAACTTGGTTATTTTGTTCATTTCACTTATAATTATAATGATTCAAAGATTATACAGACTATGTGCCTCTATAATCACAAGAGAAGAATTGACTTTAAGACAGTTGTAGAATGGAAAGAACGCCAAAAAATTCTTAAAACAGCTTTTTCAGTAGATATCAGAGGTGTATTTGCAAGATATGATATACAGGAAGGTAATATAGTAAGGCCTATTACAAGGAATACCTCGTGGGAAGCTGCCAAGTTTGAAGTAGTTGCTCACAAATGGGCTGAACTGTCTGAAACAGGATATGGAGTAGCTCTTCTTAACGACTGTAAATACGGTTATGATATAAAAGAAGATACAATAAGGTTATCCCTGTTAAAGTCCGCTACCGATCCTGACTACAATGCTGACTATGGTACACATGAATTTACTTACAGTCTGTATCCGCATAAAGAGGAATGGTACGAATCAGGACTTCAGGAAGAAGCTTTTGACTTAAACTCTCCTGTAACTGTATTTGAGGGGGAGACAGGTTTCAGTGATAACAGCCTTATAAGTTTTGATAAGCCTAATATAGTAGTGGATGCACTTAAAAAAGCTGAAAATGAAGAAGCTTTTATACTTCGTTTCCATGAATTTACAGGCAGAAGAAATGAAATAAACATTGATACTAAGTTAAATTTTAACAGCTGGTGTGAGGCTGACCTTATGGAAAATCCTATTGAAGCTTGGAAAACTCTGCCTGTTAAAGTCAAGGTGAAACCTTATGAAATTAAGACGATAATGTTTAAATAATCAATAACCTCAAATAATTTATCCCAATTTATTCGCTAAACATCTTGCGAAATATTGTAATCAGGCAGCAGGCTAAAATTACGATATTTTACAGATGTTTGGTAAATTGGAGGGTTATAATGGTTGCGAGAAGAGTGACTGTATTATGACTGATTTTGGATGGTTATCAGAATGGACAGGTAATATTTATAAAATGAGCAAGACCGGAAAACACCCCAAAACAATTTTTAGGCAGTTTCTTGTATTTTCTCTTTTAATCAGTCTTGTACCGATTATTCTTGCCAGTACAATATTGTTTAAAAATCTGGAAAATACTGCTGAGAAAGAGCTTAATGCCTCGTATAGGCAGATAGGACTGCAATACATCAATAATATTAAAGATAAGTTTACCAGACTTGAAACAGGTATACTTGTAGTTTCAAAAAATACAATAATATCAGAACAGCTTTTAAGTAAATCCGATTCCCCCTACATCAAGGGGGAATCGGTTAGTGAAGAAATTTTTAAGAGTCTCTTGCTTGAAGGCAGAAATGAAATAAATAACTGCATGGTATATACCAAGGTTAAAGGAGGCGATATATACGGTAGAAGTGCCTCTACATGGAATGTTGCAAAAAAAGAAGGCTGGTATGGTTATTATAAAAATACCCCCGGAAAATGGTTCATCCATCCATCTCTGACGAATAAAAATCTTCAGATAAATATAGCTTCCATAGTATATGAAATATATAATCTTGACACCAAATCCCTTGTACAAAATAATATAGGTGCTGTCAAATTAGATGTTAACCTGAACAGAATGTTCAGATTGACTTCAAGAGACAGGGAAAGTAACTCATTTGATGTAATTCTGTCCGATAACAAAGGCAATATTTTATATTCTGAAACTGCAATGGATAAAGAAATTCAGAAAAAAATACTGAGTAATGGTTCACTTAATGAAAGTGAAAGCTTTACCATTGATGATTATGTAATATATAATTTTAAGTTAAATAATCTTGGGCTTAATGTATTACTTGCTTTTGGAAACAAAGAATTAATCAGCAAAAAAAGTCAAATTATAAACATATTTTTTCCTGTATTATTTGTTCTTATTTGCATAGTGGTTATGGTATCAGGTCTCTTTGCAAAACGCTTTTCAAAGAGGGTAAACTTATTGGTGGATAAATTCAAATCCGCCGAAACAGGTGATTTAAGCGTAAAAAAAGCCATATCAGGTGATGATGAGATTTCAATTCTTGATGAACATTTCAGTCATATGCTTGTTAAGCTGGATAAGCTGATAAAAACTAATTATGTTCAGGAACTTGACAGAAAAAAACTTGAACTTAAAAACTTGCAATTACAGATTAATCCCCATTTTTTATATAATACCCTTGAAACAATAAGCAGTATTGCTGCCGTAAACAAGGTGTTTATCATTGGTGATATTTCAGGAAAATTAGGTGAAATATTCAGATACAGCCTTGGTAAAAACTATGGAGACTTTGTTTCGCTTAATGATGAACTTAAACACATAGAAAACTATATTTTTATCCAGAAAGTCAGATATGGTGACAAACTTGAGGTATTCTACGATATAGAAAACGGTGTGGAAAACTGCCTTATCCCAAGATTTATATTACAACCGATAATCGAAAATTCTATTTTACATGGAATAGCTCCAAAAGCTACCGGAGGTACCATAGAGATTAATGTAAGTTTAGAAGAGTCCAAGCTTGTTATAAGGATTGAAGATGATGGAATAGGAATGGATAGTGATTATGCGGAACTGATAAATGCTGCAATAAATAGTCCGATGACTGATAATGAAGATAGTACAGGTGTGGGAATGAGAAATGTAAATCAACGTATCAAATTTATTTATGGTAATGAATATGGTTTAAAATTAAAAAGTTCAGTTAATGTTGGCAGCAGTTGTATAATTTCTTTTCCTGCCGGGAAAATAGAATAGGATTATTATGTACAAGATTTTAATAGTAGATGATGAATGCCTTATACGACAAGGTATAATAGCACAACTTGATTTTCTTGGCTATGAATTTGAAGAAATATTTGAAGCTGATACAGGAAAATCAGCCCTTCAGATTACGGAAACATTAAAACCTGATATAGTTATTACGGATATATCAATGCCCGAAATGGATGGTCTTAGTTTTGTCGAAACCGCAAAGTCAGCCAAAAAGAATACAAAGTTTATTCTTTTAAGCGGCTATGCGGAGTTTTCCTATGCCCAGAAAGCCATATCGCTCGGAATATCTGAATATTTATTAAAACCCGTTTCTTCATCTAAATTAAAAGAGAGTATAGATAAGGTTATTGCTGAATTAAAAAATGAAAAGCAAATAAAAGATACTTCTATTCATAAAGAAATACTTTCGAGGGAAAAAGCTGAATTTCTTCTTGAAAAAGATTTTAATTTGCTGGTAAACAGTATTGAAACCGGAAATTATCCTTTTCTTGAAAAAAATTACCCGGCTCTGGTCGGTAAAAATGCAGACACTAATCCATATTTTGTTCTGGGTATAATAAGCATAAATCAGAGCAGTTATGAAAGCGGAAGTTTTACCCAAAACGAAAACGGACTTTTGAGATTTTCCATAAAAAACGTATTTAATGAGCTTAATACCAAATCTGATAAATTAATTGTAAATAATCTGACTAATGAAGGAGAATTATTCATTCTACTGTATTCTTATGATGAAAAGAGATTAAGAAAGGATGCGGAAAAAATTTTCTTAGGTATGCAGGCTGTATTTGAAAAAAATATGGATATAATTTTATCGTTCGGTATAAGTAAGCCCTCCAAGATTATCAATGAAAAATGCAAAAAACAGGCAGAAAAAGCCTTGAATCAGAGAATACTTTTCGGTAAGGCAAATATATATTTTTACGAGGATATGAAGACTGTACCGATTGAAAGTTTTCCTATTTCCGAACTTAACAATCTTGAAACTTATATAAAAAGAAAAGAAACAGATAAGGCAAAAAATACTGTATTAGGCATATTTTCAAAAGAAGCACTTCAAAAATACGGTATTAATTATCTTAGAGTTATGTGGGTAAGAGTACTTAATCTCTTATTAAGAAATTCATCCGATTATGATGAAAATGATGTTGAACTTGTACTGTCAGGTTTTTCTCAAACCGGAAAATTTGAAAATATAGAAGAAATGAGGACAGAACTTCTCTCTATAATAGAAATATCGGTTAAAAAGGGAGTCGATAAAGAAAAGACTGTTGATGATAAAATCTCATCTGCTATAAAATTTATGCAAAATAATTATAATAAAGATATAAGTATAAATGATGTTGCAGAAAGGTATAATTTGAATATAAATTATTTTTCAGTATTATTTAAGAAGAAAACAAGCCGTTCAGCTATAAATTTTCTTACTGAACTCAGAATGAAGGCTGCAAAAGAATATCTTAAAAACACAGAGGAAAATGTAGCCGATATTTCTAAAAAAGTAGGTTATGAGGATACACAGTATTTTTTTAGGGTATTTAAAAAATCAGAAGGTATTACTCCGCTGATGTACAGAAAACGTGAAAGAAAGGATGGATAAACTTTGATGGAAGAACTATATAAGATTAAGGGTTTATTAAATGCAGGTTTTGTCGGTCAGATTACCTACACTGTATGTCTGCCTGCTAAATGCAGTAAACTGGATATTTGCATGAAATTTTCAAAACAGCATTTTCCTTCAGCTGATTTAGTTCCTTTAGAGGAATTAAAAGATTTCTGTAAGAAAGAATATGGGATCAGCCTCGGAGAAAATGATGATGAAGCACTAGATAACTGCCTTCACAATATGAAAACGGAAATTCATCTTATGGCAACATTAAATGATGAGTTTATAGGCTGTATACATAAGCAGAAATTGGAAAGACATATGATATTTTCAGCATCAGAACTGTCAGAAGGCTGTGTAAGGCCGGATAGTCTCGAAGGTGTACTCAAGGTAACCATATTGGTATTTAATGTGCTTATGGACGAAACTCCTTATGAAGTAAGCGTACATATAAACAGGGAGGAGAAATGATGTTTAAGAGATTAGAGCTTCATAATCATACAACCGAGTCGGACAGTTCACTTACCTGTAAAGAATTGATTGAATTAATGGAAAATGATAAAGTGGATGTATTTGCAATCACCGACCACAACACTATATCGGGACATTCTATAATCAAGGAGTTGTTAAACAAAGGAGACTATAAGATAAAGTGTATCTATGGTATGGAATATACCACATATTACGGGCATATTCTCTGTCTTAATCTTCCGGTATACGTGCCTTGGGATTCCATTGATTTTTTTAAGCCCGAACTTTTATTTAATGCAGCAAAAAGTAAGGGAGCACTGGTTGGTATTGCGCATCCTTTCTCTTTTGGAGCTCCCTTTGCAAAAGGCTGTAAGTTTGAAATGAAGGTGAATGATTTTTCTTCTGTAGACTTTATTGAGGTATTTAATAATCCTGAGCCTCTTCATGAAGTAAATGAAAAGGGGCTTCTCTGGTGGGAAGAACTAGTTTTAGAAGGTAAGCACTTAGCCGCCACCTGTGGGATGGATCTTCATGGACATTGGGATATGGGAAATCAATATGCAACTTATATTGAAGGAGAGCCTGACGGCAATATTGATGCTGAACTGGAAAAAGCCATACATACGGGTAATACCTGGGTATCTAAGGGAATGCTTCTTATATGCAGCGTTTCAGATAAAGGAGAGTATTTAAAAATAAAACTTTTGGATGCTAAAAAACCGGGATTTATTCCTTCTGAAAACGGTAAATATATTATAAATTTTAAGACTAAAACTAAATCTTTTACAACAGATATAGAAGAGGGTTCTGAACTTTCTCTGCCTGTTCATTCATTCAAAAATGAGGAAGATAAGATTATTATACCCAAATTATTTGTTAAGGATACAAGTATAGAAAACCTTGTTTGTATATCGCCTGTTATTCATCTGTAATTAGTGAATTTAATAATTACAATTTAAAGTTTTATTATATATTGACAGATAGAATATCATAGATAGCCAAAACTGTATTTGACATAATTAAACTTTAGGTGTAGAATTAGTCGGTAAAATTAAATAAAGAATATAAGGGAGCTATAATTGCTGAGAGGCAGTTCTGAAATGGACTGCGACCTTCATACCTGATTTGGATAATGCCAACGTAGGAAATATAAGTCTATATTAAAATATAGGCAGGTAATGCTATGGTATTACCTGCCTTTTTTTGTTGAGAAAGTGTGGTAATAATGAAAAATATAAGACCATTGGTGCATTTAATATCCAATGAAGTAACTCTTAATAATGTTGTAAATGTCATTCTTGGAGCAGGTGGAAGGGCAATATGTGCAACTGCGGTTGAAGAGGTATTTGAAATTACATCAAATTCTAAGGCACTTGTATTAAATATAGGTGTGCCAAGCAAAGAAAAGCTTAAAGCTATGCTAATTGCAGGGAAAAGGGCAAACGAAATAGGTATTCCTGTAGTACTGGATCCTGTAGGTGTAGGTGCTTCTGCATTTAGACACAGTATTGTAAATGAATTGCTTGAAAAGGTTTCATTTACCTGTATAAAGGGTAACAAGTCAGAGATAGCTAAACTTTGTGGAATAAATTCTAATGCTGTGGGAGTTGACAGCAATGTAACAGAGCTTTGCCACAAAGACCTAAAGCTCTTATCAGACAAAACAGGGGCAATTATAGCAGCTACAGGGGAGGTGAATATAATATCAGACCAAAATACTATAACTAAAATACCGGGAGGTAGCAAATTGCTTGATATAATAACAGGAAGTGGTTGTATGCTGACAGGTATAATAGGAGTATTTTTGGCTGAGGAAAATAATTATAAAGAAACTGTTGTATCTGCATTTAGTTATTTTAATACTGCCGCAAAACAAGCTGAGCTTGATCTTATAGCTAAAGGACAAAATGGTACAGGAAGTTATTTAATCAATCTTTTAGACAGACTAAGTGAAAGGGGTAAGTAAGGTTGTGAAAATATTAAAAGAAACCTATAAGTTGTACGGAATTATAGGAGGATATAAGTCAGGAGATATTGATAAATATATTAAAACCATCTGTATCAAAGTAGAATCAGCCTTAGAGGGTGGTATGACTATATTACAGCTTAGGGAGAAGTATATGTCCATAAGCTATGAAGTAAAACTTGCAAGAGCAATTAAAGAGATTTGTAATATTTATGGAGTACCACTTATTATAAATGACAGCATAGAAGTCTGTGCTTTGTCTGATGCTGATGGCGTACATCTTGGGCAGTCGGATGGTTCAATTAAAGAAGCAAGAAAAATACTTGGAAATGAAAAAATTATAGGTGCTACTGCTCATAATCTTACAGAGGCATTACTGGCTGAAAAAGAAGGAGCAGACTATATGGGTTCAGGTGCCGCTTTCGGCTCAGAAACTAAGTTTGATGCAGTTAAAATTCAGCTTGATGAATATAATGCTATTACCCAGGCAGTTAAAATTCCTGTAGTTGCCATTGGAGGTATTAACTATGAAAATATAGATTTGCTTTCAGGAAGAGGACTTTCGGGAATAGCTTCGATTTCTGCAATTTTTAATGGAGAAGACATTAAACATAATACAAGCTTACTTAAAGAAAAACTTAAAAACTGGTAAAAATTATTGTTAAAAATGAAAGGAAAATATGAAAAATTTAAAAGTAAAAAAATTAGTACTTGCAGCAATGTTTGTAGCCGTCGGAGTAGCTCTTTCACCTCTTAATATTCCTTTAGGAGTAGCAAAATGCTTTCCAACTCAACATATAATAAATGTTCTTTTGGCAGTATTTTTAGGACCGGCTTATGGAGTAGGAGCTGCTTTTGCCACATCATTGATTAGAAATATCTTAGGAACCGGTACCTTGCTTGCTTTTCCAGGAAGTATGGTAGGTGCCTTCCTTTGCGGAATGGCATATAAATATACAAAGATGCTTTGGACAACTTGTATATTTGAGGTTATTGGAACCGGAATCATAGGAGGGATTCTAGCTTTTCCTGTTGCAAGCCTTATTATGAGTAAAGATGTTGCAATGTTTGCCTTTGTAATCCCATTTTTAGTAAGTACAGCAGGAGGAAGCCTGATTGCTGCCTTTTTAATCTTTAGTATGGAAAAAATGAAACTTATAAACATGCTGAAACATCAAATGGAGGTATAGGTAAAATATGAAAAGCGTACTTACAATAGCCGGAAGTGATAGCAGTGGTGGTGCAGGTATTCAGGCAGATATAAAAGCAATACTTGCAAATGATGTATACGCCATGTCTGCCATTACAGCACTTACTGCCCAGAATACTACAGGTGTAGTAGATATAGCTTATGTAGGGGCTGATTTTCTAAAAAAACAAATTGAAGTTGTATTTACTGACATACAGCCAGAAGCAGTTAAAACCGGTATGATTGCTTCGCCTGAGCAAGTGAAAGTGATAGCTGATCTAATGAAGTTATATGAAGTTGAAAATCTTGTAATTGATCCTGTTATGATTGCTACAAGCGGTGCAGAGCTGGCAAATAAAGATGTAGTAGAAGCCATGATAAAATATCTGTTTCCTATATCTAAGCTTATTACTCCAAACTTGTTAGAAACTAGTACTTTACTTGAAATACTTGGTGAAAAATATGACTTGAAAGATAAAACTACAGATTTTGATATAGAGAGAATGGCTGAAAAGCTTTCTTCAAGCTTTGAGTGCAATGTACTTGTCAAGGGTGGTCATAGGAAAGGAGCTTGTGATGACTTATTATATGAAAAATTCGGTAAAATAACCTGGTTAAGAAGCAATAAAATAACCAACCCTAATACACATGGAAGTGGTTGTACGCTTTCAAGTACAATAGCAGCTAACCTTGCCAAAGGTTATACTCTGAATGAAAGTGTGATTCTTGCGAAAAACTATATAACTGAAATACTGAAATCAGATTTGAATTTAGGAAAAGGCAGTGGTCCTTTGGATCACGGATATATTTTAAGAAAGGGAAAGTAAAATGAAAAGAGAATATTGTACTCAGATGGAAGCAGCAAGAAAGGGAATCATTACTCCTGAACTTAAAAAAGTTGCATCAAAGGAAAATAGGAGAATAGAGGAAGTTTTACCATTGGTTGCAGAAGGTAAGATTGTAATTCCTGCAAATATTAATCATAAATGTCTGGATGCCAATGGAGTAGGCAGTATGCTTAAAACAAAAATCAATGTAAATCTAGGTATAAGTCGTGACTGCAAGGATTATGACATAGAAATGAAAAAGGTAATGCAGGCTGTTGAACTTGGAGCTGAGTCAATTATGGATCTCTCAAGTCATGGTGACACCACAACTTTTAGGAGAAAATTATGTAAAGAATGCCCTGCAATGATAGGAACTGTACCTATTTATGACTCAGTTATTCATTTTAAAAGAGACTTAAAAGAACTAACTGCGAAGGACTTTTTAGATGTAATAAGGCTTCATGGTGAGGACGGCGTAGACTTTGTTACCTTACACTGTGGAATCACAAGGAAAACAATTGAACAGATAAGAAGTGGTAGTAGAAAAATGAACATAGTCAGTCGTGGGGGAAGTCTTGTATTTGCCTGGATGAGCATGACTGGTGAAGAAAACCCTTTTTATGAATATTATGATGAAATTCTTGAGATTTGTCGTGAATATGATATGACTATCAGCCTTGGAGATGCCTGTAGACCGGGTTGCCTGGCAGATGCAACTGACGGAGTGCAGATAGAGGAGTTAATCAAGCTTGGAGAACTTACAGAAAGGGCTTGGAAGAGGGATGTACAGGTTATGGTTGAGGGTCCCGGACATGTTCCTATGGATCAGATAGCTGCTAATATGAAGATTCAACAGACAATATGTAAGGGTGCACCATTTTATGTACTTGGACCTTTGGTAACAGATATAGCACCGGGCTATGACCACATCACTTCAGCTATAGGAGGGGCTATAGCTGCCTGGTCAGGTGCAGCCTTTCTCTGCTACGTAACTCCTGCGGAGCATCTTGCACTTCCAAATGTAGATGATGTAAGACAGGGAATAATAGCAAGCAAAATAGCTGCTCATTCAGCTGATATTGCTAAAGGAATACCGGGAGCGAGAGAGCAGGATGACAGAATGGCTAATGCCAGAAGGGCACTTGATTGGGATGCACAATGGACAGAAGCACTTGATCCGACAACTGCAAAAGCAATAAGAGACAGTCGTTTACCGGAAGATGACCATTCCGACACCTGTAGTATGTGCGGAAAATTCTGTGCAGTAAGAAGTATGAACAAAGCTTTAGCAGGTGAGGTTATAGATATATTATGAAGTTATATTTATAATTTGAATCTATTTTAACTTGAATAATCTCCACACTGTGATATTATATTAGAGGGTATTTTATAAAGAATTATTTTACTCAAATATGATGTTTTTAGGAGATTTTAATGGCTAAGTTATATTTTCGTTACGGAGCAATGAATTGCGGTAAAACCACAGCACTTTTACAGACTGCACATAATTATTCGGAAAGCGGGCAGAAGGCTATCATTATTAAGCCTGCCGTAGATACCAAGATGAAAGCTTGTGTAACAAGCCGTCTTGGGATTAAGAGAGAAGTGGACTTGCTTGTAAGTGAAGAACTGGATTTGTTTGAATATTTTAAAAATTATAATTCAAAGTTGGATTGTATATTGGTGGATGAAGTACAGTTTCTAACAGTACCTCAGATAGAACAGTTGTATAGGGTAGCAGTAGTGCTTAACATACCGGTTATATGTTATGGTCTCAGAACTGACTTCAGAATGGATGGCTTCCCTGCCAGCTCAAGGCTGTTAGAGCTTGCTCATTCAATAACCGAAATGAAAAATGTATGTTCCTGCGGTAAAAAGGCTACCTGCAATCTTAGAATGGTAAATGGTATACCAACTTTTAAAGGAAATCAGGTAGAAATAGATGATTCTGATTTTATTTCTTACAAGGCTGTATGTTCTGAGTGTTTTGAAAGACTGAAATCTTCATCAAACGCTTGACTTTAGGTATAAATGATTATATACTACTGTTATAGTAAAAATTTTGTTAGACAATAGTAGTACAACTTTGAGTAGGGAGTCAATTATGAGCGAACTGAGATTGCATGAAGGTGAATTAAACATTATGGAGCTTCTATGGTCCAATAAGGAGCTTGCAGCCAAGGATATTTCTAAAATTATAAAAGAATATATAGGCTGGGAGAAAAATACTACTTATACTGTAATTAAGCGTCTTATAGACAAGGGAGCCGTACAGAGAACAGATCCGGGCTTCATCTGCAGTGCACTTGTATCACAGCGTTCAGTTCGTGAGATAGAAACCAAAAGACTTCTTAATCAGTTTTATAATGGTTCATTGCAAACATTTATAAGTGAGTATTTAAAGAATCAAAGGCTTTCAGCCGGTGATATTGCGGAGCTACAAAAGTTAGCTAAGAATTCCAGCAGAAAGTTTTAATGAAGTTTAAAAAGTAGAAGAGTGCAGTCTGAATAATATATTTCAGAACTACACTCTTTACTAAATTTAAAAGGAGATTTATCTTAGTACTATTTTATCCTAGTACTTCAAATAAATAGTAATTAGCAGTTTTTTCATCATAGCATACATAAAGATTGCATCTATCCTCAAGTGCTCCATCCCAGGCTTTACTTTTTATAGCGGTTTCTCTGAACTTAACAGAATCATTAAGGATATTTTTCTTTAAGTCAGTTTTTGACAGATTTTTCAACAAATCAAGCATTGTTTCATGTTCATCTACAGAAAGACCTGTGTGAAAGTATTTCAAGTCAAAGAAAGTATTTAAGGTATCTTCCTTATCAATCTTAAGTACAGATAATTTAGTTCCTTCGCCAAGCCAGTCAGTATTGTCATAAAGTTCAACAATTCCTGTACTTTGAGGGAAATCTATTTTCCAGTTTTCCTGTAGTACATGAAGCGGATCATGAGTAATCACATAATTCCTTCCTGATAAAAATATAAAGTATGCTATAAATAATACAAAAATACTTAGGATAATTTCTTTTCTATAATATTTAACTGAAGAGATATCAAGTATTTTAAATCCTGTATATACTTTATGTTTCAAATCCATCACCTGCCTTTTTTGAAACAGCATTGTGATTTAACTTATGATATTTTAACTTTAACACGTAAAGAGAGAATGTGCAATAGCTTTTAGGAAAGCTTAAGAACCGTAATAATATTGTATGATTTACTGAAAATTTGTAAGAAATGAAAGGATAGCAATATGAATACTTATATATAACTATTCGCGAAACCCAAGTTTAACGAAATCTAATCCCGTAATTAAATTGTTATACCAAGCAATCTGATATTAACCTCAATATTGGTTTAACAGGCTGAAAATATCATATATAATCCCCAATATATCCCCATAGTCACAGACCGAAAAAAATTTATCCTACTGTACTGTGTGGATTAAATTTTTTTCGGTCTGTGACCTATGTCGTGAATAATTTGGAATAATTATATATTTTCCTTAAATATACCGTCATCCAGTTGGAATACTTTATCTGACATTCTTGCAAGCTCCAAGTCGTGTGTTACTACAACTATACAATATCCCTGTTCCTTTGCAAGCTTCTTAAACAGATTAAATATACTCAAAGTATTCTCTTTATCAAGGTTTCCGGTCGGTTCATCCGCAAGGATTATCTCAGCTCCCGTAGCTATCGCCCTCGCGATTGCCACTCTCTGCTGCTCACCACCCGAAAGCTGCGAAGGGAATCTTTTTAACTTATCCTTTGTAATCTCAACTAAGCCTAAGAGTCTTTCCGCTTCTTTTATGGCTTCTTTCTTGCTTACTCCCTTTAATTCCAGAGGATAGCAGACATTCTCTTCAGCAGTAAGCAACTGGAAAAGCTGAAATGACTGGAAAATCATTGCCACCTTATTGCGCCTGTATAAATCCATATCAAGTTTACTTAACTCTTCTCCATCAGCAAATATTTCTCCGCTTGCAGGAACATCAAGTCCCATCATAAGAGAAAGCAGGGTTGTCTTTCCGCTTCCCGACGGACCTGTCACCGCATGAAGTTTTCCGCCGTCAAAGCAGGCTGAAATTCCTTTTAAAACCTGCGCTCCCGTTTTGCCATACTTATAAAAAACGTTCTCAATTCTAAGCTCCGCCATAACTTCCTCCTATTCACTCTCCTGCAATAACTCAAGTTTAAATGACTTCAATATCAAAAGGTTTCCGATAATACCGCCTGCTACATTTCCTGCAAAATAAAGTCCTGTCGCCAAGAAAACGTTTAATGCCATATTTTTATAAACCAAAAACATAATAGCAACACCTATCGGTATTCCCAAAACACATAATAGCAAGTGCCCTGTAAACATAATCTGCCAAACCTCTTTCTTACCGCTTCCAAGCAGCCTCATAAGTGTCGCTTCCTTTTTACGCCGCATAAGCATAAGGATTTGAAATCCCATACCTATAACGACCACTATAAGTATAATGAAAGGGTATAAAACCTCAAATAAAGATACTACTCTTTCCATCGGCTCTACCACTTCGCTAAGCTCCTTATCCCATATAATAAGGCGTAAGTACGAGTCCGCTCCGTTTTCGCTCACAAGGTTCGTAAGTTTGCTTTTATCTTTAATAAGCTCTCTATTTTTCTCTGTTTTAAATTTAAACCGAGCTGTTAAAAAACGGTAATCCTGCTTAGCCAGGTCTTTTAATGTCTGACTTTGGATTATAACGGAATTTCCTATATTTTTTGCTCGTTCTCCTCCCTGAACCGCTTTGTAAGAGCCTACAATAGTACAAGTAAAGCCATACGTGCGCTTATTGGAGTACTCATGAAGAAGATAAACAAAGTCACCGGATATTAAACCGTTAAGTTTCATATATTCTTCAGGAACTATAATTTCACGTCCACTTACATCTCCCTCTTCCCTATCTCTTGTGAAGTATTCGCCTGTATAGCCTCCGGTAAATTTCACGGAAATTCCCGAACCGGTTTCCGTAATAAATTTCTCCCAGTCATTTACTCCGATGGCAATAGTATTCCTGCTGATTGGCGGTACATTTTCATCGACAAATCCGTACTCTGTGGAGTGTAATTCATTTATTAAAGTCGTTTCCTCAGTATATACCTTCGACACATAATCCGTCTTTTCCAAATCCGACACCAACTTAGGCGGAATAACACCTTCTGCCGGATTTCCTGTAAAAGTTATGTTAGCGTCCGTTTTTATCAGTTCTCCTTCAATTACCGTAGCTTTATAAAAACTTTCAATATCCGCCTTATATTTATGAAGCGTGCCGTTCAGCCAGCCGAAAAACAGCACCGCTCCTGCGGACATGGCTATAAAAAATACCGTCTTTGTCTTTGTCCTTACAATATGCTTAAAAATATATCCGTACTTCCACCTGCCGCTATTACCGCTTACGTTGTAAATAATCTTCTGCCCTTTACTATCCGGACTGCTTAAAACGGTGTTTTCAGTTAAGTTCCTTTTCGCACCGGATGCACTACTCTTCACGGAAGTGCCTGCTTTATAAACAGTATTCTTTTTCCTGTTTCCGTGTAACAGTGAAAATAGCGGAATTTTTCCTAAAACCATATTGCAGATGATTAAAGCAAGAATAATAAACGCCAATATGCAAAGCATGGTTAAAACAAGCCATACTGTCTGAGGTGCGGATAACTTAACGCTCTTAGCATACTCCTCTAAAGGTTTTAGTAGTACCTCCGAGTCTTTTAACATCTTCCTCTGTCCGATTATGGAGCCTGCTATTATTCCCGGCACAGCTATAACGCAAAATGCCATATCCATGCAGAAAAAGCTGAATCCGGTTTTAGCTCCCAGTGCCTTTGCTACAGCGTATTCCTTTTTTCTTTGATTTACATATATAATACAAACAGCTGAAAGTACCGTTATCATCAATAATCCCGATAAAATGGCTCCCGTTACTGCCGATTCTTTTATCTTATTTGAAACTCCTAAGAACATTTCGGCACTGTTATCCACCCACATAATAGTATAGCCGAGGTTGCCAAGTTTCTTCTCATTCTCTTTTATAAAACTCTCTATATCCTCAGGGTTTTTTAGGACAAAACTGTAATTATTTTCACCACTTTCTTTCAAATAATTTCTACTGTACCCTTCAGGAATGCATGAAGCAGGAACAAAAATCCCCTGTCCATAAGGTGAAATATAATAAAATCCCATATCATTAAATAAGCCCACTATTTCAAATTCCGCTTCTTCTCCCGGGCTATCCTTCCATATATCCCAATCCCCCCACATCGCATAGCCATCTACATCTTCTGCTCTTGTATTTTTCTTTACTTCCATTTTTATAGTGTCGCCTACGCCGAGTCCTCTTAACTTCGCAAAGTTCTCATGAATCAGACATACTTTGTTTTTAGTCCTATCATCTTCACTATTTAAAGCTCTTCCTTCCACGATATAATATCTCTTGGCTTTCTCCTGAAAAGTAGGAAAAAGAGAAACATCTTTCATACCTATTATAGAAAGCATTTTTCTGTTGTAATTCAGATATTCCACATAATCCTTTAATTTCTCAGGCATTTCCTCCTGATAATCACTATCGTTTTTTATCTCTTTAAAATATCCTGTATTTTCATCAGGAATTAACGGAAGTATAATAAAATTTGAACCTGCTCTACCTCTTTGTGCGACTCCTACTGAATTAATTTTGTTACTTTCATAATAATAAGCACGAACTATATAATTCTTTTCTTTAGAAAGAGTTTTATATTCTTTTACAAAATCTTCATCCTGCTCTGTTGGATAGTAAGGAACACTCGGATCAGGAAGTTCTTCTACTCCCGGCAGGCTGCGGATGTATATGCTTTCACCTACTGACATGTAATCTTTAAATGCGGCTTCTATACCGGTTACCTCAAATTCTATCTCATAATAATACCCTCTTCCTTTAGGATTATCAACCTTCCTTTTATTTATTAAAGTTCCTGCAAAAACAACCTCATTGGTATGTTTATAATAAGCATTTTTCACTCCCACGCCATCTACATCAGGGTTCTCTATATCAATCAGTTTTCCTCTTGAGTTAAGCATGACATTTTCAATATCTAAATATGGACTTTTTGATATAATTTCTTTACCTGCCCTCACATCAGGGTTTCCCGAAAGATAGCCGATAGGACGATAATACTTCTTTATAGTATCTATTGATTTTACGGCAAACAAGGTTTCCAGAGCATTGGAAGTAAAAGCCATACTCGATACAGCTATTAAAAATACATAGATAATCACAAAAAGAGGTTTTCTTAATGTAGATTTTAAAAATAGTTTTATGTTATACATATTATATCCTCCTGTCACAATAATTAAACAGCAATATAACAAATTAAAAACTATCCTATAAGTAAATTTGGTATATTAGTTGTTTTGCCTAAAAATGTAAGAATTTTAGTTTGAACTTAGGTTATGTTGATATATATTATAAATAAATATATTATATAAATCAATTATTATTTATAAATTGACACACATTATATATATATATTAAAACAACTCAATAATTTTATATATTATCAGAATATTGCTGTATTTATTATGATGGAACATTAAATTACTTCAAATATAAAGAGATGAAAATTTTGACCCAAAAAAGTTCTGTTACCAAAAAACTGATAACAGAACTTTTTTATATTTTACTTAGATTTTACCACATTCACCAGATTGATGTACTCATCCATAGCGCCGTTTTTCTTCAAATAATCAGGTGTAATATAATGATATCTGTAGATTGAGAAACCGCTAAGTGACTTGTTTCTAAGGCTTGTTACCATTCTTCCCAGGATATCATGGTTGTTTTTCCATTCAGAGGTTTCCTGAGCCTGTGCAAGGTGCATAGGTAAGGCAACATACAACTTTACGTTAGGATTGGTAACTACAGCCATCCATTTACTTACATTATCCTCAAACGGACAGATACTATGCTCAAAGCCCCAGTACTGCTGAGGTGCGATATAATCAACAAAACCTGTTTCTCTGCCCCATCTGTCTATATCCACATAGTACTTATCATTAGCTCTTAAATTAGTTAAATTACCTGCCGGGCTTATACCAAAGGTGCGGTTTTTGCCGGAGCTTTTAACTGTGGCATATACGGTTTTAACCATTTTATTGATATTGTCCCTGCGCCAGTCAACTATAGACATTGGATTTGCAGTATTAAGTTTATAATCGGCATATTCTTCCGAGTCAAACTTTGATGAATAATTACTGCCTAAGGTCGGATAGAAATAATCATCAAATATTACTCCATCCACATCATAATTTTTAACTATCTCAGCAACTCCGTTATTTATAAGATTGATAACGTCATCTGATGAAGGATTGTAATAATACATTTTCCCAAATTTAAGCACATTTCTGTCGTTTTCTTCATCATCATCATTCAGCCATTTGTATGCGGGGCTATTGACTGCCAGGCTGCCAAAATCTGCTTCCGCACACACTCTGTAAGGATTGATATAGGCATGCAGCTTTAAGTTTCTTGTGTGTGCGGCATTCACCATAATAGCAAGCGGATCAAAGCCGGGATCTACACCTTGTTTTCCTGAGGCATATTTAGACCAAGGGAAGTAAACCGAACGATACATAGCATCACTGAACGGCCTTACATGAACATAGATTTCATTCATTCCGCTTGCTGCTATTTTATCAAACATTTCTGTTATCTGGTTAGTAAAGCTGTTTACTGTATATCCTTTGCTGCTAAATTCCAAAAATGTAATCCATACTGCTCTGACCTCATTTGTACCGGGCGCAGTATTATTTGCATTATTAGCATTGTTATTCTTATTGCTGTTATTAGCATTATTGTTTTTATTATTGTTGTTGCTATTGTTATTTTCAGTTCCTGTGTTATTATTGTCGTTTTGCGAATCAGATGATTCATTATTAACTTTCATTTTAATCCTCACCTTTTTAATAGTGCTATTCCCGGTTTTATCAATAGCATATATCGTATACACAGTATTTTGTTTTACAGTCAATGTCGTACTTATATTCTTTGTTGATGTGACCGAAACATTTTTAATCTTTTTAGAGTAAAATGAATTCTTAAAAAATGTTATTCTGTGATTCCCTAAAGCATATTTAACTGATTTAATAGCCTTATTATCAGTCACATTCATCTTCAATTTGATTTTGCCGTTATTTACATCTTTATATACAGAGCACTTAATAATCGGCTCTGTATTGTCTTTTGCATATATATCATAGTTGTTAAATACACCTAAAAACAACTGAAATATAATGAACATTATAAAAAATCTTTTAAATATATTTTTATTCAAAACTGCTCTCCTATCTACCTGTTGGATAATTATCAAATATCTCTTCTATGGTATTATATAATATCTCAGCAGATTTATCTTGTACTTCCAGCTTACTGAACTTTTCTAAGTCACTTGAATTACTTAAAAAACCATATTCAATAAGCACTGCAGGAACTGTATTCATGTTAGTTACCACAAAAACATTACTCTTCACTCCCCTATTTGCCATACTGAGGGTTGACGTAATATTTTTTAAAAACATGCTTGCCATAGTATAGCTTGAAAGTCCGTTAGGCTGTAAAATATTGTTTCTGGTAGAATAATACACTTCAGTTCCTTTTGGTTTAGTATTATTCCCTGCTGAATTCATATGTATACTTACAAATAGGTCAGCATCAACTTTTTTTGCAAATGCCGCTCTGTCATATAATGTCATAAATGTATCATCTTTTCTTGTCCAATATACTTTTAAGTCTTCATCGTCAAGATAATTTCTAAAATATGTATAACCAATTGACAGAACTACATTTTTTTCTTTATATATTTTATTCAGACTTTTAGTACCTGAATCATGACCACCATGACCGGGATCAATTACCACTACTTTAGAATATAGCTTTTTAGCCCTATCTATCGCAACTTTTATTTGTGACTTTGTAACTTTCAATTTGTAGGCATAAAGTGTGGTTGTATAAAAAGTAAGAACTGTATTTCCCTCATCATTTAAAGTAGCTGTTACATTTGTAACCTTATTAGTATCATATTTAACAGGATTTGCGTTAAAATGATTCCTTAAATCCCCGGGCAAAGTTATTGTAAAATTATTGGAAAAGTAATTATCTTCATTTTCTATTTCAGTTTCATCTATTCCGCCCGGCAGAGATATTACAGCCCCATCAACATTTGAAGTAGCAGGAGCTTCCGAAAGTATAATACTGACAGAGTTACCGTTCTGTCTGGTTAAGTATGTGAGTTTAGAAGACTTATTAATTGATATATTTGCTCCGGTTGTACCATTGTTAGCATAATTGAATAAGGTTAATTTATTTCCGCTATTATCAACATAAGAACCTGAACCTAAAGTATCAATTATATTTTGTACAGTAAAGTTTATATTGCTTCCGGTGCTTCCGCTTTCCTGAATGGTTAAAGGAGCAAGTCCTGTAAGTGTAAATGTATAAGTCCCGTTGTTATAGCTTCCGTTAATCTCGGTAACAGTATTTTTATATATCCTTACCGTAAGTGATTTATTGTCATTTGATAATGACATATCATAGCCAATTACTCCCTCAGCAAGTCCAAAATTAAGATCGGACGAATTAGAGGCAGCATTATATGAAGCATTTATATAATTTACTGTACGTACATTGGCAGTATATGCCTGACCATTGTTTGAACTCATATTATCAAGGCTGATGGTTAATTGATTATTAACAAGATTTCCTCTTATCCCATTAAACCCATTAGTGGAAGTAATCACATAACTGTCAAAAGGCTCTGATAAATCTGAGTTGGCACCTGTTATGTCTACAATAGATGAGGTGCCTGCCTGATTATTACCTGTTAAATTCTGAGCAGCCGCCAGGGTATTTACATTGTTTGTTACTTTCCAATTAAAAGGAAGGCTGTTAGCCACAAAAGGTTCAGTAGGCTTGGTAACAGCAGGTTTATCCTTACCTGTATCAGGCTTTGTCTCCGGCTTTGTTGTGCTATCATCTTCTTCGTCAACTACATCTTCTATATTATTATCTTCTGGCAGACTTAAGGTGCTGACTGAGCCACTTGTTTCTATATTTATATCAAATAACTCACAAATATCTTCTATTGGGGCATAGACTTCACTTTTACCTGAAAAATTCAGTTTAATAATATTAGGAGCTTTACTGAGCTTTTCCTGAGTTCCGTCATACTCAACATTTTTACTTCCTAATTTCATTGTTAAATAATAATCATCAAAGCCTATTTTTACGGTTTTATTAGACTTATTGAAAGAATAGCTTCCTTCCACACCATATGACAAGAAAATATTTTTAATAGGTGCCATTAATGTTTTTCCGACATAAACCCCCGGAATCTTAGAGTTATTAAGTTTTATATCATCTATACTGAATATAACCTTTTTGCCATTAGTTTTGTAAATTTTACCGTTATAGCTGAAGTTCTCATTTTTAGCAGTTTTTCTGTTTTTAGCTTTTTTACTCTTGGAAGATTTATTGTCAGCAGTCTTTTTAGTTTTCTTTTTATTTATGGTTTTACCTGTCATATCCGCAATACCGGAATCCGCATCCCAGTTATAAGTAAGCCCAAATGTATTGGCTACATATCTTGCGGGTACATATACTTTAGAAGCTTTATCGGAAAACTGCACAAGTCTTGGCTTTATAGGAACAGTTTCATCGGATCCGTTTACTTTGGCTTTATATGAATTAAGTGTAAGTACCAGAGTTTTTCCATCCCTCTTTAATTCTAATGTATTCTTCTTTTTATTGAATTTGTACGATAAACCAATCTTAGAATCAGAAAATACTTCTTTTGCACTGGCTAAAGAAATACCATCTATTATAATTCCCGGATATTTGGATTTAATTTTACTTCCGTTTATTTTATACTGAACCTGGGTATCAGAATAACTAATATTCTTATTATCATATTTTATATTAATATTAGCTGCATAAGAAACTCCAGGAAAATTACAGCTTAATATTCCAAGTATAGATACAAATGTTACAATTTTTCTTAATTTCATCAAAATCACTCCAATCAATTTACTCTTTAACAACATCACCAAATAAGTTTACTGTTAAATAGTAAGTTTATCAAGTGGTAAAAGTATGTCATTTAACTTAAATTTATGTTAAATATTAGTCATTTTATATAAATTCAACTTCTGCCACAACATATATTGAGCTGAACTTAGTTATAACTATATGTTTCATACTATAAGCTGTTTTGACTATCCATTTCTTATATGCTATACTTCACATACAAACTTATGTACTGCATAGTTTGTTTAGTATTTAAAACTGATATTATAATATTTTCCATATAAGGAGTTAAAATGGCAGAGCATACTTACAGTCAAAAAATTGACATTGACAATGAATTAAAACTAAGAAATTTGCTGCTTAGACTTCCGAGATTTGCATCCGAATTTTTTAGAGGCATAGAATCAACAACATCTTCCAGAACCAGAATTGCCTATGCCTATGATCTTATAGTTTTTTTTAATTGGCTTAAAGAAGCTAACCCGTCTCTTTCCGGTACTGATATACAAAATATTGATATCAGTATTTTGGATAATCTGAAAGCTGTAGATATAGAGGAATACATTTCTTACATAAGGTATTATATAAAAGATGGAGAGGGGCATGGTAACAAGGAAAAAGGAATTAAACGTAAACTTGTAGCTCTCAGAACTTTTTACAAGTATTATTATAAAAAAGAACGAATTAAAAGTAATCCAAGTGTCCTTGTAGACACTCCCAAACTGCATGACAAAGCTATAGTTCGTTTAGAGCCGGAAGAAGTAGCAAATCTTTTGGATAATATCGAATCGGGGGATGGGCTTTCCTCATCACAGGCAAAATACCATGAAAAAACTTCTGTCAGAGATTTGGCTATAGTTACTCTCCTGCTTTCTACGGGTATACGAGTGTCTGAATGTGTAGGTATTGACCTTAATGACATAGATTTTAAAACTAACGGTATCAAAGTCCATAGAAAAGGTGGCTATGAAACTGTAGTGTATTTTGGTGATGAAGCTGAAACAGCACTTAAAAATTATCTTAAGGAAAGACAAACTATAGAGGCTGCTGACGGTCACAAAAATGCTTTTTTCCTTTCTATACAAAAAAAGCGTATAAGTGTAAGAGCTGTTGAAATTCTTGTAAAAAAATACTCAAGTCTCGTTACTACAATAAAAAAGATAACCCCGCATAAGCTAAGAAGTACCTATGGAACCAGTCTTTACAGAGAAACCGGGGATATTTACCTGGTTGCTGATGTGTTGGGGCATAAAGATGTAAATACCACCAAAAAACATTATGCTGCCATTGAGGAAGACAGGCGAAGAAAGGCTGCAAATATAGTAAAACTCAGAAATGAATAAATATCTTATAATTATACCCAAATTATTCACACCATAGGCACAGATCTTTTATTAAACATAGTACAGTAGGATAATCTGTTTTCGGACTGTTACTATGGGGTAAAATTACCAAATATCTGTAAAATATGCTAATTGGGAGCCGGAGGCTTGATTACGATATTTTACAAGATGTTTTGTGAATGATTTGGGTTAAATTATTTTGTATAAGGAATAATCAAACTTGTTCCTGCATATATTTCATCATTGTATAAGTTGTTACACTCCTTGATAGCTTCAACATATTCTTTGGTATTTCTATAGTATACGGAGTTATAACTTTTAGCAATGCTCCACAAAGTTTCACCCTGTTTCACTACCCTGCTGTCTACATAAACAGTTTTTATCTCTGAATCTGCTTTAACAAAGTTATCAGATGAACTTAAAATATAAGTAAACAGCATAGTCACCAGATAAAAACTAAAAATAAAGCCGGTACGTAACCTTTTAGTTCTTTTTTTAGTTGTATTTTTTCTTACATTTGATGATTTTTGATAATCTCTTCTTCTCATTTTATACCCCCATATCCGGAATACTTAAACAAATGTTTGCGAACAACCGTTCTTATGTTTCTCATTATATCGAACAGATATTCTTTTGTCAATAGAAAATCGAACAAATTTTTGGAACATTCGTTTGACATTATAAATAAAATGAGTTATACTGTGTTCAAATATTTATTTGCTCTCGGAGGTTTATTATGGCATACGGTAAAATCAGTGCTAAACAACAAGAAATATTAGATTATTTAAAAACTCAGGTATTATCTAAAGGATATCCGCCTTCAGTAAGGGAAATTTGTGAGGCAGTTCGATTAAAGTCTACTTCTTCAGTACATTCTCATCTTGAGACTTTGGAAAAGAACGGCTATATTAAACGTGATCCTACCAAACCACGTGCTATAGAAATTGTAGATGATGAATTTAACATTACAAGACGTGAACTTATAAGTGTTCCGGTAATAGGTACTGTGGCTGCAGGAGAGCCTATTTTTGCTGTTGAAAATATCTCAGAATATTTTCCTATTCCGGCTGAATATATGCCTGCTGATGAGACCTTTATGCTCGTTGTAAAGGGTGACAGTATGATTAATGTCGGAGTATACAGCGGCGACAAAATCATTGTTAAAAAATGCTCTACGGCTTCAAACGGAGATATGGTTGTAGCTATGGTTGATGATTCCGCTACTGTTAAGACTTTTTATAAAGAAAAAGGATATTTCAGATTACAACCGGAAAATGATTCTATGGAGCCGATTATTGTAGATCATGTAGATATTATAGGCAAGGTTATCGGACTTATAAGAATGTACTAATCTTCAATCTTTGACCATAGACAGTTATTGAAAAGCATCAGCATAAAAGAGTAATTTCAGATATTTTGTTTAATTATGCATTTACTTAAGTTTTATAAATAAATTTGGTTAAATTATTAAAAGCTATCACAAATAATATATTTTCTAATCAGTATAGAATATAAAATATTGTTTATGATAGCTTTTTATTTTATGATACAAGTGTCAAAAGTATAAAAATTCGATGCAAGCTTGCTTGCAAGAGAATTTATTATCTTTTGACACGCAAAAAATATGAGTAAGTAGCCATTTTTTGCAAAAAAATGAGCGGATTACGAATATTTTTGCAAGGATTGCGGGAGGTGAAGCCGAAGCAATCCTGTATAATTCACTTTTAATTCGACAGCCGCTTTTAATAAAGAATCTCTCTGACAGAAACACATTTTGCAGCAACGCAGTTTACCCTACTTCGTACAAAATATTCACAATTACACACTTTTTAGCAGCTTGTATCTTTACTTAATAAGCATATCTACATCAAGCATTTTACCGTCAGACCAAATTCTTTCTATATTGTAAAACTCTCTGTCTTCTCTCGAGAAAATATGAACTACAAATTCGCCAAAATCCATAAGAATCCAGTGCTCTGATCTGTTTCCTTCAATTCTTTCAGGGTTAATTCCTGCTTTTCCGAGACTTTCTTCTACTGCCTCCTGCAGAGCTTTCATCTGATTATCATTTTTAGCATCGGCTATTACAAAATACTCAGAAATAGTTGTAAGATGCCCAATATCTATTACTTTAATATCATTTGCTAAATGTTCATCCAAAGCTTTGCAGGTTATTCTTACCGCATCTAAAATATTATCCATTATCCCTCCACGATTTTTCTGTAAAATTCAAAGGCTTCTTCGGTTCTTTTATCCATCACACCATTATGATTATTTATCATTGCTATAACTGATTTTAGTTCATATAAGGTTGCTTTGTGTAAATCGGTAAATGCACAAGCCCTCATCTCATCTATATAAGGCAAAGCCGGTCTGCCGGGCTCTATATAATCAGCCACATAAATAATTTCCTCTAAAAGGCTCATATCAGGTCTTCCTGTAGTATGATATAAAATAGCCGAAAGCACATCTTCATCATCTACACCATATACATTTTTAGCAAAATAAGCTCCAAGCTTGGTATGCAGCAAGCCCGGTGAGAGTCTTTCCGCCTCGGACACTTCTATTCCATACTTTTCACATTCAGCTATCATTTCAGAGCTTTTTAAGTATTTAGCACAATCATGTAACAGTCCTGCGAGTTCTGCCTTATAAATATCTGCACCATGGCTCATTGCAAGAGAAGCTGCTGTATAGGATACACCTAAAGTATGGTAGAATCTGTATTCAGGCAAGACTTCCCTAAGTTTATTCTGTAAATCTAAAATTCTTATGGTTTCATCCATGTCAGCTCTCCTTATACAGTCCGTTTTTTAGAATATAATTCATAACCTTTTCATTGATTTCGAGCTTCTTTGCATCCTTTATGCCCTCAGATATATGTTTCCTTATTTCTGTTGAGGAAACAGAATTAACTGCAAAATTAATTTCAGCTAATCGTACATTTACAAAGGCTTTTTTCAAGACATTTTCAATATGTTCCTTGCATTTATCAGCCTCGCTTCCAATTCTTGAAGCATACAATATGACTGCATTGTCAAATATAGTCTGAGGTTCGTGCCAGTCTTCAAGATAAAGTACAGAATCTCCTCCTATAATCAGGTAAAATTCTGAATTTGGATATTTCTCTTTTAATAAAATAAGAGTATCGGAGGTGTAGCTTATATCATTTCTTAGCAGCTCAAAATCAGACGGGAATATATTTTTTTCACCTTCAAGAGCTAACTTAATCATTTCATATCTGTGACTGTCAGCCACAATTTCCATTCCAAGTTTATTGGGTGGAATCTTTGCAGGCATTACCCAGACTTCAGATAGATTATAATCAGCTAAAGCCGCCCTTGCAATCTCAACATGCGTGTTATGAATCGGATTAAAAGTACCGCCTAAAATACCTATTTTCTTCATTTTGTCACTCATTATTTCTTAGGAAGCTCAATCTTCTTATTATCTTTTGATTCCTTATAAAGTACTATCTTTTTTCCTATTACCTGAACAACCTGTGAATGGGTGCGTTCAGCCAAAACCTTGGCTATTTCCTTTGGTTCATCTAAGCAATTCTTAAGCACTGCAATTTTAATAAGCTCTCTTGTTTCAAGAACTTCTGCAATTGCTGTTGTAAATTCAGGTGTTATACTTGCTTTTCCCACATTGAATACAGGATCTAACTTCATTGCAAGGCTTTTCAAATATGCTCTCTGTTTACTGGTCATGTTGTCTCCTATTTTATTATTTATAATAATCAAAACTTAAGTCACCTAAATTTACAAGGTCACCTTCCTCTATACCAAGTTCTTCCAACCTATCAATAATCCCCTGGTCACGAAGGAATTTCTGGAAGAATGCAAAGCCTTTTTCATCATCAAGATTGGTGTAACCAAGCATCTTATCAATTTTTGAGCCCTTAACAAGATATTCTCCTTCTTTCACCTTGGTGATTTCAAGAGGACTCTCTTCTATTACAAGGTCAGAAGCATCAAATTCCTTATGGAAAACCACAGGACTTCTGTCCAGAGTCTTAAGTATATCATTCACAGCATACAAAAGTTCTTTTATGCCTTTTCCTGAAACCGCAGAAATAGGATAAATAGCAATATTTTCATTATCGAAGGCTTCATGAAATTCCTTAAGCTTTTCCTTTGCCTCATTACCATAGAATAAGTCTGTTTTATTGGCAGCAATTATTTGAGGAATTTTCAATAACTCAGGATTATAGTTTCCAAGCTCTTTATTGATATTTTTTATATCTTCAATAGGATCTCTGCCCTCTGAGCCTGAGATATCAACCACATGAACAATAACTCTTGTTCTCTCTATATGTCTTAAGAACTGATGTCCAAGCCCTACTCCGTCAGCTGCTCCTTCTATAAGTCCCGGAATATCGGCAATTACAAAACCTGTACCTCCGCCAAGGTCTACTACACCAAGGTTCGGATGTAAAGTTGTAAAGTGATAGTTTGCAATCTTAGGCTTGGCATTAGTACAACGAGAAAGTATGGTTGACTTTCCTACATTTGGGTAACCTACGAGCCCCACATCCGCAATAAGTTTAAGCTCTAATATCAGAGTAAGCTCTATTCCCGGTTTTCCCGGCTGCGCATAGGTAGGAACCTGCATTGTAGGTGTGGCATAGTTCATATTGCCCTTGCCGCCTCTGCCGCCTTTGAGAATAACTTCCCTTTTGTTCTCACCTGACATATCCACTATAACTTTTCCGGATTCTGCCTCTTTTACCACGGTACCCTCAGGTACTTTTATAATTATATCCTCGCCGTCTTTTCCATGACAACGTTTTTTTCCGCCTTCATCGCCATCTTTGGCATAATATTTTCTTACAAATCTGAATTCATTGAGTGTATTTATATTTTTATCAACTTCAATGATTACATCTCCGCCGTCTCCGCCGTCTCCGCCATCCGGACCACCGGCCGCTACAAAAAGCTCGCGTCTGAAACTTACATGGCCGTTACCGCCATTACCTGATTTTACATATATTTTTGCACTATCTGCAAACATTTTTCATTTCCTTTTTATAAAAAATGCTCCAAATCTATGCTACACAAAGATTTGGAGCTAATTACCAGTTATTATTCCGCTACAGCTACAGGATAAACAGAAACCTGCTTTCTGTCTCTGCCTAATCTCTCAAATTTAACTTTTCCATCAACTGTTGCAAATAATGTATCATCTTTACCGATTCCTACATTTGTGCCGGGATGGATATGAGTTCCACGCTGTCTATAAAGAATATTTCCAGCTAATACGAACTGACCATCTGCTCTCTTAGCACCAAGTCTTTTGGACTCAGAATCTCTGCCGTTCTTTGTAGAACCAACACCCTTCTTATGAGCAAAAAACTGAAGGTTCAATCTTAACATCGCATTACACCTCCTGCCTTAGTATAGTAATGAACTTTTTACCGTATTCATGTGATATTCCATCAAGACCTAACATCAGAGATTTCATAAGTAAATCAGCTTTTTCACTTAATTTACCCTTAAATTCAGCCTTCAGATAACCCTTAGCAGCGTTATCTATAGCATTGAATTCATCTCCGCACAATGCCTCAATAGAGTTCAGCGTATTCAGAGCTAATATAGAAACTGCAGCACACACTATATCATTGCCATAATCCGCAAATAAAGCATGCCCTGAAAATTCAATACTCTTATAATCGCCGTTTTTGTCTACAGACACAACAACCTTAATCATAATTAAGCGTTGATTTTTTCAATCTTAAGCTTAGTATATAACTGTCTATGTCCGTTTTTCTTGTGGTATCCACTCTTGCGTTTATACTTGTAGACAACAATCTTAGGTCCCTTGCCTTCTTTTTCAACTGTAGCTGTTACAGTAGCACCAGCTACTACAGGGTTTCCAAGAACGAACTTGTCACCACCGATTGCAAGAACCTGATCAAAGGTATAAGACTCTCCGGCTGCTACACCAAGCTTTTCAACCTGAATAACATCACCTTCAGCTACCTTATACTGCTTACCACCTGTTGCAATAATTGCGTACATATGGCTCCTCCTATTATAATTCTCGCCTGCCTAGGTGTCATCCATTTGGACAAACTTATACCCATACAGTGCGGCACAAAATATAGTTTAGCATGTGTTTGAAAAGATGTCAACTGTTTTTTTAGTCTTTCACCGCTTCCAAGCGGAAAGCGGAAGTCTATCGTAACGAAACTTTGCTGCTTCATTATAGCTTAGGTTAAATTTTCCCATAATTATATCCTATCTTCTGTTTATCCAGGCTCCATTTGTAAAATCAGGTATGGCAACAGGTGCTCCGCCCATATTTATTGACTGTTCTGCAAGCACTGATATACTCATCCAGGCAGCCATATCATATACATCTATATTAGGTTCTTTTCTATTTAATACACAATCAATAAAATCTGAAAATACTAAATAATCCATACCATCATGACCTTTTTTTACGCCATTTTCAAGGTATTCTTTCCAAAGTGGATGCTCATATTTTTTGCGATACTCCTCAACATTGTTCCAATGCTTGCTCCACTCAAAATGATCGTTCTCCGTATACTCATTATCCAAAAAAATAGAATGATTATCTTCCGTGTATATGCCTTTTGTGCCATGAATTGTGTACCCTCTTGAATAGTAACGTGGTAAAGTGGTATCAAGGCTGAGAAGAATAGTTTCACCGTTTGCACATTTTATTATTGTATTTACAATATCAGCCTGATTGAATGTTGTATTCATCAGTTCTTCATCATCACTCTTTTTTTCTTTAATATACTCATTAAGTCCAAATGAACCTGAAGCAACAGACGTAAGGCTTAACATACGATTTCCCTTATTAATATTTAGCAGTTTTGCTATCGGTCCCAATTCATGGGTCGGGTAGTTCTCTGTATTTCTATGTATGTAGTTATTTAGCCTATAATGGCGATTTTCTTTGCCAAAAGCAATTTCGCCTCTTAGATCGTGTTTGTAACCGCCCTCACAATGAACTATCCTTCCAAGAAGACCAAGTTCTTTCATATGGCTTACAAGCATTTCATCCCTGCCGTATACACAGTTTTCAAGCAGCATTACAGGAACTTTTGTTTCTTCATAGGCTTCAACTATTTTCCAGCATTCTCTAAGCGAATAAGCTCCGCCCACCTCACAGCCTACAGCCTTTCCCTTGTGCATTGCTTCTATACATATATCTATATGCTTATCCCATGAAGTACAGAGAATCACAGCATCTACATCTCTCATTTCAAGTATTTCTTTATAATTTGTTGTTGTTGTAGGGCGGATAAATCCTGCTTTTTCAATAACATCAGCACCTTCCTTACATCTGTCCTCATACTTATCACAAACAGCTGTAAACTCAGCCAAAGGATGTTCAAGATACGCTGTTTCAAGAAGTCCTTTCCCTCTGCTTCCAAGACCAATCATAGCTAATCTTAATTTGTTCATCTCACTTCTCCTATTCTGTATTATATATTAGCCTTTAACCCCTGATAATACAATTCATTCAATAGCAACTTTTAAAAATTGCAAATAAATTATTTATATGATACAAGTGTCAAAAGTATAAAAATTCTGTGCAAGCTTGCTTGCAAAAGAATTTATTATCTTTTGACACGCAAAAAATATGAGTAAGTAGCCATTTTTTGCAAAAAAATGAGCGGATTACGAATATTTTTGCAAGGATTGCGAGAAGCGAAGCTGTAGCAATCCTGTATCAATGGGTGTCAAATACTTTTGACACCCACATCATTTATATTTTGATACAAAAACTAAAATAATTCTATCATAAAATATTAGTTATTTCATCATTAATTGAAACTATTTAACTATAAAAAGACCATCTGAAAATATTTTTCTCAGACAGTCTTAAATTGATAATAAATAAGATTAATTAAAGTTTTAAATATCCAATTCTTCAATAATTCCCTTAAGAATACCGGCTGAATCCCTAAGCCTCTTAAGTTCATCCTCATCAAGCTTAATAGGTACCTGAGTCTCTATCCCTTCACTTCCTACTATACAAGGCATACTGAGTACCACACCGTCTATTCCCAGTTCACCATGCATCATAGCGGAAACCGGAAGAATAGACTTCTCATCTCTTACTATGCACTCACAAATCCTCTTTACCGCCATAGCTACACCAAAATAAGTAGCCCTCTTTCTCTGAATAATCTCATAAGCGGCATTTTTAACCTCTTCAGCAATGTTTTTTTCTGCTTCATCATGGCTGTAGTGACCTCGCATTTCACAAAAATCATTGAGAGGAATACCAGAAACATTGGCAGAGCTGAATACTGCTATTTCGCTGTCTCCATGCTCTCCTATTATAAATGCATGTATGCTTCTTGAATCAACTCCCAAATGAGCACTAAGTCTGGTCTTAAGACGACCCGTATCAAGTACTGTACCCGAACCGATTACCCTGTTTTCAGGCAGTCCTGAAAGTTTCTGTGCCACAGCAGTAAGGATATCTACAGGGTTTGCAACTATGAGCAGAATTCCCTTGAAATCCCTGCTTGCTATCTCAGGTATGATGCTCTTAAATATACCTACATTTTTATGAACAAGGTCAAGTCTTGTTTCATCAGGCTTCTGATTAGCTCCAGCTGTCACTATAACTATACCTGCATCCCTTACATCATCATAGTTTCCGGCATAAACACGCATTTGTTTTGCAAAAGGTATACCATGACTGATATCCATAGCCTCTCCCTCAGCCTTATCCATATCTGCATCTATCATGGCTATTTCCGAAAAAAGTCCGCTCTGCATAAGGGCAAAAACTGATGCAGAACCTACAAACCCGCAACCAACCATAACCGCTTTTCTAAAATTTATCATAAATTCTCCTTTCTTAGTTGAGATTTGTTCTCATTATAACATTAATAGGTTTGTAATGATAGATATGTTTTAATAATAAGACATAAAATATAATTGCAGTAAATTCAATTGTCAGCTAAATACTTTTTTGTTTAAAAAGGCAGAAATCAATCTATTAAATTGATAACTGCCTTTGTATAAAGCTTTAATTATTTTCCAAACTCCTTAAAATAAGCATCTATTCCATCTGCCATACCTTCAGCCATCTTCTTCTGATAAGAAGAGGTATTTAATGCCCTGTCTTCTGCCTCATTGGTCAAATATCCCATTTCTACTATAGTTACAGGAACCTGAGCCCAGTTTATTCCGCTCATGGTATCGGTTTCCCAAACATATTGTTTTTTGCATCCTGATTTTGCTACAACACCATCAAGTACCTTTTCGGACAATAACTTACTTTTAGAATATAAGCCTGCATTAAAAGGATTCTTCTTAGTCTGGCAGATAGTCATTGCTCCATTTACAGACTTATTTGCAGCACCGTTAGCATGGATTCTGATAAATACATCAGCCTTGGCTTCATTCGCAATTGCTGCTCTTTCAGAGTTGCTCATATTTACATCATTTTTTTCTCTGCACATAATTACTTTGTAGCCGCGTTTCTTAAGTATTTTCTTTAACTTTTTAGCCACCTTAAGAGCAAGACTATATTCGGTCTGCTTGGTCCATAGCCCACCGGTACCGCCTGTTACCTTAAATTTAGTGGTTTTTGCTCCCGGACCTATAGGCTCTTTTTCAAGGTTAGCCTTAGCCTGATGTCCGGCATCTATACAAATAATTTTTTTATCAGTTTTAGCAGCACTAACAGTGGACACATTATTAATCCAAACAGCTAAAAACATTGACAAAACCAATAAAACACTTAATACCTTTCTCATATCTGCCTCCTTAATTCTAAACAACAATTCACCTTCCTAACAGCCAATCAATAATAAATCCGGCTTCAACACCAAATAAAAATCTACATTCAATTTTACCACAATATCACAACGAGCGAAAGACTATTTCCTACTATTTAACATTCTATCACTAGCACTAAAATAATCCCCAATTATTCAAGCCATAGGTCACAATTCTTTTATTTGGGCTGAAATAAATTGTTGCAAAAAGGCAGCTACCCAAGATTTTACAATCTTTTGCAACTGCCTGTTTTTATATCATTCTAAACAAATTATATTATTTATACCGGATACGCTCCGTTTGCTGTGTCAGCTACAGAACTGTCCACCTTTGTCTGCTGAGCTTTTCTGTATTTGAAGAACTCAGTAGCAACCTGTGGGAACAATGCATAAGAGAGCACATCCTCATCCTGCTGTTTCCACTCTTTAACTTCTTCTTCAAACTTAGCAAGCTGTGGCTCGATAAGGTCAGCCGGTCTGCAGGTAATCGGTTTCTGATCTCCGATAGCCTTCTTAACAACCTCCGGATTGAAAGGCTTAACTGTCTCACCAAACTCACCGGAAAGAATCTTCTTTGACTCTTTGGTTATCATCTTATAGCGTTCGCCCTGAAGTACATTCAGAACTGCCTGAGTACCAACTATCTGTGAAGAAGGTGTAACAAGAGGTGGCTCACCGAAATCAGCTCTTACTCTTGGAATCTCCTTAAGCACTTCCTCATACTTATCTTCCGCATGAGCTTCTTTAAGCTGTGACACAAGGTTTGAAAGCATACCGCCAGGTACCTGATAAAGCAGAGTCTTGATATCTACACCCAGTACCTTTGTATTCATAAGGCCGCTTGCAAGATATTTCTCACGAAGAGGACGGAAATAGTCTGCGATTTCAGCAAGTTTATTCTGATCAAGCCCTGTATCATACTCAGTTCCTTTAAATACTTCAACCATAACTTCTGTAGCCGGCTGGCTCGTTCCCATAGAAAGCGGACTCATGGCTGTGTCAATTATATTGGCACCGGCCTCAACAGACTTCATATAAGTCATAGCTGCAACACCTGATGTATAGTGTGTATGCATTTCTATAGGAAGATTTGTTCCTTCACGAAGTACAGTAACAAGTTTTGTTGCCTCCACAGGTACAAGGAGTCCTGCCATATCCTTTATACAAAGGGAATCGGCTCCCATTTCTTCAATGGCTTTAGCCTTAGCTTTCCAATAGTCGAGTGTATAAGCCTCTCCTAAGGTATAGGAAAGTGCTACCTGAGCGTGTCCGCCTTCCTTCTTAGATGCATTAACTGCAGTCTGAAGATTGCGAAGATCATTGAAACAGTCAAAAATTCTGATTATATCTATACCGTTTGCAAGTGATTTCTGTACAAAGTACTCAACTACATCATCTGAATAATGGTTGTATCCGAGGATGTTCTGACCTCTGAAAAGCATCTGAAGCTTTGTCTTCTTAAATCCTGCTTTAAGCTTACGCAGTCTCTCCCATGGATCTTCTTTTAAGAAACGAAGGCAGGCATCAAATGTAGCTCCACCCCAGCACTCAACTGCGTGAAAGCCAATCTCATCCATTTTGCCAATTATAGGAAGCATCTCTTCAGTCGTCATTCTTGTTGCGATAAGGGACTGATGTGCATCACGAAGGACAGTATCAACTATCTTAACTGCCTTATTACCCTGTTCTGACATATGTTAATCTCCTTTATTAATCTAGAAAATTTATTAATTATTTTACTCCGAAAATAGCCATAAATACGCCGGCTGCAACCGCTGTACCGATAACTCCGGCAACATTAGGTCCCATAGCGTGCATAAGCAGGAAGTTTGAAGGATCCGCCTCAGAACCTACCTTTTGTGATACTCTGGCGGCCATAGGCACTGCCGATACTCCCGCCGAACCGATAAGAGGATTTATCTTTCCTCCCGTTAAATGGCAAAGCAGTTTACCAAAAAGCACACCTGCTGCTGTAGCAACTGCAAATGCAATAAGACCAAGTCCAACAATTTTAAGTGTATCTATCTTTAAGAAAGCCTCAGCTGAAGTTGTAGCACCAACTGATGTACCAAGTAAGATAACCACTATGTACATAAGTGCATTACTTGCAGTTTCCTGAAGCTGTTTAACCACTCCGCTCTCTCTGAAGAGATTACCAAGCATAAGCATACCTACAAGAGGTGCTGTAGTAGGAAGAATAAGTGTAACAACTATAGTAACAACTATAGGAAAGAAAATTTTCTCAAGCTTACTTACAGGTCTAAGCTGCTCCATCTTGATTTTTCTTTCCTTCTCTGTTGTAAAAAGCTTCATAATAGGTGGCTGGATTATAGGAACAAGTGACATATATGAATATGCCGCAACCGCAATCGGTCCCATATATTCAGTCTGTCCAAGCTTACCTGCAAGGAAGATGGATGTAGGGCCGTCTGCACCGCCAATAATAGCGATAGCTGCAGCAGCCTTGTCATTAAAGCCAAGTAAGATAGCGAAGAAATAAGCCCCGAAAATACCGAACTGAGCAGCCGCACCCATAATAAAACTTATAGGGTTGGCAATCAGTGGACCAAAGTCGGTCATCGCACCTACTCCTAAGAATATAAGACAAGGAAGAATACTCCATTCATCAAGTAAGAAGAAGAAATGGAGAAGTCCACCCTCTTTCATAATATCCGGGTAGATATTTACAAGCAGCATACCAAAGGAAATAGGAACTAAAAGTAATGGCTCATATCCCTTTGCTATAGCCAGATACAAGAACACAAGAGCAATAAATATCATAAGAATATTGCCCCAGGACAGGTTGACAAATGCTGTCTGTCCTGCCAGGTTCTCGAGCATATTTGAAATATAGCTCATAGCTGATTACCTCCGTTTATTGTACAGTTATTGGTTTAGTTAAGAGACACAAGTAAAGCACCGGCTTCAACCTGATCACCAACTGCACAGGAAACGGAAGCTATAGTTCCATCCTGAGGAGCAACTATGTCATTTTCCATCTTCATAGCCTCAAGTACGATAATTACATCACCTTTTTTAACTGTCTGACCTGCATTTGCCTTTATTGCTAAAATCTTACCCGGCATAGGTGCATTAACCTTAACCGCACCAACAGCACCACTTGCTGCAGGAGCTGATACTGCAGGCTTTGGAGCCGCCACAGGTGCTGCACTTTTAACTACAGGAACCGCACCTGTGCTAACGCCCTCTTCAACAGTTACTTCATAAGCTGTTCCATTAACAGTAATTGTATATGTTTTCATAATAAAATTATCCTTTCAATTCATTAAAAATATTAGAAATATATTTGCATTATGCGTTTTTCCAAGCACCATTGCCTTTTCTTCTTACTGAACGAACCACCAGTCCATCAGCAGGAGCCTCTGCATTTTCAGAAGTATAAGCCATAATAGCTGCCATCATAACTGCTGTAAGCTCTGCTCCGCTTAAATCTTCACTCTGAACCTCAACAGTATTCACAGCTGCCTGAGTCACTTCAGACTGAGTTTCAGCTTTTTCCTTCTTAGCAAGGAATTTCGGAACTATACTTAAAGTCTTAATTACGAGACTGATGAAAATAAGCACGAGGAAGATGAAAGCCATACCAAATACAGTATTTAAGGCTGCCTTCTCCATTTTCTGAGCAAGAGTCAGTTGCTGTTCAGCAGCAAGACTTGAAGGAATATACTGGTTATCCAGACTATTTTCATCAAATGTAGCCGTAAATTTAACCTTTCCTCCTTCAAACTCAATCATTTCTTCAAATTTAATAAAATCTTTACCTTCTACAATATTAGCACTTGCTTCATCAACTGACTTAAAACCGCCAACTTCTTCTTTAACCGAATTAAGGTTTTCAATCATTGACAAAAGAAGTTTCTTAGACTTGCCTCCAATCTGAGCCTGGTCAATAGCTTCTTCAAGTTTGCCCTCTGCCCAATACCCGGCAAAGAAGCCGCCTGCCTGCATAACAGTTTCTTTATTATAAGACAAAGTCTCATTATCTGTCTTAGAGCTGCTTGCACAGCCACTAAGGAGCATAAAGCAGGAGAAAACGCTAAGCACTAATAACATTAGTCTTTTCTGCATATTTACTTCCTCTCTATATTAAATTGTGCTGTGTTTTTTATTCGGACGATGTTCTCTCTTTGTATATAACATCTCAAAAGCATATACAAGCTGCTTTCTTGTTGACGCAGGTTCAATTATACTGTCCACAAAGCCTCTCTTAGCCGCAGCTACCGGGCTGTTCTGAAGTGCGGCATATTCACCTGCCTTCTCACTAATTGTAGCAGCATCCTTACCGTCATAAATTATTTCAGCCGCTAGTTTAGCATCCATCATACCGATTTCAGCATCATTGTAAGCAAAAACAAGATCTGCTCCGATATGCTTTGAATTCATCGTAATATAAGCACTTCCGTAAGCTTTGCCTACAATAAGATTTACTTTAGGCACTGTAGCATTGGAAAAAGCTGCCGTAAGCTGTGATAATGCTCTTGCAATAGAACGCTCCTCACCTACTGATGAAGCAAAACCTGTTACAGAAGTGAGTGTAAGTACAGGGATTGAAAATGAATCACAGAATTCTACGAAATGAGCTGCCTTATAAGCACCTGCCATTGTAAGCACCGTATCAAACTTCTTTGCTGCCTTACCGTCTTCACCAAGTAATTCACTGCGGTTTGCTACTGCTCCCACAATCGCTCCGTTAAGGCGAATAAAACCGATTACCATTTCTTTGGCACAATCTGCCTTTAATTCTAAGAACCAGTTATTATCAGAAATCTCACGAAGAGCTACTGCCGTATCTTTAAGATGTGAGCCTAAACCTGCCGTTACTCTGTTTAAGTCATCCTCACATTCACTGAGAACTCCTGTATCCTCATTATTTGAAGGAAGTATGGAAACAAGCTCTCTTGCTCTGGCAAGAGCTTCTGTATCATCCTCCGCAACTATATCTACATTGCCTGATTCTGCCTGGAAAGCAGCACCTGCTGTATTACATTTAGCTGTGTAGTTATTATCTACCGCATTTGGTGAATTTACAAACAATTTAGCATTTTCCTTCGTCATAATGACAAAATCGCTGATAGCTGCAGAAATTGCAGAACCACCGCCACAGGTACCGAGAATAACCGTAACTGTAGGAATAACTCCGCTTGCAAGTACCTGTCTTGCATATACCTTACCAAATGCATCAAGTGCATCTGTAGATTCCTCAAGACGCATACCCGCACAATCTGTAATTGCAACTACAGGAACACCAACCTTGGTAGCAAGATCATAAACATTAACTATCTGTCTTGCATGCATCTCGCCCATTGTTCCGCCCAGAGCATCTTTATCCTGACTGTAAACATAAACAAGACTACCGTCTATAAGACCATAGCCTGCAATTACACCATCACCAGGAACTTCTTTTTCATTAAGGTTGAAATCTGTACTTCTTTTTGTAATTAAAGCGCCAATTTCAACAAAACTGTTTTCGTCGAGCAGAGAAAGTATTCTATCTCTTGCTGACAGCACTGCTGTACTACCCATTCTTAGCCCTCCATTAAACTTAAGTTTGGTTTTTATAGATAATAAACTGAATTGTATAAAACATCCAACTTATTGCCAATTATAATTATAAACTTATAATATGAAAAGTACAAGTGGCATTTTATATTTTTTGTAAGATTCTTAAGATTTTTTATTATTTTTTTTAATCAGTTGCTTCTAAGTCCTCAAACGATAGCTGAGCCTCTTTTTCGGCCTCTATTTTAAACGAATCTTCCGTTTCCTGACTGATTACCGGCAAATCTTCAAGCGATTTAATTCCGAAAGACCGTAAGAAATCCTCAGTAGTACCGAATACCAGTGGTTTTCCCGGAGCCTGCAATCTGCCTGCTTCTTCAATAAGCCCGTATTCTATGAGTTTATTCACCGCATGATCTGACTTTACTCCTCTTATAGCCTCAATATCAGCCCTTGTAACAGGCTGTTTATAGGCAACTATTGAAAGGGTTTCAAGCAAAGCATCTGTGAGATTATGTTTTTTAGGTACATTCGTCACTTTAATCAAGGTTTCATACATATCTGCTTTAGTACACATTTGGAAAGAATCTTCCAATTCTATAATACTTATTCCATGTGCTTCGTCCTCATATTCATCCATCATAGTATGAATAACTTTTCTGACTGTATCCTCATCAAGTTCTACTGCCTCTGCGATTGCGGTAAGTCTGACCGATTTGCCCATAGCAAAAAGTATTGCTTCTATCCGGGCCTTTAATTTCTTTAGTTCCACTTTCTATTCTTCTCCCATATCTTTATAATCTTCCAAAGTAAATATCTTCTCTTCAACGAATTCAATTACTATATCAGAGTCCTTATCCTCCTGAACAGCCTTAAGCGCACCAACCTTCATAAGTTCAAGTACAGCTAAAAAGCTGACAACCACATGAAGTCTTGAAGGCTGATTTATAAGAAATTCTCTGAAACTGAAATATTTATGCTCTTTACCATAATTTTGAAGCCGGTTGACAGATTCGGACATACTGATAGGCTCTTTCTTTATTTTCCCGAATGAACTCCTGATAGGATCAGTTTTATCTGCCTGCTTCTTAATAACAAAATTAAAGATGTTATGTAATTTCGCAAGAGTCAAATCACCTATAATTTCACTGATTTCAGGTTTTTCCTCATATTCAGCCACTTCACTCGGTATGGTAGGCTCCTTAAAAATGAAGGAAGACGCAAAATCCTCCCTTCCTTTCAGAATTTCAGCGGAATACTTATACATCTTATATTCAAGCAGCCTGTTTACAAGGTCTTCTCTCGGATCTATTTCCTCTCCGTTCTCTTTTTCTTCTTTGGGCAGAAGCATTCGTGATTTAATATTAATTAACTGTGCCGCAACCAGAAGAAAGTCGCTCATCATGTCTAAATCAGCAGTTTTCATTTGATTTACATATTCCATATACTGGTCAGTAATCTCTGCAATCGGTATATCATAAATGTCTATTTTATTTTTTTCAATAAGATGAAGCAAAAGGTCAAGAGGACCTTCAAAAGCTTCAAGCTTAACTTCAATTCCCATTTAATTTTTCTCCAAACTTTAATTCTACAAGCGTAAGCTCCGGCGGATTAAATATCCTAAGGTTTACGGTATGCATTCCGGCACCGCAGGAAACTATCATATTTTTACCCTCTTCTTTATATAAACCGCCTGAATATTTAGGAAATATAAAGAAATCAGGTCCCAATACTCCACCAATCAAAGGAAGTCGCATTATTCCTCCATGCAAATGTCCTGAAAGGGTTAAATCCGCTCCCCATTTTTTGTAAGTATTGAAATAAACAGGTGAATGTGCCATAAGTATACTGTAGTTTTTACCTTTAGTTCCCAGTTTATTCACTATATTATCAAGAGGCAACGGTATTCTTTTAAACTTTGGATAATATTCTCTCCCCAAACTAAGCCCGTATATATCAATGCTTTCTTCATTTTCACCTGTAAAACTGTATACAGTATTATCAAGAAGTTTTACATTTAATTGGGCTAAAGCCGTTTCATATTCTTCCCAAAGCTTAGAATGCAGCTTTTCTTCATGGTTTCCCAAAGCATGTATAATGGTGTATTTTTTAGAAAGCTTTGAAAGTAAGTCTATTGATGTATACACCGACTCACCGGATATAGGACTGTAACCTTCATTATATTTACAGTTTTCGCCTCCAACCACCATATCTCCGCCTATTAAGATGCAGTCAGGTTTCGCTTTCTCTATAAGGTGAATTAGTGCGGAATTTTCTTTTCCGTATATTTTACCATGCAAGTCAGATATAAAAATAAATCTGAAGCCATCAAAGGATAATGGCAGTTTCGGTGAGTATATCTGATATTTTTTCACATATAAGCCTTTTCCTATAATCAAGCATTATCCCCTTTCTTACAGTATTTAAATCAGTACTGTTGTGGATGATTCCACTCCCAGAACCCAAACAACATTTTAACACAAAAATACCGACTATGATATATATTTTTAAATATTCATAATCGGCATTTTTTAATAATTTAAATCTAAGTTATTTACTTAACGATTTCTATGGTATCAATCCTATTTACTATTCCCATATCTTCAAGCTGCCTAATCATCCTGTATACTGTTGCCATTCCGACAGTTTTATCTTTCTCAGCCACCTGATAATATATATCCTTACAGGAATTAAAGTTATTGTTCATGATAACATCAATAATAAGCTTACGCTGTTTGGTAATACGACAGCCATCATTTCTTAATCTTTCAATAACCTGTTCATTCGTCATTTCAACAACCCCTTAATATAATGATACAAGTGTCGAAAGTATAAAAATTCGATTAGGGCTTGCCTGAAAGCGAATTTATTATCTTTTGACACGCCAAAAACATGAGTAAGCAGCCATTTTTGTTAAAAATGAGCAAATTACAAATATTTTTGTAATTATTATATTAAATCATTTGAAAATGGTTGTCAATATCGTATTTTAAACCAACTCACCAAGCATTGAGCTTCCTATAGTTCCTTCCGGCATCTTCACACCGAAATTCTCTGCAATAGTTGCACCCATATCCGCAAAAGTATTGCGTTCAGGTATACTGCCTGAACCCTTAAAGCTCTTTGAATAAGCTATGAAAGGTACTTTCTCTCTGGTGTGGTCGGTTCCTGTGTAGGTAGGATCATTTCCATGATCTGCTGTGATTATAAGTAAATCATCATCACGCATTACATCCAGAAATTCACCTAATTTCACATCAAACTTCTCTATCTCATCTCCGTAGCCTATAGGATCTCTCCTGTGTCCCCAAAGTGCATCGAAGTCCACAAGATTTACAAAGCAAAGTCCCGTAAAGTCTTTACCTGCCTCTTCTATAGTCTGCTCCATACCATGCACAGAACTGTTTGAATGATAAGCTTTAGTAATTCCCTCAGTTACAAAGATATCATTGATCTTTCCGATGGAAATCACATCAAAACCTGCATTCTTAAGTGCATTGAGAGCTGTATCACTTGGCGGTTTAACCGCATAATCGTGACGGTTAGCCGTTCTCTTAAATTCACCCTTCTTCTTACCGACATAAGGTCTTGCTATAACTCTTCCAACCTTCCACTCATCCCTCATACAAAGCTCTCTGGCAATCTCACAGCATCTGTAAAGGTTTTGAAGGTCAAATGTCTCCTCATTTCCGCAAATCTGAAGTACAGAGTCAGCAGATGTATATACTATCATCTTGCCTTCATTTATTTCGGTTTCAGCAAGTTCCTCCAGGATTTCAGTTCCGGAAGCACTCTTATTTCCTATAATTTCCTTACCGCAGCGTTTAGATAACTCGTCTAAAAGTTCCTTTGGAAAACCTGTATCCGTAAATGTTACAAAAGGTTTGGTGGTATGAATCCCCATCATTTCCCAGTGTCCTGTCATGGTATCTTTTCCGTTGCTCATCTCATTTAACGGACAATAATAACCTAACGGTTTTTCAACAGGCTCTGCCTTGCTAAGCGGTTTAAGGTTAGCAAGACCGAGTTTCCTGAGATTTGGAATATTAAAATGCTCTACAGTATCAGAAATATGTCCTAGGGTGTCTACATTTACATCTCCGAATTTTTCGGAATCGGCCATAGCTCCCATACCCATCGAATCACAAACAATCAAAAATACTCTTTTAAATCTGCTCATTAATATCCGGTTGCCTCCTGTCCTTTAACTAATTTAACTATTCTGCTTGTACCAAGTCTGTCAGCACCGAGTTCGAGAAATTTATATGCATCATCAAGACTTGCAATACCGCCTGCAGCCTTAATCTTTACATTTTTACCAACATGCTTACTAAATAATTTTACATCATCAAAGGTAGCACCTGCTGTACTAAAGCCCGTAGAAGTCTTGATATAATCAGCTCCTGCCTTGGTAACTATCTCACACATCTTTATTTTTTCTTCATCTGTAAGTAAACAGGTTTCGATAATTACTTTAAGTACAAGGTTGCCAACAGCTTCCTTTACAGCCTTTATCTCTGACTCAAGTTCATCATACTTTTTGTCCTTAAGCCAGCCAATGTTGATAACCATATCCACTTCTTTAGCGCCGTTATTTACAGCATCCTTTGCCATAAAAACCTTTGAAGCAGTTGTGGCATAGCCATTTGGAAAACCTATAACTGTACATATAGCAAGCTTTCCTTTTACATACTCTGCAGCTTCTTTTACATAGCTTGCAGGTATGCAGGCAGAGGCTACTTTATATTTCATGGCATCATCTAAAATCTGTTTAATATCATCCCAAGTAGCTGTCTGTACAAGTAAAGTATGGTCAACATGAGTAAGCATTTCTTCCTGTGTCATTTTATATACTATCCTTTCTAAATATCTTAAGCCAATTCAAGAGCAAGCTCCATCATCTTACCAAAGCCTGTCTGTCTCTCATCAGAACTTAATTCCTCACCGGTAATGATATTATCTGAAATTGTAAGAATTGCAAGTGCATTCTTCCTGCTTCTTGTAGCTTCCATATAAAGAGCCGCAGCTTCCATTTCTACACAAAGCACTCCCATTTTAATCCAGGCACTGTGAGGATCTTTTAAATCACAATAAAAAGGATCTGAGGAAAGTACATTTCCGACTACAGTAGGTGTACCCTGTCTTTTAGCTATTTCTACAGCACTTGAAAGTAAACCGTAATTAGCTATAGGTGCATAAGTACCCGGTATTTCATACTGGTTTGCCCAGGATGAATTGGTGCAGGCAGCCTGTGCAATTACAATGCTCCTTAAAGGACACTGTTCACTTATAGAGCCTGCAGAACCTATTCTTACTATATTTTCAACTCCATAGAAGTTAAAAAGTTCATGAGAATAGATACCTATCGAAGGCATACCCATTCCGCCACCCATTACAGATACTTTTTTTCCTTTGTAGGTTCCTGTAAAACCAAGCATATTTCTTACATCAGTAACAAGCACAGGATTCTCAAGGTAAGTTTCAGCTATGTATTTAGCTCTTAGCGGATCTCCCGGCATAAGTACTGTCTTTGCAAAATCTCCCTCTTTAGCTCTAATATGTGGTGTTGGTACTGCCATATCATTATCCTCCTTAATTATTAATATTTTATCCCAAAATAAATTGGGTTTATTTAGATACAGGTTTCATAAGCTGATTTTTGGTTTTCTATAAGTGTAGAATGATGTTCTACTCCGGTAGAGCTACATCATATCAACCTTATCTGAAAGCCTTTTTTTAATTTCCTGATACTTTTCAAAAGGCAAAATCAGCTTTCTTCCTTTTTTTACCAAGAACCCTTCCTTTATAAGTTCCTTTATGGTACGATTCACTGTTCTTACAGAAAGTGCCGTTCCCTTTGCTAAATCATTTCTGCTAATATTTATGACTATTTCATCTGCCAAACCGTTTTTCTCATAAATATCGCTCAAAAACAACAGAACTCTTTCCTCACCTTGCAAAAATAAATATAATCTTTCTTTTCTGCACTGGTCTAACAGATATCTTGTCATAGCCTCAGTGAACATTTTCATGGCATTAATATCATTTAATACCCATTTAGAAAACTGTTCTATGGAAAGCTTAAGAAATTTACAATTTGTAACTGTTATCAACGTTGTCCTATAAGTATCTTCTCTTAGCAAAAACTCCATAGCTCCAAAAATTTCAATCGGATAGAATCTTATGAAGTCATAAACTACCGGAAAAACTCTTATATCAGTAGCTTTTACTACACCTGTAAGTAAAATGTACACTGTATTGGCCGGATCGTTTTCAGAAACAAATTCAGTGTCTTTAGATATATTAACTTCATGAAATTCTTCCAAAAGCCACATTGGAGCATTTTTCAAAAATTTCTCTAAGTACATATGGCTTTCTTTATTCAGATATTTCCATACATTATCCAGTTCGCTCATACTGAACTCCCCTCAAAGTGTTTATTCAGCAAGATTCTTAGGCCCAAATCCGAGCGGTAAAAGCTCTTTCAGTTTAAATACCTTAAACTCCTCAGATTTATTTGTTCCTAATATTACTTCAAATTCATTCGCATCCGCAAACTCATTAATAACCTGTCTGCATACGCCACAGGGCGGGCAAATAGGCAATTCATCCTTGTTCTCCGGCCCACCTACTATAGCTATTGCAGAGAACTCTTTTTCACCCTCGCTGACAGCCTTGAATATAGCTGTCCTTTCAGCGCAATTTCCGGGTGAATAAGCGGCATTTTCAATATTACACCCCTTATATATCTTGCCGCTTTTAGTAATGAGTGCCGCTCCAACCTTAAAATGTGAATACGGAGTATAAGCCATCTTTCTCGCATCGAGTGCGGCTTCTACCAATTCCTTATATTCCATACATTTCTCCTTATTTTGATCTGATATAAGGCTTTCCGTTGGCAGCAGGTGCATCTGCTCTTCCTACAAAGAAGATAAGTGCAAGGATGGTAACTATGTAAGGTATCATAGATATAATGTTTGGTGAAATCATATTTCCCTGACTGGCAAGAGCCTTAATTCCGTTACATACTCCGAAAATAAGACAGCCTTTAAGTGCACCCATAGGTGAAAACTTACCGAAAATAACTGCTGCAATAGCGATAAAGCCCTGTCCGACAATAACCGAAGGCTTAAACTGGCTTACTGTTGCAAGTGTACAAAATGCTCCGCCAAGTCCGGCTAAAAATCCTGATAAGATTACACAGATGTATCTTACAAGGTATACATTGATACCAAGTGATTCACAGGCTACCGGATGTTCTCCGCAGGCACGAAGATGTGCTCCCAATTTTGTCTTATAAAATACAAAGTTAGCTATAATAGCAAATATAAATACTATATACGCCATAGAATATACATTAAGTACATTGGCACTTCAAAAACATCATTGAACATTTTAGGAAGCTTATCCTCTAAAGGTATAGCAGGACTGTCTGTAGAATTGTAAAGTATCATACAGGTAAAAGCTGCAAGTCCCGGTCCGATAAAGTTAATAGCCGTACCTGCGATAGTCTGATCGGCATGGAAGTGGATACATACAACTGCGTGGATGAGTCCGAATACTCCGCCCGCAAGACCGCCTATTATAAATGCCAAAATGCCGTTGCCTGTTACCAGGGCAGCTATAGCACCTGTTACAGCACCTATAGTCATCATACCTTCAATACCGATGTTTACAACACCGCTTCTCTCTGAAAAGCAAGAACCAAGTGCAGCCAAAAGAAGTGGAGGTGTAGCAATCAGAGCTGCATTAATCAAAAGTCCGAGATTTTGAATTATTAAATCCATTATTACGCCTCCTTCTTATCTGTAAGTTTAAGTAATAAATATTTGAATATATGGGATATTGCTATAAAAATAATTACACAACCCATAATTATACTTATTATCTGTGAAGGAACCTGAACTATATTTAACTTAGATCCTCCAAACTTCATAGCTCCGTAAAATAAACCTGCAAATATACAGCCTATAGGGTTTGAGCTTCCGATAAGAGCTACTGAAATACCCTCAAAACCGTATCCTTCCTGACCTGCAAACTGTACAAGTCTTCCGCTCTGTCCCATTATCTGAACAGCACCGCCAAGACCTGCAAGTGCACCCGATATACAAAGCGCAGTAAGTATGGACTTATTTGCATCTATTCCGGCATATTCAGCTGAATGCTTGTTAAAACCTACCGCTTTAAGCCTGTAACCAAGAGTAGTTTTTTCAATAATTATCCATATAGCTATAGCCATAACTACAGCTATAACTATGCCCCAGTTTGCATCAGGACATTTAATCTTAGCTATCCATTCAGCAGGGAAAAGAATTCTTGCACTATCCGCAAGATTCCTTGATGCCTCTCCTCCCTCAACCTTAATTGATTTAAGGTTAACCACAAAGTTGGAAAAGTAGAAAGCAATCCAGTTAAACATAATAAAGGAAAGAACTTCGTGTATACCTTTTTTAACCTTCATAAGACCGCAAATAAATGACCAGAATGCTCCTGCAGCCATAGCCGCTAATATGCAAAGAGGAACATGTATAACAGCAGGTAATTCAACAAGAACACCAACCAAAGTAGCTGCAATACTTCCAACTACAAACTGACCTTCCGCACCAATGTTAAATACACCGGTTCTAAAGGAAAATGCCACCGAAAGACCTGTAAGTATAATCGGTGCGGCATACACTAAAGTATATACCAAATATTTAGGTTTACTGAATACACTTGATATAAGCTTTCCATAAGCTACCGCCGGACTTATGCCTGCAATAACAAGGAAAATCGCACCAATGACAAAGCCTATTATAATTGCAATAATAGTGTATAAGACATTACCTTGCAAAATACTTTTTTTCTTATTCACCTTGTTTACCTCCTGCCATCATAAATCCAAGCTCACCCTCTCTCGCTTCACTTCCAAGCAAGCTTCCGGCAACTTTTCCGCAACTTATAACTACTATTCTGTCTGATAGATTCATAATTTCGTCAAGCTCAAAAGAAACAAGTAAAACAGCTTTTCCCTTATTCCTTTGTTCTACAATATACTTATGTACAAACTCAATAGCGCCAACGTCAAGACCTCTTGTAGGGTTTACAGCTATAAGTAAGTCTTTATCGTTAGTAACCTCTCTGGCTATAATTACCTTCTGCTGGTTACCTCCTGAAAGACTGCCCGCAGGACGAGTCTCTGCACCACGAGGTCTGATATCAAACTTTTCCATCATTTCAGTGGCATGCCTATGTATCTCCTTGCGATTTAACATAAAGCCTTTCGCATACGGAGCTTCATTGTAATGTTGCAGAATAAGGTCATCTTCTATAGAAAATTCAAGTACAAGACCATGTTTTTGTCTGTCGGCAGGTATACTTGAAAGTCCTTCATCAAATATTTCTCTAGGTGTCTTATTGAAGATACTCTTGCCATTCATAGTTATTTCACCTGAATCAGCCTTCTTAAGACCACTGAGAATTTCTACAAGCTCCGTCTGTCCATTACCGTCTACTCCGGCAAGACCGACTATTTCCCCTGCTCTTACAGAAATATCAAAGCCTTTAAGTATCTCTACATCTCTATAGTCACGTGCTTTGAGGTTCTTTACGGAAAGCACTTCCGCTCCCGGCTCCTGTTCTCTTTTCTCTACCTTAAAGTTTACATCACGTCCTACCATAAGTGCGGCAAGATCGGCTTCATCCACATCAGCTACCTTAACCGTCTTTATATATTTCCCCTGACGGATGATGGTACAGTTATCTGAACAGGCCTTAATCTCCTTTAACTTATGGGTGATAATAATGATACTTTTGCCATCTGCTGTAAGGTTCTTAATAATAACCATAAGTTCATCTATCTCCTGAGGAGTAAGGGAAGCCGTAGGTTCATCAAGAATAAGAATATCAGCTCCTCGGTAAAGCACCTTAAGTATTTCTACTCTTTGCTGCATTCCTACCGAGATATCCTCAATTTTAGCATCCGGATCCACCTGCATTCCATATTTTTCGGAGATTTCAAGCACCTTCTGTCTTGCGAGTTTATAATCTATTTTAACTCCCTTGACAGGCTCTATACCAAGAACTATATTTTCAGTTACGGTAAATGGCTGAATAAGCATGAAATGCTGGTGCACCATACCTATACCAAGTTCAATGGCATGTTTCGGACTGGTAATTTCCACCGGTTGTCCTTTAATGTAAATCTGTCCGCTGGTAGGTCTATACATACCATACAGCACATTCATAAGGGTACTCTTACCGGCTCCGTTTTCGCCAAGTATAGAGTGCACCTCTCCCTTATGTACTGATAAATTTACTCCGTCATTAGCAGTAAAATTACCAAACTTTTTTACTATGTTTTCCATTTTTACTGCCATGACTTTTTCGTCCATATGACTTTCGATGCCCACAGTTTTACCTCCCATTTTATAATTATGATAACATCACATTTTCAAAATAATGTCTTAGTTATAAGGCATTGTTTTCAAAACACAATTTTACAAAATATTCTGCAACTACCATAGTAGAATGTATGATAGTTGCAGATAATTGGTATTATTACAACTTAGCTATAGTACAAATATCATTTGATATACTGTATAAGCAAATTTGAAATTTCAGTTCTGCTACATAAATAATTTCAGCTTAGTCTAATTCATACTTATCGCCAAATTCTTTTTCGAATTCTTTTTTTGTACCGGGAACCACAATTTCACCGCTTAAAATCTTAGCTTTAACTTCTTCTACCTTCTTAAGAACTTCTTCTGAAAGGAGATTTGTTGTAGGAGCTATATCTACACCACCTTTTGAAAGGTCATATACAACCTCACCGCTCTGAAGAGTTCCGTCAACAAGCTGCTTAACCGTATCATAAACAGCATTGTCTACACGCTTCATAGCAGAAGTAATAACTGTATCAGGCGCTAAAGAACTCTGATCTGTATCTACACCGATAGCTGAAATCTTAGCTTCCTGACAAGCCTGGATAACACCGACACCTGTACCGCCCGCTGCGTGGAAGATAACATCCGCACCGTTGGTAATCATGGTTGTAGCACTTGTTTTTCCGATAGCAGGATCCGCAAAGTTATTTGCATTTATCTGCTGAACCTTAGCTTTAGGATTAGCCGCATATACACCTGCAAGATATCCGTAACCAAACTTGTTCATCATATCACTTGCCATACCAAGTACAAAACCTACGTTATTCTTCTTTGTCATAAGACCGGCTACATAACCAACAAGGTAAGAAGCCTGTTCCTGCTTAAATGTAAGACAGGTTACATTTGGAAGAGCTGCATTACTTGCATCATCAATAATAGCAAATTTAATGTCAGGATGTGCCTCAGCAGCCTTCTTTGTAGCCTCAGCAAGTTTAAATCCTACACATAAAATAAGATCATATTCCTCATCTACAAAAGTTTCAATATTACTTGTGTAATCTGCATCTGTCTTTGACTCAAGGTAGTTAATTGTTACACCAAAGTCTTTATTTGCCTGCTCAAGACCTTTCCATGAAGTCTCATTAAATGAGTGATCGTGAATTCCGCCTACGTCAGTAATAAGTCCTACCTTGAATTCAGACTTAGCTGCAGATGTGCCGGAAGTCTTTGAAGCACTGTCTGTCTTAGATGCACTTGTTGTACTTGTTGTGCTACCCTTAGATGCACTTGTTGTACTTGTTGCAGTGCTACCCTTTGATGAACCGGCACTACTTGTCTTTTTGCCGTCAGCATTACCGCCACAGGCTGCTAATGAAAGCACCATAACTGCTGACATGGCCATTGCTAAAATTCTTTTTTTCATTTCTTTTCTCCTTTTTTAAGAATTTTTTTATGTTATACTGCCTTAAGGCAGCAGTAACCAAATTAGATATAAACTAAACGCTATTATTAGGACTTTGAATTGTCTTCCTTGATAAGCAGTCTTATTGCTTCTACAGCAGTGACTATAGCCGCTTCTGTATCGTGCACCTGCTCATTTGGAAGATTTTTCTTTGCCCTTTCCTGGTTGGCAACAACTAAGAAACAGGAGCCTACTCTTACTCTTAAAAAGCTTCCTGCTATAAACAGTGCCGCAGACTCCATTTCAGAAGCAAGACAGCCCATTCTAAGCCACGCCTGCCACTTATTTTGAAGCTCATAGCTTACAGGCATAATATCCGGTTCATGCTGTCCGAAGAAAGAATCCTTGCATTGGACTACACCTACATGATATCTCTCTTTCAAGGATTTTGCCGAGTTTATAAGAGCATTCATAACTTCTACGTTTGAAACGGCAGGATATTCTATAGGTGCAAACTCCCTGCTTGTACCCTCCATACGGATAGCTCCACTTGCAATAACCACATCTCCGCCTATAACCTCATCCTGCATACCGCCACAGGTACCTACTCTTATAAAAGTATCTGCCCCACATTTTGAAAGTTCATCTATTGCTATTGAAGCAGACGGTCCCCCGATACCTGTTGAAGTTACACTGACCTTTACACCATCTAATGTACCTGTATATGTAACGTATTCTCTGCTGTCTGCTACAAGAACAGGATTATCAAAATGCGCTGCAATCTTTGCGCACCTTTTTGGATCTCCCGGAAGAATAACATATCTTCCGACATCACCTTTTCCTACCCCTGTATGATACTGCTTTCCAGAGCCTTCTGAGTAATCAATCATTTTTTCCTCCAAGCAATCGTCGCATCTTTGTGTAGTTTGTCTAAGATTATTGTGATATAACTAAGATTTTATAACTTTTACTTCACATATTAAAGGACATTTGTCCTTTAATATGATTAATTATTGATTTTAATGTTAAAAATATCAATTAAGTTTACGACAAATGGTAAGTTTATACCTATTATATACTAAAACTTCTAAACTTACAAATATTAATATTAAATGATGTGGGTGTCAAAATTATTTGACACCCAATGATACAGGATTGCTTCGGCTTCACCTCTCCGGGTCCTTGCAAAATATTCGTAATCCGCTCATTTTTTTGCAAAAAATGGCTACTTACTCATATTTTTTGCGTGTCAAAAGATAATAAATTCTCTTGCAAGCAAGCTTGCATCGAATTTTTATACTTTTGACACTTGTATCATATTAAATCATATCAAATAATGAAATCTGGCTTGAGTTTGGAAGGTCAGCTATAATACCGAGCTCAGTCATTTTGTCTAAGGCAGTTTGAGTAGTACCTTTGGCGCGTTGTTTTAAATCATCTTTAGAAAGGAATTTTCCTTTTTTAGCAGCCTCATATAAGGCGTAGGCAGCCTTGTCTCCCAGCCCCTCAATAGTAACCAGAGCAGGCATTATCTTACCGTCAATAATCCGGAAATGCTTTGGTTTTGCCTTATATATGTCAATTGGCATAAATTCAAAGCCTCTTGCATACATTTCAAGCACAATATACGCATCTCCCAAAGTATCCTCATCTGTCTTTTTTCTTTGGTATTTTTCCATTTTTTTAATTTCTTTAATAACATTTAACAGTTTTTCTTTACCAAAGCAGAACAAGCCATAATCGAAAGCCTTTGCCCTTATGCTGAAATACGCTGAATAATATGCAAGCGGATAATGCACTTTAAAATACGCGATTCTCAAAGCCATCATAATGTATGCCACGGCGTGAGCCTTAGGGAACATATATTTAATTTTCTTACAAGACCATATATACCAGTCAGGCACATTATGCTCAAGCATTTCCTGCTCCCATTCCGGTGTCAGTCCCTTTCCTTTACGCACGCTCTCCATTATCTTAAAGGCATGTCCGGGCTCAAGCCCCATATCTATAAGATAAATCATAATATCATCTCTGGTGCAGATTGCAGTTGACAATTCACACTTGTTTTCAGCTATAAGTGTCTGTGTATTACCTGTCCATACATCAGTTCCATGTGAAAGTCCCGAAATTCTAACCAAGTCTGAAAAACACTTAGGTTTAGTATCTCTGAGCATCTGCATAACGAAGTCTGTTCCAAGCTCAGGCAACCCTAAGCTTCCAAGGTCATATCCGTCCAAATCTTCAGCCTTTAAATCTAAAGAATCAAGACTGTTAAATAATGAAAGAACTTTCTCATCATCAAATCTAATTTCTCTTGCCACTACTCCCGTCAAATCTTCAAGCATCCTTATCATAGTCGGATCGTCGTGTCCCAGTATGTCTAACTTCAAAAGATTGTGGTCGATTGAATGATAATCAAAATGAGTGGTTATAATAGGTGTATCCATCTTATTTGCCGGGTGCTGTACCGGAGTAAATGAATTAATATTCTCTCCCAACGGAAGTACAACTATGCCCCCGGGATGCTGTCCCGTAGTTCGCCTTACACCTATACAACCTGCTGAAACTCTTTCTATTTCAGATCTTCTCATAACAATATTGTCATGCTCTTCATTATACTTTAATACATATCCGTAGGCTGTTTTATCAGCAACTCCGCCGATAGTACCGGCTCTGAAAGTCTGTCCTTCACCAAAGATTACTTCAGTGTAGGCATGTGCCTTTGCCTGATATTCACCCGAAAAGTTAAGGTCTATATCCGGCTCCTTATCTCCGTTAAAGCCGAGGAAGGTTTCAAAAGGGATGTCATGTCCGTCTTTTATAAGAGGTTTCCCGCACACAGGACAGTTTTTATCAGGCATGTCACAACCGCTTTTACCTGAAAAACTCTTTACTTCATCTGAATCAAAATCAACATAATGACAGTGCTCACAATAATAATGTGCCGAAAGAGAATTAACCTCTGTGATTCCCGACAAAAATGCCACAAAGGAAGAACCTACCGAGCCTCTGGAGCCTACCAAATAGCCATCTTCATTTGATTTCCAAACTAATTTTTGCGCAATTATGTACATAACTGCAAATCCGTTTGAAATAATGGAATTTAATTCATGTTCAAGCCTGTCCACTACCTTTTTAGGCAAATCATCTCCATATATCTCATGTGCCTTGTCATAGCAGATTCTTCTTAGCTCAGCATCTGAATTTTCAATAATCGGAGCACATTTATCAGGGCGAACAGGTGAAATATTTTCTATCATATCGGCAATAAGATTGGTATTGGTTATAACTACCTCTTCTGCCTTTTCCTTGCCTAAATAAGCAAATTCCTCAAGCATCTCCTCTGTAGTCCTAAGATATAGCGGCAAAGGTCTGTCTGCATCCTTCATTCCCTTTGACCAGAGAAGATATTTTCTGTAAATCTCATCCTCAGGATTTAGAAAATGAGCATCACAGGTTGCCACTACCGGCTTGTTAAATTTTTCGCCAAGTTCAACTATCTTTCTGTTGATTTCTCTTAAGTCCTCTTCACTTGTAATATCAGGAACCCTGTCACTTTCAATCATAAAGCCGTTATTATCAAGCGGCTGAATTTCAAAGTAATCATAGAAGTCAGCAATAGCCGCCAACTCATCCTCTCCATGACGGCGTAAAACAGCCTGGTACAACTCTCCTGCTTCACAGGCTGAGCCAATAATCAAGCCTTCCCTGTTCGCCATAAGCAGACTCTTGGGAATTCTCGGTCTTCTTTGGAAATACTCTAAGTGCGACAATGAAACTAATTTATATAAATTTATACGTCCGATGTCATTTTTGGCTAAAATGATGATATGGTCAGTTCCCATTTTTTTAATGGTATCACAGCAAAATCCCTCATTAGTATTAAAATTACCTAAGAGTTCATTTCCGTATTTTGTAACAGCCAGTTCACAGAGTTTAATATAAATTTCAGCAGTACAGCCTGCATCATCTACCGCCCTATGGTGATGTTCAAGTGTAATCCCAAGTCTTTCTGCCACAGTGTCAAGCTTATAATTCTTAAGTCCCGGAAGAAGAACTCTGGATATTGTCACTGTATCGGCTATGGTAAAGTCTTCATTTAGACCAAGCCTTTTCATATTTTCAAAAATAAAGCTTGTATCAAAGGATGCATTATGTGCTACCAGAAAACATCCCTTACAAAACTCCAAAAATGCCGGAAGAATTACATCTATTTCAGGCTCATTTATAACCATATCCTGTGTGATGCTTGTAAGCTTGGTTATTTCCTCCGGAATACTTTGTTTGGGATTGACAAAAGCTGAAAATTTATCTATAACCTTGCCCCCCATAACCTTTACAGCGCCAATTTCTATAATTCTGCAGTTTTTAGGTCCAAAACCTGTAGTCTCTATATCAAAAACAACAGCCGGGTCAGTAAGCTTCTGCCCCTTATCCATCCTTACAGCAGGAGTCATATCATTTACAAGATAACCTTCTACCCCGTATATAAGCTTAAAATCCTTCATTTTAAGCTTAGCCTTTGCATGAAGAGCATTGGTAAAACCCTGTACCACTCCATGATCGGTCAGAGCGACTGCACTATGTCCCCATTCTGAAAGTGTTTTAAGAAGATTTCCCGGATCAATAACTGCATCCATCTCACTCATATTAGTATGAAGATGAAGCTCTACCCTCTTTTTCTCGCTGTTGTCCATACGTTTAACGGTAAAATCAGGAATTTCCTTTATTCCGTTTGCAAAACCTAAGGTAAGTTCTCCCGCATAGGTATCGTCCTGTGCATCTGCATTTATTTTAATAAAACTGCCCGGTGCAAGTTTTTTCTTTAATTCTTCTTTATTTTCCGGATCAGTCCATATTTTACAGGTTATACTGTCCGTAAAATCCGTAATTGTAAAAGCTAAGATAATTTTACCGGTCTTAGTTTCTTTATCTTCTAAACTTACAATTTTCCCTTTTACGATCAAATCCTTTTGCGGCTCTGTTATATCCTTTAGCTTTACGGAAGAACCTTCAAAATTCCTTCCGTAGATCATGCTCGGATCATTTGATTGGACCTTTTTCTTATAAAATCCATCGGATTTGTAGGATTTTTTCCCGTTACTCTTAAATTCCTGCTTCTTTTCAGTCTTAGATAATGATGCCTGTTCCGGCTTTGGCCTGCTCTCAAGTATTTCTTCAATAGTATAAACATCCTTATCTTCTTTAGCGGATTTCTGTGATTCCTTAAATTTTAACTTGATATTTATTTCTTTATTAAATCTCTTTAGAAAAACAAGCTTCATCCAGTCTGATATGTTTTCAAGTTTCTCTCTGATAATGAAATTATCTTCACTCTCTATATAAACAGTTGTTTCATCAAAATCAATTTCACTGTTGTTCAGTATATTATAGTAAATCTTTCCCTGTTCATTTAATTCTTCAAGAATATTGGTTTTATTTTTTTCAAAAATATGTTTAATTGAAAAATCTGATAAATCATACCTCTCTTCAATCAGTACAGTCTGTTCTTTAGAAGTAAATATCTGCTTCTTTAGCACATTCTGCATAGAAATAATATGACTTCTGCTTACAGGAGTAATACCAGATAATATTACCGTTATTTCACCCCTCATTTTTGAAACAACAACTTTTTCAACTGAAGTATCATTAAAAGCCCTTTCAAGTTCCTCATTAATTACAAGGTCACTAAAAGCCTCATGAAAATCCATATTACTTTCCTTTCTCAGCTTTCAAAATATCAAGTTCTTCCTTAAGTCCCATTAAAAGTTCAGACTCGGGAAGTCTTTTTATTATCTCCCCTTTTTTAATTATAAGGCCGGCATTTTTACCGCCGCAGATGCCTAAATCTGCTTCCCTTGCCTCTCCCGGGCCGTTTACAACACATCCCATAACCGCAACTTTAATATCTAAATCCATATAATCTTCAAGAAGCTTATTTACTTTTTCCTCAAGTCCGATAAGGTCGATATCAGTTCTGCCACAGGTAGGACAGGAAACTATTTCTGCTCCGCCTTTTCTAAGGCCCAAAGCCTTTAATATCATCTTTGCAGACTTTATTTCTTCAACAGGATTGCCTGTGAGAGAAACTCTTACGGTATCGCCTATTCCCTGATAAAGTATAATTCCGAGTCCCACGCTTGACTTGATATTTCCGGATATCAGTGAACCCGATTCTGTAATTCCTACATGTAAAGGTATGTCTGTGCGTGTGGCAATCAGTTCGTGAGCCTTGATACATTCCATTACATTGGAAGATTTAATACTGATTACCAGATTATGATAATCCATATCTTCGATTAATTTTGCATTGTTTAAAGCACTTTCAACCAGGGCTTCACTTGTAACAGTACCGTATTTTTCAAGTATTTCTTTTTCAAGAGAACCACTGTTTACACCAACCCTTATCGGCACCCGGTACTTCTTTGCTACATCAATTACAGCCCTAAGTTTTTCCTCCGAACCGATATTACCGGGATTTATCCTTATTTTATCGGCTCCGTTTTCCATAGCAGCTATGGCAAGGCGGTAATCAAAATGAATATCTGCCACCAACGGAATGTTTATAGCCTTTTTTATATCTTTAAATGCAAGGGCTGCTTTCATATCAGGAACCGCGCATCTTATAATGTCACAGCCTGCTTTTTCAAGTTCCTTTATCTGAGCTACAGTAGACTTTACATCCTGAGTCTTGGTATTTGTCATAGACTGTATTAAAACAGGATTACCGCCACCGATAACCCTGTCTCCAATCTTTACTACTCTTGTAGTCTTGATATTGTTTTCCATAATTTACCCTATAATTCTAAGAATATCATTGAATAATATAACTACCATAAGTATCATAAGCAGTACAAAACCCGCAAAATGTACCTTTCCTTCTTTGTCCGGATCGATAGGCTTGCCTCTGACTGCCTCTATGATGAGAAATACAAGTCTTCCTCCGTCCAGGGCAGGTATAGGAAGCAGGTTCATAACTCCCAGGTTGGCTGAAATAAGTATACTTATACTTGCCATACTTAAAAGTATTACCATTATTCCTTCATTCTTGCTCTGCTCATAGGAATTGCCTATCATATTAACAATACCCACCGGTCCTGCTATATCTTTAGCTTTAACTCTTCCCGTTACCATCATCTTAAGTGATTCTACAGTTGTAACAACCACATATTTTGTCTCATTTAATGCATAATAAAGAGTTCCGCCAATGCCGACTTTTTCTCTTGCCGTATTGCTTACCATACCTAAGGTATAGGAGCTACCCGCACTCTTAGGTGTTACTGATATTTCTTCTATATTACCTGTCTCAGCCCTTTTAAGAGTAATCTTAGTTTCTTTACCGTCCAGCGGATTTTCTGTAAAGTAATTATTAAGAGCATTACCTGAACTTATGGCAGTCCCATTTACAGCAGTAATCACATCTCCCGCCTTGGCTCCTGCCGCTTTTAGTGCACCATCCTCAGTCACACTGTCTATAACAGCCTCTCCGTCTCCCGGATTATAACCAAAACCAAGATAAAATCTTTCCTTTTCCTGTGGCTTTACATCAAAGCTGAGTTTTTCATCTCCTCTTTTTACCTCTATCTTAACATTCTCATCTGATAAAGGATGGAATACAAAATAACTTGAAACCTCTCTGCCTATATTTATATTGGTGCCATTAATTTTAGTAATTACATCACCGGCACGAAGTCCCGCCTGTTCAGCAGGGTAACCGTTTGTAACACTTACTATATTACTTTTGTCTACACCGACTGAACCGATTACAAAAAGCGACAGTACAAATGCTAAAATAAAGTTAAATAAAGGTCCTCCAAACACAGTCCAGATTCTTACCCAGACAGACTTGTTGGCAAAAGCCCCTTCATCATCACTGGCTTCATCCTCTCCTTCCATCATACAGGAGCCGCCTATAGGAAGCAGCTTTACAGACCATTTTGTGCCTGCCGCATCAAATGAAAAAAGTCTGGGACCCATCCCCAAAGAGAATTCATTTACTGTTATTCCGCCTTTCCTGGCAAAAATATAATGACCAAATTCATGAATAATTACAACAAGAGAAAATATTACAAGTGCCCAAAAAATATTCAAAATTCTTCACCAACCTTACATAATAGTTTTAACACTTTCAAGAATCTCCCGCTGTATGCCCTCAATCGTATCTACATCAGGATAATCTATCTTTTTGTGTTTGTTTAAGTTTTCTTCTATAATATTAACGATATCTAAATATCTGATTTTTTTCTGTATAAATAATGCAACAGCTACCTCATTAGCCGCGTTAAATACCGTAGGTAGGCTACCTCCCTCAGTTATGGCAGTAAAAGCAAGCTTAAGTCCTCTGAACTTATCTAAGTCCGGCTTGATAAAATCAAGCTTTGAAATACTGAATAAATCCAGATAATTATCCGAAACAAATCTTCTTTCCGGATAGGTAAGAGCATAAGATATAGGAAGCTTCATATCAGGTACTCCCATTTGAGCTATTACACTTCCATCCTCAAATTCCACTGCCGAATGCACTATACTCTGCGGCTGGATAACCACCTCAATTTTATCAGGCTCAGTATCAAAGAGCCATCTTGCCTCACAAACCTCCAGTCCCTTATTTACCATAGTTGAAGAATCTATGGTAACCTTAGCTCCCATAGCCCAGTTAGGATGTTTTAGAGCAGATTCAAGGGTAACATTTTTAAGTTCTTCTTTAGGTGTATGTAAAAACGGGCCTCCCGAAGCAGTAAGCAGCAATTTTTTTATTTTATTATCTGCCTTGCCCTGCAGACACTGAAAAATAGCACTATGCTCACTGTCTACCGGATAGATGTTTACTCCTTTTTCCTTTGCAAGCTTCATTATGATATGACCTGCACAGACTAAGGTTTCTTTATTGGCAAGAGCAATATCCTTCTTTGCATTTATGGCAGCTATGGTAGGGCGAATTCCGAGCATTCCTACAACAGCTGTTACAACAATGTCAGAATCGGGATAGGAAGCAGCCTGTATAAGTCCTTCCATACCTGTCACAATCTCAGGTACAGACTTTAGCTTTCCTTCTGAATAAGCAGTTTCAAGTCTCTCCTTAAGTTCAGCAGCTTCTATTATACCAAAAATACATACTAATTTTGGACAAAATTCTAAAATTTGTTTAAAGATTAAATTAATATTTTTATAAGCAGTAAGTACCGAAACTTTCATGTCTTCATTAAGTCTAACTATATCGAGTGTCTGCGTTCCGATAGAGCCTGTAGAACCTAAAATGGCTATATTTTTCATTATATCCTTCCTACCAGATAAAGTGAGAGAAAATAAACTATAGGTGCAGTGATTATAATGCTGTCATACCTGTCAAGTATGCCTCCATGCCCCGGGATAAGGTGTCCATAATCCTTTATATCATAATTTCTTTTTATTCCGGAAGCGGCAAGGTCGCCTATCTGTGAAATAACAGAACCAAGACCGCCTATTACAGCAAAAATTATAATCAGGTTTTCTGATTTTCCCGTAAAGTTACTCATTATCAGCCCAAAGATAACTCCTATGAGAGCTGAACCAATTATCCCTCCAACAGAGCCTTCTACCGATTTTTTAGGACTTAAATTAGGGGCGAGTTTATGCCTGCCAAAGAGCCTTCCAACTGCATAAGCACAGGTATCAGACCCCCAGGAACTCACATACACCATCCAGGCAAGCCACCGACCGAATGCAATGGTTTCCCGTGTTTTAAAAATAAATGATATCATAACCGGTATATAAAATATACCAAAAATAGTACTGAAAAGCTGATTTGCAGAGTACTTCGGATATTTGACTACAAAAACCAACAATGCCGCCACTACTACTATAGAAAATATCATCAGTTCAGGAACTTTAATATCAAGGATTGCATTAGGCTTGGTATCTATATTCAAATACCAGGCAAAAGCCCCTAAATAGCCTACACAGGCCAGCGGAGTATTTTCAAATTTCATCACCTTATAAAGCTCATATAATCCGATTAAAGATATCATAAACAGAGTAATAAGCAAGAGCTGTCCCCCAAAAAACATTGTTACAAATGTAAATGCCAAAAGCAGAATTCCACTAATAAGTCTAGTTAGAAACATTTTTCATCCTTTCTTAAGCCCGCCAAATCTTCTGTCTCTACCACTGTAGAATTCAATGGCTTCTTCTAAATCTTTTTTACCGAAATCAGGCCATAATGTATCTGTAAAAAAATACTCAGCATAGGCAAGTTGCCAAATCAAATAATTGGAAAGACGTTGTTCTCCGCTTGTCCTTATCATTAAATCCGGATCCGGAATATCGGCAGTATCTAAGTTCTTACTGATAACTTCTTCTGTCAGGCTGTCTGCCAGTTCATTATAAGTCTTTCCTGATTTATCAGCTTCCAGGATAATATTTTTGAATGCTCTTCTTATATCATCCCTTCCGCCATAGTTTACAGCTATCTGCAGTTGAAGCCCCGTAAAATCCCCCGACAGTTCTTCAAGCTCGGTTATTAGCTTGTTTAACTCATCTGACAGCCCTGTTTTATCACCTATAATTCTAACCCTCATATTATTCTTAACAGAGAGCTTCATAGCATCCTTCATATACTTTGCAAGCAGTTTCATCAGCTCATCCACCTCAGCTTGCGGGCGTTTCCAGTTCTCGGTAGAAAAAGCATACATTGTTACATATTTTATACCAATATTAAAAGCAGCCTTGCAGACAGGCTCAACATTATCACAGCCTTTCAGATGTCCAAAATTACGCGGAAGTCCGCGCTTCTTAGCCCACCTTCCGTTTCCGTCAAGGATTATAGCTACATGTGTAGGAATTTTTTCATTTGTATTCATATATTATCCCAAAAAGAGGGTGCGGCTTAACCGAACCCCCATTTTAATCATTATACAGTCATTATTTCCTTTGTCTTGTCTTCGGTCATTTTTTCAATCTCATCCGAAAACTTATCGGTTATCTTCTGAATTTCATCTTCAAGATCTTTAAGATCATCCTCTGTAATCTCGTTTGCTTTTTGCTGTTTTTTGAAGTGTTCAACCGCATCTCTTCTTATATTTCTGATAGCAATCTTAGCCTGTTCAGCCTTCTTCTTTATATCCTTGGAAAGTTCCTTACGTCTTTCCTCTGTAAGTTCAGGAAATACAAGCCTGATTGACTTTCCGTCGTTATTAGGAACTACACCCAGATTAGCCATATTTATTTCTTTTTCAATAGCCTTTATAAGACCGGCTTCCCAAGGCTGAATCTGTATTATTCTTGCCTCCGGAACTGATATATTAGCTACAGACTGAAGCGGAGAAGGCTGTCCGTAATAATCTACCTTTATTTTGTCAAGGATGTGCGGATTGGCTCTTCCGGCTCTTATTGTAATATATTCCTCATTAAGATTATTGATAGTTTTATTCATTTTGTCTTCATATAGTTTTGTAGCCTCTGACATAAGTAAACCTCCTCTAAAATTCAACAATATTATATATTAAATATTTACTTCTTACATTAAACAGTAACTCTGGTACCGTTATTTATACCGTTTGCAGCGTCTATTATACTATTTTCCTTATTTAATCCAAATACCTGCATAGGCATTTTATTCTCATAGCACATAATAGTTGCAGTCAAATCAATAACAGCCAATTTTTTATCAAGTACTTCTTCAATAGAAATTTCATCATATTTTTTAGCAGACGGATTATCCTTAGGATCGCTGTCATAAACACCGTCTATGGCTTTCGCGAGTAAAATAGTATCTGCCTCTGTTTCAACTGCTCGAAGCACAGCCCCGGTATCTGTAGAAAAATACGGATGTCCTGTTCCTCCCGCAAAAAATACCACAATACCTTTTTCAAAATATTTAAGAGCTCTGTCCTTTGAATACAACTTCGTCATATTGCCGCATTCAAAAGGTGTGAGTATGGAAGTTTTCATTCCTACATATCTGAAAATATCAGATACATAGATACAGTTCATTACTGTAGCAAGCATGCCTATCTGATCAGCCTTTGTTCTGTCTATGGTATTGCCGGTACGGCCTCTCCAAAAATTACCGCCGCCTATAACCACACCTACCTGGATTCCGTTATCTGCAAGCTCTTTTACCTGCTTTGCAACTCTTATACAGGTTTCTTCATCAAAACCCGTTTTCTTGTCTCCTGCAAGTGCTTCTCCTGAAAGCTTAAGCAATACTCTTTTATATTTTTCCATTAGATTTAAACCTCTTCTTCAAAGAAAGAATCAATATCAACAGATGCATAAGGAAGTGCACAGAAACCGTCAATAACAGCTCCGCTATTAATCTGAATTCCTTTAGAGCTTACATTACCCTTAATTACAGCTGTAGAATCAATTACTACAGGACCGTTTACATCCAGATTACCCTTGACCGCACCTGCAACCACACAGGAAGAAGCAGCTATATCACCGATTACTACAGTACCCGGTGCAATCTTTACACAACCCTTGCTTGTAATTCCGCCGTCAAGCCTGTCAGTATGCAAGTAAACTTCAGCAGCTGAAGACTTACCTTTAACAACACCCGATATGGAAAGCTTACCGATACAGCTTATATCTCCGTTCACTGTACCAAATACATCAAGAGAACCATCTGATATTATGCTTCCGTTTATAACTGTACCTTTAGAAATAACTGTAGTTTCTGCAGCTGCCTCGGTAGGAAGAGCTGAATTACTCTCAACCGTAACCGTATCTGCTCCGATGTTACCTGTATAGAGATTATTCTCCGTAACAGGTACTGTCTCCGTAGCTTCTTCAGTAAGTATTTCACTCTGTTCCAATACAGGCTCTTCTGCAGTAGTTTCCTCGGTTGCAAAATTAAAGCTGTCCTCATCTTCCATTTTTTCAATCATTTCTTCATCCACGCCAAGTGCATCTTCTTCTGAAAGATTGAACTCATCAAAACTGTCAGAACCTTTTTCACTTAAAGTGTCCACCATCTGATTGTCGTCATTTTCAAAGTCATCCATAGCACTTCCGATGTCGTCCTTCAAATCTTTTAAAAAGCTCATAATTTACCTCCGATTACTTTATCTTTTTATATTTCTTATTCACTTTGTGGTGAACAGGTTTTGTATTAATATCTATTTTTGCAAATACATAACCTTCTTTTTTAGTTTTTTTATGATTTTGGGCAGGGCTTTTACCGTATTTGCCTTATCTCTTGAATCATGCAAAAGCACTATCTTATCTGTATTACTTCCCGCATATTTTGCAATCGCTTTGTAAATAGCGTCTGCAGAAGGTGAAGGCCAAGCTGCATCGGTTCCTCCCAGGTTCCAGTCATAGTATTCATAACCGGCAGATTTAAGCCATTTTATTACTTTATACATATTGGTTTTGGAAACAGCGTTACTGCTTCCGCCGGGAAATCTATATATTTTTGAATCTACGCCCGTATATTTTTTCACTATATCTCTGATTGCATATACATCTTTCTTAAACGAATCAAGACTTGCATATACCTGTTTATAGTTATGTGTTAATGAGTGAAGCCCAATATTATGGCCTCTTTTAACTATCTCCCTATATCTTCTTACAGATTCCCTGTCAGTTCTTCCTACTACAAAAAAAGTTGCTTTTATCTTGTATTTATCAAGTATATTAAGCACCTTATCAGTATTTATGCTGGGTCCGTCATCAAAGGTCAGATAAGCCTTCTTTTTTTCGGTTACTACCGGTACTATAGTCTCTTTCTTTTCAGTTACAGTCCGTATCTCTCTATTATCGACCTGAAACTTAGCAAAAGTAAGCATTGATTGGAACATAGTATTTTCTGATGCTCTTTTACCAGCCACCAGAATTTTTTCAATTTTAAGTTGTCTGAGTTTGTCCAATTCATCATTTAACTTGCTAAGCTTTGCAAACAAGATTATACATAAAACAGTTGGTAATAGGAACAGAACAACAAGTAGTATAATTATTATTTTTCGAATTTTTTGTATTCTTTTTCTACGTTTATCTTTATCATTCTTATTGTCCTCGTTCATCTAATCAAAGCTCCTAAAAACAAATAATACCCCTAATTTGGAATACATCTTTAATTGTATCATATTTCATATAAAATATCTACAAATATATTTGCCAATTCTTTATTTATATTATTACTTAAACCAATATTATAATCATCGCCTATAAACGGCTCACCGCATACATCTGCACCTATTATATTATAATGACCTGCCAGATAGTGTAATTCCTCTGTAAGAGTGGCCAATGACATCTTTCCCTGATCCCAGTCAGACACAAATTCTTCCTTAGAAAGCACATCTTTATCAACCGAAATATAAATCGGGAGATTATTTTCAGCCATATTTACATCAAAAATACTGCAGGCAAAAATGATTTTATCATTATTTTTGAATTCGCAGTCTTTTATATACTTTTCATTTGCACCTATGATAATTATGTTTCGCACATTCTCACAATTCTCATATATATCCGCTATCCAGGAACCACAGGATAAGATATTTCCAAAGGCTGAAAACTGCATATCCGTATGGTTATCATACACAACCAAATTAAAGGGATGTTTAATTAAATCAATATATAACCTGCTTAAATGATGATAATTACCCGAGTCGAGAAAGTGTAGGGCCGAAAGCTCTCCTGTATTTTTAATTTCATCCAGGAGATACTTTCCGGACTCCTCATCCATATAGCCCCTTACTCCCGACAGCTTTTTATTTTCAAAGATTTTATAATCAAAGTTTTTATAAAAATCCTGCTTTTCATAAACTTCCGTAAAATTATGCAAATAAAGCATCACTCTGCCCTGCCTGCTCCATCGCCTATCTCTGCTTCGTAAATTTCAGCATCTATTCCGGTTGCGGCTTTATATTTTGAAAGAACTTCTTTCTTAAAATTCTCTACCGCATCATTCTTCACAATACTTACTGTACAGCCCCCAAAACCGCCACCGGTTATTCTGGAGCCTATTACTCCGGGTATAGCCCATGAGATTTCAACAAGTTTGTCAACTTCGGCACAGGAAACCTCATAGTCATCCCTAAGGGATACATGAGAGGCATTCATAAGCTTACCGAAAGTCTCAATATCATCATTTTTAAGAGCAGCAACCGCTTTTATTGTACGCTGATTCTCATAAACCGCATGCTTAGCTCTTTTCCTCTGTATTTCATCCTGAATAAGTTCTTTATTTGCTTCAAATTCTTCCTCCGTTAAGTCACCGAGAGCGTTTATATTAAGTTTAGTCTGAAGCGCCTTAAGAGCGGCAGTACTCTCATTCCTTCTGTCATTATAAGCCGAGTCTACAAGACTGTGTTTTACATGACTGTTAGTAATCAGTACTTTTGCATCTTTCAATTTGACAGGTGCATATTCATAAGATAAATCGGCTGTATCAAGGAAGATGGCATTATCCTTCTTACCCATAGCTACCGCAAACTGATCCATTATTCCGCAGTTCATTCCATTGAACTGATTTTCTGAAATCTGACCGATTTTAGCTATTTCAACCATATCTACATCAATATTATACATATATTTAAGCACCGTTCCCATAAGCACTTCTATAGAAGCCGAAGAGGAAAGTCCCGCTCCCGACGGAATATTGCCTATCATAGCCAGATCAAATCCCTGTTCAATCTTATAGCCTTTACCAAGAAATGCCCAAACTACGCCTATAAGATAATTAGCCCAGCCATTCTTTTTTAAATATGAAAGCTCAGGTAATTCCACAGTTGTAACCATGGCATTATCAAAGTTTAAGGAAATAAAATTCATTTTGTTATCATTACGCTTTTTAACTAAGGCATAGGTTCCCATAGTCAGAGCACAGGGAAAAACGTGCCCTCCGTTATAGTCTGTATGCTCTCCTATAAGATTTACTCGTCCTGGAGAAAAGAACAGCTCTGCACCTTCGGGATTGCCATAATGCTTTTTAAAACCGTTATAAAGTTTGTCCTTCATGTCATTCTCCTTTTAATTCTTTACTACTTTCCGGATTGATTTTTAGTTTTAACCGCACTGTCTGAAGCATTATCAGTATTTACTGCAGCTCCCGATGAAATTGCTCCTCCTGATGCCGCTGCACTGCTATATATCTGAGCAGCCAGGGAAAAAGCCTCTGTATAGCCTTTATTATATCCATTTTTGTTACCGTAATAATAGCCGCCAAAACCTGCTCCGATTATAGCTGCAACTATGCATATAAAAGTTATTGCTGTTTTAAGGCGTTTTTCCTTTTTCAGACTCATTTTTCTTCCTGCTTTTTCCTTCTTATATCTCTCAACTTTTTCCTTGCTCATATTGTACTCCTTCTATAAAAATTATTTTTAATTCTAATTTATATTACCCTGCAAGATCTGTGCCCCTACCGGATACTATAATTTGATTCCTTTTAATAAGTCAGCAAAACTTGTGGTAGGAGAATCTCCCGTACTGTATTCTACCGGTATAGAATCAGTGTCATCAACCACTTCACTTTCAACCGCCTTGGTCATGCTTAGACTTAGCTTTCCATCTTTAATATCAGTAATCATAACTTTTACTTCATCATTTTCACTGACAACTTCCTTAGGATGCTTGATTCTTCTTTCAGACATCTGAGATATATGTACAAGTCCTGAAAGCCCATCAGGAAGCCGCACAAAAGCACCATAATTCTCAAGTCTTTCAACTTTTCCCGTAACTACCGTACCGATAGCTACCTTAGACATTTTTTCCTCTGTCTTTTTTGCTTCTTCTTCCCTAAGTACACTTTTAGCCGAAAGAACAAGTTTCTTGTCATCTTCATCAACTTCGATTATCCTGACTGATATATGCTTTCCTACAAAATCTTCCGTATTTTCAACATATTCTAAAGCAAGTCCCGAAGCCGGTATAAAGGCTCTTATTCCCTTAAGGTATGTAACAGCACCTGCTTTTACAGCCTCTGTAATTTTTACATTAAAAACCTGTCCGCTTTCTTTAGCATCTGCCAAAAAATCCCATGCCAAAATATTGTCTGCCCTCTTTATGGATAGAAGCACCTGTCCATAGCCGTTATCAGCTGACAATACCATAGCATTTACAACATCTCCCACCGCTATGTCGGCTTTTATGGAAAACTTAGGATCATTACTGAGTTCATCTATAGGTACAATTCCCTCTGCATAAGAGCCTAAATCAACCGTTACCTCTGTTTCTCCCACTCCGATAACCGGACCTTTTACTAAATCACCTTCTCTGAGTCTTTTAAAAGACTGTTCAAGTTCATCTAAGTAATCATCCATGCTCTCAATCTTATCAGTATCTGCCATTTGCTTTCTCCTTAATATAAAATTTTACCCAGTGCTACCTTCATCAAATGTGCCCCGTATGAAGATTTACCATATTTATTTGCACTTTCGATCAGTTTTTCTTTGGTTATCCAACCATTTTTATAGGCAATTTCCTCGATAGCGGAAATCATAACTCCCTGCCTCTTTTCAATAACCTTGACAAACTCGGTTGCATCCGAAAGCGCATCCACCGTACCGGTATCAAGCCAGGCGTAACCTCTTCCTAAGGTAATTACATTCAGCCTGCCTTCTTCAAGATAAATTCTGTTTAAATCCGTAATTTCGAGCTCACCTCTCTTGGAAGGTATAAGAGACTTAGCATATTTTACCACTGAATTATCATAAAAATAAAGACCTGTGACACAATAATTCGATTTAGGTTTTTCAGGCTTTTCTTCTATTGAAATTGCTTCACCTTTTTCATTAAACTCAACAATTCCAAATCTCTCAGGATCATCTACATAATATCCGAAAACAGCGGCTCCGTTTTCAGTAAAGTCCACTGCCTTTTTCAAATTTGAAGATAGTCCGTTGCCATAAAAGATGTTATCTCCCAAAATCATTGCTACACTGTCTTTTCCGATAAATTCTTCACCTATAATAAAGGCTTCGGCAAGACCGTTAGGCTGTTCCTGAATTTTATATGAAAGTCTGATTCCGTATTCAGAGCCGTCACCTAACAGTTTTTCAAAATTAGGCAGGTCTCTCGGAGTTGAAATAATCAAAATATCCTTAATTCCCGCTAACATAAGTGTTGATAGCGGATAAAATATCATTGGCTTATCATAAACCGGCAAAAGCTGTTTGCTTGTAACCTCGGTAAGAGGATAAAGCCTTGTGCCTGAACCTCCGGCAAGAATAATTCCTTTCATAAACACCCCCAAAACAATTTATTTTAAATCTTAGTATAAGACATCAGCTTCTGTTTGACAAGGAGTTAACAAACTTCAAATGCATTTACCAAATGCTCCAATCTGCCATCTCCGTAAATTCCGATTACATCAAACCTGCTCTTTATATCCGGTGATATATTATGCTCACTCATATAAAAAAGCAATGTCTTGCAGATTTTCCTCTGTTTTATATATGTAACTGCACTAAACGGGCTCCCAAACCTGTCTGAGCTTCTGTATTTCACTTCTACAGCAGTCAGATATCCGTCAGCACTTTTCGCTATTATATCTATTTCACCGGTTTTTCTCAGATAATTTTTTTCTAAAATTTTATAACCTTTGGAAATCAGATAAGCCGCAGCTTTTTCTTCCTTCTCCTTGCCCAACAACCTCTTATTTATACTACCACTTCCTATCTTCTCTTTTCAGCAACCGCTGATTTAAGTCTGTCCATCTTATCCACAAAGAGCAGAACCTGAGCAACTACCTCATAAAGCTCCGGTGGTATATTTTCTCCTATTTCCAACTGTGATAAGGATTTTACAAGTTTTTCATCCTCATACTGAGGAATATCATTCTTTTTAGATTCAGATATTATCTTTTCTGCCAAAGCTCCCTTGCCCGCAGCAATTACATAAGGAGCTTCTCCGCTTTCGGTATCATAGCCGAGAGCAACGGCTGTTTTTACTTCTTTTTTCTTTTCCATATTTATAGCCCTTTCGTATCGTGTACAAAAGTCTTTCTATGAATCGGCGAGATTCCGAACTCTTTTATTCCGGTTAAGTGCTTTTTAGAACCATACCCCTTATTGGAAGCAAAGTCGTACATAGGATATTTTATATCCATTTCTTTCATGTACCTGTCCCTTACCACCTTCGCAACTATACTGGCAGCAGCGATAGAAAGACTTTTAGCATCTCCGCCCACAATAGCCTGCTGGCTTATATCAAGCTCAGGAATTTTTTTATCACCATCTACAAGTATGATATCAGGTTTTACATTTAACTCTGAAACTGCCTTTCTCATAGCTTCAAATGTAGATTGAAGAATATTTATCTCATCTATTCTGCTATTATCCACACTTCCAAAACCGACACTTATAGCCTCACACATTATATGATTGAAAAGTTCCTCTCTTTTTGCCTCAGTAAGCTTTTTCGAATCATTTACATAGGGTATAATCAAATCCTTTGGGAAAATTACCGCTGCAGCAACCACCGGGCCGGCAAGCGGTCCTCTTCCCACTTCATCAATACCGCAGATATAACCATTTTCGCAAAACTGTCTCTCAAATTTTGACATTGTACTTATACGGCTTATTTCACTATCATATTCTTCCAGCTTTTTCTTCGCAGCAAGTACGATTTTTTTAACTCCGTTTCGTTCATCTAAATTATAATAAGTTATAAATTCACCTAAACTTTGAATACTACAGTTTGCATATTCATCTCTTATTTCAGAAATATTTTTTTTCAATTTACTGCCCCAAACTTTAGGATAGGAGAAATCCTTATCCACACCTTTCCGATTATGCTGCTTTTATTTACAATTCCAACCTGCTCGTATCTCGAGTCGTAGCTGTTATTTCTGTTATCACCGAGCACAAAATATTCATTTTCACCAAGTGAAATACCGTCTTTGGCCATTCCTGAATAACTCATAATGTCTGCTGATAACGGATCATCTTTTAATAACTTTCCATCTATATATACTTTGCCTTCGCTTATTGTAACCTTCTCTCCGGGCAGACCTATTATTCTTTTTATATATACACTTGAATGATGATAATCGAATACAATTATATCATAACGTTTTAAATCACCAACTTTATAAAAAATTTTATCAATAAGTAACTTATCAGCACTTTCAAGGGTCGGCGACATGGACGAACCGTTTACAATAGTCTCCTGTACTATAAAAGCATTGACTATTCTTGTAAATAACAGTGCAAACAATATTATGACTACTATCTTTCTGTATAATTTAAAACCGGTTTCTTCATCCTGTTTTATGATAACAATCGGCTCTGCCTGTTCTTTTTTATCTTTTTTAGGTTTATCTTTTCTGGTAAGATAACCGCCAAAGTCCAGTCTGTCTAATTCTTCGGCTTCATAATATCTTTTGATATCAGCACAAAATTCCAAACTGTCATCAATTATATCTTTATCCTTCTCAAATTTATTATCATCCATCAGACCATACCCCTACATTTTCGAGAGTTATTTTACCCAGTCTTCCATTTTTAAAATCATCAAGAAGTAATATAGACGCCTTATCTGTATCAAGTTCTCCGCCTTTTTTAATTAATGCTCTTTTTTCTGCCACAGCCTCAATTATTTGCATGGCGAAACTTATATCATCTCCGTTTTTATCAATATCATCAAAACCATAATATCCTGCCAAAAGCCCACTATAGTTTTCTTCAAGTTCTCCCACGAATTTAATTGCAAGCTCTCTTTTTTCTATTACCTCGTCACGAATAGATCCAATAAACGCAAGGTGTTCTGCTGTAATTTTATCTTCAAATTTAGGCCAAAGTATACCCGGAGTGTCTAAAAGCTCTACTTGCTTATTAAGTCTTATCCACTGTTTTCCCTTGGTAACACCCGGTTTATTTCCTGTCTTTGTAACTGCCCTCCCCGCAAATGAGTTGATAAAGGTTGACTTTCCGACATTTGGTATACCTCCTACAATAGCTCTTACAGGGCGGTTTAGTATACCTCTTGCCCTATCCCTTGCCATTTTTGCTTCAGCTGCCTTTGCTATAGCATCTTTTACCTGCTTTATGCCATTTCCGCTCCTGGAGTTAAGCTTAACCGCAATAAGTCCCTTTTCCGTAAAATATTTAACCCAGGCATCTGTGCCCTTATCGTCTGCCATATCCGCCTTATTAAGTATTATTACCCTGGACTTACCTGCAGCAAGACTGTCTATATCAGGATTTCTTGAGCTAATAGGTATACGGGCATCTACAAGCTCTATAACAACATCTATTAGTTTAATATCCTCTTTCATCTGACGTACTGCCTTTGTCATATGACCGGGATACCAATGTAAATCGGGCATATTTTCCCTCCCAAATTCTGATTTCTGTATTAATCGGCTAAATTTAAGCTGTCTACAAGTGAAAACGGCTTTTCAGTGGCAACTGCCTTGCCAAGTATTTCATTTTTAAGTACATTTCCTATACCGGCAAACCTGCTGTCTTCACTGTCATTTCTGTTGTCACCCAATACAAAATATTCATTGTCATCCAGCTTCACACCTTCTTCGGCCAGTCCGCTATTACTTATTGCCTCTGTTTTTACCTTTTCTTTAATAGCTTCATCATTTATATAGACAATACCGTTTTTAATTTTAACAGTTTCCCCGGGCAAACCTATTACACGTTTTATTTCAAAATAGCTATGCTCCTTATTAGACTGTTTATATACAATTACATCATTTCTTTTAGGTGATTTAATATAATATTCTAATTTGTTGACTATAACAACCTGCCCCTCTTTAAGCGTCGGTTCCATTGAAGTTCCCGAAACACTTGTTTTTACAAATACATTTGTAGTTATAAAATAAGAAGCTGATATTGTAATTACTATTAATAATATCCATATAATAATTTCTTTAATTACTTTTTTTGCAGAAGGCGTCGTTTTAATTCTTGCCTTTTTATGAAAATAAGCTTTTCCGGACATAATTTTCCTTCCAAAATAAATTCAGATTGTTCACAATACAGGCATATACTTTATACCTGTATGATACAAGTAAATATCTATACTATGATACAATAAAAAAGGAACAACTGCAAGTAGTTGCCCCTTTTAAATAAAACTCTTAATCCGGAACCTATTATACTTCTTTAAGCTTAGCTGACTTACCTACTCTGCCGCGAAGGAATGTAAGTTTAGCTCTTCTTACCTTACCATGGCGAACAACTTCGATTCTGTCAACGTTTGGAGAATGTACCGGCCAGGTTCTTTCAACACCGACACCGCCTGAAAGCTTTCTAACAGTGAAAGTCTCTCTTGCTCCGCCGCCCTGTCTCTTAAGTACAATTCCTTCGAAGATCTGAATTCTTTCTCTCTGACCTTCCTTAACCTTAGCATGAACCTTAACGGTATCACCTACTCTGAACTCGTCTACGTTGGCTTTGAGCTGCTCTTTTTCAATTTCTCTGATTAATTCGTTCATTTCTAATCTCCTTTTCCATAGATGTTCTTAACACGCTCACTATGAGGCATCAGAGGACCATCCGAATTACACAACGATTTATTGTATCATGTTTTAATTATATTATCAAGAGTTTAGGAAAATAATTTTTGGCATGCTTAGCTTTCCAAAATATAAATTTAAGGTTTTCCGCTTGTATAATTTTAGATAACAATATTTTTTGTTATAAGTAAAATTTTAATTTATTTTATCACTCTGAATATGCTTTTTATAGGTTAGTATTTGCGTTTAAGCCAAGTTAAACACATATTTATCTAACCTGTCAAAGGCTTCTTTTATTCTGGAGTTCGGAGATGCAAGATTCATACGTATATACCATTCTCCGTTAAAAGCCTTACCGCTCTGCCAGAATACACCGGCTTCATAGCCCATTTTCAAAAGCTCATCCGCAGTTTTTCCATGAGACTTACACCATTCTTCACAGTCAATAAAAAGCATATAAGTACCCTGAGGTCTGGATACATTAACACCCGCAAACTTTGTTTCAATATAATCGCAGGCGAAGTTCACATTTTCTTCTATTACCTGAATCAACTCGTCAACCCACTCACCGCCTTCGTTGACGTAAGCTCCTATAAGAGAATGCATTGAGAGTACGTTCATAGAATTATAATGGCCTAATGATGCCTCCTTATCCATTCTGTGCTTTAATCTTTTATTGTAAATAATATGATAGCTTCCTGTTAAGCCGGCCAGATTAAAGGTTTTGGATGGTGCATAAAATGCCACTGTGCGATTTTTTGCATCCTCAGATACAGATTGAGTAGGAATATGCTTGTTCTTATACAAGATAAGATCTGACCAGATTTCATCAGAAATAACAGTAACATCATGCTTTGCGTACAGCTCCGTAACCTTTTCAAGCTCCCATTTTTCCCATACACGGCCTGCAGGATTGTGAGGTGAGCAGAAAATGGCGACATGAATCTTATTTTCTACGATTTTCTCTTCCATATCCTCAAAATCCATACGCCATATGCCTTCTTCATCTTTCTTCAGATAACTGTGAACAATATTGTAGCCGTTATTTCTGAGAACACCCGTAAATCCGATATAAGTTGGCGCATGTACAAGCACACTGTCTCCCTGCGAGCAAAATACGTGCAGAGCCGTTGCCACACCGCCAAGAACTCCGTTCTCATATCCTATATGTTCTTTAGCAAGCCCTATTACCCCATTTCTTCGTTCCTGCCATCTGATTATACTGTCATAGTACTCGTCTCTTGTTCCGAAGTAGCCGTAGGTAGGGTGCTTTGTTCTTTCAACAATAGCGTCGGTTATCCCCGGGAAAACCGGAAAGTTCATGTCCGCAACCCACATAGGTATCATATCCAGACCGTCTCTTACCTTTACCGGGTTGTCTTTCCCCAGTAAATCCGGCAACATATCAACTGCAATCGCATCCTTACCTCTTCTGTCAATAATGCTTGTAAAATCGTATTTCATATTATTATCTTCTCCTATAGTATATTTAATTTTGAGCTAAGGCACTCATAGGTATATATCACAAATACTAAATTCAGCATACACTGCCTTCCGCTCTCTTCACATCTTCCTTGTTCCTTGAAACCGCCCTTATAGCTGCTTCAAGTCCTCTGACAATATCAGGCAAAGACATAGACGGTTTATCAGGTTTATCTACAGTTTGCTCAGGAATGAAGGGCACATGAATAAACCCACCCTTAACTCCCTTATATTTCTTGCTGAGGGTATATAAAACTCCGTACATAAGATGATTGCACACATAAGTTCCGGCTGAGTTTGAAAGGCTTGCAGGAAGCCCTTCTTTTCTTATTTCCTCTACCATAGCTTTTACAGGGAGATTAGAGAAATAAGCCGGTTCTCCGTCAGCAAATATTGGTCTGTCTATAGGCTGGTTACCTTCGTTATCCGGTATCCTTGCATCATCTATATTTATAGCAACTCTTTCAGGTGTAATCCCATATCTTCCACCTGCCTGTCCTATACAGAGTACATAATCAGGTTTTTCCTTTTCTATCGCATCTGCAACAATTTTTATTGATTTCCCAAATACTGTGGGAACTTCCAATTTAATAATATCTGTTTCAAGTATTTTATCCTTTACAAGCTTAACCGCTTCAAGAGACGGATTTATTTTTTCTCCGCCAAAAGGAGAAAAGGCTGTGAGTAATAGTTTCATGAGGGACTCCTTAATAATTTTTCAATATCTTTTATTATAAAATGCAAAAACGTATTATGCAATAATATGTTTTTGCATAATACGTTTTTGTAAAATCTTATCAAAACTTCCTCAACAAAAAAGCCATATACAACGGAAGTGTAAGAATCTGCCCTGTCCTACCCACATTATAATCTCCCAGTTTGATTGCGTTATTAACATGGTATTTTTCAGGATGCTTAAGTATAGTTTTTGTGCTTTTTACATTGCCGCTAGCTGCCTTTACTTCTACCAAAGTGCACTCACCATTGTATCTGATAACAAAATCTACTTCCAATCCGTTATCTTTATGATAATAATAGAGTTTGCACCCCATTTTGGTAAAATATATAAACTTTTTCAAGCGACTTTTTCTATAAATCATCAATTTTTTCAAATGACTTTTTAGATAAACTTGCAACTTTTTCAAACGACTTTTCAGACAACCATGCAACTTTTTCAAACGACTTTATTTTGTAAAATGTTTCATCAATGAATGCTCAACAACTAATCAATCTAAAATTATATTGTTTCGCATAAATTTTAGTGTATTTTTCAATTGTATATACCTTGAAAATATCAGTGTCAAAAATTGAGACAAAAAAGTAGACGGTATCCGGTCTGCATTCATTGCTATAAATGATAATGTAATCGAATTTCTTGTGGTTTTATCAGGCTTTGGCCCAAACTCTGTAGCAGATTTTGCTTTACCTCTATCAATCGGGCGGATATACGGCTGACTGATGCTTGCAATCCTGTCCGGTTGAGCACTCATTAATTATGGGGAATATTTCCGTTTTAAATTTAATCATCTATTTTGTTACCGCAATATGGACAATACTCCATACCAAACATTCCTTGAAACGGTAACTGCTTTCGACAAAATGGACATCTCCAAAAAATTAAAAAATATATATACCCGATGCAAGTTATAATAAGTCCTGCTATCAACACCGGTGGAACGATAATATCTATTAAAAGTTGAATTCCCATAAGCAATAGCACAACTACTATCAATGCATTACCTATATTTTTTATCTTTTTCATATTTTCAACCATCCTTTAATAAATATGTGCCGGAAATCGAGGGCAAACCGGATAAATTAAAGAAACAGATTTACTTTCAAGTCCGGTAATTTTTACACTTTTCATATATGATCAAAAACCCATAATTAAATGTTGTTAAAATATTACCATATTTGTGCTGCTTAGTCAATTGTGATTATCGAAAAAGCCTATATATTTGTGCTTAACGGCTGTGATTTTATCAATTATATATAACATGTACAGTCTATATACAACATATTTCGGAAATCGATTGTTAAAAATAAATTGTTTCTAAAAATTCATCACTTGACTTTGCGACATAGATTTAATCGGTTTTTAATACTTCTTTTATAAAATTATTGACTAATTCATTATAAATATCAGGCCGGCACATATTGGACGGATCAAATGAGTTTGAAATGACCTGTGATTGACAATTTGACAGGCATTTTTCAGTTATCTTCATCATTTGCACTAATTTACCGGAAAAGTCTCCGGCCAACAGTAAAGCAGATATTTTACTCTTTTTCAGTAGCTCACTATAATTAATATCAATAATTGCCCTTCTTTGAAGTACCGACTCATTTGCCCTGATATGGTTAAATAAGTCATTAAAGTAGGTATGTGTCTGTGGCCATCTAGCATATATCGGTAATGTACACATTTTCATAAACCATGAATATTTGACTAGCGGAGCCATCAATTGAGCAATACTATTTAGAAACGGTGTCATATCGACAGTACTGAAGGTATCACATAGAATTGCAGCCTTAAATAGTTCAGGAAAATTTACCATCATATGTATAGTCAGGACACCACCATATGAAGTTCCTCCAATAAATGCCTTATCTATTCGCTCTTTTTCTAAAATTGTTCTTATATCATCAGCCTGTATATCTAAGATTTTCTCAACTTTGCAATTAAGTTCGCATGATTTCCCGTTTCCCCTTAAATCCGGAACAATTACCTTATAATAATTCTTAAAATATTCTATTTGTGGAGTAAACATAGCTGAGTCAGCGCTTAGCCCATGTAGCAAAACAAGAGTTTCATTAATATCTCTTCCTTCAATTCTGTAATATATTTTCCCTTCCGGCGTTTCTATATAGTCCATATTATCTCCTTATGTCTCGTAAACCTCTTTAATCTCAATCAGCTTTGCGTTTGAAAACTTATGATTATTAAAAATAATAATAAACTACTGACCGGTAACAATAACTTAAACCTATGCATTTGTTAATTTTTCAAGCAACTTTTTATATCAACCCACAACTTTTTCAAACGACTTTTTGTATCAACTCTTAACTTTTTCAAACGACTTTTGTGATTATTTAATTAAATCACTCCGGCAACTTAGTTTTCTTTGGCAAAGTATGCGTTCTTATATACTCCTCGTACAACTCCGGTCTGCGTTCTTTGGTTCTTTTCAGAGCTTCTTCAAGCTTCCACTGCTCTATTTTTGCCTGATGACCTGAGAGTAATATTTCAGGAACCTTCATATCCATATAGGTTTCGGGACGTGTATATTGAGGATGTTCAAGAAGCCCGTCTGTAAATGATTCTCCGACAGCAGAATCGGTGTTATTTAACACTCCCGGAACCAGTCTTGATATGGCATCTATCATAATAACAGCAGGCAATTCTCCCCCTGTAAGTACATAGTCGCCTATGGAAATAAAATCCGTACAGACTAATTCTAAAGCTCTTTCATCCACTCCCTCATAATGACCACATAAAAATACAAGTTCTTCTTCTTTTGCAAGCTCTTCGGCTATTTTCTGTGTAAAGGTTCTTCCCTGCGGAGTAACATAGATGGTTCTCGGCTTATGTCCTATCTTGTCTGAAATGGCATTATGACAGCGATGAATCGGCTCAACCTGCATAAGCATACCTGCTCCGCCACTGTAACAATAATCGTCTACTTTTTTATGTTTATCTAATGTATAATCTCTTATATTTACTGCATTTACATTGATTAAACCCTTGTTTATCGCACGTCCCAGTATACTTTCTCCTACTATATTTTCAATCATTTCAGGAAAAAGTGTCATTACATGGAAATTCATACTCCCCCCCTTAGTCAAGTAAGCCTTTCATAATATGTACTTTTACAAAACCTTCTTCCGTATTAATCTCAAGTACACATTCAGGTATATGTGGAAGGCAAAATTCTTTAAGTTCCTTGTGTGCTTCATTAGGCTTAACTACAAGCACCTTGTTTGCACCTGTTTCTATTACTTCTGAAACTACACCATATTCTTTACCTGTATCTGTAATTACTTTACAGCCTATTACATCTGACACATAATGTTCGCCTTCAGCAAGTGGAAGGGCATCCTCTCTGGCGACAAGCAAATCCATACCTTTATATTTTGCAACCAAATCTACATTATCAATTCCTTTAAATGTAACTATAGGGGTATTCTTAAAGTATTTTACATTCTCAACTTCTACTTCAAGCATCCCATTTCCCTTTATAGTACCTTTTCCTGAACTAAGGTCAATAAAGGCTCTTTTAAGGCTGTCAAATCTATCTAAACAATCAGTAGTAGGAAATACCTTAATTCCTCCTGTAAGTCCATGTGTGCTTGTAAGCACTCCTACTCTAAAATAATTTTCCATATTTACCTCATGTTTTTATTGTTTTAATCTATATTTTCTAGTGTTAGTTTTGCCCACAGCCTCTATTTCATCTATGTCTGCAATAATAGCTCTCACCCTCACTTTGCTAAGTTTAAGAATTTCTGCAAGTTCAGCTGTAGTAGTTTCTTTATGTTCTTCCAAAAATTGTTTTATTATATTCTTATATCTGCTTGTCTGTTTATCTGCTTGTTCGCTTGTTCGCTTGTTCGCTTGTTCGCTTGTTCGCTTGTTCGCTTGTTTTCTAAACATTGTAACCTTTATGCAATCTCCAAATTCTTCAAAAACAGGCTCAGGCAAACCATATTCTGCGCATGACTTCAATATTCTTGGCACACCCGTCCCCCAGGCTTCTACAATATTCATATACTGAAAAGCTTCAGCAATTGCCGAATTTCTACAACTTGTCCTTCCGGATTTCATCATTTCAAAATCAATACCGCCATATAAACCTCCCGGAGAAACCACTTCCAGTCTATCATCAAACATTGAAATCTGTATTTTAGATTCATTTAAATAACTACGATGAATTATAGCATTTGCAATCATTTCTCGTATAGAACTTACAGGCATTTCATATATGTCTTTACGATATAAGCCTTTTATTTCTGCCCCAATATTAATGTGTCGTAAAACAAATTGGTAGGCCTCTTCCAGTTGTTTATAAATAGTTCCACCAAATTCTTTTTTATCAATAAAAAGATCACGAGTCACCCCTTTAAATAGCGCACATTGTATTTTTGCATATTTTACTTTATTATCTGTCATAAGCATAAACGCATGTGTTGGAACAAGTTTTTTACCATTCCTGCATAACAATCCCATATCTTCAAGCTTTCCGATTGTCATATCTTTAACAGTTGATTTTTCTTCCATTGTATTGCAATTAGTAAGTGAAACTTCTTTCATTTTTTCACAAAGTTCCAACGTCTTATTTTCATCATAGTCTGCACCAATTTCCTGAATGGAATCATATGAACGATTAGAACCTTGTAATTCCAGTTCTTTTAGCATTATAGCATCTGCCGGTCTACTGGTTCCATTAAACCTTATGTAAGCACTTTTTTCTTTTCCTTTTTTTGATAAATAATATGGCCTTTGTTTACCCGGTATGACATCTACCACCAAAACAGTCTTGCCATCAATTGTCTGTGGATATATATCATTTTCAATCATAGGTGTGCATGCATCCGAAATCATATTAGAAATAGCATCCGACATCTTAAATGGACTATTATCGCCAATTCCATATACTTTGCCTGTTTCATCTTCAATTCCAATAATACATTTCCCACCAGACGAATTTGCAAATGCAATAATATCCTTCAAAAACTTTCCATGATTTGAAGGAATTTCTCTTTTAAATTCTATGTTCTTACCTTCACCAAAGTATTCTTTAGATATCATTCTTTTCTCCATCAATTAAAATAATAATGTTTATATCCACATCATATCATGTACATGTAAAAAGGAGAAGGATTGCTCCTCCCCCGATGTCATCATTTTATTTCAACGGTGACTTTCTTATCATCCCTTGTGGCAGCAGCCTTAACAACAGTCCTTATAGACTTTGCTATTCTACCCTGCTTACCGATAACCTTGCCCATATCACTCTCCGCAACATGAAGAAGGAGAATGGTTTCTCCGTTTTCTTCAGTTTCCGTAACCGTGACTTCATCAGGATGATCAACAAGGGCCATAGCAATAACCTTTACTAATTCATTCATGATGACTACCTCCGATGATTACTCAGTTATACCGGCTTTCTTTAAAAGCTTAGCGACAACCTCTGTAGGCTTAGCACCATTTGAAATCCACTTCTTTGTTTCTTCAGCATTGATGTTGATTGCACTTGGCTCCTTATTTGGATCATAAGTTCCTACCTGAGCAATGAAGTTACCATGCTGAGCTACTCTCTCATCAGCAACTACTACTCTATAGAAAGGGTGCTTCTTATGTCCCATTCTCATCAATCTAATCTTTACCATTTTACTTTTCCTCCTATTTTTTTGTTATTTTTTATTTTTGATACAGGATTGCTTCAGCTAACGCTTCTCGCAATCCTTGCAACAATATTCGTAATCCGCTCGTTTTTTGCAAAAACGGCTACTTACTCATATTGTTTGCGTGTCAAAAGATGTCAAATCCTTTTGCAAGCAAGCTTGCAACGGATTTTCATGTTTTTGACACTTGTATCATATATGTAAATGCTTTGCATTAACACCTGTTTATAATCCGAAAGGCAGGCCGAACTTTTTCTTCCCCTTACCTTTCATCATTCCTGACATCTGTTTCATAACTTTTTTCATCTGTTCCATCTGTTTAACAAGCTTATTTACCTCAGCCACATCTACCCCTGAGCCTTTGGCAATTCTGTGTTTTCTGGACGGATTCAGAAGATTTGGATTGGCTCTTTCAGCTTTTGTCATTGAATAAATGATTGACTTAACTCTGTCCATAGCCTTCTCATCAACCATAGAGTCGTCAAGCTTTCCTCCTAAGCCTCCCGGCATCATACCAAGTATATCTTTTATACTTCCAAGCTTTCCGATCTGTTCAAACTGAGCTAACATATCATTGAAATCAAACTCAGCCTTCTTGAATTTCTGCTCAAGCTCTTTAGCCTTTTCAGCATCTAAGGCACTTTGGGCTTTGTCTATAAGAGTAAGTATGTCACCCATTCCCAGTATTCTGTTTGCCATTCTGTCCGGATAGAACTGTTCAAGGTCTGAGAGTTTCTCTCCCATACCGGCATAAAGAATAGGTTTGCCTGTTACACTTCTTATGGAAAGTGCCGCACCGCCTCTGGTATCACCATCAAGCTTTGTTAGCACCACTCCGTCAAGCTCTATCTTGCTGTCAAATGTAGTTGCAACATTTACTGCTTCCTGACCTGTCATTGCATCTACAACCAGAAGTGTCTGTGTAACATCTACTGCTTCTTTTATATCTACAAGCTCCTGCATCATGTCTTCATCTATCTGAAGACGTCCTGCAGTATCAAGAAATATCATATTATAGTCATTATTTTTAGCATGTTCTATAGCTGCCTTAGCTATGTTTGGCGGCTTATGACCGTCACCCATAGTAAATACGGGAACTCCGACCTTTTCTCCGTTTACCTGAAGCTGTTTGATAGCCGCCGGTCTGTATACATCGCAGGCAACTAGAAGCGGTTTTCTTGTGCCTTTGAATTTGGCCGCAATCTTAGCTGTAGTAGTTGTCTTACCTGCACCTTGGAGGCCGCACATCATTATAACCGTAATTTCCTGTGTCGGTTTCAACGTAAGTTCAGTCTTTTCTGAACCAAGCAGGGCTGTCATTTCTTCATTTACTATCTTTATTACCATCTGACCGGGTGTTAAAGAGTTCATAACATCCTGTCCTATAGCTCTTTCTTCAACGGTTTTAATAAAATTTTTAGCAACTTTAAAATTTACATCTGCTTCAAGCAAAGCAATCTTAACTTCTTTAAGAGCAGCTTTGACATCATTTTCATTTAGCTTGCCCTTGCCGCGTAAGTTTTTAAAAACCTTTGTCAGTTTCTCTGTTAAACTGTCAAATGCCATAGCTCCTCCTTTTAGAATATATTTTCAAGCTTAACAAGATCTATAAGCACATTCTCTTTCAAGCTTTCATCTTTACAGGTACTGATTGTTTTTCCTATCATATCTGCTATCTGCGATATTTCTTCTGACTTTTTTATAAGCCCAAGTTTATTATCAAATTCCTCAAGCTGTTTGATACTTCTTTTTAGATTGTCGTGTACACCCTGTCTGGATATGCCTTCTGTTTCAGCTATTTCAGAAAGAGAAAGGTCTTCAAGTATATAAGCTTCCAAAAGCTTACTCTGTCCTTCTTTTAGAAGCACACCGTAATAATCAAACAATTCAGAGATTCTAAGTCTCTCATCAAGTATATCTGCTTTCTTTTCCATAATAATAAACTCACTATTTTTTTATCCTAGGGTATTTTAGCAGAAGAAAAAAGAGATGTCAAGTTTTTTTCTTGACATCAAAAAATTTATAAAATATTTTCTTTTTCCAGGTATGTTTTAATAATATTGCTTGTTTCAAAGCTGTCTTTGATAGTTCTCTTGCTCGCTCTTCCATAAAGGAATTCCTTCCTTCACTATATTTTTGTAAAACGGTAGGGTTGAATTCCATTCATTAAAATTATCCTGCTCAATCGAAATTACAGATAAGGTAACTCCAAGTTCAAGTTCATAATCATCTGCTTCCAAATATATATTCTCATATTTTTCAAATATATTATCAATAATTATTTAGGATTTTTCACTTTATCTCCAACAATCCAAAAATCACACATATCATCACCTTTAGCTAATGTTTTATCCCTATATAATTTTGCTTTTCTAACTTTAATTGTAAGATGATCTAATTCACAAAATATGGGAGTTATTTCTTCTAAGTTATTATCTTTAAAGAATTTAGCGATGGGACATTTAGTAAAATAGTAATAAACACCATCTTGATGGCTATCATCAAAATTAAATTTCCATGTTTCCGGATACTCTCCTCGATGAAGCTCTGCCCAATCAGAATTCTTATGCATAAGCTCTTTAAATTTTTTTAGATCTTTCGGATTATTATAATCTTTCTTGCCCATTAATTTTAATAAGGCGGGATCTGATAGAGTAATTCTCATTATTTCTTTCAAATCTTCAACAGTTATTTTACCTTCACTTCCCTGCATAAAAGAAAAAAACAATAGACAAAAATATAAATTAGAAGCCATAGGATTTTTAGTGCCAATATCATCAGCTTTATTTAGTAATTTTTTATATTCAACTTTAGCATTTCTAACAATCATTTCGACATCTTCATTACTATATTTTGTTTTTAAAACTTTTTTTATAAAAGGATTCATTACAAACCAATATATGGGTTTATACTTTAACATTTCCACCTCCAAATAACGATAAATTAATGTATGATATCATTAATTCTATTTTCTCTTGACATCAAAAAAATTATTTTTTATAAAATTTCTCCCTCGAAATCTCATACATTACAGCTGTACGCCAATTCCCAAGCTGGTCTTTCCAGTTATTTTCAAGAACTTCCTTTTTTACGGCTTTAATTTTGTTTTCATATACATGCTGCGCTCTTTTATTTTCTAACATTGTATCCCATTCAATCTTATTTACCTTACACACAGAATTAATTTTTTCATCAGTAAAAATAAAATCAAACAACGTGTTTATAATTACTGTACCATAGCCTTTATTCTGATATTCTTTTTCACAGATTTTCCAACCGGAATATGCAGTATCATTACCTGTTATACTATAGTTTAACTCACCTACCGGCTTTCCGTCTATTTCTATTATACAAAGCTGACTTATGTGCCCTTCATTCCTCTTGACACATTCTATTGTTTCTTCCATGCTCTGTCCCAATCCATTAGGAAAGCCGGCATGTTCCATAACACTCCCGTCATTCCACCAATGGTTGAGAATTTCTGCATCTTTAAGATTAGCACTTCTGATAACTATATTGTCTTTTTCAATTCTCATTACTATCCCCCTTTAAAATACCTTTATAAAACTTATTCTCTGTAAAATTTACAGTATATACAAATTTAGATAGCACTAAAAAGTACTATCTAAATTCAAAATAAAACTTATGATATTCATTCAAATAAATCCTTCAAATTTTCTTTAATATTATCCGCAAAACTCTTTTTCTTACCCTTGTTCTTCTTGCTCTTATCATCATCCTTTACTGCAGAGGAATCAGAAGACTTATCATCAGATTTTACATCTGCCTGATTTGCTTTAGCCCTAAATCTTGTCTCAAAAGTAGCATCAAGTTCTTCAAGTATTCTCTTCTGTTCTTTGGTAAGTGCAGCAGGAGTCTGAACTATAAAGGTAATATAGTGGTCTCCCCTAACTTCTTTATTTCTGAGAGTAGGAACACCCTTGCCTCTGAGTCTTACTCTGGAATCTGTCTGTGTGCCCGGTTTTATAGCATAAATAACATCTCCGTCAATTGTTCTTATCCTTATATCACCGCCAAGTGCAGCCTGAGTGAATGAAATAGGTACTGATGAGTAAATGTCAAAGCCATTTCTCCGGAAATTAGGATGTGAAGGTACATGTACTTCCACAAGTAAATCTCCGCGTGGACCTCCATTTACACCCGGTTCGCCCTTATCCCTGATTCTGATAGCCTGTCCGTCATCTATGCCGGCAGGAATATCTACTTCAATAGTCTTACGCCTTGTAATATAACCCGTACCACGACAATCAGGACATTTATCTTTAACAATTTTACCCGTTCCATGACAATCAGGACAGGTCTGAACATTACGCACCATACCAAAAAGAGATTGCTGAGTAAAGGTAACCTGACCTGAACCACCACATTTGCTACAGGTTACAGGAGTTGTTCCTGCCTTTGCACCACTTCCATGACAGGTACCACATTCTTCCTTCATATCAAGGGTAATTTCTTTCTTACAGCCCTTCACAGCTTCATCGAAATTAATTCTCAGACTGTAGTGGATATTATCTCCTTTTTGAGGGCTGTTACTACGCTTTCTGCCTCCGCCTCCAAAAAAGTCAAACCCACCTGCTCCACCACCGCCTCCAAAGAAGCTTCCAAAGATGTCACCAAGGTCTATATCTCCAAAGTCAAAACCACCTGTACCACCGTCTCCATTACTGAATGCCGCATGTCCGAACTGGTCGTATTGTCTTCTCTTTTCATCATCACTAAGTACTGCATAAGCCTCAGAAGCTTCCTTAAATTTTGCTTCAGCTTCCTTATTACCCGGATTAGCATCAGGGTGATACTTCTTAGCCAGTACCCTATAAGCTTTTTTCAAATCATCAGCAGATGCATTCTTAGCTACACCAAGAACCTCGTAATAATCTCTTTTCTGATCTGCCATATTTAACCCACTTTCATTATTTATATTTAAACTCATATAATTCACCCTAAGAACCACAAATAATTATTTCACTGTAACAAATGACACTGTCTTTATCTGTGGTAAAGTGTGATTTTATTTATGCTTAATGCCAATATGGGGCTGTCACCTCAATTTTAGTGCGACAGCCCGTTTTTAATTTTAAATCATTATACTTCTCTGTAATCTCCGTCAACAACATCATCATTGTTTCCGCTGTCAGATGTAGTCTGACCTGCCTGTCCGCTCATATCAGGACCGGCTCCGGCATTTCCTGCGGCACCCTGTGACTGCTCATAAACCTTCGTAAAGAGGCTCTGTGCACTAGCCATAAGCTTTTCTTTAGCAACTTTAATCTTATCAATATCTTCATCAGATATGCTATCAGCAGGAGTTGCCTCAAGAATATCCTTAAGTGCTTTAAGGTCAGCCTCTACAGAACTCTTGTCAGAATCAGCAATCTTATCGCCTACATCCTTAAGAGCCTTCTCTGTCTGGAATACCATTGCATCAGCATCATTTCTTGCATCGATTCCTTCCTTACGCTTCTTGTCCTGAGCCTCATATTCAGCAGCTTCTTTAACAGCCTTATCTATATCGGCATCACTCATATTTGAACCTGCTGTAATTGTAATATGCTGCTCTCTGCCTGTTCCTAGGTCCTTAGCAGAAACATTTACAATACCGTTAGCATCTATATCAAAAGTAACTTCAATCTGAGGGATTCCTCTTGGAGCAGGAGCAATTCCGTCAAGTCTGAACTGTCCGAGGCTCTTGTTATCTTTTGCAAACTGTCTCTCACCCTGAACTACATTGATATCAACCGCAGACTGGTTATCTGCCGCTGTTGAGAATACCTGACTCTTTCTTGTAGGAATTGTTGTATTTCTCTCAATAAGTCTGGTAGCAACACCGCCCATTGTCTCAATAGAAAGTGAAAGTGGGGTTACATCGAGGAGAAGTATGTCGCCCGCACCTGCATCGCCGGCAAGCTTACCACCCTGGATGGAAGCACCTATAGCTACACACTCATCAGGGTTAAGACTCTTACTTGGTTCTTTACCTGTAAGCTGTGCAACCTTAGCCTGTACAGCAGGGATACGTGTAGAACCACCAACAAGAAGCACTTTGCCTATATCATTTGCAGTAAGTCCTGCATCCTTGAGTGCATTCTGAACAGGAGCCGCTGTTCTTTCAACTATGTCGTGTATAAGCTCTTCAAACTTAGCTCTTGTAAGGTCAAGTTCAAAATGCTTAGGTCCTTCTGATGTAGCTGTAATGAAAGGAAGATTAATATTGGTTGTGGTTGAAGAAGAAAGTTCCTTCTTAGCCTTCTCAGCAGCTTCTCTAAGTCTCTGAAGAGCCATTTTATCTGTAGAAAGGTCTACACCTTCTTTATTCTTAAAATCTGAAATAAAGTAATTAGTAATTACATTATCTACATCATCACCACCAAGTTTGGTGTCACCGTTTGTTGAAAGAACTTCGATAACTCCGTCACCGATATCAATGATAGATACATCGAAAGTACCTCCGCCAAGGTCATAAACCATAATTTTCTGCTCTTTTTCATTATCAAGACCATAGGCAAGAGCTGCTGCTGTAGGCTCATTGATAATACGCTTTACATCAAGACCTGCTATCTTGCCTGCGTCTTTGGTAGCCTGTCTTTGTGCATCATTGAAGTAAGCAGGAACGGTAATAACCGCATCAGTTACCTTCTCACCGAGATAAGCCTCTGCATCAGCCTTAAGCTTCTGAAGAATCATAGCTGAAATTTCCTGTGGGCTGTATGACTTACCATCAATATTTACCTTATAATCAGTTCCCATATGTCTTTTAATAGAAGAAATTGTTCTGTCTGCATTGGTTACTGCCTGACGCTTAGCTGTCTCACCTACAAGACGCTCACCGTTTTTTGTAAATGCCACAACTGAAGGAGTTGTACGAAGCCCTTCTGCATTTGTAATAACTACAGGCTGTCCACCTTCCATAACAGAAACACATGAATTTGTTGTACCTAAATCAATACCAATTATTTTACTCATAATATTTACCTCACTTTTAATGTTATATTTAAATTTAGTTAACTACCTTTACCATACTAGGTCTTACCACACTTTCCTTATACATATAGCCTTTTTGCATTTCTTCGGCAACAATGTTCTCGCCTAAGCTCTCATCCTCGCCATGCATTACCGCATTATGTATTTCAGGATTAAATTCTTTACCGACCGCTTCTATAGGAGCAACTCCCGCATCCATAAGGCACTGCATAAGTTGTTTATAAACCTTGTCTATACCCTGTGCAAAAGCTCCTTCCTTTTCTTCATCGGAAAGACTTGCAAGGCCTCTTTCAAAATTATCTATAACAGGAAGAATTTTCTCTACAATTCCTTTTGCACCAAGGTCGAACATCTGTGATTTTTCTTTCTCTGTACGCTTTCTATAATTGTCAAACTCGGCCATCTGGCGCATTACCCTGTCATTTAAGTCATCAATTTTCTTTTTGTATTCTTCCTCTTTTGATGCCTCCCGTTCTTCTTTTACCTTGTTTAATTCTTTTTCATCTAAGGATCCTTCAGAAACTGTTTCGTTCTCTTCTACCACCTCAGTATTAACCTTTTCTGCTTCCTTTTCAGAATGTTTCTTTTTTACTTTCACAGTCTCCCACCTTTCCCTATGTGTCACTTACATCGTTTATGTTTTTTTCATATCTATAAGTTTAATTGCTTTAGTACTTGTATCTTTGCTCTGATGCTTAAATATCACATCAAGCTGTTTCATAAGATTCTTAAGTGTACTTACAACCTTTGCATAATCCATGCGCTTAGGTCCTACAATACCAATCTTACCATAGACTCCTTCTTCTATCTCATAAGTTGCTGTAACCACCGAGCAGTCTTTAAGACTTTCCACATTTGTATCATTTCCTATATATACCTGAATACCATCATCATTACCGTCATCCATCTTATCTGTGAGTAATGCAGACAGTTCTTTTTTTTCCTCAATGGTATACAACAGTTTTTGCATATTGTCATTGTCATTAAGTTCAGGATACTTAAGAATATTGGTAGCACCGCTGGTATATATCTTAAGTGAATCATCATCTGAAAATACCGAGCCGATTGCATCTATAATTCTTCCGACCAGATTTACGTATTCGCCTGCCTGCTCTTTCATTTTTGCAATGATTCCGATATTTATATCTTTCATATTTAGCCCTGCAAGAAATGAATTAAGCATTATATTAAGTTTTAGAAGCAGGCTTTTTTCAACCGGCTCATCCAGCCTTATTATTGTATTTTTAACTGCATTTTTTTCTAATACAACAACAATGAGAAGGTTTACTTCATCAATTTCCGAAAGCTGAATAAATTTTATATTGTTACTCTCATACTTAGGCGCAGACACCATTGTGGTATAATTTGTATTCATAGCAAGTAAATTTGCCACCTGTTGTAAAAGAGTTTCAAGTTTATCTGACTTTTCAATCAAATCCTTCTTAAGATTATCTTCTTCCTTTTCCTTAGTCTGCATCAGTGAGTCAACATAAAGTCTGTAAGCCTTATCTGAAGGTATTCTTCCTGCTGAAGTATGAGGTTTTACCAGATACCCCATATCTTCAAGATCTGACATCTCATTTCTGATTGTTGCAGAACTTAGTTTTAATTCGGAAAGCTTTGAAATAGTCCGGGAGCCAACAGGTTCACCTGTCTCAAGATAGTTCTTGATGACAGCCTTAAGTATCTCAAGCTTTCGTTCGTCAAGTTCCATCTCATCACTCCTTTTCTTTCTCGTTATTAGCACTCGTTTGATTAGAGTGCTAACATCTATTAGTAAGATACCACCATTAAATAAATTTGTCAACAGGAAAATGCAATAATTTTTGTGTATTATTTGTGTTCATTGACACCCTAATCCTATTACATAAAAAAGCACCCCCTTTCAGAGTGCCTTTAACATTTCTTCTTTTTGAACATATTTTAATAATTGCTTATCTTTTGAAATATTCAATTTTTCTTTTAGTGCTTCTTGTAATACTGCTGAGAAATTTATATTTGCCTTTTCAGCTTCATAACAAAGCCAGGATGGTAAGGTACAGTTCTTTTTCACTGTTTTTGTTTCATTTTTTCGCCTGTAATCATCAAAATCAACATCAATAAAAGTTTTAATTTGTCCTTTTTTGATTTTAATCTCATCATAATTTGATGGTTCAGGTATTTTTCTACCTTCATCTTCCAAGGTTACTCCTAACATGCTTATTGCATCTCTTGCCATTTCTATAGCTTTTGGTATATTTTCTCCTTGTGTTCCACTATCAAAATCAGGAAAATATACCACAACAAAATCATTACCTTCTTCCATTATTACCGGATATACTCTTTTCATATACTAATATAATGAAACTTCAGGATGTACAAGAACTATTCCAGCCCTTGCCTCTTTATAATGGCTTTTGCCAATTGCTCTGCAATCTCTTTATGTCTTGGAATTGTCTCCATCTTTTCATTTTTGCAATATATATCATGTCCACTTCCATGCCTAAGCAAACTCCAACCATTCTTTTCCAATAGTTTTATTAAATCCCTTCGTTTCACTCTTTCCTCCCTTCAATATATATTATACGCATTTAATGCGTACTTGTCAAAGAGATTTTAATAATATTATATAAGTATCATAGCATCCCCAAAAGAAAAGAACCTGTATATTTCCTTTACCGCAGTCTCATAAGCCGAAAGTACCCTTTCCTTACCTGCAAAAGCTGAGACGAGCATGACCAGTGTTGATTCGGGAAGATGAAAGTTGGTTATAAGCCCATCCATCACCTTAAATTTATAACCCGGATATATGAAGATATCTGTTTCTCCAGTTTTAGCTGACATCAGGCCATTCTCATCAGCTACAGACTCAATCGTTCTGCAGCTTGTTGTCCCTACACAGATAACCCTTCCGCCATTCTTCTTAGTTTCATTTATAATGTCAGCCGCTTCCTTATTTACCTCATACCACTCCGTATGCATATGGTGATTATTTACATCCTCTACCTTTACCGGTCTGAAAGTACCCAAACCAACGTGCAGGGTAATACTTGCTATTCTCACTCCCTTATGTCTGATTTTTTCAAGCAACTCATTAGTAAAATGTAAACCCGCGGTAGGAGCTGCTGCCGAACCGTCAAACTTGGCATAAACTGTCTGATACATTTCCTTGTCTTCAAGTTTATGTGTAATATAAGGAGGCAACGGCATTTCACCAAGAGAATCAAGTATTTCCTCAAAAATCCCTTCATAATAGAATTTAACCAGCCTGTTACCTTCTTCCGCTATTTCAAGTATTTCAGCTTTTAGCCTGCCATCTCCAAATGTAACCCTTGCTCCCGGTCTTAGTTTCTTACCCGGTTTTACCAAGGATTCCCATATATCATTTTCCCGCCTTTTAAGAAGCAGAATTTCAACCTTACCACCTGTGCCTTCTTTTTCTCCAATGAGTCTTGCAGGTATAACTCTTGTATTATTTATTACCAGGCAATCCCCCGGATTAAGATAGTCTATAACATCGCTGAATATTTTATGCTCTAACTTATCCGTTTTTCTGTCTAAAACTAGAAGTCTTGATGCCGTTCTATCCTCTAAAGGATCCTGCGCTATTAACTCCTCAGGTAATTCATAAAAAAAATCACTGGTTTTCATATACTATAAAGTCCTCGCCCTATCCTCTATATTCTTATTAAAATTGATTATCTTGTGGTCATATTCTTTATCTATAAGAGTTGAATTAATCATAAAATCAGCCGTAGCCTTATTGGTGGCAATAGGAATATCATATACCTGACAGATTCTGAGAAAAGCCTTTACATCCGGATCATGAGGCTGGGCAGCAAGAGGATCTGAAAGGAAAATAACAAAGTCAATCTTCCCTTCAACAATTTTAGCTCCTATCTGCTGATCTCCTCCTAGCGGTCCGCTATTATAGCCTCTCACGGGAAGCCCCGTTGCTTCTGTTATCATTCTTGCCGTAGTTCCTGTTCCTGAAAGAAAATGCTTAGCAAGAACTGACTTATTTTCCAAACACCATTCAATAATTTCTTTTTTCTTGCCATCATGTGCTATAAGAGCAATATTTTTCTGTTTTCCTATTGTTAAAGTTATAAAATCATTATTCATATTTTCCATTATTTACCACTCCTTACCTTTACTGTTAATGCCTGTTTATGATTATCTATACGAACTATCTGATGTGAACCGCCTGCTTCCCCGTCGAGAGTCCACTGTAAATTTTCCTCAGCTTCTATATTAATACTGCCGGAATGAAAATGATAGATATTATCCGTCTTCATATCCATAAGAATAAATGAATTGATTATATTCTGCAAGTCTAGAGGCGTTTTAGGATTCTTTACGAAAATAGCATCAAACTCACCATCATCCAGATATACCTCAGGTCCTGTTATACCCTTAAATCCTCCGACCGATTTCGAGTTAGCAACCATACCAAATATGAAATCATCTTCAATCTCATTGCTGTCATAAGAGATTTTTAAATGATAAGGTCGTATTTTCTGTAGACTTTTAACCCCTTCAAGAAAATATGCCGCTTTGCCTATTACATTTTTTACATCCTGCGAAGTTTCATAAGACACCTCCGTAAATGCCCCAAAAGCCGCTACATAGGTAAAATAGCTGTGAAAACCGCCTTCATCCCCTACACTGAAGGAACCGATATCTACTGATTTTTCTTTACCTGTTACTATTACATAGACAGCATCTATTATATCCTTAGGTATATCAAGGCTTGTGGCAAAATCATTTACAGTCCCTACCGGTATATAGCCTACAACGGGAATGTTTTGTCCACTATTTTTTGCTTCCATCAGCCCCCTTGCAACTTCATTAAATGTACCGTCTCCACCGGCACAGACAAGCAAATCGTAATTATTAGCTTCATTTTTAGCCATATCAGCCGCATCACCGCATTTAGCTGTAGGAAACACTCTTATATCATATCTTTTGGCAGACAGGCTTTCTAAAATAAAGGAAATTTCCTTTCTGATATTTCCCTTACCGGAATTAGGATTATATATAAATAAAAGTTTGGACATAAGCACTGACCTCCCTCTTTAGTCAAATATCCTGTAATTTCTCTCCTTTATGGCTACAATGGCTGCTTCTTTAGAATGGCTGTCATAAAACTCTATCCTGAGCACTCCATCTAAAAACTCCCTAGTATGAGCTATTCCCATATTTTTAATACTGATTCCTTTTGCTGCAAGAATAGATGCCATAATTGCTATCGAACCCGGCTCATCAGGCACATATAATAGTATTTCGTGTGATACAGCCATATTGCTTTTTCTAAGTGGCAATGAATCTCTGTAATCTTTATTGTTTTCAAAGAACTCATAGAGCTGATTCTCATTTTTTTCTGAAATCAATTCTTTAATTTCTCTTAATTTCTCAATATACTTATCTAAAAATTCAGAAATACTTTCTTTATTGGATAGACAAATGTCTCTCCACATAGCCGGCGAGGAAGAGGCTATTCTGGTTATATCTCTAAATCCCCCTGCTGCAAGCATGGATAATAAGCCATTTTCCTCATCTGCCTTAGCAACCACACCTACCAAAGATGAGGCAACTACGTGCGGAACATGGCTTATAGCTGCTGTTATATAATCGTGCTTTTTTGCATCTATAATTACCGGGACAGCTTTGGTTTCTTCAACCAACCCCTTCAAATTCTCAAGTTTTTCTGCATCTGTACCTTCAAACGGGGTTAAGATATAGTATGCATTTTCAAATAAAGTTACGCTTGCATTCGAATACCCTGTTTTTTCAGAGCCTGCCATAGGATGACCGCCTATGAACTGACTTGTGAGTCCAAGCTTTTCAGCCTCTTTTGCAATATCTCCCTTCACACTGCCGACATCAGTAATTACACAATCTTTTTTTATTATATCTTTCAACTGATTAAGGTAAGAAATATTTGACAACACAGGAGCTGAAAGCAAAATTATATCACAATCTGAAAGTTCTGCAATATCAGTAACTATCTCATTCAGAACACCATCTTCTTTAGCTCTTAACAGTTCTTTATTCACATCTTTCTTATAATTATAAGCTATAAACACATAAGAAGGATGTTTCTTTCTCCATATCTTTGCAAGTGAGCCACCAATAAGTCCAAAGCCAATAAATCCTATTTTCTGCATAAAATTCTCCAAACCTACCAAGTATAGATATCAGATACTTTAACCGGTAATGCAGACTTGCTTTGACTGTTGTGTCGGTCAAAGCTTGCATTACAATATAAAAATGATAGCCTCAACCTCCTGTTTTGTCAATGCCCTTTAGTATACCTTTTTTACTTCCGCTCTCCTTTCCTGCCATATTTTCTTTGATAAATCATAAACTAATAAATCTCCATCCGCAAATTTTAGTTCACTGCCATCTGTCTTGTACTTCCTTCTGTCCGTAGTTTCATACTTCCAATTATTAAAATATCCATCCTTCTCATTGTCAGGATTAGTGTAACTTAGGATTTTAACTCCGTCCTTCAGAGTTGAAATATCTGCTGAAACAACCAGCCATCCACTTTTTATCCAAAATCCTTCATCAAAATATATGGAAAAATGTTTTTTCAAATATCCCTCTAAATTAAATCCTTTTTTACATACATATATTCTTTCAGGCAGAGCATATTCCCCTGTCCATCTCTGTATATATGCATTGCTTCCTGTAGCTAACAACTGCCTTGGCAAAAGCTCTCTGTCATACCTGTATAAGCCTATACCTCCGTCTGAAACCTTAATATAATGAAGGTTTTCTTTATCTTTCTTGCTGCCAATCTTTATCAGACCAAGTTTCTTATTTTCTTTCTGCGATACTTCTTCATAATAAACATCAACAGGTATCTTATTACCTGTAGTTTCATCAAGCAGGGAGAAATCAAGGTCCATTCTTATACCGTAAGGCTCATTATAATAATTTCCTATTGTGGTCATAGCAAAGGCTACAGCATATCCCTTTTTAAATGAGCCTTCATTCTTAAACTTTTTGTTATCTCCTTCAAGTAATGGCAGACTCTTAAGTCTGACTCCCTCGTTCAGAATAAAACTCCCATCCTCTTTTTCCCACATTGTCGTATTTTTAACATTTAACAGAGTAAAATCCATCAGTCTTCCGCTTACTTCGACTTTTATCTTATTCTCTGCAATATAATTCTCCATTGCCAGATTTGCATAAGCTTCCGGTTTAGAATTTGAACCCGGCAAATAATTTATTGCAAAAGTTCTTACCATTATTGTATATTTTCCTTCATCTACCGTCATAGGCAAACGGAAATTAGTATTACCGGTAATTACTATAGGTGTATTTGCAGGATATAATCTTTCACCAAGCATTACATCAAATGGGAAAATAACTTCTTTTTTAAGTGTATATTTCGCATAGTCTCTATCTCCATATCCCTTGATGTCCAAGTGATTGCCGGTTGTTAATATGTCAATATCAAAATCCTTTTCAAGCACCAATTGAAACAGGGCTTTATCAGGATTTATAAGCTGACACCATTTCTTTGCATCATTTATATTGTAGTCGCAGACCACAGGTGTATGTACCGCCACAGGGTTTACGTAATCTATGTCAAACTCAAGGCTGTTATCCCCCTCCGGATTTATACTGTCGGCAAGGACATAAAATACCTTTCCGCTACTTTCATAAATATCATTTTGTATCTGATTTTCCATACTTTTACCAAATTCATATAAGACCTTATTCTCTGTCATTTTCCCTTTAGAAGCAGGTTTATTTGGCTTAGGTGCGGATTTTCTGACAAAGCTGTCATCCATAATAATTTTGCCGTCAATAACAAGCCTGTCATTTTTAACAACGGGATAACCTATCTGAGTTTCTATCTCAGGTTTTGGATTGTAAGGCGGTATGATTAACCCGTTTGCAGACCTTACTCCAAGATTTATCGTTTTCAAGCTCTCCGGTGGCGGTTTTATATGATCATCTTCCGATAAATTGGTTAAATACTCTATTTTAGGCGGAATATATCCGTTAGGCAACATCTTAATCCCGGTATCCGGTATCGCATTATTATATAAAACTGCTCCATCCAAAGTATATACTTCCAGATTATCAATATACCAATAAGAGTACTTCCTTTTAACAGTAGTGGTATAGTCTACCCTGCTGATTGCGGTATGATGTTTAATTTTTTTGCCGGTACCCGTAGTCCAGCTGAGTCTCCAATTTACATAGCTTTTTACATTATAAAATTTCTCACCTTTTTTGTTCTTAAACCGGTATTTTAACAGATAGTTTTCCGTAATAACATTTTTATAGTAATATTCACTTACCGGAATTCCTTTTTCTATTTCAAAGGGAGAATCTTCAAGAGTTCCTGAACCAATTATCCCCGATGGCTCCGGATCCTCTAACTCGTTTGACATTTCTGCCTCTTCCTCAGTTATCTTTGGTGGTGGTCCTTCATATATTCCTACAACCATAGAATTTTCATTCCCAAGAACCACCTTCTGCTCACTTGCTTTTTCTCCTGTTTTTTTATTTTGAGAAACAGATGGAGTTGCTTCTTCCCGGAACTCGCTTGAAATTAGTTTATACTTTATTTTCTTTTTATTTTTTGTAACCGTTATTTCTTTGGGCAGAGTTATGGTTGCTTCGTCACCAAAATGTTTCTGTATATCATTCTCTATAAGATTAGGTCCTTTATCTTTTTGTTTAAAATAATAATGTGGATTAGTTAATCTTTTTTCGCCAACATCGACTTCTTTAGCCTTAATCTTATTGATTTTAATACTCGAACTATCTCCCAATAACACTCCGTTTTTATCAACATATTTCACCATTACATTGGAAAATATATCATATACAATTTCATGGTTATAATAATCTTTATTCAACCACTGCTTTATAGCAGCTTCACTCCAATATTCTGCCCCACGTATTTTATCAATATCAGTTAAATCATTTTTTCTTATTCTTTTTACTACATCCAGTCTGCTATCATATTCATATTTTACGCCATTTACATATATATACTTACCATCAGGCTTTTCAAAATCTTTTTTATTTTTCCTCCTAAAAGCATCAATTACCTTCTTTCTTGTAGAAACATCTTCTATTACTTCATAAGTTTCAAAAAAAGTATCTATATATAGCTTCTTATCACCTTTTTTATACTTTTCTACAAGTTTAGAATAAAATGCTTTATTGGCTATAATTTGATTTTTTATATATTGGCCTGAAAGTTTATTTTCTACATTATATTTACCATTTCGGGGTTTACCTTCATTTGCAGTAACCGTCAAATCATTTATGTAAAGTTTAATCATTGGTGTTCTTCTTCTAAGAGGATAACCTAAATTGTCTTTAGAAGAAGGCTCTAAAGATATATAATATCCTTTCGGTTGCCATCTAATATTGGTTTTAGCCTTAATTGCAGAAGAAAACCAAGCTATGTCTCCACTGTTTTTATCTATTATAAAATCCATATCCGATTTAACCATTACTGCATACATAAAAAATGTACACAGTAATACAAGAAATGCAATCATGTATTTTACTTTACTTTTTTTCTTTCTATTTCCAACCATATAACACCCAATCTATGTCTGGATTATACCAAAGTTTATCTTTAGATGTTATTCTAAACTGTTTAAGTATGTGTTTCTTTCTTAAATGTCTTGTAGTGTTGTTAAAATAACATTCATTAACCCACTTCCAAGGGTATCCTGGAACTCTAAAAGAATTGTGATTTATTTCAGGAAAAGTCACACAATATACACCTTCAATCCATTTACCCAATTTTACCTTTTCTCTATAATTTTTAGATATTCCCCAACCTGCATTATTAATCATGCTTCCATATATTATCTTATCTAAATTTTTATCCAAATTTTTGCATGAAATTATTCTAAATCTCATATATGTATGAAAACAAGGTTTATAATTATTACGATATACCGCACTTCCTTCTATAATTGAGGGTTCTGCTTCTACTATAATTTTATTTTTCTTTACAAATTTTATATATTCATCTATTTCTTTTTTTATTCCTTCTAAATTTTCATTCTCATCATAATCAGATTTATAATATGAAATTAATTCATCCCGCCATTTTTTACCAATTTTCTTATAATTAATATTCATTCTTACATCTTGCAATTTTCTTACTCTATCAGCTTTATCATATACATTATATGGATAATAATCTATCATATCTTCATAAACAGCTTTAGGTTTATCATAGAATTCATGTATTTTTACTAAAAAGTTAGCATGATTTTCATAAGTAAATCTCGTTTCATAGAATGAATTCGGAAAAGCAGCAAGTATATATTTATACTCCGATGCGTTTACCGGTAAATTAGTCTTTCTTATCAATTGACCATCTCGACTCATAGGATATCTTTTATCTGAATTATAAACTCTATCAATGGCTTTCTTTATATCATTTATGCTTACCTTCCTTTTAGGTTCAATATTCCTTTTTTGAGAGTATTTCCCTAATGATTTACCAATAATAATACCTTTTCTTAATGTAGTTACCAGATCCCATTTATGTATATTATCAGCCTTATCTAAATCATATATTCTCCCATAATTTTTTATTCCATTTCTTTCTTTTATTTCTTTTTCTAAGATTGTATCTTCACCTGTAGATAAATCACCATAAGATAACCACTTTCCATCAGAATATAAAACCTTTCCTTTTTTATCTACAACTTGATAATTTGAGCCATCATCTTTAAGAACTATAGCTTTATCTTCTCCTATAAATCGCATAATGGCCACACAAACCGATGAAAGCTTCTCCACCGTAACCTTATCCTCAGGAGATGCCAGATACTCCAATCCTTCAATTCCAAACTTATTTAATCCCTGCTTCTTTCCTTCAAAGCTATTGTCCTCAAGCACACCTAAATTAGTCAACTCTGCAAGATAATCCACAACCTGACCTGCTGTGCATCCTTCAGCCGCAAATACTTTATACTTGTGAACTCCTGAAAACATAAATATCAAAGTAATAAGTGCATTAATAAAAACTACTTTTCTAAAATTGAATTTTTTCATTTCTATCCCCTTCTTAATTCAAATTTTAATCTGTTTATCTTTCCGTTTGCATCTCTGCCTACCCGACCTACATAATCATCATAAGGCTCTATGTAAAAATCATTTTCGGGATAATTTGCAGAGATGTTAAAATTATTGTTTTTAGTAAATATTCTGCTGCCGTTATCGGTTATTATTGTTATCTCCATATCATTCTGATACTTCCTTGTAACATTTATTACTTCTGCTCCGGTAAGAATTTCCGAATCATATTTGGCAACATTATATTCCCTGTAATCCCTTTCTTTCTCGTTAAGACTGTTTACAAAGGCAGAACCCAACGACATTCCTTCATGCATGACTAAAATGCTGAAGCTTATAACTACACAGGTTATAAATATTCCTGCCGCTATAGTTAACATTTTCAATGAGTTTTCCAAATTTCCTCCTTATTTTTCACATCCCAGCACACATTTTTTACAAGGGAAGGCTCCTGATAAAGCACATTCCTCCATAGAAGAATAAACTTTAATCTCCTCCTTATTTGCCGGCAAATGGCTGCAAATATATGAATTATGATAGATATTGTTAAAGGTATAATAATATATTCTTTCTTTATTAACAGATTGAAGCTTATAAATATTTTTCAAGTAACCATTATAACTTATATCCTTCTTTGGTTTTAACAACAGAGTGTCTTCTTTTACCTTATTCAGATATTCTGATAAAAGCATTTTCCCTTCAATTCCGGATACCGATTCTCTTTTTCCGAATAAGTATTTTTTCAGGTTATCTTCCGAATGTTTTTTTACCAAATCATATTTTGAATTTCTGAAATCATCCTGCGTATCACCGGCTCCTGCTCCCGCCATTTCCATTACTTCATTTTGGATAAGTATACCTTCATTAAGATTTGCAAAAAGAGCTTGTATTCTCATGCTTCCCAATAAAGCAAGTATTATCACAAATAACGATATCAGTGAGCTAATTTTTGATATACTCGTTTTCTATCATTCCTCCTAACTCTATTGTTTTTTCAGGGAACATGTTCAACAGTTTACTCTTATCTTTAATTACACAGCAAATTTCATCACCTATCTTGAACCTGTACTTCGAACTCCTCTTTAATTCATTCTTAATTTCCGCATCCGATACTTCAATATAAAACTCACCTGTGTCCTCAATCTCACCGTTTTTCATAACAGGTCGCACAGCCCTTCTTTTATGTAACAGGCTGAGTTCTTTGTCTGAAGTGATTTTTGACAAACTCGTATATAAATTGTCCATATCTTTCCTGTCAATGTATCCTGTATATTTTACCTTATCCAAAAATCTGTCAGTAAGATTGATAATTTCAATATCTGTAAGTGCTTTTACTCTTATTTGTGTAATATATATCGGGCATATAAATATAAGTATAAAACCTATGATTATACTCCAAAATTTACCAAAAACCTCCATAATAATTCCACCTTAAGCATTCTTTCTAAATTTCCGAGGTAAGCTTCATATAAAAAAATCTGACTTAGTGCAACTGCAAATAAAAGTAAGTTAGAAATCTTTTTTAATAATTCAAGAATTTTATACATAACCTGTACCTATTGAACCAGCTGTATGAAGGTAAGCCTGTCCACACTTCCATCATCTTTATATTGAACCTTTCCAATGAAATTACCGTATTGATATACATTGTCCGTAAGCCAGCCTGTAGTCTCAACCTTAACTCCGTTAGGAGCACCTGCCTTGGTATCATTGGTAACAATATAGATATTTGTCTTACTCTTAAGCCGCTTTGCAGTCCTTATCACCTCGTTTCCCGACAATGTCAGACCGTTGTAGAATTCAATTCCGCCATTTCCCATTTCTGTAGTGTATTCTCCCATCTGGTTGATGCCCTGAGCCGCTATATCCTTAGCCTCTCTTGTAACAAAAAATGCAATACTTATAACTATGCAGGTTATTATTACACCTGCTGCTAAAGTTAAACCTTTCAATCCATTACTCATATAAATACTCCTTCCTAAATCAGCTTAAATTAACTGTTACATCTAACAGATTTCTTATACTTATAACCAAAAACGGAATTACCATATACACACCTACTGTTACCATAAATGGCAGATATAAAAAAGTCGAAATTATAGCCTCTTTTTTCCTGACTACCAATTCCTGTTCCTGTCTCCTTTTGGCAGTATAATAATCTCTCCTTGACAATAAATCCTTAAATGCCTCTTTTATTCCTATTTTGTCACTTGCTATCAAATCATCTATAACATTGATAAAGCTCGTCGTTTTCCAGCGTTCTCTAAGTATATCCAAAGCAGTATTTTCGTCTACATCAAGCCGGTCTATGCAGGAAGCCACGCTTTCTCTAAGAAAAAGGGTGAAGTTCTCAGTCCATAAAAGAATCTCCTCAACCGTCATCCCTATTACACCTGCAAGTGAAATAGTCATAAGCCTGACCTGTCCTATTTCCTCCTCCAGTTCTGCTTCATAAAATATGCCATCAACAACTAAACTTATATACGGAATATGACTTATTACGAAAGAAAGAGGCATAACAGGAAGAAGTAATAAAAGCGATAGCCTCCAATAAATAATCAAGCATAAAGCAATAATCAAACTTCCCAAAAAGTATACGCATCTCATCAGTATAAATTGCTGATATGACTTCTCCGGAAAATTTTCATCTAATATTTTTGCAATCCTGCCATTTTCCATATTTCTCTTTTCAAAAAGCCACTTAAGCCACTTATTTACCAAAGGGATTTCTATTATCCCTGATAACAACGGTTCTATTCCGTCTTTTCTGATTTCCTGCATTTTTTCAAAAGCCAAAATAAATAAAGTAGTAATAACTATGCAAACAACCCTTGTCATGCTGCCTCTGAAACCATTATAAAATGTGCTTAAATCAGATACTTGAGACATTGCCCATCTTTCCATAACAGGCATACTTATAAGTGAGAAGCCGATTGCAAAAAATACCGCACTGAATATAAAGTCCTCTCTGTCCCACTTAAGTAAATCCGAGTCAATATTCTTTTGCAGTTCATCTATATTAGATACAAAGGTATTGTCACTGTCTCCGTATTTAATTCCGCACTGACAGATTGCAATAAAAATAAACAGGAATCTGTTTGGAACAGCTGCCCTGTATCTTTCGGGTATACCGTCTCCGTCAAGTGCATCCTCTATTAAACCAAGATGGAGCTTAAGTTCCTCACCTGCGGCAGAAAAAGCTGAAAGAAAAGCTTCTTCTACATCATTAAATCTATAAAACTCTCTTCGTAATTCATTCAAGTATAGGGATAACTGTCTAAGCAAAGTCTTTTCCTGCTTTCTTTTCCACTTTATGAAACTGTCCTTATATGTTGCAATTCCCAGCACCAAGGCCACAATTAAGTATTTTTTATCAAAGAGGGCAACCGCATAAGTTACCATAAAAATGAGTAAGGCCTTGAATACATTGCCAAATAAGAGTTTAACAGTGTTTACCCCAAGTCCAAAGTCATCAAACGGTAAATACCTTCCAACCTCATATTCGGTCTTTCCTATCACCACCCTTCCTATTCCGGTTAAACATAATGTTTTGTAAATACTAAACAACCATTTTTCCATCTTTTACCCTCTGCCACTGTTTTATATATTTTATAAAATCCGAAGTTTCATTCTCCGGCAGTCTTTCATAAACAGCCTCCTCCGTTTCTCTGCTTAACTCTTCTTTTAAGATATATTTTCCCTTGGTATTATAAGCAATAACTTTTTCTGTAAACCCGGTTTCACTTTCGCAGGGAATAATTTCACTTATTTTTTCTATATACCTTTCACCAAAAGCATTTTTCTTAATATGTATATTTATTCTCACCGAACTTACCGCCTGCATAAGAGCAACTTTTTCATTTCTGAAATTTCCCTGCATAAGCAAGGAATTCCGAATATAATGTATGAGGGCTGTTGTATCCTTGGCATGATGGGTAAACAATGTAAAAGCTGATGCATTCTGCGCTATCTGTACCAAAAACAATACTGCCTGCATGGTGGCAACCTCTCCCAAAATAGTTACATTACCGTCTGTCTTTTTGGTAAAATCAAGCCCTTCCTGTATCCCCACTCCTTCTGTTTCCTTAAAACTTACTATATTCCTTCCGGGAAATCTCTGCCTTAAATGTAATTCAAATGACATTTCTGTTACCCTGATATTCAACCAATCAGGTATGAACTTAACCATTGAAGCCAAAAGTGTAGTTTTGCCCGATCCCTGCTCACCGGTCACAGCTACCAGTCTTTCCCCAACTACCAGATACTTTAAGAGCTTAATAATATTTTCCGAGCCTTCACCCGTGATTATATCCTCCATCTCCAAAATATTTTCCATTCTGAACTTTCTGATAAAAAAGCTCCAACTCTCACAAAACGGTGGTCTTGATATTGAGGCTCTTGAGCCATCTGCAAGCTCTGCCACTATGTATCCTCTTCTTTCGGAGAGTTGTCCTATGCCATAACTTTTGCACAGGTTTCTGCATATTCTCTTAATCTCGGCTTCTCCTTTAAATTTAAGAAATGATAAACTGACAGAATTTCCCTTATACATAAGCCATACACAGAAGCTTCCGTTATCGCTTGAAACCCCTCCTGAAATTCCGTCTATCACAAGAGGCAGCAGACTGTCTATAATTCCGTTTCCTTTATAATTTTCATATATTTTTTGACAGAGAATATCCATTTTTTCGGGAAAGGTGGTACTTTCATGATTAAACCTTCCAAATGCTCTGCCTAATGCTTTTTCATCTATGATTCTTTTTTCCGATTTAATAATTATTTCTGAAAAATATCTTTCAATCAGTTTCTCAAGACCAAATTTCCCATATCTGCCTATGAATTTCTCAAGGTTTACCTTAAATCTATATTCAGAATCTTCCTTTAAGAACAGATGTATATTTTCCTCTGATATCTTATATTTATCTGCCAGCAGAGTTGTAATATAGCTTTTCACAAATATCTTTGAGGCTTCGTTTCCGGAACCACAGGTTCTGAGTGCTTCCCTTAATTCTTCTCTTCTTTCAATTCTTAGAAGCCTTTCTTTCATCAAAAAAGGACCAATATTTAAGTTGACACGAAGTAGCTGTGTAAAGTCATCCTTTATAGCCTGTAAAAGTGTATCAAAGTCCACTATACTATTTGCTTCAACCGAACTTTCAGTATAATTCTTAAAGCTCATACAGCCCTCTCCTTTTCTACACCCTCTTCTATCTGACTTTTAATAAAGTTAGTAAGTTTTCTAAGCTGTGAAACCAGCTCAAAGCTCTTTTCACCTCTCGTAGACCAGAAGTTTTTGATTAAAAAGTTTGATAAATTCCCGTTTTTACAGATTCTGATGAGTGATTCATAATATGGAATATATGATATTCTCTCATTATCAATATCATAATCTGCTACAATTTCTTCAAAATCTATCTTTGACGTTTGCTTATATCTGCTAAGAATGAAACAAAGTTTCTCACGCTCTATTAAATTGTCATCTAAAATTCTGTTTATACTGATTTCATCCTGCGGTACATTTACAAAAACTATATCTGACCTTTCAATAATATGTTTTGTTGTCATAGTATTAATTCTTTTTAAATCAACAAATACTACTTCGTATCTGCTATTAAGCTCATCAATAAATCTATCGATTACTTTATTCATTTCATAGTCAAAAAGAGTATGATTAGATGAAAATTGCGGAAAATAATGTAGTCTTCCTTCAGCCATACGAAGAGCTGCATTACTTATACCTTTTACCGGAAGACCTGCCTTCATCAGTCCGTAATAATAATTAATGTTATTATTTCTGTTATAAAATATAGGTTCTTCAAAAAGAAACGGCAGGCTTTTTTTACCAATCAAAATATCTTCAAGACTATATTTTCCCGGAACATGGTTTTCAAACAAAGCCACCTTTTTCTTATATCTTTGAGCATAAAAATGGGAAATTAGTGCAGTATTGGTGGTAACACCGGTTCTGATTTCTGCACCGCTCCAGAACGTCACGAGCATAACTACCTCCTAAGTACTTTGAAACACAAAATTATTGGATTGATTAATTTAAGTACAAATAGCAATAAATAACTATTCTATTTGACTAAATTCATAGATTTGACAATCAAATAAAAAATAAAAGAATTATATAATCAGATTTAAGTAAATATTGTTCCCTTAGAAAGAATAATACTCCCTAAAATATCATTTGTAAAGATATTTAGAGAGTATTCTCAGATAGAAATTTTTCTTAATTTTTTGTGTAATTCATACAAAATTTCTTACCAATTAATTTCCAGTATTTTTTGTAAGATTTGCACAAATTTTTGTCATTTGACTATACGAATTAACCAAAGAGGATTTTTAGATATAACCGGTAAACAAGCTTTCCATCATCTATTTAGCTCCATACTGTAGATAATATTCATCTATTCTTGCCTTGATTTCATCATCAATAACCACTTTTCCCATTACTTCCCTATTGTACAGATATTCTATTACCTCTTTCATGGTAACTATTGCTCCTGTAGGAAAACCATAGGTTGATGAAACTTCATTAAGTGCGCTGATTTCTCCTTTTCCTTTTTCCCCTCTGTCAAGCGAAACCATCATCCCTACAACATTTACATCACCCATCTGTTTTATAATCGGATATGTTTCTTCAATAGACTTCCCTGAAGTGGTAACGTCCTCAATAATTACCACCTTATCTCCTGATTTGATTTTACTTCCAAGAAAGATACCGGTGTCTCCATGATCTTTTATTTCTTTTCTGTTTGAAGAATATCTGATTTCTTTTCCGTAAAGTTCATCAAAGGCTGCTACAGTAGCCACCGAAAGCGGAATTCCTTTATAAGCCGGTCCAAAAAGCACGTCAAAATCATCACCATAAGCATTATGTATAGCCTTTGCGTAGTACTTTCCAAGCTTTCTTAACTGTCCGCCCGTAACATAAGCCCCCGCATTCATAAAAAAAGGTGATTTTCTACCACTTTTAAGAGTAAAATCACCAAATTTTAAAACTTCACTTTCAACCATAAATTCGATAAATTCCTGTTTGTACTGTTCCATAACTAACCTCCATATTATATTAAACAAGCTTCTTTAATGTATAAAAAGAGCTGTCACTACTCCGGTAACAGCTCTTTAATAGTTATTTAATTAAGCACGTTCTACACGACCGCTACGAAGGCATGAAGCACAAACATGCATAGTCTTAGCACCACCAGGAGTCTTCACTCTGACAGTTCTGACATTAGCCTTCCAACTTCTGTTGTTTCTTCTGTGGGAATGGCTCACAGCTATACCGAAGCTAACACCTTTTCCACAAACATCACACTTTGCCATTACAGCACCTCCTCTATCTCCAATGGAAATTTTAGGTTAATCTACACACAAAACACACTAGGTAATTTTAACAGAATTTAGATAAAATTGCAAGTACTTATTTTTATAAAAAAGGAGTTGTGCATCCCGGTTGTACATCACGTTGTGCATCCCTCGAAGAAATTTCCTATTAAAATAAAAATCTTCTGCCTCATCTTTTCCGACAAGGCAGAAGTATGTTTTTAAAATAAATTACTAAAATTATTCGGCTTTAGCAACTCCAAGATATTCTAAGATACCCTTAGCTGCATGTTTTCCCGCTCCCATAGCAAGAATAACCGTAGCCGCGCCTGTAACAGCATCTCCGCCTGCATATACACCGGTCTTAGTGGTCTCACCGTCCTCATCCTTAGCAATAAGACAGCCCCATTTATTAGACTCAAGCCCCTTAGTTGTAGAAGAAATAAGTGGGTTAGGGCTTGTACCGAGAGACATGATAACTGTATCACACTCAATAACAAATTCAGAATTCGGAACTTCCTGTGGTCTTCTACGACCTGAATCATCAGGCTCACCAAGTTCCATTCTTACACATTTACAGCCTTTTACCCAACCATTCTCATCCTCAAGAATCTCAACAGGATTGGTAAGTACATCAAATATAATTCCCTCTTCTTTAGCGTGATGAACTTCTTCAACTCTGGCAGGAAGCTCTTCTTCGGATCTTCTATATACAATATGTGTTTCAGCCCCAAGTCTGAGTGCGGTTCTTGCAGCATCCATAGCAACGTTACCGCCACCTACGACTACTACTTTTTTACCCGGATGGATAGGTGTATCATAATTATCATCAAAAGCTTTCATAAGGTTTGATCTTGTAAGGTATTCATTTGCAGAGAATACACCGTTTGCATTCTCACCGGGAATACCCATAAACTTAGGAAGACCTGCACCTGAACCGATAAATACCGCATCAAAGCCTTCTTCTTCCATAAGCTGATCAATAGTAAGAGATCTGCCTATTACATAGTCAGTCTTAATTTCTACACCAAGAGCTTTAACATTATCAACTTCATACTTAACCACTTCCTCTTTAGGAAGACGGAACTCAGGAATACCGTATACAAGTACACCGCCCGCCTCATGAAGTGCCTCATATATAACCACATCACAACCTGCCTTAGCAAGGTCTCCGGCTGCTGTAAGTCCGGCAGGACCTGCACCTATAACTGCAACTCTCTTGCCATTCTTAACTTTTGCAGGCTCAGGACGGATACCCTGTTTACGAGCCCAGTCAGCTGTAAATCTTTCAAGCTTACCTATGGATACGGAATCACCCTTTATACCTCTTACACAGTATTTTTCGCACTGTGACTCCTGAGGACAGACACGACCGCATACCGCCGGAAGAGCGCTGTATTTGCTTATAGTCTCATAAGCTCCCTTAATATTGCCTTCTTTAACCTTCATTATGAAGCCCGGAATGTCAATACCTACAGGACATCCGCCTACACAGCGTGGGTTCTTACAATTAAGACATCTTGTAGACTCATCCATAGCCTCTTCAAGATTATATCCGTAACAAACTTCTTCAAAGTTCTTTGCTCTTACTTCAGGTTCCTGCTCTCTAACAGGAATTCTCTGCATTGGATTAACTGCCATTTTCTTATCTCCTTTATTAACTTAGAATTAGCCTACTTTCTGAGGATTAGGTGTCAAGCATCCCGGTCCCTTATGTGTATCACCTTCCTGAACCTTTAATATCTTTCTTCCTTCTTCAGTCTTATACATACGCTGTCTGTTCATAGCCTCATCAAAGTTTATGAGATGTCCGTCAAATTCAGGGCCGTCTACGCAGGCAAATTTAATCTTATCACCAACAGAAAGACGACAGGCACCACACATACCTGTACCATCCACCATGATAGGGTTCATACTTACTATAGTAGGTATTCCGAGTTCTTTGGTTGTAAGACAGACAAATTTCATCATTATCATAGGTCCGATCGCTACTACTCTGGTATATTCTTTTCCATGATTTGCAAGAAGGTCTTTAAGACAGTCATTAACGTTTCCCTTAAAGCCATAAGAACCGTCATCTGTAGCAATATAAAGGTTGGTTGCCCACTGCTTCATTTCTTCTTCAAGAATAAGAAGGTCTTTTGTTCTTGCACCCACAATAACATCAGCCTCATAGCCGTTTTCCTTAAGCCACTTAACCTGTGGATATACAGGAGCTGTACCTACACCACCGGCCATAAAAAGAATCTTTTCTTTAGCAAGCTCTTCCTTAGGCATAAGGCAAAGCTCAGATGGCTGTCCAAGTGGACCGACTACATCTTTATAACCATTGTCATCTTCTTTTTCCATACGCTTTGTTGAAGCACCTACCGACTGATAAACAAGTGTTATTGTCTCCTTCTCTCTGTCATAGTCACAGATAGTAAGAGGAACTCTCTCCGCTTTATCATCAAGCCTTACAATTACAAACTGTCCCGGAAGACAGGACTTAGCCACATTAGGTGCTTCTACATCCACTAACCAAATATTATTGGCTAAGTAGCGCTTATTTACAACCTTAAACATTCTTTTATCCTCCTAAAATTCACTATATGAACTTCACATCAGATTTTGATTATTAAAAAAATATTTGTTATAGTATTTTTACTATAATTGGTAAATTTTTAAATAAAACCTGCTTAATGAATTTCATATAGCCAAAATATAAATCCATCCTGATAATAATATCACAAATTTCAAAAAAATTAAACCATTATTAGAGATTTTTTATCATTAAAAGCATAATTTTAAACCGAAAATTAGTTAGTTTAGACTAATCTTTTTAAGCTTTAGAAAAATTCATTAACTTTTCTGTCAATTTTTTCATTGAATCAGCAAATATTCTACCACCTGACTTTTCAAGAAATTCTCTGTCCCTAAATCCCCATAAAACAGAGATACAAGGAATACCGGCATTAACCGCAGTCTGTATGTCTACCTCTGAATCACCTATATATACACTGTTTTCTTTAGTTGCTCCAAGTTCTTCCATAGCCATAAATACCATATCTGGCTCAGGTTTATGTCTTATACTAGGTTTTTCTCCGATTACAGATTTTATTCTTTCCCCAAAGTATTTGGCACTCAGGCTCTTTACTGCGGAATCTATCTTATTTGATACTATTGCTATTTCTACTCCGTTATTTATAAGTTCATCAAGCATTTCCACGGTTCCCGGATAAGGAGCCGTTTTTATATCGGAATGAGCCTTGTAATAATCACTGTAATTATTATAGAATTTATCTATAATAGTGCTGTCATCCTTATATTCTTCCGGAATTGCCCGTTCTACCAGTTTTCTCACACCGTTTCCTACAAATTTTCTTATTTCATCCCTGGTTCTTTCAGGAAAATTATTCTGCCTAAGTATATAATTCATTGAGTCCATAAGGTCATCCAAGGTGTTTAACAATGTTCCGTCCAAATCAAAAATTGCATATAGTTTTGCCATTTATGCCTCCTGACAGCTATAGCTGTTTTTAATATTTCCATCAAAATCCTTCCAGATAAATGTTTTATTCTCATAAATCATGTAACCGTTATGACTATTTTCCTTCGGTATAGAGGTTGAACCCGGATTCATATAGATAAAATTTTCATAAGTAACACATTTGGGTACATGGGTATGACCGCAAAGCAGAATATCCCCCTTATGAAGTTTAGGAGGATTATTTTCTCCAAAAATATGACCATGAGTAGCAAAAATATTTATTCCATCCAGATTTAAAACAATGTAATCAGCAAGACAAGGAAAATCAAGCACCATTTGATCAACTTCGGCCTCACAATTTCCTCTTACACAGAGGATTTTATCACTTAGCGGATTTAAAAGTGCTATAACCTCTTTTGGATTATGCCCAAAAGGGAGGTCATTTCTCGGACCATGGTAGAGAATGTCTCCCAGCAAGAGCAATTTATCAGCTCCTTCTTTTTCAAATCTTTCCACAACCTTCTTTGCATAAAAAGCTGAACCATGTATATCTGATGCAATTAATAATTTCATAGCTTTTCCTTTCAAAATTTACCATCCGGTTTTATATTAAATATCTTGTTCACCTGACATTTTATCATAAAAAAATTATGATTGCATTATTTTTATCAACCGCTATAGCATTTACCAATACATATTTTTATTTAAAATGTCCGAGGAAATGCTATGGTCATGCTTTAACTTAATCTATATAATAAAGACTGTCAGATTTATTGTTCCCTATAATAATATTTGATAATCAAAATTTTTTATGTAAGTGAGGTTATTACTGTGAAAAGAAAAAAATTATTTGTATGTCTTGTTGCTGTACTATCATTAAACGCGTTGAGCTTTTCTGCATTCTTATTAAATCAGGAATCCGTTAATACTGTTACAAATAGTACTAACATAATGATCTGTGGCGATAAAACAGAGCCTTGTCCTGTACATATTCACTCTGTTCGTCCTAAATATATCTAATTTTTAAGAAATAATGCACCAAAAAAACATTTCATTCTTGATGTGACAGCTCCATTTAACAGGTATCTTAATACTGATATTTATAATTCAGAAATCAGATACCTGTTTTTTAATCTTTAATACCAGGTTTCTTCCTTATTAAAATTTTCTTCAAAATATTCCCTAATTCCTTTAGCAGCACCATATCTTTTATATAACTCTGAAATATAAAACATAATTTTACAAATCTCCGCTGCTGTATTTTTATTTTTCAATTCCTCTTCTATGGTAGAAATATAATCTAACATATTTATCAAAAGGCTGGCGTCATTTTCTGTAAACATGTTACTGATATTTTCTACGGCAAGTTTATAGCTTTTTTCATAACTCTTATTATCTTTTAACATCTTAACCAAATTTCTGTTTACTATTGCAGTTCTTGAATAATATGTAGCCCTCTGTTTGCTTTCTTTTTCAAGTAAAATCTCTAATAATTTAAGCCCTTTTGTCTTCTTAACTTTTTCTTCCTCCCAGGCTATTAAACTTAATATTTCCAGTTCTTCTCTACTAAAAAGAATTCTTTGTTCAAATTCAACTTCATTGTATGATAGTAATTTCCATAATTTTACCAAATTATTATCTTGTGTTAAAGATTTATAAATATCAGAAAATTCTAATATTTGTTTATTTACAAAAATATTCATATCAAGTTTATCAGATAGCTCACTATACTTTATTTTGGCTTCATCAAATCTTCCTATTGCTGCAAGTCTTCTACATTCTGAATTAAGCATAAGTGTACTGTATTCTTCAGTTTCTATCTCACTACTATAATACACTGCTCTAAGTTTTAATCTTTCTTTCAACATACTCAGTGTATTCTTATTTGGTATAGTTTTACCTGCTTCTGCTCTTGCATAAGTGCTTACAGCACATATATCTCCCGCAGCTTCCTCTACGGTAAGCCCCAGTTCAAGCCTACGGATCCTAAGTACATCACTTAACAACAGATACTTTATTCTCGCAAACCTTTGTACCTCAACTCTAAAATCTGAACAGACTTCATACTTATCAAATACAGCTAACAATGCATTTCTTTGAAAAATCCGCACTTTAGATATTCCATACGAAAATTCATCATTAATTAGATATCCTAATAGTTCTGGTAATTCTCTGATTGCATGATTTTTAATTAGTATTTCAAGAACTTCATGTTCTATCTTTAACCGTTCTTCCCTGCTTAATATATTTTTATCATGTTTAAGCAGTATAAGCGCTATTCTAGGAATAATTATACCTTTTATCAAATCGTCATTTAGCCTGTTACTATAATATTCGTAAAACAAATACAGCTCTTTAGTTATTTTGTCATCTACTTTCATAGAATATAATAAATCATAATAATTCGCCAAAAGATGCCCTTCAAATACGGATAATAGCAATCTGTCAGAAACAACATTATCAATGTCGGTTATTGTATAGAGTAATGCTTGTTTGATATAAAAAAAAGCCTTATCTAAATTTTGATTACCAAATCTTTCAATAACATAATCTATGAAATCCCTATATTGGTATTGAATCTTTACGTTTATCTGCTTAAATACCTCAAACCTATTTCTTCTCTCTATTAATCCTTTCCAGTCTTTATTTTCTATACAAACCAGACATTCCTCATACCAAATAAAAAACTTATGTACTTCTTCAGGAACTATGAACTCAAATCTGTCTGCTGACACTCCCATTCTCTCAAGTAAAGTAATAAAGGTAAGCATATCGGGGTCTATTATTTCAGCTTCATAATTATACCAGGTGCTTCTTGCCAGAATTCCCTGGAAAACTTCAGTCTGTGTAAGTTTTAAATTTTCTCTTATATTCCTAAGTGTATAGCCGAAATTGTCAGTCAGGTATTTCTTCATTATTCCTCCAATCTTTCACCATAACTTATATATTAAAGATAAGCGAAGAATTACTCAATACTCAATTTTATCGGACTTAAATTAAGTTTCTCTTCACTGCTAACTTTGTCAAATATACATTGTTGATAATATTTCCCATTAGTAACCCAAAAAGTTATTGCTAAATTCAAACCTAATTTTCTACAAACTTTTACAAAATTCTTCATAAAAAGTAAATCTTTTTTTGAAAATGATATGTTTTCATCAGAATAATACCATTCATGTGTATGCATAATTATAGGATAATAATTATTTCTTTTACAGAGATTGATAAAAGCTAAAGACAATTCCTTAGGAATACTTACTTCATAATTTGTTGTTTTTATTCCATAATTATCATTAAGAAAAGTCCAGTCAATAACTTCTAACATTGCTCTTTCTTTTTTGGCAACTAAAAAAACTATCTTCTCTGTTGTATCATCATTGACTTCTAAATACTCAAGAAACTCTTTCCAAAATACCGTTGCATTTATTATCAAACTTAAACTCCTTATAACTTTATTATCTTATCAAATTTCCCCAAATATTTTTCATTCCAGTCATGGGTTACAACTATCCTTGTCTTATCTTTCATATCAAATATAATCTTATTTATTATCTCCTTATTCTCAGGATCTAAGTCAGAAGTCGGCTCATCTAAAATGATTATCTCAGAATCATTAAATAAGGCTCTGGCTATTGAAGCTCTTTTCTTCTCTCCTCCAGACATTTCATCAGGATCAAGTTCTTCATCTTTATGCAATTCCATAAAATTTCTAAGATTCACCTTCTCAAGAATTTCCTTAAACTTAGCCTCTGCACCATCTTCCATCTTTGCAAACATTGTAACATTATCAAACAATGAAGATTTAAAAATGAAGCTTTCCTGTGGAACCAGATATACTTTGCTGTAAAGCTCTTCTTCCGTAATTTCCTGTAAATCCTTGCCATCATATTTAATTTTACCGCTATAATTTAAGAAAGATTTGAGCAGAAGCTTTATTAAAGTAGATTTGCCTGAACCGCTTTCTCCAGTTACCGCAACTATCTCTCCATTGCCTACATTCAAAGAAAAATCCTCGAATATTTCCTTATCTTCATAAGCAAAACTAAGTTTTTCTATAGCTATATCAGCTTTTGTCAATCTGTTATCTGATTGAAGAGGTGTAGTATCAATCACATTATCATCAATATTTTTATTCAGATAAGGCATAAATTTTTCAAGGAAAACTTTAGCAGACTTCATTTCTATACCGCTTTCAAGTGAATTTGAAAATGCATCTGAAAAATTTGCAAATGCTGCAGTAACTGTAATTATAAGTCCGGGACTTATTATATTTTTCACAACCAAAAAGGAGCAAAGTCCTGTCAGGATTAATTGATTAATGCTTACAATCGCAAACATTGTTGCCCTAATCATATTAGTTGTTACGTTATAATGCATATATGAAACTGAACGCTTTTCATTAACTTTTTCAAAAATACCGATATATTCATCAGAATGTCCTGATCTCTTTACAACATCAAACCCTTTAACCATTTCCTGCAGGCGGCTTAAATAAGTTTCATTTGCACTTGTTTTTTCTTTATTTATATTTATCGTCTTCCCTGTCATAACCTTACTTATAAGGATAGGAAGAATTGTAAGTATAACTGTTGTTATGACCATCAGATAATTAACTCGAAGCAATGTAACAGCAGCCACTATAACTGATGTAGAGTATGATAAAAGCCCATATAATCCGTCTAAATATCCAATTCTAAATTCTTCAATGTCATTATTTAAGATATTCATATAATAATCAGAATTCTTTTCTTTTAGCTTTGACATAGGAAGTCTGAATAAGCTTTTAATTAAAATCAAGAGCAGGTTGTCTCTTGTTCCAAACATGAATCTCTGCCAGAATATATACTTTACAAAATTACATCCCCATTGAGCTACCATGTAAAATACGGTAAGTGAAACTGTAAGCGGCATATCTTTAATATTAGATTTTATAGCCATATCCATAATGTCACTCATTCCGATAAGTGCTTGCATCAAGAAAATATCACCCACTATAGAAAAAAAGAGACTTATTGCAAGTCTGGTTCTATTCTCCTTGTTAATTATTTTCATCTCATCCCCCTATATTAAACTATTATAGTTATTTGAATTATTATTATATACATCTTCAATTATCAATGGAAGTACTTTTTCAATTTTATTTTTTATATTAATACAGGCAATATCTGTAGAATTATCATTTGAAAACAAAAGTAAACTTGCAGGACAGGCACCACATAAATTTCTTGCCCAACATTTGGTACATTCTTGCTTTACACTTCTATTCACACTTTTTAATAAATTATAAACTTTTTCATATTCATTTTCATTACTGAATGAGTATTTATTTTCTAGCATAAACATATGACAAGGATAAAGGATTCCTCCAGATGTCAGCATAAGAGAGCTTCTTCCAGCATTACATGAAAAATCATATATTTCATTTTTAAATAAGGCATGATAAATATGACTATAATCATTTTTTGTTATTGAAGTTTTATCTATCTCTTTATCTAGCGAAACATCATTATCACCATTACAATTTTCTATCAAAACTTTAATATTTCCAAACTCACTCACTAAAAAATCTTTTACATCCTCTTTACTTATACCCGCTATCTTATGCTCTTTATTATATGTTACTTCAAAACAGACTAATTTAGCATTACTCTTCAATAATAAATTTATTCCTTTTTTTATTCTTTCATAAGTTCCTTTACCATTCTTATCAAATCTATTCTTATCATTTATTAACTTGGGTCCATCAATACTAACCGTAATAAGTATTTCTTTCGTTGCCATAAATTCAGCTATTTCTTCAGTAATTAATGTTCCATTAGTTACTAATGTATAGCTAGGTAGCTTTTGAATATCCCCTTTCTTGACCAATTTTTCAAAAAAATTGCATGTAGCTTTAATTACTTTAAAATTTAACAATGGTTCACCACCAAAGAAAAACACTGTATTTACATAATTATATTTAATTGGGAACAATGCGTTAAGATATTTTATAATTTCATTTTCATTTAATATGCGTGGCTTTCTTCCATATGTTCCATCTTTGGCATAGCAATATTTACAAGATAAATTACAAGTATTAGTAAGCATAATTTCTATACGATCTATCTTATTTATTTTATCTAGTCTAAGTTTATCTTCTAATTTAAGACTATCCTTATAGTTCTGCAAAAAATTGTATTCTAGATATTGTATAAATTTTTTCTTTTGCTCATTATCTAATTCATTCTTAAAAAACTTATCGAATAAAGGTTTTAAAATACAAAAATCTTTACTTTGTAATTTCTTTATAATCTGATTTGGAATATAATATATTATACCCCAGTTTTTATAAGTAATAAAATGAAAATCATATTTATTAAAATTCTTCATCTTCTCTCCTAATCAAATTATTTATTATTTTCAGCAAAGATAGTTATCATTTTGTATTAATTTATAAGTTTACATTACAAGTTTGAAACTTAATTTAGTGAATTACATCCATTACATGACTTTAATGCACCACATCCGTTTGCCAAAGTTTCTTCAATTTCATCTGTCAAATCTTTATTTAATTTTTCGTCAAGTCTTACTTCTTCTAATTCAACTTTTAATATTACATCCATTACATGACTTTAATGCACCACATCCGCTTGCCAAAGTTTCTTCAATTTCATCTGTCAAATCTTTATTTAATTTTTCGTCAAGTCTTACTTCTTCTAATTCAACTTTTAATAACTCATTAATCATAATATCCTCCTAGTATAATAACTATCTTTGCTTCATATCATTCCATATTAAATTATATGCATGCTTTTAAATATCTATACACATATATTTAAAATGGTTATATATATTTTAGCAAATATAGGATTAAAAAACAGAGCATTTTGTTTGACGGGAGTTCAACAGTTAATGCCTTGTAATATATAGCTCAAAATCATCAAGTCCATTGAAAAATGGGCTTTTTTTAATATATTTCTTTGTCAAATTAAAATAATATATTTGTTGTAACTGTTGTATTTTATTAAAAAGTGTGATATAATATTTCTATGAAATTAGGATATAACACAAAAGCCATTGATCCAACTTACTATGTTCAGATGGGAATCAGAAATGGCAATAAAACCACAACTAAAAATATTGAGAAAATTGGTAAACATTCGGAACTTCTAAACATCACGGATAACCCTTTG
>NZ_KI535366.1:350411-420011 GCF_000160035.2 Catonella morbi ATCC 51271
GCAAATATATCCGACATGGCATATGTGTCACAATATACCGGTTCCAAAGCACTGACAGCACTGGAAGGAGTTTTCGCCCTTGGTCTTGACCGTAAAAATTTTCTACCGAAAGACCTTAATAAAAAATGTCGTAAAAAATTTTAAGATAAGCTTTGGATACAACATTTTTACAGCACTTAAAAAGGCGTAATATCCTTTAATTTTCAAGGGTTTACGCCTTTTAATATTTTTTAACTGTCGAAAACGGGGTTATATATATTTTAGCAAATATAGGATTAAAAAACAGAGCATTTTGTTTGACTTTTTACTACTTAATATGTCCAACAAAATGCTCTTATATTTAACTCAAATATGCTTCTGTAGCTTACTTAATCAATCCTTCCATTTCCGCTATAACTCTCTCAAATATCTTAAGCGCTGAGTTTATAGGCTCTTTGGAAGCCATATCTACTCCCGCTATTTTCAGCAGACTTACAGGATCATCCGTACAACCGCTGTGTAAGAATTTCATATAATCATTTACAGCAGTTTCTCCTTCTTTAAGAATACGATGTGCTATTGCAACAGCGGCCGAAAATCCTGTTGCATACTGATAAACATAGAAGTTATAATAGAAATGAGGGATTCTCATCCATTCATAACCTATTAACTCATCACTTACCATATCTTCGCCATAATACTTTTTATTTAACTCTAAATATAAACCGGTAAGATTTTCATGAGTAAGCGGTTCACCGCTTTCAGCCAACTCATTTGAAGTCTTTTCAAATTCAGCAAACATAGTCTGTCTGTAAACAGTACCCTTAAAGCTGTCCATATAGTGATTTAAAAGATATGTTCTTTCTTTATTATCCCTTGCGTTCTTAAGCATATATTCCATTAGCAGAACTTCATTTGTAGTAGAAGCAACTTCCGCTACAAATATCTTATAGCGTGAATCAAGGAAATTCTGACCTTCATTTGAGAAATAAGAATGCATAGCATGTCCCATTTCATGTGCCAGAGTAAATACATCGTCAAGAGTGCCGTTGAAATTAAGCAATACAAAAGGATGTACTCCATAAACTCCCGAGGAATAAGCACCACCACGTTTGCCTTCATTTTCAACCACATCTATCCAGCGCTCTGCAAAGGCTTTCTGCAAAAGATTCACATAGTTGGTTCCAAGAGGCTCCACAGCCCTGAGTACAAGCTCTTTAGCCTCTTCTATAGTATATTTTGCCTCATAATCCTTAACTATAGGCACATAGATATCATACATATGAAGCTCGTCAACTTCTAAAAGATTCTTTCTAAGTTTTACATATCTATGCATCTTGTCAAGATTGTCATTTATAGTTTCCACAAGGTTTTTATAAACTTCAGGAGATACATTGGTGCTGTCAACTGCCGCTTCCAAGGTTGTAGAATACTTTCTTGCTCTTGCATTAAACATAAGCTGTTTGACCTGTCCGGCATATAAAACCGCCCAGGTATTCTTAAAGCTTCCAAAAGTCTCATAATACTTTTCAAATACTTCCTTACGCAGAGCTCTGTCCTTACTTTCCTGAAGAGGAACAAATCTTCCGTTTGTAATTTGTATGCTTTCACCCTTTTCATTAGTTATCTCAGGAAATTTGAGATCTGCATTTGAAAGAGTTGCAAAGCCCTCATAAGGAAGCTCGGTAAGTTCGTTGGTACCCGCAAGCAGCTTTTCAAGCTCAGGACTAAGCGAGTGTTCCTTGCCTCTTCTTATTTCTGCAATAAATATCTTATACTTAGCCAGTTCAGGTTTTTCATAATAAAATCTTTCTATGGTTGCGGCACTTGCAGCTATAATTTCCGGCTCCATAAAAGCAAGCTTCTCAGAAGCAATTACTTCTGCAGACATAGCCTTTGAATAAAGTTTCTGGCCTGAAGTAGAGGTTGTATCCACATCCCTTATTTTAAATGCATATCCGGTTACAAGGTGAAACTTCAAACTGTATTTTTCATAAGTTTCAAGTACCTTGTACAAAGTATCGGCACTTTCTGTCACCTTACCTATAAATTCTACAATCTCATCAGCCAATGATAAAGCTTCATTTAAGGCTTCCTCCCATTCCTTTTCAGACACAAATATGTCTTCTATCTTCCAAGTAAGCTCAGTAGCCACTTCGCTTCTCTTTGGCAATTTATTTTCCATCTGTCTCTCTCCTTAAAATTTATAAAATCTGTTTTATCAGTCTCCAAGTTTTTTAAGTTCTGCAAGCACCTTATTTAATTTTTCTTCAGAATCTTCTAAGCTGTCTCCCTTAATACCCGCATAGAACTTAATCTTAGGCTCGGTTCCGGATGGTCTTACGCAGAACCATGCATCGTTCGTCATGTCAAAATAAAGTACATTTGACTTAGGCAGCCCTGTAGTTCCTGTCTCACCTGTAGTTAAATCTTTAACCACATCATTTTCATAATCTCTTGTCTTAACTACCTTATAACCTGCAAGCTCTGTCGGAGGGTTCTTACGAAGGTTATCAAGTATTTCATTGATACGCTTGGCTCCATCCTCTCCCACAAGAGTCATTGTGTAGATACCCTCTTTGAAATATCCGTACTTCTCATATATATTTATCATCTGATCCCAAAGAGTAAGTCCCTTGTCCATATAGTAAGCAGCAGCCTCACAAAGACCTACTACAGCCATAATACCGTCTTTATCTCTTGCATGTGTTCCGATTAAGCATCCGTAACTTTCTTCAAAACCGAATTCATAAGTTCCCTTACCTTTTTCCTCAAAACCCTTAATCTGCTGACCTATGAACTTAAATCCCGTAAGTACTTCAATCAGGTTAAGCTTATAATGCTCAGCTATCTTAAATGCAAGATTGGTTGAAACTATGGTTGTAATCATGGTACTGTCATCTTTAAGCAATCCCTTTTCCTTCTTTACTGAAAGTTCATACTCAGCAAGAAGCATACCGGACATATTTCCGGTAAACTGTATGTATTTTCCGGTCTTTTTATCCTTAGCGTACACACCGAGACGGTCAGCATCCGGATCATTGGCAAGCACTATGTCAGCATCCTTTTCTTTGGCTAATTTGAGTGCAAGTGCAAAAGCCTTCTCATCCTCAGGGTTAGGATATTCAAGTGTAGTAAAATCTCCGTCGGGCTCCTCCTGCTCTTTTACTATATACACCTTCTTAAAGCCTAATTCCTTAAGCATTCTCTGAACAGGTACGTTTCCTGTACCATGGAAAGGAGTATAAACTATTTTTAAGTTCTCCGCCTGCTTCTTTATAGCCTCAGGACTAAGTATCAGTTTTTTAAGTTCGGCCACATACTTATCATCTATTTCAGCACCGATTACGTTAAAAAGACCTGATTTTTCAGCCTCAGCCCTATCCATAGTCTTAATGTCGGAAAATGCTGTATCCTTAACAAGATTTATTATATCCTTGTCTACAGGTGCTGTTATCTGACATCCGTCATCCCAGTATACTTTATATCCGTTATATTCCGGTGGATTATGGCTGGCTGTTACCATTATTCCCGCAGTACACTTAAGTTCCCTTACTGCGTAGGAAAGCTCAGGGGTAGGACGAAGTGCATCGAACACATAAGCCTTAATTCCGTTTGCATTTAGAGTAAGAGCGGCCGCTTCCGCAAATTCAGGCGAAAAATGTCTTGAATCAAAGGAAATTGCAACACCCTTAGCTTCTGCTCCCCTGCTTATTATATACTTTGCAAGACCCTGAGTTGCTCTTCTTACTGTGTAAAGATTCATACGGTTGGTACCGGCTCCGACTATACCTCTGAGTCCACCTGTTCCAAATTCAAGATCCTTATAGAACCTGTCCCTTATCTCAGCATCGTTCCCGGCTATAGCCTTAAGCTCAGCCTTTGTCGCCTCATCAAATACGGGACTTGTGAGCCACTCTTCATAAAGTTTCTTATCGTCCATACCTTCCTCCTATTCTGCTTCTGCGCTACGCATAATATCCATAACCTCTACATCTGCATCAAACTTTATCTTAACTATGGACTGAGGGTGCGGACAGGATTCTATCTCTGCCCCATTCTCATCCCACATTTTAAGAACTGTAGCATTTACGTCCCTGCCATCCGCCTTCATTATCTGAATCTTATCACCTACACCGAACTTATTCTTTTGTTCAAATATGGCAGTTCCGTCTTCATTAACTTTATCAATATAACCGAAATACTTACAGCCGGTTACATAGGTGTTGTTATCATAAATCTGCGAATCGCTGTCAGGCTTGTCAAAGAAGAAACCTGTAGTAAAATTGCGATAGGTACATTTTTTTATTTCTTCCGCATACCAACCTTTGTTGGCTTCAAACAACGTAGCAGATTCAAACCAGTCATCAATAGCTTTTCTATAAGTTCTTGCGACTGTAGCCACATAGAGAGCAGTTTTCATTCGCCCTTCAATCTTGAAACTGTCTATACCGGCCTTAACAAGCTCAGGCACATAATCTATCATACAAAGGTCTTTAGAGTTAAATATGTAAGTTCCTCTTTCGTTCTCTTCTATAGGCATGTACTCGCCCGGTCTGTTTTCTTCAACCACATGGTACTTCCAGCGACAAGGATGTGTACAGGCTCCCTGGTTGGCATCTCTTCCCGTCATATAATTTGAAAGCAGACATCTGCCGGAATAAGCCATACACATAGCTCCATGCACAAAGGTCTCTATTTCCCTGTCTGCCGGTATATGATTTCTGATTTCTGCTATCTCATCCAAAGACAACTCTCTGGCAGATACTACTCTTGTCGCCCCAAGTCCGTACCAGAAGTTAAAATCAGCATAATTTACATTATTTGCCTGTGTACTGATATGAATATCTATTTCAGGGGTTATCTCCTTAGCCAACATAAATACACCCGGATCGGAAATAATAATCGCATCAGGCTTTATTTCTTTAAGTTCCTTAAAGTACTCACGAACTCCTTCCAAATCCTTATCATGTGCAGTTATGTTAGCCGTAACAAAAACCTTTTTACCTTTTTCATGGGCATATTTTATACCCTCTGCCATATCTTCCTTAGAAAAATTTTTCGCCTTTGCCCTAAGTCCATACATTTCGCCACCTATATAGACAGCATCCGCTCCATATTTAACAGCAAGCTTAAGTACCTCAAGACAGCTCGCAGGAATTAGCAGCTCCGGTTTCTTTATAACTAAATTTTCTTCCATCCAATCTTCCATTCTAATTTTACTTTTTAATTGATACAGCCATGCCATCGCCTGATTCCAAAAGCATGGTTTCAAATTCTTTATCCGTAAGCAGGGCATTTACATACTCCCTCATTCTTCGGTGTATGGTTCTGTCCCTTCTTACTACAGTATATCTTGAGTCAAGCAGTCTTCCTTCCTGGAGCATATTATCCGTTATAAGTATTCCTCCGGAAACTAAAAGCTTTTTAATATTTTCAAAAAAATTGATATACTGACCTTTTGCAGCATCCATAAATATAAAGTCATAAGTTTTATCTTTGCTTACAAGCTCAGACAAAATATCCGTTGCATCACCTTCAATAAGGGTAATCTGCTTATTTTTATCAAACTTATTAAAATTTTTCTCTGCTTTAACTACCCTATCTTCCATCTTTTCGATTGTAGTAATTTTAGCCTTTTTGTTCAAAAATTCCAACATAAATACAGATGAAAATCCTGTAGCAGTGCCTACTTCAAGTATATTCAAAGGTTTTTTCATCTCCAACATAAATCTTATAATACGCTGGCTCCCTTTTCTGATTATAGGGATATTTTCTTTTATATTTTCAATCTCAAAATCTGTAAGATATTCAGGCAAACCATCAGGAATACTTTCTAAAAAACTTTCAAATCTTTCATGCTCCACCATCATTTTTTATTCTCCGTACCTTTTGTTGGTGTAGTAATAACTTTAAAAATCCGATCATAATCCATATCACTGCTAACTTTGTAAGTTCCCGGCAAAATATTCTGTTTCGTCAGTTTCGCTCTCAAATAAAATGAATACTTATTAACGATTATCTTCTTGGCATCAAGCATATTTGCCACTTCCATTGTTGACTCACCTTTACCTATAGTGACTTCAGCAGTATAACCTGAGTTTTTGGTGACTGAGACCGAACCAAATACCTGGTATGCAAAGTCATAGGCATAATGACTGGCTTTAATTACCAGGTAAACTATTACCATATAAAATATTATATTCAGAAAGATATGTATAACCACCCCGAATATATTCAGTACAATTCTTCCTGTTCTTCTGCCGGCTGTCACCAAGTCACCTCCACATATTAATATTCAACATCTGTAATTATTGTAATTATCATCGGAGAACGCTTTGTATGTTTCCAGATAAAGTCACTTAAAGCATCTCTTATTTCATTTCTGATTTTATTTCTTTCAATTGTTCCTTTGTCCTGACATCTGATTAAGGCTTCATTTACAGTATTCAGCGCATCTTTAAGAATAGTATCCGACTCTTTAACATAGATAAAGCCTTTGGTTACAATTTCCGCATCCGATACCATGAGATTGCTTCCCTTTTCCATCGCAAATGTAACTATTACAAGTCCATCTTCTGAAAGCTTCTGTCTGTCTCTCATTACTGAGTTACCTACATCACCTATGCCGAGACCGTCAACCATAATCCCCTTACATTCTATCTGGTCTATTACCTTACCGCCATCTTCTTTAATTTCCAGTACATTTCCGTTTTTGAGAATGAATATATTCTCCTTTAATATTCCCATTTCTTCCGCAAGTTCAGCATGGCGTACCAAATGCCTGTATTCTCCATGTATTGGTATAGAATACTTAGGTCTTATTAACGAGTACATAAGCTTTATTTCTTCCTGACAGGCATGTCCCGATACATGTGCATCTTGGAAAATAACCTTTGCCCCCTTCAGGTAAAGTTCATTTATAACCTTTGAAACAGATTTTTCGTTACCGGGAATAGGGGTAGAGCTGAATACTATGGTATCTCCCGGCTTAATGCTTACTTTTTTATGAATGGAAGCAGCCATTCTTGAAAGCGCAGCCATGGCTTCTCCCTGACTTCCTGTTGTTATAAGTACAAGCTGTTCATCTGAATAATCCTTCATCTGGTCAATATTTATCAGAGTATTTTCTTTGATATTAATATAACCTAACTCCCTTGCAATGTTTATGATATTAACCATACTTCTTCCGTCTACAACAACTTTTCTGCCAAAATTCTCTGCTGAATTAATAATCTGTTGAACTCTGTCCACATTTGAAGCAAAGGTAGCAACTATAATTCTGTTATTTTTATTATCCGCGAAAATATTGTCAAAAGTCTTACCAACTGATCTTTCAGACATTGTAAATCCGGGTTTAAGCACATTTGTGGACTCACACATAAGTGCAAGCACACCCTTACGCCCTATTTCTCCAAATCTCTGTAAATCAATAGGATCTCCGAAAACAGGGGTATAGTCTACCTTGAAATCACCTGTATGTATTATGGTTCCAATCGGTGAATATATGGCCAGCGCCGCCGCATCGCTGATGCTGTGATTTGTTCTTATAAACTCAATTCTGAAACAGCCAAGATTAATAGACTGCCCGTATTTTACTATCTTACGTTTAGTAGTCTTAAGCATATTTCTTTCACTTAATTTACTCTCTATAATCGCAACTGTAAGCCTTGTTGCATACACAGGCACGTTAATATCTTTTAAAATATAAGGAAGTGCACCTATATGATCCTCATGACCATGTGTAATAACAAAGCCCTTAACTTTATCAATATTCTTTTTTAAATAGTTTACATTAGGAATTACACAATCTATTCCCAACATATCATCTTCCGGAAAAGACATACCGCAGTCAACAACTATTATACTGTCCTCATATTCAAAGGCGGTGATATTCATTCCTATATGTTCAAGGCCTCCGAGCGGTATAATCTTTAGTCCGCTCACAGGTTTCTTTGTCTCTTTAACTGTCTTTCTCGGTTTTACTTCTCTTGAAGTTTCTTTTGGCTTTTTAGAAACAGCAGGAAGTTTATCTATATCTACTCCTTCTGCCACTACTTTTTCTTTACGCTGTCCGGTTATTATTTTCCCGGTATTTTTTTCGGCAGAATTTAAAGCTTCTACTGTTTCTTTTTTTGTGCGCCTGTATTTGGTTGTAGCTTTCCCTATAGTTTCGACGAGCTTACCAAATTTCTTTTCGTTCTTTTTCTCATTGTTTTTTTCTGACATTTGTCCTCCTTGATTTAGGAGTAAATCAGTCCTGTTTGTTAGCCTCTCTGCAAGCCTTACAGTATCCATAGAGCTTAACTTCATGATTAACAACCTGGAAACCTGTTAATTTATTAATCTCATTCTCAAGAGGTTCCATAAAATCCTTTTCAAATGAAAATACACTGTTACAGCCAAGGCAAATAAGATGATGATGTCTATGCCCACTTGGAGATGACTTTCCAATCTCATACCTTATAAATCCGTCATCGAGACTGAGCTTGTCTATAAGTCCCATGTCTGACAGTAACTGAATAGTACGATAAACCGTAGCAAGTCCGATATCAGGATGATCCACTCTTACCAAATCAAATATTTCTTCTGCCGTAAGATGCTCATCCTCTCTTTGCTGCAACACTTCAAGGACAGCTAAACGCTGCCCTGTCACTTTTAAGCCCTTTGACTTAAGTAATGCCTTAAAATTCTCATTATTCTTTTCGTTTTGCATGGCTTCACCTATTCCCCAGGTTCTGATATACTTCGTTTACAATTATTCTTCGTCTATTTCAAAATCTACGTCATCCATCATTTCTTCAAATACTTTGGATACGGTTAAAATTTCTTTTTCATCATCTACAATCTTGTATATTACATCTTCTCCGTCTTCGGAAACACTCTCTTCTTTGATGATGAATACATCAACAGTGGCATCATCATCTTCCAAATCTTCAATTTCAGCATCTGAAACTAAAAGATAACTCACTCCCGCAAGCTTTGTCTGGCAGAGCACTGTAAGCTCTTCATTTTCTCCGTCCTCATCAACGAAATCAACAGTTCTTAATTCTTCATTCTCTAACATAGTTTCTCCATTTCTTAGTTTTATTGTTTATTAGCATTCATATAATCTTCTAAAATAAATACAGCCGCTACCTTATCAACTATCTTTTCACGCTCTTCCCGCTTTAGTCCGGCTTCTATCATTATCTCATGAGCACTTACCGTGGTAAGTCTCTCATCCCAGAGTATGACCTCTATTCCCGTCCTGCCGGTAAGCTTTTTAGCAAACTCTTCCGACAGTTCACACCTTTTACTGACAGAGCCATCCATATTCTTCGGGTAGCCCAATACTATTTTTTCTACTTTATATTCCTCTGTAAGCTCTGTTATCCTGGCTAAAGTCTGCCGGAGTTTATTTTCTTCTTTTCGCCTTATAACTTCAAGTCCCTGCGCTGTTAAACCAAGTCCATCGGTAACTGCCACACCACAGGTCTTAGAGCCTAAGTCCAAACCCATTATCCTCATTAACGCTTGCCCTTAAACATAGACTTCTTTGTCTGGGTAAATGACTCAATATAGTTCTCCATAAGCTCCTCTACAAGTTCATCTCTCTCAACCTTCATTATCATGCTTCTTGCGTTGTTGTGATTGGTAATATAGGTAGGATCTCCCGACATTATATAGCCTACAAGCTGATTTACAGGATTGTAGCCTTTTTCATTAAGAGCCTCATATACTTTTTTCAGCACATCTCCTACCTCAATCTTAGGAGCAACAGCAACTTCTTTAAAATATTGTGTATTATTTATATCAGCCAATGTATTCTCTTCCTTCCGAATAAATTATTTCAAATCTGAGATTATAACTTCCATAATCAAACTAAGCTATATTTCTTACAATTTTAATATAAGTAATGAGATATTTCAAGATATAAGTTTCTAGCATTTTGGTTTTGGTTTATACATAATTTCATTAATTGTAGACACTGTGACAAAAGCATCCGGATCTGACTGCCTTAAATGTTGCATAAGCATGCCATATTCCCTCTTATTTACAACAGCCACTATTTCTTCCTGCTCAGTATTGTTATAAGCTCCTATTACCTTATATAAGGTAGCCCCACTATGCATGTTTTTTAAAATAAACTCCTTAATTTCATCACTTTTACGGGATAAAATGCATACCTTCTTTTTAATATTTGTACCAAAGAGGAAATAATCCAAAATAATCCCGTTAAGATATGTACCAAGCACACTTAATACAACTGTTTTAGTATCATAAGCAAAAATAGCCGAGAGTGAAACCAGCATTCCTGCAAAGGACATAGCCTTGCCCTTATCAATATGCAGGTATTTATTTAAAATCTTAACAATGATATCCAGCCCGCCTGAAGATGCATTATGATTGAACAGTAGGCTTAACCCTATACTTATTATAAAAATATAGCAAATCATATCTAAGAGCGGATCATTGGTAAGCCCCTTATAGGAAGGAAAAAGTTTTTCAAAGATTCCTACAAAAACAGGCAAAATTATGGAAGTATATACAGTCTTTCCTCCGAATTCCTTACCTACAAAAATAAATCCTATAATCAAAAGTCCCACATTAAACATCAAACTGATAGTTGCCACACTAAACGGCATAAATTTCTGTAAAACTACTGCAAGACCTGCAATACTGGCTATAGCCAGATTATTTGGCATCATAAAAAAGAATACGGCTATTGCCACTATGAAAGTAGCAAAGGTGATTACTGCCATATCCTGAATGTAACACCAACATTTACCCTTCATCTTTATCCCCCAAATATATAAAGTTGTTAAATATTATAACACATTTTATGACTGTTTTCTATAAAAGATTATCATTTAACACGGATTTTAGCTCGTTATCCTTAAATTCATCTCAAGTTATTCCCGAAACATCTTGTGAATAATTATATTTTATTTTGAAAGCATCCCTGTATTGATTAGGCCTTTTTCAAATATTTTCTGCAAGCTCATCATTATACCGAACTTTGCATGGTTAAAGGTAAGTCCTCCCTGAAAATATGCGGCATAAGGCTCGCGCATAGGGCCATCGGCGGAAAGTTCGATTGAAGAGCCCTGTACGAAGGCTCCGGCGGCCATAATCACCTGATCATTATACCCCGGCATATCCCAAGGCTCAGGAGTTACAAAGCTGTCTACAGGAGCAGCCGCCTGTATGCCCTCACAAAAAGCCCTAAGCCTGTCACCAGACTTTAGTGAAACCGCCTGAATAATATCGTATCTGTCTTCTTTGCTGTTTGGAAGCACATCAAAGCCTAAGCTCTCGTATACATTTGCCGCAAAAATTGCTCCCTTAACAGCCCCTGCCGTAACTGTAGGCGCCATAAACAAGCCCTGGTAGAAGGATTGATTAAGCCCGAGAGTAGCCCCTATTTCCTTACCAAGTCCCGGACAGGACATACGATACGAAGCCATGTCTACATATTTTTCTTTACCTGCTATGTAACCGCCTATAGGAGCAAGTCCGCCGCCCGGATTCTTGATAAGCGAGCCTACCACCATATCAGCTCCTACATCGGAAGGCTCAAGTTCTTCTACAAATTCACCGTAGCAGTTATCCACCATACAGATTACTTCCGGCTTTATCTTTTTAATAAAGCTTATAAGCTCTCCTATTTTTTCTACCGAAAATGTAGGGCGTACATCATAACCTTTGGAACGCTGAATAGTTACAAGTTTTGTTTTTTCATTTATGGCGGCTCTTATTCCGTCATAATCAAAGGAAAAATCAGGAAGTAAATCCACCTGTCTGTAAGTTACACCGTATTCAGCCAATGATCCGTCTGTGGGCGTTATTCCTATTACCCCGTCCAAGGTATCATAAGGCTTGCCAACAGGCGAAAGTATCTCATCTCCCGGTCTTAAATTCCCGAAAAGGGCTACAGTAAGGGCATGGGTTCCGCATAGTATGGCAGGTCTTACAAGGGCGGCTTCAGTATGAAATATATCCGCATAAACCGCTTCAAGAGTTTCCCTACCCAAATCATTATATCCATAGCCGCTGCTGGCCGCAAAATGAATATCGGAAACCTTATTTTTCTGCATAGCCTTAAGCACTTTTAATTGATTGATTTCAGCTGTTTCATCTACCTTTTTAAATCTATCGGTGAGTTCCGTACAGATTTTTTCACAATAATCAAAAACCTCCTCACTTATTCCCATTTCTAAATACTGTTCTTTTAACATGACTTCCTCTTTTCTATATTTCTCTTGCTATCATCATACCTTTGAGCGCACCATCCGAAGTATCCGAAAGCATCATCCCCTTAACATTAAGGAACTCTTTATCTGCATTTTCACGTCCCGAAAGAATCATCTTAGGAACGGCAACTTCAATATATCTTGCGCTGTGAGCCATAACATAATCTTCTCTTCCCTTGATTTCTTCTTCAAGTAAAACTTGTTCCATATCTCCGTTAAAGCTTTCAAGGTATTTTTCTGATACTTCTTCACACACCTTAATCAGTATATTTTCTCTCTCTTTCTTTATTTCAGGTGCAATCTGCTCATTCATCTTAGCAGCATAAGTACCGTCTCTTTTAGAATAAGGAAATACATGTACCTTTAAGAAACCCACTTCCTTTACAAAAGCTACTGTTTCTTCAAATTCTTCGTCAGTTTCTCCCGGAAATCCGACTATAATATCGGTTGTAATTCCCGGTCTGTCATAATATTTTTTAAGTAATTTTACCGAATTCAGATATTCCTCTGCACCATAATGCCTGTTCATGCGCTTAAGTACAGTGGTAGACCCGCTTTGAAGTGAAAGGTGAAAATGAGGACAAACTTTTTTTAGCTTAACCAGTCCTTCAAGAAATTCTTCCGTAATAAGCCTAGGTTCTACAGAGCCCAAACGTATCCTAAAGTCACCTTCTACTTTATTTAATTCAGTAAGCAGTTCCAACATCCTGCTCTCACCGTCTATATCCCTGCCATAAGAACCTATGTGAATACCGGTAAGCACCATTTCCCTAAAACCGGCCTTCACGAGTCTGTCAGTTTCTTCGACTATGCCCTCCATATCCCTGCTTCTTATCCGTCCTCTTACAAAAGGAATAATGCAGTAGGTACAGAACTGGTCGCAGCCGTCCTGAATTTTAATATTGGCGCGATTTTTTCCTCCGCCGGCATTTACTTCACCGCTATCGTAAGCCCAATCCTTATTTTCTTCTCCCGATTTAATTACATTATGCTTAAAATCTCTTGTTTTATTACTTCTTATATATTCTTCAACAAGACTTAATACAGAGGATTTTCCCCTTGTACCGACAAGTATATCCACTAAATCATCATCCTCAAGCTTTGACTGAGGTGCCTGCACATAACAGCCAACCGCCACCACTACTGCCTCAGGATTAAGTTTCTTAGCTCTGTGTAACATCTGTCTGGATTTTCTGTCAGCTATATTAGTAACAGTACAGGTATTTACTATATAAATATCAGCAACTTCATTGAATTGTTTAATTTCATAGCCATTATTCTTAAACATTTCTTTAATTGACTCGGTTTCATAGGCATTTACCTTACAACCCAGAGTCAAAAAGGCCACTGAATTATAATTATTGTTGATTTTCACAGTTTTTAGTTTTCCTTTTTATTTAATATGTATATTGACTTTTTGTCCTCTAAACCTTATCATTTAGTTGTATATAGCAATAAATCTCAATAAGGAGGAGGATTAAAAATGAAGTCAGTTAAGATTTCTTTGAATTCTATCGACAAGGTAAAGGCATTTGTAAATGAGGTAACAAAGTTTGATTCAGATTTTGACCTTGTTTCAGGAAGATATGTAATTGATGCTAAGTCAATTATGGGTATTTTCAGTCTTGACCTCTCAAAGCCAATTGACCTTAATATCCACAATGACGCTCAGGCTGATAACATCGTTAATGCACTTAAGCCTTTTATAGTAGAATAATCTGCTATTCGCATTGCCGCCTCTCCGTAAAAGAGAAGCGGCTTTCTTTTTTAATAGGAAATTTCTTTATACCCTCTATTCAACTTCCATAGGTTCGCAGTTTATAACTTCAATACTTTCCATTGTCTTTTTATATAACTCATCAATCACATCATCAAGTTTTCTTTCGTCCTTTTCAATCTTTGAAAGTAACGGTTTGGTTACAGGATGCTCTGCTACAAATATAGTACAGCAGTCCTCGAAAGGAAGGATGGATGTTTCAAATGTACCTATTCTCTGTGAAATATTGATAATATCCTGTTTGTCAAAGCAGATAACGGGACGGTATACAGGGAGCTCACAAACTGCATTTGTGGTAAGAAGACTTTGCATAGTCTGGCTTGCTACCTGTCCTATACTCTCTCCTGTTACAAGACCGAAGCACTCGTCTTTTTTAGCCAAATCTTCAGCTATTTTCATCATATATCTTCGCATTATTATAGTAAGCTCGTCATGCGGGCATTTTTCATAGATTGCAAGCTGGATATCAGTAAAATTAACCACATAAAGCTTGATATTTCCTGCATATCTGGCTGTAAGCCTTGCAAGGTCTACCACCTTTTGTTTTGCTCTCTCACTTGTATAAGGAGGTGCATGGAAATAAACAGCCTCTACCTTAACTCCGCGCCTGGCCATCATATAAGCCGCAACAGGACTGTCTATACCCCCTGAAAGCAGACACATAGCCTTACCTGCCGTACCTATAGGCATACCGCCTTCGCCCTTGATAGTTTCGGAGTAAATATATGCCTTATCCCTAAATTCGATTGTTATAAATTTGTCAGGGTTTTTCACATCTACAGTAAGTCTGTCACCATATTTCTCAAGGATAAGTCCGCCTATTTCTGCCGAAATCTCAGGAGAAGTCTTAGGCATTTTCTTATCGCTTCGCTTTGCCATTACCTTAAAAGTAAAGCTCTCTGTAGGATAACATTCTCCTATATAATTCACCGCTTCTTCATAGGCTTTATCCAAATCGGTTGTTTCCGCTATATACACAGGGCAGATGTGAAGTATACCCATTACCCTTTTAAGGGCATCAAGAGCACCATCGTAGTCAATATCACTCTTACCTGCCTCTACAAAAACTCTTCCGGGCTGCTTATATACCTTATAATTTCCCTCTATCTTCTTAAGGGAGTTGGCTATCTGACCAACAAGGGCATCTTCAAAGAGATAACGGTTTTTACCCTTTACACCTATTTCTGCATATTTTATTAAAAAAGCTCTATATTCAAACATTATTTTCTCCTATATTTTGAAAGTTCAGGTACCAATTCTTTAAGCATATCTACAGTATAATCTATCATTTCCGGCTCAGTAAAGACTCCAAAACTAAATCTGAGAGTTGAATCAAGTAAGGCTTCATCAAGCCCTATTCCCTTAAGAGTTCCGCTAAAATCCGGGTGATGGGATGAGCAGGCTGAGCCTGAGGATACATAAATTCCTTTTTCTTCCAAAGCATGTAAAAGTACCTCAGCCTTCACTCCGTTAAAGCTTACACTGACTATCTGTGGAGCGGTTTTTCTGATATTTTCTGTGAGGTTTCCTGCAGTATCTACTCCGTTTATGGTGCAGTCCGGAAAATTCTCAAGTAAAGCCTTTACAAACTTTTCTTTTATACTGTAAAGTTTATCTGTTTTTTCTTTATGGTCAGTATATATACTTTCAGCCGCTGCTCCGATAGCCGCAATTCCCGGCACATTTAAGGTACCTGAACGCAGGTTTCTCTGTTGACCTCCGCCATGTATGTACGGAGTAATACGTACTCCGTCTCTCACATAAAGAAATCCTATTCCCTTAGGAGCATGGAACTTATGTCCGCTTACAGAAATAAAATCCGCACCGAGTTTTTTTGTATTTATTTCAAATTTACCATAGCCCTGAATAGCATCTATATGAATTAAAATATCCGGATTCTTTTCACGTGCAAGCTTAATAATATGTTCCGCATCTGCTAAAGCCCCTATTTCATTATTAACAAGCATAAACGAAAGCATTATGGTTTCTTTATCTATGGCATTAACCAAATCTTCATCTATTATATGTCCAAGCTTATCCACAGGCAGATAGATTATATCATAGCCTTCTTTGGCAAGCACTTCCATCGACTGATACACAGAAGCATGCTCAAAACAGGTGGTCACTATCTTGTTACCGTAGCGTTTTCTGGTAGCAGCTCCCATAATAATAGCCTGATTATTTGATTCCGTACCACAGGAAGTAAAGATAATCTCACTTTTTTTAGCTTTAAGAGTTTTTGCTATCTTCTCTCTGGCTTCTTCTACAAAACGTTCAGCCTCAAATCCCTTTATATGCTTGGATGAAGGATTGGCATAGGCTACCTTCATAGTTTCATTCATTATATCAATTACACTGTCAAGCGGTCTTGTAGTAGCCGCATTGTCTAAATAACACTCCATTTTATATCTTCTCTCCTATACATCTATCTCAAAAGCAATTACTGAAACCAAGGCAAGCCCTGCCGTTTCAGTCCTAAGTATCCTGTTTCCGAGGCTGATTGGCTTTGCTCCCGCGTTTATTGCAAGTTCAAGCTCATCCTCTGATATTCCTCCCTCAGGTCCGATGAAAATGCCTATACTTTTTTTATTCTTAACTTCTTTAATAAGTTCACGAGCCTTATCCATACCTTTTTCATTTTCATACGGAATCAGGTTATATTCAAGACCTTCCGCCCGCTTAACAGCCTCATTAAAGGTAATAAAATCAGATACTTCAGGCACTACAGCCCTTCCCGACTGCTTGGCTGCAGTAAGGGATATGGTGCGCCATCTTTCAAGCTTTTTCTGCTCTTTTTTATTATCTTCAAACTTAACTATAGTCCTCTTCATCATTACGGGTACAATCTCAGACACTCCAAGCTCTACCGCCTTTTGGATAATAAGCTCCATCTTGTCTTTCTTTGGGAGCCCCTGAAAAAGCACAATTTTAGCAGGAAGCTCGGACTTACCGCCTTCACAGTCTATAATTCTACACACTATTCTATCAGGTAAAAATTCACTGATTGTGGCAGTATAAAGCAGCCCATCTCCTGCGGATAATTTTATCTCGTCACTTTCCTTCATTCTGAGCACATTTTTAATATGGTTTACATCACTTCCGGTAACATAGGCATTTTCACCGTCTATATTGCCGCTGTCTATAAAAAAATTTGACATCTTATTTCCTCGCTACAAGACAAACCCAGTCACCATCTACAGTATTAGACATCAACTCAAGTCCGGAGCTTGTTATTGCTTCAATCACTGTATCCGCAAGCTCTTTTACTATACCTGAACAGACGTAATATCCACCCTCTTTAAGTGCAGGTACTATAACAGGTGTAAGCGGCACTAAAACCGGTGCAAGTATATTGGCAACAACTATGTCATACTGCTTTTTGTAAAGTTCTTCACAAAGATCTTTATCTTCAAGCAGATTGCCTACTTCAAGCTTTGCTATATCATCTGTAATATCATTTATTAAAAGATTTTCTTTAGCAGACTTTACAGCCACCGGATCAATATCCATAGCATAAGCATATTTTGCACCTAACTTAAGCGCAGCTATTGTAAGTATGGCACTTCCACAGCCGACATCCAGAATTTCAGAGCCTTCTCTCACATATTTTTGAAGTTCTTCCACGCAAAGCCTTGTAGTTTCGTGTGTTCCTGTGCCAAATGCTACGCCCGGATCTATCTTGATTACTATATCACTTTCTGATATATTCTCAGGTTCCTCCCAGGTAGGCGTTATAACTATATTTTTACCTATTTTAAATGTATGAAAATAGTCCTTCCATTTATCAGCCCAGTCTACATTATCTGTTTCGGAGATATAGATTGCTCCGCTTCCGATATCTGCAAAGTTAGATACCTCTTCAAGTCCTTCTCTGATCTTTTCTATCAGTTCATCCGAATAAAAGGTTGCGACATTTTCGATACCTGTTCCACTGTTGTAGAATGCAGATGAATCCTCATCAGGTGCCCCGTCACTGATATAAAAAACAAGCTCCGCTTTTCCGTCATCAGGGAGGCTTTCAGGAAGAATATCCACATACATCTGCTTTTTTTCTGCTTCTGTAAGCGGAACCTTATCTATGACCTCCACCCCATATATGCCAAGTTCTCCCAGCATATCTATAATCAGGTCGGTTGCTTCAGTTGTAGTTTCCAAAGTGTATTTAAGCCATTTCATATGTTTTTCCTCCCATTTATCAAATCCATTTGCCATTTATATAATGCATAATTTCTATCTAATCAATACCATCACTACTAAACCAATTAAGTTTAACATAAATCAAACATTTTTGCAAAATTTCAGGATATTTTATCTTATAATCCGAGTGTTTTTTTGTCAATAACAGTTCTTTTAAAAACCGGTTTAACCTGTTATAACTTAACCTGTCTTATTAGTTAAAAATTGAGACTATCTTCTAAACAAAATTATATTTGTTAAGGTGACAGTCTCAATTATAAATCAATTAAATATTTAACTCCCTATGTAATGCTGCCTACTATATATGTATTTCTATAAGATTTTTATTCCTTTATTCTTTCCTTGTAGTTCAACCATATTTTTATAGATTCCGTCTAAATCCATTAAACTTTGGTGATTTCCTTGTTCCGCAATACTTCCGTTTTTAATCACAATAATATTGTCGGCATCTCTGACGGTATTTAATCTATGTGCAATCACTAATAATGTTTTGTTCTTTACCAATTCGCTGATTGCTTCTTGTATGTAGCTTTCATTATCTACATCTACACTTGCCGTTGCCTCATCAAGAATTACAATCGGTGCGTCTTTCAAAATACAACGGGCAATAGAAATTCTCTGTTTTTCACCACCTGACAGTGTTGCACCACCTTCTCCAACCATAGTGTCAAATCCGTCCGGCAGAGCCATAATAAAGTCATAACACCTTGCATTCTTGGCAGCTTCTATAACTTCTTCCTTTGTCGCATTCTCTCTTCCCATAGCAATATTATTAAAAATAGTATCTTGGAATAAATACACTCTCTGAAAAACCATACTGATTTCTGACATCAATTCTGAAAGTGAAATATCTTTAATATTTACTCCCCGAATCAATATTTCACCGGAATCTGTATCCCAAAACCTCGCCAATAGATTAGCTACAGTGGATTTCCCGCCACCGGACTGACCTACAAGAGCTGTCATTGTATTTTTTTGTATATCAAAACTCACATCATGCAAAACTTCCTTATCATCGTAAGAAAATTTCACATGATTAAATCTAATTTCAGGTTCAGATAAAATGTTTGACGGTAATTGCTTTTCCCCGGTATCCTTTAGCTCTGCTTCATTCAACACTTCTTCAATACGATCTAAAGCAGCATTCATAACTGTAAGTCTTGTAGCCTCTCCATATAGGGTTTTCAAAGGGCTAAATAAATCAAATAGAAACAAAAGCAATCCTAAAACATAGGGAAGTCCTAATGCTCCATGAGTATAAAGATATAAGGCTACAGCCAAAATAAGAATAATTCCGATTCCATAGATAATATTCAACCCACTTATCCAAGGAGTTATTTTCTTTTCAAACTTTATGGATGTATCTTTCGATGATTCAAAACTATCTGTAAGTAATTTTGAATTTTCACCTAAAAGATTGTAACTTTTGATAACACCCATTCCTTCTGCAAAGGATAATACAGCCTCAGTTAATTTTTCACCTTGTTCCTGTCTGATAACCGCTTCTGATAGGGACATTTTATTCATTCTGTTTGCAAGTAATGTTGCTATAGTAATTATACCTACTGCGATAAGCCCAATTCTATAATCCATAACAAACAGGAATACAGTCAGTACAAAAGAAGATAATACATAACTCATCATATTAGCAATGGTACTCATTGACACTTCTTCAATAAATGCCATATCTGAACTTAAAACAGAATTGATTTTTCCTAAATTCCCTGCTGTAAAATAACCCATTGGAAGTTTTCTGAGATGATTACCTAATTCCATTCTTTTATCAGCAAAAATCATAAATCCGGCAGCGCTTTGTAATTTATCACTCAAGAAATGAACCAGTGCTTGAGCAAGAACTATCATAATAAGTCCGATTCCTACCTGTAGGAATGTTTGGGGAGTTACTGTTTTTTCATAAAATCCTATTAAAACAGTAAATGCAATAAAAATAGGTATTTTGCTTAATATAGATTCAATAAATGCAAATAAAAATGCCGATTGAATTCTAATCTTATATTTTCCTGATAAGTTCAAAATTCTTGAAATTAACTTGAACATTTATTTCACACCCTCCTTATTTTTACTGATTGTCCAATCCTTACTAAACATGGTTGCATTCCATAGTTTTCGATATTCTGCCGAAGACTCCAATAAGTCCTGGTGTTTCCCCTTTGCAACTAAATGTCCCTTATCCATAACCAATATTTGATCTGCATCTATGATAGACGGCAACTTATGAGCAATAACAATCAGAGTCTTTCCTCTCACAAGTTCAGCTATAGCAGCTTCCATCTTTTCTTCATTTTCCGGATCTGCGTATGCTGTTGCTTCATCTAAAACAATAATCGGAGCATTCTTCAAAATAGCCCTTGCAAGTGATATTCTTTGACGTTCTCCTCCTGATAACATCTTACCTGCTTCACCTGCTAAAGAATGAATACCTTTTGGAAGTTTATCTAAGAATTCCATGCACCGTGCTTTTCTCGCTGCCTCCATTACTTCTTCATCACTGGCAGATAAGTTTCCAACACGAATATTCTCTAAAAGAGATGTATTAAATAAATACTGGTCTTGCGCTACATAAGAGATTTGTTTATTAAGTGCTTCTAAACTCATATCTTGTAAATTTTGACCACCAATACTAATACTTCCATCTGATACATCATAGTAATGAATCAAAAGTTTAGCTAAGGTACTTTTTCCGGAACCAGACTCCCCAACAATAGCTGTTTTTTCTCCGGACTTTGCTATAAAACTTAGATTATGAATGACATCCTTAATATAGTTTTCAGACTGTCCGTTTTCACCCATCTTGCTTAATTGGTAGCCAAAACTAACATTGTCATAAAAAACAGTTTTATCTGTTCCCTTAAACTCTTCTTTGCCTTGCTGTATAGGCTCCATATTTAATGCCTGTTCCAAAGCTGAAATCTTATAATTAAGCTGTGGCATAGTTGGTAAGAAGCTCAAAGCCTTAAGCAATGGCAACCCAATACTTAATGAAAGACATAATACCAATATCAAATCAGAAAGATTTGCATAACCCATATAGACAAAATATCCTCCCAGTGGCAATGTCAATATAATTGTGCATGGAAGTAAGGCACTGTATAATGCCATCCAGCCCCAGGCGGTCTTATACCAGGCAAGTGCATAATCCCTATAATTACTAATATCTTCTGTAAATTTTTTATAAGATTCTGTTTCTTTGTTAAATACCTTTACTACTTCCATACCGTTTACATATTCTATAATAGTATTGTTCATTTTTCCGCTTGCCATATAATATGGTTCCATTTTTTTCATACCTACGGAATACATAATCATCATTGCAACAATACTAAGTGGAATAGACGCTAATGACATCAGCGCAAGTCTCCAATCAATGAAAAACAACGCAATGTAAACTATTACCGGAACCACTAAATTGGCAAGTCCTTCAGGCAACGAGTGTGCCAAAAGAACTTCTAAGCTGCCAATATCATCTACAAACATTTTTTTGATAGTACCGGTTCCTTTTTCTTCAATCACGCCTAAAGGGAGATTATCCATCTTTTTTTGTAAAGACACTCTAAGCCCAAACAGTGTGTTATATGCTGCTTTATGTGATACATTAAGTCCCAATCCACCCAAAACAGCTTGTAAAACCAAACAACCCAAAATACTTAACAACAAGATAATAAGTTTGGAAAATTCCAACTGTTCTCCTAAAATAAGCGGATTTATAATTTGATATGCAAATATAAAAGGTAAAACACCCATCAATACACTTATGAGCATAATAAAGCTTGCTAAATGTATAGATTTTTTATGCGAGCCTGCATAGTTAAAAACCTTATTTAACATACCCTGCCTCCTTAAACAAATTTTCTTTTTTATTCATGAAGTCCATTATCATATTTTCGTTACCCTTTACAGCTATTTTTTTATAATCCCTGTCGCCAATCATCAAAACAAAGTGGCAGGTCTTAAATAACAATTCTAAGTCGTGAGTGATAATAATAATCGGAACTTCTTCCGCCTTTTTTATAATTAGTTCAGACATAATCCTCATACTTCTATAATCAAGGCCTGATGTCGGTTCATCCAAAACAATCAGCTTGCGATTTGATAAAAAGGATGTAATAATTGCCAATCGTTGTTTTTGTCCACCGGACAATTTCTGTGGGTGATTGGTCTTCTTATTCCACAAATCTGTTGCTTTTAAGTAATTACGGATTTCTTCCAAATCACTTTCTGAATTTTTGTCTTTACAAAATATCAATTCATTTTCTACAGTGTCTAAAAAAATCTGAGCATCTACATCTTGTAAAACTAAATAAGAATTCTTTACTCTTTCCTTTTTGTTCTTCGCATAGCTCACATCTAAATGTTTTTCAGAAAGTCCACACAATGCTCTTGCAAGTGTGCTTTTACCGATTCCGTTAGAGCCGATGATTCCCATGATTTCTTTTTCTTTAATATCAAAAGTTAAATCTTTTATCAACACTCTTTTGCCCTGATGGATATTAGCTTTATCGACTTTGATACAGATTTTATTATCCACAGGCTCCGTTTCTGACACAAGCTCCTTCTCATTAAGTGTTCTTAGTTCAAGCTCTTTACACTTTTTATTATTAAGCTGTCCTTTTTGAAAAACATCCTGTATTGTTCCATCTTTGATATAGACCAATCTGCTAAAAATATCTTTTAGGTAGTAAAGTCTATGTTCGGCTATTATGATTGTCTTTCCTAATGCTTTTAAGTTAATAAGAACTTCAGTAAATTTTCTTATACTGTCGTAATCCAAACTGCTTGACGGTTCATCAAAAAAGATAATCTCTGTGTCATAAATAAGAGTTCCTGCTATTGCTACTTTTTGTCTTTCACCTCCGGATAATTCAAAAACAGACTTTTTTCTTAGATAACTTATTTCGAGTAAATTCATTGCTTCTTCAACTTTTTCTTTTAAGATTTTTCTCTCTAAACCTAAATTTTCACCAACCAAAACAATTTCATCTTCAACTACATCGCAAAAAAATTGGTCTTTAGGATTTTGAAATATATTACCTATATATTTTGCAAGTTCTCCTTTTTTATATAAACTTATATCTTTCCCCAATAACTTGACTTCACCATTTAAATCACCGGTGTAAAAAGATGGTATCAACCCATTTAAAAGCCTTAAAAGTGTGGTTTTCCCACACCCTGAAAGACCTGTCAATATAATAAGTTCTCCTTTTTTTACAGATAGGCTTAAATTTTTCAGTATCAAATCTTCTCCATAAGAAAAGGATTGTACTTCTGCTTCTAAAATATTTTCCATACACTCACTCCAACTAATGCTATACCGATCACTAATATTAAAATATCAAAAACACTAAATTTAATTTCGTGAAAACATGTTTTTTTACCATCATATTCAATCCCCTTAGATATAATCGAACAAGTCAATGTATCGCTTATATCAATACACTTATACATTAGTGGAACAAAATATAATTCAAATGACTTTATCGGCTTAAAGATACTTACTTTAAATCTTCTTATTTTCATTCCGTTTCTAATTTCTTTCATTCGGATAGATATTTCCGGAACAAATCGAAAAAATATTGTAATTCCTATACCGGCACAGCCTCCAACTCCTATTTTTCTAAATGCCGCCAACAAATGGGATGAACTATATGACGATAACACTCTTCCTAAAATAAAAATAGGAGAAAACTTTAAAACTATAAGCAACATTGTATATATTGAACCAACCAAAACATTTCCCAAGAACGGTTTTAACAGATAAACCATTCCCCATATAACTATTATTGTACATATAGCCTTAAAGGTTTTTTTACAGGTAAACAGAAACAACAATCCCAATGCAAAAATAAGTGTAATAAAATATTGAAATTGTTCTCCCACTGTTAAAACCACCGAAAACATCAAGATCAACCCCACTATAGTAAGTGGGGTGATATTATTTGATAGTCGGTATTTTTCTTTGTTATTTTTTCTGCCTTTACAAAACACTTTTTTTCTTCCTATCACTAAAAAATTTATTGTAAATATATGTTCCAAAATAAGCTCCTATAATAGATGCAATAGCAGCAATCAATAAGCAGATTGATATATTCTTAGGTGTGTAAAAGTCATTAAGAAACGTTGCATAATCCGTTGTAAACATCTTTGGAAATTGCTTTGTAAGTCCTTCGACACCAAATACAAAAGTAAAATACATAGCATGTAGAGAATAAATAAACATGCCTGTCCCAAAAGCAACTCCAACTTTCATATTCTTTTCTACATAGTTTTCTTTCTTACCAATTACAAGTTCCGCTAGAATCCCTGCAATAGCACAAATCGCAATTACAGGCCACATGCCCATAAGAACATAAAACACTCCTATCAATAAAAAGTACAAAAAAGCCGTTCCTCTTTCTGCAACCTGTTTACACATAATTACAAAAACAGGTGCAACAATAATCGTTGGCAATGCTGAAGACAAATACAAACTTGGAATCATTCCAAATGTTCCTGTCAAAAATCCCAATCCCATTGTCAACACAAATCCAATAACAGAAAATACTGCTACCTTCACGATACCTTTTAATTTCATAATACTTCCTCCTGGTTTTTTATTTAATATTCTTCTGTTTATCATCCAGAAATAATATTCTTCTTAGTTATTGAAATAAAAAAATATAGTTTTATTGAGTCCAAATATAACTAAGTTATATTTGACGCAAAAAAAAATCTTTACAAACCTCGTATTTTCCCCCATCCTTCATTAAAAAAGTTTGAAATTAAAATTGCATTTTGTTTTACTTCTTCTCTGTCCTCAGAATGTACAGCAATTTCTGATAAGGCATAAAAATATGCATGGTTAAGTAAATGAATCCCCCTATTTGTTATTCTATCATTAACATGGTTTGCACCATAAATCATACCTAATATTTTTAAATGATTTTTGTCTTCAATTTCTATCAGTTCATCCAAAAAACTGCTATATTTAGTTCCATAAGAGCCAAACACTAAAAGCTCAAACACATCTTTATTCTCAAAAAAATATAAAACCATATCTATCGCACCCTGTGCTTTTAACTCCAAAATCCTTTGAATGGTTTCTTTTTCTATCTTTTTTTCTTTTTTATAAGCACAAAAACTTTTATTCTCATACATGGCATAGTATCTTTTAATTTCTATTATTAGAGGTTCTACCAGTTCCGCAAAAAGACTTTCTTTATCCTCAAAATGACCATAAAAAGCCCCGGTGGTCACACCGGCTTCTTTGCATATAGCTCTTAAATTAGCCTTTTCAAATCCTTGCTCCTTAAAAATCTTTTTGCCACAGTCTAATATTTTTTTATGAGTTACTTCATAATCGCCATTTGCCAACTTATTTCCCTCCTTTCTTCAAAAATAACTTTGTTATATTATAACACTTGTTATATTTAATTTCAAGGTAAATAATTTATCAACCAACTCTTATTTATTTTCTGCAAGATACTTGCATATTTTAAAAAATTGTGCTAAAATACTTTTGTTTTGCAGGAGTGGCGGAATGGTAGACGCATCAGACTCAAAATCTGACGATAGCGATATCATGTGGGTTCAAGTCCCATCTCCTGTATTTTTTTATTTTAAATGGAAATTCCTGTTGAATTTCCATTTTTGATTATTTCCAGTTTGCGAATACTTTATATGCCGCATCAACTCCCGAATAATTTCCTCTTCCTTCTCCTTCAACTACAACGCTTATCGCTATTTTCTTCCCGTTCTTTTCACCAAAGCCCATAAACCAGGAATGATCTCCCTTGGTACCGTCTTCCTTCTTATATTCGGCAGTTCCTGTCTTTCCGTAAATATTATAACCAAGCCATGAAAGCTTTCTTGCCGTACCCTCAGTAACTACAGCCTTCATAAAGTCTTTAAGAGTTTCAGCCTTTTTCCCCGAACAAAGTTTTCCTACCTTTTCAGGAAGAAAGTTTTGAATTGTTATTTTCCCATCCTGAGTTGTTATTTTCTCCACTGTATAAGGCTTCATAAGCACACCGTTATTGGCTATCACAGAGGCAATCAGTGCATTGTGAAGCGGCGTAATCTGAGTCTTTCCCTGACCTATTGAAGTCTGCATAATTTCATCCGTATCTGAGGAAGAATTTAGCACAAAACTGCTCTTTGAAGTAGTAAGCGCAAAAGGAAGTTCTTTATTAAACAGGAATTTCTCTGCCAGCTTCATATACTTATTCTTGTTAAGTCCCAGGCCAATACTTGCAAATGCACCATTACAGGACTTTGCAAATGCTGTCCTTAAGTTTTCTTTTCCATGCTGTATCCTGTCAAAACAGGCTATACTCTCTCCGCTAACTGTATACACACCGGTACAGTTAAAACTGAACTTATCATAGTCCTTATGCTCATTAATATACTCAAGAGCAGTAATCACCTTAAAGGTAGAACCCGGTGGATAAAGTCCGCTTGTTGCCCTGTTTACCAGCTTAGCATCTTTTGCAGGAAGATTTGAAAGTGTATCCCAATCAGCAAGTACAGTATTCGGATCATAATCAGGCTTAGATACCATTGCAAGCACCTTGCCTGTTTCAGGCTCAATAATCACACCCGCCCCATGAAAGCCGTTAAGTGCATTATCCAGAGACTTTTGCAGCCTGCTGTCTATGGTTGTAACCACATTATCTCCCTTATTTTTAACCTGATTCAACCTTTCAATTACTCTGGTTATCACATTGTCATTTGACGTCAGAAGCTCATAGTTCATAATAGCTTCTATCCCCGTCTTGCCGGATGCATTTCTGCCTACAATATGGCTGTACATATCCCCATAAGGATAAACTCTTACACTTTTACCGTTTTCTTCCCTCGTGTAGGCAAGTACGTCTCCGTCCGCTGAAAGTATCTTCCCTCTTGACACAAAGGCAGAATATATATCAGTCCTTTTATTGTAAGCATTATTCATAATCTTGGGTGCGGTATCGAATTGAAAATATGTAAGATACCCCACCATAGCCACAAATAGTCCTATTATAAGATAAGTAAACCCTACAGGTTTCTTAATAGGCTTTGCAGCAACTTCTTCATTATTGATAACTTTCTTATTTCCCGCTATATACAGTCCCTGAATTACACCGAATATTATGATTGTACTAATAATAGAGCTTCCTCCCTGACTGACAAGGGGCAGAGTTACCCCTGTAGAAGGAATAAATTTCACAGTACCCCCTATGGATAAGAATGTCTGAAATGAATACATGGTAGCGCAGCCTATGGATACAAGCTGATGAAAAGAATTTTTAGTACGCCAGGCCAATAATATAAAAGCTATAATCGTACAAAGATATATAAGAATCAGACAAAATCCAAAAAGCAAACCTAACTCTTCGCAAAGACCCGAAAAGATAAAGTCACTTTCCACTACAGGAGTATTTTTAGGTGCTCCGTTTCCAAGGCCAAAGCCAAACCAGCCACCGCTTCCTATACCAAAAAGAGACTGGGTAACCTGATATCCCTTGTCATCTATATATTTCCAAGGATCTACAAAGGCTTGTACCCTTACTCTTACATGGGAGAATATATAATATCCGGCAACTGCCGCAGCCATTCCTCCTCCGGTAAAAAGCCCCAAAAGCTTTACACTTCCGGTTGCAAAGTATGTCATCACAACAAAGGTAGTAAAAAACAGCATAGCACCGCCAAGGTCTTTACTAAGCACAAGCAAAAGTACCATTACAGCGGTAAGTCCGGTTGTTATTATAATCTGTTTGAGACTTCTACTAACATAGAAGAGTGAGGCTATCATAAATATTAAAAGTATCTTTACAAATTCAGAAGGTTGTATGCTTATTCCGAAAATCTTTATCCAGTTTTTGGCACCGTATTGAGCTTTTGCACGTAAAAATACATAGGCCAATGCACCTATTCCCGTGACCGCATAAAGATAACCCATGTTTCTTAACATCACCATTTTCTTAATCAAAACAGGCAAAACAAGGCAGACGGCCAAAGCCATAGCCGCAAATACAGTCTGTTTTACTCCCCATACATAATTCAGCCTTGTTACAAATACAAAGCCTACAGCTATAAGAAACTGCATATGAAAAAATAAAGTCTTAAACAATTTCTTATAAAAAATTCTGTATAGAAATGTAGAAATTATAAATAAAAATACCTGTACAAAGTAGAGAATTGTAACCTTAATTTCCGGAGTTCTTAAAAATATGCATAAGAAACCTGCACAATGAAACATCAAAATCAAAACCGGTTGAAAAAAGTATATCTCACCATTTCGTTTTTTATCATTATTAACAAAGCCTATGAAGCCCAAATAGGCATAAATAGCCGTAATTATTATAATTATATACTTAGACAGCTCACTTATTAAACTTTGCAAACTTCATTACCTCTCTTACTTCTGTTTCCGTTTCAAAAGAAAAATCTAACCTTAAAAAGTCAGGTGCCAGCTCTTTTATTTCGTCCATTTTATCAAATAAATTAAGCGGTTCATCCTGATAAATATAGTTTGTACAGCTTTCACAATCTTTTATAACAGGAAATTTCCCCTTCCCGCCATCAGATTTATTCTTTTTATTTTCTATGTAAAGAACATCGGGAAGCGGTTTCTGTCCCTTTTTTAACTCCTTTACGCAGGCTCCTTTATTTTTCCACTGACACTGAGTCATAACCATCAACTCTTCTCTTCCGTATACAACCAGTGAAAGCTTGGATGGCACCGAAATATTATCCCTGACAAGCTCAGCTTCCCTTAAACTCTGCTCAAGAGAGGCTGTATAATGATGAATATTAAAATCTGCAAGGGTTTCTACGGCTTTGGAGTTAAATGTATAAAGATTGGTGTCCGCTATCATTTCAAGAGGAGCATCCGATATGCCAATTAATTCTCTCACAAAATTTATCTCCTCAAGATTTCTTACCATAAAGCCTTTAATTCTTAAAAGCACATCAAAGCCGTCCTCATTCTCAGAAAAATACCTCATATACTTTTTCTTTGTTTTGCTTCTAAATATTTCAGGCAGCCTGATATATGCTTTTCTCAGGTCAGCCTCAATCATGTCCAGTCCCTGCAACAAATAAGCAAAACCAAAAAGTTCAAGATTAACAATAAGTTCAGCCTGCTCTTTGACATTTTTAGTCAGCTCCAAAACTGTTTTCAGCTGTTCTACGGATGAAACCACTATTTCATAATCAGGCTTAAAAACAGGTTTCGGAAACAGCTTTAATTCATTATCAAATGTTATAACCGGAATTTTCATCTGTTTTTCTGTTATAGCATGATATAATGCCTCACAGGCTGTACGTCTGAGTTCATTTAGAGCAGACATAGGGAAAAATACCTCTCCTGCAAGTATTGCCTCTATATCATTTCTGTCCATTGTAAACTCTGTATCTCCAAGCTTTAAAAGCCCGTCACGAACCCGGTTTTCTTCTATAGGCCTGTTTTCAGCCCGCAGACAGACAGCACCGTTAACGGTTATACTCGTATCCTCCGTAAAAAGTGTCAACATAAGGACATTATCAGGTTCTGCATAAAAGCTTGCCTTAATCTTCTTTTTAAGCGGCTTTAATATAATATCTTCCGTTATACTGTTAAGCAGTTTCTCATTTTTAGTTCTATATACCGATAACCCCGCTTTTACCGGCAGCCCTTTGGTAAAATTGGCTTCAAAATTCTCACCTGCTCTTTTACCGTCTTTAAGTGTAAATTCATAAACAGGCTCGGTAGGTCTGTTCTCAGCCCTTATTTCAACTACATCATGGGCATTCATTTCTTTTGCGGCATTAATAATCATTACATTTTTTCTGCCGTTTGTAATCACATTTTTGACCGTTCCAACAAATACTCCGTTGTGGTTAGGTCTGGTATTCGCCATCATTTCAAGTCCGTTATGATTAACCAGATAGCCTTTTGTAAAACTGCCTCTGTTATATATATCGGAAAGTTTTTCTATATCTGAATTTCTCTCTCTTACAGCCTTTTCAGAATTAAAATATTCCTTTCCGTTTTCCAAATATACATCTGTCCATTTTCTGTATAAATATGCCGTAAGTGCTGCGTATTCAGGTCGTTTCATCCTTCCTTCAATCTTAAAAGAATCTATGCCGGCTTCTGCCATATCCGGTATCAAATCTAAGGCACAGATATCTTTGGGGCTTAATAAATATGGCTTAGTTTCCAAACTTCCTGTCGGTTTAATTCCGTTTGAATTATCTCCTGCATAGAGGTTGTAACTCATACGACAGGGTCCCGCACAGCTGCCCCTGTTGCCGCTTCTTCCGCCATTCATAGCCGACATAAGACATTGCCCCGAATAACAGACACAGAGTGCCCCATGAACGAAGCACTCTATCTCTACTTTTTCTTTCTTAAAGGCAGCAACCTCCTGTAAGGACAATTCTCTTGAAAGCACAAGTCTTTTTACATCAAATTTCTTAAGAAGATTTACTGCTCCCGTATCACATACTGTCATCTGGGTACTTGCATGCAATACAAGGTCAGGGAAATTTTCGTGAAGGAATTTTAATACTCCAAAATCCTGTACAAGTATAGCGTCAATACCAGCCTTATAATATGGCAGGACATAGTTATAAAGCCCTTTCATCTCATCTTCTTTGATAAGGGTATTAATAGTCATATACAGTTTTTTGTCATGTACATGCGCATAATAAATGGCATCTACCAGTTCTTTTTCTTCAGGATTATCTGCATAAGCTCTGGCTCCAAAATTTTTACCGCCTATATAGCAGGCATCCGCCCCTCCGGCAAATGCAGCCTTCATCCTGTCTACGGAGCCTGCCGGTGCCAGTATCTCAATTTCTTTTTTCTTATCCATCTGTTACTTGTGTTTTTTCCCTCGTTCCTCTTCTTTTATTGAAATGAGTTCATGTTTTAACTCAAATAATTCTTTATCTCTCTTTTCTAATTCTTTCTCCACATCTTCCTTTTTTTCAACCATTTTATAGTATTCATCAGCAAGATTTAGTTGTATCATAAGATTTTTGTGTTTATCGTCCAGATGTTTATATCCGTCTTCCTTTGAAAGCTCCGTATATTTTGAATTCAGAAACAGAGCCAGTTTCTGTAAATATTCTTCACTTTCATATCCGCTTATAGTATACTGCTTATTATTAATTATTACTTTGATATCATTTTTTTCATTCATAATTTTACCCCAAACATTTTATCTAAGCCCTAAATGTGTATAGGCCAGGTCTGTAACTATCCTTCCTCTTTGTGTTCTCGCTATAAATCCCGACTGGATTAAATATGGTTCATATACATCTTCTATTGTAGCAGTATCTTCTCCTATGGAGACCGCTATAGTTTCAAGTCCTACAGGACCTCCGCCAAACTTTTCTATCATTGTAGTAAGAATCTGTCTATCTATATGGTCAAGCCCATAATTATCAATATTTAGTAAGGTAAGCACCTCGGCTGCAACCTCTTTTGTAAGCTTACCGTCATATTTTACTTCAGCAAAATCTCTTACTCTTTTCAACAATCTGTTGGCAAGTCTTGGAGTTCCTCTTGAACGTTTTGCCATTTCAAGAGCAGCTTCATTTTCAATCTTAACACCCAAAACTTTTGCAGAACGCATAATTATAGTTTCAAGCTCTGTTAAATTGTAATATTCAAGTCTGTTTACAACACCAAATCTGTCCCGAAGCGGTGCCGAAAGCATCCCCGCTCTTGTCGTTGCCCCTATCAGAGTAAATTTAGGAAGTTCCAGTCTTATGCTTTTTGAAGTTGCACCTTTTCCGATAACCACATCTATAGCAAAGTCCTCCATTGCCGGATAAAGCACCTCTTCCACCTGCCTGTTAAGTCTGTGAATTTCATCTACAAAGAGTACATCACCCTCTTTTAGATTGTTTAATATGGCTGCTACATCACCCGGCTTTTCTATAGCCGGTCCGGAAGTTATCTTGATATGAACTCCCATTTCATTGGCTATAATGCCTGCAAGTGTAGTCTTGCCAAGTCCGGGCGGTCCGTACAAAAGGACATGATCAAGCGGTTCTTTTCGTCCTTTGGCAGCTTCTATATATACCTTCATCATTTCCTTGGCTTTCTTCTGACCAATATAATCAGTCAAAAACTTCGGTCTTAAGGTATCGTCATTTCTAATATCTTCCTCAGAAGCTATGGTTGATATTATTCGTCTTTTTGTATCGTTTTGCATCTAATCTAACCTTTTACATCAAATTTTTAAGAGAGAGCTTAACCAACTCCTCAGAAGTCATTTCTTCATACATTTCTACCGTGCTTATAGCTTTTACAGCCTCTGTCTGACTATAACCCAGAGCCGTAAGCACCTGTACCGCCTCATCTTTTATCTCGCTATTTATTCCTATTGTTAAAGCAGCATTATCATAGATTTCAGAGCCGGTATTCTGAGGTGTTTTTATAATACCTACTTTGTCCTTAAGTTCAAGCACAAGTTTCTTTGCTGTTTTAGCACCTATCCCCTGAGCCTTTTGTATTGTCTTTGTATCCTCAGAAAGTATGGCAAAGGTAAGAATATCCGTAGGCATTGATGAAAGAATAGCTATTGCAGCCTTAGGTCCTATTCCGTTTACCGTAATCAGGAGTTTAAAAAAGTCCAAATCTTCCTTTTCGAGAAAACCGTAGAGCTGCATTACATCCTCTCTTACATGCAAATATGTATGAAGCTTTATATTTTCATCTATCTTTGGAAGAAGGTTTATAACTGTGGTAGGAACTATAGCCTCTACTCCCAGTCCGTTTACATCTATAATCACACTTTCGGTTGTCACACCCTCTAACTTTCCCTTTACCGAGGCTATCATAAATCGTCTCCTGCATCTATTTAATATCATTACGTAAGCAGTTCTATGATACAACAAATAGGGCTCTATGTCAAAGTTTAGGTGTGAAAAAATAAGACTGAACATTTGCAAAATTCGTGAAAAATCAGCTTAAGACATTTCTTGATTTCGTGAAAAATCAAGACAAAACATTTCTTAATTTCGTAAAAAATCAACATAAAACATTTGCAAATTTCGTGAAAATGAGTTATGATAAATTCAATAAACATTTGATTTATGCATATTATAAGATACATGGAGGCAACATGATTTTTAAAAGAAAAATGTATTTCAAGCTTTTAGAGTGGAAAGAACTTTCATCCGGGGAAACTGCTGTTATGCTTGAAGGAGCAAGAAGAATCGGAAAAAGTACTCTAGTTACGGAATTTGCAATAAATGAATATGATGACTATCTCCTGCTTGATTTTGCTAAAGAAAATAATGATATAAAGAATATTTTTTTAGAAGAAATTGGAGATTTAGATAATTTTTTTAGAAATTTATTTTTACTTAAAGGGAAAAAGCTTAAAGAGAAGAAGTCTGTAATAATATTTGATGAAGTTCAGCTTTTTCCTAAGGCAAGGGAGGCTATCAAATACCTTGTAGCCGATGGAAGATATGATTATATAGAAACCGGCTCACTTATTTCAATCAAAAAAAATGTCAAAGATATTTTAATTCCTTCTGAGGAATATAAGCTAAAGATGTATCCTATGGATTTTGAGGAGTTTTTGTGGGCCTGTGGTGATGAGGTTACTATGCCTGTAATTGAAGAAAATTTTAAAAATAAAAAGCCTTTAGGTGAAACATTACATAGAAAAATAATGAAAACTTTCCGTACCTATATGGCTGTTGGAGGTATGCCACAAGCTGTAAAAGCTTTTGCGGAAGGAAAAACTTTTGAACGAATTGATTTTATAAAAAGAAGCATTTTAGACTTGTATGAAGCAGACCTTGCCAAATACGATGAAGAAAACAAAGATAAAGCTTCTATTATTTATAAAACAATCCCGGAACAGCTTGAAAACAAAAATTCGCATTTTAAATTTTCTCTTGTAGATAAAAGTGCAAGGTACAAAAACTATATAGACGCTGTAAATTTTGTAGCTGAATCAATGATAGGAAATGAATGTATAAATGTAACTAAGCCTGAAATTTCTCTGGAACTTTTTGCAGATAGAAGCAATTTTAAGCTATACCTTGGAGATACCGGGCTTTTAGTTACACAGATAATGAGAAATGCTGATGAAACTGATGAAAATTTGTATAAATCTCTTATTTTTGATAAATTAGGTGTAAATCAGGGGATGATAATGGAAAATATAGTAGCACAGATGCTTAGGGAAAGAGGATATAGCTTATATTTTCACGAGTTTTTATACACGCCCTATGAGTCTGACAAAGAGAAAAAATATGAAATAGATTTTTTGATTGTAAAGAAGAAAAATATATGTCCAATAGAGGTAAAATCATCCGGATACAAATCTCATAAATCTTTTGATTATTTTATTGATAAATACAGGTTAAAGACTTCTGAGAGATATATCATCTATACTAAGGATTTTAAAGAGGAAGATGATATAACTTATATTCCGATTTATATGGTTGGGATGTTGTAACTTAGGAAATGGGACTGTTACACTAAGTAAAAGCGCCATAAAATATAGTAGATTAATTATTATTGCGAGACTCATTATTGCTGTATTTTGTGTATTTTATTCAATCAACCTTTATTTTTCCTTGAGTTTCCATATTTTACCGGTAAAACATTTATGCATTTTACAAGATATTTTATAGTTTTCACATTTTAAGTATCAAAAACGCGGTTTAATCTTGCATAATTGATATATAAGATGTAAGATAGTATTACATTAATAGAAATATTGTAAACTATAACCCTATGATTATCACTACGGAGATAAAAATATGTATAGAATGATTATGGAGCAATTAAAAAAATGGAAAATAAGTACTTCCAGAAAACCGCTAATCATGTATGGTGCAAGACAGATAGGAAAAACTTATAGTCTGCTTGAATTTGGACAGTCGGAGTATGACAATGTAGCATACTGCAATTTTGAGAACAGTTCAGAATTAATAAGTGTATTTGAAAAAGATTTAAACCCTGAACGGATAATTAATGAGCTTTCCATACTTAAAAGCATAACAATAATTCCCGAAAAAACTTTAATTATATTTGATGAAATACAGGGCTGCGAAAAAGCACATACTTTTCTTAAATATATGAATGAAACTGCCAATGAATATCATATTATTGCTGCCGGAAGCCTCCTCGGACTTGCTCTTAACAGGGGCAATTTCTCTTTTCCCGTTGGCAAAGTTGACACCATAAATATGTACCCTATGACTTTTGAGGAATTTATTATAGCTTTAGGAGAAACCGCGCTCAGAGATATAATAATGGACGCTTCAAAAATTTTTTCACCATTAACTGAAGCAATCCATACAAAAGCTCTTAACCTGTATTATACATATCTCGCTGTAGGCGGATACCCGGAAGCTGTAGTACGATATATTGAAAAGAAAGATTTTAATTTTGTAAGGGCTGTGCAGGGTAATATTGCCGATGCTTATATCTCTGACATGGCAAAATACTCCACCCCTTCCGATACAGTCAAATCAATTTCAGCATATAACAGTCTTCCGGCACAGCTTGCCAAGGAAAACTCTAAATTTATGTATTCGGTTATAGGAAGCAATGCCCGTGCCAAGGATTATGAAAGTGCTTTGCAATGGCTTATTGCCGCCGGTGTGGTAATCAAATGTAATAAGGTAACTGAAGGCAATCTTCCCTTAAAAATATATGAAGATGCTCTTTCTTTTAAAATGTATTATTCAGATGTAGGGCTTCTGTCTATGAAGTCGGAGCTTCCCGCAGAAAACATCGTGCACAATCTAAAAATTTCCGATAAAATGAGAGGAATATTGGCTGAAAACTATGTAGCCGAAGAATTGTCTGCAAAAGGTATAATTCCATACTATTGGGCTTCAACTAATAAGGCAGAGGTTGATTTTGTCATTCAGACAGGTGGTAATGCCATCCCGGTAGAGGTAAAATCCGCAGATAATGTAAGATCAAAAAGTCTTAAAATATACAGTGATAAGTATAAACCTGAATTTTCATTTAGATTTTCGGCTAAAAATTTCGGCTTTGAAAACGGGATAAAGTCAGTACCTCTGTATGGGGTGTTTACTGTTTGAATATAATTCAATCTCAGTAGATAGTTTTTACCGGAATATCTGCTATAATAATCTCATAAAGATTTATAATATCACCTTAAAGGAATAATAAAACTATGCTAACAGAAACTAAAATACTTGACAGTGAAACCTTTGTCCCGCCTTATAATCTTCCTCCGGAAGAAACCATCTACTTTGATATAGAAACTACCGGATTTTCAGCCGATGTTACTGCTCTATATCTTATCGGCTGTATATATTATGATGATGGCAAATGGAAGCTAATCCAATGGTTCGCGGAAGATAAAAACTCCGAAAAAGAAGCCCTGACATCCTTTTCTGACTTTTTACAGGATAAAAAGTATCTGATTTGTTACAACGGAACCACCTTTGATCTTCCATACCTCAGAAAAAAATATGAAAAACATAGTTTGGAATTTAATACAGATAAATTTGAAATAATTGATTTTTACAGGGTATTCTCTTCGTACAAAAGTTTTCTTGGGATAAAGGGGCTTAAACAAAAAGATGCTGAAACTTATCTTGGTATATTCAGGGAGGATAAATTCTCAGGCGGAGAACTTATAGAATGGTATGCAAGGTATTTGAAACTTAGATTCAGCGATTCACCGGAAAAAGAAGAAATCTATAAGACTCTTATTTTGCATAACAGCGATGACTTGGTAGGAATGGCTAAACTTACAGAGCTCTATAATTTTCTTCAAGCTATAGGTAAGCTTATAAACTCCGGTGAACCTCTTGATATTAAGTATGAGATAAAGGACAAGATAAATACAATAGTGCTTTCTACATTTGTAGATTTTGATTTCATTAAAACTACCAAATTCTCTAAAGATGATTTTTATCTTGAAATAATTTGCGAAAATGCAAGAAATAAAGTTATTTTAGCTTTAGACATCTTTGATACCGAACTTAAATTATTTTATAAGGACTACAAAAACTACTATTATCTTCCAAAAGAAGATACGGTCATTCATAAAAGTCTGGCAGCCTTTGTAGATAAAGAAAATAAGACAAAAGCCACTGCAGCCAACTGCTATACCAAACATTCGGGAAGTTTTGTAAAAATACCCGAAGAACTTGACCTGCCTATACTAAGGACTGATTATTCCGATAAAATGTTATATACCCTTCTTGATGACAGGTTGCTTAATTCAAATGAAAAATTAAGCATAATATTCAAATCCGTACTAAGGTATATTATGAAATAAACTTAAACTTTTAGGGATGTAACACTAAGAAAAGATATACAAAAGATTATGATTGGTTAACAACAACTCAAAATTATTCACACCATAAATCACAGACCTAATATTCCGCATTGTACAGTAGAATAAACTGTTTTCGGTCTGTGATTATGGGGTGATATTACCAAATACCTATAAAATATCGCAATTTCAGGCCTGTTTAATCAGTTCATATACTCAGACAAAACCACCTTATTTTCAGCTATACTTCTTTTCATATCTATTATACGCTGATTAGAGCTTCCTCTGAATTTAAGACTCAAATCCTTAAGTTCAAGCACAAACTTTCCATCTACAAGTACATCTGTATTTTCAAGTATTTCCATTGTACACTCACAATGACAGCGTGAATTTGCACTATCAAGCAATTCTTCAAAGGTATAGCCCGAAAACAGCCAAATTGTTTTATCAGGCATTTCATTTTTAATTTTCTTAACAAGCCCTACTATGCCTTCCTGATTTCTGACTTCCATAGGCTCTCCGCCCAGAAGGGTAAGACCTGCAATAAATGACGGAGAAAGGGAAGATATTATCTCCCCTTCTACCTCTGTAGTATATTCTAAGCCTGCATTAAAATCCCAGGCCATTTCATTGAAACAACCCTTACAATGGTGGGTACAGCCGCTTACAAAAAGGCTCGTTCTTACACCCGGTCCATTGGCTATATCAAAATATTTTATTTCACTGTATTTCATCATAAATGAAGAACTCTCTCCGCTATCTCTTGAGTGCGTCCCTGATTCCAGTACTGTGTACCGATGTAACCGCAGGTACGCCTTGCCACATTCATCTTATCCTGGTTTCTGTTACCGCAATTCGGGCATTCCCAAACAAGCTTTCCGTCCTCATCTGTTACTATCTTAATTTCTCCGTCAAAACCGCAGCACTGACAATAATCGCTCTTGGTATTTAACTCAGCATACATTATATTATCATAAATATACTGCATAATAGAGATTACAGCCTCTACATTATTACTCATATTAGGTACTTCCACATAGCTTATGGCCCCGCCCGGAGAAAGCTTCTGGAAGTCCGACTCAAACTTAAGCTTTGAGAATGCATCTATTTTTTCAGATACATGCACATGGTAGCTGTTGGTTATATAATTTCTGTCAGTTACTCCTTCGATAAGCCCGAAACGCTTCTGCAAACACTTTGAGAACTTATATGTGGTTGACTCTAAAGGTGTGCCGTATACTGAATAGTCTATGTTTTCTTCCTTCTTCCACTTATTACAAGCTTCATTTAACTTCTCCATAACCTTAAGAGCAAATTCCTTGCCTTCAGGTGAAGTATGGCTTGCATTCTTCATATATCTGGTCATCTCATAGACTCCCGCATAGCCAAGGGAAATAGTTGAGTAGCCATCATAAAGAAGCTTATCTACCTTCTCACCCTTTGCAAGCCTTGCTATAGCACCATTCTGCCAAAGAATAGGAGCCGAATCCGAAAGTGTGCCCACCAATCTGTCATGTCTTGCTCTCAAAGCTCTGTGACAAAGGTCAAGTCTCTCATCAAGGATTCTCCAGAATGCAGCCTCATTCTTCTTAGATGAGCAGGCTACATCTACAAGATTAATAGTTACCACACCCTGATTAAATCTTCCGTAGTATTTATGTTTTTTATCATCAAAATTCTTGGCTTTTGCTATATTTCCTACACCTGCATCCGTGAATCTGTCAGGTGTGAGGAAGGAACGGCATCCCATACAAGGATAAACATCACCTTTTTCTCTGAGCATAATCTTCTCAGATATATAGTCAGGTACAAGACGTTTAGATGTACACTTTGCAGCAAGCTCAGTAAGGTAATAATACTTGCTGTCTTTAGCTACATTATCCTCTTCAAGTACATATATGAGTTTAGGGAAAGCAGGTGTAATCCATACTCCCTTTTCATTTTTAACACCATGCATACGCTGATTAAGCATTTCTTCTATCACAAGAGCGAGATCATCTCTGATTTGGCCCTCAGGAACCTCATTTAAGTACATAAATACCGTGATAAAAGGAGCCTGTCCGTTAGTAGTCATAAGTGTGATTACCTGATACTGTATAACTTGTACGCCGCGCCTTACTTCCTCGCGTACTCTAAGTTCGGCAACCTTATTTATCTTATCTGTATCAAGTTCTACTCCGGCCGCCGCAAACTCCTTAGCCACCTCTTTACGATACTTCTGTCTGCTCACATCCACAAAAGGCACAAGATGACTGAGAGTAATACTCTGTCCGCCATACTGGTTACTTGCTATCTGCGCAATAGCCTGAGTAGCTATATTGCAGGCAGTCGAAAAACTCTTAGGTCTTTCAATCATGGTCTCTGAAATAACCGTTCCGTTTTGGAGCATATCCTCAAGATTAACCAGGCAGCAGTTGTACATATGCTGCGCAAAATAATCACTGTCATGGAAATGTATAAGCCCTTCTTCATGTGCCCTTACTATATCCTGCGGCAATAAGAATCTTCTTGTAATGTCCTTACTTACCTCTCCTGCCATATAGTCTCTCTGAACACTGTTTACAGTAGGATTTTTATTGGAATTCTCCTGCTTAACCTCTTCATTATCACATTCGATAAGGCTTAAAATCTGATCATCCGTAGTATTGGACTGGCGAACTAAAGCTCTTTTATATCTATAGGTAATATATTTTCTGGCTACATGTGTTTTACCGGTTTTCATCAGTTCATCTTCAACCAAATCCTGAATTTCTTCAACACTTAAAGCTCTATTCATACTACTGCACACTTTAGTAACATTCTCTGTAATCTTAAGCACTTCTTCCTCAGAAAGTTTTAAATCATCTGCAACAACCTCATCATTGGCTTTTTGAACAGCCAGCTTAATTTTATTGCTGTCAAATATACTTTCCTGACCACTTCTTTTGATAATCTTCACGGCAATCACGCTCCCTTAAATATATTAACATTGTAGAACCGCCACAACCACCCGATACAAGCAGTTTTCAGCATTTTTTATACAAGTTATTGTTAATTATTGATGTAAAGTACAATATCTTGTGTTCCTGCGTCTACTATCATAATATATTCTACAGGAAAATGAAAGCCCTTTTTAAATAAATCTAAAAATATAATAACACAATCTCATTCATATAATTTTCTTATAACTGTAGAATGAATTTTATTCTACAGTAGTAGTAATATTGACAACTTTAAGTACCTCTCCGACTACCTTAAATTTTACTTCATAACCTGCAAAGCTCATACCATAAACTCTGGTTTCATCAGACTTTTGATATGAAGGTCTGGGATCTTCGGCAAGAACCTTAATTAAAGCTTCTCTTTTATCTGAATTTATCTTATTAATCTCGCTTTCCTCAACCTCTACCTGCAATTTATGCTTTCCTGTGGTCTCTGTATATCCCGCAAGCGCATCAATATGGCAGTCTGCATAGGGCAAATACGGCTTAATATCATAAATAGGTGTTCCGTCTAACAAGTCTGCCCCGCCAACGGTAAGTACAGGGCCTTCTTCAGTATCTTCCACAGAAATCAGTTTCACACTGGAAAGTCCTATGGGATTAGGGCGATAAGGCGACCTGGTTGCAAACACTCCCAGATGCTCATTTCTTGGGAGTCTTGGTGGTCTTACACTTGCCTTAAAGGCATCTGTCACAGTTTCTGAAAATTCCCAAATCAGCCATATATAATTAAACTGTTCCAATCCCTTAAAAGCATCTATATTTCTGTATTCAGGTTCAAAATATATCTTGGCTGTCAGTTCTTCTACCAATCCGCTCTGTCTGGGTATTCCAAATTTTTCCTTGAAATCCGTATGTATTCTTCCAATTATTTTCATAAAGTTTCCATTCTATATCTTAATTTTAGTCCATTTCCCCTGTCTGAAACGTATTCCGGATAATATAAATCTGCTCATCTGATCGCCCACTATTCCAAGCCATATACCGACTATACCCATTTTAAGGACATAACCAAAGAAAAATGATATACTTGTCCTTATTATGGTTACACTTATGGTAGATGATATGGCTGTGTAAAGTGTATCTCCCGCACCTCTTAGTGCACCTACATACACCACGCTCGGAATCTGGAAAAGAATGGCTGCTATCAACACATGACTTATGCTCACACCTATATCAACCACTTGAGGATTATCAAAAAACATAGAATATATTCCCCTGCCACCAATTATATATACTATAGCAAGTGCTCCTGCTATTATCATTGCAACTATCCTACAGATAATTCCATATTTTTTTGCAAGTTCCGGCTTTTCTTCACCAAGACTTTTGCCAATTAGTGCTACAACTGTAGACTGAATACCATCTCCAAAAGAGTATGAAAGACTTAATAAATTCATACTTACCTGATGGGCTGCCATCTGTGAAGTTCCCTGATTAGCTGCCATAATAGCTGTAGACATAAAACCTATCCTCATCAGAAGCTGTTCTAAGAAAATACTGTAACCAACAGAAGTAATATTTTTAAGGGCTGATATTGAAGGTTTGATTTTTTCAGTCATCATATAGCCAATATTAATAAAGCAGCTTTTCTTAGTAATTGACACTATGCTCATAATGCTTGCTACCACTGTTCCAAGTACTGTCGCTATGGCCGCTCCCGCTATTCCAAGCTTTGGAAAACCTAAATTACCGCCTATCAGGAGATAATTAAAAATTATATTCAATATATTACTGACCACATTGGTTCTCATAGTAATTCTGGTATTGCCTATGCCGCGTTGAGCTGAATTTATAGCCATCTGCAAGACATTAAATATTATTCCGCCCATTATTATTCTGAAATAAGTTACTCCATACTCCTTTGTCTCAGAGGTTGCCCCACATAAATCCATAATATTCCCCGCAAAGACTAAGGCCAGTATACTTATAAAAATCGTAACTACGGATATAAAAATCAGTCCTGTTATAACTATCCTGTTTGCATCCCTTTTATTCTGCTGTCCGAATCTCCTTGCCACCAGTGCAGATAAGGCCACATTAACAGCAATACAGACTGCCATACCGAGAAACTTTGGCTGTGCGGTAATTCCCACTCCTGCCACCGCATTTTCACCGAGTGCGCTTACCATATAAGAGTCAACAAGAGCTGTAAGCGAAAAAAATACCGCTTCCAAAATAGCCGGCCAAGCCATATTCAATATGGTTCTTAAAATCTTCCTATTCTCATCTTCCATCATCCTAATTCCCTTTTCACATTATAACTATAGTCTAGACCTGTTAGGGAATTATTTCAAGTACCCATGTAATTAGGAAATAATTCTGTTTAGCATTCGGCCGGTTACGTAAGCGATATCTGCACATCCGCCGCAGTACGATATTGAAATATAAACAGCCTCAGATAATAAATAGCTAAACAAACGCATTAGGCTTTTCACAGAAAACCGACGCGAGTGCAGACATTTATTACCTGAGGCATCATTAAAACCTGTTGTTATTTTATTAAAACTAATTAAGACTTCCCTTAGCCTTTACTTCTCTCGGCTTATAACCCTTTTTGCCAAGTCCGTCTATTATCTCCTGCTTATGCTCCATTCCATAAGCTTCCATAGTAATTATAAGCTCAACCGCTGCATTTCTGTTTATGTTTACAAACTGATTATGCTCAAGCCTTACAACATTTCCCTTTAACGCTGCAATTACCTCTGATACCCTTGCAAGCTCTCCCGGACGGTCAGGAAGAAGTACAGACACTGTAAATATTCTTCCTCTCTGTCTGAGACCGTGCTGAACCATGGAAGAAACAGTAATTATATCTATATTACCTCCGCTTATAATTGAAACAACCTTCTTACCCTGCACACCGAGCTTATTTATTGCAGCAACTGTAAGCAGACCTGAATTCTCCACTACCATTTTATGATTTTCTATCATATCAAGGAAATTAAGAGTAAGTTCCTCATCTTCAACAGTAATAATATCATCAACATTTTCTTTGATGTACGGAAACACATTGGCTCCCGGAGTTCTTACTGCTGTACCGTCTGCTATAGTCTCTACTTTATTAAGACTTGTAACCTTGCCTGCTTCAAGAGATGCCTTCATACAGGCTGCTCCTGCCGGTTCAACTCCTATTACCTTAATCTTAGGATTAAGCATTTTAGCAAGTGTGGATACTCCCGCACAAAGTCCACCACCACCAATAGGCACAAGAATATAGTCAACTGTCGGAAGTTCTTTGAAGATTTCCATTGCTATAGTACCCTGCCCTGTAGCAACTACTTCATCATCAAACGGATGGATAAATGTCATCCCGTCTTCCTCAGCAAGTTTAAGTGCATAAGTACAGGCTTCATCATAAATGTCACCGTAAAGAATTACCTCTGCGCCATAGGATTTGGTACGGTTTACCTTAATAAGAGGGGTGGTTGTAGGCATAACCACTATTGCCTTTACTCCAAAAAGCTTAGCCGCATAGGCTACACCCTGAGCATGGTTTCCCGCTGAAGCAGTAATCAATCCCTTATTTCTGTCCTCTTCTGAAAGAGTACTTATCTTATAATAAGCTCCTCTTACCTTATAGGCTCCCGTATACTGCATATTTTCAGGTTTAAGATATACCTTGTTTCCGCTTTGTGCTGAAAAATACTCGCTGTAAACAAGTTTGGTAGGGTTAACCACTTTTTTCACCGCCTCGGCAGCTTCTTCAAATTTCTCCAGTGTCATCATAATCTTACCTCATTCTTCCTTAGTATCATATAAGAAAAGAGGCAAACCACTGCCTCTTTCCCAAACCTACTTGCAAAAATTACAAGATTGGTTTATAATCAGCTTAGATGACTGAAGGATATTGGTTGATCCAACAGTTACCAAGCGGAAACTTATAATTGTCAAAGACAGATTACAGGCTATCCCCTAGTTGCATAGTGGATAGCCTGTCTGTTATTTTCGATTCTTTCGATTATCGATATATGTTAAGGCTGTAAATACGACCAATAAAAGCGTTAAAACTTCTAAAGTATTCATATCGACCTCCTCTCCGTTCCCGGAAAGGCAACAATCGGGCTATCCCCACTGCTCTAAGCTGATTTAAAATATTGTATCACTTTAAATTAGTTTTTACCAGTATATTTTTATCCTTATTAAGGCAGTTTTTCATTATACTGCCCATAATCCGTGGTTATACTATTCCACTTCAAAAAGCGCTTCTACAAACTGTTCTGCATCAAATTTCTGTAAATCATCTATCTGTTCTCCGATTCCTATATACTTAACCGGAATACTGAGCTCTGACTCTATCGCTATGGCTATGCCGCCTTTAGCAGTGCCGTCAAGCTTGGTTAATACTATTCCGTTTACCGGAGCGGCTTCAGAGAACTGCCTTGCCTGTTCTTTAGCGTTCTGGCCTGTAGTTCCGTCTACAACTACAAGGGTTTCTATGGCTGCCTCAGGAAATTCCTTACCGATTATCCTATATATCTTATTTAATTCATCCATAAGGTTCTTTTTGTTGTGAAGCCTTCCTGCGGTGTCACAGATAAGCACATCCACATTACGGGCTTTCGCAGCATTTACCGCATCAAATACAACTGCCGCAGGATCACTGCCTTCCTTCTGTGCTATAAGTTCCACATCTGAACGCCTTGCCCATTCTGTAAGCTGTTCTATCGCTCCCGCCCTGAAAGTATCCGCTGCAGCCACAAGCACCTTCTTACCTGAGTTCTTAAGCTGGCTTGCAAGCTTTCCTACAGATGTGGTCTTACCCACTCCATTTACACCTATCATAAGCACTACAGATTTTTTATTTTCAAAATCATAAGCATCCGGTTTTACCTGCATCTGCTCCTTAAGGCTATCCATAAGATGCTTCTTACAGTCAGCCGGATCTTTAATCTTGAGCTCCTTTACCTTGGCTTTCAGATTTTCTATAACCGAAGTGGTTGTACTTATACCAAGGTCTGCCATTATAAGTGTTTCTTCAAGTTCTTCATAAAAATCATCATCTATAATATCATGACCTGTGAAAATATTTGAAACACTGTTCATTATATTATTTCTGGTCTTTGAAAGTCCTTCCGCAAGTTTACTGAAAAATCCCATTTCTATCACCTCCTAGTTAATATCTGCATCTATAAGGTTTACTGAAACCATTGTGGATACACCTTTTTCCTGCATTGTTATTCCATAAAGTATGTCTGCCGCATTCATAGTTCCCCTTCTATGGGTAATAACGATGAACTGGGTATTCTTGGTAAGTTTGTGTAAATAATCCGCAAATCTGGTTACATTAGAGTCATCAAGTGCCGCCTCTATCTCATCTAACAGACAGAAAGGCGAAGGCTTAAGATTCTGTATTGCAAAAAGTAAAGCAATGGCAGTAAGAGATTTCTCTCCGCCTGAAAGCTGCATCATATTTTGCAGTTTCTTGCCCGGCGGCTGTGCTATTATCTTTATACCTGCCTCTAGGATATCTTCTCCATCGGTCAGTTCAAGCCTTCCCTTTCCGCCTCCGAAAAGTTCTATGAAAGCCAGGTCAAACTGCTCATTTATATCCTTAAACCTCTCATCAAACTGCTCCCTCATTCTTTTATCAAGCTCATCTATAATAGCCTTAAGAGCGTCCTCTGCCTTTACTATGTCCTCTGCCTGAGTCTTTAGAAGCTCATATCTTGCTCCTACTTCCTTATACTCCTCTATAGCTCCTACATTAACATTACCAAGCTCTTTTATGAGATTCTTCTGAGTGTTAATCAGTTTTTTAAGTGTAAAGCTTGTATATTCCTCATCAGAAGCAATATTATTCTTAACAGCTTCCGAATAGGTTATACCATACTCGTCAAGCATATAGTTAACCATAGTTTCAAGGTTTGTGTCTGCCTTTTCTATAATTCCGCTGAGTCGGTATACTTCTTTATCTAAGTTTGCCCTTAACTCCGTTATTTCTTCACGTTTACCAAAGAATGCCTTATGGCTTACCGAAATTTCTTCCTTTTCGGCAACAAGTGTCTTCTTTCTGTTTTCAGATTCTTCTATAGCTTCATGAAGGCAGCTTATATCGCTCGTCAAACTTTCTATGGCAGAAGTTTTTTCTTCAAGACTTATGCTTAGCGCGGAGGCCATATTGTTAAGTTCTTCAATCTCCGTTTCTACTGATGTTTTCTCTCTGTTTACCCTGGTAAGGCTCTCGTCTATAAAGTTTTTCTCGGCAGAAACAGTACTCTCAGTTATTCTTAACTGATTTATTTCCTCATTTATTCCTTCAATTTCAGCAGTGAGTTCTTCCAGTTTTTTATAAATATCATTTAAGCCTGAAACTTCTGTCTCGTTATTTTCATCTGCCTTTATTATTCCTGTAAGTCTGTCTATTTCTTTTTCTGCCAAATCACGTTCTTTATCAAGATTAGTTCCGTCAAGCTTAATCTCATTTAAGCTTTGTTCTGATTCAGAAAGTCTTTGCTCAAGCTGTTTTCTATGATTTATCTCGGTATTTAAGCTTATCTTGAGCTCCGACATATTTTCCTTATAAATAGAAAGACTATGCTTTGTTTCTGAAACTAAAGCCCTGATATCTTCTACTTCTTTTTTAAGTGCAGCATACTCGGCTTCAATTTCTGTAAGGCTTTCCTTTTTCTCCTCTATTTCTCTTGCTCTTCCGAGGAGATTGCTTGTATTTCTAAATGCCCCTCCCGAAATAGAACCTCCCGGATTTAACTGCTCTCCGTCAAGAGTTACTATTCTTAAGGAATATCTGTACTTTCTGGCTATTCTTGTCGCCGAATCCATATTATCGGCAACAAGAGTACGTCCAAGTATATGATTTACAAGTCCCGCATACTTTGTCTCATATTCCGTCAAAGAAGCTGCAACTCCTATTATGCCCTCTTCATTAAGTGCACCACCAAAGTTACCCGGATTGTGTAAGGTCATCGCATCTAAAGGAAGAAATGTAGCCCTGCCGAGTTTATTCTCTTTAAGCCAGCTTATAGTACGCTTTGCTGTAGCTTCTTTATCTGTAACTATGTTTTGTATAGCTCCGCCGATGGCTGTTTCTACAGCTGTCTCATACTTTGGTTTAACTTTTATAATATCCGCTACTACACCTATGATACCCGCTTCTTCTTTTTTATGCTCCATTATGCGCTTTACCGCATTACCATAGCCATCATATTTTTCAGCCATGTTCATCATAGAATTAAGAGTAGCCTTAGCTGCCAGTATCTCTTTTTGCTTATCAGCCGTTTCTTTTTCTTTGGCTGTCCTGTCTTTATTTAACCTGTCAACCTGTTCCGACGCATCCTTTTGCACAGCTTCCAGCTTTTCAAGATTAACCGTAATCTCTTTAATTTTCTCTGAAGCTGCATCATACTGGGATTTAAGACCATCACTGACTTCTTTATTTCTAAGAATTTTCTGATTAATCTCAAGTCTTCTTATCTTATACTGCTCCAAGTTAGCCTTATACAGCTCTATCTGACCTGATGCCTCAGCTTTTTCTTTATCCCTGCCCGCTTTTTCATTAAGCTTTACATCCCTCTCGCTTTCAAGACCTGATTTAAAGGACATTTTTTCATTCAGTTTTCCTTTAAGCAGAACATCTTCTTCGCTGAGTTTCTGCTCTTTTTCTACCAAGGTTTTACTTTTAAGTTCAATTTCTTCATTTTCCTTGAGAATTTTATCAAGCTTGATTTCCGCCTGTTTAAGCCTCTCGGCATTGACCTCCGAATTTTTATTTATAGAATTTATCTGCTCTTTTATAAGCTTAAGTTCACCTTCAGCCTTTTCCCTTGCTACCTGTTTATCAGAGATTAACTTAGTTACCTCATCAATATGTTCTGCTTTTTCATTTAAGACATTTTCAAGTTTTTCGTATTCTTCTTTGATATCTTCATATCTTGCATCGGCTTCTTTAAGATTATTCTCTGCCAGGTTTTTATCAGTCTCAGCCTTCGCCCTTGTCTCAGCTATATGGTCATATTCATTTATAAAATTAATTATCTCATATTTCTTTAATTCATCTCTGTAGTTTAGATATAATTTAGCAGCTTCTGCCTGCTTTGAAAGCGGACCTATCTGCCTTTCAAGCTCTGACATTATATCATTTACACGAGAAAGGTTGGCACTTTCTTCCTCAAGATTCTTTATTGACTCAGCCTTTCTTTTCTTAAACTTGGTTATACCCGCAGCCTCATCAAAAAGTTCACGTCTGTCCTCAGGGCGTCCGCTTATAATCTTTTCTATCTGTCCCTGCCCTATAATGGAATAGCCTTCTTTTCCTATACCTGTATCAAGAAAAAGCTCACCCACATCTTTGAGCCTGCAATTATGTCCGTTAATAAGGTATTCACTTTCTCCTGAACGATATACTCTTCTGGCTACCGTAACTTCTTCATAGTCTATCGGGAGTACCTTATCTGAATTATCTATAGTAATAGCAACATAGGCAAAGCTTTGTGCCTTTCTGATTTCAGTACCTGAAAATATTACATCTTCCATCTTAGAGCCGCGAAGCTGTTTGGCACTCTGTTCACCAAGTACCCATCTTACAGCATCAGCCACATTACTTTTTCCGCTTCCGTTCGGTCCTACTATACCGGTAATACCGCCTTCAAAAGAAAAGACTATTTTATTGGCAAAGGATTTAAAACCCTGTATTTCTACACTTTTTAGGTACATAATCCTCCTTCAGCACTCTCAGCCTTTAATTTTAAAATTCCGTTATAGGCAGCCACCTGCTCAGCCGCCTTTTTAGTATGTCCTTCACCTACACCGTATTCTTTTTCACCGATATAGACTGCTTCTTTAAATTTTTTATCATGATCAGGACCATACTCAGCTAATAATTTATAGCTGATAGTCCCCATATTATCACTCTGTACCATTTCCTGAAAGATAGTTTTACTATCAAAAAAGAGTTTTTTATGCTCTATATCGTTTAACACATGTTTTTCTATAAACTCTTTTGCATTAGTAAGACCACCGTCAAGGTATATAGCTCCTATAAGGGCCTCCATAGCATCCGAAAGTATGGAATCTCTGTTTCTTCCGCCCGTAATGGCTTCTCCATGCCCCAAAAGCAGATAATCAGATAGGCCGATTTCTCTGGCCGAGTAAGCAAGCGCAGGTTCACAAACAAGTCTTGCACGAAGCTTGGTAAGTTCTCCCTCCTGCATATCCTTATGTCCGTTAAACAAAAATTCACTTGTAACAAGCTCCAACACTGCATCTCCCAAAAACTCCATTCTTTCATTACAATCGGACTTTGAGAGATGTTTTTCATTTACAAACGAACTATGAGAAAATGCATTGGTTAGGAATTTTCTGTTCTTAAATGCATAGCCTATAGTCTGTTCTATCTTTTCAGCCTTTTCAGGTTTGATAAATAAGCTCAAACTTTTATCCCCCTTCAAAAAAATAAAGGTCGTAAAATGCCTTTACGCATAAATCTATGAATAAAGGCATTAAACGACAGCTCCATAGCATATCCGGTATTATTTACTGTTCACTTGCTTCTGCAAGCTTTTCTACAGCATCACCAACCGTTACAATAGAAGCTATTGCATCATCCGGAATTTCAATTCCAAACTGCTCTTCAATTTCCATAACAATTGATGTAAGGTCTAAGGAATCCGCTCCCAGATCATCTACAAATTTTGTATCAGGAGTTATGCTGTTTTCATCTACATGAAGTACTCCCGCTACAATCTCCTTAATTTTTTCCAGCTCCATATTTCCTCCTTGGATCAGTTTATTCTGATAAATACTCTTTTATTTTATCATTTATTCCCTGATTTTTAAAGCTTATACATTGAATAAGTGCATTTTTTATCTCATTATGCTTTGCATTACCATGGGTTTTTACTACAAGTCCGTTAAGTCCGAGCATCGGTGCTCCTCCATGTTTGGTTGCATCAAAGGCAGACAGAGTGTTTTTAAGTGCTTTTTTAGAAAGCATAGCACCTATTTTACTGATAGTTGTACTAAGAAGTCCTTTTTTAATTTCTTCCAAAAGTACTCCTGCCACTCCTTCATAGAGCTTTAAAATTGCATTCCCCACAAAGGCATCACAGACAATTACATCCGCATCACCATAAGGTATCTGCCTAGTTTCTATACTGCCCGTAAAGTTAATATCCGAGCGGGATTTAAGTAAAGGATAGGTCTCTTTGACAAGGGCATTTCCCTTCTCTTCCTCTACTCCCACATTTACTATGGCTACCTTTGGATTCTTTATTCCGATTACATTTTCCATATATATCGAGCCCATGATTGCATACTGTATCAGATGAGCCGATCTTGAATCAACATTGGCACCACAGTCTACCAAAAGCGAAACACCTTTCTGTGTAGGCATGAGGGAGGCAAGAGGTGAACGCTCTATTCCCTTAAGCCTTCCCACTATAAGCTGTCCACCGACCAAAACTGCTCCGGTAGAGCCGGCAGATACAAAGGCATCTGCCTTTTCTTCTTTTACCAGTCTCATCGCAACAGATATTGAAGAATCCTTCTTTCTTCTTATGGCCATAACCGGTGCTTCATCATTTGTTATAACTTCCGGCGCTTCCACTGTTTCAAGTAGGCTGTCATTTACTGAAAGGCCTTCAGACTTTAATTTGTTTATGGTTTCTTCTATTACCGCTGTCTGTCCGACTAAAAAAACCTTAAGTTCCTTATTTTCATTTACGGCAATAACCGCTCCTTTGACTATTTCATACGGAGCATTATCACCGCCCATTACATCCAATGCAACTTTAATCATTTTATTATTTACCGCCTATTCTTTTGTCTACTGCTTGATATAGAAAAATGAGTACTGTGGTTTAAATCCTATACTTGTAGACTGTATAATCTGTTCGGTACTTCCTACAAACAGTACTCCGTCAGGCTTAAGTACCGAATGAAACTTCTTAAACACTTCATTCTTAGCTTCATCAGTAAAGTATATAACTACATTCCTGCATACTATCATAGAACAACCTGTTGGGTAAGGATCTTTAAGAAGATTATGTTTCTTAAACTCTACCCTGGCCTTAATATCGTCATTGATCTTACAAGATGTGGCTGTAAGCTTGGTAAAGTGCTTTTCCAAAAACTCTTTCGGAAGCCCTTTTACACTATTGTAGCTATACACACCCATCTTTGCCTTTTCAAGCACCTGATCATCTATATCCGTAGCTACTATTCTTATCTGATTAAGCGGAACAAACTTTGAAAGCAACATAACTAAAGAGTATGGTTCATCACCCGTAGAACAGGCAGCACTCCAGATTTTTATGCTTTTTCCATGTTTTTTCATAAGATATGGGATTATATCTTTTTCAAGTATAGCCCACTGTTCAGGGTTACGCCAGAACTCAGATACATTGATTGTAAGATAGTTTATAAAAGCCGCATACAACTCTTTATCTGTCTTTAGAGCTTTAACATAGTCATCATAGGTTTTAAAACCATTTTTTGCAATGAGAGAATCTATTCTTCTCTTCATCTGCTTCTCTTTATATGCATCTAAATCTATTGAAGACAAGGTATATATCTGCTTTTTAAAACTCTCGTAGTCACTCATACTTCCCCTCCATATATCTAATTTACCCCAAACTATTCACGGAACATGTTATTATTTTATTTTGTTTAGCAGGAAATTACATAGAAATTTTCTGTTAAACAAAATACTCAGCTCATACAGACCTAACTGCACAAGCTGAGTATAACTTCAAAATTTATTCTGCCTGATTCTCTTCAGAATCCTCAGAAGCTTTTTCTTCATTCTCATCTGCTCCTGCTAAAAGAGCTTTAATGGAAAGCGAAATTTTCTTTGTCTCAGCATTAAAATCAACAACCTTTGCGGTTACTTCCTCGCCGGTCTTAAGCACATCACTTGGCTTCTCAACATGATTTGTTGCTATCTGTGAAACATGAAGCAGAGCATCAACACCCGGCTCAAGTTCAATAAAAGCTCCAAAATCAGTCATACGGGCAACTTTGCCTGAAACTATAGTTCCAACAGCAAACTTCTCTTCAGCACCTGCCCAAGGATTCTGATCTTCAAACTTAAGACTTAATGCAATCTTCTCTCCCTGAATATCCTTTACAAAAGTCTTAACCATATCGCCTACCTTAAATACCTTCTTAGGATTTTCGATATGTCCCCAGCTCATTTCTGAGATATGGAGAAGTCCGTCTGCTCCGCCAAGATCTATGAATGCACCAAAATCAGTTACATTCTTAACTGTTCCGTCTACAACCTGTCCGACTGCAAGTTTCTCAAAGAGTGCCTTCTTAAGCTCATTCTTCTTAGCTGTAAGAATCTGCTTTCTGTCACCGATTACTCTTCTCTTCTTAGGATTGAACTCACTGATAACAAATTCAATTTCCTCACCTGCATACTTATCAAGATTCTTCTCATAAGTATCCGATACAAGGCTGGCAGGTATAAATACCCTTGCCTCGTCAACTACAACGCTTAAGCCGCCATTAAGTACCTGGCTGACCTTAGCCTTAAGCACTTCCTTATTGTTATAAGCATCTTCAAGGCGTTTATTGCCTTTCTCCGCCGCAAGACGCTTATATGTAAGAAGCACCTGTCCATCTCCATCGTTAAGTTTAAGTACCTTAACTTCCATCTTATCGCCAACCTTAGCAACGGTGGTAAGATCAGTAGGAGTATTGGAATACTCATTCTTTGTAAGAATTCCGTCTGCTTTATATCCAATGTTAAGAATGATTTCATCTTCCTTAACAGCAATTACAGTTCCTTCTACCACCTCTCCGTTGTGTCTGGTAGTCTTTAAAGACTCCTCTAGCATTTCTTCAAAACTCATTTCAGCCATTCTGGTCCGAACCTCCTCAATAATATTATTTGGGGTTGAAGCCCCTGCTGTAATACCTACGCAACGAAAAAGTCTTAGTTTCCTTATGTCCAAGTCATCAGGTGTCTGTATATAGTAAGTATCAACACATTTTTTTATACAGATATTGTATAATTTTTGAGTGTTGGAGCTATGCTTACCCCCAACTACTATCATCGCATCAGCTTCCCCGGCCAGCTTCTCTGTTTCGGTTTGCCTTGCAGAGGTAGCATTACAGATAGTATTCAAAACAATACTATAATATCTCTTTTTCTCAAAAATTTCAACTATATCTTGAAATTTATTTAAATTAAATGTAGTCTGAGCTAAAATAATATGTTTTTTGTCAGAATTCTCCGAATAATTAAGGACTTCTTCCACAGTTTCAAAGATAACCGGCTCTGTAAGGCACCAGCCTCTGATACCTATGACCTCCGGATGATGCTTTGAACCTATTATTACAATCTTATTATTCGGATCTTCCGAATACTCCCTTGCAAGCTTATGAATTTTTTTTACAAAAGGGCAGGTAGCATCTTCATATTTTGTTCCCAGTTCAGAAAGCTTGTCATAATCAGCTTTAGGTATACCATGCGATCTTATGACTAAGGTACCCTTTTCCAGATTCCTTAATTCATCTAAATCATTTACAACCTTAACTCCCTTACTTTCAAGCTCTTTTACCACACTTTCATTATGGATTATCTCACCATAGGTATATACGGGCTTTCCTTCAGATGAAAGTTTGTTCACAAGCTCAACAGCCCGCTTTACACCAAAACAAAAACCCGCATTTTTAGCAACCTTTATTTCCAAATATAGTTCCTCTTTCTAATTTACTCTATATAAGTGTCAAAAATATGGAAATCCGCTGTTATTTATTAAACTCAGGATTTTTCTCACAGGCAATTTTTATTATAGTATCAACCACTTCATCTATACTCAATGAAGATGTATCTACAAGGACGGCATCCTCTGCCTGTGTTAAAGGCGAAACCGCCCTTTTAATATCCTGCTCATCCCTGCTTTTGATATCGGCCATTATATCAGCTATATCAACATTCTCACCTTTTTCTGTCAGTTCTTTATATCTTCTTTCTGCACGAACATTCACATCCGCAGTTAAAAATATCTTAACCGTTGCCTCAGGAAGTACTTTGGAGCCTATATCTCTTCCATCCATAACTACAGGTCTTTTAGCTGCAAGTTCTCTTTGTAAATTAAGCAGCCTTGTCCTTACTTCCGGTATGGTCGCAAAAGCAGATGCAGCCTTACTTATTTCAGGCTTTCTTATACTCTTGCTGACATTCTCATCATTTAATATAAGCTGCTGTTCGCCATCTTCATATACTATGTCTATTTTAACTTTTTCAAGTTCGGTTTTTATTCTGTCAACCTCATTGCCCTCAATTCCTTTTTCAGTCATATAAAGAGCAATTCCTCTAAACATAGCTCCTGTATCTACATAAACCAGTCCCAGTTTCTCAGCAACTTTTTTAGCTATTGTACTCTTACCCGCTCCCGCAGGTCCGTCTATCGCAATTTCCTTATTCATCTCTTCCTCTTTTTGTATAAAAGGACAAATGAAGTGTCCGCTTCATTTGCCCCCATATTTTCTATTTAGAAGCTATAGCTTCAATCTCAACCAATGCACCTGCAGGAAGAGCCTTAACTGCAAAACAGGATCTTGCAGGCTTGCTTACAAAGTACTTCTCATATACCTTGTTGAAAGCTGCAAAATCTTCCATATTTGCAAGTAAGCAAGTAGTCTTAACTACGTTCTCCATAGTAAGTCCGGCCCCTGCAAGCACAGCCTCTACATTCTTGCAGGACTGCTCTGCCTGAGCCTCAATTCCTTCAGCCTCAATCTTACCCACGGCAGGATTAATAGGAATCTGACCGCTGGTAAATACAAGTCCGTTAGTTTCTACTCCCTGGCTGTATGGTCCGATTGCTGCCGGTGCCTTGTCTGTACTAATCTTGTTCATTTAAAATACCTCCTTAAACTGTTTTTTAATTATCGGCTACTCCTGCTACAGCCCCTGTAGACCACGCAATCTGCAAGTTAAAACCTCCGGTAAGTGCATCCACATCCAAAACCTCACCCGCAAAATAAAGTCCTTTTACTTTTTTTGACTCCATTGTTTTTGGATTGACTTCTTTTACCGACACCCCACCCTTTGTAATAACTGCTTCTTCATAGCCCTTTAAGCCTGTGATTTGTAGCGTGAAATGCTTAAGCAAATCTATTATAACACTTCTTTCTGATTTAGTTAAGTCCCCCGCTCTTTTTTCTGCATCAATTTTTGTTCTTTCTAAGAAAACCGGTATTAGGCTCTTTGGCAATAATTTATCAAATGCATTTTTAAGCGCCTTTGCCTTAAACTCCGTAAAGTCCCTTAAAAGCCTTGTATCAAGCTCTTCTTCTGAAAGCGCGGGTTTTAAATCTATACTGAGTATACCGCCTTCATTATAAAATAAATCACCCGCTATACTGCTTGCAGAGAGTATAAGCGGTCCGCTTATTCCGTCTCTTGTAAAAAGCATTTCACCAAGCTCATCAAAAACCTGTTTTTTTCCGTCTTTAACACTTACTCTCACATTTTTCAGGGAAAGCCCCTGCAAATCCTTTATAAATTTTTCTTTTACCATCAGAGCCACAAGGCTTGGTCTCAAGTCTTTAACAGTATGCCCCGCCTGTTTTGCAAATTCATAACCGTCTCCCGTAGAACCGGTTGATTTGTATGAAAGTCCGCCTGTAGCAACAATTACTTTATCAGCCTCAACACTTTTGCCGTCTCTTAACTTAATTCCGACAATCTCAGTCCCGGCATCATTTATTATAAGCTCTTCTACAGGTGTATTATAACGCACTTTAACTCCGGCTTTTTCCATAGCCTTGTCAAGAGCCTTAATCACATCCGAAGAATGATCACTTACCGGAAATGCCCTATTTCCACGCTCTACCTTTACAGGACAGCCCATGTCTTCAAAAAACCTGATTACATCTTCACTTGTAAATGTCGAAAACGCACTGTACATGAATTTAGGATTACGGACAGTATTCTTTATAAGTTCCTCATTACTGACTGCATTAGTAATGTTGCAACGCCCTTTTCCCGTAATATATATCTTTTTACCGGTTTTTGCGTTTTTCTCAAATACCGTAACTTCGTGTCCCTTCCTTGCCGCAAATATTGCAGCCATACTTCCTGCGGCTCCGGCTCCGATAACTATAACTTTACTCATCTGCCATAAACGGCTTTTTCTCAGACAGCTTCAGCTGTTTTGATTTATAAGCCTCTCCATTCAATTTAAAATATATTTTCTTGTAATCTGTAAAATTATCAAATATGCTGTATGAGATACAATCTAAAACCTTCACCTCGGATATCCGATTCTTTTCTCCGAAAGGATAGCTTTTATTTTCCACAGCTAAATCTACCGTTACGGAATCACTCTTCTCAGTTATATTTACAGATACATCATCTATTAAATCATCAAGTTCAAGTAAAACCAGATCAATTACGGTTTCAGGTTTGAGTTCTCCGTTATCGGTCACCATACTGTTTTTTGCCACTACTTTATCATTTTCAGTATCAATGGTATATATGGTTATTTTTTTCTGTTTAATACTTATATTCCCCAAATTTCCTTCCTTATCCGGAAGCTCAATTATTGTATTGACAGTACTTGACATCTGTGAATCGGATTCAATAAAAGGTTCATCAGAGGATATATGCTTAGAACTGACATTATCTGCATTATCTTTGTTTCCGCAACCTGTAATTCCGAGCGAAACAGCAATAATACCTGCCAAAATCCATTTAGCTCTTTTAAACATAAAAACCTCCTTTCCTAATATAACATTTATAGAATAGGGGGTTTTATTGTCAGTTATGTGGCAGTCAAAACAATTTTTAAAGCTTCTTCAACTGTTTTATTTCTAATCTCACTTCTGTCTCCTTCAAAATGAAATTCGTATGAAGTCTTTGTTAAACTTTTATCCGTTTTATCTCTCAGACAAATTCCTATATACACAGTACCCACAGGCTTTTTAGGACTTCCGCCAAGAGGCCCCGCTATTCCGGACACTGCAACGGCAATATCGGCATCTGCCTTTTTTAACGCTCCCTCAGCCATTTCAGTAACTACCGTATCACTCACAACTCCAAAACTTCTTATGCTATCTTCGCTAACACCCAGCAGTCTTACTTTAGCTTCATTGGCATAGGTAATATAACCCTCGTTAAAACAGCCCGAAGCCCCTGAAACATTAACTATAGTAGCTGCAATAAGTCCTCCGGTACAAGACTCTGCCGTAGTAATCGTGAGATTTTTATCCAACAATTTTTGAACTACTTTTTCTTCAAGTGTCATTATTTTGTTTCCTTCAATACATCTTTATTTTTAACAATATAATCTGCAAGTGAAACTATTGTAAGTATAAGAGAACCCCAGATTAATATCTGTTCTAGAAGCTGCCATACAGGATGTATAAAATGGAAAATAAGTAGCACGCTCATAACCATCTGAAAAACAGTTTTAAGTTTTCCCCAAATCCCTGCCGCTATTACTATTCCCTTATCTGCTGCCACAAGCCTGAAACCGCTTATAATAAATTCCCTGCTTAAAATCACAATTACCATCCACGCCGGAAGCAGTCCTTTTGCCAAGAAACAGATCAGGGCTGATTGCACAAGCAATTTATCGGCCAAAGGATCCATAAATTTTCCAAAATTGGTGATAAGATTATAATGTCTCGCTATCTTCCCGTCTACCAGATCCGAAAGTGCGGCAATTATAAAAATCACTCCGGCTATAATCTCATTATACGGTATCTCTTTAATAAGCATACAAGCCACAAAAAACGGTATCATAAATATTCTGAATACCGTAATCTTATTAGGCAGATTCATCTTTAACTCCTCCTAAACCAGAACTCCGAATAAATCATACTCGTCTGAGGCAATAATTTCTACCTCCGCAAGTTCACCTGACATAATTTCATAGTCAGATTCAAAAAACACCTGTCCGTCAACATCAGGTGCATCCATATATGTTCTGCCAATGTAGACTTTTTTACCGTCTTCATTAACTTCCCGTATAGAAGCAAAAGCTTCTCCGTTTACAGAATCGCTCGGAACCGTGCCTTCCACAAGTACCTCGTAGACTTTTCCTATCCTGCCTTCAGCTTTTTCGGCAGAAATTTCCTGTTGAAGCTCCATAATTTCGTTTCTGCGTGCTACTTTGACTTCCTCATCTATCTGATTCTCCATCTCTGCGGCCGGCGTTCCTTCTTCCGCAGAATAAGTAAACACACCAAGCCTGTCAAATTCCATTTCATCCACAAAATTATAAAGTTCCTTAAAATCATCCTCAGTTTCACCCGGAAATCCTGTAATAAGCGTAGTTCTAAGGGTAATATCAGGTATTTCCTCACGAAGTTTTGCAATACGTTCCCTAAGCTCAGCCTGATTTGTCCTTCTCGCCATTCTTTTAAGTATAGAATCCGAACTGTGCTGAATAGGTAAATCTATGTAATGACAGACTTTCTTCTCATTTTTAATTGCATAGATAATCTCATCCGTAATTTCTTCCGGATAACAGTATAACAGTCTTATCCATTCAATTCCACTAATTTTTGATAATTCATGTACTAAATCAGGTAATGCTTTTTTTCCGTAAATATCTGTTCCGTAAAGGGTAGTTTCCTGTGCTACCAAAAGCAGCTCTTTCGTTCCCTGTGCAGCAAGACTTTCCGCCTCTTTTATTATGGTCTCCATAGGTATACTTCTGAAATTCCCTCTAATATAAGGAATAATACAGTAGGTACAGCGTTTATTGCAGCCTTCCGCTATTTTTATATAGGAGGATATTTCTCCCGCCGGTACAAGACGCACCTCTTCACCTCCTGCAAGCCGGTCAAGATCCTCTATATACAGAGATTTATTATCTTTTTTCTGCTTAGTCTTAATTTCATCGATTGCCGCTACTATGTTATCATAGGCTGTGGTTCCGATTACCGCATCCGCTTCAGGAAGTTCTTCTGTTATCAAAGACTGATATCTCTGTGCAAGACAGCCCGTCACAATCAGCCCTTTAAGTTTTCCTTCCTTCTTAAGTTCACCTATCTCTATAATTGTGTTTATACTTTCTTCTTTGGCATCACCTATAAAACAACAGCTGTTGACTACCGCATAATCTGCCTCATAAAGCTCATCCGTGATTTCATAGCCCTCTCTTTTTAAAAACCCCAGCATAATTTCGGAATCTACCAGATTCTTGTCACAGCCAAGTGATACCAGATATATCTTTTCTGTCATTTATTCTCCAATTTCTAATGATTTTCTTCCCCATCTTTTATATTATCTACTGCTATCAAAAGTGCAATAAGCGCTTCTTCAAATTCAGCATCAAATACTCTTATTACATAGGTATCTCCCCAAGATAAAAACTGCTTACTTATATTGCCGACTTCCGTACCATTATTAAATACTCCAAAATCCATATCCCAGAAGCTTCCTTCAAGCCTTAAAGAGTAATCATCTGAGAAAATATCAATTGATTTCTTAAAAAATGTAAAATTTTGTTTGATACGGGCTGTCTTACCATTACTGAAGTCAACTGTGTATTTTGGCATAATTGTAAGTACCTCTCTATTTATAACAAAGGCCTCACTCCCATCCATTCGGCTCACGTGTACAGTATTTCCGATAAGCCTGAAATCCTGATCTACATGATAAACCGGATTCTGATTTGCATCCATAACATCATAGTGATCGGTTATTTTAAATACTTTTTGTTTAATATACAGTTCGTACATAGATACCTCCTCGTTTGTTAATCCCCATAAATTATAGTATATAATAAATTGGCGAGATACGCAAATAAATCTTAAACCCAAATTGGGGGTAAATCACCTGATATTTTTCCCGTAATGATATCTGCAAGCCAATATATAAACATTTTCTTCATCTATTTTATATATAAGCCTGTCTTTATCATTAATTCTTCTGCTCCAAAATCCTGTAAAATTTCCCCTCAAAGCTTCAGGTTTACCCATACCTTCATTTCCGTTCCTTGCTATATCCTCAATCAGCTGATTTATTTTTCTCAAGGTTTTCCTATCTTCTGTCTGCCAATATATATAATCTTCCCGGCCATTTTTTGTAAAAATCTTATTCATCAGCTTCTACCTCTATAAGCTCATGCATTGCTGTCATCCCGTTTTCAAGCTGTTCTTTTGATTCAAGCATCCTGTCATAATTACATTTTTCACCCATTACATACATATTCTCTAACATATTGTTATATGATTCTTCTGACAAAATTACAACATTTTTATTATTTTTCCTTGTAACAATCATTGTTTCATAATCATCACTAACCTTGTCCATATATGTTTTCATATTTTCTCTCAGAGTTGTATAATTTACTGCTAACATATCAACCTCCATATTTACGGCTGTTTTATCTGTTACTGTTTTATAATTTTATTATAAAGTACAATTATCTGTACGTCAATCCGGATATACAAAAACAGCCTATTATTATAGTAAAAAGCTTAATTATTAGTATACTTATGAAGAAATATTAAGCACACTGAAAGCAATGAATTATGCTGATTTGCAGGAACAGGGCTTTGTGCCGCTATACAAAAAAGAAAAGATAACAGATGATTTACACGAAGTAAGCGGTTTTCGTACAGACTATCAGTTTATAACAAAAAGTAAAATGAAGACAATTCAGAAACTTAGTAAAGAACAGGAATAAAATACTAAAGACCATGACAAAGATAAAAATCGTTGCAACCCACTATATACAAGGGTTTACAACGATTTTTGATTATATAGGTGTCAAATATAGGATTTTATCACGAATTGTGCAGATATGCAAGGAAAAGTGAGGATTCGTTTAAACTGGAAACGATAGAATCAATAGCATCACTGCATTATCCCATTATTAACTAAATCAGCCAAACTTAGTGCATTGATAAGTGCCACAACCGCATTATCCGCATCTAAAAGTTCCTTTAATACCTGATTCTTTGATGACAGATACTCCGCCTCACTTATTATTCCTTCTGAATACTTTATCTTAAGCTTGTCTAACTTCTGTATAAGTATCGGTTTTCGTAAAACACTGGTATTGTAGTTCAAACGGCAGCTTTTTAGATTGTTGAACTGTTTTTCAGCATATTGCTGTATCTTCTGTTTTAATATGTCCGCCTCCACCTGCATCTTTGAACGTTCTGACAGGGCGAGCTGATAAGAGGCATCATTTTCTCCCGCACAACTTTTTAAGTTTTCTATTAAAGTATTATGAAATCCTATATATGCGTTCATCTGCAAAAGCTGTAGATTTCCTTCGGTACAGTTCTTCTTAAGGCTTTCAATGGTGTAATGATCATTATCCTCTACCTCTGACGGTATTGTAAACTTTGGTGTAAACTGTTCTGCATTGTTTTCATTCAGCCTTATTTTTAAGCTGTTTTCCTCCTGCTCTATACTGTATTTCAAAACATCTACCCGATCCTTAGCCTGCTTCCTTTTACTTATGGCGTCATCGACCTCAAGTTTTGTGGCATCACCCTGTCTGAATTTTTCTTCGATTTCCGTTACCATCTTCTCTGCTGCTTCTAACTCACTCTGTGCAAGTTCTGACTGTTTAATAAGCATGCATACATTATAATATTCTGTCTGCAGCAGATGTTTTTCTATAAGTTTTATCTGTTCACGTTTTATATGATGCTGTCCCTTTGTAAAATTCAGCCTGTCTATCTGGTTCTGGAGAAGAGCAGTCTTTTTAAGGTTTTCATTTTTCTGGCTTACAAGTTCCTTATACCTGCCCTCCATCACCAGGTATTCACTATCTTCTGATTTTACATTCAGATTACTGTCATCCACATAAGTTTTCAGTTCATCAATCGTCTTATTTAAATATGTCCTTCCTGATGCCTGTACAATACTTACAAATGCCAGAAAAACAGGTAAAGCTAATATAATTCCTGCCTTTTTTAATTTTTTCAAATTTCTCCCCCTAATTCTAAAGTCAGGTTGTTTAGCCTGCTTTAATGTATTACACACAGTTTTTCCTTTATGTTTTTATCCTGACGATTATCTAAGTTTCAGGCTCTCGTCTGCATATCTGATTATTGGTTCTAAAAAAAACTCTATAATCCGTCTCTCGCCTGTCTTTATTTCCGCTGACACTGTCATTCCCGGAACTATGTGAACATTTTTCCCATTAACCATCATGCTCTGTTTTTCAAGCGAAACTTTCATTTTATATACCGTGCCCAGCTTTTCGTCTTCAAAGGCATCCGGGCTGATGCTCTCAATCTTTCCTTTCACTGTCCCATACTTCTGGAAAGGAAAGGTATCAATTTTAACAGAAGCTTCCTGTCCCACCTCAACAAATCCCACATCTTTATTAAGCAACGAAGCTTCAACAATAAGCGGTGTATCATTTGGCACTATTGACATAACCGGCTGTGCAGGAGTTACAACCCCTCCTATGGTGTTTGAAGCCATACCCTGTACCGTACCATCTTCAGGAGCATAAAGAGATTGGAACTCCATACCTTTTCTTATTTTCTCCAGGCTGCTTTCAAGCTCTGATATCTGCCTGTTTTTTTCAACAATAAGGCTTAATGTTGATGTACTTCTCTCTTTTTCCAGGCTGTTAATACTGTTCTTTGTTTCCTTAAGTCTGCTCTCTGCCTGCCTTACTCTGATTTTTTGGATCTGTATTTCTTTTTCTGCCAGGGAAACTTCATCATTTGCATTATTCTGTTCAGTCTCCAGTGTTACCTTTTCCCTTGCAGCCCTTATCTTCTGTGCTTCATATTCTTTTTGGGCAAGTGTAAGTTCATTATGTTTTGCCAGCCATTCATTTTTTGCAGCTGAACCGCTTTCATACAGTCTTTTATATTTTTTGTCCAATTCTTTAAGTATTTTAATGCTTTCTTCCATCTTCACAAGGTTTGCAGCCTCAACACCGCCTGTTTTAACAATATTTTCAAGGCTTTCAGCTTTTTCATTTGATATAATAAGTTTATTTTCAAGTTTTTTCAGATCATATTCAGCTATCTTAAGTTGTTCCTCTGACTGGTCTACTGCAAGTTTAAGTGATTCCTGTCTGGTTGTGTATTCTGATTCTTTTGCCTGTACAAATTCTAAAAGATCATTCTTTATTTCATCTTCCAAATCTGAACTTAATACTGCTTTTCCCAAATCTCTTTCCGATGAAACTTTTTTCAGCAGCTCTATTTCTAACTTTGCTGTATCTATGCTTTTTTGCAGTCCTTCAACATCAGTTTCTTTCATTGTCCTGTCCAGTTCTATAAGTAGCTGTCCTTTTTTGACAGGCTGTCCTTCTGTTACATGGATAGCTGTAATTATCCCTTCCATTGCCGGCTGTATCACCTTCACCCTTCCGGCAGGGACAACCTTTCCTCTTCCTACTGCTACTTCGTCAACCTTTCCAATATAAGCCCATAAAATGGCTGCCCCTACAATCAGAAATACAATCCATATCACTGCTCTTCCAAGAGGTGCGGGCGGTGTCTCAGATATCTCCAGAGCTGCCGGAAGAAATTCATACCGGAGTCTGTCATCTCTTTTTAGGAATTTCAGCATGCATTTCCCCTTTCCTGCTGGCTGTGAAGATAATAATACAGCCCTTTCTTTTTTAGAAGCTCTTCCTGTCCGCCATATTCAATAAGCCTGCCTCTGTCAACCGCCATAATCTTATCTGCATCTTTCAGTGTTGAAAGCCTGTGTGCGATAATGATTACCGTGCGCCCCTTGCAGATCATTTTCAGATTCTTCTGTATTATGCTTTCCGATTCATAATCAAGAGCCGAGGTTGCTTCATCAAATATTAAAATGCGAGGGTTATTTAAAAGCGCTCTTGCTATTGCAATCCTCTGCTTCTGTCCTCCTGAAAGTCCTGTTCCCTTTTCGCCCACTACAGTATCATACCCCTCTGTAAGTTCAAGGATAAAATCATGTGCGCCCGCAACCTTACAGACACGTATAATATCTTCCATATCTGCGGTCGGATTGTGGATGGCGATGTTTTCCCTTATTGTGGCATTAAAAAGAAAATTTTCCTGAAGCACCACTCCGATTTGTCCCCTGAGCCATACGGGATCTGTCAGTGAGATATCCGTGCCGTCTATGAGTATTTTACCGGCCTCAGGTATGTAAAGCCTCTGTATGAGTTTTGATATGGTACTCTTGCCTGAACCGCTTCTTCCCACGATTCCCACAACAGTCCCCGGCTTAATCCCAAATGACATGTCACAGATTACTTCAGGGCTGTCAGGCCTGTATCTGAATCTTACCTTTTCGAAACGTATATCCCCATTTATGGAAGGCAATCTCGTCTTTGATGCATCAATTACAGGTTCGGGCTTTGTATTAAATATATCACCAAGTCTTTTTACCGATATTCCTGTCTGCTGAAAGTCCTGCCACATCTGCACAAGCCTTAATACCGGTCCACTTACTCTTCCAGAAAGCATTCTGAATGCAATAAGCTGTCCAACCGAAATGTTTCCGTCCATTACCAGATGAGCACCGAACCAGAGTATTGCCAGATCTGTTATTTTCTGTATCAGCTGTCCTATTGCCCCTGCATTTCCTGAAAGTACTGATATCTTAAATCCCGCCTTTATATAATCAGCAAGCAGTCCTTCCCATTTTTTCTGTACCTCTGACTCAAGTGCAAAAGATTTAATGGTCTGGACTCCTGTAACAGCTTCTACCAAATAAGACTGGGATTCTGCCCCACAGCTAAATTTTTCTTCCAGCCTGTGTCTGAAAACAGGTGTGATAAAAACTGAAAGGGCTACAAATACCGGCAGTGAGGCAAGTGTTACCCAGGTAAGTATGGGACTGTAAAAAAACATCACTGTTATATATACTATCATAAACATAACATCAAGTACTGATGTCAGGGGCGCTCCAGTCAAAAACTGTCTTATGTTTTCAAGTTCGCGTACTCTTGCAATGGTATCTCCGACCCTCCTGACTTCAAAGTATCTGAGTGGCAGGGCAAACAGATGCCTGAAGAGTTTTGCCCCAAGAGTGACATCTATGCGGCTTGTCGTATGGGTAAATATATAGCTTCTTGCCATTCCCATAACCGTTTCAAACAGGGCTATTATAAGCAGTCCGATCGCAAGTACATCAAGCGTTGTAACACCATGGTGTATGAGAACCTTATCTATTACTACCTGCGTAATTACCGGCGAAAGAAGTCCGAGAAGCTGAAGGGTAAAGGCTGCAATAAGCACTTCAATTAGAGGTTTCTTATACTTTATTATTGCCGGTATAAACCACTTTATGCCAAATGTCTGCCCAGCCTGTTTTAGGCTTCTTCTGACAAACAGTATAATCCTCCCATTCCAGATCTGTCTGAAGGCTTTCTCTTCCAGGATTTTTGGAGCACTTTCACCGGGAAATAATACAAGCACCTTCTCACCTTCAATTTTTGCAAGAATTATAAATTCTCCGTCATTTGTCTCTGCCACAGCAGGCAGGGAAAGCTTATAGAGGTTATTAAATCTGACACCGGCAGCTTTTGCCTTTAAACCTATTTCCTTAGCAGCGCGAAGAATATCAAGTTCCCCCATGCCTTCCTGCCCTATTGCAAGTGCATGTTTTATTTGTTCCGGATCTGCATTTATGCCATAAAATCTTGCTATGCTTACAAAGCAGTACAGTCCTGAATCCGTATTTACTGTTTTTTCATTTTCTTCATCTCTGACCTGTATGGGCTCCTTTTTTTCTTCGGTCAAATCAGACATTGCCTTACCTCATCTATTCTTTCTGTAATTATATAAAGTGGATTTGTTTATACCTGTTGGCGCACCCAGAACTGATCAAGGACATTCCTGACATCATCAGGCCTGTCATTTATCGCCTGATTCCAAGACATTCCTCTTTGTTCAGTAAATGTGGCCATCGCCTGGATCAACTGTTCTACCTGATTATGGGTTATAATGCTGCCGTCAGGGGTTTTAAACTCTTCAACACGATTTTCTCTTCCCGAATACCATGAGTTTATGGTTAAGGTATCTTCTGCTCCTGTCAGTGATATTTTCATGTCATTACCGCTGCGGCTAAAGATAAGATTTAGCTGTTCTTCGCCAAAGATTACCCTGTCTCTGTTATCCGGTGTCCGGTCATTTTCAAATATAGTGTCGTTTCCTGAATTTCTGCCAAATATATAGGTATCATTTCCTATTCCACCTTCCAGGTAATCGTTGCCTGAACCTCCATCCAGATAATCATTACCTACTCCGCCATAAAGCCTGTCATCACCGGTTCCGCCTTCAAGAATGTCTTCTCCATCGTCTCCTGTCAGGTTATCATTTCCTTCTCCACCATACAGGCTGTCATTACCTGCATAGCCATAGGTTGAGTCATCTCCCGCAAGTCCGTTTATTATGTCATCCTGGTCATTAAAGCCTGATATGTATTCAGAGCCTTCACTTCCTGTTGTTGTTAATGCTGCCTTGCATACATAGTCAATATCCCATACCGTTCCGTCTGTAAATCTTACTTCTTCTACCTTGTTTACCATCTTTGTCGGATCACTGCTGTTATAACCGTAGTATTGGCTGAAATAATCTTCCACTATCAGCTTGTCTGATGTTCCTTTTACTATCAGTTCAAGATTATTGCCGGTTCTTTTTATAAGGATATCTTCAGGTTTTATGTCTTCCTTCATCTTTATCACATCAAGGTTGCCTTCCGTGGTGTCTGCATCTCTTATTGTGTCTACTCCATATCCCCTTCCAAAGATGTAGGTGTCATTTCCTCCTACTGAATAGCCGTTGGAATTTCCTCCATACAGTTTGTCATTTCCTGCTCCACCGTCTAAGATATCTTCTCCTTCTCCGCCAACCAGTGTATCATCTCCTGCTCCACCGATAAGGACGTCATTTCCTACATCAGCATATAGCGAATCGTCTCCTTCTCCGCCGTTCAGGCTGTCATTGCCTGCAAAGCCACAGATTGTGTCATCTCCCGCAAGTCCGTTTATTATGTCATCCTGGTCATTAAAGCCTGATATGTATTCAGAGCCTTCACTTCCTGTTGTTGTTAATGCTGCCTTGCATACATAGTCAATATCCCATACCGTTCCGTCTGTAAATCTTACTTCTTCTACCTTGTTTACCATCTTTGTCGGATCACTGCTGTTATAACCGTAGTATTGGCTGAAATAATCTTCCACTATCAGCTTGTCTGATGTTCCTTTTACTATCAGTTCAAGATTATTGCCGGTTCTTTTTATAAGGATATCTTCAGGTTTTATGTCTTCCTTCATCTTTATCACATCAAGGTTGCCTTCCGTGGTATCTGCATCTCTTATTGTATCTACTCCATATCCCCTTCCAAAGATGTAGGTGTCATTTCCTCCTACTGAATAGCCGTTAGAATTTCCTCCATACAGTTTGTCATTTCCTGCTCCACCGTCTAAGATATCTTCTCCTTCTCCGCCAACCAGTGTATCATCTCCTGCTCCGCCGATAAGGACGTCATTTCCTACATCAGCATATAGCGAATCGTCTCCCTCTCCGCCATACAGGCTGTCATTACCTGCATAGCCATAGATTGAGTCATTTCCCGCAAGTCCGTTTATTATGTCATCCTGGTCATTAAAGCCTGATATGTATTCAGAGCCTTCACTTCCTGTTGTTGTTAATGCTGCCTTGCATACATAGTCAATATCCCATACCGTTCCGTCTGTAAATCTTACTTCTTCTACCTTGTTTACCATCTTTGTCGGATCACTGCTGTTATAACCGTAGTATTGGCTGAAATAATCTTCCACTATCAGCTTATCTGTTGTTCCTTTTACTATCAGTTCAAGATTATTGCCGGTTCTTTTTATAAGGATATCTTCAGGTTTTATGTCTTCCTTCATCTTTATCACATCAAGGTTGCCTTCCGTGGTATCTGCATCTCTTATTGTATCTACTCCATATCCCCTTCCAAAGATGTAGGTGTCATTTCCTCCTACTGAATAGCCGTTAGAATTTCCTCCATACAGTTTGTCATTTCCTGCTCCACCGTCTAAGATATCTTCTCCTTCTCCGCCAACCAGTGTATCATCTCCTGCTCCGCCGATAAGGACGTCATTTCCTACATCAGCATATAGCGAATCGTCTCCCTCTCCGCCATACAGGCTGTCATTACCTGCATAGCCATAGATTGAGTCATTTCCCGCAAGTCCGTTTATTATGTCATCCTGGTCATTAAAGCCTGATATGTATTCAGAGCCTTCACTTCCTGTTGTTGTTAATGCTGCCTTGCATACATAGTCAATATCCCATACCGTTCCGTCTGTAAATCTTACTTCTTCTACCTTGTTTACCATCTTTGTCGGATCACTGCTGTTATAACCGTAGTATTGGCTGAAATAATCTTCCACTATCAGCTTATCTGTTGTTCCTTTTACTATCAGTTCAAGATTATTGCCGGTTCTTTTTATAAGGATATCTTCAGGTTTTATGTCTTCCTTCATCTTTATCACATCAAGGTTACCTTCTGTGGTGTCTGCATCTCTTATTGTGTCTACTCCATATCCCCTTCCAAAGATGTAGGTGTCATTTCCTCCTACTGAATAGCCGTTGGAATTTCCTCCATACAGTTTGTCATTTCCTGCTCCACCGTCTAAGATATCTTCTCCTTCTCCGCCAACCAGTGTATCATCTCCTGCTCCACCGATAAGGACGTCATTTCCTACATCAGCATATAGCGAATCGTCTCCTTCTCCGCCGTTCAGGCTGTCATTGCCTGCAAAGCCACAGATTGTGTCATCTCCCGCAAGTCCGTTTATTATGTCATCCTGGTCATTAAAGCCTGATATGTATTCAGAGCCTTCACTTCCTGTTGTTGTTAATGCTGCCTTGCATACATAGTCAATATCCCATACCGTTCCGTCTGTAAATCTTACTTCTTCTACCTTGTTTACCATCTTTGTCGGATCACTGCTGTTATAACCGTAGTATTGGCTGAAATAATCTTCCACTATCAGCTTGTCTGATGTTCCTTTTACTATCAGTTCAAGATTATTGCCGGTTCTTTTTATAAGGATATCTTCAGGTTTTATGTCTTCCTTCATCTTTATCACATCAAGGTTACCTTCTGTGGTGTCTGCATCTCTTATTGTGTCTACTCCATATCCCCTTCCAAAGATGTAGGTGTCATTTCCTCCTACTGAATAGTCGTTGGAATTTCCTCCATACAGTTTGTCGTTTCCTGCTCCACCGTCTAAGATATCTTCTCCTTCTCCGCCAACCAG
>NZ_KI535366.1:420111-750069 GCF_000160035.2 Catonella morbi ATCC 51271
TATCAGCTTGTCTGATGTTCCTTTTACTATCAGTTCAAGATTATTGCCGGTTCTTTTTATAAGGATATCTCCAGGTTTTATGTCTTCCTTCGTCTTTATCACATCAAGGTTGCCTTCCGTGGTATCTGCATCTCTTATTGTATCTACTCCATATCCCCTTCCAAAGATGTAGGTGTCATTTCCTCCTACTGAATAGCCGTTAGAATTTCCTCCATACAGTTTGTCATTTCCTGCTCCACCGTCTAAGATATCTTCTCCTTCTCCGCCAACCAGTGTATCATCTCCTGCTCCGCCGATAAGGACGTCATTTCCTACATCAGCATATAGCGAATCGTCTCCTTCTCCGCCGTTCAGGCTGTCATTGCCGTTACCGCCATAAATGGTATCATTGCCTTCTTTTCCATAAATAATATCATTTCCTGCATCTCCATTTATTGAATCATTTGCACTGCTTCCAGAAATTATATCATCAGTTATAGTTCCATTTTCATTAGAAGACGAACTTCTAAAGATTGTTCCAATTCCTGACAGATCTATTGCTGCTGCATATTCTTCTGACTTATCTGCAAAATAATTTCTAAAGTTAATTAAGTCCTGATTCTTTATTAAGCCTGCACTTTTTACCACCCTTGAATATTCAGATAAAATCTCTGCTTCCTTACCGGGATTCTCAGCCATCTTTCTTTCCACTACACTTCTAAGCTCATCTCCACTTACAGTAATTCTACCCAATTCCATATCAAAAGCATATTTTACTTTTCCTAAAATCTCTTTAAAATGTGTCTGATACATGAGTTTTGCATAAACCTTTTCTGCAAGTTCATTATAAGCCTGATTAAGCAGTGGTACAGCCTGAGGTACCGGGGTACTTCCACCTATTCCAACATAACTTCTTCCATTAAATTTTTCAAGCACGGCAAGTTTTCTTGCATCAAAATTATTACCCCTACTGTCAGGAGCAATATTCTCGGAACCTGTCCATTTAAATAATATCCTGTCCATAAGGGAGTTTCGCTTTGAAATATCCACTTCATTTGAAAACTCTTTTATAAGTTCTTGTAACTCTCCGCTTTCATCTCTTATCATTGTCTGCCTTAATGAGTGTACATTTCCAAAGCCCATAACATCAGGCATTGAAGCTAATGTTTCCGGAACTTTCAGCCATTTATCATTTGTCGTATCTGTTGTACTTCTGTTAAGCAGATACTCACCCATAGTTCCTGTACTGCCATCTGTTTTTTCATAACTTCCGACACGTGAGATTATGTTTCCATTGGCATCGGTTGAATTTACATTGTTGTTTGCAAGATTAAGCGCTTTTATTCCCAGCTCATCCAGACTGAAAAGCTCTTCTTCTGAAGATTGTCCATCCTGATTTAGATCCCTCCACACCTTCAGTTCAGAAAACTTGCTGTCAGCTGAGTCAATTTTCCCATCTTTATTGTCATCAAGTTCTTCCAGTGCCTGAAATCCACCAGAAGCTTTCTCTCCATTTTTAAGAACTGTCTGGTCTCCAAAAAGCTCTTTTCCACCGTCTATCTTTCCATTACCATTTCTATCAAGTACAAGTATTCCATCATCACTTTTAATCCATGCACTTTTTTCAGCAAATCCACTGTTATCAAGGTCAAAGTATGTACCATTTTTCACGTCTGTAGTTTCTATACCATCTCCATCAAGATCCAGGGCAAGAGGATCTATTCTACCCGGTATTCCTGCCGCCCGTGTAACAAGGGCTTCCATTCTGCCTCTGGTTCCGTCATCTATAAGACTTCCGAGAAGCCAGTTTGCGAAAATGTATGTCGCCTCACCTAATGCATATATCTCCTCACCTAATGCATACGAGACATCATATACAATTTCAACAACTTTCTCTGTGACACCAAAGGCTATTGCACCTCCAATAAATGCACCCACAAAAAGCCCCGGAACTCCCGCAACTGCAGCTCCAAGTCCCATAAAATAAGGTGCTATCTGGCTGGTTACCATGGTGCCACCTATGGCACTGCCTACTTTCGTAACAGCAGCCCTTGATAGCATCGTTACGGCCTTTTTTGTATCCCCCTGTTCAAAGGCCTCTTTTGCCTGTAAGCCAAGTTCAATTACCAATTTTGCATCGCCTACAATACTGACTACCTTTAAAGCCTTAGCTCCAACTTTAGCTACAGTTTTAAACTTTGACAGTGCTTTTAACAACTTAGCAGCAGGACTTGTCTTGTCTCCAATATTATATGCAAGTTTCAGCATAGTTCTATCGATATCATCTAGCTTGTCAGCCGTCTTATTGGTTGCCTGCATATAGCGTAACAATATATCCTCCTGAACCGGTACACCATCAGAAGCTGATATCTGTTTGACATATCCAAAAATCTCTCTTGCCTGTAATTTCTGTGCGGCATTAAACTTGTCATAGTCAGCACCGAATACTGCCTGAACTGTCTTATCACTTTCAAGTTGCTTAAGGTCTTTGACTGAAATAAAGTAATTATCCCTTGGAATCTGAGTCTTTCCAACTAAATCAAAGCCAGCGTATTCCCCTTCACTGTTATAGTGTATAAACGAATCCCCTCTTGATAATGAACTCTTAGTAAAGTCCGAAGACTGATGCAGCAACGCTTTGTACACATCATAATAGTTATTGTCGCCATTAACAATCTTTATGAGTTTCTTCAAATCACCAGCTGTTGTGTCCCCAATCTTATGTCCATCACTGAGTTTTTCAAGCATAGTTGGTACTTCAACCTGACCCCAAGTTCTGTTCGTATCAGCTTCCGGGACAATAGACTGTATTTTTGAGGTAACAGGAGTAGCTTCTATAAATCTCTCTGATATTATTGCCCATGGACCTTTCGTTGGTTCAAAGTTGAAGCCGTTTATTGCAATATTCACAGCTTCATTTATGTCTTGGCTATTCAGATTTGTTCCTGCTAAAATTCCTTTTAATTTCGTCAAATCCAATGGATTTCTAATGCCACCTTCAATCAAAGTCAAATCTAATGTGCCGTTAATTATATCATTTTTTAATGCAGATTTTAATAGGTCTATATATTCATCGCTATTAAAAAATTTCGCTGCAACCGTCTTATCCAAAGTCCTTGCATTATCAAATGCATTTGCAATATCACCAGCACTAATAGATATATCATTTATAGTTACTCTGCCACTGTACAGATATGTTGTATCAGTATGCCAAAACGGCATTTCTTTATAATCATCAACAATCTTATTAATCGAAACATTCTTTGCAAGCTGCAATATATCTTTAAGACCTACTTTATTTACATCATATTTTGAAATCAAAGATTTGAAGTCAAACTTATACTTTCTCATATTCACCTCTAAAAATCAAATTCTATCTTATACTTTGGTTTCGTACCAACTCCTCCACCCGTACCATAAGTTCGCATAGCTTCCTTAATTTTATCTACTATAATTTCTCTTTTGGGATACAATTCATCAGATAAATAGAGATTAAAATTATTCCATACTATATCGTTTCCAATACCAAATTTATATTCACCAACAAACTCACGCTTCATTGTGAATGCTATTCCTTTGTTTTTCCCTAAATAATCCCATACCATTTTAAAATTTTCCACATCGAGATCATACGTACTATGATCTTTTCCTAGGTTAAACAGGTAAACATGGTTTTCGCGATCAATCGTGCATCTTACCTTATTAGGTAGATCACACCCCAATATTGCTCCTTTTCCTTGCCACCATACTCCCATAGGTATAGCTCTTTTCTCAAACATTTCCTGTTCTTCAACTGTTAGGTAGTCATTTACAAAACCCATTTTCATTCCTCCCATTTTGGTTTAATTTTTATATTTGGTTTATATCATAAGCACTATATTAATGTCAACTACATTTAAAATACCTAATGTTGAGACCAAAAAAATTTACAGTAATTTCGTAATTTCATATCTGTTATATAATCAAAATTTATGCTACAATACCTTTGGATATTTATAATTTTTTTCATCGGAGGGAAATTTATGTTAGCTTTAATTACAGGTGCCAGCAGCGGACTTGGCATAGAATTTGCAAGACTGCTTGCTGTAAATGGCTATGATTTGATTATAAGTGCAAGGCGAAAAGACAGACTGGAGTCGGTTAAGAAAGTTTTGGAGAAGAAGTACAAGATAAATGTCGAGGTATTTCCTGCTGATTTATCTAAAGTTTCAGAAGTGGAAAAGCTTGCAGAACATTGTTATAAAAATGATATAGATGTACTTATTAACAATGCAGGCTTTGGCATACTTAAGGCATTTCACAATATTTCAAATGAAGAAAATACAGATTTAATCAATACAAATATTACAGCCCTTACCCTTCTTAGTAAAGAATTTATCAAAACACAGAAAAGAGGCTATATACTTAATGTCGCAAGTATCGCAGCCTTTCTTCCGGGGCCTCTGCTTTCTACTTATTATGCTTCAAAAGCTTATGTATTAAGCCTTTCTGCCGCCATTAATGAAGAGCTTAAGCATAGCGGAAAATCCATATCTGTAACTACTCTCTGCCCGGGACCTATGAAAACAGAGTTTTTTACCAGGGCAGGTGCTTCTAAGGAATTTGCAACCGCTACTCCGAGAGCCTGTGCAAAAAGGGCTTTAAGAGCTATGTTTAGAAGAAAGCCTGTAGTTTTCTCTGATAACCTGATAGCCCTTGCAGCCTTTGGAACTAAATTTTTACCTTTTAACCTGCTTACTAAAATAAGCTATAGGATACAAAGAAGTAAATTTATGTAAGATTATAAGAGGAAGTATTGGTGATTAACCTTTACTTCCTCTTATTTATTTAATTATACTTAGAAAAAGCCTTACACCCAATATCGCTATTGTCTACGAAGCCAAGTGATTTATAAAACAATTCGGTCTTTTCAGTATCTTCGGTTATTAAATGCTTCTGGTAGACAGACCCATACTCACAAAGAACCTTCTTTAACAAAAGCGTGCCAACTCCTTTTCTCTGAAACTCAGGATGAACTAAGAGGTCCTGTATGAAGATTACAGAAAATCCGTCACCAACCACCCTGATTATGCCAATCAGCTTGTCATCAACATAGGCCCCGTATATCTTAAGTGAATTCAAATAAGCATTTTTTAGCAATGCCGGGTTGTCAGTATAATTTGTCCAGCCTAAACTTTCATATAATCCGAGAATTTCTTCTTCATTATATCCTGCGTATTCTTTAAGTATAACTTCCATTAGTCCTCCTTAATCGGCTCACAAGCCTCCTTAAGCCAAGCTAACTCCTCACCTTCAAAATGAGGTGAAAGTTTCTCAAATACCAGTCTGTGATAAGCATCTATCTGCTCTATATCTTTCTTTTCAAGATAATTTACATCAATAGCCTCTTTGTCAATAGGAGCATAGGTTACAGACTCAAAGCACATAAACTGTCCATATTCATTCTTAATATCCTTCTTACAAAGCAGTTCATTTTCAATTCTAATACCATGGCTGTTCTCTGCGTAAACACCCGGCTCATCTGTAGTTATCATGCCTTCTTCAAGTAAAGCACTGTCATTTCTTTCAGGAACCATTTTCCATCTGAAACCGTTTGGAGCCTCATGTACATTTAAGAGGTAACCAACTCCATGACCTGTACCACACTTGTAGTCTATACCGATATTCCACAGCGGAGCACGACAAAGTATGTCAAGATTGATACCTGTGCACCCATATAAGAATTTTGCATTCAAAAGATTCATATGCCCTTTAAGAGTAAGGGTATAATCACGTTTCCACTCATCCTTAACAGGTCCCAGCACTATGGTTCTGGTAATATCTGTAGTTCCTTCATAATACTGTCCGCCTGAATCTACAAGGAAGAAGCCTTCAGGTTTAAGCTCGGCATCATGCTCAGGAGTAGCTGAGTAATGCATCATTGCAGCGTTTGCATTATATGCAGCTATAGTATCAAAGGAAAGTTCAATAAAGCCTTCCTGCTCTCTTCTTCTTGCCTCAAGATAATCACTTGCAGAAATCTCTGTAATCTTCATCTTGCCGACGTTCTTCTTAACCCAGTAAATGAACTTTACCATAGCGATTCCGTCTTTTACATGAACCTTTTTAATATTTTCTATCTCTGTAGAATTCTTTTTAGATTTTTCAAGTGTTGTTGGATTTGTCTTGTCAAGCTTTTCTACATTTTCAGGTATGTTGCTATAGATTGCATAGTTTACCTTCTTGCCGTCAAGCATTACCTTCTTGCATTCTTTAAGACCTTTTACATATTCATAAATATCATTGTATGGCATTATTTCTACATTATTTGCCGTGAATTCAGCTCTAAGCTTGTCATTAAGTACTGCTTCATTAAGGAAAAGTACTGCCTTGTCCATAAATACAACTGTATAAGAAAGCACTACAGGGTTGCAAGGGATATCATCTCCACGCATATTATACAGCCATGCTATATCATCAAGGGAAGTAAGCACAAAGGCATCCGCTCCCTCATCTTTCATTGTTTTTCTTACAAAGGCAAGCTTGTCTGATGCAGGTCTTCCTGAATATTTTTCTTCAAGGAAAAATGCCGGTTTAACAGAAAGTGCCGGTCTGTCTGTCCAGAATTCATCAACTAAGTCTTTATCATACTTAATATCCGCATTTTTCTTAGCTATAGCCTTCTTAAGCTTATTACCCAAGGCAGAGTTTATAACTCTTCCATCAAAGCCAAGCACTCCATTTTCCGGTATATTGTCCTCTATATATTTCTCAATAGTAGGAACATTTTCTTCACCCATACGCATAAGCTCTATAGTACTTCCGGTAAGCTCTCTTTCTGCCTGAATAAAGTATCTGCCATCTGCCCAAAGTGCAGCCTTTTCTTTTCCTACCAAAAGAGTACCGGCTGAACCTGTAAAACCTGACATATATTTTCTTACTCCAAAATGCTCTCCGGCATATTCCGATTCATGGAAATCAGCAGTAGGTATGAGATAAAGGTCAATTCCTGATGCTGACATTCCTTCTCTTAATTTTGCCAATTTTTCTTTAACTTCCATTTTGTCCTCCTTGCATTAGATGGAACTAATTTTTATAGGAAAAGTCTAACACAATAGGGTAGTTTTTTAAAGCCTTGATTTTCATCTTGACATATACTATTACAAAGTATATTATAAAATTAGTGGGATATCCCACCCTTACTTATACTAGGAGGTATAAACTATGACAGCAGTAAAAGATTACACAGTTCATATTGATAGTAAAAAAAGAATTACTCTTAGGGGAGCATTATATAAATACTATAATGTAAAAGAATATGATAATGGATGTATTGTTCTTGAACCTCGAGAATTAACTATTCCTGATGGAATTTCTGTAAAAACATTAGAAGATATGGATAAAGCAGTTAATAATTTCAAATCAGGCAAAATTTCTGAACCTATTGATTTATCAGACTTCTAATGGAGAAATATAATGGCATTTTTTATACGCATGGGAATTCCTGAAATGGAAGAATCATGGAATAAACTACAAGCAAGCTATCGCAATGGTACAATAAGTAAAAGTGATAAAATACTTTATCAAAAATGGGGAAATGCAATAAAAAAACTATCAAATGACTCTAAATATCCAAGTTTAAATACTCATGAGATTGAACCTTTATCAAAGAGATACGGAATGAAAGTATGGCAATCATATTTAGAAAATAATAAAAGTAATGCAATGAGAATGTACTGGGTATATGGTCCAAATCCTAATGAAATTACAATAATAGGTCTTGAGCCTCACCCAGAAGATAAGAAAAATGGAGCATATGATAGAATCATTTTTTCCAAACTATAAAATTTCAGGAGGTAAGTATGGCAGGTTCAAATTTTGGTACTTTATTCCATATCTCCACTTGGGGAGAATCGCATGGAGCGGGACTCGGAGTGGTTATAGACGGCTGTCCCGCAGGGCTTTCACTTAGTAAAGATGATATTATGCCTTATATGAACAGAAGAAAACCAGGAGCCAATGATTTTACCACATCAAGAAAGGAAGCTGATGAAATAGAAATTCTTTCAGGTGTATTTAACGGACTTACAACCGGCACTCCTATATCTATGATGGTTAGAAATGCCGACCAGCACTCAAAAGACTATGATAAAATAGCCGGATACTACCGCCCCGGGCACGCTGACTATACCTTTGATGAAAAATACGGTTTCAGAGATTACAGAGGCGGAGGACGCTCTTCAGGCAGGGAAACTCTTGCAAGGGTAGCCGCAGGTGCGGTTGCCGCCAAGTTACTTAAAGAGTTCGGTATAGAGGTTCTTGCTTACACACACTCAATAGGGGATATCACCCTTCCAAAACAAGTACTTGATAATAAAGAAAATATAACCAAAGAAGCCGTACTTAACAGCTCTCTTTTTATGCCGGATAAAGAAACAACAAAAAAAGCAGAAGAATATCTTTACAATATAAAGAAAGAATTAAACTCTTCAGGCGGTGTTGTAGAATGTATAGCCAAGGGACTTCCTACAGGTCTTGGTGAACCTGTTTTTGATAAGTTAGATGCAAAGCTGGGACAGGCACTCTTTTCTTTAGGTGCGGTTAAAGCTGTTGAAATAGGTAGCGGATTTGTAGCAAGCCGAAGCACCGGTCTTAGCAATAATGATGAATTCATATTAAAAGACAGCAAAATAGCTAAGGCTACAAATCATTCAGGAGGCGTGCTTGGTGGAATAAGCGATGGTTCTACTCTTGTAGTAAGAGCAGCTTTCAAACCTACTCCTTCAATTGCTGCTACACAACACACTGTTAATAAAAACTTAGAAGAAATCGAAATAAATATAGAGGGACGTCACGATCCTATTGTGGTTTCCCGTGCAGTAGTTGTGGTAGAAGCTATGACAGCCCTTGTACTTGCTGATTTATTGCTTCAAAATTCAGTTTCAAGACTTGATAATTTGAAGAAAATTTATGGCAAGAAATAGAGTAAAAAGCTGAACCTGCACTCTTGCATCTTCAGCTTTTATTTTTACCCTATATCTTACGCAGCTCCGATTCCATAGAGCTCCATCATTCCGTTTACCATTACACTCAGTTCCGGAGACTTCTCACCTATCTCAGTCAGCCTTACTCCCGACTCAGTTATAATATTGGCATTCTTTTCAAGCTTCTCTCTTATCTTCTGCCTGCGGTCATTTAACTTATGCCTTATCTCAACCATTTCTTTACGGTCTACAACCGCATCCGCCTGATAAGACCAGACTTCCGCATCATGCACCCTGTATTCGTTAAGAATCTCTTTATATTTATTATTATAAAACTCATAAGTTGAAGATGCCTTCTTGCGTTTCATTTCATCCTCTTTGTAGGCTCTGTACTGATTGTATCTGTATTCAAGTTCCATAACATTGTTTACGGCATATTTGTCATGGCTGAAATCCAAAGAGGCCTTCTGATTAACATATTTTATTTTAACTGTATTGGTTAGAGATATAAGCTTATTTTCCTTAGCAGCATTTAGTTTCAAGGCTTTAGAGTTTTTATCGGTTTCCAGGAATATATAAAATGCCATAAAAATTCCTCCGATAACAGTAAGTAAAAATGCAACGTCTGCAAAAGTATCAAAAACTATATAAAGAGTAAGGTACATAACCAAAAGTAAGCCTATAACTATCCCCGATATCATACCAAGCTTACTTAAAAATGACTTTTTGCCAAGTTCTGTTTCTTCCTCATATCTTAGTACAGCCTTTTCTCCCGAAAGTTTCTTTAGGTCACTTTTTATTACAAGCTCATATTCCTCTTCTTTTTTCAAGCGTTTAATCTCTTCAGGCAACACGTCCTCATATTTCTCCATTATGCCAAATTCAAATTCGGTAAGTTCAGTCCGTTTGCTGTTTAATTTTGTTATATCTTTTCTAAGTTCAAGTATATGCTTTGCAACCTCAACAAGTTCTTCCTTTGGCTCGGCAGGTAAATCATCAATTATCTGGGCATCTTGAAGAAAACGATTCACTTCATCGTATTCTTTCCTGATTATTTTTATTTGAAGATTAGCATTGTCAATAGTTTCACAAAGCGTGCGGACTTCATTATCGTAATCCTCTTTTATTTCAATCCGGCTGCTATCCTTATCCTTTTTATGAAATAAGCCCATTCCAAGCTCCTTCCCTGTATTCAGCCTTAAATTCTTCCAGTTTTTTATCTATTTCTTTATATCCCTCTGTTACTTTATAAGTTTTAAGCTTTTCAAAAATATTTTCAATATTCCTTACACTCTCCCCATTTAATGCCTGCTTCTCAGCTTCCTTCCATACTTTGTCCGCCTCGGCAATCACCGTCTCATCCTTCGTAAACTCACTCACCTTTTCGGTGAATTCTTTGCCATGACTCCCCAGCCTGAGTGCAAGAACCGCAAGTTCAAGCACTTTAGGATTATGTGTATATTTATATGATTTATAAAAATAATCCGCTGCCTCTTTAAATGACGATACATGAACCAGACATATTCCAACCGCCTTCAGTATTATTCCATAGTCTTTCTCAGCTATGTTTTCTTCTTTAAGGGTTGCTCTAAAGTACTTTAATGCAATTAAATACTTTTTTTCCTCCAGTTTTTTATACCCTATATAAGCTCTTCTCTCCCAGGCAGGCATATTGGCTAATGATTTAACCAATTCGATTTTTTCGAGGATTTCTTCTTTGCTGTACAGGTCACAACCGCAAAAAAGTGCCGTAATTACATCATTTATACTGTAATTCCCGGTTATCAGGTTATTTAACTTATTTGCAACTTCAGGCAGTTCCAACTCTTCTCTTATAAACCGAATAAGTTCAGGGCTGAAAAATTCTAAATCTATACTATATATATTAGTGCTGACATAGTGACAGATTTCCTCCACAGAGTATAGCTTTTTTTCTGTTTCCTCCACTATATACGGATTTACTGCCAATTTCCCGCTACATATTATTACTTTTCCCATATCAACTCCCAAACTCTGTTTGTGGTAGGAACCAAAACACCAAAGCCAAGATCGGCAGCCTTTATAATGCAGGTATCTCTATCCTTAAACTTTAAAGACAGCCTAATTCTGGTCATTCCCGACTTTGAGGCATTCACTCCCGAAAATGAAATAAATCTTCGGCTTATCTTCCCGGTAATATAATCTTTAATCAGTATGCCCAGTTCATTTTCTCCCTTTAAGATAATGTCCGTTTCCGTCTCTGCTTCATACCACTTAATCCAAGGTTTTAGAAGAACCACTTCTCTCATTCTTCCATCTTTAACAGCCATAATCGAAAAACCGACTGTTGTCCTGTCTTCTCCCATCAAAACTATATCCGCAGGTTCATCCAATGTCCTGTCTCTCGCAGCAAGGCAGGCTCCCTTGGCATATAGATTCTGTCCTCTGAACACTCTTCTTCCGGGAGACAACTTCCTAAGAGTATCGTCTCCCCAGTTATCTATAAAACCTCTTCCCACAGCATATATTGTCGAAACCACATGGTCTTCCAGCGCCATAAGTGAAAGTGTATAGAATATATTACTGCTTTCCTTTCTATCTGCTTCCACCATTTCTTTTGTAAGCTTTTCAGATTTTTCTTTTCTGCTTATTTTAGCCATCATCTGCTCTGACTGCTTATCAATAGACAGAATTCTGAAATGGAGTCCATCTTCTTCAAGTTCAAACAAAGCAGTATCATTTGCCGGGAGTTCCTGTTCCTGATTGATTGTATAGTATAAAAATGCCTCATCATGATTTAAAAGAATATAATTTTCTCTTTCAATTCCAAGTCCTTTAAGGGAAGAAGCCATCATCTCGGCAATTTCCTTTGTTACGGTTTGAAAAGTAATGCCAATATGCCTTATTTCTTTAAACGGATGATAAATATTCAGTATCCTTAATACTGACTGAATAAAAATCTGCATCAGTTTATCTCTTTCATAAACCCTGTCATAGACTTTAATTCTCTCTTTGTTTGTTATAGTATTAACAAAGTCTTTTATCTCAGTAATATCTTCAGGATTTTCATCATCCAACTCATCTCCGATTATCCACTCGTTCTTATTTCTTCTGTATGCAAACCTTGTAGGTATAAGATACTGTTCTTCCCCCTCCTCTCTGCTGACTGATTCAGGTGAAAGAAGCTTACTGTCAAAATAAGTTAATTGGATAAAATCTTCACATATATCCATTCCAACCAAAAGTCCGGTTTCTTCCATCATTATTAAAACTCCTCATTTACAGCTTCATCAGAAAAAATTTCAGCTATTATTCCTCTTTGAACCACATAATTTTTCATGTACTCTTTAAGTGTTTTTTCATCCGATAAATCTTTACACACATACATCATATTTATCTGCGAGAAAAGGCTTAAGCCAAGAGCTTCTTCAAACAAAACATCCTGTTTAATAACCAGCTTATCACTGCTAATAATCCTTGCATCGTCTTCATCCTTTTCCTTGACAGAAATATAATACTGTATTACTTCATCAGCAAAAACCAAAAACTCTTTTACAAAGATTCCCTGATATACATTTCTCATACATTCAACTATGAAATCCTTATCTCCTACATCGGTTGAAGATAAAATTCTGTAATTTATGGTTACCTCATCATCATTATCTGCATAACACATCACAAAATTCAAGTTCTCAACTTCAGCCGGCAGCCTGCATTTATTCTTAAATTCTTTGAAAAACGGAAGCACTATACCATCATCAACCTGCTTTTCTACCCAAACTGCAATATAATCTTTCTCCTCATCCGATAAAAACTTTTTTTCACTCAGAATCTTTAAATATGTAATGATAAATAAAGTATTTTGGGTTTTATATGCCTCTTCATAAATGCATTTTTCAAAATATTTTCCCAATCTCATATCTCTTACAAGCCGTTTGTATGACACATAAGATAAAAATGCCTTATTTATTATTTCCTCATTAAACTGCTCATAGTATTTGTAAATTTCATCAGAATCAACTGCCATCTCCTCTGAAAATAACATCTGTTGAATCATTCTTGATGCAAAGTCGGCTGTAAGCAAATTTCTGTCATTCAATTCCTTATAAATAGCATCCAGTTCTGTCACTCCACCCTCATAATTATCCCTTATAAAGATCATTATTTCATCATCAGCCTTTTTGTCCGTCATCAATTTATAGGCTAAAGATATTATAAGTGAATAATTCTCGGTTCTTCTGATTTCATCTCCATCCTTAATATACGAAGAAATGACCTTGGCAAGTTTCCCCGCATTGACTTTATTCCGGTCTATAATCCTTAATGCTTCCAAAGACAAAGGATAAACATTCCTTATAATTGCAATATTGGCAGCCTGCTCGGCAAGTTTTGTTCCTGCCTTGGAAAAATCATAGTTGTTAAGTACGGTTTCCAGTTTCTCACCCTCTGATGCCGCAAAATAATTCTCCAAAAGCTTTCCTCTGATGAAATACTTATATTCTTCCGTCACAGTTTTATTTTTAAGCAATTCCTCACATATTTCATTCAAATGTTTGCTTTCCCTATGATATTTATCATTTTCGGCAACCACAGTAAGAAGTTCCATCAGGCTTCTATTCCCGGCTTCATAGCATCCGTCCAAATAATCGTAATAACTTATAAGATTCTCAGGAACGCAAAAATTTTCAGCCGGATATAAGTTTCCTTCTTTGTCAGCCACCATTACCACGGAAGTTTCTCCGGGTACATCCGCAAAAGCAACTCCATTTATGAATTTGAAAGAAGAACCTATCATAAGCCCTTTGTTATAAACTGTCAGAAACTGTATGTTCTTATTTTTGCATATATATTTTTTCTTAAAAATAACCAACGGCAAATAAGCATAGTGCTCATTTAGAAATACACTATCCTTAAATACTGTCTTATATACCAGCGCAAGATTGGTGCTAATCTCACCTTTCTTTAATTGTTCTGATGCAAACTGTTTAATCCGGTTCAGATATTCCTTATATATATCCTGAAAATCCGGATTGTTTCTGTTATTAATTAAATATGAATATAGCAAAGCTTTCTTACTTGTACTCAGGGTGTTATCATAGAGAAAATAGGAATATACAGAAAGTTCTATCCTTTCATCCGTATCATCCTTCATTGTCCTCATATAAAGTTCAAAGATGCCGGTCAGTTTGATTCCTCGTCTTACACCTATTCTGAACCATTCATGATCTGCTTCTTCTATATCGTTTTTCCTGATAAGCTGTGCGCAGATTGCCTGTGCAACCTCCTCAACTCCCCAGTTTTTATACACTTCTTTCAATAATTTCAGTACAAGCGGATTATATTCACGCAAAGCATTGGCCAGTACCACAAATTTCTCCGTAACAAGCTTGCCCATAAAATATCCATGTTTTACAGCCCAGTTCACTGCCTGTATTGCGAAAGGGTCCAGCTTATTAAAATAATCCGGTTGGGATTTATATATGCTCCAGGCTTCCATCAGTAAAAAAGCACTATGAAAATTGGTATTATACAGTTCTTTAATGAATTCCAATCTTCGCTCTAAATTTAATTTATATCTTCCATCCATATGAATAAGAAAATACAAACCTACCTGATATCCCTTTATATTTATGAGTTTTTCTACTTCTCTTCTGTACCCGTCCTTCTCTTCTTCTCTTGCAAGCCGGTACTCAAAGTAAATATGCAATAATCTGAATAAAGGAGATAAATTACCCGCATTAAGCTTTAACAGTTCTTGCTTGGCCTGAGCCTCATTTTTATTTATTAAGTCAAGATAAATATTAACATAGTCAACTATTTCACTGTCTTTACCGGACAGACCTATACCATATAAAGCTGTTCTCATAGTAGTTGTAACATTTTTCACCGTACTTACTCCCATACGGTATGAAAAATATTCCTCTATGAGTTTTTTGATATATTCAAATCTTTTTTTATTGCTTGAAAATTTTTCAGGAGGAACCGAAGTATTTATCAGTTTAAGTTCTACGCAGATATCTTCCTCTACAGTATGAAAAATCACCTTTCCATATGCCTTTTCAACTGTTACACATTCAGGATTGATAACCACTTCAAGTTCACAAATATCATTTTCAAATAAATCATCGGTAAGTTCCTTTTTATTAATCTTTATAAATTGGCCTTCTGTGATAATGTCTGCTTTAAAATATCCCCAACCGCTCTTTTTAATTATTATCTTATCCTTAATCGGTACTCCCGATATGTGATAATTATAGACAGTTTTATCTATTGTTATTTTTACAGGCTGCTTGCTCTTGGTATAGCACAGAAATTCTTCCAAAGCTCTTTTTTTATCCTTATTTGCAAGAAGTCCTTTTCTTACCAGCTTTTCTTCTTCCTTATCCTTAAGTATAAATTTTTCAAATTCATCGGAATAGAATATTTTTACTGCCTGTTCAAAATCATTCTTTGCAAGAGAAATAAATTGATAAATATTATTTATTTCATCGTTTCCCGTTATTATTCCCGCCTCTTTAATACTTATATAATACGGAATGTTTATTTCCCCACAATCAGTGATGAGATGGATATTCCCATTATACTCCTGCCCCGCTTCCAGTCCTCTTCCGTCAAATTCATAATCAACCTCCACTTCATTGTTTGAAAACGTCAGAAGATCGAATTTGAATCTGTAATCATTACAGGTAATATAACCTCTTATTTTTCTATTCTGATATTTTACATCATCCTTATACCTTAGCTTAAAAGAACCGACAGCACCAGTGTCGGTTCTAATTGAAAGATTTAAAAAGGAAGGTAAGACTAATACTTCCGGCAGTTCAAAAGCAAATTTTTCTACCGCAAATTCTTCTATTTTCTTCTCCATTAGCCTAACCTCCTTTAATCAAAATTTTACTGCTGTTTTTATAAAATTTATTTATTATTTTTTATAAATTATATCCTCTCTTCCCGGTCCGTTACTTACCATAGTAACAGGTACTCCAAGTTCTTTTTCAATGAATTCAATATACTTCCTGCAATTTTCCGGGAGTTCTTCGTATTTTCTGATTCCTTTTATTTCACATTTCCAACCCGGAAGCTTTTCATATACAGGCTTAGCCTTCTTAAGTTCTGCCGTAACAGGGAAATCCTTTGTTACCTTTCCGTCTATTTCATAACCCACGCAAATAGGTAGTTCATCAAGATATCCAAGTACATCTAGCACAGTAAGGCTCACTTCCGTAGCACCCTGCATTCTTACACCGTAACGGCTTGCTACCGCATCAAACCAGCCCATTCTTCGCGGTCTTCCTGTAGTAGCACCATATTCTCCTCCGTCTCCGCCTCTGCGTCTTAATTCATCTGCTTCATCGCCAAAGATTTCACTTACAAATTCTCCCGCTCCCACCGCACTTGAATAAGCCTTTACAACAGCGATTATATCTTTAATTTCATAAGGAGGTATACCTGCTCCGATTGCTCCATAGGCAGCAAGAGTTGAAGATGAGGTAACCATTGGGTAAATACCGAAATCAGGATCTTTCAGTGTTCCGAGCTGTCCCTCAAGAAGTATATTTTTCCCTTCTTTAATAGCTTTCTGTATAAAAAGTGCTGTATCACATACATAAGGCGCAATCATATCTCTGTATTCGTTCAGAGTCTTAAGCAGCTCTGCCTTATCTATAGCAGGCTTATGGTAGAGATGCTCTAAGATTACATCCTTTTGAATGCAGACTCTTTCTAATTTATCTTTCAGAATTTCATCATCAAAAAGCTCTGACACCTGAAACCCGATTTTTGCATATTTATCTGAATAAAACGGAGCTATACCTGACTTTGTGGAACCGAATGAGTTCTTGCCAAGTCTCTCCTCCTCATACTCATCAAACTTAATGTGGTAAGGCATAATAATCTGTGCCCTGTCAGATACAAGTATTTTTGGCTTAGGCACACCCTTTTCAACCAAAGAATTAATTTCTTTAATCAGATAAGGAATATTAAGTGCAACTCCATTACCTATAATACTTGTAGTATGATTGTAAAATACTCCCGAAGGCAGTAAATGGAGGGCAAATTTCCCATAATTATTGATTATGGTATGCCCTGCATTGCTTCCGCCCTGAAATCTTACAATGATATCGGATGTCTCTGCAAGCATATCCGTAAGTTTGCCCTTGCCTTCGTCTCCCCAGTTTGCTCCAACTATTGCTCTTACCATTTGTCTTATCCCTTTCTCTATAGCAAATTATCTGGCTTCCTCTAATGCCTGTCTGCCAAGCTCTATAGCACCAAGTATACCCTGATTGTCACTCAGGCTGTTTGGAACTATATAATTATCCATATCTTTAAGTTCTTTTGTATTTAAATACCCGTTAAGCATTTTGGTTACTTTCTTCCTTACCATAGGGAAAAGCCTTTCCTGATGCATAACTCCTCCACCAAGAATTATCTTCTTAGGAGATACTGTAAGTATATAATTTACAAGAGCCTGTGCTATATATTCGCTTTCAATTTCCCATACTAAGTCATTATCAGCCAAATCATAAGCTTTCCTGCCCCATCTTGTTTCTATGGAAGGACCTGCCGCCAGGCCTTCGAAACAACTGTCATGATACGGACAGATGCAGTTTCCCTTGTCTTCAGGATGCTTATTTATAAAAATATGCCCCGCTTCCGGATGAAGCATTCCATGAACAAGATTTCCGCCTATACATATTCCGACTCCTACTCCCGTACCGATAGTCATATAGAGCACAGAATCAATTCCTTTTGCACAGCCAAAGACCATTTCTCCAAGGCAGGAAGCATTTACATCAGTGTCCACCTTCATTGGAACTTTTAATTCTTTTTGTAATTCTTTAAGCAAGTCATAATGTACCCAAGGAAGTTTAGGTGTTTCTAAAATCTGCCCATAGGTAGGCGATTCAGGTGATACATCTATTGGACCAAAACACCCTATACCCAGCGCATCTATGTTTTTGTCTGAAAACCATTTGATAATCTCGGGTATTGTTTCTGCCGGAGTTCTTGTAGGAATGGACACCTGCTCGAAAATCTCACCGTTTTCATCTCCAACACACATAACCATCTTAGTTCCGCCTGCTTCAAGACCACCTAATCTCATTTCTCTTCCTCCCGGATTTTACAATATTAAGTTGACAAACTTACTTTTCATTATAACATTTTATTTGGATATAATAAAGGGTAATTATTTCAAAATAGTTATATTTTGCCTAAATGCAGAATAAAGATTCCACAACAGTCTATAATCCACTCAAATCCACTGAGTATATCAACTCTTTAAGTTCAACTTTATTATTGAAAAATATTACCATGTACCAAGGCAAATATGTTATCTCTCCATCCTTTTCTACATTAGCCTTTGTAAAAACAATGCTTTCATCAAATTTCCATTGCTCTACTGCTAATGCATGTCTCATAGCCGGATGTTTTTTGAAATCATTTCCCGATTTTATTTCCACAAGTCCGGTGCTTAGTCCTTTTTGCAAAACAAAGTCCAATTCTCCAATTTTTTTTGAATCAAAATAATGAAGCTCAAACCCATTTGACTTAAGGTTTTGTGCAAAAGCATTTTCTAAGATACTACCCATATTCGCTTCTACATTGCCCATCAACAGTTCAAACTGAATGTTCTCCATACAAGATGCACAAAGCAATCCTACATCATTTGCATAGAGTTTAAATAGATTTCTTTTTTCATTTAGCTGTAACGGTGGCTGTGGCGTAGCTACATTGTAGCATGGAAGAGCTACTCCCGCATCCGCAAGCCAATTAAAGCTTTCTTCATACCTTAAAAGTCTTGCAGAAGGGCTTATACTGTTTATTTTAAATCTGCGGTTTTTATCATTTAATTGTGAAGGAATACTGTCAAAAACAGCCCGTATCTTAGCTTTATCATTCCCTGTCGCATATTTTGCAATATCAAGTCTATATAAGTCTAAAATACTGTTTTGGTTTGAAATTACCTTAGAAATGTCATGTGTATCAACATAAATCTGTACTGTTTCGGGCATCCCCCCCACTACAAGATAGCTGTAAAACAACTTACATAATGTATCATGTATGACTGCTGACACCTTTTCTTTCTTCTGATAACATTCTTTTAGGTATTTTATTGTCTTATCCTGAACTCCGTTTGCCCACATATATTCTTCAAAATCTAAAGGATACATCTGTAGAACTTGTTCAAAGCCAACCGGATATGATTTTATATCTTTATACTTTATTCCAAGCAATGAACCTGATTCAATATAATCAAATCTCCCATCCTCTACTAAGAACTTGATTGCAGTCCTCACATCAGGACATTCCTGTACCTCATCAAAAAGTATCAAAGTCTTGCCTTTTTCTAAAGGGGTTCTCAAGTAAGCGGTCAGATTTGTAATTATAGACTCCGATGTAAAATCCCCCTTAAAAATATCTTTTGCATTTTCGTCTCTTACAAAATTTATTTCAGCAAAGTTTTCATATTCATTTTTACCAAATTCTCTTATAAGCGTAGTTTTCCCAATCTGCCTTGCTCCGGTTATGCACAAAGCTTTTCTTTCGGATTTTTTCTTCCATTTTAGAAGTTCATCATATGCTTTTCTCTTTAACATTTTTCCTCTCCAAATGTCAGCATTTTTCTCATCTACTATTATTGTAACATTTTTCTATGGTTTTTCAAGTATATTTGTAACATAATTCGTAACATAATTCCATAGTTTTTATAGCAGTTATGTAACATAATTCTGAACTTTTTTCATTAGGCGGTAGTTCTGCATATAAGATAAGCCTGCCCAAATATCAGACAGGCTCTAATTATTCTTTTTTTAATCCGACTACATTATTTTGACTCTTTTTTATATCCTATACCAAAATCAGCCAATCTGCCTGCGGTAAATACCACAGCAGAGTTTTCCCCGTCATAATACGAGCCTTTAATCTTCCTTACTTTTCCTTTTTTATCAACATATACGGCATATAATCCGTCTGCTTTTTCGTTTTTATTAAGTGTGTAAGGAATGAAAGCTGTTATCTTTCCTTTTCCGAGGCTTGTTATCTTTTTCTTTCCCTTTAAATAACTTAGGCTTATGGCAAGGACAGGTCTTTTTCCTATCTGCTTTTTAGCCTGTTTGGAAAGCTTTTTAACAGGAGAGATACTTAATACAATACCTCCCTTACTCTTTTTCTTTATCTCAGAAACGGCTTTTTTGTCAAACACCGTTTTTGAAATAAGGCTGTCTATGGTAAGGCTGTCAACTTCTTCATTTACAATTCTTTCTAAAGCATTTCCGGTAAGATTTACCTTTATTTTATTAGTACCCTTTGGCATATCTACCTTTAATTCAAGAGCTATTTTATCTGCTTTCTTACCGTTTTTCAGGACTTCTTCTTTTGCCTTTTTAATGGCATTTTCTACTACCTTTTCGGAAATTTTGGCAGTTGCTGTTTTATTTTTTCCTTTTTTAGCTTTTACGCTAATTTCCGCTTTTGCAGGTACAGAGGTTTTATCAGAATCTGCCGTTTTATTCTTATCATCTTTAGAATCTTTATTTTCTTCTTTAGGTGATGTAGATGATGAGCCGCCCGAAAAACTTCCTCCACCTGAGTAACCGCCACCGTTTGCACTGTAATTAGCTGTTACCGTAACGGCTTTTGCAGGCATTGTAAAGCTTGTTGTTTTTGATGAAGCATTTGCAAAAACTACCCCGTCGGAGCTTGTCCAGTTTGTAAATGTATAACCCGACCTGTCATTTGCCGTTATATTAACCCTCTGTCCCTCGCTATACTTACCGCTTCCTGTTCCGTTTATTACTTTTACTTCATAGAGTGCTTTTACAATGGTCAGTTTGCCTTTTCGGTAGGTAACTATATAGTTCTTTGCTACATCTGCATTTGCCACATTTTTAAGTTCACCGCCACTTACTGTTATCTCATACTCGCCTGTATAGTTTGTATTTGTTACACTTGCTGCAAGATCAGGATTCTTAAAGGTATCTCCGCTTGCAAGGTTTTTATCTACTTCCGTCTTGTTGTAGGTAAATGCCGGCATTGCTTCACCTTTTACTACAGTCTTATCTTCCGCTTTAACATTAAGTTTCTTCTTCGCTACAGTGATACTTATACTTTTGTCAGCTTCATTATAGTTGGTATCTGCCGCTTTTTTAGCTGTTATGACAACAGTACCCGCTCCTATGATCTTTGCTTTATTTCCGGTTATAGAAAGTACTCCGTTATTATTAGGCACGCTGTAGGTTACTTCTCCTGTGCCGCTTCCACCTGTGATAGATAAGGTAAATTCCACATCTCCGTAAGTTTTATTTGAAATAGTTGTAAAGGAAATGTCACTTTGGTTTTTCTTCCTTGTATCTATCTTGTTACCACTCTCTATAGCAGAATAATTGTTATCTCCTACATACTCCGCCTTAATTTCGTATTCGTTATCCGCTACATTTTCCCATTTATAAGTAGCTTTTCCATCTGCTAATGCTACTGTATCAAGAACTGTAAAACTTCCGCCGGTTTTATAGGAGAATTTTACATTTCCGCTCGGTTTAACAGCACCGTTTGCTCCTTCAATCTCCATAGTAAACATAACCGTTTTGTTTCCTGCATTTCCCATTACATTCGTTGTAAGGTTTACAGTAGGATTGGCTTTTGCCACCGTAACAATAACTTTCTTCTTCATACTTGCTTCAGGTATTTCTTCGTAGTTTCCCTTAGTCTTTTCATTTGGAGTAAATACCATTTCATAGCCTGTACTATTATTTACCGCAGGAATAACATTGCCATTTTTCCAAGCGAAACTTCCATACTCGGTACTTCCGCCCGTAAGAGTACTTTCAGATAATTTCTGTCCATAGGTTAAATTGCCTGCTGTAGGGAAGGTAATTACAGGTACAGCAGCTTTTGCTATTGTTATTTTAAGTTCTGCACTTATTTCATTGTAGTTATTATCTCCGGCTTTTACAGCCTTAACTGTTACCTTACCCGCTCCTACAATTTTTGCGGTATTGCCGTTTATGGAGAGTACACCATTATTTACAGGCACAGTGAAAGTTACTGCTCCGTTTCCGCTACCGCCTGTTGTTGTAAATGCAAAATCGGCATCGCCGTATTTTTTGCCTGTAACATTAGTAATATTAAATTCAGCCTGATTGGCTTTGGCTATGATTACAGTCACTTTGCCCTTTGCCTTGCTGTAATCATAAGTATTATCTGTTCCTACAACCTTATAATATACTTCATACGAGCCTGCATCTTTTGCTTTTGGGATTTCTGTGCTGTATACTCCCGTTTCGGTAAGGCTATACTGCAAGTTTCCTATGGCGGCTTTTACCATTCCTGCAGTAATAAGTTCCTGCATTTCCCCTGTATAGGAAAGATTTGTTTTTGCTTTCGGAGCAGTGAACGGTATACTATGTTTAATCCTCACTTCTACACTTTCACTTGCAAAGCCGCTTCCGATTACAGGAGCTATCCTTACGAGGTATTTTCCCTGTGCAAGATTTGAAACCTCACCTGCCCTACACTGTTTCCATTCATTTGAACCTGAAAGCATATATTGCATTTTATCTGTTGTTCCCGTAATTTTGCCGTCTTTTTTGTCAAAAGCGGTTTCGCTTACACCCTCAAGACCTTCCGGGGCTGCGGGGCGGGCAGGAACGGACAGGCTTTGTGCCATGCTCTCTAAATGGGTAGTATCCTCTTCTGCCTTTATGGATAGGCTTTTACCGAGCCATTCAGGTTTTATGGCTGTTGTTCCATCCGCTTGCGGGCTTAACTCTTCCGTACTGCCGCCGTTTATAGTGATTTTATAGGTAATGCCCACACTAAGCCCGGTAAGCTTTTCTGCTATATAGTCTATCACCGCCTTAGGAGTAGGATGAGGTTCTATAAGCTGTCCGCTTCCCTCTACACTATTACCGCTCATTGTACCGGCATTCTTTATTTTACTGTTATTGTTTATCTTGCCGTTATTTGTTATTTTACCTTTATTTTCCAAGTTTCCGTTATTTGTAAGGGTTTTACCGGAAGGAATGGTAAGCTCGCCGTCCTCCGGCACTGTAAGAGTTTTTCCCTCTTCTATTTCCAAATCTCCGGTTAATTCCTGTTTGCCGTACACCTTACCGTTATTTCCGTTAAATATAGTTCCTTTCCAGTTTGCTTCCTTTGTATTATCTGCAATACTGTTGGTTTTGATAATGGCTTTGCCGTCAGCTCCCGTGTTAAAAGAACCCGGTGCCCCGTCCTCTTGATTATAAGAATTGTCCTTTTCACCTAATCCGCCGCCTATGCCTGAAGCTTCTGTAGAGGTTGCCGTTACTTCTCCGCCGCTAATAGTTACAGTGCCGCCGGCTCCTGCGGGTCTATTACCTGTACCGTAACCGCCGCCGCCTATTCCGGCTCCACCTCCGTTCGTTCTTGCAGTTACCACTCCTCCTGTAATCGTTATCGTGCCTCCATCTCCACCTGCTCCGCCTCCTATGGCGGCTCCTCGACTATTACTGTTTGCAGTTACCACTCCGCCGTTAATTGTAATTGTGCCTCCGTATGCACCGACGCTTCCGCCTATGCCTGCAGCTCCTGATGTAGCACTCGCATTTACCACTCCGCCGTTAATTGTAATCGTGCCGCCTGAGCCGCTTCCTATGGCTGCTCCTGAATTATGACTGCTTGCAGTTACCACTCCGTCGTTAATTGTAATCGTGCTGCCTGAGCCGCCTTTCCCGCCTCCTATGGCTGCTCCTGAATTATGATTGCTTGCAGTTACCGCTCCTCCGTCAATCGTTATCGTGCCGCCTGAGCCGCCTGAGCCGCCTCCTATGACGGCTCCTTCGCCTGAGTTTTGAGCAGTTACCACTCCTCCCGTAATCGTTATCGTGCCGCCTGAGCCGCCTTTCCCGCCTCCTATGGCGGCTCCATCAAGGGCTACTGCAGCACTTATATTTCCTCCTGTGATTTTAATCGTACCGCAAGCTTTGCCCTCATTTCCGCCGATTGCTGCACTATCGGGATTTCCTTGAATGCTGGCAATTATTTTACCTGTACTTAATGTAACCTCTGCCGTCTGAGCGTATATGGTTAGGGAACTCCCCTCAGATACCTCTATTCCGGGATTGGCTCTAAGGACTGCATTATCTGCCAAAATAAGATGGACATCGCCTGTCACCTTAATTCTCTTGTTCTCGCCGCCTAAAATATTTTCCTGTGTAATATTATCCTTAACCACATACCACTTTGTCTCACCTGCTGCTCCCCAATTTCTTAAATCTTCTGTTACAACTTCTGCGGATACTTCCTTTTCCGTGTTCGCATCCCTGTCATAGTACCTTACCTTTTTAGTGTCGGCAAAGGCTTCCACCTTTATTTGGGTAAATACTACCGCAAAGGCGATGAGGCAGGCTATTAAAGCCCGTACCCCCCCCCTAAAAATTTTTACATTACTGCTTTTAGCATACATTTTGTTACCTCCTGGTTTTAGAAAATTTCTTGTCACCATTATTATGGTACAAGTTACATCTATATCATTTTATAATAAATATTTAAAAGTAAAAACTACGAAAAATGTCATTTCGGACGACATAATTCGTAGTTGACAAATCGGTTAAAATGTGCTTACCCTGAAATTTCGTCCAACACAGCCTAAATCTAAATTAAACTAACGACAAGGTTTTTGACTCAATAATCTCCTTAACTTCTTCCACATCCTTATCTATTGTTTCTGCTATCTCTTCTACTGTAAAGCCCTTATTGTACATTTTAATGATAATTTCTGCTCTTTCTTCTGCTTTTCCTTCTGCTATTCCTTCTGCTCTTCCTTTTACTATTCCTTCTGCTATTCCTTCCTCTACAAGTCCCTGACTCAGGTTACACATATCACTCACATCCCTTCTTAGATTATTCTCAACATTAATTTCATATTCATTTTTAATTATGTTTATTTTTTCATCTTAATTCATTAGACTATTTTATATTTTATCATGAAATGCTTAAACATGACAGATACACCGGCTCTTTATAATAGCTTTATTTTTCTTAATTATAATAAATTTGAAAGCAAAAACTACGAAAAATGTCATTTTGGATGACAAAATTCGTAGTTGATAAATTGGTTAAAATGTGTTTGTCCTGAAATTTCGTTCAACATAACTTAAATCTAAACCAATGACAAGGTTTTTGCCTCAATTATCTCCTTAACTTCTTCTACATCCTTGTCTATTGTTTCTGCTATCTCTTCTACTGTAAAACCCTTATTGTACATTTTAATGATAATTTCTGCTCTTCCTTCTACTATTCCTTTCGCTATTCCTTCTGCTATTCCTTCCTCTACAAGTCCCTGACTCAGGTTACACATGTCGCTCACGTCCTTTCTTAGATTATCCTCAACATTAATCTCATATTCATTTTCAATTATGTTTATTTTTTCATCTGCCGTAAGTTTTCCGGACAGTAATGCTCCCAAAAGTCTATGCAGTTCATATACTTCATTATTTTCCGGAAGTTCTCTTGTCAAACCTATCATTACGATATTAAAAAGATCCATCTTGCCTTTCCAATCATACCTTCCTACAAGATCCTCTCTTGTAAGGTGTATATGACTTAAACTGTTCTCTTTCATATTCATACATACCCATATAGAGTATACCCGTTTAATATCATCATAATGAGAATTCTCAAAATCTCTTTCTTTCTGAGATGAAATAAGCCTGCTTACATAAAAGATTGCCCTGTTCAATATCTCATATCCTTTAGGTTCATCTTTCTGTGCTTCTATATTTATGATAATCTGTGAAAGTCCGTCTTTCATTTTTACATAAAAAACTATATCAAATCTTACAAGCCCTTCATTTATCTCACAGTCTTCCGTATTAAGCCCAACCAGCCTTTCTCCGTTACTTTTAATCTCTACATTGGTAAGCCCCGGTTCTACAGGTACAAGGCTTATATATGGTTCTCCTTCAATAAACTTAACTGCCTCTTCCCACTTCATTCCCCTAAATTCACTTACCGCTTTTACCAATATATGAGCTAATATACTCTTATTTCCAAGCAATCGCTTTGCACTTGCATCATACTGTGCATTTATATCCGTTGCTTTTATCATGTTTTTAAAACCCACTAACATTTACTCCTTTTTATCTTGCTTATATCTATATTATAACTCACTAAGCAGTTTTATACAATATACTTTATCCTACTCTAAAGCAGTAACATGAATTATTTCAAGAATATCAATAACCTTCCTTCCTATTTGGATGACATATTTCGTAGTTGACAAATTGAATAAAATGTGATGGTATGATATACTTTTATTGTTGTTTATAAAAAGAATGGAGCATTAAAATGTCGGATGTACTAAAAATAGCAGTATGTGAAGATGAAACAGACCAAAGAAACAGACTGCTTGCATTACTTGATGAGAGTAGTATAAAAAACACATACAGCGTTTTTGAAAATGGCGAAAAATTACTCAAAGTCTTTGAACGCGGAAAGTATGACCTTATCCTTATGGATATTTATATGGATAGCGAATTAAGCGGAATAGAAACAGTAAAGCTTATTCGCAAAAAAGATAAAGATATTTCTGTTGCTTTCGTAACTACAAGCAAAGACCATGCACTTGAAAGCTACCGCCTGTCCGCAATAAAATATATTGAAAAACCTTATTCAAAAGAAAACATAGAAGACACACTGAGTCTGGCACTCTTAAAAAAGCAGGATACACCCTCGCTTTTGGTACAAAAAAACGGAAGTTTACAAAAAATTCCTTTTGCGGATATTATTTATATTGAACAGCAGGTACATAAAATATTTATTTGTATAAATAATAACGAGGATGTGTACATATATGGGAAACTTTCTGATTTAAATGAGCAGCTTCTTGAAAAACAGTTTTTCATCCCTCACAAAAGTTTTGCGGTTAACCTTTCTTTTGTGAGATATATTGATACTGAGCTCAAATGCTTTGCAATGGTAAACCATGCCAATGTTCCCATACGCAGAGAATTATTGACAAAAGCTAAAAATACTTTGGAAAATTACTTATTTAACCGTACAAGGGGGCTTATGAATTGAAGATAAATACTAAATTTTTTATTTCTTTACAGATTATTTTAGTTTTACTTACAATAATCGCAATTTTCTCATCATTTGGGTTTAATATGTACCAAACAGGGCTGCCCGAAGCTTCTTACATCAAAAACGTAAAGCTGATTATAAACGGTGTCGAAAAAGATACCACACTTCCATATACTCTTACCGGCATAACCTCCGAAACTCCTGTTACTGTCAGAGCTTATATTTATCCTAAAAAAGAGGATTTCATCTATGTAAAAACCGCATATACGCCTGCAACAGTGTATACTGACGATATAGAGATTTATAAGTTCGGAAAGAAAGAAACCTATCCGTCTTTTATGAGAGATCCTGCCACTGAAGTATTTATAGCGGAACCAGCTGTACGGAACAAAAAAACTGAACTTAAAATCGAATTTCTCTCTCCCAAAACCCGCGGCTCCATGACTATATATCCTCCGATTATAGGCTCTATCAAGTCTATATTTCAGGATAGGATAACAGAGTACAGATATATATTTTTGCTTGCCATTGTTGAAATCGGAACAAGCATATCTCTTATTGTAATTTCCTTCATACTTAAATTTTTTGAAAAGAAAATAAGCCTTATATTTTTTTGGCTTGGCATATTTGCCCTTACATCAGGAGTTTGGGCATTTGGAGAAACCACTCTCACAGCCTTAGTAATTAAGAATCCGACTTTTCTCTACCTTTGCGCATTCCTAGGGCTTTTTACTTTAACTGTACCTCTGATACACCTTACCCTTGCATCGGTTGATTTTAAAAATCCAAAACCGCTATATATAATCTCGGCTTTTATAACTATAGCAGCCATCCTTTCTTTAATATTACAGCTTTTAGGTATATATCCTCTGTCGAGCAGTATGTATGCCTTCCATATTATTAATCCTTGTGCACTTTCTCTTCTTTTGTTTTTCATCCTCTATGAAGCATTTAAAAATGACAGTTTACAGGCAAAAAGGTTCATCCTTCCTATAATGATTTTGGCAATTTCCGCACTTATTGAAGTTACAAACTATTATTTCAGATTTACTTACAAGCTTGCTTCATTATTTCAATACGGAATCCTGCTGTTCATTATGGTAATGGGATTTATCATAGGCTTTTATACAAGAGATACAGCCAAAATAAAAAATGATAATGAAAAACTTACCTCAGAACTTGAATTTATAAGAATACAAATGGACGAGCAGAGAAAGTATAACGAATTGATTGCAAATAGTGAAAAAGCTCTTAAAAAACAGAGACATGACCTCCGTCACCATCTAATCACCATCAAAGAGCTTGCAGATAGCGCAAATGGTGAGCTTGACAGTTACATAAACTCGCTCATAGACAATGTTCCAAAACCACAGGAAAGATACTGCGAAAATACTGCTGTAAATGCAATCATTTCTCATTATGCTGCTATATGCAAGGATGAGAACATTACATTTACTACCAGGCTCGTTGTGCCTAATATAGAAAATACCGGCTTTAACAGTGAGCTTTCGGTAATATTTGGCAATCTGCTTGAAAATGCTACTTATGCCTGCAGGAAAACAGATAATGATAAAAGATTTATAAGAATATGCAGCGGCGTAAGATATGATACATTTGTTATCACTATGGATAATTCTTATGACGGAAATTTTATATCTGTAGATGGGCGATTTCGTTCCACCAAAAGAGACGGTTTCGGCATAGGTCTTTCTTCTATACAGTCTGTTGCAAGAAAGTATCATGGAGATGCGAAGTTTGAGGGAAAAGGCGAATATTTTCAGTCGTCTGTATATATGAGTATAGAAGGCATATAAAAATGATTAGGGACTGTTGCATTAAGAATGAAATACTCAAAATACAGTGATAATTTGATGACAAATTTACTATTTCTTGTTGTACTTTTACTTATTGCGACAGCCCCACTGATATAGGATTGCTCCGGTTTCTTGCAAATATATTACTGCTCATCTCTTATTTCACTCATCAGCTTATCCCTTGTTGCAGAAGTTTTGAGCAGCTTGCCATATTTCTTTATATCCACACTTGAATGTTCTCTTATAAAGTTCATACTGTAATAATTGGTTTCAAGTTCCGAGATAAAATAAACCATCTCTGAGCCTGAAGCTACAACAAGTTCCTCACTGTCATCAGCAGGGGTAAAATATCTCTCCATAAAATTGACCGCATTTGAAAGTGCCTTTTCTGCCTTTTCCGTGGTTTCAAGCACCGTTTTCTTTTCCCTTGCAAAAAATGCTGACATTTCACCTGCAAAAACTTCCTCATCAATACCTTCGCCAAGCTTTATAAGTTCAGCAAGCTTACTTATTGTCTTAACATATATTTTGTCCCGCACTTTGTCTAAGGCTCTTCCAAGAGTCAGTTTTTCATATTCTTTTCTTTCATTATCGTAAAGCTCACATACAGTTCTGTATCCCTCTTCTTCCTTAGCCTTCTTAAGTACATTAAACAAACGTTTAATATATTCTTCTTCTCTGTAAGTCTTTATAAAATAATTATTAAGTCCCGAAAGCATCATAGAAACCACGCTTATCTTCTCATCAAAGCCCGCACCTTCATAACCCGGAAGTTCTGCACCTATATCTCCGTTTTCCAGTATATCTTTAATCCTGTATTTATTCTCATACTTACGGTAAAGTTCAAGGAAATTAACAAAGTCTACAGCTATCCTCTTATCCTTTATAAACTCAAGAGCCACCTCATTAGTTATTTCAAAGCCTTTTCTTTCATAACCCCGGAGAAGCACAGAAAAATCTTCCCAGCCTCTTGGTGTAACTATGCGTTTTCCTTCTACAGTTGTCTCCATATGATAAAAATTTTCTTTTTTAATCTCTAAGAAGCTCATAATCGCAGGATGTACCCCCTGCTTTATTGCATAGTTCTTCCATACGCTGTATTCTGCTTCTATGGTTATCTGCCTTATTCTGTCCAAGGTTACAGTATCAAATTCTCTCACAGACTTGTTATAACCTGCAGGATTGCCTGCCGTAACTATAATCCAGCCCTTTGGCACACTGAAATTACCAAACTTTTTTTCCTGTAAAAACTGAAGCATCATAGGTGCAAGGGTTTCAGACACACAGTTTATTTCATCAAGGAACAGGATTCCTTCTCTGATTCCGGTCTGTTCTATACTCTCATAAATGCTTGCTATAATCTCACTCATAGTGTATTCGGTAGTAGAATACATTTTCCCGTCATACTCTCTTTCCTTAATAAAAGGAAGTCCCACCGCACTCTGCCTTGTATGATGGGTAATAGTATAAGAAACCAGCGCAACCCCTTCTTCTGCCGCCACCTGCTCCATAATGGCAGTCTTTCCCACTCCCGGAGGTCCTACCAAAAATAACGGACGCTGCTTCACCCTCGGAAGCAGATAGTTTCCCATCTCATCCTTTTCCAAATATAATGCCAAAGTACGCTTTATTTCTGTCTTTGCTGCTTCTATATTCATGTCTTTACCTTTCTAAAATTAAACATTTACAACCAAATGCATAGCCCAAACCGGAAATTCTGTACTTAAATAAGGCAGTTTTCCATCAGGATAAGCAGTTTCCGGAAAAACAAAGACCACATCATATTCAGGCTTCATTTCAGGATAAGTTCCATATCCGTCCGTAAAATAAATCAATCCCGAAGGCTTGCTCATCCTCTCTGCTTTTACTTCCTCAGCTATATAGCTAAAAGCTACCCTAAAATCCGTACCGCCACGCCCGATTATTTCAAACTCCCTAATATACAGCTCTAATTCATCTTTGCTCTTCAGTACCTTCACATCCTGAATCTGATTATCACACTGAATTATCACGCATTGTTTGGTTATGCCAAAGTCTTCCCCTGTACTTTCTTCGGTAAGAATATTAACAGTTTCTTCTAAAAAACCTGTAACAATCTCCCTGCTTACCGAGCCGGAGGTATCTATTACAACCACAAAATTTTTAACCGCTTCAGAAACCCTGTACTCCGGCTCCTCTATAAGCGGCATATTGCCGTAAAGTCTCAGCCCATAATTATAAAAACCATAATCAAATGTTTCAAAATCCAGCTTAATTTCTTCAACAGGCTCTTTAAATTTCCTTAAAAAGTCTGTATAAGATACTTTTTCTCTGTTTTTGGTCACAAGGCTTTGATAAAGTTTTGTATTTTCAATACCTATACTTCTTGAATAAGTTTCAATCTCGGTCTGAATCTTTGTACTTACATCCTTCCAAAGTTCCTCTTCTCGTGCATTTTCTTCTTTTTTATCTTTATCGGTTTTATTTTCATCATTATTTTTACCAGTCCAAAGTGAATGGTCATCCACCTTATAAAAATTTTCAAGAGCAAGTATATCTTCTTTGTTTTTCTTCAAATAATCGTAAATGTATTCAGCTGAAAATATCTTGCATTCCCTTGCTATCCTTGCTGTAGCTTCTTCTTTAAGCGGGGGAACGACCATTTCCACACTTGCAACCCCCATCTCATCTATAATGCCCTCTACCATAATATCTGCGGCTAAGTTCCATATATCCTCATCTCTGCCTTCCCTTCTGTACATATGTCCAAACAGGCAATGAAGTACACTATGAAGATAAGCCCTGTTTATAAGCAAAGGATTCTCCATATATTTCTCAGCCGAAAGCATAGGCACAAAATACAGCTTTCCCCCATCTGTAGCAAGAAAGTCTACCCTCAGGTCAGGCACTATGGTCAGTCCGTCAAGTGCAGGATAAAGATAACGCATAGACAGATACAACTCATTTTTAGCTGCATTAAATATCTTAAGTCCAAGATTTTCCCATTCCTTATTGCTTCTTCCCATTTTAAATTTCCATATCCATTATGCTTGTTTTCTTAAAATTTTTATTCCTGTAATCAATCATTATATTAACACCTTCCGCAAAATCATTTTCACAGAAGAAATCGGCAGCCTCATCCGCAGCTTCTTTAGTATCAAATATTCCCGCATTTATATAGGCTGTAACCGAAGCACTGTCTCTGTTAAGTGCAACCTCAGTTAATAGAGCTTTCTTATTATTTATAAGAAATTCAAGATATTCCGCTCTTTTTTCTTCTTTTAACTCTACCGGATAAATAAGTCTGGCCTTACAGACCTCAACCGCTTCATTTAACTCCATAGAATATTTTTGAATGGTAAACTGGGTATCATATTTCACATAATCAATGCCTTCCCTGCTCACACATTCCCTATAATTCATTCCCGCTCCGTGCATAATCTCAGCCACTATCTTGGCTCCCACATTATCTTGGAATTCCGGTTGAAAATGCGGGAAAAAAAGTTCATTCCCATATACTGAAACCGTCACGCTTTTTGACATGGCAAAAAGTATCTCCTTAAGCCCTCTAAGACTGCCACCTGCCCTTTTTACTTCTATATAATCAAGTTTACCGCAATTACGAAATGCCCCGTCTCCAAAGCTTGCTACTTTATCAAAAAATGTAAACTTCAATAGATTTCTACAGTTGTAGAAAGCATTATTTCCTACTTCTTCTACATTTTCAGGCAGATTTACCTCTGTAAGCTCCCTGTGTTCCTTAAATGCATAAGCAGCTACCTTAGTCACTTCACCCTCGCCTTCATAGAGAGCCTCATTAAGTTCTGCCACATTGTAGGCACTTCCCAAATATTTATTTAATATCATATCAAACCTTTAATCCTGTTCCATATCCCTATCTGAAATGCATCATAGGCTCTATCTCCTATAAACCATGCCGGCTGGATTGCCGCTATCCCTATCAGTATCCATTTTATATCTGTCTGTGTTAAAAATAACTGAGGAAATATTAATATCATAGGGATGGTAAGCAGGTTAAACACAATGAGCTTTGAGAAAATATATACCAGATTAGTCTTTTTAATATCTTTAATTTCTCTTTTTGCAAGCAATTCCCATATACCTTCCCTTGCGAATATATAAATTTCCACCACTGCATAAGTTATTATTTTAATTTTATCCGGAGCTATAAAAAAAACAAGTGCTAAAGAAGATACAATATAGGCGGCTCCCATTTTAAATCCGGATTCCCTGATTACTATTCCCGCAAAAAATCCTGACAGACTCAGTAAAAAAAGCGTACTCATTCCGAATACGCCTTCAAGCAGAATTAAAACCATCGAAATTGCAAGGCAAAGTCCCGCATACACTAATTCTTTCACATTTACATGCATGAACACAAATCTCCTCCCATACATTCACAAAGTGTATCTGCACACCAGAGGTTACAGAGCATATTTGTAGCATCATCTAAGGTGCTTCTCCCACCTCTGTAATTATTTCTTACAGTTGTATATCTGTTACTTTGAAAACTTAACTGATTTACCAGATTCTGATAGTCCATATTTCCGGGCTCCATAGCTACTGCAGTCTTTGCAAATTCTATGCCACGCATAGTATTTCCGAGTCCTACCTGGGCAATCGCACTGAAGTAATACCATCTGGCATTTCTGTCCCTCATACCTTCAAGGATTCTGAGTGCCTGACTGTAAGCTCTTCTGTTAAGAAGATAATAGACCTCAGCCATTTCACCGGTATCACCACCGTAATAATTTGTATTGTTATACGAATTATTATATGAGCTCCTATTGTCATATGTATCAGTTCTGTTATATGAATCGGAATAGCTATGTCCACTGTTTCTTTCTTTCATAATAGTGTCGTAAGCTTCCTGAACCTGCTTAAATTTCTCCTCTGCAAGTGAAGCAAGCGGATTACCTGCATAAGAATCGGGATGATACTTCCTGCTAAGCTCTCTGTAAGCTTTCTTTATCTCTTCAAGATCGGCATTACTTGATATGCCAAGTACCTCATACGGATTCATTTATCTCTCCTCCTGTCTCAAACTTTGACCAAACTCCATCATACAATATATTTCTTAAAATGTCGATATCCTTTATAAGCGGCAGTCTTTCAAATGCAGCCGCACACTCGCCAAGCGTAATTTCAAGCATAGTTCTTACATTTTCTTTAAAATTATCTTCTTTGTAAATATTCCTAAAAGGGTTATAATTTCCCCTCTTCACATCTTCTTTAACATCTTCATAGGCATCCATTATATAGATGAATTTCCCTATAAAAAATCCGATTCTCCTTAAATCTTCTTCCCAGTTATCTTTTTCATATACAAAAATCTCAGCCATCAGCCTTCCGAAAGTCCCTGCCACTTCTTCAATATCTTCACAAGCCTCTGCTTCAAGCCTGCTAAGTTCTCCCAGTTCTTTTTTTATAACTTTAACCTGTCTTTCGTATTTATCCGCTGCCTTTTTATATGAATGTTTAAATGCCAACAGCCCTGCTGCCGCCTTAAGCTTCTTTTCATCTTTATAATCATCGGCAAAATGTTCATAAGCCAAAATTATATTCATATCAGCTGCATACTCGCTGAATTTATTTGTAATTACGAGGCTTTTACGGAGAGGATGTACCATACAGCGTTTATTTTTTATTATAATCTCCGGCTCATAAAGCGAAGTTAAAAGTACTATCAGAAATGTCATATCATAGGAAAGCGAAAATCTTCCTCTGACACCATACCTTTCTCCCAGAGTCTCACAGAGTCCGCAGTAAAACCCCTTAAACTCGTAAAACTCTTTCATTTTCAACTCCATTTTATTAACATTTACATATCCGTACATATCCCTCCAAATTACAAATAAAAAATCTCCGAATTAACCGACAAGATAAGATTAACCCTAATATCCATCAATGTCAATTAAAACGGAGAAATTTTATTCTTAAGAAATACTTACAAGTACTTACCGCTTACTTCTTAGGCACAAGTTTTTCCTTGCCCCCCATATAAGGTCTTAAAACTTCAGGAATATTTACACTTCCATCTTCATTTAAGTTATTTTCGAGAAAAGCTATAAGCATACGAGGAGGTGCCGCAACTGTATTGTTAAGGGTTGTTGCAAAATAATTACCATTCTTATTGCGTACTCTTATACGAAGTCTCCTTGCCTGTGCATCGCCGAGGTTTGAACAGCTTCCTACTTCAAAATACTTCTGCTGTCTTGGGCTCCAAGCTTCCACATCGACAGATTTTACCTTAAGATCAGCAAGATCACCTGAACAGCACTCTAAGGTTCTTACAGGAATATCAAGGCTTCTAAAAAGGTCTACTGTATTCTGCCACATTTTATCGTACCATTTCATAGCTTCTTCAGGCTTACATACTACTATCATTTCCTGTTTTTCAAACTGATGTATACGATAAACTCCTCTTTCTTCTATACCGTGCGCACCTTTTTCTTTTCTAAAGCAAGGTGAATAACTGGTAAATTTCTGAGGAAGGCTCTCCTCATCAAGCATCCGGTCAATAAAACGACCTATCATAGAATGCTCACTGGTTCCGATAAGATAAAGATCCTCACCTTCAATCTTATACATCATAGCGTCCATTTCAGCAAAGCTCATAACTCCCGTAACTACATCACTTCTAATCATAAAAGGAGGTACACAGTAGGTAAAGCCCCTGTCTATCATAAAGTCTCTTGCATAGCTAAGTACAGCAGAATGAAGTCTCGCGATATCTCCCATAAGATAATAGAAACCGTTACCCGCAACCCTGCCTGCACTTTCAAGATCTATACCGTTAAAGCTTTCCATAATCTGGGTATGATAAGGAATTTCGAAATCGGGCACCTTAGGCTCACCAAACTTCTGAACTTCTACATTCTGTGAGTCATCCCTGCCTATCGGAACACTTGCATCAATTATGTTAGGTATGGTCATCATGATCTTCTTGATTTTCTCATCAAGTTCAGCCTGTTCCTTTTCCATGGCCTCAAGCTCTTTTGCATCAGCACTGACCCTTCTCTTAAGCTCCTCTGCTTCATCCTTCATACCCTGTGCCATACAAGCTCCGATTTGCTTGCTCAGTTTGTTTTTTTCTGCACGAAGAATATCACCCTTGGTTTTTAACTCCCTGCTTTTTTCATCAAGCTCTATTACTTCATTCACCAAAGGAAGCTTATCATCCTGAAACTTATTTCTTATGTTCTGTTTTACTGCGTCCGGGTTTTCTCTGACGAATCTGATATCTAACATAATGTCTCTCCTATATTGTTTATTTTTTGTAAATACAGCTCAAAAGACTATAAACCCTCTTACAAGCAAGCTTGCACAGGGCTTAAGTCTTTTGACTCTTATATTTTAAATATTTTTCATAACCTGGATTGCTTTTCTTGCCACTAACAGGTTGCCATGTTCCATAAGATAAGCTTCTATTGCAGGCAGATTTTTAATCTTAGCACCGAAATCTATCGCCATAAAGCAAATCTTGGCATAAGAAACAGTTGACATGGATGCCTTGTGTACAACCAAAACATATCCGTCATCTACCTTATACAAATCACTCTTAACCGGTCTCCCATAAGAAATTGATTTTGCATATTCAGTTATATCATCAAGAGCATCAAAATGCAATACTGTAGTTGTTTTTTCTCCATCCAGCCCGGCAATAGAGTCTGTAATTAACTTTTCCGGAGTCTTTTCTTCCTCTTCCGCATTCTCCCTGGCAGCACCCATCTCGCTGATGACCTGTCGGAGCTGATCTACTTTTGACATTTTCTTAAATAATGTTTCAAGTCTTTCTGCCAGGCCGCCTTCCACGATATCTTCCATACCTGCATCAGTAATGGTAATAGACACCTTTCCGCCCGGCATCTGCATTATTCCGAGAGTGACCATGCCACTTTTAGAAATATCTCCTACTTCTGCACCTGCTCTTTCAAGAAGTTCATGGATAAAGTCAGAAGCCTGATCACTTTGTTCTATAAAGTCATCTATGCCGATTCCGTACTCTTCCATGTCTTCCTCTGTAAGAATACATCTGACAGTTCCCTTATTTAATCTTATAAATTTCATTCACTACCTTCTTTGTGTGAGCGGTTTACTTATCTTTTTTCCTTTATAATGGCATATTTCTAAGGTTTTTTCAAGGTATTTTAAATGACAATAATCTTAATTGGTAATAAAATCCGAATTCTTGTTTTTTCTCTTAACAGGTATCTCCAACTTATCTTTGTCTTCATTTTTCTTCTTTTTGCTATCTTCCTTGAAAAAGCCTTTGTTGTTAGGATGCAGCGAAAGCCCGAGAGCCTCTCTTGCTACATCTGTAACCGTATCCACAAGTACTATCTCCAGAGATTTTTTGGTACTTTCAGGAACATCTATCAGATCTTCCTTATTTGTAAGAGGAATCAATACCTTCTTTATCCCTGCCCTTTCTGCCGCCATCAACTTCTCAGGCAGCCCGCCTATAGGAAGCACCTGTCCGCGAAGCGAAATTTCACCTGTCATTGCAAGTTCAGGATTTACCTTTATTCCGAGCACCAAAGAGGTTATTGCCGTAAACATGGTAATACCTGCCGATGGGCCATCCTTAGGCACAGAACCTGACGGCACATGAATATGTATGTCTTTGTCTCTGAAGTCAATCTTTTTATCAAATAATAATGACTTTGCAAGGTTCACAGCTATTGTTGCCGACTCCTTCATTACATCTCCGAGCTGCCCTGTAATTACTATCTGTCCTGTACCGGATAAAGCCGTAGTCTCTATAAAAAGTATCTCACCACCCGCCTGGGTCCACGCGAGCCCTGTTACCACACCCGGAATGTTATGTTTAAGCACCTTATCATGTAAGGCCTTTTTATTGCCAAGCAGCTTAGGCAAATCTTCCTTTTTAATAACTACTTTTTCTATTTCTTTTTCAAGGATTTTCACCGCAGCCTGTCTCATAAGCTTATCTATCTGCTTCTTGAGCCCTCTGACACCTGCTTCCATAGTGTAGTTTGCAATTATGTTTTTAAGTACCGCATCTGAAATCCCTATATTTTTCTTCAAAAGCCCGGCTTCTTCAAGAGACTTTGCCATAAGATGTTCTTTGGCTATATGAAACTTTTCCTCGGCAGTATAACCCGAAAGCTCTATAATTTCCATTCTGTCGAGCAAAGGATCGCTCATTTCATCTATATTATTGGCAGTACAAATAAAAAGCACTTTAGACAAGTCATAAGGCACATTCATATAGTGGTCTGTAAATGTCACATTCTGCTCAGGATCAAGGACTTCAAGAAGTGCACTTTCAGGATCTCCGTTAAAGCTTCCGTAACCTAATTTATCTATCTCATCAAGCACAATGACAGGATTGTTTACACCTGAACGCTTGATACTTTCCATTATCCGTCCCGGCATAGCTCCTATATAAGTTCTCCTATGTCCTCTTACCTCAGCCTCGTCCTTTATACCGCCAAGACTTATACGGATGTACTTTCTTCCCAAAGCCTCGGCTATAGCCTTACCCATACTGGTCTTCCCCGTACCGGGTGCACCTGTAAATAAAATAATAGATCCGGCATTCTGCTTCTTTAATGCCATAACAGCTATCTGTTCTATTACTCTTTCCTTCGGTTTTTTAAGTCCATGGTGGCTCTTGTTAAGTATTTCCTTGGCTTTCTTAATATCTATCTCTGTATCTTCGGGTGTTTTCCAGCTAAGTGCAGTAACAAATTCAAGATATTCTAAGGTAGAACCATATTCATGATCATCGCTTCCCATTTGTTTGAACTTATTAAACACCCTGTCTATCTCTGTTTTAACTTCCTCCGGAAAGCCTGCTTCTTCAATCTTTCCTTCAAGTCTTTTTATATCTGAGGTCTCATCAGGATTATATTCAGAAAGTTCATCATTAAGCAGATCTATCTGCCTTCTGATCATGTTTTCCCTGTAATTATCTCCCTGCTTATCCTGAATCTTCTTGTTTATATCTACCTGAAGTTCTACAAGATCCTTATATTTAAGCATAGCCTCCGAAATGAGATGATACCTTTCCATAAGCGAATCAGTTTCCAGCATGGCATATTTTTCAGCGGCAGTTAAATCTGTATAAGGTCCTACTATACTTATAACCTCATTTACATTGTCAAGCTTCTCAGAAAACCGCATAGCCCAGCTTCCCCACTGAAAATACGAAGAAATCTGTGCCAGGTTCTCGATTACCATATTAAATACTGCTCTCTGCTCCCTCTCATCTATATCCGCTTCATCATAAACTACCTCATAGTCGGCAGAAAGCACCTCTCTGTTGGCAGAAACATTATAGGTCTTTACCTTCACATCAGTTCTGACCGCTATAATAAAATCTCCGTCGTTATTTCTGATTCCTTTGATAATTCCGATTAAGCCAATCGGATAAAAATCTTCTGCTTTTAATTCTTCTCTTGTTTTCTCTTCTTTAAGCGGCAAAAGAATTACTGTATCTTCTAACCTAAGCGAACTCTTTTCTCTTTCAGTCAAAGAATCCGGCTCAAGGTTGTATTGTACATCCGGTAATATTATTGTATTATAAATAGGTATAACTAACATCTTACACCCCCATTCTTCCTTTTTACTTAATCTAATCTATAAAATGATACCATTTGTCGGGTATTTGTCAAGGTTTTAGGCTAACTTTTTGATTTGTCTCTTACTTGAATAAATATTAACACTTGTTTGTGTAAATACTGTGTAAGCAAATCTTGTATGCTTCTTAATTTATAATGAAATTCACTCCCACCAACTATATAATTATAGTTTGATAAACATAGGAGTTATAGCTAAAAATCCCCTTAGTAAGCAGTTTATTACACTACCTATTAAGGGGATATATTTTAGTTGTTATCTTGTATTTTAATTAGTTCTCTGTATTTTAGCATTTCATCCTAAGAAATGCCTAAAATATTAAGAGAATGCAAGAAATTATATATTATGGAGTTGTTGGAAATGCTTCTCCATAAAATTTTTCATAAAATTCTTTAACTTTAAAGCTGCCATGCAATCCTTTACCTTTAACCAAAGCATTTTTACCTACTGTAGAAAAATTCTTTAAGAGCTTTTCTATATCACTCACATAAAGTCCTTTTACACTTCGTGGTATTATAAGAATATCAATAGCCATTTGGTAATCTTTAGCTTCATTCCAAAAATCTTTATCTTCACCAACAAAAGAACCTTTATATGGTACTATTGTATTTAAATCGACACTGTTACCCCTGACTCCCACTGCACAAAGTCTTCTGGCATTACCTAAATTTCCTTTTTGACAAATATGTTTATCAACTCCTAAAAACTCACCTTCGGTTTCATTCTCAATATTACTGTAATCAGTATCATTACCATTGGATGATTTTAACATATATGCTCCGGCAGTTTTTTCCTGAGACTCAAAAGTAAGCAGTGCTGCAACATCATAAAACTCTGCTCCCGGTACATCATCCCATTCCAAAAGATGTTTTCCGCCTTCAAAATTAAGCCTTACTTTACCTGTTCCGGCTGACTTAACAAAACTGCCGTTATCATACTCATAAGTTGTTGAACCTAAAGTATTCTCTAATAACTGTACTTTCACATGTGCATTATATGTATCAGCTACAGTAAAATCTTCTATGTCATTCATTTTTTTGTATACAATCACTTTATACCAGCCTAAACCGGCTTTTCTGAGCTCGTTAAGCAAAGAAAAACTCTCCTGACCGGCTGCAACTGTGCCTTCTGCTTTTATTTTTACTTCATTGGCAGGAAGTACAGCTCCCATAGAAGTATGTGTACGAATAATCTTATAACTTAACTCAGCATTTTGTGACCTTCCGATTCTTGCTATTCCATTCTCATCAACAGTCAATGTAGTTGCAACCAAATCCTTAATCTTATCTACTTCAGCCTTTATCTTATTGTAACGTTCTGCATCGGTTACAACAGCTTTAAAGTCCTTTTCTGATAATTCTTTTCTTTTTTCTTCTATAATTCTAACAGCTTCCTTTGCAATATTTGCTTCCGGCTTACCTGTTTTAATTTTATTATACTCATTAGTTATTGCTGTTTTAGCCTCTTCAACTTTTCCTTTAATGACTTCTATTGCTGCATCAAGAACATTTTTCTTTAAGCTGACTTCGTTCTTCTTAGCTTCCCACTTTGCCTTTTCAGTTCCGCTTGTAGCATTAATTTTATCAGTAATCTTCGCAACAAGCTCATCTCCCATTTTCTTTATATCTTCATAATTATCTTTGTTAATCTTAGCCTCAGTAAACTTCAAATACTCGTCTATTCTTTTTTCAAAGGCCTTATCACCCTGATTGGTAACATTTCCTGATATCTCAGCCTTAACATCACTGCCTTTAATTTTTGCTTCTATTTTATAGGCACCATTATCCAGGGCTTCTATTTTGGCTTCATTAGAGCTTGAAGATATGATTCTTACTTTGTCTGATCCTTCCTTTATAGCCCAATCAAGGTTCTTATTTGTAGCATCAGCCGGGGTGTACGTAACCTTTAAGATTATAGTTTTACCATCCTCGTTAAGTTCTCCGCCTTCTTTACTTAGGGTAATAGCTGTAGCCTTCTTCTCCGTTTTGCTTGGGGTTTGCGAGCTTCCGCCTCCTAAATTAGCCCTATTTTCTCTGGCTTTTTTCTCTCTTTCTTTGTCTGCTTTTTCTCTTTCTGCCTTTTCTTTCTCTTCCTTTGCTTTTTCTTCTTCCATTCTTTTAGCTTCTTTATCAACAATATCAGAGCCGGCTTCATTCTTTACTTTTGTAACTTTATTTTCAAGTGTTATATCAGCTTTAGCCGCCTTCCCGGTAGTTTCAAGAGTTGTCGTATCTACCTTAACCGTAAGCTTTACAGGGCTTTCTACTCTTATCTTTGAAATCGAAGCCCCTTCACTTGCACTTGTAAGTTCCAGTTTTGAAGTAATATATGCCTTCCTAACTACAACACTTGCCTTATCATTATTTCCGACCTTTATATTTATATCACTGTTTTTACCAAGCTCTGTTGTTATTTTCTTACCAAACTCCGATAAATCAAGATTTCCGGTAGTATTCTTTTCTACCTTAAGCACAAAATTTCTTTTATTTAAATCAGAAGACCTGTCAAGTTTTACCTTAGTATCCTTGCCAGAGATTTTTATACTTTTTATCTTAGTTCTTGAAGTTTTTAATATATAATCGCCTTTTTCTATTCTGAGCTCATTTGAAAGCTTGACCCCTTTTAACTGAATTGTAGCCTTCTTAACATCGCTCTTTACTACAATTGATTTTGCCTCTGTATCCTTGATTACTATTCTGCCGTTCTTTACATCTTTTTTTGTCAAATACACAATACCATTCTTTTTTGTTGCTGCCACCGTTTTATTTGGCACCATCGAAAGTGTACTGCATACTGCTGTCACCAAAATTAAACCACATACTTTAATTTTCTTGCTTTTCATTAATTCCTCCTAAATTTAGTTCCCTATTAACTAATTATTCGTTACAATTCGGCGAATATATAACCCATTTTAAATTATAAGCATTTTCCAGTCAATTATTTAAATATAAATTATAAGCTGTAATAATAAATTATATTTTATATTTATGTAAAATAATCTTAAAACTGCCTTTTTTATTTAATGGGAAATTTCGAAGAAATTTCCTATTAAATAAAAAAATTCCCTTTTTATCAGTTTATTTTATTGATAAAAAAGGGAATTTAATTCAGTAATCTTTTCCCGAATCAGGTACTTATCTGCAATTAATAAGTATATACAACATCTTTGTAATCATTGTGGTTCTTATACATAGAGTAGCTTTTCTTTGCCCTATACATCTGAGCATCATAAGTTGAATCAATTACATTCCACTTAGAGTTTGCATACACATTATTCCATGCATGATAAACTGTAGCATTAGGCGTATACCCTGTCACTACCTTTGTCGGTATGCCGACGCTTCTAAGCATTGATGCCAAAAGCACCGAGTAATCATAACAGATACCTTTCTTCTCACTGTATACTTTAGAAACATTAGGTATATAAGCAATCGTCTTTGCTATATCATTAATATTATTGGCCTTTTCATAATCATAAGTATAATTTTTAACTACAAATTCATAGATATATTTAATTTTATCGTTATTATTACTGCCCTTACTCGCCAGTGTCTGAGCCTTCTTTATTGCTTCATTGGTTTTGTTCCAATCTATTATATAACTTGAAGACAGAAATGCATCATTATCATTTGCAAGTTTCTGAGTCACACTTACAGTCTGTACCACCGCATATTTTGTACCGGATATATTTCTGCACAGTATAAGCTTATATTCGCCGTTGCCCTGTGTAAGCGGAATATTAATATCAACATTTCCCTTAGGAATGTCATACTTATATTGAGTCCCTCCGGTAAGTTGAACTAAAAGTTTAACCTTTTCATCATACTCGTTGTTGTATGTGAGTTTAACTGTACCATCATTTGCATTTTCAATAGTCGCACTGTCTGCAAAAGCCCTCTCAGGTTTTGCAAGGCAAGCTATAAATAATAAAGTCATAACCAAAATATATTTATATATACTTCTCATATCATTCTCCTTTGGTAACATTTTATGGATTGTTTGTATAATAATAACTCTTTTTGAAACCAAATGCAAGTTATTTTTTATTAATTTACAATTTATTCATAAACTCTAATACGATTTTTAACTATCTTCTCAAAACTTCTTATATGCCGGTATAGCCTGTCTTTACAGGCATTGCCGGTATTTTATCTATCGGGAGATACTCACATATTTTCTTAAATCCGCTTGTGTTTTCGCTTTGAAAGGTAGTAAAGAAGTAGTAAAACATCTCTTTTCCTTTAAGCCACCAGTCTGAAAAATTCCGCCTGTGCGCTGTCAAAGGTGGCGTGTGCGTAATAGTTCAGGGTCATCGTTATGTTGGCGTGTCCCATAAGATACTGCAAGGCTTTCGGATTCATTCCCGCATTTGCCATATTGGTACAGAATGTGTGCCGCAGAGTATGAGGTGTTGTTACCACCGGCAAAACTTCCTCGTGTTTCTTGTTGTACTTTTCTACAAGTTTGCGAAACATAATATCATAGTTAATGTAGTTTTGAGGTGTTCCGTTTCTTGTAAGAAAGAGAAAGCCTGTATAACCGTCAACAGTAAAATCGCTTTTTCTTCGGTTCTGCATCACTCTCTGCAAGGCTTCCAGTACGCGGTCACTCATTGGAATTTTACGAATGCCGTTTTCCGTTTTCGGAGTTTCTATGCGGTAGGACTTTTTACCGGAGTATTGAAGCTGATGATCTACATTGATTGTCCGATTCTCAAAGTCAATATCACTGTCCGTTAGTCCGCAAAACTCGGAAATACGAAGTCCTGTTCCAAGCAGAATGATAAGCTCATCATAATACTTGTAATAGACCTTATCGCTTTTCACGAAGGAAAGCAGGCTTTCTTCCTGCATGGGCGAAAGAGGAATTTTCGGCTCGGTGTCATCCTCAATAACTGTATTGATATGAAAGTCAAAAGGATTTTTTCTGATACAGTCATCCTGAATAGCGGTGTAAAAAGCTGCCTTTAGAGAACGCTTATGGTTGCTAATCGTGATAAAAGAATAGCCTTTTTCTTTCATGCGTAAAGCCCATTCCTTTGCATCAGACATTTTTACATTCTCAATGCTGCATGCTCCGATTGTATCTTTCTCAAGTATTCTCATGAGCTGCTTTCGACCTTGTTTTGTACCATGCCTTACATTTGCATGATTTCGTATGTGCTTCTCATAAAGCTGGCATACGGTCATTTTCTTTCCTACAGGGTCAATCCCGTCATCAAGGTCTTTTTGTATTTCCTTAACCTTTTCACGCAGGGATTTATCCTCACGCTTACCCTTAGGGGTCTTATCCGTAGGAACTAATTTCCATGCGTACACAAATTGCGGTTTCCCAAAGGTATCTGTATATTTGTAAGCATATCTCCCGTCTTTTCTCTGGCTCTCACCTGACCGCAAAACTCGGTTCTTGCTGTCCCGTCTTTTTCCTGACATTTTATGCTCCTTTCCAAGACGGAAAGAGCCTTGATATGCTATATCTATTATACCATCGTCAAGGCTCGATCTCCATTAGATTGTGTCAACCGTATCGATCATTTTTTCAAACTGTCTGCGCTTGATCTGAATACGGTTGCCATTTAATATAACCCAATTTGCAGTAGGATTTTCTTCTGCCAGTTTTCGCAGCTTATTTTCTCCGATGCGAAAATACTTTGCCGCTTCTTCTATGGTAAGGGTATATTTCTCCCAGATAGGCACATCCGTTTGATTCATCTCATCGCCCCTTTTCTCAAAATAGGTATAAGTAAAAGTTCTGATATTCATATTTAAGAAAGGCATTACCGGATGGCTGTAAGCATTAGCCTCACGGGAATCTCACCCCTGCATGGTTCTCATGTAGCCCTACCCATTGCCTGCGACGCTTCTAACGCTCGGACTGTGGCTGTAAGGGAGTATCATTATATATTTTGTGCTGTCATGGCTTGCAAGGTGCTACGCTTGCTTTGCGGTAGAATATTTCTCGCTCGGCTTCCGTGTAGGGAAGTGTCATGGCGTATTCTCCGCACAGCTAAGGCACAAAAGGAAAGTGTCCGGTTTGCCCTATGATACGCCGCCGTTATCTTGCGGGTATATTTGTCAAAGAACAGGCGGCAAGTATTTTCTGCCTTGTCTGCGGAAAGGGGAGCGCAGATTGTTACAATCTTAAATCTTGAAAATCAGGACAGCCTGCATGAGCTTTGAGCGAAGGCGATCTCGCATATCCTCATCTATGCCGTAATAGGTGTTTCCCCGTTCATCACGGAGCTTTCTCATAGAAAGGTGTGCGATATAGTCTGCGTAATGCTGGCAGACAATATTCATTGCCTGTGGCTCTCCTTTGGTTGCGGCTATGATTACCGGATAAGGCAACAAGCCGCGTTCATCATCGGTTGTTTTACCAGCCTGGGTAGTCATAAGCGTGTTCCTCCAAATAGCGTTTCAACAGCTCAAATGAGCTGGTTCTTCGATACTGCACTGTGCTTCTCGGAATCTGATAGAGTGCTGCGATTTCCGCATCGCTCATATCAAAGAAGTAGTAGAGCAGGACAGCTCTTCTTTTTTCTTCCGGCAAGCTGTGGATCGCATCGGCAATAAGATTTGCACTCAATTCCTTTCCACCTGCGAAAAATGTTTGTTCTTCTTTATCTTCCGTAAAAAAATCTTCACAGGTATAAAGTTGGTTTTCCTCTTTCGGTGTCAGGTCGGAAAAGTTAATTTCGTGTGCCTGCCGCTTTTTAAGATCCCGATGGGCATTGATACTTTCGTTTTTCAATGTCCGCTTGCAGAAGCCGTTAAATGCGCAGCGTATCTGCCATTCGGTTCTTTCAGGTTCATTCATGGTATTCACCTCCTTTCGCAGCCGCGAAAGCGGGTAGAATTTCCCCTTTCGTAAACCCTCAACAACACAGAGTTGAAAACTGCCAAAGAAAAGCGAATATTTTTGAAAAAAAGTTTTTGTAGGCACAAAAAATCCCGACTGCACAGGGCAGCCGGGATCGGACATGAAAAGATAGCTATATGGATATGATGTAACAGGTTATCCGTAAGGGTACGGAAACCCGGAAATAGAATATATCCCCTTTAACTTAAGATGACGAAAAATAAACACGACGATACCTCCTTTGATACCGCTGTGTTCTGTGAATAGAGTGACGCTATACATCCTCCGCATCCTTTTTCAAAACAGAAAACGGCGGTTTGAAATTGTGACACTTTCAAAATCGCCGTCAGATCAAATCATATTAACTTTTCAGGTTACAGCATATCCTTGACAGCAGCTTTGTTTTTGTAAAGATAGATGAAATAGCATTTTTCATTGCGCCAAATAATGTAATTTGATTTTCCTATTCATTTTCAAAATAGCGGGAAATAAAAGCTATATTTTCATCTGTCCATTCCCCAAAATGTGACACAATACCGTTGTCCATAAACATCATATAATCGCAACAATATGCGACAAGTTCAGGATCATGGGTTATAATAAATTGGGTTTTGCCCATATCAGATAGTTTTTGGATGCAAGCTGCGACCTCTTTCATATGGCGGTAGTCCAATCCGCTGGTTGGCTCATCATACACGATGATTTCCTTGTGCGTAGCAATGGCACCGGCTATTGCCACACGTTGTTTCTGCCCGCCTGAAAGAGACATGGGATGGCTATCCTTGTACGATAGCAGATCCAACATGGACAGAATGTTCTCCGTGTAATTTTTTCTCTCTTCCTCAGAAATATTTTTAGCCCCAAGTGTTATCTCATCAAAAACGCTTTCTGCAAAAAGCTGGTGGTTGACATCCTGCATCACCATGTAACAGAGTTTCAGTCTCTGTTTCGATTTATATTCTCTCCCAAGGAATGAAAAGGTTCCTTTAATTTTTCTTTCTAAGCCGCACAAACACCTGGCCAGAGTTGTCTTTCCTGCACCATTATTCCCCAGCACTGCAACAACGGAGCCTTTTGGAATCTTCAGGTAGTCAATATTGAGGAGATTTTCCTTTCCGACAGTAAAAGAAAAATCCCGGAGTTCTATCCCTTCATCTGTCCTTTTGCTGCTCACTCGCAGCGGCACAAAGTGGCTTATCCCACGCAAGCCCATTTCATGTAAAGAGGGAAGCGGCTTTCGGAAAAAAATCTCACCGGTGAACTCTTGTTCAATTTTTCCTTTCCTGAAATACAGAACCCGGTCTGCAAGTCTGCGAAGCCAAGCCAGTCGGTGTTCTGCTACAATAACCGTCTTTCCTTGCGCCTTCCACAAAGACAAAATATTCTCAAGCTCATGGATTGTACCAATATCCAGGTTGGATGTCGGTTCATCCAAAACCAAAATATCAGGCAGCAAAGCATGGACAGAGGCACACGCTATTTTTTGTTTTTCGCCGCCGCTTAGTGTAAATAAGTTTCGGCCAAGCAGTGGTTCCAATCGCATTGCGGTCACCGTATCATCAAACCGCATTAGTATATCTTTTCGCTCCATGCCCATATTTTCACAGGAAAAGACGATTTCGGTATCCGTTACCAGGGTATAGAATTGTGCTTTAGGATTCTGAAACACAGAACCAATATAAGGAGCCAGTTCATGAAGTTCAAGCTCTTTTGGAATCATAGTATTAACCTGAACCTTACCGACGAGTGTCCCTTCATAATAGTTTGGAATCAGTCCATTAATCAAACGGCTGAATGTGGTTTTCCCACTGCCGGACTCCCCACACAACAATACAATTTCTCCTTTGGAAATTTGTGCGGAGTTATCAAGAATCGCCGCACCGTTTTCGGCATTCTCATAAGTAAAAGATACATGTTCAACTTTTATCAAAGAAAAATCTCCTTCTAAACATTTTAGCTACCACCCAAAGAATGCGGAAAGAACATAGCAAATAATAATGGCAATACAGAACAACAGTGCGACTGCATCCTGCCAGTGAAATCCTATCGGGCACATATTTGTGCGTCGCTGTGGGGAATCCAATCCCCGCGTGAGAGCTGACGTAGACAGCTCATTTCCAATTGTTACCAACCCTGTCAGAAGAGGCACCATTCTGTATTCCAACATTTCCATCGGATTGCGCCAGCTTAAGTCCCGCAGACGCATAGCATCACGAATCGCTTTGTACTCCTCCCGAATTGTAGGAATAAATCGAAACATTACGGATACCGGAACTGAAATTTTTTTGGATATATGCAGTCTGTCCATAGCTGCAACAAATTCACTTACCGTTGTTGTTAATATCAAAAGGCAAAACATGGACATCCCTGGCAGCAGCTTTGTAAACATGGCAATCATACCGGTGAAAAGGAGGTTGAACAGTGGCGACACATGAGGCATCAATAGCCTCGGTACGGTTGCGGTGACTATATACATAACAACATAGTAGGCTGCAATCTTTGTTTTTTTCAAAAAAACAAGAAATAAAAGAGGAATAGCGGCAAGGCATGGCAACACGAATCTCATTATTCCGATAATATCACTTGACATCATGACACAGGAAACCGTCAGGCAAAGCAGGATCTTTGTACGTGGGTCAAGATACATCTGCTTTGCTGTCGGCCTTGTATTTCGTAATATCGTGTTCATCAGACCAGCCCACTTCTCAAAAAGTGCTTTTTCAGTACAGCCCGACCAAGCAAACCGCCAAGTATGCCTCCGATAAAAGCGGAAAGGATAACTGCAGGGAACATCCACCAATAGTCAAGCCATCCGGAGATGGTGTACATGAAATCCTGTCCGTATGTCGCCGCATTTTTATTGAGCCATTCTGCACTGGCATTCAGCCAATGGATATAGTTGGCGCATGAGGTGAGCATCAAAAGAGCATATCCAAAAACGGCACGCTTCGCACTTCGATAGTCGCCGGATTTGATAATAAATTCCACAATCAGACCAATTACAACTCCGCAAATCAACGCATCAGGTCCCATTCCGGTCAGAAGAAGAACTATTCCGTTTACGAGCTCAAAAATCAGAATCATGCCGAACTTTTTTATTTTCGTAAAGTAAAGCATCATTGGAATGCCCATTATGATCGCTGCAACAAAGGGTATCATCATAAAACCGATGGGGGTTAGACCAATAGCAACTGCAACTACAACTCCTAGAATAACATTGATTGCCGTAAAAATTCCTACATTCATCAAATCTTTACCATTCAGTCGGTTCTGGTTCACTTCTTTTTTCATTTTATTCGATCCTTTCGTTAATAAATTTTTCATAATTATATAGATTTTTTTACAGTCCATGCTAAACTTTCATTTTGCAGTAAGTAGAGGCGGTGATATAAGCCCTTATGTTTCATAAGCTCTTCATGCGTACCGGTTTCCAATAACTGACCCTCCTTCAAAACGACTATCTTGTCGCACTCCACGATAGAGCGAAGTTTGTGAGCAATGATTAAGACTGTTTTATTCTCAATCAGTCTGCCGATCGCCTGCTGGATTTTTGTTTCGTTTTCCGGGTCAATCGAAGCCGTACTTTCATCCAGCAGAATCACAGGAGCGTTCTTCAGAAATGCCCGTGCAATCGAGAGCCGTTGACGCTCACCGCCGGAAAGCGTCTTGCCGTTTTCTCCGATCACTGTATCGTAACCCTGAGGGAGCCGATGTATAAACTCGTCACATTGAGCAAGTTTCGCCGCCTTCATGACTTCCTCACGAGTTGCATTCTCTTTCCCTATCTTTATGTTGTTGTAGATGGTGTCATTGAATAACACCACATCCTGAAACACAAAAGAATAATTCTTCAAAAGCTCATCTGGCGCAATATCGTTGATATTTGTTCCGCCTAAAGATACGCTTCCTCTGTTTACATCCCAAAAACGGGCAGCCAGTCGGCAGAGTGTACTTTTCCCGCATCCTGATGGTCCGACTAACGCAGTGATTTGTCCCTGCTTAGCGGTAAAAGAAATGTCATGCAGGACGTCTTCCTCATTGTAGGCAAAGGATACATGTTCAAAGGTAATATCAAAGGTTTCGGGATGCAGATTCTCAGCTCCTTTCTGCTCAGGATAATCCATCAGCTCCCGGATCCGTTTGGCGCTTACCAGCGATGAAATCATTACGCCTAAGGACTCACAGGCCTTTGTCAGCGGCTCGTAAATTCTGACGGCAACCAAAAGGAAAAGGAGAAATGTAAACACACTGATTTCCCCTGAAATCAGAAGTGTAGATCCAGTAACGATAACCAGACCTACGCCGGTTCTCATGATGTTATGAGAAAAACAAATCGTGGATCCTGACAAAAACTCATATAAAACAAGTCCTGTCAAAACGCGCTTGATTGTTACAGCCAGACGGTTTTGATATCCCTCCATTTTTTCTGAAGAGCGCAACACCTTAATGTTTTCCAGATACTCTTGAAGTCCGTCACTAATGTCAAGTTTCTTTTGTCGATTTCTTTTATTTGTTCCTTCGGAGATAACGCGGCACAGGGACATTATAATAACTACCAGAGGAAGGCAGATAGCCAGACTGCCAGCCAGCTTCCAGTTATAAAAGGCAATAACAATAAGGCAGGAAACACCTGACAAAAAGCCGCCTATAAACTCCGCTACACTTGTTGCCAGAGCCGCTTCCACAGTGGCAACATCATCCATAACTGTGGATGTCAGATCACTCAGGTCACGCCGTCCGATATAAGACAATGGAAGCTTTCGGATTTTATCCGCAATGTCCATACGAAGCCTCATATCTTCAGATGTCGATGTTAGATGCTTATTCCGATAGGTTATGCGATATGTAAAGAAAATTGCAAGCAGCAATACAAAAGCGGCGCCCCAGTACCCCAAAAGCGGAATATCTCCCTGTGTTATTCCAAAATAACGGTTCACCATTTCATTCGCCACCATTGCTAGTAATATTACCGGCAGCAGAGTGGCAATATTGAACAGTCCCATATACAGCCCGGATTTTAGGATTGCTCTGTTTCCCTCGTCGCTGATATAGTATATTTTTTTAAGCATAGTGTGTGCCTCCAATCCGCCATGAAATGCTGCTCTGATATTCTCTGTACATTCCGGCATATACACCATCCAAATCCATTAATTCGCGGTGAGTCCCTCGTTCTACAATACTCCCTTGCTTCAAAACGCAAATTTGATCTGCATGTATAATCGTGGAAAGCCGATGTGCAATCATAACGACCGTTTTCCCTCGCAGCAGCTCGTCAAGAGCTTTCTGGATCAGATATTCATTTTCAGCATCCGCAAAGGCTGTAGCCTCGTCCAGCAATACCACGGGTGCGTTTTTAAGGATTGCGCGTGCAAGAGCAATGCGCTGCATCTCCCCACCGGAGAGGTAAACTCCTTTTGTTCCGATTATTGTATCTGCACCTTGCGGTAATTTCTCAATAATATTGTCACATTGAGCAAGATGAAGTGCATGTAGAATTTCCTCACGAGAAGCATCCGGATTAAAAACAGCGACATTTTCAACAATCGACATCTTAAACAGGTTGGTATCCTGAAACACAATACTGACCTGCTCCATCCACTGCTTATAATCCGTATCCCGTACATCTACTCCGCCAACCCTGATAGCCCCCTCCTGAACATCCCAAAATCTTGCAAGCAAATTGGTGACAGTGCTTTTGCCGCCGCCTGATTCTCCCACCAGTGCAGTAATTGTTCCTTCTTTTATATTCATAGATACATTATTCAAAGCTTTTGCGGCTCCTTTTTCATATGCAAACGAAACATGTTCAAAAGCAATATCATACCCTGAAGGTTTACGAGGATTTGTCGGTTCCGGCAAAGGGTTTTCCTCCAATATCCTATCAATTGCATCCAAGGAAGCTTTAGACAGCATCAGATTTGAAGAGCTGCTCATAATACGGGCTAAAATTGTAACTACCATGGGGATAATGACAGCAAAAAACAGAAAACTCAATACCATTTTTTCAGGATTGCCGCCCGCATTAAAAAGGATAATCCCTCCGGGAATTAAGAAAAAGAATATCCCATTGATAGCCGCATGATAAGCACCGTCTGTATTTTCCATTGAGAGTGCATACTTTAACAAATAGTCACTGTACTCTTTTACTGCGGCTTTATAGCGCCTGAAGGAATTGGCAGTTTGTCCGAATACCTTAACTACGGAAATGCCTCTGACATATTCCGTAACCGCATTGCTGATGTCCTCGGCGGATTTTTGATATTGTTTTGCAAAGCCCTCGCTCTCATCTTTCAGCATATACACAAGGATTCCAAAACCGATTAATATTGGGATCAGACAAATCAAAGACAGCCGCCAGTCATATATAAACATAAAAAACAAAAAAGCAATTGGCAGCGCAACAGCTCCCGCAAAATCGGGGATTTGATGCGCAATCAGTGTTTCTAAATTGTCTGAATTCTTTTCTATAATCTTTCGCAGTTTTCCGCTGGGATTTTGGGTATGATACCCCAAAGGCAAGCGTCCCACATGCCGAACAAGCCGGATCCGCAACCTCGCTACTGTATTAAAGGCGGTAATATGGGAAAATAACAATGCCATACCATACATTCCAAAGGACGTGAGGATAAAATATACAGCACGCCAGCCCATATTCACCATATATGCTTGGTCGAGGGAATGTATGTCACCGAGAGATTGGACAATCTCTTTCATAACGTTATACACACACACGAAAGCATATAGGTTGATAACTGCGGAAACCGCGGACAAGATAATAGAAATTATCATTGTGATTTTGAATAAGCCCATGTAACCAAACAAACGGCTCATTACCTTGTTTTCTTTCATAATATCAGCCCCTTTCTGCCATTAAGTTAGATCTTGCTAACCACAGGCGAAAAATATATGCCGCTTCGGCGGCATTGAAACGATGTTTCAATAAAAATATACAACTTCTATCAGATGCTGTCAAGACAAATTTCCTTGACACATTTTATTTTGATTCATAAAATGAAAACAACGTTTCAGTCAAGGAGAGAAGAATCATATGAAAAGAATTACCGGTGTTTCAGAGCGCCTATTGGAATGCGCAAGAGATGAATTTTTAGATAAAGGTTTTCAATCTGCCTCCATACGTGATATTGCAAAAAAAGCGAATACTAGCGCTCGCGCTGTTTATACGCGTTTTCCTAACAAAGAAGGTCTGTTTGATGCGATTGTTTTACCGATTTCAGATGGACTCGTAGAGTTATATCAGAATTACGCAGACCAATTCTGGTTAAAAAACAAAGAAAACCGCAGTGCTGCATTCGCCTCTATTGATGATACAGCAATCTATCTTGATATGATTGATTATATTTATGATCATAGAGATGAATTTTTATTGCTTCAATGTTCTTTGGATGGCACACGGCAAACAACTCTGATTGATAAGCTAACAGAAATAAATCTTTCTTATGTCTATACACAGAGCAATATTGCAAGCATGTCCGGTACTGACGAAGATTTGATGCGAGGTGTCCTTCACATGCTGACAAACTCTTTTTATTCTTCTATGTTTGAACCATTGCGTCACGGTAAGAATCGGTGTGAGGCTCGCTTTTACATTGATAAATTGTGTGTGTTTTTTGTTGCTGGAATAAGTTATCTGATAAAAGGATAAGGACCTTGTTGTCCTGAAACTCGACAACAGAAATCTTTCTCCTATTTTATTTTCTGCCAGAAGTGTCTGTCTCCACTTGATGAAATATTAACGCGAAAAGAGCTTGCAGCGCATATACATCTTTCTCACCGTTACATAGCTTCTATTAAAAACAGCGAGCAACCCCCCTCCTGTAAGTTTTCTATCGACTCGTTACTCACTTGGATATATCCGTCGATCAATTTTTTCTCGTAGAAGGGCACCACAAAGACCATACAACGACGTCAGCTCGACGCCCTAATTGACTGTATCAGCGAAAACAATCTGTGGATCATCACCCCGCCGCTAAAGAAAGCGCAGATACCGAACAGAAAAACTCCTTGAAATAAGCAATTTTCCTCCCGCTCTTTTGGCAAAATGTGAATTCCCGTTGTTGTAGAGATTAAGGGATAAGTGGAATAGCAAGCATAGGAAAGGGGTACCCTTTCCGTATTTTCAACTCCTTGCACTATTAGTGCATAGGTTGAAAATTGCTTGTTGGGAAGTGTCCCAAACCCTCTATGAAAACGGAAAGGAAATTCACCTATGAATAACAGAAAAAGAAATGTGCAAATTAAATTTCGTGTTACGGAAGAAGAACGCATTTTGATTGAAGAAAAAATGAAACAGGTGCCTACAAGAAATGTGGAAGCGTACCTTCGGAAAATGGCGATAGACGGATATATCATTCAGGTAGATCACAGCGATATAAAGAAAATGACGGCAGAGCTTCAAAAAATCGGGGTCAACATCAATCAGATTGCAAAAAGAGCGAACGCGACGGGAAATGTGTATCAGGAAGATATAGAAGAAATCAAAGGAGCCTTAAAAGAGATATGGCGGTTACAAAGATTAAACCTATTAAAAGCACATTAAAAAAAGCTCTTGAATATATCCAAAATCCCGATAAAACCGATGACAAAATGCTCGTTTCCTCTTTCGGATGCAGCTATGAAACCGCAGATATAGAATTTGCCTTTACGCTTTCACAGGCACTTGATAAAGGAAACAATTTAGCCCATCACCTGATACAGTCCTTTGAACCGGGAGAGGTCAGCTTTGAAAAAGCCCATGAGATTGGAAAGCAGCTTGCAGATGCCGTAACGAAAGGACAGTATGAATATGTCCTAACCACTCATATTGATAAAGGGCACGTCCATAATCACATCATTTTTTGTGCCGTTAATTTCGTGGATTATCACAAATATAATTCCAACAAAAGAAGCTATTACGGAATCAGAAATATCAACGACCGTTTATGCTATGAAAACGGCTTGTCGGTTATCACTCCGGAAAAAGGGCGAAAAGGAAAAAGCTATATTGAGTATCAGACAGCAAAGACAGGTACAAGCTGGAAAGGGAAACTGAAAGAAGCGGTTGATCTTCTGATTCCTCAGATAAAGGATTTTGAAGAGCTTTTAGAGAAGCTGCAAGCTTCCGGATATGAAATCAAACTCGGCAAATATGTTTCCTGCAGAGCTCCCGGACAGGAGCGATTTACAAGGCTGAAAACTCTCGGTATTGATTATACAGAAGAAGCAATCCAAAAACGCATTGCAGGAATAAGAAGCCGTAATGTTAAGATACCGAAACAGGAACAAGGAATATCCTTGCTGATTGATATTGAAAACAATATCAAGGCGCAGCAATCGGCAGGCTATGAGCATTGGGCGAAGATCCATAATCTGAAACAGGCTGCAAAGACAATGAATTTCCTTACGGAAAATAACATCTTGCAGTATGAATATCTGATAAAGAAAATAGATGAAATTATCCTTGACAGTGAACAGACGGCAGATAGCTTAAAGCAGGTCGAAAAGAAACTATCCGATATGGCTGTTCTTATAAAAAATATCTCAACCTATCAAAAGACAAAGGATATTCACAGAGGATATATCAAGGCAAAGGATAAGGAAGCATACAGGCGTAAATATGAAAGCAGCCTGATCCTTTATGAAGCTTCCGGAAAGGCACTAAAGGATGCAGGCATTAAAAAGCTTCCGGAATTGGCAGCTTTGCAGAAAGAATATACCGCCCTGCAAAAGAAGAAAGAAGCCATATATTCCGACTACGGAAAGCTGAAAAAGAAAGTCAAGGAATATCAAAAGATCAAGCAGAACGTTGATACGATTTTACAAAAGGAAAAATCAGGCAAGGCGCATACAAAAGCCCTTGAATAATTCCTCTTGTGGATGATGAGTAAAATCCATGGTATGATATGGCTAACTAAAGAAACGGGAAAGAAAAAATATTAAGGACAGAAAACAGTTTCCGGAAGAAAAGGAGCTGATATTATGACACGCGGGGAAATATGGAAAGATTTTTTTAAGAAAGTAATAGTGCCGGTTTTACTTACAGCCTTTCTCTTTTATTGGGGAACGAAAATATTTACGCAAAACGGGGCAACAAACTATTTTTATGTATGGTTGTTTTGCGGTGTTCCTTTCGGTATCAGAAGAATGTTTTTATGGCTGATTCCGATAAATCATGACTTTACTGCAACGGTAGGAATATTTGCTGTAAATATCATTGTCGGCGGATTGATCGGCTGCATTGTGATTATATGGCAGCTTCTGGCTGCGGCATGGTATATTCCGCTTACGATATACAGGCTTGTAAAAGAATAAATTGCAGAAAGAAGTGTTTTTATGAAAAGGGAAAAAGAAAGAATTATCCGAAGCTGGTTTGAAATGTGGCTTCATAAAGAAGATACGGATATTCAAGATTTGTTTGAGGAAAATGCCGTGTATATAGAAAGTTGGGGACCGGAATATCACGGAGCAGAGAAAATTAAACATTGGTTTTATGAATGGAATACTCGCGGAGAAGTTCTAAAATGGGATATTAAACAGATTTTTCATAATGAAAATCAAACGATTGTCTTTTGGTTTTTTGAATGCGAAATGAAAGACGGTATAAAACAGAGCTTTGACGGAATATCAGCTATAACATGGAGCACGAATGAGAAAATAACAAAGCTTCAGGAATACGGATGCAATATAGAAAGATATGATCCTTATGCGGATGGTGAAAATCCCGTATTCAGAAATAAAAAATCCTTATGGTTCTAATAGATAAAAATAGCGGACGCAGCGGCCACAAGTTCATGGCTGTCGCGTCCGTTTTTTCTTGCCCCCTATGTTACGCAGTTAAACCTTGATTTTAAGGATATAGATATAAACCCTTAATATAAGCTGAAACGCTTCTAAAAAGCAAGGTTTTACAAGGCATTTACACCTTCTATTTCGTAACAAGGCTTCTCTTTTTTCTCATCCTTTCCGCCGCTTGCTTTCTTGTGATTTTCTTTCTGCAGCCGGGGCAATATTTTGCATTGTTGGACTTTGATGCAAAGGGCGCTCCGCATACAGTGCAACGGCGTTTTCCCTCCGGTGCGTAAAGCTCTGAAAAAAGCTCTCTATCAAGAGGAAGCACCGCATCGGAAAACCAATGGCAAAGAAGCGAACAGGATATAAGCTACGGACAAGGACAGGCTTCCCCATCGTCAAGTAAAATGCAGTTTCCATTATCATAGTTACAGCATTCTTTTCTCACAAGGCGATTGACAAGCTTTACCTGTTTGGGTGAAAGCGTTTTTGATTTCCTCATATTTCATCGGCGGGATCAATGGAAAGCGTGGCAAATTCCTGATCGGACAGGCTGTTTACCTTTTTTACCGTACGCTTTGCAAGCTTCCGCATATCCTTATCCATAAAGGATAGAGTAAATGCGATTTTCTCCGTTACTTCCTCTTTGCTTTCGCCTCTGTAAATGCTTAACAAATTCATTTCTTCTACTGTAAAAGGATTCATGCTCATACCTCCAATTCATAATTTTTTGTTTTCGTGTTATGTTTTTTGTGTTCAGACTGTTTCTTTGCTTCCTTTAGCTGTGCTCTGATAGACGGCTTTTTCTCCGAATCAGTGGAATGGTGTTCCTCCGCTTTAACCGCTTTTGCAAGCTCGGTAAGAGAAATAGATTCTCCCGCCTTTACTTTCTGTTCAAGCTCGTCTACGGTAGGTGCAGGCGGTGTGTTATTCATAATTCCGTCAACCATGTTGTAATTTTGCTCTGTAGAAATCTCGGCAGTTTTCAGGTAATTATCCGGTTTCAGAAATTCCGGGGCTTCCTTGTAACCAAGTCGGTCTACATAGTGAGCCGTGTCCTTTCCGTCCTTATGAAGTACAACCACATCGGAAACAGACAGGCTGTGTCCATAAAAGTCCTTTGGATGATCGATATTAAAGCGGGTATAAATATCCTCAAGGGAAAGTCCCTTTGAAAGCTCCGCCTCATATACCTTGACATAGTTATCCGGGTTAAGTATCTGCCCCGATTCTTTTAAGCGGTCGTAGGATTCAAATTGAAGCTCTCTTGTGTCCTCGCCGCGCTTTAGCTGATAGATCCGAAAGGTATCTTTTTCAGGGGTAGTGTTTTCAGCCTTTGCGTAAAGCTCTTTGATCTGTCCGTTTGTGAGTTTTCCGGAACGCACCTCATCTAAAAGCTGCTTGCATTTCTCCTTTGTTCCGGCATATAAAAGCTCGGACTGCGCCTTGCCTTTTTCCTTTACGATATAGGCCTCAAGGCGAAAGTTTTTCGTGCTGTCTTTTTCAGAGGGATCCTCCAGTACCTTGTAGATATATTCCGGGGTAGCTTCAATGCTGCCTTTCTTTCTGAAATTTCTTTGAAGCTCTATTACGCGTTCTCCCGTAAGGGGTTTTATGCTGCTGATAGCATCCGCCGCATAGATTGCATTGGAATTAAGCTGTCTTTGCCACGCGGAAGCTTTCGGCGACCAGCGAAAGCCGTTTGCCTTTAATTCATCTCTGATTTTTTTGCCGTCCGGCTTATCGTCAAAGAAAAGCTGCAAGCGGTTATCCTTTACATTTATTTCGGCTCTGCCTCCGGTAAACTCCCAGCCTGTGTAAAGCTTATCCTTATTTACGGAAAGGCTTTGAATACGCTCTTTAATTCTTCTGATTTCTGCATTGTTATTGGAAAGTGCCCATGACGGATAGGGCTTGTCCTGAATGCCTCTGATTTCCATTCTTTTCTTTAGCTTTTCGATTGCCTCACTGTCAAGCTCCGGGCAGCCCTCAAGGCTTTTATGCTTTCGGTAGTAGGCATTGACCGCCTTCATGGTTTCCTGCGTCTTTGTCAGCTTCTCAAGCTTTGCAGTTAATTTCTTTACTGCATCCGGATCATCTGCGCTGATTCCGCCCATTCCGGTGCTTCTGATTTTTTCAAGAAGTCCCTGAATATCTTTCCACTCTCCATAGTTTTTATCACGGGCGGTGTTTTGCTTTTCCTTTTTTCGCATAGGGAAATTGGATCCTCCCGCAATCAGTACAGAGGGAACGCGGACATCAATCGCAAATCCGTTATTCATATTTGCCGCAAGTCTTTTAGAGTAGGTATCAAGCAGGGCGTCGATTTTGGTATGAAAGGACGGATCAACTCTCTTTTTTTGATTTTCAGCAATTTCCGTCGCCTGATCCACAAGGCTTTTGTATTCAAGAGTTGCACTTCTCGGCGTGTAGTCCGAAAAGCTGTTCATTTCCTTTGCTCTTTTTGCCGCAGCTTCATTGATAGGATAATACTTTACCTGTATTCCGGCTTTCTTTTCCTGTGAAGCTTCTTCCTGCATCTTTTCAAAATCATCTATGGAGATTTCCTTTAAGTCTTGCCCTGAAAGCTCGTGCATTTTTAGGATTTCATCACGGGCTTTTTCAATAGAGATTTCCGGATTATCAAGCTGTCCGCCATCAAGGTCTGTAAAGTCAGGCTGATACAGAGTATAGTCATAGCCTGTTTCGCAGGTCTGAATATAGAGATAGCTTCCGTTTTCAAGTTGGTAAGCTGCTTCATGTTTTTCTTCCTGCAAAGCTGGTTCCGCTTCCGTTTCTGAAAGCTCATTTTCTCTTGTCCTTTGAAGCTCCTTGAAATGCCCGTCTATATTGTCGATCAGATCCGATGCAGCAAGGCGGATGGTTTCAAGAGAGCCTTTGAGTTCTGACAGTTCCTTACCGCTGCTCCAGCCTGCAACATATCCGAAAGAATAATCGGAGGTATCAAGCCCGTAGTGCTGACATATGGTATAGGCGACGCTTTCCGCTTCAACCTCGCGGGTACGCTGGTTCGGGCGATTTTCCTGTTTCTCTTTCGGTGCATTTAGGTCAATATCATGAAGTTTTGCATGGGCGATTTCGTGAATGGCGGTCTTTAGTGTTTGCAGCTCGCTCATGTTATCGTCAATGGCAATTCTTTTTTCCGCAAGGTGATAGTAGCCGTGAGCGCTTCCCTCGATATGCTCAAGGGCAATCGGAACAGGGGATGCCTTTTTCAGCGCCGTAAAAAAGTCCTCATACTGCGACACATCGCCGATCAGCTCATTTACTCCGATAGAGGGAAGTTCTTTTCCTTCTGTCTGTGATACATCAAAGACGGATACCACCTTGTAGGCAGGAATGGTAATTTCCTTTTCTTCGGTAACTGCCTTTCCGTCTGCTCCGACAAGGGGCATATTTGTTTTCGGATCAAGCTTTTCCATTTTCTGCCTTACCTTAAAGGGTGCAGGAGCGATAATACGGATTCCTTTTTCTCCTTTTTTGACCGTTCTTCCGTGGCTGTTTTTCCATGCACTAAAGCCTGCAATCAGGGAAGCGTCAGGCTTTTGCAGGGCAATCAGCATGGTATTTTTAAAGCTGTAATGATGAAACTTTGACATGACGCGAAGATACTCCTTGTACCTTTCGCTTTCAAAGACTTCTAAAATCCCTTGCTCCAAACGATCCGTAATTTCCTTTAGTCTGTCCTTTTGATTTTCAGAGCTTAGGACAATGGGCGTAACCTCTTTTATTTCTTCTGCTTTTTCCATATATGGCATGAATTTTTCTCCTTTCGTTTTTTAAGGGTCCGGGACTATCCCGGAAAATATAAATCTCCGCCGCCGCAGGTGCGGAAAACGGAGATTTTTCACGGAAAGGGTACCCCTTTCCTATGCTTGCTATTCTTCTTTTTTCTTCCTCTCTATTTCAATACGATAGTTCACATACTTATCTTTGGTATCGCAAAGAACCACATTTCCGTCATAGGTTTTGCCTGTTTTGTGAGAGTAGATGTCCTTTACTTTTACCGTCTTATCTTTGAGCAGTGCTTTTGCTATCTTTGGTGTAAAGGTGATTTCCCTATCCTCAAAGAAGCGGTCATTCTTCCACATGGAAAAGCGGCAATCCCTGTTACTGCAATAGTAGTTCTTCTTTCCCTCGTAAACGGGATTTTTACAGCGCGGGCATAAGCCGATTACGGTTTTTTCCTCTTTGAAAAGTTCTGCTTTTGCTTTTTCAGCGTCCGCATTTTCTACAAGCTCTTTTGTCATGGCTTCTATCTTTTCCATAAAGCTGTCAGCATCCGCTTCTCCCTTTGCAATCCTTGAAAGCTCGTTTTCCCATTCTGCCGTAAGAAGCGGAGAGGTCAGGGTTTCAGGAAGTACGGAGATAAGGTTCATTCCGTCTTTGGTCGGGATAAGCTGTTTCCCTTTCCTTGTAACAAAGCCTGCCTTGATGATTTTTTCAATGATGGCTGCACGGGTTGCGGGAGTACCTAAACCTTTACGCTCTGCATCCTCTGTGGTTTCCTTGTTTCCTGCGCGCTCCATGGAAGATAGAAGCGTACTTTCCGTGTATGCCTTTGGGGGAAGTGTGTCATGCTCCGTAACTTTTATCGGGAAGCTGTCAAAGCTTTCTCCCTTACAAAATGCCGGAAGCTCTTTTTCATTTTCTTTATCCGGTTTTTCTTTTAAACTCATAAGAAAGAATCTTTCTATTTCTTTCCAGCCGGAAGATAACACAGTCTTTCCCTTTGCTGTAAAGGTATGATCCTCGCAGCTAAATGTAGCCGTAACCGTTTCATAGACATGAGAGGATGCGGAAGCCATAAGAAGCCTTGCACCTGCAAGAAAGAGAATGTTTCGCTCGCTTTCGGGAAGCAGGGAAAGTTCCGTTTTTTCAAGCTCCATTGTAGGAATCACGGCATGGTGATCCGATATCTTTTTGCTGTTAAGAAGCCTTGTAATCTCTGGTGTAAATTCTATGCTTTTCATAAAAGAAAGCTTTGAAAGAAGCATGAGAATAACCTTATCCGCTGTTTCTTTCATATCGTCTGTCAGGTAGTTGCTGTCCGTTCTCGGATAGGTCAGAAGCTTCTTTTCATAAAGGCTCTGTGCAAGGTCAAGGGTCTGCTTTGCGGTGTAACCGAAAATGCGGTTTGCTTCCTTTTGAAGTGCGGTAAGATCAAAGAGCTTAGGCGGCAGCACTTCCTTTTTTTCAGAGGTAACAGAAGTGCAGACTGCCGTTTTTCCTTTGCAGGATGTTGCGATTTTTTCTGCCGCTTCTTTCTCTGAAAACTTTTCGCTTACAGCTTCCGTACCGTCTAAAATAAGGCGCACATGGTAATACTTTTCTTTCTTGAAACTCATAATCGCCTCGCTTCGATCCGCAAGCATTTTTAAGGTCGGGCTCTGCACCCGTCCTACATTCAAGGTACGGTTATATAACAGGGAAAAGAGGCGGGTTGCATTGATTCCGACAAGCCAGTCCGCTTTTGCTCTGCACAGGGCGGACTGATAAAGGCTGTCATAGTCCGCTCCGTCTTTCAGATTTTCAAAGCCTTTTCGGATTGCGCTTTCTTCCATTGAGGAAATCCAAAGTCTTTTTACAGGCTTCTTGCAGCCTGCTTTTTCCATAACGAAACGGAAAATGAGTTCTCCCTCGCGTCCGGCATCGCAGGCGTTTATAACCTCGGTAACATCCTTTCTAAAAAGAAGTGTCTTTAATACAGAAAACTGCTTTTCCTTATCCTTTGATACAGTAAGCTGCCATGTTTCAGGCAGGATGGGTAAGGCTTCAAGGCTCCACTTTTCATAGCATTTTCCGTAACAGGACGGCTCGGAAAGCTCTGCAAGGTGTTCTATGCACCAAGACACAAGAAAGTCCGCAACTTCCATATATCCGTCCTTTTTCATTTCTATTCCAAGGGCGGCAGCAATCGATGCTGCCACACTCGGTTTCTCACATATAACAAGTTTCATATCTGATCCTTTCTCATATAATATCTAAAGCTCCGGTTCGCTTTTTTCTTTTATTTTCCTGATACAGTACCCGATGCATGGGGACTTTCTCCTGTAAGGACAGCCCTCACATTTTGAAGAAAAAGAAGCAGGTGGCTCTTTTTCGTGCCGCCCGCATTTCGGTTTTTCACTCATCAGCCTTTCATAGATACTGTCTGTAAACCATGTCATACTGTTTCATCCGGCTCTGCTTCTTCTAAAGCTTCCTCGCCGTCCTCGTTATCTTCATCTGTGAACTCGTCCTCATAGTCCTCAAAGTCAAATTCGTCAAGCTCTGTCGTACCCTTTACATTCTGCTTCGGCTTTAGAATCTTGAAATAGTAGAAGACGCCGCCTGCAAGTCCAAGAATCAAGATGAGTGATAAGGCAATTATTCCGGCAGGGTTCTTTTTCTCCTGTTTTTCTTCCGGCTTTTCTTTTTCCGCCTCCGGCTCTTTCTTCTCCTCCTCTTTTGGAAGCTCCAGCTTTGCACTCAGACTGTCTTTTTCATCAATAATGGAAAGTAAGTCTTTTTCATCCACCTGATTTAAGAAATGAACCGTGTTTTCTCCCTGCGCCGCATGATCGATTACGATATAGAAGTAATTTCCGCCCTTGCTTTTTACAATGATAAATTCCTTGTCCTTTGCGGCATCTCCCTTGACATTATCCACAAGGCTCATGTTGCCGTCAGGAGTAAGGGGCGTTTTTTCTTCTTTCTTTTCCTCTGTTTTTACATTGCTGTCATCGGTAGCTTCACCGCCATTTGCATAAGCGGGAATAGAAAAGCCGCCCATAAGGATCAGGGCGGCAAAGAGAGCTGTCGTTATTCTCATCAAAATTTTATTTTTCATTTTCCATATCCTCCATATCTTCATTTTTATTTGCGGGTACATCAGGAATGACGCCCTTTGCTAAAAATACGGAAAGCTCGGCAGGGGGCATGTGAAGCGACCTTACCATCTGCACAATTTCAAGATTTTCCGCCTCCGTTTTCTGCATTTCAAGGTCTTTTAGCTTGCCTTGCTGCTCCGTGATTTTCTCACGGGTCTTTTGGATCTCGTTTTCGATTTTCAGGATTTTTTTGTTTGCCATAAATGTTGTTCTCCTTTCGTTTTTTAATCCCAGTTCATAAGACCGTAGCCTTTGATGTAGCCTGAATTTAAGTCATAGCTTTTTATCTTGCAGGCATTGCCTGAATTTCCTTCAACGGTATAAACACGGCTTCCATCCGTTCCGATAACGATTCCCACATGATCGGCTCCGCCGTCACCGTCCCAGTCAAAGAAAATGGCATCGCCCGGTGCAATATTTTTATAGCCTCTTGCTCCCCATTGTCCGCGTGAGGTAAACCAAGGAACGCCCTGCGACTGACAGCCTGCAAAGCGCGGCTCATTTTTTCCCGCCTTGTTGTAGCACCAAGATACAAAGCAGGCGCACCATTCCACGCGTCCGTTAAAGCCGTACCAGCTCCAGTAAGGATAGCCGCCCACATTTCCGACCTGCTTCTTTGCAAGGCTTACAAGCTCCGGATTTCCGGGGCGGGTGCCGTTTACAAAATGAACGCCGCTTAAATCCTCCGACGCGCTGCCATCAGGGGAGCCTCCGCCGAATACAAGGGGTTTGTTTCCGCTGGTTTCAAGATAGACGCCATACATTTTAAGCTGTTCTTCATTTAAGATTTCTCTTGCAATATCAGAAAGCGGTGTCGTTTTCAGCTTTACATGAAGATTGTAATAGTTGTACGGGACTTCTTCCTCTGTGGTTTCTCCGGTGTCCGGATCGGTATGGGTTTCCGTTTTATAGCGCACTTCAATTTCTTCCTGCAGGGTAAAAGAATACTGCTTTGTGAAAATCTTCTGTAAGTCCGCCTGCACTTTGGAAAGGGTGTAGCTTTGGTGCTTTGCCGTAAGGATAGACGCAAGCTCATGGGGATTATGCCCGATACCGTCAAGCTCATATTTGTACTCGTCATAGCCGGGATGATCCTTTTCTACACTATCTATTTTCCCCTGAAGCGCACTTTCCATAGCGGCATAGGCATTTTCCACTTCCACAAGATCGCTGTCCTCGGATGTATAGCTTGTGCCTAAAATGCCGTTAAAGCCTCCCGATAAAAGAGAGGAGCAGGACGATAAGCCGGTAAAAATCAGAATGAAGATTAGAAGCAGAGAAATAATAAGGGCAAGCCCTCGTCTGTGGCGTATGATAAAGGAGCCTGCCTGTTTTGTTTTCTCTGCGGATGTCCTTGCCGCCTTTGCCGCGCTCTGACCTTTCTTGCGAAGCTCCGCCGCATACTTCTTTTTTATCTTCCTTTTCTGCCAAATACGACTAACGGGGTTTGCAGATGTCAGATTCGGATTTTCATACATGGCTTTTTTGTAAAAGTATTTTGCATTTGCTTTCTCTGCGGCTTTCTTTGCTTTTCTTGCCTTGCGGTAGGGCTTTAGCTTCTGATTTCTGTAATTTTCTCTTGCCTTTCTTACGCTGTAACGACCAAGTGTTTCTGCGGCTTTTTCGGTTTTGTGGGCTGCTTCAATTCCTGCATTGTCATGCTCCGTTTCATGAATTTTCTTATGCACAAAGGCGCCTGCTTCATCAAGGGCAGGCGAAAGAGGATTTGCAGACTTACCGGAGCCTATGGGCTTTTCCTTTTCTTCAAAGTGAAGCCTCGTTTTTCCTTTGCCGGATCTTTCATCAAACTCACGCTCAAAGGAAAGGCTCTTTTTCTTTGGGATTTTATCTCTTGCTTTATCAAGACGGTCCGCCGCCTGATCGGATTTTTTGATATACCTTTGAAGCTCCGGGATAGCTCTTTCTTCCTCGGTAAAGGTAAGCCTTGAGGATTTTCTTTTCGGGATTTCCTTATCCGATATAGGACTTTTGGGAATATCATTTTCGGGATTTTCCTGCATCCTTTTTGATATATTTTCTGTTTCTCCGGTTGTCATATTTTCTCTTATAAGCCCGTCCCGGCTCATTTTTTGCCTGTACTTATCGCGGGGCTTTAGCGGTTCTTTCAAAGTGCATCACCTTCCTTTCCTGAAAAGACGCAAGCGCTTTTGCAGCGCCCAAGCTCAATATCCGCAATGTATTTGAGTATCGGATAAACCTGTGCGGGAACAACGGCATTACCCAGTGCCTTTAAGCGTTTTACCCTGTCTTTTTTATCTCTTGTAAGCCTCGGAATATCCGTAGGCTCTGTTATCCAGAGGAGATTTCCGTCCATGCCCGCGGGAATCCCATCAGCCACTCTACCCACTCCGGATTGAAGCGAAGATCGGGTGCCGCATCCTTTTCCAGATAATAGATTGCCTCCGAAAGATTCGCCGACCAGTGCCCCGTTTTCTTCTTTCTGCGAAAGGAGCCCGCAGGAGATAGGATTACCTGCGGCACTCTCGGACGCGTTCCGGTGTCGGAAGCAAGGGGCGTAGGAAACATCTGCCCCCACGATAAAAGTTCGCTTGCGTTCATGCCATGCGCCGACGCTGCAAGCAGGAAGTACGAATGTCCAAACGGCATATCCCGCTTTCTCCAAGTCAATGATCGTTTTGTTGAGCCCCATATTGACGAAGTTAGCAACATTTTCGCCAAGCACGAAATGGGGGCGCAGCTCTTTAATAACTCTGCACATTTCCGGCCAGAGATAACGGGGGTCTGTAAAGCCCTTTTTTGCTCCGATGGCGGAGAAAGGCTGACACGGGAAGCCTCCGGATATGAGTGTGACGCTTTCTTGTCCTGTTTTTTCAATAAATGCCTCCTTTGTAACTGTGGTAATATCCTGAAAACGCGGAACCTTTGGCCAATGCTTTTTTAATACAGCGGTCGGAAAGTCCGCCCATTCGCATTGACAAATGGTAGAAAAGCCTGCGGCTTCTGCCGCAAGGTCGATTCCTCCGATTCCGGTAAACAGGCTGAAATGCGTCAGTTTCTTCATTCTCTGCTCACTTCCTCCGGCTTTGTCGTCATGACCTTGTAAAGCTTCGTATCTTTCGGGAAGTGATCTACAAAGGGCAGAATCACATTTCCGTAAAAGAGAAGTCCTTCGCCGGATTCCGTATGGGTTACATATTTCATCTGCTGTGGAGAAATATTAAGCTGCTTTGCAAGGATATTTCTGTCGCTTACCGCTTGATTCAGCATCAGTACAAAGTCGCTGTTTTCAAAGATGTTTTCTACCTCGCGGCTTGAAAGCAAATCCTTGACATTCTGCGTGATCCCTGTGGGGATTCCCGACCATTTTCTGAAACGCTTCCAGATTTCAACGCTGTATGCCGCTGTCTGTTCCTCACGAAGCAAAAGGTGAAATTCGTCCATGTAGTAGCGGGTTGCTTTCTTTTTTGCTCTGTTTATGGTAACGCGGTTCCATATCTGATCCTGCACGATTAACATTCCAAGCTTTTTTAACTGCTTTCCAAGGCTCTTTATATCAAAGCACACAAGGCGGTTAGAAAGCTCTACATTGGTTCTGTGGTTAAAGACATTAAGAGAACCCGTTACATAAAGCTCAAGTGCAGCCGCAACTCTTGCAGCTTCCGGCTCCGGCTGTCTTAAAAGCTCCTCATAAAGATCTCCTAAAATCGGCATCCTTTCAGGCACAGGATCTGCAAGAAACTCTCTGTAAATATTTCTGACCGCACGGTCGATGACTGTTTTTTCCACAGGAGCAAGTCCTTCCTTTCCTCCGACTACAAGCTCGCAAAGGGAAAGGATAAAATCCGATTTTAGTGCAAGGGGATTATCATCATCGCTGTAATTAAGGTTTATATCCATAGGGTTGATATATTCTTTACTTGTAGGAGAAATGCGGATTACCTGCCCTGAAAGGCTGTTTACCAAAGGAGCGTACTCGGCTTCGGGATCGGATATATAGATGTCATCGTCCGTGATTAAAAAGGCGTTTGTAATTTCACGCTTTGCCGCAAAGGATTTACCGGAACCGGGCGTCCCCAGTATCAAGCCGTTCGGGTTTTTAAGCTGCTTTCTGTCGCATAAAATCATGTTGCTTGAAAGTGCGTTAAGCCCGTAGTAAAGCGCTTCTCCGCCTTGAAAAAGCTCCTGCGTGATAAAGGGAATGAATACGGCGGTGCTTGAAGTGGTAAGTCCTCTTTGAATTTCAATTTCATTTCTTCCAAGCGGGATGCTTGACATCAGGCCTTCCTCCTGCTGAAAGTCAAGGCGGGTTAAGGCACAGTTATATTTCTGTGCGATTCCTGCGGCGGCAAAAATATCGTTATCCAGCTTTCTTTTGCTGCCCGCCATGTTCACCACTAAAAAGGTAACAAAAAACATTCTTTCGTTTCTGCTTTGTAAATCCTGCAACAGGTTTTTCGCTTCCCCTCCGTAAGTGGCAAGATCGGACGGGATAATATCCATATCATAGCCGGAGCGTACCGCTTTTTTCTGCTCGTCAATTTTCATCTTGTCAAGGTCGGTGATTTTCCTTTTTATCGTCTTAATCGCCTCCGCCTGATCGATGCTTTTAATATGCAGGTTTACAATCATTCCCGTTTCCAAATCCAAAAGGTCGGACAGGATGCGGTCGTTTAATTCCGGAGCTAAGATTTCAAGAAAGCTTACTGCACCAAGCTTTTTTCCCATGCGAAAGGTTCTGCCTTCTCCAAAGTAAAAAGAGGATGGTGCGATAAAGTCCTTTGTCGATAATCCTGACGGCACAAGATAGTCCCAAGAAAAGAAGAAAGGCTCTCCCTCCGGATGAAAAATGCCGTGCATGGTTTTTAATCTTTCGTAGCCGTTCATAGAGTGGGCACTTACACCAAGCACCTTAAAATTGTTTAATATATCCGTTTCAATGCGGTTAAGCCTTGCCTTTGCCGCATTCATATTTTCCGCTTCCACGCTGAATGTTACGAATTTCAGCTTTACAAGACCGTTGTTTCCTTTGGAAAGCTGCTCGGAAAGCATTTTTTGATACTCGCTTCTTATGGACTGAAAGCCATCATCACGCATCGGAATTTCAATTGCGGTCTTTGCTTCTCCGCGGCTTCCCTGATTGATAAAGGAAAGCTGTACATCCACAGAGGAATCAAAATAGTTTAGAAAGTCGCACCAGTTTTCAAAGATAGCGGTTTTCTCGTCCGCTCCTGCAAGCTGGTAGTTTATGTCGGAAAAAGCAATGCATTTGCTGTAGCGGTTTTCCGTTACCTTGCAGATCCCGTCCGGGTGCATTGAAATGTAGGATATGCTCTCCTGCGTAGAAGAAGCCTTTTTATCCGGCTTTGCTTTTCTGATCAGCTCCGCAATCTGTTTCTTTTCGCTTCTTGTGAGCTTCCTTTTATTTTTTACGCTGTTTTTTCCCTTTGTTTTGTCCTTTAACAATATGAAATACCTCCTTTTCAAGTTTTCTCTGCTTTATTAACAGGGCATAATAGTTTCTCGTCCTGTATGGACGCTCTTTCTTTCTGATAAACTTTGTCTGCACGATGTGTTTCAGGATGACCTCAAGGGACTGTCCGTGCTTTTCGTACATGGCAAAGAGGAAAAAGGGAAGCATGATTAAAATCATGAAAAAAGCTGCAAGGCTTGTTCCTGTGCTTCCCTTCAGGAGAAAGAAAACAGGCAGCCCTAAAATTAAGGCTGCCGTAAAGCAAATGATCTGCCTTTTTGTCAGGTTAAAGGCAACCTTTGTCTTAACCTTTGTTAAGTCCTTCGGTACGGGTACATACGCCATAAAAACCTCCTTTCCGCTAAAGCGTTATACTGCTTTTTACTTCATTTCCCCATATATCCTAGCCGGGACTTTCTTTCCTTGCAAAAAGTTCTATTTTAGGAAGATCTCCCATAAGGGCTGTGATTTTTTCTCTTGCCGCATCCGGCTTTTTGCTGTGTGCTTCAACGGGGCTTATGATAAGCTGGTGGATATTTGCAGCCTTCCTTTTGGGATGACCTTTCGTTGCAAGCAGGCAGATTTCCGCGTTTCCTCTTGTCCAAAAGCCAAGCCCGTAAAACCATGTGCCTGCTTTCCTGTTCGTTTTCAGCCATACGAAAGCAACCGTCTTATACTGAAAGCCCCATGCCTTGATAAGCTGCAGGGCTTCTTTTAGCTGCGGGAAAGTAGCCCATAAAAAAAGTACGCAGTCCTTTTCCGCAATTTCAGAAACGGGAAGCACACAAAGTTCCTCTATGCTCATGGTGGGGTAGTGATTTTCTGCTGCGCCCTGTACCTTACTTCTTTCGTACTTCCACGGCGGATCGGCATAGATAATGCTGTATTTTTTACTGATTGTTCTGATTCCTCCTTTCCATTAAGGGCTAATGTGCCCCGAAAATTGATTTTGAAATAGCACTTGATTTTAGAAGCATAAAGCAAAGCAGCACGGTATATGCCGCAAGGGAAAATATCGCGGTATGCAGGTTATCCGATATAGTCATGCCCTTTACCAAGACGGCATAAATTCCGACGCATACCATGATTAAAAAGCCCTGAAAACCAAGTGCGAATAAACTTTTAAGGTAATTGTTTCCGATCGATCCCCATTCCTTATTTGTCATAGTGGCAAAAGGAATCGGGGCGACGGAGCAGACTAAATAGATCTCTATCATTCTGCCGTAGATGACAACGGTAATAAAAATGGACATGATTTTCATAGAAAGGCTTACAAGTCCCGTTTCTATGGAAAGGAGCAGAAGCTCCGGTATCTCCATGTCCTTTAATTTATCGCCCATAGATGTTATGGTTGAAGAAATATCCATGCTTGTGTCCGAGCTGATTACACCGGCTGCGCCCGATACGACGTGCTGCGCCACATCAAATACCGCCATAGTAATATCAAAGGTATGGGTAACGATAAATACCGCTACCCATGCCTTGAAAAACCACTTAAAAAACATAAAGGTGTCCAGCTCGTGCAGGTTATTTTTATCAATAATCATGCTGATCAGCTCGTAGCAAAGAACATAGGTAATGACAAGCCCCGCAATGGGGACGATCACATTTTCCGACAAGGTTTTTATCATGGAAAATACGCTGCCGTTCCAGCTCTGCGGGGTTTTGCCTACCTCTGCCGCTATGGTTCCTACCTTTTCGTTGACATCTCCGAACAGAGCTTCAAGATTTCCCTGAATGGATCCGATTAAAATATCTTTGATCCATTCATTGATTGCATCAAGTATGCTCTGCACGTGTTACCTCCTTATCCGAACAGTCCGCGAAGAAGCGGAACAAGGGTTGTACCGATAAGGGCAACGCCTCCGCCCGCCATAAGCTGCTTTATTCCCTGTGATTTTGCGCCGGATAGTGATAGGTAATCCTTTGATGTTATCTCCGAATTTTCCCCCACTTCACACCGTGCATGCGACTTTCACCGCACACGGCGTTCCATCACAAGAAAGATTCTCACGTTTTAACTAAGACTTACACACTTCGTAACAAATTATTTTTTCTCTAAATTAGTGGCAATTCTGCCATTTTTCTAAGCTTATTACATTTCTCAATCTGCTTGACTGTTAACCCAAGCTCTTTTATATATTTTTGGATTGTATCTTCTTTTGTTGCATGGATGAGTATATGAACTGCCTCCGTAACAAGAATTAAGTTGCTGTAACTGTCTGTACCGCCTTGTTCAAGTGGTATCTTGTGATGGCAATGTATGTCGTTTGGTATAAGTTTTACACCTGTTACTCCACATCTGCCATATTGAGCTGCAAAGAGCGAGATTCTGTTGTCTGCAAACTCTATACTTTTATCAAGCACAGGGTGTTTCATCAGCCAGACAAGTGTATCTACATCAATTTGTAGATTTTTATGAATGAAAGCTCTACCCTTTACAGTGTATTTATTTACAACCTTTTTCTTGTGTTTTGCGTCCTTTGTTCTGATATATCCCACTGGAATTAGCGGATGTCCATTAAGGAAGCGAAGCTGTTTACTTTTTCCATATTTTTCTTTGATAAATCCTTTGCTTAGTGTTCCACTGGTTTTAATATCAAGTCTATTGTTCATCTGCTTTTTAATGTGAAAGGCTATTTTAGTAAAGTCCAAACTCACGTTTGTTGCTATTTGGTAATAATTATGCAAGCCTGAAACAGTGGCATTATACTTGGCTATTGCTTTGTACTGCTCCTTTTCGTTTGCAGGTCTTTTTATATCCGCAACACATTTAGAAATGTCTTCTTTTGCATTTTTCAGTGCCTTATCACTTATATGCGACTGTACAACAAACTTTTTGCCTTTTGGTTTAACCTTAAGCTTGAAGCCTAAGAACTCCGAGTACCTTTGTTTTAGATTTGTTATTTTAGATTTTTCTTCACTTACATTTAGTTTTAATCTGTCTTGCAACCATTTTGTAACTGCCTGATAGGTTCTTTTTGCATCGTAGTAATTACGGCAAAATATCTTGAAATCATCGGCATACCTTACAATGTATATTTCTTTTAGGTTGCTTGTTCTTAAAGCTCTGTAGGTATGGCTTTTTATCTCTGTTCCTTGACTGTTCGTTCTCTGTTTATATGGATAATGAGTGGGCATTGTCAGCCACTGGGAGGACACCCACCAATCTAATTCGTTCAAGACTACATTAGATAGTAGCGGTGATAATATTCCGCCTTGTGGTATTCCCTTTGTTGGTGTAATTACCTCTTTATCGGGCATAACAATATCTGCTTTCAGCATTTCCTTAATGATACAAAGTAACTTTTTGTCTTGGATTCCCAAATTCCAAAGCTGCCTTATGAGCTTTGCATGATATACGTTATCAAAAAATCCTTGTATATCAATATCAACTACATAGTGTAAGTGCTGTATCTGCATTAGTCTTGCACATTCTGCGATAGCGTGATCCGTACTCCTGTTAGGTCGAAACCCATAGGAGCTGTCATGAAACTTGGCTTCGCATATCGGCTCTAATATTTGCAAGATACATTGTTGTACAATTCTGTCTACAATAGTCGGTATTCCTAAAGGTCTGATTTTCCCGTTAGACTTTCGCATTTCCACTCTCTTTACAGGGCGTGGTTTATACCAATGAAACTGTTTTTGTATGAGAGAAATGTATTTTTCTTCATTTAGCCTTGATAGATGTTTTATTGTTCTGCCATCTACTCCGGCTGTATGACTGCCTTTGTTCCCTTTGATACTGCGATAGGCAAGTTTTATATTTTCTCTTGAAGTTATCAACTCCATTAAATTTGAAAATATTTTATTCTTACTACTATCTTCATATAAATCATCAAGGACTTTTTGCAAGTCATAATATTCCGTATAACGGATTTTGCTTTGTTTCAGTGTTTGTTTCGAAGTGGACACAGTCACCATCTCCTTTCGGATTTGATTTTCTTTGCCATACTCGAAGCTGTGTTTGTCTTAATTTCAGTTCTTGTACTTTCCTGTGACTGGTGGCTATCCCTCCACGAACTTATTATTTTCGCTTCATAGGTACTGTGCCACCGCTTTCACCAAGATAAAGAACGGTTATATGCTGTTTTTTCAGTCATTTTCCCATTCAACACTTCATTAGCATTAGACTGCTTCCATGTTCCTGGCTTACCACGTTCCGACAATCTTATCTTTGAATACGTTTAGGTTCTTCCTCTAAGCCTGTGTTTAGCTTTCGCTATATCGCCTGTAACGATATATGGATTTTCATAACAACCATTCTTACTCATCCACAAACACCCCATCTTTGATGGGAATTGCCGTTAGGCAAATTCAAACGTTTAGACTTGTACATTCGGAAGTACGTCAGTGCTTTGGTATACACATTCTCACCATGCGTATTCGACACCCGACATATAGGCAGCACCGTCCACCTCTGGACAGCTTTCGTGTCTGATGTTAATATCAGTCTTACGGCTACTCTCTGCCGACTTCACCGAGCTTTTGACAATGAAATAGTCTAATATTCATTGCCAATCGGAGTATCAGTGTAGGCATTTCAGGGCGTTACCCCGTCATTCTACCTATCAGATTGTCAGTTCTCCTAAGTTTTGAACTTTTAGTCCTTTGACTTAGTGCATAAGCTTTTCACTTATGAACGTGTCGCACGATTGTCGTTCCCATATCCTTCCAAAAGGTTTACAATGCCCCAAATTCCAAGACCTGCGCCAAGTGCGATAACAAGTGTCTGTAATACTCCGACTGCTGAATTAAAAAATCCCATAGATTCATCCTTTCTGCCGATACATCGGCTAAACATAGTTTTGTTTTCTTTTTTTCTTCATAAAAAAATCCGCTTTTTTTAGCGGATCGGTGTTTAGGCGTCAGGCGCCCGCGCTCTATATACTGCTGTCTTATAGATCAAGTTTTTCCTCCTTCTTTTATTCTTCCGTCAATTTCTCCGCATCGATTTCATAGTAGTCAAAGACTTCATTTTGTCTTACGACTGCGGGGCGGCGTTTGATATACCTTTCCGCATCAAAAGAGTTTTTCTTGTCATAGTCGGAAAGGTATTTGTAATTGGGATGGGCTGTAATATCGTACTTATCCGAAAAGAACGGTCTTACACCTCTTATTTGCAGGATGCACTTTCCGCCGTCCATTACCGCGATTTCATCCTGCGTCATAAGCTCTTTACCGAGCTTTTGATAGTTCAGTCCGTGAGATAATTCCCGTCCTCTTGTTTCAGAGGTGTTAAAGCTGTCGATGGTTTCTTTACCGAGTATTTCAGATACGTCCTTTAACGTTGTTTTTTCCTTGCCTCCAAGAAAGAGGAAGCTGTCGCAGTTTCCGACAATGGTGTCTGCATTTTCCTTATATATGGCTTTAAGCTGGGACTGGGACTGTAAAATAATAGAAGCCGATATTTCACGGCTTCGGATGGTGGCAATGAGCTTTTCAAACTTTGGAATCTGCCCGATATTTGCAAACTCATCAAGCAGACAGCGAACATGAACAGGCAGCCTTCCGTCGTACACATCATCGGCTTTGTCGCAGAGAAGATTAAATAGCTGGGTGTATAGAATACTTACAACAAAGTTAAAGGTATCATCGGTGTCGCTTATGATAACAAAGAGTGCGGTTTTTCGATCTCCTATGGTATCAAGCTCCATTTCGTCCTTTTCAAATAGCTCTCTAAGCTCTCTAATGTCAAAGGGGGCAAGTCGGGCGCCGCAGGAAATTAAGATTGAGGATCTTGTTTTTCCGGCGGAAAGCAGAAATTTCTTATACTGCCTTACCGCAAAATGCTCCGGATCTTTTTCCTCTAATCTCTGAAACATAAGGTCAACAGGGCTTTGAAATTCCGGATCGTCCTCTCTTGCCTCCGATGCGTTTATCATTTCAAGAAGCGTGGTGAAATTCTTTTCTTCCTCCGGTGCTTCATAGAAGATATATCCGATCAGTGCAGAGTAGAAAAGACGTTCCGATTTGGTCCAGAAGTCCTCGGCGGCTTTTTCGCCGTCGCCTTTGGTGTTCATAATGATTGTATTTACCAGCTTCAAAATATCCTTTTCGCTTCGGATATATGAGAAAGGGTTATACCTCATAGACTTTTTGAAATTGATGGTATTCAGCACCTTAATCTTATATCCGCCTCGCTGCAGAAGCTTTCCGCAGGAGAGAAGAAGCTCGCCTTTCGGGTCGGTAACTACATAAGAGCTGTGCATCTGCATAAGGGACGGCTTTACAAAAAACCGCGTCTTTCCGCTGCCTGATCCTCCGACAACAAGGATGTTTTTGTTTCTTGCGTACTTCGGATTTTTCGGACGGCTATTCATGGTAATGCACTCCGTTTTAGTAAGAGGAATGTTATTTCTAAAGACCGGATCGACGTATGGTTTAATGTCTTTTTTATTTCCAAAACGGGCGGATCCGTACTCTGTTCCTTTCCTATATTTCTTTGCATTTTTGCCTTTTACATAGACAGCAAAACGAATAAGTGCCGCCGCTATGATCCCTATCAAAAGATCGGATAAATGAAAGCTGATAAGGGGAAAAGAGAAGGCTTCTGTTAAACCCTTTGGAAAATGCAGAAGCTTTGTTCCCATATCCATTCCGTAGGATAAGCGAAAGCCCTGTGCTATTTTGTCAAAGAGATAGACAAAGACCAGATACGGCAGATGCAGTAAAATTTGTTTCTTTGTTTCTTCCGTCATCGTTCAATCCCCCCTGTCCTTATTTTTTACAACCTCCCGTCCTTTGTTTATTGCCTTTGCCTGCTCCTTAAAGGTGGAAAGCACTTTTCTTACAGAGGGGAGCTTTTCTTTTGTGAGTTTCTTTTTTGAAAACTCGTCAAATGCCGCCTTTAGAACATCCGCATCCCGTCCCTTGAAAAATACAAGGTGGCGGGGCGGCGAAGTGCTTCTGTCTTTTTTTAGGGCAAAGTCGATTCCGTATTTCTTTGCGGTCGCTTCAAAGGCTTTGATATTCTCATCTGTGATTTCAATGTTGGAAACGCCGGCATTCTGTTTCATAAGCTGCTTTAGGCTTTGCTTTCCGTGAGGAAGCTGCCGCCTTGCTTCCTGTTTTTTTATTTCGGCAAGAAATATCTTCATTGCCTTTTGTAATAGCCTTGCCGTTATTTTTCCGCCCTTGATATACAGGGCGATTACTTTTTCATTTATTTCTTCCTGCAAATTTCCTCCTCCTTTCTCCGCTTCCTACGCGGCTATATGAATTAAATTCGTACCAAAAGTCCGTTTAAGTCCTCGGTGCGTATGCCCGTAAGATACCAGTTATTGCCGTACTCCATTCGAGCGGGCTTCCACTTGCCGCGGGTAAATACCTCAAGACAGTCCCCGCAGTGCAGCCCTCCGTAATATTCGGTTAAGTCAAAACGAATGTCATAGCGGTCGCGGTATTCATCAAAGATAAGGGTTCCCTGTTTCATAAATTTTCTCCTTTAGAAGTCATTTCTTCCGTACATATCGTGATTAACAAGCGCGGTGTAATAGTTTCCTATTGTTGACGGGGCGTTGAAAAGCACTGCCTTTAGATACTGCTTGATGTTTCTTACCTTTGTGGTGTTCTCCTGCATACAGTCAAGAACAAATTCAATGTGGCTGCTGTTAAGCTTCATGAATTTTGCCTTTACAAGCTCCGCAGGGTACTCATCACCTGCAATTAAGATTTTCTTTCTTTTGCTGCATACTGTTTCAAGAATGAGGTCAAGGATTTCATCAATACGATCACGGTCAAGGCGTTTTGCATTTATGAGGTGTTCATACTCGATATTGTCCTTGATAATTTCTTCATAGATTTTGTATGCGTCTTTCTCTTCCTTTCCGTCCTGTTCCGGTAAGGACTTCTCCAAAGGAGAGGGGTCAGGGGAAAGGATAGGAATGGAATCGGTATTCAATCCATCTTTATTTCTTTCTTCTTTTTTTGATAGATCTGTATTTTGTATATCTTTATTTAATTGCGTTGGATTTTCCGATATCGGATTATCCGCTTTCGGTTTTTCCAATATCGGCTTATCCGATGTTGGATTTTCCAATACCGGACTAATCGGCTGCTCATAAATGGTGTAGGTAATGGCTGTCATTTTTCCTTTTTCATCTCTGCCTTGCGACCTTTCGATATATCCCGCTTTTTCAAGCTCCAAGACTGCGGTACGAATGGCATCAATGCTTTCCTTGTTGATATGGGATAGTCCCGCAAGGGTATAGTCCCAGTTTTCAGGAAGTGAAAGCATTTGAGAAAGCAGGCCCTTTGCCTTTAGGGTCAGTTCCTTATTTCGCAGATGATGGTTGCTCATGACGGTATAGCCCTTGTTTTTCTCTACTTTGAAAACTGCCATGATCTTAGCTCCTTTCATTTTTTATTTGTTACGCAGTGAAAGGGCGATTTTGAGGGAAAAGGTATATTCCCTTTACTTTGTCAAAACCGTCCTCTGAAAGCCTTGTATTTCAAGCCCTGATTGGCTTCTACTTCGTAACATGGGCATAAAAAAAGCGGTGTTCTTATACTTCCTTTACAGAAGCGAAAGATCACCGCTTTTACGATTTCCTATTTAATTTTGATCCCTGCAACATACCTTACGGCATCTGTGGTAAAATACCTTTATTCGCAAGAGTTTTTACAGCACATCAAGGCTTTTTCCTCAAAAGTAGTAAATTGGTAGTAAATTCAATCTGTTCTCTTGCAAATATCCTTGTATTTCAAGGGGTTTGAGGGTTAATTATTAAAGTTTATTCATAAAAACAAAAATCAAATAAGCAATAAAAACCCAAAATGCCGGTTTCTGATTCTTGACTCCTAGCGTTTACTAGGTGGGCAACCGCACATATTATCTGCCTTCCTCTAAAGAATGAGGCCTGACATCAAGATATGGATATAGGAATCCCTTTTTAAGTCATGTAGGTTCAAAACATCAGAAATTATCGAACATTCCAGGTTTTTATTTATCTAACATTCTATATTCTTGATTATACTAAAAAAATTATTTTTTTTCAAGTTTTATTAATCGGATGACCTGCACCATTTCCACTATTTACACTTTTAATTTGATTAATTGCTTTTCCGACTTTTTAAATGTGTATTTACTTTAATTTTGATACAGTCTTCACAGTCACATTCTTTTGCAGGTAAAAATTCCTTATTTGATAAATCTTTTGAATTATACTTAATAAACAGTTTTTCTTCCTTAAGCTTTATTTCAACTGCGCCCATATGGTCTGTTCTCAGTATCTTTCCGCCTTCTGCCCCCATTCGTTCAAGTGCATCTTTGTGTGGATGACCATAGCGGTTCATAAGTCCGCAGCTGACAAGATAAATCTTAGGATTTACAGCTTCCAAAAAATCAGGTGAAGACGAGTTTTTACTTCCATGATGGCATACTTTCAAAATATCACAGTTGAGCATTTCTTTATCTGCAACCTTCATTACCTGAGTTTCCGTTGAACTTGCAATATCTCCTGTAAACAGCACGGATAAGTTCTTATAATCCATCCGCATTACTATAGATGCCTCATTTTGATCTTCTATATCCTCATCTCCTGTCGGGTATAGACACTTAAATCCAAGTTCTCCCTGCCTTATCTCCTCTCCTTTTTTCATATAATATAGATTTACTTTCCGCTTAACTGCAAGAGTTTTTAATTCCTCTAACTCCGCACAATTAAGTTTTTCCGATTTATAGCTTTCTGATATAACTACCCTGTCTATTGCAATTTCAGGGCATTTTAACAAATCATTAACACCATTTACATGATCTTTGTCCATATGTGAAACGAAAATTGTATTTACTCTGCTCCAGCCTTTTGATTTCAGAAACGGAAGCAGCCTTTTCTTTCCCACCTCATTTACTGTTGTACTTCCACAGTCAGAAATATATATATTTCTGTTCCCGTCGCTTACCACAAAACAGTCACCCTGACCTATATCCAGCATATTAAGTGAAAACTCTTCTCTTTTATAAATAAGTATTATAAAGCTGATACTTATTACCAATCCTGTTATAAACATCCGTTTAGATTTATTGGTCTTAGTGAGTGCAGTATTTTTTAGAGACTCGATTTTTTCAAGCCTTCTCTTTTTAGACAGAAAGTAAGTAACAAGAAATATAAGTGCATAGTATAAAATTATCCGGTATTTCTCGGGTTTTCCCAAAATTATTCTGAAGAAGACCAGACTGTCACCTATTCTGCAAAGTAAGGTATAAAAATTTAATATATAATAGGCTATCCCCAAAATAAATCTTCCTGCCATTTCAAATATAAGAGCCGTAAAACCTCCAATCAAGCCTGTAACAACCAATACTGACATAAGCGGTATTACAATTATATTTAAAACTATACCCAAAAGTGAAATTTCATAAAAATTTATTAAAATTACAGGTAAGGTAGCCAGATTTATACTGACAGAGCAGATAATTGAACTTAAGATTACATAAGCAAGCTTATTAATTCCCTTTGTGTTCAGGCTCTGTACATTAAAAATATACATAAGTTCAGGCATTATATAAAAAATTCCTATTACTGCAAGAAAAGAAAGTTGGAAACCGCTTTGATAAATAACCCTATGATTGATTGACATAATCACTATGGCTGCAAGAGCAAGACCGCTTGGTAAATCGTAACTTTTTCCTATCAGAAACGAAAGGAAGAAAATACACATCATAATTACAGCTCTTGTTGTAGAAACAGAGAAACCTGTAAATGTTCCGTAAAGAATCAGGATAATTCCTGCTGTGATAAGAGGAAATTTAAAACTTATTTTTAATTTTTTCAGAAATAGATAGATAGCACCACCAACCAAAGAAATATGTAAACCTGATATTGCAAGCAGATGACTTATTGAATTTTCCTGATATAATTCTTTAATTTCTTCATCCAGATTACTTTTATCGCCTAAAACCATCGCAGAAAGACTTCCTGCATCTTTAGAACCTAAGATTTTTTGATATTTTTCAGAAATGGCAAGATTTAATCTATGTAAATAAATATTAGATAATAATGTTGATTTATTATTCTGCAAACTGACTTCCTCGGCATTTAAGATGCCTGAGAATCCCTCATTCTTATAGTATTCCTTAACATCAAACTGTCCCGGATTTATCGGTGCTTCAAAATTTTCAAACCGACCTTTACATTTAATCACCCTTCCGTATAACTGCTCTTCAAGCAGCTTGGGATATTTATCATCATCCCGCTTTTCTACACCACAAGCTTTAAGCAGCCTGCTTTCTTTAATTTTTACAAAGAAAGCAGGAAGCTCTTTAGGTCCGTTTTCTATTTGCAGCCTAAATTTTCTTTCGCCAAAAGGTACATCATATTTTTTTATTCCGGTAACTCTGCCGGATAAAATAAGAGTTTTACCTACATACTCCGGCTCTTTTGGTGGATTTATACTGTCATAAATCACAAATAACAGCATAAGTACCAAAGCTGCCGCTACAAGCGGTCTTTTAATCCTCAGCAATAATGTCAAACTTCCTTTCAATCGGTAAATCTATCTGAACAGTCTCCCTGTATGAACTCACAGGTTTACCGTCTATCCAAAACTGTACTTTGGATACATTTCCTATGTCTGATAGAGAATTTACAACAGAGTAAACTATTACATCATCAGAAACCCCATCTCTGCCTTCAAGAAATTCTTTACTAAAATCAACATAACAGATACCATCCTTTAAGCTTACCTTATTTATCTTTGTACCTGCCGGCAATACAGGAGACAGTTTATCATCTTCCAGCGGACCTGCCAGCAGTTGCCTGACCACAAGCTCTTCAAGCGAAATTGTTCCATCAAATTCAACATTATGCCTTGTCTGAAAAAGTTTCTTACCTTCTAAATCTGTATAGTACAGGCTCACCTGCACATTCTGATAATAAGTAGTCTCTCCTCCGGTATTGTCTATAAAATCATCTGCCGACATAGCCCCGACAGGATTTAGCTCAGAATACATAAGAGGCTGATCTTCAATGGTATATTCCACCTTATTTATACCGTCTATCTGGCAAAGAGTTTTTACTACACAAGCTCTCCTTAAAATCTCAGATATACCTGTTATTTGTTTATAAGTTTCAGAAAAATTAATGGTTACACAATCATCCTTAATTTTTATGTCTTTTATTTTAACCTCGTCAGGAATCGGTTTCTTAAGCGTTATTCCGTCAGGGATGCTGGTAAGCCTTCCTATAAGTTCCTTAACCAGTTTATCCGTCTTATCTTCTTTCGCGAAATAATCCTCAGAAACCAGCTTATCTTCTAAATTATTAACATAATAAATTTTATAATAATTCTCATCCTCTACGATTTGTTCCTTTACTTGATTATTACAACCTGAAATATTTATTATCAACACCAAGAAAATCAGGCAGAATAAATACTTAAACACTCTATAATTTGACAAGTTTCAGTCCACCGCCTTTCTTTTTTGTTGCGTATTTTTTAGGCGGAATGTAGCTTAAAGGTATCCTGACCGTAAATGTGGTTCCGTCTCCTTCCTTACTGTAAAGGCGGATCTCTCCATGATGCATCATAATTACATTTTTGGTAATTGAAAGACCTAAACCTGTTCCGCCTGTTCCTCTACTCCTGGCCTTATCCACTCTGTAAAATCTTTCAAAGATCTGATCCTGAAATTCTTCGGGTATGCCTATTCCCGAATCAACTACCTTTACAAAGAAGAATTTATGATCTGCATTCAGCGATACCCTCACCCAGCCATCTTCTTTGTTATATTTGATTGCATTTTCAATAAGATTGGAAAGTGCAAGCGAAAGCTTAACCTCATCTACTTCGGCGCTTACTGCCCTAAAACTCTCAAATACAAGCTCTACGTGGTTTTTCATAGCTATTGGACGTAACCGCTTAAGTATCTGCTCAAGCAGTTCATTGAGATCTGTCTGCTTTACATTGATACTGCCTGTTTTCCTGTCAAATTTAACCAAAGAAAGCAAATCATTTATAACTTTATCTTCACGTTCAATCTCGTTATTTATATCAGTCATAAACTCTCTATACATCTCAATGCTTGCATCAGGCTGGCTAAGCAGAGAATCTGCAAGCACCTTCATAGAAGTCATGGGAGTTTTCAGCTCATGTGATACATTGGACACAAATTCCTGTCTGCTTCCCTCCAACTTTTTTGCCTTATTTAACATTTTATTAAAAGAAACCGAGACATTTTCCAATTCTGTATAGCTGTATACAGAATCAATTTCTTCAATATTACCGTCCGTAATTTTATCAATTTCTACAGAGAGTTTATGAAGAGCCCTTGAAATGCCAAATGCATATCCAAAAGCTATTATAATTACTATTGTCAGTATAATTGCAAGCATGGTACTTGCCGTATATGAAAGCTTTTCACCTATAGCGGACAGAGCCTTCAATGAAAAACTGAAAACCATCATTCCGATAACCGTCTTATCATCGGTACTACTTATGGGAATAATAAGCTCCACATAGTTTTTTACTTTATTCCTATAAGTGCTTTCTTTTCCTGAAAGGCTGGCTATTGCGTCTTCCGAAATAAGAGTTTTATCTTTTTCAAGCCCAAAGGTGTCAAAAAGTACCCTCAAATTCTTGTCTATAACAAGTGTTCTTCCATCATACATGTTAGAAAAATACTTAATTTCAGATTCAAAATCGGTAATTGTATCTTTATTCAAAATGCCGAGTGCACTTAAATTGTTGGCAATGGTAGTTCCATATTCCCTAATTGTTGCAACCCTGGATTCATACGCATTTTTATCATAGGAAGCCATCAAAATTCCTGAATATATAAACAAAGAAGCAAAGGTTACAAAAAATACAACCATAAAACCTTGAAATTTAAGGCTTCTTACAAATTGAATGAGCGGTTTAATTTTTGAAATAGTAACCCACCCCCCATTTAGTATGAATATATCTAGGTTCTCCCGGTGTCTCTTCTATTTTTTCCCTAAGCCTTCTTATATGAACATCCACGGTCCTGACATCTCCCGGATAATCAGAACCCCAGATTATATCAAGCAATTTTTCTCTGGAATATACTTTATTCTCATCCTTAACAAGCAATTCCAAAAGGTCAAATTCTTTTGCCGTAAGATTAATCTCATTATCATTTATATATACTCTGCGTCCTTCAAAATCTATTCCCAATTCACCATAGAGAGTTTTACCGGTTGATTCCTTTACAACCTTATTCTTCTCATTTCTTCTTAGGATTGCCTTGATTCTGGCTTTTACCTCTAAAATATTGAAAGGTTTGGTCATATAATCATCCGCACCGTATTCAAGCCCCATAATTTTATCTATATCTTCACCTTTTGCCGTCAGCATAATTATAGGAACATCCGAAAACTCTCTTATCTGCTGACATACCTCAAAACCATTCATCTTAGGCAACATAAGATCAAGCAGAATGATATCATAAGCGCACGATTTAACCATTTCCAATGCTTCTTCTCCATCGTAAGCAGCATCAACTTCCATCCCATCCTGTTCCAGACCAAACCTTATACCTTTGACAATGAGCTTTTCGTCATCTACAACCAGAATTTTCCTCGCCATAATATGTCATCCTTTCTGATTTTAGGCTAATATATGATTCACATAACCCTTTACACACAAATATTATCTTTTATTTTGTCAAAAAACTTCTGTTTTATACCTTTAATTTTCATCAAGTCGGTAATCTCTTTAAATCCGCCATTGTTCTCTCTGTAAGTAATGATGAGCACAGCCTTTGCTTCGCCGACTCCTTTTAACTTCATAAGTTCTTCTTTGGTTGCGGTGTTTATATTGATAGCTGAATTTTGTGAGTTTACTGATGCTGAATTTTGTAAATCTTCTTTCTGCAAACCCGGAATCTGTGTACCTGCTTTTGATACTTCCTTTTTAGTAGGAACATACACCTGCATACCATCTTCCAGTTGTTTCGCCTGATTTATTCCGGAACTTGCAGCCTCTTTGGTAAGTCCGCCCGCTGCCTTAATTACATCTACAACCCTGGCATCGGCTTCAACCTGATATACTCCTTCATTCTTAACCGCTCCGCAGACATGTATAAAAATCTTTCGATTTTCCTTTAAATTCTCATCAGCCTGCAGGCTCTCTTTCTTCAAGTTATCAGATTTATCTTCCTTTTGTGAATCTTTCTCTGTTTCAGCCACGGAAGACTCGGTATCAACAATACTGCCGGATTTATTGCCTGAAATATCGTCAACAATCTCTAAACCGCTAGATGTTTCATTACCTCCGCCGGAAAATACAAAGATTACACCTGCTATCCCAATAAAAAGCAGAACCACAAGTAACTGTAGTCTACTTTTCATAGCACCTCCTTGTTAAGTCAAAAAGTAGGCAGAAACAAAGTAACCCCTTGTCCCTGCCCAATAAAAGTGTTCAGATTATATCGCTAAAAATAATCTGAAAATCAATCGAATCAAACAAATATATTCTAACTCAAATACCTAGGAAATACAAGCAATTTTTTGTGTTTTTACAAAAAAAATCAGAGTAAGTTTCATTAAATTTTATGTATTGATACAAGTGTCAAAAGTATAAAGATTCAATATGTAAAAAATATGAGTAAGCAACCATTTTTGTAAGGATTGCGGGAAGCAAAGCTGCCGCAATCCTGTATCATTTTATTAACAATCTGTGTTTAGCTTGCAAGTACGGGATTATTTTGGTATATTTGAAGAACATAATAAACTAAGGAGATTACTTTTGATAACATCTGTATTAATAGGCTTAAATGTAGTAATTTACATAATATTAAATATGTTTTTACTGCAAAACGGAGTTGATATAATATCAAACTTTGATAATTCCTGGATGGCGGTTAAAGGGAATGGTGAATACTATAGAATATTTACATCCATGTTTCTTCATGCTGATTTGAATCATCTGCTAAATAATATGTTTGTCCTGTTTATAATCGGAAAACGATATGAAGAAAGTGAAGGAAGATTTCGTTTCGGTCTGGTCTATTTTCTTGGAGGAATCCTTGCAAGCATAGCATCTTTGTCATATAATATGATAATGAGAAATGAAATTGTTTCACTTGGAGCTTCGGGTGCAATTTTCGCTTTAATTGGGGCTTCTGTAGCCTCCGTGGTAAAAAACAGGAATAAACTTAAAACAATTTCAAAAAGGCAAATGATATTATTTGCTATTTTCAGTCTTTATGCGGGGTTTGCAAATACAAGTACAGATAATATTGCGCATCTTGGGGGATTTGTATCCGGTTTTCTTATTGGGCTGGTTATAACTAAGCAATCTAAGAATCAGGAAGGTATTTGGCATGAATATTAATATTTATTATGGCGGGCGAGGTCTCATTGAAGATCCCACCATCTATGTTTGCGATAAAATTACGGAAGTTCTTACCGAGCTTCGGGTGCAGGTTAAACGTTACAATCTGTTTGAGGAAAAAAACAGTATCAGCATGCTTCCAAAAACTCTTAAGGAAGCTGATGGCATTATACTTGCTTCCAGTCTTGAATGGTTTGGTATAGGCGGTTATATGCTCCAATTCCTTGATGCCTGTTGGCTTTATGGGGATAAGTCTAAAATTGCAGGTCTTTTTATGATGCCCGTGGTTACCTCAACAGCCTTTGGTGAAGATGAATCATATCTGAGTCTGATAAGGGCCTGGAAAATACTTGGCGGCAATACCTGTCAGGGGATAAGCGCTTACGTTGAGGATCATACCGAATTTGAGCTGAACGGTCATTATGCAAGAAGAATTGAGAGGATTGCTGAAGACTTGTATCGTGCAGTTAATCAAAATCTTACGGTTTTCCCTTCAAGTGAATTTACTATACGCAGTAATACCGCTATCGGAAGCAATCTTCCGCTCACACCTCAGGAAAGTGAGCAACTCTCTGTCTATGTTTCAAATGACAATTATGTCAAGAAACAAAAGGAGGATATAGAGGAACTCTCACAGATGTTCAGGGAAATGCTCGGTAATGATGGGACTGACCAAAATGATTTAATCAAACAGTTTAGAAATCACTTTAAGCCTCAAGAAGGGTTTAAGGCAACTTACTCCATAGAAATGTCAGATTTGTCTCGCACCATTATAATCGAAGCAAAGGAAAATGAACTGAAATGCTATTATGGAGAATTAAAAGAAACCGATGTTGCCTCCAGAACCACCGGTGAAGTGCTAAATGATATAGTTGCCGGAAAAACTACCTTCCAAAAAGCATTTATGTCCGGAGCTTTGGCCGCTAAGGGTAATTTTAAGACTCTTAGAATGTTTGATACCATTTTTCAGTTTGCCAAAGAATGAGAGTGAAATAAGCCCATTATTCACACCATAGGTCACAGACCTCTTATTCCGCATAATACTTTAGGATAAATATTAACTTTATAAGAAAGAAGGATGAATTTATGAGAGACGAAAATTGTATTTTTTGTAAGCTTGCAAACGGCGATATTCCAACTAATTCAGTTTATGAAGATGAGTATTTAAGAGCTATTATGGATGCCTCTCCCGCTAACAAAGGACATATTATTATACTTCCGAAGTCTCATGCATCCAATGTCTTTGAACTTGAAGATATATATGTTGAAAAAGCTTTTGTACTTGCAAAGAAAATTGCTGTTGCCCTTAAAAAGCATTTTAACTGTGATGGAGTGAATATTTTACAAAATAATGAAGAAGCTGCAGGACAGACTGTATTCCATTTTCATGTTCATGTAATTCCGCGCTACAAACAGGACAACTGCAAACTCTCCTGGACACCGGGTAAATATGAGGAAGGCGAAGCTGCTAAGCTTGCCGGGGAGATAAGCGCGCTTATCTGATTCTTACAATAATCTAAATTCGCGGCTATTTACTTCAAACTTACCGAAAAGATTTATTTTGCAGAAATTTTTTATGTAATAGGAATTTCGGAGTGATTTCCTATTTCATACCAAAAGCCGGACTCCTAAATGTCTGGCTTTTGGTATATAATTAAGTTATGCAAAAAACCAAATTAACACCCAAAGATTATACCTTGAATGGAGGAATGTAACTACGTTCTCATCTTCTGCACTTATTTCACTGCAAGATTATTTATCAGGTCCATAATTATTTTAATTGAATCTGTCTGCGGACTGTTTTTCATATTACTGATATATTCTTCTCTGTTATCATATGTTCTGTAAATAATATCTAACAGACCTTCCTCAGAAATGTCCTCTTCATCAAGAACCTCTGAAAATCCCTGATTTTTAAAGGAATCTGCGTTTAATATCTGATCTCCGCGGCTCGCTTTGGCAGGAAGCGGAATCAAAATATTAGGTATTCTGAGTGCCAAAAGCTCACATATAGCATTTGCACCGGCTCTTGATATAGCTATATCAGTAATTTTAAATATATCTTTCATTTCTTCATTGATATATTCAAACTGTGCGTATCCCTTTACTTCCTTAAGGCTGTCATCAGCCTTTCCCTTACCGCATAAATGAACCACATCAAATTTTTCGGTAAGCTTAGGCAGGATTTTTCTTACAGCTTCATTTACTGCCAAAGCTCCCAGACTTCCACCCACTACAAGAAGTACAGGCTTCTCTCCGGTAAATCCGCAAAATTTCAGTCCTTTTTCCCTATCCCCCTTAAAAAGTTCCTGCCTGATTGGAGTACCGGAAAGGATACCTTTATTTTTAGGAAGTTTTGCAAGTGCTTCCGGAAAATTCGCCAGCACATAATCAGCCTTTGGTATGCAAAGTTTGTTTGCCAATCCCGGTGACATATCCGACTCATGAATAATCGCAGGAATTCTGCACCTTTTGGCCGCAAAAACAACCGGAACGGTAACAAAGCCGCCTTTTGAGAATACAACGTCAGGCTTAATTCTCTTTAATACTTTCATAGATTCATTATAACCTTTAAGTACTCTGAAAGGATCTGTCAAGTTTTTAGCACTTTTATAGCGTCTTAATTTTCCCGAAGATATACCTATATAATTTATTCCAAGATTTTCAATCATAGCTCTTTCCATGCCATCATAAGAGCCAATATAATGAATCTCATAGCCTTCTTTTTTTAATTCAGGAATCAGCGCAATATTAGGTGTTACATGACCTGCTGTTCCTCCGCCTGTTAAAACTATTTTTTTCATTTTTTATCTCCACATTATACTTAATAGATTCAGTATAATTCTTTATAGGAGAAAAAACAAGTTATCCAAAATACAAATTCTTATACAAGATGTCTGAATTCATATCTTTTTCTGGAAATTACTACCGAATCGCCCCGGCTTACTTTTATTCTGTCATAGGGAAGAAGTCTTATCCCGTTTAAGAAGGTACCATTGGTAGAATTTAAATCCGTAAGCCATAAATCCTCCTCTTCCTTATCTATCCTTGCATGAAATCTGCTGACAGTACTGTCATCTATCCTGTGATTTGTATTTTCTCCTGATTTCCCTATAAAAAACGGAAATTCTGTAAGCAATATATTATCTTCATTCATATCTTCAGATCTTAAGCAATATACTCCCTTTCCAACCATTGCACCTGTCAATAATGTCGTCTCATTATTTATAACTTCTTTTTCTTTAACAACAGGGCTTCTTACTTCCCTTATATTGTATGATGGTTCTTCCGATACAGCCACAAGCTCTTCTTCCTCATCCGCAGATTTACTTCCGATATCTGAATTCAAATAATTCCATACCTTTTTTAACTTGGATTTCATATCAATTCTTTTATCTAAGATTGAGCTCTTTTTCTTGTGCTTCTTTTCCTTACTTTTTTCCGGATTTTCCATTATTTTTCTTTTTCCCTCTTTATTTTGAACTTCTGCCCTGTAACGTTTTGCCATACTGTCAGGTGTCTCAGAAATCTCTTTATAGCCGGCTTTTGTCAACTCTTCAGAATATTTCATATTCGGTATCCCCAAATTTACCCTTTCATTTTCCTGCCTTATCAGTTCTTTTGCTCTTATGTCAAGACTCTGATAAGGAGCAGACAATATCTCCTCTGCTTTTTCCTTAATTTTGGCAATACTGCTTCCCCCGATTTCTTTATTTAAGATATCTTCGTTGTCTTTAGCCGCCTGATACATTGAATACATCATTTTTACAGCTTTTTCATCTTTATAATCAACCTTATCCAGCAATTTTTCAAATAAAGCGGTAAAATTACTGTCTGTAGTCAAATTACCGTAGATCCAATAAAATTCATTTTTCTTATTATAGTTCTCATAGATATAAGCTTCATCTACAATCAACCTGTCAAACGGAAGCAGAAATTCTTCCATACTTGCATATAATCTCACTATAGAGCGCAGAAGCCCCTCCACTCTTTCTGCATTTAACTTGTTAAGTTCAAAGCTCTGACCTATGGGTATCAACCCGTTCATATTATAACAAATATAATTTTCGTTGTTCAGGCTCTTAAATTTTGCTGTCACAAAAGCCGGTATATCATTATGGATAAGCATTTGAGTAGTATAATCTATCTGACTTATCTCTTCTGATTTCAGATAGTTCTTGCCCCCTTCTTGAATATAGCTAAATTTCTCCATATAAAAATTTCCTCCAATGCAAAATACCGATTAAGTCTATAGCTATTTGGCTTCCTTATCGTCACTCAGGCTTTCCAAGGCCCCCATTCTCCTCACAAACTGTGCCGGCATATATTCTTTATACTCTTCTTCAAATTTACCATCTGTTAAATCTTTATCAAGGTATTCCGATACAAACGGAAATATTTTGAATTTAGCTTCTGCTGACGCAGTCCATTTTCCTCCGGTTTTATAGCTGTTCATATCTTCATAAGTTAAATAAAACAAATTTTCTTTACCTCCCTCAGGAAATTCCCATTCTCCCTCTATGTCTTCTGCTACATATTTTATAAGTGCTGACCTCACTTCACTTCTTAAGACTACTATGTCACGCTCATAATATGCAAAGAAAATAATTGCAAACATTGCAATTATAAGCATGGGAAATATGATAGCAGCCTCAATAACCATACTCCCTTTTAACTTCATATTTTCTCCCTTAATAAAATTTTCGCCAGAATAAATGCTGTAAATATAAACGGAATAAAAGGAAGCTCCTTGTGCCTTTGCCTAAGTCCGAATTTTATGACTGCAAATGCCAAAAAGAGAAGGTCTGAAATGAAAAATATTATCATCATATACATTACTCCGTTTTCTATTCCAATCAATGATAAAACTATAGCATCTGCCATTCCAAAAGCCTGTTTTGTCACAAGACTGACAGACACAAGGAAAACTGCTGATATTATCCCAAAGAAATCTACATTATTATTCCATATAGATATCCCAAGCCAAACAACTATAACCGGTAGTAATATAAATATATGTATCTCTTTTTTCTTAAAATCAATCACAGCCAATGAGCCTAATAAAACCATATTAATCATGTATTTTCCCACATCTTTCACAGGGACGAAGTCCTCTCGCTTCTGCCTCTGTCTTCTTCATTGTTGTCACAGTTCTTTTTATCCCCGGACAGGTTTTGTTCTTATGTATCCTGTTTCCTTCAGAAGTAATGTATACTATTCCGCCAAGTTTTCCTCTTGCACAATATTCGCAGGGATAATATTTAGCTCCGCCTTTATTTCTTAAATGATTTACAGATGAAAAATCTACTTCTCTGACTGATATTTTTATATGACTGCAAATATTACTGGTATGATATACCTGTCCTGTCTTAGTTACAAAGACTATTCTGTTATCCTCCGCATCTCCGCCCTCTTTGTTTTTATAATATCGCCCCGTAAACGGTCTGGCTACAGCCATCCTTTCAAAGTATGTTCCGTTAAGAAGCTCTCCTTTGCCTATTTCTATAAGTTTTACTTCTTCACCTGTCTCTTCCTCGGTAACATAGGCCAGTTTTGCTATTTCCCTGGCTTTATCCGCCGCATCTGCATTTAGCTTTTCCTGAGTTTGTAAAAAACTTGTCCAAAATATTAAAATACTGACCGCCAATATAAATAGCGGCATGGCAAGTGCTGACTCTATAGTTAGACTTCCTCTTAGTTTTTTCACCTTTTACCTCATATTATTAATTTCCGGCTGCTATAGACTGCTCATATAATGGTGTTAAAATGATTTTTTCTGATCATTGATTTTGTTTGATTCCACTTTTTATTGGGATATAAAAATTTTTATGAAAGAAATATGATCAAAAAACAAGATACAGCCTAAAAGCAGGGTGACATACTATTCCTTAAATACACTAAATAACAACTCCTTTCTTTAACCATATATGAGCACTCTATAGCAGCCTTCATTCCCTACAAAGACTTTGCGACAACTGTATAGACGATTCCCAAGGACTTACATTTTTTCCGACTATGCCATCAAGCAGGGATAATCTGAAAATCCTCGGTACTGTTTTAATTCTGACTTCACCGTTGATTCCGGCAAAAAGACTGTCAGCCCTGAATCCATCATAGTATCTGACTTTTATGTTTTGTTCTATCAACTTAACCATTCTTGTCGGAAGGTTGGCAGATACAAGTAAAAGAAAAGAATCCAAAAAACCTTCGTATTTCAGCTTTATTCCTTCTGCTTTTCCGGGAAGAAGCGGAATTTCTTCTCCTTTCAGAAGTTTTTTTACTTCATTTTTCGCCTCATCCATAGACCAGCCCATAAGAATACCTGTTTTAATAATCTCTATAGCCGCAGGCATGGCTAAGACTCCCGCAATGGCTGCAGCTATTGCTTCCGCCTCTGCAACCTTATCCTGTCTGGTAAGAAAATAACCGTACTGAACTATAGTTCTTATTCCAAATATCCTATTGGTTACAGAGCCCAGATTTGCTTCATCACTGTCTTTACCGACTATTAAATACTCTATTCCGTATTTAAGGGCTTCTCTTTTTTCATTTTCTTTAGCCGGTGATAAAAAATTCTTAAAATGTTCCTTTGCATAAAGTATCATAAGCCCTGTATCTATCAGGTTAGTCTTTTCTTTTTCCGTTGTTTGTATTTCATTCCAGGTTGTAGGTTCTATCTTTAATTTTGACACCATTTTACCCGAAGGAAGAAACACTCCGAGAAGACCGCCTGCTGTGCCTTCACCGGTAGCAGTATCAAGGTTTTTTTGACACTGTTTATACTTTTTTTCTGCTTCGGATTTCTTCATTGGTTTTGCTTTGTCTTCATCCGCTTTCATACCACTGTCTACCCCAAGCGTATCGGATTTAGATAAAGCCTGCACCTTTATTCCCGGGCTTACCTTATCTTTTATCTTCTTGATATCTTCTGCCTTTTCTTCAAGTTTTTTCTTTTGTCTTTCAAGTTCTATAAGCTTTTTTTCAGCCTCTACCTTTAACTTAAGTGCTTTTTTTAATGCATCTGTTCCATTTTCAGCCCCATTTAATATATTGGCATTGTTAAGCATTTTCTTTCCGATACTTCCTGCTACTCCATACTTCATGTAAGCTGATACCTGTTTTGCAAAATAATAACAGTTATTTTCAGTTAAATTTTCTTTATAGTCAATTTCTGTAAAGTCTGCGGTAGTTCCCAAATAATCACCCCTACCTGAAGGCAGCATTTTGGCAAGATAGGAATTACCGAGCTTCTTAGCTCCTTCCTCCCCTTGTAATTCAGAAGCATCCACAAAAAGTATGTGATAATCATCCCATATCTCTCTTTGGTATTCCGCCAAAATATTCTGAACTGCAAGATAAGAATCATCCAATGCAACCTCCCTTGCCACTGTCACCCTTGCAGACTCCAAAAGACTTCCGACTAAAGCTATAACCAAGAGGAGAGCCAATGATAAAAATATGGTTACACTTCCCTTTGCTTTCATTCTCTCCTCCTTTTATGACTATTTTAGCGGTGCTATTATTTCTTTCTGATTTCCTTTTATCTTGTTAAAAATTTCATCAATCATTGCTTTTAAGTTTTTTCTAAAAATGATGATTAAGCCCAGTACAATAACCAAAATCAGAATAATCTCAATTACTGCCAATCCCCTGTTATCTCCTTTTATCTCTTGCCATCTTTCCTTTGCAAGCATCTTTTTTACTTCTAAGCTGTAGAAGACTTCCTTTGATTTTTCCTTCAAGTTCTCTAAAAAACGCATAAATTTCTCCTTTCATACTGCCATTAGGGCAGGTACCATAATAATTAACATAATAAGTACAAGCTGTAACATCATAGGTAAAAGTAATTTTGTGTCAGCAACTTCACCCATGACCTTTGCCCGATTTCTTCTTTCAAACATGGCTGCTTCCGACTCTGCTTCAAGTCTTGCCAGCAGCTGTCCCGAACCAAGTTTAAGGCTTTGGTTTATTACTGATACAAACTTTGCATACTGTGTTCCGCCTATTCTCTTTCCAAAGTTTTCATAAGCTTCTCTTTCTGTCTTTCCGTTGGCTGTCTCCCAAAGTGTCAGCCTGATTTCTTCACTCAGACTTTTATTGGAAGCAAAACCGGCTTCAAGTTTTTTCCAAATAGCAGATACACTTAACCCTGCTCCCAAAAGAATCACAAATCGCCCCACAAACTCCGTATAACCATTTTTCAGCTCCTCCTCCCTATCTTTTATCTTCTTTTTATTATTTTCGTTAAAGCTGACAAAAAGACAAATTATCAGCAATAAAGTAAAACCTGTTATACTTCCTGTAATCTCTTCCTTAGGGATAAATACTTTTACGCCATGCCCTTCTACTTCACCCGGTATCTCTATAATTTCATTTTCTCCGCCTACAAGCAGCCTATCCATCTCATCCTTTACTGCAAGCCTTATTCTTTCCTCTTCAGTCAGAAGTTTCGGAAATACTGTAATATCAACATTTCTTTCAGCTTCCTTACCTTCATAGGCTACCAATAATTTTACAGTTAAAAGCTGTTTCTCTTTAACCAAATCAAAATTAATATCACCGTTCTCAAGTAAAACCCCGCTTTCACTTGTACTAAAACTTATATTTACGGGATTTTCCGGCAGGCTTGAAGGAATATTTACTCCGGTAAGTACTTTTTCCCTGCTTTCACCTTCTCTGAACATTGATTTTTCTACCTGATCCAGGGTTTTTATTAAATAATTTTGTATTTCACCTTCTGCAATCTTCTTTGCTCCTATCTGACCTGTGTATTGTAATTGTTCTTTATCATCTATCCCTGAAACTTCCATTCCAAAATTTATATCTTCTGCATTCTCATAAGACTCAGGTCTTTTAAGCTTAGTTATTTCTATATTTTTCAGGCTACTGTCATATATAATTCCTGCTATAATACCTAAGATTGAAATAAGCACGGCTGCTAGAATAATTTTCTTCTGTTTTTTATCAAATGATTTGTATATTTCCATTTCACACCTTAATATCCGTTATTTTGTCAAACCAAAGGCAGCAAAAACCATATCCTGCCAATACCCCGCTCATAACAAGCCTGCCTAAGATCCCTTGGTATAAACTGTTCATCATATCGGCCATTGAAATATTCATATATAACAATATTGCCGGCAGTATTGCTGTCATAAACTTACTTTCAAGCTTCTTACCGCTTATAAATGCCTGTATTTCTCTTTCCATTTCATTTTTGTCCACTATGCATTTTATAGTATGATCCATTACCTTTATAAGATTACCTCCCGCTCTTTTTGAAACCTTACAGACCTCCGCAAACTGATTTATATCTTCTATACCGCTTCTTTTTCCGAAATCATATAAAATATCTTCAACCGGTATATTCATTCTCAGGCTGCTTTCCATAGATATAATCTCTGTAATTATCAGTGAGTCATTATTATACAGACTGTAAAGTCTTTCTCTTGCAGATAATATTGCCCTTTCAAGCGAAGTTCCGGCTTTTAATGAAGACATTATTACCTGCAAAAATTCTATAAACTGAGCCGATAATTCATTCTTTCTTTTTTCAATCAGTTTCTTCTTATTAACTTTTTCAAATATTATTACAAACGGGATAATTATCAGAATTCCTACAATAGATTTGTAAAATAGCATTCCCAGACTTACAGATATTAAAAACCAGATTCCGATCAGTTTAAGCCATTCCGGCTTAGTTCTTTTATATATTGAATAATTCATCTTTCTTAAACCCTGCCATTTCAAACTTTGACATTCTTAGCGGTGTCCCACACCTTATCAATCCTGAATCAGACTTATACTCAAATATTTGATTGAGCACAATGTTTCCATCCTTCTCGTACAGTTCACTTATTTCCAAAACCTTTCTTTTGCCATCTTTAAGCCTTCCAAGATAAATAATATAATCAACAGCAGATACAATCTGTCTTTTAGCCGCTGCCAAAGGTATATTGGAGCCGGTAAGCACAAGGGTTTCAAGTCTTGATACGGTATCAGCGGCTGAGTTAGAGTGTATGGTTGATTCTCCGTAATGCCCTGTATTAAAGGCATTAAGCAGCATTATAGCCGCCTTACCGTCTCTTACCTCTCCAACCAGTATCCTATCCGGTCTCATTCTTAAAGAAGATTTAATCAGGTCGCCTATGCCTATCTCACCTTTACCTTCTACATTTGCGTTTCTGGTTTCCATCTGAACCAGATTAGGTATACCGAAAAGTTGCAATTCTGCCGAATCTTCAATAATAATTACTCTTTCCTTCTTAGGTATATAATCAGCAAGAGCATTCAAAAATGAAGTTTTACCGGAAGAAGTTCCGCCACTGACTATGATATTACAGCCTGTTTCCATGACTATTTTTATAAAATCAGCTGCCTCTTCCGTAAGAGTGCCAAATTCAAGCAGCCTTTTCATTGTCATAGGAATTTTGGGAAATTTTCTTATGGTTACTACCGCCCCGCCAAGAGCTATCGGAGGAAGCACAACATTTACCCTTGAGCCGTCCGAAAGTCTGGCATCTACTATAGGCTCAGCTTCGTTTACAGTACGGTTTACCTTCGCTACTATCTGCTGGATTATGTCTTCAAGTTCTTCTTCTGAGCCTATCCTACCCTCAAATTTTTGAATTTTACCCACTCTTTCTATAAAAATATTCTCAGGTCCGTTTACCATAATCTCAGAAATACTTTCATCATCTATAAGCTGTTGCAATACACCGAGCCGCCTTACCGAGTTAAAGATTTCAATACAGAGATTTTTCTTTTCTGTTATACTGATATATTCGTCACTGCTTAGGTTTAGAACTCTTTCTTCAATCTCGTTCATAACCTCTTCATCAGTAAGTTCCCTTGAAAAATCCAGTCTTTCAAGCAATTCTTCTTTTATTCTATAACCAAGTGTCTGTTCCAAATTCTATTATTTCCACCCTTCTCTCTACGTCCTTCATTCCTAAAAGTTTCATATTATTTATAAGATTCTCTGCGCTTTCCCTGTCTCCGTTTTTTCTTGTTACCACAATTTCAATATGTTTTCCCGCTTTCATAAGCTCAAAGGTCGCCGGTGTCAACAATCCAAGATTAATCAGAATAAAGTCGTATTCATTCAGCCTCTGTACTATGTCTAACAGCTCCTTCACATCTTCTCCTGTAAGCTCTGAGAGGTCTAAAGGACAGCTTACAGGCAGTATTCTTCCTGAAACATCTTCTTTTTCTATCAGAGTTTTAAATTTCCATTTCAGTTTTTCTCCGCCCTGTTTAAGATAATAGATAAGTTCCGACATTCCTTTGGGATTTCCATATCCGTTAACAACCCTGCTGTTATACGGCTCCATATCAAGATACAGTACAGAGCCCTTATTTTTTAAGTCAGTCATTAAGATATTGGCATACTCTTCTCTTTCTATACTGCTTTTAGTTGAAAATACAATATGAAGATTATTATCTTCAAGCAGGATATTTTCCTCTTTCATCAGCATAACAGCCTTAAGCTCTTTGGTTATTGCCTTTGCAGACTGGTATTTATACACCCAGGGACCGCTGTTATCACCATCTTTTGTTGTAACCAAGCTTATTATCTTATCTTCGTTAACCCTTCCTTTAAGATTATGTTTATCGAAAGCTTCACATACAACCACATACCCCGCTTTATCGTTTTCTAAATACGAGGTGAATTTATCTAAGTCCGAAAAAGCAACTGTTACAACTCCCAATTCCATGTTTTTATTGAGATAATCTGACAGAGCCTCTACATATGCCTCTTCTGTATCATAAATTGTCAGAGTTCCCCCTTGCAAGATAGCATCACCTCTCTTTTCTCTGATTTTGGGTACACAAAAAAACCTATATCCTTTTGAATATCAGAATAAAATAATAAATTTACATCTTATAACTATCTGAATGAACCGATAAGTCCGGAATCAATTTAATATAAATACCTTGAATATTACTTTAGAACAACAAAAACCATCTTAAGATTTTGATTATTTACAGAACTTATATGATGGTGACCGGATTACCGGTCACCCTTATGCTTCTTGATTATTTCCTCATATCTTCTTGCTGCCGCATCCATCTCAGGATCTTCATCTTCCTTCTTTACCACTGAATGTTCCATTTCCTCAAGTTCTTCATTTAATAATTCTAAATCTTCTGCGCTGAAAAAATTATCCATATGAACCTCTTTTCTTTTTGTTTATGCCCATAGTATATACGGATTGTGAAATTATTTCAATATGTAACTTTGTGGAAAAACTCTTTTGATTTTTGTGAAAGTCTCACAAAAAATTTGGTAAAAAAATGAGTATTTTACCAGTTTGGGTTTATATGCAAATCACATATAAATGTAGTTATAAATTTACCTCTACCGTAAAGATAGAGGTAATAGTTTTTATTCTTCTTTCTTATCAAGCATCTGACCAAGTGTCCGCCAGCCAAGTACCGCACATTTAACCCTTGCAGGCATATGTGCAATGTCCCTCAGTGCTATAGCCTCATCTAGTTCCTCCAAGGCTTCATCTGCCTTAATTTCACCCTTAATCATTCCCATAAAAAGCTCACCGAGCCTTAAAGCTTCTTCTTTTGTCTTGCCGATGACAAGGTCAAGCATCATATCGACTGAAGCCTGAGATATAGCACAGCCTGTTCCTGTATAACCGCCATCCACAACCACATCATTTTCAAGTTGTAATTTAAGTGTAATATCATCGCCGCAGCTTGGATTTACTCCTCTGAGCTCTATAGTAGGATGCTCTATTTCCTGCTTATTATTCGGATGCATATTATGCTCAGTAAGTATTTCATTGTATATGCTTCTAAGCTCCATAGCCAAGCCACCCCCTTACCTTTGTCAAACTGTCTAAAAATCTGTCAACTTCTTTTTCTGTATTGTAGAAATACAGACTTGCTCTAAGCGTTGAGTTAAAGCCCAAAAATTTCATAAGAGGCTGAGCACAGTGATGCCCCGCCCTTACACAGATTTTAGCATTATTCAGAATGGAAGCACTGTCATGCGGATGTACATCATCTATTGTAAATGTAATAATTCCGTTATGCTCCTCAGCATTGTCAGAGCCAGCTATATTTATATAAGGAAGGGCTTTCATCCCTTCAAACAGTCTCTTTGTAAGTCTAAGCTCGGTTTCTTCGATATAGTCAAAGCCAATGTTTTCAAGGTAGTCCATGGCTGCATGAAGCCCGACAGCACCGCCTACATTTACGGTACCCGCTTCAAACTTATGCGGAACTTCTGCGTAAGTAGCCGAATCAAGCTCTACATACTCTATCATTTCTCCGCCTGTAAGAAACGGCGGCATCTTGTTAAGCAGCTTTTTCTTGCCATAAACCACACCGATTCCCATAGGAGCAAGCATCTTATGACCAGAAAACACATAAAAATCTGCATCTAATTCTCTTACATTTACCTTTGTATGAGGTACTGCCTGCGCTCCGTCTATAACAGCTACCGCTCCTACATCATGAGCCGCTTTTATAACCTTTTCCACAGGATTTTTTCTGCCGAGTACATTTGAAATATGAGCCAAACTTACAAGTTTAGTCTTCTCTGTAATCTTAGCCTTAATCTCTTCATCTGAAATAAAACCTGTCTTATCAGACTCAAGGAAAACAAGCTTTGCACCTGTCTTTTTCCCTACTTCCTGCCAAGGAAGAAGATTACTGTGATGCTCCATTACCGTAAGCACAATCTCATCTCCTTCTTTAAGGAAGGCTTCTCCGTAACTTTTTGCTATCAGGTTAAGGCTCTCTGAAGCATTTCTGGTAAATATAATCTCAGAAGCAGACTCTGCCCCTATAAAGTCCGCAGTCCTTGCTCTTGTATTTTCATAAGCATCTGTGGCCTTTACAGAAAGATCATACACACCACGAAGCGGATTTGCATTCTCGCTTTCATAGTATCTTATCATTCTTTCAAGCACCACATTCGGCTTTTGAGTTGTAGCAGCATTGTCAAAATAAATCAAATCAGGATATTCACTAAAAAACTTAAAATCCTCTCTATAATTACTGCTCATTTTTGAAAACCTCACTTACATATTTTATAACTCTTTCTTCGGTCTCATCATCTCCGATTTTCTCGGTAACAGCATTGATGTAAGCCTCTGTCATAAGTTCTTTTGCTGCATTTTCATCTATTCCGCGGCTCTTTATGTAGAACATAAGCTTTTCATCTATTCTTCCTATGGTTGCACCATGGTCACCTTCCACATCCTCTTCGTGGCAAAGTATAAGAGGTACTGATTTGTTTATTACCTCAGAACTGAAGTGGAGAGTATCTTCTTTTTCAAAACCTCTTGCGCCTTTTGCACCCTCTTTAAAATCAATTGTTCCGCGATATACCTTTGTTGCCTTATCTAAGAGAACACCGCTTGCATCCATATTACATGAGGCCTTCCTTCCCCATTCATTTGTGACATAATTCATATCAAGCAGGCTTTCACCTTTACAAAGATAGCCTGTAGCACTGTTATATTCACTTTTCCTTCCAACAAGTTCACATCTTACACCAACATAAGAACGCTTCCCTCCAAGTTCAAGCTGTACAAGTTCTGCTTTAGCATCATCTTCAAGGTGTAATCCCAAATCATCAAAATGGTCTGTATTCTCTGAAAGCAGGTTCACCCTTACAAGCTTTACTTTAGCATTTTCCCCTACATATACTCTGGTCTGCAAACCTGCGATATTATCCCTGTTCTCAGATTCAAACAGCTCAATTACGGTTAGTTCCGAGCCCTCACTTACATAGATTATATGATTGTTTAAGGAATTTTTCTCACCTGCTCTGTAAGTTATTTTTACAGGTTTTTTTGCTTTAACTCCTTTTTTAGTTGCAATTACTTTTACGGGAATACCTGCAGCCTTAAAAGCATTTCTTACTACATCTGTAGAGGGAGCATCCTTTACTTCCCTGTCACGTCTGTTTTCATCTTCAAGACTGTCTCCGCCTGCTTTTGAATCAAGGTTTAAGGCTTCCATACCTGTCTTTACAAAGCTTGCCTTAGCCACTATTTCATCATATAACTCCCCTGCGGTAAGAAGTTCCACACCATCAGTTAATTTTATATCTAAATCATTTTCAACATTTACTTCATAACTAAAATCTACTTCCGCATAGCTGTTTTTCATCTTGCCATAGGTTATTGCAGGCAGATAATTGACAGCTCCGTTTAACTCAAACTTCATTACATGCCTCCCTTCATCTCAAGCTGAATGAGGTTATTCATTTCAACTGCGTATTCAAGAGGAAGTTCCTTTGATACAGGATTTGCAAAACCGCTGACTATCATCGCCCTCGCCTCTTCTTCACTTATTCCTCTTGACATAAGGTAAAATACTGCATCATCACTGATTCTGCCTATCTTTGCCTCGTGTCCGATATCTGTATCATCTGTTCTTATATCCATAGCCGGTATTGTGTCCGAACGGCTGTCACTGTCAAGCATAAGTGACTGACAGGAAACAAAAGCCTTACTGCGTTTTGCACTTTCACGCACTGTCACCATACTTCTGTATGTATTGGTTCCTCCGCCCTTTGATACAGATTTAGTATTAATAATAGAAGATGTATCCTCTCCTATATGCACCATCTTAGCTCCGGTATCAAGGTTCTGTCCCTTACCTGCAAAGGTAATTCCCGTAAATTCACTTCTTGAGCCGTTTCCCTTTAGTATACTCATAGGATAAAGATAGGATACATGAGAGCCAAAAGAGCCTGAAACCCATTCAATCACGCCGTTTTCTTCAACTATAGCCCTCTTGGTATTCAGGTTATACATATTCTTTGACCAGTTCTCAATGGTTGAATATCTAAGCCTTGCATTTTTCTTAACAAAAAGCTCTACCGCTCCTGCATGCAGGTTTGCCACATTGTACTTAGGTGCGGAACAGCCTTCTATGAAATGAAGGTCTGCACCCTCATCAACTATGATTAAAGTATGCTCAAACTGACCTGCACCTGCCGCATTAAGTCTGAAATACGACTGCAAAGGTATGTCCACCTTTACTCCCTTCGGCACATATACAAAGGAGCCGCCCGACCAAACCGCACCATGAAGGGCAGCAAATTTATGGTCGGTAGGAGGGATTAATTTCATAAAATACTCATGAATCATATCGCCATATTCGCCATGCATAGCAGATTCCAAGTCAGTATAAACTACTCCGAGTGCCGCAACTTCTTCACGCACATTATGATAAACAAGCTCTGAATCGTACTGTGCTCCCACTCCGGCAAGCGAAAGCCTCTCTGCCTCAGGTATACCAAGCTTTTCAAAAGTATTCTTGATATCCTCCGGAACTTCTTCCCACTTTCCTTTCATATCTCCCTTATGACGCACGTAGGTCATAATAGTATTCATGTCAAGCCCTTCGATAGAAGGTCCCCAGTCAGGAGCTTTAAGTTTATTGTAAATATCAAGAGATTTAAGCCTGAAATCACGCATCCATTCAGGATCATTCTTCTCCTTTGAAATCTGTAAAACTATATCTGTACTTAAGCCCTTGTCAAGCTTAAGGAAATCCTCATCATTTTCATCATATCTGAAATCATAGAACGAACTATCTATATCGTCTATGACCATTTTTTCATTTTTATCCAATTCAGCCATCTCTACTCTCCAATATTCTCAAAACGTGCAAATCCATTGCTATTTATTTCATCTACAAGTGTAGAATCTCCGGTCTCTACAAGCTTACCTTTAACCAGAATATGTGTATAATCTACTTTTAATGCTTCTAATATTTTTGTGCTGTGAGTTATAATTAAAAGTGCTCCGTCTCTGTTCTTCTGATAAGCCTCAATTCCGTGACTTACTGTTCTAACAGCATCCACGTCAAGTCCTGAGTCTGTCTCATCAAGGATTGCAAGCTTAGGGCGAAGCATAAGCATCTGTAAAATTTCAGATTTTTTCTTCTCACCGCCTGAAAAGCCGACATTTAAATCTCTTGTAAGATAGGATTCATCCATTTGCAAGATTTCCATGGCTTCCTTCAAGTCACGCTTAAACTGCATAATTTTAAGCGGTTTCCCTGTAATCTGCCTGATAGCATTTCTAAGAAAGCTCTCAAGAGAAAGCCCCGCAATCTCGTAAGGGTTTTGAAAGGAAAGAAACATACCTTTTTTAGACCTGACATCAGTTCCATCTTCCAGGATAGACTGACCTTCGAACTCAATATCACCTGACTTAACAACGTACTCAGGATTGCCCATAATGGTATAACCTAAGGTAGATTTTCCGGCTCCGTTAGGTCCCATAAGTACATGGGTTTCTCCCGTACCTATAGTAAAATCAATATTTTTAAGTATATCCGCATCATCTATTGCTACCGATAAATTTTTAACTTTTAATAATTCTGACATAACTGCCTCCCAATTAATAATTAACAATTTTAATTCCTACCAATTTAGTACGAATTAGATTTTTATATTATAACCGTTGTCAGAGAAAGTTTCAATAAGTTAGAAATAACTAATATGGGCATTTTTAAAGTTTTTTTATTTTGTTTGTGAATTTGTGCAAGAATTGCAAGAAATTAAGCTGTAACAATCCTGCATCAATGGGAAAATACTTTTAATACCCTAATCTATTTTAAAAATAAAAACGCCCTTCTTTAATTTTAGAAAGGCGAGTGAATACAGGATTGCTTCGGCTTCACCTCACGCAATCCTTGCAAAAATATTCGTAATCCGCTCATTTTTTGCAAAAAATGGCTCCTTACTCATATTTTTTGCGTGTCAAAAGATAATAAATTCTCTTGCAAGCAAGCTTGCATCGAATTTTTATACTTTTGACACTTGTATCATATTAAATAAATCAACTTATTTTGTTACAGCCATTGCCGATATCGTGTCAGTCAGTACTTTTGAAAAATTAATTCCGAGTCTTACCCCCAAATCATTGGCCCATTTAGGAATATTCAAAGTTTTCTTTACTAAAGTTGTGTCTCTTATATATTTTTCTACATCTACCATTATCATAGTCACAAATCCATCATCACAGCTCACGTCCTTTATATTGCTTGGTTTCGGGATTGATTCTCCTTTTTCAAGCATATCCGCAAGTGTCATTCCGAGGACTTCTTCTGCCATACTCATCCCATAAGCAATATCATCTTCATCTATGCCTGTATAAACTCCGTCTATATCTTTACATTCTATGAAATACCCACCGTCTTCTTCCTTATGAAAAACAAACGGAAATGCCATATTAAGACTTTTTTCAAGCATATCATAACCTCCCATCTAATCCTGCATCTTTTAATATTCTCTGTTCCAATCCTTTTTTTAAATCTTTATTACTATGCACCGGCACAGTAATTCTTTTCCCGTTTTTAAATAGCTGATAATGTGAACCTTCCTGCCTTTCCACTTTCCAACCATGTTTCTTTAATAATTTCAACATTTCTTTACCTGTAAGAGGCATTTATTAGTTCCTTTCCACATCTTTATTCTACTACGTATTTATACGTATGTCAACAACATCTTATACACTTCTCTCTTAGGTATTCCTCTGTCCACAGCTACAGCCTTCATAGCTTCTTTTTTATCCATTCCCTTATCAAGGTAGAGTTTCATATGCTCATTTATATCCATTTCCAGAAATGAGGCTTCCTTTTCCTTCTTAAGCTCCTCTATATCTCTGCCCTCAATAACCAGCACAAATTCCCCGCGAGGCTCATTTTCTTCATAATAAGCCAACGCCTCTTCAAATGTAGTTAAAAATACATTTTCATGAAGTTTTGTTAATTCTTTCACAGCAGTCAGTCTCCTGTTACCAAGTACAGATAAAAGCTCAGCTATAGTCTTTTTGAGCCTGTGCGGAGCCTCATAAATGATGATAGTTCTTGTTTCAGACTTAAGTTCCTCTAAAATAGCAGCCTTTTCCTTCTTGTCGGCAGGAAGGAAGGCCTCAAACGCAAAACGTCTTGTAGAAAGTCCCGATAAGGTAAGGGCTGTAACGCAAGCTGCTGCCCCCGGCAAAGATGTAACCTCTACACCCGCTTCATAGCACTGTCTTACAAGTTCCTCCCCCGGATCTGATATTCCCGGTGTACCGGCATCGGTAATAAGCGCAATATTCTCCCCACCCAGCATCCTGCTTACCAGAACCTTCGCCTTATCATACTTGTTAAACTCATGATAGCTGGTAAGCGGAGTCTTTATCTCAAAATGATTAAGAAGCTTAATGGAATTTCTGGTATCCTCCGCAGCTACTACATCTACTTCTTTAAGAGTTCTTACCACCCTGAATGTAATATCTTCCAGATTGCCAATAGGTGTAGCACATAAATACAACTTCCCTGCCATATTTTTCCTTTCTAGTATCTGTAATCCCTCATCATTTCTTCAGTATATTTCATATCTTTATCATAAACTATAAGCGGTTTTTCCACATTAAGCCTTGGCCTTCCATACTTTACCGCCTCAACAAGCACCATATTGGGCTCTTTATCAATCTGAGGATATACCAACCTCATTCTTTTAGGCTCAAGTCTGTATTTCCCAAGATTCTCAAAAACTTCCGGAAGCCTGAACGGACGGTGAACCATAAAAAATTTCCCGTTTGATTTTAGTAAATAGGCCGCAGCCTTCACCACATCTTCAAGTGTACATAATATCTCATGCCTTGCTATCTGCTTAGGTGCCTGAGGATTAGCTACTCCATGCTCATTTATCATATAGGGCGGATTGGAAGTCACCACATCAAAACTCTGCCTCTTAAACAGCTTATCTACCGACTTAATATCTCCGTCAACTATTTCTATATTTGTAATATTATTGCCTACAACACTCCGCCTCGCCATATCCGCACTTTCTTCCTGAATTTCAAGCCCTGTAAAATGCTCCCCTTCGGTTTTTGCCCATAAAAGCAGGGGCAAAATTCCTGTACCCGTGCCCAAATCTATAACTCTATAGCCTTTTTTGGCATAAGCAAAGCCTGATAAAAGTACTGCATCCATACCAAAGCAGAACTTATCAGGCGACTGTATAATATGAAGTCCGCTTATCTCAAGGTCATCAAGTCTTTCTCTGTCCTTAAGTTCAAATTCCATTTTTTACCTTCTTAGTCTAAATGTGTCTTTCTCTCGGCTCTTTCAAGTGCTTCCAAAGCTTTGATTTCAGATGATTCTATCTCTTTATCCTGTTTCTTTTTCTTAGGCTTAAACTTTAACTCTTCTACCTTATACTCTTTAATTTCCTTAACTCCGCTCTCATTTTCAATAATTATCTTCACAAGCTGTTTTAAGGCACTTACAGAGCTTACTTCTCCCTTAAAGCCCTCAACAGTCTCCACTATATCTCCGATATCAGGAAGGGTTGAATTAAGGTATTCATAAGCCGCTTCCTCATTTTTAAGACAGCACATAAGTCTGCCGCATACACCTGAAATCTTGCTTGGATTAAGTGAAAAATTCTGGTCTTTAGCCATCTTTATGGAAACAGGAATGAACTCTGATAAAAATGTATGGCAACAAAGCGGTCTGCCACAGATTCCCACTCCACCCTTCATCTTAGCCTCATCTCTTACTCCAATCTGTCTTAGTTCTATCCTTGTCTTAAATATAAAAGCAAGATCTTTTACAAGTTCTCTAAAGTCTATTCTTCCGTCAGCGGTAAAGTAAAACATTACTTTGTTATTGTCAAAGGTATATTCACAGGCTATAAGCTTCATAGCAAGCTCATGTTTTCTTATTTTTTCAAGGCAGATATCAAAAGCTTCCTTTTCTTTTTCCTTATTCTTCCTGTCTGCCTCATCATCCTCAGGAGTCGCTATCCTTATAACTTCCTTAAGAGGCTGAACTACCTTGTCTCCTTCTATCTCTTTTCTGCCTACGGCTACAAGTCCGTATTCAATACCTCTGGCAGTTTCTACTATTACGTGCATTCCTGCCTTTATATCAAGATTTCCAGGATTGAAAAAATAAATCTTCCCCGCCCTTTTAAACCTAACTCCGATTACTGTTACCATATTTCTCCATTCTATCTGAATTTATTTATCTTTCATATACATCAGCATTATCTCTATAGCTGTGTCAAATTTAACATTTGCATCCAGACGCTTTTTCGTCTTTTCCATACTTTCAAGCGCTCTTTCTATCGAGCTGTAATTTCTCTTGGCTATCTGCTCATTCAGATACCTGTACTCCTCCCTGAAAAGTATCTTGTTTGCATCTCCGGTAGTCTTAAGTACAAGCAAATCCCTAAACCAAAGTATCATAAGCTCTATGCAGTCTTTTATTTCCTTCTTATAGCCCTCAAGATTAATTATGCTTGCAATTTCTTCGGTTATGGTTTCCTTATCAAGATTTCTTAAAATCTTTACTACCACATTTTTCATTTCAAGAAAATCCTCATCACAGGCATATCTTACAGCTCTGCCAACATTTCCCGCAGAAAATTTAGCCGCCATATCAGCAACATAATCAACTACCCCATAATTCTCTATCAGATATTCTTTTATAATATTGGCGGCTATAGGCTTTATATCAAGTGTAACGCACCTCGACCTGATAGTGGGCAAGAGGCGGTTCTTATTGGCGGAAAGCAGAATTATTATAACATATTCAGGCGGTTCTTCAATAGTCTTAAGCAGAGCATTCTGCGCCTGCTCATTCATTTTCTCCGCTTCCTTAACTATGTAAACCTTATACTTCCCATAAGGGAAAATATCACTCGTTCCTACCAGTTTTGTACGGATTTCCTCAACACTGATTGTAGTAGGCTTATCAGGCTCTATGTAAATAATATCAGGGCTGTTGCCGTTATCCACCTGTTTATACACAATCTGCCTCTCTTCATCAGTTTCCTTCCCACAGCTAAGTATCATTTTTGCAAATTCCTTAGCTATGAAAAGCTTTCCCATACCTTTTTCCCCTTCAAATATATAGGCATGTGAAAATTCTTCTTTAGAAGCAGCAGTCTTCATGTATTCTACCAGACTTTCTCTGCCTAAAATATTAGTATTCATATCCGCCTCCCACATCAGGTAAAAATATCCAACAAAAGTCCCTGAATCTCATCTATCTTTCCCAGTATGCTTATAGCATCCTTCTCATCCTTTACAAGTTCCTCTGCCAGTTCATCAAGTTCTTTATCAATAATCCTTATTATACCATAAACTCTGTGTCTTCCGCGCCTGTCCAAATAATTTTCTCTTGAAAATTCGTGACTCCGACTAAGTACCTCATTTAGAAATTCTTTTATCAGCCCCCGATAATGCTTCATATCCCTTATATCCATATGTTTCTTCAGCTTTTTGCCTTCCATTGTTATGGAATTCATCATAGAATTAAGCCTTTCAGCCAGGGAATTATCCTCTATATTTTTTATAAGGGTGAATTTAAATTGTCCGTCATCTGTCTTAGCAGTTTTTTCTACTTCAGTAGTTTGGGGTAATATCAACGGATTGATTTTAATATCCATATCAGTTTTCCTTTATAAAAGCAGTTATTTTATCTACACAGGATTCTAACTCATCATTTTGAAATCTGGATTTGGCCTCTATTCCGGAAAGTTTAAGATTTTCCTCACTGAAATCTGCATTATCAGCTAAAAATCTCCTGCAAATCTCCGCAACATTAGGATTTATCTGCTTTTCTTCTCTTTTAACAGCTCTTTTTATAAGCTCAATATCTGAAACTTCTATATAAACAGGTTTGACCTTATCATTTCCGAGATATTTTCTTATCCGGTTAAAACCTTCCAAAGTGTTAATACTAATATAATTACCTGTAGTTAAATCCATTTTACCATCATTGACAGTAAAATAATACCAGGGGCCGTCTATAGTGTTAAAGCAGCGTTCTTCTATTACTTTGCCTGCATTTCTAAGTTCTTTGAGCCTGTCTTCGGTCACAAAATGATACTCAACTCCGTCTGTTTCCTTCTTACGCATAGGGCGTGTTGTATAAAGGACAACTTCTTTTAAGTTAAGCTCAGGATTTTCCAAAAGCTTCTTATATATGCTATCCTTGCCTGTTGCGCTCTTGCCAATAAGCACATACAAATATCCCATTTCCGTCACATCCTCCATAAATCTCTATGCCGGTAAGCCTTGCAGCCTTTATTTGCTCAATAATATCCTCTCCGATTACTTCACCCGGCACTAAAAGAGGAATTCCCGGTGGATAAAAATACACATAGTCCGCTGAAATAAGTCCTTCCGAATCTTCAAGCTCTACTTTCCTGCAATATTTGGCAGAAAGGCTTACCGCCTCAGAAGGAAGTAATTTTCTTTCAGGCAAAGTTCCACTCCTTAAAGTATAATCAAATTTTACCTTATTATCAAGTTTAAAGAAGTTTTCATCTTTATCTGATTTACAAAGAGCCCCGGAAAGTCTTTCAAAGCCTTCATCAGTATCAAAAATACTTGTCATTGCAATTACATAATCCTTAGACTTCATTTCCGTTACAAGATGATGTTCTTCATATAAATACCTGTAAAGCTCCGCCCCCGAATTAATTCCTGCTGTAATAACAAGTTTTCCGTAATCATAAGCATAATAATTATTGGGCATATAAATTTTCACCTTATTCAATGAAGCCGTTTTATTTCTAAAATTTATAAGCCTGTTCTTATACTCTTCAAATAACCTGCTTCCATACTCTTCCACAAGTTTCAGACTATTTTCCATACCAGCTAAAAATATATATGAAGGACTGGAAGTTTCAAGCAAATTAAACTGTCTGTGTAATCTCTTAATTATAGCCACATCTTCAAGATTCATATGTAAAATTGCAGTCTGAGTGTATGAAGGCAGGGTTTTATGAAGGCTGTGTATTACAAAGTCCGCTCCCAATCTTACCGCTGTTTCCGGAAAAAATTTATCAAAGCCAAAATGTGCCCCATGTGCTTCATCAATCATAAGTAAAGCCCCGTACTTATGGCAGATATCCGCTATTTGACTTATATCAGAAACAATACCTTCATAGGTAGGTGAGGTTATAACCACAAGTTTAATAGAATTATCTGCCTGTTTTACTTTTCCACACTCTTTGTTTATAATTTCACAATCAGAATTATAAAGTTTTAATACCTTCTCTACTTCTTGAGGGCTAATACTTTGATATATGCCAAGTTCATCAATTTCTCCCGCAAGATAATGTGGTACAAGGCCATAGAGTTCCACCCCATGATAAACAGACTTATGGCAGTTTCTGGCTATAAGCACAGCCTCTCCTCTCTCCATAAGTCCGAGTACAGCAAGGATTGCTCCGGTGCTTCCATTTACAGAGTAAATACTTTCTTTTGCTCCATATAGACCGGCAGCAAAAGTTTCCGCATTTTTTATTATACCTTCAGGGTTGTGAAGATTGTCAAAATTATCAATCTCAGTTATATCGATATCATAAGGAGTCAGTTCCTCATCCCAGAGTCCATATTTCTTAGTAAGTTCAGCATTTCTCTTATGCCCCGGCATATGAAACGGATAAAAGTCACTGTTTTTATGATTTATAAGGTTCCTATATATATTATTCATTCTGCCTTCCTGCACTATAAAAGACCGAAAGATAAGCCTTTCGGTCTTTATTATAAGATTTTATACAATTTTATCTGTAATCAGTGCTTCTGTCAATATTAAAATCCTTTTAACAATCTTACTTTCTTCTCTTAATTACAAGACCTAAGCCTATAACTCCGAGACCGAGAAGTCCGAATACCTCAGCAGGAACTCCACCGGTTCTAGGTAAGTTTGAAGTACCTTTTGGAGCGGTATCGTCAGTAACATCTAAATCTTCATCTTTTTCTTCATCAGTCACATCACCCTCAGGTATGTCATCATCTTCAATATCATCAATTATACCTGTATCATCTGTATTATCATCCGTATTTTTATCCGAATTATCTGCATTATTACCTGTATCCCCCTTAGGTGTTGAATCTGTAGATACATTAATCGCAGAATCGGTAGCAGTATCAGTCCCCGGTGTTGTATCAGGAGTTGGATCAGGACCCGGTATTACAGGTCCGCCACCGTTATTATTTGTTTTCTTGCCTTCATTTAGAATATAGAATCCATAATTACCGTTTACATGGCTTAACTTATTAATTTTTACCTGATAATCGCCAATCTTATAACCATCGTTAATTAAAGCAGGGGATGAAACCAATTCATCCAATTTAGCATTATCAATATCAGTTCCACCGACTTTTGTTTCAAGAACATAGTAAACATCAGGACCGGGTACAGAAGTAACTTTGAACTGATTCATCCAGTCATTGTCTTTAGTAAGCTCAACTTCTAACGGTTTATCATCACCGACCAGTATCACTTCTTCAAGTTTACCTGCACCATTAAGCTTATATAATCTCACTTTAACTGTTGCTTTAAGGCTTTCTGCAGTTTCCCCCCAATTTTTAACTACCTTTATTAAACGGTCATTATTATCAAACTCAGGTGTTTTTGTACCGTTAGTAATTACAACTTCTCTGTCTTCGGTTATATCTATAAAATCCTTTAAGGTAATCTTAAACGCTTTATGATAATAATATCCATTACCTGACGGATCTTGGTTAATCGGAAACGGAATATTTATTTTTTCACCATTTATTTCAGTTTCTAAAACTGAATAGCTGAGAGCATCACCATCTTTATATTTAGGAACTTCAACAGTGACAGACCAGTTTGTAGCTGCAGTTATTGTTACCTCTTTAGGCTCAACCTTAAGCCCTGCTTCAATAATCATTACTTTTACTGACTTCTTTGCTATCTCAGGAACACCCGGTGCCCATTTTTTAGTAATGTTAATCTTAATTTTATTGTCTATTAATTTATTGGTGATTATATATGTATCAGGTTCATTAGCATTGCTATAATGTACTTCAAACTTAGAATCTCCTAAGATAATTTCTTCACCTTCATTTATCGGAGTATTACCATTCTGTATATCTATCTCTCTCACATCATAATTAGGTATTTCATCACCATTTGCATATTTAGGTACATCAAAGGTAGTCTCCTGTTGACCCTTATTAATTATACCTGTGTATAAAGGAATGGTATTACCCCAAACCTTAAAATTTACATCTGTTTTTGATGCTTCTTCAGTATTTTCCCAGTTTTTTCTAACGGTAATCTTTTTTGTTACCAATTGTTTTATCTCAGGAATCTCGAAATTCATTATCCTTCCGTTTCCGTTATCCGGAATCCATAATTTGGTTTCACCGTTTGTTTCGCGAAACTCTCCATCTTTCATTACTTCTTTAAGCTTAATTCTGTATGTAACTTCCAGTTTTTGACCTTTGGCAAGACTTACATTTCGTACCTTTAACACTTCGGTAGTATTATCAAAATTTATCTGAGGCACTCCGCCATCTGTTACATTTTGTTCAGAATTTTCAACAAAATCAACAAATTGACTCATATCATCAGTTATGATTCCGCCGTCAATGAGCAACCCCTGAACCTGCGTCTGGTCGCTTATTTTTACTGTGAGCTTAATCCCGTAGGTATCATCGTCGCTCTTATAGTCTGTAACTTCTTTTTCAATGGTAAAATCTCCTTCTGTAACAGAACCCGGTTTCCAATGCGCGTCATCAGGCTCATCTGCCTTTGCAACCATAGGACTGATTGCACTGAACAAGTTTATAATCATTAATAAAACCATAAACTTTGCAAGCATAGATAATCTTTGCTTTTTTTCTTTTTTTCTCATACTCCTACCTTCTTTCTTAAAGAAATTTGCATATAATGTGCTATATAATCTTTATATAACTTTTTTGGATAAAATAATATTACCCGAAGGATAGTTTGTGTTAAAAAGCTAAGTATTTCTTGGTATTATTCATTGGATAATGTTGAACTTGCACAAAAAAATCCGCATATCTTTGTATATATTGCACAAAGATATGCGGTAATTATTTTTTATTTTAGAAAGCTTTTTATCTTCTTTTTTTAATTAAAAAACCTAAACCTATAAGGCCAAAGCCAAGAACGCCAAACAATGTGGAATCAGTTCCGCCGGTTTTTGGTAATGCAGCTTTTCCCCGTGGAACATTATCTTCATTTACTTTCACTTTATTCGGAGCTTTAGTTTTACCGCCAGAATCTGTATCTTCATTTGAGCCAGCTTCATCCTCCGGTATATCATCATCATCAATATCTTCTACACCGGTTTCGTCCGTGTCTTCATCAGTTGGTTTTGTATCTGTATTGACAGTTCCCTGAGGAGTTTTGTCATCAGTAACATTTACATTTGGTGTATTTGAGCCCTGATTTGATGATGCTCCCGGATTTCCGGAATTTCCCGGATTTCCCGGATCTACTGCCCCACCCCCGGGTGCTTGAGCAGGTTTATGATCATTGGTTATTGTTACATCTATAGTACCATTTCCTGCAATAGTAACATTGTAACTTCCTATCTTATACGCAGCAGGTTTAGACATAAACTCACTATTATTAATGATATTATTATTTCCTACACCTACTTCATATACATAGTACTTAATCTCATTGCCATAATTATCAACAATTTTTTCTAAATTCTCAAATTTTCCTGTCCAATTATTGCCGTCATTCAATGTTAATTCGGCTACATTTGTTACAGGAACTAAATACTCGCCATTTTCAATGAACAACCTGACTTTAACAGGAAGCTTATGTCCAACAGGTGTTGAACCTGTCCAGGTTTTTGTAACATTAATATCTATCTTTTCTTCAGGTGTGGCAGGATCAGTAGAAACACCTTCACTTTCATTAAGAATGTAGAAACCATAATCTCCTGCCTCAGCATTTTGAGCTTCACTGGTCAGCTCACTGATTCTTACATTATACTCACCAATCTTATAACCATCATTGTACAGATTAGGATCAAACTTAACAGCACCGGTTGTTGCATTATCTATCCTTGTTTCAAAAACATAATACTGAATAAGGTTACCATCTTTGTCTTTATTATCAACAACAAATTCACCCTGCCAATCCTTATCAGTCTCATTATTTTTATTTAAAACCATTGAAGCAGCATCATCAACCTTAATCAGTTCTCCATCTTTATTTACTTTATAGAGTGATACTTCAATCTCTTTTTTCTTAGAATCCGGAGTTTTTCCCCAGTTATTGACAACCTTTATTCTTCTCTTATCAGGAATATTTTGTTCAGGTTTTCTTACACTGTTTGTTATTGTAACTTTGCCGGAATCTATTATATCTATGGCATTTTTACTTAAAGTTATCTTAAATGCCTTATAATAATAAACATGATTACCTTCTGAATCTGCTTCAGGATTGATAGGCTCTGTAATCTTCTCGCCATTTATGTAAGTTTCAACTACTGAATATTTAATCTTTTCATTGCCTTTGTATAAAGGTAGATTTTCAAATTTCTTCGTCCATCCATTTGCTTTATTTAATTCATAAGTCTTATTAAATTCAGCTGACTTATTGTCCTCAGTTATCCTAAACTTTACGGACTGCATTGCAATTTCAGGAACACCATCTGCCCAATTTTTCTCAACACTTATGTCAATAAGCTCTGTGTTAGTAATAGTCTTACCGTTATCAGACTCAGAAATTCTATATTTTCTGTTATTTAGGGTTACAACCTCCCCCGTTTTAAGAGGATTTCCCTGCTCATTAAGCTCTTTTACTACATATTCAATTGCTTTACCGTTTATATCAAAAGTCTTTACATTTTCAAATTTAATTGTCCATTGATTGGCATTTTTAGATATTTTAGGATTAGCATTAGGTATCCGTTCAAGTCTGTCATCAGGAGCTACTTTTTTGAAAAGCCCAAAATTCGCCGTATCTGCCGGTTTTCCCTCCCAAACCTTGGTAATGGCAACAGACGAATGAATTGCTTCTTTTACTGTAGGGATTGCAAAATTTACTTCCTTACTCCCATTTTTCCCTTCAGGATATAAAATAACATATTCAACTATGTTATGAGGATTTCCATCTTTATATGCTTCAAGTAACTCTGCCTGATATTTTATGTTAAGGACTTCATTTTTACCTAAATTAATTTTTCTTAAAGTAAGAGTTTTATTGTCAAATTCCTTATTTATTTCATTAAAACGCCTAGCTAAATCAGCTTTATCTTCTGCTGTCGCAGTTGAATCTGTATTTTGTGCAGTTAAAGTAATCTTTGAAGGATCAAGTTCAGACTTAACCGCCTCATTCATTTTAATCTCCAAATCACCATCTTTAATGCTATATTCCTTCTTTACTTCTTTAAGACTTTCAATAACTTTGTCTATAACATCTTTTAAGATATTGTCTACATAATATCTATTATCAGAAGCAATCTTTTTTAATACTTCCGCTGCATCACCGTCAGCCTTTATACCAACAGAAAATATCTCAACACCGCTATCAGTTTTAATCTTATTCGCTTCAGCTATAGTGTTAGTTTTCACTTCAGCTGTCTTACCCATTGGGACATCTATAAGTCCTTTAACAAGTTTTACATAATATGGTGTCCATTCATTACTCTTATGATAACCTTTTTTCCAAGAACTATGATATTTAGGATCAAGCCACCTGGTTAAACTCCAAATTTCATAACCTTCTTTAGGTGTATTAGAAAGCGCTTCTTCTCTTTGATTAAAATCAAGAGTAAGCCCATAAGAAATAGTTGGAGCTCCACCACTAATTAAAACTATTATTTTCTTGTTTGTATTAGATGCTCCAAACATCTCATTTGCTTTAATTAATCCTGCTTGAGTAAATGCTTCTCTTAGTACCGGACTATTATTCCATCCTGCTGTATTATACCCTCTTATTGCATTTTTTAATTCATCTGCATCCTGTGTTAACTGAGTAACTCCCAATACAGGAGAAGGACTGCCGCCATTATTTCCTGCAAAGCTTACCAAGCCAACTCTTATCTTATTATTTCCGGATTGTAAAAAATAATCAACTAATTTGGCAGCCTCAGCTTTAGCTGCTGCCATTCTGCCGTTTTTACGCATGTTATCATAGGAGCGATCAACTACTAAAACAACATCTAAATTTTTCTGTTCTATGGTAGTACTTCCATCACCTTTAACAACCATCTCAACATCAAATTTACCATTATTATAATTCTTCGCAGTAATTCCGCCTTCCGGTAATATAGTGGTATTGTTTCCAAAATGTTTTGTATCATCTGCTCTTACAGCTGCGGGATGAATAACATTTAAAACATTTATAATCATCAATAAGATCATAAATTTAGCTAATACGGAATGTACTCCCATACTGTTTTTTCTTTGACTTCTACTTCTCATAGCTCTTCCTTTCTTAGTTAATAGCTTGATTACTTGTATTTTAATAAACTACACAATTATATGCACAAAAATTCTAATATCATAAAAAATTCTGTACTTAATTTACAAAATACATTAAAATCACAGCGAGAATAGACTAACCTATTATAGTTACTTATTGGTTACATCTTATGCATTTTCTTACTTATTGATAAAATTAATGCAACAAGTTCTGTTCTATTTAAAAAGTGAGGACTTGCACACACTTTGCACACGGGCTGTACTGTAGGGCAAACTTCCCTGCCGAAAGCTGCGCATCTCTCGAAGAAATTTCCTATTAAATAAAAAAATACCGTAACAAGATTAAAATCTAACCTAAGTTACGATATTTTGCAGATGTTTGGTAATATACACCCATAGTCACAGACCTAAAGCTGTTTATCCAAATATACTACGCAAAATAAGATGTCTGTGACCTATGACATGAATAATTGGTGGTTAAATATAAGAAATTTTCTGTGCCTTCCTGCTTTCAACATCCTTCCTTGCCAGATAAAGTGCATCCGAAGCCGCAAAATCATCAAAGATGCTCCAAGTATAGCCGGTATCCTTATTAGGAGTTTTCTCCTCCGGCTTAGACAAGTTAATAACTTCTACCTTAGCTTCTTTCTTATTTGTTGCCACACTATTAACCGGCTTAGCCTTTTTAGGCTTATTAGCTTCTTTCCTAGTCTTCATTCTGTCAAAGGATTCATTAAATTCGTTTAATACATCCATGGCGGCGTCTCTGTTTGCCATCTGTTCATTCACCATATTACTTGTCTGATAAGTACTGCTTTCCCTAAAAGCCTTCTCTGAGCTGCTTCTTCTTGGTTGATTTACCTGATAAGCATTGTTAGGCTGAGGAACTATATTACGGGCACCTTTGGCTCCCAATCCTATACTATTTTTCTTATTTTTCTCTACCTGATTAGCGATAAATATTATCACAATAACAATTATAATTATAATCTGCATACTGTTTTCCATTCCTTTCTATTTTAATAAGCAAGTTTGTTAAGCCAAATTCCCTTCTTTACCATAGTAAAGCCTATCAGACATTTTAAAAGGCTTACCAGTTGGACAAAGAGAAATACCGTTACTATGTTCAATGCCGTAAAATGAACCAGGATATAAGCAACCGGCACAGATACCAGGCACATAAACACGCTGTCAAATAAAAATGTAATAAATGTCTTGCCGCCGGAGCGTATAGTGAAATAGCAGCAGGTTTCAAAAGCATATATAGGCATACAGGCTGCCGCTACCCTTATAAATGATGTTGCAAGAGCTTTTATCTCATCAGTAGTATTGTATATCATTGGGAAGAAAGGTGCAAGTAACATAAGTATTAAAGCTGTGGCAAAACAGATAATTTCCGTAAAAAAGATTAATTTTACAGAATATTCTTTTGCTTCTTTCATCTTACCGGCACCGAGCCTTCTGCCTAAAATTATGGAAATTGCACTTCCCATCGCTATTATTCCCACATTAAAAAGATTAGAAATAATTTGGGATATGTTCAAAGCTCCTACCACGGCAAGACCTCTTACAGAATAATTTTGAAGCAGGGCTGCTACTCCCATTGACCACAGCGTTTCATTAAGTATTAGAGGCGTGCCCTTTGCAATCATATCTTTAGCCAGTGGAAGGGGTATTTTAAAATTCTTAAATGCACCTTTTATAAACGGCTGGCTCCTGCTATGAGTATGTGTCCATATAACTACAACCGCCATTTCCACATATCTTGCTATAATTGTAGCTATGGCAGCACCCGCTACTCCGAGTGCCGGGGCTCCGAGCTTTCCGTAAATAAGCACATAGTTTAGTGAAAGGTTGACAAGAACCGACACAATACCTGCTTTCATAGGAACTATGGTTTCCTCTGAACATCTGAGCGTATCCCCGTAAGCCTGCGCTATAGCAAAAGGCGGCAGTCCGATAAGCATATAGGAGAGATATATTTCAGCCTGTCTAAAAGTCTCCTCTATATCAGCTACGTCTCCGGTTTCTCCATTTAAATATAATTTGATGAGTTCATCCCCAAAACACAGAAAAACAGCTATGCTTGCTGTCGCAATAATAGCAATAACTATAAGTTTGTAACGAAAAGTATGGCGTATTCCCTCTGTATTTCTTGCTCCATGAAACTGAGCGGTAAATATACCTGCTCCCGCCACTCCGCCAAATATACAAAGGTTAAATACCATAATCAGCTGGTTTACTATGGCAACACCGCTCATTTCATTGGTACCGACTCTGCCCACCATTATATTGTCTATCATGTTGACAAAGTTTGTTATACCGTTTTGTACCATGATAGGTACGGCTATAGCCAGTATCATTGCATAAAAACTGCGTTTGCCTATAAATTTTCTTTTAAGATTACCGAATTTCATTGTTCTCCTTAGCCTGTCCCATAAATTCTTCCATTGTCGCAGAAGTTTCGCTGCTGATTCCGTCCCTTTTTATGACTTTTAGTGCTGTCTTACATATTATTTTAAAATCAAGCAAAAAGCTTACATTATCTACATATTCCACATCATAATTAAATTTTTCTTCCCAGCTTATCGCATTTCTGCCATTTACCTGAGCAAGCCCTGTAAGCCCCGGACGTACTTCATGTCTCCTTGCCTGAGTTTCATTATATCTTGTCAGATACTTCACAAGCAACGGTCTCGGTCCGACTATCGCCATATCCCCTTTAAGTATATTAATTAACTCAGGAAGTTCATCAAGAGAGGTATTTCTGATAAATTTCCCATAAGAAGTAAGCCTGACTTCGTCCGGAAGTAATTTACCGTTTTCATCCTTTTTGTTATTCATGCTCTTAAATTTTACAAGCTTAAACACCTTACCATCCTTACCCGGTCTTTCCTGAGTGAAAAACGGGTTTCCACCCATTTTAACCGCACCGGCTATAGTAAGTATGAGAAGTATGGGAGACAACAGTAGTATGGCTGTCAGGGATAATAAAAAATCCAACAGTCGCTTTATGAAATTCCTGTACATGCTGCTTACCTCCCGTTTATTTTAGTATTTTTTATTGAATTCAGACTATTTACATCTGTATGCAATAATGAGTACCGTACCCTTACCCTTATATTTCTTAATCTCATACCTGTCAGGGAAGGCCTCTATAAGCTTAGGTAGCTTCAAATATCCAAAAGTACGCACATCAAAGTCAGGGCGTACACGTTTGATAAACTGCCCTGCTGAACTTACATTTACAAAACCTTCATCATCCTGATACTTGTCCGAAGCAATCTTTAAAAGATTATGTATTTTTTCTATATCATAGTCTTCTTCAGGTTCATCTTCTTCGTATTCATCATCACCTGCCTTAGGAATAGACAGCTTTAATTCATTAGCCCTGCCAAGGTTCTCAAGGAAAATAAATTCATCACAACTGTTTCTAAAAGCCTCGGGAGTCTTTTTCTCTCCCACCCCTATTACATATACACCGGATTCGTGTAAATTGATTGCAAGAGGGGTATAATCGCTGTCACTGGCAACTATTACAAAGCAGTCATATATCCCCTTATGTAACAGATTCATTGTGTCAATTACAAGTGCCATATCTGTAGCATTTTTACCGTTAACATAATCAAACTGCTGTTCCGCTTTTATAGCAAGCCTCTTAAGCTCTTTTTCCCAATTTTTAAGTACGTCTTTACGCCAGTTACCATAGGCTCTTTTAACCACTATTCTTCCATGTGTGGAAATCTCTCCGATAACATCCTCAAGCTTACCTATCTGGGTATTATCAGCATCAATCAGCATAACTATTCTTTTCAAGTTTTCCATATTCAACCCCCTTCTATAATTCTTTCAGTATGCCTTCAAAATACAGATTTTCATAATCTCCTGCCACACTTAGCATTACGGCCCTGGTGGTAAGCTCCATAGCTTCCTTGACAGAAGTCTTAAAATCTCTCCCTTTCAAAAGTCCGTCTAATAAAAGAGCAGCATATACATCACCTGTACCGCTATAGTTCCGGCTTATTTTTTGGGTTTCACATGTATATATGTCTCCGCTATCATCTATCGCCATGACCGTAAGCTTATTATCTACAGTTTCAATCCCCGTAATTATAACATTTTTTCGGTATTTTCCATATAAAATAATAAGCAGTTCCATAATTTCAGTTCTTACATAAGGCGCTTTATGATATGGTTTTTCAGCTAACATAAAGGCTTCTGTAATATTGGGAGTAAGATAGTCACAATGTTTTATCAGCTCTTTCATAGCATCCGGATAGTCCTCGGGAAGCTTACTGTAAAGTCTTCCGTTTTCTGCCATAGCCGGGTCTAAGATGACAAGCTTTTGTTCAGTCTTCTCCAAAAAATCAGCCATAATTTCAAGCTGTTTCTTTCCGAAAGCATAGCCTATAAGTACAGCATCATAGCTAAGTTCCATGGATTCCCAGGATTTCAATATCCCTTTCATTCCTCCCGAAAAATCGAGAAAGGCTATGTCTTTACTTATACCTGTATGTGCCGAGAAAATGGCGGTCGGCAGAAATGATACTTCAAAACCCGCCACCGAAAGAATCGGAAATGCTACAGTTGTAGAACACTTTCCGTAGCAGGAAATATCTTCTGCCAGCAAAACTCTTTTCTGTCTCATATCATCCCCCAAGAGATTATTAAAAATCTTCAAAATCAGTTTTAGTCTATCACAAAAGTGTTAGATTTACAATTGAAAAGCCTTATTACATCTGATGTCTGACCACCTTATACTCATCTCCCGACCTATAATAAGGACAATCTCTGAATTTACCTGACATCACTCTGTAAAAATCGTCCTCATCCATGTCCTGTACACAGATATATGCTTCTTCATCTTCATCGTAAACATAGTTATTACAATCCTCACAGGCAAAACCTGATGACATAGTTACCTCCGAATTTTAAAAAGTGGTGCAAGTTAAAACCTGCACCACCATAACAACAAATTTACATCAACTTATTTTTCGATCTTTTTCCTTACAAAGGAATACCACAGAGTACCTGTTATGCAGATTGAAGAATATGCACCGCAGATAAGTCCCACTATAATAGGAAGCGAGAACTCTCTTACCGAACTAACACCCATAATGAAGAGAACAGCTACCATTATAAGAGTTGTAACTGTAGTGTTGATACTTCTTGAAAATGTCTGGGTAATTGATTTATCAACTATCTCAGCTACGGTTTCACCACGTTTTTTCTCAGCCATATTCTCTCTGATACGGTCAAAGATAATGATGGTTGCATTAATTGAATAACCTACTATGGTAAGCATACATGCAATGAAGGTATTACCTACATTCATTCTGATAAGTGCATACAGAGTAGCTACCACAAGCACATCGTGGATAAGTGCCAGAACCGCACTTGTACCGAAAGCAACATTTCTGAATCTGATTATGATGTAAATAAGCATACAGATTGTAGCAGCAATAACTGACATAAGTGCAGAACGCTTCATTTCACCGCTAACAGCACCCGAAATATTTTCATTGGTTATATTGTCCTTAGATACCTTATACTTCTCTACGAAGCTTTCACGAAGCTTGGTTCTTTCTTCTTCATTAAGTGATTTTGTCTTGATTACAACCGCATCTTCGCCAACTATCTGAGTTACATCCGCATTAGATGACGGAATTATTCCATTAACAAAATTTCTGATTTCATCATTACCCGGAACCTTTCCACCTTCAAACACTACTTCTGTAGAAGTACCGCCTGAGAACTCAAGAGCATAATCAAAGGCACCTTTTCCACCAGCTGCATTAAATATCATAGTCGCAATACCTACACCTATAACTATAAGTGAAAGTATATAAGCCTTTGGTGCAAACTTAAGGAACGGCTTATTCTCTTTATCAACCTTGGTTCCATAATACTTCTCTGTATCAAATCCCAAATCATAGAATGAGAAAAGTAAGAACTTGGTTATGAAAAGCGCTGTAAACATTGAAATAATAATACCGAGGGCAAGTGTATAAGCAAAGCCCTTGATAGTACCTGTACCAAAGATACCGAGCACAATAGCTGCAATAATAGTGGTTATATTACCGTCTATAATAGCTGAAAGTGCCTTCTTGAAACCATTTCCGATAGCAGAGCGTACAGATTTGCCAAGACCGATTTCTTCCTTAATACGGGTAAATATAATTACATTTGCATCTACCGCCATACCGATAGAAAGCACGATACCCGCAATACCCGGAAGGGTAAGTGTAATCTGTAAAAGCTGTAAAAGTACAAGCTCAATAACTACATATGCAATAAGAGCCAAGCTTGAAGCAAGTCCCGGTATCTTATACACAAATATCATAAATAAAAATACAATGGCGAAACCGATAAGACCGGCCAAAAGTGAAGTTTCAAGTGCTGTATCTCCGAGCTTTGCTCCCACTACACTTGAACGAACTTCTTTAAGTTCTAGAGGAAGAGCTCCAACCCTGATTATAGAAGCAAGTCTTTCAGCTTCTTCCATGGAACTTTGTCCCGAAATCTGAGCTTTACCTTCTGTAATTACAGTCTGCACAGTCGGAGCAGAAATTACATTTCCGTCATACACTATAGCTATCTGTTTTCCAAGATTTTCCTTAGTAGCCTTAGCAAACTTATTTGCACCCTTAGCATTCAGTTCAAGCTCAACTATGTACTCAATTCCGACTCCGGATTCCTGTTTTCTGGACTGAGCCTTTGCTGTAGCAATATCTGCACCATCCACAGATACTTTCTTTTCCTGAACCAGCTCTTCGATAGACTTATTCAGCTTATACTTTCCATCTACAAAGCTTATATTTCCTTCTACAGGAATAAACTGAAGTGAACCTGTTGAACCAAGCTGCTTGAGAACCGCATCAGCATCCTTAACATCAGGAATATCTACAACTACTCTGTTTAAGCCTTCCTGATATACTTCTGACTCTGTACTGAAAATCTCTGCACGAAGTCTCATCTTTTCAATGGTATCCGCCATTTCCGTTGCTGTCGGTTTAGCCTTTACGGTTTCATAAGTAATACTTACACCGCCTGCAAGGTCAAGTCCCCTCTTAATGCCTCTAGCACTGCCTGCCTTATTGCCAAATGCTCCCAAAGCAACGGCTGCTAAAAGTGCTATAACTATGACATAACTAAGTATCTTAGCTACGCCGCGTTTCTTGCTATTCATTGCAAAATCCACCTTTCTTTAGTTCTTTATTTTCAGGAGAATTCCTCCTCGAAATCTTAGTTTTTACTGTCACTGATTCGGACAGACCGCTTCATTAACTGCTTCTTCGTATGTTTCTTCCGCAACCTTAATCATAATTGCACATTCAATACGCTTTCTCTGAAGTTCACAGCCTATTTCATATACATCATCTATATTTCCGCTAAACTTAAATGAATTGGCCGCACATCCACCGCTGCAGTAGTATCTTGCAAAACAGTCTCTGCATTTTGGCTTTTCATATACATTCTGATGCTTGAAGCCTTCCTGTAATTCAGTCTGCGTAATTCCGTCATACACATTTCCTATAACAAAGCCTTCCTCACCTACAAACTGGTGGCAAGGATAAATATCTCCCCAAGGTGTAACAGCCACATATTCCGTACCGGAACCACAGCCGGAAAGACGCTTAGCCACACAAGGTCCTCCTGAGAGGTCTATCATAAAGTGGAAGAAGGTAAATCCCTTTCCCTCTCTTCTACGCTTAATATACTCTTTAGCAAGTATATCGTACTGTTCCTTAAGTACAGGAATATCCTCTTCTTTTATCGCATAAGGTTCAGAAGGAAGAGAAACCACAGGCTCAAGTGATATTTCAGTAAATCCTTCATCAGCAAGATGCAGTACATCTGCCGCAAAGTCAAGATTTTTGCTTGTGTAAGTACCTCTTACATAATATTCCTTTTTGTCACGCTTAGCCGCAAAGTCTTTGAGCTTTGGAATAATTATATCGTAGCTGCTCTTATTTCCGCCTCTGGTAGGGCGCATATAATCATGTACGCACTTACGACCATCTATACTAAGCACAACATTTGTCATTTCTTTGTTACAGAAATCAATAATTTCATCATTTAAGAGCATTCCGTTTGTAGTAAGCGTAAAACGGAAGTTTTTGTCATGGATTTTCTCAAGTTCTCTTCCGTAAGCAACCAGCATTTTAACCGTATTCCAGTTCATAAGAGGCTCACCGCCGAAAAAGTCCACTTCAAGATTTTTTCTGTGACCTGAGTTTTTTATCAGAAAATCAAAGGCTGCCTTACCAACCTCATAACTCATCATACCTCTGTCGCCCTGATATTCGCCCTCTCCCGCAAAGCAATAACGACAAGCCAGGTTACAATCATGGGCAATATTAAGGCAAAGAGCCTTGACTACTGTGTTTCTATGTTTAAAATCTTTGACATATTTTTCGTAAATATCCTCTGTAAATAGTTGTCCGTCCTCCTGTAACTCTTTGATTTCCGAAATTATATCATTAAAATCCTCTTCCGTTACCGATACATCTTTATATTTTCTGAGTACTGTATCTTTAATTTCAGCAAGTACAGCTTCTTCGCTTTCTTTTCCCTCAATAACTTTCTCATTATATAAGGCTATACAATCATATGCGGCCTCGTCCACTACATGTACTGAACCGCTGTTCACGTCAAGTACTATGCTATATCCGTTACTTTGAAACTGATGAATCAAATTTTTAGTCCCTTTCTACACAATATAAGCAGCGACTTTAGCCGCTGCTTAAACTCTGACTCTTTAGTAAAGGCAGGAATTAGTCTTACCTAGCCTCACAGCTTTGGTTTCCTACTGTACAAGAAGTCTTACAAGCTGACTGACATGATGTCTTGCACTCTCCGCAGCCACCCTTTTTCATTGACTCCTTGAGGTTTCTTGTAGTTAAGCTTTTAATGTGCTTCATATCCTGTTCTCCTTACCTTTGTTATTTCTTTCTTGCATAAGATTTAATTATTATACCACATACTTGATTATATTTAAAGACTGTAAAATTATTTTTCTATTTCTATTTCTTCTATTTTTTTACACGTAGCTACTATTTATTATATATCAATCATGTTTTTATTGACTATTTTTATATAACGTTATATAATGTATTTGTAATACAATTCAAACATTATATTATTAAAAGGAGGTCCTATTTTATGGAACCAAAAAAAATTATTGAAACAATTAAATCCGAACGTCCTAATATTACCTCCGTTATCTTTATAGGATGCGGTGCATCACAGGCAGAACTTTATCCTGCTAAGTATTTCTTAGATGGAAACGCAAAAAAACTTAGAACTATTCTATCCACAGCCAATGAATTTGTATATGCCACTCCTGCCTGTGTTGGTGAAGATTGCATTGTAATTACCTGTTCACTTGGCGGTAATACTCCTGAAACAGTAGAAGCCTCCAAAAAAGCCATGAATCTTGGTGCTAAAGTAATCGCCATCACACATACTCCCGGTTCTCCGCTGGAAAAAAATGCACACTATGCAATAATCCATGGATTTGAGAAAAACTACGCGGCTAAGCTGGAAAAAATGACTTTCTGCCTGGAACTGGCGGTAGAAATTCTTAATCAATATGAAGGTTATGCACATTATGACGATATGCAGACTGGCTTTGGCAAAATCTTTGATTTAATAGAAAATGCAGTTTCTTTTGTAACTCCTTCAGCAAGAAAATTTGCCGAAGATTACAAGGATGCCCCTGTTATTTATGTAATGAGTTCTGGTGCTACCCATATGGTTGCTTATGCTTTCTCTATTTGTCTTCTGATGGAGATGCAGTGGATTAATTCAGGTTCTTTCCATGATGGTGAATTCTTCCACGGTCCGTTTGAAATTGTAGAAAAAGATGTACCTTTTATTTTACTTATGAATGATGGCAATACCAGAGCGTTGGATTCCAGGGCTCTTGACTTCTTAAACCGTTTTCAGGCCAAAACTACTTTAATTGATGCAAAGGATTATGGATTAGGTTCCGCCATACCTGCTACAGTTAAAGATTATTTCAATCCAATGCTGATTACAGCAGTGTTACGTGTATATGCAGAGCAATTGGCAATATGCAGAAATCACCCATTAAGCCAAAGAAGATATATGTGGAAACTGGAATACTAATTATTTCTTTGGAAACAAACAGGCTTCCGGCTACTAATTACATTGCCGGAAGCCCGTTTTATGGAGGTAAGGCTCATGTCTAAACTATCAGAAAAAAACATTCTTTTGTCTATGATTGGTGCAATTACCGGAGTATTCCTATTTGCCCTTTCATTTTGTGTGTTTCTGCGCCCTCTGAATCTGTATAGTGGCGGTTTTACGGGGATTGCCCAAATCATCCATCTCATCTTTCAAGACCTTTTGGGAGGCCCGCTACCCGGAGCAATTGATTGGACAGGAATCATATTCTGGATTATTAACATTCCCCTGTTCTTCTTGTCATATGTGATTATCAGTCATAGCTTCTTCTATAAGACAATAATATGTGTATGCCTGCAGTCCTTATTTATTGCTTTTATTCCATCACCGGAAGTTCCTATCTTTTCAGAGCCACTCGCTTCGGTTCTTGTGGGCGGGGTTCTCTCAGGATTTGGTGTTGGCCTGACTTTAACTTGCGGCAGCTCCGGCGGAGGTCTGGATATCGTAGGAATATGCTGTGCTAAGAAATTTCCAAAATTCAGTGTAGGGCAGGTATGTATTTTAGTTAATCTCCTTATTTATCTGTTTTGCGCTGTCCGCTATGATCTGAGTATAGCTGCATATTCTGTTCTTTTTGCCATTGCAGCCGGAATATCTACCGATAAAATTCATTATCAAAACATTAAGACCTGTGTCACAATTATTTCCAGACATTCAGGTATTCAGAACCTGATACTCAATAACCTTCACCGCGGAGTAACGATTTGGAATGCTTCAGGCGGTTATACCGGGCACTCTTCTTATGTTTACATGACTGTAATTTCAAAAAATGAAACAGAAGCATTAAAACAGCTGGTTCTGACAGCTGATCCTAATGCCTTTATTGCAATCCAAAGCAACATAGATGTTATAGGTAATTTTGAAAAAAGGTTTTAATGAAGAAGACTCGATATATTTAGCAGCTTTCACAGATTAGTAACTTGAGTCTTTCTGCACACAGGTAAACGGGCTGCATATCTATCCTTTAACTGCACCTGCAGTAAGACCTCTTACGAACTGTTTCTGCATACACAGATATAATATTATCATCGGCAGAGATGCAATAGTTATACCTGCTAACATTACTACATAATCCGATCTCATATCCCCTTTAAATGTCATCAGACCGATAGGAATAGTCATAATACTCTTGCTCTCCAAGAATACATTGGCAAACAGAAATTCATTCCATACAAAATTCAGATTTACAATTGCACAGGATGCAAAAATAGGCTTGCTTATAGGAACTATAATCTTTCTGAATATCTGAAGACTGTTATATCCGTCAATAACTGCAGCTTCCTCCAATTCTTTCGGTATCCCCAGAAAATACGCCCGCATCAAAAATGTAGTAAATGGTATTCTGAATGCAATATACGGCAAGATAACCGCCCAATACGTATTATATAAATGTACTGCCTGAAGTATCTTATATAAAGGAACCAGTGCCACCTGCTCTGAGAGAGCCATTCCCCCCAATATAATTAAAAATATCAGATTCCCAAATCTGCTACTAAACCTGGTTATTCCATAAGCTAATAAAGAACTCAGAAATAAAATAGAAATAAGTGAAACAGAGCTTATGATAACTGAATTTCCGAAATACTTATAGAGTCCTTTATCCCATGCCGATATAAAGTTACCAAACTGTAATTTTACAGGCAATGCCAAAGAATCAGTGAAAAGCTCCACATTTGTCTTCAGTGAATTCATAATAAGCCAGACAGCCGGTAGTATAATCACTAATGACAAGAATATGAAGAGTACATTCAAAGATACTGTTTCTACTGTTCGTTTCTTCATATGCCACTCCCTTTCTTATACTTTACCCGACCGGGTTATCTTCATTTGAATCAACGATAATGCCATTGTTATTATAAATATAAATACACCCGTTACAGCTGCCATTCCCAAGTCATCGTGCAAGAATGCATTCTGGTAAAGGAATACTCCCAATACCTGTGTACTGTTTCCCGGAGTTCCGCCTGTAGTGGAGTATACTTCAGTGAATAGTTTAAATGCACCGATTACGGTAATAATAGAACATACCAAAAGCTGTTCTTTTACCAAAGGCAAAACTATGTGAAATGCACGTTTTACAGCATTTGCACCATCTATAGATGCCGCTTCAATATAATGATTCGGTACATTTTGAATAGCTACTACCATGAGGAGTGTAATATAACCGGTAAACTGCCACTGGCTCATCGCTATGATACAGTATATCGCAGTTTTGGAATCTCCCAACCAAGAGCGAGCCAAATCTCCCTGACCTATAGCCCTCAGAAATGAATTCAACATACCCAAATCAGGCTGGTAGATAAATGTAAACAAAATACCTACTGCTGTCAGCGAGATTAATGCGGGTATATAATATATATTCCTATATACATTACGGAACCGCCCTGCTACTTTACTCTCCAAAAGAAATGCAATTACTGTTCCAAGTCCCACCTGAACAATAAGTGATATAATGCAGTAAAGTCCGTTATTTTTCAGCATAATGGGCAGAGTGTCCTTGGTAAAGAAACGAATATAATTACTGATACCTACAAATTTCGCTGATGACGAATAGGATGATAAGCTGAAAAAACTGTATACAACATTTGTTATAACCGGTATGTATACAAATATAAGTACCATAATAAGACCGGGAATCATATACAGATACGGAGTAGATTTCTTTGCTCTCATGGTCTTTACCCGCTTTCTTATATTGCAGGGGGTGCTGTACACCCCCTATAGATTATTCCTACTTTGCCTTTCCGGATACAAGACTCTGCGCTTCCTTGGCAACTTTCTGTATTCTTGCCATTGCTTCCGCAGGTGTTATATCTCCGTTTGTAAGATCTGAAGCAGCTGTAAGATATTCATCACAGGTTGTTGAATAAAGTGCACTATCAAACCAAGGCCCCATGATTTTGGCTTCAGTTATAACCTTATATCCATCCAATAGCTTCTTATCATTTACACCATCTGTTACATTCTTGGATGCATTGAACCAGCCTATAGTCTGTGCCTGTGCCTTACCCACTTCAGGTCCCAAGAACCATTTCAAGAATGCTATGCATTCATCCGGATACTTTGTCTTGGATGAAACCACAAATCCTTCCGGAACACCGGTCAGGATATCCGGATTGCCCGGTCCTTCCACTACAGGAAATTTAAACATACCATAGTCCAAACCGGCATTCAGATCAGTAATATAAGGAATTTCAATGATTTCCGCATAATACATAGCCGCCTTACCCATTGCAAAATTGGTTCTGGCCATATCTGCTGCTGTTCCGTTAACTGCATCGTTACAATAAGGAAGTAGCTGTTGATATAACTTTAACGCTTCTTCATAACCCGGATCTGTAAACTCTCCCTGTGAAGGATCAAAGTCTTTTTCTCTTACCTCATCACTTACCAGCATTTGATTCAAACTGCCTATATAGTGTGCCGATGGCCATTTATCCTGATTACCGTAAGATATAGGTGTAACTCCGGCTGCTTTTAACTTATCGCAAACTTCAATAAACTCATTCCATTTAGTCGGTACTTTCAAACCATTTTCCTCAAATATTTTGGTATTATAGAAGAAAAGCTTGCAGTCAAGTCTGAACGGAATACCGTATGTAACTCCGTCTTTTGTGTAATTTACCAACTGAGACTCTATAAGGGAATCCTTCCATTCTTTGTCTTTCTCCAAATACGGAGTAAGATTCATAATCAAATCTTCTCTTAAAAAGCGTTCGGAAAACTCTCCGCACCAACTGAAGAAAATATCCGGAGCATCTTTGCCGCCTACAACTACTTTAATTTTTTCTTTATACGCATCATTCTGGGCACTTTCAACTACGATATCTATATCGGGATGTGCCTCCTCATACTCGGTAATTTTGCTTTCTATAAAGCCATTGAACGGTTCATCCGGAAATCTGTGGAAAAATTTTATAACTTTTTTATCACCTGTTGTTTGGCTTGCCTGCGCAGAGCCTGATTTTGTCTCCTGTTTCGAAGTATTCGACGCATCTTTATTACTGCCATCATTACTTGCAGCACTACAAGCTGAAAGTGATATTGCCATAATTCCTGCCAGCAGAGCAGCTATTGATCTCTTTGTAAATTTTTTCATAGTAATCTCCTTTCTCCTTTTATAACACTCTTTTTTAATTAAAACACTTTTCCAAAGCCAAATGATCCATCTTTTTGGCAGTTTCCCGCAGAATATACAGCCGCACGATATAAACCTGATTTGACAGCCAGTTCCTGATAACCTGTCACTGTCGTGATTCCTTTTGTTCCTGATGCCAAAGGAAAGTCTCTGGCATCTTTCATAGCATCCACATAGTTTATCAGGAAACAGGTAATAAAAGAATCCCCCGCTCCCATTGTATCCACAGCCTCTACCAGACAAGGTGACTGTTCGTAAAAATGTCCATCCACCATTACCAGTGCTCCCGCTGCTCCTCTGGTAGCAATAACAATGTGTTTGCATCCGAATTCCTTAATTCGAATCATCTGCCTCCTGATTTCATTTTCCTCCATGTCACCGCAGGAAATACTTGCACAGTCAATATAGGGTGAACATTGTTTTAAATACTCTTCATCTGCCCTATCCGAAAAATCCATTGACACAAAAGGAGACACAGCACGGATTAAAGGAAGCTCATTTTCAACATAACTGAAAATACTTGTATGGACAATGTCAAATTTTGATATATAATCCTTGTCCAGTTCGGTTAACTGCAGTGAGTGTTCCTTTGATACACCCCCTTTGTTGGAACCTATGAAAACACGATCTCCATTGTCTAAACGTACTTCGGCATACCCGTTTTCTCCACGATAAAACCTGCAGTGGGAAAGATCAACTCCAATATTCCGGACAGTATCGCAGACGTGAGCGGCCGCCTCGTCATCTCCGAATATGCCCAGATAACCGGCTTCAATTCCGAACATTTTTGCATAAACTGCAAAATTTAATGCGTTACCGCCCGGATACATGGTTCGAATGTGCATATACTTATCCACCACATTATCGCCCAAACCCAGTACTCTTAACATATTTCTACTCCTTTGACTATGTGTTTTAATTATTATGCAATCATTATATAACGTTATGTTCATTTTGTAAATATTAAAGAGCCTATATTTATTTTTTTGTACAATATAAACATTTATTTTATCATTATTTTATTATATTTTCACAAAGAAACAATTCCAGTAACCCACAGATGCAAATGATAACTGAAGTATATCAATAAAATACATAAGAATCAGATATTCACCAAATAAAAATGCAGAGTTGCCTCATTCAACTCCACATTTTTCGCTAATTATTCAACCCCTTAATTATTTAAGCTTTATGCATTAACTCTAATTGTCATCTTATAGCGTTCCGGATTAATCACACATTTAGAATTATGCACAGGATTGCCCTGTCGGTCAAAGCTTATATCCTTTACATAAAGCATAGGCTTATCAAGTGCAACCCCCAGATGCTTGGCTTCGATTTCATTGGCACTGCATATTCCGATCCTTTTAATACCATTATTCATAATTGTTCCATTTTCTGCTAAAATTTGATATAGAGAACCGGTAAGATCATGGCTGAATAGATATGCAAAACGAACAGCAAAATGATTTTCTTCAAGCATAACCGGTATACCATCGCAGGTTCGTACCCGTACAATTCTAATAATCTTCTCATGTTCCTGAATCTTCAGTTCTTCTATGTCAACTATGCTGGCTGTAGCCAGTTCTGCTGATATTAATTCTGCCCCTGCTACCTTCCCCACCGCTAGACAGCTCTGAGTAAATCCCATGAATCCATCTATATTACGGAAAAGCTTTTTTTGCGAAACAAAGGTTCCTATACCTTGGCGTTTTATAAGAATTTCTTCATCTACCAGCAATTCCACAGCTTTGCGCACTGTTATCCTGCTGACATCATACTGCTTGCTAAGTTCTATTTCAGTGGGTATTCTGTCGTTTTCTTTTAATTCTCCCTTTAGTATCTGATTCTGAATCGCCTCCATCAGCTGCTGATACAAAGGAACGCATGATTCCTTGTTTAGTTTTGACATGGCTCCTTCCTCCATTAGTTATATTTTATGTCTGTATCATATAATAAATAATTGGGATTATATAATATACAAAACCATATATAATTTAAGTATATCATCCGGAGCCTTTTCAAGCAACCACTTCAAATATCATAATTTATCCGAAATTATTCATTAAATGTCTATGAAATTTCAGATGACTTACTTTAATAAAATTATCTGTTTTAACAGCTTTGGGCTAATTTCTGTTCTTTTAATAATCCATTCTTCTATAATACCTTCTAATCTCCAAAGGATGACGCCTGTTATGTTCCAAATGAACCGATACCCTCTGAAAAGCAGAGCGCATAATAATTGGGCAAAGTATTCCTCTAAATTCATCACTGATTCCCTTAAGTTCAAAATCCTTACTGTCAAATACAGTTACCTTAGCACTGACTTTATGTACAAAATTCTCTACTCTGTCCATAAGCGGGCGCGTTTTATCCTCACCTTTAATCAAAATAACTGAAGTGTCCTTGTCAATAACTTCCAATGTTCCATGAAAGAAATTCGAAGCTGATATCGGTCTTGTCCTCATCCACTGCATTTCTTCCATAATACACATACCATAGCATACTGCCCAGTCTTCCAAGTTACCGGAACCAACAAGATACTGAATAGGCTCATCCTGATATGCTTCTGCATATTCTGCAGCTTTGGCATCTGCTTTCTTATAAATCTCCACTACGTTTTCAGGCATATTCTTAAGCTCTTCAAAAAATTTCTCATATTGCGGAAACTGACCTGCGTGATACATAAAACGCAGAGTAACCGTGTACCAAAAATAGTATCCGCCACCTATAGCGGTTATGAGATAATCTGATTTTTTATAAAGAGGACTTCCCTCTTTCTCCACATAACCAATAACCTTAGCACCAATTTCATGAGCTTTATCTACAGCAGCAACCACTTCCTTGGTATCTCCGGAAATACTCTCAATAACCACCACCGAATCTTTCGAAAAATGAGGATTATCCACCACACAAAAATCCGCTGCATTCTCAACAAATAGCGGAATGGTAGAACCCTCTTCCCTTACAATATGAGCCATCTGATTGGCATAAAGTACAGTTCCTCCAATTCCGATATAAAATATATTTTTGTAACCGTTTTTAACTACATCATCAACCGCTTGTTCTGTTAGTTTTACAATACCAAGCCCATTTTTGTGCTCTTGCATAATTTTTGCTTCATCAAAATTAAACATTCTAATCCTCCTTAACTTTATATATCGTTATATGTTGTTATCTATAACATATCACAACGTTATTTAAAATTCAAGATGATTTTAAAATGAAATTAATTATCACTTGCCTTATTTTTTTATATTTAATATAATTGTTCTAAAAGATAAAAAATATGATAAAGAAGGAAAAAATGAAAACCATAGACTTACATGTACATTCGATCTTTTCTGATGGCTCCGAAACCACGGAAAAGCTTGTTGAACTGGCAGCAGAGGCCAAACTGGCCGCTTTTGCACTTACCGATCACGACACTACAGACGGATATAAATCTCTTTACCAAGCTGCAAGCAGACATAATACAGGACTCCCTAAAGAAGAACAGCTGGAAGTACTTCCGGGGGTTGAAATATCAGCAGCCTATAAGCAGGGAGATATTCATATTCTTGGGCTTTTAGTAGACCCTGATGACGGCGACTTCAATGCCTTACTTAAATCGGCAGAAAAGGAAAGAATAGGCAGAAATATTAAAATGATAGACAATCTGAAATCAGCCGGACTGCCTATTTCTTATGAGGAAATAGTTGCCGCCTCCCCCGATTCCATAATAACAAGGGCTCATTTTGGAAAATACCTTGTAGAAAAAGGAATAGTTCCTGACTACACTTCTGCTTTTGAAAAATACTTAGGAGATGATACGCCTTACTACGTAGCCAGAAAGTTCACCGGTCCAAAAGACGCTATTGAAGGTATAATAAAGGCAGGCGGTGTACCTGTACTTGCCCATCCTATAATTTACAGGCTCCCCACACCTGAGCTTGAAGCTCTCGTGGATACACTTATAGGCTATGGCCTAAGAGGAATTGAAACCATATATTCAAGCCACACCAAACAGGATGAAAATTATGTGAGAGGGCTTGCAAAAAGAAAAGGACTTATAATTACAGGCGGCTCTGATTTTCATGGAAAACCAAAGCCGGCTATAAGTATAGGTACAGGCAGAGGAAATCTCAGAATCCCTTATTCAATACTTGAAAATTTAAGAGAAGAACAAAGGAAACTTGCTACGCTTCTTTAGCCTCATAAGCTAAAAGTAACTGTTTCGCAAGCATAGAAGTTGTAACAGCTCCTACTCCGCCCGGAACCGGTGTGCAGGCAGCCGCTACAGCTTCTATATCATTTATATCCACATCTCCGCAAAGCTTGCCGTTTTCATCAAAATTAATACCTACGTCAATAACTACCGCATTCTCAGCTACATACTCACTGTTTATGAGCTTTGCCTTTCCGCAGGAAGCTACAAGAATTTCAGCATTTTTACCTGCCTGCTTTACATCTGCAGTAAAACTATGGCAGACTGTAACGGTAGCATCTTCACTTACAAAAAGTAGGGCAAGAGGCCTTCCTACCACGTTGCTGCGGCCTATTATCGTTACTTTCTTTCCTCTTATTTTCACTCCCGCATATTTAAGTATCTCGATTACTCCGGCTGCAGTACAAGGGGCAAAACCGTTCTTATCTCCTGTCATTAACTTACCCAGGCTTACAGGACTGATTGCATCTATATCTTTTTTAGGATTTATTGTATTCATCAGCCTATCCTCATCAAGATGTTTCGGAATCGGTCTCAAAACAAGAATTCCATCTACGCTTTCATCATTATTTATTTCATCAAATTCTTTATAAAATTCTTCTTTTGGTACATTTTCCTCAAAATGTACTTCTTCGTGTATTACTCCAATCATATCCATGCGTTTAACAGCACCTTTTTGATATGAAAGATCATCAGGTTTTTCACCAACCCTGATTATAACAAGCTTTGGAAGTCTTCTGTTACCTTTTTTCAGACTTTCTGCTTTATTTTTAAGTTCAGCGGTGATATGCTCCGCTACCTCTTTGCCGCTAATAATTTTCATATATTTTCCTCAAAAAAGTCCTACAGCAAAACAAAAACCTCACTGTAGGACTTTATTATACATAATCATTATTTTTTAGTTAACAAAACAAATTTTTAGAAGTCAGATGAATAGTTTGGAGCTTCCTTTGTTATATGAATATCATGTGGATGGCTCTCCTTAAGGGAAGCTGCTGAAATCTTCACAAACTTTCCTGTCTCCTGAAGTGTTTTTATATCTTTAGCTCCGCAATATCCCATACCTGAACGGATACCGCCTACAAGCTGGAAGATAGTATCTTCTACCATTCCCTTATAAGCAACTCTTCCTTCTACACCTTCCGGAACCAGCTTCTTTGCATCAGACTGGAAATATCTGTCCTTGCTGCCGTTTTCCATAGCTGCAATAGAGCCCATACCACGATATACCTTATACTTTCTACCCTGATAAAGTTCAAATTCTCCCGGACTCTCATCACAGCCCGCAAAGATGGAACCCATCATACACACATCTCCGCCCGCTGCCAGAGCCTTAACCATATCACCGGAATACTGGATACCACCATCAGCAATTACAGGTATACCGTACTTCTTCGCTACCTCATATACATTCATAATAGCGGTAACCTGAGGAACACCTATACCGGCAACTACTCTTGTAGTACATATTGAACCCGGACCTATACCTACCTTAAGAGAATCCGCACCGGCTTCGATAAGTTCCTTTGCAGCCTCACCCGTAGCTATATTTCCTGCAATTACATCAAGTTCAGGATATGCATCTTTAATCATTTTCACACATTTAATAACATTTGCTGAATGTCCATGTGCCGAATCAATAGTAATTGCATCTACCTTAGCTTTTACAAGAGCTTCAACCCTGTCTAAGATATTGGCAGTAACACCAACTGCCGCAGCACATACAAGTCTGTCATGTGAATCTTTTGCTGAATCAGGATATTTAATCTGCTTTTCAATGTCCTTTATTGTAATAAGTCCCTTAAGATTACCCTCAGCATCTACTATAGGAAGCTTTTCCTTTCTTGCCGAAGCAAGTACCTTCTTAGCCTCTTCTAAGGTAATCCCTTCCCTTGCGGTAACGAGTCCTTCACTTGTCATAGACTCTTTAATTTTCTTTGAAAAGTCTGTTTCAAATTTAAGATCTCTGTTGGTAATTATACCTACGAGTTTCCTGCCCTCTGTAATAGGTACACCTGAAATTCTGTATTTTGCCATCACATTATTGGCGTCTGCTAAAGTGTGCTCAGGGGATAAGAAAAACGGATCTGTTATAACACCGTTTTCTGACCTTTTAACCTTATCGACCTCTTCTGCCTGACGTTCTATGGACATATTCTTATGAATAACTCCGATACCTCCATGTCTGGCCATAGCAATAGCCATCCTGCTTTCCGTAACAGTATCCATTCCGGCACTCATCATAGGAATTTTCAACTTTATTTTCTTTGTAAGCATAGTTTCAAGGTTAACCTGATTTGGAATAACCTCTGAATAAGCAGGTACTAAGAGCACATCATCAAAAGTAATTCCATCGCCAATAATTTGTCCCATTTTTTCCTCACTTTCATTTATTTATCAGTTTTTTCTATATATCTACATACCTTTATGAAAAAGTATTTCCGAATAGTATAATATCAGAAAAAACTACTGTCAATAAGGTTATAAAATTTTTATATTCTTATATTTTTTAGTTGCTCTGAGACAATGACAATACTTTGTTTTTAAGCTCAGCCTCTATTCTTGCCATCTCAACTTCTGCCGCAGCCCTCTTTTCTCTGCCCTCTTTCTGAATCTGCATAACTTCATCAAAGGTCTTTATAAGAGTTTCATTTGTCTTGGTAAGGGTTTCGATATCAACTATACCTCTTTCAGATTCTTTAGCTACTTCTACAGATGCCTGATGAAGCATTTCTGCATTCTTAGCAAGAAGTTGGTTTGTCATATCATTTACCGCCCTTTCTGCCTTTGCAGCCTGTCCCGCGTGTTCAATGCCGAGTGCAAGTGCCATCTGTGTCTTCCAAAGAGGAATAGTATTTACAAGAGTAGACTGAATCTTCTCACTCATTACTATATCGTTTTCCTGAACTATTCTTATCTGAGGTGCTGTCTGCATAGCCACCGTTCTTGTAAGTTCAAGGTCATACAGTTTCTTTTCAAATCTGGTGCACTGTGCATCAAGATCTCTTGCAGCCTGGGCATCCTCAGGCTTACCGCTTGCCTCAGCCTTTGCAAGGAGTTCTTTAAGCTCTACATTTCTTACCTCATACAGTCTCTTCTTACCTGCAATTATATACATAGTCAGCTCTTTAAAATGTGCAAGATTAAGCTCATACATCTTATCAAGCATTGCTGTATCCTTCATAAGAGTTATCTGATGAGTTTCAAGTGCATCGGTAATTTTCCCGATATTTACATCAGCCTTGTCATATTTGGTCTTCAGCATCTGAAGCTTATTTCCCTGTTTCTTAAAGAAACCGAAAATTCCCTTATCTTCTTCATCATTAAAGCCCTTAAGCTCTATAACGACATCTGACAGAAGCTTTCCAACCTCTCCCATGTCTTTAGTCCTTACATTTTCAATGGCTTTTTCCGAAAATGCAGCCATTTTCTTTTGGGCTCCCGAGCCGTATTGGAGAACTATATTCGAATCTTTTATATCGATCTGCTTTACGAAGGCATCTACCTGTTTTTTTTCTGCTTCTGAAAGCATACTGTCATCCACCCCAATAGGATTTTCAGTCTTTTCCACCACCATTCCATTTTTAACCGCTGTCGGTTCCAGACTAAGACTCGGAACTGCCTCTTCTTCTAAAGTAAGTGTAGGTGCAGCAACCTCTTTCGGATCGAGTGTGAGCTCCGGCATTACATTTTCGTTCTCGTTCATAATCTTCTCCTTTACTGATAACATATTCTAAAATTTATATAAATATTTTTAAAACTACAGTGTTAATTTGATACCTTCTTCTTCCTTATTTACTTCATCCTTCGTTTTGCTAACCTGTTCTGCATCCTGTTTAACAGCCGTATCAAAGTCATTTCCTTTAAGTCCTTCTCTCTTAAGCATAGCATTTAATACAGACACATCACTTGATATATCCCAGGCCGTATCCTTATACAAATCATCAAGCAACTTGCTGAAAGCATCATTTAAGCTGTCAAGCACATTTTCAATTTCATGCTTAGACTTATCTATATTTTCTACCTTAACCTGCTGTTCATCCATCTCCGCATAAGCGGTCAGCAACTTAATAGTCATAGGAAGATAGTATTTCATAAGCTGCTTTATATCCTCTGCGCTGCTTGGATGTTCTTCAACCCTTTTAAGTATCCTCCCCGTAAGGTCTTCTATCTTAAATATCTTATTTGAAACCTCAACTCCGGGGATTCTATCATTCAAATGACTGATCTGTGCAAGATATTTTCTTCCCTGATTAAGAGTTTCCTGAACTTCTGTATTATTGGCGACCGATTTAGTATTTTCTTCCTTAAATTTTCCAAGTTCGTCTTCTATCCTCTGCCTTTCTTCAAAACCAAGCTGTGCTTTCTGGTAAAGAGCATAGGTTTCATTGGTAGAAATGAAGGTAGTCTCATTTTTATCTATATGACCTTCCTTAAACCACATCTTACTGATCATTTTCCTAAGACGTTTAAGGGTTTTCTTCTTAGATTCTCCGGTTTCCAGCATAAGGTCTTCTATTTTTGCAAATGATTTGCTATCTGAAAGATTAAGCACCTTCCGGTAATTTCTGAAAATAAGCCTCTCTTTTAAGGTATTGGTTCCACTCAAAAACCAAGCGAGCGATGGGATAAATAGTACAAAGGCTATTGCAGAAGGAATTGCAGCTCCCAATATGAAAGTTATGAAACTGCCAAGTGCAAGCCCAAAAGTAAAGAAGCCGCCTAATATAGCATTTGCCAATCCCTGTCCCAAAATCATATTGTCTGATATATATAATTTATCCTTAGAAGTAATTATTTCATTATTCTTAGTATCAGGCCGCCTTATCCTATCCTGATAGCTTTTATTTATCTCAACCGTATTTCCGCCTAGGTTAGTTTTTACAGTCCTGTTTCGTGCTTCATTCAATCCCTTGTTCAGAGCATCTTCAAAAGTATAAGTTGCCTTTTTTATAAGGTCGTTTACATCTCTTCCAAGCGAATTATAGTTTCCGGAATTTATCGCCTTTTGAATAATATCATCTATTCCTCCGCCAAATTCATCCCATTTGTTCCTGTTCATAATAATCTCCCGATATATAGTAAATGTATATTTTGTTCTGTCATTTTCCCTAAAATACTCATTTTTTAGCTCGGTCGCTTTTAGGGTAAAATACTCCTGCTACCATTATAAATATTTTTTGTCTTTACTTCAAGGACTTTTTATGCTATTCTTCCTAATGCGATGTATCCCATCGGGCACAGTCCTAAATTTACGGGAATATCAGCAGGAGGAAAAATGAATACAATGAACACAAAAACTGAACGTTTGGTAGGAATTGGCATACTTACTGCCCTGATTATCGTATTGCAGACCTTTGCAAGCGGTTTTAAAATTGCGAACTTTTCACCACCGCTTTCACTAATTCCGATAATAGTAGGTGCAATTCTTTTCGGAGAATTCGCAGGAGCCATATTGGGGCTTATTTTCGGAATAGTGGTCGTGCTGGCTGTAATCTCGGGAGCCGAGCCTTTTAGTACGCTTATGCTGAATTTTAATCCTATAATGACGGTTATCATTTGTTTGTTTAAGGGTGTGGCCGCCGGATATTTGTCGGGACTTGTTTACAGGTTGCTTTCGGAGCGAAATAATTTACCCGCCTTAATTATCTCATCAGTAATCACACCTATTGTAAATACCGGAATCTTTGCATTAGGAATGCTTACTGTATTTTACAAGCTTATAAGTGATACAGCCGCTTCCGCAAAAGCAAATAATACAATAGTATTTTTCTTTACAACTTTTATCGGAATCAACTTTCTTATTGAAGTAATATTTATAGCTGTACTTGTACCTGCCATATCTAATATTATATATATAATTAAAAAGAAAAATCGAGTAGGAGGCGGTGACTAACCGCCGTCCTCTCACAGCACTGTACGTACGGTTCTCGTATACAGCGCTTTCAATAGTTGACGTGCACAGACTGATATGCAGTGGCTAAATCATAAAAGCCACTGTTTATCAGTCTTTCTTTTGTCATTGCCATGTTTATGGCAACTGTGTGTGTTGTAAACCAATAGCCACGTCTGCTGTTTGCCGCTTTCCATGCCAAGTCTTTGGGAACTCCCATAGCCCTCAGGTTTCGGTATCTTGTTCTCACACGTTTCCATTGTTTCCATATACACATACGTATTCTGTGATAGAGCCATCCGTTAACGTTATCCAGGTTATTCTTCATACTTGCAATTCCATAGTAGCTAAGCCAACCTCTTGCATATACCTTGATCCTTTCAAGGCTTGGCTTTATTGACTGACAGCGCTTACGGGAAGAAAGCTCTTTCAGTCTCGACTTAAACCTCTCCCATGGCTTTGAATGAACTCGTACATATATGCCACTTCCGTTCCTTCCCAATGCAAAGCCAAGGAATTTAAAATTTCGGATTGCAAATACACTGACAGTACGGCTTTTCTCTCGATTCACTGTAAGTTTCAGTTTCTCCTCGAGATATCTCGTACTGCTCTCCAAAAGTCGCTCTGACGCTCTTTTACTTTTAGCGAGAAGCACTATGTCATCTGCATATCTTATGCATGGGACACCTCGCTTCAAGAACTCCCAGTCGAACTCATTGAGGTAGACATTCGCAAGCAAAGGGGATAGATTCCCTCCTTGTGGCGACCCCTCCTCTGCTTCGGTAACTACTCCATTTTCCATTACGCCACTTTTCAGATACCTCTTGATAAGTTGCACTACACGTTCATCTTTTACGTTTTTCCTCAGAAGGTTGATAAGAATCTCGTGGTTGATTGTATCGAAATATTTCGATAAGTCTAGAACTACCGCATATGTGTAGCTCTGTTCAGCGTACTCCTTAATCTTTAGTATTGCTCCTTTTGCATCTCTGTTTGGACGGTAGCCATAACTGCCCTCTGCAAACAGTGGCTCATAGATTGGCACTAACTGTTGTGTTATTGCCTGTTGAAGTATACGGTCTATCACTGTTGGTATGCCAAACTTTCGCACACCACCATCCGGTTTGGGATTCTCAACTCGTCTTACCGGAGACGGAGTATACTTTCCACGATAGATACGGGACGTTAACTCTTGTTGATGTTCCCGAAGGTAAGGAAGTGCCTCTTCGATGGTCATTCCATCCACACCAGGTGCTCCCTTGTTTGCCTTAACTCTCTTATACGCTCTGTTAAAGTTATCTTTATGCAGTATCGTTTCCAAGAGCTTCGGCTGTGCACTGTCTCTTTCTTTCCATATCAGATTGAATGACCTACGCGCTTTCACATACCCTTCATGTTCCGCACTATCTCTTTGCGAACAGCCATTGTTTTCAATGTTTTCTGCCATAACCAGTCATTCCTCCTTTCTCAGTCATACTTGGGACTCCTACTGATTCGGTCCTTTGTCTCTCGACTACTATGACCTCTGCTGACTTCTGTGTGTTCAGCATTGCTTTGTGCAATGGTTACCTCTCTCAAGGCATACCACACAGACCTCCCCAGGTACCACACGTTTCTTCCTCTCCATCCATCTGCCTCATTTATCATGCATGATTCCGTGTAGTTATTGGACTTCGACTTGCATTGCAGCCTTATCCTCATGCATAACCTCATATGAGATTTCTGTTCGTCAGACCAGAGATTTGCCCATGAGTTAGTATCTTCCTCACATCCAGCTTCCTTCAGATTCGAGGTCACCCTCGACACCCTTGCCTTCGGCTATATCCTTCCCACTACCGGGCGGATTCGGGACTTAAACCCGTTAGAAACGTGCGCCGCTAGGCGCACAATAGTAAAAAGTGTGTGCCCACACACACTTCGCGCGCGAGCGGTGCCGCAAGGCAAACTTCCCTACCGCGAGCTGCGCATCCCTCGGAGAGATTTTTGTTTAATAGGAAATTTCTTCGAAATTTCCTATTAAACAAAAACGGGTTGCACATTACTCTCAATGCGCAACCCATTATTATTACTTTTTCTCTGTTGTATCTGTCTTTGACTGTCCCGGCTTCTCAACCTCTACAATGGCAGCCTTTTTCATAGGAATACGGCAGTTCTTATTGCTTCCGAACTCTACTACTACTATTTCATCCATAATATCAATTATAACACCATAGAATCCTCCTGTAGTAAGCACCGAATCACCAAGCTCAAGGCTTGCCATAAGCTCCTGCATTCTCTGTCTTTCCTTTTTCTGAGGCTTAATGCTCATAAAGTACATCATACCTCCCACTACAACTACCCAGATTACTATCATAGGTAACATAGATGCAAGTGACTCTCCTCCTGTAGCAGCCGCATTTAAAACTCCGATCATTTCTTTATTCCTCCTAAAAATTTAATTTATATTTTATTTTTTTACACTAACTTAATCAGCTACAATAAAAACAGCATAATCATTCTCCTCAAGACTATGTACTTTTTATTCACCGGCTTTAAATCCATCTAACTTAGCTTTCTTGTATACCTGAAATTCACCTTTCTCTATTGCAGACCTTATTTCTTCCATCATATTGTTATAGAAATACAGGTTATGCATAACCAAAAATCTCATTCCAAGCATTTCACCCGCCTTAAGAAGATGTCTTATATAGGCTCTTGAGTATCTTTTACATACAGGGCAGTCACAGGCAGAATCGAGCGGTCTGTCATCCAACTCGTACTTGGCATTATTCAGGTTCATTTTACCATGATTTGTATAAGCATTACCATGTCTGCCGTTTCTCGACGGATATACACAATCAAAGAAATCCACACCACGTTCAACACTTTCAAGGATATTCTCAGGAGTACCCACTCCCATAAGATAAGTCGGCTTATTCTCAGGAAGGTAAGGCACTACCGTTTCCAGGGTCTGATACATTTCTTCGTGAGTTTCTCCTACCGCAAGTCCGCCTATGGCATAGCCTGCAAGATCCATATCCGAAATCCTCTTTGCATTCTCTATGCGAATATCACTGTAGACACCGCCCTGATTTATACCAAAAAGCAACTGGTGCTTATTAATAGTATCAGGCAGACTGTTTAGCCTGTTAAGCTCATTTTTACACCTGAGCAGCCATCTCTCAGTCCTTGCTACCGACTGTTCCATATACTTTCTCTCACAGGGAAGTCCCGGACATTCGTCAAAGGCCATTGCTATTGTAGAGGCAATATTAGACTGAATCTGCATACTTTCCTCAGGTCCCATAAAAATCTTTCTTCCGTCTATATGGGAACTGAACTTTACCCCTTCTTCCTTAATCTTGCGAAGCTTAGCTAAGGAAAAAACCTGAAACCCGCCCGAATCGGTAACAACCGGCTTGTCCCACACCATAAACTTATGGATGCCTCCAAGCTTTTTAATAACCTCATCACCCGGTCTCAAATGTAAATGATAAGTATTTGAAAGTTCAACCTGTGTTTTCAGATTTCCTAAATCTTCTGTAGATACCGCACCCTTAATAGCAGCCGCAGTTCCCACATTCATAAAAACCGGAGTCTGTATAACACCATGTACGGTGGTAAACTCACCTCTCTTGGCTGAACCATCTTTACACAAAAGACGATACATAAAATTTCCTTTCAAATTATTCTGTAAAACATACGGATTTAATTATAATATGTGAAGGGAGTTATTTCAATAGGAAAGTCAAATAAAGTCTATATTGCAACATTTGATTTGCTGTGGTAAACTCACTTTATACAGAAAAATTTAATAGTGCCAATAAGCTTGTACAGTACCACTTTATAAACAATAAGTTAATCCAAATTTGGGTTTAATATTAAGGCATTGTTAGGAGGTATTAAGTGAATTTTTCCGGACTGACAGAGGAACTTTGGAGAGGCTTTTTTGCTAAAGATTTAAATGGAACCAAAGAAAAGATAATCGAATGGGTTGCCCCTGAATGTGTTATTATAGGAACCGGTTCCCATGAATTTTATACAGGATTGGATTGCTTTTTACACTCTTTTGCTGATGAAATGGCAGATAGAAATGATGTAGAATTTCATTTTGAAAGAATAAGCTGCAATCAAATGCAGGTTGACACAAACACCTATCTTGTATACGGAAAATTTTATGTTTCAGGAGAAAGCAGTGATAAAACTGTTTTAATTAATATGGATAGTCGCTTCACTTTCATTTTCCACCGAATTGAAGAAAAGTGGAAAATCGTTCACATACACCAATCTGTTCCTAATCAGGAGCAGGGTGACGGAGAATACTACCCTAAAACTCTTATGAAACAGGTTCAGGAATTACAAAGTGTAAACGAGGAAATGACGGAATTGGCGCAAAAAGACGGTTTAACCGGACTCGATAATTTTAGGGCATTCTGTAACAACTGGGAACAGAGGAGTGAATATGGCTGGTTCTTTGTGTTGGATTTGGATTATTTTAAAGAGGTCAATGATACTTACGGACATCTGGCAGGAAATGAAGTTCTTATCAGTATGGGTAAGGTATTCTTTTCCACAGTACGTGAAAATGACTTACTTTGCAGAATGGGCGGTGATGAATTCCTGATTTTTTGCAGTGAAATGAAAGACAAAACCGATGCAACGGATTTCGCTCAAAGACTTATAAGCAACATAAAAAGTGCCGGCAAATCTAAGCCTTGTTGGACAACAGTATCAATCGGTGCTGCCAAAGTTACTCCTTGTATGTCAATTGAATCTGCCTTAGAAAAAGCCGATAAAGCACTATATTCAGTCAAAAAAACAATGCGCGGCGGTTTCCTTGCCACATAAATTTAATCTAACTCCGGTTCATTCAAACGGGGTTATTTTTTGTTTAATAGGAAATTTCGAAGAAATTTCCTATTAAACAAAAATCTCTCCGATGGATGCTGGACTCGCGGTTGGGAAGTTTGCCTTGCGGCACCGCTCGCGCGCGAAGTGTGTGCAAGCACACACTTTTTTATAACAACTAATAAGTTTTATATATTACAAACTGATAAAAAAGGCTGGATTTTATAACAAATTTTGCTTATACTAATAAGCAGTTTTTATAAAACCTGCAACATCCGAATTATTTTTTGATTTTAAAGGAGATTTTTATGAGTGAATTAAAATTAGGAACAAAATGCGTACAGGCAGGCTATACACCTAAAAACGGTGAGCCGAGACAGGTACCTATAATACAGTCTACAACGTTTAAATATGATTCCTGTGAAGGAATGGGTAAACTCTTCAATCTTGAAGCAAGCGGATATTTTTATAGCAGACTTCAGAATCCTACCAATGACTCTGCTGCAGCAAAGATAGCAGCTCTTGAAGGGGGCACGGCAGCTATGCTTACTTCCTCCGGTCAGGCAGCCAATTTCTTTGCTATTTTCAATATTTGCGAGTGTGGCGACCACCTTATCTGTTCATCTTCAATCTATGGCGGAACCTTTAACCTTATAGGAGTAACCCTTCCAAAGATGGGTATAGAAGTAACCTTTATTTCTCCTGACGCTACTGAGGAAGAGTTAAATGCAGCTTTCAAACCTAATACCAAGGCTGTCTTTGGAGAGACTCTTGCAAACCCCGCACTCTCTGTGCTTGATATCGAAAAATTTGCCAAAGTAGCACATGCCAACGGAGTTCCTCTCATTGTTGACAATACCTTCCCTACACCTGTCAACTGTCAGCCTATTAAATGGGGTGCAGACATAGTTACACACTCCACCACCAAATATATGGATGGACATGGAAGTGGTGTAGGCGGAGCTATAGTAGATTCAGGAAACTTTGACTGGATGGCTCATGCCGACAAATTCCCGGGACTTTGTACTCCTGATGAATCTTACCACGGTTTAGTTTATGCCAAGCAGTTTGGCAAAGCCGGTGCCTTTATTACAAAGGCAACAGCACAACTTATGAGAGACCTTGGTTCTATCCAGTCCCCACAGAACTCATACTTGGTTAACCTCGGCTTAGAATCTCTCCATGTGCGCATGAGAGAACATTCTAAAAACGGTCAGACTGTTGCAGAATTCCTCGCAAACCATGAAAAGGTTCTCAGTGTAAGTTATCCGGGGCTTAAAACAGATAAATATCATGCTTTAGCTGAAAAATATCTTCCTGACGGCTGTTCAGGTGTAGTTTCCTTTGAGATAAAGGGTGGCAGGGACGCTGCCGAGAAATTTATGACCAAGCTTAAACTTATAGCTATAGAAACTCATGTAGCAGATGCGAAAAGCTGTTGCCTCTGCCCTTCTATCACCACGCACCGCCAGCTTACCGATGAACAGCTTGCTACTGCGGGCATCCCTGCAGGGCTTATCAGAGTTTCCTGCGGTATCGAAGATGCAGAAGATCTTGTGAATGATATTAAGCAGGCACTGGAAGCATAGATTCATCCCTACTTGTCAATCTACCCGTTATATGCTAAACTAACAACTTGAGAAACACAGATGGTCGCGCCTGCTTAGGCAGGTGAGGAAAGTCCGGGCTTCATAGGGCAGGATGCCAGATAACGTCTGGTGGAGGCAACTCCAAGGACAGTGCAACAGAAAATTACCGTCTGACCTGGTCAGATAAGGGTGAAAAGGTGAGTGTAAGAGACCACCGCCCTATCGGTAACGATAGGGGCAGTGTAAACCCCATCCGAAGAAAGACCAAATATAAAGCTATACGGCTGCCCGTCGTGCTTTTAGGTAGGTCGATAGAGATTGCCGGCAACGGCAGTTCGAGATAGATGATCATCAGATACATAACCCGGCTTACAGTGTTTCTCATTTTCCGGTTTAATATAATTTTGCTACATACAGCAAGGGAAAGTATAATTTCTAAGCGAGCGCATTAGGTTTTTCGCAGAAAAACCGGAGCGAGTCTGAAATATATACTTTCCCTTGTGTCAAGTTATACTATACTAAATACATACTTTTCCTTACATCAAATTATATGATTTAAACCGGAAAACAATTCCCTCCTATAAATTCCCTAACCAATGAATTCTTTGGCACATCATCCGAAGGCATAGGAAGAAAATAGTTCAAAAACTTAAGCAGCCTGTTTGCTTCCGAAAAATAAGGGGAAGTTTGAGGAATTCCGAAAAGCAACGGTTCTGCATACTGCTTAAGTACCGCAAGTTCATAAACCAGTGAAGAATTAAACATTTCATCAGCTTCCTCCTGGAAAGGAAAAATATTCTTTTCCTCACCACGTCTTACAGAAGCCCACCTTGCAAGAGTATCCTCCGCACTGTTACCCCTTGTTCTTGCATCTCTAACCATCCTTCTAAGCAACCTTAAGTCTGTGGTATGTATCCTGTTATGGTCATCAATATTGAGCTGAGTAAGCGCGCTAATATAAATCTTAAACTTACTTTCCTTTGGAAGAGCCTCCGAAAACTTATCGTTAAGTCCATGAATACCCTCTATAACAAGAATATCGTCCTTACCCAATTTAAGAAGTCTTCCCTTATATTCTCTTTTTCCTGTCTTAAAATTATAAGAAGGCAGACTTACTTCTTCGCCGGCAAGCAAGGCAGTCATATCCTTATTAAATTGAGCTACATCTATGGCCTCGAGGCACTCAAAATCATATTCTCCATGCTCATCTTTTGGGGTTTCAGTCCTGTTCTTAAAATAATCATCAGCCGCAATCGGATATGGCCTAAGCCCCTGTACCATAAGCTCGATTGACAATCTATGCGAAAATGTAGTCTTACCTGATGAAGAAGGTCCTGCTATCATTACTATCTTCTTACCCAGTTTTGCTATATTCTCTGCAATTTTTCCTATCTTTCCCTCCTGTAAAGCTTCATTTACAAGCATTACATCATTGATACGACCTTCTGAAATCGCATCGTTTAAGTCTCCCACATTATCTATTCCGAGGCGTTTTTCCCAGGAATTTGCCTCCTTCATTGTCTTGTAGAGAAGTTCAAGAGGCTTCCAGTCAGGCCTTTTAACCTCAAAACCCTCTTTTGCATTAGGAAGTGTTATAACTATCCCGCCATCATATGCTTTAATGTCAAATGATTTAAGAGCACCGGTTGAAGGCGGCATATAGCCGTAAAAATAATCATAATACTCGCCAAGTCTATATATATTGGTAGTTGATCCTCTTCTGTATCTAAACAAATGTTCCTTGTCGGATAAATCACTGTCCAAAAATTTCTCAACAGCCTCTTTGGTAGAAACCAAGCTTTTTTCAAACAGAATATTTTCCCTTACAAGCTCATCCATTCGGTTTCTTACTTTGATTACAAATTCATCATTGATTTTAGCATTTCCTCTGATTTCACAAAATATTCCGTTCCCTAAAGAATATTCACAGTTCACACCTGTAACTTCAGATTTACCAAATACATCATGTACAGACTTTATAAAAAGAAATAACACTCCTCTTTCATAAGTTCTAATTCCGTCTGTAGAAGTTATATCGTAAAAGCTTACCTTGGCATCCTCAGATACTTTTTTCCACAATTCTTTGAGCTTGCCGTTTACCTTGGCAAGCAGTTTCCCATGATTTTCTCCGTATACATTTTTTGCTATTTCCGACAATTTAATTCCGCTGTCATATTCAAGTACTTTTTCCTCAACTTCTATTCTCATACCTTTATCCTCCGTCATCAAAACCTGCTTAGTGCAGCAGTCACCATCTTAAGTTCTTTATCAATAACCGTAATCCTGTCATTTTCAGAATCTTTTTGAGACTCTATAAATTCTTTATTATGTAATAAAGCCTCAAAATGTGCTTTTCTGTTTAACAGAAACTCTTTTAGCACCGGATGCTTTTTTCTGATAAGAACAGGTCCAAACTCATCTTCAGTTATAAGCCCTATGTCATTTTCTGAAACTTGTCCGGTTTCTGACCTGACAGCCTTCATAATCTGATAATATTTTCCTGATTCTTTTAGCATATCCTCATCTACAATTTCAAAGCCAATTTCCCTTAGATATGCTCTTACTACCCGCAAATCGGATTGTGGCTCAAGTATAAGTGTATCTGCGGCTTCTACTACCCTTATTCCCTCTGAAAGAATTTCTTTTACAAGCATTCCTCCCATTCCCGAGATAAGGACAGTATCAACCTCACCTGCCTCAAATCCTTCAAGCCCCGGGCAAAGCCTGGTATCTATTCTGTCCTTAAAATCTGTAAGATTTATATTATCTTTAGCTGTTTTTAACGGTCCCTCTCTTAAATCAGATGCAATAATTCTGTCTGCTTTTCCATTTTCAAGAAGATTTATCGAAATATATGCATGGTCGCAGCCCACATCTGCAAGTACCTTGGAATGATCCACCAAGGCTGCAATCGCAAGCATTCTTTTCGGTATTTTTTTTCTTTTTTTCATTATTCCAAATAATCCTTTAATTTTCTGCTTCTGCTTGGCTGTCTAAGCTTTCTTAACGCCTTTGACTCAATCTGCCTTATTCTCTCTCTTGTCACATTAAATTCTTTTCCTACTTCTTCGAGAGTCCTGGTACGCCCGTCTTCAAGTCCAAACCTCAGCTTTATAACTCTCGCTTCCCTTTCTGTCAGGCTGTCTAATACTTCTTCAAGCTGTTCTTTTAAAATCGCATGTGTAGCAGCCTCAACCGGCGCCATATTGCTGTCATCCGGTATGAAATCTCCTATATGACTGTCCTCTTCCTCACCTATCGGAGTTTCAAAGGAAACAGGTTCCTGTGCAATCTTCATTATACTTCTAACCTTTTCCGGCTCCATATTTAATTCTTTTCCTATTTCTTCCGGTTGAGGTTCTCTACCCAAAGTTTGAGTCAACTGTCTCTGGGCTCTTATCAGTTTATTTATGGTTTCCACCATATGAACAGGGATTCTTATAGTTCTTGCCTGGTCTGCTATTGCCCTTGTTATGGACTGTTTTATCCACCAGGTTGCATAGGTACTGAACTTATAACCTTTTGTATAGTCAAACTTCTCTACAGCCTTTATCAGTCCCATATTGCCTTCCTGAATCAAGTCTAAAAACTGCATCCCTCTTCCCAAATATCGTTTCGCTATACTTACCACCAGTCTCAGATTGGCTTCTGTAAGTTTTTTTCTGGCTTCATCATCACCTTCTGCCATGCTTTTGGCAAGTTTTATTTCCTCATCCATATCCAACAGAGGAACTTTCCCAATCTCCTTAAGATACATTCTTACCGGATCTTCCGTACTTATACCTTCAGGAACTGTGATTTCGGTTTCCTCTATTTTTTCTCTTTCTATTTCATCATTATCTTCCGTACTTATTAGTATTTTATCCTCATCTACATCATCCAACTCATCTATGATGAGAACATCAATTCCCTGTCTTTCAAGATATCTGTAACATTTTTCAAGCTCATCTTCACTAATCTCCCGACCGGCAAAAACCGCTTTGACATCTTCCGCCTCCAATACACCTTTTTTTTCTTTCGCGTCCTTTACCAGTTCTTTTAACTTACTCTTAAGCACTTTTTCATCCATAAGTTCATCCTCCCGTAAGTCTTAATTCATCAAGTTTATTAACGCCAATCTTAAAAATCCAGTTTATTAAGCTCTCTTTGCTTTTTAGTAATCTCTGTAAAAAGTTTAGCATCATTACTGTCTGCTGCTTTCATTTCTTCAGCCAGCCCTGCCCTTCTTACTTTGATAACTATTTCCTTAAACGCCTTTTCCCTCTCCTTTTCATCAACTTCGGCATCAAATTTCTCCTCAAACACAGCCGCAACCAAAGCCTGATCTTCACCGGACTCATATCTGCTGATAATCTCAGCCACATTCGGCTTTCTTCCTTCCCCTATTTGTCCAAATATCCTTCCCGCAACATCCTTATACAGAGGAGTTGCAAAATCCCGTGCAGAAACTATATTTTTAATCCTATGATAATATTCAGGTTTATCTGCGATTATGCTTAATAAAAATCTGTTAGTCTTTAATAAGCCTTCATCAGCAGTATTAGTCCTGTCATTCTTTTTGATTCTTTCTCCTGCTTCCCTGTAAGTCTCCCTGATTTCCTTAGCCCCGCCTATCTTATTGACAAGCTTGGTAAGTGTTTCCTTAGAAACAAAGTACTTCTCCGCAACAGCAGCTATGTAATTTTCCCTTTCCAGCTCTTCTTCAAAATCTGTCAGCCTCTCGGCAACCTTGTTCAAAAACTCTGTTTTCCCCTCAGGTTCAGACAGATTAAAGCCTTTTTCTATGTTTGACAGTTCAAAATTAAAGCTGTTCTCGGCATTTTTAATTCTTTCTTCAAATTCCTCATGCCCCGCCGCTTTTATCAATTCATCCGGATCCTTGTAAGGAGCAAGTTTCAGTATTTTGGTTCTGATACCTGCTGATTTAAGGATAGGAAGAGCCCTCAAAGCTGCTTTTACTCCTGCCCCGTCACTATCGTATGTGATTATAACTTCTTTCACATATCTGGCAATCAGCCTCGCCTGTTCTTCAGTAAGTGCGGTTCCAAGCGAGGCCACCGCATTGGTAAAACCTGCCTGATGAAGTGCAATAACATCCATATATCCTTCACAAAGCAACATAAACGGCGACCTGCTATGCTTTGCAAAATTTAATCCGTATAGATTTCTGCGTTTATTAAATATATCTGTTTCCTTTGAGTTCAGGTATTTGGGTTCTCCTTCTCCCATTACCCTGCCGCCGAAGGCTATTACTTTACTGTTTTGATCCATTATAGGGAAAATCACCCTGTTCCAAAACATATCAAAAACACCCTTGCCTTCTTTAAATACTACAAGTTCGGCCTTAATCATAAGTTCATCGCTATAGCCTTTGGATTTGAGGTAGTTGTATAATGCATTTGAAGATTTTACCGAGTAACCCAGCCCAAAGTCATTTATAGTCTTATCCGTAAGCCCTCTGTCTTTCAGATAAGTCATCGGATAATCCCCATAATCTCCTCTTAGCTGAAAATAATAAAATTTTGCCGCTTCCTTATATATTTCAAATAATCTTGTTCTTAAATCGGCTCTTTTCACGGACTCAGGATTATCATACTCCTCAGGCAGATTTATTCCGGCTTTGTCAGCCATCTGCTTGATTGCTTCTGTAAAGGTAAGATTCTCATACTTCATCACAAAGCTGATAGAATTTCCGCCAACTCCACATCCGAAACAATGAAAAATCTGCTTGTCCGTATTTACTGAGAATGAGGGAGTCTTTTCGTTATGAAACGGACATAAGCCCACATAATTTGCCCCTCTTTTTGTAAGCCTTACATAGGGAGAAATCGTATCTACAATATCATTTTTCTCCCTAACTTCATCAATAATTTCTTCTGAATAAAACATGAATCTCCTTAGTATTTTCCCCAGCGAACCGGTACAAATATTTCTTTAATGGTTTTAATTGCATAATCATCCGACATACCCGCTATATAATCACAAACTACCTTTTCTATAGGCTCGCCTTTCTCTTCATTCAGTCTTTTATATTCTATCGGCAGAATTTCATAGTTTTCAAGATAATACTTGTACAAATACTCAACCAGCCTCTGAGCCTGGACTTCCTCACTCTTTGCTTCGGGATTGCTGTAGACTTCCTTCATCAGAAAGGCTCTCAGCCCCCTCATTGCCTTTTCCACCGGCTCAGACATCTTAACCTCATCTTTGCCCATACTTGTAAATATAACATCTTTTACCATAGTATCAATTCTTTTGGCTACATCATGTCCCACAACAGAAGTAAATTCTGCCGGCAAATCTTCCTCTGTCAGTATTCCCCCTCTAAGGGCATCATCTATATCATGATTCACATAAGCTATCTTATCTGAAATCCTTACCACTTTTCCCTCTAAAGTTGACGGTTTGCAGGCACTTCTATGATTTTTTATTCCGTCTCTTACTTCTTTTGTGAGATTGAGTCCCTGCCCATGCTTTTCAAGTAATTCCACAACTCTTACACTTTGTTCGTTATGATGAAATCCATAGGGAGAAATTTTATTTAATGCTCTCTCTCCTGCATGCCCAAACGGAGTATGCCCCAGGTCATGTCCCAATGCTATAGCCTCTGTCAAATCTTCGTTTAACATAAGCGCTCTGGCTATGGTTCTTGCTATCTGTGAGACCTCAAGAGTATGGGTAAGCCTTGTTCTGTAATGGTCTCCTTCAGGATCAAGAAATACCTGAGTTTTGTGCTTAAGCCTTCTAAACGCCTTACAATGAAGTATTCTGTCTCTGTCTCTTTGATATGCCGTTCTTATATCATCAGGCTCTTCTTCTACATCTCTGCTCGCCCCCGAATCCGAAAAAGAAGCAAATTCACAGAGCATTTTATGTTCAAGTTCTTCTCTTAGTTCCCTTATACATTTATTATTTCCCATTATTACCTCCTGTAACAAAGCCCATACTATTATTATTCAAAAAAAATATTAATTTTCCTTTTTTTTGTAACCGGTTTGTACTATAATGTATAATATAATGTAATCGCGGTATTCAAATGAATTATTTAAATATTAACTAATTTTGTTGCATAGATTAATACGTCAAAATATAATAATCATTTTGTAAATTGACTTGATCGGATTTTATATTCTTGTCGCTTGTATCTTGTATATTAACTTTGGAGAATAGAATGGTAAATAATTATTGGTTTGAAACAGCAGCCTTTGTATTGGGGCTTGTTCTCGGCTATTTGCTGATATTTAGGGATTCGATAACTTTGCCATACAGCAAAATTTTTAAAAAACTTTATATCTGCTCTCTGTTGGCTTCTTTTGCTGCTTTAATGCAGGTTTTGATAGAAAATCACGTATATTATAACAATATAACCTATGTCGGTTTTACAACAATATTAAATGTATTATCAATGATGTTCTTCTACGGACATATTTTGTGCTGTACTTTTTTTGCATTTTATGAATATTCGGTGCTGAGTATAAGAATAAACGAAAAATTAACAAAAATTTTACTTTATATCCCTGCCTCTATTGCAATTACAGCAATTACACTTAATCCGTTTTTCCATACTATATTTTACATAAGTCCCGACTCGGGATATCAGAGAAGACCTTTACTTTTTCTTCTCTATGCTATCGCATTTTATTATCTTATATTTATCATTTTAATCATAAGAATTTATGGTCAAAATGCAAGAAACGATAAAAGGCTTGCATTCTCATTGTTACCTTTCATTCCTTTGGTTGGTACTGTTATACAGTTTTTTTATCCACAGTTGGCAATTGAAAGTTTTTTTATGGCATTATCACTTCTGCTGGCTTACATAATTGTGGAAAGTCCGTCTGATTATATTGATTTTGTGACAGGCTTGCAAAACAGAGATGCCCTGTTTACCAATTTCAGCGTAGCCATGTCAATGAAAAAGCCTATTGCAATACTGACTGTTACAATCGAAAAAATTAAAGCCTGGGATAAGGAGCTGGGCACTGAACATACCAATTCACTTATCTTGGATGTTTCCGCTTTTTTGTCCCATTTATTAAAGAATGTCGGTATATATTCCATCGGGCGCGGCCAGTTTGCACTGTATATTTCTCTGGAAAATTCTTGGGCAAATATACATATGGCTGAAATACTCGCAGATAAAATAAATGAACGTTTTAAATCCCCTTTTGATATCTCAAGTACAAATAAAGTATCATTGTTAAAACGTATTTGTATATATGACTGCCCTAAGAATGCGGATAATTCTAATCTGCTTCAGGAAATAATGCAGGCGGAATCTACCGCTGTAATGCCTAAAGACAGGCCTTATATTACAGTAAATGATATAGATATAACTGTTGCTGATAAAGAATGGCTTATTTCCTCTAAAATTCTTAACTTATATGAAAAAAACATTATATATCTCTCATTTTTGCCTGAGTACAATACCTCTTCCGGCATCTTTGATTCTATAAAAACCGAGCTTACTATGCATACTTCCGAGATCGGTTATGTAACTTCACGCAATTTTATAACTGTTGCCGAAAAGTACGGTTTAATTACAGGGCTGTATAATTATCTGCTTGAATCACTGTTTAAAATAGTAAAAGACAATGATTTTATGACACTCGGAATTCGTTCCGTTGAGATAATAATGCCTATATCAATATTGCTTAAGAAAAATGAAGTGGAAAAACTGGTTAATCTTGCCGCCAAGTATGATATCCCGCCAAAACTTATCTGCTTTGAACTTTCTAAAAACTCTATGCTGGATTATGACGGTATAATCGTAGAGAATATGAAAGCTATCTCTAATGCAGGATTTCGTTTCATACTTGAAAATTACGGCAACGGATACACCAATGCCTCTGCCCTTGTTGAAATGCCTATAAATGCGGTTACTATAGACAAAGTACTGACCGGGTCAGCTCTTAACTCTAAACTGGCACATAACCTTATGAGCTGCACTGTTGAGTTTCTGAAAGAATTTGGCCTGCTTGTTAAAGCTGACCATCTCGAAGTCGAAGAAGTTAAGGATTATGCCCAAAGAATAGGCTGTGATTATTTACAGGGATATTTCTTTTCCAATCCGCTAAATGCCAACGAACTGACTGAATTTTTGAGAAAGGAGGTAAGCGTCAATGGAATATAGTATATGGCTGGATGTCTGCTCAATATTTATATTACTCTCCCTTTTTTTAGCTTACAAGCTTAAAAGGACTATTTCTATCTACTATAACAACTTATTGATATATACCGTATTATGCTTGATGTTAAGTGCTTTTATTGACATTTTGGCTTTAAGCTTTGACGGAACAGTCGAACCACTGTTACTTTACCTTTTACATTCTCTTAAATATATTATTATTTACACATCTCTTAGTTTAATGCTTATTTATGCCTCTATCGCAGTAAATCAGCGTATACATGGCCGCAATATATTGAGGCTCCTTATTATACCTATAATCTTCATTATATCACTGCTTATAGTGAACTATAATACAGGGCTGATTTTTACCGTATCTGCCGGAGGAAGATTTGAATACGGGTCTTATTTTGCATTATTTTATCTGCTTGATACCTATTATATATCGGTAACTTCTTTCCTCCTGATAAAAGGACGAAAGTCCTTGTCCAGAAATCATAAAATAATACTGCCGGCTGTAATCCTCATCATTTTTTTCGGCACTGTCTTTGATTACTTTTTTCCTCAGGCTTCTTCAGTACAATTTACTTTAACCATGTTCATCACCATGGTATTTTGCTGTATGCAAAGCCCTAATGAATACTATTCGGATGATTCCCTAATGTTAAACAGGGAAGCATTTATAAAAATGTGTGACTCAAGATTCTCTCCTAACTCTCATACACAGTGTATTGCCGTTAATATTCATAATATCGGATTTATTACAAATACTATGGAGAAAAGCCGAATTTTACATGCCGAGGGAATTTTCTTAAAAAGCATGAAGCAATTTTCTAGAAAACTGCTTATATTTAAGTTCGCTAACGGGCAGTATATAATAGTAATGGATGAAAACAATCCAAATGAAGCCAAGATTGTTTTTGAAGAAACCTGTAATATAATGGGGCTCTTATCAAGTTCAAACAGGCTCAGTATACCTATATACTCAACCAGCTGTGCTTTCAGCTCTCCTAACGATGTTTCAAGTATCAGAATGGTTGAAGATCTTTTCAATGCTCTGAAGTTATATGAGAACATGGATAATCTGCTTACTGTAGAGCCAAGTGAATTGAAGCTTAAGAGTGATGCTGAAATCATACAAATAGAAGAACTGGTTCAGAATGCTTTAAACGAAAAAAGACTTGAAGTTTATTTTCAGCCTATTTACAATGCCATTGAGAAAAAATTTACCTCTGCTGAAGCTTTAATCAGAATGAGGGATAATAACGGTAATTTTTTATCTCCCGACATTTTTATCCCTATAGCAGAAAAAAGCTCCCTCATCATCGATATCGGCAACTTTGTACTTGAAGAAGTATGTAAGGTAATTTCGGAAGAACATTTAAGTGACTACGGGCTTGAGTATATTGAGGTCAATATTTCAATGGTTGAGTGTCTCCAAAGTAATTTGGCTTCAAATGTGATATCCGTATTAAAAAAACATCGTGTATTCCCAAATCAGATCAATCTTGAGATTACTGAAACTTCTTCCAGTGAATTTACGAATATAGTGGATACGAATATTAAAACTTTATTTGACAAGAATATCAGTTTTTCACTAGATGATTTTGGTACAGGATACTCTTCTCTCTCAAGAATCCTGTCACTTCCTTTGAAGTTGATAAAAATAGACAAATCATTGATACATGCTCCTTTTAATTCCAGTGAGAAGAAGTCTATGATTCTTCTTGAAAGCTTTATAAAAACGGCAATTTCTACCGGTGCTGAAATCGTTGCCGAAGGGGTTGAAACTAAAGAAATGGCAAGAGAAATAATTAAACTTGGCTGTAAGTACATACAAGGCTATTATTTCAGCAAACCTCTTGCAAGGGAAGATTTTGTTAAGATTATCAGGCTCAATCAGCCTGCTGAAGTATGATATTATGCCCCTGTCATTAGCAGGGGTTATATATTTTTAAATATTGTTATATATTTCTAATAGTTGACTATTGAGCCTGGTTGTACTATCATTATTTTGTACTTATAAGGAGGATAGATATATGGGCGGTTTTTTTGCAGCAACACTTAAGAATGATTGTGTCTTTGATTTATTTTTCGGAACAGACTATCATTCGCATCTTGGTACCCGCAGAGCAGGAATGACTGTTTTAGGCGAATATGGCTTTGAAAGAGCAATTCATAATATTGAAAATTCTCCTTTCAGAAGTAAGTTTGACAGAGACGTACAGGAAATGAAGGGAAATTACGGAATAGGCTGTATCTCTGATTATGAACCGCAGCCTCTTATAGTAAGATCTCATCATGGTACTTTTTCCTTAGTTACTGTCGGAAGAATAAATAATGCCGAGAAAATAGTCAGCGAAATAGTATCCGGCGGAGGGACACACTTTTTAGAAATGAGCGGAGGTGTAGTAAATCAAACTGAACTGGTTGCGTCCTTAATTAATCAGAAAGATAATCTGATTGACGGCATAAAATATGTTTGGGAAAAAATTGACGGTTCAATGACAATGCTCATACTTACGCCTATAGGAATATATTGTGCCAGAGATTTGCTTGGAAGAACTCCCATTGCAATCGGTAAAAAAGAAGAAGGCTACTGTGCTTCTTTTGAAAGTTTTGCTTATCTTAATCTTGGTTATGAACATTATAAAGAGCTTGGTCCCGGAGAAATAGATGTAATAACCCCCGAGGGAGTTAAAGTTCTTGTCAGTCCTAATAAAAACAAAAAAATCTGTTCTTTTCTGTGGGTGTATTTTGGTTATCCTTCTTCCGGTTATGAAGGTGTTTCCGTTGAAGCAATGCGTAATAAATGCGGTAGTCTTATGGCCAAAAGAGACAATATTTCAACCGAAACCGTAGATATTGTTGCCGGAGTACCTGATTCCGGAATTGCACATGCTGTAGGATATGCAAATAAATCAGGAGTTCCTTTTTCAAGACCGTTTATAAAGTACACTCCTACCTGGCCCCGCTCATTTATGCCCACAATTCAGGAAAAACGTGATCTTATAGCAAAGATGAAGATTATACCTGTACATGAGCTTATAGACGGACAAAGAATACTATTGATAGATGATTCCATAGTAAGGGGCACCCAGCTTAGAGAAACTACTGAATTTCTGTATAAGAGCGGTGCAAAAGAGGTTCATGTAAGGCCTGCCTGCCCTCCTATTATGTACGGCTGTAAATATATTAATTTTTCACGTTCTACATCAGATATGGATTTAATAACAAGAAGAATTATAAGAGATGAGGAAGGAGAAGAAGTTACAAGCGATATTTTAGAAGAATATGCTAATCCCGATTCAGAAAAATATAAATTCATGGTCGATAAAATCCGTGAGCAGCTTGGCTTTACTTCTCTTAGCTTCAACCGTCTTGATGATATGGTCGAAGCCATAGGAATAGGGAAAGAAAATCTCTGCACCTACTGTTTTGACGGGCAGGAATAGGTTAGTGTGTTCTCGCACACACTTCGCGTGCGAGCGATGCCGTAAGGCAAACTTCCTTGTCGCGAGCTGCGCATCCCTCGGAGAGCTTTTTATGTAATAGGGAATTTCGGAGAAATTTCCTATTACATAAAAAAATGTATGGTTGTTTGATAAATTTTCATTCAACCATACATTTGTTATTTTGCAAAATCTTCCTTATTTTTCACTGCCCACTCAATAAGGTTATCTTTTTCAAGCGGCTTTGAGAAATAATATCCCTGATACTTAGTAACCTTAAAATGATTATACAAATAATCTGCCATTATGTCAGTTTCTATGCCTTCTACACAAATTTTCTTTCCAAGCTCATCTGCACAGACAGTAATCGCCTTAAGCAGACTCTGTCTTGAACAGTCTTCGTCAATATCCTTTATAAAACTCTTATCTATTTTAATTTCATCTACCTGGAGTTCCATCATAAGGTCAAGTGCGGAATAGCCTGTCCCAAAGTCATCCAAAGCGCTGCTGATTCCCATTGATTTGAAAAAGGCAATACTGCTTTTTAAAGTTTCCAGATTACTAAACTTACAACGTTCTGTAAGCTCCAAATTAAAATTCTTAGGATTAAAACCTTCAGCTTCCATAATTTTACAAAGATCAGCATTGAAGTTGGAATTTTGCAACTGCGGATAAGCCAAATTGATATTAATCAGCATGTCAGGATATTTTTCCACAATCTTACGTGTATCTCTGATTGCCTGTCTTATTATCCAATTTCCGAGATCATAAAAGACTGCATCACCTTCAAGCCACTCAATAAACTCACTTGGCGGAACAAATCCGTATGCCTCATCTTTCCACCTGATAAGTGTTTCTACTCCTATCAATTCTCCGCTTTGAGCAGAAACAATGGGCTGATAAACCAAATAGAATCCCTTAAAATTATCCGGTATACAATTACGTATATGTTCCAGCTTTTCCATTAAAAACTTGTTCCCAGAAAACAACTCATCAGTAACCTGGAAAATTTCGTTTATTTCTTCCCTTTTTGCTTTATTAGCCGCAAAAATAGAGCAATTATATATAGTATTTATATCAAGGTCAAGGTTGTCTGATTGATAAAGGCAGGCATAAAAGCTTAAAAACACAGTATGATTTTCAACTATTACACCTTTTTTGAATTTATCTAAAACTTCCCTGTATATCTCTTCAACCTCTTCTTTGGTATACTTACTCATTTCAAAAATCATAACCGCTTTAGTGCCTTCGGTTCTAAATACCATATTATTATCACTTATATCGCGCCATATATCAGCGAGGGTATTTAATATCTTATTTCCAAAGTCATATCCGTAAGAATAATTTACTTTAAAAAAATGCTTTAACCCTGTCATCAAAAAATAATACTTCTTTTTATTTCTATGCAATTCCTCCAGACGTGAAAACAGACTTGTTCTATTATAAAGTCCTGTAACCGGATCAATAAACACATTATTTTGATGATTTATCAAAGTTCCGGCAAAGTACAGCCTCTCTCCCAAATCGTTATATATTACCCTTCCTCTGCAAGAACAGGTAATATACTCATCATTTCTATTTGTTATTCTGTATGTAAGATCATGTTCTTCCAGTCTTCCTGAAAAAACCTCTTCAATATTATCAAGAAACATCTTTCTGTCAAGAGGATGAATTTTATTTGCCCAAACTTTTACCGGGTTAAAAACTCTGTTCCCTGAAAGTCCAAAATATTCAACCGTATCATCGGACCAGTAAGCATAATCGTTTTTTATATTAATAAAGAAAGTATACTTTCCGCCGGCAGTATTAGAAAAAACATCAAAAATTTGCGGGAAATATTTTCCGACTTCTTCCCTGTCTATGGGATCTTCCCTGTAAATGTCTGCCATATACCCTCCTCTCTGCAAATTTCTAAATTATAATCAGCACTAATTGATGATAAATTATGCAATTTAATACAAATATCCGTTAATTATTTATCCGGATTATAGCCTTATTTTAAGCGTTTTATCAAGTTGTAATATTATACTTTAATTATTCGAGAAATTCATTTTTATTCATTTAACATCTTTTTTATTTCAGTTTCATTAAGTTCTTCGCCTATCACTGTCAGTATATCCTGTCCTCTTTCTATACCATCCGTATCCATTGTGTTTTTTGTCATATTTATAAAATAATACTTTTCATCTTCTTTTATAAAACCTTTAATTCTGATTACCTTCCCAAACCTGTCAGAATTTCTGAATATATCCTTCGCCTTATTTTCTAATTCTTCCCTTGTAATGGCTGAATTCATAATAAACACAGAAGAATAGTCTTTTATTTCAAAAAACTTTTTTTCATAATCAGAAAGCACATAACCTGCTTCCGTAACTCTTGAAAAATCACAATTATCAAACTTTCCTACTGATGATATTATATCATCCTCTTTTATTATTCTTTTGCACCTTATCCGCTCAAGAATACTGTTTAAGTAAGCTATAGAACATGCTTCGTCTTTGTACTTAGGCTTTTCCTGCTTACTGAATATTATGGCTCCCGCACTTGAAAGCTGGGTTCCGAGCAGATACTCTGAGGCTTCTGATATTTCGCTTTCAAAGCTAATATCCACAATATTTATCACACTTCCTATCTCATACCAATTATCGAGAGGTTCTTCATGGAGTAAATCAAAAAACTCTTCAGGTTCAAATATGCCGGAAGGCTCTACTAAAACTCTGTCATAGCCACTCATTGCCATTGCAATCAGTTTGGTTCTGAATCGTCTTTTGTGAGTCTCAAGATCTCCTCCGCCAATTATCATTTCAAGCTCGCAGTTGTCCCCTATAAGATCTCCAAGCAACATCAAATCTATATTTATTGCACCATAGTCATTTTCAAGTATGCCTATTTTAAGGCCTCTATCAATGAGATATTTTGCATATTTTTTTATAAAGGTTGTTTTTCCTGAGCCTAAAAAACCTGTTATTAAGTCGATTTTGATCATCTAAACCTCCACAAGATATTATATCGTCATTTTCTTCCATTTTCTTAATACTACCTTATAACAATCTTAAGAAATTTGTCAATATTTTTATTTTTGTTGTTTTAACAACATATTTATTCTCACAATAACATTATAATGTGACTATGCTAGTAAATAAATGAAAATATATAAATAATACGGAGGTAAACATGGAAAGTAAAATGTTTTGTTATCAGTGTCAGGAAACTGCAGGCGGAAAAGGCTGTTCAGTAAGCGGTGTCTGTGGTAAGACTCCTGAAGTAGCTAATATTCAGGATCTTTTAATTTATGTAACCAAGGGAATTTCAGCTGTAACTACTGCCCTCAGAAAAGAAGGTACTCCTGTCAGTGCGGAAGTAAACCACCTTATCACACTCAATCTGTTTATTACAATCACAAATGCAAACTTTGATAAGGAGGCTATTGAAGCTAAGATAATAGAAACTCTTACTGTTAAAGAAGAGCTTTTAAAGGGTGTGAAGGATACAGTCTGTCTTCCTGCTGCCGCTCTTTGGAACGGTGATGAGGCAACCTTCCCTGAGAAGGCTAAAACCGTAGGTGTACTTTCTACCGAAGATGAAGATATCCGTTCTCTTCGTGAGCTTATAATCTATGGTCTTAAGGGGCTTTCAGCTTATTCAAAGCATGCTAATGCCCTTCTTAAGGATGATGAGGAAGTAGATATCTTTTTACAGAGAGCACTTGCTGCAACCCTTGATGACAGTCTTACTGTAGATGAACTTATAGCACTTACCCTTGAAACAGGTAAATACGGCGTGTCGGGTATGGCTCTTCTTGATACTGCAAACACCACTGCTTACGGTGATCCTGAGATTACCAAGGTAAATATCGGTGTTGGCAAAAATCCCGGCATCCTCGTATCCGGACATGACCTTAGAGATATAGAAATGCTGCTTGAACAGACACAGGGTACCGGTGTTGATGTGTATACACACTCAGAAATGCTTCCTGCACACTACTATCCTGAACTTAAGAAATATACAAATCTTGTAGGTAACTACGGTAATGCCTGGTGGAAACAGAAAGAGGAGTTTGAGAGCTTTAACGGACCTATCCTTATGACTACAAACTGTATAGTTCCTCCTAAAGACAGCTATAAAGACAGACTTTATACTACAGGCTCTGCAGGTTTCCCGGGCTGCAAGCATATCCCCGGAAAATATGGTGAAACTAAAGATTTTTCAGCAATTATCGAGCAGGCTAAGAAATGTCCTCCTCCTACAGAAATTGAGACAGGAGAGATTATCGGCGGTTTTGCACACAGCCAGGTATTTTCTCTTGCAGGAGAGGTTGTTTCAGCAGTTAAATCCGGTGCTATCAGCCGTTTTGTAGTTATGGCAGGCTGTGACGGCAGAGCTAAGAGCCGTAACTATTACACCGATTTTGCCAAGGCTCTACCAAAGAGTGCGGTTATACTTACAGCAGGCTGTGCCAAGTATAAGTACAATAAGCTTGATTTAGGTGATATCAACGGCATACCTAGAGTACTTGATGCAGGTCAGTGTAATGATTCATACTCACTTGCAGTTATCGCACTTAAGCTTAAGGAAGTATTCGGAGTAGAGAGTATAAATGACCTTCCTATTACATATAATATAGCCTGGTATGAGCAGAAAGCAGTTATAGTTCTTCTTGCCCTCCTCTACCTCGGAGTTAAGGATATTCACTTAGGACCTACACTTCCTGCCTTTCTCAGCCCAAATGTAGCGAAAGTTCTTGTAGAGAACTTCGGTATAGCAGGAATCGGAACTGTAGAAGACGATATAGAGCTTTTCTTTGGAAAGTCTTCAAACAGCAGTGATAAGATTACAGGTGATATGCTTATGGGTGATATATTACAGGTATATCCGGATGCTGCAGAGGTACTTATGGATGCAGGAATGCATTGTATAGGCTGCCCATCTTCACTTATGGAATCACTTGATGATGCATGCCTTGTACACGGTCTTGATTCCGATGAGCTTTTAGAAAAATTAAATGAAGTTGCAAATGCATAAGTTTAATGTTAATGTTGTTAGTTGCGTAGTCTAAATATAAATTAAAAGCACATATTCTAAGCTTTCCGTTTAAGGATTATACACTTAGTTTATGTGCTTTTAATATTCTAAATAAAAATTATGCCAGATAAACGGGTTCCAGTCCTTTATTTCTGAGATACGTCTCCCAATCAGTAAATACAGTTCCGTCCTCATCTATGCAGGCAGGATAACAGATATCATATACCTTTTTAAGCCTGTCAAATACCGGATTGGTATCTCTATGATAAAGAAATTCTTTTAAATACTGCAAATTTGTATGTACATCTAAAAATTTGTACTCCACACCATATTTGTCAAAATTATACTTACAATTCTGACAATCAGGGCACATTGCACTTCCATAAATTGTAATCATTTTTTACCCAGCCTTTCCGTGACTATATATATTTATAATAAGTCTAAATTAATCACACCATAGATTACAGACCTCTTGTTCTGTATATTACAGTAGAAGAAGCAGTTTTAGGTCTATACCTGTGTGGTGTATTATCAAACGTCTGCAAAATATCGTAGTTCTATGCCTGTGCCTTGATTACGATACTTCACAAGATGTTTCGCTAATAATTTAGTATAAGTTATACTTCTCTCCTGACTTTATCGCCTTTTTAACACCTGATTTAGTAGTTACTCCTATCATATTTTTAGCAAACTGAGGGTAATCGTTTACAAACTCATCCACCACCTCATACATTCCATGTAACTGCATCGGTGACCAGGTCTTATAATCAGCTACTTCCATGTATCTTTTAATTGTACGCACACCTATATCGCCATACTTTGGCTCAAGAGGCAGCATAGCATAATCAAAGTTCCTTCCCTTAAGCTTCTCGGTGTACTTTTCAAACTCATCCTCACAATGCTCAAGATAATTATCATAATCAGCTATATTCAGTTCAGGATGCTCTAATTTCATTTTTTCATACCATTTGTTATAGTCTTCTTCCGAAGCTGTCTGATTAAGATAAAGAGTTCCGCCATGGAAAATAGTTTTTCCTCCGATTTCAACTATAAAAGCCACCCCGTTTTCTGTTGCGGTAACAGAGCTTACAAGCATTTCTTCATTTTCAGAATAAAGACGTGCCTCTCCGGCAAAGCAGCTTACATGATCCTGAATTTTTTCAGGCAGGCTGTCTAAAAATGTATCCACCTCGGAAATCGAATGGTCATATCCTATGAAAATCTCCGCATGCGGAAGCTGTTCAACCGCTCCGAATATTTCCGGTCTGAAATGTCCCTGATTGATATTGCTTGCAAATATATAAACCGGTTTTTCTCCCCTTAGAGGCGGAATTTCTCCCTGATACCAGTCAAAAATCAAAGTTGCGCTCTCAAGTTCAAGCAAAAACCCGCTATGTCCCAAATATATACCTTTATCCTGAAAATCTGCCACTATCTTGTCCTCCAAAATTGAATAATCATCTTTTACAGTATAACACATAAATGTTACAACTAAAAGTTTTTTTAACAGGAAATTTCTCCGATTATTATATCAATTTAAGTCTGCAAATTTATTTATCGTGTTTATAATTTCCTGTAAAAATTCAACCATTTCTTCTATTGATTGCTTAAATCCTCCATGAATCCATTGTCTTAAAACACTGTTACACCCATCTGCTATAAAATAATACAGCCATTCCTGCTTTTCCTCAGGAAGCTTAGGGAAAAATTCCAGAATCACTTTTTTATTATCCTCATAACAAAGCGAAAACAGTCTCTCACGAAACAACTTGCCTTCACTTTCAGAAAAAAGCATAACATACGTCTCCCTTTTCTCAGATATATCGGTAAGGATTGTTGTAAATATGTCTGAAAGGCCGGATTTGTTAATATGAGCCAAGTGTAATTGTAAGTTATCTATAAGCTCATCCTCTATCTGCTCTAATAAATCGTAGGTATCCTTGTAATATTTATAAAAGGTTGTGCGGTTCACTCCCGCAACAGTACATATTTCTTTAACAGTTACCTTAGTTAAAGGCTTTTGCTTTAAGATACTAAAAAAAGCCTCCCTTATCATTAGGTTAGTTAGCTTAACTCTGACATCCATATTTTCTCCGTTTATCAACACAATCATCATAATTGTTGTTTTAATCAACACTATATATATTATTGATGATTGATAGATTTTTTACATAAAATTATAATAATCTAGTCAAACAATAGGTGTTTACCAACTTATTGTAAACCTACATGAAGATTAAATCAACAAAAGGAGTTAAAATGAACACAAAAAAAGGGCCGATCAGGCTGATTTCAGGTATATTCATTACCATATCCTGTATAGTCATCATTCTTATTGCAGTGGTTTTTGTAATCTGGCACAACGAAATATCAACTGTAGCCTCAATTAAAAAAATCAGTGATGCCAATCCGGAACACAGTGATGGTGCCGTGTATACTATGAAGGTATCGGGAGATTATTATTTTGATGATTTCTTAAAGCAGAACGGTGCAAAAAATGACAGTGAGCTTATAAGTTTCATTACCGGTAAGATTACCAAGGGTATCATCCCTATGAATATTAAGAACTCCGAGATTGCCTGCTCTGCATTTACAGCTTCAGCCAATGACGGAAAACGCATTTTCGGACGTAACTATGATTTTAAAAAGACAAATACAATGATAGTTCATACCAAACCGGGAAACGGCAGACATGCTTCTGTTTCCACTGTTGACCTTCAATTTGTAAGTGTTAATATTGATACGGGAATAACCGGAGTAAAAGATAAGATACTTTGTCTTGCTGCCCCTTATGCTCCTCTTGACGGAGTAAATGATGCGGGAGTAAGCTGTGGTATATTTATGTCCTATCAGGGAGAAAAAACTGTACCTACCGATATAAATACTGATAAGCCTGACCTCACAAGTACGACTATGCTGAGAATGGTGCTTGATTATGCCGATAATGTTGAAGAAGCTGTTGAAATGATTAAAAAGTATGATTTGCATGACTCAGCCAAGACTTCTTATCATTATATGATTGCAGATGCGACCGGTAAAAGTGCTGTTTTGGAATGGGTAAACGGCACAGACTCTACTGATAACGATGCTTCTAAAAGAAAGCTTAATGTAATTTATAATGATCCTGCAAAGGATAGTAATTACCAGATAATTACCAACTACATACTTTCAGATGGTTATTATAAAGATGTGCCTGAGAAGGAAGCACATGGTGTTGATCGTTTTCAGATGCTTAGTAGTGCTCTTGCTCCTAAAAACGGTGTGATAGCTGATGAAGAAGAAGGAATGAAAACTCTTGCCATAGTGGGACGCAGGGGAATGAAAAATGAGGACAGCAACTCTCTCACCATTCATAGTGTAGTCTACAACCTTACTGACAAGACCGCTCTTTGGGTGGATAACGAGCATTATGGTGAAAAAGAGCATACCTTTGTTTTAGACCTAGAGAACACCAAGGCTTCAGAATAATGCCTTTACAAGTAAAATTAGATTGATATTACAGCTGATACATAAAAAGTGGCTATCTCATAGTTTTAACGAGATAGTCATTTTATTTTACAGTTCTTCTGTTTTATAGGTAGCATATCCTTCATAATAATAGCTGTAATCAATACCCTTCATATATACTTCTCTGTCATCTGTTTTGTCGGTCAAGGCCACGTAAAGAAGGTGTTTTATCTCCATGTCTTTTATCGGACTCCTCTCCATCGCCAATAAATAATCATCTTTGTCTACCTTGCTCCAGTCTACCACCTTATTAAGTGTTGATTTTAAGATTAAGTCCAGCCATATTCTCGTACTTCTTCCGTTTCCTTCTCTGAAAGGGTGGGCAATATTCATTTCAACATACTTTTCTATGATTTCATCAAAGGTTGATTGTGGCATTTTTTCTATACTCTTAAGAGCTTCATTAAGATAGATTGCAGGAGCAAATCTAAAGTTTCCCTTTGCTATATTAACTGTTCTTAGCTGACCTGCAAATTCGTATATATCTTCAAATAAATATTTATGAATTTGAATAAGTGCTTCTAGTGAACCTGCCTGTAAACTATTTAAAAATCCTGTCTGAAACATTTCCAACGCTTTTTTCTTACTGATTTTTTCTTCTTCATCAGCAAGTTTAAAAGAATCACTTATACCCAGTTTATTATCAAGTAACATTTTTTATCCCCTTTAAAAATAGTATGTTTATCTGCATTATATTATATGATGTGGGTGTCAAAAGTATTTGACACCCAATTATACAGGATTGCTTCGGCTTCACCTCCCGCAATCCTTGTAAAAATATTCGTAATCCGCTCATTTTTTTGCAAAAAACGGCTACTTACTCATATTTTTTGCGTGTCAAAAGATAATAAATTCTCTTGCAAGCAAGCTTGCATCGAATTTTTATACTTTTGACACTTGTATCATTATATCAAATAATTTGTGTTTTCAAAACTATTCTACTTAAAAATTTAGAATTTCTTAGCATTTCCCTTGACAAAATTTCTTTTTTTGGTATTATAAAGAAGATAAAAATGAAAGGCACACAGTGACAGGTGACAGAATGATTAATAATAAGTAATTTAACAGAGTGATAGCAGACCAAAAGTTTTTAGAGACAGGTCTGTCAATTTTCCTGAATTAGATTACTTATAAATCTTGATTACCTGATTACCTGTGTATTTTTTGTATTTGGCAATGTATCTTTATGAATTTTTAGCCAAGCACAAATTTATATGGTGTATATTTATCCGGTAGTGTAAAGATTGTAACATAGTCTGTTTCAGGAAATCTGAAGCAGGCTTTTTTGCTTAATAGGATTTTTCTTTGAAATTTCCTATTAAACAAAAATTTCCCCGAGGGATGCACAGCTCGTGGCAGGGAAGTTTGCCTCACGGCACCGCTCGCGCGCGAAGTATGTGCAAGAACACACTTTATATTAGGAGGATATATGTTACAGATAAAAAATTCAACCATTACACATAAAAAAGATTTGCGTATTATACTGAATGATTTTTCCTGTACCCTAAATGACGGAGATAAGGCTGTCATTATAGGCGAGGAAGGAAACGGAAAATCAACACTTTTAAAATGGATTTATGACGATAAACTTGTTGATGATTACTGTGAAACCAAAGGGGAAATAATAAAAGCTAAAGAGCGTGTTGCTTATCTCCCACAGGAACTTCCGGCAGAGTATCTCAAATTAAGCATATATGAGTTTTTTATGCAAGAAGATAGTTTTCTCTCACAGGCTCCCAAGGCTCTCAGCAAAATGGCAAAAGATTTTAATCTTCCTACAGACTTTTTTTATAGCGAACAGCTAATGGGAACTCTTTCCGGGGGTGAAAAAGTAAAGGCAGGACTAATGAAACTTTTATTTTCAGAGCCGACTGTACTTCTGCTTGACGAACCTTCCAATGACCTCGATATAGAAACTTTGGAACTCCTCGAGCATATAATAAAAGACTGGAAACATATTGTTTTATTTATCTCTCATGATGAGGTACTGATTGAAAACACAGCCAATATGATAATCCATCTTGAACAGATTCAGAGAAAAACAGTAAGCAAGTATACGATAGCAAGGCTTCCTTATCTCAGATATAAAGAAGAACGTCTGACAAACTTTGAAAATCAGGAGAGACAGTATAAAAATGATAAACGTGCCAAAAAAATCCGTGATGAAAAATTAAAGCGCATTTATCAGAGTGTAGACCATGCACAAGAAACTATATCTAGGAGTGATCCGGCCGGCGGAAGGCTTCTAAAGAAGAAAATGCATAGTGTAAAGTCTATGGCACATCGTTTTGAACGTGAAGATGAAAATATGACAAATAAACCCGGGCAGGAAGATGCCATCTTTTTTAAGCTAGGAAGTAAAAATTCTGCTATTCCGGCAGGTAAAACAGTGATTGACTATGAATTGTCTAAGCTTTTCACTCCTGACGGAAAGAGGATTCTCTCTGAAAATATTTTTCTAAAAATTCGCGGTTCTGAAAAAGTCTGTATCACAGGTAAAAACGGAGCGGGCAAAACAACTCTGCTTCATAAAATTGCTGAAAACCTGCTTGCCAGAACAGACATTAAGGCTGAGTATATGCCACAGAATTATGAAGAATTATTGCAATTAAATATAACACCTGTAGAATATCTATGTCCAAGCGGAGATAAGGAAGAAAGTACCAAAATCCGTACTTATTTAGGTTCCCTAAACTATACCACCGATGAAATGGAACATTCAATTTCCGAACTTTCCGGTGGACAGAAGGCAAAGATTTTCCTCTTAAAAATGAGTTTATCAGGTGCAAATGTACTTATCTTAGATGAACCGACAAGGAATTTCTCTCCTCTCTCCGGCCCTGTTATCAGGAAAATTCTAAGAGAGTTCCCCGGAGCAATTATCAGCATTTCTCATGACAGGAAGTTTATTGATGAGGTATGTGATAAGGTATACTTTTTGTCAAAAGATGGGTTAAAGTAATATTTTACTAATAATATTGATTAAAATTTTGTCTTATGATATTATTGCAACAGGAGGTATTTTAATGAAAATCTTCCATAGCACAGACAAAATTTAATTGTTTGAATGTTCACCGGATATTGTAACTTTTGAGGTAAATAATCCGGGCTTATTTTTGCTTTTAATTCTGAGAATACTGTCAATACTGCCAGATATGGCCATTAAAGTCAACATTACAAATATAAACAAATTATCTGTATGGAGACTTCCCATTTTCAAAACAAATCAGAATGCTTTCCTGTTCGGGAGGCTGTAAGGATCAACTGAGATTTATTTATTGCATAAATGAGCAGAGGGTTCATCAAATAATTCTTTTGCCGAAGTATAACACTTGGCCGGAATTTCTCCGGACATAATAAGCCTTGCTTCATTGATGGCATTTTCTGTTTCCGTGTTAAAACGGGGCTGCTTCATTTCAAAAGGAAGCCCTCCCACCATTAAGGATTTATGAAGAAAAATATTTATAGCATCAGTCACGGTAATTCCGAAACTTGAAAATAACTGCTCGGCACTTGCCTTTGTTTCCGGATCAATACGGACATTGATATTTGCTGTTTTAGACATAGCATTCTCCTCCTGTTTTTACATACATAGTATCGCCTTTTGCAAACAAAGACAATACAAAGTGATACAGGATTGCTACGGCTTATGCCTCAGGGGTCCTTGCAACAATATTCATAATCCACTCATTTTTCTTCGAAAAATGGCTGCTTATTCATATTGTTTGCGCGTCAAAAGATGTAAAATTCTTTTGCAAGCAAGCCCCTCTCGAATTTTAATGCTTTTGACACTTGTACCATTATATGATGTGGGTGTCAAAAGTTGGTTTTAAAATAACTCCCAGCTATGCTAAAAGTTACGTTTGGTCTTTGACAACTGAATAAAGCTGTGCTTTTAATTAAAAATCAGAAATTCAAGGGTATTTTATTCCCTATACCGTTTCAAAGGTTATGCATTTAAGCTTTTTTTTAGTGAAGCGTATCAGTTTACTGAAATTCAGGGCAACAACCTTAAAGCCAAAGAACAGTTTTGTCTTTAGCTTGCCTCTGACCGGCATTTTATCTGCCCTATATTTATTTCTGATAATTGACGGAACAGTCTCAATCCCATTCCTAATCCGGGTTATGAATGTCCTTGCCTCTTCATCCAATCCATACGCTGATTCAAGAACACGTCTCCTAGATTTTAAAGGAATGAGCATAACTGATGTTCTGAGATTCAATTTAGGATTGCACTGTTCACGGTACGAGCATACTTCACATTGGTTTCTGTTAAAGGAAAACCTTATTGAATATGACTGCTTTATGTAGGAACTTCTCTTTGGACTGTTACCGGCAGGACAACTGCTTATGGCAGAGCCTGTTTTATCAAGAGTGAACTTCCCGAAAATCTCCTTTGGCTTACGTCCTAGAAGTCCGGTAGTTAACAAAGTTATATTTTTTTCTGCAGCAAGTCCGGAAGCCTCTTCACTTGCATATGCACTGTCTGCTGTAAGAATTTCGGTATCTTTCAAAGCCTCGGATTTTTGAATATATTCCTTGACGAATGAAGCATCACTTGTGGTGTTAACATCGTATTGATAATCAACTACTACGGAGCTTTTTTCATCCACAGCTTCGACAAGATTTGCGGAATAACCTCTGTGGGATTATATTATATTTTACTCAAACAAAGTATCCAGCCAGTCAAAGACTACATTATTGACAAGTCTTAAATTGTTGACTTGACAGTGGGCATCCGCTCCACTTTCTGCTTCAAATACTTGAAGTTTAGTATGGGAATTTTTGGACTTAACGGCTTCGTAAACCACCTTTGCTTGACGTTGCAATTCTGCACCTTCTCCCTCTCCCATGATAAATAAACAGGGACACTGAATTTTTTGATAGTTTACACCTCTTGCCCGTTTAAAAACTTCATCAATAGCCTTTTTAAAATCAGTAGTTCCAAATTGCCATGCATATTTTTGAAGATTTAAATCAGCAGACTCATTTAAGTTTCCGACCAGTTTTAAAATAGAATTCATCAACCAACTAGGAGTTTTTAAACTGGATCCAAACTCTTTTCTAAACAGTTCGGCAACATCATAAATTGGTGTGCTGGCAATCCACGCATGAATCCTTACATCTTGTTCAACAGCTTGAGCAGTGAAATAACCGCCTCCACTAACACCATAAATAGCTAATCGATTTAATTTAGGATTCTTATTTTGCAACCAATCAATGCATAATGAAATTGGAGTAGCAGCATTCACATCAAAGGTTAGTCCTCTACTTGGATTAGAGCCTTGACCAGGAAGATCAATCATTAAAACATTATAACCTCGCTTCCAGCCGGGGTATCCTGCAAAATAAAACAAATCCTCCCGATACGTATCCCCACCACCAATCATAATTAAGGTTGGACAATCATCGCCATTATGTAGATAATAACCGGGTAAATAGGATTCTTGATAGTGAATAGTCAAATCCTCAATAGGCGCTTTTAATGAACGAATAGCGCCTTTAAAAGCATTTTCCATCTGTTGAACAGTAGGTAGATATTCCTCAGAAAAGGGATTGATAAATTGGATAGCCGAACGGATAGAATAGGTTTGTGCTAGGTAGTATTGAGCTTTAGTTTGTTCACTTAAATCTGGATTACTTAATTTTTGTGCAAGGTAGTTAGCATGAGATAAAAAAACCTCTTTCCAAGCACTTGGTTTTGGCGATTTTCCCAGCTTTTGTGCAAGGTAATAAAGCTCTCCATGTGAAAAACCAAAAATTTCACCAACTCCTAATAACCAATTAAAGAAAAAATCTGTATCACCATTTTTAAAAAATAATCTAGTTGATTGTCGTTTTAGGATGACTTCACTTTCCTTCATGATTTACCTCTATTCTTATTTTCCTAATTTATTATAACTTGCCTGAGAACTATTTATGGGTGGATTAATTAAAGGACAAACGCAAATTGAACTGTCTTTACATCTTAAACAAATCCGCATGACTGCCTGTATCGGCTAACGTTAGGGTCAAAATATCATCTTCAATCAGATAAATCAAGAGCCAATCTGGTTTGATATGACATTCCCTAAAGCTAACAAAGTTTCCTTTGAGTTCGTGGTCACGGTATTTTTCATCTAGTGTCTGTCATAGACGGAGTTTTTCAATCACTTCATCTAAGAGTGCCATCTCTAAGCCTCGCTTTTTAATCCGTTATCTATTGTAAACCATATAATTTACATTGTCAATTATTTGTATTTGTTTAATTGTTTTCTACTCGTCTAAACAGATGAATCATCTGTTTAGGGCGTGCTCATATCGTCGTACACTCATTGTTATCATCACCGTCCTATAGCTGTACTTGACTAATCTCTGTTATTATAGTCATCTCACTTCACTATAGCCACGATTAACCGCCTATGCCTACCCCAGCAGAACAAATCTTATCTGCCAGCATTTCCCCTTTGTTATCCGGTCAAGAGGGGCAAAAAGCCGAGTGCGTGAGATAACTCCAAAGGAATTTTGTGTTCATCTACTCCAACTGTAGGTTTGTCAAACATATGTTACACCCAGCTGAATGAACTCCGTAAGGATAGACTGAGGTGATTTCCACCCAAGAGGACGCATAGGGAAGTTGTTGTAATCCCTCTGGTTGTAGCGCTTAAGCCACTGAGAAAAGTCCTCAAAGGAATAGAAGCTATGGGTAGCATAGAATCGCTCGTTATCCTTGCGGTGACTCCGCTCAACTTTTCCATTATGTCTTGGCGTATAGGGTCGGATTTGCTTATGTGTGATCCCGTACTCATGCAGACGTTTTTGGAATAAGGTGAGGTTTGAAGTGGAGTTGGCCTTAAAACGCTCCGTAAACTCGCTTCCATTGTCAGAGTTATCCCGAATTCAGGACAACTTTGACAATGGAAGCGAGTTTTCAAATCCGCAGGCACTTGAATTTGATGCTCAGGGCAACAGGAGATTAAGGGTCTTTTACTGCGAGCCGTCTTCCCCTTATCAAAAGGGCGGCTGTGAAAACAACCATGAAATGATAAGAAGAATAATACCAAAGGGTGTGGATTTTACTAATTATACACAGGAAGACATAAACCTTATGATGAGCCACATCAATTCATATTCAAGGGCGAAGCATGGAAACAAAAGCTCTTATGATATTTTTGCATTTCAATATGGCAAAAAAATATTAAAGAGTTTAGGTATCCAAAAAAATTTCACCGGATGAAATTACCCTAACTCCTAAGCTTTTAGGCAAATAAGGCGGAAATCGCCGGTTAAAAGATGAACTTCTAACCCATGCATAAAGGGTGGATTTTACTTATTCCGGATTTTGGAAGGTAAACTCGACTCCTGTTTGTTATGCAAAAAATTAGGTCATACTCTTCCTGCAAGGCTGATTATAGCATTTTTTTCAGACAATGTATACATCGGATTTTAATTTATACAAAATTTGTAAAAAGTAACTTCCACCCTTTGGCTAAAATAAAAAATCTAAACTCAAGTGTGGAAGTTACTTTTTCAATTCACCAAACTATATAAATTTGATTTTTGTCATTGACAGTCTCAGGGAAATCCTTGACTACCCCGTATTTTAGGATTAAGACCCTGCCGCTTAGCTTCTGTACCACTTCCATTTGATGCGTTGTAAGTATCACAGCCATGCCTTTTTCTTTTATCAGTCTGTTCAGGTTGTCGATAACTGAATTTTTGCTTTTTATATCTAAGCCAAGCGTTGGCTCGTCTAATAAGAGAAGCTTTGGCGACTGCATAAGGGAGATTATAAGAGCCGGTTTTTGCTGCATTCCTCTTGAGTATTCCCCGACAGGCTTATCTATAGCTTCTCTAAGTTCAAAATCATCTATGTATTTTTCTATATCCTCACTTTTACTGTCAATATTTGATAAGCTTGCAAAATACTTGATATTCTGCCTACCGGTAAGATAGTCATACACATTGGTACTGGATTCAAGCAGAGCGCTTACTTTGTTAAAATATTCACTATTTTTGCATTTATCTATAGCTTTTCCATCAAGCTCAATCTCTCCGGAGTCAGGCTTAAGCATTTTTAATATGCAGTTTATAATAGTCGTTTTTCCTGCTCCGTTGTTGCCTAAAAGACGGACTATCTCTCCCTTTTTTACTTCAAAAGATACATCTTTCAGGACTTCTTTGCTGCGGAAAGATTTGCGCAGGTTGGTTATTTTAAGCACTTATTTTCTCCTCACATTTGAACTTATATAGTGTGTATATGTAATTCTATTATATAAAAGTATAACAAAAATATCTATTATAATTCATACTGTTGTTTATATAGATTTGGGCTTAGACAAGGGCGATGAAGAAATAATCAATATAAATAAAACTCAGTAAATACACTGCGATACAGACAGCACAAAAGTCTTGCAATTTGCAATACAAAATAGTCAAATATCCTTGAAAGGATGTGATTTGATGGCTAATATCAGCCCTGTTTCAGATCTTCGCAATTACAATACCGTACTGGAAAAAGTCTCTGTCGGCTCCCCTGTTTATCTAACAGTAAACGGAAGAGGTAAGTATACAATTAGGGATATTGCCGAAGATGAAGATTAAGTATTAAAACTATTCTAGCTAAACGGCAGATAGGTCTAGTTTGACCTATCTGCCGTTTGAAGCATCTGAGGTTTTAATCTATCAAGCCATGCCTTTTTAATCTGGCAAGAATTCCTCCGCTTGTTCTATCATGAATCTTCGCAATTTCAGAAATTCTCATGCCTGATTTATATTCAGCATCAAGTTGAACATCCTCAGCTTCTGTCCAGGCTGCTCCCGCACCATTCGGACGATTCATTTTTCTGTTATAGTCCACCCTGCTTGAATAGACCTCTTCTTTGGCTTCATCTTCATCTTTTATACTTGTAATTGCATTTGGATTATCATTGAAATATCTGCATATAGCCTCAAGAAATTTATCTCCATACTTACTATACTTCGCTTCTCCCACTCCCATAACATTTAACATTTCCGATTTATTACGAGGAGCCTTGGAACTCATATCTACAAGAGTCTTATCACTAAATATAATATATGGCGGCAAAGCTTCTTCTCTGGCTATATTCAGTCTTAATTGTCTTAGATTTTCAAATAACTCATATCCCATCTTTGTTAGAGAATCTTTGCTTCTCTTTTGGCTCTTTTTCAAGTTTTTCTCAACTTCTTTTTCTTTGCAGGCTCTAACGATAACACGGGTATTTTCATCCTTCAAAGGCTCAATATTGCCCATTTTAACTACACTGTATTTATCAGCTGTCTGATACAGATATCCGTCCATTAACATCTGATTAATCAATAACCTTAATTCTGCTTCTGAATGTTCTTTAAGTGCACCGTAAGTACGATATGAATTTGTTCCAAGTTCTTTTATCCTTGCACGATTAGCTCCAAGAAGTGTCCCTAATACAATATTAAGTCCATATCTTCCTTTAGTTTCATACACGCAGTTGATTACTGTTTTCGCCTCAGAAGTCATGTCAGTTTTATCAAAATCACTATCACAGTTTCCGCAATTTTCACAAGGCTCTCCTCTTTTTTCACCAAAGTATTCCAGTATATAGTTACGAAGACAGCCTGACGTTCTACAATAACCTTCCATAATCTGAAGCCTTTTAATATCACGTTGTTTAATTAATTCAATATCTTCATAAGGCAGATCTATAAAATCCTTGTGCTCCAAAAGATATCTACAAAGAACCATATCTTGAGCAGAAAAAAGCAATATACACTGTGATGGTTCACCATCCCTCCCTGCACGCCCTGCCTCCTGATAATAATTTTCCATGCTTTGAGGCATGTTATAATGTATAACAAAACGAACATCGGACTTGTCTATACCCATTCCAAAAGCATTCGTTGCAATTATTATCTGACATCTGTCATATATGAAATCTTCCTGACTCTTTTTTCTGTCATCATTATTCATTCCTGCATGATATCCGGTTACTCTAATCCCTTTATCAACCAGCAATTCATAAAGCATATCTACATTTTTTCTCGTAGCACAATAAATTATTCCGCTGTCAGCCGGATGTTCTTCTATGTAGTTAGTGATAAAATCAGCTTTTTTCTTAGTATTCACAACATTAAAATACAAGTTCTCACGGTCAAATCCTGTTACAGTCACTTTAGGATCCTGTAATTTTAATATACAATAAATATCATTCTTCACTTCTTCTGTGGCTGTTGCCGTAAATGCACTGACAATCGGCCTTTTATTTAATGAATCAATGAAATCAATAATTTTTAAATAACTTGGTCTAAAATCCTGTCCTCACTGTGATATACAATGTGCCTCATCAATTGTTATCATTGAAATATCAACCTTACCGGCAAAATCCATAAAACCGGAACTTTCAAGTCTTTCAGGTGCCACATAAAGGATTTTAAATTTTCCTGCAATAGTATATTCATATACTTTAGAAATCTGTACCTCTGTAAGTGAAGAATTAATATATCCTGCATGAACACCTGCTTCATTTAATGCTTTTACCTGATCCTGCATTAATGAAATAAGTGGTGAAATCACAATAGAAATTCCGGGCAAAATCAGTGCTGGTACCTGGTAGCAGATTGACTTCCCTGCTCCTGTCGGCATAACTGACAGAGTATCTCTGCCACTCAAAATTGCACTGATAATCTCTTCCTGACCTGTTTTAAATGAGTCATAACCAAAATAGAATTTTAGTGTTTCTACAGCATTCATTATAACTGTTGCCTTTCTTACCTTATATTACTGATAGTTTAGATATATATCTATATTTTTCAAGATTTGTGCCACTTATCTTGTATTTTATTTTTAACACTCTCCAACATATGCCTGATTGCCACAACCGGGTGATAGAATATTAGGCGTGGCCCCGAAAAGCGCATTACTTCCCTTATTTTTTCTCTCATCTCAGGCTTGTAACAATGCACTTTACAACCGGAGCAAAATGTCTTTGTCTCCATAAACGGACAGTTACTGCTACGAAGCATAGCATATTCATATAATGACCTGCAAGAAGGGCAAAGTGAATTTTGGCTTCCATGCTTCTTTTTACAGTACAGCTTTATCATAAGAGTAACGAGCTCTTTTTCCTGCTGTCTTTTTGCCTCTGTTTTATCCATTATTTCCTTTTTCTCCTTCACTTGCAATACATCTTCCGGATAATAACTGTACAACATCATTTAATCAATAATCACACACCATACTTGCTTAAAAACCTTACAGCAGAATTTCCTGCCTTTTCTATTTTTGAAATTTCTCTATTTTCTAAATCAGATGAAGACAGCCATCTTTTTCCAAACAAGGTTTGAGACGCTTCTATCATAATACCGCAGGCATACAAGTCTTTTTCACCTTCAATAGCCTGAGCAAATGTTTTTGCTGTTTCTTTTTTTATTATTTCTGCCTTTACTCTATGAAATGACATTTGCATAAGGCTTGATGCAGACCAAGCTCGGCAAAGAGCATCATTATCACTTAACATTTGCCTTGTTAAAATATCTATCTCTTCTGATGAGCCTACCCAGCCAAAGGCTATGATTACCTTTTGGCGTAGATTACTGTCCTTAGTTTCTATGAGTAAAGCCAGAATAGGAATAAGTTTATCGCAAAAAACCACATAAAAATCTTTATGTTTCAATTTAGTAAGAATTTCTGCTATAAGAAAAGCAGTAAATACCCTTAGCTTTTCATCTTTAGGCTGAGCCAACCGGTCAAACAAAAACTCAAGTCCTTCTGCCCCATGTTTATCAAAACTGCTTTCCAGTCGCAGATTTTTACCTTCTTCCCAGTCTTTGCAAACAAGCTCATAGTGATAAGTTATCTCTTTACAAACACCCAAATCAGCAATGAATTTGATTCTCTCTATATCGGGAAAATTTTGTTCCGCCAATTTATTGTAAATTTCCTGTAATTCTTCCAGTGTTAGATTTTCCCTGCAAAGCCTCTCTGCCTCTATCTCATTTATGATTTTATCTGTTGAATTTGGCATTATTCTTATCTCCTTGGTAAGGCTATTTTATCAGTTTTTTAGTTCTTTGGGTAACAATATGATTATATCATAGTTCATTGTCTTTTTTATACCTTTACTTATTTATATACATAAACTTATGCGACTTCAGTCCATTTTACATAGACTCCTTCTGATTATGGAACTACATTCCCTAATTAGAAACTTATGCCTTCTTTCAAAAAAACTTTAATTTCTTTAAAATTTCTGCAAATTCATCTTATCCGAAACAAGAAATATCAAGTGTATCACCTACAAATGATACAATATCCTCATGATTTTCACTGATTAACCACTCAAATTTTTTCGATACAATATAAAAATCATCTAAGCAATTCACATTCCCAATAATACAAATCAATTATGAATACACAGTTCGTATACTGAATTGTAATGAAATATAACACTATAGTTTATATTGATTAGGCACTTGTCTAAATTAAAATTCTTCATCTGAGACCTAAAGTACGCAGAAATTCAATATCAACCAATCCTGTATGTATCCCTCTTACGACACTAATCCGAGAATACATAATTAAACTAAGAACAGATTCTGTATTCAGACACCACATATTCTTTAAGCACTCCACTTTTCAAATCCCAGCCTGCCATATCATCTTCCTTAAACTAATTCTTTAGCCACCTGCAATAATGCATTAAATGATTCTTCTAGTTCCTTCAGTTCGGTATTTCTCCCCCAGCTGATTCTAATCGTACTTTCTATTGTGTCAGCATCCAATCCCATCGCCTCCAACACGTAGCTAAGCTTGTAAGAGTTAGAATTACAAGCAGCTCCGTTTGAGATTCCACAGAACTGTTTTGTAGCTAACATCAGTGCCTCTGAAGAAACCCCTTCAATATACAAACTCAATGTCGAATCCACACAGTACTCCTGATTTCCATTCAGACCATACCTTAACCCAGATTCATCCAAGAGCTTTAGAATTATAGTCTTACACTCTTTATTATGTTTTTTTAAATCATCACATTCCAAGACAGACAATTCACTAGCCTTGCCCAGTCCCGCGACTAATGCAATGGGAACCGTTCCTGGTCTCAACCCACGCTCTTGTTGACCTCCAAACATAAGATTCTTAATAGGCGGAAGTTTATAATGCTTCTTTCTAAGAATAAGCGCACCTATACCCTGCGGTCCATATATCTTATGTGCACTCATTGCCAATGTGTCATACTTTACTTCTCGAAGTTCATCCACCAATTTGCCAAAGCTTTGAGTCGCATCGACATGAAAGAAAGCTTCTTTCTCAGCCAGAAAATCCCCGATCTCCTTAATTGGCTGTATAATCCCCGTTTCATTATTTACATGCATCACGCAGACTAATAGCGTATCATCACAGACACGTGAAATGACATCTTCGCTTGAGACTCTTCCGGATTTATCTGGATCCACAATTTCAACTTCAAAGCCATAACGTGACATACTTTTAACAGACTCTAACACAGCCTTGTGTTCAATAGCTGTAGTAATTATGTGTTTCTTACCATTCTCCATTCCATACTCACGAAGCCCCTGAATAACCATATTATTACTTTCTGTTGCTCCGCTTGTAAAAAAGACTTCATTCTTATTGATTTCAAGAACTGAAGCCACGCTTGTCCTGGCTGCTTCAACAATTTTTCTCGCTTCGTCACCATATTCATGAGTACGACTATCAGAATTACCATATTTATTCCGATAAACATCTACCATAGTCTCTAAAACACGCTCGTCAATCGGTGAAGAAGCGTTATAATCCAGATAAATACCCATAATCACGCCTCCATTGCCAAATTCAGCAAGTCGTCAATTGACTTGATAAAATTTGTTCCCGCCAAATACGATATTCCACGTTCGAGATGTAGTTTAAAATATTTAGATACATTTTCTTCTGTTGGTTCAATATCTTTCTCGATACACCATTCAACAACAATTGCCTCATATAACTCATTAAACTCGCCTGCAAAGGTATACCAGGACATCTCTAAGTTACTATCTGCATTAATAGGAATGTCTGTAGGTAGCGTATTTTCATGAAGCGAGTAACACAATGCCCACCTGCATAGTACATTCCAGTTCTTTATACCTGTTTTTCCTTTAAGTCTTGATAGCTTTTCTTTAGATTGGCTCGACAGCTTTATTTGTTTAACAATCACTTTGTTTCCTCCATGTAATACCCTGTGTTAATGGTAGTCGATTTACTGTTTTCATCATAAACAAGAGTAAATTCATCCCCTATATTACCTTTCATCATATTGTAATAAGTGTTGTCTATTTCAGAGTCAGTAGACAAAATGATAGTTTGATCACTTGCTTTAGGGAAATAAACTTTAATTAGTGACTGCCGATGAACCGAATCCAATCTTGAAAGAGGCGTATCAATAATGACCGGTAGTCGCTTATTAGAGCAAATAGCCAATGACCATAGCAATGCAATCACCATCATTTGCTTTTCTCCGGCAGACAATGATTTTCCTGGTACTTCCACACCCTCTTTATTCAGATAAATCATATCAAGCGAAACCGGATCCATTTCTATTCTATCAATCAAAGTCTTCTTACTAGCTAACAGCTTATAACATTTTGTCATTGTCCTAGCTACTTCAGATACTTTGCTTGTTTGTAAAACAACTCGATACTTTTCAATAATCGTTGTTGCCAGGTTTGCGTATTTTATGATTCGATCTCGATCATCATTAAGTTCAACTTTCTTAAGATATGCCTCAACCTTGCGATTGAAATCAGAAGCTGCTTGTATCATTGCTCCATTAAGGCTCTTTCGTTTTTCCTGTTCAAGCTCTAACTTTGCTTCAATCTCCGTCTTTTTCTGTTCCAGCTTCTTGATCTTTTTGTATAAAGCATTTATAGCCATTTCATCAATATCCACAGAAAGATAGCTGTCTATTTGATCAACTTCGTACCTACTTTTCTCCATCCGATCCTGGGCAGCCTGTGTAGCCAATTTTTTATCAACAAGACGCTGATCTAGTAACAGTTGTACCTGAGCCAATGCTGCATCTGACAAATCAAATGTAACATCCTTGCCCTTCACAGTATTTTTTTTCTTGAAATAATTCAGAAAAGCCTTTATTTCTTTTTCTTGGCCACCTTTATCGCTAATATAGGCCGGAAGTGCTTTCAGCATCTTTTCTAGTACGACACCTATTGTTTTCTGATTATGCTCAATTTCAGATTTTTCCCTGATGTTGAAAAGCAAATCTCTAACCAATAAAAGTGGTAATTCTGATGCTGCTGCATTTAAGAGCTCATCATTTATACCTTGGGTTTTAGCACGTAATAGAGATCTTTGCTCAATCAATCCTTGACGCTGATTGACAATATCCCCGCCCTTTGCAATATACTCTTCATTAGACTTATCAATACTACGTTGCGCATCTGACAAATCTGCTAATAAACTGGCAATTTTCTCATCGGAACGAGCAAGTTTCTCTACAGATTCCTCTTTAGCTTTTCGCAATTTTTCCAGCTCCTCAGCCTCCGCAGCATCAACGCTAGACTTTGCTGCCCTTGCGATAACACGATTCAAATCATTTTCCAGATGATCCAAAACAGTTATTCCCAGTAACGCTTTGATAGACTCTTTCATCTGCGCACTTGTACTCTCACCTGCGAGAGTTGCAATCTTTTCGCCATCAAAGAAGAAAAAGCTTGAAAGTGCGCTAGGAAGTACATTCTCCATAAACATAGCCCAATTGTCCGTCAAAAATTGGTTGTACTCTCCATCTTTATAAACCGTAACTGACTCTGATGTTCTCGCGCCATTACCATTCCATTCTCTTTTTATCCTGTATTTATCAGTTCCATTTGCATTCATGCAAAAGGTTAATTCTACATATGTTTCTTTAGACCCATCTGCGACATTTACGTATGATTTTAAGTATTGACCATATGTTTGTCCGCTTCCTTCAGAGTACGCAAAGGAGTTCTTCCCATACAGTGAAAGAAGAACTGCCTCCAGAAATGTTGTCTTACCTCGTCCGTTTAATCCGCCAATTAATACAATCGGTTTATTTGCTTTAAATTCAAATACGTTTGTTCCTGCATAAACGCCAAAGTTATGTAATTTGAGTTCTTTAATTATCATTGATCTGCCCCTTCTGGTACATCTTCAAATTCTTCACCTTCATCTTTGACGTTAATAAAGAATCTTTCATTATATTTACCGCCCATATCTTTTTTTCGCTGAAGCTGTTTACGATAATAGTCTGTAGCATCTTCTTCATCCGAATAAAAGTCTTTCTTCATACACTGTTCTAACATATCGAGGATTCCTTTCCTGTCATGCATCCCAGTCGCTCTACTTTCTACATCTATTAGACTAGCTATCATATCCAGAGCAAGATTATCCCTTACAGTCTCAAGTTTTTCTGCATTCGCCCCAGTAACCATAGCCTCTTTCGTATCTCGAGAATTAGAAAACTGCTCAGTTCCTAAAACCTCATCGCAAACTTGCCCCAACAAATTCCATTCGTTTTCGCCAAAAGCTTCCGAACCAATCCACTCTGGATCATCAAAATCTTTCCCTATGACTTCCTCGTATATCCTCGGAAGTGAATCATCAAACTCATGCTTATCAAATACCCAAATGCGTCTAATGCATCGTAATTCAGGGATAGATATCAATTCATAATCAGAAAACTCTTCTGGACCATATTTCTGTATTTCAACCTGCTTTTCCAACAGTTCTCTTAACCATTGTTCTCTCCATTCTTTCAAATAAGGCCCATGGTGGAGCTGTTCATAGCTTCCCTGCAAATACCCCTGCATCTTTTTAAAGCTTCTTCTACCTCTGTCTTTATCCTCGTCACCAAAGCGATTTCTAAACTCAAGCAGCGGAGTCATCCATGCCTTTTCATCTTCATTAGAAATCATTGCTTCCATTGACTTATCTTTTTCAACCATAGTACAAACCCAACATCCAAATCTGCTTTGTCCGCAAGTAGGTTGATTTTTCTCTGTCATCATAGGGCATTCTTTATCCTCAGTTGCACTCATATATAGTGTTTGTAATTCGTGATTGGATAAGCCCCATGGATTCTCATACTGCATCAAAAACACCCAAACATCGTTATTGGTCCAATCCTCCAAAGGCGAAAAAACAAGCTCGTTTGCTAAAGTAGGATTGGGACTCAAAAGCTCTCTAACTCTCTTTTTTTCATAATAAGTCATTGTCCTAGCACGAGCCGCACTTTCTGCTTTTCTCGTTCCCAAAACTAGTATAATTTCGCCATGCTCAGCGATTTTATCCTTAACGAACTTGTTGACCGGTTGAATCTTTAATCTATCAGTACACCAGCGAAGTTTTTTCCTCGGAAAAGGATATCCTCGTCCTATAAAGTTAACCCAATAAGTATTATCAACCGCAGGAGTTAATCTATGAGTCACAAATAACGTATTTACTTTTGATGGAATCTTTGAGCTGCTCTCATCCATCATTTTCAAGGATTTTTCAACCCATTTTTCTATAACCGGAGATTCGACAAGTGTATCTGTATTGATTACATGAACAACTTTAGTCAGTTTTTCCGCTGGTAATTCTCGAAGTGCATACCACACGAGCTGCAAGGTTGCAGTGCTATCCTTTCCTCCCGAATACCCTATGACCCAGGGTATATCATCCGCAAGGTACAGATTGCGTATTGTATCTTTTAGGCCTTCGATTTTATCTTTATTTATTGTTATTCCAGATGCCATTACTTTATACCACCTTTACTTTCGTTTATCATGAGTTCCTCACGTTTTTCCTCGTCTTTCGACAGTGGAATTCCCAAACATTTTTTTAAATAGTTTCCTGCAAGAATAATCGCGTTTTCATTATTCATGATTTTACCATCCTCACGTATAATGCGCCCATTCCAGGCTGGATTATTTCTACTCCAGTCAACTTTTGACAATTTTTTTAGATACTTCTCAATATTTACTCCTTGGGTCTGATAAAGCCATACTCCAATCCTACTGAATGACAGCAACGTAACCCCTAAAGTAACAACATACTCTTCTCTCAAAGTAGCCTTGGTTATTGCTCTGATTTCAAGTTCCTGTAATTCCGGAATATTACATGTAACGTTATTCCAAAAAGAATGCAAAAAACGTTCGTCCTCAAGCGTAACTTCAGAGCCACCTATGATTTTCCTATTCACACGGAAAATTGTGTATAACGTAAACAGTTTAGACGAGTTTTTTCCTAAGTTATCCTTCTCTAAGTCCGTGTACTTGTTTAAAAAAGGATTATCTCTGACAATTCCCTTTGTCAGAACAGCAAGAGGATCTCTAGTCTCAAAACATGTGTTGATTGAATTCGAACTTTTTTGAGCATTCATATTCAAATCCGTAAACATCTGCTGGCTCTTTTCAAGCCCCCGATCTTCAAATAGCACAACTGAAATCGTTTCGTCTTCCAGTGTTTCATCCTCTGCCAGTGCCTGAGCTATAGCTGCACGCCTATGTTGTCCGTCATTGATCAACATCTTTGCATCCATACTAATTTTCAGCAGACCGGTGTTTTCTAATTCCTTGCTCTCTTGGAAGCTGAACTTACCATCAATTGATGCCGTAAGTGATGAAAAGATGTATGAATCACGATTCTCCAAAATGTAAGTCTTGATTTCCGGTATTCTTGATTCATTCAATCTTCTCTGTGCTCTGAACTCAGGCGGGATATATTCGATTGGTTCAGGCAAGAGTTTTACAAGATACTTTAACGGTATCATCGTGATATAGTATTCGCGTCCCGCTTGGATACCCTTAACTGCAGGAAAATTGTACGTGAAATCCATCTTTCATCTCCATAAAAAATATACTTAAGTAGTTACGTAAGTAGCTACTTAAGTATACCATTCTATCGTATGATCGTCAAATAAAATCTTGTGTTATTTTTACTGCCCAAATGTAAGTTTTATCCGTTTTTTAAGGTTTTCTTTCTCTATCCACTCCAGGACATCAGATGTCAAATCCTCCAATGAAGCCCGATGCTCCATCATCTTTTTTAAGAACTCTACTATTGAATCATTAAGCTCCAATTTCCCAATTAGTTCGTTAGCTTCATCTAACGCTTCCGTCATTCTAATGACATCATTAACGTTAGCATTCCAACTTGCCGTTGCGTTAATGTCACTTATCAATGACGTTGCTTCAGCATCTGATAGATTTCTAGCAATGCCCAAGATTTCTCTAATCGAGGATGTTTTTCCGGTATGATAAGTCTTCCACTCTTCTACAAGTGCTCCGTTTATTTCTCGGTTCATACCATTTATTCTGGCCGTATCAGCCGCTTTGACATGCCTTTGAGCTATAGCCATCTTGCATGTTTCAAGCATCTCAGCAATTTTCTTAGAAACTTCTTGAGTTTCTTCGAAATCAGCCCCTTCTCTCACACCACATAAATGTGTGACTGTCTGTTTTACACCATTAATGGCGTTTGTAAAATTAGCATCAATGTTATGCTGTTCACTACTCTTCTGAGCTTCCTCATCCCTTACTTTGAAATCAGACACAACGGCAGTATTTGTTTCAATCAAATCTATCAACATCACTTATTCACCGCCCTTTCATATAGTCCGATGCATTCTTCTACTATTTTCTTCTCATTTTCATAAGGCAAGTCAGGCTTTTGTTCTGTACCAGATTCAAAGCCACCACTCTTCTTTTTAATCTGGCCATTTACATTTTCCATATCTTTGACTACCTTATTCACCAAGGTCCTAAAGTCGCTAATGACCTGAAGCGGGTCGTGTGACATCAGAATTAAGACCTCTATCATATCCTTTTCTTCAATTATCTTCTCTATGTCCTCTAATGCCCTACTAATATCACCTCTTTTGGTCTTAACCTTGTTAATAAGATTAGCGTCATAAGCAGCGAATAATTGCGCCTTATTCACTTCGTCATAATATCCTTTTATCTTTTCAACAAGTTCTAGTAGCTCCGTTGATTTCATTGAAGAAACACCAAGCACAGCTTTTAGCTCATCATGGACTTCGGTTATTTTTTGCAATTCGCTTTGATATGCCTTATCGACTCTAGTGACTATTTTTTCAAACTGAACTCTAAACTCGTCTCTGGTAGTGACTTTATCCTTTTTACTACTCTCATCACATTCCAGAGTCAGCAATGCCTTCTTAACCTTGTTAAAGAGCGCATCAAACTCAGGTCGGTTTAAATATATCTTTGAGCCGCCCCTTGTACCCTGTATAAGATTAAAATACTGTAATACAACCTTTCGATTTTCTTTATGTTTATCTGTACTTAGAATAGTATCAAGCAATCTATTCCAATCCAATGAATGCTCAGACAACTCAGCTTTAGCGCATAAGTCATTTTCTAAGAATAGCTCAGAGGAATACTTTTTCCACCGACAATCAATTTGGCCAAAAAAGATTTGCCGGAACAATTCCGATCCGAAAGCATATTCTTGGTAAATACACTCGCTTTTGTCAAATGATTTGACAGCATTAACAATGGCTCCCTTATTCTTTTCTGTCCATGTTTCAACTACTAATGCAAAGTAATCACCGTTTTCAAAATTCCAGGTTTTATTACCTAGCTCCGTCCATCTTATGAACGCTTCTACTATTTCCTGGTTTTTCCTCGTTGCTTCAATAACATATAAAACTCTATCTAAACCACTTGACTGATTCTGGAAACCAATAAAGTTCTTATATTTTGAATTGCTTATTTTATCAAGTGTATCTAGTGAAACTCCTTCACTCTGCCAGTTTATAGCGGACACAATATACTTAGTTATCTCATCTCTGGCATTGCTAAGTAAAACAACATTGTCGGTAGTGGCACCTACATTAATCTTTGAACCACCAACCCATTTATTTAAAGCATCTATGGCATTGTTTATTCGTTTTACCGATGTCGCATTCACTTGCTCCACCGGTGATGGTGGAGTTGTTTTATCAGGCTTTGGAGCTACAGTGGGTTTTACCGTAGGCTGAACAGCCGAAGCTTTAATAATTGTCATATTAGACAAAATCGGCAAACCCAACTCACTGTAGATGTTCTCAGGAACTCCAGCAATTAATCTTGTGCCGTCATCCAAAACTATTACGTTATCTTTAGCATTTCCCCAAAGACACGTGAACAAATATAATCTCTCTTTTACATCGTCTCCAACATTCGTCAAGTTGAAGATTCTAGTTCTAAGAGCAGACGAGTCATTTCCGTTATACGGTTTAAGTTCAATGTTCGGAAAACTGTCCAAACGATATAAAGCATCCTTAACAATCGGTTCAATGATATATTGTAAAATGTATCTTGGAGTTCTCAGCTGCTTCGTCGACAACCTGAAGTTATATAAGTTTCGAATTGCCGATTTTGTAAACGGATATAAACACAACTTCTTTCCAGAACTAGTTGTATAGCATTCCCAGTCTTTTCCCTCTGTAACACTATGAACAGGATATTTCTCAGACGATGCCCCTTCTAAAATCCATTGCTGTAATGCCTCAGTTTCAAGAGACATAGAGTTAAGGTAACGAGCAACAAATTCATATAAGTAATCGTCATTGAACACATCATTGGGCAGGTTGATATATAAAGACACTCTGTCTCTGTAGTTTGTTTTGAAAGTATCCTTAAAATATCCTGATGTTATACCAATTACCGAAGAAATGCGGCACAGATCCTCATTTCCATATCCGGTATGTTCTGTTGTCAACGCATTAAGTAGCGCTGCATTAACACCGGTAAAGGATGTAATATCCTCAATAAGAATCGTAAGACGCTTCCCATCATTTTTAAGTGCCCTTCTTATATCTTTAAAGATCTCCTCAAAGTCACCTGACTCCAAGCCAGAACAGCGTTGAATCACAACGTCTAGAAACTGATTCAAATACTTTGCTATTGCATCCTTTTTTTCGGGATTCAATGATAATTTTCTAGCCATTTTAATAGTGTCTTTGTCGGCATTTTCTTCAATATCTTCTATATCATCGTCGTTAAAATCAAAATCTTCAGCCAAGAAAAATGCATCAATATCACTGGCAACTTTACCTGATTGTGCGACCTTCATATAGATTCTATCTATCGGTCCATCGATCTCAAGCATTCTGCTCTGTACTTTTTTATACTTCAGAAAAGCAACGAGTTTTCTTTTCTCATTAGGGCTAATATCTGCCTTATCTTCGCCTTCGCTATTATCATCCTCATATTGATCCTCATCATGTTCAACTTCCAATATGAACTTTGACAGTATTTCACCCTTAAGTTTGTTCTCGTCAATAACAGCTGTAGCTTCTACTAGTCTTTTATATACTTCTTTATTAGCAATTGCAGATATCTCTGGCTTATCCAGCAACTGCTTTATGGTGCCTTTTAGAGTATTATCACTTCTTCTTACAAAAAGAATTACTTCATCTTCAGGTCTCTCATTGAGAAGCCTCTCGTTAAACCACCTTATAAGGTGTGATTTACCTGCACCACTTTCACCTACAACCAACAAAAGCTGATGATTATCGTCTGGACGAAAAATAAACCGTGAAATTACATCTTCCTCACTTTTTGCCTCCTGAAACCTTACAGATCTAGAAGAATCTGTAGGATCAAACTTCGAATACAGTTCAATATTGTTGACTACAACATGGGTTGCCAAAAAATCAGATCGTGACGTTGTCATCGTATCCGGGCGAAGAACTTCATTTATTCTTTTTTTTGCTATTTCTGTATTCATCTAATCACTCCCCCTTATATACCACGTCGGTAATGATTGAAGAAAACGGATGCAAGTTCATATTGGTCATATTCCATTCATCGCTTCTATCGTTTACGGTTTTAAGTTCTATTACGCCCAAATCATTAAGCGTCCTAAATGCGTTTGACAATGCTAAATTCATTCTCCTCGAGTTCTCATCTTCCTGACTCAAGCAGATACTTATCGAGGGATGAAGCATGGTAATAAACTCATCAATCGTATATGCTTTTCCCTTTTCAACAGATGAATTCCTTATGATATCTTTTAAGAATGTTGACGCATTCGGCAGGAAAAACATGTCATGGAGAAATCCGAAACCTAAAAAGGTGGCCCAAAATCTCCAAGCTCTCATGTTTTCCTCGTTAAGATTCACAGTGGCATCATATTCATTAATTACTCCTACGAGTTTTGATACACTCTGCAAATCTTTTTCAATCTTGAAGAGATTGTCACTGTTATACATATAGATTTGAACGGTTTTATAAAACTGGCCAGAGGAAAGCTTTTCGATGTTTCTATTCACATATCTCCTAAAATCAGAGAAGCTTGCAACATCTCCCTCATCTACAACCAATTCGAGTTGTTTAGAATCCTCATCATAATTGATTAGACTCAATTGTTTGGCCGCGTCTCTTATCATACCAAAGTATGAAGTGGACTCTTTTTTTGGTTCAACCAAACTTCGCAATTCCTTTTCTTCCATCTTGCCGTTTTTAAGTATTTGGCATAAAGAATACACTCTTTCTGGAATTGCTTCAGTCCTCATATTACTATCAAACATTTACGCCTCCATCATCTTATCCGTTATATTGTTACTTATTACTGCAGAGAATTTCTTACCATCCGCATTGATTTCAAAATCCGATTTGACTATATGAATCCGTTTAAATCCACTACAGTTGCTCCGGTTCAAAACTGCATACTCCTTTAAAAACAAATCTTTTTTATCCGAGTAAACTATGCAACAGATTCCCCCAAAATAATAGAGCTGCTTTTCTGCTAAAAGCCTTCTGAACTCATAAAAATTTACGACCATTAAATCCGACACTTCGGGAAATCCGCTCAACTCAAGCTCATTATCGGTCACAACCACTCTAATTCCCATAGAAATTAGTTTTTCCAAATGCGCTTCTGACTTATCCGTTTCAATCAGGGATTCTTCTTCAAAATCCGCCAATCCTTTCATCGGTTCCGAAAGATGTTTTATTCTTTTCACTAGTGAAAATCGATCATCCTCCTCATCCACAACCTTATTGTGACTATTGCATCCAGAACAGTACTCCAAAACATATGGATACGTCCTTAAAAGCATATCCGAAATGCATATCTTATCAGCATTTACAATACCTTTTGTAATTACCGTGAATTCCTTTGAAAACCTGGACTTTTCCTGTGTTCTAACGTCATCTAATAACTTTTCAACCCCTCTGTCAGGAAGTGACAGCCTTTTGTCTAATACCTTAATCTTAAATACATATCGCTCCTCGGCCTTAAGGTATTTCATATCGAGAATCTCAATGAGGTTGTATCTTCGAAGAAGCAAGAGCAGATAAATGTTCCATTGTACATCCCGAGCATTGGCTTCATCATATACATAGTTCAAGTTATATGTTGGTTTAATCTTAGTATCTATCAGAACATAGTCTTCGATTCTCTCAGACTTAGGGCTCTGGTACATGCTTAGCCAACGCCCTAATGCTGTATCAACTTTTAGTACTTTACTTCGAGTACTGACATCTAAATCCTGTTCTGGATATATGGACATAATGCTTAGACATGGAAGGCCATCTCTTCCTCCTCTACCCAACTCTTGATAGTACAGGTTTGGGGTATCCGGAACAAAATCATGAATCACCGTACGGACATCTGGTTTATCTACTCCCATTCCAAAAGCAGAAGTGGCAACCATAATATCGAACTCGTTGTTTTTCCAACGACGAATTAATTCATCTCGATCTTTGGAATGAGTATCGCCAGTAAATGTTTCAACCTTGTCATATCCTGCCGATTTTATCCATTCCTTAATAATCTCCGCTCTTTCCGGCTTCATAGTATATATAATCATTGGATGTGGCATTAAATTCACCATTTCCAATAAACGCTGCTTTTTCTCTCGGAAAGAGTTGCTTTTTGCTATACAGTATCTAGGCTCTCTTCGCAGTGAATCACACCGGAATTCAATCCATTTATCCTCTTCAGAAAACATGTTCTTAAGCATCAAACCGGTATTACGATCTACTGTCGCAGAAAGTAATACTGTTTTAAGATCACGGTTAACCGCAAGTAACTGCTTACGCCACGGTTCTAATGCCTGATAGTCTGTTCTAAAAAAATCACCCCATTCGACTACAATGTGCGCCTCATCTATTACAATATTTTTAAGATAGCCCGCTTCATTAGCCTCAGCGATAGTATTTGCAAAATCTTCGTTTTTAATTAGAGCTTCTGGCGAAATAAATAAAAGCTTTGCCGATTTATTCTTAATTGAATTAATAATTAAATCACCATTGTCAGCACCACTTGAATAACTAAATATCTCCTGTATTGTCAGCCGGCATATAGCATTCTTTGCAGATATTTCTTGGTCTATGGCCAAAGAAATCGTCGGAACGATTACTATAGTCAGCCCGTCTTCTTTATACGCAAGCGTTTGAGTGATTAAGCTCTTTCCACCGCCTGTAGGCAAAACTGCCAACGCAGAAAAACCCTTTGGCATTTTCAAGACACCCATAACACAGAGCTTTTGTGCTTCAGAGTAAAAGGTTTGGTTACCAGTAAGTTCTTCAATATAATCGTTTGTTTTAAGATTATAGCGTTGATCCTTATTCTCTTTAGTAACCCCAGTAACCTGAAATGCCTCTGAAACAAATCTTTCATTCAAGTAACTCGGACACATTATGGATGCATAAATCTTTTTGTCGGAATTATACTTCAAGCCAAAAGAATTATTTGTAATCCATTCAGCCTCCTTAATCTCTATATCTGATTGAAAGGATATTAAAAAGCAACGGAGAGCCGATAAAAACTCCGTTATCTCTTGATTATCATCCAGATACGCATCGTAAAATCGTATCAGTCTCTCAACCAAGTTGCGATAATAAGGTTCAACCCCAGCAAGTAATTTTTCGAAGTATCCCCAGTCAAATTCCTCTGTGTCACCATTAATATATTGTTCTACCAGAGATACTATTTCGCTATTATTCATCTATTTCACCATCCAAACGTAACAAGCAGATTCCAGCGATATAAGTGGCTTTTTAAGGCTTTCAAGAATAATATTGTACTTTGCCTCAAGCTCCTCAACGCTCTCGCCTTCCCTGCCATAGAAAGTATCAGCTGAAACACGAGCAGCGATGAGCCTCTGTATTTCTTCTTTAGCATCACTCAAATGAGACTTGCGAGAAAGATCCTTCAAGGCTTGCTTTCTTCCAGCAGAGTAAGAACCCTCAACAAAGGATTTCCATAAATCCGCAGGAAATCTATTCTTAAACCACTCAAGATTTGAAACTCCAAATTGTTGAGAAATATGAAGAAATCCTCCGCCACCTTTTCCTCTTCTGCCCAAATGATCGAGGCATGAATGTACGGCTTTGAAGCCCACTTCGACTAGTTTTTCGTACTCTTCAATGACTCTATCGCGAGGTACATCTTGGTACTTATCAAATGCCACCGGCACGACAGCCATATCTGAAGTCAAGAAATTTCTGAAGTATGCTATCTCCGACGGCAAGATTCCATTGGACAATAGTAACCGCTCATTTGGCATAACTGAGAATGTATAGATGAAACCTTCCCAGTTTATATCAGCCTGCATAGCAAAAGCAGTTGCTTGACCCTTGGTTGAATGGATTGCATTATCGACAATACAATCAAAAATAGCATCACCCGGTGCAAAGAAATGAAGGTAATCATTGTCAATCGCAGTTTTCCGATTAAATGTGCCTTTTATCTCCTTACCATCACTTAATCTTTTTGCTTTATATTTGCTATACAACTCATTTATCCTTGTTGCAAACTCCATCTGCCTTGATTGTAAATATGATGTCCAGTCCGGCGGAATAAGTAGCGTATTCCTAGCCGAATTCAATTGAAATTCACTCACGCTAAACCTTATTATTTCCTCATTCCCACTAGGCTTAAATCCAGCTAAGGAAGCCCAGTTAAGCATTGTTTTGGAAAAAAGTTCATTTTCGTTTTTACTATAATACCTAAGAAGGCGAGCAATCTGTCTATTAATTGGTTTATATAAGTATCCTACTGTATCAAATCTCTGCTCTCTCTTAATCTCCTTTTTCAACTGAGTAGTTGTCTCAAGAATACTAGAAACCGCATTAAATAAGCCATACCTTATATCGCTTGCTATGGCACTAAACATCTGATTGTTAATATCTTCAAGTACAATTTCCAATCCGCTCAATGATTCCTCAAATACATTGAGTCCCTTATTCCAAAATTCGAACAATTGCTGTTCCAAAGACTCCTCTGAAACTACCACAACAGAGTTAACCTCGGGTCTCTGAGGATCTCTCTCCAATCTGTCTAATCGACCAATTCTCTGTTCAATCTCATTAGCATCCCAAGGAAGATCCAAATGAATAATATAGTCAGCAACCTGAAAATTCCTTCCTTCTCCACCGGATTTGTCACATAAAAGAATACGACAAGTTTTTTCATTTTGGAAACGGTAGACATTCAACTCTAATTCATCTGAGGACATATCTGAGTTGAAAAATGACAATTCCTCTTCTTTATAAATCTGCTCTAAAACGTCACGATATAACTCAAATGTCTCCTGAAAGCTTGTAAATATGACAATTTTTCCCTTATATAGCTCTTGATCAAGATAATCTATTACTTTCAACATCCTGTCTTCATAATCTTCGGGATTATCAAGTATTTCTAAGATGTTTTCTGCATTATACTTTTCTTCAGCGTACCATTTGTAAACAGCATCTTTTAGATCTTTGCTGGTAATATCACTTAATTCTAATTCTTTACGAAATGCAGACGCGGAACTAAAGTATGAGCTCAGCAATGGCTTATATACTGTCATTAACTTCTCAACACTTAGGTTTTCTTCGGTCTCCATTAATTCCAAAATAAGTTGATAAACAGCATACTCGCTTGCTCTGCTTTGATACGTGATTTCACTATATAGTTTCCTTACCGGTCTAGTATGTGAAGCGTAGTCATCTCTATATAAAATATTTCTTCTGTTTCTTATAATGCAACGCTCTATTTGATAGTTGTCGCATACATATGATATGGCAATATACATTTTATTAATGCCAAGGCCCTCATCTTCTGCGCTAATATCTTCCACCAACTTATCGTATGCCTTGTCATTGATAAGATCTGAGACGTTTTCTAAGCCATCCGTGATATCATCAAAGAGATCAAGGCATTTTCTATCTTGTCTCACATCTCCGTCTTCATTGTCATTAATCTCATCTTGCAAATCATCAACGTCATCAATTACGCCCATTATTTGCGTGATAATCTTGCTTTGTAGTTCTACCAACGCTTCAAATGATTCATCCGAGTAATCATCGTATTTATACGGATCTAGTAACCGTAGTAAGTTTAAGTAATCTGATGTTCGACGCTGTAATGGAGTCGCCGAAAGCAAGAGTATGTTATCTGCCTTTCTGCTGATAGTATGAAATTTACTATAATAATCATCGCTAAGAAGCCTATGTACCTCGTCTACCACAACGAAATCATAAGCTTTATCATCGTTCACATTAATGAATTCAGAGAAGCTCTCCAAACTCACATTATTTCCATTGGCATCTTTTCCTTGTGCTATGTCGAACTTCAAAAACAGTTCAACTCTCCACTGCTCTTTTAATCCGTCTGGAACTATTATCAAAACTTTTTTATTTGAATTGTTAAGCAAAAATAACTTTAATACCGCCGATGCCTCAATGGTTTTTCCCATACCAACTTCATCTGTGAGCATATATCTGCAGTGTTTTTCCTGATTACACCGCATAATTGTATTAAGCTGGTGAGGCATCAAGTATATTTTGCATCCTGCTAATTCCTTAAAACCCAATATAGAATTGTCCAGGATTTTGTTGACACGATTCACAACACTTCGCCCCAAATACCAGCTAGGGTTCTGAAATTCGTACTTGCTCAACTGTACGGTTGGCGATACTCGTCCTCCCGTGAAGGGAGCCTCTATTTCAGATTCTTTACAAACAAACACGTCTTTCGTATCATCGACCTGCACAAAGTAACGATATTCATCATCGTCCTTACTTTCCACGCAAATAATTTTCCCAGCTTGCCCTTTATGTTTAATTTTGGTGCCTTTAAGAAGCTCACACCTATTAACCATACTAATAGCATATCGGTGCTCCTTAGGTATGTCATCATAATACGCACGATATCCGAATGGATCGAAAAAACGAACCGTCAATTGTTCAGCGTATTCGTCTATAGAGACAATACGCCCTACAACAAAGTCACGCGGATCAAAAATATATTCTCTATCTAGAATTGGACATCTAACGTATACGTTGGTTTTTAAATCCATTTCTATCTCATCCTTATCTGATTAATTCATATAAATAATACTTAGTTCGTGTGTAGGCAATGTAGTTTATATTCTGAGAAGCATTCGCATCATGAATATATATGACCATATCTGCTTCTAGGCCTTTATAATCGAATGCGCTGCTAATTTGAATCTCGTTATCCTCTTTAGGCTCTTCGAAAGTAAATCTCCACTGCGCCAGCCCATTCTCTATATAATCCTTTGCCTCTTCTATATCATCGAACAAGATAACAATTGACTTATTACTTAGTTCCTCGTCAACCACAAACTCTTTTAATAAATTCCCTAATCGCTGTGTCAGGTGTTTCTTATCAATGATTTTTTCCTTTGCAGGATTTGGACCTTCAACCGGATTCCTTATGACATCCGTGCCTAGATTGGTATTCTCCATGGCATAACGGTATATATTAGCAGTATTTCTGATGTTTTCCCTTAGCAAGAACGGTGGGAAATCTATCATAAAAGCATCCCCAAAACTCTCTTCTTGAATCTTTTGAACATCATCATAAAAGATGCCAATAGTCGATTCTTTTTCATCCTTTAGCAGAAACTTTATTACACATGCGACTTCTTCACATAAGTCCTGTGCTTCATCAATAAATATTGCATCATACTTAGGGATTTCATCTTTTACTTTACTTAATACTCCCTCATAGGAGCTTCTATCTATCGTTTCAAAATCACTTACAATATTCGCAAGTAATGATTCAATATCAGCGACTTCAACTTCTTCTGATACAGACTCACGGATAAATTTTGCCAAAGGCTTAGAGCAACATGTAATAAGAACCTTCTTTCCATTTGAGGCTTCTTTTTTTGCCATCTTCATGGCAATCCATGTTTTTCCAGTTCCAGCCCCTCCACGCAAGTAGAACTGGTGATAATTTGAAATGAACTGAATGTAATTATCCTGCACTCGATTTATCATATCGAGCTGCTGCTCTTTATACTTTACAAGTGCACCTGCTGCTGCAGAAATAGCGATTCTCTTCTTAATCAGCTCCATTAGCGCCTCGTGCTCGCTTTTTGAATACATGCTTACACCAAACTTGGAACCACCCCATGTTTTAAACATGGCTTTGATGGATGCATGAAGGTTCTGCATTTTTGTTGCGTCAATCGTACATTCTGATTGACGGTTGCTTATTTCTGTAGTAATTGAGCCTACATTAAAAAACGGGAAAATAACACCCGAAGCGGCAATCCCTTTGTAGGATATATTGGCGCTTTTCCTATACACATCCTTAAAGAAATACATGCTCTTTTCCGCCTGCGTATATGGCGAACGCTTCAGTTTTCTGGTTTCCACATCATCCTCAAGAAACCAGTCGCCATCTTGGACAAACAGGCGTCTCCCACCTTTTACTTCAAGGCATATATATCCATAGTCAGGATGTGTAACAACGAAGTCCGCTTCTGATTTCTCCATTTTTCCGTTATTATTTCTTGACCATTCCACAGAGTAAAACACCACATATGAATCAGGTAATTGTTTTTTGAGTTCATCATAAACAAGCCGCTCAGAGTATGTCGGCATATACTCGTTAATATTTTTCGGATACATTGTTGCCATATCTACATCTCCCAAAAGCCAATTCTGTTTTCTGCATCTAATTCCAATGAATAAAGGTATTTGCGTCCAAGATTCATATTGAAGAACTTACATGAACTGTCTGCTATTACTAAACATCCCTGGCATACAGAATCATCTCTGTCTACACATATCGGATCAAATACACATTCACGATTATCGACATATATTCTTTTCAAAAATCTCGCATAAACTGACTCAACCATTCCAGACAGAGATCCCAAAACTTGTCCTTGGTTAGACTGTGAATATATGAAAATGCTACATGTATCGACAAAAATCAATTCAGTAATAGAATTAGATGATAAACCACTCATTTCACCTGCAGTTTTTATAAGCGCATGCGAAAATGAATGTAAAAACATAAACACATTTCTCATAATTAAATCATCTTCACTTATTTCTCCAAAAGTGCTAATCCTATCACCGTGAACATTTCGGGCAAACCACTTCTTTATTGCTTCCTCATCGTCTAAATCCGGAAGTTGTTCTTCCGTGATAATCTTATTTGCTACCAACCACTTCAGTATTTTTACACGGTCGATATCAAACAAGATTCCTTCTGTTTCCAGTTTTGTACCAAATGCTAAATTCTTATCTGAATCACCATCTTTGTCATATGCAACAAGCTTCAGGCTCTTTTTCGCATTGTGTGGATCTGTCAATTTTCTGGTATACCCATATGAACAACCGATAATTTCAACGTCACATGAAGCTTGCATATTGGCAATACCAAGTTTTTCATGCAAATCGTAAATTTCTGATTCATCATCAATAAAACCAACTGCCATTTGTTTGTCGATGGCTTCCTTAAGGGAAATAATACTCTTTGCGCCCCTAGATTTTTTTACTGTTTCGTATTGCATTAAGTTGAACGCAAAATTGTTGACCCACAAAATATATTCTTCTTCGGAATCATTCTTCTCTTTAGCAAACAGTTCATCGCAGGCATTTACATATTGTTCTATACTCGAATCGTTATCTGAACTGCTCTTTGAAAGTGATGCTATTGTGGCTTCTAGCTGATCCTCATTAATTAACCCTGCAGCCAAAAGCTGTTTTGCCTGTTTTTCTGCTTCGCTTTCAATAGCAGATTTGGTTGTTTTCTTACTAAACGCCGAATCAATATTTTCGAGTATTTTGGTAAAATTATCTTCACTAACTCGACCAAACCATTTGGATATCATTATTTTACGAGCAGGCTCACCCTTCTGATAAAACGCCCCCAGTTCAGGGCTGATCAGATTGATAACATTAGCTGTAAATGCCTTATAGTTTGAACCCGCTGATGCACTATCTCTTTGCACCATCTGACCACAGTTAGGACATTTGATGCCAAATTCCTTAAACACTCTATTCTTTCCCTGGTAGTAAAACACACCATATTGTTTTTCAACCGGGTAGTAATAATACTCGTTAACTCCGCGGACTTTAGGAATAAATATAGGGCTGGCATACCCACACTCGCATGGATAGACAAGCTGTAACTGCTTTAGTCTACCCTTTTTACATATCGGACATGTTTGTAGTACCGCTTTGCCATTCTGAAATTGTGTTGCCCTATGACATTCCGGACAATAATACATAAGTGGAGAAAGTTCAGCGATTATATCGGGTATTCCTGGTCTACATGCCGATTCGACTACAGAAAAGCCACCTTTTTCATCATCAAGATTGTAATCACCTATGTCTCCTCCATGCATGGAGAACAGCCTAACCTGTCTTTTTATCTCAGACTCAATGAAGTTCGCATATATACCCTCCATCGGTTTATAGTTCCAGCTTGTTACCTGAGCAGTAACATTATTTCCGTGACTATCTTTATCCGAGATCCACATTCCAGGTAATATTTTGTATACTGCCTGACTCTTACTTCGCTTCATTTGCTTACCTCTCTACTATTGCCACTTCAATCTGTTCTTCAGTATCTCTCAGACTAGTCATTGGCGAAAAATGCTTGCTATGAGCTGCTTTAATGGAATCCGAAAGTTTATCGTTATTATCAAAAATTCCATTCTTGATGCTTGAAAGGATATTGAATACCTCTTTCTTTATTATTTCTTCATAGTTGATAGACATCTTTTCTGTCGCTACGCATCCATATATCCCAATTACATTTTTAATTACGTCTTCAATTTCGATGTCTCCATCTACCAACAATTTTTTAACATCATTTGTTTTATTCAATGAATCAACGCCAAGCTCAACTGCATAATACTGTAAGAACAATCCATTAAGAATTCCTGGGAACGTATTGTAAATTGCATTCTTTGCCCAACGGTTAATAGGAACGCTTTCAACCAAGTCATCCTTATTCTCATGGAATAAAACAAAGTTCTTTAGATATGCCCTATCTCTTACTCTAAGCAGTCGAATAACATCAACAACCAATCCCGTATATTTTCTTCCACTTCTTGAATATGCTTGAATATACTCGGCATTAGTATTTGGAATTCCATAAAAGAACATATTATTAAAGGAGTCTTCATCTACACCATGTGAAATCGTGCTTGTTGCCAAAATCAAATTCACGCTTCCGAGATTCTTCCTATTAGACTGAATTCCAAACAACGCTTTCCTCACTTCTTGGAAATTGTTGTCACTTGTCATCTGTGCAGAAACAAAAGGAGGTAGTCCCTTATCCTGCAGTCGATCATTCGCCTGATTCATAAAGGCATTATCTAAGTTCATAACATCTTCCTTGCGGTTGTTATAAACTAGTTCAATCCAATAATCATACAAAATATCCTTCAACTCTTCTTCTGTACCCGAGAAGCCTTGTTCACATAATTTCGTGTAACACTCCGTTGTGTTTTCCATCATGTCACATATTTGCAAACGCATATTATAGACAGCTTCCCAAATGCCTCTGGTTATAGAACGTCCATAAGGCGCAAAGCCCATTATTATTCTTGTGATATCATCTCCATCAATATAGGAATAAAAGTCTTTGTTTGGATTTCTTGATGGATACTCGCAAGGGAATCGTCTACCTCTCATATGGTATAAGTGTCTAATATGATCCTCATACATTGAAATAGTAGCTGTTGCACCAATAAATCTTATTCTTTTCCTATTCTCATCTGCCACAAGATTCTCAGCGTAATACTTAAAAAAAGCCTCATAATGAGAATCAAATGTTCCTAGACTTTCCTTAACCAAGTGCATTTCGTCTTGAATAAACAAGGTTGGAATAGGGTCTTTTAGTGTATCGATTGCGACCATATCATACTCGCAGTTGTATTTTGCTGTGCACTGTCCTTTCCATGCAACCCCATGCTTACTGCACTTATGTCTAGCTTGACCCATTAACAATTTGAAGTCATCGGAAAAACCTATTGCCGCCATTTTATCAACCGTACTAACTACCAATGACGGAAGATATCTATAAATCTCATTATCAATAATCATTAATGGTAATACTTTTGCGGAGCATGCCGGATTAGTACAGACATGTTTTAATCTCCAATCCTCTTGATCAAAAGACACCTCTATGGACTTCTGACCACATACCGGACAAGTATCTACAAATCTATAGTTTTCATTGAGTGAAGCTTGATCTCCATGAATGATAGCCTTGCTTCCAGTGTTAAAAGTATCATTCTCATATATCTTATTAGGGGTATTACCGGATCCAATTAAAAATCCTACTGCGAAAGGAGTCGTATCTTTTAGCTCAAGAGTAGATTCCCTAACAATATTGGCTTTCATGGTTACAGCTAAAACACGATCCAGCTGTTGAACCGCGAGCAATCTTAACGGATATTTTAAAATACCAGTTAACCCTTCATTCTTCCCTCTCAGTCGATCAAAAAACATTGTGAAGACCGAAGCACCCAAGAAAGCTTCCGTTTTACCACCACCCGTCGGGAAATAGAGTAGATTCGCTGTTTCAACTTTTGTGGCATTCTTCACGGAAAGGTCATCAGGATACTCGCTTTCGATTATTTCGCATATCAAAGAAACAATAAATACAATCTGAAAGAGTCTCCAACCTTTATAAGTTCTGTGGTCTCCATCAACTTTGGTTGAGAACGTTTTGTTCATCAGCACAAAAGCTTTATACACTAGATCCTTATATTTAATCTGCTCTATTCCAAAACTAAACCGTTTTATTTCTTGCTCAAATTCCTCCAAGGCTTGTTCAAATTTTTCTCTTGCATTCTCAGAAAGGTTCGACTTGCATTCAGCAAACTCCTTCTCTCTCTTTTCCAGATCCTTTAGCATGCACTTATGAATAGCTTCTAAGTTTTCCACTGGATTGTTAATCAATTTATCGAACTCTATATAGGAATTATATTCATCATTTGTCTTTGTCCTATACTGATAAAATACAGGCACGTTCACAGTAGACAGAGTATTCGTTGCTTTATCGAATGAACTTGATGAGTTCTCAGCTATAGAAAAGCACTGTTTCCTGTCCTTATAATTATCCTTGAAATAATCAAGTTCGATAGGCATAAAGACCGTGCCATCACTCCCTTTAACGTCAAATCCAGCAGCGAATATCTGAGGCAAATAACCACAATTGTTTCCATTTAATTTTTCTGTCCTATTAACCATTTGCACGAATACATTCGTATTCTCGCCTATCTTTTTAGCGGAAACAAATAAGTCAAATTTCCAGAGAGGCATAACTCTTTGATCTTTGGGAGTGCATACAACAGAAAACAAATCCTCATGCTGAAGATCAGAATAAGAAATTTGATCCTCATGCATAATTTGGATTTCATTACTGATGCTTTTTGCATACGCAGAAATCCGCTTAACCAATTCGTCCTGTAAATGAACCCCTTCTTCCGGAATACTATCAATATCTATCTGAATTCCGTCAGTGACAACATCCTGAATTGCAACCTTCTTATAAACCTTTGGAAGATAGAACTTTTTATCCGGATAATTCTCCGCTAACTGTTCGATTTTCGTAAAAGTTTCTCCACTCTTACCGCTCTCTAGACGTAAAAAATAATCTACCGTCTCCTCATATTGTGGCTTAACAGTGTAGAAAAATAGTCCTCTCGGAAATATAGTAATGCTCGTTTTGTCCCCTGCCTGAACGCCAAACTTAAGCCCTATTGAAGGAATGCTTTGATATTTGGTCTCAAGATTCTCTACATACTTTCCTTCAAAGGATTGCTCAATTCGATCTTCTGCCAAAAGACCCGTCATTACATAATCTATTGGTTCATCCCCGACAATTCTTTCTTTCAAATGATCACCGGAAATTCCCGAAATATATTTTTGGGCAATGTGATCAGCCACAATATTATAGTTATTCATTTACTTCTATCCTCCAAAACATCATCAAAAGGACTACTCGCTTCAATGTCACTAAGAACATATAAAACTTCTCTAGCTCTAGAACATGCTGTATACAGTTTTCTCAACTGAACCTTAACACTTTCTTGCTCATCGGATGGCAATTTAGCAAGTTGAGTCCAGTCATTTATCTTCTTTGTTTTCTTATCCTCCGTGTAAATATACTCGTAAGGATACAGTCCAGCTAAAATTACAGCTCTAAAGTCCAGTCCTAACGACGAATCAATCGTAGATAAAACCACTCCATTCGTTCGACTGTACTGAGACCTTTCTTCCTGATCATCTGAGAAAATCAACGAGTATTGTATTCCTCTTTTTTTCATCTCGCTTGTTATCCAAAACAAAAAATAATATTTCAAAAATCGATTCTCTTTATACGGGAATAAAACTGCTATATCAGAATAACCAACTTGATATTTTTTCGTTATTTCCTCAATAGCTTCGATTATTATACCGCATATATCCATTCTTGAAATTCTCCTCTGCACCTCCAAAGCAATATTTTGAGCAGGTCCAACTCCGAAAATGTTATAGTCAAACTCCTGCATATCAATTAGTCCATTTTGTGAGAGCTTTAAATTCATATATGTCAGCATAGCGTTTAAATAACCACCTATCTGCGGACTATTCCTGTAATTCTTAGAGAAGTACTTAACTCGTCCTCTAAAGTTTAGTTTTCCTCCATCTATCTTTTTCCACGGAGCATCTCTCCTCCTAATCTGTTTCCTTACAGTCTGATTTAAATCACCTGCTAATAAGAACACAGCATCCTTTTTGGAATCAAGTAATGCGTAACATATATCGAGATATAGCGGACTAAAAATCTGTACCTCATCGATAAATATTGCAGTGAACTTCAAATCCACCATTCCCTTTTTTATATATAACAATAAATCTTGGAGCTCTTGTTCCGTTGGATATTCTCTAGCAATGTTTGTCTTCAGGCACTCGTTGTAAATCTTCTTCATCAACTTATGAAAAGTCATTATGAACAAGTTGTTATTATCGCCAAAATTAGAACAGCTATTTTTAAACTTGTACGAGTCGGCAAGATTATTGTTAAAGCAAGTAATCAATACTTTTACTGTTTTATGTGTGCTTGCATATCTATACGCTCTTGAAAGAAGTAATACGCTCTTTCCTGCTCCCGCATTAGCAAGCAGTACTCTATGTCCAGTACCCATTTCATTTATATACTTAACTTGATCTTCGTCTAGTAAAAATGTGCTGTACTCTACCTCCTTGCCCGTAATAAACGGAAGTGATTCAACATCAATATTTTCATCAATCAAACTATCAGCTTCACTCTTAATAATTTGCGGTTTTATAACTGTATACTCTGGTGCTATTTTACTAACTATAGCTATAGCCTCCGCATCTGATAATCCACCATATGATTTATCAAATGGCTTACAGTTTTTTTCTGAAAGCAACGTCGCGAATACATCTTCCCGAGTAAGCATATCTATATCTACACATCGATTATTCTCGACACCATTTAGGCTTTTAAATACATTTAGGTGACAATACGGTAACTTCAGCACCTTTTTATTATCTTTCTTAGTTATCAAAACGGCTGATTCTAAAAGAAGATTGTAAATTTTCTCTTCGATCATATTCGTATATAAATCAACTATGGAAATAAACTGTTCTATACTATTTTCTTCATGAATCGATAGAGTTAAGACTCCAAATTTCTGAGAAATAACCGATGCCATTCGTACCTTTTCATTGCTAAATCCAACTGGATCTATATCCACAAGAAACCATGCGTCCATCCCGCAATTTGAAAAAGCAGAATAGACTTTCTTTTCTAGTTCTGCAAAATTACTTGTCGCGTCATTTCCAGTTGGCCACATACGATGTTCCATAACACATTCACCTTTTACATTCTATATTTTTATTCATAACCGATGGTATTATCCTGAATAAACTCAACTATCTCGCCTTCATCGCAATTTAGATACTCAGTAATTTTTAATAACATGCTCATAGATACTTCTTCATCTCTTCTTATCTTTGTTATAGTGTTAGGAAAAATATCTACAGCTTTTTTATCTTCATTTTAAACACCTCATCAGACCTGTACACGTTTCTAGTGTATAGCAGCTCAAATTATATTATATTCTAACAAGCCCCTGATTTCAACCAGATATCTCACAACTTTTTATGCAACTTTAACTAGGCTGTGAATAGGTTAACAATAGCTTGGTGAAACTTTAACCAAATTCAATACATAGTATATCGGAAGTTTGACACTTCCCTACAACTACAAAACTCCACATTATTTTATCTAAGCCAATTTTTGCATATTTTAATACTACAAAAGTGTAGTTGTTAGTGTTAGCTGCTGTGTATTGTAAACTAATAACCACTTCTACTGTTTACCGTTTTTCACGCTAGGTCTTTAGGAATTCCTTACCCATCAGGTTTCGGCATCTAATTCTCACACGTTTCCATTGTTTCCATATACTCATACGAATTCTGTGATGAGCATCCGTTGACGTCACCCTAGTTATTCTTCATACTTGTGATTCCATAGTAGTTAAGACAACCTCTTGCATATGTCCTGATTCTTTCCATGGCTAAGCTTGATTTGGCTGGCAGTGTTTACTGGAATAAAGCTCTTTCAGTCTTCAAGATCATACTTGTCCCCTACCTACGCATGGCATCCATCTTCATTTTCAACGAGAATGCACACTAACATAGAAGAATCTCCTCGCACTGAATATCCTTATCAATCATAGCTATAGTAGCTTCATCGATAGTCATAGGTTTGATAATGGCTGGGATAGTACCAAGATTCATTACAGAAGTTATTTTTTCAACTCCACCCTTTTGACTTGCTACAGCATAACTTTGCTCATTTTCTTTTCCTCCCTCTATTCATCTCTAAATGAATCAAGATACTTTGCTAAAATCTCTGTGTCAATCAGCATACAGTGGCCAATCCAGACTATCGTTCCCGCTTCCTTCTAAAGTCTCGGAATCGTGTTTAATCCCAGACAGTAATAAAGTCTTGCCTCACGATAACGCATATGCTTACTCCGCTTTGCCTTAATAGTCTTTATCTGCTTAACCATTTCTAAAGCCTATACATTCTTCTTATGGTTCTTTGCTAACCTACGATTCTGTATAGATTTCCTACAGCTTCTTATGCTGAATATTATACACGATTTCTGCTTCCTAATACCACTGGAACATCTTTCTGAGCCTTCTTGATTCCACACGTCCTTCCTTTCACCCTGCTACGTTGCAATAGTCGCCGTTCTCTAAATCTATAAATTTCCACCTTCTGAATTTATTGGGTCACTTATCAGGCCACTTATTGGGTCATCTGGGTCAAAAGAAGTACTCGCTGAACACAAAAAAGGAGCCACTCCTCTTAAAATTTCTTTTAAGAAAAGCAACTCCTTTTGGAGCAGTCTTACGACTATCATATTTATACAAAAAGCTAACACAAAGTAAGCTTAGAAAGGATTTTGTTGTCAGTTTATTGCAAGCAGGCTTTTGTTACAGCCATTTTCATTCAATTTTGCTACAGAAGTCTCGCGTCCGATTAGTACAACTTCGCCCCCGCAGGTATCCTGTTATCCACCATAAGAAGGTTAAGTCTCTCCTCGCCTTCTTCACTATGTATAGCTGAAAGAAGCATACCGCAGGACTCAATTCCCATCATAGCTCTTGGTGGAAGATTTGTGATAGCTATAAGAGTCTTTCCAACCAGTTCCTCAGGCTCATAATATGCGTGAATTCCGGATAGAATAGTCCTATCTGTGCCTGTACCATCATCAAGAGTAAACTGTAACAGCTTCTTGCTCTTTGGCACTGCCACGCAGTCTTTTACCTTAACAGCTCTGAAATCAGACTTACTGAAAGTCTCAAAATCTATTGTATCGGCAAAAAACGGTTCTATTTCAACCTTAGAGAAATCAATCTTCTCGACCGGTTTTGTCTCTGTATTTACAGTTGAAGAGGTCTTCTTGTCAGGGTTAAGACTCTTAAGTGTAGGGAATAAGAGTACATCCCTGATTGAAGCTGAATCGGTGAGGAGCATTACAAGTCTGTCTATACCATAACCAATACCGCCTGTAGGAGGCATGCCGTACTCAAGGGCTGTAAGGAAATCCTCGTCTGTATGGTTTGCTTCTTCATCACCTGCAGCAGCAAGAGCATCCTGAGCAGCAAAACGCTCTCTCTGGTCGATAGGATCGTTAAGCTCTGAATAAGCGTTACACATTTCCCAGGTATTTATGAAAAGCTCAAAACGTTCTACTCTATCCTCTGCTCCCGGCTTTTTCTTGGTAAGCGGAGAAATCTCAACAGGGTGATCCATAACAAATGTAGGCTGTACCATCTTCTCCTCACAGAATTCCTCGAAGAAAAGGTTAATGATATCGCCTCTCTTATGGTGAGGCTCAAAAGCTATATTTTTTTCTTTTGCTATAGCCTTAGCTGCTTCATCTGTAGTTATTTCACTGAAGTCTACGCCTGAATAATCTTTAACTGCATCAAGCATAGTTATACGCTTAAATGGCTTGCTGAAATCAAGCTCTATTCCGTTGTAAGATATAACAGCACTTCCGCAAACCTTCTCAGCAAGATATCTGAACATCTCCTCAGTAAGATCCATCATTCCGTTATAGTCTGTATAAGCCTGATAAAGCTCCATAAGTGTAAATTCAGGGTTATGTCTGGTATCTACACCTTCATTTCTAAATACTCGGCCAATCTCAAATACTCTTTCAAAACCGCCGACTATAAGGCGCTTTAAATAAAGCTCAAGAGAAATTCTAAGCTTTCTTTCTTCATCAAGAGCATTGTAATGTGTGAAAAACGGTCTTGCCGCAGCTCCGCCTGCATTTTCAACAAGAAGTGGAGTCTCTACTTCCATAAAGTCTTTTTCTGCAAGGAAAGAACGAATTTCTTTAAGTATCTGCGACCTTTTCTCAAATGTATTTCTTACATCCTGATTCATAATAAGGTCAAGGTATCTCTGACGGTATCTTGCCTCTGTATCCTTAAGTCCGTGATACTTTTCAGGAAGCGGCCTGAGACTCTTGCTAAGTAAGGTAACTTCTTCCGCATGTACTGAAATTTCACCGGTCTTTGTTTTAAATACAAAGCCCTTAACTCCGATTACATCGCCCACATCATATTTCTTAAAATCCGCATAAGCCTCTTCACCGATAGAGTCTCTTGCTACATAGCACTGCATGCTTCCGTATCTGTCGGATAAGTTACAAAAGCTTGCCTTACCCATAATACGCTTAAACATCATTCTGCCTGCTATAGTTACCTGTTTATTCTCAAAATTTTCAAAATCATTTCTTATATCTACAGAATGATTTGTAACATCAAATTTAGTTGTTATAAAAGGATCTTTTCCCGCCTCTTTAAGAGTCGCAAGCTTTTCCTTACGAATTTCAACCTGTTCATTAGTGTCAAGTGTCTGATTTTCCTGTGCCACTATTTTTCTCCTTACCTATTACTTATGTATCTTAATTACCTTATACTGAAGTGTTCCTGCAGGTGTTTCAACTTCTACTATATCACCTTCTTTAGCTCCTTTAAGCGCTCTTCCTACAGGTGACTCATTGGAAATCTTACCTTCAAGGCTGTTTGCCTCTGTAGCACCGACAAGCTTATAAACTATCTCTTCATCATATTCCATATCAAGAAGAGTAAATGTTGAGCCAAGATTAACAGTACCTTTTTCAGCATCCTCCTCTAAGAATACTTCTGCATTCTTAAGTATTTTCTCTATTTCTTCAATTCTTGCCTCTATATCGCGCTGCTCGTCTTTTGCTGCATCATATTCTGCATTTTCTGAAAGATCTCCCTGCTCGCGAGCCTCTTTAATCTTTTCCGCTATCTCACGTCTACGGTTTACTTTAAGATGCTCCAGCTCTTTTTCAAGCTCCTGAAGTCCTTCATAAGTCATTACATTCTTGGTCATAATACCCCCTACTTTACCCAAACTTAGGTTTAGCTTTATATGTGAACTAACAAAAAAGCACTCCATATGAGTGCTTTCATTGTAACTGGGCTAAAAGGATTCGAACCTTTGATGACGGAGTCAGAGTCCGTTGCCTTACCGCTTGGCGATAGCCCATCAACAACGATAAGAAGTATAGCACAGTCTTATAAAATATTCAAGTACTTTTTAAAATTTTTTTATTTTCGTAATTTTCTGATTATTTAGAATTTATGCTTCCTTATATTACGGTAAATTTGTTAACCATAACTTATAGGCATCCTTTTAAATCAGCTAAAACTTTATTAAGGTATAGAAAGTATTAGTTATTTTTGATATACTATGTATTATAAAAAAAATTTACCTTATTAATAGGAGGTTTAGAATGTTACATTCATTTCAGACTTATACAAATGATATACTTACCATAAATCCGTTCAAGATTAATGAAGAGCCTGCCCTGCTTACCTGCGGTGAAGAAGGTCATGTCAATACTATGACTATATCTTGGGGAGGAATGGGAGTAATATGGAATAAAGATGTTGGCTTTGTCTTTGTAAGGGGAAGCAGATATACAAAGGAATTTCTTGATAAATACGATACTTTTTCAGTAACTCATTTTGCACCTGATAAAGCTACCGGACTTATGCTCAAATATATAGGAAGCATTTCAGGCAGAAATGAGGATAAGATTAATAATGCAAAATTCCATGTATCTTATCACAACGGCACTCCTTACATTGATGAGGGGCGTGATATCGTAATTATGAAAAAGCTTTCTGTTACCAAAATCAATCCTGAGGATTTTATCGATCCGACTATTGATGAAAGATTCTACGGCGACAAAGACTATCATTATATGTACATAGGTGAAGTTATCCAGCTTATGTCCAGATAGTAAAAGCTTAGATTATATATAACTAATGAAAGAAGGAAATTTAAAATGTCTAAAATTATTTTAACCGGTGACAGACCAACCGGAAAGCTCCACTTAGGTCACTATGTAGGCTCTCTTAAAAGAAGGGTTGAATTACAAAATTCCGGTGAGTTTGATGAAATATATATTATGATTGCTGATGCACAGGCACTTACTGACAATGCTGAAAATCCTGAGAAGGTAAGACAGAACATTATAGAAGTGGCTCTTGACTATCTCTCTGTTGGGCTTGATCCGGAGAAATGCACTCTTTTTATTCAGTCTCAGATACCTGAACTTTGTGAACTTTCTTTCTATTATATGGATTTGGTTACAGTTTCAAGATTACAGAGAAACCCTACCGTAAAGTCTGAAATTCAAATGAGAAACTTTGAAACCAGCATACCTGTAGGCTTCTTTACCTATCCTATCAGTCAGGCTGCTGATATTACAGCGTTTAAGGCTACACACGTACCTGTAGGCGAAGACCAGGAGCCTATGATAGAGCAGACTCGTGAAATAGTAAGAAAATTCAATTCTACATACAATGAAGCTCTTGTTGAGCCAAATATTATGCTCCCCGACAATGAAGCCTGCAAACGTCTTCCGGGAACTGACGGTAAGGCTAAGATGAGTAAGTCTCTCGGAAACTGCATCTATCTTTCAGATAGTGCAGAGGATGTGAAAACTAAGATTATGAGTATGTATACAGATCCTGACCACATAAAAGTAAGTGATCCCGGTAAAATAGAAGGAAATACAGTATTTACCTACCTTGATGCCTTTGTAAAGCCTGACAGCTTTACTAAATATCTTCCTGAGTATGAAAACCTTGATGCTCTTAAAGCTCATTATCAGGCAGGCGGACTTGGTGATGTTAAGGTTAAGCGTTTCTTAAATGCAGTACTTGAAGAAGAGCTTGAACCAATCAGAGCCAGAAGAAAAGAATATGAAAAAGACATTCCTGCTGTATATGAGATTCTTAAAAAAGGCAGTGAAAAGGCTGAAAGAGTAGCTGCAAACACTCTTGCAGATGTAAAATCAGCTATGAAAATCAATTACTTTGATGATGTAGAACTTATAAAAGAACAATCTGAAAGATTTAAATAAGACTAAGTTTACGCAAAAACTGATAAATGTCCAGACTCGCTCCGGCATCCGCTTCGCTACGCCTAATGCGCTCGCTTAGGCATTATCAGTTTTTGCTGTTATCTTAAATATCATATACTTAAGATTTATCAATAAGCTTTTTAGTTATCAGCCCCTAATGATAAATGTCTAGGCGAGCATAATTTATGCCTGCATCCCCAATCTTTTTCTTCTTCTTTTTCTCATACTTTTAATCACAGAATTTGCAATAAGCATACCGAGTGCGAGGGCGAGGGCTATCGAAAGAGTTTCTACTCCAAGTTTTCCAAAATCCCCCCATTCCTTTGTGACTGCAAATCGCATAGTCCTGTAAAGCATTCCTCCCGGTACAAGGGGCATAATTGCCGATACCAGAAATACGGTTGATGGTGCTTTTTCAGTTACAGCCATAATTTCAGCATAAATATTAATTACTAAAGCAGCCACAAAATACTTCATAGGCTCAGAAAACATAAAACATCCTGCTATAAGGTAAGCCGCCCAGCCTATGAGTCCGCCAAAGCCGGCTGCCACAAGTCTTTTGGCTCTTATATTAAACGTACAGGCATATCCTATGGAGCCAAAAAATGAAGTAACAAGCGCAGTAATAATCGTTATCCAGGCAGGCCATTCCCGCACAGTTGAAACTACTACGCTTGAAAAAATTTCTTCATAAAATTTAGAAGATGCTGAAAAGCCTACCGCTATCATAATTGCAATCAAGGTAGCTTCTATAAATCTGATTCCTCCGGTAATTGTATCTCCGCCGAACATATCCCTTAGTGAATTGGTAAGCATAATTCCCGGAATAAGCAGCATTACATCGCCTATACTTACCTTTCCCACAGAATCAGCAAGTCCTGCCCTTACTGCCATAATTGCAAGAAAGCCTCCTAACAATGATGAAGCTACGATAGGGATGAACTTATTAATCTCTATTTTTCTCGCAAATTCATCAATATACTTAAATATAATTGCAATAAAAGATGAAACCAGCGCATCCTTTATACTTCCTCCAAAGAAAAGGGTGAAGGTAAAGGCTATTAACATGAAAAATAATATCTGAGTGTGGAATGAATAGTATTTTTCTGCCATCAGCTCCGAAAATCTCTTTCTACCATCTTCTATACTCAGTTTCTTATCACATATTTCCCTTGAAAGTTCATTCATTTTTTCAAGCCTGTCCATATTGTAGGCAAATTTATCCACTCTCCTGGTCTGTGTTACAGATCCGTATTCATCATAGTACACAGTCACTATCAGGCTTGTAGTTATTGACAATGCCTCCGTTCTTACCGCACCGAAACTCTTACAGATTCGTCTTACACTGTATTCTGTTCTTGCAACTTCAGCTCCCGATATGACCATTTGCTCAGCAATATCAAGTACCAAAGCAAGCCTTTCTTCCCATTCATGCCTCTTACTGCCGGGATCATTATTATTTTCTGCATTTATTTTATTTAATTTCATCATATCCATCCAAAAAACTATGTTTCTTTCCGCCGTATTTATAAGCTATTACAGTTTCAAGATTCACGTGCGACATGCTGTTAAATATATTTGTAGCTACACTTGGATTCACCTTTGACATTTCTTTAACAAGTTCCTTCATTTCAGCCCGTTTTGAGGTACCCTCATCTCCAAGTTTCTCCTGTTCTTCCGTGAAACGGCAGGCACATCTTAGGAATCTGAGATTATTATACTTAACCCAGGCTCTTATATACTCCTCCCTTACCATGTATAAAGGGCGGATTAGTTCCATTCCTTCAAAATTCTGACTGTGCAACTTAGGCATCATTGTTTCATACTTTCCCGCATAAAACATTCCCATAAGCACAGTTTCTATGGCATCATCAAAATGATGACCAAGTGCTATTTTATTGCATCCGAGTTCTTTCGCCTTACTGTAAAGATGGCCTCTTCGCATCCTTGCACAAAGGTAACAAGGGCTTTTCTCTATATCCACAACTACGTCAAATATTTCACTGTGAAATATTTCAACAGGTATTTCAAGCAGTTTAGCATTTTCTTCAATAAGTTTACTGTTTTCGGAATTATAGCCGGGATCCATAACTATGAATTTAAGTTCATATTCAAATTTTCTGTGTCGTTTAAGCTCCTGCATAAGCTTTGCAAGTAAAAATGAGTCCTTTCCGCCTGAAATACAGACAGCAATTCTGTCTCCCTCTTTAATTAATTCATATTCTTTAACTGCTTTTACAAAATTTGTCCAAATCTCTTTATGATACTTCTTTACTATACTTCTCTCTATCTCTTTTACTCTGTCTAATTCCTTCATATACACCTTTTCTAAGTTATTCTACATAGTGCATATGGGCTTCATCTATGCACTCTAAAGTATTTTTCAGATATCTGTCAGCAAGCCATTTTGCCATAGGAAGATTCTGGTCTAAATAGTTGCCACATTCTATAGGACTGGCTCCCGGAATATCTCCTTCAAAATCCCTTGCAAATCTAAACATTTCAATTAAAAGCGGAATTATATCCTTAGACTCCAGGTCTCCCGCCATAATAAGGTAACATCCCGTCCTGCATCCCATCGGGCCAAAATATATGATACCGTCTTTATAATCTTCATGATTTCTTAAAAAAGTTGCGCAAATATGCTCCAAAGTATGAAGTTCGGCTGTATTCATAACCGGCTCTTTATTTGGAGTTGTCATCCTTAAGTCAAATGTTGTCAGTATTTCAGTACCTACCATATCTTTTCTGGATACATACACTCCCGGTTCAAGCACTAAATGATTCACTGTAAAGCTTGCTATTTTATCCATAATCTCTCCTTTTATCTAAATTCATTTTCAAAAATATTCGTATCCATTAGTATACGAAAAGCTGCTGCAATATGCAACAGCTTTTCTGAAAGCGTTTCCAGTTTTTAATTACAAACCATTTACTTTCAGTGCATATAAAAAAGTTGCGGTTTAACCCTTTTACACATCATTAAAATGTAAATAATCTGTTAATTCTTTGCATTAGCTCTTAGAAATTGACTGAACTCCTTTTATAGCCTGATCCGGCTGCTTCTGTACCGAATTAGCTGTAGACGCAGCCTGTGCTACCGCCTGAGAAGTAAGCTCGGATGAAGCCTGAGCCGCCATAGCCTGTTCATTGGTTACTCCCTTGGACTTGTAGTAATCCTCAAAAAGCTTATTAGCCGCTTCTAAGGTTTTTTTACTAATCTCAGGAAGATCCTTGCCCCAAGCCTTTGTAGCCTCTTTATAGCCCTTTTCCATTGCAGCCTGCATAGCCTTCATCTTGTCTACATCATCTCCTGCAAGAGCTGAAGCATAGTCAAACATTCTCTTAGATGTCTGTTCCACTCCCCAATAACCCTTTTCGGAGATTTCTTCCTGAGCCTGTTTCTTAGCAGCTTCACTTACAGTAAAGTCACCCTTTGCAAGCTTTTTCCAGATATCATCCATATTGCCGTTCGCAATGGCCGCCTTCTCGCCCTGACCTGAAATAGTCTTTGTAACAAGATCCAAGAATTGCTTCTGTCTTGCTTCAACTTCTTCCTTCAGTGCCTTAACAAGAGCAGCTCTGTCTTCCTTACTCATCTTATTGATTTTGTAAGGTTCCTTTTTACTGTCTGTAGGTTGAGCTTTCTCATAAACTGCTGCCTTGTTAGTCTCCTTAGTCTTTGCAGTAGCAGCCACTTTACTTGTAGACTTTGGATCCAGTGTAGTGTTCTGCTCACTCGGCGACTTGGCTGTTATGGCAGAACCTGCTGATTCTTTAGCCTTCTGGACTATCTTCTCAGCAGTCTCTACCGGTTTCTGGATGGGACTAATGCCCGGAATAATACTACTCATTTTGTTCTCCTTTCCTTGAACATATTCGCAAATCCTTTTGCTTCTTAGGAAATACTGATAGTTACAATACTCCCTATCATATATATCGGCAAAAAGTCAAAAATAATTAACAACAAACCATACTATTTATTACATTCCGGAGATTCTCCGTTTCAAACTTCTCGGAGAACAAAAACTCTTCCATAAGATAAGCAATATTGCCCTCCGAATGTTCTACTTCTTTAGAATACGATTTGGCCACCATCATCATATCGTGAGCATCAAACTTGCCGGACTTTTTATATCTTAAAGCTGCCAATCCTCTTATAGTAAAGAAACCTAAAAATGCAAATTTAGCTCTGGAAATCACATCACAGTCGTATACCGCCTTGGTGAAATATCTGAAAACAAAGTATACCATGATATTTTCATACCATATATCAAGCATTTTAATATCCTGTCTGCATTTTTCAAATCTTCTCATTACCTCTTCATTCAAATCGGATTTAAACTCGGAGAAATCCTTTTCCCATTCTTCACCCAGCAGATAAAGCCCCTCAAGCAGATAACAGACTTCTTCCAAAAATTCAGCAATATCTGCCTTTGAAGAGTCTGTATTAACAACAGGCAGAGTCTCAAGTACTTTTATTAAATTTGTGCCTTCTTCGCCTTCATTAATAACTTCCTGTGCCTCTGACACAAAAGACAAAAACTCTTTTATTCTGTCATATATATCCTTTGACCTGTTCTGCAAAATAGCTATGCTTTTATCCCTTATATACTCAATTTCTTCTACAAATAAAGGAACACATTCTTCAGATATTTCTTCATCAGGAATTTCTTTTTCCACAAATTTAATCTTGTCTTCTCTGCCAAAGATGAGCCTGCCTACGACTTCACAGGATAAGGCCATACTTTTTTCTTTAGTATTATTATATTCTACAGTAAATCTCGGATACTCGGTACATACCTTACAAAGAGATTTTTCTCCAAGATTGATATATATTTCACAGAGATTTTTTTCATTTAAGAACGGACACCTGTTTCCGTTTAGCCGAAAAGTATTGCACTCATCAGTCTCGTCTGAGCCATCAACCATGGACTCGCGAAGTTTTTTTCCAAATTCTCCCTCTACTTTTTTGTAAGCTTCATAGGATTCCTCGTCTATATCCAATTCCCAGCCAATACAACAGCTATCCGTACAATTTCCGCCTATACATTTGAATTTATCAAAATAATCCGGTACTCTTAGTTTCATTTATCTCCTTTATTCCGGTTAAACCTTAATGCTTTTAGCCTTTAAAGAAATCGGTTCAGTCATATTAACCGGATCAAGGATACTGTCAACTTCTTCGGCGGTAAGAATTTTCTCCTCAAGTATAAGGTCTTTAACTGACTTATTGGACTGAAGTGCCTTCTTTGCAAGTTCTGCCGATTTCTTGTAACCAAGATACGGACAAAGGGCAGTAACTACCCCTACGCTGTGGTCTACAAGCTCCTGGCAACGGGCTTCATTAGCCGTAATTCCTGTTACGCAGTTATCTACAAAGGTTTGAACCGCACTTGCAAGTATGTCTATTGACTCAAACAGGCAATAAAAAACAACCGGTTCAAACGCATTTAACTCAAGCTGTCCTCCCTCTGCCGCCATGGTTATAGTCATATCATTTCCTATTACCTTAAAGGCAACCTGATTTACAACCTCAGGAATTACAGGGTTTACCTTACCCGGCATAATGGATGAACCATTCTGCTTTGCGGGAAGGTTAATTTCATTAAAACCCGCACGAGGTCCTGATGACATAAGCCTTAAATCATTGGCCATCTTTGAGAGTGTAACCGCACAGGCCTTAATTGTACCTGATACAGATACAAATGAATCTATGTTTTGAGTTGCATCTATAAGGTCACCCGCCTGCTCAAACTTGATTCCCGAAACCTCAGAAAGCACGGGCGTTATTATTTCCATATAACCTTTATCCGCATTAATTCCCGTCCCGATAGCCGTTCCGCCCATATTTACCAAACGCATCTCTTCTTTTGCATTTTCCATGCGGTTTATATCACGCATTACCGCTACGGAATAAGCCTTAAATTCCTGTCCGAGCCTAATTGGAACCGCATCCTGCATCTGTGTTCTTCCCATTTTGATAATATGGTCAAACTCCATCGCCTTATTACAAAGAGCGGTATGCAGTCTTAAAAGTTCGTTCTTTAACCTGTCTAACAGACGTAAAGTAGTCATTTTACCTGCTGTCGGTATGACATCATTGGTTGACTGTCCATAATTAACATGATCATTGGGATGAACAAAAGAATAATCACCCTTCTTTCCGCCAAGCAGTTCTATTGCTCTGTTTGCAATAACTTCATTGGCATTCATATTAATAGAAGTTCCCGCTCCTCCCTGGATAGGATCTACTATAAAATCCTTCCAGTAATTCCCCTGTGTTACTTCATCACAGGCTTTTATTATTGAATCCGCAATTTCATCACTTAAAAGACCTACTCTGTGATTGGATATTGCCGCAGCCTTTTTTATAAATGCAAGACTTCTTATAAGTTCAGGATGCATTTTAAGGCCTGTAATATGAAAGTTTTCTGCAGCCCTTAAAGACTGCACCCCATAATAAGCGTTCTCAGGCACCTTTTTTTCACCTATGGAGTCACTTTCCGTCCTAAGTACAGCTTGTTCTTCTATCATTTTCCTGTCTCCTTATAAAATGATGTGAGTATCAAAAGTATTTGACACCCATTGATACAGGATTGCTACAGCTTCGCTTCCCGCAATCCTTGCACAAATATTCGTAATCCGCTCATTTTTTTGCAAAAAATGGCTACTTACTCATATTTTTTGCGTGTCAAAAGATAATAAATTCTCTTGCAAGCAAGCTTGCATCGAATTTTTATACTTTTGACACTTGTATCATAAAATAAAATGGTAAAGAATCTACACCCTCTACCATTCTAGTCTCTTTTAATAAATTATTCAATAATGCTTTGTAAATTTAACATAATTCTACCCGATAATTATCTTCTGCGAATAGTGTAATGATACAAATCACTTGCTTCCACCACATAGTCAAGTTCCGCAAGCATTCCATCCATTACCGCCTTACGTAGTTTATAGTAATCTGCAACATCTCCGCCGATCCAATACTGCCCATGAATATCCTGATCCATTTCCCATGAAAGCTGATTCTCACTTTTATCAGTAACGATATTGATGTGATCACAAGGCATACCGTTTACAAAAAAATCTTCAAAATGCCTGTAAATTTCAGTTACATCAGCTTTTGAACCAGGTAAATTTTCCTTTCCAAAATCAAAGGCTATACTTTCCAATTCCTCTAAATTTATTCCCTGCTTTTTAATCTCAATAACTAATGATGCAAAACGGCTTTCAGCATCTATTATCTGCTCCTGAAGCCATCCATGAATATTGCTTTCATCAATAGCTGTTTCCAAATCCGGAAGTTCTTTAGTATAAGAATCAGTATCTGTAATCCAATCCTTTTCTTTAGCCTTTGCAGCAATTACAGATGTCAGCCTCTCCTGATTTCCAATCTTATTATATAACCAATAGTGAATAGGACCTAAAAATAAACTCATATCTTTGTCTCCCTTCGACATTTTATTTGATTCTTGACTTAATCTTTATATTCTACTATAATTCAATAAAAAATTATGTTGTTATAACAACTAAAAGGTGGATATATGAATAATTTTTTTCTCTCCAATACTCCTCTTTTTCATGGAGTAAAAGAAAACGAAATTGAAGGACTTCTCTCCTGCCTTGGCGCAAGAGAAAAGTCCTATAAAAAAAATGAGATAATTTTCAGAGCCGGAAGTGTGGTGCATGAAATCGGGCTGGTAGAATCCGGCAGTGTAAATATCGTGGTTAATTTTTACTGGGGAAACAGCAATATCTTCGGCCATGTAGAAAAGGGAATGATATTTGCCGAAAACTATGCTGCCATCCCCGGCAGGGAATTAATCTGTGATGTAGTTGCTGCCGAGCCCTGCGAAGTTCTTTTTTTGGACTTAACCAAACTCCTTACTACCTGCAGCCACGGCTGCGTATTTCATCAAAGGCTGATACATAACCTTCTTCGCATATCAGCTCAGAAAAGCTTAAATCTTTCTACCAGAATGATGCATACCGCTCCGAAATCCATGCGTGACAAACTGCTGTCCTACCTGTCTGAGCAGGCTATGGTCAACGGTAACTCTCATTTCACCATTCCTTTCGACCGCCAGCAGCTTGCTGACTACTTAGGGGTGGACCGCAGTGCCCTTTCAAATGAACTTAGTAAAATGCAGAAAGACGGGCTTATTTCATTTAAGAAAAATGAATTTACCCTTACTTCTGAAAATGCTCTTTAGCAAATTCCATATCTTGGACTACTTCTGTAGTGCCAAGATATTTTCCTGACTTATCCCTGACTGCCATATAGGTTACAAGCATTGTACGGCCGCCTTTATCCATCCAAATCTGTACACTGTCTCTCTTACCGCTCTTAAAATCATCTAAAATAGAGCGAACCATAGGCTCTATTTTAGGCGGATGGCAGGAATACACATCTCTGTCAATCGCCATCCCCGGGCGTTTAAATACCTTAGGGCCTTCATTGAAGAAACGATTGATATCATTTTCATCTATAAAAGTAATCTCCACCGGAATTGTATTTAAGAGAGCTGTAAGCTGAGGCACCGTCATATGTCCTCCGGGCATTACTATCTCATTTTCTGAGCCGGCTTTCACTTCTGTTTTAACATTTTCAGCTTCTTCCCACTGAGCATTTTCAACACCGAAGCATAGAGCATAATCCTTTGAATCTTGGTAAATACCAAACCATTCATCTTCCGTGAAATTCACCGCACAAATCGGGAAGAGAATGTTCTGCTCTTTGTATATCATCTCCTCTGCACGTTTAAGTACAGCGTCTGTCTGATTATTCCACTCTTCATTTCTTTCGGTTATTTTAGCAAGTTTTCCCAGTTCATCACGAATCTCATCATCTACTGTCCACATAACGGCTGAAGGTCCCGAAACCCCATATTTTACCTTAAGATGAGGATATAATAAATCCCCCTTCTTCGCATAGTGGATTGAAATATCACGAATCTTAGTAAAGGTTTCTTCAGCCCTTGTAGTCTTATATTCTTCCAAAAGAGCTGTAAGAGCTTCATTTTCCTTTGTAAATGTATAGAGCGGATGACCTGTAATTTTTACAAGCTCTGCCGCACGCTCATGTTTATCTGAGTAATCTTTCTTAGGAAATGAATCACGCTTTGCAAGTTCGGCTGCTATTTTCTCCTTCATAAGAGAAGCTTCTACAGCTTTTTCAGCATTGGCAATCTTCTCTTCTTTGGTCGCTCCATGAAAAAGCGCTGAATGAATGTCACAAAGCTTCTGAATTTCTGTAATCGGAGTTCCTTCTTTTATAAGTTCCTGCTCTGCTCTCATAATTTCAGAAGCCTCTACAGAAGCAAAATTCTTGACAAAGTCCGCTCTTACTGCCTCAAGATCTTCACCTTTTCCAAGTCTCTTAAGATAATCTTTCAACTGCTCTGTACGTGTCTTAGGCTTTTCTTCATTTGATACAGGCTGTTCAGCTTCCGCTTTTCCTGCCATAACAGGCATTTCACCTGTAAGTTCAAAACCATGCGCCATAAATGCAGCTATTATATCAGGCATCGGAATACCCTTAACCATAGCTCCCTTAGGGATAGTCATAATCTTTCCCATCGAATTTCTCAGTTCTTCTTTTACTATTTCCGTGAAACCAAGTTCTACCATTATGTCTTTTATTTCAGGGTATTCATTGGTTAATTCAAATACTGTTTTACTAAAATCTATTTTCTTTGACATTGTATCTTCCTCCTACTTGTGATTTTATATGCTAAGAATAATATAATCTGCAGGAAGAGTATGTTGTTTTAACAACGAATAATTAAAAATCATTCTCAAATATTAATCCGCTCCAAAAGCCGTAAAATATATTGTCATAACAAAACTGAGTAAGGCAAACCAGGTAATAAGACAAAGCGGAAATGAAAATAGTGCAAAGAATATGTCTTTTACAACCTCTTCTGCATTGACTTCTTTTTTTTCTTTATAGCGTTTCTTTTTCCCTTTCTCATCTATGAAATATACCCAAGGATCTGAGTAAAGAGCCTGAATTCCGAATTTTATAAAATATACCGGTATAGTAGGCACTGCAATGCAAAACCAGATTCCTGAACCCGCAAGATAAAGCCTTTCAAAATCAAATCCGTTTATAACCAGGGCAATAATTACCGGTAGGAAAAGAACCAAAAGGGCTTTCATAATCATAGTAAATATTCTCGGAAAAGATTTGAAAACCAAGGTGACAACCTTCTCTTTACCTCCTAATATCAACTTAAATACCGGTTCTTCTATCTTACGCTTAATTATGTCTTCTCTAAGAACCAGTTTTTCTCCTTCTCTTTTATAAGTCTGCTCACCCGAAGTGAAGATAGCTCTATAATGTTTTATACTGAACCAGTTGTTTCCGTCACTCTCAAACATAGCAAAAAATATAAGAAGATAAATCAGTCCCAACATTCCGGTTATAGCCAGTGCAGAATTTGAATCTCCGCTTCCTAAAGTAACAGCAGTATAAAGCCCCGCACAGGTTATGATAAAGGTCAAAAGTCCCCCAATCCACCATGGATATGCTACATATTTTGATTCTTTTTCGGCACGTACACTAATTTTCCCGGTTTGTCCGTTTATTGCAACAATGCTTTTTTTATCTGAAATATAGTACACAGGAAGAAGTACAGGTATATTTACCACCTTATCTACCTTAGAGTGTATTGTAAGGCTTTTTGTCCCCCAGATTTTCGCCATTCCTCCCCTGTAATTCTCGGAAGTTTCATTATCAAGTCTATTATCAATCTCTTTTTCGTCTATATCGGAAATCTTTATACGTTGTCCTGCAACATAAGAAAAATCAAATTCCTGAAGATTATCAAGATTAAATGGCTCCATGCAGTCTAAAACTCTGTTATCCATCTGCGAAGAGCAGTTAACAAATTCATCATTTAAATATCCGTCAGCTTGAAAATAACCGGTTTCTCCGGCTCTGCTTACCTTACATCTCACAGGGCCTCTAACCATCTCATAAGGTAAATAATAGCCCTTTAAATCTTTTATTCGCTTCATCAAATATTTTGATTCAGGCTTATGTTTATTTTCGTTGCACCATTTTTTAAGAATATTTTCAGCTTCATCTTTTGTGACCGCAAACGGTATAATATTTTGAGGCATTTTTTCATCAAAGACATAGTCCTTTCGGACAAGACTTCGCCCACAAAATGTACAATTTGATACAGCTTCATCCTTTTCAAATACCAATGTAGCTCCACAGCCTGTACAGGATGTGGTGGACATGGAATAGTCCTTAGCAGACTCTTTCAATCTTTTAAACTGATTATCCTGAAATTCCAGTTTGTCCTGACGCGCCTTTTCAATCTCTACCTTACCTCCGCAAGAGGCACACCTGTAAATCTGATGAACAATATCAAACTTTGCCGGTGAGCCGCAACTCGGACAAGAGATATTTAATATTTCTTTCCCCATACTCATTTTGTGCAATCTATGATTGCTTCCCCTTTCAAAGTTATACTTTAGTTTCAATACTGAGATTTTTGTATAATAATCTCATATATATGATGTGCGTGTCAAAAGATAATAAATTCTTTTGCAAGCAAGCTTGTACAGAATTTTTATACTTTTGATACTTGTGTCATATATATGTGCTGATTATATCATTTTTTAGTAAATTATACCACTGTTTATCAAAATACAAAAACACATAATCTAACTCTGATATCAAGCCGGATTATGTGTTTTAAAATCAAGAAACAAAGTATGCAATTATAGTCAATATCCATAAATGTGCCGGATAGAATACATAAAAGAAATATTTACTAAACTTGGTGTACGGTCCATGTTCTCCATTGTAAAGATATAGAAACGGAATTACCGTTATAAACATAAAATCAGAATTATAGGCAAGCATTTTCACCGTCGCTGTCACAGTATCATAAGGAACAAAGAATATAGCGCAAATAACCGCTGCAAGTACTATATATAAGATATTTCTGAGCTTCGCGTTTTTATAGGTATAATAGGTGATTATCATAAACGGAAGTATCAGATAGCCGCCTTCTCCAATTACAAAACCTACAACAAAATTCACTGCAACTACAATGTATCTGGTAGATTTAGTGTCTATATACTTCAATGCCGCCACTATAGTTACTCCGATTGCAAGCGTTAAGAAAATATTATTAGAAATCATAATCTGCTTTGAGGCAAATAAAAGTCCAAGTAAAATATTTCCCGAAAACATAATTGCTGCCGCCCCATATAAGCGGTATATATATTTTTTTATATCGTGGGTATATAGCACTCCTTCTACAGCTCCATAAGCAAACCAAACCGCCACACATCTGGTTAATATATGAAATATTCCGATTAAATCACCGGAAATCAGCCCGGGTACAAGGCTTAAATGGTCCGTTACCATAAGTAATGCCATAAATATTTTAATTTGAAATTGATTAAAGCCAAATTTTTTCATACATATTTACCTCCTCAAGCAATAAGATATTTTAGTTCATTTATAACCTGCTATATCATACCTAACTTTACAATTAAAATCAATAAGTTATCTTACTTTATTTTTATTACAAATTAGCACCTCACTTTGTTACTAGTGTGTTACCATCAAAGAGAAACGTCAAGAAACGCAGTCAAAGAAAAATCCCACAAACTCAAGATTTCTCTTGAATTTATGGGATGTAATTTTAATAATAAGTTATCGCTTGCTAAACTGTGGAGCTTTACGAGCTTTCTTAAGTCCGTATTTCTTTCTTTCCTTCATTCTTGAATCACGAGTAAGGAAACCTGCTTTCTTAAGAGATGGACGATAGTCTGCATCTGCCTCAAGAAGAGCTCTTGAAATACCATGACGAATAGCACCAGCCTGACCTGTAGTTCCACCACCATGAACTGTAACGAGAACATCAAACTTCTCAACAGTCTGTGTAAGTGCAAGTGGCTGACGAACTATAGTCTTTAATGTCTCAAGACTGAAATAATCATCTATATTTCTCTTATTTACTACAATCTTACCTGTTCCTGCTACAAGATATACTCTTGCAACACTGCTTTTTCTTCTTCCGGTTCCATAAAATTTAACAGTAGCCAATGTAATATCCTCCCTTCACTCTAATTAATATCTGCTCTTGATTTCATAAACTTCAGGCTTCTGAGCTGTCTGTGCATATTCAGCACCTGCATAAACGTGAAGCTTAGTAAGCATCTTATTACCAAGAGTTCCGTTTGGAAGCATGCCCTTTACTGCGTGAGTAATAGCATCTTCTGGCTTTGTATTAAGAGTTTCCCTAAGAGTTTTCTGCTTAAGTCCACCAACATAATCACTGTGACGATAGTAAATCTTCTGGTCAAGCTTCTTACCGCTTACCTTAATTCCCTTTGCATTAATAACGATTACATAATCACCGGTATCTACAAAAGGTGTATATTCAGGCTTTCTCTTACCTCTTAAAAGGTTTGCCACTTCTGTTGCAAGGCGTCCAAGTGTCTGTCCCTCAGCATCGATTACATACCACTTCTTCTCAACGCTGTTAGGGTTAGCCATAAATGTCTTCATGGTTATTCCTCCCAAAAATATTGTTAAAAGCACATTAAGGAGTATGTGCTGCTTCGTCTGTTATTATGTCAGAAAAAATATGTATCACCTTGACAGGATGTCCGGGCCTGTCTGAATAATAGCATAGTTATTCCGTCACAGCTATTTATTATACAGCTATACACACATCTTGTCAAGTAAAATCTTCCAAAATTTTGCCCACTATTTCACTTACCGAAAGACCGTCAGTGTCAATAGTTTTATCCGCAGCCATTTCATACAATTCTTTTCTGTCAGTCATTAACTGTTCTACCTTAACAAGCTTATCTTCGCCGATAAGAAGAGGTCTGGTCTTATCTCCTTCAAGCCTCTCCAATACTGTCTCAGGCTTAATTCTTAGATAAAATACCTTACCGAGCTGTTTTAAAAGCGGAATATTCGCCTGATTGATAATAATGCCGCCTCCGGTTGAAATTACCTTATTATCGGTACTTGCCAACAGGTTTTTAAGGGTTTCGTTTTCAAGCCTTCTAAAATATGCCTCTCCCTTATCTGCAAATATCTCACTTATTTTACAGCCCTCGTAAGCTTCTATAAGTTCATCGGTATCCACAAAGACCATATCGGTCTTTTCCTCCAACGACTTCCCTATCGTAGTCTTACCCGAACCCATAAAACCTATCAGCACTATGTTTTTCATCATAATACTTCATCCAGCTTAGTTAATATTTCTCTTACCTCTTCAATATCCATCTGTCCCGGAGCACTTGACCTTCCTATACTGGCAAAAGTAATGGATGAGCCTGTAAATCCTCCGAGAAGTCTTGTTACTCTTCCCATATTTCCCATAGCTATACTGATTATAGGCTTTGGATTAGGGCGGGTGTAAGTGAGAATAGTTGCTGTCATTATTCTCATTACATCTTTTTTCTTATGAGGCATGGTTGCAATCTTAAGAATATCAGCATTACAATTATCAATAACAGAAAGCCTGTAGACCAATTCAGCAGTATCGGGAGTGCCCTCATAATCATGATAAGAACCGATTACCTTCACATTTGTGAAACTATGGATTTCATCTATTATATCTCTTGCTTTTAACTTAAATGAAAATACTTCAACATCAATAAGGTCGATAATTCCTGCATTGGCAACAGAAAGAATCAAATCCTTGTATTTCTCGTTTTCAATTTCCTTACCGCCTTCAAGCAGGGTTCTGAATGTATAAATTATTGGCATTTCTCCGATAATTTCCCGCATTTCAGTCAAAATATCATTATGAAAATCCTCATCAAATTCGCCCTCAGTAAGACTGTCGGCTCTCCACTCAATGAGATCCGCCTTGCTTTCTACTGCCTTTTTTGCCGCTTCAAGCACCTCTGCTTTGCTTCTTCCCATTACAATGACACAGATTTTAGGTTTGCCCTCACCAATAGTTAAGTTTCTTACAGTTACGTCCATAGTCGGCTCTCCTTTCTTCTAAAAGAACTTGCTTCTTACTTCTTCAACCGGCATATCTTTCCCTGTATAAAGCTTAAAAGCATATACACCCTGCCACAACAACATCCCTTTTCCGTCTATACAGATACAACCTGCGTTACCGGCTTCTTTTAAAAGCCTGGTTTCTATCGGATTGTAGACCACATCGGCCACAACAAGATTTTTATGAAAAGCTGATATATCTTTAATCACAGATTCATTTTCAAGCGGTTTCATCCCGGCTACAGTGGCATTTACAAAAATATCAGCCTGCTTAATAGTTTCTGTATATTTAGTTTCATCTAAAATGTCATAGATGTTTATAACTGTATCCGGAACTTCTTTCTTAATTCTTTCTATGGTTTCAAGCATCCTCTTAAAAGATTCACTCTTTTTATTGAAAATGCATATTTCACGCGCACCGTCTAAGGCTAACTGTACTACAATTGATGTTGCAGCACCTCCCGCTCCGGTAACCACAATCTTTTTATTTTTTACGGTAATATTATGAGCTTCGAGGTTCTTTACAAAACCCGTTCCGTCTGTATTATAGCCTATCAACCTGCCGTTCTCATTAACTACCGTATTTACCGCACCTATAAGTCTTGCCTCAGGAGACAATTCATCTATATAAGACATTACATCATTTTTGCATGGCATTGTCAGGTTAAATCCGCGCATATTATAAAGCCTTGCAGCCGAAACAGCTTCTTTCAGCCCTTCTCTGCCCACATCTATCGCAACATATACATAGTCCAGTCCGAGTCTTTCAAAACTGTAATTATACATTGCCGGCGAACCTGAATGTTTCACCGGTGAACCAAACAAAGCAAGCAATCTTGTACGTCCCGTAATATTCATATCAGCCCTCTGATTTTCTTTCCTTTTCATAGGCATTTAATACAATCTTTTCAAGATATCTTTTTAAAACTATCTGTATCTCTTCTTTTTTATCAATCGGATTAAGCAAAATAGATACGATTCCTGCCTTTTTTGCTCCCCAGATATCTGTAAAAAGCTGATCTCCTATAAATACTGTCGTTTCTTTCTTTGTGCCCATCATCCGCATGGCTTTGATATAGTTTGCGGGATTTGGCTTCCCTGCCTTATAAATATAGAGAGAACGAATATTTACATTAAATCTTTTCACTCTCTCTAATTTATTATTTGACAGTAAAAATGTCTTGAATCCCATCTTTTTCAGTTCACCAAACAATTTTTCGATTCTTTCATCAGCGTCTGCACCATGGGGTACAAGGGTATTGTCGATATCAAATATCAACCCCCTTATACCTTTCTTATACAATCCGCTAAAATCAATCTCATAAATTGAATTTTTCCTTAAATCCGGATAAAATTTTCTAAAAGCTTTCATCATACCAGTTTAATGTTCTCGTTTGACTGCTCAGCCTGTTCAAAGGTATCTAAAATTTCCTGACCATATTCTCCCAGATTAATCTCAAGAAGGTCAACATCTTCAAAAGTAATCTCTGTTGAATCCTCTATTGAAAGCAAATACTCCAAAAGTGTGTCTGTGTCTGTAATACTATCTTCCTCAAGATTAAAAACTCCTTCAAGATATGAATGAGCCATAGCTTTTGTGGCCATTTCTCCGCAATCAATAACAATTTCTTCCATACTTACCGCTCTCCTTTTTAAATCAAAATACTTTGTATACATAATTTATGCCACAATCATGTATGCTTGTCAATAACTATTACACTAATCTTATTCCATCCTTTTCGATTACAATAACTCTCTCTTTATACAGCCTTCCGATTGCCCTCTTAAAAGCAGCTTTGCTCATATTAAATTCTTTTTTTATTTCCTCAGCATCACTCTTGTCCTGATAAGGCAGGTTTCCTCCTGCCGCCTTTAATTTCCGAAGTATCACCTCTGAGTCCGAATCCATCTGTACATAGGCTTTCTGTCTGAGTGAAAGGTCTAACTTTCCGTCTTCTTTTACCTCAAGTACCCTCGCCTCTATCTCATCTCCTGCCTTAAGTTCTTTATGAAGCTCCTTCTTTGGAACTAAAGCAGAGTATTTATTATCTACTGCCACATAGGCCCCAAACTGCTCATGTATCTGATAGACCGTTCCTTTTACCATATCATCCTTCCGGTAAGGAGGCAGTAGAGAAAGTCTTGAATACAAATCCATGGTTGCACAAAGTCTGTCACTTAAATCAACATACATTGTTACAAGGATATCATCTCCTGCTTTAATATCATAAATCTGTTCCTTAAAAGGTAAAAGCAAGTCCTTTGGAAGTCCCCAATCAAGGAAGGCTCCTATTTTTGTAACTTCCTTCACCTTTAATTTTTTTATTTCACCAACCTTGATAAGCGGTTCAATTTTGGTAGCTATCATCCTATCTTCCGAATCTTTATAGAGAAATACCTCTATTTCAGAGCCCGGCTTCATATCATCTGTCACCTGATTTTTAGGAAGCAGCACCTCATCTTTGACATCCCTGTTTTTGTTATCTTTTTTTTCTATATCCGTTAAATACAGGCCAAAGTCCGTCTTTTTAACCACCACCAACGTCTGTGTACAGCCTAATCTCATTTTCTTCCCTCTCTATCTGAATTCAAACTCAACTTTCGCAAAATTCTCTCCTGCTTCATTTTCCAAAGAAACAAATATTTTTTTATTTTCAGTATCAAAATAATAAACGGGTACCATTATCTCGTCTAGAACCGCAGCTTTTTTGTACTCAACCCTTATCTGCCTAAGGTCGTTTATTTCAAAGCTTTCAGGCATAAAATCAAGTGCTATTCTTACATATTCTCTGTTATTCATATGGTAATTTGAATCAAGATGTGACTCTTTTACCTTTAACCCTTCTGCTTTTATGATTTTTTCTGCATTCTCCGGTATAACTATCTTCCTGTCAGCCTTTTCCATAGGAAATTCTTCGTCTATTTCAAAGCCTGTGCCCTCTTCCTGCTCATATTTTACAGGCTTGCCCTTCTTCGTATCCACATAAAACCAGATAGAATTTGCGTAGGCACATACTTCTTTGGCTTCATTATACATAATGAAATTCCTAAGTCCGTAAAAGCCTTTAATCTCATAAGCCCTGGTCTCAACTTCTATTTCCTCATCTATCTTAGGCCTTGAATTAATTACAATCTGCCATGAACTTAGAAACCAGGCTCTATCCATCTTAATAAGTTTTTCCCTGTCAAGTCCCGCCTCATTTCCATGAAAGGTAGAGCAATCCTGAAAATAACTTATAAGATGTGGAATGGTAAGTTTACTGTCCTTTCCTGTTTCGCTGAATCTCACCTTACTTTTAAATGTATACATTGTCGGCTTCCTCCATTTCTATTATGCTGTCCACCAACCCCGAATTTCTTCTCATCTCGCTCTCATTTTGAATCATTTCATATACCGAACTTTCACTTCCTACGATTGTAACACATTTTCTTGCTCTTGTAACTGCTGTATATAAAAGATTTCTGTTAAGCAATGGCTTAGGCGCATTTAAAAGCGGAATTATAACAGCAGGATATTCGCTCCCCTGCGATTTATGTATGGTGACCGCATAGGCAAGGTCTAATTCCTCTAAGGTTGAGTTAGTATATTCTACAAGTTTTCCTTCATCAAATTCCACAGTAACGGTTCCCGCAAATTCATTTATATCCCTTATAATTCCACAATCTCCGTTAAAAACTCCCATACCTGTTTTAACCGTAATCCCTCTGGCTGTAACAATTTTCCACTCTATCTGATAATCATTTTTTATCTGCATCACCTTATCATTTACACGAAAAATCATTTCTCCCCATTGTTTCTCTTTTTTATCAAAAGACGGAGGATTAATGTACATTTGCAGGATTTTATTTAAATTTTCAACTCCCAATTCTCCCTTTCTTGAAGGAGTCAAAACCTGAATATCATACTTTGTGGCAGCTACATAAGGAGGCAGTTTTTCTGCAATCAGACTTACCAGGGCTCTTTGTATCTGCAAAGCATTATTCATTGAAAGCATAAAAAAATCCTTGCTTTTATTGTCTAACTTAATGCTCTTTCCTGCATTGATTTTATGTGCATTGGTTATAATATCGCTTTCCGCTGCCTGTCTGAATACTTCATTTAACTTTACCACATTGAATTTTTCGGAACTGATTATATCCTTAAGCACCTTCCCCGGTCCTACACTGGGAAGCTGGTTCACATCTCCTACCAAAATCAGCCTTGTGCCTACAGTTATAGCCTTAAGTAAGGAATACATAAGATAAATATCCACCATGGACATCTCATCTATAATTATAACATCAGCCTCAAGAGGATTGGCTTCATTTCTTTCAAAGCGCATGGAACCGCCCTCTTCCGGATCCCCGTTAAGCTCTAAAAGCCTATGTATGGTCTGCGCCTCCATGCCCGTTGTTTCAGTCATCCTCTTTGCTGCCCTGCCTGTAGGTGCTGCAAGCAGGATTTCCATATTCTGAGTTTCAAAAAGCTTGATTATAGCATTTATTGTAGTTGTCTTCCCCGTACCCGGCCCTCCCGTAATGATAACAAGTCCGCTCTCTACCGCTTCATACACAGCCTTTCTTTGTAAATCTTCAAGCTTTATTCCAACCTTTTCTTCAACCTCTTTTACCTTGGTTTCCATGACCTTAACATTATTTTCACTTTTGGCATTTAAGTCTAACAGCTTTCTTGCAACCGTAAGCTCCATATAATATAAATTGTTATTGTAAACCCTGCGTTCCCCATTAATCTCTTTTAGAACTATTTTTCTTTCTATAGTAAGTTCATAAATATCATTTTCAAATTCGGTCTCAGAAATTCCAAGCAGCCTCTTAGTTTCCTCCAACAAACTCTCAAAAGGAAGATAGGTATGTCCGTTCGATGCAGCTATACTTAATGTATATAAAATTCCTGCCTTCATTCTCATGGAAGATTCAGGTGGAAAACCCATTTTAATTGCAATTTCGTCTGCAGTCTTAAATCCCACTCCTGCAATATCATCCGCAAGCCTGTACGGATTTTCACGTACAACCTTCATAACTTTAATTCCATACTCTTTATATATCTTCATAGCAAGGGCATTGGAAACTCCGTACTGATTAAGAAAAAGCATGGCTGTTCTAAACTCTCTTTTTTCTTCAAACTGAGTGCCTATCTCTATGGCTTTTTTCTCAGTAATTCCCTTTATCTCAGCCAGTCTTTCAGGCTCATGCTCAATTATATTAAAGGTTTCATCCCCAAATTTCTTTACTATTTTGGCAGCCAAAGCCTGCCCGATGCCCTTTATAATGCCTGAACCAAGGTATTTCTCCATAGCCATTGAAGTCTCAGGTTCTTTTATCTCATAAGAGTTAACGCTGAACTGTATGCCATACTGTTTATGTTCTACATAATTTCCTTCTGCTATAATCCCGTCTCCCTCGGTTAAATCAGCAAAATATCCGGTACACATAACCTCATCGCCTTCTACGCTGAGGCTTGCAACCGTATAAGCATTCTCCTCATTTCTAAAAATGATTTTCTCCACATAACCATTAATAGTTTCTATTTCCAAAATACTATCTCCTATACTTAACAAGCCTGCATACAGTTATTAACCATATGCAGGCGATTTAGGTCATATTATTTGCAAAGTAATCTGTAAATAATATCCTTATTATATCAATTTACTTCTCAGAGCCGCCTTTGGCAGGTACTGAAGCAGCGGTATTTCTCTTCATGGACTCATATAACATCTTAGCTATCCCCAAGTCTGTATTCTTTGTAAGAATCTCAGCCTTGTCTTTAATAAAAGTATCATTAAACATAGACATATATTCATTGTCCTTCTCGGAATCTACTCCGTCTATGTGAGATATTTCTTCCATTTTAGCCATAATCTGCTCTACCATATAAGATTCAAAGGATTTGCAGGCTTTCATAAGCTCTTCATCATCAGTAGTATTCTCAGCTCTTTTCACTGAATCGGTAAGCTTCTTCGTAACCATTCCGTTGGTGGTATTCTCCATAAGCCCATTGTAATAGTTATTGTTTATAGAAAGGAAATCCATTATTACCTCCTAAGGTTATTAGCCTGTTCAAGCATCTCATCAGAAGCGGTTATAGCCTTTGAATTAAGCTGATATGCTCTCTGTGTAACTATCATATTTACCATTTCATCCGCAGCGGACACATTGGACCCCTCAAGATAACCCGATTTAATAAGACTCTTGTTAAGTCCTGCATCTGTATCCTCACTTCTCGCCTCTCCCGAAGCAGGAGTCTCATAATAAAGACTTCCACCACTCCTATTAAGTCCTGCAGGGTTATTGAATTGGTAAAGCGCTATTTTACCAAAATTATCATACTTTGTTGTACCGGCTTCCTTATCATCTACTCTGTGTAGTACATTTCCGCTCAAATCTATACTTATATCTTTAGGATCCCATTTGCTGTCTATTTTAATAGGCGTTCCCTTTGTACTAAGAATCGGATTACCGTCCGAAGTAGTCAGCTCCCAACCATCAGCAACTGATGAAAACACCATATGACCGTTTCTTGTATAGGCGGTTTTTTCACCTACCTTTACCGCAAAAAAACCGTTCCCCTGAATAAAGAGGTCAAGCATCTCTCCGGTATCAAGAGCTGCACCCTGGGTAAACTTGGCGGTAATAGAAGCATTACGCACACCAAGCCCGACCTGTACTCCGATAGGCTTCGGATTGCCTTCACTGTCAGTTGACTTTGTTTTAAGCTGTTGATAAAGCAGGGACTTAAACTCCATACTCTGAGTTTTAAATCCTGTTGTATTTATATTTGCAATATTATTTGAAATAGTATCAAGATTCACCTGTTGTGCCATCATTCCTGACGCGGCACTCCACAACGATCTAAGCATAATTAACCTCCTTCAGCCTTATCCAACCCTGCCAACTGAATTGACCGCACTTTCCATAATTGAATCCGAACTCTGAATCATCTTCTGTCCTGCTTCATAAGCTCTGGTTATGGTTATCAGGTTAACCATTTCACGAACCGAATTAACATTTGACTGTTCTATATATCCCTGCAAAACCTGAGCCTCCGATTCTTTTTCAGTGGCTCCCTCTACAGTCTGATAAAGGTTGTCCCCGAATTTTTCTATATAGTCATAATTCTCAAAATCAACTATCTTAATCTTATCTATAACCTGATTATTTACCGAAACCGTACCGTCTATACCTACAGAAATATCCTCAGAGTCAAGCGGCACCCGTAAAACTCCGCTTTCAGTTCTGAGCTGATTTCCATATACATCTGTAACATGACCATCCTTAGTAAGTCTGAAGTTACCGTCTCTGGTATACTTGGTAGACTCATTTCCGTTCTTATCAACATATCTTACGGCAAAAAAACCTTCACCTGAAAGTGCCAAATCATATTTTCCGGCAGTATCTCTGAGCGCACCCTGCGAGTAGTCTGTAAATACCTCACCTACCTTAACTCCCAGGCTCATCTGACCTATACTATGGTCATTAAAAGCTTCGGATACATCCCTTATCTTTATGCCTAACACCCTGTCAAATGACTGACTTGAAGAGCTTTCCATTTTAAATCCCGCTGTAGTTGCATTTGCAAGATTATTAGTCATAATATCCATTCTTCTCTGTTCATTAACCATGCCTGTATAGGCTGTATAAAGGCTTCTAAGCATTTAAGTCCCTCCGTTATTGGGCAGATTTTTCCTCACGTAAATATATCGGCAATAATTAAATAAGACTTAACCCCTATTACTCCCTAAATCCTGTTGTGTTGCTTAAGAACTCAACAAACTTACCTGTGCCTATAGCTACACAGTTCATAGGATTCTCTGCTGTCACGGTACTAATGCCCGTCTTAGCCTCAAGAAGCTGTTCCATACCCCAAAGCAGGGCACCACCACCGGTAAGCACAATTCCTCTGTCTGCGATATCAGCAGCAAGTTCAGGAGGGGTTTTCTCAAGTACCTGATGTACAGAGTCAACTATCTGCTTGCAAGGCAGTTCAAGGGCTTCAAGAGTTTCATCCGATGTAACGGTAATTGTATTCGGAAGCCCTGTAAGCAGGTTTCTTCCTCTTACATCCAGTGTTACAAGTTCAGGACGCTTAAAGGCTGAACCTATCTTAATTTTTATTTCCTCCGCAGTCATTTCACCTATAAGAAGACTGTGTTTCTTACGCATGTATTTAATAATTGCATCATCAAAGTCATCGCCTGCAACCTTTACAGATGCATTTACAACAGAGCCGCCAAGTGAAATTACGGCAACATCACTTGTACCACCTCCGATATCCACTATCATATTGCCGCAAGGCTTGGAAATATCTATACCGGCTCCGATAGCTGCCGCAATAGGCTCCTCTATAATGGCAACCTCTCTCGCACCCGCATTGTAGGTAGCCTCCTCAACCGCACGCTTTTCAACTTCAGTTGCAGCTGAAGGTATACATACACTTATTCTCGGTTTTCTGAAGAATCTCTTTCCTCCTGCCTTCTGGATAAAGTATTTCATCATTTTCTCGGTTACATCATAATCTGAAATAACTCCCTGTCTGAGAGGACGAATCGCCATTATATTGCCCGGAGTCCTGCCGAGCATAAATCTGGCTTCCTCACCTATAGCCTTTACCTTCTTTGTATCTCTGTCTATAGCCACAACCGAAGGCTCCTTTAATACAACTCCCTTACCCTTTATATAAACCAGCACACTTGCTGTACCTAAATCAATTCCGATATCACTACCCAACATAAACAATGACTCCTTTCCCTATTCTGAAAATCTATCTATAATCAAGCTTCTAAATCTCTCTCTTTTTAAGGTCACACTTAACTATTATAACCTTTTATTGTAAAAAAAGATAGTAGAAATTTAGGAATATTATTTGTATTCTTTGGGCGGTTTGTAGTATAGTTAATATTAATACCGAAAAGTTACAATTATTTTAAAATAAAGCAATAAATGCCGAAAACGTTATTGCTTCGATTATAGAAAGGATTTAATTTATGAAAAATGATAATAATGAAGTCTTATATAAAAGTCTTAAATTGACAAGAAGTCTGACCAATATAAGTTTTTTAATTATTTTTCTTGTGCTTCTTTTTTGGGGAAATTACAATCCTGCCGGTGCCTTTGCTATGATATTTTATAATGCTCTGCATTGGCTGCTTCTGTTTAACAGGAAAAAAGATACAACAAAAAAGACAGCAGGCTCTGACTCATCTTGTGATTTGGCGGAGCTGGCTGTACTCAGGATTACCGTTCCGACCGGCATCCTCTTGCACTTTTTACTCGGCTACGGCTTTATGTATAAACTTTCTATTAAAATAGCAGATCTGAAAACTCTTCCTTTTACTTTAATAATTTTTATTACACTCTTTCGTTATATAAGTTATTTTTATATCAAAAATAACTTTGGCAGAAAGAACGGGTAAGGCTTTAATTTTCTCTGCCCGCATTTCTTCTTTCAGCTTCTTCCTTAGAGTATACACATCCGCAATAATCCTGTCTGTAAAGCCCGTACTCTTTGGATAACTGCACAGACCTGTGATATCCTCCCTTTTTCTTAAAATCCGAATAAAGGTAAGGAATATCATACTTTTCTCCGAATTTTTCTCCGAGGCTGTTTAGCCAATCCGCATTTTTATGTGGGCTTATAGAAAGAGTGGTCGTGAAATAATCCGCCCTATTCTCTTTAGCAGCCCTTGCAGCCTCTTCCATACGAAGTTCATAACAGCGATAGCATCTCGCACCACCCTCAGGTAAATTCTCTTTTCCTTTGGCAATCTCATAAAACTTCTCAGGTTCATAAGTACCACTTATAAGTTTAACCTCATTTTTCAGAGGCATCTCCTTAATCAGCCTGTTTAATTCCTGTATGCGCATCTCATACTCTTCTTTTGTATCTATGTTAGGATTATAAAAATATATAGTTATATTAAAATATTTACTTAAATACTCTAAGGTATAACTGCTACAAGGCGCACAACAGGCATGGAGAAAGAGAGCAGGAACCCTGCCCTCTTTTACAAATTCTTCTATTTTCTCATCTAATAGTTTCTGGTAATTGACTTTATTCAATTTATTCTCCTACATCTTCTTCATCTGCTCTTCTAAGATTTCTTTAGCATAGGAACAGGACTTTTCAACCGAGCCGGCTTCAAAAGGATTGGAAACATTAGCATATTCAAGTGTTTCAAGGTAGCTTAGGCTTCCTCCGACCTTGCAGAGTTTAAGATAATCTTCCCATGCCTTTTCTTTATTTTCGGCATATTTCTTCTTAAACTCCATAGCTCCCATAGTGGTTAAAGTATAATTTATATAGTACATCGGCTCCTGGAAAATATGGAGCTTATGATACCAATATCCGCCTCTGTTCATAAATTCATCACTCTCATCATATTTTCTCCAAGGCATGTATTTTTCTTCTAATTTATGCCATTCATAAGTTCTTTCTTTTGGAGTAAGCTCAGGATGGGCATAACATATATGCTGGAATTCATCAACCGCAACCCCGAAAGGCACAAAGGTAATTGCCTCCTGTAAGTGCTGGAAACGGTACTTGTCTGCATCTTTTCCGAAGAATTTCTCCGCATAAGGATAGGCAAACTGCTCCATACTCATAGAATGTATTTCCGCAATATCGGTAGACTCCGAATAATACTCCGCTATCGGCTGGGTTCTCATAGCCATATATCCGGCAAAGGCGTGTCCAAGCTCGTGGGTAAGTACCTGCATATCAAAGATGGTTCCGTTGAAGCAGGAGAATACATATGGTGCTTTTAACGGAGGAAGGCTCGTCATATAACCTGTCGAAGCTTTATTTGGCTTATTCTTAAGATCAAGCAATTCATGCTCCATCATAAAGTCAATAAACTCAGCAGTCTCAGGACTTAAGTCATGATACATCTCCCTTGCCTTTTCCATCATAAAGTCATCGTCACCGGCAGGAACTGCATTTCCGTCTTTGAAAGTTCTGCTTTCATCATAACTGTACAAAGTATCTACACCAATACGCTTTGCCTGAGCTTCATAAAGTTCCTTACAAAGCGGTACAAGATATGTTTCTACCTGTTTTCTGAAAGACTCTACTTCTTTCTGACCATAATCAGTCCTTCCCTGCCTCATATAGCCTAAAGGAATGAAATTCTCAAAACCTAAGTTTCGTCCCATTTCATTTCTAAGCTTTATAAGTTCGTCCCAAATCTCTTCAAGACGCTTTTCATTATTATGATAAAAGTCAGAATATGCTCTAAATGCAGCTTTTCTTACTTCTCTGTCTTCATGCTCGAAGTATTTTTGTATGCCGTAAAGATTTAACTCTTTACCATCAAAGTTAATCTTGCAGGAAGCCATCATCTTCTGATATTCACTTGTAAGTTCAGCTTCCTTCTGCAACAGAGGTATATTCTTCTCTGAAAAACTTTTTTTAGTTAACTCAATTTTAGCAAAGAACTGTTTACCAAACTTCGTTTCAAAGTCTGCTCTGAATTTGCTCTCACTTATTGCATCTCCCGATTCAACCATTAACGGACCAAAGGTAGGGAACTCCGCATCAAATACTTTCTTTTCTTCTTCATAAAACTTATCTGAAGTATCTAAAGTATGCCTTATATATACTATAGTATACAGCATCATAAGTTCATTTATTTCATTATCCGACTCTGTATATACAGATAAGGCTTCTGTAAAGCTTTCTGCAGCTTTCATTTTATCAATACTTGCTTTTAAGTTTTCTTTTACCTTTTCAAAATCCGGACGCACATATTCCAATTCACTGAATTTCCAATTTTCTTTCATAATCTATTGCCTTTCTTGTTTTTCACATTTGAATACATTTTATACCAGGCAAAGAAAATTTTAAACCCTAATTATAAAATTATCTAAAATTATTTAGGGAATTTTTCAGGAAATACTCTGTATAAACCTCTTTTAATATGATATTTTTTTAACTATTCAAGCTCTCTTCTGAGTATTTTACCGTTAAAGGTACGCGGAATTTTATCTATGATTTCAATAAACTGCGGCACTTTAAATGCTTCCATCTTGTCCATAAGTACAGTTTTTATATACTTTATATCAGGCTCTCTGCCCGCTTCCATAACTACAAAAAGCTTGGGAACTTCTCCTTTTACCGCATCTTTTACCCCTATACAGCCACAATCCTTAATTCCTACTATTTTAAGCACTTCATTTTCTATTTCTTCAGGAGATACCTTATTTCCGCCCACATTTATTACATCATTTTTTCTGCCTAAAAGTATAATGTCTCCGTCCTCATCAAAATAAGCCTCATCCTTGGAGTATACTACTCCGTGCTCCATCGCAAGCTTAGTTTCTTCTTCATCTTCAAAATACCCCGGGCTGTTCTGCCCTCCCCTGCTTGCCAGAAGTCCTGTATTTTCTTTTGATGACAAAACAGTTTTTCTGTTTTCATCCACCATAAAAATCTCAGCATTATGAGTAGGCCTTCCTATACAATTCGGTTTATCTTTTCCTGAATTAAAATCATAGATACAGATGCAGCCGCTTTCCGTACTTCCGTAAAAATTATAAAGTCTGGTATTAGGCAGCAGGCTCTTTACCTTGTTTTTATCTCCCTCCATAAGGGGTGCAGAACCCAGCTGGATGTAGCGAAGTATCTCATTATATTCTCCGAACTTATCTTTGGAAAGCTTTAACAGCACCGAAAGTGCTGTCGGTACAAGGTCTATTGAATTAACTTTATACTTATCCATAAGGTTGAATAAAAGCTTTGCATTCATAACTCCGTTTTGCACAATTACCGATGCACCCTTATACATATTGGCATAGTACCTGCGCAGACCATGTGAGTGATTCATAGGCGAAGGAATCAACTCTACATTGTCATCCTTCATTTCCACCCCATATATTACATTTTCTGCAAGGGCTATATTGTTTTCATTGGTAATTTCAATTCCCTTTTCCTTTCCTGTCGTACCTGTACTGAAAAGAATTTCACAGATTTCATTGTTCCCGGGAAAATTCTCAGGCAGAAAGGCAAATTCCTCTAAAGTCTCCGATTCTCTTATAAAGTCAGTTATTAAGAGCAGAACTTCATCAGTCGAATCACCTGTTTTATCTGTAAATGCAAGCTTTGCTCTGCATATTTCAGCGATATGCATTAACTTTTCTTCCGAACAGCTTTTTTCAACAGGCACAAAGACAGCTCCGATTAGCTGTATTCCAAGCCCAAGAGCAAGATAATCCACATTCTGGGTGCATTTTACCACTACTTTATCTCCCGCTCCCACAGCTTTCTCTATCAGTAATCGTGCTATCTTTGATATTTTCCCGCTATATTCCAGATAAGTATACGAACTCCCGGCATCTGCTACACAGAGCTTATCGGGAGTTTCCTTTGCGTACGTAAAAACCGCCTCTACTATTGATTTCATAACCTCTCCTTAAACGGTACTGAATGCAGCCCAATACTTAAGTAATATCCAACCTAAAACCGACATCAGAATAATCACCATAATTGTAACAGGAATTCCATGTTTAAGCATATACTTAGGCTTCAAACCATAACCTACAGGAATAGCTCTGATTGAAGTAGGTAAAAGGTATGAAAGGTTGATACCTATGGCTGCTATATAAATATACGGAATCGGATTCTTGCCTATGCCCTGAATTATACTTACTACTATAGGGAGGGAAACCGCCGCTGTAGCTGTATTGCTGGTTACATCCGAGAGCAGTACGGTAAGTGTGACTATGGCAAACACTGTCATAAAGCCTCCATCCATATCAGATGCAGCCATGGCCTTTCCTATAGCCTCTGCAGCTCCGCTTCCGTTTATAAGGGTTCCCGCTGCAAGTCCGCCGGCAAACACATACATAAGCTCCCATACTATTTTTTTCTCTGCATTTTTCCACATCATAAGCCTTGTTCCATCTTTATGCGTAATAAAAAATGCTACTATTGCACAGATAATAAAAACATAAGCAGGCTTCAGCCCCGGAAGAAAGCTCTGGTAAAACTGTCTGGTAAATGACATAATTGTTGCTGCCGCAAAAAGGACAAATGACCACTTTTCTTCCCTTGTCATCTTAGGCAGGGCTTCAAACTGCTTCTTAAAATATTCTTTCGAACCACCCAAAGTAGTACCTTTTTTACATACTAATAAAAGATAGGCCAAATTACTTATTATAAGCACTATCATTATAGGTAAAAATCTTACTACCCAGGATGTATACATATATTCCTGTCCGGTAACTTTTTCAATATAATCAACCGCCACAAGATTCATGGCTCCGCCGAGAGGGGAGGCAAGTCCGCCTACTCCTGTTGCATAAACTATTGTTAGCAGTACGAGCGAGGCTGTCTTACTTTCCCCTATATTCTTTTCTCCCACATAATTAAGCATGGAAACCGCTATAGGTGTTATGGTAGCACAAACCACGGCATTTGGAAGTATAGCGGATAAAGATGCTGACAATATGAACCAAAAAATCAACTGTGTACGCAGATTTCCTCCAACCAGGGAAAGGAAGCCTGCCGCTATTCTCTTATCCAGACCGACCTCTCCCCAGGAAACCGTAAGTACGGAAGCCCCAAGCAGTAGCAGAATGGTTTCTGAAGCATAGTTACCAATAACAGCCTGCATTTCTGTCATTCCAAATAAAGCATTAAGTCCTATAGGGAGGAAGGCAGTAACTGCATACTCAACAGGTGCCGTTATCCACCAGAATGCCATCCAGACAACTGTTCCAATCGCTAGTCTTGCTCCCGGTTCTGCAAATATACTTTTAGGAAGTAAAAAATATACCAGGGCACAGAGCACAGGCCCCAACAATGTCTTAATTGTCCTACTGTTCATTTTTTATTTCCTCCAACATCTTCCAAATATTTTCTATCGAATTAAAATTTTCACTGTCAATATATTCCATAGATACTTCTATTCCAAATTTTTCTTCGATATCTGCAATTATATTCACTACATCTACCGAATCTAAAAGCCCTGAATCAACCAAAGTTTTCTCTTTATTAAAATCAATTTCAGGAAATCTCTCGTTAAGTATTACTTGTAACTTTTCCATACTATCTCCCATTATTCTTATTTTTATTTAGACATACTCCAGTTTATATATCGGCATTTAATTTATATTTTTTAATCACTTCAATATCGTTATATATAAATCCTATATCCTGTTCATATTTATAAGTATTTTACAAGAACCCCCTTAAAGCTTATACTTACTTTAGTGAAACGCCCTGTGACAATTACCGTATAGGCAGTCTTGCCTGTCTATACGGAAAGACTGTGTCTCAGTCCTCAGTGTGGTTTTGCTTCCTGCGAAATAGGTAATAAGCTTACCGAAAACGAACAATGGGCTAAGCTTAAACTTGTAAAGGAAGTTGCTGAAGAAGTTTGGGGCAAATAAAACTTATCAATAGTTATAAATGGGCAGATGCGGTTTCGGTGTATCTGCCCATAAAATTAAACAATTTTCTAAGTTTAAGTTAATTTACAGATTGTAATAAAGATAATTTATGTTATAATCAAATTGTGATTCAGTAACAGGCAGCAGTTCAGATAAGTATGTATAATTTTATGATATGGTTAGTTATGACTATCTTAAAATGAAACATTATTTATATATGCCGGACTGTTGTACCAGAACAGATTACCATACACTATAATTTATCAAAGGAGTGAAAATCATGAAATTAGTTTTGATTCGCCATGGCGAGAGTGAATGGAATAAATTAAATCTATTCACAGGCTGGACAGACGTTGAACTTAGCGAAAAGGGTGTAGATGAGGCTAAGGAAGCTTCACGTCAGCTTAAGGAAGCCGGGTTTGACTTTGACCTTTGTTATACCAGTTATTTAAAAAGAGCAATTCATACATTAAACGAAGTGCTGTTGGGTCTTGACAGGGAGTGGCTTCCGGTTAAAAAGTCATGGAAGCTTAATGAAAGACATTATGGTGCATTGCAGGGACTTAATAAATCTGAAACCGCAGCTAAATACGGTGAAGAGCAGGTTAAAATCTGGAGACGTTCATATGCTGTTATGCCTCCTGCCTTGGAAGAACAGGATGAAAGAAATCCACGTACACAGGAGCAATATCGTGAAGTTGAAGATAAGGAAACTCTCCCTCTTACAGAAAGCCTTAAGGAAACTGTAGCAAGAGTTGTTCCTTACTTTGAAAGTGAGATAAAGCCTCAGATGCAGGCAGGAAAGAGGATAGTCATTGCCGCACATGGAAACTCACTTCGTGCTTTGGTAAAGTATTTTGATAATTTAAGTGAAGACGAAATTATGGGTGTAAATATTCCTACAGCTGTTCCTTTGGTATATGAATTTGATAATGATTTCAAGGTTTTGAAGCATTATTATCTTGCCAATGAAGAAGAACTTAATGCAAAGATGAATGCTGTAGCAAATCAGGGTAAGGCAAAGTAATTTTTTAGCAGGGATATAATTAAAGGAAGGCTTATGCCTTCCTTCCTCTTATTCTAAATGAAATCATCATAATTCCGATACTTACTGCCGTAAAGAATATAAGTGACTGTACAAGCGGAGCAAAGTTATAAGTTTTTCCCATCCAGAAGTCTATATAATCATTTCCAAAATGTGTAAACGGGAAGAGTTTACTTACTGTCTGAAGTCCTACAGGCAGGTCTTTAAGCCTTACTCCCATCATACCTCCGAGTCCCATAATAGTGAAATATATTGCCATAACTATACCGTAAGTAATTCCGAATCTTCTTATCATATTTGCTATTCCATGTGCAAGTGCAAGACATAAAGCAGAAACCAGGTATATTGATGCAATCCAGACAACTGCCGCAACCGGCTTTGGTGTGGCAACTTTTACAAAGCTGAGTGTTCCTATAAGATATAATGCAAGACAGAAAGTTAAGAATATAAAATTAGCTATCAGTTTCCCCAGAAAAAGTCTTGTTCCCGAAAGTCCAAAGAGACTTAATCTTGTAGGCACATCCTTTTCAAGCTCATTGGAAAAAGAGGCAGCATATCCTAAGAACATAGTGGATAGCGGAATTATCATTGACATGCCTACTAAAATACTTGCGGTTGCCTCCAGTTTTGCATCTGCCGGAACGTCATTCAAAGCTCCCTTAGATATCATTATCATAAGAAAGATAGGAAATACCGCTCCGAAGAAGAATGAATATCCATTGTACAGATTATTTAATAATTCATATTTCACAAGATAAAACATTGATTTTTTCATTGTTTGCCTCCTTTATAATATACAGCCTTAGCATTGATAGTCATAAGTTCAATATCATTATTGCTTCTTCTGTAGTTTACATTTATGTTACTTAAAGCCTCGGATATAGCTATCTCATCTTGAGGCTCATCACATCTGAGTGCTATCATACCGTCAGGTGCTATTATCTGTTTATGATTCTTTGCTATCTCTTTTGTTTGATTATTTTCTTCGCAAAGAATTACTGCCTTTCCGCAATACCTCGTAAACAGCTCGTCTTTATTTCCGAAATCAATTACCTTTCCGTTGTCAAGATAAAGGATTTTGTTTACCAAATGCTCAAGCTCCTCATAATAGTGCGAGGTTACGAGCAGGGTGGTATTTCTCTCCTTATACCATTCTACCAGCTTCTTCATAAGCTTCTGTCTGGTTTCAAAGTCAAGTCCGGATGTTACCTCATCGAGAAGCGTAAGTGGGCTTTCGGAACACATAACGAGGATGAGTGTAAGCCTCTGCTTCTGTCCGCCCGAAAGATGTTTCCATCGCCTTTTCAGACAAGGTTCAAATTCAAAGAATTCTATCATTTCCTGAACCTTCTTGTTTTCCTTGATAGGTCCTCCTATCAGCATTTCAAGAATTATTCTTATAGGAACAGTATCTATATAGTCATTTTGCTGCATATGAACCGCAATTTTATCTATATCTATTCCCCTCTTAATATTTCCCCGGTAATTAACTATACCCAGCACACACTTTATAAGTGTTGTTTTACCCGCTCCGTTACTGCCTATGACACCTACCCTGTCATTGTCCGCTATTTCTATGGTGCGTCCCAAATCAAGAGCTACCTTATCCTTAAATTTAACTGTCACTCTGTCTAATGTTAACATAATAGTCATTCCTTTCTTTGTAGTGTAAATTTCACTTTATCATCTAAGTTTTCACAACCTAACTCTAATCCTAAAAGTTCTGCAAAATATTTTGCCACATAAAGTCCGAGCCCATGCCCTCCTGTACTTTCTCCTCCTGTAACAAAGGCTTCAAATAATGATTCTTTTATACTCTCATCTATGTGAGCAGGATAATTAGTTACAGCTATATTTTCATTTGAAATCCTGACCTTAATTTGCCCTCCTTCCCCCGTGTATTTCACCGCATTTCCTATGAGATTAAAGAGAATCTGTTCAAACATATTCGGATCACAATACCATATTGCTTCTCCCTCGCAGGAAGTTGTTATATTTTTAGCTTCCGCCTCTATCTTTACAGAATTAAGTGCATTTTCTGTAAGCTCTCTTACATCCACATTTATAGGGCTGATATTGTCCGCTATATGATTAATCCTGAGTATCTCATCCGTCATCTGTTTTACAGCCATCAGTTGTTTCTTGACTTCAGGCAGATACTTGTCTCTATCCGAGAATTTTCCTATATTGGATATCATTCCGTCCGTAAGAAGTGAAGCTGCCGCCACAGGGGTTTTTAACTGATGTGAAAATGACCTCATAAATATCTCTTTTCTTTCACTTTCCTTATTCAGCTTATCATAGGCCTCCTCCTGTGCCTTGTACAAGAGATTTAGCGACTGGGCAAGCCCCGCTATCTCATCATTTCCTTTTACCGTTATCGGCTCGATATAGCCGGTTCCTCCCCTCCTGTTATCCGCATCCCGCAAAAGAAGGGTGATAGGCCAAACTATATTTTTGGAATAGAGTCCCGACGTTATGAAAATGAGTAATATAATTGCCGGAATTATTACGGGAAGCACACTCAGTATTACCGGAATTATGTCTGTTACAGAAGGATCAACCACTCCGGTTACTTCAATCAGATATGCTTTTTCCCCTCTGTTTATGCCGAAAAATGTAGTATAATTTGTATCACTGAGATTGTCTTTAACACTCATTTCCATTATAAAAGATCTCTCGCTGAGACTGTAAAACTTTGCATTTTCCTCAGAGAAGTCTGTGACATTGTCCTTTAACTTCATATCCACGGAAATCATATCCTTCCCGGCAAAATTATTATCTCCAAACTTTCCCTTAAGTTTTTCAAAAATTTTTTCAAATTTTTTTCCGTAATCCTTTAACTCACTTTTATTCTTTCCTAAATCTTTATTGTTTTTTAATGCATCCCTCAGCTGATCCAATATATCTCTTAAATCTTTATCATTGATTTCTACGTTACTCTTCATAGAATTATTTGAAAATTCTATTTTATAGCCTTCTAACGGAATTTTGATTCCAATACTTTTAGTCGGAATGCCTTCTGCAGAATTTCCTTCGCTTTCTACAAAACTTTTAAATGATGTCTTGAAATCATTATAATTTAACTCTTTTTTATAATCTGTATAAAGCGACGGCAGCATTAAAAGAAGATATCCTATTATAAAAATTCCTACAACCCCGGCCAGGATTATACTGTATAACAGGTTTTTATTTGCAAGTTTCATTTATTCCTCCTTCCATCTGTATCCTATTCCTATAACTGTATCAATTACATTTACGGGAAGTTTTTTTCTCAGGTTCTTTACATGTGCATCTATTATCCTGTCATTTCCTATGTAATCTTCATTAAATATACTAAGAATAAGCTGTTCTCTTGACAACACCCGGTTAGGTGAGTCGTGAAGCGTTTTTATCAGTAAAAACTCGCTTACCGTAAGGTTTAAGTCTTTTCCTTCATAATATGCTCTGTATGCCTTATCATCTATAACCAATGAGCTGTCTTTCATCTTCACATCATCACTTATTCTTCTAAGCAATACCTCTATTCTTTTAAGAAGAATAATAGGAGATGCCGGTTTGGTTATGTAATCATCTGCAAAGAAGTTAAATGCTTCAACCTGTGTGTTTATATCTTCGTATGCAGTAAGCATTATCACTCCCATATCTGATTTAAGCTCTGTTCTGATGTATTCAAGTACCTTCAGTCCGCTTATTCCCGGCACTCTTATATCAAGTACCGCCAGATCATATTTTCTCTCTTTAAGTCTTTCTACCGCTTCATCTCCGTTACCGCACTCAGTAACCTTATGTCCCGCTACATTCATATATTCAGTAATTACTTCTCTTATAGTTACTTCATCTTCTAAAAATAATATTTCTGCCATCTCGTATCTCCTCTTTCTTTATGTACACATCTTAACACAGTCGTATGAATTTCGTATGAAGACCGTGTGCTTTTTCTGTATAACATTGTATTGCTTTCATATTTAAAATGAAGAACCCCCAAGGTCAGCACACCTTGGAGGTTGGCACCAAATGCATATCATTGATTTCTTACATCTTTATTATAACTAAAATTCAGTCTTTTTATAAGCCTTTTAATAAATTTCATATTTTCCCCATTAAATGATGTGGGTGTCAAAAGTATTTGACACCCAATGATACAGGATTGCTTCGGCTTCACCTCACGCAATCCTTGCAAAAATATTCGTAATCCGCTCATTTTTTTTACAAAAAATGGCTACTTACTCATATTTTTTGCGTGTCAAAAGATAATAAATTCTCCTGCAAGCAAGCTTGCATCGAATTTTTATACTTTTGACACTTGTATCATTAAATCACTTCATCAATATACAAATCTTTTCTTCTTGAAAGATCTATAAAATCACTGCCGGAAACCACCATAGGCTTAGACAGATAAACTTTATTGGTCATAAGTACCTTGGCTTCTCTTCCGTCATTTAACATAACCCTGGTACCGATAAAGTTATCCGCTATATGTTTCAAGAATACAGTGTACATTCCCGCATCATATTTCTGTATTCCATCATCTTCAAACATCTTAATAACCTTAAACGGGCATACCATACCTCTGTAAGACCTTGCAGAGGTAATTGCATCATAAATATCTACCAAAGATATAAGTCTCGCATACGGATCAATTTTTTTAGGATCAAACGGTCCCGGATATCCGGTTCCGTCTAATTTCCGATGATGTTGAAGTGCAGCATTCAGTACATGAGGATTGGCATTCATTTCCTTAAGCAGCTGGTAACCTGCCATAGGATGATTTCTCATAATCTCAAACTCTTCATCGGTTAATTTACCCGGCTTTGAAATAATTTCATTAGGGATTGTAAGTTTTCCGATATCATGATAAAGTCCGCATTGCTGAGCCAGTGAAATCTCCTTAGGAGAGCAGCCCAGCCACTCAGCAAGTAAACCCGCAAGCATTGCAACATTGAGACTATGTACAAAGCATACATCATCAAAGCGGCGCAAATTGGCAAGCAAATCAAAGATAGGAAGACTTCCTTCAGGCATAACCAGGTCTCCCATTATCTTTCTTGCCGTAGTTTCCAAATCTGCATCCGGATTACCGTCAACAATACGGTTCAAGGTACCTCTTAATTTAACTACTCCGGATGAGAATTTACTTCTAAATACTTTATAATCCTGACTCTGCTGAACTCTTTCATAGTATGAATATCTCTCATCCGAATATGATACAGCTTTTGCAGGTTTTTTTTCAAAATCCTTCTTTTCTTTTATAAATACAAATGAAACATCATTATTCTTTAGTTTCTCTATGCTATCTGCAGTTACTTCTTCACCCGAATTAAGAAGCAGAAGTCCGGCCCTTGTATGAACATCCTTCGCTATAACCATTCCAGGCTGCAATTCCCCACATCTTTTTAATAACATAATTTTCCCTCGTTAATAGTTAATCGTTACCTATTCATTATAACTTTTTTTTGGATTAATATCAACAAGCTTCCTCCGAATATTTAATTAAAAGATACTCGTTATGACTAATGAGCAGTTCCTATTTTTACAACTATTATCGGTAATATCAGAACAGTTCCCAGTGTTTTCGTCAAATCAATAACAGTGTGAACATCCTTTGCCCATATTTGATTAAGGGAAGATAAAGCACCTGCTTTTCTTTTTTTTATCACAATACTCTTATACTCCGGGAAAATGCTGCGTAGGTATTTCACCGAATTTACCGGCATATATATGCCGAAATGCCTGATTTTTGCCGTTAAGGTATTTTCTGTTTTATTATGTGCCGTCTTAAGAAGTTTAAGTATATTTCCATTTTTATCAAAATGAGCGATTACCAGGTCTTTAAGTTTATTATTCTTAAGCAGTTTACCGCCTATCTTAAATGACAACTCGCCCTGTTCAAATTTCGAATCATCCTTACAAATAAAGTCATATGCCGTACCGACAAGCGAATTAATGCTTAAGATAGTTGCGTCATATGTTATTTTTTCTATGGATAGTTTTTCACTGAAATCCCCTACACCCCTAAGTTTTACAATCGGCAGATTATCCACGTCTTTTAATTGGTCTGAATATCCTTCTTCAAATGTTAATATCTGTGTTATTTTTTCCAGATTGTCTGTTATACCGTTCCCATCGGTATCTTTATTTAACGGATTAAGACCGCTTTTTATCTCGGTACCGTCTCCCATCTCATCTTCATCCGTATCCCATTTAATAGGGCTTGTTTTGTAACTGCTTACTTCATCTCGGTCACTTAATCCGTCCTCATCCGAATCCTTAGAGAACGGATTGGTATCGTATTCATATTCCTCCGCAAGTGTAAGCCCGTCTTCGTCAAAATCATCCGCAAGCCTTACGTCATCTATTGATTTTCCATCCATAATCAGCCGCGGATATATTGCGCGGTACAAATAAGCTTTATCTATCTTTCCGTCTTTCAGTTCAACGTACTCCGTGGCTTGGTCTGCTATAAGACACTTCAGTCCGCTTTTTTCAGTAGAATAACGGTCTGTCCGTGTACCGGCATTTACCGGTGTAATCTGTATTGATGCAAACATCAGGGTGACTGCCGGTAACAACACCTGAATCCTTCTTCTGAGCCGGATAGTCTTTTTCATCTTCTCTACTCCTTAAGTTAAAATTGACCTTCAATATCGTTCTGTACATGTCACTACACATAAAGCAGGTTTCTAAAATAGATGAAACATACTTTATAGGCTCAGAATATACCTTTATCATCTTATTGTCAATTTTTTATGCTTGGCGTGATTGTGATATGATTTCTCCGGCAACTAAAAAAAGACAGATATCGCATATGCAATACCTGCCTCTATAATCTTCAATCTTTGATTACTTAAGAGTAACCTTAGCTCCTGCCTCTTCAAGCTTAGCCTTGATAGACTCAGCATCTTCCTTAGTTGTAGCTTCCTTGATAACCTTTGGAGCAGCCTCAACTGCTTCCTTAGCTTCCTTAAGACCAAGGCCTGTAAGCTCACGAACAACTTTGATAACCTTAATCTTCTCAGCGCCTACTTCTGTAAGCTCTACATCAAATTCTGTCTTCTCTTCAGCTGCTGCTGCGCCTGCTCCTGCTGCTGCAACTACAACGCCTGCTGCTGCAGATACGCCAAACTCTTCCTCGCAAGCCTTTACGAGATCGTTTAATTCAAGTACGCTCATGCCTTTAATAGCATCGATAAATTCCTGAGTTGTCATTTTTAATACCTCCATAATAATTAAATAATATTTTGGTCAATTCTTTTGACCATCTGATAAACGGTTTTACGCTTCAGCTCCACTACCCTGTTTCTCTGCAATCTGCTTAAGCACACGAGCAAAGTTGGTAATAGGTGACTGTAAGCTGCCAAGGAGTTTGGAAATAAGCTCCTCTCTTGAAGGGATGGTTGCGATAACGCTCATTCCCTTAGCATCGTAGTAGGTTCCTTCTACAACGCCGGACTTGATTTCAAGTGCTTTTGCCTGCTTTGCAAAATTAGAAATAATTCTTGCAGCGGCAGTAGCATCCTCATAAGAAAACGCAACAGCTGAAGGTCCTTCTAAGTCCACATCTAACTGTGAAAAATCAGTTCCTTCAAACGCACGCTTTAAGAGAGTGTTCTTGTATACCTTGTATACTACTCCTGCCTCTCTCAACTCCTTACGGAGCTTTGTGTCCTGCTCAACAGTAAGTCCGCGATAGTCAACTAAAACTATAGAGCTTGCTTTTCCCACATGTCCTTTGATTTCGTCAACTATTGGCTGTTTGATTTCAACTTTAGGCATAATCTTCCTCCATTCCGAAACACCTTTAATCAGTTAACCGATTGGGATAGAGTGTTTCTAGTAATATCCCCTTACTGCTTGAAGTCAGATGAATTACGATAAAAAAAGACCTGAAACTGCTAGAGTTCAGACCGTAATATTCTTAAAAATAATTACATCCCTCGGCAGGCGTTCACACTTACACATCTTTGATGTACCTGCTGTCTTCGGCAGCTGTTCTTAACGAACGATATTATTTATAACATAGTTGTGATATATTGTCAAGCATTAATTAAAAAGTGTGTGCTTGCACACACTTCGCGCGCGAGCGGTGCCGTAAGGCAAACTTCCCTGCCGCGAGCTACGCATCTCTCGGAGAGACTTTAATTTAATAGGAAATTTCTTCAAAATTTCCTATTAAATTAAAAACTGTCACTTTACACATTTTTACTGTAAAGTGACAGTATGTTTTTTATTTAGAAAACTTTATATTTTTAACATATATGTCCATTCCCTCTATTTTTATATACACTTTTTCAGGAAGCTTTTTCTTATCATTTATATAATGTACTGTGTCTATTACTACCTTCTGTATCTTTTTTGCAGACTTGAACGTCATCTTTCCGGAAGTTGATGTTCCTTTTGTTCCGTTCTTAATATATGAACCATATAAAAATGTCTTCCAAACATCGGACATTTTATTATATGCACCTGTCTTAATAGAGTTTGTAATGAGTTTTACAGTATTTTCCGTCAGAGGAATAGTATTCCCTTTCTCTTTATATGTTACTTTACCTGTTTTTACATTCTTGGTAATTATATAACTTTGTATCGTCTTAGTGTTTTTTAAAGTTGATTCAGCATAAAATTTCATTGTAACAATCTGTTTTTTAATATTGAACTTATACTTTATATTTGATTTAGATTTCATACCACCGGCATCAAAGTTGCTTACCTGTTCCATAGTAACAACATTATACTTATTGACAGCTTTTTCTATATCCTTAGCTAAACTATCAGTAAATTGAACTGTCTTTGCCTCAACTTTCAGCGGGGTAATAAACATCGCACAAATGAGTAAGGCCATTGCCGCAAACATCTTAAATCCTTTGTTCATCTTATTTTTCTCCTGTCTGTGATTTAACCGAATATCGGTTATTTTGTTAAAGTGTCTCTTGTACTTTACCACATAAGAACCCATACAGTCAATTATCTCAGCCTAATTTAGGTTATTGTTCAGAAAGTGCGGTTTACACAAAATTGAAAGCTAAATAAAAACGGAAGATATAACCTAATGATATATTATAAAATCGGTTCAATAGCAGCGCGAAAATAACAATCTAATTCTTCCGGTGAATATGTTTTCCCGGCTTTCAACCACCATAAAACCATTTCTACAAAACTGCCCGAAATATGATTGACAAGAAATTCTTGAGGTAAGTTGTTATTTCGCTTGCGATTGTGATTAACGAGTTGTGTTTTTATCAATTCATTTAGGCTTTCCTTGAAATAACGAAGAAAAATTTCGCTACTTTCACAAGATAGTAACCCCAAAATATTATTGTCATTTTCCTGTAAATGCTGCAAAAGATGACAAAAAACAGATTGCGGTGATTCTTCATTTGAATAAAGCCCATGTTTATGTGTTTTATCCTTGGCACTGACGATAATATGTTCGAACAGTTCCTTGCAAACAGCGTTTAACAATTCATCTTTAGTTTCAAAGTGTGCATAAAATGTACTTCTTCCTATGTTCGCGGTATCAAGTATTTCTTGTACTGTAATACGATTGTAGCTTTTCTTTTCAAGCAAAGTACTGAATGCCTGAAAAATCGCTCCACGTGTCTTTTGCTGCCGTCTATCCATTATCTTCCTCCGTACAAATATGTAAAAATGTTCGGTAACTAACATTTATTTTGATTTAGTCATTGTTTCAAAAATCAGTATTATGATATAATCAAACAAAGTGTTAGATAACATATAAATTATATCGTATTATTTTAGGAGTGTCAATAAAATGGAAATTAAACCAAACATTAATAAAGGAATTGCATTTGCAATACTTGCGGCATCACTATACGCTATAAATGCTCCTTTTTCAAAGATATTACTTGAATTTATGCCGCCTACTTTAATGGCCGGTTTTCTTTATGTTGGCGCGGGTATAGGAATAACATTTATTGCTCTTATTCGTAAAATGAAAAAACACGAAACAAAAGAGCTAAAATTAACAAAATCAGAATTACCATATACCATTGCAATGATAATTTTAGACATAGCGGCTCCGATTTGTTTGCTGTTTGGCCTAAACGCAACAACTGCTGCAAATGCATCGTTACTTAATAATTTTGAAATTGTAGCGACAGCGATAATTGCTCTTATGGTATTCAAAGAAAAAATCAGTCCAAGATTGTGGTTTGGGATATTGTTTATAACTCTGTCCTGTGGAATACTATCTTTTGAAGATGTATCAAGTCTGCATTTTTCCTATGGTTCGTTGTTTGTTTTACTTTCCGCCATTTGTTGGGGATTTGAGAATAACTGTACTCGAAAAATTTCTTCAAAAGATCCATTACAGATTGTTTTACTAAAAGGAATATTCTCGGGTATCGGTTCTCTCATCATCGGCTTGTATATGGGAGAACGTACATCGTCACTTTGGAGCATCTTTGCTGTTCTTTGGATAGGATTTATAGCATACGGATTGAGTATTTATTTTTATGTATATGCACAAAGGCTGCTTGGTGCAGCACGTACAAGTGCTTATTATGCAGTTGCACCATTTATAGCAACAATTCTTTCATTGATTATCCTCAGAGAAGTACCGGATATAGCTTACTATTTTGCGCTTGCGTTAATGATTATAGGGGCTTGGCTTTCCTCCCAAGATAAACCGCTAATCAGGAAGAAAACAAAACTGAAGGTTAAAAAATAAATAAAAAAAGACCGTCCACCATTCGAACGGTCTTTCTATCCTAATTTGTATAAGCTGGCGACGGGAGTCGGACCCGTGACCTCCGCACTACCAATGCGACGCTCTACCACCTGAGCCACGCCAGCAACACGTTACTCTTAAGAGCAACCTTAGACATTCTACTAAATTTTAAGTTAAATGTCAAGCATCAATTAAGAATTTAACAGCCCCTATAATTCCTGCATTATTTCCAAGCTCTGCTGCCTCTATGCTTAAGCCCTGTGCAAAATTATGCATTACACCATGAAGCACCTTATCACGAACTTTGTCCACAAAAAGTTCCTTTTGTTTGGATACTCCTCCACCTAAAATAACCATTTCAGGGTTGAAAGTATGAACCAAGCCTATAAGTGCTGCTGATATATAATTAATCCATTCATCCACATATTTAATTACAGTCTTATTTCCTGCTGCCACTTCCTTAAATATAAGTCTTCCGTCTGTCTCATCTACATTAATTCCGGTAATTTCACCTGAAATGACCGCATTTTTTACATTTCTTACAAGGGCACTTGTAGAGCCATAGTGTTCTATACAGCCCGTATTTCCACAGGAACATTCTTCTCCGTCTACATTTACAGGTATATGACCTATCTCCCCGGCAAATCCCTTTTTACCGAGTAAAATCTTTGAATCAACTATGATTCCTCCGCCTACTCCTGTACCTATGGTCATAACAACCACATTTTCCCTGCCTTTTGCAGCTCCCTTCCACATTTCTCCGAGTGCCGCCGCATTAGCATCATTTAAAACTGCCGTATTCATTCCAAATTCTGCTTCAAGCCTTTTCTTTATATTCGTGCCTTCCCAGTTCTTTATATGACCTGCCGAGCCTTCCACTATCCCAAGCTTAGAATTGATTCCTCCTGTGGCAGATACTCCTATGCCGTTAATATCAAAGAAAGCTTTATTATTTTTACTCATAAATTCTTTGGCGCTTTTAACTACAGTTTCTATGATGGGAGTTTCATAATTATCAAACTTTACCGGATATTCCGAAATCTCGCTAACTATCACACCTTCTCCATTTACAAGTCCAAATTTTACGGCTGTACCGCCTATGTCTATCCCCAGATAAGTTCTGTCAGTCATTGATTGCCCCTTTCAAACATTAGCCCTCTTCCTTATACCTTATTCCCATTAAAAATAATCCCTTTGCCGGCAAGGTTGTACCAAGATGCCCCCTGTCTTTTCTTTCAATTATAGAAGGAATTTCATTAGGACTTATCTTTCCTTCTCCCACCTTCACCAGAGTTCCCGCTATTATCCTTACCATATTGTAAAGAAAACCGTCTCCTCTTACTCTGATTATAAGTTCGCTCCTCAGTGTTTCTTCTACATCAATCTGAAATACTGTCCTTACCTTATCCTCTTTGTCCGTCTTGGCCGAACAAAAAGAGGTGAAATCATGCCTTCCTTCAATATACTTTGCCGCTTCTCTCATAGCTTCAATGTCTAAATTATGTTTTACATTGTAACTGTACAATCTATCTGTAGGAAACGAAATCTTAGCTGTATTTATACGGTATTCATAAGTTTTATCTATTACATTTTTTCTGGGATGAAAGTCTGCTGCCACTTCTAAACTTTCCATTATTCGAATATCGTCTGCCAGCTTGGTATTCAATGCCAAGGCAAGTTTTTCGGCAGGAATTCTTGTATCAGAATCAAATACCGCTACATTCCCATAGGCATGCACTCCCGCATCCGTCCTGCTTGCCCCTATAATTACTATGTTCTCTCCAAGAAGCTCAGAAAGTGCATCATTTACAAAGCCTTCAACAGTGGGCAGTTCAGGCTGGTACTGATATCCGCAATAGGCAGTTCCGTCATAGGCAACCACCAGTTTAAATCTTTTCATATATTCAGACTCCGATAAATTTATTAGCTATAATATTTACAGCTATAATGATTCCCACATAGGCGAAACAGGTAAAATAAGCCATGCTGTCACGTTTTTTATACTTAAGAGGTTTCATCTTTGTCCTGCCCTCGCCTCCATGGTAGCATCTTGCTTCCATAGCCATAGCCAAATCAATAGCCCTCCTGAAGGCAGATACAAAAAGCGGTACTAAAATAGGAATTAAAGCCTTTGCCTTCTTTATAAAACCGCCTGTCTCAAAATCCGCACCTCTGGCAGACTGAGCCTTCATTATCTTATCGGTTTCTTCCAATAATATAGGAATGAATCTGAGCGCAATCGACATCATCATAGCTATCTCATGCACAGGAAGTCCTATCTTTTTAAATACGGAAAGCCCTTTCTCCATACCATCTGTAAGCTGGTTAGGGCTTGTGGTAAGCGTGAGTAAAGATGAACCTATTATAAGAAGAATAAGCCTTATTCCCATAAAGACAGCTACTCTTAAGCCCTCTTCGGTTATTCTGATATTTCCGAAAAAATGTACCAGTTCTTTACCGGGAGTCAGAAACATATTGAAAACCACGGTGAACATAAGCAAAATAAATACTGCCCTTAGTCCCTTTACTATAAACTTAAACGGTACTTTGGAAAGCTTGATAACGGTGCCCAAAAATAAAGCTACCACTATATAACCCGTAAAGCTGCTAAATAAAAACAGTGATACAATAAATATTATTGTGCCTGCAAGCTTCACCCGCGGATCAAGTTTATGTATCACCGAATCGGCCGGATAATACTGTCCTATTGTTATATCTCTAATCATTTTATATCCTATCTATGTTAAAATATTCACAAAACAGAGTTTTATCAAACAGATTTTTACAATCTCATTAAACCTCTGTCTTGTAAAAATTTCAAATAATATTAGTTTTATCTTATATTTTTAGAATTATGAAAAGCCTTTAAGATTTCTTCCTTTGCCTCTTCCACAGTAGAAACATCAGTATCCACAGGCAAACCTAAATCTTTCATTTCCTGCATTACATAAGTAACCTGAGGTGCTGAAAGCCCCATTCTTTCAAGTTCTTTATAATGCCTGAACACTTCCTTTGGTGTTCCGTCAAAAGCAATTTTCCCGGAGTTCATCGCTATTATCCTGTCTGCATACTTAGCCACGTCCTCCATACTGTGTGAAACCAGAATTACAGTCAGGCCTTCTTTATGAAGCTTTGCTATTTGGTCAAGTATCTCATCTCTGCCCCTTGGATCCAGTCCCGCTGTCGGTTCATCCAAAATCAAAATTTCAGGCTTCATTGCGAGTACACCTGCTATAGCCACCCTTCTCTTCTGTCCTCCGGAAAGTTCAAAAGGCGAGGCATCATAAGATTTTTCAGAAAGTCCTACCTGCTTTATGGCTTCAAAAGCCCTGAGGTCTACTTCCAGCTTATCAAGTCCCAAGTTCTTAGGGCCAAACTTTACATCTTCAAGCACAGTTGTTTCAAAAAGCTGATGTTCGGGATACTGAAATACAAGTCCTACCTTGCTTCTGAGGCTTTTCATATTAAAATCTTTATCGTAGATATCCTGTCCGTTAAAGTATATAGTTCCGCTTGTTGCCTTCTCCAGTCCGTTAAAATGCTGGATGAGGGTAGATTTGCCTGACCCCGTATGCCCTATGATACCGATAAATTCTCCCTTGTTTATAGTGAGGCTAACATCATTTAAAGCCTTCTTTTCATAAGCCGTACCCGCACTGTATACGTAGCTTATATGATCTGCTATGAGTAACATTTTCTGATAGCCTCCCTGAATTCTTCTACAGTAAGTACTGTTTCATTTATTGGCAAACCGCTTTTTTTAAGCTCGTAGGCAAGCTTTGTAACCTGAGGCACATCCAGTCTTAATCCCTCAAGCTCGTCTACCTTGCTGAATACCTCTCTTGGAGTTCCCTGTAAAGCTACCTTCCCGCCTTCCATTACAAAGACCTTGTTCGCATCTATAACTTCATCCATATAATGTGTAATAAGTATTATGGTTATGCCTTCATTTTTATTCAGTTTATGAACAGTTTTGAGCACTTCTTTTCTTCCTATCGGATCAAGCATAGCAGTAGGTTCATCTAAAACTATACATTTTGGTTTCATAGCCATAATCCCTGCTATGGCAACCCTTTGTTTCTGTCCACCTGACAGTTTATTCGGAGAATGTTTTGCATAGCCTGACATACCTACTGCATCAAGACTTTCTTTTACTCTTTCTAAGATTTCCTCTGTCGGCACCCCCATATTTTCAGGACCAAAGCCCACATCCTCTTCCACTACAGAAGCAATTATCTGATTGTCAGGATTCTGAAATACCATGCCTGCACTTTGTCTGATATTTAACAGATTAGACACATCCCTCGTGTCAAAACCATTTACCCATACCGTACCCTCGGTAGGTACTAAAAGTGCATTCAAATGCTTTGCAAGAGTAGACTTACCTGAACCGTTATGCCCAAGAATAGCGATAAAGTCGCCTTCATTAACCTCAAGCTCCACTCCGTCTATGGCACGTTCTATTTCCTCAGTATTGCCTTCCTCGTCCCGCCTTATATATTCAAATACAAGATTTTTAATATCTATTATTCCCATTTGGTTATCCTTTTCATTTCACAGGTCTTTAATATAATTTGTTTTGAATGAAAGTATAACACAAAAGAAGTAAAATGATAAGTAAAATGACAGATATAATTATAAAAATATCTTTACAGTCTGATGTTAATACAGAAATATCATTTTGATTCCACCAATGCTTCCGCAAAAGATTTTGTTATAAGTTGAGGCCTTGTAATGATAGAGCCGACCACAACGCTGAAAGCTCCCAACTCAATTACTCTTTTAGCCTTTTCAGGTGTGTTAATATTACCTTCGGCAATTACACGGTGCTTCACATTTTTAATTATAGCTCTGAGGATTTCAAAATCGTTATCTGCTATCTTAAGATGTTCACTCTGCTTTGTATAACCCACCATAGTAGGACTTACAAAATCAAATCCAAGTTCATCTGCATGAATAGCCTCTTCTACGGTAGAACAGTCTGCCATAAAAAGCCGGTCAGGATATTTAGCCTTAACTTCCTTAAAAAACTCATCTATGGTAAGTCCACCCGGTCTTTTGCTTATAGTTGCATCCATCGCAATTATATCAGGCTTGACTTCCATCAGTTCTTCTATTTCTTTCATTGTAGGAGTGATATACACATCCGAGTCTTCATAATCTCTCTTTACTATGCCGATAATGGGAAGGTCAACATTTTTTTGTATCTCTGCTATATCCTCTTTAGTATTTGCCCTTATCCCTGCTGCTCCGCCCTCCTTGGCTGCCAACGCCATCCTTCCCATGATAAAAGAAGAATGCAGTGGCTCGTGCGGAAGAGCCTGACAGGAAACAATCAACTTACCTTTTAGTGAACTTATTCTTTCATTCATAATATGCCTCTTTATATTTATATATTCTTGAATCTATCTAGTATTATAACTCAGTTAAAATTATCTTCAAGATTAAACTATATTTTAGAAAGTATTTTCACTAACTTATATTAATTCGTTGTTTTCTTCAATATAATCATTATATTTTTATACAATATAAACAATTATTTGAAAATATTTTCGATTATCAAAAAAAGAGAAACCTGTTACAGTTTCCCTTTAATCCCTATATAATTATTCTGCTTACACAAGCTCAATAAGAACTTCCATAGCAGCATCTCCCTTACGGAGACCAATCTTAACTATTCTTGTATATCCACCCTTACGGTCAACATACTTTGGCGCAATCTCATCAAAAAGCTTATTAGAAAGATCAACAATCTTGGTGTTTTTCCTTCTTCCGGCAGCCTTCTCAGGACGCTCAGTTATAGAATAAAGCACTTTGTTCATCTGAACTCTTGCATTACGACGGGTAGGAAGGTCTTTCTTAACCTCTTTCTCTACTTCATCAAATACAGTTACTTTTCTTCCATCTACAACTTCTCTTACATTTTTGCCATTAGCGTCCTTGCGGGCAACCTTTGACTTAACTGTAACTGTCTCAAAATTATCTTTTTCTTTAACAGCAAGTGTAATAAGCTTCTCAGCTATACGGCGAAGCTCCTTAGCACGAGCTTCTGTGGTAACAATCTTGCCATGATATAAAAGCTCTGTTACCTGACTTCTGAGTAAAGCCTTTCTCTGACTTGATGTTCTACCAAGCTTTCTATAGCCAGCCATTCCTATATCCTCCTAAATTATTCATCGCCTTCATTAAGTGAAAGTCCAAGTGCCTTAATCTTAGCCTTAATCTCCTCAAGAGACTTATTACCAAGATTTCTGACTTTCATCATATCTTCATGCGTTTTTCCAACTAATTCCTGAACAGTGTTGATGCCGGATCTCTTAAGACAGTTAAATGCACGAACCGAAAGTTCGAGTTCATCTATACTCATCTCAAGTACTCTGCCTCTTTCATTGTCAGGCTTAGCTACCATAACATCTACTACTTTAGCATTTTCAGATAGGTCAATGAAAGAATTGAGATGCTCACTCATTACTCTGGCTGCAAGGCTTACTGCCTCATCAGGTCCCATAGTACCATTGGTATATACCTCCAAAGTGAGCTTATCATAATCAGTCATATGTCCTACACGGGTATTTTCAATATTGATATTTACTCTTTCAACAGGTGTATAGATTGAGTCAATAGGAATAACATCTATCGCTAAGTCATCACTCTTGTTCTTATCAGCAGAAACATAGCCATGACCACGACCTATATTAAGCTCCATATATAATCTGCAATTATTACCACCGTTAAGAGTAGCTATCACCTGATCAGGATTGGTAATTGTAATGTCTGAATCTGCCTGAATGTTTGCAGCGGTTACAACCCCTTCTCCCTCAAATTCAATGTATGCGGTCTTAGGTTCATCAGTCTCGCTATCGTTTCTGATAGCAAGGCTCTTGATGTTCATAATAATTTCCGTAACATCTTCTTTTACTCCGGGAATAGAACTAAGCTCATGCTTAATTCCTTCAATTTTAACAGTTGTTACTGCCGCTCCCGGAAGAGATGAAAGCATAATTCTTCTGAGCGAATTCCCGAGAGTGGTTCCATAGCCTCTCTCAAGTGGCTCAACTACGAAGCGCCCGTATTTCTTATCTTCAGAAATCTCAGCAATTTCAATATTCGGTATTTTAAAATCAAACATTTACCAGGCTCCTCCTTTAAGTGTGTTATTCGAATTAATTACTTAGAGTACAACTCGACAATGAACACCTCATCTACAGGAACATCAATCTGATCTCTTGTCGGAATCTCCTTAACGGTTGCCGTAAGGTTCTCACGATCCATCTCAAGCCAAGCAGGAACAAGTCTTCCGTTTGTAGCCTCAAGAACATCCTTGATTCTCTGGATAGACTTCTTCTTCTCCTTGATTTCGATCTTATCGCCTACAGCTACGGTATAAGAAGGAATATTTACCTGCTTGCCGTTTACAAGCACCATCTTATGACCAACCATCTGTCTTGCTTCTTTTCTTGTTCTTGCAAGTCCGAGACGGAAAATAACATTATCAAGTCTTAACTCAAGGAGAATCATAAGATTCTCACCTGTTGTACCATATTTAAGCTTCTGAGCCCTTGCAAAGTTATTACGGAAAGGCTTCTCTAATACGCCATAGATGAATTTAGCTTTCTGCTTCTCACGAAGCTGAGCACCGTATTCGCTTATTTTTCTTCTGCTGTTACCTGCAGTTCTGTTGGACTTCTTATCAAGTCCCATAACCATTGGTTCTATGCCGAGAGCCCTGCATCTCTTTAATACAGGCACCATATCTCTTGCCATTTATTTTTCCTCCTAAAATAATCTACCTGGAATTAAACTCTTCTACGTTTTGGTGGTCTGCATCCGTTATGAGGTACCGGAGTAACATCCTTAATGCTTGTTACCTGGATTCCGCAAGCCTCTAAAGCACGAATAGCTGCTTCTCTTCCTGCACCAGGTCCTTTAACCATAACCTCAACAGACTTTAATCCATGAACAACAGCAGCCTTTGCTGCAGTCTCTGCTGCCATCTGAGCAGCGTAAGGGGTAGACTTTTTGGATCCTCTGAAACCAAGTCCGCCTGCACTTGCCCATGAAAGAGCATTGCCTTCAGAATCTGTTAATGTAACTATTGTATTATTAAATGATGACTGAATGTGTGCCTGTCCGCGTTCGACATTCTTTTTCACACGCTTCTTTGTCACTTTCTTTGCTGCACCTTTTGCACTAGCCATGACCTAAGAATCCTCCTTTATTTATTTCTTCTTGTTTGCGATGGTCTTCTTTGGACCTTTTCTTGTCCTTGCGTTGTTCTTTGTGTTCTGTCCACGAACAGGAAGTCCCTTTCTATGACGAACACCTCTGTAACAACCGATCTCCTGAAGTCTCTTGATATTCATAGCTACTTCACGGCGAAGATCACCTTCAACCAGAACGGATTCTTCAATCACATCACGAATTTTTCCAACCTGTTCGTCAGAAAGATCCTTGCAACGAATGTCCGGATCAACAGCTGCTTTTGTTAAAATTTCATTAGACTTAGCTCTACCAATACCATAGATATAAGTAAGACCAATCTCTACACGCTTCTCTCTTGGTAAATCGACACCACTAATACGAGCCATTAGCGTTTAACCTCCGTTATTTTTTCAATTATTAGTAACAATATATGTGAAATTTGGTATCGGAATGATGATTTCCTCTACCCAGCCGCTTTAAACCGTACAACGAAATGATGAATTTCGAGGCGAAGAAAAATTTATCTTCATAATATAAGCATATGCTTATAAATACGGTATCACAGATATGACCGGCTCACATTTCCGGTGATATCCATAACGCAGAAAGCAAGACCTCTAATTATTAATCTTAATCAGAATTATCCCTGTCTCTGCTTGTGTTTTGGGTTCTCACAGATGATTCTGATAGCACCCTTCCTCTTGATAACCTTGCATTTTTCGCAAATTGGCTTCACAGATGACCTAACTTTCATTTCGAAAACTCCTTTCTGAATAAAGTCCACTTTATATACTAACACAGTCTACAGCAAGTTTCAAGTATAAATTTTGAAATATTTTTAGAAATTTGTAAAATTTATACCCATAAAAAACCTGTATTCAATCAATCTGCAATTTTTTGCATTCTTACTGAATACAGGTTATTATTTCATACAACGGGCTCTAAATCTCAAATATATAAGCTCTAAAGCCATCCATCTCAATTCCTGAATTATACTCCACCTTATCTCCTGTAATTAAATCTGTCAGGCTTTCGCTTACACTCTCAAGGTTAAAATTAAGCCTTGCATTTCCACTGTCTGCATTTACTGCAACCACAATGCGTTTTCCGTCTTTTTCTCTTAAAAACGCACACTGTTTATTTGCTATCTGCAGAGCCTTATAACTTCCGTACCAAAGCGCAGGGGCTTCATTATATATCTTAGCTAATTTAGAGATATACTCTGTAAGTTCATTAAATTCAGGCTTTTCAAATGCAGGTCTGAGTGCAGGATCTCCTTCTTTTTTATCTGCCTTAAAGCCCCATTCACTTCCATAGTAAATCATAGGTATACCCGGCATTGTAAACATAAGAGCATAGGCAAGCGGAATATGTTTCTCCTCTGTAAGAATACTTGCAAGCCTTGATACATCATGGTTATCTACAAAGCTTAAAAGATGTTTGCCTCTGTATAAGGTCCAGTTTTCCTCACCAAACTGGCGGTTAAGAGAGTGCATTATCTCAAAAAGATTTAAGCTGTTCAGACTTGAATAAATACCCTTGTAGCACTCATAGTTTGTGGCTGAGTGGCACATTTCATCATTCATTATCTGATTGTAGTCCCCGCCTATCACCTCTCCTGCAAGGAAGAAATCAGGCTTCATCTGACTTGTTTCCTGTCTTAACCTCTTTAAGAAATCCCTGTCAACCATATAAGCCACATCAAGTCTGAGACCGTCTATATCAAATTCCTTTACCCAACCTCTCACACTTTCTATATGGTAGTCTGTTACCGCGCTGTTTTTGAGGTTCAACTTAACCAAGTCATAATGACCTTCCCATCCTTCATACCACAGTCCGTCATTGTAGTTACTGTTTCCTCCGAAATTGATATTAAACCAATCCTTGTACTGAGAATTTTCTCTTTTTTCAAGTACATCCTTGAAACCAAAGAAGCCTCTGCCTACGTGATTGAATACACCGTCAAGAATTACCTTAATTCCCTCTTTGTGAAGTTCTTCGCAGACTTTTTTAAAATCCTCATCAGTTCCGAGCCTTACATCTATTTTTCTGTAATCTCTTGTATTATAGCCATGTGTGTCTGATTCAAATACCGGTGAAAAATATACTGCTCCTATACCCATCTTTTTAAGATGTGGAATGAAATCAAGCACCTTCAGTATTCTATGCTCCAACTTTCCATCATTTTCAAAGGGTGCACCGCAAAATCCCATCGGGTAAAACTGATAAAACACTTTTTCATAAGCCCACATTTATAATTTCCTCCTGTAATGACAATATCTGTCAATTATATCATAAGTACTAAGTTCAAACTTCGCTTTTCAAGCTTGTTTTGCATGGCACTAGCACCTGCGGTGTGTCGTCGTTAAGTGTTCACATTATATCCCATTTTATCAGATTTTACCACCAATTCTTTTACTTTGATTTTTTCCATTTTTTATAACTATATTCACCATTAGGACTTTTTTTACTTTTAGTTTCATACACTAATAAAGCATTTTCTTTTTTTATTATTACATCTACGTATAATTCAGTAACTCCTTTTTTATCATCATGGTGTATATAGATGCTTGTTATTTCTTTATATTTAACAGGAACAGCCAATTTACCTGTAGTATCGGCAACTCCCCATTTTTTCTTAAGTTTTACCGCAACAGCTTCATTGCCGTACGGTATTACATCATCATATTTTACAGGCACAACAATTTTGCCTTTTCTATTTACAAATCCAACCTTTTTACCAATTCTGACTTTAATCAGCGGTTCGCCTTCATTGTTAAAAACCTCATCAAATTCAATCTTGCCTTTTGATTCACCGTTTTTGTCAATCAGTCCCCATTTTCCGTTCATACTCACAGCAGCAAGTCCGTTGTTAAATATTTCCGCATTATCATACTTAGGAGGTACCGCTTCTTTACCTGTACTATCTACGAACCCCCACTTGTTATTTAATTTAACTTTAGCTCTGTTTTCATTAAAAGAAATCGCATCCTCATATTTAGGTTCGATAACTGTCTTTCCTTCTAAGTTAACAAATCCCCACTTACCGTCTTCTTTCACAGGAGCAAGCCTTTCACTGAAATATCCTACTTCTTCATATTTTGGTTGTGTAATTTCTTTTCCTTCTTCACTGATAAAACCCCACTTATCTCCAAGTCTTACCTGATATGGTGTAGTAATTATGTCTTTGATTTCATCGTACTTTACAGGTATAATTTCTTTTTCGTCAACAACAACTCCTCTTTTTCCGTCAAGTTCAACTTCTGCCGCCACATTATTATAACTTATAATATCATCATACTTAAAAGGTGCTATAATTTTACCATCGGGATATACAAGTCCCCATTTTCCATTCTTTTTTACTTCAACTCCAACGGCTAAAACTTCTCTGATATCATCATATCTCGGAGAAACTTCTTCTTTTCCTTCTACACCGATAAACCCCCATTTATTATTTCTCTTGACCGCAACAACTACTGCTCCCTCAAGATAATTTTTTTCATTTACCCATACATCATCATACTTGAAAGCAGTAAGCATCTTTCCTTCATCGTCTATAAATCCCCATTTCCCCTTGTATTTTACAGCTTTTACAGCACTAAATGCCTCTTTTTCTTCTTCGTATTTAACTTTTTTGGCAACAATTGCCTCCTGCTTCATCACAGAAATATTATTCGTCTTTTCTTTAGCCAAAGCTACAGACGGATTGATTAAAACTGCTGTTAAAGGTGCTAATAAAAGTGCTTTTGTTAAAATTTTGTTTGACATAATTCTTTCCCCCCTTTTGAAGTTAATTATTTAACCCTCTATGATCATATTATAGTATATTTTTGTGAGTTTTGCACTACTATCTTTCACAACTTATAGATTTTTTTTAATTTTAGCAAAACCATCTTACACAATTTAGGTATTTTCTTATTTTAGTGTAAGACTATCTTGCACAGATTGACACTTCTTTTAATTTTATACAAGTAAAAGTTTTATTTAGACGTAAATATTGTTATGTCAGCATTAAATCTTTTCTTCTAAGCAGAAAATCTATTATATTTAAGTGCACAATACCATCATGACTTAAATCAATTCTATCAAGTGACATTACATATTTGGGGGAAGCATCTGTAATATTTTTATATGCCCCAAACTCTCTTTGTATGGTTTCTTTAGATGCCAACAGGTACGATACCTGAATAAAGCATTTTTTACCGTCTTTTATTGCTACAAAATCAATTTCTCCCTTATATGTCTTTCCTACAAAAACAGTGTAGCCTCTTGTAAGCAGCTCGTTGTATATTATATTTTCAAGAAAAAATGTATCCTCAAAGTTAATCGTATTAGTATTAATAGTTCTAAATCCCATATCTACAGCATACTGTTTTTCACGATTGCTAAGTGCCGTCTTACCTGTAATATTATATTTTCCTACTCCATGTATCAGATAAGCCTTTTTCATCCGCTCCAGATAATTGTAAACTGTTCTTTTAGATATTTCTTTGCCATTCTTTTTATATGCTGAAATAATATTTTCTATAGATAATTCTTTTCCTGCATTTGCAAGAATATACAGCGAAATATCCATAAAGCTGTTTTTGTCTGCACTTTTACTTTTTCCAACAATATCCCTGTTAACAATGCCCTTATATAAATTTGTCAAATATCTCTGTATAGCCTCATCATCTTTATAATCAAAGCGAAGCGGAAAGCCTCCCCATTTCAAATAGTTAGTAAAAAGCTCCTCACTCCATTCCATTTTGTTTAGCTCATAGTATTGTTTCATTTCATAAAATGAAAATGGCAATATTTCAAACTCCACTGTTCTTCCCGTTAAAAGGGTGGAAAGTTCACCTGACAAAAGTGTAGAATTGCTTCCTGTAACAAAAAGGGATACATTAAGGGTAGCACGAAAAGAAGCCAGTGCCTTTTCAAAGTTTTCTACTTGCTGTACCTCATCTAAAAATACATAATATTTCCCATCATTTGAAATCCTGCTTTTAATTTCTATATTCAAATCTGATGCATTTACTATATAATCAAAGTCCATATCTTCCAGATTAAGATAAATTATTTTATCTTCTGCTATCCCATTTTCAAGCAGCTCATCTTTTATCGTATCTAAAAGCATAGATTTACCGGCTCTCCTTACTCCGGTTATTACCTTTATAATGTCTGAATCATAATATGGACGAATCTGTTCAAGATATGTTTCTCTTACTAACCTCATAATGTGCACCTCCTACTTGCACATTATAGTATATTTTGATATTTTGTGCAAATATGTCTTTCACAAACTATATTTAATTATTATTTGTGCAAGCATACCTTGCGCAAGTCAACAAAAAAAAGACAGAAGCCATCTGCCTCTGCCCTTAATATCACGTTGTTTATTTATCTCTCCAAATTATTCTGCCCTTAGTCAAATCATAAGGGGACATTTCAAGTGTTACCTTATCGCCCGGTAAGATACGAATGAAATTCATTCTGAGCTTACCGCTGATATGTGCAAGCACCTTATGCCCGTTTTCAAGTTCAACCTGGAACATTGCATTTGGAAGCTTCTCGATTACTGTTCCCTCAATTTCAAGTACATCTGCCTTAGACATTTGTCTCCTTTCCGGTGTCTGCCACCATCTCTCTTTTATAAAGCTTTATGGCAAAAGCCACATCTTCATTATTAAAGTTCTCTCTTTTAAACTGTTTCCCTGCATTCTTAATTACATCTTTATAATCTATATGTATAGGTTGTATATGAAGAAGATTCTTTTTTTTAGAGTGAAGCTTAGTATATTTTTTACCGTTTATCAGGAAAGCAAATTTCCCTTCAACAGAGCTTATAACATACAGCTCACCCTTATCATGCCCCGCCTTAGATATCGCAAGCATACCTGATTTTAATTCCATAACCTTACCTCTATAAAGTTAATATTTCCGGCTCGCCGTCCGTAATCAAAATTGTATTTTCATAGTGGGCTGAAAATGAATAGTCTGCTGTATATACTGTCTGGCCATCCTCTCCCCATTCCACTTCATAACCTCCCATATTTACCATTGGTTCTATGGCAAAGGTCATGTTCTTCTCAATCTTAATTCCCTTGGTTTTCTGCCTGAAATTATAAATATCGGGAGCTTCATGCAGGCTTTGTCCTATGCCATGTCCGGCTAAATCCCTTACTACAGAGTAGCCGTGACTCTCTACATAATCCTGTATGGCTATGGATATGTCATTTATGTGGTTACCCGGAATCGCCTTCTTTATTCCTTCAAAGAAGCTTTGCCTTGTAACCTCAATCAAGTCAGCAAGTTCAGGAATAATCTTACCTACAGGTACTGTTCTTGCGGCATCTGCATGCCATCCCTTGTAGATAAGACCTGCATCAAGGCTTACAATATCGCCTTCTTCTATGAAATGCTCCTTATCGGGAATTCCATGTACAACCTGATCATTAACGGAGACGCAGATGGAAGCAGGAAAACCGTTATAGCCAAGAAAGGAAGGAATACCATCGCATTTGCGAATAAGTTCATCCCCTCTTTTATCTATGTCAAAAGTGGAAAGCCCGGGCTTTACATAGCTTTCAAGTTCTGAAAGTACATAAGCCAAACGTTTACCGGCTTCTCTCATCAAGGCTGTCTCACTTTCGGATTTAATCCCTACAACCATAGCTTCTCCTTTTATTCTTATCTTGTTAGCCTAAAATCTTGCAGATATCCTCAAATACCTCATTCATAGCCTTAGTTCCGTCTACTTCTTTGTAGACATTTCTACTCCGGTAGAATTCTTCAAGAGGTTTAGTCTGTGCATGATATACCTCAAGACGTTTCTTAACTGTTTCAGGCATATCATCAGGTCTCTGAATCAAGTCTCCGCTGCATTTATCACAAATACCTTCCGCCTTGGTATTATTGTAAATGATATGGTAGGTTTCTCCACAGTTAGGGCAGGTTCTTCTTCCTGACATTCTCTCAATGATATTTTCATCAGGAACAACAACATTTACGGCAAAGTCAATGTTCTCGCCCAATTTCTTAAGAGCTTCTTCAAGAACTTCAGCCTGTGGTATAGTTCTTGGATAACCATCCAGAATATATCCCTTAGCGCAGTCGTCCTTTGCAACCCTGTCTAAAAGAATACTTACAGTAAGTTCATCAGGAACAAGCTGTCCCTTATCCATATATTCCTTAGCCTTAAGGCCAAGCTCTGTATTATTTTTAATATTATATCTGAATATATCTCCTGTAGATATATGTGGAAGACCGTATTTTTCAGCAATTTTAATTGCCTGTGTACCTTTGCCCGCACCCGGAGCACCAAGCATAACTATTTTCATATAGACCTCCTTAATTATTTAATAGGGAATTCCAGAGGAATTTCCTATTAAAATAAAAGCTGTAGCCGGACTATAACATTCATCTGTCATAACCTGCTACAGCTCCATATTTATATGGTATCTTTAATCATTTAAGAAACCTTTATAATGTCTCTCAAGCATCATTGACTCAATCTGCTTCATTGTCTCAAGTATAACACCTACTACGATGATGAGGGATGTTCCGCCAAATGATACATCTGCACCGAATACTCCTGAGCATATAATCGGAATGAGCGCTGCAACTGTTAAGCCGCAAGCTCCGATAAAGATTATGCTGTTAAGCACCTTTGTAAGATAATCGCTTGTTGGACGGCCCGGTCTTATACCCGGTATAAATCCACCCGACTTCTTCATATTATTTGCTATCTCAAGCGGATTGAAGGTTATCGAGGTATAGAAATAAGCAAAGAATATTATCATAATCACATAAAGTACAAGACCTAATGTGTACTTTGCCTCACCTAAGCTGCTGAAATTACACCAGGCACCCTGGTTCAATACCTTTAATATCTTCTCTCCGAGGGTTGCACCGGCACCGCTTTTTGGCTGGATTCCAAGGAATCTGCAGATAATAATCGGTGTCTGTAGGATTGAACTTGCGAAGATGATAGGCATAACACCGCCGGTATTTACCTTAAGCGGAATACTTGAGCCTGAACCACCTACAAGTCTTCTTCCCTGAAGTTTCTGTGCATACTGCACAGGAATCTTTCTGATTGCATCGTTTAATACAATTATATAAATTGTAAGCGCAACAATGATACCTACTATCATAATTGCTGCTATAACCTTATTGATAACAGTAGTTCCGCCTATAACATATGTCTTAAACAAGTTAATCACATCTGCAGGCATTCTTGAAACTATGTTTACAAGAAGGATGATTGATATACCATTACCCACTCCTCTGTCGGTAATTTTCTCACCTATCCACATAAGGAAGGCTGAACCGGCTGTAAGAGTAAGTGTTATAACTATAATCGAAAGTACTGAATAATTCTCCAGATATCCTGAACGGCCAAAGCCTATTGACATAGCCACACTCTCTATAAGAGCAAGGCCCACGGTTACATAACGTGTTGCAGCCGCAATTTTCTTTCTGCCGTCTTCTCCCTCTTTCTGTATCTCCTCAAGCCTTGGAATTGCTATTGTAAGGAGCTGCATAATAATGGAAGATGTGATATAAGGAGTAATGCTTAATGCAAATATTGATAACTGTTCAAATGATCCACCGGTAATGGCATTCAGAAATGAAAGCTGTGTTATCTGAGATAAGAACTCAGATATCTTGCTACGATCAATTCCCGGGATTGGAAGCTGTGATCCAAGCCTGACTACTGCAAGACACAAGAGAGTGAATAAAATCCTCTCTCTTATATCCTTTACCTTAAGAGCATTACGAATCGCTTTTATCATTAGATCACCTCAGCAATCCCGCCAAGACTTTTAATCTTTTCTTCTGCCGAAGCACTGTAAGCGTTTACTTTAACTGTAAGCTTCTTAGTAAGTTCACCATTGCCAAGAATCTTTACACCGTCACATACCTTCTTAATTACACCTGCATCAAGGAGAGCCTGAATTGTTACTTCAGTTCCGTCTTCAAAGAGGTTAAGCTCAGATACATTGATAGCTACGATTTCCTTGGAATTTCTGTTGGTGAAACCTCTCTTAGGAATTCTCCTGTAAAGCGGCATCTGACCACCCTCGAACCCAGGTCTTGGAGCTCCTGAACGAGCCTTCTGTCCTTTATGTCCCTTACCGGCAGTCTTACCATTGCCGGAAGCATGGCCACGGCCTCTTCTGAAATTATTGCTCTGATGAGAGCCGGCTATAGGCTGTAAGTCTGTTAAGTTCATGTTCACACCTCCCCTTCTTTTAGATTTCCTCTACCTTAAGCAGATATGCAACCTGCTTGATCATTCCTCTTGTTGCTTCATTGTTAGGAAGGGTGTTGCTACGGCCTGTTTTCTTAAGACCAAGAGCTTCAACTGTCTTCCTGTGCTTTGGTATACGTCCGATAACAGACTTAACCAATGTTACTTTTAATTTATCAGCCATTATATTATCCTCCTATTTTATATTTACTATATCTTAGCATTTACAGATCAGAAACGGAAATGCCACGAAGCCTAGCAAATTCTTCAGGAGTCTTAAGCTTAGATAAACCATTGATTGTTGCAAGTACAACATTCTGCTTATTGTTTGAACCAAGAGACTTAGTTCTGATGTTCCTGTAACCTGCAAGCTCAAGTACATTACGAGCAGGACCGCCGGCAATTACTCCGGTACCATCAGGTGCTCTCTTAAGAAGAACCTCTGCACTTCCAAACTTACCAATAAAATCATGAGGTACGCTTCCGTTTTCATCAATCGGAAGTGAAACCATATTCTTAATAGCGTCTTCTTTACCCTTACGGATAGCTTCAGGGATTTCAGCAGCCTTTCCAAGACCTGCACCAACTCTGCCGTTCTTGTCTCCTACAACTACGAGAGCTGAGAATCTCATGTTGCGTCCGCCCTTTACAACCTTGACAACGCGCTTAATGGCAACAACTTTGTCAAAAAGCTCATTGTTCTCAGTATTATTATCTACTGAACGATTCATGTTTATTCCTCCTTCTCTTAGAATTCAAGACCTGCTTCTCTAGCAGCGTCAGCGAGTGCCTGTACTTTTCCCTGATAAATGAAACCACCTCTATCGAAAACGACTTCCTTAATTCCTTTTTCAAGTGCTTTTTTAGCTATAGCTGTACCTACTGCAGAAGCAGCAGCTACATCATTTGTATGCTCAAGACCGGCCTTAACATCCTTTTCAAGTGTGGATGCAGCAACTAAAGTAGCTCCAGCCTGGTCGTCAATGATCTGTGCGTACATATGGCTGTTACTTCTGAATACAGCGAGACGTGGTCTTGCAGCTGTACCGGAAAGATGTGCACGCATTCTTCTATGTTTCTTTTCGCGAATAGCGCTTCTTGATACTTTACGAACCATTCTTTTTCACTCCTTTAATTATTTTTTACCGGTCTTACCAACCTTACGTCTGATAACTTCATAATCATACTTAATACCCTTGCCCTTATATGGCTCCGGCATTCTCTTTTCTCTGATCTCAGCTGCGTACTGTCCAACCTTCTCCTTGTCAATACCTTTAACAAGAATCTTGTTTGTACCTTCAACTGTTGACTCAATTCCCTCAGGATCAGTCATAACTACCGGATGAGAATATCCTAAGTTAAGGGTAAGTTCTTTTCCGGCTTTAGAAACTCTGTAACCTACACCGTTTACTTCAAGTGTCTTAGTATAACCTTCAGTTACACCAACTACCATGTTATTAATAAGTGTTCTTGTAAGTCCATGAAGAGACTTCATCTTCTTCAATTCGTTAGGTCTTGTAACAACAATCTCACCATTTTCAAGCTTGATTATCATTTCCTTAGGAAGCACTCTCTCAAGTGTTCCCTTAGGACCTTTTACAGTCACTTTATTATTTTCTGCAATATCAACAGTAACACCTGCCGGTACTGCGATAGGCATTCTTCCTATACGTGACATGCCCGCACCTCCATTTTTATTTTTTGCAGATTATTCTGCCTGTTATCAGATACTAATTACCAAACAAACGCAAGAACTTCTCCGCCAACGCCAAAGCTTCTGGCCTCTTTGTCAGTAATAACTCCCTTGTTTGTAGATACGATAGCAACTCCGAGACCACCAAGAACTCTTGGAAGGTCAGCACAGTTAGCATATACTCTATAACCCGGTTTTGAAATTCTCTTTAAGCCGTTAATAACTTTTTCATTCTTATCCTTACCATACTTAAGTTCGATATGGATATTCTTGAAGCCGTTAACCTCATTGATTGCAAAACTCTTTATATATCCCTCTCTTAAGAGGATCTCTGCGATTGATACCTTCATATTGGAAGCAGGTACATCAACCTCATCGTGTTTAGCCGTATTTGCATTACGGATTCTTGTAAGCATATCAGCAATTGGATCACTTGTTGTCATTTATCTAACCTCCTTCCTAATATTACCAGCTGGCTTTCTTCACGCCCGGGATCTGTCCTTTATAAGCTAATTCACGGAAGCAGATTCTGCAGATTCCGTACTTTCTTAAATAAGCATGAGGACGGCCACAGATTTTGCAACGTGTATATTCCCTGGTAGAGAACTTTGCAGGTCTTTCCTGCTTAAGTTTCATTGATAACTTAGCCATGTTTCCTCCTTAATTACTTTGCAAAAGGCATTCCGAATGCTCTAAGGAGCTCTCTTGCCTCTTCATCTGTTTCAGCGGTAGTAACGAAAATTACGTCCATACCTCTTACCTTGTCTACTTTATCATACTCAATTTCAGGGAAAATGAGCTGCTCTTTAAGACCGAGTGCATAATCACCTCTGCCGTCAAAAGCATTAGGATTAACACCTCTGAAGTCACGAACTCGTGGGAGTGCAAGATTGATGAGACGATCAACGAACTCATACATTCTGTCACCTCTGAGAGTTACTTTACATCCGATTGGCATACCCTCACGGAGTTTAAAGTTTGCGACAGACTTCTTAGCCTTTGTAAATACAGCTTTCTGTCCTGTAATTATTCCAAGGTCATTAGCAGCTGTCTCAAGAATCTTTGCATTCTCTTTAGCCTCACCAACGCCCATATTAATAACTACTTTATCAAGCTTTGGAATCTGCATTACATTCTTATAACCGAACTTTTTCTGTAAAGCAGGTGCAATTTCCTTATCGTAGGTTTCTCTTAACCTGTTCACTATGAATACCTCCTCTCAGTATTAGTCAATGATATCGCCTGTTGCCTTAGCTACGCGGACTTTCTTATCGCCCTGCATAGTAAATCCAACTCTTGTTACCTTGCCCTTTGCAACATACATAACATTAGAGATATCTATAGCAGCTTCCTCATGAACGAGTCCGCCGTTAGGATTGCTCTGCGATGCTTTCTTATGCTTTGTTACCATGTTAACACCTTCAACGATTACCTTACCTTCCTTTACGGAGATAACCTTTCCTTCGGTGCCTTTATATTTTCCTGTGATTACCTTAACGGTATCACCCTTTTTAATCTTACTGGTAGCCACTCTTACACCTCCTTATAAAACTTCCGGAGCAAGTGAAACAATCTTCATGAACTGTTTCTCACGAAGCTCTCTTGCTACCGGTCCAAATATACGAGTTCCGGTTGGTGTCTTGTCTTCCTTTATTATTACTGCTGCATTCTCATCGAACTTTATATAAGAACCGTCTTTTCTACGGCAGCCCTTCTTAGTACGAACTACAACAGCCTTTACAACGTCACCTTTTTTAACAACTCCGCCTGGTGTTGCATCTTTAACGCTGGCAACGATTATATCGCCTATAGCGGCATATCTTCTGGTTGAGCCACCCATAACACGAATGCAAAGAAGCTCTTTTGCACCGGTATTATCAGCAACTGCCAATCTGGTTTCCTGCTGTACCATTACTAGCACTCCTTTCAAATATTAAAAGATGGGATAATTATTTTGCTCTCTCAACTATTTCAACAAGTCTCCATCTCTTTGTCTTTGACAGAGGTCTGGTCTCCATAACTTTAACTCTGTCACCTACATGGCACTCGTTGTTAGCGTCCTCAGCGTAAAGCTTACGAGTTCTCTTAACGATCTTACCATACAGTGGGTGCTTTACATTATCTATAACTGCAACAACGATAGTCTTGTCCATCTTATCGCTAACTACCTTGCCGGTACGCACTTTTCTAAGATTTCTCTCTTCCACGAGTATGTCTCCTTTCTTCGGATTGATTACCTAAGTTAGTTAGCCTGTCTTGTTAAAACAGTCTGAATTCTTGCGATATTCTTTCTAACTTCTCTGATACGGCTTGTATTGTCAAGCTGGTTAGTTGCGTTCTGGAATCTTAAGTTGAAAAGTTCCTTCTTTGCAGCAACTAATTCTTCATTAAGCTCAACCTGTGTCTTACCATTAAGGTCCTGAACATACTTTGTACTTTTCATTATTCAGCACCTCCTTCTAAATCTGCTTTGGATACTACTTTACACTTAAGCGGAAGCTTGTGCATAGCGAGACGAAGTGCCTCTCTTGCGATTTCTTCATCAACTCCACCAATTTCAAACATAACTCTGCCAGGCTTAACAACTGCTACCCAGTAGTCAAGGGAACCTTTACCGGAACCCATTCGGGTTTCAGCAGGCTGTATGGTAACCGGCTTATCCGGGAATATCTTAATCCATACCTTACCGCCACGCTTAATGTAACGGGTCATAGCAATTCTGGCTGCTTCTATCTGATTTGACTTAACCCAAGATGGCTCAGTCGCAACGATACCGAACTCTCCGTTTGTTATAGTATTGCCTCTGTGAGCAGCGCCCTTCATAGAGCCACGGAACTGCTTACGATGCTTTACTCTTTTAGGCATTAACATTATTTATCGCTCCCTTCCTTTTTGTTGTTTCCCTTTGTAGGAAGAACTTCTCCAAGGTAGATCCAGCACTTAACACCAACTTTACCATAAGTTGTGTCAGCCTCTGCAAAACCATATTCGATGTCAGCACGAAGTGTCTGAAGAGGAATAGTTCCCTCGCTGTAGAACTCTGTACGAGCCATATCAGCACCGCCAAGACGACCGGATACGCTTGTCTTTATACCCTTAGCACCATTCTTCATAGTTCTGCCCATTGCAGACTTCATAGCACGTCTGAAGGAAATACGGGCTTCAAGATCCTTAGCTATCTTCTCTGCAACTAACTGTGCATTTAAGTCAGCCTTCTTAATCTCTTTAACCTTAAGGTCTACCTTCTGCTTGCTTAACTTCTGAACTTCTACCTTTAATCTGTCAACATCAGCACCGCCCTTACCGATTACGATACCAGGCTGTGATGTACTTACAATAACGATAACTCTGTCAGATGTTCTCTCTATATCAATATTGCCTACTCCTGCATCATAGAGTTTCTTTTTAAGAAATTCTCTAATCTTATAGTCTTCTACAAGGAAGTCTGCGAAATCTTTACCGGCATACCATTTCGATGACCAGTCTTTGATTACACCAACTCTTATACCATGAGGATTAACTTTCTGTCCCATTTGGCCTTAACTCTCCTTTCGTATTACTTCTCGTTAAGAATTACAGTTATATGACTCATTCTCTTGAAGATGCGGTATGCGCTTCCTCTTGCCCTTGGCTGTACTCTCTTCATGATTGGGCCATCTCCTGCGAAACACTCCTCAACGAAAAGGTTGTCGCGGTTAAGACCTTTAACCTCTGCATTTGCTATAGCAGATTTAAGTAACTTTTCTATTACTGTTGAAGCATATCTTGGATTGTATGCTAATATACCGAGTGCTGTATTTACATCCTTGCCTCTGATCGCATCAAGAACGAAACAAGCTTTCTGAGTTGAAACTCTTGCATAAGATAACTTTGCGTGTGGTCTCATTTCTCTGTTGTTCTCATTTCTCTCTCTTTTGATCTGGGATCTATGTCCTTTTGCCATGGATGTACCTCCTTTCAGTTTTGTGGAAATATTCTATTACATTCTCTTTTCGTCTTTACCATGTCCTCTGTAAGACCTTGTTGGTACAAATTCTCCAAGCTTGTGTCCTACCATATCTTCTGTAACATATACAGGCACATGCTTTCTTCCGTCGTGAACAGCTATTGTATGTCCAACGAATGAAGGGAAAATTGTTGAACGACGTGACCAAGTCTTAACTACGCTCTTATCACCGGCAGCGTTAAGAGCATCTATTTTCTTTAATAAATGTCCATCAGCAAATGGTCCCTTTTTAAGTGATCTTGCCATGATTAAACCTCCTTATAATCTATTATTTAAGTCCCTTACCATCGCGTCTTCTTACGATTAACTTATTGGACCTCTTATTGCTCTTTCTTGTCTTAAGACCAAGAGCAGGTTTACCCCAAGGTGTAACAGGGCCCGGACGACCAATTCCTGTTTTACCTTCACCACCACCGTGTGGATGGTCATTAGGGTTCATGACAGAACCACGAACTGTAGGTCTGAAACCTTTATTACGTGTACGTCCTGCTTTACCAACATTTACAAGTTCATGTTCAATATTTCCAACCTGACCGATAGTTGCACGGCACTCTACAGGTACCATTCTCATTTCACCGGATGGCATTCTGAGTGTAGCATACTTGCCTTCCTTAGCCATAAGCTGAGCCGCATTACCTGCTGCACGAACTAACTGTCCACCCTTACCGGGATATAACTCTATATTGTGAATATTTGAACCTACCGGAATAGCTGAAAGAGGAAGACAGTTACCAACCTTTACTTCAGCACCTGAGCCGTTCATAAGTGTTGTTCCCACAGTTAAGCCTACAGGAGCAAGGATATAAGCCTTCTCACCGTCTGCATAATGTAAAAGTGCTATGTTGGCTGTACGGTTTGGATCGTACTCAATAGCAACAACCTTTGCAGGAATTCCGTCTTTTCTTCTCTTGAAATCAATAATTCTATAAAGTCTGCGAGAACCGCCACCTCTATGTCTTACTGTTATCTTACCCTGATTGTTACGGCCTGAATTCTTCTTAAGTGATACACACAAAGACTTTTCCGGAGTTGACTTTGTAATCTCTGCGTAGTCTAAACCGGTCATATTACGTCTGGAAGGTGTATATGGGCCGAATTTCTTAATTCCCATTATAAAACTCCTTTCAATTCTCAAGGCTTTAGCCTTAAGTCGCTGTTATCGGCTGCGCGCCATACTGTTTGTTAATTATAATCCCTGGAAGATTTCGATATCCTTGCTATCCTCTGAAAGCTTTACATAAGCCTTCTTTGTTTTAGCTGTTCTTCCGTAAGTTACTCCGCGTCTCTTAACTTTTCCGTCTGCAGTTACTGTGTTTACCTTAACAACCTTTGTTCCGGCGAACATTTTTTCTACAGCTTCTTTAATCTGAGTCTTGGTAGCCTCAGGATTTACAGAGAATACATACTTCTTCTCTGCCATACCGTTCATACTCTTCTCAGTGATGATAGGCTTCAAAATAACGTCATAATATTTAATATCTGCCATTATGCGTATACCTCCTCAATCTTTGAAACAGCATCCTTAGTCATAACAAGGCTGTCATGATTTAAGATATCGTATACATTGATGCTATTGGTCAAAGTTGTTTCAACTGACTCAAGGTTTCTTGCTGAAAGAATTACATTCTCTTCCTTCTCTCCAAGAACGATAAGAGCCTTATTAGCCTTAATGTCCTCTAAAACCTTCTTAGCAGCCTTTGTCTTAATCTCACCAAGCTTGAACTCATCAAGCACGATAAGCTTGTTCTCGTTTAACTTTGTTGTGAGTGCAGAGCAGATAGCTGCCTGCTTCTCTTTTCTGTTCATCTTAAATGAATAATCTCTTGGCTGTGGTGCGAAAACAACACCGCCGCCTCTCCACTGTGGGCTTCTGATAGAACCCTGTCTGGCATGACCGGTTCCTTTCTGTCTCCAAGGCTTTCTTCCGCCTCCGCGAACTGCCGCACGTGTCTTTGCACTCTGTGTACCCTGACGGTTGTTAGCAAGCTGTAAAACAACTGCTCTATGCATCAGATGCTCTTTAACTTCTACTGCAAAGATTGCATCATTAAGTTCTAATGAGCCAACTTCTTTGCCTTCCATATTTAATACTGATATGTTTGCCATTTATCTTTCCTCCTTCCCGTCAGGTTCTGTTATTTATTTGTCCTTGTTGTGCTCTTGAGCATTACAAGTGCCTTCTTAGCACCGGGAACCGCTCCCTTAACAAGGATTAAATTCTTCTCTGCATCAACTCTTACAACTTCAAGATTCTGGACTGTAACCTTTACATGTCCCATATGTCCGGCCATCTTCTTGCCCTTGAACACCTTACTGGGATCTGAGCAGGCACCGTTTGAACCGGCATGTCTGTGATACTTGGAACCGTGTGCCATAGGTCCTCTGTGAAGACCGTGTCTGTGAATAGCACCCTGGAAACCTTTACCCTTAGATGTAGCAGTTGCATCAACCTTATCTCCGGCTGCAAATACATCTGACTTAATCTCATCTCCGGCTTTGTAGTTTTCAGCATCTTCAAGCTTAAACTCTCTTAAGAATCTCTTTACAGGAACACCTGCCTTAGCAAAATGTCCTTTCTTTGGCTTATTAACAAGGTTCTCGCGGATATCGCCAAAACCTACCTGAACTGCGCTATAGCCATCGTTCTCTACTGTCTTAACCTGAGTTACAACAGCAGGATCAGCCTTTAATACAGTTACAGGAATTAATGAACCGTCTTCAGCAAAAATCTGTGTCATACCGATTTTTGTAGCAAGTATTGCTTTCTTCATTTCTTTACCTCCTGTTAATCTACAGCGGACCGGAACCAGCCGGTCATCCTAGATGGCTTAAATAGGAGTTTTCTCTCTATCCATAACCCTAAGGATCTTGCTAAATTAGTTTAATTCCTACTTATTTTTCATGTTGATCTTGATTTCAACACCTGCAGGAACATCAAGTCTTGATAATGCGTCAACCAATTTCTGGTTAGGTTCGAAAACATCAATGAGCCTTTTGTGGGTTCTCTGCTCAAACTGCTCTCTGGAGTCCTTATACTTGTGCACCGCACGAAGTATTGTAACTATCTCTTTCTTTGTTGGAAGAGGTACAGGACCACTAACCTTTGCTCCAGCCTTCTTTACAGTATCAACGATCTTTGATGCCGAACTGTCGATAAGCTGATGATCATACGCTTTTAATGTAATTCTCATTACTTGACTTGCCATAAAAAAAGTCGCCTCCTTTTCGCACTTTCGTGAATTCTCACGTATTTAGTACGACAAGCGGTGACTGTACACACACCCGGGTGTTTCGTAATAATAAACGCAAATATTTTTACTCACACCACGCCCTACTTTGTAGAACATATTAGTTGTTTTCTGTACAGTGACTTGTCGCCAGGTTTACAGACCTTTCGGTCTCTTGACATTCGCTCCACGAAAAACCCAAAAACCTGAATTCACAGTTTTCTCGGCAACCTCCGCTTCTTAGCTATCATGCCACAACGTTGTTATTATACGCTATTTATTATCTTTTTTCAAGCATTATTTATATAAAAAATCATTTTAGTTATTCTGCACAAGACCGGCCATAATTTTCTCAAATATCTTATCATATATTATAGAACTGTAATGTATGCCGTCTGTAGTTTCACTTTTATACTCATCCGTTTCAGTCAATAGCCCATAAGCATCTACATAATTTATTTTGCTTAATGTAAGTATTTTTTTCATAGCATTATTAAATTTAACTATATCAACGCTATTTATCTTATATCTTGCTTTATTTACATAAGGAAGTACAGAAACATAATAAACCTCGGCCTTACTCAGCTCTTTAAGTTTTATCAGCTTATCACATAATGATTTTGCGTAAGACTCTTCCAAACTGTTCACTCCAAGAAAAACCACTATATCGGTTATTTCTTTTCCGCTAATTTCGTCTAACAGTGATATATCTTTTGCTTTACTCAATGAATTCTTTGCATAATTCGAATTTAATTTTCCAAAGCTTACTTTCAGATTTTCATCTATAAACTCAGTAGTTACACCACTTTCTGCCAGCCAGTAAATAGTGTTTTTGTATTTACTCTTATAATACTCATCATTTTGGCTCATAAGATAGACATTACTGTCTCCGATAAAAAGAATTTTTCTTACGACAGACTTTTCATCCCTTGTAACCTCAGTTTGTTCACCTTCACCCTTTAATATACTGCTGCCTGTTTTTTTAGAAATCTCGGTTTTAGACGGTTCCGACTTTATGGACTCTACGTAAAACTCCGGCCTTTTCCTAAATAATCCTTTTTCATATATATTTTCATATAAGAATATCCCGAATACATTCAGTATTGTAAATATTAAAATGAGCTTAAAAAGTTTGTATCTTTTATTATCATCCATAGATACGTACCTCCTTAAGCTCATTTACAGAATTTTATTTTTTAGCTTTCTTGTCCTGTTTTGCTTTAGCTTTTTTCTCTGTCTTTTCTTCCTCGGGAAGTTTCTCCGCTTCCTTTTCTTCTTCTATAACAGATAAAATTTCTTCGAACACAACATTGTAAACATCTTTAGAATAATGAATCCCATCCCAGGTATAATTCTGATAGTTCTTTACCGACTTTGCAATACTATAGGCATCTATATATATTATATCGGTATCTTCAAAACCTTCCTTAGTCAGCCTGTTATGATATGTCAGCACCGCAGTTCTGTTTTTATATTTTCCCTTGTCCACATAAGGGAGGATATTTACATAATATACTCTGCAGCCGCTTTTCTTTGCAAGTTTTTTAAGAGTGCTCACAATTAATTTAGCCGCTTCTTCACCGGGCCAGTTCGCACCCAACATAACAACAATGTCTTCAATCTTCTTTTTCTTAATTTCCTTTAATAAGTCAAATTTTTTAGAATCAGTAAGGGTATTAACCACAGCCCTCGGCATCACCTGACCCAGATTAACCTTGAAGTCCGGACATAAAAGGTTGATACTAACACCGCCTTCAGTAAGCCAATATACTTTATCCGCCTCATCCACACCGGTACCGCGTTTTTTGCCAAGTGACATCCCGTACGGAATGCTGTCACCAATAATCAATGTAGTTTTAGGTTCCGATTTTATTTCCGCCTTTACGCAAAAAATCTGTCCACCTAAGATTAAAGCTATCAATATTCCAAACAAGAAGAAAATAAGCTTTTTATCAGAGTCCCCTCTCATAGCATCCTCCATAGTTAGTTATTTTCTGAATATTCTGCTGAATGCAAAACAGTTATATTAGGATAATACTTAAGCCAGGCCTTGCCTACAATTTTTTCTTTCTTTACATATGTATTATCCCAAAATCTTGCATCTTTACTTTCGTCCCTATTATCACCAAGCATAAAGTAGCAGCCTTCAGGCACGTTATAAGGACCATAGTTACCGTTTGGCGGATCATTGATATATGGCTCATCTAAAGGTTTTTCACTATCATTAATATACACAAGTCCGTTTTTTATCTCTACCTTCTCCCCCGGAAGTCCTATTATTCGTTTTAGATAATTATCCTTTTCATCATCCGGGAAAGCAAACATAACTATATCTCCCCTTTTGGGTTCTTCAAATAAATAGGCAAGCCTGTTTACTATGAGCCTGTCATTCGGCTGAACTACCGGAATCATAGATCCTGTAGGCACTTCAGCATTCGCATACACAAATTTATTCATTAAAAATGCTAAGACAAAAGCCAGTATTATAAGGAAAACATAATCTCTTACTTCCTTAATAACAGACTTTTTATCCCATTTCTTTTTTTCTTTATTATTTTCTGTCTTATTTTCCATTATTTTCCAATCCACCTTCCTGATGCCGCAAGTCTCTATTATAGTTATCGGTTATTATTTTATTTTCCTAATACTCTGCAGAACATAATTATGTATATGAGTCCGGCTCTTATCTCAAGCTTCTCACCCGGCAAACCTATAATACGCTTCAGATAATTCTTTTTTTCATTATTTTCCAATCCACCTTCCTGATGCCCCACAAGGAAGCACCAAGCCGTTTTTCTTAACCGGAAGTCCGATTTCCTCAGCCATTACCTTGCCACCAAATTTACCGGTTATTGCAGTATTTAACATATAACTGAGTACTGCAGGCTGAAGTCCGGTAGTGTAACTATTAATAAGAAAGAACTCGCTATCCTTATGCAAGAGTTCTGTACATTTCTTTATAAAAGGATAAACAGCTTCTTCTATTTTCCAAATCTCTCCTTTTGGCCCTCTGCCATAAGAAGGAGGATCCATTATTATTCCATCATAATGATTGCCGCGCCTTATTTCCCTTTCCACGAACTTAACACAATCATCTACTATATAACGAATAGGCGCATTTTCAAGTCCCGAAAGCTTTGCATTTTCTTTAGCCCAGGTAACCATGCCCTTAGCCGCATCCACATGTACAACTTCAGCTCCGGCCTTTGCAGCTGCCACCGTCGCTCCGCCCGTGTATGCAAAAAGATTTAACACCTTCAATTCTCTGTTACTTTTACTGATGATATCCGAAAACCAGTCCCAGTTTACCGCCTGTTCAGGAAATAAGCCAGTATGCTTAAAACTGAAAGGCTTAAGATTGAAGGTCAAATCCCTGTAATGGATGTTCCACTGTTCGGGAAGGTTAAAAAATTCCCATTCACCGCCACCGCGATTACTGCGGTGATAATGTGCAGACGGTCTTTTCCATTCTTTAATATCTTTTTCGGTATCCCAAATCACCTGAGGATCAGGACGAATCAGGGTATAACCGCCCCAGCTTTCCAGTTTTTCCCCCGAAGAACAGTCTAAAACTTCGTATTCTTTCCAATTATCAGCAATCCACATTAATGTATGGCTCCTATATTTTCTAATAAAACTGCCACATCAGGCTAAATTTTAACCTGATGTGGCAAAGTAAAATTCAATTTTAATCTAAAGCACAGGCTGTTTTATTCAGCTTTTCCTACTGAACCGAAAAGTTCCATCTTCTCTTTAACTGTAGCCTTGATAGCTTCAAAGCCCGGAGCAAGTACCTTGCGAGGATCAAATCCCTTGCTTGCTTTATCCTTATTTGCTTCAAAATATTCTCTTGTGGCTGCTGTAAATGAAAGCTGGCATTCTGTATTAACATTGATCTTAGATACACCAAGCTCTATAGCCTTTTTAATCATGTCTGCCGGTATACCTGTACCGCCATGAAGTACGAGAGGAAGTACTCCTGTCTTTTTCTGAATAGCATCAAGAGTCTCAAATGAAAGTCCCTTCCAGTTTGCAGGATATACTCCATGAATATTTCCTATGCCGGCTGCAAGGAAATCTACACCAAGGTCAGCCACTCTCTTGCACTCATTAGGATCCGCACATTCACCCATACCGATTACACCGTCTTCTTCTCCACCGATAGAACCAACTTCCGCTTCGATAGAAACACCCATCTTATGAGCTGCGGCTACAAGTTCTGTAGTCTTAGCAACATTCTCATCTATAGGATAGTGTGAACCATCAAACATGATTGAAGAAAATCCTGCCTCAAGGCACTTATAGCAGCCTTCAAATGAGCCATGATCAAGGTGAAGCGCTACAGGAACCGATATCTTAAGGTCTTTAAGTAAACCGTTTACCATACCTACTACTGCATTGTAACCACCCATATACTTTCCTGCACCTTCGGAAACACCGAGGATAACAGGGCTCTTAAGCTCTTCTGCAGTTAAAAGTATCGCCTTTGTCCACTCAAGGTTATTGATATTGAACTGACCTACTGCATAATGGCCTGCTTTTGCCTTAACTAACATATCTCTTGCTGATACTAAATACATATAATCTCCAATCCGCATCTTTCGATGCTCTTTAATAATGTGTTTACTTAGCTGTCCACATTTTATCACAACACAGTATAAATGTAAAATAAAAGTTACTTTATAATTAAAAAATCAGGCTTTATTGTACTTTCCATCCAAGAAATTTGCAATTACATCTTCTACACTGCTTCTAAGCACAGGAATGGACGCTATTTCTTTCTCCAGAAGCAGGTTCCTGAGTTTTTTATCAATTCCGTTGCTTATAACCATATCCACACCGGCTTCTTTAAGCAGAGAAATTGCCTCATCTACAGATTTTACCTCCAAATAACTTCTGTCTAAAATCTTTCTGCCCTTGGTATCCGCAATTACAAACTTCACGACAGAAGCAAGCTTTCCTATCATCTTCTCATTTGAATCAAGAGCTATTGCTACCTTGTGAGCTTCTCCATAATCATTGTTGTCTACACTGTGATCCACATTTCTGAGCAAAAACTCTATTGTATCGGCAGTCTCACCGAGAACATCCATATCAAGTTCTTCTACCAGGCCTTTATCCATAGCATCGGCAATCCTGTTATCCATAGGAAGTCTCGAAAGTACCGGAATCCCATACTTAAGGCCTACATCATCTGTTTTTCCTTCTCCGAAAGGATAGATTATCTTGCCACAATCCGGGCATTTAATATAACTGTAATTCTCTACTATGCCCAGTACGGGAATCTCCATCGCATTTGCCATATTTACGGCCTTTTCAACTATCATAGATACCAGTTCCTGAGGAGACGTAACTATGATAATTCCGTCAACCGGAAGTGACTGAAATACTGTAAGAGGCACATCACCTGTTCCGGGTGGCATATCCACAAACATATACTCTACATCTTTCCAGTCCACCTCAGACCAAAACTGCTTTACAGTACCGGCTATAATAGGGCCTCGCCAAACTACAGGTGTAGACTCATCATCTAAGAGCAGATTCACAGACATAACCTGTACCCCGCCCTTACTTATTGCAGGCTGTATGCCATTTTCATTTGCTTCAGCCTTTTCCTTCATTCCAAAACATCTGGGTACGGAAGGACCGGTAATATCCGCATCAAGAACCGCTGAATTGTAACCTTTTTTAGAGAAGATAGAAGCTAGTCTTGAAGTTACAAATGACTTACCCACTCCTCCTTTACCGCTGACTACACCTATCACTCGTTTTACCGAACCTTCATTTTTTAAGTCAATAATCTGACTGTTATCATCGTTTCTACTCATTTATACCTCCAAGCATAATTTCACTAATCTTTTATATCTTACCACTTTTGTACAAAATATTCAATTTTTCCTGCTCAATTTTAAAATTTTACAATAGATTTTAATTTGTATTTATGATATAATTACAAAAGTTTACGCTCTTTAACAAGAGAATGATTTGAAAGGAATGGTGCTAATGGCTTCCAACGCTAAAGATAAAGACAAAAAAGCTCTGAAAAAAGAAACTTCTGTAAAGAAAACATCAAAAAAAACCGCTAAAACAGCCGAAAATTCTAAGACTGATAATGCGACCGTACCCAAGGACGACTTTCTTACAAAATTAGAAGGATTGGTTGAAATTGCAAGAAAAAATAAAGACGTAATTGAGTCAGACAAATTAAATGATTATTTTAAAAGCCTGAATATCGATTCCGGTCACTACGAAAAAATATATGATTACCTCGAAAGCAACGGTATCACAATAATGAACATCAATGATATTGATGACGATCTTTTTGATGATACCCTTCCTGAAGTAGATGATGAGGCTGACCTTGAGATAGGCGATGATATAACACTTTCAATTATGTCCGATGATCCTGTCAAAATTTATCTTAAGGAAATAGGTAACTATCCGCTCTTAAGCATGGATGAAGAGGTTGAGCTCGCAAAGAAAATTGCGGAGGGTGACCAGTATGCTACAGATAGGCTCACCGAATCCAATCTGAGACTTGTGGTAAGTATAGCAAAGAAATATGTCGGACGCGGACTTTCGTTTCTTGACCTGATTCAGGAAGGAAACCTTGGGCTTATAAAGGCTGTAGACAAATTTGACTATTCAAAAGGATATAAATTCAGTACTTATGCTACCTGGTGGATAAGACAGGCTATTACACGTTCTATAGCAGATCAGTCAAGAACTATACGTATACCGGTTCATATGTCTGAGGTAATAAATAAAGCTTACAGAATTTCCAGAAGTCTGCTTCAGGAATTGGGACGCGAACCTACCGAGGAAGAAATTGCCAAGGAAATGAATCTTCCTGTTGAAAAGGTACGTGAGATTATGAAAATTTCCGCCGATCCGATTTCTCTCGATACACCAATCGGAGAAGAGGATGATAGTCATCTCGGTGATTTTATAAAGGATGATACCATTATGGGGCCTGAGGATGCTGCGGCCTACACTATGTTACAAGACCAGATACAAAAACTCCTCACCACCCTTTCCGAAAGAGAGCAGAGAGTACTCATACTCAGATTCGGTCTTCTTGACGGAAGAACCAGAACTCTTGAGGAAGTAGGCAAGGAATTCAATGTAACCAGAGAGCGTATCAGACAGATAGAGGCCAAGGCTCTCAGAAAACTCCGCCATCCAAACAGGGCAAGGATGCTAAGAGGATTTGATTCTTATTAAATTTTAATAAAAAGTGTGTGCTTGCACACACTTCGCGCGCGAGCGGTGCCGTAAGGCAAACTCTCTCTGCTGCGAGCTACGCATCCCTCGGAGAGATTTTTATTTAATAGGAAATTTTGGAGAAATTTCCCATTAAAAAAATAGGACATCTTCAATTTGAAAATGTCCTATTTTTTACCTCATTTTATGAAAACAACAATGGCATATGATATGCACACCTATTTTTCCAGACCAAATTTCCCCATCATCTCTAAGAGCATATTTGCTTTATCAATTTCATCATTTAGCAAATCATCATAATCAGCTTCAAATTCCTCCTGCCTTTCAACAATCCATTCTAAATTTTCTTTTGATAAAGCATAGTTTTGATTAACAAAATAATACTCTCCCAGAAAACAACGAGCCTGAACCACTGAAGCAATATCATCATCAATCTCAATGGCTTTTTCCATACTATGTAAAGCATTCTCAATCTCACCTTTGGAAATCTGCAATGATGCTTTTGTTACATAAAGTTCAGCCGTCATTTCTCCTGTCCTCCTTCTTCACATCCATTAGCTTACCATCATAGTAAAATTTCTGTGAAAACTTTATTCCAAGTGCCTTTTCATACTTTTTAATAAGAGGGAGTTCTCTTTCAGTTATTATACTTAAGTTTCTTCCAACCCTTCCTGCTCTGCCCGTCCTGCCCGCTCTGTGAAGGTAGGTATCGGCATTCTCAGGAAGATTTACATGAAAAACTGTGTCCACATCATCAAACTGTAAACCTCTTGCAGCAATATCAGTAGCTATCAGATACTTGATTTTCTTATGTAAGAAGCCCTGCATAGCTTTTTTTCGCTCTTCTTTTGTACGCTCTCCGCCTATAAAATCCACCTGATAATGATGATGGGCAAGTTTTTTATAGGTTTCTTCTATATCATAAATGCCGTTTACAAAAATAATAGCTTTTCTTGTCCTTATTGCTCCTGTTGTTCCACGAAGAATTTCAAGTTTGTTCCTTTTTTCACAAACCACATACCAGTGCTTGATATTAGCCGGAATTTCCTTACCGCCATCGGCAATAATCTCTGTAATATCTTTATCCCAAGCCCTTGCGCCTTCCAAAGCCGAATCGGTTGCTGTCGCTGAAAACAGCAAAAGCTGTCTGTCCCTGACGAAGCACTTAATCAAAGCATCAGTGGTTTCTTTGTTATTTTTGTCAAATAACCTGTCACCTTCATCCAGCACCAAGGTTCTTACTAAATGAGCTGCAATCTTACGTTTTCTTATAAGGTCTGTGATTCTTCCCGGAGTACCTACTATAATCTGGGGCTTTTTCTTTAAATTCTCAATCTGTCTTATTATGCTTGCGTTTCCGCCAAGGCAGACTGAATGAAGGCCTATGCCTGTATTGCCTCGTACCAGCTCTGCCTGCCTGTGAATCTGTAAAGCAAGCTCCGTAGTCGGTGCAACAATTACAATCTTATTTTCACGCTCTGTCTTTTTATATTTTTCAAACAAAGGCAGTAAATAAGCCAAAGTTTTGCCTGAGCCTGTAGGTGCCTGTACAAAGAAACTGCCTCCTTCAAGTATCTTCTTGTAAGCAGCCTCCTGTACAGGTGTCGGACTCTTAAACCCAAACTTTCCTATACCTGTAAGTATCTTTTTATCATTTATAAATTCATTAAATTCCATTATTTTGTAAACCAACTGCCTTTCATACTATGCTTAAATACTCTGTAAGCCATCTTTCCGTCCTTAAAGGTAAAACTTGCCAGCCTGTATCCGTCAGGGTTGTATTCTTCAAAGCCTCCTTCACCTGTTGAAGCCGCTATAAGATATCCCTGATTGAGGGAGATATTTCCTCCATCCGAAGAATAAGGCAGCTCCATAGCATTTTCCAGGCTATAAGTCATTTTTTCCTCATTTACCATATATTTATAGTAAAATGAATTTCTGCCTCCGGTATTATTGTTAAATACCATTAAATGATACTGTCTCTTACCGAGCTTTTCAGACCTGTCAACATAGGCAGTATTCTGTCTTTTCTGGCTTACAAAATCCCCATCCTTACTGTAAAATACCTTTTCATAAGCGGATTTCAGCTCCTCGGTTCCTGAAATAACCGCCTTAATACTCGGATTTCTGAATACATTATTTATTCTGATTACGGACGAAGTATTTTTCTCACTGACTATGAGGTCATTATCATTGATAAACTGTACCGAAGTAAATTTAAGCTTAGAACCGCCTTTTTTATAGTATGCGGCAAATAACTTATTAAAGTTAATTATTTCTTTGGATTTTCCCTCTAAAATGTCTACTGAATGAATTCCGTCATTACCCTTTCTTTTTGAAAGAGTTACTGCCTTCCTGATAGCTGTATTCAAATCCATATCTCCGAGTGAAACTGCTCCGTCCTCAAGCCCAATAAGTTTTTCTACCTTACCAAACCTGTCAATCAGTGCAAATCTTTTACTGTCAATAGCATAAAACAGCTTATCATCAATCAGACCTATATTTGTCTCTGCCGCGTCTCCGCCTTTTACAAGCGGAAGCTCAGCCCTTATCACACCATTGTTGTCATAAAATAAAATATGTTTATCTTTTCTGCCTGTATCGTCCAAACCGAATACAGAATATAAGCCATCTGAAAGCTGGCTTACCTCTCTGTCATGTGTCACATTAAGAGTCTTCATAGTCACTGTTTCAGACTCAGGTATGTCCAACTTATAACCGGCCTTGGCTATCATTTTATTATTTTCATCATAAATATATACCGAAACATAGTTTTTCTCTCCCGGAATCATACCTATGATAAGGCCTTCCTGCTCAGCAAGAGGCATACCTGTGGTATTGGTATATAAAGAACCTGAAAAGTCTGCATCCTTTATATTTTCCTTACCGTCAATCTCCTTTACGCTGACAGTATATTTTGTATTCACTCTGAATTTATGCTTAAAATATATATACAGCCCCGTAGTATTTGTTCCGTAGGGATTTACAATTAGTAGCGGTGCATCTACGGTATATTTACCGTTTTTCTTATACTTGTCAATTATACTTTTAGCTGCTTTTTGATACTTCACAGAATATACTTCAGGCTTTTTTTCCTTCAGCTTCTTAGCAACCTTCTTGTACATATCCTTTGCAGAAATAATTTCAGGTCTGGCATACTCCACCCTGTCCGGGACAGTGGTTTCCGCCTTTTTAATATTATCCTTGGTTTTCTTGGTTAAAAAGGCCGCTCCCGCAAGTAAAACAGCGAAAAATATCGAAATTATAAGTGAAATCTTCAATGCTTTTTTTAACATATCTACCTCAACAATCTGCCAATATTTGCATCCTCTGCGAAGTCAGGCGTACTGTACAGTACAAGTAAATCTGTAATTTCATTATCAGTCAGATATTTTTTAAGGCTTTTATTAAAATATCTGAGGTCAAGCATTATTATTCTATCATAGTCCTTTATTAAAAACGGTGCAAGATTATGAGCAAAACTATCTTTAATTATAAGTAAGGTCTTACCTGTCTTATTTTCAGTTTTAATATCCGTTACGCTGTGATTTCCGCCAAAAAATACCGTATACTTATCTTTCCCCTTTAAAGCATCCATTTTATAAATGCTGTCAAAGCTCTTATCCTTGTCATTATCCCATATCATTCCGGCTTTGTCTATCTCCGCAGAGGAGTAGATTGTAATACTGTCTGCATCTACTCCTCCTGTTATACCTGTATTTACCTTAGAATCATAGGTTCCGAGGAAATCATTAGATACAGTCTCTGCCTTTAATTTCTCCAAAGGCTGAACCTCAAGTCCAAGCCCCGCGGCTATAGCCTCATAACCGTAATAAGCTCCGAGAGTTGTCCAGTGATGGTCGGTTCTGAAATAAATGTACTCATTCGCATGCTTTTTCAGGTTTTCACCCAGATCTATCACATTATCTTCTCCCGCTTCTTTTTTTATTTTGTCAATAAATCCTGTCTGATTATAAACAGGTGCATTAGCAGGCAGCTTATCTTTTAATATTTCTGACGAAGACGGAGCCAGTGCTATCTTAAAATGCTCTTTACCAAATTTATCTCCATACAGTTTTACAAATTCTGCTACAGCAGAAATATTATTCTTAGCCGTTTCGGATTCAAACAAGGCTCCATCATACTTCCCGAAAAGATAGCCTTCTTTTCCAAAATATACGCCGTTGTCATCAGCTCTTCCACGAAGTCTCTCTACCGCAGTTTTTACTCCCATAAAGAAGCTTCTGTTAGGAAACTGGTCTGTGATAAAGGTTTCGTAGTCTTTCATAAAACTTCCGTCAAGAAGTTTAACCGCAGTAAGTTTAGGTCTTTGTCCAAGATATCTGTTCTCCGTTTCGGAAAATTCTACAGGTTTATGGAGTACAGCTCCCAAAAATAAAGCTGCCAAGGTTGTTCCAAATACAGCTATCTTAGCATTTTCATAAGTTAATATTTTCATATATATCTCCCGTTAGAACCTGAAATACAGGAATGGATTATATGTCGCAGCAACCAAATAAGCTACGCAAATTCCAAAAATTATTTCCAATACAGCTATATTTACAAATTTAACGGCTGTATTTCTTGTAGCAGCAAACTTTTCAATACATTTTTTAGGTAAATCCGTACTTGTAATAGCGAGAATTACAAGCAAAATCAGATTATTAAGTAATAGGTAAATAAACTCAGTATTTACAAGCTCATAACCGCCCAGTCCGAACATTCCTGCTATGAAGTCCGCTCCCTTTTTAAATGAGTCAAAGGAGAACAGTACCCAGCCTATAATTACAAGTAACATGGTGTAAATATGTCTCACAAGCTTAGGCATTTTCTCTATCCATTTTAACAGGAAAACTTTTTCCAAAATCAGGATTACTCCATAGTAAAGTCCCCAGGCTACAAAGTTCCAGCTTGCTCCATGCCAAAATCCCGTAAGCATCCAGACTATTATTATATTTCTGATCTGCTTGCCAAGTCCGGCTCTGTTTCCTCCGAGCGGAATGTATACATATTCCTTAAACCAGGTAGAAAGTGAAATATGCCATCTTCTCCAGAACTCGGTTATGGACTTTGCCATATACGGATAGTTAAAGTTCTCATCAAAATGGAAACCGAGCATAAGTCCCATACCTATAGCCATATCCGAATAACCTGAAAAGTCAAAGTAAATCTGGAAGGTATAGGCAAGGATTCCAAGCCAGAAACTTCCCACCGACATTTCAGAAACTGTAAGGGCATTTACGCTGTCCCAAAGAAGTCCTGCGTTGTTTGCAAGCAATACTTTTTTACCCATACCAAAGATAAAACGGCTGATACCTCTTGCAAAATCCGCTCTGTTTTCTACTCTCCCCTTCATCTCTTCCGCAACTGTACGATATCTTACGATAGGTCCGGCTATTAACTGCGGAAAAAGGGTTACATAGGTCCCGAAATCAAGGATGTTCTTTTGTACCTTGGTATCTCCTCTGTACACATCTATTACATAGGAAAGACTCTGAAAGGTATAAAATGAAATTCCTATCGGAAGAGCAAGCTTAATTGCTGCTATTCCCGCCCCCGTAAGCGAATTAACCGTATTTATGGTAAAATCTGCATACTTAAAAAAGCCAAGCAACAAAAGATTGATTGCTACAGCGGCTGCCAGCGAGACTTTGGCTCCGTTTTTTTTGCCTGCCGATATCTGTTTATCTATAATTATACCAAATACATAGTCTACAGCTATAGTAAAGCACATCAGCAAAATATATACAGGCTCTCCCCAAGCATAGAAAAGTATGCTTGACAAAAACAAAACAAGATTCCTTATACGCTTAGGCACTATGAAATAAATTGCCAGTACCAGTGGCAGGAATCTTGTAATAAACAAAATACTTGAAAAAACCATGGGTATTACTCCTTTTTACTCTGATAAGCACCCATATCATACCATATTTACCGTAAAAATGAAAGATATTACGTGGGAAATTTTGTTTAATAGGAAATTTCAAAGAAATTTCCTATTAAACAAAAAAAAGGATTGCAAGAGGCTAAACTGAACTGCTTCCCGTCAAGTAGACAATTAAAAAAATAAAAATTTTCTGCCATCAGATAGTTTTAATCTGGTGGCAGTTTTTATGCTGCCGCCAGATATTGTTCGTGCTTCTCGAATGGAGTTAAAATTCCCAGTTTTCGTTGTAACCGTCTGGTGTTGTAGTATTCAATGTAATCCTCTATCATTTTCACAAGAGAATCTCTGACTGTAAACCGATTGCCATAATACCGCTCACGTTTCAAAATGCCCCAGAATCCTTCCATCGGGCCATTATCGATGCATTTGGCTATTCTGGACATACTTTGTGTCATACCCGCAGCCTCAAGCTTGGCATGAAAGTTCCGATTGGTATATTGAAATCCTCGATCAGAATGACACATAGGTGTTGCTCCCGGATTGGAAACAATCGCCTTATCAAACGTATTGAAGACCAGACGATTGTCGTTATGGTCACTGATCACATATGCGACAATCCGCCGGTCATAGAGATCAAGTATCGCGCTAAGATACACTTTATGCTTGTCATTGTTCTCATCATACCATTTGAATTCTGTGACGTCCGTCAACCATTTCTGATTTGGAGCTTCCGCTGTGAAATTTCTGTTCAATATGTTATCCGCAATAAACTGGGGATTTATCGCCTGTCTTGTACATCCGTTATTGGAATACTTGATCGTGGACTTAATCCCTTTCTTACGGCAGATCCGAAGCACTCGTTTATCATTTGTCTTGATTCCGTGATAACGTTCCAGATCATCCCGTATTCTGCGATAGCCCTTATCAGGGCTGGCCATATGGATTTTTTCGATTTCATCAGCAATGTATTCATTTGCTGCTTCATAAGCAGGTTTCTCTCTGTGAAGCCATTTGTAGTATGCCGCACGGCTTACAGATCCCAGTTTGCAGAGCGCACTAATCGGATAACCATGCTCTTCGTGTTCTTCTTTGATTGCCTGATAGACCTGTCCGTGTCTGACCAGGCTTAGCCCCGCCTCCTCTCTATCTTGTCGAGTTTTTTTAAGAAAGATGCCTCCATTTCGGCTCGTTCCTTTTCGGCACGCAGAATCTTGTTTTCGGCACGGAGTTTCTCCAACTCAGTCATTTTTTCAACCGGCTTTGGTCGGCCGCGCCTATCCTGGAGAGCGTTCACTCCACCTGCTTCATACTTTACGATATAGTTTCGTGCCTGCTGATAGGAAATGCCGAATTTAGCTGCTGTTTCAGCATAATTACGGTCATGTCCAATGCAGTATTGAACGATTTCCACCCTCTCATCGAAGGTTGTTTTTCTTCCCTTGGTCATGATAAATGTTCCTCCTGTCCTGGAAACTTTCAGCTCCTCATGACTATTATACTTCTTTATCCAGTTTTGTAACTTACTTTTTGATCTGATTCCATAGCGCTGGCAGATTTCCTGTTGGGAACCTTGACCGCAGAGATAATCCAATACTGCCTGCTCTTTCAGCTCTTTTGAATACCGTTTATTTACTGTAACAAGAAAGGCTCCTTCACCTTCACTCTTATAAATGCTTATCCATTGTTGTATGGAGGAGAGACTGATTCCCAATCTGACAGCAGCATGTCGGAGTGATTCTTTACCTTCTAATATCAGATATACTGTCTGTAATTTCTCTGAATGTGATATCTTGCTTTTAGACATAAAATGCTCCCTTCCAGGCAGTAAGAGATTTTATTTTTTCTCTTGTCTACCTAGAAGGGAGCATATCAAACTCTCACAATCCCTTTGAAACTAACTTATATTCAAATTACTCACGAAGTATCCTGTGAATAATTTGGTTTACATTATCAGATACTTTTAGAAGTACCGGTGCTGCTCTTACTGCCCTGTTCAGAACCATCATTTTGTCCGGATTTGCTATTATTTTGAGAATTTCCATTTGTTCCGGAGCTGTTGTTCTGATTCGAATTACCCTTTGTCCCGAAAGAGTTGCTCTGCCCTTCTTTCATTCCATTTCTATTACCTGACGAGTCTGAATTATCCCCCCAATTCCTTGATCCTCCACTAGGTGGTGCTCCCTCAGGTCTTCCCTGATGCCCACCATCAAAATTTCCTCCATTTCCGTTTGGACCTCCAAAGTTGCCATTTCCATCAGGACCTCCGTTATCGTTCGGACCTCCAAAGTTATCATTACCACTAGGACCTCCGTTACCGTTTGGTCCTCCGAAGTTGCCATTTCCGCCAGGACCTCCGTTACCGTTTGGGCCTCCAAAGTTGCCGTTGTTACCATTTATTGAGTTACCCCGGGGACCACCTTCACTTCCACCGGGACCACCATTCATTCCGCTTGAGCTGCTTACAAGCTGGCTGAGTGTTACTTCTTTAGTTTCAGTTCCTGCAGTTACTGTATATGTTTCACCCTCTACCATGCCTTCTGTACTGATAATAACGCTGTTATACTCTTTTGAAGGTGTATAGCTTGCCAGTACATTACCTTTTGAATCTGCAATACTTACAGTAGTTCCTGCCGCCTGATTGGATACGCTTACCTGTACAACACCCTGAGTTGAATCAGAACCAAAACTCTCTGTCATGCTCTGAATCTCAGTAACTATAATTGTTCCGCCTGTAATTGTAGCTGTACCGTTATAATCTATACCTCCGTTACCGCCTTTAGTCGGACCGCTTACATAGGTTTCTCCGCCACTTACTGTGAGGTTACCGTTAGAATCTATACCATCTCCTTCCGCATTTACTGTAATTTTACCGCCTGAAATATTAATGCTTGCATCCTGTGCCTGCATACTTGCCTTTTCTCCTGTTGTTGAAGAGGCTGTTGCATTGATACCATCATCAGTTGAAACTATGTTTATTTCTCCTCCTGAAATATTTACATCCTTACCTTCAATACCCTCATTGCTGTTGGTAATATCAATCTTGCCTCCTACGATATCGAGAGTAGTTCCTGAGTGTATACCGTCATCTGCCGCATTTATTGTAATAGTGCCGCCTTCAATATATACGAAGCCCTTGCTTGTATCATCGCTGTTTTCAGAGTGTATACCATCTGTTCCCGTCGTAATATTAATTGTACCGTCAGCTATTCTTACGCTGTCCTTTCCGCTTATACCTTTCTTGGCAGATGTAATGTCAATATTTCCGCCTGTGATTACAACATCATCCTTGCCTACAATGCCATGTGCGGTAGAGCTTATCTTAAGAGAACCGCTTCCGTTTATGGTGAGGTCTCCCTTAGAGAAAATAACACCATCCACATTGTTGTCATCGGTTGCAACAAAGGTTCCGGAAGTTGTAAGTGTACTGTTAGTACCGTCCTTAAGTGTTACGAAAACCTTGTCAGCTTCTTTTACATATATGGCTGCACTGCTCTCATTGGTTATTGTCACACCGTCAAGTACGATCTGAACCTTTGCCGTATCTGCAACATTTACAACTATCTGTCCAGAATATGAGCCGGAAAGTATATAAGTTCCTTCCTTTGTAATTGTATAGGTAGAATCCTTAATTTCACTTAAGTTCACCTTGGTAGCACTTGCTTCATCATAGGAAGCATCTTTATCGCGGTCTGTAAACATGTCAGATTTTACTTTACCTGTTGTGGTTGTTCCGCTTGAGGTAGTTGAACCTGCAGAACTGTTTGCCAAACTTCCCGAACTTGTGCTGCTAGTATCCGAGGTTACTGTTGTCACCGTTTTGGTGGTTGCGGTACCGCTATTTGCGGCACCGACTCCGTTACAAGCTGTTACTCCGAGTATAAGTCCACCTGTTAAAGCTATCATCATTATTTTCTTTTTCATAATCTTCATTTCCTTTCTTTATTGTTTAATTATGGTTAAAGTTCTTCGCCGCCCATTCCCGGGCGATTGAGGCGAATTTCCAGGTTACCGTTTTTACATCTCAGTTCATCTATAAATTCTTTTTCTATTCCCTCCTTTTTTAAGGTAACATCATAATTTAACTTAAATAAGCTGCCCATATTGGTAGTCTTTACACCTAAAAGTCTGGCATCCTTTGTATACTTGCCTAAAGTTTCGGTAAATACATCTGTGTAATCAAGATTCTCAGGTATTGTAATAGTAAGGCTCTTCTGTAAACTTGCTCCTCCAATCAGTCCTAAACCGAATTTATTATAAATAAGGGTTACAATTCCCATAATAAGTGCAAATGCTGCGGCATATCCTACATATCCCATACCTGCCGCAAGTCCTGTAGTCATCGCCAGGAAGATAGCTCCTATTTCCTTTGCCGTACCGGGAACTGAACGAAACCTTACGAGACCGAAGGTGCCGGCTACTGCAACTCCCGCTCCTACATTTCCGTTTACAAGAAGTATAACCATACTTACTACTGCCGGAAGCATTGCAAGTGTTATTACAAAACTCTGTGTATATCTGCTTCTGTAAGTGTATACCAGTGCCAAAAATATACCTATCGCAAGTGCTGCTCCTATGCAGATAAGCACCGTAATTGGTGAAACTGCTGTGGTTGTTGTGCCACTGCTAAAAATACTGCTAAATATATCCATATTCCAACCTCTCTTTCAAATTTTCTTCTTTAGTAAATACCGGGATTCTTGTAAATAACCATCTTTTATTTTTCAAAATCTCTGTGTATGCATTACCGTATTTTGAAAATGAAACTTTATAAATACCGTATTTACTCAGAACCTCCACTAACCACAACGGAAAAGTATCCGCTGATTTTATTTCCAGTAAGGCTTCACCGTCTTCAAGTATCGGTTTACCATAGACTTCATTAGTCAGGCTTAAATTATCTTCTCTCCAAAGTATGTTTTCGTCGAAAGTCATTCGAAAATCAGGATTTTCTTTGTCTAAATAAGCCTGACGATCGTAGCTAAGAAATACTTTCGGTTCTATCTCCTTATAAAAATCTAGGAAATAATCTATTTCTCTGCCTATCTGGCTTTCTTTTCTAAGCTTCTTTCCGTTGCAAAGGTAATTCATTGCTTCTTTTTCTTTAGCTTCTATCCTCCTTTTGTATACTATTCCATCAAATTTCTTTTTAAGTTCTATGAATACCTTATCTTCTTCATTTACCTTTTTATAACTTCTTACCCTTAATTTCTCTTTATAAATTGGTTTATCAAGAGAATTTCTTATGAGTAAAAAATCAGGTCTGTCAAAGTAGATATTTCTGATTGTGCTGTTGCCATAGCTGTCTGCCTTCATATAAGGCTTCATTGCTTCATATATGGCTTCTCTTTGTTCTTTATTTAACAAATACTTAATTTCAAACCTTTGAAATGTACCTGATCCCATAAGTTTTCCTCCTTTCATTAGTTGTTCTTTTTTTGTGTGATTTATTTTATGAGCATATAATAAATGATGAAACTTAAACGAAACTTAAAGGTTGAAAAATATTTTTAAAAAGAAAAAAGCGCCTTACATTTTGAGGCCCCCTTAAAATACATACATACCACTTATTTTTTGAACTACTTCAAAGTCACTTCAAAGTCAACTTCAAAGTCACTTCAAACAAACTTCAATTTAGTTTGAAGTAATTTCCTACCGCGAGCTGCGCATCCCTCAGAGAGATTTTTGTTTAATAGGAAATTTCACAGAAATTTCCTATTAAACAAAAAAGCGCCTTACATTTCTGTAAAACGCTATAATTATCAGATATCTATTTAACTTCAACCATTTTATTGTTATCCATTACAAAAGGTTTTGCCAGGCCTTCTCCTGTATAGTCTGCATATTTTCCCTGAAGATACTTATAACATTCTTCTTTACTTGCAAATTTAATTGCCTGATAAGGCTCTTCAAAGGTTAGCTTTTCTACAAATAAAAATCCTTCTTTGTCAGGAACCATAACTCCGACATGCCCTACAAAAAGATATTCTCCGTCAAGATTATCGTGTAAGACTACAGAAAGCATCCTTGCATTCTCGTCAAACTTGATATTTTCAAAGTATTTCTCCATATTTTTGGCATGCACTTTAACATCTTCGGTTGCTTCGGTCTTTACCCTTGAAAATAATACATTAAATGCTTCCTTATCTTTGGCATTCAATAACTTTCCTTTATCAATAGAGTCATTATCTAAAAACAAGAGTTCACTGTCACTTTTTATACTAGGGACTTTAATATTGTTTTTAAGTAAGAAGAAACTGTTAAGCCTGCAGTTAGTTCCGACAAAATCACCCTTCTTTTCTTTCCACAAGTTACTGATTTTCTCTACATCATATTCAGTTGTACCGAATTTTGTAAAATCTCCCTGTAAGCCAACGCTACCTACAATTTCATTATATTCATTTACTTGCTTCATGTAGTTTTCTACGCTGTCTTTATCCAACTGAGCCTCCAGCAAAGCCTTAACTTCTTCCGCACTTTCTTTACCGGCCATATTTGAATATGTCGGCTCTTCTTTGCTCACCTCATTCGAAGTTTTTGAGGATGCCTCCTTAGAAACCCCTTGTGAGGTCCTCCGGGAAGATTCCTGAGATGTTACTTTCGATACTTCCTTTGATATCTCTTTTTTCTCCTGCCCGCTGCCGCAGGCTGTTATTCCAAATGCCAGCGCGGCACATAGGCAGAGTGTAATGATTTTATTATATTTTTTCATAAAATTCTCCTTTTAATTGGTAATATATGGCGTGTCGTCGTTAAGTGTTCACATTATATCATAAGTACTAAGTTCAGCCTTCGCCAAAATTGGCTCGACTTCACTAAGTACTTAGATACCGCTCTCACTAAACTCAATCTTCGCCTTTGGCTTGATTTCGTTAAGTGTTCACATTATATCACAAGCTTTTAACCAATTAAATACAGGCAAAAAAATTTAAGAAAATCATTTGAGTTTTGTAATAATAAAGTCAGAATGTTCCAAGTTTAGTATATAAAATACTCAATTTTTCATCACTTCGCAGTTATACCAATACGCACCTTCTCTTCCTGAGATAGCGTTCTGCCTGCAAGAATCCCATCAACCTCCTTTGATACCTCTCCTTCACTTAAAACATTGTAAATAGAAGTCATCATCTCGTAAGACCAATGATCACTGTCTTTGCCGGATTTCTCACAGTAATCCTTGTCTATGGTAATTAACTTACCGTCAGGAGAAATATGCCCGTTGGCATTATATCTTCTTAATGCAACATTAAGCACAAACTTCAGTTTTCCTGTTGAAAAATCGACTACGTAACACTTTCTGTCAATATCATTGTTTCTTATAATCATAACTATATCTGCATTTTCATTGTAAAAATGCACATCATCAAAGCTCTGAGGTGTCTGTCGACACTCATCATCCATATCCCAAGTGATCAAACCTGAATTACTGTTCCACTTAAATATACTGTTCTTTTTTACTCCCTTTGCTGTTATTTCACCACCGGAATTTTCAACATTTATAATCTCACCGCTAATTTCATCAATCTGCTTATTAGTCTCAAGATTATATAAAAATGCGGTTCCCGACAACATATTTACTGCAAGTATTTTAGAATCATTTGAAAGCTTCATATTTAATACATCGCCTTTTATTTCACTATATCTCTTTACCTGCTTCAAATTCTCCACATCATAAATACTTAAGCCTTCTGCACTGTCCATTACAAAGATATGCTTTGAGTCATCCGAAAAATAAACTAAAGATGCCGTATTATTTATATATATCTTCTTTTTCTTGTTATTAGAAAGATCGTAAAGTTTCAAAGTCTTATGCGGTACATCAGACATATAGTCCTTAAACATCACAGCATAATACCTTCCATTATTAGATATCTGGCATAATTTTGAAGCTGCTAAAAGAGCATATATTGAAGGCTCATCTACAGTGATTTTCTTTACAGTCCTTCCGTCATCATCCGAAACAGCCAAGTCATTGCCGTCATACAATAACATATGAGAACTATCGTTTGAATTTGCCATTATCCTTGCAGTTACGTTTTCTGACAGTACTCTTGACTTTAATTCTATTATCTTAATCGTTTGGCTTTCGTGGGCATTTGCCAATATCTTACTTCCGTCTTTTAAGAACACAAATTCAGTCGGCACTCCTCCACCATAATTTAGATTTGATTCTATTATAGTCTTATCTCTCCAGATTGAATAATTACCATTTTCACCAAATCCAACTATAGTATTGGTTTTATTATTATAGGTAAAATATTTCATCTTTATATTCGGAAAATATATTTCATCACTTATTTCTCCGCTTTTCCCGTCTAAAACAGATATTCTGGGATTTGCCTTCAATATAATATTCTTTCCATCATCACTTTCCATAATCAAATTTAAATCGCCGAGATCATTAATCATTATCTCCTTCTTAAATACTTCTTTATTATTTTGAAGCGAAAATTTTATAAGTTCCGAGTAGGTAAGCAGAAGAAGATTTTCACCGTCTGATGAATACTTTGCATATATATACGGTTTTTCATATTCACCCTGACTAGGATCCTTACCGTTTATTCTTGGTATAACCTTAACAATCTTTCCGTCAGCCATATTTCTTATTGTAATCTGCTCTTCGGTATTCGAGCATAACACTACCAGGATTTCACTTCCGTCTTTACTGATGTCAACTGTTTTTAATGGCTCACTAATCGCAAACTCACCTTGTTTCTGCCAGTTTGTGGTATCATAAGTGTAGAAAACTAAGACATTGTTAGCATTTACGGCATAAAACAGTTTTGAACCATCCTCTGAAAATCTGGTAAGCATTGGCACTCCCTCTATCTCTAGCTTTACCTTCTCTTCTCCTTTTTCCAAATCATATATAATACAGGTATTATCAAATGAAGATGATGCCAAATATCTGTTATCTTTTGAAAAATCAACCAATTTCACCTGCTGAGTATGTCCCGTAAACACCTCCAGCACCTCACCGTTTTGTACGCTTGCAACGGCAGTATCATTATTCTCAAGTCCATAGGCAACATATTTTTCATCATCACTTACCGCCATATATGTCAGATTGTTTTTCGTTGATATAGTTGTAAGAGTAGATGCACCGCTGTGATATATACTGCTGTTTAGAATAAATTCTTCTTCAGCCTTAAGCGAATCATAGTATTTCATATCCTCTCTCAACATACCGTTTGCCTCTTTTGCAACCAATACTCCCTTTAGATAATCTCCCTCTTTTAAGAATTCCTTAGATGTTTTCATAAGTATATTTGCATTGGATTGTACAGCCTCTTTCCTCGCCAGCTCCGCCTTTTGATATGCATTTGCCATAAATATACCAAAAATCAAAAAGACAGTACCTGACAAGATTGATATACCTAAAATTCTTCTGTTTTTTCTCTCCTTGTCCCTCTGCTTTAGATCTCCAAAAGCACAGCCAAGGAGGGCTGCCATTATCCTGTACTTTTCTGTTTTTAATATACTTAAGGATTCCTTTGTGAGTTCCTTTAGGCTTTGCCTGTCATTATCCTGAAGATATGCATATCCCTTAAAATCTGCTTTTAGTACTTTCACAGGTCTTAAATCCGCTGCCAATATCTCATACGCCGCCTCTTCATTATTACTTTCTTTTCCTTTAAGGGATACGGGAAAAGCCTCATTAGGTTCACCCTCTATCAATACGGGAATTATTCTCTCTTGCCCGTGTAAACTCTTAAATATCTCTATCTCTTTCCTGCACCACTCAGATAAAGGTGTGCGCTTTGAGCAAATCACAATCAGATATCTGCTTGTTTCAAGCGCTTCTCTTATGGATGTACTAAGATCTCTGGCGGCTAATTCTTCCCTGTCTCTAAACACTCTAAACGCCGGTCTTTTGCCATTTTGATAAAACTCCTTGGGTGCTTTGAAGGTCTCTATCATCTGATGAACCTGCTTTGCTATACTCTGGTCCGGCTCCACATGCCTATAGCTTATAAAGGCAGTGTACTTATATTCCTTCTCGTTATATTCATTCCCTGCTTTCTTCATTTCGTCAGATGCTGCCTCATATTTTTGCTCTTTATCCATTTTATTTCTCCGTCTTAAACAATGTAAATACCGATAACAAATCATATTCAGGATGACAGATGTCAAACTTATCACCTATAATAATTTCCCATTCATCTATGAGGCAAGGATGAGTTTTTAAGTTCTCATCCTTTTTGTCACCATAGATAAAATTCATCGCATAGTAGCTGTTGCACCATCTTTTATGCTCAAGTCTTGATAAAAAGTCCAGAATAGGATTTTCTTTTAAATACTCGCGAAATTTCTCCTTAAACTCTTTCCAATCCTCTTGCATAAGTTGCTGCAAGTTGCTGAACTCTTCAAACTTTTCGGACAGATACTGCATTATCTCATCATCCGAATTATTAAAGAAAATCTTTCTAAGTATTTCTTCCTTTACCCTGCCGTGTGTAGCCGATGCTCTTGAAGATGTCCTCTTTACATAAGAAAGTTCATTCCAGCTACTGCCTTTGCCCATGCCCGACATCTCCGCAGCTGTATTATAGCTGTCATTGAAAGCCTTAGCCCTTATGTCAAGAGACTCCCTTATCATAATATCACTTGTCATAATCTGCGACACATCACCAAATATCCGGATATTGTCCCGGTTTTTAGGCAGGACATAGGTTAGGTCTATATTTGATACATTTCTTATTATCTTTGGGATATTTTCAAAATATCCTGTCAACCTCTTAAGATATTTAAGGCTTTTGACCACATCCTCATTCATCATAAAAATAAGCGATAAATCACCCGCATTTTTTACCTTAGTTAAGCATTCCGTGAGTGAATCCCTTCCTGCCCCAACATCGACAATTTGAAGATTCAGGGCATTTTTAAGCCCTTCGTTTTTGGCAAGAATTTCATTCATGCGCGTACCTGCATCCTTATCCATTATGCTTACCCTTGTATTTTCTTCAAGGCATAAGGTCATATCATTTGCAATATACTTTAATAACGCCGCAGTAAGTTCATTTACTCCAATAATCAGAATATGCATATTTTTTATATTTTCGTTGATTTTTTCTAATGAAATACTATCCCCGATATGAGTCAGACCTTCAATACTGTTTGTCAGGCTTTTAAGTACGCAATTATCCGACATAAGCATTCTCATAGTCAAATCTGTCTGGTCAAAATGTACGGTATCTATCTTTTTAAGAATCTCTGCCTCTTCCCTCTCGCGTATGATCACGTCTTCAATATAGGATGACACTGTTTTAGATTCACATTTTACGTAAAAGGTAATATTCCTTTTAGGCTTAATTCTTTTGACAATGTTGGCATATAAAGCATAATTTTCAAGGTCGTTGTCAGCACAGAAAAACATATACTTCACTTTATTTATATTTACGGTATTTAATAACTCCCTTATCTCATTTTTACCACTGTTATCAAAGTCTGTCTGATAGGTGGCTATCCCTTTTTTCTCATATTTTCCCTTTAGATTATCATCAATAAAATGCTTGGATATAATCGAAATCTTATACGGAGTTTTCTCATTCATCAGGTTAGTTATTAATGTCTTTGACATAAGGCTGTTTTCAAAAACCAGTATATGATTTCTGCTGAATTTGTTAAAAACTATATTTTTCAGGTGAAGTAAGGTATTTGAAATCTTGGTAAATACGAAGGCAGATGTAAGTATAGGAGCCATCCATTTAGCAATTTCATAAAAGATACCCGGGCTGTTCTCAGGTGATATTGGCGGGGCAAATAAAAACATCTTTAAAATGCCGAATAAGACATTGGAAAGCCTCAGAAAAGGATTCTCTATACTCACCCTGTAGTATTCATAAAGACTCTGAAAGCCTAAAGCAAGAGTCATGACAAGCAAGACAAAATATATTTTTTTCTTATAATAAGTTTTATTTTCCTTCATGATACCACCTTTCAGCTTTTTCACTGTTTCAGCCTTACTGTTCTTTAGCAAAGGCAGAAGGATGCTTCCTTCTACAGAAACTGCATCCTTCTCAAATTCGGGTCGTATTCCTCCATAGGTGTCCGCCAAATATCCAAAGCAATCTGTCTGTCAGGAACAGAGCCTGCCACTATATGATAAATAAGAAAATGATAAAAAATAGGGGAAAATAGTAGAAATCGTCTGTATATTATCCCTCATAAATCGGATACTTCTTGGTTAACACTGAAACCTTAGAAAGTATCTCTTCTTTACTGTTTTCAAAATCTGTTGCAACTTTGAAGAGACAGTCCGCAATAACTGCCATGTCTTCTTCCTTAAATCCTCTGGCTGTCACAGCAGGGGTACCGATACGCACACCGGAAGTCACAAAATACGAACGTGGATCACGCGGAATACTGTTTTTATTCAAGGTAATATTCACTTCATCACAGAGATTCTGCATGTCTTTTCCCGTCACTCCCTCAAAATTAGTTAAATCAACCAACATAAGGTGATTATCCGTGCCTGAAGAAACCAGTTTAAATCCACGCTTCATCATTTCCCCGCCAAGTGCCCTTGCATTCTTTACCACCTGCTCCTGGTATACCTTATAGTCCGGCTTTAAAGCCTCTCCGAAGCAAACTGCCTTAGCGGCAATCACATGTTCAAGCGGTCCACCCTGTATTCCCGGGAAAACAGCCTTATTAAAATTATATTTTTCTGCCGCGGCAGCCGTAGAAAGGATGATACCTCCCCTTGGTCCGCGTAAGGTCTTGTGAGTTGTAGATGTCACTATATCAGCATAAGGAACCGGGCTTGGATGCACACCTGCCGCAACAAGACCTGCAATATGTGCCATGTCCACAAAAAGTACCGCTCCCACTTCGTCTGCTATTTCCCTGAACTTCTTAAAATCAATCACTCTCGGATAGGCAGATGCGCCGGCAATAATCATCTTTGGTCTGTGCTTCTTTGCAAGAGCAAGAATCTCATCATAATCCAAGAAACCCTCTTCAGTAATTCCGTAAGGCACAATATTATAAAATAATCCCGAAAAGTTAACAGGAGAGCCATGGGTTAAGTGTCCGCCTGCGTCAAGGCTCATTCCCATGATGGTATCTCCCGGCGAACAAACCGCCATTGTAACCGCCATATTTGCCTGAGCTCCAGAATGCGGCTGTACATTGGCATATTCTGCTCCAAAAAGCTTCTTTGCTCTTTCAATGGCAATATTTTCTAATACATCTACTTCCTGGCAGCCTCCGTAATAGCGTTTCCCCGGATAACCTTCCGCATATTTATTGGCAAGCACCGTTCCCATAGTAACCATTGCAGCCGTAGAAACAATATTTTCCGACGCAATTAATTCTATATTGTTCTGCTGCCTCTCATACTCATCTATTATTCCTGCACCCACTTCCGGATCCGTTTCACGGATAAAATTCATTATATCTTTTACCATATTTACTCCTTTAGTTATGTATTTTAGTTTCACCTGCTATGGTCTATTATATGTGTTTGTTCTCAGATAGTAAATAAGAATAGTTTTCTTTCAGTTTCTGTAATTAATTACCTTCCTCTAATTTTAACTTTTTCTTAGCCCAATCATAGTGGCTTGACATTGTGCTTACAAAATAGGGAGCAAATGTACTGCCTGCCCATTCTTCACTCACGCAATCCCAATATTTTTACCAGGATTTTTGCCTTTTTTATTGCAGCAGACTTGGCAGTACTGTTTGCAATTTCTAAAAGACCTTGCCATTTTGCATCTTCCGGAGGAATAAATCCCCTGCCGGCTGCTTCCTTTAAATAGTCTGCATAGTAAATACAAATATCCAAAATTCTGTTTATCCATACCGGTGGCTTATTATCTTTCACAGTCTTTGCTCCTGCATATTTGATGCACTCACTTAGCATTACCCAAAGCACACTCAGAAGTTCTCTTTCCTTCTCAACCACCCGTACCAGCTTTGCAGGGCTGATATCTTCATGAAGCAGTAACTCTCTTGTAATATCTCTCAATGATTCCACATTCAGTTCACCGGTTTTTATCAATTCTTTGGTAAGGCTTTTTGCGCCATAAATACTTTCTCCGTCCTGAGCTAAAAGTGCCACAGCAATAGTGAGGAGAGTCTTTGAATATGGGGTGGATTCTCCTTCTAACGGACCGTTTTCTTCATTTCTCCAATTTCTGAACCTGCTTACCACAATCTTCTTTTTTATATTATCATAATGAAGCCATACAGACTTTTCTTCTTCATCTATAATTTCCCCGTTATGATTAGCCCTAAATGCAGAAATCTGTCCCTCATTTCTAAGTCCGTAAATCCACCCGGCTATTGTTATCTGATATTCATACTCAGGTACATCAGGCAGATTTAAGTTAAATTGAAAAACTTTTTCATTTTTTCTTATTTCAACAGTTTTTACACTCATAGAAACATTATCGGGGATAAGTGTTTTTGGCTCAGGTAATGTCACCCATACTTCATCAAAGTCATTTTTTGAGATTGGAGTATCCGATGCCTCTTCACTGTTTTCCGGTTCTTTTATAATCTCTGTATCAAAAGATTTTAATTTATTCACGATTTCTTTTGCATAGCCTACTGCCTTTGAAGCCCCTGATTTAGCAGCAAGATTTTTAACTGCCTTCATTTCCAATACACTATTAGGAGCAAACTTGTTTTGCACGGCTATGATAACCTCATCCAGATAATCTCTTAAAAACTTTACAACCTCAGCAGTTCCTGTCAGCATTCTGGGAGCCCCAAGCGATACTTCCACAGTATCACAGGCGGCTTGCCATACAACACTTAACATACCGTCTTTTGCCATACATTCCATAGAAAGAGCCATACTTGCCAGATTTGAGGGCGTATCACCATTCCAGTCCAAATAAGAAATATCTGCTGTATCCGGAAGCAGAAGTCCCCTTTCCCAGGCTTCATGGGTTGCATTAATCACATCTTCCGCATTCTCATCACTTAGATTACTCTCTATAGCAAGCCAGTTCATCAGTGCACCCTTTGTAATCGGCTTTCTTCTTCTTGCTATCTGTCTTAAAATTATACCCTGCCCATGGTATACCTCACAGTCTCTGTGTACCGCCGTAAGAGCATAATCTCCCCAAGTCGGAAACATAGAAAACATAGAATCATTGCTGTATGAAAATCTATTCGGTAAGGCTTTCAGACTTTTTGGCATATCAAGTTCCACCTTCCAGCACGAGGTTTTTCCGGGTGTAAATTCCGGTTCAATATATGGATCTTTTAAGTATTCGACAATTATTTCACCGACTAATACGTCATTTCCGTATTCATCCTGTAAAAGTTCTCCTGACGGAAGTAAGATTTTCAAATTTATATCATTTAGTTTTTCTAAGTACTCTTTTGCATCTTTTTCTGTAACCGAATCAATGTCTAGCCTTGTAAGTGCAAGTTGTAAATCAGGCTCTGAAACATATGATAAATTTTCATTTTTATATATTAGCAGACGATTGATTAAATCGGATAATCCGATACTTAAATCTTCATAACTCGGAGTGCTTAGTAAGCATGGCCATTTGTTGATAGACGTAAATAACACAATGTTTCTTGTATATAAGAGTTCACCATACACGATTCTTAAAACTTGTTTTTCACCATCCCACACTTCTCTCATTCTATCCGGGCATATATTATTTTCCAGATTTTTTGCCCATATACCAAGTGCCAATATGCCGCTTGAGTCATTGTTCGAAATTCCTGCCAGACTCATTTTAGCCTCATTGGGATTTTTGTATGCAATGTTATTTGCCATAGCAATTAATCTCTCAAAAGTAATATCCTCAACACATTCCTTTCTTTCTGAAATCACTGCCACCAAATCCGTCAATGCCTCCGGTGAAATTTCTCCTATCTCAAACTCAGGAAGTTCCCAAAGTTTCGGTGTTTCCCTCCAAAGTCCCTGTACCTCTTCTTTTACATCTTCTTTTTCAAGTTCCAAGCCCCAAGCCTTCTCCAGACTGTCGGCAAGTTTTGATATACTTTTATCCTCATCCTGCTTATACAGTAAAATCCATTCTTCATACTCTTTTGCAGACTTCGGTTTTTCCCTTTTTAAAGCAGCATTTAAAATCATTTTTTTAATTTTCTTAACCTTTGCGAAACTGCAGGAAATAAGAACCTGATACAGCAAATCTTCTGAAGCATTTTCTATAAGAACCGGTGCAAATCTTTCAAGTAAAGCGGTTTCTCCAAGTCCCAACAGTGGAATGATTGTTTCTGCTCGAGATCTGATATCATCATCCGTAAGTCCTATTTGCTCCAAAATATTCATCAGTTCTTTTCTGTCGCCCGGTCTTTGTGCAATATTTAGTGCATAAAATACCTGTTCCATAGCAGCTTCTTTTGTAAGCACATTATTCTCTACCCCCCAGATCAGCACTTTTGAAAAAGGTCCTGTTGACGGCACATTCACAGAAATACCCATTTCAATATGCTCTATAAATCTTCTTATAATATCCTCTTTTGCCGGTGCAAATCCTTCGTCAAAGTTTTGTTCTTTTCTTTCAGAGCCCAAAACCATTGCTGCAACTGCCGCCCAGTCCTTCATATACTCCACCGATTCAGGAATATCAAGATTCATTTGATGAACCAGTTTTATCGCCAATGTACCAAGAACCGACAAGGAGTGTTCCCATATTCTCCTGTTTGAAGTACAGGCAGCCTTAATAAAATTCATAGCGTAAGTTTCACCCCGAGACTCAACAGCCTTTAAAGCAACCTCACTGCCTCGCCTTAAAATATGTGCTGCACGCTTGGCATCCACTCCTACACGGATTGCAAAGATTGCAAGTTTGCCTAAATCAACATCCACGACAGGAACAAAGCCGTAAGAATTCTCAGATAATTGCTTAAGTTCCAACCATTCACCCGTTTTCAGTCCTTCCCTTGCAATTTTTTGTTCTTCACTGCTTCCTGTTCCAAGGTTTAAAATATCTTCAAAATCTGTTTCCTCATATCCCAGAGAGCGATAAATTTCCACCGCTTTTTCAAGTTTGCCTGCCATACTAACCTCCATACCTCCTCTTTTAGCCTACTGTACAAACAGTAATTAATAGTGTTTTCACACTGCTTCTTTTTTCAATTTCACAGCCAAAATATGTTTACATGGTCCTCTGCTGTTTTGATGTCTCAGATACCACGTACAGGTGCACTTTGCATTTTCCACCCCGCAGTCTGTAGGATAAATTACTCTGTAGACTGCTTCACCCGATTTCACATGCCATATATTGTCTTCTGCATATATGGTATCTTCCGCAAGTTTCTTTGCCCCTTCAAGTCTTGGGTTATCTTTTAAGATTCTATCCGGATCATCCGGTAATTCTCTGTGAAAAAATGCATTTTCATGAACATCAAACCCCAGCTTTCCTGAAACCGCAAGCAATTCCAGAGCCTTATTCATATCATTTTTTATCAGGCCCATTGACTTTGACATCTTATCAAGGTCAAGCCTCGGGTCAAAATTTAATATATCGTCGATTCTGTCGGCACATTCCGATACTTTTACGTCTGAAAGCAAATCCAACAATGCCCCTTCACCGGAATAACCCTCATAGCTCTTTGCCGTCAAACTTAGCGTAATATTAGCTCCGGTCATACATACTTCAACCATCATCTGTCCTTTTTCACCATTCCCGGGGGCATAAAAATAAATGGCATTTACATTGCTCATTATACGCTTAAGCGCACTGAGTCGGTGAAGTCCGCTAATATATACACTATCTTTTTCTTCTCTGAGCTTTAACATCACACCGCTTTTTGTAGGAGTCAGCCACCCGGATTGATCCTTTCCCGTAGCAGGTGGCAACATTGCAATAAAAGCCTTTGCCTGCATTCCCTCAATATGAAATTTGTATTTCATATTTTGATGAAGCAGGGTACAATTCCCTAATGCCCGAATCCATCTGTCCGGCATTTTAACAGGACGTTGTATCAGTATATCTGTCAATTCACCCCCATGTACAGGTTTCTTACTATGTAATACTTTCCAACCGTCATCTCCGATTCGAAATTTTAATCTGTCCCCCTGTTTTATTTCAAACAGTGATTTTCTTAAATTGTTACTGATATCCACATTTGTTGTACCATAAAGTATCTCACCGTCCAAAACACTTTGAAACACGTCCATTCTTGCATAAACACCATTGCAGGCGGAAAAACATTCGGCTCTTAACCTGTCCCCCTGCGCAGAAAGAATGGGGTCTCTTTGCTCCACCGGTGTGTACTTAAAATATCTTGTACTTACAATATCCGCAAGTACCAAAAGCCCTCCTGAAATCACCACCGGATTAACAATTTCTCCGTTAAAAAATAACGGATTTTCTTCCAATCCTTTCGGCGTGAGAGCCGGCGCTATAGATAATGCCAAATTACCGTCAAAAAGTGTTGATGCCGTTTTAAATTCTCTCATTAAGATCCCCCTGTAATCATGTATCTTTTCATATATACCTTTATATGATGTGGGTGTCAAAAGTATTTGACACCCAATGATACAGGATTGCTTCGGCTTCACCTCTCGCAATCCTTGCAAAAATATTCGTAATCCGCTCATTTTTTTGCAAAAAATGGCTACTTACTCATATTTTTTGCGTATCAAAAGATAATAAATTCTCTTGCAAGCAAGCTTGCATCGAATTTTTATACTTTTGACACTTGTATCTTTATATTACTGAATCGGAATTTTATTGCAGCAAGCATTGACTCACCTGATAGATCTGTTACTGTTTGAATTTTATCTTCCTCAAAGAAAAGGGTTCTCTTCCCCAGAATACGGTTTTCTCCTTCCCTAAACAAAATCTTTTTGGCATTTCTAAGCATCAAAGCATCATAAAACTTCGGAAATCCGCACCAAAACAGTATAGATATCAATGTCATGACAATGAGAAGAGCGACTATAACTCCTATTCTTTTTTCTCCATTAAGCAGCAGGTTTACCAAACCCGTTCCAATAGGTATTATTGTAAAGATACCGCGAAACAGTTTCATTTGAGTTTTATAGAATTTATAATTCTTCACGGTAAACATATTAAAATCCAGATAATCCTGTTCCGTTAATTCAAATGTAAATTTCATTCGGTTTTTCCTCCTATAAGTGCTTTATAACTGTCATTCATATATAGCCCCCACTATATGAATTTCTTTGATAAAAATAGCAATAAATCGTCGTCATTAATGCAGGGAGCATATTGCTCAAGCACTTTCCCCTTATACCATACTCCGCTACCATCCGGGATATATCCTCGTTTTATATACAGTCTATGTGCAGAACCATATCCCGAGTGTGTACCAACAGCTAGAAATACCATATCAGAAATTCCGGCAGCCTCTTTTTCTGCGACATCCAATAGTTTACTCCCAATACCTTTTCCACGAACATCCAAAAATACTGTCAAATCAACTATCTCCGGAAATCTCTGTCCTGCCCACGGACCTTCTTTCGGATTAAGCGCCAACGTACACTGTCCTGATACTCTACCGTTATATTCTGCTATGAAAACCAGTCTTGTATCTTCCTCTTGATCTTTATAATAATTCTTATAAGTTTCGATTTGCGGATGCCACCCATATGATAAATATGTTTTGTACAATATCTCGGCATCTTCTGTTTCCATACTGCGTATCGTAATTGTTCCATCTTTAAAATAAGTTTTCATATAATTTTCTCTGCTTTTTCCTATTTTTTCCGGTAATTCTCAACGGCGCGGTGCCAAAGTCTTCTTACAAATGTAGGCAATAAAGATTACTACTCCACAAAAAGCTATTATCTTCGTAATATCGGGCGGGCTCATATCGCGGCAATCGGTTGGATTGTCCGGATTGTAGGCAATGGTAATAATATCTCCCACTTCGAGGATAGAGTCTCTATCGGGATATTCCAGCCGGCTCCTCACCTGTTTACCCTGAACCGTATACTCTATTGAAACGCTGCTTCCGTACTTCATTTCCTGGGTCTCGCTTCTTTTCTGATAATTGTGTACCTTAAGAACTTTTGCCTCGGTTTTAGGGTAAGAAAAATAAGGAGCTATCTCCCGCACATTAATAACAAAACCAAACACTGCCAATAGGATACAAGCAATTATTATCCCACTCCAAATTATCTTTGCAATAATTAATTTCATATTTACCTCCGCAAAATACAAGCGACTATATCCTCAGCATTAATATTTTACCACAAATACTAACTTTTTCACATATCAATTCAATTGCAATAATATGGTATTCCGGGGGGGCGTAAGGCTTTTAACAGAGAATCATTATTACTTAATATTCAATCCGTCTTTGAAGGCATTTCCTACCCATCTGTAATTGCTTGTATTAACATACTTGTACTATTACCTTATTTCAATTCAAAAATTCCACCATCAAATACAATATCTTTTCCATTTTCATCTTTGTGAAAAGACACTTTTTCTGTTCCTACCTGTATAAAGCCAAGAGACTTCAACAGTTTTACTGACGATATGTTCTTTAGTGCAGCACCGGCTGTAATCCGGTTTTGCAACTAACTTGAACTATCATTCTTCCAAATGCATTTTTCCGGACTACACCATCCACTTATATAATCTAACATTTCTGCAAGCCACTCTTTAGGTAATCCATCTTGTAAACTGTTGTAATATTGCAAAAATGCGCTATATACTTGTTCCTGTGTAATTCCCATATCATATATTCTAACTAAAATATCATATCCCTTTTTACTGTAGTCGTAATATTTTTTCTCTGTAATTGCAGCTGAAAGTTGTTTAATTTGAGAAAATAACTTTTCAAAGTCACTCATTTAGTCTACCTCTGAATTTCAGTTTGTTTCATTTAACATTTATAATATTATACCATATTGAAGCAATATAAAAAATTGACATGATACAGAAAAGCATTGTTTTACAGGAAATACCTATAAGACAACGCCATTTCTTAAATATACATTATTTTGTTTGTTTCTGTAGTTCTTTGTTTGCCTTTTCAACATTTAGTCTGATAAGGACAAACGTAATTATTAAGTTAAAAATCATCGGAAGCCAGAGATACATAACATAAAGCATATTCACGCAAGGCTGCGACTGAGTTACAGCATTCTGAACATATCCGCTTGCAGCCAACATCCAACCCGCGATTGCAGTACCAAGTCCACCACCGACTTTTGTTCCGAATGATGTACAGGAATACATCGTTCCGTCAACCTTCTTACCTGTTGTAAGTCTTGTATATTCTGATGTTGTTGCTATAAGAGCGTTCATATCTCCCTGAAGAGGGCTCATTCCGAGTGCCGCAACTGCTGTAAAAGCTAGCATAAGCATAATATTTCCCATATATCCTGCTGCAACTACACCCAGTCGTCCGGCAGTACCAATCACATATCCGGCAACATTTAACTTATACATCCCATTAAACTTAGCAACTAAAATCGGTGTCACTAAAAGACCGACTATCATAGGGATGTTGATAGCCCAGGAGAAAGTACCAAATAATCCCTCATCTCCAAGTACATACTTCATAAAGTAAATACCCATTCCAAGCGTTGCTGAATAAAGCTGCATTAAAAGATACGAACCGCAAATCATAAGGAAATACTTGTTATGCACAAGAAGCTTAAATGCACTAATAAGATTATACTTTTCTTCAGATTCATCACTTTTCTTATCTTCTGCAAGTTCTTCATCTGAAAGTTCTTTTACTGATAAAACAGAAAGTGTATTAGAAATAACACCGATGATTGAATAAATGATTGCCACTGTTCTCCAGGCTGCTGCCCCTCCTCCGAGTTTTGCAACAAAACCAACTGTAATTGCCTGGATTAGCATGCTTGTACCAAACGCAAACATAAATCTTATAGAACCCATCTGAACTCGCTCTGAGTTGTTCTTTGTAATGAGAGCTGTTAGCGCTGAGTAAGCAATATTATTTGCTGTATAAAAACCTGCATTTAATAATGTATATGCTATAAAGAACCAGGCATACTGTGCCTTCTGTCCCATATCCACAGGAATACAGAAGATTGCAACTAAACAGACAGCACATCCGAAATATCCATATAACATCCAAGGTCTTGCTTTACCCATCTTTGACTTTGTCTTGTCAATCATAGCACCAAAAAATATATCGCTAATTCCATCAAAAATCTTTGAAACTGCAATTAGAGTACCCACAATACCGGCATTTAGTCCAACAGTATCTGTTAAATAAATCATTACAAATGCTGCTAAAAGTGCATATACTACATTACCTGCTATATCACCTGCACCGTATCCGACTTTGTTATACCACTTTAAATATTTCTTCTCTTCCATAAAATAGCGCTCCTTCTCTGTTCATGTTGCATTCACAATCATTATCACTAATAGCTACGAAAGAATTGATTTTTAAAGTATGTCCCTCCCTTCTTATTATTCATTTTTCATTCATTTACTTATAGTATTAGATTAGCATATATTACTTATTTTTCACAGTAGTATTTTATATTATAACGGATTAATTTTCTAATTTTATAAATCAAATCTGTTGTGAGTTAAAAGGTAATCAACCTCAAGGCAACTATTTTCTATTTAGAAAACCAATTCTGTCATAATTTGCCAAGCTGTAAGCGAATGATTATAAAACCTGCTGCTTAGGACTTCAATAGTTTCATAATGAAAACTCAATGAATTTTGCCGATTTGTGAGAACAGGGATAAAATACTTAAGACAGTGTCAAAGATATATTTACATTATTGGCTTCGTATAGAAATATTTGACTTTTATACAAATAGTAGAGGTGATTTTACACCTCTACCATTGACAAAAAAACTTATTTTATAATCAGCTAATAATATAAAATTGATATATTATTTATTAATAAATTCTTTTAAAAATTGCTCACCTGTACCATATTTTTCATATACATAATCAATATCTTTATCACCTCGACCCGAAAGATTTACAAGTATTGATCCCGGATTTTGATTTCTGGCATATTTTATTGCATATGCCACAGCATGTGAGCTTTCTATTGCAGGAATTATTCCTTCATAACGGGATAGTAAGAAAAATGCCTGCATAGCCTCATCATCATTCACAGCTTCGTATTTTACTCTTCCACATTCTCTCAAATATGCATGTTCAGGTCCGACTGACGGATAGTCAAGTCCGCTGGCTATGGAGTACACAGGCAACGGTTCTCCGTTTTCATCTTGTAAGAGCATACTTTCAAAACCATGAAGAACTCCTTTTTTACCGAATGTCATACTTGCTGCATGTTCTCCTACGCCACTTCCTATTCCAAGCGGTTCTACACCTACAATATCAACCGGTTCCGCCAGAAATGCTTCAAACATTCCTATCGCATTAGAGCCTCCTCCAACAGCCGCACAAACAACATCAGGCAAATTACCTGTCATTTCTTTGAATTGTTCTTTTGCTTCTATTCCTATAATTGATTGAAAATCACGAACTATCATAGGGAATGGATGAGGTCCTACAGCAGATCCTATACAGTATATTGCATCTTTGTATTCTTTTAAATATGCTTCAAAAGCAGCGTCTACCGCCTCTTTTAATGTTTTAAGTCCATGCGTTACAGGTATTACATTTGCACCGAGCATTTTCATTCTTATTACATTGGGATGCTGTTTTTTTATGTCAACTTCTCCCATGTAGATATCACATTCCAAACCAAAATAGGCCGCAGCCGTGGCAAGTGCAACACCATGTTGTCCGGCACCTGTTTCGGCAATGAGTTTTTTCTTACCTAAGAATTTAGCAAGCAGACCCTCACCCATACAATGATTCAGTTTATGTGCACCTGTATGGTTAAGATCTTCTCTTTTAAGGTATATTTGACATTTTCCCAGCAATGAAGATAAGCGTTCACAATGATAAACAGGAGTAGGCCTGCCTTGAAACTCTTTTCTGATGCGTCTTAATTCATTTATAAAACGTGCGTTATTACAGATTTCCGAATATGCCTGTGTAATATCTTTAAAAGCAGGAACTAATTCAGGAGGTAAAATCATTCCTCCGTATTCACCGAAATATCCCTTTTCATCAGGAAAGTTTTTTAGATAGTTATCAAAATCACGGTAAGTTTTCATAATTACTAATTCCCTTCTTAATAAAATTAAACGTCTTATCTCATAGAAATAATTTATGCTAACATTATAATATTTTCTTGTCAAGGGATTATTTTAATGTGTTTATAGCTCGGTTCTTTTATTACCTTTTTAGTAATAAGTATTAAAAGCACAACATTTTCCATTATTCACATAAAATATCGCTAAAGTTCCTATACTACTTTGCAATGATGTTAAAAATAATTCTCAGACCATTTGTTTTTACCTCGTATTTTTCTTTCATTTATAGTATAATGTACAAAAGGTTTCACATTGTGACACCTTTATGTTTATAGGAGATGTTAAAATGAATAAATCAGAGCGACTTAATGATATGATGATATATTTAAATAATAAGAGCTATTTTAACTTAATAGATTTGATGGAGAAATATAATATCTCAAGAAGCACTGCAATCAGAGATGTTCAATCTTTAGAACAGATTGGAATGCCAATATTTTCGGAACATGGCAGGTATGGAAGATATGGAATTTTAAAAAACCGATTACTTTCACCTATTATTTTTACCACTGATGAAATGTATGCGATGTACTTCTCCATGCTGACACTGAAAGAATATCAATCTACCCCTTTTGATTTAGACCTAGAGAAACTAAAACTGAAATTTGAATCCTGTATCTCTAAAGAACATAAGCTGAATTTGGACAGAATGGAAACAGTATTCAGCTTTACATCTTTAAAGCAAGTGAATAATTGTCCTTTTTTGAAAGATGTATTGTATTTATCAATTAACTGTTCTGTATGTGATATTACTTATAAAAGTAAAAATAACGATTATAAATACACTGTACAATTTTTGAATATATCTGCATCGTTTGGTCAATGGTATGTAACAGCATATAATTATGATAATGACAAAATGCAAGTATTTCGTTGTGATAAAATTCTTTCTTTATCTGTCAATAAAAATAAAGAACCTGTTAACGACCATAAAATTGAAACTTTGAAAACAAATAATTTCAAAGAAAAGAATTCTACCGATTTTGAAGTAAATATAACAGAAAAAGGTGTAGATTTATTTATAAAAGAAAATTATCCATCAATGACATTAGCTTGGTGTAATAATACACCGGTTATTAAAGGATTTTACAACAAAAATGAAGAAGATTTTATCTCGAGTTACTTTTCTGTTTTTGGAAAAGAAATTATTGCAATTACTCCGCCTGAATTAAAGGAATTGATTATTAAAAAAATAGAAGATAATATGACTCATATCAAATCTCTTTAAGTTTGTAGATGAATTTTAAAGGTTTCACAATTTGATACTTTTATTCAGTATAATTAAACTATAAAAAAAGGAGGTCTTCTTAAATGAATACAAAAACAGAATTTTTAAAAATTATGGCTGAACAAACAGAAATAGCCTTAGCAACATCTGTAGATAATATGCCAAATGTGAGAATAGTAAATTTTTATTTTGAGCCGGCTGAAAATATACTTTACTTTTCGTCTTTTAAAGGAAATGATAAAATCAAAGAAATAAAATCAAATCCATATGTGGCATTTACTACAATTCCTCACTCAGGAAATGAACATGTCAAAGCTAAGGGCATAGTTCAAAAAAGTCCAAAAACTATTTTTGATGTTGCTGAGCAATTTATTGCTAAAGTTCCGGATTACAAAGATACTATAGAATATGCCGGGGAATCCTTGATTTTATTTGAAGTAAGATTTGATACGGCTATAGTTACAAAGGATTTAGGTACAATCAAAACATTAAAACTTTAATTGGAAACTTATTTAGGATGAACTATGATATAATACGATGAAATTTAAAACTTACTTAACGCTTGCTATTCATTCTTTTTTATGATGTGGGTGTCAAAAGTATTTGACACCCATTATTTAATCCATTTTTCCCTCACAAACAAAGATTGATTAAATCACTCCTGCTTTTTCAAAATGTTTTTTAAGTATCCTTGTTGCAACAAATGCTCCTATGCAAGCAAGAACAAAAGTTATCAAGCCAAATCCTACTGCCCACGAAACTTTGAAATAAGATAATGCTTCATTTATCCCCGCTTCACTCATTTTCCATTTTGATGCTCTTTCCACAAAAGAAGCTGTCCCGAATAAAATCACAGGAATTACTGTCCCTAAAAAATCCGCTAATGCAAATGTCCCATATCCAATAATCATTCGTCCCTTGCTCTCATAATTTCCTATAATCAAATCACATATAATTCCACCGATTACAGCAAAGACTGCATGAGGCAAATGTCCTCCTGACAATGCAATTAAAGCAAGAAGCATTCCTGATATTGTAAATACGCCATTCTTTTTAACTTTTACAGCCATAAGGATATAAACGGTAGCAGCTACCATAAAGCTAACTCCTGAAGCAATAAATCCTCCAATAACTGTTGTTGCCATAGCAAAGCCGGCTGCCATGTATATGACAATTCCAATTGCATTAAAGATTCCGATTGTAATAAAATCACGACCATTCAATTTGTTTTTCATAAAAGTCCTCCTAATAAATTTTCTGTATTACTATCACAAGAGCAATTATCAAAGCTCCTAATAGTCCAATCATTAAGTCTGTTTTTCTAAACCGCAATTCTGTTAATGTTACCCTCTTCTCATCACTATCAAGTCCTCTAATGAGTGCCGAAGCTGACAATTCATCTGAAATCTTAATCATTCTCATTAAAAGCGGAACAAACGTATATTCAATATATTTAATTGGATGTAGCAACGGAAAAAATCTGCTTGTTACGATTCCTCGAATCTTCATATTCTCTTTTAATGCCTTGAGTTCTATTTTTATAGTTGGTACAAACCTAAGCAAAACACTAAAAGGTATACCAATGCTTCTTGGTACTTTCATTCTATTTAACGCTTCCAGCATTTCACTTACACTTGTAGTCTTTGCTATATATCCACCAAACATAGCGATTAAGGTCATTCTTGATGCAAAGTAAATAAACATATATATTGCAAATACAATACTTGCTTCCTGGAACTTTCCAAGCCCTAACTCTATGCAGTATAAAAGCACAAAAAACAAGGTAAAGCGTAACGATCTTTTCCACATCCCGCTATATAAATATAGAAAAAAGGCAAAAACAATTAGTACAAAAAGTAGAATTGTATCGCTTATAAAAAAGCTCGTAAAGGAGGCAATTGGAAGTAGAGTAAGTTTTATTCTCGGATCTATAGTTTTTCTATCTGACAAGCTCTCTACCTCCTCTCATCTTGTCTAATATGAGAAATTTATTACTTTCACTCATATTCAAAACCTTTTCTATTTTCCCATCTCCCATTACCCATAGCTTGCTCACTGTGTTTGCTAAAAACTCAAAATCATGACTTATTACCAAAACTGTTGTCCCATTTTTTAATTGTTCTTCAATTAGTTTTGCGACTGAAAGCATTGAGTCTTTATCACAACCTGATGTTGGTTCATCATAGATAAAAACTTTTGCCCGTTTCATCATTCCACAAGCTATTGTCAGTCTTTGTTTTTCTCCTCTTGATAAAGCAAATGGATGCTTATCAATGTATTTATCTAAGCCAAGTACATTCAAAATAGACTTTGCCTTTTGAGTATTTTCTTTTTTATCTTTACCCTCCATACCAAGTAACATTTCATCAAGTACACTTCCCGAAAATAACTGATAGTCTGAATCTTGAAAGACAAAATATGACATATCCATTAAATCTTTACGATTCAACTCTTTATCTTTTTCCGCCCATATTGTTCCCTCTTTTATCTTCTCAAGTCCTGAAATCACTCTTGCAAAGGTAGTTTTCCCGGTACCATTTAAGCCGATAAGACCAATGGCTTTTCCGCACTCCATATTGAAATCAAGATGATTTAAGATGTACTGTTTTTGCTTATTTCCAACCTTAGTTGTACTTGAGTAACAAAATTTCAAGCCTTTTCCACTAATACTTTCATCATTTAATTGATATGAATCTTTCTTCTCACTTATCCTGTATTCTTCTAATTCAAGAGTTCTTAGTCCATTTTCATCCCAAAACTCCCCTTCAAGATGGATAACTTCTTCCCGACTCAAATCCTGTGCAATTCCTCCATCTTTCATCAAAAGAAAACGGTCAAATAAAGACTTTACATAGTACAAACGATGTTCAATTAGAACAACCGTTGTTCCTTTTTTCTTTAATTTCTCCAAAATTAAAAACAGGTCAAATGTTGCTTTCATATCCAAATTTGCTGAAGGTTCATCTAAAATTAAAACTTTCGGATTCATCGCATAGATACTTGCAATAGCTATCTTTTGTTTCTGTCCGCTTGATAATTCAAAAACAGATTTTCCTTTCAGTTCCGGGGTATCCAGCTCTGCATATACTTCTTCTACTCTATGTTTGATTTCATCTCTTGATTTGCAGATGGTTTGAAGCCCAAAAGCTATTTCTTCATCTGTCGTTGTCGTAAAAAACTGACTTCTTGGATCTTGAAATACAGTCCCTACAATATGCCCTATTTCATGAAGTAATAATTTACTTATATCTTTTCCTGACACAAAGACTTTTCCTTGCATTTTTCCTTTATAATAATGCGGAATAAGACCATTCATTACACTTCCAAGAGTGCTTTTACCACTTCCACTTTTCCCTGAAATTAAAATAAATTCACCTTTTTTAATTTCAAGATTGATATTTTTTAAAGCAGTTCGTCCATCTTCCCATTCATAAGAAACATCTTTTAACAAAATCATGATTATACCTCGTACTGAGCTTTCCATAATTTTGTGTAATAACCATTTTTATCAAGAAGTTCCCAATGCTTTCCTTTTTCAAGTAAATTGCCTTTTTGGAATACGAGAATTTGGTCAGCTTTTTGAATGGTTTTTAAATGATGAGCCACTACAAGAACAGTTCTATTCTTTGCAAGTTCTGTAATGGCATCTTGTATCAAAGATTCATTTACAGGATCAACATTACTTGTCATTTCATCAAGAATTAAAATTGGTGCATCTTTTAGAAAAGCTCTTGCAATAGATATTCTTTGTCTTTGTCCACCTGAAAGAAGCCCACCATTTTCTCCAATATCTGTTTCGTAAGCATTTGGTAAACTCATAATGAAATCATGTATCCTTGCTTTTTTTGCAGCTTCAATGATTTCTTCTTTTGTTGCTCCTTTTTTACCTACTCTGATATTTTCTTCAATCGTGTTGTCAAACAGTTGAACATTTTGCATAACAATGCTGATACGATCTAAAAGTTCATCATAAGGAATATCTCTAATATCCACACCTCCAAGCGTGATTTTTCCTTTATGCACATCATAAAATCTTAAAAGCAAGTTGGTTATAGTAGTCTTTCCACTACCTGATTCTCCAACTAAGGCTGTCACCCGTTTTTCAGCAATAGAAAAGCTCAATTTTTCCATTTTAAATTCGTCTTTTTCGTAGGAAAAATCTATGTTTTCAAAAGCTATATCATTATCTTTCGGAACAATTCCATTCATTTTATCCGGGATTACATCTGCATATAAAATTCTTGAAAGTCGCTCGTAACTATCTACTGCCGAAACATAATACATATAGTGTTGTTCCATAGAAGCGAACGGCTTATAAAACTCTTTTGAAATTACTGTAAAGATAATAAAATTAAGTACATCAAGATTTCCCTTTACAACAAATATTGCTCCTGCGATTAATAGAATTAAATATCCAATATCCAGTAAAAAACCAAATATAGATAATTGTTTTGCCTTAAATCTTGAAGCTTTCTTGCTTGTTTCTCCGAACTTCTTCGTTTTATTCATTAGTTCATTATCCAAGCTCTTATTGTTAGAAAAACTCTTTAGTACAGGTATTCCTCTCACATATTCAACAAATAAGCTAATCATATCAAGAAGTGCTGAGTTGTTCTGATTTTCTATTTTTTCAGATTGCTTAATCGTCAGATACAGAAAGATAAGTGCAATCGGAACAGATACAGTCATCAGAATAGCAAGTTTGAAATCAATACTTGCAAGACCAATAAATATGACTGCACCTATCAAAAAATCGCCAAACATTCTTGACCACATGTGTCCTACAACGAGGGACATATTATCAACATCTTTATGAAGTATTGTGTTTATCTCACCAAGTCTTTCATTGGTATAAAATCCTAAACTGAATTTTTTCAATTTGATAATCATGCGTTCTCTGATTTGCTGAACAATATCAAAACCCGCACTATGCTTTTTCATATCCGCAACCATGTTACAAATACCTTTGAAGACTACAAGTAATCCAATCGCAATAAAATATTTATAAAGCATACCTAAACTCGTTCCATCAAATATCTGAAACAGTATAGAAAATACGATAACAATCATAGCTATGGAGCTTAGTCCATAAAGAGCAAAGAATATACTTGATATAGTCAAATCTCTCTTACCGGTTTTTGTAAGTAGTTTTAATATTTCTCTAAACATTTTCTGTTACCACCTCCGTACACTCGCAATCCTCTTCGTTTCTTGCTCGTGAAAGACTTGCGTTGATACACTCGCAATCCTCTTCGTTTCTTGCTCGTGAAGGACTATCGTCTTTCAAATTCCATCTGTCTACTTTGTTCTGTGCTTCAACCATATCCTTATAAAAATCACATCTTTTCATCAGCTCTTCATGGCTTCCTGCATCAAGAACAACTCCCTTATCCATAACAATAATTTGGTCTGAATCTCTAATCGTATTTAGATGATGAGCAATTGTAATGATGGTTTTATCCTTACTTAAATCATCAATCGCTTCACCGATTAGTCTTTCATTTTCACTATCAACAGCTGCCATTGCCTCATCTAATATTAAAATCGGTGCATTTTTCAGTATCATTCTTGCAATAGAGATTCTTTGTTTTTCTCCACCGGATAACTTAACTCCCATTTCACCTACTCGTGTTTCATATCCATTTGGCAATGCTGAAATAAAGTCATGACATCTCGCTTTTTTAGCAGCTTCTATGACTTCTTCTTTTGTTGCATTTCGTTTTCCGATTGCTATATTTTCAAAAATACTTAAATCAAAAAGGATAACTTCTTGCCCGACACTACCAATCAGCATTGAAATATTTTCTTGACTATATTCTTTTATATCTTTTCCATTTATCAGTATTTGTCCTTCGTCTGCATCCCAAAATCCCATAAGCAAGTTAGATACTGTACTCTTTCCGCAACCGCTTGCCCCTACAAAGGCATTCAAGCTATTTTTCTTAAAAGTCAAATTGATATCTTTAAGCTCAAAGCCATCTTTTCCGTATGCAAAATTTACATCTTTAAATTCTATGTTTCCAAATTCTAAACCTTGTTCTGTCTTTTTGTTTGGAAGTGGAACTGTTAAAACTTTTCCAATCGCCTTTAACGCTTCCTTAAACACAATAGAAAAATGTTGCAATGTAGCTGTCTTACTTATGGATGCAGTAAACACAGACGATAAAATTATTGCAAGAATAAAATTAGGTGTTGTAATATTTCCATGATAAAGAAATATGCTTCCCAAAATCATGACAATAACCACTCCAATTTCCATAAATATGTCAATGAGTCCCATTGGAATTGTGATTGCTCCCATACTCTTTTTAACCCAGTAAATATATTCTCTTGCCGTTTTTAATGTTCTTTCACTAATTTCCTCTTCTTTAGCAAAAGCCTTAATCACAGAAATATTTTTTACATATTCCATTAGCTCTTCTCTCATTCTGTTTTCATGATTGAAGTAAATCGTAAAGTTTTTATCCATTGTTTTCTGAGAAAGAACTTTTACCAAATACATAAGTGGAACTCCGGCAATCATTCCAAGAGCAAGACGCCAGTCTACAAAAATCATAGCTACAAAAATAATTGTAGGTAGAAGCGTAACTGCCATTATTTCAGGAAGACCATGGGCAAGGTATACTTCCACTTGCTCTACATCATGCTGAACAATGTTGGTAAGCTCCCCAGTATTATGTTCTTTAAAGAATCCCAAACTTAGTTTTTTCAAATGCCCAATAATATCTACCCTAAGTTCTGTCAATTTTTCGTATGCTTTCTCATGAGCAACCTTTGTTGCAAAATAGTAAAACACTCCCTTTAATGAAAACGATGTAAAGATTCCCAAGAATATATACTTTAAATTACCTTCGTTAATATTGTTTGTGATTAAAGAACTAATCAAATATACAATTAAGATTTGTGGTATCAAATCAAATACTATTTTTAAAGCAAGAAGTGAACCTGCTAAACCATTTTTTCCAATCACTTTTTTTCGTAATTCTTTTTCCGGCATGAACAACTCTCCTTTCAAAATTGAATAATATTGAATTTTAATTCAATATTAAGGTTTAAAGTAAGACTTTGCTGATTACGCAAAGTCTATTTTTTATGCTGATTACAAGGATTCCACTCCCTTGTAATAACACCTTGCAATAAGTTTTAGCATATCTTTTGCCCACTTTTCACTTTGATAGTGCCTTGCTATTTCAAGAAGCCCCTCTGTAAAGTTACTGGCTAAAATATGGGCAAGCATTGGATCATATTCCTGTTTAGATTGTCTTTTTAAACTTACTTCAATATGAATCTGCATTTGCGATATGAGTTTTTGTTTTGCTTCTGTATGCTTTGTACCTGTGCTTTTATCCATTAAAATAATTAACTTCTTACGCTCTTTTAAAAGTTCATGAATATAATTCTCGCCGACTTCATCAAACCTTTCAGAAGCAGAACCTTTTTCCAAAGATTCTTCCTCATTAAAAGCTGACTCGAAGTTTATATAAACAGAACTTACTACTGCATCAAACAAAACTTCCTTATTTTTGAAATAGGTATAAATTAGTGCCACAGGAATATCTGCTTCTTTTGCAATTTCTGTTAATTTGGCACCTCTATAGTCCTTTTCATAAAATACTTTTTCTGCTGCTTCTAGTATTCTATTTCTAACTTCTTCTTTTAATACTTGTGCCATAGCACACCTCTTTCTATAATAATACTGAATCTATATTTAATAATAAATTAAAATTCAATATTTGTCAAGTTAGTGCATAAGTATACTTTTTCTCTATATAAGATAATCATACACGAATTTCCCAAGTTTCAATTTTCTCTGCTTTATCTTCGACGTCACCCCCCATATGATTCTTAGCTTCATGAAGTTTGGACAATAAACATACCGTCTCCACATGCAACGTCTCCGGAAACATATCACACAAACAGACCTTCTTCACCCTGTACCCTACTGCCTCAAACTCAGGAATATCTCTTACAAGGCTTGTAGGCTTACAGGCAATATAAACTATATCCCTCACACCATAGGATAACACCCTTTTAAGTGCCTTAGGGGATACACCGTCTCTTGGCGGGTCGAGGATAATGAAATCAGGTTTTTCCTTCACTTCATCAAGCACCTTAAATACATCTCCTGCCAAAAACTCAGTATTGGTAAGCCCATTTAACTTGGCATTTTCATTGGCTGCGATTACGGCCTCTTCCACTATCTCTATACCTATTACCTTCTTAGCTACAGGTGAAATTATCTGACCTATGGTGCCGGTTCCGCTGTAAAGATCGTATACTACATTTCCTTCATTATTTCCCACATACTCCCTTACCTTGCTGTAAAGTACTTCTGCTCCTAGAGAATTAGTCTGGAAAAATGAAAATGTAGTGATTTTAAATTTAAGTCCAAGCAGCTCCTCATTTATATAATCTCTTCCAAAGAGAATTTCCTGCCTTTCAGCCTTCACATCATCAGAAACTTCATTATTTATAAGATGGATAATACCGACTATTTCACCCTCTAAGCTTACTTTTCTTAGCTTTTCCACCATTTTGGCCAAAATATTCTTTTCTGCCTGACTCTGCTCTTTATCCTTATCATACACTGCATTTGATGAAGCTAAAAACTCCTTCAGGCTATCCATTTCCATAGCATTCTTTTCGGATTTTGTTATAAAGTCAGATGAAGTTTCAAGGGCTACCAGAATTTCTCCTGTCTTAGCTGCCCTTCTTACAAGCAAATGTCTGAGATATCCCCTGTGCATTGCCTTATTATAGAATGAGATTTCTGCTTCGTTAAAATGCTCAAATACACATCTTAGTACCTTATTAAAATCATCATTTACTATCTTACAGTCATCAGTATATAAAATATCGTGAAAATGTCCTCGTTTATGAAGCCCAAGCGACATTGGGCCACCCTTATAGCTATCACCAAATGCATATTCCATTTTATTTCTGGTTTCCCACTCATTAGGGCTTCCAAGTATTTCCTCATATTCATAATCAGTAGTTATAACTCTGTCAAGCATCTTCTTTACCTGAGTGCTTTTTAACTTAAGCTGTTCTTCATAAGGCAGGGTATGGTAAGAACAGCCACCGCAAAGTCCGTAATTCTTACAGACAGGCTCTCTGGTTTCTATGGCCGCTTTTTCTATAACTTCTTCTATACAGGCTTCATACCTGTCATTTCTTTTTTTCTGAATTCTGTATCTTACTTTCTGACCTGTTATTCCTCCCTTAAGTACAACCTTTCTCTCATCATCTCCGAGGATTATTATTCCCTTATCCGGAAAATCCACATAACTGATTATTCCCTCTGCGATTTCACCTTTTTTCAATGTTTTCTCCTTAAATTACTCTTTAATTAACTGTTTCTATTTTGCAAACCGCAATTTCTCTTAATCCCCTGTTATAAAGAGATGTCAGACAAAGATTTTCACTTATATTATGCAGCGTATGCTTTGCCATTCCTTTAGGAAAACCGATATCAAAGTATTCACCCGTACTAAGTGAAAAAACTTTCTGTTTTCCATTCCAATCATCATTCTTAAAGAGAGGTGTCATTATTACATATTCAGAATTTGTAAATGTTCCGTTCACACCACCTTTTTTACCTGATGATTTCAAGTTATCCGACTCAATGAGCTTTTCCGTTACCTTTCCCTTATCAGAGATTTTAGCAAGAGCATAGTAATCCAGCCCCCACTTATTAACAGATGTTGTACTTTCCCCTGACGTAAATGCATAAATTTCATTATCAAATATTTTCAAACTGTCAATTTTAGGCATTTCATCATTACTATCATCATAATTTACAAATGCTTTTTTATCTATTTCCAAAAAAGATTTCCACTTAGCCGATTTTACCTCAAAATCAATGTCTAAAAGTCCAAAACACCTTGCTAAGCCATAATAAATTTTATTTTCAAAACAAACTGGAATAAGAGAGCTGTCTGATATAACCTGAAAACATCTTTGTTGGGCTTTTTCCGGTATAACCTTTCCCGAAATTAAAGAACCGTTTTTTATAGGTATGATTTCCGGTACAGAAAAATCACCTCTATAATATTCAATCTGTTTTCCGTCTTTTATAATTCCAAACCCTTCACCACACATAAAAAACACAGGATAATTTCTTCCTGAGTCCGAACAATCACAGACAGCTATTTTCTTTACTTCTGAAGGCGAAAACATAATAACACAATACTTATCCGAAACTTCTGCCTCTCTTGTAAAAATCAAAGCCCTTCCATCATTAAGTATTCCGGTGCTATGCACAAAGGTATATTGGTCACTTATATCCCATTTTTGTAAAAGACTTAGTTTCAGCTTCTCCATTTTATCACTCCCGCCTCACTTAGCTCTGTAGTAAATTTTCCTGTATCTATTATCCTTCTTTTATCATCATCTGATATTAGAATAAGCCGTTATTCAGCTACCATTATGCCATAATTATCAGGTTCAGGCAATATTCTGGATAAATTATTAGCTCTTTACTTTGCTATTGTAAAGTGTTAAAATATTCTTATATTGCAAAATAATTTAAGTAAATTCGGAGATTAAAAATGAAAGACAAATTAAAAACACCAGCAATGGACTATTTCTTCGATGCAGTCCTCACTCTGAAAAGCAGGGAAGAATGTTACAATTTTTTTGAAGATGTATGTACTATAAACGAACTGTTTACCATTTCACAGCGGCTTATGGTTGCCAAGATGCTTACAGAGGGTAAAACCTATATCGAAATTGCAGAATCCACGGGAGCCTCTACAGCTACTATAAGCAGGGTTAACCGCTCCCTTACCTATGGAAATGATGGCTATGAAATGATAATGCAACGAATTAATACCGGCTCTGAGTCCGAAAAATAATATAACCACAGATCAAAAAACGGCTTGTCCTATATTATACCGGTTAAACCATATTGCTAATAATTTG
>NZ_KI535366.1:750169-814431 GCF_000160035.2 Catonella morbi ATCC 51271
TCAGATTAATAAAAACGACTGCAAAATCAACTGTTATATACAGTTATCTGCAGTCATTTTTAATTATGATGTAAAATCATAAGGTGTGTTCTGATAAATATAATAATTTATCCAGTTCGTATAAAGCGTATTCGCATGTGCCCTCCAAGAAAGAGTCGGTCTGTTCTCAGGATTATTTTCAGGATAATAATTCTTAGGAATTTCTATAGGCAAGCCCTTGCCCTTATCCCTTTTATATTCAGCATCAAGTGTAACTCTGTCATATTCAGGATGCCCCATTACAAAAATCTTGCTTCCGTCTTTCGTCATAAAAAGAAACACTCCAGCATCCTCTGATTCCGCAAGTATAATTAAATCCTCATTATTTGCAATATCTTCTCTTTTTACGCCCGTATGTCTGGAATGAGGTGCATAGAAATAATCATCAAATCCCCTTATTAAAGGTTCTCTTTTATTGTATACCTTATGCGGATATATTCCAAATAGCTTTTCCTCAAACTGATACTTATCCACCCCATAATAATGGTACATTCCTGCCATGGCTGCCCAGCACAGATGCAAGGTAGATGTTACATGAGTTTTAGCCCAGTCCATAATCTCACAAAGTTCTTTCCAATATGCAACTTCTTCGTATTTTAAAGTTTCTACAGGTGCTCCCGTGATTATAAGTCCGTCATATTTTTTCTTTTCTATATCAGAAAAAGTAAGATAAAATTCATTCAAATGGCTTGTCGGTGTATTTTTACCTATATAAGTTTCAGTTGTCAAAAATGTAATATTTACCTGAAGAGGAGTATTGGAAAGAGCTCTCATAAGTTGTACTTCCGTATCTTCTTTAAGCGGCATTAGATTAAGGATAAGTATTTCAAGAGGACGAATATCCTGTGTCATAGCCCTGTTTTCGTCCATTATAAATATGTTTTCATCTTCCAGTATTTTTTTAGCCGGAAAATTATTTTTTACCTTAATTGGCATTATTACCTCCTACAAGTTCCAAAAATTCATTCTCGCTTATTATTTTAACTCCAAGCTCCTTAGCTTTCTTATTCTTTCCGGAATTAGAGGTTACGTCATTATTTATCAGATAATTTGTTTTGCCTGTTACGGAACCTGTTACCTTACCTCCCTTACTTTCTATAAATTCTGAAAGTTCTCTGCGGTTCTTAAACTTTTCCACATCACCTGTAATTACAAAGGTTAGGCCTGCTATAGCATTATTTACTTCATCATCACCCTCCGTATTTTGGTCATTTTCAGCACTTTTCTCAATATGTACTTCAGCCAGTAAATGCTCCAGAGTTTTAATGTTTTCATCCTTGTTAAAGTATTCTGCAAAGACTTTTGCCATAACCTCGCCTATGCCATCTATCTGCGTAAGCTCCTCTTCTTTAGCCTTTATAATCTTATCAAAGTCATTGTTAAAATATCTACAAATAAGCTTCGCTGTTGCAAGTCCGATATTTGCTATTCCCAAACTGTACAGTATCCTGACTGCCGTAGTTTCCCTTGCCTTATCAAGGCTTTCTATAAGATTGTTATATGACCTCTCTCCAAAGCCTTCCATAGTAACTATCTTTTCTTTATGATTTGCAAGTTTAAATACATCACTAAGCTCATGTATCATATTTTCTGCCACAAATTTCTCCAAGGTCATTTCTGAAAGACCTGCGATATTCATAGCATCTCTGCTTACAAAATGTGTCAGAAGCTTAAGCCTCTTAGCCATACAGTCCGGATTGGTGCAGTAAAGTGTCTGTACTCCTTCCTCATCTTTAAGCTCTGTTTTGCCCCCACATACAGGGCAGACTGTAGGAACCTCTTCTGCATTACTCTCGGTGAGATTTTCAAGTATCTGTGGAATTATCATATTTGCTTTATAGACCTTTATTCTGTCTCCCACCCCAAGCTTCAAGCTTCTCATTATACTCACATTGTGAACACTTGCTCTTGTAACAGTCGTTCCTTCAAGCTCTACAGCATCAAAAATAGCTACAGGATTGATAAGCCCTGTCCTTGAAGCTGACCACTCTATTTCACGTAAGGTAGTTTCCGCTGTTTCGTCTTTCCACTTAAAAGCTATGGAATGGCGCGGAAATTTAGAAGTCCTGCCAAGACTGTTACCATAAGCTATATCATTAAACTGGAGTACCAGTCCGTCTGAAGGAAGGTCGGAAGTTTTTATTCTGTTTTCATATTCTCTTACTTCCTTTTCAAGATTATCCCTGTTTACTAAAGGATGGTCAACTACCGTAAATCCAAGACTTTCAAGGTAGTTTAATTCTTCTTCTCTGGTCTTAAATTTTTCTCCGCCCTCCAAATCCTCATACACTATGAAATTCACATTTCTTTTAGCCGTAACCTCTGTAGAAAGCTGTCTTACAGAGCCACTGCAAAGATTCCTGGGATTCTTATATTTCTCAGCTACATCAGTAATTTCTTCATTTATTCTATTAAAATCAGAGTATTTTATTATAGCCTCTCCACGCACCATCAGACTGCCCTTATATGGAATTACCAGAGGGATATTTTCAAAAAATCTCGCATTTTCAGTAACAACCTCACCTATTTCACCATTTCCGCGAGTTAATGCTTCGACAAGTTCTCCGTTTTCATAGGTAAGTACAATGGTAAGCCCATCAAGCTTCCACATAAGTATACCCTCTTTATCCCCTAAAAATGAAGCAAGTTCTCCGACATCCTTAGTTTTACTAAGTGAAAGTCTTGGTTCTTTATGGGCTTTTTTAGGAAGTGAGCTTAATACCTCATAACCCACCTTTTTTGTCAGGCTTCCCGCAAGCACTATCCCTGTTTCATTTTCAAGTGCTTCAAGTTCGTCATACAGCTTATCGTATTCCGCATTGCTCATAATTTCAGTACTTTCGGCATAATAAGCCTTGGCTGCCTTATCAAGTACATCTATAAGCTCCTTCATCCTTTGCTTCTTTGAATTTATATCCATATCTACCTCAATTCCTTTATAAGCTCCTCATACTCTTTATCTGTTATGTTTCTGTAAGTACCTGACTTCAAATTACCAAGCTTGATATTCATTATTCTGATTCTTTTAAGTTTTAACACCTTATAACCAAAGTACTCACACATTCTTCTAATCTGCCTGTTCAGCCCCTGAGTCAGAATAATGTTAAACGAAGTTTTACCCGTACGTTTTAACGTACATTTTCTGGTTATTGTATCTAATATAGGCACACCTTCAGACATTTTCTTAAGAAATTCATCATCAAAAGGCTTGTCCACCTCAACCTCATACTCTTTTTCATGGAAATTTCTTGCCTTCATTATCTTGTTAGACAAATCTCCGTCATTACTTAGCAGGATAAGTCCTTCCGACTCCTTGTCAAGTCTCCCCACAGGAAAAATCCTCTCAGGATAATTTATGTACTCTATTATATTCACATCTTTTGACTTCGGGTCGGCTGTTGTACATACTATTCCTCTTGGCTTATTAAAGGCTATAAGTATTTTTTTAATAACGGGGGTTACAAGGTTTCCGTCAACCCTTACTTCATCGCTGTTCTTCACTACCGAACCTAAAAAGGCATGGTTTCCGTTTACAGATACCCTGCCCTCTTCTATAAGCCTGTCCGCCCCACGCCTGGAGCAGACTCCGGCTTCACTTAAATATTTATTTATTCTAACCGCTTCCATAATCACCCATATTTATGCTGATTTGCCGCTTTTTTTAGTTTTAGAAGAATCGTCCTTATTTTTTTTATCAGCTTTTTTATCTTTATCCTTATTCTTAGAGCTGTCTGTCTCCTCTTCACTTCCTGCCTGTCTGTTTTGAAGCTTTGTAAAGAAGTCAGCAAGTTTTTTATCATTTTTGATTTCATGTGCAAACTTTGTATTTACATCCGATAACAATGCACTTACATCATCCCTTTTTATATCTTCATCAATTATTTTCTGAACTTCATCTGCTAAAGGAGATAATATTATCTTAAAATCACCATTTGCATCCTTTCTTACATAAAAACCGTCTAAACTGGATGCTGCAGTATCTATCCCCTTAATCTTGGTTTCCGTTCTTGCATATACCATCATTGCATCATTTTCAGGACCGTCTATGGTATAGCAATCTACAAGCTTTATTGCTTCAAAGTTCTTCATCATCTGCGGCAGTTCTTCAATACCTGCATAATATATGTTATCAACCAGCTTGCCTATTTTATCCTTATCTACCGCCAGTCTTGCCTTAAGGTAATCTTCCACAAGTTTATTCACTTCAGGATAGGCATTCTTCATTAAAATACTTACTCCCTTGGCATTATCCGGATTTTCTGCAGCTATCCCCCCTGAAGATACAGTATTTTGAGCATCAGGTGAGTTCACATCTAAGTTTTCTGTGTCTATAGCTTTTACAGAGCTGTTACTTACTACTGTAGTATTATCTTTGGTAACTACAATCAAATTATCTGCGGCATTTGAGTCCAACGGCTTTTTTGTAGAAAATACTATCATTCCAAGCAACATCACCGAACAACTTGCTGTTATTATCATTTTTTTATATTTAAAACGCATCACAAACCTCACTTAATAAAAACAATATAGCTTTGGCTATTATACTATTTTTATAACTTTAATTCAAGGAATCAAGCTAATATATGAGAACTTTCTACTTCTTTTTTCCAAAAAATTCTGCCAAAGGATTTATAGTTTTAGCTTTTTCCAGTATCTCTGTCTGCTCTTTCATCAGATATTCCTTAAAAATATCAATCTCTTCATCTGAAAATCCTACATTTTTAATAAATACACAGCCCGGAATGATGGCTTCCGCTTCCCTTTTATCATAATCATCTATAAAACTTATAAATATCTTCTGCCTTCCATCCTGTTTAATCACAGGTGATACTACTATTTTAATATTTTCCATTGTTTCCACCCTCAATATAATCCTTGCCGCAAAACCTGTAAGTATTATAACATGTTTATAATATAAAATCATAGTTGCCAAACTTATTTTTAATCTGTATAATATAATATGTAATACTATTAATATTTTAAATTATATTACAGATATTTTACAGAACCTACAGAATATAATTCTTATCAGTCCTGTATTTTAACTTATTTAGATGATAAATTGTGTAGAGAGGTTTCAACTGTGGAAACAATTAGAATTTCGGTTTTAGGCAAGTTCAGTATTGAATATAATGGCAACATTGTATCTGATGATTTAAATCGTTCTCGCAAAATGTGGAATCTTCTTGCCTTTATTGTTATGAATCATGATACTGCAATTACTCAGTCCAGGTTCATTGATTCGTTATGGTCTGATGACAACAGCAATCCTATAAATGCTCTTAAAACTCAGCTTTTTCGTACAAGAGAAATGCTTAAGCCTTTGAAACTTGGTGGTGAAGGTTGCATCCTTTCAAGCAGAGGAGCTTATTCTTGGAATTCTGAGTATGACATTATTTTGGATGCCGAGTTATTTGAAGAGCTTGTTAATGATGCTGAAAATCCTTTACTTTCAAATCAAGAGCGAATTAATAAATATCTGGAAGCTCTTGAACTTTATAAAGGAGATTTCATACCTAAGCTTTCCGGCGAAGTTTGGACCATACCAATCAGTGCCAGATATCATAGTATCTATCTTGAAAGTGTAAAAAAACTATGTGTCCTTTTAGAAGATGAAAATGATTCTGATACAATTATAAAGGTAATACTTAAGGCCATAGAAATAGATAATCTGGATGAAAAACTCCACTGCCTGCTAATAATGGCTTATATAAGATGTGATCGTTATAAAGATGCTCTTGACCATTATGATTCTGCTACAAATATACTGTATAGGAATCTTGGAGTAAATCCTTCTGCTGAACTCAGGACTCTTTACAGTCAGATTATGGATACTCAAAAAGCTTTGGAAACTGACCTTGCTATAATTCAGGAACATCTTATGGAGAATTCCCTAGATGAAGGTGCTTTTTTCTGTGAATATGGCTATTTTGTAAAAACATACCAGCTTACCAAAAGACGGCTGGAGCGTTTAGGGCTTTCCACCTATCTATGCCTTGTTACCTTACAGACAGACAGAGGGCAGTCGCCTGACCTTACCAAACTTGACGGTTATATGTCAAAACTTCTTGCTGTACTTAATTTAAGCCTGAGAACAGGTGATGTCATTTCAAAATATAGCGGTGCTCAATACATACTGATGTTACCTTGTGTAAATTTTGAAAATGCTGATATGGTTATGAATAGAATTCTTTCCAATTATAAAAAGAAATTCAGAACTGATAAAGTCATATTAAATTACAAAATTAAAGAAGTATAATAATTCCCTCTTACTATAGGTTTTCCGGTAATATATAGTAAGAGGGATATTTTTTATTTAAAATCTCATTATAGTCTCAGTTGCAGATGTAAGCTTATCCGCTATACATACTATAACTGCTTCTCTTGATCTGGGAATCTTTGTCACGGTAAGCGGCCACATATGGCTTTTGATTATATGCTCTTCCCTTTCATCTATTCCAAAATCACGCTTGGCATTGGCAGCGGCATAACTTGGATGCATAAAACCATGTAATTTTAGGAATTCTTTTAGATTTCTGAATTTAGCCTTTTTCTTATGCCAGTCATAAAGAAAATAGTCATGTAAAAATGCACCTCGGACCAAGGCTCTCTCATCAGATTTCAACCTGAACATTTTATTTATTTTATAGCTCATAGCCGCTACTCTGAAACAATGATCATAAGTGGTAATCTTTCCATGCTGAATAAAAGTCCTCATCCTAAGTACGTGTTCATGCTCATGAATACCCTCAAGCAGCCTCTTAACTTCTTCTTTTATTTTTTCGTTATCTTTCATCATTCATCTTCCTTATCTTTTCTATTACCGGTAAAGTATTTACAGTTTCCTTAAATTTTTCTGCTATCCGTGCCTTACCTGTTGATTTGAATTTCTTCATGCTTTTAAGTGCATGCTGCTGAAGTATACCCATAGTGAGCGAATATTCACTTATCTTATCAGCTGTAAGCTTCTCGTATACTTCCATTTTATCAGCAATAAACTGCCTCTTTTCTTCTATAATCTGATAAGATGCCTCCATCCTTTCATTAAATTCATTTTCCATTTCTTCCATCTTCTTAACTAACTGCGTTAACCCTGAAACCGTAAGTGCCAAATCTGCACCAAAAAATGCTATTAACGCCATTGATATTCCTTCTATCGCTAAAGGCGGAACATTGGTAAATAATCCAAAAACAAAAGGTGATATATATTTTACCACAAAAATACCTGCTATGCCAAATCCTATTGAAGCAGGCAGACAAATCCTGCCATTTATATTTAAAGGCATATCGCTGTAATCCCACCACATTGCATGAAACAGCTTTTCAAGCACATATGAAGTCACATATTCCAAGACTGCACTTCCCAACATACATATAATAAATATCTGCCAAATTTGGGCTTCATTATTCTTAAATATTAAATTGAAAACCAGAGTGGCAATTATCCCCCCTGTTCCATATATCGGACAAACCGCTCCAAACAAAAAGCCCCTGTTATCCCAATGATGTGTTCTCAATGTACAGTAAATGCTCTCATATATCCAACCCATAAAACTGAATATAATAAAGCAGATAAAATACAGGCTTATTACCATATGTCCTCCCTTAAATTTAAGGTTTCCCTACAAATCCTCTGAAATCATTCTGAGTCCTGTTGGCAAATTCTATTCCTATAATAGGTTTTTCACCTTTATCAAATCCTAAAAATGTGTATCCCGATATTACTTCAACATGATATATATTTCGGTATCTTCCGTTATTAGCTGAACCTTCCATAAAGAAGAGGTCTCCGGGTTCAAAAACCATGTTATTTATATTTTCTCCTGACAACCCGCCTTGCACTATTCTGCCATTCGTATCATAGAACTTACCCATCGCAGCAGCTGTAGGTGCATAATTTGTGTCCATAATATTAAAACCAAATTTATGATATGCCCTCCAGGCAAGGGAGCTACAGTCATAGTATCCTTCTTCCATTCTTCGTGACTGACTGTATCTGCTTTTTAGTGAGTACGCTCTTGCCCATTCTACAACATTTTTACGCATTTCTGAGGTTATTGAGACCACACAGCCAAAGGTCTTACCGTTTACTTTAGCTGTAATCAGGGTATTTCCCTTTGCCTTTCCTATAACCTTTCCATCAGCACTCACCTCAGCTATTTCAGGATTTGCAGAGCTCCATTCAATTTTTCCGGCTCCTTCTCCCCTTATTCTGAGCTGATACGAGCCTCCCTCAGCAATCACTACCGATGTAGAAGATATTTCATTATCAATTATATTTACATCAAGATTAAATTTCTTTCCGTTTATATCAATGGTCAACACACTGATTCCTGTATTATATACATCTATAGTAAGTACATTTTTTTCAAGATAGGCTGCTATCTTCATATTTAAGTTTGAACTTGCCACACTTATATCTGCATTGTCAGACTCACTGAGCTCAACCTTACTGTTCACATCTATCTTGAAACTTGTAACCTCATTATCATAAGCACCTATCTTGGTTCTTTTGGCATTTAGTCTATTCTGCGACAGAGTCACCGCTGTCACATCTGCGAGATTTTTCTGTATTGCGGACTGAGTCGGAATACTTATGTTATTATTTTCTATAGGATTGTTATTCTGAGTATTAGTCACATCAGATTTATTCTCATTATTATTCTTAGCAATATTTGTACCAGTCTTTGCTATCCTTCTTTTTTCTATAATAATATTATAATCTGCCATAAAATTCAGATTTCCCTGTGTGTCCATACCTGAAATAACGACAGTTGCCAGTCCTTTTTTACTAATCCAATATTTTCCGTTACCAAATTGATACAGATTCTTACCATTCTCCGGTGAATAATAAAAATAAGATTGCTTTTTTTCTTATTTTTATTATTTTTCAGTTTTGGTATGAAGGTTACAAAGTCATCTTCTTTTATACGTATTTCTCCCGAAGTTCCGTTTTTTACTTTTACTATCCTATTTGCTGCCATAACCGAAACAGCCGAATAATTATATATAGCTGCAATAATCATAAACAATAATGAAAACTTTACAACTAATCTTACCTTTTTATACATCTATAAAATCCTTTCTAAGCAGGCTGTCTATATAATATTTCTTTAAAGCTATCACATTATACCACATATTTGTGTCATTTTTATAAATTTTTATTGTCTTTTATAAGAAAAAAAAGGGTACCCTAAGGCACCCTTCAGTGTTTGTGTGTTATGTGTTTTACTACTTTTATTACTTTCTAAGACCTAAACGAGCGATAAGCTTACGATAGCCCTCAAGATCCTTCTTCTGATAGTAAGCAAGAAGTCTTCTTCTCGCACCAACCATCTTAAGAAGACCTCTTCTTGAATGATGATCTTTTGCGTTAGCAGAAAGATGCGCATTAAGCTCTGCGATTCTCTCGGTAAGTATAGCTATTTGAACTTCAGGTGAACCTGTATCTCCCGGTGTTCTGCCATATTCTTTGATAATCTCAGCTTTTTTCTCTTTTGATATCATACTGTTCTCCTTTCATTAATTCACTGTCACCAAGCATAAGGTCGGAGTATCCATACGCTGAGTGAAAGTATTATATATGTGTATAAACACACTTTCATTAGTTTACCACAAGTGAACAAATAAGTAAAGAAAAATTTTATTTACATGGTATGAGCTTATCTACCTTTAATATATGGTTTACCAACCAATCTAGTAAGAAACTTAGCAAACCGTTAAGATACTCATCTTGATTTTCATCTACATCATCAAGATTTATATTCTCAATTTTTTCAACAAACATTGCATGAGCTCTTTTCTGTGCTTCCAGCCCCTCATAATTTATACTTTCCATATATGCTTCTTCATCTGCAAAATGCACCTTGGTATATTCTACAAGTTCCCCAAGGACATTGCTGATTTGATCAAATTTATCATATAAAAAGTCATTGTGTAGGACCGCATTTGCTTCCCCTATTATTTCAAACAGTCTCTTATGTTCCTCATCTATTTGCTCAACTCCTACAACATATTTCTCAGTAAATGCAAATGGATTTTCATTTTCTTCTACCGTAGTTTGAGTATCCGTTTTATTATCAGAAACTATAATCGGTTTACTTATAAGGGTATCTTTGCTGACAATATGACTATATAACCATCTTATCATAAATCTGATTATTTTATTAAGCTCATCTTTTGAGTTTTCCTCCGTAATTTCTTCTGCCTCTTTCTTAAACTCATCAAGTTTCTCGATAAACCATCTATGCTCTTTAATCTGTATTTCCAGCTCTTTATCCACAGTTTCAGTCATATACTCTTCTTCTTCCTTAAATCCATCAACTGAATAGGAATTTAGCTTATCCAGTATATTTCTGATCTTAGATAAACAGCTCTCCGAACTATCCTCTCTAAGAGCATAGTTCAAAGTTTCAAAATATTCCAGCCTTTTATTATCAATATTAACTATGCCTACAAAACAGTCCTTAGTAAAATTAAACATTAATCTCCCTCACATTTTTAGTAGATGACCTACCTGCGTATATATTTACAATTAAGTCAAATTAATAATCATTTTTATTTATTATAATAAAACCTATCTTTATAGTCAATTAAAAGGTTTTCTTTAACCTACCTTAACAAAAAAAAGAACACCTAAGTGTCCTTTCCCTCATATATCTTCAAAACTGCAACCGAATACAACATCTCTTTTCCTTACTTTGGTCAAGCCTTCGACCTATTAGTATCAGAAGGCACACAGATTACTCTGCTTACACCACTGACCTATCAACCTCATACTCTCTAAGGGGTCTTATTAGCCTACGCTATGGGATATCTTATCTTGGAGGGGGCTTCACGCTTAGATGCCTTCAGCGTTTATCCCTGCCAAACTTGGCTTCCCAGCCGTGCAGCTGGCACTGCAACTGGTCTACCAGCGGTTCGTCCATCCCGGTCCTCTCGTACTAAGGACGGCTCTCCTCAAATATCCTGCGCCTGCGCCAGATAGGGACCGAACTGTCTCACGACGTTCTGAACCCAGCTCGCGTACCGCTTTAATGGGCGAACAGCCCAACCCTTGGGACCTACTACAGCCCCAGGATGCGATGAGCCGACATCGAGGTGCCAAACCACTCCGTCGATGTGAACTCTTGGGAGTGATAAGCCTGTTATCCCCAGGGTAGCTTTTATCCGTTGAGCGATGGCATTCCCACTTACATACCACCGGATCACTAAGTCCTACTTTCGTACCTGCTCCACCCGTCGGTGTCGCAGTCAAGCTCCCTTCTGCCTTTACACTCTGCGAATGGTTTCCAACCATTCTGAGGGAACCTTTGAGCGCCTCCGATACACTTTCGGAGGCGACCGCCCCAGTCAAACTCCCCTCCTGGCATTGTCCCCTGCCCGGATCACGGGCAAAGGTTAGAAACCAGATACACGAAGGGTGGTATCCCAACATTGACTCCGCAGAAACTGGCGTCCCTGCTTCTCAGTCTCCCACCTATCCTGTACATCATATATCTAATCCCAGTACCAAGATGGAGTAAAGCTCCATGGGGTCTTTCCGTCTTGGCGCAGGTAACCAGCATCTTCACTGGTACTTCAATTTCACCGGGTGCATTGTTGAGACAGCGCTCAAATCATTACGCCTTTCGTGCGGGTCGGAGCTTACCCGACAAGGAATTTCGCTACCTTAGGACCGTTATAGTTACGGCCGCCGTTTACTGGGGCTTAAGTTCGTACCTTCGGATTACTCCTAAGCACTCCCCGTAACCTTCCAGCACCGGGCAGGCGTCAGCCCATATACATCACCTTACGGTTTCGCATAGACCTGTGTTTTTGCTAAACAGTTGCTTGAGCCTATTCTCTGCGGCCTGTATCTCTACAGGCACCCCTTATCGCGAACTTACGGGGCCATTTTGCCGAGTTCCTTAACAATGCTTCTCCCGCCGGCCTTGGGATACTCTCCCCATCCACCTGTGTCGGTTTACGGTACGGGCTCTGACTACACAATAGCGGCTTTTCTCGACGGCTCTCCCAGAAGCTTCCCTACTTATATTTCGGTCCGCATCACACAGTTCAATTACCCGGGCGGATTTGCCTGCCCGGCATAAACCATGCTTGCACCTGAATCCTTTACAGGCACTTCCTGAATCTCCGTGTCCCCACATTTCTGATAGCCAGAGGTACTGGAATATCAACCAGTTGTCCATCGCCTACGCTTCTCAGCCTGAGCTTAGGTCCCGACTTCCCCAGGGAAGATCAGCTTTACCCTGGAAACCTTGGATATACGGCCTGAAGGATTCTCACCTTCATCTCGCTACTCATTCCGGCATTCTCTCTTGATAACTCTCCACGGCTCCTTACGGTACCGCTTCTTCGTGTTATCAATGCTCCCCTACCAACATACCTTACGATATGTTCCATTGCTTCGGTGTTATGTTTCAGCCCCGGACATTTTCGGCGCAGGACCTCTCGACTAGTGAGCTATTACGCACTCTTTGAATGAATGGCTGCTTCTGAGCCAACATCCTAGTTGTCTTCGAAACCCCACATCCTTTACCACTTAACATACACTTTGGGACCTTAGCAGATGGTCTGGGCTGTTTCCCTTTTGACTGTCCGACTTATCTCATACAGTCTGACTCCCGGTAAACATCTATATGGCATTCGGAGTTTGATACGCTTTGGTAGACTTTGACGCCCCCGCAGCGATTCAGTGCTCTACCTCCATTAGACTATACCGAGGCTAGCCCTAAAGCTATTTCGGGGAGAACCAGCTATCTCCGAGTTCGATTGGAATTTCTCCGCTACCCACAGCTCATCACCGCCTTTTTCAACAGACGTGTGTTCGGACCTCCATCCACTTTTACGCAGACTTCATCCTGGCCATGGGTAGGTCACCCGGTTTCGGGTCTGCCGTTACTGACTTATCGCCCTGTTAAGACTTGGTTTCCCTTCGGCTCCGTACCTTAAGTACTTAACCTGCCAGCAACGGCAACTCGCCGGACCGTTCTACAAAAAGTACACGGTTGCACGTTAGTCGTGCTTCCGCAGCTTGTAGACACAGGGTTTCAGGTTCTCTTTCACTCCCCTCCCGGGGTTCTTTTCACCTTTCCCTCACGGTACTATACTCTATCGGTCACCAGGTAGTATTTCGCCTTGGAGGGTGGTCCCTCCTGCTTCCTACGGGGTTTCTCGTGTCCCGTAGTACTCCGGATACCACTGAATCACAGTCTGTTTCGTATACGAGGCTTTCACTCTCTATGGCCGGCTTTCCCAAAACCGTTCTACTACCTACTGCTTCTTCGTCTGTGGTCCTCAACCCCCAAGGATAAATCCTTGGTTTGGGCTTCGTCCCCTTTCGCTCGCCACTACTTAGGGATTCGATGTTTCTTCCTCTTCCTCCGGCTACTTAGATGTTTCAGTTCGCCGGGTTCCCTCCGTATGACTATGGATTCATCATACGGTGACAGAAGTTCTTTCTGCCGGGTTTCCCCATTCGGATACCTGCGGATCAATGGATATTTGCTCCTCACCGCAGCTTTTCGCAGCTTATCACGTCCTTCTTCGGCTCCTGGTGCCAAGGCATCCGCCCTGCGCCCTTTGTAACTTGACCTGAGTTGAGATGGGAAAGCCAGATGTCTATGGGACGTCGTTGCAAGCTTGCTTGTAAACGGCGGTCTATAGACAGATGGTGGCGTTTCTACGAAACGCCTATCACGAGCGGAAATACGAAGTATTTCTGCGAGTGACCCATCTCAACTGTATTTTAGATAACTCATTTGGTTCTCTTTAATGATTCTATAACAGCTAGCGTACTGTTATAAAATCTTTTAATAATTATCTTATTCTTTTCATTAAACAAAAAGAATATATGAAGTTCTTTCTCGCTTACGCTTGAAAGAACGACCTGTTTTCTATATTCACACTTCGTTTTCAACTTGTGTTCATCAAGAAAACAATGTCTCGATGTTGTTTCATATCTAGCTGTATATCTCTTAATGATTAAATCACTAAAAGCTATACTTGCATAAATATTTGTTCGGTATGCAGTTTTCAAGGTACATTTGACTGTGGTTACAAGCTGTTCTTCCCATTTGAGAAGTCTTAGCTCATCTTCAATCAGTCATTTGATATAATCAAGGTTTGATAACTAATCTTTAGTCTTTGATTACATCAAATCACTAATCGAAGTTTTTAGTCTTCTAATTATTATTTTTAAGCTAATCTGTTATTTCAATTTTTAATTCTTTTTAGTTACTTCCGTTCGAGCTTCGCTCTCACTCGAAGAGTGTAGGGTTTATTAGAGGAAGTTCTTTCTCACTGCGTTCGAAAGAACGACTTAAATTCTAAACTCGCTCTGCGTCTTCGACTTGAGCTCATTAAGAATTTAATGTCTGGCAGCCACCTACTCTCCCACACCGTCTCCAGTGCAGTACCATCGGCCGCCCGGGCCTTAACCTTCGTGTTCGGGATGAGAACGGGTGTTACCCCCGGGCGCATCGCCACCAGACGTATTTTGTTACCCAAAACTTGCAACTCACGCCTTCCTTCTAGCTCGAACTCACTTCATTCGTCCTCGCTAGAGTAAGTCGCAGTGTGTCTGCTCATAAAAATTTGTCTGAAAGCAAGCTTTCACAAATTTTTCTTTCGCATCCACGTTGCTCGTTGATAACTAAACAGTAAGACAATCTCTACTTCTTCTTCCTTAGAAAGGAGGTGATCCAGCCGCACCTTCCGATACGGCTACCTTGTTACGACTTCACCCCAGTCACCAGACCTGCCTTCGGCAGCTCCTCCCTTGCGGTTAGGCCACTGACTTCGGGCATTTCCGACTCCCATGGTGTGACGGGCGGTGTGTACAAGACCCGGGAACGTATTCACCGCAACATTCTGATTTGCGATTACTAGCGATTCCAGCTTCATGTAGTCGAGTTGCAGACTACAATCCGAACTGAGGCAGCCTTTCTGAGATTTGCTCCGATTCACATCTTCGCTTCCCTCTGTAACTGCCATTGTAGCACGTGTGTAGCCCCGGTCATAAGGGGCATGATGATTTGACGTCATCCCCGCCTTCCTCCGAGTTATCCTCGGCAGTCTCTTTAGAGTGCCCGGCCGAACCGCTGGCTACTAAAAATAGGGGTTGCGCTCGTTGCGGGACTTAACCCAACATCTCACGACACGAGCTGACGACAACCATGCACCACCTGTCTCTCCTGTCCCGAAGGACTACTGACATTACTCAGTATTCAGGAGGATCTCAAGACCGGGTAAGGTTCTTCGCGTTGCGTCGAATTAAACCACATGCTCCACCGCTTGTGCGGGTCCCCGTCAATTCCTTTGAGTTTCATTCTTGCGAACGTACTCCCCAGGTGGAATACTTAATGCGTTTGCGACGGCACCGAAAAGCTTATGCCTCCCAGCACCTAGTATTCATCGTTTACAGCGTGGACTACCAGGGTATCTAATCCTGTTTGCTACCCACGCTTTCGAGCCTCAGCGTCAGTTTTGGTCCAGCAGGCCGCCTTCGCCACCGGTGTTCTTCCTAATATCTAAGCATTTCACCGCTACACTAGGAATTCCGCCTGCCTCTCCCATACTCAAGTTTTACAGTTTTGGGAGCAGTCAGGGGGTTGAGCCCCCTGCTTCCACTCTCAACTTGCAAAACCGCCTGCGCTCCCTTTACACCCAGTAAATCCGGATAACGCTTGCCCCCTACGTATTACCGCGGCTGCTGGCACGTAGTTAGCCGGGGCTTCTTAGTCAGGTACCGTCATCATCTTCCCTGCTGATAGAGCTTTACATACCGAAATACTTCTTCACTCACGCGGCGTCGCTGCATCAGAGTTTCCTCCATTGTGCAATATCCCCCACTGCTGCCTCCCGTAGGAGTTTGGGCCGTGTCTCAGTCCCAATGTGGCCGTCCGACCTCTCAGTCCGGCTACCGATCGTCGCTTTGGTAGGCTTTTACCCTGCCAACTGGCTAATCGGACGCGGGCCCATCCTATACCTGATTGCTCATTTCCCGATCAAATCATGCGATTTAACCGACTTATGCGGTCTTACCAGCCGTTTCCAGCTGCTATCCCCCTGTATAGGGCAGGTTGCCCACGCGTTACTCACCCGTCCGCCACTAAGAATTACAGGCTTCCATCCGAAAACTTCCGTCCGTAATCTCCGTTCGACTTGCATGTGTTAGGCACGCCGCCAGCGTTCATCCTGAGCCAGGATCAAACTCTCATATAAATATGTTTGTTTGGAAGTTCTTTCTCGCTTTGCTTCGAAAGAACGACTAATTTTCTAAACTCATACTTCGCAGAAGCTTGTATTCGTTAAGAAAATTATGCCCAGAACAAGCTGACATTTATCATCTCTTGCTTATTCCGTTATCAACCGGCTAAAGTTGATAATTTTTACTGTTTTATAAGGATGTTCTTTCTCGCTAAGCTTCGAAAGAACGACTTAAATTCTAAATTCATACTTCGCCTGCGGCTTGTATTCATTAAGAATTTAATGTCAAGGTTGTATAAGTATTACTACTCATACGCGTTCGTTTGAATTTTCAAGATTGTCTCACTATTTAATTATCAAAGTTCTCTGCCTCAGAAACTGCTTATTTGCTACATTTATAATATTTTTACTAAGCGACTTCTTGTGAAGCAACGGATAATATTTTACCATAGAACGGGTATGTTTGTCAACAACTTTTATAAAGTTTTTTGAAATAAGTTTGATATTTTTTTAACAATATCCTTATACCGCTTATTTTGCCCTATTTTTCAGATGTTTTTGTTAAACTATTAAAAGGGATTCTAAAATATCATCAGAATCCCTTCCGAATTTTTATCTTCTTTCTTCACTTACATATTGCTGAATTGTATCGCAGGCATATTGCGCTGTTCCTTCTCCAAACTGATCTATATTCTTTTTGAACTCAGGATTTTTGGCATAGCCATAGCCAATACCTGAAAGTGCTTCAAGCGAACAGTCAAATGACCATTTACATAGATGCTTATGAAGTTTCCTTGCAAGTTCGACATTTTCTTTTGCTGTAGCCTCAATTCCATTTGAATGATTCTCTGCAAAAGCAAAGAAAATATTGTTGAATCCGTCAACAACCTCTTTTTCATTATCTTTTTGCCTGTTTACCGACTCTTCTATAACTTCTTTGCCATACTTATCCATTGCCTCTTTCTTGTACTTCTCATTGTCCTGATATGTAAATCCCTTAAATTTTTCTTCCATAGACATAATAGTTCTCCCTTCTTTTGCTCTGATTGTTTTTTCCAATGTGTCTATAAGCGTCAGAAGTCTTTCCTTTTCATTTTTCATTAAAATAAGCTGATTTCTCAAATGAGGCAGACATTCTTTTTCTCCTGTTGTCAGCAATTCTTTAATCTGTTTAAGCGGAAAATTCAGATATTTATAAAACAATATTGTCTGTAAAATCTGCAAGTCTTCTTCACTATAATATCTGTAACCATTCTCATGCTTTTCCGGAGATAGTAGCCCAATCTCATCATAATGGTGTAAAGTGCGCACCGATACGCCACTGATTTCACTTACTTTTTTGATCAAATACATTTCTGTTTCCTCCTGACAAATCAGAGTATATACTATTACGTTACGTTATGGTCAATAGGTTTTTTAAAAAATAATTTAAGAAACGATTAGTTTCTTATTGCTTATCGTTTCTTAAATTTATCAATATAGTATTTATTCTTTTTGTAAATTAAACAAGTCCAGATTTATCCGTTTCTATTTAAATCGAAAAACATATCTTACAGCCATCAATGCTTTACCACCGATTTTTTCTTCCATATAATCCTCACAAACTTCAAATCCGTAGTTTTCATAAAAATGCCTGGCTCTTCTATTTCCCTCAAGCACCCATAGAAATACTTCCCTAAATCCTTCTTTTCTTAACTCACTCATTACAGTATCCATTATTTTTTTGCCATATCCTTTACCAATGTATTTCGGCAAAAAATATATCGAGATCACTTCACCTGAGTCCTTATATTTTTCGATTCTTGATTTACCAAAGGTGCTTGTTCCTATATATTCACCATCCTGAACACAAACCATAGTGTTCCATCCGGGGATTTCCAAGCTATTACTCCAGTGTCCTTCCTGAATAGCATCTAAGTAGTTTTGCGGAATAATACCACTATAAGCATACCTCCAACTATCTTCATATATCTTGCTTATTTTATTTTTATCATCAGATGAAGTAATGTATCTTATGTCCATCAATCTACCCCTTTCCTACTTCTTCCCCAAAAACACAGCACTGCTTCCCTGAACCTCAATCTCACCTGTTAGAACTTCGTCAGATGCTCCCTTTCCAAAGCTGTCCGAATCAAGCAATACCTTATAATCTCCTTCAGGAAGTTTCACCTTAACAGCCTCATCATTTGCATTAAAGATAATAACAGCTTCTTTATATAAAGGTTCTGCAGTTTCTATTGTCTTATTAACAACCTTAACACCTAATAACCCTTTCTCCTTTATAAAAGTTTCAATATTTTTGCCGGCATCAGAATCTTTATCACAAAGTCCTGTAAGCTCTTTACGCAGTTTAATCAGAGACTTGTAATACTCTACCATGTCCTTGTTTTCTTCTACAAGATTCCAGTCAATTCTGTTTAACTCTATCGGCATATTGAAGGTATTATGCTCACCATTTTTGGTTCTTAAAAACTCCTCGCCCGAATAAATAAATATTCTTCCCTGACAACTCATATAAATAGCTGCAGCAAGTTTGTACTGTTTAAGCCTTTTTGCCACATCCTTGGTTGTAATACTGAGTTTGTCCCAAAGAGTGTGATTATCATGGCAGGAAACATAACTGATTATATGTTTAGGAGACAGTCCGAATGAAGTCAGTCCTTTCTCTATATCATCTATGAAGTTTACATCTCCGTTCACAAATCCGACCTCATCCTCATAAAATACATGACCTTTTATTGAATCCCTTATATCATCCGAGAAAATTCCTATATACTCATCAAGTTTTGCAATATTCTTTTTATACGAACCTTCTGCTCCCTTTTCCATATAAGACGCTTCCGCAGACCATGGTTCTCCGTAAATAAGTTTTTCACCACGCCCGTATTTCTCATCTAGGACTTTCTGAATCTTATTCATTACGTCTACCGTAAGCAATCCCATCAAATCAAAACGAAAACCGTCTATATGGTATTCTTCTGCCCAATAAAGTACTGAATCAATGATATATTTTTCCGTCATAGGCATTTCAGAAGCTATATCATTGCCACAGGCTGAACCATCTGAGAGGTCGCCTTTTTCATCTATTCTATAGTGGTAGTATGGCATAGTCTTTTGTAGACTCGTATCCAAATCAAAGGTATGATTGTAGACCACATCCATAATAACTCTAAAGCCTTTTTTATGAAGTGCCTGAATCATTTCCTTAAACTCAATAATACGCACTTCTCCGTTAGCTGCATCTGTAGAATATGAACCATCAGGTATATTATAATTAAGCGGATCATAACCCCAGTTAAACTGTGCCCCTGTTCCGTCTTCATTAACCGAAGCATAGTCATAGACAGGCATAAGCTGGATATGATTAACACCAAGTTCTTTTACATAATTCAGACCTGTAGGAATTTTGCCTTCATTTCGTAAACTTGTATTATCCACAGAAAACGCTTTATATGTCCCCCTGACATTTTCAGGAAATCCGCCTTCTTTAGCATAGGAAAATTCCTTGACATGAAGCTCATAGATTATATCTTCCACTTCTCTTTCGGGCGCTTTGTCATTTTCCCAGTCCTTCGGATTGGTCTCATTTAAGTCAATAACCATGCTCCTTACACCGTTAAGCCCGCAAGCCCTTGCATAAGGATCTGAAGATATGCTTTCTTTCCCTTCTATAATCAGCAGGTAGTCATAGTATTTTCCTTTTAAGTTTTTATCTGTCTTATATTCCCATACTCCCTTGGCTTTTTTCTCCATAGGAAATACAACCCAAGGCTCGCCACCTGTACCATTTTCAAAAAGTCTTAAATCTACTTTTTCCGCAATAGGCGACCAAAGCTTAAACACAGTTCCCGCTTCACTTGAGCTTACTCCGAGTTCACCCTCATAATTATATTTATCTTCAAATTCTTTGCTTAAATAGTAATCCTTTAGTCCTCTGGCTCTCATATTCATAATCGGTTAAAAGTCCTTTCCAAATAGCTTATATATTGAAATTGTGCTTGATTATACCATGTTATTTAAAAAAATACTATGCAAATATAAATAAATTAGGTAAAATACAGTTAGTTCAATATAACTCCGGAAAGGATATATCGTGTACAATCATTTTTTTATTTTTAAAAAGATTTTAATAAACGTACTAACATTATCAAGAATACCAATTACAATAATGTTTAACTTTAGTTTATTTTATGAAAAAAACAAATTACTTATTTGCAGTCTGCTATTTTTAATTATAGCTCTAACAGACTTTTTTGACGGAAAACTTGCCCGCCATTACAAAGTAACAAGCAAATTTGGCTCCATATTAGACGTTGGAACAGATTTCTTTTTTATCTTTACTGCAAGTTATCTGCTGTATACACGTGGGTTACTTCCTGTCGGTATAGTTATAATTATAATTGTTAAGTTTGCAGAATTCTGCTTGACCTCATATTTGATTAACAGAATGTCTAATATAGATAAAGCTTTATTCTTTGATAAAATAGGCCGATTTGTAGCCATTATATTATATTCATTACCACTGTTTGCCTTGATATCAGACAGCTGTTTGCCTCGCAGTTTGTCACATCCGATAATGTTTTATATTGTTTTGCTGATTATAGGCCTATCCACAATTTCTGTTTATAACCGGATTAGCAGGCTTAGACAATCTAAAGCAAATATATAATTTAGCCTAAATTGGACTTAGGTTACGGAACATCCACGATAAACTGGCCGATATATGTTAATAAGAATTAGATTCATTCATGTTGAACCTCCTTCTTTATTTATGATATAATGTGAACACTTAATGAATGCGAGCTGTAAAGCGAAGCATGAATTTAGTGATGACGCACCGAAGGTGCTAGTGCTGTGCAAACGAGCCGATTTTGGCAAAGACTGAACTTAGTACTTATGATATAATGTGTAACAAGTTGAAATAATCTGACTGTCAGGAGAATATATGAAAAAATTATTATTAGTAATCGATATGCAGAAAGACTTTATAGACGGCTCGCTTGGAACTAACGAGGCGGTAGGGATAGTAAACAATGTAATCAGCAAAATTAAAGAATATCCGGCTGAAAATGTATTCGCCACCAAGGATACTCATGAAGATAATTATCTAACTACCAAAGAAGGAAAACACCTTCCTGTAGAACATTGCATCCGCGGTACTGACGGCTGGGATATAAACTCCGAAATAAAAAAACTCATCCCTGCTTCCAATATATTTGAAAAGGGAACTTTCGGCTCTGTTAAGCTGGCAGATAAAATCAGAGAAATAGCCGCTAATGAAGATATTTCCATAGAAATAGTAGGACTCTGTACAGATATTTGTGTTGTCTCCAACGCGCTTTTGATAAAAGCTTATTTACCTGAAATAGATATTACGGTTGATTCTTCCTGCTGTGCCGGTGTAACTCCTACCAAGCATGAGGCAGCCCTTGAAACTATGAGGTCTTGCCAGATTAATGTTGTGTAATTATCTGATAATTATATGTATTATACCTAATTTGTCCTAAAATATATTAAAATACAATTTCTACTTGAAAATTCTTCTCTATGGTGCTATACTGTTATGGCAGTCGATAATCCTCAATAGCTCAATGGTAGAGCGCACGGCTGTTAACCGTGATGTTGTAGGTTCGAGCCCTACTTGGGGAGTTTATATTAAATTCTTGACTAAAGAGGGCATTAAGCGAATCTTGAGTTCAGAATTAAATTTTAATAAGGCGACATAGCCAAGCGGTAAGGCGTGGGTCTGCAACACCCTGATCACCGGTTCAAATCCGGTTGTCGCCTCTAAAAAAACAGATTTTCTCGTTTAGAAAATCTGTTTTTTTATGCGTAAAAGTATGCCACAAATGTAAATTTTCCCTCAATTTTTTCAAGTGCAAACAAGGAACAGTTTCTTAACTGATGTTCTTAACCTCATACCTATTGTCACCATAAACCGTTATTTCCAAAAGTTTTTCTCTGTGATGCAATCTAAACTTCAAGCTTCGCCACTCCTTCGGCATACTGGGCTTAATACTCAATTCACCCGCTTCATCAATATCAACTCCTGCAAATCCAAAAATAACCACCTGCCAAACTCCACCTGCATTGGCTGCATGTATACCTTCTCTTGTATTTTTTTGTAAGTTTAGCAAATCGATAAATGCTGCTCTTTTCAAATACCTGTATGCCTTTTTCGCATCACCAATTTTAAGCCCTGTTATAGCATATATACTTGGACTTAACGAAGAACCATGCAGGGTTCTTTTTTCATAGTAATAATAATTATCCTTAATTTCCTGCTCAGTAAATTCCTCACGAAGCAAATGAAGTAACATAACAATATCTGCCTGCTTAATCAGCCTCGTCTTATAAACAGGTATTGTTTTTAGAATTTCAGGTCTAATCGGCCAATCATTTTTATCATATTTTTCAATAATACAGTCCTCTAACTTGAAGTATCCTTCAAATTGCTCAAGTATATTTACTCCTTCCATTTTAGGAAGGTATATTTTATCCGAAATTTCTCTCCATAGGGTGCTTTCTTCATCTGTAAAATGCGTTTCCTCCAGAATACTGTAATAAATTTTACTATTCTCAGCCTTTATTTTATCAAGACTTCTCTTAACATAAAGCAGATTCCATCGCGCCAAATAGTTGGTGTAAACATTATTATCTACAGGTTCATGCCACTCATCAGGCCCTGTTACCTTACGAATTTCATATCTATCTTTTTCAGATATATACTCACATCTGCTCGCCCAAAATCTGGCCGTTTCTATAAGAATATAAATTCCCTTATTGCAGAAAAAATCTATATCTCCGGTAATCCTTGTATAGTTATATATACCATAGGCTATAGCTGCGGTTACATGATGTTCATAATCAGCAACATAGCATCTGTAGCAACTTCCATCAGGCTCTATAGTATACGCCGGACATTGTTCACTACCATCATCCGCCGATTCCCATGGATATTGAGCACCTTTGAATCCATTTTTCCTTGCATTTTCTTTTGCTGCATTAAGAAGTTTATATCTGTAAGTTTCTAAATTTCTTGCTATATTAGGAAATACGTACGAAAAGAATGGCAGCATAAAAAGCTCGGTATCCCAAAATGCATGACCTCCATACTCTTCACCGGTCAATAATTTGGCACCTACGTTTATATTATCATTTACTTCACTTCCGGTGCTCATAAGATGGAATATATTAAACCTTACTGCTTTATTTAATTCCTTGTCACCATCAATCTTTATATCCGCTATGTCCCACATGCTTTTGTATTTTAAGCAATGCTCTTTAAGCTCTTCAAAGATTCCTTGATTTAAAAATCCGGTAATTTCATTTTCAGATTTTAACTTTATATCATCCTTATCTACATCGTTTTCAGTGAATACAGATATATATTTTATAAAAGTTGCTACTTCACCTGTTTCTAAAGTTACATCCCCAAATTCCGAAGTGAGTTCTCCAAATGCATTAAACTTGCGATTATTCAAAATTAATTTCTCATCTTTATATGCTTCTACATAAGAACCCACACCCACATGAAGTTCATTATCTCTTGTAGCAACTTCAATATAATTTCCGCCCGACGAATTAAGCTTTTCATTTCTAACTAACTTAGTGTGCTTTACTTTAAATCGAGGTGCATCCAGAAAATTTATAATTCTTCCATCAGTTTCACTTTCAACTTCTATAATTCCGCCATAATTTAACGGAGTAAGGTTATATATAATTCCAATTCTATGTATATTCTTTCTACTGACAAAACGACATCCTTCTATCTTAGTCTCTCTACCATATTTATCTTTAAGTATCAAACATTTCCAAAGAATACCGTTCTTTATGTCAAGTTCTCTTGAATATTTAAGAATTTCACAGTTTTCTATACCAATCAGTTCTTTTTCAATATAAAATTTTATTCCTAACGGATTTGGCAAAGCAACAAGTTCTCTCATAAAAGTTTCTGATTTATCAAACACACCATTTATAAAAAAATATGGAAGTGTACTTTTTGTCCCTTCTTCATGGCTGCCTCTGATACCAAGATAGCCATTAGACAGAGCAAATAAACTTTCATAATTAAGATTTTCTTTTTCCTCATATTTATTTTCGGGTATTATAAATTCTTCTTTACTTTTAAGATTTCTAATCTTATCTACAAAAATATCTGAACTCATCTATTCGCTCCTTTATTTAATAGCTCCGCTTGTACTTTCAACAATATGTTTTCCTGCAAATATAAATGTCAACACCGGAGGTATTATCATAATTATGGTAATACATAACATAGGTATTATCTTTGTACTGTGTACACCTTTAAAAGCAGCAAGGCCAAGCGCAAGTGTGTACTTGCTTCTGTCTTGCAAAAAAATTAACGGACCCAAATAGTCATTCCATACACTTATCATATTCAATACCGCAACCAATATCAAAGAAGGTCTAAGAATAGGCATAAATACTTTTAAATAAATCTGAAAAGCATTAGCTCCATCTATTCTTGCGGCTTCCTCAAAATCTCGTGGAACACTTAACAAAAACTGCCTCATAAGAAAAATATAATATGCAGAGCCGAACCAAGCAGGTATTATAAGCGGTTTTAGTGTATTAATCCACCTGAACATATTAAATTCCATATACTGCGGAATCATTGTAACATCCCATGGAATCATCATTGTTGCCATTAATATCATAAAAAGAACATTCCTGCCTTTAAATTCAAATCTGGCAAATCCATAAGCAGTTAAAGAGCAGGAAATAAGCTGCCCTATAGTTGTCAGAACAGTTACCAGTATCGAATTCAACAGATATGTTCCAAAAGGCTGCGATTCCCAAGCTTTCTTAAAATTGTCAAAATGCCACTCTGACGGCAAAAATTTAGGAGGATAGGCTATTGCCTCCGATTCCGTCTTAAAAGCCGAAAAAATCATATATATAAAAGGAGCAATAAAATAAATTGCAAATAACCCTAAAATGATATAAATAATAACTTTAGTTTTTTTAGACAGCTGCATATCTAGTTCCCCCTTTTCCTTTTATATTTTGATGTTTCAGATTGATAGAACACCCAACTTGATGAAGATTTAAAAACCAGAATTGTCATAATCAATATAATTACAAACATAACCCAAGCATTTGCACTGGCATATCCCAACTTATGGTGCTTGAATGCATTGTTATATGTGTACAAACCATAAAAATATGTTGATTTAAGCGGACCTCCTCCGGTCAAAAGCATAACTAAAGTAACCTGCTGAAAAGAACTTATAATAGAGGTTATTAGGTTAAATAAAAGAGTCGGAGTAATCAATGGAAGCGTGACAGAAAAAAACTGTCTGGCAGAAGAAGCCCCGTCAAGGGAAGCCGCCTCATATAATGAAGACGAAATCCCCTTAATATCTGTATAAAAAATCAGCATCATTGCGCCAACTCCAAAGGCACTTGCTATGATAACCGCAAGAATTGCATAAGCAGGGTCTACTAACCACTTAGGCCCTTGTATTCCCAAAAGTGAAAGCAGATAATTAAGAATTCCATAATCACTGTTAAGTATCCAACTCCATATTATAGACACCGCTACACCCGATATTACAGACGGAATATAAAAAATTGTCCTGAATATCTTGGTTCCCTTTACAGGTTGAGCTATTAGCATAGCCAAAAATAATGCAATAGCCATATTAAGAGGAACAAAAATAGCCGCATATTTTAAACTTATCCCCAGAGACTTAATAAATTGCTTATCTTTAGTAAACATTTCTATATAATTACCTAATCCTACAAAATAGGGTTCTCTGGTGAGCGACCAGTTGCAAAGGCTCATAACAAAAGAAAACACTAACGGTCCAAGTGTAAACACTACAAGTCCTATTATCCAAGGAAGAATAAATAAATAGGGTGTAGCAGTTCTAATCCATTTTTTTCTCATACTTTTCCTTCCTTTATTATACAAAAGACAACCTGCACCCTATTATGGTATATAGGATGCAGTTGCAAATAATATTACTGTTTTACCGCTTGTTCAAGAGTTTCTTTCACATCTGCATAAGAACTTGGATTAAACATTTCTTCAAAGCTTAAAGAAAGGTTTTCAGAAACTTCTGACCAATTTTCCATAATAAAACTTGCAGGAGTATGCCCGGAACTCTGCTCCAACATTTTATAAAATGGCGCGTAAGTCTGATCTTCCATTATCTTTTCAGATTGTATAACTGTTTCAAGAACAGGAAGCTCAAGCCCTATTCTTGCTTTGTTTGCCTTTTCTCCGGTCCAAAACTTCATAAATTCCCAAGCAGCCTCTTTATTTTTGCTATCTTTTGACATTGCAACTCCTGAAGAACTCAAAATACTTACAGAAGATCCTGTGCCAAAACTTGGCAATTTTGTTATACCGTAATTCATCTTATCTTCATTTAAGGAATTTATAGACCAAGAGCCATATATATACATAGCTACCTGTCCTGCTCTAAACTCATCTGTTCCGTTTCCTTCTGTAACAGCGGCTATTTCTTCTTTTGCCATATCTTGAAACATTTTAAATACAGCTTCTGATTCCGGTGAATTTATTTTTCCGGACATCTTACCCTTATCATCACAATAAGCGGAATTATTACTCCAAAGATACATTTCAAAATCATAAGGATCAGGTTTCATCTGAAAAGCAAAACCTTTAGCTTCTGTTTTTTCTGTTATAGTTTTTGCAGCAGCCCTTAAATCATCCCAGGTATAATTCTCAGTCGGCAATGAAACGCCTGCTTTTTCAAATAAGTCTTTATTATAGAACAAGGCATGAGTAGTAAATCCTACAGGCATTCCATAGATTTTATTGCCTATGGAATTATAATCCCATAAAGCTGAGTAATAGTTTTTCTTAAAATCTTCTCCTTCTTTTTCAATGTAAGAATCAAGAGGTTCCAAACCGTTACTGTACGCCGGATAGTTCCACATATACATAACATCCGGAGCATCTTTTGAACCCATACCGGCACTTATCTTTGTGTCAAAATCCTTTCCATAAGCCTCAAGGACAACTTCGATATCATTATGCTGGCTGTTAAACTCGTCTACCAGCTTCTGCTGTACGTCAATATCTTCTGCAACATCCCAAGACGCAAATCTTATTTTTGTTTTCTCTGTCTTTTGACTTGAAACAGAAGCCTTGTTCTGACCACAAGCTGATAAAATTGCCATAGTGCAGAGAACTGCAACGCATTTTGTGACTAATTTACTTTTCATAAATACCTCCAATATTTTAGTAAAATCATTATACATTTTATTTAGTAAAAAGTAAATATGTATTTTGTATTTTTTATTATTTTATTATCATTTTAACTAAATATTGCTGCCTGTTTCCGCTTGATTTATTCATAATTATTTATATTCTTTATTTTTACTGTTAAAACTTAGAATCCTTTTTATATTATATTTCAAGCAAAATCATCTATTTTTTAATCCGATTCAATAAATTGGTAAATTTTTACTAAAATAAATTGACTAAATATTACTTATATGATAATCTCTATTTATTACAATAATCGGAGGTATAATAATGGAAAGGCAAAAAAAACGCTGGGAAGATGAAGAACTTATAATGATGGGACGTGAAGACGCAGTCTCTGATTTCAAGCATAGCAATGAGTACGGATGCAGCATAAATCTCAACGGGGAATGGAAATTTAAATTCTTAGAAGCTCCCGAATACTCCCCTATCCATTTTTTTGGTTCTGATTTTGACGATACCGACTGGGATGTAATATACGTTCCATCTTGTTGGCAGAGAAAGGGATACGGAAAGAATCATTACACTGATGTGTGGTATCTTTTTCCGATAAATCCACCTTTTGTACCCTCTGAAAATCCTACCGGCATATATAGACGAAACTTTAACATCAGCAGCGAACTTATTAATCAAAAAAATATCTTAAGATTTGATGGAGTAAGCAGCGCGTACGATATCTGGATTAACGGTGAACATGTAGGTTACAGCAAAGTAAGCAGACTGGGAAGTTCATTTGATATTTCCAAATATATTATACCCGGAGAAAATCAACTTACCGTAAGAGTTTATCAATGGTCGGACGGCACCTATTTAGAGTGTCAGGATATGTGGTGGTTGTCCGGTATTTTCAGAGACGTAACTTTAATTTCCATGCCAAATGACGGTATAAAAGATGTAATCGTTAAAGCAGACTACGATTCTCAGCAACATAAAGGGTTGTTGGACTTATCTGTACAAGTATATGAAAATAACGATGTCCAGGTATGTGCTGAAATAATAAATACGGATGGTAATGTGATTTTAAGCAAAACACTAAAAGCTGATAAAGATTATTATAAATTGCAGGCAGAAATGCCTGATATTAATCCATGGAGTGCAGAAAAACCAAATCTTTATAAACTATCGGTAACAGTTTTTAAAAATGATAAAGCAATAGACAGTACAGTAATAGACATCGGCTTTAGGAGGATTTCTGTTGAAAACGGTAAAATTCTCATAAACGGAACTTCCATTCTTTTCAACGGTGTAAATATGCATGATTTTTCACCACTGAACGGTTTGACTGTAGATAAAAATATTATCGAAGATGATATAAAACTCATGAAATGCCACAATATAAATGCAATCAGATGTGCACACTACCCTAAAGCCTCTTTCTTTTATTCACTATGTGATAAATACGGACTTTACGTAATAGATGAAGCTGATTTGGAAAACCATGGTTTTGAGTGGATTGAGCATTACAAATGGATAAATGAGGAAAAAAGCTGGGAAGGTGCATATGTTGACAGAGCCGAAAGAATGGTAAAGGAACATATAAATCATCCATCAATCATAATGTGGTCTCTGGGAAACGAATCATCTACAGGTGACAACCTAACCGCTGAAGCAGAAGCTATAAGAAAACTTGACAGTGCCCGCCTAATACACTATGAGGGAGATGCTAACGCAGACATAAGTGATGTTTATTCAACAATGTACACAAGGCTCGATGGGCTGCTTAAAATAGCCGAAGGAAATGATGCCCATGGAAAACCTCATATATTGTGCGAATACGGACATAGTATGGGTGTCGGCCCGGGAAATCTGGAGGAATATCAACACTTATTTACTACATATGAGCGTCTGCATGGCGGATTTATATGGGAGTGGTATGACCAGGGACTGCTAGAAAAAGATAAGAACGGCAACAACGTTTACCGTTACGGCGGTGATTACGGAGATACTCCAAATAACAGCAATTTCTGTTTGGACGGATTATTGGCACCCGATAGAAGTATTTCCACAGGACTCAAAAATTATAAACAAATCATTTCTCCGTTTAAGGCTTATGCCAAAAATATTGAGTCTGGGGAAATTTGCGTGGTAAATAACAATTCCTTTGCGGATTCCTCAGATATAAGCCTGATTTATAAAATTTGGCAGGACGAACTCGTTATAGCTGAAGGAAAGATAACGGAATTAAATATAATGCCTCATTCACAGAAAAGTATTATTATACCGGATATTGCCAGTGCATATAAATCATCTGACAGTAATTCCGACTGCTATGCAGACCTGTCTTTTATATACAATAAGGATATGCCATATTGCGAAAAAGGCTACGAGATATCCTTTACTCAACTTCTTATTAAAAGCAGGAAAGAAGCCGAAAATATCTCTACTGATGAGATAAAAGGCAGTTCAGGCTGTGATATTATTAACTTACATACAACCTTAGAAATTAAATGCGCCGACTGCAACATTAAATTTAATAAAGTAACCGGCGATTTACTTGAAATAACAAAGAAAAATAATAAGATTTTAACATCCGGGCCTAAATTGAATATGATGAGGGCAGCTATTGATAATGATATGTATAAGGTAGCAGATTGGTACGGAAAATATTTTATACATAAACAGCAGGAACAATTGGAGCATTTCGAGTTTATTGAGTGCAATAATTTTATTAAAGTAGTTGTTAAAAAATATTTTTCACCGTTAAGTATGGCTTTCGGTTTCAAGGCGAAATACGAATATTTTATTTTTGCAGACGGAAAAGTAAATATGAATCTTGAACTAAAAGGCTTTAGGCGCACAAGTTTTGCACCTGAATTCATTCCGAGAATAGGAATTGAACTTAAACTTCCTAATGATTTTAACAAGGTTAAATGGTGGGGATTAGGTCCTGACGAAAACTATCCTGATATGAAATCACATGCAAAGCAGGGTGTGTATTTAAAATCCATAGATGACATGAGCACTGCCTATATTAAACCGCAGGAAAACGGTCATAGGGAAGAAACCAATCGCATAGAACTTAAAAGCAATAAAGGCAAGCTGATAATAAACTCAAAAAGTCCTATAGGTTTTGATGTTCACAACTATACAATAGAAGCTTTGGAAAAAGCTAAACACTGGGAAGAGCTTGAGTTATGTGACGAATTAATCCTGCATATAGATGCCAAGCATTCAGGACTTGGTTCAAATTCCTGTGGTGAAGAGCAGACATATAAAAATAAAGTAAGGTTTAATGACTATAGGCTTAACTTAACATTTGAATTTTAAAAAGGTAGACAGATGAAAAAAATATTAGGAATAATCGGACTTATAATTGTTACAATTATCTGGGGAGGCGGTTTTGTAGCAAGTGATATAGCCTTAAAAGAATTAAGTCCATTTACAATAATGTTCTTCAGATTTTTGATTGCAGCTGTTTTAATGGGACTTCTGGCAAATAAAAAAATCACAACCATCACCAAAGACGAACTATTGTGTGGTTTTGTTTTAGGCACAGCATTATTTGCCGGATTTGCACTGCAGATTGTGGGATTAAAATATACAACACCTTCAAAGAATGCATTTCTCACTGCTACAAATGTAATCTTAGTTCCAATCATAGCCTACTTCATAGGCAGAAAAAAATTGGATAAAAAAAGCATTGTAGGCTCTATTATGGCTTTAGTCGGTGTCGGTATCCTATCTTTACAAAGTGATTTTTCTGTAGGAATAGGCGACCTGTTAACACTTTTGGGAGCAGTAGGGTTCGCATTTCAAATATATCTTACAGGAGTATTTGCAGAAAGAATACGACCATCAATATTAAACTTTTTACAGATGCTTACAGCTTTTATCCTATCCTTTTTGGGACTTTTATTTAGCGGAGGTATTATTTTAGATGTTTCAAGACAGGGAATTTATGCTATAATCTATCTGGGAGCAATCAGCACAACTTTGTGTTATTTTCTTCAAACGACGTCTCAACAATATGTAGACGAAACTAAAGCTGCAATAATATTGTCAATGGAATCCGTATTTGGTACATTGTTTTCAGTACTTATTTTAAGCGAAAAAATTACTCCCCGAATGATAATAGGCGGAATTATGATATTATCCGCAGTCTTAATATCTGAACTTAAATTCAAAAAAAGAACTTAAGACAAAAATAAATAGAGATAAGTATATATGGAGGCACCTGTATGGTAACAATTAAGGATATAGCAGACAAAGCCCGAGTTTCTCAGACTACCGTTTCGAGAATATTAAACCATGATGAGTCGTTAAATGTTAAGGAAACCACAAGAAAACGTGTGTTTGAAGTCGCTGAAGAATTAGAGTATGAGCATAAATCTCCTAAAAAAAACATAAGAAAGATTAAGATAGGCACCTTTTACTCGTATTCTCCCGAAGAGGAACTTGAAGATCCTTATTACCTATGCATCAGATTAGCTATCGAAAAAAAAATTAAAGAAGAAGGACATAAAAACACTGTCATAGCCTTGAATACTTCACTCGAAAAGATAAATTCTCTGGACGGCATAATTTGTACGGGAACTTTCAGCAAAAAGATGAAGGAGCTTATATACAGCTGGAATAAACCCACAATTTTTATAGATGTATATTCCGTAATCCCGCAAAGCGATACTATTACTGTAGACTATAAAAATGCAGTTAAAGAAATATTAGATGAATTTATTAAAAACGGCCACTCAAAGATAGGTTTTATAGGAGGAAGCCCCGACAATCCTGAGGATAATCCTGAAGAAGATTTTAGATATACAGAATTCTGCGATATCTTAAAAAAGATGGGCATATATGACGAAAGGTATATTAAAATCGGTCCATATAAAGCGAAGGCAGGAAGATTACTTTTAAAAGAATTATACGAAGAAAACAATCTGCCTACCGCTATATTCGCCGCAAATGACTCGGTTGCAACCGGAATATACCGTGCAGCATATGAGCTCGGTCTTAATATCCCTGAAGATATCAGTATAATAGGCTTTAATAATATTCCGGGAGCAAAGTATATGATTCCTCCATTAACAACTGTAAACGTTTATATGGAATTTATGGGGGAATATGCGGTAGAAGTACTTGAACACAGGATTAAAAATGAAAGAAAAATCGGTGTTAAAATATTAGTTCCTACAACGCTATGTATCAGAGATAGCGTGAAAAATATTACAGGAGAAAACTTATGATAAATAATAAAATATTAAAGGCTGTTATTTTCGACCTTGACGGCGTCGTAACAGATTCTGCAAAATATCATTATTTAGCCTGGAAAAGTTTAGCCGATGAATTGGGTATTCCTTTTGATGAAGAATATAACGAAAAATTAAAAGGTATATCCAGAATGGAAAGTCTTGAGTTAATTCTAAAAAACGGAAATTCTGAAACTAAATACTCTGCTTTTGAAAAAGAAAAACTTGCAGACAGAAAAAATGAGCATTATAAAGAGCTGATAAAGGAAATTAAGCCTTCAGATATACTTCCGGGTATCGAGAATTTTCTGAGCGAACTCAAATCTCATAACATAAAAACAGCTTTGGCTTCAGTAAGCAAGAACGCAAACTTTATAATAAAACAACTTCAGGCAGAAAAATATTTTGACTATATAGCGGATGCCGCATCAGTTCCGAATACAAAACCATTCCCGGATATTTTCCTTGTTTGCGCAAAAAACTTAGGAATCCAACCCGGTGAATGTATCGGAATCGAAGATGCAAAAAGCGGTATTGAAGCCATACACAGGGCTGGAATGCTTGCAGTAGGAGTTGGCACACTCTCTGAGATGGCAGAAGCAGATTTAATTCTTTCAACAAAAGAACTTAACTTAAACCATATTCTGAATAAATTTGACATAAAACTATAAAATCTTCGTAATCATATAATTAGTGGGGCTGCCGCATCAAAGAAAAACAATACAAAATACAGTAAACTTATTTTTAACTAATCACAATATTTTGTATATCTTCTTTAGTGCGGCAACCCCGCATTATAATACTAATTATCCAATAAGTTTATTTACAACAATACATACTTAGCTATAAATAACACTGCAAGTACATACATAAGTGGTGTAATCTTCTTTCCTCTTCCACCTACAAGATTAAGTACTACATAAGAAATAACACCAAAAGCAATACCTTCTGAGATAGAATACATAAAAGGCATTGCAAAGATACAGATATAAGCCGGAACCGCTTCTAAAAGATCAGAATTCCAGTCAATCTTGGTTACCTGCTGGAGCATAAGGAAACCTACCACTATAAGAGCAGGTGCTGTTGCAAATGCAGGAATTGCAAGGAAAACAGGTGAAAAGAAAAGTGCCACAAGGAAGAGAAGTCCTGATACTATGGAAGTAAATCCGGTTCTTCCGCCTTCTGAAATACCTGATGAAGATTCTACAAATGTAGTAATAGTAGAAGTACCAAGTACCGCACCGACTATAGTACCTACCGAATCAGCAAGCAAGGCTCCCTTTATACCCTTAAGTTCACCCTTTTCATCAAGCATATTTGCCTTAGATGCACAACCGATAAGTGTTCCGAGTGTATCGAACACATCAACGAAAAGGAAAGCAAACATAACTACAAAAAAATCCGCTGTCTTTATAAAGGAAAAATCAAGCTGTCCAAATGTAGGTGCAAGTGAAGCAGGCATATCAAATATTTGAGTCGGAAAAAGACTGTAATATCCTGCATCAGGATTAGGTACATAAATACCTGCTGCCTGAAGAATCATGCCCACTACCCAAAGCGCTACCATTCCGATAAGTATAGAACCTTTTACATTCTTAAATAAAAGGTATGTCATAAGCAGAATTCCACAGAAAGCAAGAATAACTGAAATTCCCGCTGAATTAAAGGTTCCGTTCTCTATTGAACCCTTGAAGGAAAAAAGAGTTACAAGAGTTGCACCGTCAACTACTATTTTAGAGTTCTGAAGTCCGATAAAACATATAAATAAACCAATACCAACCGATACCGCCACCTTAAGTGTATTAGGTATTGCATTGAATATAGCTTCACGTACATTCGTAACCGAAAGTACTATAAACACCAAGCCTTCTACAAATACTGCCGTTAACGCCTGCTGCCAGGTATAACCCATACCTAGTACTACGGAAAATGCAAAATATGCATTTAATCCCATTCCTGCCGAAAGAACGAAAGGAAGATTGGCAAACAATGCCATACAGAATGACGCAAGTGCCGATGCAAGTGCCGTAGCTGTAAATACAGCCCTCTGATCCATTCCTGTCTGCCCAAGTATGCTTGGGTTAACGGCAAGAATATATGCCATGGTCATAAAGGTTGTTATACCTGCCATAGTCTCAACCTTTACATTTGTACCTCTTTCTTTCATCTTAAAAAACTGTTCCATCATAGCCTCCTTGTTTTGTTAGATACGAATACGGACCGGTAGTTTGGCAATTAAAACAGACACCATATTCAAAAATAAGCCAGACTATAATATAGCATAATAAAAAGGGGTATTCTACCCCTTTTTATTATATCTTTTTCTAATAAGATTTATTCAAATCAATTCTTATTATAGTTTTGATACTATCAAAAAGATTTATTAAACCAGCCCCACAATATCTCCGCACTTTTCAGCTATATGGGTAGCTCCGTATTTTTCAAATTCTTCCCTGTTTCCATAGCCATACATTACCGCAATAGAATCTACTCCGTTTTTATTGGCAGCCACAATATCAAACTTCCTGTCACCTATCATAACCGCACTCTTCGGATCGGTTATTCCGTTCTTCTCAAAAGCCCGTTTAATCATTACATCCTTGTGTACTGTCTTTTCTTCATGTGTAGGTCCTGTAAGATTGACAAAATATTTATCAATTCCATGCTTTTCAATTATTTTCTCAGCTATAGGTGCAGGCTTTGAGGTAACCACCATAAGTGTATGACCTTTTCCTTTAAGCTTTTCAAGCATTTCTACAACACCTTCATACATCGGAGCAAGCAAGTATCCTGCCGACTCATAATGCTCCCTGTAAATCTCAATCGCTCTGTCAGCTTCCTCAGGATTCATTCCACACAAATCTCTAAATGAATCAAAAAGCGGAGGACCTATGAACTTCATAAATTCATTTTCAGGAAGCATATCCCTTCCCATTTTCCCCAGAGCATGTTTTGCCGAAGCAACAATTCCGTCTCCTGATTCAACAAGGGTTCCATCCAAATCAAACATTAAATATTTATACATTTTTTCTCCTCTTAAGCGGTATTTCATTACCATTTTCATCAACTACTTTTACATTTTCAAGCTGACTTCTTATATTACCTCTTATGGCGGCAACATAGTCGTCTCTTAGTTTCTTTTGTTCCGCCTTTTCTTCCACTGTCAGCCCTTCTGCCTTAGACTTGTGGTACAGCTCATTTATCCTTTTGATATCTGCCTCAGTTATTCCCATTTCTGCTCCTTAAAAATTGTTCTATGTATACCAGTAAGACTGCTATATCCGAAGGGGATACCCCGGATATACGGCTTGCCTGGCCTACAGAAAGCGGCTGTATCTCAGAGAGTTTCTGTCTTGCCTCTTTTCTTATATTATCTATCTTTTCATAATCTATACCCTCAGGTATAAGCCTGTTTTCCATCTTCTTAAACTGTTCTACCTGCCTGTATTCACGCTCGATATAGCCTTCGTATTTAATATTGATATTTACCTGCTCACCTACAGCCGTAGAAAGCTTTGGTCTCTCATTATCAATAGCAGCCAAAAGCTCGTAATTAAGTTCCGGACGTTTTACAAGGTCAGCCAGGGTTACTGCTCCAAGCAGGGCTGCACTTCCGTTTTCGGTAAGAAAATCATTTACTTCCTTTTTCCCGCCAATCGTCTTTGACTTCAGACGTTTTATTTCAGTCTCTATATCAGTTTCTTTTTTAAGCAAAGCCTCATATCTTTCTTTTGAAATAAGTCCTATCTCATAGCCTATTTTTGTAAGCCTCAGGTCAGCATTATCCTGCCTTAAAAGCAATCTGTACTCTGCTCTTGAAGTCATCATCCTGTAAGGCTCTTTTGTATGCTTTGTCACCAAATCATCTATAAGTACGCCTATGTACGCATCGGAGCGTTTGAGTATAAGCGGTTCTTTCTTATCAATAAGCCTTACTGCATTTATTCCTGCTATAAGTCCCTGTGCCGCCGCCTCTTCATAACCTGAACTTCCATTAAACTGTCCTGCCGCAAAAAGTCCGGAAGCCACCTTAAATTCAAGACTTTCTTTAAGTGTGGTAGCATCAATGCAGTCATACTCTATCGCATAAGCATTTCTTACTATATGTACATTTTCAAGTCCCGGAATAGTCCTATACATTGCTACCTGTACATCTTCCGGCATGGAAGAACTCATTCCGTCCACGTACATTTCATTGGTGTATTCTCCCTCAGGCTCTACAAATATCTGGTGTCTGTCCTTATCGGCAAACCTCATTACCTTATCCTCTATAGACGGACAATATCTTGGCCCTACACCTTCTATAATTCCGCCATAAAGCGGTGAACGGTCAATATTTTCCCTTATTATCCTATGGGTTTCCTCATTGGTATAAGTAAGGTAGCATGGAATCTGCTCTCTTCCTATATCTTTATCTTCATTTAAAAATGAAAATGGAACTACTTTTTCATCTCCATTTTGTACTTCCATCTTAGAGAAATCTATTGTCCTTTTGTCCACACGAGCCGGCGTTCCTGTCTTAAACCTTCTCAGGTCAATTCCGATATTAAGGAGAGAATCTGTTAAATGGATAGAGGCAGACAGTCCGTTAGGACCGGTGTATTCACTTACATCACCGTAAATACAGCGAGCTTTAAGGTAAGTTCCTGTGCAGAGAATAACAGCCTTTGCAGTATAAACTGCACCTGAATATGTCTTAACCCCTGCAACCTTACCGCCTTCTACTAATATTTCTGCAACTTCCGCCTGCTTAATAGTAAGGTTATCTGTATTTTCAAGTACCTTACGCATTTCTAAGGAATAGGTGTGTTTATCCGCCTGTGCTCTAAGGCTGTGTACGGCAGGACCTTTTGACTTATTTAACATTTTTGACTGAATATAGGTCTTGTCTATGTTCCTTCCCATTTCCCCGCCAAGCGCATCTATTTCTTTTACAAGATGTCCTTTGGATGTTCCTCCTATGTTGGGATTGCAGGGCATAAGCGCTATGCTGTCCACGCTTACGGTAAATATAAGCACCCTCTTGCCTAATCTTGCTGCGGCAAGTGCTGCCTCACAGCCTGCATGCCCTGCACCTACTACTATTACTTCAAAATCTTCACAAATCATATTTTCCTCAAATCTAAAATATTTATATACCTATTCCTCATAATGGTATTTACATGTATATATAATTAAGTTATTATTACTGTCCAAATTATATACAAGCCTATGTTCGTCCGTTATCCTTCTGCTGCATACTTTTCTGTACTTAAGAATTTCAGGTTTACCAATTCCTCGCAAAATTCCTTCCCTATCAATGCTCTTTATCAGTTCATTAATTCGTTTCACAATCTTTTTGTCTTCTTTTTGCCACTCTAAATAATGTTGCCATGCCGTTGGTGTGAATACAATATTCATTATTCATATTCTCCCAACTCATCCATGGATTTTAAAACAAATTTACCAGACTCAGCCTCTGACATTGACTTGTCTAACATAGTCAGATATTCGGTATTTCTCTTAGCTTTCATTATATCATTATATTGTGCTTCTGACATCATTACAACATTCTGATTTTTTGGTCTTGAAACAATTAAAGTTTCCCCGGCAAAAACCTTATCACAAAATGATTTGAAATTCTCCCTTACATCCATACTTTTTACTGCTAACATCAGCAACACCTCATTTCATTATAAAAAACGTATTATTTTTCGTACTATTATTATACTCTATTATTATAATCATGTCAAAATATTAGTTTTATTATATAAAAGGACCAAGCCAAAGCTCCTGACTTTCATCAGATAACTCTTACTCAGTCCTTATTATTCTAATAAATTACTTCAAATATGAAAAAGTTTTAAGCATATACCGCTTTACAGGTGTCACTCTTAATCATCCTGTAAACTATGTAGCACATAGGAAGTATCATAGCCAGGGAAACTCCGTTTACTATAGTAACTCCTATTCCTTGCGGAACAAAGTCCTGTAACAATCCCATAAAATTATTTGCCATATGTAATATTATAGGGAAAAGTAAATTTCTTTTTTTCTCATAAACTATACCGGCTATAATTCCCATCACACTTGCATATACAATCGCAACCGGATTCCTATGATATGCACCAAAGATTACAGCTGAAATCAGTACCGATACCCACCACGCAGGAAACACTTTTCTAAGTGAGCCAAGTACAACTCCCCTGAATATAACTTCCTCTACAATCGGAGCTGCAATTACTGCACTTAGGAGTACTCCATGTAAGCTTCCACCGCCAATCATAGAATTTCCGTCCCTCATTGCAGCAATCTGTGCCTGAAACTCAGGTATCTTTCCTGCAATAGTAATCCAAATAAATGAAATGCCTGAAACTCCGATACCTGCTGCAAAGCTAAATCCTCCATCTTTAAGGTTCAGCTTTGTTCTCACTTCATCTTCATCCTTTTTTACAAACAGTTCATATACTACAAAGAATATAATCAGCAGTATAAGGGATATAAGAATTTCCGCAAGATACATAAATTCAATAAACTGTATCATAGGTACTTTCAAAACTCCTAAAACCAAGTCTAGTACCCACTTGTTTAAAGCTATTGACAGGTAATAGTATGCTGTGATTGACACCATCGGTAATACTATAAACCAAATTTTATACCACAAACTTCCTTTATTTTTAGCCATGTTTTGCCTCTGAATTATTTCTTCTTTAACTCTGCGATTTTCTTCTCAATTTCATCAATTTTTGCAAGACCTTCAGTGATGGTTTTAATCTCATCCTCTGTGAAATCAGCCTTTGAAGCCTCTAACTGCTCCTTTAAGAATTCTGCATAAGGTTTTTCAGCATTTGCCTCTGCCTGATCTTTCTTAACTTTGGCAAATAACTTATTCCAGGTATCCTGATTCTCTGCAAAAATCTTATTTTCTTCCTCGTAAAGCGGAGCTGTAGGATCAGCTGATGCTGCTGAATCGTCTGAAGTAACTTTAGATGTTACACCATTTCCGGCCTTTATTTCCTCGATTACCTTAAGAATTTCTGCCTGCTTCTTCTCATCCTCAATAGCGCCTACAATTGGATCTCCGACTATATTGCCATTTTTATCAACTATAACAGTTGTAGGGAAGCTGAATATCTTTCTGACATACTCATGGTCATTTGGAAGTATAAGGTTTCTATAGGTTACACCCTGCTTTGAAAGTATATCCTTTGCCTCAGCAAGTCCTTTTTCATCACTTGCTGTACCGGCATTTATACCTACAAGCTCCGCTCCCTGCTCTTTAAGCTTCTTGCTAAACTCTTCAAGAGCAGGCATCTCATTTACGCAGGCCGAGCAGCCATTGAACCAGAAATTAACAAGAGTTGCCTCATTTTTGCTGAATAAGCTTTCATCAACATCATTTCCGTCAAAATCCTTACCCTTAAATCCCGGGAACTTTTCACCGGCAGCCTTATTGCTGGCAGTCATACTACCTGTTGCAGCCTTACTTCCTGTAGCTGCACTTCCTGCATCCCCCTTGTTTCCGCAAGCTGTAATTGATGCTGCAAGCATTGCTGTTACCATAAATACAGGTAAAATTCTCTTAATTGTCATTTTTGTTTTCATTTTGTTTTTCTCCTTAGTTTTCATTTTTTGTTGTTTTATTCTTGTTAAGCTCACGAGCTTTTTCAAGCAGTTTCATTTTTTCAGGCCCCCAGTTCACACTGATTGCCTTTGTAGGACAGACCTTCACACACTCTCCGCAACGTATACATTCCATATGTGCATCATTTTTAGTAATATCCACATCCATCTTACAGGTTTTAGCACATTTTCCACAAGATACACACTTATTGAAATCTACATTATAATGAAGCAGAGATACTTTATTGAATAACGCATATAATGCACCCAGTGGGCAAATCCATTTACAAAACGGACGATAAACCAATATGCTAAGTATAATTACGGTAATCAATATGCAAAGTTTCCAAGTAAATAGTTTACCAAGTGTAGCCCTGATAGCCGGATTCGCAATAGAAAGCGGTATACCGCCTTCAAGTATTCCCTGCGGACAAATATATTTACAGAAATAAGGTGAAGCAAGCCCTGCTTTATTATTCAAAAATGTCGGCAGGATAATTACTGCAACCAATAGGATTATATACTTCAAATAAGTTAGAAATTTAAGCTTCTTGGTACTAAATTTCTTAGTAGGAATCTTATGAAGCATATCCTGGAACCATCCAAACGGACAGAGGAAGCCACAGATAAATCTTCCAAGCATTACACCAAAGAATATTATTATTCCTGTCACATAGTATGCAAGACTAAAATCCCTTGAACCAACCACCGCCTGGAAAGAACCTATCGGACAGGCTCCTGTTGCTCCGGGACAGGAATAACAGTTAAGTCCGGGTACACAAGCTATTTTACCTTTACCCTGATATAAGGTTCCCTTAAAAAAGTTTGGGAGATGGATATTGGTTAAAAGTGTTGCTATCATCTGAACCATAGTCCTGCTTTTAACAAAATCCTTAAATGAACCTTTTTTCTTCTTCTTATTTACTACCTTCTTTTCCACTGTATTCACCCTTTTCTTCTTATCCTATTCCTACGCACTCTAAACATAGGTTAATTGCTTTGGTAAGTACTGTTTTAGCTTCCCCCCGGTATGCTCCGTATCCTATGAATGCAATCGAGATGGCAAGCAGTACAATCTGCGCTGCAAGCTTCTTCTTACCGGATTTAAATGTAAAATTTCCCACTCCGTATCCCTCCTTGTTTTTATTGCTTGTCTTATTGACGAAACGAATTATAACATAAACGATGTAAAGTTTTTGTTAAGAAAAAAAATTTTTTAGAATAATTTGGATTAAATTTTACCTTCCGCTACTTAATGGAAATTTTACCTACTATATGATATTATGATACAGACAATAAATGTCCCGGATCAGGGGCTATTATAAAGGAGTAAAAATGAGAATATTAGTGGTTGAAGATGAACAGGAACTTTGTGAGTCTGTTGCAAAAGGCTTACGTCTTGACGGCTATGAGGTAGATACCTGCTTTGACGGTGAGGAAGCCTGGGAAATAATATCTGTAGAAAGCTATGACCTTATAATCTTAGACTTGAACCTACCAAAGCTTGACGGAATGGAAGTGCTTAAGAATATAAGGGCTGAGGATAATGAAACAAGTGTGCTTATTCTTTCTGCAAGAGGAGGATTGCAGGATAAAATAGACGGACTTGACAGCGGGGCCAACGATTATCTCTGCAAGCCGTTTCATTTTGAAGAACTTGAAGCCAGAGTACGCAGTCTTACAAGAAGACGAGTAGTTCAAAACAACCTTGTGCTTGAGTGCGGTGAGCTTTCCCTCGATACAAAAGCCCGCACAGTAACGGCTAAGGGAGAAGAACTTTCACTCACCAGAAAAGAATTAGCCATTTTAGAGTATCTGATTCTGCACAGGGAACATCCTGTAAGCCAAGAAGAACTTATCAGCCATGTATGGGACGGAAGCGTAGACAGCTTCAGTAATTCAATTCGTGTACATATCTCAGCCCTTCGAAAGAAATTAAGAACAGCCCTCGGCTATGATCCGATTACAAATCGTGTCGGACAGGGCTATATGATAGGAGGAGAGGCATAATGAAAAAAGGACTCTCTCTGCGGTGGAAGCTTACATTGATGACTGCCTTCATGGTTATCATTGCCTGCCTGTCCATCAGTTACTTTATAAGTAATTCTGCATCTCTTTATATGAACGAAATAGGAGCATCGGCCATTGCCATACTTCCCGGCGGCAATTTTTCAGAAGGAGATACAGGAGACCTTGAAGTTCATCTTGATCCAAAAGCTATTCTTTCAGACATGGTTAAGAGTACACAGATTGAATTTTGGGCAAAAAGTCTGCTTATAACATTAATCATTACATTAATAGGAAGCTCCCTTATGTATTTTATAGTGGGCTATGCCCTACGCCCGCTCAGACGATTTACTAAGCAGATAGAGGATATACAGGCAAAAAATCTGCAGATGTCCGTACTTCCTCAAAGTAAGTCCGCAGAAATTGTAAGGCTTACTTCTGCATTTAACCGATTATTAAAGAGGCTTGGCGACACCTTCTTTGCTCAAAGGCAGTTTTCAGCCAGTGCGGCCCACGAGCTTAGAACTCCTCTTGCGGTTATGCGCACCAGATTTGAGGTATTTGATAAGAATAAAAATCCTGATATTTTAGAATACAAAGAAACCATAGGTATGGCAAGGACACAGATTGACCGTCTCTCCCATGTAATAGATATACTCCTTGAGATGACAGAACTGCAATCAGCAGAAAAAAGCGATAATATATCCCTTTCAGAACTGGTGGAAGAAGTAATCTGTGATCTGGTTGCAGTTAGCGAAAAGAAGTCGGTAAGTCTTATTCAGGAAACCGGAAATGCTGAAATTACAGGTAGTGATACCCTTGTGTATAGGGCTATATACAATCTTATAGAAAATGCTATCAAATACAACAAAGACGGAGGTACTGTTTCAGTTTCTATAGAAGAAAATGATGAATTTGCGAAAGTAATAGTCTCGGATACCGGTCCGGGCATAGCTAAAGAGGACTGGGATAAAATATTTGAACCGTTTTTCAGAGTTGATAAATCCCGAAGCCGCTCTATGGGAGGTGCCGGTCTTGGACTTGCCCTGGTAAAAGAAATTGCCATTCAGCATGACGGAGATGTAAAAGTAATTGAAAGCTCAGAAAACGGAACTAAAATAGAACTTTCTCTGCATAAAAACTGATTTGAAGGATCATTTCGCAAACATTTTTCTGCTAAATAAGAACAGCCCCGAATGATAAAATGTCCATTCTTTCGTAAGCATTTATCATTCAGAGCTGTTTTATTTATTACAATCTAAACTTAGCAACTTCTTCCTGAAGTTCTACAGCCACATGAGCAAGATTCTCGCTTGCACCTGAGATCTCTTCCATAGACTGTACCTGAGTAGCAACCGCTGCTGCTGCCTCTTCAGTAGTTGCCGCATTATCTGCAGCAACAGAGGAAAGATTTCCTATAGCTTTAACTATTGTGTCATTCTTCTCCTCAATTTCCTTTGATGATTTATTAAGATTCTTCACTATAGCCTGACTCTTCTCTATAGCCTCAGAAATCTGCGTAAACTTATCACCGGTCTCAGCCATTCTCTCATTCTGGGTATCCATAAGACCTGCTACACCATTCATAGTATTCACAGCCTTTTCCACATCAGTCTTAAGAATATCAATGTCTTTCCTTATATCTTCAGTAAATCCGGCAGACTGTTCCGCAAGTTTTCTTATTTCCTCAGCAACAACTGCGAATCCCTTACCTTGTTCGCCTGCACGAGCTGCCTCAATAGCTGCATTAAGTGCAAGCAGATTAGTCTGATCGGAAATAGACTGTATCATCTCACGAGCAGCAGATATTCTTTCGGCACTCTCATTTGTCTTAACTATAATTTCATGTACTTCCACTGCTGCCTTATTATTTAGTCCGGCTGCTTCTACAAGGTGTTTAAGGCTTTCATCCCCTTCATCCTTCTTATCTTTTATAAAATCCATAGAATCTGACAGCTCTGATAAAGTTGTCAGTATTTCACTGAGAAGCTGTCCTGATTCTTCCGCACTCACAACTGCGCTCTGCGCATCCTGAGCCTGTGAAGTTGCACCCTCGGCAATACTGTTTACCGCATTCCCTACTTCACCGGCCATATCGGAGGTAGACTGGGCTGTAGCTGTAAGTTCCTCAGCTGTGGCAGCAGTATTCTGGGCGTTTGTATTAATACTTTGAACTATGGCAACAAGATTATCTACCATTTTATTTAAGGATCTTATTATATTGCCAATCTCGCCCTTTTCAGAGGTAAATTTTTCGCACTCTTTTCTTTCATCAGCAAGTTCAAGATCATAATCAGACATCTTAACTATTATTTTTTCTACAAGAGCCAATGGAGTGACTACCTTTTTAATAAGCAGGATAAATACCAATGCTCCTATGAGTATGGTAGTAAACAGGCTTATTACTATATTGATTATCATATTTCTGTTTGCATCCCTATTTGCATAGCTGACTGCAGTAACAGACGCAAATGCCCACTTTGTAGATGTTCCGATAGTATTTACAGGAACAAGAACTACCTTGGTATTTTTCCCTGTTGAAATATCATTAACTTTGAAAATACTTTCCTGAGAGCTTTGCGCTGTACTGAGATACTGTGAAATATCTGCCATTCCTTCACTGACATTTTTCATCATTAACTCTTTATTAGCAGAATCAGCAACAAGCAGGCCCTTATCTGTAACAAGTATTTTATAATCTTCTGAATTATTTCCTTCAAGCCCCTCAAGCTCACTTTGTATATCATCAAGTGCAACATCTATAATAACAACTCCCACTGTCTTACCCTCATTCATCACAGGGTAGGCGAAAGTAGTTGCAAGCTGATTAGTTACAGAATCATGATAAGGCTCAAGAAAAATAGTTTTCCCTTCCGCTAAAGTTCTGTTATACCACTCTTTATTTGTATCATTAACAAGATCCAGACTCATATTACCTTTATCACCATAAACATAGGCTGTAAATCTGCCCGGGTCCTTAAAAGAATCCTTTCCGTCAAAGGCATTTGGTTCAAAATAAACACCTATACCATAGAGATAGTTATTGGTCTTGTACATCTGCTTCATATTACCGATAACTGTATCTCTGCTTCTTCCGTAAGAAGTCTGGTTATCCATCATACTCTGTAATACAGCCTGCATATCGCAACCTGTCTGATAAGCAGCCGCAAATCGTACTTCAAGACTCTTTGCAAGTCTTCTTGTCTCCTCAAGTTTATTCTCTTCATTGCTTTTAGTTGTGGTTGTATAGCTGTATATAATATCTGATGTTGCCTTTATACCTAATATCAGCAATAAAAGTACAGAAATTATAATTCCAACCTTAAATCCTATACTGTGCATTAGTTTTGCCGAGCCGGTCTTTTTAACATCCTTGTTGATTTCCATTCCTACTCCTCCGTTTACAATTTGGTAAAATTTGTCAATTGTATTTCTTACAACTTTAAGCTATAACTTACAAGCTCCATTTTTAAGTTTACTACAAACGCAAATAAACTGCAATAACTAAAAACTTCAAAATTATATGTTTTAAACTACCTATTTTTGTGTACAAATTTTATTTTTTCTTTTTTTAAGTATCAACAAAATTATTTTGGTAAACAAAAACAGCCATGGTATATCATTTTAATAATACACCACAGCTGCTTATAACATGAATACGATCTTATTTAGTTTTAACCCTTTACAGCTCCACCCATTCCGTTTACATAGAACTTCTGTAAATAAAGGAAAAGAATGGCTATTGGTAAGGATATACAAACTGCTCCCGCAGAGAATCTTGTACTCCAGTCATTTACATATTCCTTGCTTATCATCTGCCAAAGACCTATAGATACTGTAAAATACTCCGCATTGGTCCTGCAAATAACCTTAGCGGCAATAAAGTCTACCCAAGGTGAAATAAAGGCTGTAAGTACTGTAAATACAATAACAGGCTTTGAAAGAGGAATGGTTATCTTAGTAAATACTTGCCACTTTGTCGCCCCATCTATCATAGCCGCTTCATCAAGAGCCTTGGGAACAGTATCAAAAAATCCCTTTGCAATATAGAAACCGAGTCCCGATCCGGCTGAATATACAAGAACGAGAGCGACTCTTATCATCGGTCCCTCTGAAAGACCAAGTGATTTTACTATATAGTACACAGCCACTATAGCCATAATTCCCGGAAAAAGTCCAAGAATCATAGCCATGTTCATAAACGGTTTCCTTAAGCTAAAGCGAAGTCTTGAAAGACAATAACTTACACAAAGCACAAATACAGTTGATACCAAACAGGAAAAAACTGCTATTATAAAGGTATTCATAAACATCTTAGGAAAATTAAGTATTGCTGTATCCTTAAAAAGTTTTATATAATTTTCAAAACTTAAGCTGTCAGGTATTATACCTATACTTTTCTTAGGTGTAAGGCTGTTAAGTACAACCCAAACTACAGGTAATACCCAGATTATTGAGAGTACCAGCAAAAATGCATGTATAAGTATGTTACTGATTATTTTACGTGCTTTATATGAAGATGACATTTTTACTTTATTATCCATTATTTGAACGCCTCCTCATTCTTATAAGATCCACTTCTGTGGTAGGTTACAAGTGCAACTACAGAAAGTATGATAAAGGTAATAATACCTATTACCGCACCCGTGTTGAAGTACTGCTTATCAACTGTCAGCTTATAAAGCCAGGTAATCAGAAGGTCAGTCTTTCCGGCAGTCTCTCCAACCGATGTAGGTGCTCCTCCCGAAAGCAGATAGATTACGTTGAAGTTGTTAATATTACCTGTAAACTGTGTAATGAGGTATGGTGTAGTTACAAAAAGCATATATGGAAGTGTTATCTTCCAAAATATAGTTACTGTATTAGCTCCGTCAACTCTTGCCGCCTCATAAAGATCTTCCGGTATATTCTGTAAAATACCGGTTACCTGTAAAAGTGTATACGGTATACCAATCCAGAGGTTTATTACTATTACGGTAATTCTTGCCCAGGTAGCTTCTTCAAAAAACGGAAGGTACTGTCCCTCTCCAAGTATACCGAGTGCCCTTAACATAAGGTTAAAATCACCCTGTGGCTGAAGCATGGTTCTCATTATCATCAGAGAAACGAACTGCGGTACCGCTATTGAAAGCACAAAGCAGAATCTCCAAAAGCTCTTACCTATAGTAGCCTTTCTATTAATGATAAGACCTAAAATCATACCAAGTATATAGTTAAGTGAGGTAGCAAATACTGCCCACACGACTGTCCAAATTAATACTCCCCAAAAGGATTTACCTACTTCACTTCCCAAGGTAAGTACATCCTTAAAGTTATCAAGTCCTACCCAGTTAAAGAGCACCAAATGGTCTCCTTTAACAGAATAACTGGTAAATGCCATACTTATCATATAAATAAGAGGCATTATTGTAAATAATACAATTCCGATAAACGGAGGTGTCATAAGAAGCTTGTGTAAATCCTTATTGAAAAGGTTCTTTACATCCTGCCCGAAACTTAAAGGCTTTTTGCCTGCCTTTTGTCTGAGCTCTGCTTCATAGGAACTCTTAACTGCCGCTACCAGTATAATTATAAAGAAAATAGTTATAACAATGGCAAAGATACCATAAAGGAGCATGAGCACAGTATTATCTCCTGCGGTATACTCATATATCCCCTTCTTTTCATTCCATACTTCCTCCTGCGGTTGACCGCCAAGAGTAATGAATCTTCCAAAATTATATATTCCCGCATTAATCAGATAATAAATATAGGCTGCCTCTATTCCTAAGAATATAAGTCCTTTTATTATCTGTCCGCGCACTAAATTACCCAGTCCGAGTATAATAACGGATAACTTGGTAAATATATCACCTTTTGCTAATGCCTTAAAGAATTTTACATCTTCCATGTTTTATTCCCCACACATCTAATATTATCGTGTAAACAGTTTTCGACTTCCTCATATTATCCTATTATAAATGCGTGCCCAGATTTCGAACACGCATCTATAAATATATCCGGCCACAGACTGTAAACTCATTATCTACAGTCTGTAAACCGATATTAAAACTTATTTATTTAGTATTAAATGCTGCATTGAGATCTTCTGTCTTCTTTGCTGCATTCTCAGCATTAACCTCTCCTGAGAGAATAGCCTTACCCATATTCTCGGCATTTGTCCAATAATTAGACATACCTGCTACGAATGGCTGCATAATAGAAGTATTGGCAACTGTGTTACCCTGTGCAACAGCAACCGCATCTGCACTGATTTCAGGATCTGTAAGAAGCGAATTATCTGTAGGAATAGTTTTTCTTGTCTTATAGTGCTCTTTCTGAGCCTCTGTGCTTCCAAGGAAAGATGCAAGAGCAACTGCTACCTGAGGGTTCTTTGTATTAGGGTTTACACCGATAGCCTTAGAGCCTGCAAAACTTCTGAGCTGTACATCTTTTCCGTCAATCTTAGCTGTAGGAAGCTGTGCCACACCAACATTCTCAGCACCGAGAGCATCAACTACATTGTTGTAGTCCCATGCACCTGAAAATATAGCATTTACTTTTCCGCTCTTAAGTCCCTTCATACCTGAACCGTCTGCATCATTAGAGAAGTTCTTATTCTTTACAAGTTCTACAAGGTACTTAGTAACCGCCGTAGCCTTATCACCGCTGTAGTCAATACCTGCAGCCGCATCATTGTTGCCGCCGAAAAGTGTACAACCGTTTGCCGCATAGAATGCTACATTATACCAGCTGTTGCTGAGTGGGAAAGAAACCTTGCCCTTCTCAAGCATAGTCTCAAGACTCTTTATATCATCCTCTTTAAATACTCTCTTATCATAATACATAAACCAGGTATTAGCTGTAAAAGGAACTGCATAAACACCGCCCTCATAAGTAACGGTATTTACTATAACTTCCGAGTTCTGAGCCTTAACAGCATCAAGTGCGCTTCCACCAAGCTTTGAAATAGCCTTAGCTGCTACAAGATCACCGATATTATCGTTTGCAAGCAAATATACATCCGCTGCAGCACTAGGATCCTGAGTAACGTTAGTTCTTGCCTCACCCTCAGGGCAAACACCATACTTGAATGTAAGCTTCCAGTTAGGATGAGCCTCTGCAAACTTGTCACACATAGTACCAAGCCAGTTACCGCTCTCTTTAGCCTGATCTTCCTGTGGACCCCATACTGTAATTGTAGCCTCAAGAGCTTCATCTGCCGTAGAAGCTTTGCTTCCTGTACTTGCTGTTGAAGTTGCAGATGAAGCAGGAGTTGTTGTACTTCCTGATTTTGCCGCACTGCTTGTCTTTGTATCAGCAGGCTTGCCACATCCTGCAAGAGATGCTGCCATAGCTGCTACAAGCATAAGTGATAAGAATTTTTTTGACTTTCTCATTTGATTTTCCTCCTTTAATCATAGGATGGCTTTAATCTTTGTTTCACCCCTTCTCATCCTTTTTGCCGCCACAATAAGAATAGCAGGGATATGTTCTGAGCAAAGCATCCTCTAACAAGTTTCGAAACTTTACGAAACTTTATTTTCGTCTTATGTTATCATTATTTTACAAAAATGTCAATATTTTTTTGTGCATTTAGTATATAAACCCTATATTTTTTTACTTAGTTTACATATTTCATTCATCATCTCAAACGGCAACGCTTATTTTCGCCTGTTGGGAGCAAGTTCAATAAGAATTTTTGCACTATATTTAATAGTATATAATTTCAAATTTTTATCTAAATTTGGTATGAATTTGTTCTTTTTATACACAATTATTGCTTTTTTACACTTTTATCTTCATTTCTATTGCAAATTGCACAAAATAAGCTTATACTGTTTTCGTGAATGTTTCGTAAATTTTAGAATTTCGTAGAACTAAGGAAGGTTTTGTATGGTTACTATTAAAGATATCGCAAGAGAATTGGGAGTTTCACCGGGTACTGTTTCAAAAGGTTTGAACAATGCTCCCGATATCAGTGAGGCTCTTAAGCAAAAAATTGTAGATACTGCAATTTCAATGGGGTATAAAAGCAGTAAACTAAAGCTTGGAAGCAGCGGTAAAAAAGTCTGTATTTTTATGGAAAATATGGACTATGAATCTTCAGGACAGTTTGGTTTTGATATAGTTACAGGTTTTAAGCAGGAAGCTTTAAAAGAAGGATTCGAGGTAACACTTTTGCCAATATCTACGGCTTTTCAAGGAAATGAGGCTTATGATTCATTTATGTTAAAAAACGGTTTTTCCGGTTCTTTTTGTGTGGGCTTTGCACTGGAAGATCCCTGGCTTAAGGATTTTAAGAAGACAACAACTCCTACTGTATTATTTGATAATTATATATCCAAAAATCCAAAGACCTGCTACGTAGGAACTGACAACACCGAAATAATGGAGCTGATAGTTTCCCATCTCCATCACCTCGGACATAAAAAAATAGCCTTCTTAAACGGCTCCATGAATTCCCATGTTACAGAACAGCGTATGGACTGCTTTTATAACAGTATGAAAAACAGAAAGTTAAATGTTGATCCGGAACTTGCCATCTATGCTTACTTTGTAGCAAGAGTCGCAGAGGATCACATAGACAATATACTGAGAAAAGGTGCAACCGCAATAATTTGCGGGAACGATGTCATAGCTTCCGGGGTATACACCGAGCTGATGGGCAGAGGGCTTTCCGTACCCGATGATATAAGTGTGATCGGTATTGACGATATACCTCTTGCTTCCCTTTTAAGCCCTCCTCTTACAACTGTCCGCCAGGAAAGAACCCTGCTTGGAAGATCAGGTTTTTTTGCCCTTAATTCAATTATAACTCACAACATGGCTATAAGCCGTAACCTTCTTCGACCAAAGCTAATACTCAGGGAATCTACCGCTCTGGCAAAAGAAGGCAGAGGACTTATTGCTCTGAAAGGATAGAATTTTGTTGTTCTGAAGCTTTTGCCCAAATTTTTCAGTAAACTAAAAGAGCCGCTTGAAACCGGTATTTGATATTTTTTCGGAATCCCGCTTATATCAATTCTGATTTCAAGTGGCTCTTGTTTTGCCCATAAATGATTATTTGTTCAAACTTGTAAGTTTTACTTACTTGCCTCTTTACCGTTTTCCATAAGGAAGGTACCTACCTTATCATTCAAAATTATATCCATAAGGCTTTCTTTTCCTACCTGTTTTTCATAAGTAGCTAAGTCCATTGAATCTTTGGCATTACTGTTCTCATAGTAAGTATTGAGCGCCGCCTTATACTCATCATCAGAAATCTCAAGCTTCTCTGCCTCAGCTATTGCCCTTACCACAACCAGTATCCTGGCACTTAATTCAGCCTGTTTCTTCACTTCAGCCTCAAACTCTTCCTCTGTAAGTTTAAACTGATTGGTTACAAGATCCTTAAGCTCCATTCCGTACTGAGTTGCTACATTATTCCAGTATCCCATAATCTGAGCATAATACTTTTCCTCTGCCGCCTTAGGAACTGATTTTATGGCACTTTCGGTAACTACTTTTTCCAAAAGCTCTCTGGTTGTATTTGCCTTAGCTTCATTCTTTTTGCTTTCTTCAAGCTTCGCTTTAATATCAGCCTTATATTCTGCCGCTGTCTTGAAATCGGTATTTGCCTTAACAAGCTCATCTGTAAGCTCTTTAGGAGCCTCTCCTGCTATGTAGTTGATTTTAACCGTAAATACAACCTTTGCTCCCTTTAATTCTTCGCTTTTATAATCATCAGGAAATTTGAGATTCAAATCAACAGTTTCACCCGGTTTCTTTCCAATAAGACCATCTTCAAAGCCCGGAATAAATGAGTTTGAGCCTATTGTAAGATCAAATCCCTTTGCTGTACCGCCATCAAAGGCCACTCCATCTTTCTTTCCTTCAAAGTCAATATTGACAGTGTCGCCTTTTTTTACTGCCCTGTCAGTTATTTTTTCAGGATAATTGCTAAGGAAGGATTTAACCCTATCCTCTATCTCAGCATCTGTAGCTTCTGTATCCACCTTGCTATACTCCAGCCCTTTGTATTCAGCAAGCTTTTCTATATAATCTGAAGGCTTAAATTCTATAGCTGCTCCTGTAGCAGCACTTGTAGTCTTACTGCTTACCGCAGAACCTGATGCAGAAGTCACACTGCTGCTCTTATTATTTCCCGCATTTCCTCCGCAGGCTGTCAAAGCAACAACTACCGCACTTATTGCTGTCATTAAATAAACTCTTTTTTTCATTATGTCTCTTCCCTTTCTTCATCCAAAGTGATAGGTTTATAATCCGACCAAACCCAAACTATAACGCATTTTGCAATTCTATCATGTTTTCACATAAAATTAAAGCTTAGTTTTGTGAATACTTTGTGTTTTAAGAAGTTTATTATTATTAATTTTTTCTTAAATTTCACGGATAAGTTTAAGAATTAATGAATTTTATCCTTTTTCATTGTTATAAAGTTTTTTTAATGCTATAATCCTTTTCAATGTAAAAGGTAAGGAGAAATGTATTTTATGTTCCTAAAAATAAAAAAGATTCTTAACGAAAATAAGCATTATTATTTATTCATATACAGTTTCGTCTATTTGATTTTTTTCAAACTGGTCGAAGTAAGGACAGTGGGTAATTACCACAATATGCATCATTTTTTGGATGATAAGATACCGTTTAATGAGTTTTTTGCCATACCGTATTTCCTATGGTTTTTTTACATAGGCTATGTGCTTGTAAAACTCAGTATTAAATCAAAACCTGATTTTGTAAAAGCCTTTATTTATATCTTCGGCGGTATGACTATAGGGCTTGTTATATTTTTAATTTATCCTACCTCACAGGGCTTAAGACCTGAAATTATGCCAAGGGATAATGTTCTTACAGGACTTGTACACTTTTTGCACAGGATAGACACACCTACCAATGTCTGCCCAAGCCTTCATGTGTATGACTCTGTCGGAGCCTGCATAGCCGTTATACTTACAAAGGATTGCTTTAACCGCGCAGAGAAATATGCAGCTGTTCTCCTTACTGTTTCAATAAGCCTCTCTACCCTGTTCTTAAAACAGCATTCTGTAATTGATGTATTTTGGGGCTTGGTTATGAGTGCGGTTATGTATTTTATTGTCTACCTGCCTGATTATGGTAAGTACTTTAATAAATCTGAACTATCTGTGTAAAACAACTAAAAATGGACGGTGCACTAAAAGTTAAAAAATGTTAGTGCACAGTCCATTTTAAAATATTGTTCTATTCTGCTTTTAGCTTAATGTATGGCTGTTACGGTATACCCTGCCTTTTCAACAGCCTCTTTAAGCAGACTGTCATCCACTTCTTTGGCAAGACTTACCTTTGCATTCTTATTTTCAAGGCTTACCTCAGCCTTAACCCCGTCTATTCCGTTAAGGGCATCTGTTACATGCTTTACGCAGTGCATACACATCATTCCTTCAATATCAATAATCTTTTCCATAACAACCTCCTGTTTTGTAATTTCTTCATCTGCCCCTGCATTTACAGCTACAATTTCTACCTCTTTGCTATCAGGCACTATCGCTTTTCCGGTTTTAACTTTAGGTTTGAAAAGCCTCAATCTAAGTGAATTGCTAAGCACAAATACCGATGAAAAACTCATTGCAAGCGCACCTATCATAGGATTAAGTCTCAGCCCGAAGGCGGCAAAGAATACTCCTGCTGCCACCGGTATACAAAGTGCATTGTAGAATAATGCCCAGAACAGATTCTCTTTAATCTTTTTAACTACTTCACCGCTTAATTCAATAGCATAGGACACATCCCTTAAATCGCTGTGCATAAGGATAATGTCCGCTGTATCCACTGCTATATCAGCTCCTGTGCCTATGGCTACGCCTATATCCGCCCTTGCAAGTGCAGGGGCATCATTTATGCCGTCGCCTACCATCATAACCTTTTTGCCATCTTCCTGCAAGAGCCTTATCTGTTCTTCTTTATCGGCAGGCTTCACTCCAGCTACTACTCTGTTTACACCGGTTTCTTTTCCTATGGCAAGGGCTGTCCGCTCATTATCGCCTGTAAGCATAACTACATCTATACCGAGTAAATTAAGCTCGCTTACCGCCTGTCTGCTTCCTTCTTTTATAACATCGGCTACAGCTATTATTCCGAGCAGTTCTTTTTTTGCCTCCCCCTTTGCAAAGTAAAGTACTGTCTTTCCTAAGTCATGAAGCTTCTTTGCGGTATCTGAATAAAGATTTTCATTTATGCCCAGTTCCTTCATGTAGGCTTCATTACCTGCAAATACAACATCTTCTCTCACTCTGCCGGCAATTCCTCTGCCTTCAATCATTTCAAGGCTTTCTGCACGTTTTATATCAATATCTTTCTCCCTGGCATACTCTATAATGGCATTTGCAAGAGGGTGTGAGCTTGCACTCTCAAGTGCAGCAGCCAGAGAAATAAACTCCTCCTCGTTTGCAGTATTGGTATATATATCCGTAACCTTCGGCTTTCCCTCGGTAATTGTTCCTGTCTTATCTAAGACAACCGTATCTATCCTATGTGCCACCTCAAGGCTTTCAGCAGTTCTTATAAGTATGCCCTTCTCCGCTCCCTTACCCGTACCTGCCATTATTGCCGCAGGAGTAGCAAGTCCCAGAGCACAAGGACAGGATATAACAAGGACAGCCACAGCCATATTAAGTGCAAAAGAAAAGTCAGCCTTTACTATAAGCCAGCTTATAAAGGTAACCAATGCAATTCCAAGCACCACAGGTACAAATACTCCGCTTATCTTATCCGCAAGTCTTGAAATAGGGGCTTTAGAGCCTGCCGCCTCCTCAACAAGCGAAATTATCTTATAAAGCGCTGTGTCCTCGCCTACATTAGTTGCCCTAAAGGTAAAATAACCTGAACGGCTTATGGTTCCGCCAATTACCTTATCCTCTGCCACCTTTTCCACAGGTATGCTCTCACCTGTAACCATAGCTTCATCCACAGCACCGTTGCCGCTTACTATAACTCCGTCTACCGGCACTGTTTCTCCTGCCTTTACAACTACTGTATCCCCTGTTTCCACCTCTGACACCGGAACCTGTATTTCTTCACCGTCTTTTATAACTGTGGCTGTATCCGGAATCAGATTTACAAGCTTGCTTATAGCCTCTGTAGTCTTTTTCTTGCTTCTTGCTTCAAGATATTTGCCAAGGGTTATAAGAGTAAGTATGGTACCCGCAGAATCAAAGTAAAGGTTCATACCAAACGGCATTGAAGCCTTTATATCACCTATGGATATAAAGTAAGCTATTGAGTAAAGAGAATACAAACTATAGGAAAATGAAGCTCCCGAGCCGATTGCAATCAGGGTATCCATATTAGGACTTCTCTTAATAAGATGCTTTATACCGCTTATGAAAAATTTTCTTCCTGTAAAAATAATGGGAATAACCAAAAGCAACTGGGTAAGTGCAAGTAAAAGTTTCCCACCATCTCCCATAAAAGCACTCGGAAACGGAGCATGGAACATCCCTCCCATTCCGAAATACATCAGAGGAATTAAAAATATAAAAGAAATTACCGCTCTTTTTCTAAGTTCTTCTGAAAAATCTTCTACTACATTAGTAGAATTAACTTTACCAGCATTTTTTTCTTTCCTAAGTATATTTGCCCCATAGCCTGCATCTGTCACAGCTTTAATTATCATTTCATCCGTAACACCGTCAGACAGTTCCACCGTCATCTTATTTTGCATAAGATTGACATTTACATTCTCTGTACCCTCAAGCTTTTCTACAGCCCGGGTTACAGCCGCCTGGCAGGCTGCACAGGACATACCTGTTATATTATAGGTTTCTTTTTTCAATCTCCACCTGCTTTCTATATTGGTAGCATATCATCTTCCCAAAGACAAATATATATGCTTACAAAATTTCATTGCACGCAATTTATTTATATAAAGTTTAACCCTCCTTAACCCAAAAGTCAAGGAGAGAAATATTCTACAAATTAACCCAAACCAGAGTTTAATTTTAATTTTATTTTGCACCCGGCTTGCCAAGAAGTCTGAACATGTTTGCCTTATAGAACTCTACACCCGGCTGGTCAAAAGGATTGATACCAAGCATATAGCCGCTTACACCTACAGCAAACTCAAAGAAGTAGAAAAGCTCGCCAAGGTGGAACTCGGTCTGTTCAGGTATTTCAATAAGGAGATTTGGCACATTTCCTTCTACATGAGCTGCGATAGTTCCTTCCATAGCACATTTATTTACATAGTCCATGGTCTTGCCTGAAAGATAGTTAAGGCAGTCTATATCATTTGCAGCATCCTTAAGTGTGAAATCTCTTCTAGGTTTTTCCACCTTAAGTACAGTTTCAAACATAAGTCTTGAGCCGTCCTGAATGAACTGTCCCATAGAGTGAAGATCTGTAGTAAGGTCAACCGATGCAGGGAAGATACCCTTCTGGTCTTTACCCTCGCTTTCTCCGTAAAGCTGCTTCCACCACTCTGAGATAAAGTGGAGGCTTGGCTCATAGTTAGCAAGAATTTCAACACTCTTTCCTTTTCTGTAAAGAATGTTTCTGACTGCCGCATAAAGAAGTGCAGGATTCTCAGCATAGTCTTTGTTTAAGCAGGTTTCTCTAAAATGTGCAGCACCCTCCATAAGCTTATCTATATCGGCACCACTTACTGCTATAGGAAGAAGTCCTACCGCTGTAAGCACTGAGAAACGTCCGCCTACATCATCAGGAATTACAAAGCACTCATATCCTTCTTCATCAGAAAGAGTCTTAAGTGCTCCGCGAGCCTTATCTGTAGTTGAGTATATTCTCTTAGCCGCACCTTCTTTACCGTACTTCTTCTCGGTAAGCTCTCTGAATACTCTGAATGCAACTGCAGCTTCAGTAGTTGTACCTGATTTTGAAATTACATTTACAGAGAAGTCTTTGTCACCGATAAGGTCAATAAGCTCTTCGATATAAGCACCGCTCATACTGTTGCCCACATAGTAAATCTGTGGAGCCTTACGCTGTTCTTTAGATAAGTCATTGTAAAAACTATGTTTTACAAAGTCAATTGCAGCCCTTGCTCCAAGGTAAGAGCCGCCGATTCCTATTACAAAGAGAATATCGGAATCATTCCTAATCTTTTCTGCTGCCTTCTTTATCTTCTCAAATTCTTCTTTGTCATAATTTACAGGAAGGTCTATCCAGCCAAGGAAGTCCTTTCCGTCACCGCTTTTTTCTGTAAGACGTTTAGCTGCATCTAAAACAGCAGGCTTAATACTCTCTATTTCGTGTTTACCTATGAATTTCTCTGCATTTTTATAACAAAATCCTATTGTATTCACTGTAAATTCTCCTTATTTTTTATTTGCTTATAAATTCAATCAGCCGTTATCATTCATCATAAATTCAATCAGTTTCTTTGTATCCTCAGGCTCATAAGCCACTATTTCCATTTCAGGGATTGTACCTGATGAAAAAATATTAGCAAGGGAAACATACTGTGAAAGCTTTGACTTAAGGTTGAGACGGTCTCCCTCATTTGTAACAAGTTCTACCTTGCCACTGCATTTATCCACTAACTGAAAGAACTTCTCGATATTGTTGATGTTTGTAATCTTCATATATTCCCTCCTGAGAAATTATTTTATGTTTAGATTATCATCCCTTATCAGTTATTTGTCAAGATGAGTTGTAAATTCTTCGTATCTCACATTTTTTATTTCTTCATTAATTTCCTCTAAAGTCATATCTGAAATACCATACTTTTTGGCAACTTTACTTGCCTTTTTCATTGCAACAATTCCTTTATTTTCCTTAGGAACTCAATTATTCCTATTGAGTATAGTGTCATTTTGCATAATTTAATCACATCTCCGCATTTCCAAATTCTGAGAGTTTCAGTCCCTCATTTCTCTCAAGCACAGTCTGTATGCTCCATGGATGGGTGAAAATAAGCAGAGGTCTGCCCTTCATATCTTTAATACGTTTGGTATCCATGGTGAGTGAAAGCTTATCCATATCCACATCCTTGTTTTCTATCCAACGGATATATTCATAAGGCAGGGTTTCCAGTCTTATCTCCACATTGTATTCCTGTAAAAGCCTGAACTTAAGTACATCAAACTGGAGTTCACCTACCGCTCCGACCAAAATTTCCTCAAAGCCCTGGCTGTACTCTTGGAATATCTGGATTGCACCTTCCTGTGCAATCTGTTCTATACCTTTTACAAACTGCTTACGCTTCATTGTATCAGTCTGTCTTACTCTTGCAAAATGTTCAGGTGCAAAGGTAGGAATGCCTGCAAATCTGAAATTCTCACCTACAGAACAAACCGCATCTCCTATGGAGAAAATACCCGGGTCAAAGATACCTATTATATCTCCCGCATAGGCTTCTTCCACTATTTTTCTTTCCTGTGCCATCATCTGCTGTGGTTGAGACAATCTAATCTTCCTACCTGCCTGTACATGATTTACCTCCATACCGGCTTCAAACTTACCTGAACAGATACGCATAAAAGCTATTCTGTCACGATGCATCTTGTTCATATTTGCCTGAATCTTAAATACAAAGGCTGAGAATACATCCGAGCGCGGATCAAGCTCTCCCTTGTCTGTCACTCTTGAAGACGGAATATAGGTCATCTTAAGGAAATGCTCTAAAAATGTTTCCACACCGAAATTGGTAAGCGCCGAGCCAAAAAATACCGGGCTTAACTCTCCCTTGCTTACCTTTTCCTGATCAAATTCAGGGCAGGCACCGTCTAAAAGCTCAAGCTCTTCCATCAGTTTGTTATAATTTTCATTCCCAAGTGAAGTCTTTGCTTCCTCGTCATTGATATTAAAATAGCTTGTCTCTACTTCCTTTGCGCCTGCATTTGCGGCTTTGAACTCCATTACTGTCTCAGTATTTCTGTCATATACACCCTTAAAGTTTTTGCCACAGCCAATAGGCCAGTTAATCGGACAGGTCTTAATACCAAGTATGCTCTCTATCTGATCCATAAGCTCGAAGGTGTCCATAGCCTCTCTGTCAAGCTTGTTTACAAAGGTAAATATAGGTATGCGGCGCATTACGCAGACCTTAAAAAGCTTGATAGTCTGTGCCTCTACACCCTTACTTGCATCTACCACCATTACCGCTGAATCGGCTGCCATAAGGGTACGGTAAGTATCCTCTGAGAAGTCCTGATGTCCCGGAGTATCAAGTATGTTTATACAGCAGCCGCCATACTCAAACTGCATTACGGAAGAAGTTACGGAAATACCTCTCTGCTTTTCTATCTCCATCCAGTCAGATACTGCGTGTCTGCTGGTTTTTCTTGCCTTTACCGAGCCTGCAAGGTTGATAGCTCCTCCATAAAGCAGAAGCTTCTCGGTAAGTGTGGTCTTTCCCGCATCCGGGTGGGAAATAATCGCAAATGTCCTGCGTTTTTCTATTTCTTTAGTTAAATCTGACATATATTTTCCTTTCAAAAATCTTTTATACCTTCATACAGAATTGCTCCGACCTGGTTTTTCGCAATCCTCCAAAATACCGGTAATCCACTGATTTTGCCTGTCAAAATATAGTAAGTCCTATTACAAGCAGGCTTGCATCCGACATTGAATTTTGACGCACGTATCATATTATAACAGTAACCAAAATATTTTTCACTAAAAATTTTACAAAGTTTGAGCCCGTCATAAGACAGGCTCTTTGAATACTTATTAAACCATAATTATTCCCGCCATAGGTCACATACCTCTTATTACGCATAGTACAGCAGGATAAACTGTTTTCGTTCTGCGACTGTGAGGCAATATTAGTAAACATTTGCAAAATATCGTAATTGAGCTCCTGTAGCTTGATTACGATATTTAACAAGATGTTTCATAAATAATTTGGATTAAACTACCTACTTCGCGAGATTTTTAATTTTAACTTCATAACTTTCAGTCAGGCCGCTTTTTTTAGCATTTACGGTCACAGTTACTGTCCCCGCCGCCTTTGTTTGCATTTCTCCTGTCTTGGATATAGTCATAAGATCCTCATTGTCTACTTCATAGGTAAATTCTTCATCTTTATGAGAGGAAAATAACACATAAGGCTTAATCTTCGACTTTGTTTTTACAGGAAGGCTTCTGTCTATTGAAACCACCATAAACGGCTTTCTCTGCTCATTATCCCTAAGTTCCTGCAAAGATATATCGTTATTTTTATTCTCCATAATTACATAAGAACCGGAGCTGTAAATATAAAACCTATACAGATTGTTTGCAACAAGTCCTCCCGTTTGCTGTATCATAGCTTTTTTCCTGTCAGGAGTAAAGTATACCGCCACCTTTGCCGGATCAAACTCATCCGGAACAGTCAGCTCGGCTGTCATATATCGATTTTCGTCAAACTGAAAACTGTCAACATCTAACTCAAAAGCAATGTATTTTTTGGTACTTCCGTTATTAACTCTTTTAATTGCGGACTTGATAGCATCATACTCTATATCTTCCGTTTCCAGCTTAATACCCTCTCTTACTACCTGATCCTGAATATAGGCAGTCAGTGTAGAACTGTAATCATCACTGCTTACCTCCGCCGTTAGACTGCCCATTCCCGTTATCCTTCTAGCAAATGCCTCTACTATAAATGTAGCTGTTTTAGCCCCATAGGTTACCATAAATTTATTATCTCCAACCTGGGTTGCCGTAGTTGTAGTTATAGTATAATCATCCACATTTGCACTGCTTCCGTCATTATATGTTGCAGTTACAATAAGTTTTTTACGGTCTAAGGACTCAAACTGCTCCAAAGCACCTCCGTTGTATACCGCCTCTAACTGAGTCACCATCTTAGCTGTGACAGGCACGTAAATTGTACTTGTAAGGTTTTTATACTTAACTACCACCTCCTGCATACCTACTTTATTCATAGTTTCCACAGAAAGGTCAAAATCTGAAACAGTCTTATTTTTTCCGTCAGGATAATAAGCAGTTACAAGGATACTTGATTTATTAAGTGTCTGCCCTTCAATAACAGTTCCGCCATTGTAAGTAGCTGTAATACTTGTAGGCAAAACTTCGGTTCCCTTAATTATAACAGTATCACTATATCCCTGATAGGTAACTGTTATTGTATTTGCACCTACCTGACTCACTGTTTCCGGAGAAATAGTGAAACCGGTTGTGATTTTTTCTTTTGACTTATCATTATAGGTTATTTCCACAGTAATTTTGGAAGGATCTATCCTTGAACCTACAACAAGATCAAGCCCTGTATATTTTGCGGATATTTTCTCAACTGCCTTCGGTATACCGTTTACTGTAAGACTCCCTGTTAAATTGCCATGTTTTACAGTCACAATATGTGGTCCCGGTGCCTTTACCTCAAGGTTCTCAAATATAAGATCGGTATTTTTTACAGTTTTCTTTTCATTATTTGTATATACTATATTGGCTTTTATCTTCTTTGTATCAACTAAACTTCCGACCACTATATTTTGGTCTCCTGAATAGGTAACCTCCAGTTCCTTTGGACCTGATCCCCTTACAATAACGTTTGTTTTTCTTCCTCTATACTCCACTGTTATATTATTAGGTCCATCCGCTGTTATGGAAGACGGCGTAATCTCAAACCGGTTCTGGGTAATGGTCCTTGTAACCTGACGGTTTCCCTGAGGGGTAATCTTCCAGTAAACTACACTTAGGGTGATTTCTCCCTTCTTTATCTCGTCACCGACATAATATCTGCTGGCACCATTCCAAGAGGCTTCCATTTTGTCAAAATACTCATTGGTTTTTGGAATAATTATCTTTTTAACTAAGTCTTTACCGGTTTTAGTCTTTTCTTTATTATCATAAGTTACAGTAAGTTCAAAACCGCTTTTTTCATCAATAGGTACTGCATTGGGCGAAAGCTTGATATGTGAAAGTTCCGAATCCGGAAGAGGTACAAATTGCTTTTCACCGTCATAGCGTATTTGAAATTTAAAATCACCGGTTTTAAGAGGTGTGCCAACAAGGACATCTCCGCTTTCATCCTTTACGCCTGTATATTCAGCTGAAAGTGCAACTATTTTTTTATCTTCTTCTGCTTTCACCTTCACTGAAGCAGATAATCCTATTATCATTACAAAACACAGTAAAACTGATATAAAACCTTTAACTCTGTAGTTTTTCATTGCAAAACAGTCCTTTCTAAAAATTCCTATATTTAATTATATCGGCATATTTCAATCATCTTATAATACATAATATCAAAACTTTTTCCTCTTGCAAATTCTTTCTTAAAGCCGGATATAATACAATAGTAAATTGGGCTCAATAGTTAAACTTAAAAGAACGACTGTACATCATCAGCAATAGCCCTTCTATTCAGTATTTTGAGAAATACATAATTGTATTGAAAATTTCAGCCCATTAAGGCCATTTTATTCAATCACTATATAATATGATGTTTCTCCATCATATTTAAATTTTTTCATATTTTCAAGTGATTATTTTTTATTAGTCAGTATATTCATAAAACAGATATTTGGTGTTATAATAGGTCTTGAAATAAAGACCTTATACTTCATCCATCTGTCATTGCCTTCTCTACGATTTTACTTTGCCTGATTGATGACCATGAAAGGAGCAAGTTATGAAGAAAAAACTAATTGCACTTGTACTGCTCTTTGCCCTGTTTTTTAGTACCTTGTCTCAAGTTTCTGAGGCTAAGACAAAGCAAGAGAAGCTTGACTACAGCAAGATGCCTTACCTTGATACCCTTATATACAATAAGGACTATAAAAATTTTAAATATTTCGGTGGAGCGAGAAAATATCTAAAACTTTTAGAAGAAACAGCTAAAAACCAGGAATTAACTCCTGAACTTAAGCGTGCTGAGTTTTTTGTTGACAGCGATCTTGACTATGAAGTTACTCATACCAATAAGTACGGTCCTAATTTTTATGGTTCTTTGTCAGATGGTGCACTTGCACTTTTTCTAGATAGAATGAAATCTTTTCATCCTATACCACTAGAAACAAACTTTAGAGAGCTAACTTTTGCACTGGACGATACCACTGAAATCAACAAGGCATTGAGCTACATCAGCTTGAAAATTCTACAAGACAGGAATCCAAAAGCCACTGAATATGACTGCGAGATAGATTATGAAATAGGCAATTCTTTAGAGTCCCGTATTAATTTTATAAAGAAAAATGCAATTCTGCCTAAAAACTATCTTATAAACTTGCGTAAAAGGCTATCTGCAAATAGGTTTTATAAGTTATATATCAGCAATTACGAAAAATATAAAAAACAAAATAACAATAATAAGTACCTATACAACAAGGACGAGAGCGTTCCTGCTCCATGGAGAGCTGACAACTTTTTTATTACACCTATTGTAATTGGTGGATATAAAAAGGGATTTAATCCCAAGACAGATAAATACCTAAACATCTTCTGTAATGCAAACTTTACCTATGATGACGCCATATCCTCGCCTCCTGATATTAAAGCATACATATACGACAAATCAGGTAAACTTGTCGATACATTAAAGCCTACATATCAGTATGAGAGTAATTATCTAGGCTCATTTATATTTACTGTAAACAATACCGCAAAATACCTTAAAAATGGTAAATACAAGGTCATTGTTAAAATGAAGGCTAAGAACGGTAAGGATAGGCTTTACGCTGAAAAATCTGCAACTTTCACAGTTACAGATAAGAATGTGTACGGAAGTTATAGGAGAGTTCCTATTTACCCTGCAGATGCCTTTGACAGTAGAGCTATTAATGAGGTTAAAAATAAAAAATTTAAGAATATAGAAAATATCAGTCATACAAGATTGGCTTACAATATTTATAAATATCTGAAGACTTCCAAATATACTGAAGTAAGTGACAATGTTCGAATAAAGTATTTTTCGGATAAAGCTTATAACAACAATAAGCTGTTATATGACTCATTTTGCAGAACAGAATGTTTATGTAGATTTTCATACATACTCAGCGGATTTAGTTATTCTCATATTTTGC
>NZ_KI535367.1:0-426840 GCF_000160035.2 Catonella morbi ATCC 51271
CCAAATCAATAATGATCTGGCATCTGCATCGAATTGTTTTGGATGTTTTGTTTTTTCGGATGACAGATTTTAAGATTTTTAATTCGTTATCCGTAAGTTCGATTTTATACTTTTTTGGTCTTGCCATATAAATCACCGCCGTTTCTTTTATTTTATCATAAAACGGCAAAAATAGCCAGAAGTATTTTGTTAAATATCAATATGTCAATACACTAGATTCTAGCAATTTAACATGACCTTGTCAATACAAAGATAATTATTGTTTAATGGCTGTAATTGTCGCATATTTTCATATTATAGAGATATCAAATCCTTTTGTCTGATATATAATTTTATTATATTAAATAGGTAGAAATATTTATAAAAAACTTGTATGAGATTAAAGCTAAATTTGTATAAAAATATGTTATTATATTTAAGAAAGCTTAATTATAATGAAGATTTGAGATAAGGAGTAAAAATGAATTACTACATATATATTTTATTATGCTCAGATAATACCTACTATACAGGATTTACTACTGATGTAGAAAAGAGGCTGTCGGAGCATAATTCAGGAAAAGGAGCAAAATATACAAGAGGACGAATCCCTTGCAAACTGGTTTATACAGAAAGCTTTGAGGACAAAAGCAGTGCATTAAAAAGGGAATGGGAGATAAAGCATAGGTTTAGCAGGGAAGATAAAGAGAGATTATTCAGAACTAAAGATTAAATATTAATAAAAAGTATTAAATAAGGTTGTAAATTACTTGCAAAAATTATTTTATGCTGATAATATTTTTCTAATAAATTAAATTGAGGAACGAGAAGTGTATAAGATTGGAAAAATAGATCCCGATATTTATAGTGTAGTTGCGAAAGATATATTAACCAGAGAAGTAATTATAACAAAAGAAAGAATAAAACATATCATGGATAACCACCCAAATGATTATGAACGGTTTTATAGTTATTTTTCTGAAATAATAGAAAAACCTGACTACATAATTGAAAGTAAAAAGCCTAATACAGCATTAATATTAAAAGAGATTAATTATGATAATCTTAAATTTAAAACAATATTACGGTTAGTTGTTGCAGGAGAAAGTACAGAGTACAAAAATTCAATAATAACATTTATGAAAATAGATGATAAAGAGTGGAATAGATTACTTAGAAATAAAAAAGTAATTTACAAAAGAGTGTAAAAATGCTATATTGTAGTTAGGCTTTAGCAATACAGCTATTTGAGGTGGTAGATTTCGTCCGGACCACACGCCGCCGGCAAGACAGGGAAACCGAGAGATGCAGGAGAAGCGGACGCCTGCCGAATAGCTGTATTGTTTAGCCTTAGTTTATAGGTTACTATTGATGTAAAATTATTGGAGATACCTGCTGTATGTGAATGTGGATACAGACGGTATCTCCTTATTTTTTAAGAATAAGCTTAAAAAATTCTTAAACATTTACTCCATTTATTCTTAAATTGATATCAGTTATACTTTAATTACGCTTAAGTGAAAGAGCAGGGAGGAAATATGTACAATATATTGGTTTGTGATGATGAAAAGGACATAGTATCAGCTATCAAAATTTATTTTGAAGCAGAAGGCTACAAGGTATTTACTGCTGAAAACGGCAAAGAAGCCCTAAGCATTGCGGCAAAAGAAGAAATTCATTTAATTCTTATGGATGTGATGATGCCGGTAATGGACGGAATACAGACAGTCAGAAAACTTAGGGAAGACAGCATAATTCCGGTAATTATGCTTACCGCAAAAAGTGAGGATGTGGACAAAGTCCTTGGACTTGGGATAGGAGCTGACGATTATGTAACCAAGCCTTTTAATCCTATCGAACTTATAGCCAGAGCCAAGTCACAAATTAGGAGATATGTAAGATTTGGCGGACAGGCCGGAAAACCTGCTGATAAAGTTCTCACACTTGACGGACTTGTATTAGATGACAATGCAAAAGAAGTACAGGTTGATGGTGAAAAGGTAGACCTAACACCGAAGGAATTTGAAATTCTTAAAATGCTTATGCTTGAAAAAGGCAGGGTATTTTCACCTGAAACCATATACCGTAAGGTATGGGGCGAAGAGCCTTATGGAAGTGAAAGCACAGTTGCGGTACATATCAGACATTTAAGAGAAAAAATAGAAATAAACCCATCCGAACCGCGTTTTATTAAGGTGGTCTGGGGACAGGGATATAAGGTGGATAAGGAAAGGTAATTATGGAAGAAAAGAATGAGATTGAAGTAATAAGTAAAATAAAAGAAAAAAAACAATATGACAGCTTTATATATTCTCTGCCGTTTAAGACAGGGGCAGTGATATCATCACTGTTATTGATAATACTTGGGATAGCCTCTGTACTGGTATTTCTCTGGCTTTGGGAGAGCGGTATTTATAAAATGACAGATGCCGAATTAAATCAGTTTATATCTCAATATGAGATTATTAACTCTTCGGGGACAATGTCAATGGTTAATTTTATTATCAACTTGAGATTTGCGGTAGTTCCTATAGGAGTTATTTTAGGTATTTTGTATCTGATTGATATAGTTTTTATTTTCGCCTTTGTAGGTCACAAAAGAGGCAGCAGTGAAATTACAAAATTTCCGACAGCCGACTTGCCGTTTGATGTGGTTTGTATGCTGTATTTATTATTTTTTACAATTTCTTTTAACATATCAGATGCAGGCAGAGATGACCGCTGGTTTGTTTCCCTGGGAATGGTTATGTTTGTAATCTTCCTTATAATATTATATTTTGTAATGTTATCATTTCTGCTGAATTTTATTGTAAATATTAAAGCAAAGGCTTTATTTAAGAATATGCTGATAGTCAGATTTTTCAGATATATTTTCAGAAGCATAGGAAAAGCATTGAGAAATGCAGATGTAACTAAGAAAGCTGTTTTATATTTTGGAATCTTTGCAGGTTCGGAGTTTGCTATATTATTGATGTTTAGTATTATTGGCACAGAAGGAACAAGTGCATTGTTATTCTTGTTGTTTTTAGTAAATATATTTATTTTTATAGTGATTTACAAGGTTATGACAGGTGTTAAAGAAATTGAAACTGCCGAGCAGAATATAATTGCGGGAAACCTTGATTATAAGCTAAATACTGCTAAGTATAAGGGCGACTTAAAGATAATAGCAGAGGGTCTGAATGAAATAGGCACAGGGCTTGAAAATGCTGTAAGCGGAAGGATGAAAAGTGAGAGGTTTAAGACTGAGCTGATTACCAATGTTTCACATGATATCAAGACTCCGCTGACTTCAATCATCAACTATACCGACCTGTTAAAGAAGGAAAATATAGAAACTGAGCCTGTTAAGGGCTATATAGAGGTACTTGACAGACAGTCGGAAAGACTTAAAAAGCTTATAAATGACCTGCTTGAAGCCTCTAAAGCCTCTTCAGGCAATATAAAAATGGATATTGCGGAAGTAGATGCAGGACTTATGCTTGAACAGGTATATGGAGAGTATCAGGATAAGTTTGAAAAGGCAGGGCTTGCGGGCATAGTCACAAAGCCTTCAGAAACCGTACAGATAAAAGCCGATGTAAATCATCTTTTCAGAGTTTTTGACAATATTCTGAGCAATGTGGTAAAGTATGCCCAGCCTGATACCAGAGTGTATATAGACCTTATTAAAAATGCTGACAAAGTAACTATAGCCTTTAAGAATATTTCCAAAGAAAAACTGAATATAACAGGAGAGGAACTTATGGAACGCTTTGTAAGAGGCGACCGGGCAAGAAACACAGAAGGAAGCGGACTTGGACTTTCCATAGCCAAAAGCCTTACTAATCTCATGGGCGGAGAACTTGAGATTATGGTGGACGGAGATTTATTTAAGGTTGAGGTGAGGTTTGAGGAAAATAAATGATTATGCCCCCCGATTTATGTTAAGTTTTATAAAGTTATTTGATAATTGACATCAAGTATAAATGATATTATCATGAAGTTAGACAGTATACCGAAATAGAAAAGGCTATAAGAAAGAATTAAAAGAAACAATAATGGCGTGGAAATTGATGTCATAAGATTGATTTCGGCAAGATATGCAACTAATTTTGAAAGGGGGCTTTACTATGGAAAGGGCTAATTTAGATAATATTGTTGCAGAAGAACTTACATTTACAGTTGAAGAAATTGAAGAAATTAAAAAAGCCAGAGAAATGACTATAGTATTTGATGAAGATTGCCCAGAAGTAACACCTGAAAAAGCTGTGAAATTCCGAAGAGTAAATCCACCTAAAATAAAAAATGAAGCATAGCAGAATTAAATCAGCCTTCCGATTACAACCGGAAGGCTAAATTTCTATAACTATATGATATTTTAAGAAGCCTGCTCCTCATCTTTTCCAAGCACCTTTTCTATAAATAAATCACAGGTTTTACTTAAATTCTCAAAACTGTCAAGGGCGATAAATTTTCCGCCATCTATGAATAATACTTCATCGGCAGCCCTGATAGAGGATATTCTGTGGGCTATTGATATAATAAATTTATTGTTTGATAAATTTTTAACAGCTTTATTAAGGTTTACCTCATTTTCGGAGTCAAGACTTGACTGTGCCTCATCAAATATCATAAGTGAGCTGTTTTTTAAGATTGCCCTTGCAATAGACAGCCGCTGTTTCTGCCCTTCGGATATTTTAAGAGCCCTTTCACCTATTTCAGACTCATATCCGTTTGGAAGCACAGTTATGAAATCATGAGCCTGAGCAGCGACTGCCGCCCTCTTGGCTTCTTCATCAAAAGCTTCGGGCTGTCCCATTTTTATATTTTCCATAACAGTTCCCTTAAATAAATATGTGTCCTGTGTAACAACAGAAATTGCATTTCTCCAGGATTCCAAAGTAAAACTTCTGATATCTTTTCCGTTTACAAGAATCTGCCCTTCACCGGGTTCCGCGTATCTTTGTAAAAGATTTACTATAGTCGATTTGCCTGAGCCGGACTCACCGGATAGAGCAATAATTTTACCGGATTTAATCTTAAAGCTCATATTTTTTATTTGGAATTCTTTAGAGTTAGGATATTTAAAGGATACGTTTACAAATTCAATGGTATTTACGGTTTCATCAAAATCTGAAGTTCCCGTATCCTGAACAGTTATAGGCAGGTTTAGAAGCATAAGTACACGCTCGGAAGCAGCAAAAATGCTCGAGAACTGAGCCGAAATGGCAATAAACTTACCAAGGATTATGAATATGCTGCTGCTTAAGGTAATAACTGCCAGTATCCATTGTTTACCTAAATTGCCTGTTTTATACAAATGGTATGAGATGAATAAAGTAAAAGCAGTCATCAATGTGCCTATAATCAGAGTATAAATAAATTCTGCCGCCCTTCTTCCGGCATCTGCTTTTCTGCTCTCTTCATAATCTGTTATACCTGCATTTATTTTCCTTTTGCAGAGTTCCCACATATTGAAGCTGAGGATTTCCCTCATACCCTGTACAGCATCAAGAATTAAATTAGCTACCTTACCATAACTTTCACGTATTACCTTTCCCTGTGCCTTTGATTTTTTGTTAAAAATCAGAGGAGAACAGAGATATAAAATAATCCAGATAAGAGCGTTTAACGCAAAAAACGGATGCAGAAAAGCAAAGAAGCCCAGCATTCCTATGCCGATTATTATTGAAACCACAAAAATATTTATTGTATGGGCATAAAACCACTCTATCAAATTCATATCATTTGAAGCTATGGAAGCCATTTCCGAGCTCATCATCTGATTTGAAAATGATGGTATAGCCTTTTCAAGCCTACAGTAAATATCATAACGCATTTTGTACAGCAGCCTATAAGCTATGTCATGCTCCGTCCACATATTAAGGTATCCGAATACACTGTGAATAAATACCGATATAAGCAACATTATTACAAAGAAAGTATAGTTTATATCCATATTGCTGAGCAGTGCGCCTGTCATATAGGATACAAGAAACAGGTTTACTATTGGCAAAAGCTCGTAAATAAGGCAGATAAAACAGTTTAAAAGCAGGTAAAGCCTCATTCCGCCGGTATGTTTCAGTAAGTCTGAAATGATTCTTATTCTGTTATTTTTCATTACCTGCCTCCTGACCTTTTACAAACTTATTATAGACCGGACAATTATTATACAGTTCTTCATGTGTACCGGATGCTACAATTCTTCCGCCATCAATCATATATATAATGTCTGCGTTTTTAACCGTACTCAGACGGTGGGCAATAATAATGGCGGTCTTTCCTTTTTTGAGAAGCTCTATACTTTCCTGTATATAACTTTGATTTTTTTCATCAAGACTTGAAGTAGCCTCATCAAAGATAAGAATCTCAGTATTTTTAAGAAAACATCTTGCCACAGCCAGCCTTTGTTTTTCTCCACCTGATAGTATACTTCCGTTTTCGCCCAGCTCAGTATCTATACCATTAGGCATTTTCTCTAAAATGTCACTTAAATTTGCCTTTTTAATAGCTTCGTTTATTTCAGCTTCGGTAGCATCAGGCTTTGCAAAAAGAAGATTTTCCTTTAAAGTACCGTTAAATACATAAGGACTTTGCCATACGGCACTTATATTTTCACGCCATTCGGAAATCGTATCAAAGGTAAGCGGAAGACTCTTGAATTGAATTTCGCCTGAAGTATAAGGGTAAAGTCCTGCAAGCAGTGAAACCAAGGTTGATTTACCCTCGCCGGACTTACCTACAAAGGCATAAGTTTTGCCGGGTTTAAGCTCCAAATCAATATTTTTAAGGATTACATCCTTACCGTTATAGCTGAAATTCAGTTGTTTGGTTGAAAGTGTATCAGTGTTTTCTGCTTCAAAATGCTCTTTCCAGACAGGAGTTTCTTCCTTAAGTACATTCTCTATTTCACTTGAGGCTGTAACACCGTTGTAGCCCAAATGCCAGGCATTCATAAGCGCATATACAGGTACAAAACAATTTCTTATCATAAATAATATAAGCACTACATTTGTAGCGGCTATTTGCCCTGATGCCGCCAAGTACACCGCGAAAACTACAGAAAGCAGGGAACCTGTATTTGCAAAAAGCTCAAACAGAAAATTTTCTATGGTAGTAATTTTCATGTGTCCCATAGTTTTTGTGTGGATATCTTTTGAAATCCTTAACATTTCCATTCTTCTTATTTTACTGGCTTTCAGGTTTTTAAGAGTTTTCATACCCTGTATATTGTCAAGAAAATCTGAACTGAATTTATCATATTCATCCCATACTTCTACGCCTGTTCCCCACAGATACTTGTATGTAAATGCAGGAGTAATGAGCATTCCCAGAATACCTATAAATGCAACAATAGCAACATTAAGGCTGATACTTCCTATATATATGATACAGCCCATTGACACGAAAAGAACTGTTACCAGATTGGGAAGATAGGTGGAATAATAAGGTGCGAGTGCCTCTGTACGGTCTAAAAGCAGGGTACAGAGTTTGCCGCTTCTTTCTTCGGTAAGTCTGGTTAAGCCAAGCCTGTATATCTTATCAAATAGTTTATTTCTGATACCGGACTTTATTGCAGCTTCGGATTTTACACTTAAAATATTCATAGGATAACGCAGCAGAATATGTAAAAGCACAGCTAGTATAAAGCAGATAAAATAAGGCAGAATCTTATCCTGCTGTTCGAAAACCGCATTTATCGTCCGAGATAAATAAAAAGCCTGAAAGATAGTGACAGCTCCCATAAAGCAGCTTAGTAAGCTGACGAATATGATGTGTTTTTTTAAGTTTGCTACTAACCTTAATAATGCACTGTTGATTAACAATTTTAACCTCCATATTAAATTGAGCCGTATATAAGCACACGCCTTTTCCCGTTTGAAGTGGTTATTATTTCACTATCCACTTTGAAAATATCCTTTAAAACTTCTTTGTTCAATACTTCTGCTGATTTACCTTCTGCCATATTTTTACCGTCATTTAATACATATAAATAATCACAGTATTCAAGGGCTATACTTAAATCATGAAAAACGGCAAGTACCGTTTTATTTAATTTTTTAATTGACTTCATAAGATTCCACTGATAATACACATCAAGATGATTGGTAGGTTCATCTAAGATAAAAATATCAGTTTCCTGAGCTAATGATCTTGCCATAAGAACTCTTTGTTTTTCACCGCCTGATAAGGTATTAAAAAGACGGTCTTTAGCATCAAACATGCCGACATATTTAAGAGAGTCGAAGGCGATTTCAAGGTCTTTACAGTCAGCGGTTTCATATATTTTTTTGTGCGGAGAACGCCCCATAAGAACCATTTCCAAGTTGGTGTAGTCAAATACGGAATTATTTTCCTGTCGCATAACTGTCATAAATTTTGAACTTTGTCTTATACTTAGTTTTGTTATATCAATTCCGTTTATAAAAACGGTATCTGAGCGGACAGGGAGAACTCTGTAAATATGTTTTAATAAGGTTGTTTTTCCGGAGCCGTTAGGACCTATGATTCCTACAAACTGTCCTTCTTTAACTTTTATACTTGCTGATTGAAGAATATTTTTGTCATTTACTTTATAATTAAGATTATTTACTACAATTTTATTGGACATACCGGTTTATATCCTTCCTGTCTTATTTTTTCGGTATAACAGATAGATAAAGAATGGACCGCCACAGAAAGCGGAGAAGATACCTACAGCTATTTCTTTTGGTGCAAGCAGGGTTCTTGAAAGTATATCCATCCAGGCTAAAAATATACCACCTATGATGTATGAAAAAATCATAAGCTTTCTATTCTTTGAGCCGAAAATGATTCTGCAGGTGTGTGGAATTATAAAGCCGACAAATCCTATTAAACCGCTGGCAGATATAATAGTGCCTATTAATAATGAAACGGTTATTATTGTAAATCTGCGGATTTTTTTGGTGGATACTCCAAGCGTGATTGCTGTTTCCTCACCAAGCGACAATAGGTCAAATCTGTCACCTGCAATACTTAAAGTTATAAGACTTATGACTGATACAAGTATGGGAATTGCTATATTGTACCACCTTGCACCGGACAGTGAACCCCATAACCACATAGCAGCACTTTCCATGATAAAAGCATTTGGAAGCAGGGTAATTATAAAATTGCTTGCAGCATTTAATATAACCGAAATTGCCATTCCGGTGAGAATGAGATTGTTAGTTGAACTGTTGCCGCTTATCATACCTATACCATAGACAAGAAACATAGCAAGAAGTGCCCCTGCAAAGGCAAAAACAGGGGTAATATAGGATATGACGGCAGTTCCTCCAAAAATTAGAAATGACAGGCTCACCATAGCGGAAGCACCGCTTGAAACGCCTAAAACATAAGGGTCGGCAAGTACATTTTGTGTAAGTGCCTGCATAGCACAACCGCCTAAGGCAAGACCGCCGCCTGCAGCAAGGGCAAGCAGCATTCTTGGCATTCTCATATTCCAAAGAATGGTAACATCACGGCTTAAATTTTCATCTAAATCAAGATTGAAGAGTTTACTTGTTATTATTTGAAAGCAATCAGCCATGTTTATATTTTTTGAGCCATATCCGACACCGATAAGCACGGTTATTACAGCGAATATTATTATTAATATGAATATAGCTGATGTCATAATCCTGGAGTTTATTTTTTTGTCGTCTGTTCTCATTATTATTTGAATACCTCTGGATGTACTGCCTTTGCGATTTTTTCTATACAGTCAATATTATGGAGGCTTGGGAAATATTCAATTCCTGTTATGCCGATATAGTTTTTATTTTTAATAGCTGTGACATCGGCAAGTTCCGGAAGGGACTCGAGGTATTCAATTTTTTTCTGAATCTCATCTTTATCCCAGTATTCAACCAAAATTATATATTCCGGATTTCTTTGAATTATTTGTTCAATTGTGGCAACATCAAAATCGGATGTAAAATCTTCAAAAACATTTCTCGCACCGGCTAATTTTACAAGAGAACTTTGGAAGGCATTTCCGCCGGGTGTCATAATTCCTGCTTTATCCTGAAAATCGAAGATAAACACATCTTTTGGCTTTTTGTCTTTTACTTTTTCGGTTATACTGTCAACTTTAGCTTTGTATTCTGAAACTAATTTCTCTGCCTTATCTTCTGCATGAAAAATTTTTCCTATATTGCGGATGTCATCATACACTGCATTCATATCATGTTTATCACCGTAAGTGCCGCTTGTAATATAATAATTTATCTTATTATCGGAAAAGTCTTTCTCCGGAGCTATATAGTCAGGTGTAAGATGATATGACAGACAGTAAACAAAATCTGAAGCTGATGACAAAACTGTTTCAAAGCTTGGTACACCTTTACCTTTGCCATCAGGTAAAATTTCTATATTCTTTAGCTTTTCATATAAATCAGGATAACAATGTTCAGGTCTGTTCATGCAGCCTGTAAGTCCGGTGATATGTTCCTGAAGATCTAAAGCTGCCATTATTTCAGCATTATCATAGCCTACAACTATAGCTTTTTCAGGAACTTTATTGTAGGTGATGTCTTTTCCCATTACATTTAGGGTAACGGTTTCATCTTTTACCGTACTTGAAGCCACACTTGATGAGCTTGATGTGTGACTGTCCATAGTGGTTTTGCTTTGATTATTACTGTTTGTTGCTGTGCCTGAAGTCTGTTTTTCTGCTGAATTACCGCAAGAACTGAGCGATAAAATACTTAAAGACAGTGCGGTAACTGCCAATACTTTTTGAATAGATTTTTGCTTTTTCATTATATAATTCCTCCAAAATATAAAATATGAAGTTAGTCTACACTAATCAGATAAAATGTGTCAAGAAAAATTTAGTTAAATACTTTAAATATATTGCATTTTTAAATCTAATCTCTTAGACTTAGTAAAATAAAAACTACTATTATAATAGGTGCAAGTAGTAAAAATGATTGAGTTGTCAAAAGTGTTACTAAAATTTATATTTTGGAGGTAAAAATGTTAGGACTTAGAACAGGTGATAAACTGGATAAATATGTAAGTGACTACACTGTATTTGACTTGGAAACTACAGGGGTTTCGCCACAAACAGATAAAGTAATAGAAATATCTGCAATAAAGGTAAGAAACGGACAGACTGTAGGTGAATTTTCAAGCCTTGTAAATCCTATGAGGGGTATCCCTTATGGAGCAACAAGGGTAAACGGAATAACTGATGAGATGGTGGCTGACAAACCTGTATTTGAGAAAGTTTTAGGAGATTTCTTAGACTTTGTAGAAGATGATATTTTAGTCGGTCACAATATACATGACTTTGATATGAAATTCATACACAGGGACTGTGAAGCATTTTTCAGAATGTTTCTCGGAAATGATTATATAGACACTCTGCCTATTGCAAGAAAGTGTTTGCCACAGCTTGGACATCATAGACTGACAGACCTTGCCCTTTACTATAAAATATCAATAAATGGAGCACACAGAGCCTTAAATGATTGCAGGATGAATCAGCTTGTGTTTGAGAGGCTTGGTGCTGAACTAAAGAATGGAACAAATGCCCTTAAAATATGCCCAAGATGCGGAGGAAGCCTGAAACTTAGAAACGGTAAATTTGGTAGCTTTTTAGGTTGCAGTTCATATCCTGATTGCAGGTATACGGAGAATATTTAAAACGGAAAAAACAAAGCGTGAAAATTTGTCACGGTTTAATGCAGATAATGAAAAAATGGGGATACTTATTTGTTCCAAGAAGAATAGTTGACAAATCCCCCTTCATTCGATATTATGTTGGTAAATGTAGTGCGAAAGAGGAGTAGCCCTGTATTCTTATCAGAGAGAGACCGGAAGGTGCAAGGTCTTAAGAAGAAAGGGTGAAGGTAGCTTTCAAACAGCATCTCTGAGAAAGTGCGGTATGCAGATTAGGAGATGACGGCTTCCCCGTTATGGAAATAAAGGTGATGAGTTTAAACGTAATGTTAAAATTTTATCATAAAATAAGGTGGTACAGCGGGATATGCTCTCGCCCTTAGCTAAGGCTTAGGGTGGGAGTTTTTTTTACAAAACCAAAAGGAGAAATTCATGAAAAAAGAACTTGAAAAGACCTACGATCCGAAGCAAATCGAAGATAAAATCTATCATAACTGGACTGAAAAAGGATACTTCCATGCAGAAGTAAACCCTAATAAGAAGCCGTTTACCATAGTTATGCCACCGCCTAATATTACAGGACAGCTTCACATGGGACATGCCTTGGATAATACCATGCAGGATATTCTTATCCGCTTTAAGAGAATGCAGGGCTTTGAGGCATTGTGGCAGGCAGGAACCGACCATGCTTCCATAGCTACAGAGGCTAAAATAGTAGAAAAGCTTAAAGAAGAAGGCACATCGAAGGAAGAACTGGGCAGAGAAGGCTTTTTAAAGCGTGCCTGGGAATGGAAGGAAGAATACGGCGGAAGAATTATATCTCAGCTTAAAAAGCTTGGCTCATCCTGCGATTGGGAGAGAGAACGTTTTACTATGGATGAGGGCTGTTCCGAGGCAGTTAAGGAAGTATTTGTAAAGCTTTATGATAAAAAACTCATTTATAAAGGCTCAAGACTTGTAAACTGGTGCCCTGTATGTAATACATCCATTTCAGATGCAGAAGTTGAACATGAGGAAAAGGCAGGACATTTTTGGCATATTAAATATCCTGTAATGGAAGACGGCAAGCCAAGCAAGACTAACTTCCTTGAATTTGCGACCACCCGTCCTGAAACAATGCTTGGAGATACTGCGGTAGCGGTAAATCCTGAGGATGAGAGATATAGATATCTTAAGGGAAAAACAGTGTGGCTTCCTATAGCGGAGCGTGAAATTCCTGTTATAGAAGACAGCTATGTAGATATGGAATTTGGAACAGGTGTAGTTAAGATTACTCCTGCACACGATCCTAACGACTTTGAAGTTGGTAAACGCCATAATCTGCCTGAAATCAACATTATGAATGATGATGCTACGATAAATGAAAATGGTGGAAAGTATGCAGGACTTGACAGGTATGAGGCAAGAAAAAAAATCGTTGAAGAGTTAGACAGCCTCGGACTTCTTGGCAAAATTGAAGACCACAGCCACAATGTAGGTACCTGCTACCGCTGCCATAGCGTAGTTGAACCGCTTATCAAAGAGCAGTGGTTCGTAAAAATGGATGAGATGATTAAGCCTGCAAGTGAAGCTGTAAAGAAAGGCGAGCTTAAACTCATTCCTGAGAGAATGGATAAGATATACTTTAACTGGACAGACAATATAAGAGACTGGTGTATCTCAAGACAGCTCTGGTGGGGACATAGAATACCTGCCTGGTACTGCGGAGATTGCGGTGAAGTTATAGTTGCAAAAGAAGAGCCGAAAGTTTGCCCTAAGTGTGGCAAGGCTCATTTAAGACAGGACGAAGATACCCTTGACACCTGGTTTTCTTCAGCACTTTGGCCGTTTTCAACCCTTGGCTGGCCTAATGAAACGCCTGAATACAAATATTTTTACCCTACAGATGTACTTGTAACAGGCTATGACATCATCTTCTTCTGGGTAATCAGAATGGTATTTTCAGCATTTGAACATACAGGAAAAGCACCGTTCAATACAGTTATGTTCCATGGACTTGTAAGAGATTCACTTGGTCGTAAGATGAGTAAGTCACTCGGAAATGGTATAGATCCGCTTGAAATCATAGACAAATACGGTGCGGATGCACTTAGATTTACCCTTATTACAGGTAATGCACCGGGAAATGATATGCGTTTCTACAACGAAAGAGTAGAGGCAAGCAGAAACTTTGCAAACAAGGTATGGAATGCTTCAAGATTTATAATGATGAACCTTGATGCAGCCGAAGTTCCTGCTAATATAGAACTGTCTGACCTTACTCCTGCTGACAAGTGGATACTTAGCAGGGCTAATAAGCTTTCGGCAGAAATGACAGAAAATATGGATGCTTTTGAGCTTGGTATAGCGGTGCAGAAGGTATATGACTTTATATGGGAAGAGTTCTGCGACTGGTACATAGAGATGGTTAAGCCTCGTCTTTACAGCGATACTGATAAGACCAAGGCAGCAGCTTTGTTTACACTTAAGACTGTTTTGATTAATATGCTTAAACTCTTACACCCATTCATGCCTTTTGTTACGGAGGAAATATATCAGGCACTCCGTGAAAATGAGCCGAATGAAGCGGTTAAGGCGGCAATGGAAGAGAGCATAATGATTTCGACCTGGCCTAAATTTAAGGCAGAGTGGGATTTTGCAAAAGAAGAGGCTGAGGTAGCCCTTATCAAAGAGGCTGTAAAGAGTATAAGAGCAGTCCGCACTGACATGAACGTACCACCTTCAAGAAAGGCAAAGGTTATAGTGGTTGCCGATAAAGAAGAAGTAAGAAAGGTATTTACAGAGGGTGAGAAATTCTTTGCAAGTCTTTCTTATGCGGGGGAAGTAGCAGTACAGGCAGATAAGGCAGGAATAGATGAAAATGCAGTATCAGCGGTAATTTCACAGGCTGTTATCTATATGCCGTTTAGTGACCTTGTGGATATAGATAAGGAAATCGAACGCCTTCTTAAAGAACATAAAAGACTTGAAGGCGAGATAGCACGTTCAAACGGTATGCTAAACAACGAGAAGTTTGTGTCCAAAGCTCCTGAAGCCAAGATAAATGAGGAGAAGGAGAAACTTGCAAAGTATACGGAAATGATGAAGCAGGTTGAGGAACAGCTTGGAAGGCTGAAGAAGAACTAAATAGTAATATAAAGCAAAATATTAGAAGCAAAACAGATAGCACTGAGTACAGGAAAAACTCCGTTCTCAGTGCTATATTATTTTGACAAACTTTTTTAATAGTGCTATTATCAGCTTACAGAGGGGAATTTCAATGTCTGAGAATAGTCTAAGGAGGAGAGGTATGAAGACTAAAGTAAAAGCTATTATTGCTGTAGCAGGTTTATGTTTAACTTTATTGCCTTTAGCCGGCTGCAATCAAAAAGCTTCAGACCTTAATATGGAAGAAGTGATTAAAGACTTAAAAGAAAATCGTGAAATTCCGGACGGTGAAGTAGGTACAGAAGCTGCTTATGAGATGTACGGGCAGAATCTGAGAAATGACTATGATAGTGATGAAATGTCGGTATATTTTAAGGGGAAGACCGCGGTAATTACAAAGAAAGATTTGGAAATGAGCATAGACAACCTGGTGCTTTCAGGGTTAAAAGAAGAAAATGCAATAAAAGAAGCTGTTAAGCTTACTATGGAGAGAGAGGCTTTGTATGAGGAAGCTGTTGCAGAAGGATTTAATGTAACAGATGATGAGATAAAGGCTTATCTTGAGGAACTAAAAGGGATGATGGACAAAGCAGATAATAAGGCTCAGGTTGAGGCCATTATAAAGGGCTTCGGTTCAGAAGAAAAATACTGGGATTTTGAGTTCAGCATATATAAAAAGGATCTTCCTATAATAAAACATCAGGAAGCTCTTGAAAAACAATATAATGATAAGAATATGAAGTTAAGGCTTGATATGGTTAAACCAACCTATAAAGAAGGCTTTGGAGGTTTTCTTGAACAATATAAAGAAGCTCTGGTAAAGGATCAAAGTTTCAGGTTAGTTAAGTAAGAAAGTATATGTAAAAGCTGTTAAATTTCTGATTATAATTGAATAAGCCTACAAAATGTGGTATGATTTTAATGCAGAAATCTGTGTTTCATACCATATTTTTGTTTTAAGTGTGATAATTTGAAGGGAGATATTATGTTAGATTTTGAGAAAGAACTTGAAAAATTTCAGCCAAGCCTTGAAATTGAAGAGGTGGCAGATGTTATAAGGCATAATGATGTATCTGATGTGGCAGACTTGATAAAAGAAGTGCTTATAGAAACAAGGGAGACGAGGTAAATATATGCAGTGCCCATATTGTAATACAAAACTCAAATCGGGAGATACTTGTGAAAAATGTGGCAATGATGTAAAGCAGTTTAAGAGACTTTACAGAATTTCCAACAGATGCTATAACGAAGGACTTGAAAAGGCAAAGGCAAGAGATTTGTCAGGAGCTGTGGTAAGCCTTCAAAACAGTTTGAAAATAAATAAAAAGAATACCGAGGCAAGAAATCTTCTGGGGCTCATATACAGTGAAATGGGTGAAATAGTTGATGCACTCAGAGAGTGGATTATAAGCAGTCATTTTGAAGAGGAAAATAATCTTGCTACGGAATATTTGTCATATTTTCAGAATAATCCTACAAGGCTTGATGCGGCGGGGCAGGTTGTAAAGAAGTACAATGCTTCTCTAAAACTTGCAAAATCCGGAAACCTTGACCTTGCTGTTATACAATTAAAGAAACTTATTTCTTTGAATGGTAAACATATTAAAGGATTACAGTTGCTTGGACTTTTAAATATTAAGTCCGGCAATATTTCTCAGGCTAAAAAGTATCTGAAAATGATACTTAAGGTGGATACAATGAATCCGCTTGCAATGATGTATCTTAAGGAAATTAAGGGACAGAATACGGGAGAAGATAAGACGGAAGATGAAGATGCGGATAAACTTGTATTAAATGCAAGAGAATCTTTTGCACCGATGAGTGCTTATAGGGATAATAAGCATGGGATTTTGCCATGGCTCAGTTTGCTGTTTGGAATAGTACTTGGTATGGCGTTTTTTATGATAGCCATAGTTCCGGGGATAAGAGCTAAGTCTGTGGAAAATAAAAAGGCTGAAATAGTAAGCCTCAATGAGACTCTGGCAAAGACAAATGCCGAATTTGACTCAGTTTCAAGTGAAAATGCAGAGCTTAAAAAACAGGTGGAGACTCTTGAAACTAAGAATAAACAGTTGTCGGAAAGCAGTAAGAAAACTAAAAGCAATAATGATGGATTTGGAACTCTGGCGGCAGCGGCAGCTTATTATACTATGGAAAATAATGATAAAGCAGCCGAAACTTTGGTGAAAGTAGACAAAGCAACGCTTAAGGATAAGAATATGCTTAATCTCTACAATCAGCTTTCCGCTAAAATCTTTACGGAACAGTCTGCAAGGTTGTTTCAGGAAGGATACAGCCTCTATAGCGGCGGGAAATATGATGAAGCATTGAAAAGTTTTGAAACTTCACTGAAGATGAATAAGAAAAATGTGGATTCAACCTATTTTACAGCCAGATGCTATGACAGAAAGGGAGACAAGACCAAGGCTGCGGAATGGTACAATAAAGTAATAAATGATTTTGGAAATACACAAAGAGCGGTAGAAGCAAAAAGAATGCTTAGCGTATTGGGAGTATAAATGGAAACTATAAAGATTAAATATTTTTCGAATGAAATAGAAAAACTTTGCTATATAGCAGGCAATTCTGATTGGATAGATTTGAGAGTTGCGGAAAATGTTGTAATGAAAAAAGGTGAATTCAGACTCATAAGACTTGGGGTAGCAATGGAGCTACCCGAAGGGTATGAAGCTCATGTGGTGCCGAGAAGTTCTACTTATAAGAACTTTGGGCTTATCCAGACTAATCACATGGGTGTAATAGACGAAAGCTACAAAGGGGACGCTGATGAATGGAAATGGCCTGCCCTTGCAATGCGAGATACAGAGGTTCATGTCGGTGACAGGCTTTGCCAATTCCGAATAATGAAGCATCAGCCCCAAATTAGCTTTCTTGAAGTTGCTTCCCTCGAAAATGAGGATAGAGGCGGCTTTGGGACTAGCGGTACAAATTAAAGCTTACTTATGATTCTTTTTATTTTCCTGTTTGTCTAAGAGATATTCAGCGTAGTCTCTTACCGAGGCTGCACTTTCAGGCATTAACTGCTGATATACTAAAAAGAAATCAACTATTTCCTTATCAAGTATTTCTCCGCCTATAGGAAGAGCTGAGTCAGATATACCAAGCAAATAATCGCAGGTTACGTCAAACTCCTTGGACAAAGCTATAAGCTTGTCAAAGGAAGGCTCATTCCTGTTTGATTCATAGTTTGAAATTGCGGTGGGCTTCAAGCCTAATATATTCGCAAGTTCGCCTTGGGTAAGGCCTTTCTTTTGGCGAAGCTGCTTAAGTCTTAAGTGAAAATTCATTAATTTACCTCCTTATAGGGCAATGATTGATGTAGATTGCAACAAGGTAGGGCTATAGCAATCTGAATATTATTTCGGCAAGTAATAATTGTTTAGATAATGTCAATTAATAATATAATGTTATTAGTAAAATGTCAAATATTAAAGTGCAAAAGAGTAAAATTTAATTTAACTTACACAAAATGTGTATGGCGAGGTGGATTATGAATGTTAATATGGAACTTTATAATACTCTTAAAGAAGAATGCCTTGAATTAATATTTGTATTTGGTGAAGATGGGCGCTATATCAATTGTTCCAATAAAGCCAGAGAAAGCTTGGGATATTTACAGGATGAAGACATGGGAAAATTTGAAAACATTTTTCCAAATATTCTTTTAGAGGAAACAAGTCTGCTTGAACATGTTGAGGCTGACGTATACAGAAAAAATGAAACCTGCTTTCCTGCGGATGTTAAAATAATAAGATTTGAGGATGATAAATTTATAGTATTTGCAATAGACCAGACAGAGACAAGAAATATGGCGAGAGAGCTTAAGGCTTGCAAAGAAGAATTAAAATCGGAATTAAAATACAAGACAGAATTTGTGTCAAACATTACCCATGAACTCAGAACCCCGGTAAACGGAATTCAGGGTATGACAAAGAATCTGCTTAATACGGAGCTTGACTCCTTTCAACTTGAAACTGTCGGAATAATAGAACAATGCTGTGTAAATATGTCAAAGATAATAAATGATCTTTTAGACTTTTCTAAGATGGAATCAGATAAACTGGTACTTGAAAATAAGGCATTTTCTTTCAGAGAATTTTTAAATAAAGTAATGGCATTTAATGTAACCCTCGTAAATGAAAAGGGGCTGAAACTTTTGGTACATGTCGGAGACGATATCCCAAAATATCTTATCGGAGATGAGCTCAGGCTTACCCAAATATTTAATAATCTTATAAGCAATGCGGTAAAGTTTACTACGATAGGACATGTTGCGGTAGAGGCCTCTTTGATTCGAGAAGAAGATGATTTTGTAGAACTTTTTTTTATGGTTGTAGACACAGGCATAGGTATAGCAAAAGAAAACATGGATAAGCTGTTTAAGAAGTTTTCACAGGTGGATGCGTCTACTACAAGGAGATTCGGCGGCACCGGTCTTGGGCTGTCAATAAGCAAGAAGCTGGTAGAACTGATGGGCGGCGACATTAAGGTTGAAAGTGAAGTAGGAAAAGGAAGTTCATTTTCATTCAATGTCATCCTTAAAAAGGCAGATGAGGCAGAAGAGACTACAGGGGTAGAACTGCCTAGCGGAAATTTTGTATATGAAGGAAGCGGTCAATACTCAGAGTCGGAAGAAGAATCAAAATACTCTGGAGAAGGCGGTGATGGTTGGAAACTGAAAGCAAACTCCGATAAAATATACCAGTTTGGTACAAGTGAGAATATAAGAGAGATAAACACCGCACTTGAAAAGCTGTTTATTTGCATAGAGCTTGGGAATTGGGAGAAGGCAGAGAATTTTGCCAGCGTGGTAAAGAATCTTATTTCCGATAATGAATCCGAGCAGCAGCTTAAGAAAGAAGCGTTCAGACTTGAGTTGATTATCAGACGAGGAGATCATGATAAGGCATTGGTTCAATTTAATACATTTAAAAATAAACTTGCGGAGCTTGGTTTTTAAAGGGGTAGAAGATAATGAAAACGAATATTCTTATTGTTGATGATGTACTCACAAGCCTTGCGGTTATGACTGATATAGTTAAGGGTGCCGGCTTTATCGCAAGACCTGTACAGAACGTAAAACAGGCTATGGAGGCAATAGAAGCCCTTCCTCCTGATCTCATTCTGTCAGATATATGTATGCCTGACATAGATGGATATGAATTTTGTGAAATGCTGAAGGCAAATCCCAAGACAGCGGATATTCCGGTGATTTTTATATCTGCGATGGGTGATGCAAATTCCAGAAAAAAGGGGTATAATGTTGGTGCGGTTGATTTTATAATAAAACCGTTTGACTTCGATGAGGTCAGGCTCAGAATCAATACACATATGAAGAACCTGGTTATGCAGCGTGAGCTTGAGGAGTATAATAAAAGACTTCATAGGATGATGAACACACAGATTGCCAAAATTACCGATGACCAAAGATATCTTATATATGGGCTTGTAAGGTTGGCAGAGTCCAGAGAGGATCCTACAGGCACTCATATGCTGAATGTATCGGCCAACTCGGCGTTTTTGGCGCAGAGTCTGCAATTATCACCTGAATATGAAAAGTATATAAGCAATAATTTTATTGAGGACATAGGACTTGCGGCACCACTTCACGATATTGGTAATCTTACCATCAGCGATAGGATTTTGCTTAAAAGGGGCAAGCTTACTCCTGACGAGATGATTGTAATGAAAACTCATACTGAAATAGGAGCAAGAACTTTGACTGAGGTGTACAGCCATAATGAGTTCAGCAGATATTTGGGAATGGGAATAGATATTGCATATTATCATCATGAAAAATGGGACGGTACAGGCTATCCCAAGGGACTGAAAGGCAAGGGGATACCGATTTCAGCCAGAATATTTTCACTTGTGGATGTATATGATACATTGACAAGAGATAAATGCTACAGAGACGCTTATAGCCATGAAGAGGCACTTGAGATAATTAAAGGGGAGTCAGGGAAGAGTTTCGATCCGAGTATAGTAGATATATTTTTTAAGATACAAAGTGGGATTAGGAGGAATTAAATTTGGGAGTTGCAAAAAAGGAACCAATTATTGAAATATTTGCGGGTGAAGCAGGGGATTCAATTCAGACATTCGATAAATACAGGCTTGAAGGGGAAAAAGCAAAAGAATTTGGAAGAGAACTTATAGTAGAGCTTTCCGGGCTTGTACGCATAATTCGCAGAGATTCAAGTATGTTGTTATTTGACGGGATAGCGCAGGTAAGCGGTAAGCTTGAAAAACTCCTGGACTGCTATAGAGATGTGAGGGCGGAAAAGCCGGATTTTGAACCTTTTAAGGCGGTGCTGGCCGCATATTCTGAATTTATCCATAATGAACTTTATAAGCTCACACATAATGAAAGAGTAAACGGAGATAACAGCGAGATAATAGAGCTTATTGACCGGATGGACACAGGAGTGGTAGGTTATAATAAGCTTCCGACCTCTGCTCCGAACAGGCGTAAGCAGTATTATATACCTAGTAAGCAGGAAAGTGACAGTGCAGTGGTGTCACCTACGCAAGGGGTATTTGACGGACTTCTGATTGATGAGGCTAAAAAACCTGAAGATGGTCTTGCTAAGCCGAAAACACCGACTGAAATTTTGAGCTCGCTTAAGAACAGACTTATAAATTTCAATATCACAGATGATAAGATGGAAGAAATAAGAAAACTCTGTGTAAAGCTTGAAAATGCTATGGAAGGGCTTAAATCGGTATATAATGATGATATGGTGGAAGAAATAAGCAGGATTGCGGAGGGCATAAAAGCCTGGGTTATAGATGCCAGAATGACAGATTTTTCTATGGTTGCATCCAAGGCTAAGCTTGCCGCCAAGGATTTACTTAAGCATACGGGGAAAAAAGCTAAGTTTGAGATAAAAGGTCTTGAAAATGAAGAACAAGTTCTCCATATTGAAAAATATAAAACAGGTAATCTTTCAAAAGCTCTTACGCATCTTATAAGAAATGCGGTAGATCATGGACTGGAAATGCCCGAAGCAAGGGTAAAGGCGGGTAAGAGTAAAGAAGGACATATAAGCCTTGAATTTATAAAATCGGACAAGTTTAAAGGTATAGAGATTCATTTTTCAGATGATGGTATGGGAATAAATCCGGATAAGATACTTAAGGCGGCTGAAATGAAAGGAATTCTTCTTAATCCAAAGGAGAGTTACAGTCTTGAAGATATATTAAAAATACCTTTTATGACAGGATTTACTACGAGAAAAACAATTGGTGATTATTCAGGAAGAGGAGTAGGACTGGATCAGGTTGCTCATCTGATTGAAGAAATAAATGGCAGAGTAGTACTTAAGAGCAAAGAGGGCGAAGGCACAGAGGTGGATATTGAGCTGCCATATGACCACATTTCTGAATAATAAGGAGGATATCATGAGAATTTTACTGGCCGAGGATGATTATGCCAGCAGAAAGTTTGGGATAAATTTTTTAAGCAAATACGGAGAAGTGGACGCAACAGTTGACGGAGAAGAGGCTGTGGCTGCTTTTGAATTTGCTGCAGAGGATGGAGAGTATTATGATTTAATATGCTTAGATATAATGATGCCGGGAACAGACGGAATCGAAGCGCTTTACAGAATCAGAGAGGCTGAAAAGAGGCTTAAATTACCTGAGGATAAGTGCCCGAAGATAATTATGGTCTCTGCACTAAGTGACATGAATTATGTAGACGGAGCCTTTGAACTTGGCTGTGACGGATATGCCAACAAACCTCTTGATACAGATAAATTTGAAGATGTACTTAGGAAACTTGGACTCATTTAATAAGGATTGCGAGAAGTGAAGCTGTAGCAATCCTGTATCTAAAGAATCCTGCTTGAAATTAAAGTTTCATTGTGATAAGATAGTGGCTGTTCGAGTAGTTACTTGTAACTAACCATAAAACAGCTATGAAAGGAAGAAGGAAAATGACAAAGATAGATATAATTTCCGGGTTTCTCGGTGCAGGTAAGACAACCCTCATCAAGAAACTTATAAAGGAGGCACTTTCGGGACAGAAATTAGTGCTTATTGAAAATGAATTTGGAGAGATAGGTATAGACGGAGGCTTCTTAAAAGAGGCAGGAATTGAGATTACTGAGATGAACTCAGGCTGTATCTGCTGCACTTTGGTAGGTGACTTTGGTACTGCTCTCAGAGATGTAATTACAAAGTATGAGCCTGACAGAATAATAATTGAACCTTCGGGTGTAGGCAAACTTTCTGATGTAATAAAGGCTGTTGCTGATGTTAAGAAAGACTTTGATACTGTTGAATTAAACAGCTTTATTGCAGTTGTGGATGCAGGTAAGACCACTATGTATATGAAAAACTTTGGTGAATTTTTTAATGACCAGATTGAAAATGCAAATACCATCGTTTTAAGCCGTACAGGAAAGACATCTGAAAGTAAGCTTGAAAAGGCTGTGGCGGCAATAAAGGAGCATAATGATAAGGCAGTAATCATCACTACTGATTGGGACAGCCTTACGGGTGAACAGATACTTGAGACTATGGAAAAAGCTGCCGGAGAAGTAAAAGACCTACTGTTTACCAATGAAGAATTAGAGAGTTGTGAACATCACCATCATCATGACCATGACCACGAAGAAGGTCACGAATGCGGTTGTGGTCACCATCATGACCATGACCACGAAGAAGGCCACGAGTGTGGCTGCGGACATAATCATGACCATGACCATGAAGAAGGCCATAAGTGTGGTTGTGGACATCATCACCACCATGCCGATGAAGTATTTGACAGCTGGGGAGTTACTACTCCTAAGCGTTTTACAAAAGAGGCTCTTAACAAGATACTTGATACTCTTGCTTGGGGTAATGGGCTTGGAATCATCCTTCGTGCAAAGGGTATAGTTCAGTCGGAAGATGATGAGTGGCTTGAGTTTGACCTCACTCCGGGCGAATTTGAGGTAAGAACAGGCTCACCCGATGTTACAGGTAAGCTCTGTGTAATTGGTTCAAGACTTAAGAAAGATGAGATACAGGCTCTTTTTGAGGTATAACAGATTGGATTTAATTATTCAAAATTATTCACGAAATATCTTGTGAAATATCGTAATCAAGCCACAGGCAACAAATAACGATATTTTTGCAGATATTTGGTAATATCACCCCATATTTACAGACCGAAAGCTGTTTATCCTATTGCACTGTGCAGAATAATAAGTCTGTGGCTATGGCGTGAAGTATTTAAGACCGGTAAGGAGAAACTATGGTTCAGGAAAAAGATATACCTGTATATATGTTTACAGGTATGCTTGAGAGTGGAAAAACCGCATTTTTAAGAGATACTCTTGAAGGCGGTGAGTTTGAAGACGGTAATAAATCCCTTTTTATTATGTGTGAAGAGGGGGAGATTGAACTTTCGGAAAAGCTTTTAAAAAGAAATAAAATGTCTATAGTTGTAGTAGAAGATAAAGAAGATATAACAGAGGAATATTTTAAGAATCTTGAAAAGGAATATAATCCTGACAGGATAGTTATTGAAAATAACGGAATGTGGATACCTCAGGAGATTATAGATGAATTTCCTGAAAACTGGATGCTTGTTCAGTGCATCAATCTGATAGACGGCTCTACCTTTGAAAGTTATCTGCAGAATATGGGAAGCTTTGTTATGGAACAGGTAAAACCAGCCGACCTTGTTGTATTTAACAGGGTTACAGATACAGAACTTCGCGGCGGATACAGAAGGCGTATCAAGGCTCTTAACAGAAAGGCTCAGATTCTGTATGAGGATGAGCAGGGAAACCTGGATGATGCCTATGTAGAAAGTCTTCCGTTTGACACTGATAAAGATGTAATAGAACTTGAAGATGATGACTTTGGACTGTGGTACTTAGATGCTATGGATCATCCTGAAAAATACAAGGGAAAGACAATGAAGTTCAGGGGACTTATCTACAGGGATAAGAAATTCCCTGCCGATAAGCTTGTTCCCGGCCGCTTTGCAATGACCTGCTGTGCGGCAGATGTACAGTTCATAGGCTTTGTATGCCATGCTCCTAACGCTTCCGAATTTAACCAGAAGGATTGGGCTTATATAGAGGCTGAGGCAAAGTTTGAGTATTGCAAGGATTATAAAGGTAAGGGAATAGTGCTTTACGCCAGAGAGCCTTTAAAGAGGGCTGAGGCTGGAGAGCAGTTGGTTTATTTTACCTAAGCCGGTACTGTACTTGTAAAGATATGATATTCAGGTACTATAATAATACAAAACAACCCTGAGAAATTAGCAAACTTTCCCGGGGTTGTTGTTTTAATATCCGTTATAAACAAAATTCTGAAATTATAATCTGAAAAAGAATTGAGGGATATTGTAAATATGAGAGAGGTATTATGTCAAAAAAGAAAAATTCTGTTATAGAACTAAGATATTATGAAAAACCTATCAAAGAACCGGTACTTGCTCTGCTTGGTGAAAACTGGATAAGAGAGTATGGAAAAGATACCGATGGTAAGATGATAGAAAATATGCATTTTCATAATCTTATGGAAATAGGCTATTGTGTATCGGGAGAAGGGGAAATGATACTTGACGGAGAAAGCAAAGTGTATAAGGAGGGGAATTTTACTGTTATACCCATAAATTTTCCTCATAATACTATAGGTAAAAGGGGAACCCTTGGTCATTGGGAATATATTTTTTGTGATCCGGAATATATATTAAAAAGAGCATTTCCTAATAATGAGCCATTTGTTGAAAATACTCTGAAAAGGTTGAACAGTCATGTGTATTTTTGTCACAAAGACAAACAGCCTGAACTTGCCGGACTGATAAGGTCTATAATGAATGAAATGAGAAATAAGAAGGCATATTATTGTGAGAAGATAATTATGCTATGTAATTCACTTTTCTTTGAAGCTGCAAGAATGAGTGAGGTTGATTATGAAGTTGAATTTGAGTATAAGGATATGGGGGTTATATCTGCTGCAATAACATATATTGATAAGAATTATGCAGAACAATTAAGAATAAGAGATGTGGCAGAGAGTTGTAATATGAGTGAAACTAATTTCAGAAGATTATTTTCTGCATATATGGGTCATGCTCCGTTAGAGTATTTTAACCTGATACGTATTAGTAAAGCCTGTGAACTTATTAAGTCTACAATGTTATCTATGGAAGATATTGCAATGAAAGTAGGGTATTTGCAGATGTCAACCTTTAATAGAAATTTTAAAAAAATTATGGGAGAATCACCTTATAAATGGAAAAGAAACCCTGCAAATTTTGAGAGTAAGTTGTTAAATGCAAATGTGTCAACTAAAAAAGGATGGTAGTATAAGAGTAAAAGTGCAATTTGGTCGAAATTGCACTTTTTTTGTGAATTATTAGCAACATAGACATTTGAATATTAGTTATACTATTCTGGTAAATATGGAATAGTTTTTGGACAAATTAGCCAAGAATAAAATGAGGTAATTTAACGTTGTCTAAAAATTGACTAATATATTGTAGATAAACCTACGATATATTTCCTAATATTAATTTTCAGGAGGAGGAACAAGTATGAAAATGAAGAAAATTATGTCACTTGCATTGATAATGGCTATGGGTGTTACACTGTTATCAGGATGCGGAGGTTCAGGAGGTAATGGAGGCAGCACAGCAAAATCATCAGCCACTTCCAAAACTGCTTCGACTACATCGGCATCTAAAACTAATTCGGCTACATCGGCATCTAAGACTTCATCAGCAGCAACAGGGAACTTTACGGATAATGGCGGTCATGAACTTACTGTGTGGTGCTGGGATCAATCATTCAATATTTACGCTATGAAAGAGGCTGAGAAAATATATCAGAAAAAAGATCCGCAATTTAAGTTGAATATTGAAGAAGTTCGTTCTGATGATGTTGAAACAAAGATTACTACAGCAGCTTCATCAGGGGACCTCAGTACTTTGCCTGATATCTTCCTTATGCAGGATAATTCATTCCAGAAATATACAAGTAATTTTAACGATGTGTTCTTGGGACTAAATGATTCAGGAATAAATTTTAAGGACTTCGGTGAAGCAAAACAGGCATATTCAACACTTAATGGTGTTCATTACGGAGTTCCTTTTGATAATGGTGCTGTTATCGGAGCTTACAGGATAGATATACTTGAAAAAGCAGGACTTACAGCAGATGATTTCAAGGATATTACCTGGAGTAAATTTATTGAACTTGGAAAACAGGTTAAAGAAAAGACCAATACTCCTCTTCTTACAGTTACAGCAGGAACAAATGATTTAATAATGATGATGCTCCAGTCAGCAGGTTCTTCTATGTTTAAGGAAGATGGTTCACTTAATATAGTTGATAATGAAGTACTTAGAAAAGCTCTTGGAATATATCAGGAACTTTATAAAGCGGGAGTCTTGGTTGAAGTTACAGATTGGGATCAGTATATTGCCGCTATACAGCGTGGTTCAACAGCAGCTGTTATAAACGGATGTTGGATTATCGGTTCCATTACTGCTGCAAAGGATCTTTCGGGAAAATGGGCAATTAACAACATGCCTAGATTTGATGATGTTGAAGGTGCTACCAATTATTCAAATAATGGTGGTTCATCTTGGGCAATTACATCTAAATCCGAAAATCAGAAGCTTGCCATTGATTTCTTAAATACAACTTTTGCGGGAAGCGTAGAACTTTATGAGACAATTCTTCCTTCTTCGGGAGCTCTTGCTACATATCTTCCTGCCGGCAAAAGTGATGTATACAGTAAGCCACAGGAATTTTTCGGAGGAAAACCAATATATTCACTTATCACAGAATTTGCAGGCAAGATTCCAAGCAACATAACAGGTACTTATTATTATGATGCAAGAAATGCGGTAAGCGTTGGACTTAGCAATGTAATCCAGAAAGGTGCCAATATTGAAGATGAATTAAAAGCGGCACAAGAGACAGTAGAGTTTAATATGGGTGGCTGATATACAGTCAGATTCTAGAGTAGATTGAAATAGGGTTGCCGTAATAAAGAGATAATATTACTTATTCTTTAATGCGACAACCCTGTTTTAAGAAAGGGGAACTAATATGGAAGGCAAAAAAGGATTAAGTCTTGTTAAAAGACATCTTTTAATTGGCTGGGCATTTATTATTCCGGCAACTCTGCTTATTGTCATCTTCAGCTTTTTTCCTATGTTTCAGGCAATAATACTTTCATTAAAAAAGGGTGTCGGTACTAATCTTAATTGGAATGGAATAGCTAATTATGTAAGAATATTAAAAGATAAGCAATTTATTCAGGCAATATTTAACACATTATTTTATCTTGTTATTCAGGTGCCGATAATGCTTGGTATAGCTTTAGCGCTTGCATCTATTCTGAATAATAAGCACCTGAGATTTAAGGGGCTTTTTAGGACTATGATTTTCTTACCCTGCGCAACTTCACTGGTATCATATTCAATGATATTCAGGTCAATGTTTGCAAATGACGGTTTTATAAATAATGTACTTGTAAATTTCGGTTTTAACAGAATAGGCTGGTTTCAAAATGATTGGTTGGCAAGAGCTGTAATTGTAGTTGCTCTTATCTGGAGATGGACAGGTTATAATATGGTTTTTTACCTTGCCGGCTTGCAAAATATCGAATATTCAGTATATGAAGCAGCCAAAATTGACGGGGCATCGCCTTTTCAGTCATTTAGAAGAATAACCGTACCGCTTCTCAGACCAACAATATTGCTTACTGCAATTATGTCTATAAATGGTACATTACAGCTTTTTGATGAATCTGTTAACCTTACAAGTGGTGGACCGGGTATAGCAACTATGACAATGTCTCATTATATTTATAAGACCTCATTTGTAATGAGCCCTAATTTCCCTTATGCAGCGGCACTTTCAGTTGTTATCCTTGTAATGGTGGGTACACTTTCAGTAATCCAGATGAAGGTAGGTGATAAGCGTGACTAAGAAACAAAAGATTTTGGTATATACATTTCTTGTAATAGTTTCACTCCTTTCAATCTTTCCGATTTATTGGATGGCTTGTGCAGCAACCAATACAAGTGTGGACATAATGAGAGGTAAGCTGATACCGGGAGGTTATCTTATTGAGAATTTTAAATCTCTGATAGGTAATCAGGATTTGGGGAGAGCCTTTGTAAATTCTGTAAGAAACTCAGTACTACTTACACTTTTTTCTATGATAATATGTTCTATTGCGGGCTATGGCTTTGAAGTTTATCATCAGAAATCAAAGGATATATTATTTACTGTATTGCTTACAGCTATGATGCTTCCTTTTGTTGCAATAATGATTCCGTTATTTACCATGTTTTCAAAGGCAGGAATGGTAAATTCATGGCTGGCTTTCATGTTGCCCGGCTTATCAACACCATTTCTTATAATGATGTTTAGACAGGCAGCAAGAAGTTTTCCTAAAGAAATCATTGAAGCGGCAAGAATGGATGGTTTATCCGAAGTGGGTATTTTCTTTACTATGTTTGTACCAACAATGCGTTCAACTTATGGCGCAGCTGTAACAGTAACTTTTATGAGTACCTGGAACAGTTATCTGTGGCCAAAGGTAATTTTCCAGAAAAATGAATCTACAACCATGCCTATGCTTGTTGCTAATCTTCTTGGTGCTTACACTGTTGATTATGGTATGCTTATGTTGGGGGTTCTGATAGCAACCCTTCCTACAGCTGTAGTATTCTTTATGCTTCAAAAACAGTTTGCGGAAGGTATTACAGGTGCAATTAAATAGCAAATTAATATAAGGAAAAGAGGTATTACAGGTGTTTAATATTGATATGATAAAAGACGTATCCTGCTTCAAAGAAAATGCCCTGCCTGCCAAGGCTTCATTTATTCCTTACGGAAATGAAACTGAGATTGCTGAAAGAAAATCGAGTCTTAGGGTTTCTTTGGACGGGCTTTGGAAGTTTGCTTATGTAAAAAATTATAATCTTGCGGTAAAAGATTTTTATAAAAAAGAATATTGTACCGGAAGCTGGGATAGTATAACTGTGCCTGCCAATATGCAGATGGAAGGCTATGACATACCTCAGTATGCAAATGTGCAGTATCCTTGGGATGGAGTGCAGGCGGTATCTCATACAGAAGTACCTGAGGAATTTAATCCGGTGGGCATGTATGTGAAAATGCTGGATATTTCAGAAAAGGCACAAGATAAGGACATCATCATTACCTTTGAAGGAGTGGAAAGTGCCTTTGCTCTTTGGGTAAACGGAGAATATGTAGGCTATGCAGGAGACAGCTTTACCGCCACAAGCTTTGATTTAACTAAGTTTGTGCAGGCAGGGCTTAATAAAATTGCCGTTATGGTATTTAAATGGAACATAGGCAGCTGGTGTGAAGATCAGGATTTCTTTAGATTTTCAGGTATATATAGAAGTGTGTATGTAGATGTGCTTCCAAAAACAAGAATAAACGATTTCACAGTAAAAACCATTTTAGATGATACATTTAAAAATGCTGAGCTTAAGATAGAAGGCTTATTGCAGGGAAAGGGTAAATTAGTTACCGAACTTTCATATAAAGGCGAAAGTATATTAATTGATGAGAGAGAGCTTTCCGAAAAAATAAACCTTAGTTTTGCCGTAAATGAGCCTAGGCTTTGGAGCGCAGAAAAACCTGAGTTATACGACCTTAGATTTAAAATTATTGATGAAAACGGAAATATAACAGAGGTTGTAAACGAAAGAGTAGGCTTTAGAAAAATAGAGATTAAAGATAAGATAATGTTACTCAATGGAAAGAGGGTAGTATTTAACGGAGTAAACAGGCATGATTTCAGCTCGGTGTACGGAAGGGCAATAACCGGGGAAGAAATCGAAACAGATATTATTACGATGAAACGAAATAATATAAATGCGGTAAGAACCAGCCATTATCCAAATACAGAATATCTATATGAGCTTTGTGATGAATACGGACTTTATGTGATAGCCGAGAACAATCTGGAGTCGCATGGAACCTGGGACGCAAGGGGAGTGCATGGAGAGGACTATTCTCTTCCAAAGGACCATATGGAATGGGAACCAATGATGCTTGACAGGGCTACATCCACATATAACAGGGATAAGAATCGTACAAGTGTAATTATCTGGTCACTTGGAAATGAATCCTTTGGTGGCAAGGTTATTTACAGTATGGCAGAGCTTTTCAGAAAACTTGATGATACAAGGCTTGTGCATTATGAAGGAGTATTCCACGACAGAAGTTACGATGCAAGCACTGATATAGAAAGCCGTATGTATCCACCTGTGACTGAAATCAGAGAATTTTTGAAAGAATTTCCTACCAGGCCTTTCATTCTCTGCGAATATACACATGCCATGGGTAACTCAAACGGAGCAATGCACAAGTATATTGAATACACAGAGGAAGAACCAAGGGCTCAGGGTGGATTTATCTGGGACTATATAGACCAGTCCATTTATAAAAAGGACAGATACGGTACGGAATTTCAGGCTTACGGCGGAGATTTCGGAGACAGACCGAATGACGGCAATTTCAGCGGAAACGGTATAGCTATAGGTCCTGAGAGGGCGGAGTCTCCTAAGATGCAGGAGGTTAAGTTTAATTATCAGGGAATTAAGCTTTTTGTAAGTGAAGGAAAGGTAAGAATAAAGAACAAGTATCTCTTTACCAATACTTCTGAATTCGATGTATATGAAATTCTCTATAGGGACGGAAAAGAGTATGCAAAAGAAATGATTTCTACAGATGTAGAACCATTATCCGAAAAAGTATATGAACTTCCTATAGTTTTGCCTGAACTTGAAGGAGAATTTGTAGCAGAAGTTTCCGTAAGGCTTAAAAAGTGCACGAATTATGCGAAGAAGGGACATGAAATTGCTTTTGGACAGGCAGTAGTTAAAAAAGCTGAAACAGAGTATTTTAAGAAAATATCTCAGGGAAATGAGAAATATAATTATATGTATGCTTCCTCTATGGAAAATGCAGAAGTGAAGCCTTACTCGGGAAAACTTGAGTTTGTGCCGGGAGATTATAACCTGGGAGTTAAGGGAGAATACTTCTCTGTATTATTCTCTAAAATGTATGGTGGGCTTGTAAGTTATAAGCTAAGAGGTGTAGAGCTTCTTAAGAGCCGGCCCCTTCCTAATTTCTGGCGTGCTCCTATAGATAATGACAGAGGCTTCGGTATGCAGATGGAGTACGGAAAATGGAAATTAGCCGGAGATTATTCCAAATGCATAGATGTAAAGGTAAACGATAACAGCAATAAGGCAGGGACAGAAAGATATGTGGAGGTAGTTTATACCTATGTGCTTGGAATGGCAGGAATGGGTGAGTGCCTGGTAAGCTATAAGGTATTTGAAGACGGCTTTGTAAAAACTACCCTCAGCTACGAGACAAAAGAAGAAAACTTTGATATGCCTGAGTTTGGTATGATGTTTAAGACGGACGCAGATTTTGACCATCTTACCTGGTATGGTGCAGGGCTTTCCGAGACCTATGAGGACAGGAGAAGCGGTGCAAAGATAGGCTTGTTCAGTAATAAGGTGGAAGATAACATAGCACCTTATCTTGTACCACAGGAGTGTGGACATAAGGTAAATGTAAGATTTGCAAAGGTTACTGACAGAAAGGGCAGAGGTCTTCTCTTTGTAAGTGAAAAACAGGCTGATCCTACATTGGGTGAGAGTAAGGCGGCGGAAAATTCTGTGGTAACAGACAGATATATGGGATTTTCGGCTCTTCCATTTACTCCGAACCAGCTTGAAGAGGCAACACATCCTAACGAGCTTCCTAAACCGCAGTTTACAGTAATCAGGGCAGATTTAATGCAGATGGGTATAGCCGGAGATGACAGCTGGGGCTCAAGGCCTCATAAGGAGTACCATATTAAGAATAATCAGAAGCTGGAATTCAGTTTCTGGTTTAAGGGGATTTAACTCAGGTGTCGTTGAAATAATTATGAATAAATTGTAAACAAAATTATTAATTTTATTTATATTAAAAACGTATATAATAAGTGACGCTTATGCGAAACTTAAAAGTGTAACCAAATTCATTAATTCATTTGACTTTTTGTGATATTTGTGTTAACATTATATAGTATTTTTGGAGTTTAAAGAAAGTCGAACTTTAATTTTAATATGTTCGTTAGCTCGCAGCACTACTAAAAGGTATCTGCTTTAAAGCTCTTTAACTGGAAGATTACGCAACTAATATTTTTTTATTTACAGGAGGATACCTAAATGAACACAGGTGTAGTTAAGTGGTTCAACTCAGAAAAGGGCTACGGATTTATTACTAATGATAACGGCGGAGATGATGTATTTGTACATTTTTCCGCTATCAACGTTGAGGGATTCAAGACTCTTAACGAAGGACAGAAGGTTACATTTGAGACAGAGACCGATCCTAAGAATTCAAGCAAGCTTAGAGCAGTAAATGTTTCTATAGCTGAATAATTAAATGCTAATTCTGGACCGTAGTCTTAAATGACTACGGTCTCTTTTTAATATATCCTCCTGAGAGGGGGATGATTTTTATCCGGGGTTGTACCGGTTTCGACGGGAATTTTGAAGTTGGAGAAGCAAGCCGCAGGAATGCGTTAAATCCAAAATTAAATACAAACGCTGAAGATAATTTAGCATACGCTGCCTAATGGCAGCTGTCTTACCTGTTATACCTGCATAGCAGGCTAAGGCATCGAATAAGCAGGAAACGACATGGTCAGTGGCTCGCGGCTATGGGCGTATTAGAGTCTACTAAAGTCAGGATTGTGCTGATTCAAGTCTGATGGAGGGAATGTCAAACAATTAGCTAAGCTTGTAGAAGTACAATGAATGGGTTTTTGGACAGGGGTTCGACTCCCCTCAGCTCCATTTTTAGAAGAACAAAAAGCAGAGAAAAGTCAAATATGAAATTCTCTGCTTTTTACTATTATATAAGGGACATCATATAAGTTTGTAGTTTATTTAAATTAGTGGGTATTTTTCACACACACACTCTCTTTCCATCACTAATCAATTTATCTAAAAGTTCATTCATTACTTTTGCACCTCCCTCGCTTGATTTTAACATAGCTTTAAGTTTACTTGTTACAGGAAACTCATCAATACTATAGGGCATCATTTACAGTAAACAATCTCATCAGCTTAGCGGTCTTAGAACCATTATAATTGACTGTATTGACAAATATTTCACTCATACCATTATTAACAATTTGTCCTGTTTCTCGGACATACTATAGAACTTAACGCCTTATAATTTCTAAAATCTTAGCTATATCCGCATAAAATATCTTCTTTCCATTCTTCATTATGGCTATAGCCTCTTTTAGCTTTGTGCGAAGTTCATTGTCCAAACTCTTATGTATAGTAACCGGGCTTCCACTAATTGTATGGATATGATCTAAATACGCTGCATTGATAGGAAAAGCATTCTGTATTAGAAAAGCTCTTTCCTTACCGGCAAATAAACCGATAACGATTGTTATACACTTTCCGCTTTTCTTTATCTTATGATTTTGTATTTTCTTATACTTCTCTACCTTTGAACTAATTGGTATCATCCAAAATATATCTGCATTCTTTGAGTCTTTAACTGCATAATAATGTGGTCGGTAATTACCGTCATCCTTGTTACTCATTAAAGATGCGTCCTGCACATTTGAAAAGAAACTATCTTTTATATGGTAAGAATATCCCTGCTTAATTTCCAAATTTACCTCCAAAAAATCCCTCCATCATATTGACAGAGGGATTTGCATACCGAATCATTTATACCCCGCCCCATCGGCAAGCGGTAACATTTGCATACCGAATCATTTATACCCCGCCCCATCGGCAAGCGGTGACATTTGCTCACTTACAATATAACATACTACTTGACTTTATGCAACAGCTAAATTTTCTGATGTTAGTCAACATTCTTAATTCTTAATGCAATAGGAAATTTCTATGAGAGATTGTACTATGGCAGCCACTTTGTTTCTAAGAAACCGTTTAGGACAACCTCTCCTTGAAATCACCATACCCAAAGCTTTTAATATTTTCAACCTTTCCATCCTTCTTAAGCACAGCCAAATCAGGCAAAGGCATACCGTTAAAAGTATTGTTCTTTACAAATGAATAGATAGCCATATCACCGAAAATAAGCATATCTCCAATATTCTTTTCTTCATCAAAGGAAAAATCTCCTATTATATCTCCGGCAAGGCAGGTGCAGCTTCCAAGCCTATAGGTATATTTTTTCTCACCGGCTTCTCCTGAAGTGAATAGCGGCGGTCTGTAAGGCATTTCTATTACATCAGGCATGTGGCAGGCGGCACTTATATCTAAAATCAGATTAGTGGTATCGCCCGAGGTAGTTTTATCAAGAATAGTAGTTACAGAGTAGCCCGCATTCAGAGCCACAGCCTCGCCCGGCTCAAGATACACTTCTACATCAAACAAAGCCTTGGCTTCCTTGATACATTTAATAAGAAGCTCTCTGTTGTAGTCTTCTCTGGTAATGTGATGGCCGCCGCCAAAGTTCAGCCACTTCATATTTTTAAGATGCTTACCAAAGTTCTTATATACAACCTCTAGAGTATCTCTTAAAGGCTCGGCTCCCTGTTCACAGAGTGTGTGAAAATGAAGTCCGTCAACACCGTCTAACAGTGAACTTTCCTCTGTAATAGCATTTTCAAGTGTGTGAAGGGTTATACCAAGTCTGCTGCCGCTTGCACAAGGATCATAGATTTCATGGCCTTCCTGAGTGGAAAATTCAGGGTTTATCCTTATACCTATGCTCACACCTTTGTCTACACAGTATTTTTTATACTTTTTAAGCTGATTTACAGAGTTAAATATTATATGGTCACAAATTTTAGTTATTTCCTCCATATCCTCATCTTTATAAGCAGGAGAGAAGATGTGATTTTCCTTCTTCATTTCCTCTGCACCGAGTTTTGCTTCAAAAAGTCCGCTTGCAGTAGCCCCTGCGAGGTATTTTCCTATGAGGGGATAGAAGTAAAAACCTGAAAATGCTTTCTGTGCAAGTAAAATTTTAGCACCGGTTTCATCCATTACCGCTTTTAGAATTTTACAGTTTTCCTCTATTTTTGCTTCATCTATAACATAGCAGGGGGTTTTAAGTCCTTCAAACGCTTTCTTTAATTCAGGGTAATTATTTGAAATCAAAATAAACTCCTTTATACTCAAAGACACAGAGAAATTGGCTCTCTGTGTCTGATAATATTCTACAATTATCCTATGGCACAAGTACAGGATTTTCCTCTACCTGCCAAGGAAGTCCCCATTTATTAAGAGCCTCCATATATGGATCAGGATCAAATTCATCTGTGGTGAATACACCAGGTTTTCTCCAAAGACCGTTTAATACAAGCATAGAGCCTATCATAGCAGGAACGCCTGTTGTATAGCTTACAGCCTGACTTCCAACCTCTTTGTAGCATTCCTCATGGTCGCAGATATTGTAGATATAAATACTCTTTTCCTTGCCGTCTTTAACACCGGTGAAGATACAGCCGATATTTGTCTTACCCTTGGTACGAGGGCCGAGAGAAGCAGGGTCAGGAAGAAGTGCCTTAAGGAACTGGATAGGCACAATCTCTTTTCCTTCGTAGTTGATAGGAGTTGTAGAAAGCATACCTACATTTTCAAGGCAGTTCATATGGGTTAGGTAACTCTGTCCAAAGGTCATAAAGAAGCGGATACGCTTAACCTCAGGCATATTTCTGCCAAGTGCCTCAAGCTCCTCGTGGTGAAGAAGGTACATATCTTTCTGTCCGACTTCTTTGAAGTTATACTCACGCTTAATGCTCATGGCAGGAATTTCTACCCATTTTCCATTTTCAAGATAGCTTCCCGGAGCAGATACTTCACGAAGGTTAATCTCAGGGTTAAAATTAGTAGCAAAAGGATAGCCATGATCGCCGCCGTTGCAGTCAAGTATATCTATGGTATCTATTCTGTCAAAATAATGTTTTTTTGCATAGGCTGCAAATACACTGGTTACACCCGGATCAAAGCCTGTGCCGAGAAGGGCGGTAAGTCCTGCTTTCTCAAATTTATCTGCATAAGCCCACTGATAAGAATAATCAAAAAGTGCTGAAAATCCTTTTTCTTTGCAACGCTCTTCATAAGCCTTCTTCCACTCAGGCTCTTCTGTATCCTCAGGCTCATAGTTAGCTGTGTCGATATAGTGTACATTTGCAAGAAGGCAGGCATCCATAATAGCAAGATCCTGATAAGGAAGTGCTACATTAAGAACTGCATCAGGCTTGTAGCTCTTTATAAGCTCTACTGTCTTAGCTACATTCATAGCATCTATCTCAGCAGTAGTAATAATGGTCTTAGTCTTACCTTCAAGCTCAGCCTTAATAGCGTCGCATTTTGACTTGGTCTTGCTTGCAATGCAAATTTCAGTAAAAACATCGCTGTTCTGACAGCATTTGTGGATTGCAACCTGTGCAACTCCGCCACAACCGATAATAAGTAATCTTGACATTATTTTTCTCCTTTATTTTCTTCTTCTTCTAATATATCTTCAACATATTTAGGTAACATAAATGATCCTACATGGAGGTTGCTTGTATAGTACCAGGTTTTGATGTTTCTCTTTTTCCAGTTCTCAGGTTTAAAATCTGTGATAGGATGGTATTTTTTGCTGGCAAAGCCAAACATCCAGTAGCCTGACGGACAGGTAGGGATATGTGCCTGATACACACGGCTTATAGGAAAACTGGTATATACCTTTCTGTGCATTGCCCTAAAGGCTTCTTCATCTTCATCAAAGAATGGGCTTCCATGCTGGTAAACCATAATTCCGTCATCTTTAAGTGCCTTGTAACAACTTCCGTAAAACTCTTTGGTGAAAAGCCCCTCAGTATGTCCGAACGGATCTGTAGAGTCATTTATAATGAGGTCATATTCGGCTCTTCTGCCTCTAAGGAAGCGAAGTCCGTCCTGATGTGTGATATGGACTCTTTTATCATCAAAACCCTTAACAGCATCGGGGAAGAATTCTCTGCAGACCTCAACCATTTGCTCGTCAGGCTCTACAACCTCAATCTGTTCGATTTCGGGATAAGCGGTAAGTTCTCTGGCTACACCGCCGTCACCGCCACCTATGATAAGCACTTTTTTTACATTTGGATGAACTGACATAGGTACATGGGTTACCATTTCATTATATACAAATTCGTCTGCCTCGGAGAAGATAATATCTCCGTCAAGCATAAGGAATCTGCCGAATTCATGTGACTGAAAAACTTCTATTTTCTGGAATTCGCTTTCAGCACTGTAAAGCTGTTTTTCCACACCTATATCCATACTCACGTTCTCAGTAAATTCTTCAAAAACGTGGATGTTTGTATAATCGGACATTTTTTCTCCTTTCCCTAAGTGGTTTGTGTCTATGGTAAAAATATTTTCATGTCATGTAAATAAATTACTCTACAAACTGGAATTTGTCTGTCTCAAAACAATTCGTTTATCATTGTCACAAATAAATCCGGTTTCAATAAAACAAGACCTGCATGCCCCAGTTTAGGCAAAACCTTGAATTCTGTTTGCGGAAAATGCTGATTCATGTAGGCGATATCAAGTTTTCGCTCCTTTTCTTCGCCATCGGCATACCAGTAATGCATTTGCGTATCGACCTTCGGAATGGGCTGTGGAATCTTATAGTTGTTGCATGAGTCAAAAGTTCTCCATAACGTTTTTCTACTGGAGCACTTCAAAACATCTGCAACATATTGAAGATCTTCCTTCGAATATTCATCGGTAGCAAAAGCCTTCTCAAGCAAGCGCACTCCACCTGTCCTGCCCAGCATCATCATGAGATAGTCTCTCAAGGCGATAAAGCGTGTGACAAGCCATGGTAGCTGATATGGTGTAATGCCTCCGTCCATAATGCAGTGTCTGATTGGAATAAGTTGTCCAAGCGTTACCATTAAAGCAACGGAGCCGCCCATCGAGCACCCATATACTGCATACAATTCGGCAATCTCTTCAGCCTGAAGCCACTCATTCAATTCGGCAGCGATCTTCTCAATGCTTGTAAAGTCACTTTCATCCTCAGAATCATATCCGGGAAGAGCCGGAATAATCAGATGATATTTGTTTTTGAGAAGCGGAATTAAATGTTCAAAATAATCCCATCTTACAACAGAAGGATGTATCAGCAGAATTGCTTGTTCATTACCTTTTCCAAATTCATGTATATTCATTAGTCTAATCCATCCTGTGTACAAATTCTAATTTGTCATTAAGTTTTATAATATCCACACAAGCTACTTTATCAGTACCTCTAAACTCTTAACCTCAGGATCGGCAGTACCCTGCAAGCTGCACCCTTTTTCTTTTGCATAGAGTATATGGTCAACAATATCCTTTGTAATAAGTTCTCCCGGTGCAAGAATTGGAATACCCGGCGGATATGCCATAACGGACTCACCTGCAACCCTACCACAGGCTTCTTTAATAGGAACAGACTCCTTTTCCGCATAAAATGAATACTGAGGACTTGAAACTACCTTTGGAATTACAGCATCCACAAAGGCAAGTCCACTTTTTTCTTTTGCATAAAGTCTTTTGATATCTTCAAGAGCACCTACAAGCCTTTCTATATCCTGAAGCCTGTCTCCGATAGAGATATAAGCCATAATATTTCCGATATCACCGAATTCTATCTGAATATCATACTCATCACGAAGCAAATCATAAATTTCAATTCCCGTAAGTCCTATGTCTTTGGTATACACACAAAGCTTGGTTACATCAAAATCAAAAACATTTTTGCCGTCTATAAGCTCTTTTCCATAAGCATAATAACCCCCTATGCTGTTTATCTCATTTCTGGCATATTCAGCCATAGTTATAACTTTCTCAAAGCTTTCTCTTCCTCTGAGTGCAAGATTTCGCCTTGAAAGGTCAAGACTTGAAAGCAGGAGATAGTTGGCGGAAGTAGTCTGAGTAAGTCCTATAATCTGTCTTATATGACCTACATTCATATTTTCACCTGTAAGCAGGATGGAACTCTGTGTAAGGCTTCCGCCTGATTTGTGCATAGATATGGCTACCATATCAGCTCCGGCTCTCATTCCCGCAAGCGGAAGATTGGCTCCGAAGTAAAGTTGTGTTCCATGTGCCTCATCTACAAGAACTTTAAGCCCTTTAGAATGAGCATAATCAGTAATGCTCTTAAGGTCTGAGCAGATACCGTAGTAGGTTGGATTATTTACAAGCACAGCTACTGCATCAGGATTGCTGTCGATGGTTTCCTTTACAGACTCTATTTCCATACCGAGAGCCACACCGATAACTGGATGAATTTCAGGTTTTACGTAGACGGGAATTGCTCCGCAGATTATAAGTGCATTAATCACACTTTTATGTACATTTCGAGGGAGAATAATCTTGTCACCCGCCTTGCAGACAGAAAGTACCATAGCCTGTACGGAAGCAGTAGTGCCTCCAACCATAAGAAAGGCATGGGCAGCACCAAAGGCATCTGCCATAAGAGCCTCTGCTTCTGAAATTACAGAAACCGGATTGGAAAGGTTGTCAAGGGGCTTCATACTGTTTACATCAAGGCCTACGCATTGTGCTCCAAGAAGTTTAACAAGCTCAGGATTGCCACGTCCTCTTTTATGACCGGGTACGTCAAAAGGAACTACCCTTTTTTTCTTAAATGTCTCAAGAGCCTCACAAATCGGAGCTCTCTGCTGTCTGCTAAGATCCATTTCTTTTTCCTCATATCTATAGAATACATGATGTGGGTGTTAAAAGTATTTAACACTTATATAAATACATTGGGCTGAAATGATTTATGGATAAAATAAAAATGCAGCCCAATCACCTTGAGCTGCACATAATTTTCCTTTAAATAGAATAAGTGCGTTATCATTCAGAGTATTTCAGCAAATATCAGGTTGCTACTCTTATTGACGTTTCACAAGATGATAATGATTGTAGAGTAATCAACTTATAAAATTTGGGCTTCAAACCCTATCAATAATGTGGAAAAACCACTCCGGCAAGTGACCGCCTGTCCGTAAGGCAAATACAAATTTGGTCTGATATTTGCATGATGAATCACGCAACTATGTAAAAATAATAATATCATCAATAGGTTATAGTGTCAATACTTCCGCTAAAATTCCTTCTTGACAGACGGAGTAGTTTGGTCTAACATATAGACATAAAATTTAATAGCATTCTTCAGGGCAGGGTGAAATTCCCGACCGGCGGTAAAGTCCGCGAGCATTTTGCAAGAATCGGTGAGCTTAGGTAATTCCGATACCGACAGTAAAGTCTGGATGAAAGAAGAAATTATAGGATATAAGATTTATCTTGTATTTTTATAGTGTAATCAGCCCTGACCAAAAGGTCGGGATTTTTTCTTTTAAAAGAAAAAAATTAGGGAAGGTTATACTGTTTCTATAGACACCTATGGGAATGCGGAAAGAGGAAAATATGGTTTTATTAGGTGGTTTGAAAAAAACAGCAATGGAAAATATGGGAATGGTACTCATAACCCTTGCAGTGGTGGCAGCATTAATTGTGCTAGCTTTTGTAGCCCAGAAAATTTTTAGAAAGGATGAAGATGACAGGTCATTTAAAATCAGGTATATCGCAATTGTAGCTATGCTTTCAGCAATTTCAGCCGTACTTATGTTTTTTGAATTTCCGATACCGTTTATTGCACCGGGATTTTATAAGATTGATTTGAGTGAAGTGCCTGTTATAGTGGGTGCATTTGCTATGGGACCTGTTGCAGGTGTGGTTATAGAGTTTATAAAAATACTTCTTCACTTATTTATTAAGGGAACAAGTTCCGCCTTTGTAGGAGAATTTGGTAACTTTGTAGTAGGTGCAGGCTTTATAATTCCTGCGTCCATTATGTATTATGCTAAGAAAACTAAGAAAAGAGCTATTGCGGGGCTTATAACAGGTGTAATTACAACTACAATTATAGGCTGTCTTGTAAATGCTTTTATATTACTTCCGTTTTACGCAGCGGCTTTTGGCGGAATAGATAAGATTATAGCGGCAGGAACTGCTGTAAATCCTGCGGTAGACAGCGTATTTATATTCTGCCTTGTACTGGTTGCACCGTTTAATATAATTAAGTTTAGTATTGTTTCTGTAATAACAGTGCTTATTTACCATAAAATCAGTTACCTATTTAAAGTAGGGGCAAACTGATAAAATTACTTTGCTAGCCGCTATCCGCCGGATTGTGTAAAAAAAGAAAGTTGAAAAACTACAATGTAAATATGTTCAAAAGACGGAATTAAAAACAGACTTGAATTTTTGCCTCAAATATGGTAAAGTACTTAAAGATATGTTTTGAAAGGAAGAGATAGTTATGTCTACATTAAGAATTGTTGTTACAGTTATTTATTGCATTATATGCGTTGCACTTGCGGCTATAGTACTTTTACAGGAAGGTAAGCAGCAGGGACTTGGTACTATCAGTGGTATGGCTGATACCTACTGGGGCAAAAATAAAAGTCGTTCTATGGAAGGTAATCTTAATAAGGCGACTACAGTTGTTGCCATTGGGTTTATAGTGCTTTCATTTGTGCTTAATATGAAGTGGTAATAAGTAGAAGAAGAAAATTTTAACTGTTGCATAGTATGTTGTTTCAGGTCTTATCCTGCGTACACACTTTGTAACAGTTTTTCTTTTTTTGAGGAGATAAGAAGAGTGAGAAATACTAATAAAGAATATACAAAGAAGATGAAGGAAAGAAGAGAGGTGCTTGAGGAGTTTTTTGCAAGGAAGGACTATATTCCTATGAAGTTTAAGGACATAGCTTCTTTATTTCAGGTACCAAAGGCTGAAAGAGGAGATTTGCAGCTTATATTAAATGATATTATAAAAGAAGGAAAACTTATAGAAAATGGAGAAGGAAGGTATGCAAAGCCTGATTCCGACCTTGTTACAGGAATATTTATGTCTACGGGAAAAGGCTTTGCATTTTTAAGAACAGGAGAGGGTGAGGAGGATATCTTCATTCCGGCTTCAGAAGTAAGCAATGCCTTTGACGGAGATACTGTTACGGTTAAGCTTCTTTCAAAAAGCAGGGGAAAAAGCAGGGAAGGCAAGGTAGTAAAAATAGTTGAAAGGGCTGTAACTACCGTTGTAGGCACCTTTGAAAGAAGTAAAAATTTTGGTTTTGTAGTGCCTGATAATACCAGGCTTAATTCTGATATCTATATACCTAAAAATGGCTGTAAGGATGTACCTAAGGGCTATAAGGTGGTTGCGGAAATCACAAATTACGGCGACGCCAAGCATAGCCCTGAGGGTAAAATTATAGAGATTCTCGGCTCTGAAAATGAAAAAGGAGTTGATATACTTTCTGTTGCAAAGGCTTATGGAATAGAAGAAGAATTTCCTAAGGCGGTACTTGAAGAAGTTAAAAAAGTTCCGTCTAAGGTTATCAGGACTTCTGTGAAAAACAGGCTTGATTTGACAGAAATTAAAATAGTGACCATAGACGGTGAGGATGCCAAAGACCTTGATGATGCGATAAGTGTGTCAAAGGAAGTAAAAAGTGACGGAGAGTTAATCTATCATCTGGGAGTACATATTGCGGATGTTACCCATTATGTAAAGGAAGGCTCTGCACTTGATAAGGAGGCGATAAAGCGTGGAACAAGCGCTTATCTGGTTAATAAGGTAATACCTATGCTTCCTAAAGAGCTTTCAAACGGAATCTGCTCGCTGAATGAAAATACCCTGAGGCTGACACTTTCCTGTCTTATGGATATAAATGAAGTCGGAGAGGTGGTATCACACAGAATAGCAGAAACAGCAATAAAGACAGCACACAGAATGAATTATTCTGATGTAAATGTGCTTATTACGGGCGAAGGTGAGAATTTTAATGAATTAAAAGAAAGATACGAAGATGTATATGAAATGCTTGTGACAGCAGAGGAACTGGCTGGTATTCTTAGAAAGAGCAGGCATAAGAGAGGCTCTATAGATTTTGACTTCCCTGAAACCAAGATTGAAATAGACGATAAGGGAAGGGTTTCTGATATCAAAGCCTATGACAGAAATGAAGCTACAAAGCTCATTGAGGACTTTATGCTGATTGCAAATGAGACTGTGGCAGAGGACAGCTATTGGCAGGAGTTACCTTTTGTATACAGAACCCATGAAAATCCTGATGAGGAAAAAATCAGGGAACTTAGTATTTTTATCAATAATTTCGGCTATAATATAACCAAGAACAGCAAAAAGAAAGCCAAGATTGAAATTCACCCAAAGGATGTGCAGAAGCTTTTAAATAAAATAGCAGGTACACCTGAGGAAATGCTTATAAGCCGAATGACATTAAGAAGCCTTAAGAGAGCTAAGTACACAGTTTCAAGTGAGGGGCATTTTGGGCTGGCAGCCAAGTATTACTGTCATTTTACTTCTCCTATAAGAAGGTATCCTGATTTACAGATACACAGGATATTAAAAGAGAACTTGAACGGTAAGCTCACTAACAAGAGAATAGCTCATTATAAGGGGATTTTAAGTGAGATTGCTCTTCGTTCAAGTGTGTTGGAGAGAAGGGCTGATGAGGCAGAAAGAGAAGCTGATAAGATGAAGGCGGCTGAATTTATGTCACATAAAATCGGTGAAGAATTTGACGGAGTTATCTCAGGGGTTACAAGCTGGGGGATTTATGTAGAACTTCCGAATACCGTTGAGGGAATGGTGAAAATCAGCAGTATAAGGGGGGATTATTATGAGTTTGATGCTGAAAGAATGGAAATAGTCGGAGAGCATACTAAAAAGAAGTTTAGCCTGGGGCAGCAGGTAAGAGTTAAGGTCATAGAAGCAAGTAAGCAGATGAAAACTATAGATTTCAGGATAGTAGAAGGAGAGAAGGATGTCTAAGGATAATTATAAATTAGTGGCTCAGAATAAAAAAGCCACCTTTGATTATTTTATAGAAGAACGCTATGAAACAGGTATTACCCTCGTGGGTACAGAGGTAAAGTCTGTGAGAATGGGTAAGGTGAGTATAAAGGAGTCCTATGTGCAGGTAGATAAAAACGGTGAGGTAATCATCATAGGTATGCACATAAGTCCTTATGAGAAAGGAAATATTTTCAATAAAGATCCGCTCAGAACCAGAAAGCTGCTTATGCACAGGGCAGAGATAAATAAACTGGTAGGTAAGGTAAAGACAGCAGGCTATACTCTTGTTCCACTTAAAGTTTATCTTAAGGGAAGCCTTGTAAAGGTGGAAATAGGTCTTGCAAGAGGTAAGAAGAATTATGACAAGCGTCAGGATATTCAAAAGAAGGATCAGAGGAGAGAGGCTGAAAGAGATTATAAGGTGAAGAATCTGTACTAGAATCTAAATTTACTTAAGAAAGGTATATATATGAATTTTTTTAAGAACAAGATTAATAAAAAATATTTTGAAATTTCAATGTATGTAATTTTTACCTGCATAGTTATCTTTCTTTTGAGCAGGTTCACGGACCAGCTCCCGGCTATAGCAAAGACAACAGGTTCAGCCCTCAAGTGGGTGGGAGCCATATTAAAGCCTGTAATCATCGGATTTATCATGGCTTACCTGCTATTCCCAATGCTTGAAAAGTTAGAAAGCCTGCTTCGGAAAATAAAACCGCTTAAAAAGAAAAAGAGTGTCAGAGGACTTGCAGTAGCCTTGCAGTGGATAATTATTCTGGTTGGCCTGTTTATAGTAGTTTCCCTCTTGGTTTCCGTAATTACAAAGCAGGCAAGGGCAGCTAATTCGGAGGATATAATCGAAGGTATTAAGACCTATGCGAACTCTATTAATGAGCTGTATCGGGAGTTAATTGACAGACTTGATAAACTTAACATTAACTCGGCTGAAATAAAATCAAGTGTAGATACCTTTACGAACAATTTAGGAAAATATATGCTTAATTTATCAAGCCAGCTTGGTAATCTTGCCGGCAATCTGAAAGATGGACTTGCAACAGCTCTTTTTGCATTGATTTTCAGTATTTATTTTCTGCTTGATATGCCAAAGTTAAAAAAATACTGGGGCAGGGTTTTGGGAATTATTCTGCCTGAGAAGGTGAAAACTACTTTGGATACCTTAATTAAAGATGCTGACAAGGTATTTTCGGGCTACATAAGAGGACAGGCTATAGATGCGTTTATGGTCGGAGTTGTGGTAAGTGTAGTATTTTCAATAATAGGTATACAGTATGCCATTGTAATAGGACTGCTTATCGGGCTGGGCAATCTGATTCCTTATATGGGACCGATAGTGGGATACAGCTCCATTGTAATAGTGGGAATAGCAACAAGTGATTATAAGAGCATGGTAATTGCGGCTATAGCCTTACTTATCATACAGGCAATAGACGGAAACCTAATTTACCCAAAACTTTTAAGTACCAGCGTAAATATCCATCCGATGATAGTAATTATCTCCCTTACAGTAGGAGCCAGTATAGGCGGTCTTGTGGGGATGATTGTTGCTGTACCGACAGGTGCTTTGGTTAAGGTATGGTTTGAAAGACTTATAAATATTGCTGAGAAGAAAAATGTGAATAAGGATAATAAGGTTAAGTAAATGGATAAATTTGAGAAAATATTTGATATGTCATTTGAAAAGGCGATGGTCTTTGTGGCAAGACCTATTGTAATCCTGATAATATGTAAAATTGTTGTTACTATTGTACTTAAAATTTTGAACAAAATCTTTGAAAAGTCTAAACTGGACAAGGGTATTCAGGGCTTTTTTAAGCAGTTGATTAGAATATCTATTTATGTAATAGGTATTATTATGGCGGCGCAATCACTTGGGGTCAATACTTCTTCCCTTGTGACCCTCTTAGGTGTGGTTTCTCTAGCCTTTTCTCTGTCCTTACAGAATATTCTCACCAATGTATTTTCGGGAATAATGCTGCTTATAACCAAGCCTTTTGTAACAGGTGATTATATAGAGGTTTCGGGAATAAGCGGAACAGTAACAGGGATAAGCCTTATGCGTACACGAATGCGTACGGCAGATAATAAGGTGGAACTTATACCTAATTCAGATGTGGCTTCGCAGAGGATATCCAATTATTCGGGAGAAACAAGAAGACGGGTGGATATTGAAGTTTCGGCAGACTATAAAGCTCCTACCAGGCTTGTAATATCTGTAATAAGAGATGTGATAGACAAAGATGAAAGAATAGCGAAAGAAGGGGCTTATGCACCAACAGTAAGGCTTTTCAGATTTAATGAAAATGATATTACGTATACAGTTAAGGTTTGGTGTGAAAATGGGGTTTACTGGGATGTATACTTTGATTTGCTTGAGAATATAAGGGAAGCTTATGATGATAATGGGATTGAGTTCAGCTATCCGCATAGAGTGGTGCGTATTGAGAAGTAAATGTGTAAATTTTATGATTAATTTACTTTACCTATAGACAAACTAGGTAAAATTGAGTACAATATGATTGCGAAAAATATTTAGCCATTTATCAGAGAATATAAAGACATTGTAAGTGGCAGAACATTATAACGGAGGTTTTATGAAAAGAAAATTATTTGGACTTATATTGGCTGCTTCTCTGGCAGTTACAGCCTGTTCAGGTACAGCCGGGAACAGTTCCGCATCTAAGAATGACAGCAAGGTGACAAGTGAAACCGGCAGTAAAGCAGCTTCATCCTCAGCAAAGAGTTCTTCAGCTTCATCTGCAGAGGATACTAACAGCAAGGCTTCATCAGTTATGAAGGAAGAAAATACTTCCTCGGCAGGTAAAGAAGAAAAGAAGGAAGAAAAAACTGTATCAGCAGATAAAGAAGAAAAGAAAGAAAAATTCCCTGAATTTAAGACTACAGATTCCAATGGAAATGAGGTAACAGAGAAGATATTTGCTGACAAAGATATCACCATGGTCAATGTATGGGGAACCTTCTGCGGTCCTTGTATAAATGAGATGCCCGAACTTCAGAAGATATACGAAAGCCTTCCTAAGAATGCTAATTTAATCGGAATTACAGCTGATGTTCCGGAAGGAATGAAGGATGGAGTTGACAATATAAAATATATTGAAGAGCAGACAGGTGTTAAATATACTAATTTGGTACTTGATGATTCACTTATGAATTTTACCGGAAGATTTCCGGGAGTACCTGCTACTATTTTTGTAGATAAAGATGGCAATATAATAGGTGACCTTGTGATGGGAGCAAATATTGAGGCATATATTCAAAACTTACAGAAGGTTTTAACAGATTGGAAATATGAAGGTTAAGTTATTGTTCATATAGCTTAACTCTGCCTTGCCGTATTTGCCCAAACCTTGACAAAAATAGCTAATGACAGTAAAATTTTGGTATAACAGCTATATAATCGGGAGGGAACTATGGCAAAGGAGTACAATTCCAAAGGGAAAAACGAAGTTATTGCGTATTTGAAGGCTCATAACGAGCATAGGCTTACGGTAGCGGAGATCCTTGACGGACTTAAAGAAGAAGGAATAAGTATTAATCGTTCCACTATTTATAGAAATCTGGATAAACTTGTTGAAAGCGGTGATATACTGGCTTTTAAAGGTAAGGATAACGAATCGGCTTTTTATCAGTATTCGGGAGAGCATAAAGAATGCAATGAACATCTTCATTTACAATGCAATTCCTGTGGGAAAATATTCCATTTGGAGCATGGCTTTGTGGATGATTTTATGGAACGCCTGCGTAAAGAGTGCAAGGTGGAACTGGATGTGTCTAAGACAATGCTTGTGGGTACTTGTGAGAAATGTTTGGCAAAGGACTGAGAGTCCGAATAATATGGAAGATAAGGCATGGCTTATAGTTATATGGGCTATGTCTTTTTTTAGATTTTAGATTATCTTGCCATTGCAAATAGAGTTTAAAGGTGAAAAAGTTTCTAAACTGTGCTATAATAAAAAAATGTAATTAGCATAGAAATTAAAAAATTAAGGAGATAACCTCCAAATTATTTACTCTTTAGGTCACATCCCCCTTATTCTGAATAGTACAGTAGGATAAAACTGTTTTAGGTATGCTACTATGAGGTGATATTACCCAATATCTGTAAAGTATCATAAATGGGAATCTGTGGCTTAATTATTATGTTTCATAAGATGTTTAGTGAATAATTTGGAATAAAATATTCTTCAAATAGGAGGAACCATATACGAGAGGGAGTAGTTTATGACATTACAACAGTTACGCTACGTAATAGAAGTGGCAAAAACAGGCTCAATGAATGTGGCAGCAAAGCAGCTTTTTGTGAGCCAGCCAAGTCTTTCTATGGCAATAAGAGAACTTGAAAATGATGTGCATATATCTATCTTTGAACGTACTACCAAGGGGGTTGTGATAACTGCCGAAGGTGAGGAGTTTTTGGGCTATGCAAGGCAGATTATCAATCAGGTAGAACTTCTTGAGGACAAGTACATAGAAGCAGGACAGATAAAAAAGAAGTTCGGAGTATCCGCACAGCACTATTCATTTGCGGTAAAAGCCTTTGTAGAGATGGTAAAGGGCTTTGATATGGACAAGTATGAGTTTGCGATAAGAGAGGCAAGGACTTATGACGTAATTCATGACGTGGTTACGGGCAAGAGTGAAATAGGCATACTTTATACCAATGAATTTAATGAAAAAGTGTTAAATAAAATTTTCAAAGATAATCAGTTAGAATTTATCCATCTCTTTACCTGTCAGGGCTATGCCTATCTTTGGAAAAATCATCCGCTTGCAGGGAAAAAAGTTATAGCGCTTGAAGAACTTCAGGACTATCCTTGCCTTTCATTTGAACAGGGAGACAATAACTCTTTTTATTTTGCGGAGGAAATACTTAGCACCTATGATTTTAAAAAGACAATCAAGTCAAATGACAGGGCTACCAATCTTAATCTGATGGTGGGGGTAAATGCCTTTACACTTTGTTCGGGAATTATCTGCGAAGAACTTAACGGAAGTGATTATATAGCAGTCAAGCTTGCGGAAGAAGTGACCATGGACATAGGCTATATAAAGAGAGCGCATATGAATATCAGTGAGATAGGTGAGCTTTATATAGAAGAAATTAAGAAATATGTCGATGGTGAAATGAAATCTTAAGAAATTAACGGCTTTATATATTTCGGGAGAAATGTTATACTGGTAGTCTTAGGAATAAGTAAAAGGTGGAAAATATAGGTATGAATAAAACAGAAACCGGTATTGGCGGTCTCTTTGTGATTGAACCAAAGGTTTTTGGGGATAACAGGGGCTGGTTTATGGAGAGCTGGTCGAAGAAGAAGTTTGAGGAAGTTGGTATAAACTGTGAGTTTGTACAGGATAATCACTCTTTTTCGGAAAAAAAAGGAACACTTAGAGGGCTTCATTTTCAAAAAGGAGAATACTCTCAGGCAAAGCTTGTAAGAGTGTTAAGGGGGAGGGTGTATGATGTTGCGGTAGACCTTAGAAAGGATTCCCCAACATTTTTAAACTGGTTTGGTGTGGAACTCAGTGAGGAAAATAAAAAAGAGCTTTTCGTACCACGAGGTTTTGCACATGGATTTCTCACTCTTACCGATAATGTGGAATTTGCTTACAAGGCGGATAATTATTACAATAAAGAATCAGAGGGAGCTATCCGGTTTGATGATGAAAAAATCGGAGTAGACTGGAAATTAGCAGACTTGGGAGTAGGAGAAGTTATAGTCTCTGATAAAGATAAAACAGCTCCGGGGTTTGAAGAACTGACAGAAGACTGTTTCTTTTAACGATAAGGTGTATAGTGTAAAATTTATCATTTAAGCAGTTGTTATATTATGTGGGTGTCAAGAGGATTTGACAGCAGTTACTACAGGATTGCTACGGCTTTGCTTAGCGTAATCCTTATAAAAATATAAATAAATGCAGAGAAAGGCGAAAACAGTGAAGGTTATAGTTACAGGCGGAGCCGGCTTCATCGGCACCAATTTCATATATTATGTACTGAAAAAACATCCTGAGAATGAGTATATATGTTTGGATAAACTTACCTATGCAGGCAATTTGGCTAATCTGGAGGAAGCTCTTAAAAATCCTAAGTTCAAATTTATAAAGGGAGACATAGCAGATAGAGAGTTTGTTTATAAACTTTTTGAGGAAGAAAAACCTGAGCAGGTGGTAAACTTCGCGGCAGAAAGCCATGTAGACCGTTCGGTTCTGTTTCCTGACGAATTTCTTAGAACCAATATCACCGGTGTGGGCGTACTTCTTGATGCCTGCAGAAAATACGGGATAGAGCGTTTCCATCAGGTTTCCACAGATGAGGTTTACGGAGATTTGCCGCTTGACAGGGAAGATTTATTCTTTACGGAAACTACCCCGCTTAATCCTTCAAGCCCTTATTCTTCGTCTAAAGCCTCTGCAGATATGATAGCCTTGGCTTATCACAGGACTTACGGGCTTCCTGTGACTATCTCAAGATGTTCCAATAACTACGGAGCCTATCAGTTCCCTGAGAAACTGATTCCTCTTATGATATACAACGCAGAGCATGACAAGGAGCTTCCGGTCTACGGTGAGGGCATAAATGTAAGAGACTGGCTCTATGTAGAGGACCATTGTATAGCGATTGACCTTATTCTTGAAAAAGGAAAGTTTGGCGAGGTCTACAATGTCGGCGGTCACAATGAGAAAAAGAACATTGATGTGGTTAAGACTATTCTTGCGGCTACGAATAAGCCTGAAAGCCTTATCAAATACGTAACTGACAGACCGGGACATGACCTAAGATATGCGATAGACCCTAAAAAGATAGGAGAAGAACTGGGTTGGAAGCCTCTTACTCCGTTTGAAAAGGGAATCGAGTACACTATAAAATGGTATCTGGATAACAGTAAATGGATGGAAAATATAATGACAGGAGAGTATGAAAAATACTACTCGGAAGTTTATAGTAATCGTGAAGAAAAATTTGGCAGGTAGAAGATGAGAATACTGGTAACAGGTGCGGAAGGGCAGCTTGGAAAGGCTGTTATAAGAGAATTACTTGGAAAGAAGCAGGACTTTGACTTTAAGCTTATGCTTACGGTCTTTAATGATGTTTCCTGGAATTCCCTGTATAACTGGATGCATGAAAACGGACTTTCAGATGAAAGAGCAGAAATAACAGCTTTAGATATAACGGATTATTACCTGGTTAAGTCCGCCTTAGAAAACTTTATGCCTGATACAGTCATAAACTGTGTGGCTTATACTGCTGTAGATGATTGTGAGGAACACGAGGAAGAAGCAAGACTTGTAAATGAAACAGGGGTGAAGAACCTCGCTTTGGTGGTTAAGGAACTTGATGCATCTTTAGTACATATTTCTACTGATTACGTATTTGATGGAAACGGAACTAAACCATATATGGAAGAAGACACTGTAAGCCCTGTTAGTGCTTACGGAAGAACCAAGACTTTTGGCGAAAAGGCGGTTTGTGAAAATCTTGACAAATATTTTTTGGTAAGAACAGCTTGGTTATACGGAGAAGGCAAAAACTTTGTAAAAACTATGCTTGCACTTTCTGAAAAAAACAAAACCTTACGTGTGGTTTCAGATCAGACAGGTTCCCCTACCAGTGCTGCGGAACTTGCAAGATTTATAATCTATCTTATAAGGACTGATAAGTACGGAATCTGGCATGGAGTATGTGACGGAAGTACGAGCTGGTATGAATTTACAAAAGAAATCATGAGACTTTCAGGGAAGACAGAAATAGAAGTACTACCTATCAAGTCTGAAGAGTATAAGACAAAGGCAAAACGCCCTCATTACTCGGTACTTTCCAATGAGAAGCTGCACAAAGAAACCGAGTTTAAGATAAAGTCTTGGCAGGAGGCTTTGAAGGAGTATCTGTCGTATCATAAAATCCAAAAGAAGAGGAGAACAGACATTGAATAACGAAAATAATAATAACGAGACCGTAGAAAAGCTTGAACAGGCTGCTGAAAGTCTTGAGGATGTAACTTCTAAACTTAAAGACCTGGCTTCTAAGATGGAAGAAAAAGTAGAAGAAGTGAAGAAGGAAGAGGGACTTTTAAACAAGATACTTGCAAAAAAGACATTTGGAATATTAGGCTGGGCATTCTTTGCCTTTGTAGTAGTCAGTACCGTTACTCAGCAGTTAGCAGTTACCCTTACTTATATGTTTGGTAGCAGCGGAGAAAAACTTTCGGGGTTAGCTACCTACATTATATCATTTTTACCGCTGTATCTTATAGCATTTCCGATACTGCTTTTAATAATTAAAAAGCTGCCTAAGGATGAATCAGGTAAAAACAATATTGATATATTGACTTTAATTAAGTGTTTCTGCATGTGTATAACAATTATGTATGTAGGAAACGTAATAGGAACAGGACTTTCTTCGGTTATAGGCAATATTTTCGGTAAAACATCAAATAATAACCTGGCTGACATTATAATGAATACAGACCTGACCGGCACTGTTATATTTGTCGTAATTCTCGGACCTATAATGGAAGAGATTGTATTTAGGAAAATACTTATAGACAGGACTGTAAAATTTGGGGAAAGAAATGCGATGTTTCTTTCGGCACTTTTGTTTGGATTATTCCATATGAATTTATTTCAGTTCTTTTATGCTTTTGGAATAGGACTTATTTTTGCATACATTTATATTAAAAGCAGAAAAATCGGTTATTCGATAGCTTTTCATATGATAATTAATTTTCTGGGTTCAGTGGTGGCGATACAGGTAGCCAATAATTTTAACGAAGATGTAGTTACTAAGCTTCAGAGTGGCGATCCGAAGCTTGTTGCCGCAGCTTTAACACCCGGAGTTATACTTTCAGCTATATATGCCCTTGTAATGATAGTGGTATTTTTTGTTGGTCTGGCACTTCTTATTGTAGGCAGAAAGAAGATGAAGCTTGACATAGATGGTGCACCATTTACAAGAAAAGAAGAAAAAGGTTTAGTTTATGGAAACTATGGTATGGCATTTTTTATAGCTGCCTGCCTTGTAATGATGGTACTTACAACAATGGCACAGCTAAGTTAGGAGAGTATGAAAGAAGAAAAAGTGATTTATGTAATCGGACATAAGAATCCGGATACCGATTCAATCTGCTCGGCCATATCCTATGCAGAGCTTAAGAATCTAACTTCTAATGGGATTAGGTATGTTCCGAAGAGGGCAGGACAGATAAATGAGGAAACAGAATATGTTCTAAAAAGACTGGGTATAGAACCACCCGGCTATATGCCTGATGCCGGTACGCAGGTAAAGGATATGGAGATTCATGAGACTCCGTTTGCTGATGCAAGCCTTACTATAAAGGAAGCCTGGGAACTGATGATGGAGTCTAAGGCGGCATCCTTACCTATAACTGACAGCGAGGGACATCTTGAGGGTATCATAGGTGTGGGCGATATTGCAAAGTATTTTATGGGAAATGCTGATGAAAATATTCTCTCAAAGGCAAGAACCCAATATAAGAGAATGGCAGAAACCCTTGACGGAAGACTGGTGCTTGGCAATGAGCATGGATATTTCATAAAGGGAAGAGTTATTATCGGTACAGATGATCCTAAGCTGCTTGCAGCCAATATGGCGGCAGATGATCTTGTTGTACTTGGCAACAGAAAGGATACCCAGCTTGCGGCTATAAAGGCTGATGCCAGCTGTATAGTTATAAGCGGCGGGAATACAGCCGATGAAGACGTAATAACCGCAGCTAAAAAGAAAAGCTGTGTAATCATTGAAAGCCCAATGGATACCTACACTATAGCTACTCTTATAAGCCACAGCATACCTGTCAGGTATCTTATGAAATGTGAGGGTATAGTTACCTTTCATACACATGATTTTACGGATGCAATCAAGGAGACTATGGGTAAGTACCGCTATCGTGACTTCCCGGTTATAGATGCGGAAGGGCGCTGTCTGGGTACTATTTCCCGAAGAAACCTCATCAATGTGAGAAGAAAACAGCTTATATTGGTAGACCATAACGAGCGTACTCAGACGGTAGATAACATAGAAGAAGCAGAGATTTTAGAGATAATTGATCACCACAGGATAGGTTCTCTTGAGACTATGGGGCCGGTTATGTTCAGGAACCAGCCGGTGGGCTGTACTGCGACCATTATTTATCAGATGTATAACGAAAGAGGAGTGGAGATACCGAAGAAGATAGCCGGTCTTCTTTCTGCGGCTATTCTTTCGGACACTCTTATGTTCCGTTCCCCTACCTGTACCAAGTTTGACCAGGAAGCGGTTACGGTTCTTGCAAAGATTGCGGGCATAGAGATAGAAGACTTTGCAAATGATATGTTTATGGCAGGCAGTAACCTTTCGGGAAAAGCACCTGAGGAGATTTTCTATCAGGATTTCAAGAAATTTATGGCAGGGGAAATAGCTTTCGGTGTCGGACAGATTAACTCTATGGATGCCAAGTCACTTGCAAATGCAGAGGAGAAAATCAGACCTATTCTTCAAAATGAATGCGGTAAAAACGGTATGTCAATGGTATTCTTTATGCTTACCAATATAGTGGAGGAGTCAACCAAGCTCCTTTGCTTCGGTGACGAAAGTGAAAGGATTGTGGAGAAGGCCTTTGATGTGAAGATATACAAAGATGCGGCTGTCCTTAAAGGAGTTGTATCCCGAAAGAAGCAGCTCATCCCTACCCTGATGGGGGTATTTAACGCTTAGGTAGCTTTACTACTTGAAAATGATTATTAAAAAGGGTATGATGGTTCATTAAGTAAGTAAAATTGTAATTACGGAGGTATAAAGATGGCTTACGAAAAAGAAATCAGTGATTATATTGAGAGTCATAAAGAAGAAATGTTAAATGATCTTATGGATCTTATAAGAATTAACAGTGAAAAGGGTGAAGAGAAGCCCGGTATGCCTTACGGTGAAGGCCCTTATAAGGCGTTGGAGGTAGCTACGAAGCTCCTTACAGGATATGGCTTCAAGGTGAATAATTATGATAACAGAGTAATTACAGCCGATTCCTATGATTTACCTACCCGCTTAGATATTTTAGCTCATCTTGATGTAGTTCCTGCCGGAGATGACTGGACAGTTACAGAGCCTTACAACCCTGTAATTAAAGACGGTTGCCTCTACGGAAGAGGAAGCTGTGATGACAAGGGACCTGCAATAGCGGCTCTTTATGCAATAAGGGCGGTAAAGGAGCTAAATATTCCGCTCAAACATAATGTACGTCTTATCTTAGGTTCAGACGAGGAGTGTGGCAGCAGTGATGTAGAGTATTATTATTCTAAAGAAAAGGCTGCACCTATGACCATTACTCCCGATGCATCCTGGCCTCTTATCAATATTGAAAAGGGCGGTATCAGCAACGAGTTTACGGCCGAGTATGAAAAGACCGAAAAGACACCCGGCATAGTTTCAGTAAGTGGCGGTCTTAAGATAAATGTAGTTCCGGGCAAGGCAAGTGCTGTGGTTAAGGGACTTAAAGAGGCAGATGTTAAAGAAATAACAAAGAAATTTGAAGAAGAAACAGGGCTTAAGTTTGTTTTTACAGAGGAAGGCGACCTGCTTAAGATTACAGCCATAGGTGTAAATGCACATGCATCCCTCCCTCATATGGGCAAGAATGCAATCCAGGGACTTGTTACACTTTTGTCAAAGTTCCCACTTGCGGATGCACCTGTAAATAATTACGTAAAAGCTTTGAATAATATCTTCCCTTATGGCGACTATAATGGTAGAACAATGGGAGTTGATCTTAAAGATGATGTGTCAGGAGAAACCACAGTAAGTTTTGATATACTTGAAATCACAGAAACACATTTTAAGGGTGCTTATGACTGTCGAGCAAGCATAATAGCCAATGATGAAAATACAGGTAAGGTAATGGAGGATAAAATTCGTGAGCAGGGATTTACCATTCCTGAAAAAGCTATGTTTGCACCGCATATAGTAGATGGAGAGTCCGAGCTTGTTAAGACACTTTTAAAATGCTATGAGAAGGGATTCGGAGTTACGGGAGCTAAGCCTATAGCTATAGGTGGGGGAACCTATGTACACCATGTTGAAAATGGTGTAGCTTTTGGCTGTGAAGTACCTGAGGTAGACAATCATATGCATGGTGCAGATGAATTTATGGTAGTTGATATGATAGTTAAGAGTGCCAAAATATTTGCAGATGCGATAGTGGAGTTATGCAAGTAAATGAAAATTGTAAAAAGGATTTATAAAGTCTATAAAAAATATAATCCTGATGAATCATTGTTAGGATATTTTAAAAGGCATATAGGGCAGGTTGTGCTTGCCCTTATGCTTTCTCTGTTTGTAACGGGAATTTTTTGTTTTGATGCAGCTAAAACAGTGTACAACAAGCATGGCAAGGATATTGAAACCTTGTTTTACACAGATGATTTTGACAATACAGTGTGGGGAATAATACTGATACTCATCCCTATGCTTTTATGTATATACAGTATGTTTCGCTTCGGAGGAACACCAAAGGAAAAGAAGATTATTAAGCGCGCTGACAATTCTGTACTTACTCAGATTATTATAATTCTTACACTTGCAGGAGCAGGGGGAATTTTAAGATATAGCGGAAAAGAAATCTACGCATTGGTAAATAAATTCATCTTAAATAATGACGGAGTAGCTTTTCTGAAATTCATAGGGGTTCTTCTCCTTGTGACATTTGGCGCGACCTGGGAAAAGCTCATAATCTGGCTAAAATCAGGCGGAGCGTATAAACATCCATGGTTTATAAAATGCTTTATGGCGGTACTTACAGGACTTATGGGCTTCTACCTGGTAGAAATGCAGATGGGAACACCGCCTAACGTAATTGTAAAAATGATATTTTTCAACATAATGTACTGGACCCTACTCTATACTTTTCTTTATGCGATTTTCAGGGGAATTAAAATACCTGCGTTTTTATGCATTATACTTGCATATATACTGGGATTAGCAAATTATGTTGTGTTACAGTTCAGGGGTAATTATATTATGTTCGGAGACCTGACTGTAGTAGGTACAGCTATGGAAGTGGCAGGAAGGTATAAATTTCATCCGGATACGCCGTTTTTTGTGGCAATAGGAATCTTTGTTGTATTTTTTATAATGTTGATATTTATACCTGGACTTAAAAGAAGAAAAATAAAACCTATAAGAAGAATTATTACAACACTGATAGCGGTTGGGATTATATTAGCAGGCTCTATAGCTGCTTTTCAGAATGGACTTTTATACAATTATATATTTGGACTTTCCTGGAATTATAACCAGAATGTAACGGATGAGGGATATCTTGCATATTTTTTCAGCAATATGCATGCCACAAGCGGAGTGAAGGTAGAAGGCTACAGCGATAAGGTGGCAAAAAATGCGGTTGAGGAAGTGCTTAATTCCCCCGACAACATAATGAAAGATTATAAAGACGGTGAAAGATTTCCTACTATCATAGTAATTCAAAACGAAACCTTTGCAGACCTTTCCGTGCTGGCGGATATTAAGACTGATAAGCCTGTTATGCCGTTTATAAACAGTCTTAAGAAAAACACTGTAAAGGGTTATGTAAATATGAGCGTAACCGGCGGGCCTACTGCCAATACCGAATTTGAGTTTCTTACAAGAAGCTCCATGGCTTACATGCCGACCGGCTCAGTGCCTTATACACAGTATTTAAAACAAAATGTACCATCTTTGGTTGAGGTATTAAAACATCAGTCGAAGCCTTACCTGACAACAGCCTTTCATCCTTACTATTCATCCGGATATAACAGACGGAGTGTATATGAGTATATCGGCTTTGATAATGCTGTGTTCTATGAGGAATTTAAGGGTAAGGAATTGCTTCGCGGTCTTATAACAGATAAAAATGATTATAAAGACCTGATAGAAATGTACGAAAAAAATAAAAAAATTAACAAAGATCAGCCACAATTTTTCTTTAATGTAACTATGCAGAACCATGGCGGATTTTCCAATAATAAGGTAAATTTTGATGAGCCTGTTAAGATAACTAATTTTAAAGCGGTTCAGGCTCTGGATAATTTTGTATCTCTTATGAAAACCAGTGATACAGCATTGATAGACCTTATCGGTTATTTTAAGAAGGTGGATGAGCCTGTAATTATTTTATTCTACGGAGACCATCAGCCCTCATTTTCAGATGATGCAACCAAACAGCTTAACGAGCACAGTCTTTATAAAAATGATAATGACAAACGTCTTTCAAAATTTGTTGTTCCGTATTTTATCTGGGCAAATTATGATATTCCCGAGTATGATGGTATGCATGAGGGTGGCCTTACAGGTGAATACAATACGATTTCGGTGAATTATCTGGCTTCGATGTTGCTTAAGTATTCAGGTGTAGAGCTGACTGATTATGATAAATATTTACTTAACATACATCAATACATACCGGCTATGTCGGCTCTCGGTTACTGGGACAGCAACGGAAAAAGGCTGTTCTCAACTCATCTAACCAAGCCTGCAGCTACAGAATTTGGACAGAATACCAGGCATAAAGCTAAAAAGATAGATGAGAAGAAGGCGGAAAAACTTAAAAAAGGCTATGAGAATGTTCAGTATAATCTGATATTTGATGCTAAAAATAAGCTGTGGGACGTATTTTTACCACAGAACAAGGAGTTAGAAAAGGATGAAAAAACTGATTAAATGTATATGCGTAATTCTGCTTCTTTGCCTGGCGTATTCAGGCTTAGGAAGGGAAGCGCAGGCTGCAAATTACAATGAGGTGGTCGTTGAAGGGGGCTATAGGTTTCTGCTGTACTACACTCAGGCAATACAAGGTTATGCGGTGGACGGAACCGATATATACATACAGCAGGCCTACAGTGAAAATGAATTTGACGAGTTTGATGATTATAAGACAGGCAGGGTTGAAAACCTTGTATTAATAAGCAGATGTCAGTATTCGGCTGAGTATGATGCCTATAAGCCGGTTGACCATATGGTACTTAGAAATGTAGGGCATGGCCAGAGTATGGAAGTGTATAACTACAACGGCAAAAAGTATCTTATGATTTCCTGCGGGAGTAAAGGTACTTCAAAAAGTACTCTCTGGTGGTCTACACAGATAGGAAGAATTGAATATATACCGGGTGCATTTGTAAATAACAGTGATATAAAGCGTCTTACTTATCTGAATTATTCTAACAAAAAGACAAAGAGATTTGGCACGACAATGCGTGTGGATGCGACTCTTACTCCGGACAAAAATACACTTGTTATCTGGAAGATGAATGAAAAAGGCCAGTCAGAATACTCAGGTTATAATTTTTCTGTGGTAAATAAAGAGCTTGATAAGGCAAAAAATAATGAGGTAAATGTAAAAGAGAATAAGAAAATAAAAAAAGCACTGGTGTTCTCAACAAAGGCAGTTAAACTTGCACCGAGGTCTTTTCAGGGGCTTGCAGCAACAAACAAAAGCAACGGCAAGTATACTCTTTATATATCTTCAGGTGATGAGAGATATTATAAAAAAACCGGCATTTCCATACATAAGTATGAAATTAAAGGTAAAAAAATAAAACACAAAGGCACAGTAAAGTTGAATGCCGCTGATGTATGGAGTGTATTTCCACCGGAAACGGATGAGGAAGAAAGTTCTGATGCAGAAGAAAGTGAAGCAAGCAGCGATGAAGAGGATGATTATACAGAGGAGGATGTCTACACAGATGAGGAAGAAGATCAGGATGTTGTTTTAGCTGAAGTTGAGGCTGTTAAAATTGTAGGCTCAGACCTCCAGTTTGTTGTAAGAAATACAGGTAATGCGGATCAGCAGCTTATATGTACTATATCGCAGTATGAGTTTTAGAGATTTGTATCTAAAGATTGCAAAAATATTCATATATGGTTATAATAATATGAGAGCAAAAATCATAGAGTTCCGGCTGAGATTTGTCTGTTAAAGAATTTGTTTCATCGTCGGTACTAAGGAGGTTAGTATGAATACAAATGAGGCTAAAAATATTGGTGAGATTTACATAGCTGATGAAGTGGTGTCTGCAGTAGCAGGACTTGCAGCTCTTGAGGTAGAAGGGGTAAAAGCAGTTGCAGGCAAGCCTTCTGAGAATTTCAACTCAAAACATGCATATAAAAAAGTAAAGGTGCAGGTGGTTGGAGCTTTTGTATATGTAGACATGTCTGTAGATATTAAGTATGGATATAGCATACCTAAGGTTACAAGACAGATTCAGGAAAAGGTAATCACAGCTCTTCAGAATATGATCGGCTTAACCTGTAAGGAAGTAAATGTAAGGGTTGTAGTTGCACCTGATGTAGTTTAACCAATTATTTATCCTTTAATACTTGAAATCAGATAACTATAGAGAATCTCCTTTAAGTGTGTTTTCTTGAAGGGGATTCTTGTGCATTGAAATAATGAAAGGTTTTTTATGACAAGAAGAGAATTTAGAGAACATACTGCCAAGCTTATTTTTATTTTTGATTTTTATCCTGAAGCGGAGTGGAAAGAGCAGTTTGAATCCTACGCAGACTATTCCGAAATTAAAGAAGACAGGGAAGGTTTGTGGCAGAGAGTCATGGCCTTGGAGGAGAAAAAGGCGGAAGTAGACAGCCTTATAGATGGCGCAAGTAAAAAATGGAGAATAAGCAGACTTTCAAAGACAGATCTTATGCTCTTACGTGTAGCCGTATATGAGATAAAGTTTGACAGTGAAATACCTGACAAGGTATCCGTAAATGAAGCGGTAGAGCTTGCCAAAATCTATGGAGGAGATGAATCACCTGCCTTTGTAAACGGAGTTCTTGCTAAATTCATGTCCGGAGAAGAGGCTAAGGAAGAAAAGTAATATGGCTGAGAAAAAAATATTTTCAGTACTCGAAATTACAAGATATATTAAAAGCAGGCTTGAAGGTGATTTTGCGCTTAGAAATGTAAGAATAAGCGGTGAGGTCTCTGATTGCAAAGAAGATAAAAAGGGACATTTATACTTTACCATCAAGGATGACGGGGCTGTTATGGGCTGTGCTATGTGGTCTGCAAAGAGGATATCAGGTCTTGATTTTAAGTTGGAGACAGGTCAGCACATAGTAGTTACGGGCAATATAGGAGTCTATGAAAAATGGGGCGACTATAAGCTTTATGCCGATAAAATCGAAAAAGAAGGAGTCGGGAAACTCTTTGAAGAGCTGGAGAAACTAAAGCAGAAGCTTAAGGCGGAAGGGCTATTTGACGAGGCACATAAGAAACCGATTCCGAAATATCCCAAGAAAATAGGTATTATAACCTCAAGAACAGGGGCTGTAATAGAAGATATCAAGAGGACTGCAAGAGAAGCAAATGCCTATGTACAACTTCTTTTATATCCGGCAACGGTGCAGGGCGCAGAGGCAGCAGCTACCTTAATTAAGGGAATTAAACGCTTCGAGAAAGAAGGAGTGGATACCATAATTATAGGAAGGGGCGGAGGCTCCATAGAAGATTTATGGTGTTTTAATGATGAGAGACTTGCAAGGGCTGTCTACAACTGTAGTATACCCATTATATCAGCAGTGGGACATCAGACGGACAGAACTCTGGTAGATGAAGTATCTGACCTCAGTGTGGCTACACCTACCGCAGCAGCTATGAATGCGGTACCGAAACTGGAGCTTGCTTTTGGTGAACTGGATGCTTATAAGGACAGCATAGCAAATAAATTTCAGTTGAAAATTGACAGAATGAAGGCCTGGCTTGATAAAACTGACTTTTCTATAAGAAGGCAGAGCCCTGAAATGAAGTTAAAGGAAGTAGGAAGGCAGTTAGATAATTATTCGGCGAATTTTAACCGCAATATAGCGGCGAAACTGGATAACTACGACAGACTGCTGTTAAATAATAAGCAGATGCTTGAGCGCCTGATGAGAGCGTCTTATGAATCTGTAAATAAGAGGTTTATTTCGTTGACTGCCGAGATAGAAGGGAAATCCCCTATGAAAAGACTCTTGGGCGGATATTCCTATGTGGAGAATGAAGCGGGTGAGAATGTACGCAGTATAAAGGCGGTAAAGACAGGAGAAAGACTGAACCTTGTGCTTTCAGACGGTTCTCTTAAGGCTAGGGTAGAGGAGATAAATAAGAAAAATGGCTGAGAAAAAAACTAAAACTATAGAAGAAAATATGATAAGACTTAACGAGATAAACAACCTTATGGGAGATTCCTCTATCAAACTGGAGGAATCCTTTAAGTTATATAAAGAGGGAGTTGAACTTGTGGAGAAATGCAAGAAGCAGCTTGCAGATGTGGAGAAGCAGATAGTAATTCTTGAAGAACAGGGAAATAAAAATGAATAACACATTCACAGACAGACTTAGGCTTAAAACTGATGAAGCTGAAAAATTAGTAGCAGAGTATGCACCTAAGCTTGGTGAAGAGGATAAACTTCTGGAAGAAGCTATGAATTACAGCCTTCTGGCGGGAGGCAAACGCCTCAGACCTCTTATTATGCTTGAGATTTTCAGACTTTTTGGAGGTAAAAAGGAAGGGCTGGTTCGTCCTTTTGCGGCTGCACTTGAGATGATACATACCTATTCCTTAATTCATGATGACCTTCCCGCTATGGATAATGACGATTTGAGAAGAGGCAGGCCTACCAACCATAAAGTTTACGGAGAGGCTGTGGCTATACTTGCAGGGGACGGTCTGTTAAATCTTGCAGCTGAAACTTCAAGTAAAGCTTTTAGGTATTGTGAGACTATCTGTGAATATAAAAGAGTCGGAGAAGCTCTGTCAAGATTATTTACCTATTCAGGTGCTGATGGGATGATAGGCGGGCAGATTCTTGATATGCTTTCGGAGGAAGGCAAAAAGGAAAAAACTGAGGACTTCTTTTTAACTATGTATGACTTAAAGACGGGCGGACTTATAAAGGCTGCCTTTGTCATAGGAGCTTTGCTTGCAGGTGCCGGAGAAGATGAGATTGATATAATCGAAAAGGTTGGAGCCTCTGTAGGTCTTGTATTCCAGCTTCAGGATGATATTTTAGATATAAGCGGAGATGAGACAAAACTTGGCAAGCCTGTACGCAGTGATGAAAGAAACAATAAACTTACCTATCTTAAGCTTTTAGGAGCAGACAGGGCTAAAAAGCTTATAAATGAAAAAAATGCTTATATTATAGAAAATTTGAAAAATATCTGCAATAATAACAATAACTATGACGGCTTTATATCGGAATTTGTTGAATATTTGAAAAACAGGGACAGATAATTAAATGGGGGTGTAGCTATGCCGTTACTGGATAATATAAACAAACCTAATGACATAAAAAAAATACCGGAAAGCGAACTGAGAGAATTAGCTGTGGAGATAAGAAGGCTGCTAATTAAGTCGGCCGCCAAAAACGGTGGACATCTTGCATCCAATCTTGGTATAGTGGAACTGACAATAGCCTTGCACCGCTATCTTAATCTTCCGAAGGATAAATTGATATGGGATGTAGGACATCAGTCCTATGTGCATAAGATACTTACCGGCAGGAAGGACAGATTTGACAGCTTAAGAAAATTAGACGGACTGTCAGGATTTCCAAAAAGAAACGAAAGCGACTGTGATGCTTTTGGAACCGGACATGCTTCAACTTCTGTTTCAGCGGCACTCGGTATGGTGGCTGCAAGGGATTTGCGGAATACAAAAGAGAAAGTAGTGGCAGTTATAGGTGACGGTGCGATGACGGGAGGAATGGCACTTGAAGCGCTGAACAATGCCGGTACTCTTAATTCCAATCTGATTATTATATTAAATGACAATGAACGCTCCATCTCAAGAAATGTGGGCGGAGTAGCGAGGTATCTGGACGGAATAAGAACCAACAGAAAATACTTGAAGTTAAAAAATGATGTTAAAGAAACTCTGAACACTACCTCTATCGGTAACAGTTTGTTTGAAAAGCTAAAGACTTCCAAAGACATGATAAAGCGGCTCTTTGTTCCGGGTATGTTTTTTGAAGACATGGGGCTTACCTACCTTGGACCGGTAAACGGGCATAATGTAAAGGAACTTCAATCTGCACTTGAAAATGCGGGCAGGGTTGACGGAGCCGTAATTATTCATGCTATTACAAGGAAAGGGCTTGGCTATAAGAAGGCTGAAGAATGCCCTGCAAAGTTCCATGGAGTAGAGCCTTTTGATATAAAAACAGGAGAAAACTTAGGTTCCAAATCAGGAAAAAGCTATACTTCCATCTTCTCGGAAACTATGCTTGAAATGGCGGCAGAGGATGAAAGACTGGTTGCAATTACCGCGGCCATGCCTTTTGGTACAGGACTTTACAACTTTAAGCAGACTTATCCGAAGAGGTTTTTTGATGTGGGTATCGCGGAGGAACATGCCGTAACCTTTGCGGCAGGAATGGCAGCAGGCGGACTTAAGCCTGTGGTTGCTATATATTCCACATTTTTACAAAGAGCCTATGACCAGCTTATCCATGATGTCTGTCTCCAGCAGCTGCCTGTGGTGTTTGCTATAGACAGGGCAGGACTGGTCGGAAGTGACGGAGAAACTCATCAGGGCATCTTTGATACAAGTTATTTAGCCACTATTCCGGGACTTACGGTTCTATGTCCCAAGGATGGCAGAGAACTGAAAGAAATGTTAAAATATGCCTATGAGCTTAATAAGCCTGTAGCTGTACGCTATCCGAGAGGAATAGCAGAAGATATTGAAGATATAGAATTTAAGCCTATAGTAAGTTATGAAAATGAAATTATGAAAAACGGTAAAGATATTGCGGTATTTGCAACCGGAAAGACTGTAAAACTTGCGCTTGAGACAGAGAGGGTATTACAGGGTAGCGGGATAAGCCCTACAATAATAAATGTCAGATTTTTGGATAAGGCAGACGGTAAGCTTTTGGAAGAGCTTAAGAAAGAACATGAAATTATAGCTACTATAGAAGAAAGTGTGAGAACGGGAAGTTATACAGAGAGGCTTATGGCAGAATCTGCCCGCCGTAAGTTAAATTATAACTTCATTCCCATAACCTTACCGGATAGCTTTATTGAACATGGAAGTCAGAACGAGCTTTGGGAAAGATATGGCTTTGATGCCGGAGAAATTGCAGAAAAAATAAAAGAAGAGGCTCTGCTTAAATTAGATGCCGAGCTATTTAGAAGGTAATAATAATGAAAGAAAGACTGGATGTGCTTCTTACCGAAAGGGGCTTCTTTGTTTCAAGGGAAAAAGCCAAGGCTGTTATTATGGCGGGGGAGGTCTTTGTCAACGGACAGAGAGAGGATAAGGCCGGCAGTAAATTCGACAGGGAAGCAGAGATAGAGGTTAAGGGCAAGGTATTAAAATATGTAAGCCGGGGCGGACTTAAGCTTGAAAAAGCAGTTGAAGTTTATGGTTTGGATCTTATGGATAAAATCTGTATAGATATCGGATCTTCCACAGGAGGCTTTACGGACTGTATGCTTCAAAACGGAGCCGCAAAGGTCTATGCAATAGATGTCGGTACCAACCAGTTAGCCTGGAAACTGAGAGAAGATAAAAGGGTTGTGTCCATGGAAAAGACCAATATCCGCTATGTTACAGAGGAAGATATTCCTGAAAAGGTTGATTTCGCTTCTGTGGATGTATCTTTTATCTCTTTAACCAAAGTTCTGCCTGTCGCTGTTAATCTGTTAAAGGATGAGGCATACATGGTCTGCCTTATTAAGCCGCAGTTTGAAGCCGGCAGAGAAAAGGTCGGTAAAAAGGGCGTTGTAAGAGATTTCTCCGTACATAAGGAAGTTATAGAACTGGTAATTAATTTTGCGATAGGCTTGAATTTTTTTATAAAAGGACTTACCTTTTCACCGGTAAAAGGTCCTGAAGGCAACATAGAATATCTTCTTTATATGCAGAAAAGAAATGAGAAGATGAGCGGGGCCGAGACAGATAAAATTATAAAAGATATGGAAAAAGTGGTAGATGAAGCAAAAACTACCCTTAATCAGACGGAGGTATGATGATAAAAATAGGGATTATAGTTAATCATTCTACCAGAGCAGGCGAGCTGGATATCTGTAAGATTTGCGGTTATATTGAAAAGAAGGGCGGAAGCTGCCATAAGCTTAAAGTAAGAGAAGAATCTGCTGAGCTTATGGAAAATTTTACAGATATATCAGAGCTTCCGGAGAATGCAGACTGTGTGATGGTATTTGGCGGTGACGGAACCATTATTCAGGCTGCCAGAGAATTAGCCTCTAAAGGGGTGCCTGTTTTAGGTGTTAACCTTGGTACGGTAGGTTTTTTGGCGGAAGTGGAGCTTGAAGAGGTACAGCAGGCAATAGATGCCGTATTTGAAAAAAAATATAATATTGAAAAGCGCTTTATGCTGAGCGGTAAGGTAATAAAAGAAGGAAAAACAGTATATGAAGCCAATGCCCTGAATGATATAGTGGTTGCAAGGGGAAATCTGGTGCGTGCTATACGGACAGCGGTATATATAAACGGAAATCCGATGAAGAGCGTGTACGGAGACGGTATCATAGTTACAACACCTACCGGCTCTACCGGCTATAATCTTTCAGCAGGAGGAGCAATAATAATGCCGGATGCAGAGGTGCTGGGTATCCTCCCAATATGCCCGCACAGCCTTGATTCAAGAGGGGTAATTACCTCAGCTTCATCAAAGGTAGATATAGCGGTGGAGTGGAATAAGAGAAGCGAACCGGAAGAAGCCATAGTAAGCTTTGATGGAAACAAGGGAATAAGGCTGATGCCCGGAGACAGGGTTGAAATAGTGAAGGCAGAACTTATAGTACCGTTTTTAAGAATCAATGATTTTAAGTTCTTTGACAGTGTAAGGAAGAAGTTTATTCTAAATAATGTTGGTTTATAATTCTTAAATTAAAATTTGGGGGACTTATGAAGATAAAAAGGCATAATGAAATATTAGAACTTATAAAGTCAAGAGAAATAGGAACACAGGAGGAATTGTTGGATCTCCTTAAAAATAAAGGTTATGACGTTACTCAGGCAACTATTTCAAGGGATATAAGAGAGTTGAATCTGACTAAGGTAAATAACGGCGGCAGGCAGAAATATGCGGTTATTGTAAAAGATGAGGAATTCAGCGATAAGTATGTAAGGGTACTTAAGGAAGGCTTTGTGTCCATGCTGTCTTCCGGCAACCTCATAGTATTAAAAACTGTGGTGGGTATGGCTATGGCTGTGGCTACTGCGATAGATGCTTTGGAAATGCCTGAGATTATAGGCTGTATAGCAGGAGATGATACGATATTTATAGCGGTATCGGAGAACAACAGTACGATGGATGTAATGAACAAGCTGAAAAAACTTACCAAAGAAGGCTAAACTCTTTACATAAGGGCTTGTTGGTGATAAAATAATGATACAAGTGTTAAAAGATAATAAATCCGATGCGAGCCTGCTTGCAAAAGGATTTATTATCTTTTAATGCTCAAACAATTTACATTAATATAAATGAAATGAGGAAAGTAAAATGTCAGGACATTCAAAATTTGCCAATATTAAACATAAGAAAGAAAAAAATGATGCTGCTAAAGGCAAGATATTTACCATTATCGGAAGAGAAATAGCTGTAGCTGTAAAGGAAGGCGGAGCGGATCCTGCCAATAACTCAAGGCTTCGTGATGTAATTGCCAAGGCAAAGGCTAATAATATGCCAAATGATACTATTGACAGAGGTATTAAGAAGGCGGCGGGCGATGCTAACTCGGTCAATTACGAGCATGCGGTATATGAGGGATATGGACCGAGCGGTACTGCTATTATAGTAGAGACTCTTACAGACAACAAGAACCGTACAGCGGCAAATGTAAGAAATGCATTTACAAAAGGCGGCGGTAATGTAGGCACACCGGGCTGTGTATCTTATATGTTCGATGAAAAAGGACAGATTCTTATAGATAAGGAAGAATACAGTGCGGATCCGGATGAATTTATGATGACTGTTATTGATGCGGGGGCAGAGGACTTCGTTGATAATGAAGACAGTTTTGAGATAATAACGGCACCTGATATGTTCTCCGAGGTAAGAGAGAAGCTTGAAAAACTTGGAGTACCTATGGCTGAGGCAGAGGTAAAGATGATACCTCAGAACTATGTAACTCTTACAAGTGAAGATGATATCAAGAAGATAAATAAGATATTTGACCTGCTTGATGCAGAGGATGATGTACAGAATGTATTCCATAACTGGGATGAATAAAGAAAGAAGATAAGTACCATAAAATAAACCATATCGTTTGCGTAAGTAAGTGATATGGTTTTATTAAGAATGACACATAACTGCCAAAGGATTAGTCTAGCATTGAAATGATAGCTTAATGTGAAGCATAGGAGGGCATTGATGAAGAATCAGAAAAATAATATCAAGAATTTCAGGAGCAAGCTGGCAATTTTTCTTGTTATACTGCTTGTACTGAATATTGCGCCGTTACCTGAAAGTGCAGGGAAGGGAATGGCATCTTTTGTTGCGGAAAATTTATCTAACCTGCAAAGAGCGGTAGGAAGCAGGATAAACAGTGTTTTTGCGGCAGATGACAAAGACTATTTACTTAAGGATGCACTCGGTACTTTTGAAGTGAATCTTTCGTCGGGAGGAGCATCCAAGGAGCCGTTTACTATTTCTACCGATACTGCAACACTTAACCTGTTAAGTGAATTAAAGACACCGCCAAAAACTTCTCAGGCTGTATCCGGCGCTAAAATTAAGCTCAATGACAGTTCGGAGAATGTTGTAAAGGCTGAGGTAATTCCTGCTGCCAACGGTGACAGTACGGGAATAAAGTTAACCAGAACAGGGGCGGGAAGTAAGGAAATATCGGGCAGTGTTACCATAGGTAATGCTAACTATAACTTTGGTTTCTATGTTAAGGTAGATTTGGAAATCGTAAAGACCAATACTACCACAGATCCTAAAGAGCCTCAATATAAACAGATATTTGCAACGGATAAAGGTCCTAATACATTGGTCATGCCGGTTGTTAACGGTAAATATCAGATTAAATTAAAGGGATACAAGGAATCCACTCCTGACGGTTACCTCAAATACAGCGGTTCCGTGCTTAACTGGTCAACATCCGTAAACGGTAAAAATAATGATGATTCAGTGCTTGAGGTAGAACAGAGCAACGGTGTGGTTACTGCGGTAGGAGCCGGTGTTGCGGAAGTGTCGGTGGCAGCGGGCGAAGATCCGACAGGAAAGGTAAAGCCTACTTCTACAATGGTAGTAGTGCCACTTAAAATGTCTACGGAAAATATTGTTGGCGGAAATTACAGAGATTTTAATGAAAATGTAGCTGACAGAGAGATTACGCTTGATGGCGGGAAAAAAACAATTTTCACCAATATGCTTGATCCGAATGATATTGAATGGGAAGTTAAGAAAGACGGAAAGAAAGTAAACAATATACTTTCTTTTACCAATACAAGGGTTAAGACCGATACCTCTGCTTCCAGTCTTGTGATTGAAGGAAGAAGAGCCGGAACCTATGATGTAACTGCCAGGCTTAAGAAGGTAAAGGGTGATTATAAAGATATAAGGCATATAAGACTGACTTTTAAGGTTACGGTACCTTTGACAGCAGCTAATGCAACAGTATATATGAATGTCGGAGATACTTATAATATTTACAATAACTCTAATATTGGAAGTATAAGTGAGTTTAATTTCACCGCAGATTCTTCGGGTACAGTAAAGGTTGATAATGCAACGTCAGTAATTACCGCGCTTAAAACAGGAACAGGAACAGTTACCGTAAGTAATGGGACAACCAGCTTTGTAATAACGGTAGTGGTAATTGATACAATAGCACTTAGTGCAAGCCATTTGACAATTCCCGTAGGCGGAACGGTTGACCTGAATGCTGTTGCTACAGATGTATCCACAAGTGATTCTTGGAACTGGTTCTCAGATAATGAATCTGTTGCAAAGGTAACAGGAAACGGAGTAAATGCTGTGGTAAAAGGTGTAGCGGCAGGTGAAACCACTGTTACGGTTGAGCATACAGTCAGCGGAATAACAAAGAAGGTATCCTGTAAAATAACAGTAACGGCGGCTGTTACAAAGATTACACTTACTCCTGCAGAAACTGTAATAGAAGTGGATAAGGTAGCTTCGATTAAGGCGGAATTAACTCCCAAGACTTCTACAGGAACCTATCTTTACTGGAGAAGTTCCAACCCTGAGATAGTTCAGATAGATGATGAAAACAATCATACTGCGGTAACATCTGTAACCGGTAAGGCACCGGGAACTGCAATTATTATGGCACTGAATAAAGAAAATGTTGTGCTTGGTTCTGCCAAAGTTATAGTAAATACGCCTGTAACAGGCATTATACTTTCACATAATGTTGCGGAGAAACCGCTGACCGATAAGACTTTCCAGCTTTCTGCAACTGCTACTCCAAAAGAGGCAGCGGCTTCTAAAATACTTTGGAAGTCAACCAACGAAAAGATTGCACAAGTTGATGGCAATGGTCTGGTAACATTTAAATCAGCGGGACATGTAAGCATTATAGCTTTTTCAGATATAAATCCCAGAATATCAGCAGCCTGTGACTTAACCATTATCAAGCCGGTGGAAAGCATTAAGCTTGATAAATCGGAGATTTCGCTTGCAGTAAGTGAAACTTACAAACTCAGTGTAACTATATCACCGAGTGATGCTTCAAATCAGAATCTTAACTATAAGTCAATGGATCCTAAGGTTGCCGATATAAGTAAAACAGGCCTTATTACTGCAAAACAGACAGGTACAGCCTATATTATAGTGTCTACCCCGGACGGTAAAGTTACGGCAAACTGCACAGTTAAGGTAACACAAAAGGCTACGGGAATGAAGCTTTCCGCAGCTTCACTCATACTGGATGTAGGAGAGAGTTATACCCTGGAAGCAACATTTAATCCTAAGAATACAACAGATACAAAAGTGCTTTGGTCGGTAAGTGATAAATCGGTGGCGAAGGTAGATGCAAAAGGTAAGGTAACAGCTATTTCTGCAGGAGAGACCATAGTTACAGCCAAGTCAAGTAACGGCCTTACAGCAATTTGTACGGTTAAGGTTAACCAGCCGGTAGGCAGTATTGAGCTTAACTATACAGAGTACGAACTTCCGGTCGGAGATGAGCTTGAACTTGAAGTAACTTTTGATAATGATGATGTTACCAATAAAAAAGTAAAATGGAAATCATCTAAAAGCTCCGTTGCCAGCGTAGATAAGAATGGTGTAGTTAAGGGTAAAAAGGGTGGTGTTGCCATAATTACGGTAACAGCGGATGAAAACGGGGTACAGGCAAGCTGTGTTGTAACTGTTGAGGAACCGGTATCCGATATCAAGTTAAACAGAACAAGCTATAATTTAGGATATCATAAGACTTTGTTACTAAAAGCCAAGCTTAAGACCAATTCTGCTACAAATAAGAAATTAAAGTGGTCAAGCAGTAAAAGCAGTGTTGCTTCTGTAAATAAGTCAGGTCAGGTATATGGAAAAAAACCGGGATATGCAACCATAAAGGTAAAGGCAACCGATGGAAGCGGAGCGGAAGCTACCGCAAGAATAAGGGTAGTAAGGGAAGTAGGTTCTTTAAGCACTAATCCGTCTTTCCTCTCTATGATAGTAGGGCGCAGAAAGACGATAAGAGTTAAAATAAACCCTAAAAATGCAACATATAAGACAGCAAAATTTACTTCTGACAATACAGATGTTGCAATGGTGGACTCTAAAGGAAGGGTAACCGCACTTGCGGCAGGAAAAGCAAAGATAACTGTTGCGGCAAAGGATAACAGTGGTAAAAAACAGGCTGTGGTTGTACAGGTAAGAGAATATATACCGGCTACAGGGCTTACCTTGTCCAATACAACACTCACAATGGGAATAGGAGACAGACAGAGTACTGTTTATTCCGTGGTACCGAGCGGTACGGATGATAAGATAAAATGGTCTACCAATAATAAGGCAGTTGCAAATGTAAATAAGAATGGACTTATTACGGGAGTGGCTCCGGGAACGGCTATTATAACGGCGGCAACAACAAGCGGCAAGACAGCGCAGGTTGCAGTTACTGTTGTGGGACTCAACTTCTATAACCTTTCAATGGAGCAATATGATACCTATACTCTGTCAGTGCTCGGTGATGTGAAGAACATTGCCTGGGATTCGGAAAATCCCGAAATAGCAACTGTTGCAGGTGGAGTAGTTACTGCTAAAAAACCGGGTTCAACCACAATTCTTGCCAGGGTAAACGGAGCGGTGCTTCGTTGCAGGGTGACAGTAAAGAACATACAGTAAGGGGGATATATGCTAGAGGGGCTTCACGTTAAAAACCTCATAATAATAGATGAAGCTGAAGTTTCTTTCGGTGAGGGACTAAACATCCTCACCGGAGAGACCGGAGCAGGAAAGTCGGTAATAATAGGCTCAATTAATTTAGCTTTGGGAGCAAAGGCAGGCAAAAATCTTGTAAGGGCCGGCAAGGACTCAGGATTTGTAGAACTGGTTTTTTCGGTAAATGAAGATACGAAGAAAAAGCTTGAGAATCTTGATATTATACCGGAAGAAGGACTGGTTGTAATTACAAGGAAGTTTACAGCTGAGAGAAGTGTAAGTAAGATAAACGGAGAGACGGTTACTCTTTCCAAAGTCAGGGAGGCAGCATCTCTTCTTCTTGACATACATGGACAGACAGAAAATCAAACCTTATTACTTCCTAAAAATCATTTGGAAATTTTGGACAGGTATTGTAAGGAGGAAGTAAAGCCTTTAATCTCAAAGCTTAAGGAGCTTGTTTGCGAGTACAGAGAAAAGGAAAATGAGCTTTTGGAATATAGTGCGGATGAAGCTTCACTTTCAAGAGAGTTGGATTTTCTGAAATACGAGTGCAGCGAGATTAAAAAGGCTAAGCTTGTAAAGGGTGAGGAAGAAGAACTTGATAAAAAAGTCAGAAAATATGCAGCTTCAAGTAAGATAGTAAGTCTTGTAGAAGAAGCCAGAAAAAACCTGTCGGACAGTGATGGAGCGGATGACAGTATAGGCAATATAGTAAGAGCTATGTCAAGGCTTTCGGATGTAGATGAAGGTGCGGAGGAACTTTTAAATCAGATTTCCGAGATAGAAAGTCTTTTAAATGATTTTGAACGCTCGCTTTCGGACTATGCCGATGAGAATGTATTTGACGAAGCTGATTTTATGCAGTCGGAAGCAAGGTTGGATAAAATCAGAGGTATATTTGCAAAGCATGGAGGCTCTTACGAAAGCACACAGAGTTTCTTTGATATTTCGTTAAAACAGATAGAAAAGCTGGAACATTCTTCCGAGTACAAGGGAAAACTTTCTACTGAAGTAGAAAAGCTAAAGAAGCTTATACTTGCTGAATGTGATAAACTTACTGAAGTACGTAAAAAAGCTGCCCTGGAATTAGGGAAGAAAGTTAAGCAGGCTCTTATAGACTTAAATTTCTTACAGGTGGATTTTGGCTTGGAATTTAATAAAACCAAAGACTTTACCTCAAAGGGTAATGATGAGGTGGTATTTAAAATATCAGCCAATCCGGGAGAACCTATGAGGTCAATCTCTGAAATAGCGTCAGGCGGTGAACTTTCAAGAATAATGCTTGCTATTAAGTCGGTTATGGCTGATACGGATGAAATTCCTACTCTTATATTTGACGAGGTGGATACCGGAATCAGCGGAAGAACAGCTCAGATGGTGGCTGAAAAGATGGCTTTGCTTTCGGGCAAAAGACAGCTCATAGCAATTACTCACCTTGCCCAGATAGCGGCTATGGCAGATAACCATTATCTTATAGAAAAGAAAGCTGATGAAACCCATACAGCCACTGATATAAGAAGGCTTGATGAGAACGAAGAAGTAGAGGAGCTTGCAAGAATTTTGGGCGGAGTTGCCATTACAGAAAATGTGATAAATTCTGCCAAAGAAATGAAAAATCTTGCAACAGGGACTAAAATAGGGCTTAAACAGGGTTAAAAAAGATTGACAACTTTGTAACATTTAACCAATATTGTTGAAATCAGAGAACAAACTTTGTATACTTGGTATAAGGAGTTTGTTCTTTTATTTTGTCAATTAACACCTCTACCTTGCAACGGGGGTGTTATCACTTAGTCAGATATATATAAAATAGGAGGAGATGTGAATATGGAAAAAAGAGTTGCACTTTTAAGTATTATTGTGGATGAAAGGGATTCAGTAGAGAAATTGAATGCTCTTTTACATGAGTATGGTGATTACATCATCGGAAGGATGGGTATTCCTTATAGGAAAAGGGAGATAAATATTATCAGCATTGCGTTGGATGCACCGCAGGATACTACTTCAGAGCTTGCCGGTAAGATAGGAAAGCTTGAAGGGGTAAATGTAAAAACCTCCTTCTCAGGTGTAGTTTCCAATGAGGAATGATATTTATTACTTTATAGATAAGCTGAGGAGTGAGCATAGTTTAACCTTGCAGGAATATAAGATTATTGCAGAAAGTTTTAATGAGGCTAATGCAGAGATTTTCAGAGAGGCGGCAGATAAAAAACGCAGGGCTTATTACGGTAACAAAATTTTTATAAGAGGTCTTATCGAAATAGGTAACATTTGTAAGAATGATTGTTATTACTGTGGTATAAGGCGAAGTAACACAAATGCGGAAAGATACAGGCTTACTGAGGAAGAGATACTTTCCTGTGTGGACAAAGGCTATGAGCTGGGTTTTATGACCTTTGTGCTCCAAGGAGGTGAAGACAGTGCCTTCAGTGATGAAACCCTTACTGAGATAATAAAGTATATTAAGGGGAAATATCCTGAAGTTGCCGTTACCATATCTCTCGGAGAAAGAAGCAGGGAGAGTTATTTAAAGCTGAAAGAAGCCGGTGCGGACAGGTATTTACTTCGCCATGAAACTGCGGACAGCAATCATTATGCAAAGCTTCATCCACCTGAGCTTTCTCTTGAAAACCGAATGAGATGCCTTAAAGAATTGAAAGAAATAGGCTTCTATGTAGGCTGCGGCTTTATGGTGGGCTCTCCTTACCAGACCTCGGAAACTATAGCTAAAGACCTTAAGTTTATTGAAGAACTTAAACCTGAAATGTGTGGTATAGGACCGTTTATTTCACAAAAAGACACTCCGTTTAAAAATATGCCAAACGGAAGTGCGGATTTTACCTGTTACCTATTGTCAATTATAAGGCTGATACATCCGCCTGTTCTCCTGCCTTCAACCACAGCGCTGGGAACTTTGGAGAAAAATGGGAGAGAAAAAGGTATACTGGCGGGTGCAAATGTAATTATGCCAAATCTTTCACCGGCAGCGGTAAGAAAAAAGTATGCCTTATATGACAAAAAACTTTGTACGGGAAGCGAGGCGGCAGAGGGGCTCGCGGAATTAAAAGGGAGTATGGCCGCGATTGGCTATGAGATAGTAACTGACCGCGGTGATATAAAATTATCTGAAAGGGAAGAGTAATCTGACCTTAAGAAAGGGGAAATATATGTATAAATATGATGCAAAATCGCTTAAAGCAGAAGAATTCATCAACAATGAGGAAATCCTTGAAACTCTCGCTTATGCGGAGGCAAACAAGGACAATATTGAACTTATCAAAACAATCTTAGATAAAGCCCGTCCTGTAAAAAAAGACAAGGGCTATGTCTGTCAAGGCCTGTCACATAGGGAGGCATCTGTACTTTTAGCCTGTGAAATTCCTGAAATAACAGAAGAAATAAATAAAATAGCAGAGGAAATCAAACTTGCATTCTACGGCAATAGAATAGTTATGTTTGCTCCGCTTTACCTGTCCAACTATTGTATAAACGGCTGTGTATACTGTCCTTATCACGCAAAAAATAAGACTATAGCCAGAAAGAAACTTACTCAGGAGGAAGTAAAGGAGCAGGTAGTTGCTTTACAGGATATGGGACATAAGCGACTTGCTATAGAAGCAGGAGAAGATCCTTTCCACAATCCGATTGAATATATCTTAGACAGCATTAAAACTATCTACAGTGTAAACCATAAAAACGGGGCCATAAGAAGGGTAAACGTAAATATTGCGGCTACAACTGTAGAAAATTATAAAAAACTTGCTGATGCGGGAATTGGAACTTATATCTTATTTCAGGAAACCTACAATAAAAAAAGTTATGAGGAGCTACACCCAACCGGACCAAAGCATGATTACTGCTATCATACGGAGGCTATGGACAGGGCCATGGATGGAGGAATTGATGATGTAGGTCTCGGTGTGCTTTTCGGGCTTGAAGGTTATAAGTATGAGTTTGCAGGACTTCTTATGCATGCCGAACATCTTGAGGCTGTACATGGAGTCGGACCTCATACCATAAGTGTACCTCGTATTAAGAAGGCAGATGATATTGATCCTACAGCCTTTGACAATTCTATTTCAGATGATATATTTGCAAAGATTACAGCCTGTATAAGGCTTGCCGTACCATATACGGGTATGATAGTTTCGACCAGAGAGTCCGAACAGGTCAGGGGAAGACTCCTCAATCTCGGCATTTCTCAAATTAGCGGTGCTTCAAGAACTTCTGTAGGAGGGTATGAAAAAGAAGAACGTGCACATGACAGTGAGCAGTTTGAGGTGTCTGATACCAGAACTCTTGATGAGGTGGTAGGTTGGCTTATGGATAATGGTCATATTCCTTCATTCTGCACGGCCTGCTATAGGGAAGGCAGGACAGGAGACCGCTTTATGGCACTTTGTAAATCAGGTCAGATACTTAATTGTTGCCATCCTAACGCACTTATGACTTTGACTGAGTTCCTTGTAGACTATGCAAGCGGAGAGACTAAGAAAAAAGGATTTGACATGATTGAAAGAGAGCTTGAAAAAATTCCAAATGAAAAGAGAAAAGAAATAGCAAAGAGCAATGTAAAAGATATAATGGCCTCAAACCGCAGAGATTTCAGATTTTAGGAGGTAGTATGGGATTAAACCGGACAGCTACGGCTGAGAGAGTACATATAGCCTTCTTTGGTCTTAGAAATGTGGGCAAAAGCAGCCTTGTAAATGCGGTGACTGGACAGGAGCTAAGCGTAGTATCGGATATAAAGGGAACCACTACAGATCCGGTGAAAAAGGCTATGGAGCTGCTACCTCTCGGACCGGTGGTTATTATAGATACTGCAGGTCTTGATGATGAAGGTAAACTGGGTGATTTAAGGGTGAAAAAAAGTCTTGAAATCCTTGATATTACTGATATAGCAGTCCTTGTTACAGAGGCGGACAGAGAACTGAACGAGCTTGAAAAAGAATTGTTAGAAAACTTTAGCAAGAGAAAAATACCCTATCTCATAGCACTGAATAAATCAGATTTGACAGAAAACAGAAAAGAAGAGGAAAATGAAATCCTTGTAAGCGCCAAAGATGGAACAAATATTTATGAATTTAAGGAAAGACTGGCTAAATTATTCCCTGAATCCAAAAGAAAATACATACTTAAAGATCTTGTAAATAAGGGAGAATCGGTAATTATGGTAATGCCGATAGATGAATCCGCACCTAAGGGCAGGATAATATTGCCACAGCAGGAAGTTTTAAGAGAGCTGCTTGACATCGGCTGTATGGCAATCTGTACTCAGGTAGGTGAGTTAAAAGAATGTTTAGCAGAGTTTGTAAGCCCGCCAAGCCTTGTAATTACCGATTCTCAGGTATTTAAGCAGGTTAGTGATATTGTGCCTGAGAATATAAGACTTACTTCATTTTCTATTCTGTTTGCAAGGTATAAGGGCGGACTTGCCAAGATGCTTGAGGGTGCAGCTCTGTTAAAGAAGCTTAAAGAAGGAGACAGGGTGCTTATCAGCGAAGGCTGTACTCACCACAGACAGTGTGAGGATATAGGTACAGTTAAGATACCGAGGTGGATAAGGGAATATTCGGGTGTCTGTCCGGAGTTTGAATTTACGTCAGGCGGTACATTTCCGGAGAATTTAACCAAATATAAACTTGTGGTTCACTGCGGAGGCTGTATGCTTAATGAAACAGCTATGAAGAACAGAATAGGAAGAGCAGTTAATCAGAAAGTGCCTATTGTAAACTATGGTATGGCTATAGCAGAAATGACCGGAATACTAAAAAGAGCTGTAAGTGTATTTGATACAGACTGATACGGGATTTTATATTTTTGATATTCATATTTCATTCCAATTATTTACGCCATAGGCCACAGATTTCTTATTTCACATAGTGCAGTTGCAAATATTCTAAATTCAAGCCTGTGGTCCGATTACCATATTTCGCAAGATGTTTCGTGAAAAATTTGGGTTTAAATAGAAAAACAGAGGGGAGGCATATTGCCAACCCCTCTGTTTGATGCGGATAATACATTTAAAATCGCTTTTCCTGCTTATTCCGTAATCTTTATACTATCAGGAAGTAAATCTAAGTTAGCTGTCTGATTTATATCACAGGTCAAAGTTTTAAGCTTCTTTAATTTCAACAGTTTGGATATATCGGTGATATAGTTATTGGATATATCTAAACTTTCAAGTTCAGGCATTTTACCCACAAAATTCAAATCTTCAATATGTGAATGTGACACATTAAGCTTCTTTAGCTTAGGGAAGTGGCTTAAGAAATCATTGGCATATTCACCGAAGTTCTCTGTGTTGTATCCCTTATCAAGGTTAAGAAGTTCAGCTCCGCCGATGTCAAGATCCTTAAGAACTTTATTGTCCTTTAATTTACTGATAGAAAGGCTTATGTAACCTGAACCTGTATCCGTCGGTTTAATTCTTATTTTTGTAACCTGAGGAAGAGAGAATACACCTGTATAGTCTCCGTCATGTGCAAGAGTCCCATATCCAAAAGTAAGTGTTCTAAGCTTTGGCAGTTTTGTTAAACATTGTACCATATCCGGTTTTCCTACCCAGCTGTAATCACACAGTTCAAGCTCAGAAAGAGAGTCCATACCTAAAAGCGGCTTAAATGAGTATTGTTGACTAGTTTCATATATAAACAGTCTTTTAATTGACGGCATACCTTCAATTATATTCAAACGACCGGATTCTATATCAACATCACTAAGAGCAGTCAGTTTGTGAAGCTTAGGGAATTTAACATCAAAATTCCAAATATAAGCAATATCCAGATTTTTTAAGCTTGTCAAGGTAGCTAAAGCGCTTGCATCTTTTAAATCACCACAATGTGTAAGTGACAATGATGTGAGTGATATAGAATCTTTCAAACCGTTTAGGTTTATAACAGGACAATATTCTATATCCAGACTCTTTAAGTTTGGCATATTTTTAGCAAAATCAAGAGTTTTCAAATCCTTTACATCATTAAAACGGATTTTTTCAAGCTGAGGCATTCCGGACAGTACATTTAGATGTTCAAATTTTGTATCATAACCGTTTATGTCAAGACTTTTAAGCTTTGTAAGAGAAGAAAGCCCTCCTAAGTCCCAGGTACTTCCTGAATCAAAATTAAGGGAAAGTTCTTCCAGTTCAGGAAAGGATGAAAGGAAGGTCAAATCTGCGGCAAAATCTTTACTTATAGATCTGATATTTAAAGTTTTCAATTTTGAAAACTTCTTTAGTTCCGTTAAATATTCTTCGCCGCCTAAATAATTACTTCCAAGTCCATATATATTTTGGATGTCATAGAAAAGAGGAAGTCTGGTAAGGAGATCACTTGAAGTACCTGTGAAATAATGCAGGTTTTTAAGATTTCTAAAATCTACATTTTCATATTTATCAACAGGACTGATATCGGAGTCACCACTTAAATTTAAGGATTCTAAGCCGGTAAATACCTGCATATCTTCCTCTGTAATGCTCTCTGTACCTTTAACTTTAACGGTCTCAGGGTTAACAGCTTTACCGTATTCCCCCACCTCTTTTGCGTATGTAAATATCCAGGGAGTATCGGAAGTTTTGCTTGAAATACTGCCGGTAGGCTGCCTGTATATTTTAAGGTATTTGATAGAAGCATATTCATTTGATGTAATCTCAGTTACGGATTTGCCAAAAACAGTTTCTACAAATTCCTTAACAGCTTCACTTTCTGGGGTGGTTCGGTATGAGGCAGGCAACAGAGGATTATTTGTATTTGCACCTATATCAATCCTGTCAAACTGTCTAAAAAGCATTGGAATGAGCATAGTAAAAACAACTATAATAGTAATGATAGCAACCAAACCCGGAAGTGCGGGACTGCGTTTTACGGTTCTCGGACTTTCTGTGGTTCTTCTTGTATCTCCAATATGAACTTCCTTTATATTAATAGTCTGATTGATATTGGGCTGTTCTTCTTCAAGCAGGAATCTGGTACCACAAAAAGGACAGGTGGTAAACTTACCTCTCTGATCTTCTTTTATGTCTAAGTTGCCTTGACATTGTGGACATTTCATACTGATGATTTTCATAATAAGCTTTCTCCTTTATTTTGAAAATGGGTAAAATGTTATATTAAAAATAATAATATAAATCTTATAAACTATTATAACCTAAAATTTAAAATTATAAAAGTGCTATAGCATTTTGTAAGAAATATTTTATTATTTTATTATTTTGAAATAAATAAATGGGTAAAGATAGTTTTTTTGCTATATCAAAATAAATATTTGCAAAAAAATAATTAGTGTGCTAGAATAACATTCGGAAAGTATGTTAAAAATTTAACATACTGTTGCCCGAGTTTTTTGTTAACAATTCAATTAAATGGAGGTTTGTTATGGAACTTTTGAGAATGATGCGTGCACCACTTAAGTATGTTCAGGGAAAAGGAGCCTTGCTTCAGTTTCATAAAGAAATGGGGTATATGGGCAAGAGATGGTTGTTTGTCTGTTCCAACAGCGGTTACAAATGTTGCCATACTGATTTGGAAAAGAGTTTTGAGGGTAAGGATGATTACCGCAGATATGAGGTTTTTGGAGGAGTATCCAGTATCAGTGAAATTAAGAGGATGCAGGACATAGTTCAGGCTGATAAAATAGATGCAGTAGTTGCGGTAGGCGGCGGTTCAGCAGTTGATGCAGCCAAGGCAGCAGCCTACTATGAGGGGAAAAGAATAGTTATTATACCGACAGTTGCGGCTACTGATGCACCTTGCACAGGTCTTTCTGTAATATATAATGATGATGGAAGCTTTAATAAATATCTTTTCTATCCACAGAATCCGGATGCGGTTTTAGTGGACAGTGATGTAATAGCCAAGGCTCCTGTCAAATTTTTGATAGCCGGAATGGGAGATGCTTTAGGTACGTATTTTGAGGGAAGGGCTTCACTTCGTACTGAGTCTCCAAGTCTTGAAGGCGGCGGGATCACAAGGGCAGGTATGGCTATTGCAAAGTCTTGCTATGAGACTTTAAGAAGTCATGGAAAGGCAGCTGTTATGGCATGTGAGAACAATGTTGTAACTCCTGCTTTGGATGCGGTTATTGAGGCAGCAGTTTACCTTTCAGGTGTAGGTGCTGATAATGTAAACTGTGCGGCAGCACATTCATTTTATAACGGCCTTACATCTTTGGGAGGACACGATGCCTACCATGGTAACTGTGTAGCCTTCGGTACTTTGGTACAGCTTACTCTTGAGGGAGCCGATAAAGCTGAGTTTGAGGATATTCAGAATTTCTGTCTTGAGGTAGGACTTCCTATTACACTTTCAGAACTTGGCAACTTTACAGATGAAGAAATCCATACTATGTCTAAGAATGCCTGTGTGGAAGGTGAAACTATTCATAATCTGGCAGGAGATGTAACCCCTGAAGAACTCTACTGTGCCATTATTGCTACAGATGCTCTGGGAAAGAAAAGACTGGGTAAGTAATGTGATTTAATGTAAGCATGGCTTTATGGTATTCACAATTGTAGTAACCATAAAGACCATGCTTTATTTTTTTACAGTGTTACAGACATAAATATAGCTTGGGATATCTGCCTGCAAATTATAGATGAAGATGCTGATATTTTTGTTGATTATCAGCCAAAAGAGGTTTATACTCCAAATTAGAGAGTTAGAATAACAACAGATAGTTTTGACACTACCTGCTAAAGGAAGGAGATTCAAACTATGGGATTAATTGATGAGAAAAAAACAGGCTCTGTGTCAAAATCAGAGGGAGTTGAGGCAGAGTTTAGGAGTATTGCGGGGAAAGAAACTGCAGATGTATTTAGGGATTTAAGTTGTAATGAGCAGGGAATAAATGATGATGAAAGAGAGAAAAGGCTTGAAAAATACGGATATAATGACTTATCCGCAAATCAAAAGCACAGCTGGGTATATTTTATTGTTCACAGCTTTACTGATGCCTTTATTATAGTTTTACTTGTTTTATCACTGGTTACCTTCGTTGTAGAAAAAGATGTTGTTTCCGGGGTAATTATTTTATCTCTTGCCTGCATGAGTGCAGTCATTCGTTTTGTTCAGGACTATGGTTCATACTGTGATATGCAAAAGCTTAAGGAAATGGAGCACGATACGGTAAGAATACAGGTTCCAGGTAAAAATGGACTTGAAGTCAGGGAAGTAGCAGTTGAAGAGGTTGTGCCGGGGGATATCCAGTTAATCGGTTCAGGAGATATTGTCTGCGGGGACTTATACCTTTTGGAAAGCAGGGACTTATTTGTATCCGTATCAGCATTTACAGGAGAATCAATTCCTGTGGAAAAGTCTGTGGGAGCAGATCTGAGAAATGTAAATGCGGCAGAACTAAACAATATCTGTCTGGGTGGTTCTACAGTTAACTCAGGAACAGGTATGGGTGTGGTGGTTCGTACCGGGAAAAATTCATATCTTGGTAAAATTTCCTCATCCATTCATACACAGAAGAAAGAAACAGATTTTGACCGCAGCCTTGCAAAAATTACAAAAATACTGATTTCTTACATGGTTATTGTAGTTTTGTTTGTCCTTCTAATCAACGGACTTGTGAAGAAAAACTGGCTGGAGGCTTTTCTGTTCTCAATTTCGGTTGCAGTCGGTATTACACCGGGAATGCTTCCTATGATTGTAAATGGTACGCTTGCAAAGGGAGCTAAGTTCCTTGCAAAGAAGAAAACGATTGTTAAAAATATGTCTGCTATCCAGAACCTTGGAGCGATTGATGTTCTTTGTACAGATAAAACCGGTACCCTGACCATGGATAATGTAATATTGCAAAATTATTATGATATAAATGGGGAAGAATCACATTTAGTACTTAATTATGCGTGGATGAATGCATATTATTCAACAGGAGTAAAGAACCTGATTGACAGGGCGATTTTGTCTTACGGAGAAAAAAATGATGTAAATAAGTATGCGGGCGGTTATGTGAAATCTGATGAGATTCCTTATGACTTTGAGCGACGCAGAATGAGTGTGCTGGTTTCTAACCCCGGAGGGATGCATTTAGAGGATGATGTTGAGGAAGTGTTGCCAAAACCTAATGAAGAGGTGCTGATTACAAAGGGGGCCTTGGAGTCTGTGTTGGAATGCTGCAACCGTATTAGGGTGAAAAGGGAATATACCGATATCAGTTCTGCTGATCTTAATAAAATAAAGGCCTTGGCAGACAGACTAAATCAAGAAGGTATGCATGTAATCGGGGTTGCAGCTAAAAAGAGAAACATTGATGCGCCAACTGCTTTCCGCGCAGAGGATGAAAATGATTTGACTTTCCTTGGTGTAGTTGCCTTTCTTGATCCTCCAAAGCCTGATGCAAAAGAAGCAATACATGGTCTGTATGATGCAGGAGTTCACGTAAAGGTAATTTCGGGAGATGCGCCTGTAGTTGTGGAACATGTATGTAAATTGGTGGGCATGAGGACTGATGGCCAGAATGCCGTAACAGGCTCTGAAATTGAGAATATGAGTGATGAGACTCTTTCATCTGTTGTGGAAAACAATGATATTTTTGCACGTTTATCCCCAATGCAGAAGAAGCGTGTGGTAGATGCACTAAGAAAAAACGGTCACGTAGTGGGCTATATGGGAGATGGCGTAAATGATGCACCGAGCCTTCACGACGCAGATGTAGGCATATCGGTTGACAATGCCACAGATGTGGCGAAGGCAAGTGCGGACATCATTCTCTTAGAGAAGAGTCTGACTGTCATTTTAAATGGTATCTATGAAGGAAGACGAATCTACGGTAATATATTAAAGTATATGAAAATGGCTCTGTCGGGAAATTTCGGAAATGTATTTTCGGTACTTATTGCATCCATCTTCCTTCCATTTTTGCCAATATTACCTCTGCAGATTTTGATTCAAAACTTAATATATGATTTTACACAGATTGCCATACCTTGGGATAATGTTGATAATGAGTTCTTAAAAGGACCTCATAAGTGGAACAGTACCTCTCTTGTATCATTTATGAATGTTATGGGTGGTGTTTCCTCCGTATTTGATGCAATGACCTTCCTGGTGCTTTGGTTTATCTTGGGATACAGTACATTGGGAATGCAGAACTATTTCCAAACGGGGTGGTTCATTGAAGGACTCATTTCGCAGATACTGATAGTACAGTTTATCCGTACGGCAAAGCGCCCGATTATCGAATCAAGGTGTGATGCAAGGCTTGGTCTGGCATCTGCGCTGGGAATTTTAGCCGCAATCGCAATTCCTTACGTATTTGACAGAACTTCCAATACAGTTTTTACCGAGATGCCTGCAGAGTTCTTTGTCTTCCTGATATTAATTTTGGCACTGTACAGTGTTACAATAGAGATTGTAAAGAAGTTGTATACAAGAAAATACGGAGCTTGGTTGTGATTTTAAACTTGTTAGCAGAAATGAAAAATCGTAAAATCGTAAAATTTCTCAGATGTGTATCAAACATCTTGAAATATAGCTGAATCTGTAGTAAAATGAAAGAACGGTGTCCTACGATAATAGGAACTTTAATTTTATGATAAGCTTTAAGGAGGAATTTTTAATGATTTCAGCAGGCGATTTTAGGAATGGCCTTACAGTCGAGATTGACAACAGTGTTTTCCAGATAATTGAGTTTCAGCATGTTAAGCCGGGAAAAGGTGCGGCTTTTGTTCGTACCAAGCTTAGAGATATAAAGAACGGTGGTGTTAAAGAGACTACATTCCGTCCTACTGAGAAATTCCCTCAGGCCAGAATAGACAGAAAGAACATGCAGTATATGTATGCTGACGGAGATATGTTTAACTTCATGGACAATGAAACTTATGAGCAGTTTGCTCTTACCTCTGAGCAGGTTGGAGATGCACTTAAGTTTGTTAAGGAAAATGAAACAGTATCCATGCTTTCTCACAACGGTGTGGTATTCTCAATAGAGCCTCCTATGTTTGTAGAGCTTGATATTACCGACACTGAGCCGGGCTTCAAGGGTGATACGGCTACAGGAGCAACAAAGCCTGCTGTTGTTGAGACAGGAGCTACAGTATATGTACCTCTTTTTGTAAATCAGGGTGACAAGATCCAGATTGATACAAGAACAGGTGAGTACTTAAAGAGAGTATAATAAAATTTATAGAGCTGTCACAGATTTGTGGCAGCTTTTTTGATAGGAAATTTTTACAAAATTTTCTATTCAAAGAACTTTCTGAGGGCATTAAGTTTTCGGTAGGGAAGTTTACCTTATGACACTGTTTACTTACAAAATGTGAAAGTAGGTACTTTTATGCTATATGTAGCTGTGGCAGAGAATTTTGTCTTGAAAGGAGAAATCATGTATAAAGCAGTTTTATTTGATATGGATGGGTTGGTTATAGATACGGAGAAGCATTATCAGAAAGCCTGGATACAGGCGGCAAAAGAGCTGGGCTTCAATATGACGGTTAAGGAGCAGCTATATTTAAGGAGCTGTACAAAAAAATATGCAGAACCGATTATGCAGAAGTTTTTCGGACCGGATTTTGATTATGATAAGGTAAGAGACAGACGAAAAGAAATTATGGATGAGGACCTAAAAAAGTTTGGTATAGAGAAAAAGCCTTACGTGGATGAAATCCTGGATTTTCTGAAAGAAAACGGGATAAAGAGGGCCTTAGTTACTGCGACGCCTGAAAACAGAGCCAGGGAATATCTAAAAGAAACAAAACTTGAGAATAAATTTGACCGGATAATATGTGCGGATATGGTTGAAAACAGTAAGCCTGACCCGGATGTGTATCTATTTGCCTGTAAACAGTTAAATTATAAGCCTTCTGACTGTCTTGCTCTCGAAGATTCTCCAAACGGTGTACATTCTGCCCATAGTGCCGGAGTTGATGTGATTATGGTTCCGGATCTTTCGGAACCTGATGAAGAGTTGTCTAAAATAATATTAAAAAGAGCAGGAAGCCTAAAAGATGTAATAAGCTTCCTGCAAGAATTACCTCATTAAGCGCATTTTTCTGGCAAGCCTTATAAGAGAATGCCCTTTTGGGAAATTCCTAAGTTCTCTCTTGTTCACCCCTTTTAACAGCAATTCAAATACAAAGAAAACAAATACTCCGATAGGCAGGGCTACAGCAAGTCCTAAATAATATCTCTTGGTAAGGTTAAGCACCAGATTATAGGAAAAATATACTGCGACTCCCATAATAAGGGAGGCTATCGTTGGTACAATAAAGGTTTTGAAAATTTCAATCCTGATTCGCAGTTGGATTCTTATTATAAGCCAGCTCAATGCTATGACTATGACCGGCATCAGCATACCTCCGAGTATAAGGGCAAATACAGAGAGGTCGGTGTACATAAGCAACAGATAGGTAAATATGATATCTATAAGCATGGCAATTAAATTTAATATTACAGGTATCATCATACTGTAAATACTCTGTATTATGGTACAGAATAAGATGGAAACAGTGTAAAGGGTGATTGTAAAAGAACCCACCAGCATTATTTGTCCGATAATCGGATCGGTATCCCCGAAAAGCAGCCTTATAATAGGACCGCCAAGCAGACCTAAGCCTACAGTTGAAGGAATGGCAATTATAAGATTGAACTTCAATGCCATCCTGACCTTCTTTCCGACTTCCTTTCTGGTGCTTAGGACATTGCCGCGTACAAGTGAAGGTATGGAGGCAGTGGTAATTGCGCTTGTAATACCCATTACAATATTGCAAAGCAGGAGAAATTTGCCTTCATATATACCATAAAGTGAGGTATAAGTTTCCTTTGCAACTCCCTTGAGATTAAGGATATTATTAAACAAGGTCATAGAGATTATTCCGTTGCTGCGCACCAGAATCTGGCTAAGCATTACAGGTACGGAGGTAGCCAGTATAATCTTTATGAGCTTTGGCATAGCTTCCGGATCTCCTCTGTCTTTGCGTCTCTGTCTTTTAAGGACAGGGATATTGACAAACAGCAGGAAACTGATAAAAAGGAGCCCAAAAAGTGCTCCGATAAAGGTACCGGTAACACCGCCGGCTGCTCCGTATGCGGCTATATTTACAGAGGCACTGTGAGCCTTCGCAAATTCAAAGGCTGCCCAGACACTTACGATACCGTTTACTATCTGTTCAAAGAACTGTGAAAGGGCGGTTGGAACCATAGTTCCCTTTCCCTGGAAAAATCCTCTTACCACACCGAGAACAGCACTTACAATCACTGTTGGGGCAAGTGCTCTTAAAGGTATCTGAATGGCAGGATTTGCAAACAGATGAGTGGATATATATCCCGCTCCGAAGTAAACTCCTGCAGATAAAAGTCCGCCTGAGACTATTGCAACTGTCAGAGCACCGAAAAGTAATTTAAGGGAATTGGTGTATTCCTTCTTTGCGGTTCTTTCCGATACAAGTTTTGATACAGCCATAGGCATACCGTAAGAAGAAATAATAAAACAAAAATTATATATTTCAAAAGCATAGCCATAATAGCCTATCCCCTCATTGCCAAGTATTCTGGCCATAGGAACTCTGTATACAAGCCCTATAATACGGACAAGTATGGAAGTAACAGCAAGTATACTTCCTTGAATCAGGAAATTATCAGTCTGTCTTTTTTTCTGTGAACTCATTATCTATCTCATTTCTTAATTCTAAGTTTATACATAGTCTATTCTACCTTTTTTTGTGAAGGATATCAACTTTTTTTAATTATGACTTTTATATCACTTAAAAGTTAGAAAATAGACAAAAATATGACTTAAATATAAGTTAAGATGTAAGCTAGGGGTAAAAAACGATGGTTGGGAAATCTTAAGGAGGAATGGATGAAAATAAATAAAATATTATTTGCCGGAATACTGGGATTCAGTCTTTCCATCGTGGCTGTTGCAGGTACGGAGAAAAATATGATTTATGCACAGCAAAAGGAAGTGGTGTATAAGGCATTTGCTGAAAAACTGACTTTCAGTGATAAGTACTTTAATTATCAATGGGGAATGGATAATGACGGAAGTCTTAAATACAGTGAGCAGGTGGGAGGGAAACTGATAAAACAGCCTGTAACAAATGTAGAGGCTGAAAAAGATGTGGATATAGACCTTCCTGAGGTGAGGGCAAAATATAGCGGCGGAAGTAAGGAGGTTATAGTTGCCATCATAGATACCGGTGTAGACTATAATCATGAAGACTTAAAAGATGTACTCTGGGTAAACAAGGGAGAAATTCCCGGAAACGGCATTGATGATGACGGGAACGGTTACATAGATGATGTAAACGGCTGGAACTTTTATGATGAGAACAATATACTGTATAACGGTAAAACAGACACGCATGGAACTCATATTGCAGGTACAATAATAGCTAATATTAATTCGACAGGTATAGCCGGAGTAGCAGGAAACAGCAGAGTAAAGATAATGGTTATTAAGGCACTCGGAGGTGATGATGAGTCAGGATTTACCTCAGGAATAGTAGATGCAATACATTATGCTGAAAATATGGGTGCCACAATTTGTAATTTTAGTTTTGGTACTGAGAATACGGATAAATACATGGAAGAAGCTATCAGAGACTCAAAAATGCTTTTTGTAGTTGCCTCAGGTAACGGAGATGCAGATACGGGTGAAGGGTACAATATTGACACAAAACCTATGTATCCCGCATCTTATGGCTACGATAATATTATTTCTGTTGCAAATCTACAGGCAGACGGAAGGCTGCATATAAGCTCTAATTATAGTTATAATGCGGTGGATATTGCGGCACCGGGCTCGAGAATATTAAGTACGATTGATTCAGAGACTTTTAGCAGCGGTTATGCTTCAGGTAAGCTGCCTACTCCCTATGCCTATATGACAGGCACTTCTATGGCAGCACCCTTTGTAGCGGGAACAGCGGCCCTATTATACTCAGAGTTTCCGGGGATTACACTTTCTCAGGTGAAAGAGTCGATTCTGAGCGGAGTAAAGAGTCTTCCGTTACTTGCCGGTAAGGTGGTTACGGGAGGAATGCTCAGTGCTGACAGAGCATATACCTATGCTTACAATAATTATCAGAATTTTTTGGCTGCCAACAAAAAAGTTGAGGAAGCTAAGAAGGCAGAGGAAATCAGAAAAAGGGAAGAAGCTAAGAGGGCAGTAGAGGCTAAGAGGGCAGAAGAAGCCAAGAAGGCTAACGAGCGAAAGAAGTCTAAGGCAGCTTTGGGGAAAACAAAAAAAGATTCTAAAAAGACCTCTAAAGGCAAAGCACCTTCAATTAAATTATCACTTACCAAAGCCGGGAAAATCCGACTCAAGGTAAGTGATAAAGACAAGGATATCTTATTGGTAAGATATACAGCAGGGCATAAGAGCTTTTCCTATTTTAATAAAGGTAAAAAAGGAATTAAGCTGGCTCTGAACACAAAGAATGAGAAAATTCTTAAGCTGAAAAAAGGAATTTATACATTTTATGCAGTTGACAAAAAGGGGAATAAAACTATTCGTGTAGTATCTATAGAATAGCTATTCCCAGGTAAATATTTTTGACTTATCTATATATTTCACTGACTGAGTTATAAGAAATTCAGTCAGTTTTTTATTTTCATCAGAACCATAAGAATAAACTCCGTTTTCTAAGATGTAAGGATAGTTTAAGATTACGGAGTTTTCACGTTTTTTCCGCATTTTAGACAGGAAATCTTTGGAAGTCCTGAAACTGCCTATACTTATATCCCGGAGAGATGAAGCAGGAATTTCGTTAAAAACCTTATCAAGCATATCGCTGTATAGAATTTCCAAATTCGGAACTTTTAGTATAGGATCAAAACACAGTCTCAGACTTAAATTAAGTTCTGAGGTTGATTTTACAGCTTTAAGCCTGCTCTCAAAACTTGGAGTCTTATGCTCATATTTATCTGTAATCTCAGAAGGGGAAAGTGTCCAGGCAAAGATAAAGTTTTCAGGAATAATAAGTCCTTCATCAATATATTTTTTTATAATACCTATATTGGCACTCTTGGTACGGCATTCCACTGTCAGAGCTTCATGCTTTGCGGTATACTCTATGAATTCCTTCACAAAGCCTGTAAATCCTTCTAAAGCAAGCAAATCCGTATCGTAGGAAATACAGATGTATACAGGATGTCTCTGCAATAATTCGTCCAGCTCCTCAAAGATATCCTCTATATTTACAAAGATTACTATATTTGCAGAAGGATACATTCCGGATAGATAACAGTATTCACAATCATAGTAACAGTTCATTATAAGTGAAGTATAGTAAAAATGCTTATTGCCAAAATTTTCACAAACAGGTGCACCTTCATATATAAGTCTGCCTTCCTTTTTGGCTAGGATTAGTGAAGGAGAATGTTTGGCAAGCAGGAGATTTTGCCCTGACGGTGTGAATACATCTTTATAATGGATAATATCAATAAGCTGACTGCTTTTAAAATTAGCAAGGATTTCCTGTACCTTGGGATTGTTTTTAACTTTTTCTTCTATGTAAATATGCGAAAAAGGCTTGTTAAGACAGTCTTTGTCTGAGGGCATTTAATATCTCCTTTCTAAGCAGTTTTTTGTTTGGCTTATTTTCTATATCTGCCTCAATTTCATTTATAAGAGTTTCTAAAACTACATTCGAGAGAAATGCATATTTTAACAAGCCGTTCAATATAACAATTTCTGAAACTGTAAAGCTGTATTCTGCGATAAAATCAAGATAAAATGAAGTTTTAAGGAAGGCTTCAAAGGCAGAGGAAGTTTCTGTGGTCTTAATTACGTTTTGGGCTGAAACTATATTCTCTGCACAGTTTATAAGTGAATTAATGCTGTAGCCGAGGTAATTTTCGCCGATATCAGGAGATTTTTCTAAGGCTTCAAATACAAAAATATTTTCATAGGCAAAACTCTTTTTTATTTTTTCATAGGATTCATAGACTTCATCAGAGATATATTCACCTTCCGCACAGTGAAAATTTCCGTATAAAGCAGGAAAGAGAAAAGAGCTTTTATCCTTTCGCGATATTTTATTTATCAGCCTTACATCGGTAATTTCTTCATAATCAATCGGAGGGTTTATCATAATGACAGCCCCTCCGCTTATATTAAATATTTTTATATCAGACATTTAAGGATAACTCCTCCCAACGTTCCAAAAGGCTTTCAATTCGCTCATCATTGGCGGTTTTTTGCTTGTGAAGCTCCATAAGCTTGCCTACATCGGAAGCAATAGACGGCTCTGCAAGTTTTTCTTCAAGTTCGGTATTTTCACTTTCAAGTTTTGCAACCTCATCCTCTATTTTTTTCAATTCATTCCCGATTTTGCGAAGTTCCTTTTGTTCTTCTTTCTGCATCTTCCAGTTCTGCCTGTTTGCAGAGTTTTCAGCCTGTTCTTTTTCCTCGTAAGCGGTATTTAATAGGGCAGCTTCAATAGTTTCCTTCTTTTCTAAATAATAATCATAGTTTCCTATATAGTTAAGAAGCTGTTTATTTGTTAAGTCAAGGATTCTGGTAGCGGTTTTATTTATAAAATACCTGTCGTGGCTTACATAAAGCACTGTGCCTTCGTAATTATTCAGGGCATCTTCAAGGATTTCCTTGGATGTAATGTCAAGGTGGTTGGTAGGCTCGTCAAGCAGAAGGAAATTTGCTTCTGAGAGCATAAGTTTTGCAAGGGACACACGTCCTTTTTCACCGCCTGAAAGTGAGCCAATCAGCTTAAATACATCATCTTTGTTAAACAGAAAGCTTGCAAGTACATTTCTTATTTCTGTATTATTTAAATATGGATAAGCATCAGATATTTCATCAAAAAGGGTTTTACTTAAGTCAAGCACCTGATGCTCCTGATCGTAGTAGCCTATTTCAACATTTGTACCAAGTTTTACATTGCCCGAGTCGGCAGGCAGAATTCCGTTTATTATTTTAAGCAGGGTGGTCTTACCGGTTCCGTTTCCGCCTATGATGGCAACTCTTTCCCCTCTTTTTATTTCAAAATTTATATTTTCAAATAAAACTTCATCAAAGGACTTTGTTAAATTTTCCACATTTAATACGTCCTTACCGCTTTCCTTATGAGGCTTGAGGGATATTTTCATAGAAGCATCAATTTCAGTCGGTTTCTCCACTTTTTCTATCTTATCCAGCATTTTTTCACGGCTTTCAGCCCTTTTAATTGACTTTTCACGATTAAAAGAACGGAGTTTGTCTATTACCGCCTCCTGATGAGCTATTTCTTTCTGCTGGTTAAGGTAGGCTTTAAGTTCAGCCTCTCTTAAAGCTTTTTTCTTATTGGCGTAGTCGGTATAATTTCCCATAAAGGTAGTCGCTTTGCAGTTATTAAGTTCAATTATTTTCTCTGCGACTCCATCAAGAAAATATCTGTCGTGGGCAACTATAAGTACAGCTCCGTTAAAATTCTTAAGATAGGTTTCAAGCCAGCCTATAGCCTTCATATCGAGGTGGTTGGTAGGCTCGTCAAGCAGGATGATATCAGGCTTTGAAAGCAGAAGCCTTGCAAGATAGGCTCTGGTTTTCTGACCTCCCGAAAGAGTGTTTACCTTGCGGTTAAAATCCTCTTCATCAAAGCCCAGTCCTTTTAATATTCCTGTGATTTCACTTTTGTAGGCATAGCCGTTTTTAAGTTCAAATTCATGTGTAACCCTTGAATAATCCTCGTAGATAGCATCAAGAGCAGCACCTTCCGCCTGCTTCATTTTTGCTTCAAGGCTTCGCATCTTATCCGAAAGTTCAAGGATATCTTTTTTTACTTCCAGCATTACATCGAAGATGGTAAGCTCAGTATCTATGTTTTGGTGTTGGGCAAGATAGCCGATGGTAGCTCCTTTTGCAAGGAAAACCTCTCCGCTGTCGGCAGACATTTCATTCATGATTATCTTTAACAGAGTTGATTTGCCTGCTCCGTTTATACCGACAATTGCAGCTTTTTCACGTTCATTTATATGAAAACTGACCTCTTTAAGCACAGGTCCGGTTACAAATTCTTTTGAAATATTATTGCAGGATAATACCATTATTTCCTCCTAATATGGGATAATGTTAAAATCAATTTGTATTTACAAAAATACCTAAGTTTATATTCTACTACAGAATGGCATATAAGTGCAAGTGAGTGGTTTTCTTTGAATAAAGGGCTTGATTATGCGAGGATATTATCTTAAGATACAATTAAAAGGGTGAACATCCGGATGAAATTTATGTAGAAAAGAAAATTTAGAATTAAACAGACAATATTAAGATTTTACAAGCTTATGATTAGAGGAGAAAATATGCTTACAGTAGAACTTGACCATAAAAGTAAAATACCCTTGTACGAACAGCTTTATCGTAAAATACGCTCTCTGATTTCAGAAGGGGAACTGGCAGACGGACAGAGACTGCCCTCTGAGAGGGGGCTGGCCTCAAATCTTCAGATAAGCAGAAATACGGTAACTCTTGCCTATGAACAGCTTTATGCGGAAGGATATGTGGATGCGCGTCCTCAGAGCGGTTACTATGTGAATAAGATAGACAGGGTAAATAATGAGGGAAGTCTTAATTTTTCCGATATCAAAAATGAGGAATCAAGCTTAAATAAAGAGTATGAGTATGATTTTTCTCCGTTTTCACTTTGTAAGGAGAGCTTTCCATATAAGATGTGGGACAGATTATACAGACAGTGCCTAAGAGACGGCGGAGAAGAGCTTTTTAACCTTGGAGAGCGTCAGGGCGACCTGAAGTTAAGACAATCAATAGCCAGATATCTGTTTGGCTACAGAGGTTTGGTGATAAAACCTGAAAATATGATAATCGGAGCCGGTACCGGCTATCTGTTACAGATATTAGAGCATCTCCTTGATGAAAAATGCTGTTTTGCTATGGAAAATCCGACCTATATGCAGGCTTATAAAATATTTTCTTCGTTAAACAGAAAGATAGAACCTATAAATCTGGATGAGAGCGGACTTAAGGTAAATGAGCTTTATAATACAGAGGCTAAGGTAGTATATCTTACACCTGCACATCAGTTTCCCACAGGTGTGGTAATGCCCATAGCAAGACGTAAAGAATTGCTTGGTTGGGCTTCGAAGGAGAAAGACAGATACCTAATTGAAGATGACCATGACAGTGAATTCAGGTATAAAGGACTTCCGATACCTCCTATGAAGGCGATAGATACACAGGATAAAGTTATATATCTGGGGACATTTTCAAGAACTATAGCTCCGGCGATAAGGATTGGTTTCATGGTACTGCCCGATGCCTTGCTTGAGGTATATAGGAAAAAACTTTCCTTTTTAGCCTGTCCCGTGCCAAGGATAGAACAGGCTGTGCTTACAGAATTTATCACGGGCGGGCACTATGAGAGACATATAAATAAAACCAGGAAAATATACAAAACGAGGCATGATTCCCTGATTATAGCACTAAGAGGCTTTGGTGACAAGGTAAGTTTCATAGCTGAAAATGCGGGTATGCATCTAGCGGTCAGCTTTAATCTTGAAATTACAGAAGAAGAACTTATAGAACAGGCAGAAAGTGTGGGAATTAAGATGGTTGGACTGTCTAATCACAGGATAGACAGGGTAGATGGCAGAGAGAAATCACCTATCATACTTATAGGCTATGGTAATATAAGTGAAAATAAGATTAAGGAAGGAATGAAGATTTTAAGGAAAAAACTTATTGATTTATAGGCTTACATAAGCCCCGCAATTTTTGACAATTCAATTATGGATTTTTTAGAAATCCTGTTTCCGTAATATTCAAAATAGTTATTGTCATCATCTATATTGCCAAAAATATCGGGATTGATTTGCTTTCTTATAATAATGTTATTGGCACCTGTTATTATTTCAAGTTCTTCCGAATCATTTATATTTAAACTTTTTCTGAGATTTGCGGGAATGGTTATTCTGCCAAGCTTATCAAGCCTGCGGGTTAAGACTATATTTTTCACTTAGAACTCCTTTTACAGCGGTAAAGATATAATACATTTTAAATATAGCTTCCTGACAACAGTTATAATAGTATATATAATATGAGAATATAAAAGAATTTGTAACTTTTTGGGTTTCAACTTCAAGGCAGGTATGATATAATGTGACAGTGCCATGCAAATCAAGCCGTAAGGCGAAGATTGAGTTTAGATAGTGAAATTTAGTATATCAGGAGAGAAGGATGTATTATAAGATAAGGAATACTTTGGAAAAAGTTGAGTTTGAAGATATATTTAAGGGTGAAGGTTGCTATGTGGCAGTGATTAGTCCGGCTGAATGGTTTGCAAATAAAGAAAAATTTAATATGGGAATAGACCTTGAAATGGAAATCGAAAATCCCTATATGACTAAGGCAGAGGTAAACTATGACTCACTTACGGGAAGTTTTTTTATTCCAGACAGGAGAGATATATTTGACAAAAGTGATTCTTTTGCGTTTGCTCTGGATGAAAAAGGTATAGTCTTCATAGACCATGACGGCTATGTATTAGGGCTTACAAAAAAACTTGCTTCTATTAAAAAATGGCGTACACCAAGCCTTGAAAGATTTATTTATGATTTTTTGGAAATGATAATAAACGGTGATTTGAGTATCCTTGAAAAGTATGAAAGTGAGATAAGCAACATAGAAGACAGAATTCTTGAAGGTAAACTTACGGGAGAGCTTGAAAGAAACAATGAAATCAGAGGAGAACTTCTGAAACTTAAGATGCACTATGAACAGCTGATTGATTTCGGTCAGGAATTGGCAGAGAATGAGAATGATTTTTTTATGACCGATAATCTCAGATTCTTTGAGCTTTTTACAGGCAGAGTTGCCAGACTTCAGGGGATAGTATCTACTTTGAGAGAATACACGGCACAGGTCAGGGAACTTTACCAGTCAGAACTTTCAGTAAAGCAAAACAGAATAATGACAGTGCTTACGGTAGTTACCACAATAATTATGCCTTTAACATTGATTACAGGCTGGTACGGAATGAATTTTAAGTATATGCCTGAGCTTGAATCTCCTATGGCATATCCGGTGATTATCGGAATAGTCATAGCAATAGCAATCACCGGTATAATATATTTTAAAAAGAAGGAATGGTTATGAGATAATTATTATATACTCCCAATTATTTATTATTTAGGATAAATATTTCTAATAAAACTATCGTATTGTTATATAAAAAATGTTATAATAGAAAGATATCAAAGATACAAATATAGTAATAATTATTTTAAAGCATACATTATAATTAACTGCAAGAAGAAGTGAGTGTAGATAGTATGAACAGAGAAGAGTTTTTAAAACAAATGCTTAAATATTCTGCATCCGCCGGAAATCCTGAAGAAAATATAATTCATATACTGGACTACATGGGTAGAAAATTAGAGGCAGACAGAACATATATTTTTGAGAAAAATTTAAAGGGTAATTCAGATAATACTTACGAATGGTGCTCAGAAAATGCAGTACCTCAGATAGATAATCTTCAGGACTTGGAACATGAGGGGTTGTTAGACTTATGGTATAAGGAGTTTTATAATCATCGGGGAGTTTTTATTGAAGATCTTGAAGAATATAAAAAAGTAAGCCCTTCTATGTATGAACTTTTAAAACCGCAAGATATACATTCACTGATAGCCTGGCCGATATTTGTAGATGAATTATGTGTGGGATTTTTAGGTATTGACAATCCTGTAAGAAAACACATGGAAGATGTTGTGCGTATCTTTGAGATGGTAGGCTATATAATGTCAATAATAATCAGGCAGAGAGATAATGTAAGGATACTTAGAAGACTCAGCTATGAGGACCAGTTGACGGGAGTGAAGAACAGGCGTGAATTCGACACCTTTATTAAAAATGAATATCCGAATGTAACTTCTGTAGGGGTGCTTTCCTGCGATTTGAACGGACTTAAGCGGACTAATGATACTATGGGACATGAAGCGGGGGATAAATTCATAATTAAGGTGGCAGAAAATCTGGCGAAAATCTTTGGATATAATTATGTATACCGAATGGGTGGAGATGAGTTCGTTGCGGTCGATATTAATCTTACAGTTAAAGAATTTGAGTTAAAAGTAAAAAAAGTACTGGAACTTATGAAAGAAGATAATGCTCCGGTAGCAACAGGCTATGTATTTAAGACTGATAATAAAACTGATTTTTATTCGCTTGCGGACGAAGCGGATAAGAGGATGTATAAGGATAAAGGAAGGTATTATTCCGATATAAGAAATGAAAGGCGAAGAAGAACGACCTAACCACTTGAAAAATTCTGAATATATCGGTAGAATAAGAGCGAGACATTTGAATCCTGTTATGCAGGATTCTTTCTTATGAGGATTATTGTAACAAATTTGGAAAGGACGATTGAAATGATTCAGGCAAGTAATATTACGCTTAGGCTTGGTAAAAAAGCACTTTTTGAAGAGGTAAACATTAAGTTTACCGAGGGAAACTGTTATGGACTTATTGGAGCAAACGGTACGGGTAAGTCTACCTTTCTGAGGATTTTATCAGGAAAATTAGAGCCTACAACAGGAGATGTTATCATAACTCCGGGACAGAGACTTTCCTTCTTACAGCAGGATCATTTTAAATATGATGCCTATCCGGTGCTTGATACGGTAATTATGGGAAATAAGCGTCTTTATGACATAATGAAGGAAAAAGAAGCCATCTATGCGAAGGAAGATTTCACTGATGAAGACGGTATAAGAGCCAGCGAGCTTGAAGGTGAGTTTGCCAATATGAACGGCTGGGAGGCTGAGTCTGATGCGGCTACCCTGCTTAACGGACTTGGAATAGATACAGAATATCATTATATGATGATGAGTGAGATAGAAGCTTCCAAAAAGGTTAAAATCCTCCTTGCTCAGGCATTGTTTGGCAATCCTGATATCCTTCTTCTTGACGAGCCTACCAACCACTTGGATATGGATGCTATCGGTTGGCTTGAGGAGTTCCTTATTAACTTTGAAAATACAGTAATAGTGGTTTCGCATGACCGTTATTTTCTTAACAAAGTATGTACTCATACCGCTGATATCGATTATGGCAAGATTCAGCTTTATGCAGGTAACTATGACTTCTGGTATGAGTCAAGTCAGCTTATGATTCGCCAGCAGAAGGAAGCTAACAAGAAGAAAGAAGAAAAAATTAAGGAACTGCAGGAATTTATTCAGCGTTTCTCGGCTAACGCAAGTAAGTCAAAGCAGGCTACAAGTAGAAAGAGAGCTTTGGAGAAGATTGAACTGGATGATATCAAACCATCCAGTCGTAAATATCCTTACATTGATTTCCGTCCTGCAAGAGAAATCGGAAATGAAGTGCTTACCGTTACAGGTCTTTCAAAGACTGTGGATGGGGTTAAAGTGCTTGACAATATTTCCTTTGTTGTAGGCAGGGAGGATAAGATAGCTTTTGTAGGTCCTAATGTAAAAGCTATATCAACCTTGTTTAAGATACTTGCTGGTGAGATGGAGCCTGATGAGGGAGATTATAAGTGGGGAGTTACCACCACACAGGGATATTTTCCTAAGGATAATACAGAGTTATTTAAGGGAAATGAGAATATTACAGAGTTCCTGCTTCCTTTTTCACCTGAAAAAGATGCTACCTATGTAAGAAACTTCCTGGGACGTATGCTCTTCCCGGGTGATGCAGGTGTGAAGCAGGTTAAGGTACTTTCCGGTGGAGAGAGAGTAAGGGTACTGTTATCCAAAATGATGATAATGGCTACCAATGTGCTTATTTTAGATGAACCTACCAACCATCTTGATATGGAGGCTATTACATCACTTAATAATGCGGTAATCAAGTTCCCGGGTGTAGTGCTTTTTACTTCACAGGATCATCAGTTCATCCAAACCATAGCAAACAGAATTATGGAAATCACTCCAAACGGACTTATAGATAAGGTAGGCACTTATGATGAATACCTTGAAAGTGATGAGATGGCAAGAAAGCGCCAGATTATGACCATTTCTGAAGAAGAGCTTGCTGAAAACGAAGGCAGTACTGAGGAGTAATTGTGATTAAAGTTATTAAATATTATTATTAAATCCGAATTTGGGTTAAAATAAAGGGGCTGTCGCACTAAGAATTGGTGCTCAGCTCCTTTTTCAAGAAATCCACTTGAAATTCTATTCCAAATGAAAATTATGTTTATTGAGTTTTAGTCAAAGCTATTTAGTAGCCATCTGCCTGCTGTTCCAGCTTGAATAAGTAGCCTTTCCTCTTACATAATTCATAGCCTTGCTTACTGCAGGTATGCTTATTATGATTATAGTGGCTATAGCCTCAGGCAGTATGTAGGTAGCGTTGTAGGTAAGGGAGTACAAAGCGACAGGTGTATCTTTGGGAGCGTAATGTCCAAAGAAGGCGATTCCTGAAATATAAGCAAAGATATATCTTCCTATTACACCAAGTATATAGCCTTTCAACAGACCGTTTTTCTTTTCGGAGAAAAGCCCTGAAAGTCCGAGTGCTCCAAAAGCAAGAGGATAATCGATAAGAAGCTGTATAGGGCTGTAGAACACAGGATCCATAAGGAACTGTAGAAGTCCATAAGCAAAGCCTGTCATAAGTCCCGCTTTAAGTCCGTACCAGTAGCCTATAAGCACTATGAAAAGCATACTGAAAAGCGTGATAGAGCCGCCCATCGGCAGCCTTGTGAATTTGATTTCAGCAGTTACTATGGCAAGAGCCATAGCGGCAGCGGAAAATACCAACTGAGTAGTAGCCATAGCCTTAATATTGCCGGACTTCTTAGGCCTTAAGATTATGGCAACAATTACAAACAGGGCTATTAGGACAGCAACCGAAACAAGACCCATAGATGTTAATTTGAATACATTTTCGCCCCAGTCATTTACTGTAGGCATAGCAAGTAAAGACATAAAAAAACCTCCTTAAGCATGATGGCGCAAGGAGTATCTGTTCGCTTCCTTACGCCGGTATTATCCGGTTCAAGTAATAAGGGTCTAAAGTTTAACTTCATCTCAGCCAAAGGCACCCCTAGCAAAAGGTATTATATAACGAATAATTATATTTGTCAATCGATAATTGTTATCAATTGAAACAAAGAATATAATAATCATTATCATTTATCAGATAATTTGACAAAATATTTTTAAAAATATCCACAATTCAATTGAAAAATTATAGAGTAAATGTTAGAATTCGTCTTAAGGTTTTGCAAGAAAAAACAGGTTTATAATAATCAGTATAATAGTCCGGCTGATTGCAAAACATAAAATACAGAAAACGGAGGTATAGAAAATGGCAGAAGACAGATTTGAAGAATTAGGAAAAAATATTAAGGGTACCAAGACAGAGAAGAACCTGATGGAAGCCTTTGCAGGTGAGTCACAGGCAAGAAATAAGTATACATATTTTGCTTCTAAGGCAAGAAAAGACGGTTATGTACAGATAGCAGATATATTTGAGGAGACGGCAGGCAACGAGAAAGAGCATGCAAAGATCTGGTTCAAGATTCTTTCAGGAATAGGCGTTACTGCTGAGAACCTTGAGCATGCCGCAGACGGAGAAGCTTATGAGTGGCAGGAAATGTATCCTACTTTTGCCAAAGAAGCAAGAGAAGAGGGATTTACAGGAATTGCAAAGCTTTTTGAAATGGTAGCTGAGATTGAGAAAGAGCATGAGGCAAGATACCGCAAGCTTCTTGAGAATGTTAAGGGTGACCTTGTATTCTCGGCAGACGGTGATGCTATTTGGCAGTGTATCAACTGTGGTCATATCGTTGTAGGACCTAAGGCTCCTAAAGTCTGTCCGGTATGCAACCATCCACAGAGCTATTTCCAGAGAAAAGCTGAAAACTATTAATTATCTCACAATTATTCAAGAAACACCTTGGATAAATAATTATAGACCTTGGGGAATTTCCCTGAGGTCTATTTTCTTGTATATTTTTATTTTTTGTGATACTATACTATTTATGATGAAGCGGTAGCAATCCGCATCATTAATAAACCCCAATTTGGGAAATAATAAATAAGCAGGCAGGTTTTATAAATGGCAGATGGTAAAAAATATATTTTGGACGGATACCGTTTTAACGATTCGGATTCTTATGAACAGGCAAGGAGAGAGCTGAATAAGATTGCTGAAATTAAAGCCGAAAAAGACCTGAAGGATGAAACGGTACTTAGAGAAATTTACGATAATTTGGTAGAAAGCGGTGAATTTTCTACTCCGGTCGGTATCGGATTTTTGCGTGAGGCTCAGAGAAAACTTGTGAAGAATCCGGAACAGAGAAAGACGATGAAGGCTATTCCGTATTCTGCGGTACTGAGTAAAGAAGAGGGGATATCCGGTTTTTCCGATGATTTTAAGGAAAAAGATGCTTCGGAGAAAGATGAAAATACAGATAAAGATGAAGAAAAATCAGATGGGAGTATTTTCATTATAAATAATTTAAAATCAAAGATAAGAAATTACAGGATAATAATTGCATTTATGGCAGTTATGGTTTTAGTTCCTTTCGGTGTGGTTATTTATGATAAGTTTTTTTCGGCGAATTCGGCACAGGAAGCCCTTGTAAATGAGTATGCCTCCTGGAAAGAAGAACTTACAAAGAAGGAACAGGAACTGAATGAACGGGAAAAGATATTCGAAGGAATGGCAGATAAAAAATTAAACAGTGAAATAAAGGCTGGTGAGGAAGAAAATGGAGAAAGCCAAAATTCTGGTAGTTGATGATGAAAGCAGGATGCGTAAATTAGTTAAAGATTTTTTGCATCATGAAGGTTATGAGGTAGTAGAGGCTGAAGATGGTGAAAAAGCCGTAGATATCTTTTTTGCGGACAGCAGTATTGAACTGATTATCTTAGACGTAATGATGCCCAAAATGGATGGGTGGCAGGTCTGCAGGGAGATTAGAAGACATTCTACGGTTCCGATAATCATGCTTACGGCAAAGTCGGATGAGAAGGATGAACTCCAAGGCTTTGAACTCGGAGTGGATGAATATGTGTCTAAGCCGTTCAGTCCTAAAATACTGATGGCAAGGGTGGAAGCCATTCTCAGACGTTCGGGGGCGGTTAGTGATGATTGCTTGGAAGCCGGCGGAATCAAGATTGACCGGGCTTCGCATGAAGTAATTATTGATGGAAGCCCTGTGGATTTAAGCGTAAAAGAGTTTGAGCTTTTACTGTATTTTATGACAAACAAGGGAATTGCGTTGTCCAGAGAGAAAATCCTGAATAATGTATGGAATTATGACTATTTCGGCGATGCAAGGACTATAGATACACATGTGAAAAAATTAAGGGCTAAAATGGGAGATAAGGGAGACCTGATTAAGACTATTTGGGGAATAGGTTATAAGTTTGAAGCTTAGAGAATAAATATTGTTAATCAGAGGTTTAAATGAAACATTCCATTAAAGTGCGTTTGATAATTATTTTGTTTACCCTTTTAAGCGCCACCATCTTCTTCAGTTGGATGATTAATAGGGTATTTTTAGGAAAATACTATGAAAATTACAAGATTAGCAGGCTTGGAGATACTTATGAGCAGGTAAATTCAAAGTACGATTCTAAAAAGCTCTCTGATTTGAGCCTTATTTTTGAGCAGATTGCATCCAAACAGAATGTATCTTTATACATATTTGATGGATTTAGCTATTCGGATGGTATATTTTTAATAACTAAATTCCCGACAAATATGAATGAAGCCCAAAGTGAAAGGCTTCAAAGTGAAATTATAGATTATTATAACAAAACAAGAATATCTGAAAATTCGGATAAAAATGAAAAAACAGCTACAAGGCTTTTGATAAAAACAGATAAGTATAGTATATACAGACATTTTGACACGAGGCTTGAGGTTAATTATATTGAGTTATATGGTATACTGGACTGCGGAGACAGAATTTTTATTAGAAGCAACTATGACAATATAACCGAAAGTGCGGGTATATCAAATACATTCTTTGCCTACGTAGGTCTGGCTTCAATTTTTATAGGCTCTTTGCTTATGTACTTTATAGGAGTAGGCTTTACAAAACCTATACAAAGATTGTCGGAGATGACAAAAGCTATCAGCAATCTCAATTTTGATGTCTGCTATGATGAGAGCAGGCAGGATGAAGTAGGAGAACTGGGGCATAGTATAAACGTACTTTCGGAAAAACTGGAAAACACGATTTCCTCGCTTAAGTCGGCAAACAATGAGCTGAAAAACGATATTAAGAAAAAAGAAAAGTCGGAGGAAATGCGAAAAGAATTTCTGTCTAATGTAACACATGAGCTAAAAACCCCGATTGCACTGATTCAGGGATATGCAGAAGGCTTAAGAGATAACATACAGGGAGATGAGGAAAGCAGGGAGTTCTACTGTGATGTAATTATAGATGAAGCTGCAAAGATGAATACTATGGTAAAACGGCTTTTGAGTTTAAATGAGCTTGAATTTGGAGATAATAAGCCTCAGTTTGACAGATTTGATATTATGTCGTTATTGAATTCCGTAGTAAATGCCATGAATATGGTTTATAAGCAAAAGGAAGTCAGTTTGGAAATAAACGGGAACCCATCCTGCTTTGTATGGGCTGATGAATACCTGGTTGAAGAAGTAATCACAAATTATATAAGTAACGCTTTAAATCATGTGGAAGAAGATAAAGCAGGTAAAAAGATTGTTTCGATTTGTGTAAGAGAGTGTGAAAACAAAGTCAGAGTTTCTGTATTTAACACCGGAAAACCTATTCCCGAAGAAGATATTGAAAGGATATGGGACAAGTTTTATAAGGTTGATAAGGCCAGAACCCGAGAGTATGGAGGAAACGGAATCGGGCTTTCCATAGTCAAAGCGATAATGAATTCTCTAAACAGAGAATGTGGAGTGAAAAATTGGGATAACGGCGTAGAATTTTGGTTTGAGCTGGATACTAAGGCTTAAAGGAGAGTGGAAAAATGAAGAAAAAATTGCTAATGCTTGCAATGGCAGCCATTGTGACAGTAAACTTGTCAGCCTGCGCAATAGGAGATACAGGGCTTTCGGATGATGAGCTGAAGCAGGTTGCTGAGTATGCGGCCAAACTGGTACTTAAGCATACAAGAAATTATGAGCCTACCTTACAGGAAGAACTGTCCATTAAAGAGAATCCTAATATTGTAAATGAAGACTTTAATGTGGCAGGAAAAAGCAAGGTGGAAACTTCTGAGACATCCAGCTCTTCTTCAATTAATGATGAAGAGGAAAATGATAAGACAGAAAATGAAAATCCGGATGATAAGTCTAAGGATATTAATGAAACCAATGATGATAAGGATACTGCGGCAACCTTAAACGATATATATGCAAAAGAAGGATTTGAGGTAGTTTACGGAGGAGCAGGAGAGTATTCGAGATATCCTAAAAATGAAGGATATTTTTCTCTGGTGGCAGCCGATAATATGAAACTATATGTGGTTGAATTTTCAATCAGAAATAAAACCGATAAAAGCAGGAAGTTTTCTCACAGTGAAGGAGTCAGCTATAATCTGACCTTTGACGGAGAGAATTATTATAAACCGAGTCTTACACTCCTTGAAAATGATATGCAGTCTATTGAGGTTAATATAGGCGGCGGTAAATCGTCAAAAGGTGTAATTGTATTTAATGTAGCAAAAAATGAATCAAAAACTAAGGCTAAACTAAGAATTATAAACGGAGATAAATCATATACTCTTAATGTAACACAGTAAAATTATGTTTAGAAAATGATTTTAATTTTAAAATTCCCCTTTACCTGGATATAGATTGAATGGTATAATATGGGGAATGTAATTTTATGATAATAATTTATTATGATACAAGTGTCAAAAGTAAAAAATTCGATGTAAGCTTGCTTGCAAGAGAATTTATTATCTTTTGACACGCAAAAAATATGAGTAAGTAGCCATTTTTGCAAAAAAAATGAGCGGATTACGAATGTTTTTGCAAGGATTGCGGGAGGTGAAGCCGAAGCAATCCTGTATCATTGGGTGTCAAATACTTTGGACAAAATTGAGGGAGGTTATTATGGATACAGGAATTTTACTTCAAAGCGGTACAAATGAGTTGGAGGTATTGGAGTTCAATATCGGACCAAACCACTATGGAATTAATGTGGCTAAGGTAAAGGAAATTATGCCTTTTACGGAGCCTACACCTATTCCGAATGCTCATGATACAATTGAAGGTATTTTTATGCCGAGAGACACTATTGTTACAATAGTTGATCTTGCCAAAAGCCTTATGATACCGCCATCACCTGACAGAACTAAGGATATGTATATAGTTACAAATTTTAATAATTTAAACATCGGTTTCCATGTTCATGGAGTTCAGGGTATCCACAGACTTACCTGGTCCGATATAACAAAGCCGGATGAAACTATTAATGATGCTGATAGAAGTGTTGCAACAGGTATTATAAAATTTGACCACAGACTCATAGTAGTGTTGGATTTTGAGAAGATTGTATCCACTATAAATCCTGAAACAGGTATCAAAGCCAGGGATATAGAGAAGCTTGGAGAAAGAACCAGAAATAATTCCCCTATTCTTATAGCAGAAGATTCTCCTATGCTTGAAAAGATGATAATTGATTGTCTTACTAAGGCGGGGTATGTAAATATAACAGCTACCGCAAACGGTGAAGAGGCTTGGAATACTCTTTTGCGCTATAAGGCGGAGGGCAAGGTTACCGACCAATGCCATTGTATAATCACTGATATCGAAATGCCAAGGATGGATGGACATAGACTTACAAAGCTTGTTAAAGAAGATAAGGAGCTTAAAGAAATACCGGTTATTATTTTTTCATCACTTATTAATGAAGAAATGAGACGTAAAGGCGAATCTCTTGGTGCGGATGCCCAGCTTACAAAGCCGGAAATAGGAAAACTGGTAGAAGCAATTGACAACTTGGTTTTAGAGTAATCTTATAAATAAACTTTGATAAAGCCAAAAATGCTTTAGGATGGAGGATAGATTGGATAAGGATAATGAATCTTACCTAGATGGACTGCTTGAGACTTTTGGGCAGGAACCTCCATATGAAACTGACAGGAGGCGAAAGGCTACTGCCCGTGCTAAGTCCGGAAAGAACAAAACATCATCCTCTGATATTACGGTTGATTCTTTAGAGGAGGAATTCAGCCTTGATGATTTGGATGATTCATTTTTAGATGATATTGATTTGGATGATTTAGCAGATCCATTGGAAGATAAGGAATATGAATCCGAAGTTTCGACAGGGGATATTCCGGATGGAAATAAAAATGAGGATATTATACCGGAAGATGCTGACACTGTGGAGATTTCGGAAGGCCGGGAAGACTTAGAGGATTCAGGGGAAGCTGAAACAGATGAAGATGAAACCTCTTCTGAAGAAAATTCTGTTGAAGAAACAGAGCCGGGAAATGAAATAGGCGGGGATTTTGGTTCGGATGTCGGAACTGACACGGAAGCAGAACCGGGTGAAGAGCTCGGAGCGGAACTTGGCAGCGAAATAGGCGAAGAAATAGGTTTTGATGAAGAAGATGAAGCGGGAGAAATCAGTTTTGATGATACAGAACCGGTTGAAGAAGATAATTCTTTGCCTGAAATAAATCCGCTTGATGATATGGGAGAGCCTGAAGTTTTATCCGATAAAGAGATTGAATTAAACAAATCTGCAAAGAAGGAAAGTTCAGAAAAAAAAGGACTGCTTTCTAAGATTTTTCATAAACTTTTTGCCAATGTTCCTTTGACTGAGGAGGAACTTGCAGCTATACCTACGCCTGAGCAGGAAGAAGAAGCGAAAAAAGAAAAAGAAGCCGAAGCAGCAAAAAAGAAAGAAGATAAAAAGGCTGCGGCAGAGGCTGATAAGAAGAAAAAAGCCGAGGCGGCTAAAAAGAAGGCGGCTGATAACAAGGCTAAAAAGTCTGCTAAGGATGCGGCTAAGAAGGCAGCAAAGAAGGAAGCTGAGCTAAAGCGTCTCAGAGCAGAAGCACTTGAGCAGCCGGAAGGAAAGATAAATAAGGCAGGAGCTATAATTATTTTCTTATTCTTCATAGTTGCGGCAGCAGTTGTGATAGTCGGTACTAACATATTTTCTTATGATATAAGTATTGCGGATGCCACATATAAGTTTGGAAACCATAAATATACCGAGGCTTATGAGGACATCAGAGGACTTAAAATCAAAGAGAAAGATATGGAGATTCACGACAAAATTTATACTGTTATGTTTGTAAATAAGCAGTTAAATTCCTATAACAATTTCTTTGCAATGGGTGATTATGCCTCTGCGCTGGATTCTCTGATAAAGGGACTTTCCCGCTATGATAAGTACATTGCACTTGCAAGGCAATTAGGAATTCACACCGATCTTGATTATGTAAGAAAGCAGATAATGGCTGAATTGCAGTCTGTTTACGGAGTTCCTGAAAGGGAGGCTCTTGAGCTGATGGATATGACAGATAAGCAGGATTATAGTGAACGTATATATAGTATAGTTTCCAAACTTGACACGAAGGCTATTGAGGCAGGTAAGGAAAGAAGGGAATTAGTACCGTAGGATATGTATTAAAGGTGAAGGGCTTTGGTCTTTCACCTTCTTTAATGATTAGGAGGAATTATGGGCAGTGTTACAAATGACTGGCTTCCTGTTATTGAGAAGGAAGCAAAAAAAGATTATTATAAAAAGCTATATTTATTTTTAAAGGATGAATATGCCCACCATATTATTTATCCTAAGTCTGATGATATTTTCAATGCCCTACATTTAACGCCGCTTAGCGAGGTTAAGGTTGTTATCCTAGGTCAGGATCCTTATCATGAACCGGGACAGGCAGAGGGACTCAGCTTTTCAGTGCCAAAGGGAGAGAAGCTTCCGCCTTCACTGCAAAATATTTATAAAGAGCTGCAGAATGAATTAGGTTGCTATATTCCTGAATCCGGCTCCCTTAGAAAATGGGCGGAGCAGGGAGTGCTTCTTTTAAATACACTTTTAACGGTGAGGGCACATGCCGCATTTTCTCATCAGGGCAAAGGCTGGGAATATTTTACGGATGCCTTGATAGAGGCTGTTAATAAAGAGGATAGACCTATAGTATATTTGTTATGGGGCAAGGCTGCCCAAAGTAAAAAAGAGATGCTTAACAATCCTAAGCATCTCATACTTGAGTCAGCCCATCCAAGTCCGTTATCAGCCCATAGAGGCTTTATGGGTAACGGACATTTTAAGAGGGCTAATGAATTTCTTGTAGCAAACGGTGTTGAACCGATTGACTGGCAAATTCTATAATAAGGTGATTCCGCAGGAATCGGCATTTTCCATAGTTTCAGGAGTCCATACCGAGGACTGGACTTCACCTATATGGGCTTTCTTCAGGAAAAACATACAGATTCTGGATTGACCTATACCGCCGCCTACCGTATAAGGAAGTTCCTTATTAAGTATTGCTTTTTGGAAGGGGAGTTCAGCCCTGTCCATACAGTTTGATATTTGGAGCTGTTCCTTAAGGCGGTTTTCATCTACTCTGACACCCATAGAAGAAAGCTCAAGGGCTATGTCAAGCAGAGGATAGTAGACTATGATGTCTCCGTTTAGTTGCCAGTCATCATAGTCAGGTGCCCTGCCGTCATGTCTTTCGCCTGAATTAAGTGCCCCGCCTATCTGGCTTATAAATACGGCTCCATGTGCTCTGGCAGCCTTATATTCTCTTTCTTTTGCTGTTAAATTCGGATATTCATCCTCAAGTTCCTGTGATGTCACAAAGCAAATCTGCTCCGGAAGCTCAGGTTTTATATAGTTATATTTTCTCGCCATATGCATTTCCGTGCTCTTAAGAGCTTCATATACTGACATAACAGTCTTTTTAAGAGTGTGTTCATTTCTTTCTTCTTTATTTATAATTTTTTCCCAATCCCACTGGTCTACAAAGATGGAATGAATATTATCCGTATCCTCATCCCTCCTGATGGCGTTCATATCTGTATACAAGCCTTCCCCTGAGTGAAAACCGTATCTTTTGAGTGCAAATCTTTTCCATTTGGCAAGGGAATGCACTATTTCAAGAGCCTCCTGTTCAGGCTGTTCCTTTAAGTCAAAAGCCACAGGTCTTTCTACCCCGTTTAAGTTGTCATTAAGTCCTGTTTCGGGACGGACAAAAAGAGGAGCGGAAACTCTGGTAAGATTAAGCTGTTTCGCAAGCTCACGTTCAAAATAGTCTTTAACTGATTTTATAGCAACCTCGGTTTCCCTTATGCTAAGGGCAGGAGAGTAACCTTCCGGAAATATCTCATTTTTCATAAAATAAAACTCCTATATTGTTATGATATAGGCTACATTATATGACATTTTTATGTAGTTATCAAGTGGCTTGTATACAGGTATGCAAGTTTATAGAGACGGAACTAAAGATTTATAAATCCGGTAAGTTTTAAAATGGGTTACAAAAATGTTACATTTATTATCAAATATAATATTAATTTTTTAAATTTTGTATAATTGGTAAACACGTTATTGACAAAATGTATAAAAAATAGTATAAGTTACATGGTTAATTATGCAATATAGATAAAAACTATAAATGCTTATAATTATAGGTAAAATCTATAAATGTATTAATTGATTAACATAGTCAGCCTATTAAAGACAAAATTAACGCCCAATGATAAACTAAAGGTTTTGAAGTATAGCTGTTTCCGGCCAATTCAGTTGTACCAAAGATCAGAGTAGTTATAAGGAGATAATTAGGTCAGAAACAATATGGGCTTGATTAAATGGAGTAACAATATTTTATTTACAATGAGGAGAATCAGAGATGAAAAGAAAAGCATTATTGGCAGGCTTTATGGCGGTGTCATTGGCATTTAGTTCAGCGGTGGTTCCTACAGGAGTGAACTCTGTTTTAGGAAACATAGCAGGAAGTTCAAGGGTGGTAACTTATGCTGCTGATCCGACAGTAATACATGTTGAAGGTATGGATAGTGAATCAATAAATATTACAGATGAAGATTGGACCTTTGATCAAAATTTACCGGTATCAGATGGTAAAATTGAAATTGAAAACCTAAAAGAAAATGTGCTCTATTCTTTGTCCCTTCCACATTCAAATAGCAAATACACAGATGCAAAATATGAATTTGTGGTTTCAGAGCAGAATAAACCTACTTCTGCGTTTTTTGAATTCAAAAAAATAGATGGTAAACTTATTCAGTGGAGTAAGGATAAAAATAATGGTGCAGGTGGATTAACCAGTAATGAATTTACTAAAATTACTGTTAGGAGAAATCCACATAAACTTGAATTGGTGCCACTTAATGAATTTGAGGTTGTATACGAAAACGGTTCTCCTGTAGAAGATGGAGTATTAATTAGTATAATGCCTAATCAGGGGGTAGATTTAAATGGTGTAACTCCAAAAGGAAAGAAAATTGCGGTTTCAAATGGTAAGATAGTTCCTGAGTTAGATATAATATCAAATACATATTGTGAAATAGGTTTTGCACAAAATACTGCAAATTCTAAATTAGTCAGAGTAAAAGAATCAAATGTAAGTGATATTACTACAGTACATATATTTGTTGATGAAGACAAAAACGCTTGGATTATGAAAAAACCTCTTGATTATGATACTAAATCAGAAAGATTTGAGAGAATTACTCTTATAAAAAAATCTGATACCCCTCTCTACACCGGACCTGTAGCTTCAGAGTCGGGAAAACCGAAAGAGGATGAAATCAAAGATATTAAAGATGATAAAACTGCTCTCGGCGGAGCATCAGGAGCGGCTGTAAAAGGCAAGAAAATTAAAGCCGGTAATGATGTAAAAGTTGCTGATATTGAAGTGGTATTTGAAGATGGAACCAAAGCTCCTGACGGAATTACTTTAGACAGCTTCCGTATGAAGGATATATTTGCAGAACCTGCTCATTATAAGGTTAAAAACGGAAAGATTTCAGGCATTGTTATGAAGTCTGAAGAACAGTATAAGATAGGCTTTGATGTAAAAAATGCTGACTATAATAATTATGAAGTTGTCGGAGCTTATAAGAGTAAGAAACTTCTCAGAGTATATGCACGCTACGAAGGCGGAGTTCTTTTAAAATATGATTATGATGAGGGAATTGAAGCTCCTGAAGAGGCTGTTTCAAAGATAGTTATAAAGAAGACAGACGGTAAGCCTTCAGAGCAGGTAAAAGCAATATCCTGCCTCATTAATCTTCTTCTCAGCGACAGCGGTTATCAGCCTGAAGGTAAACTTCCTTTCAGACTGATAAGAAAAGACAATAATAAGTCAAAGCTTATATATAGCGGTGATGACGGTGTACTTACACTTATAGGTGAGGGTGATGTTTCTTATGAACTTAAGTTAGAAAAGAACCCTGTATATAAATTAAAAAATAAGATTGAATTTAGTTTTGCACCGGACAGCAACGGAACTTATCAGCCTGTGATTAAGGGCTACAAAGACGCCAATAATCTGGAGGAGCGTTTAACCAGTCATTATATCGAATTGGTAAGATTAGACGGTAAGACACCGAAGGGTACTCCGCTTGATACAGGAGAGAACCTTGCTTCCAAGAAATATACATTAAAAGATTATAAGATAATTTATAACACAAAGAAGGTAGCGGTTAAGGAACTTCCTTTAAAGGTTAAGTCAACTGCATTAAAGAAAGATATCAAGTTTGAGATTTATAATGCTACAAAGCAGAGGGTAGAGAAGACTCTTACAGCTAAGAATGGCAAGCTTTCAGGTCTTAAACTGGTTCAGGGAAATGATTATATCATTTCTGCCGTTGATAAAGAATACAGTATGAAAAATGCTTATGTAACTATAAGCAGCGATGGTAAAAAGCTTCTTAAGAGTAAGGCTCCTTATGGTGAATTCAAGGGCTTTGAGTTAAAGAAACGTGCAAAGGCTTTAAAAGATGAAAAACAGGCAAACAGAGTAGCTTACAAACTTCCTGTTTATCTTCTTGGTAACAATAAAGCAAAGATTAAGAACACCAGACTTAGATTTATCTCCGCAAGAGAAACTATTGAAGCAGATGTTGTGGATGGCTGGGTAGATTTATCATTACTTGAAGATACTAACTATGTTGCAGAAGTAGTTAAAGGCAATTATGCAATAGATGCTTTCCCAATGACTGTTAAGGATAAGTCAGAGTATGGTGCAAAGAAGTATGTATTCAATCACTTAAGCTGTGGAAGCGTACAGGCACTTTACCTTATTGACAAGAAGATGGCTCACAAGAATGATACAGTTCTTTTAGGCGGTGATGGCACCACTTCCGCATCAGGCTTTAGATTTGGCAACGGAGAGTATACATTATCGGCGAGAGTACTTAAAGATGTAAAGGTTCCTGAACTTAAGGGCAAGAAATACATGGTACTTGATGTGGATACCGTAAATATGTACAGGGTAGAACTTTCTCCTCTTGCATATGGACAGTTTAAGATTACCACAACACTTGCAGGCAAGAAGCCGGTTAAGAATGTATATTACATTGATGAAAACAATAAACTTCAGAAAGTTAAATTCACTAAAAAGGGTGATAAGTTAACATTTGAAATGAACAGTATGGGATTATACAATAATGTAATTGAGTACAAATAAATTGCTTTAGTATAGGGCTAAAAGCCTAATGTAGAGTAAAATCTATGTTAGGCTTTTAGTCGGTGATTTGATATAATTAATATTAGGGAGTTAAAATGAAACCGGATAAGAAAAAAATAATTATTCTTCTGATAATCACTTTGGTGATTTCCTTTGCGGGTATAACGGATATCGGCAATACCTTTGCAGGCACTGTCCGTACAGCAACTGTACAGCCTGAGTCAAAGAAAACCGAAACAGGGGAAAAAGATAAAAATAAGACTAAGGATAAGAAAAAAACCAAAGAAGGAAAAAAACAAAAGAATAAGTCTAAAAAAATTAAAAAAGTATGGGTTCCGGATGTTTATAAAATAGTTAAGCATCCTGCTGTAAAGAAACAGAAAATAAGTGTTCATTGGGTATGCCAGTGCGGAGAAGTTTTTAATTCAGACGAAGAATGGCAGGCACACCGTCCAAAGCCTTGAGACGACAAGCATACTTTTGCGGAGCAAAAGTTGGAGAAGGAAGAAATTATTGTTAAAAAGGCATGGAAAGAGAAAGTGCTTGTGAAAAAAGGTTATTGGAAATATGAATAAAGGAGTGTTGTATGCCAAACAAAAAAATTAAATTTCTGGCGGCTGTATTCTGTATAGCCAGCCTGTTGTTCATGGTAAAGACGGAGATCTTTGCGGCAACCGGCAAGAATTCGGAGAAGATAGAAATTTCCAAGTCTAAAGTCAGCTTAAAAGAGGGTGAGGAAATTACTGTTAACAATGATGAAAATGCCGATATAACTGTTGAAGTAACTTCTTCAAGTAAAAACAAGGGTTTTACGGTAAGTACCAAGGATAGCAAAAAAGTTAAAATAAAAAAGACTAACCTGGGCTTTAGTATTACAGCACTAAAAAGTGGGGAAGCAAGAATTAAAGTTATGCTTTCTGCAAATAAAAAAATCAGTAAAACCATAAAGCTTAGCATCAGTGGAAAGAAAAAAGCAGCTTTTGGAGAGGTTGTAAAAGTTACCGGTAAAAATTTTAATAAAGAAGTGTTGAAAGCTAAGGGTAAGGTAATAGTTGATTACAGTGCGAAGTGGTGCGGCTATTGCCGGCTTTTAGAACCTATATACAAGGAAGCTGCCAAGGTAAGACCGCTGTATAAATTCACCGTGGTTGATGCTGATGAAGAGGAAGAACTGGTAGAAGGTCAGGGTATTGGAGGCTTTCCTACCCTGCATCTTTATGAAAACGGTAAGTTTATCAAAGAGGGTGGCTATATGCAGGATATGACAGTATGGGATTTGATAGACTGGATAGAGAGCAAGTAAGAAAATATAGTGAATATTGCATAATAAATGAAGAATATCATCTAAACATTTGTTCGAATTATGCTTGAAAAATTAATTTCTTTCTGTTATGATAAACAGAGATTATAACTGATTTACATCATAAGAGGAAGAATATGCCAGCAAAGAAAACTATAGAAAATTCAAAAAATTTTATAAGGATAAGAGGGGCGAGAGAGCACAACCTCAAAGGAATATGCATAGATATACCGAGGGATAAATTTGTAGTAATGACAGGACTTTCAGGTTCAGGAAAGTCCTCTCTTGCTTTTGACACTATTTATGCAGAAGGACAGAGGCGCTACATGGAGTCCCTCTCTTCTTATGCCCGTCAGTTCTTAGGGCAGATGGAAAAACCAAAGGTAGAGAGTATAGAAGGACTGTCTCCCGCTATTTCCATTGATCAGAAATCTACAAATAGGAATCCCCGTTCCACAGTAGGTACGGTTACGGAAATTTATGATTACTTAAGGCTTCTTTATGCAAGAGCCGGAGTACCGCATTGTCCAAGCTGTGGTAAAGAGATACATAAGCAGACTGTTGACCAGATGACAGATGAGATAATGAAGCTGCCGGAGGGGGCTAAAATTCAGCTTTTGGCTCCTGTGGTAAGGGGCAGGAAAGGTGAGCATGTCAAGGTATTTGAAAGTGCTAAAAAGGCGGGTTTTGTCAGGGTAATGGTGGATGGAGAGCTTTATCAGCTTTCAGATGAGATTAAGCTTGAGAAAACCAAAAAGCATAATATAGAAATAGTTGTAGACCGTCTTGTTGTAAAGGCCGGGATTGAGAGACGTATGTCAGACTCTATTGAGCAGATAATGAAACTTTCTGAAGGATTATTAATAGTAGAAGTAAATGGAAAAGAGAGGCTCAGCTTTTCTTCAAGTTTTTCATGTCCGGCCTGCAATATAAGTCTTGAAGAACTCGAGCCGAGAACATTTTCGTTTAACAATCCTTTCGGAGCCTGCCCTGAGTGTTCGGGTCTTGGCTATAAGATGGAATTTGATCCTGAGCTTATGATACCGGATAAGAGCTTAAGCCTGTCGGAGGGCTGTATAGTGGTAATGGGCTGGCAGTCATCCAACCAAAAGGGAAGCTTTACCAATTCAACCTTGGTGGCACTTGCAAAAGCTTATAACTTTGACCTTAAAACTCCTTTTGAAAAGCTTTCTAAGGAAGCTCAAGATGTAATCCTCTATGGTACAGGAGGTAAGGTTGTAAAGGTGCATTACAAAGGTCAGCGCGGTGAAGGTGTATACGATGTGCCTTTTGAGGGGCTTATCAAAAATGTAGAAAGAAGATACAGAGAGACTTTTTCGGAATCAACTAAGCAGGAGTACGAAGGTTTCATGAGAACAACTCCATGTAAGGCCTGTGGCGGTAAACGTCTTAAACCTACCGCCCTTGCTGTAACAGTGGGAGATAAAAATATATCCGATGTTACAGAACTTTCTATCTTAGAAGTTAAAAACTATTTTGAAAATGTAGAGCTCACTTCTACGCAGAGAAAAATAGGAGATATGATACTGAGGGAGATAACAGCAAGATTATCATTTTTAAATGATGTGGGGCTTGATTATCTTACCCTGTCACGTGCAACCGGTACACTCTCAGGCGGAGAGGCACAGCGAATCAGACTTGCAACCCAGATTGGTTCAGGACTTGTAGGAGTTGCGTATATCTTAGATGAGCCTAGTATCGGACTTCATCAAAGAGATAATGATAAGCTACTGGTTTCCCTGAAAAATCTCAGAGATATAGGCAATACATTGATTGTGGTTGAACATGATGAAGATACTATGCTTGCGGCTGATTTCATAGTGGATATCGGTCCGGGAGCAGGTGAGCATGGCGGTGAGATTATAGCAACCGGAACAGCAAAGGAGATAATGAAATGTAAAGAATCTCTGACCGGAGCCTATCTTTCGGGTAGGCTTCAGGTTCCGATTCCGAGTGTGCGCAGAGAACCGACCGGATTCCTTGAAGTAAAGGGTGCAAGGGAGAATAACCTTAAAAACATAGATGTGAAATTTCCGCTCGGTATTATGACTGTAGTTACCGGAGTTTCAGGTTCCGGTAAGAGCAGCCTTGTAAATGAAATTTTATATAAATCACTTGCAAAGAAGTTAAACAGGGCAAGAATAATAGCAGGTAAACATGATGAAATACTGGGTGCGGAGAATCTGGACAAGATAATAGACATAGACCAGTCTCCTATCGGAAGAACACCCCGTTCAAATCCTGCTACTTACACAGGTGTATTTGACCTTATCCGCGATCTTTTTGCGGCTACTCAGGACGCCAAGGCGAAGGGGTACAGCAAGGGAAGATTCAGCTTCAATGTAAAGGGCGGACGTTGTGAAGCCTGCTCAGGTGACGGTATAGTTAAGATAGAAATGAACTTCCTCCCTGATGTATATGTGCCTTGTGAGGTTTGTGAGGGTAAACGTTACAATCGTGAAACCTTGGAAGTAAGGTATAAAGGTAAGTCTATTTATGATGTGCTTAATATGACGGTGGACGAGTCACTTGCTTTCTTTGAACACATCCCTTCTATCAGAAGAAAGATAGAAACCCTCAGTGAGGTGGGACTTGGTTATATCCGTTTAGGACAGCCTTCGACCGAACTTTCGGGAGGAGAAGCACAGCGAATCAAGCTTGCGACCGAACTTAGCAAACGCAGCACAGGAAAGACTATCTATGTGCTGGATGAGCCTACAACCGGTCTTCATTTTGCTGATGTACACAAACTCATCAATATCTTGCGCAAATTATCCGAAGGCGGTAACACTGTAATTGTAATTGAGCATAATCTGGATGTGATTAAAACAGCAGATTATATTATAGATATAGGCCCTGAAGGCGGTGCAAGAGGGGGAACGGTTATTGCAGAGGGTACTCCGGAGGAAGTAGCGAAGAACAAGAAATCTTATACAGGAGAATATATAAAGAGAATGTTAGACAGAGAAAAAGAATGGGTAGAGAAAAGAGGTAGATAAGAGGTGAAATACTTTAGACAGTTTGGAATTATTATGTTAGTTACCTGTATAGGAGAGGGAATTAAGTACTTTTTAGACTTTCCGATTCCGGCAAGTGTATATGGACTTTGCCTGATGATGTTCTGCCTTATGACAAAGATAGTTAAACTTGAAGCGGTTGAAGATGCAGCGGTGTTTTTAATAGAGATAATGCCGGTTATGTTCATACCGGCAGGAGTAGGGCTTCTTACTTCAGTCAACGAACTTAAAGAAATGCTGATGCCTGTACTTGTAATTACACCTGTTTCTACTGTTGTAGTAATGGCGGTATCGGGAAAAGTTACACAGAAATTACTCGGAAGGAAGAAAAATGAACGGATTAATACAAAATAGTACAACATTCGGAATAGTTGTAAGTGTAATAGGTTATGAGATAGGATTGATTTTAAGAAAGAAATTTAATCTTGCTATATTAAATCCGCTTTTAATATCAATTGTATTTGTTATCATTGGTATTTCGGTAGTTCATATAGATTATAAAGCATATAACCATAGTGCGCAGTATCTAAGCTATCTCTTGACACCTGCTACAGTTAGTCTTGCTATTCCGTTATATAAGAATTTAATGATATTAAAAAAGAATGCGGTAGCACTTATGACAGGAATTTTGTCAGGAATAATTGCAAATATGGTATGTATATTATCTCTTGCAGTTATTTTTAATTTAACACACAAAGAATATATTACTTTGCTTCCCAAGTCAATTACTACAGTCATTGGAATGGGAGTTTCAGAGGAGTTTGGCGGTATAGTGGCAATTACGGTTGCAGTTATAATTATAACAGGAATTTTGGGAAATATAATATCAATTACAGTTTTTAAAATATTTAAGATAGTAGACCCGATTGCCAAAGGGATTGCGCTTGGAACAACATCTCATGCGGTTGGGACGGCAAAAGCTATGGAAATGGGAGAGGTTGAAGGAAGTGTAAGCAGTCTGGCAATGATTGTATGTGGAATACTGACACTGATTATGGTTTCAGTATTTGCCAATTTTATCTAGTAAAGTTAAAACAATAATTTTAGATTATAGTAAGTAGAAGATGAATAATATCTTTTTACTTACTTTTTTTATGGGAATTTTTCTTATGAAATTTGTACATATTTTAAAAATGTATGATAATTGTTCAAATCAAATTTATGTATATTTAAAAAATATTTATTTTAATTGATAATAAAATGTAGGAGAGGAAGTATTTTAAATCAGTTAAAAAGGAGGATGGATGATATGAGCAAGAGGTTACAGATTGACTATATCAATGTAAGTAAAGTTCAGTTTGGATGTAAAACTGAACTTAAAGATGGAGTTTTATCAATAAATAAAACTGAACTGCTGGAAATGGCAAAAAGTGAACTTTTTGGCAGTTTTGATATTAAAATTGCAGCACCGGGAGACGATTGTAGAATTTTAGCAATTCATGATTGTATGCAGCCAAGATGCAAAGCTGAGGCGCCGGAAACTTCTTATCCGGGTATATGGGGCAAGCTTGCCCCTATGGGAGATGGAAGGACTGTAGCATTAAAAGGTGTGGTTATTTCGGATATCTATTATGCTAAATGCAATATAAAATATTATCTTGATATGGGGGGGGAGTGTGCAAAATATAGTAATTTCTCACGTCATTATCATATTTGTATAGATGCAACACCTAATGAAGGAGTATCTGACTTAAGCTATGCTAAAGCATTAAAGAATGCTTCTTTAACAATAAATGTATTTTTGGCAAAGTTAGCTATTCCGCTAAAGCCTGATAAAACAGAGATATTTGAAAGAAAACCTGTAGATCCTGCTAAAAAGCTTCCAAAGGTGGCTTATCTTGTAACTCATATGGCATCACATGATACATGGAATTTCTTATACTATGGGCAGAGTGCATTGAACTTTCTACCATTTGTAGTGCAACCGACTGAAATTTTAGACGGTGCGATGATCTGGAGGTATTGGGAACCGAATTATTTTTTACAGAATGAAGTATATATAAAGGAATTGATGAAAAGACATGGCAAAGACCTGGAATTTGTGGGAGTAGTATTCTCAAATAATGTAATGAAGATTGATGACAAAGATACTCATGGAATGATTGCTGCAAATATAGCAAAAGAGACTCTTGGAGCAGATTGTGTAATGATAAACAAATCAGGAATGGGACATTGCCAGCTTGATTCAACATTAATGTTTAACTGGTGTGAGAAACTGGGAATGCCGGCAGTTCTTAATTTTTCAGCAGTATCAAATGATGAACCGGGAGATATGTTAGTAGTTGCAGATCCAAAGGTTGATGCAATTATCAATAGTGGAAGAAACTGGACTCTGCATCATCCGAGAGTATCTACTTTGATAGGTGAGAAGGCTAATGTACCTTGTCTTTTGAATCTTGATCCTTGGGGACCGTTTGATCATGAAACTAATTTCTGCTATCAGGGAATATGGTCACAGCTGGGTGATAATTATGTTTCTACTGATGTAGATATACCAAGAAAGGAGGCATAAAACATGAAGAAAAAAAGAGTGATTCATTATATCAATCAGTTTTACGCCGGATTAGGCGGGGAAGAGACTGCCAGTATAGGATTATTAACTAAGGATGAACCTGTTGGACCGGGTCTTATGCTTAGTAAGTTGCTTGGAGATGAGTATGAGGTTGTAAAAACTATAATTTGTGGAGATAATACCATAGCTGAAAAGCAGGGAGAGATAATTCCGGAGATATTAAAAATTGTAGAAGATGAGAAGGCTGATTTGTTTGTAGCAGGTCCGGGATTTAACGCAGGCCGTTATGGTCTTGGATGTGGACTTACTGTTTCTGCTGTGATTGAAAAACTTCATATTCCTGCAGTAACAGCTCTTTATGCTGAAAATCCCGGCACAGATTTATATAAAAATCGAGGATATATCCTACAAACAGATAACAATGCAAGAGATATGAAAAATGCTATTACTAAAATTGTTAATTTTGCAAAGAAGTTAGTAAATGGTGAACAGATAAAGGATGGTCAGACAGAGGGATATCATGGTTCCGGTCCTGCAATTCAAATAGATTATTCTATTCCGTCAGCGAAAAGAGGAATTAATATGCTGTTAGATAAAATAAATGGACGGCAGTTTAGAACGGAAGTTCTTATGCCTAATCATGAACAGATACCGGTTCCTGAGCTGACAAAACCTTTGTCAGAGTGCAAGATAGCAGTTGTTACAGATGGAGGTCTTGTACCGAAAGGCAATCCGGATAATCAGGTTCCTACTAATTCCAAAGCATATAAGAAATACTCTTATAAAGGCATGGAAACATTATTACCCGAAGATTGGGAAGTCAGCCATCAGGGGTATAACAATGAATTTGTGCTTAAAGATCCAAACAGACTTGTTCCTGTTGATGCACTCAATAAACTGGTGGATGATGGATTGATTGGAGAGCTTGCAGATTCATTTTATTCTACTGCAGGGGTTATGACTCCTATGGAAAAATGTAAAGAGTTTGGAGAAGGAATAGCAAAGAATCTTATTGAAGATGGGGTTGATGCAGTAATTGAAACAAGCACGTGAGGGACTTCTTCTCGTGGAGGTTCCATGATAACAAAAGAAATACAACGTGCAGGTATACCGGTAGTTCAGGTTACAAATCTTACTAAAATAGCAGAGGGTATAGGCTCTAACAGAATTCTGAGAGGAAACAGTGTTTTGCATGTATTTGGTGATCCTACCCTGCCACCGGCAGCAGAAAAAGCCTTTCGCGAAGGGAAAGTAAGGGAGGCACTTGAACTGCTTACAGAAAAACCGGAAGAAGGACAAAGAGCAATTATTAAAGAATAAATCGGATGTTAAAGGTGAAGATGAGATGAAGATAAAGATTATAATGTTTACAGATTTTATATGTGAATGGTGCTATCTTGGAAAACGTATTTTGGATACACTTAAAGATAAATATGAGTTCGAAATGGAATATAAATTCATCGAAATTCATCCGGATACTCCACAAGAAGGTATGCCGTTCACATATCATCTTCATTTTCCAAAACGCTTTTTTGATATGATAAATAAACTCGGTGAGCCATATAATATACAGATTGCTTATAAAGATATTTTTGCAAATACAAGAAATTCACTATTGCTTGCCGAGTATGCAAGTAATATAGGGAAAATAGATACTTATATGAAGTTGGTATGGGATAAATATATGTTGGAAGGAGTAAATATCAGCAGAGAAGATGTGTTGCAAGATATTGTTATGGGAATAGGGATTAACCCTAAGAGTGTATCAAAAGTACTTTCAAGTTATCAATACTTAGAAAAACTGGAGGTTAATCACAGACTTTATAACCAATTTGACTGTAATGGAGTTCCTTCTTTTATAGTAAATGAAGAATATAGGCTTACAGGTGCACAGTCAGCACAAACGTGGACTGATTTATTCGAAAAAATTCAAAATAATACATAGGATGTAGATATAATTAAAATGATACTATGGTGATATTAGGAAGGATGTTAATATGTTTGCAATTATCGCGTCAATACCAATATTACTTACAGTAATATTTATGGTAGTTTTTAACTGGACGGCAAAGCGTTCCTTGACTTTGTCGTGGCTTGCTGCGGCAATTGTAGCAGGCACTTTTTGGAAAATGGGATTGTTAGAAATTATAGCAAGAACACTTTCAGGTTTCTTGGGGGCATTTGAAACAATAAGCATTATTTTTGGTGCTATTATACTGATGAATGTATTAAAACAATCAGGAGCCATGTATTCTATAAATCGCATGTTTTCAGGAATAACTGAAGATGCAAGAATACAGGCTATATTAGTAGGGTTTATATTTGCAGGTTTTATTGAAGGATCTGCAGGATTTGGTACACCGGCTGCATTAGCAGCACCTATACTTATAAGCCTTGGTTTTCCTTCACTTGCGGCAGCGGCAGTATGCCTTATTTATAATTCAACCCCGGTAAATCCGGGACCGGTAGGAGTTCCTCTAATAACAGCGGCTTCAGTAGTTTCAGATGCGGTAACTAACCTTGGAGGTGACAGTTCTAAATTTGCACATTTATTAACTGTATGGACTTGTATACCACATATGATAGGTGGCGTATTTATAATTATGACAGGTGTATTTGTGTTGACTAAAGTATTTGGTAAAAATCATTCATTTAAAGATGCAGTACCGGCAATTCCTTTTTGTCTGTTAACAGCAGTTGTACTCGGACTATTATATATACCGCTCTCGATATTCGGAACAACAGAACTGGTGTCAATGCTATCTTTTATTATTTCGCTGCCTATTTTGATATTTTGTGCAAAAAAAGGTATACTTATGCCAAAGGAAACTTGGAACTTTGCAGGTTATGAGAAATGGGAAGATAAATCAACACATTCTTCATCAGTTATCTCATCAGTTAAAGAAAAAGAAATGAAACCTATGCTTGCATGGCTTCCTTACATTATAATTGGTTTGCTTTTGGTGATGACAAGGCTCAATTTAGCAGGGCTTAAGACTTTATTTACTAATGACCCCTGCATTATACATGTTGAGAATATTCTTGGTTTTAAGGACATTAACTGGGATTTTAAGATACTTTACAATCCCGGGTTTTTCCCGTTTTTACCGGTTGCATTGCTTACAATACTAATGCATAAAATGACAAAAGAAGAAGCAAAGCTTGCAATAACAGATTCATTCAAGCAGATAAAGGGAGCAGCTATAGCCCTTTTCTTTGGGGTAGCAATGGTAAATATTTACCGTTATACCTCTAATGCAAATATAGGAATAAGCATGGATATTACAAGGGCGGCGACAGAATATACTTTTAAGAATAGTAGTATGCTCTATGCTATGGCAAGAGCACTTGCAGATCTTTTTAAGAATACATATTTTTTGATAGCTCCGCTAATTGGTGTACTTGGAGCATTTATGTCGGGCTCCTGTACTGTTTCTAATACTCTGTTTGCTTCACTGCAGTTTGAAACAGCTACTTTGGTAGGCTTATCACAAGTATTTATAGTGGCTTTACAAAGCATGGGAGGAGCTATCGGTAATATGATTTGCGTTAACAATATTGTTTCCGTCTGTGCAACTACAGGTACAAATGGAAATGAAGGTAAGATTATTCGTACTAATATAGGACCTTGCTTAATGTACGCCTGTATTGTAGCAATTATAGTGGGTGTGCTGTTGGGAATAGGAGTGAATCCGATGCCGGAACTACTGAAGTAATATTACAGTTAAAGGTAAACTATTCACAATATTAATAAGTTTGGCTTTGGAATAAATAAAAAAGGCTGATTATATCAAGTTTTGCATTCTTGATGTAATCAGCCTTATACTATGATAATAAAGGAATCAATATGCTCTATATAATTTGCAAAACATACCACCCATCTGAATAAAATTTTTTTGTTGTTTTGTATTTTCCTTTGTTTTATTTTTTAAAGAACTAAGCTGCACTTTAGCACCTATTATCATAAACAAAATACAAATTATATAGAATATTAAACAATTCATAATACTCATCATAATGAGCCCCCTTTTTCCATAGAAAATAATCATATATAATACGTTTTAAATTGGTACTACCTCTTGTTGATTTTAATATATAACTTTGCTTTGATTTTGTCAAGACTAATTGCATAAATTAATATAACTATTTTGTGCTGAATTTCAAAACATTATAATTCTAACCTATATATAATATATAGAGTAAGATAAATTGAACAATATAACAATAAAATAAAAGAAGTGGTAGTACCACTTAAGGTTAAAACTATTATAGATACAAATTATTATTACCAAACATTTTTTTCGATAATAGAATAATGCTCCTCTATTGCTCGTATTCCTTCAACCTTATTTTCTTCAGCGAGGCTTTTGTATATACGAAGATGGGCTTCATGAAGATGTTGCATTCCTAGGTTATCCATATCAGAAAGGACATCCCGCACCCAGTCAAGATAAACCTTTGATATACTACCCATAACTATATCAAGTATCTGATTTTCAGCCATTGAGACTAACAGACGGTGGAACTTAGTATCTCTTTTTATTTGCTCTTCTAAAGGCTGACTTAAAAAATCTTTCAGAATAACACTTAACTTTTCAATATATACAGTTTTATTCTTATTTTCAAAAGCAAGTTCATATACTGATAATTCTATGCTTTTTCTGAAAGAAATTATTTCTTTCATACTTATGGATCTAAGTAAAATCATTGATTCAAATGATCTTTGCATATTTTCTGAGATTGAGCCTGATATATAATTTCCGGAGCCATGGAGACTTTTAATAATGCCCATATCTTCAAGCGAACGTAGTCCCTCTCTGACAGAGTTACGGCTTAGTTCTAAAATGTTTGTCAATTGTCTCTCTGAAGGAAGTTCACTTCCGATTTTGAGGTTACCGCTTTGTATAAGTTCAAGTACATAGTTTATAACTTTTTCAAAACCACGGGTTGTTGACATAGCTTATTTTCCTCCGATAAGTTATATAAATTAGCTGAAAATATCAGGATTCTTAGTAGCTAAAATATTAAATGATAATAAAAGATTATTCATCTGTATGGGATTTTCATAATCTAATGCGAATGTAGTGGCAATGCGCTCTAACCTGTAAAACATAGTGTTCCTATGTGTATGAAGAATATTAGCGACGGTTGTACCGTTCTTAAAATTTTTCAGATAGAGCAGCAAAGTATACGCATATTTTGTTCTGTTCATTTTGTCATATTGAACAATATCTTTTGCAACAGGTATACAAAAAAAATCTACATCTTCATCTGAAAGTCGTGTATAAAAAAAGTGCTGTTCACGGTAGGCATCGTAATCAAACCAGATTCCGTTTACATCTAGGATCGAACTGAGTTTTCTGGCGGCAATACATTGTTCATAAGCCTTTTTAAGGAAGATTATACTCGCAAATTCTGTGGATAATGCACATTTATAGAATCCTTTTTCTTTGATGTATTTATACAAGGACGACCGACTTTTATAAAGATTTTCCCTGCCATAAAGAAATACAAGAATTTCAGTCCCTGCAAGTATTACAGGGCGATGTGTTGACTCCCTTAACTCATGTACGGTGGTTAACATTTCCTGATAACTTACAATACCGTCTGTATATATCAGTAGAAGATAATTTTCAGGTTGCATAAGAAAATTAAGTTCCTTGGCTCTTGTAAAAAGTCTGTATTGATCGCTTTCTTTTCCTAAAATAACTTCTTCAACAAGGCTTCTTGGGGTGTCCTGTCTAAGGTTGTGATACTGCGATATCATAAAATACTGGAAAAATGATGAAGTAAAGTATACTACAGCCTTATCAGAATTTTTAAAGCTTTTACCATTTTCTAAAACTTCTAAAATATATGAGTTGGTCTGGCTCCCGTCCAAACCTGTTATAAGCCTGGCAGGAATTCCGTCTTTTTCATAAAGTACAGGATATTCCATTGCAAGAAGCATATCGGGAAGATCCTGATTTAGATAATTCTGTACAGTGGAGCAATCATTACTTGATTTTTGCATGAGTAAATATTCCCATACAATGTCAGTTATATCTTCATCAGATCCGCTATGTGCAATAAGATTATGCTTATTGTCAAATATGGCAATTGGATGTTCTATGTATTCTGAAACTAAGTTCAGATAGCGGCTTAGGCGATTTTCTTTTTCCAATTCCCATAAAAGAGAAGTACTGATAGATTTAAACTTGTCTATTGCCTGAAAAAAGCCCTGAATATACTTAGTTAAAAGAAAAGTATCCAAATCTGAATTGATAAGAATGACATTTGAACAAATGTCTTTATAATTTTTTACATCAGTTATTAATGGAGTGAGAACCAAAAAATTTGAGTTTTCTTTAAGTATTTCCATTTCATTTTCATTTGTAATCGTAAGTATATACAGTATTTCAGGGTTGAATTTCTTTATATCGTTACTGGAAAATTCAAAATCTGTAAGTTTTAATTTGGTGGCTTTTTCAGATTCAATAAGGATAGGAAGAAACTGAGAAAGGTGTAATGTTAACTTTTGCATTGACGTATTTACAATATCCATGTTTTACCTCCGTTGTATACACAATAATGGTTGAACATTTGTACAAATTAGACATATTTTTTTTGATTTTTATCCATTGTCTTTATTTTTAAAAAATGTTTTAATAGAAATATCAAATAAATTATGCAAATTATATAAAAATTTGCAATTATTTACTATAATATAATGGAGGTGTAGCAATGTCAAATGCAAATTTCACAAAGACAGCAAACAAAGAAGGCATTATTGTTGAGAAAAGTCGCATAGTTGATCTGAATGATCCTAAATGGGCTCATCCTGATGGTGCTGAATTATGGTATGTGGATCCGGCACTTAATGCAGGATCAATTGCAATGTATGATCCGACTGTTTCCAGTGAAGAAAAATTGAAAAATGGAAATGAACGCCAAAAGTCGTATATGGATCAGTGGTGGAATGCAGAACATACTTGTGAGATTACAAAGCATATGGTATCGGGATGCCCTGAAGAACCTAATACTGAAGTTGAAGTTTGGGTTGTAAAACCAAAAAATCTTAAAAAAAGAAAAAATCGTGTCATGTTCTATATCATCGGTGGCGGAATCTATGCTATCAACCCCAATTCCTATCCTATAGAGAAGCTTTGTGAGGATCATTGTGCTGTAGGTATTGTTGTTATTTACCGTATGAGCTGGCAGGCACAGTATCCGGCAGCAATTAACGATTTACATGCGGGATATAAATGGATGTATGAAAATGCCGATGAACTTGGAATACATTCAGATAAAGTCGTACTATCCGGTTCAAGTTCAGGTGGACATCTTGCACTTTCTCTTGCATTCCGTCTTAAACGTTATGGATATAGCCCTAGAGGTATTGTTACAGTATCTGCGCAGACAGATGATATTGAGAAAGAAGGAGAAGGTTGGTATACAGGTATTTGGGATTCAGTAGAACAGCATGATGCACTTATGCAGTATTTAGGCAGAAACTTCAATTCAGTCAGAGTTGGACCGGAAGCTATGCCAAATCATGCTACAGTTGAAGACTGTATAGGATTCCCACCAACTTTTATGCATCAGAGTGAAATGGATCCGGATATTTTGAGAAATCTTGAATTTTATAGCAAACTTATACGTGCGCATTGCTTTACTGAATTGCATGTATATGGAGGAGCAATTCATAATAATGCTGTGTGGGCGGTTGTGAAATCTTGTGGTGAACCAAATGATTATTCACAGCAGGTTGCAGACCTTTTCAACAATGAACTGGAATATTGCTATAAATATGACTTAAGAAGACCTTGGGTTGTGGAAGAATATAAGAGGGCTTTTTGTGAAAAATTTAACCTGCCTGTTCCTGAAACTAATGAAAAGGAATAAAATTTTATAAAAAATCTAATCAGATAAAGGAGGAGGAATGCTATGAAGGTCGAATTTTATGAGTATGACGGTAAAGGCTATATAGTTGATCCGGAAAGTGACACAAAAGAGCGCACAGTGATTTTGCTTGGAAAACAGATAGTGAAATGCAATCCACGTAAAGTTGTAATCTATGTAACCGGAGGAGCTGTGGATGAAAAATATGCCAAACTTGAAGAATTAAAGGCATATTGTGGTGATAATAAAGTCGTATTTGTTTGCCCTAAAGCTGATAATTGCGATGCATTGGTAGAAACATATAAATATATTACAAAGAATTATCTTGATCTTAATATAAAACCACAAGAGATGAGTATTAAGTCAGATGCTTCTCATAGAGAAGTTGCAACTGAGCTTGCAGATTATATTTTAGATGAGTTTGATATGGACTTTGGTGAAACGGAAATATTTGAATTATAATTTATAATCTGTATGGTATCACAGTAACCAAAGTAAAAGAAGAGGAGGATGAGAATGGCAAATCATGCAGAATTGGTTAAAAAAGTTATTGCTGGTGAGTTTGAAAAAATGCTCAGATTAAACTCGTTTTCCGATATATTTATAATGGATTTGGTTACAACCTGTGGAATCAGCAGAAACACATTTTATTATTATTTTAAGGATAAATATGACCTGATGAATCATATTGCAGTAGCAGATATAGCAAGTATGGAAGCAAGACAAACAGAGGAGATAACCTTTGGTGAAGTAGTATTATCTGTATGCGGAATGATGTTTTATCGAAGAAAATTTTACTATCCATGTTTACAATATAGCGGACAAAATTCTCTTTATGAATTTTTGAATGAATATTTTGCTGCCAGATGGCTTGAGATAGTTTCCTCTCCTAAAACTTTTGATGAAACCGATGAAATGTCTACAGATAAACTGGTTGCAGGGATGAAGTCCTTTGCGGTTGTTGGTAAGATTAAGGAATGGGTTAAAATGGGAATGACAGAAAAACAATTTAAAAGTTTTGAAAAAATACGAGATATATTAAATGATGAAGCAGCATGTTATCAGTTTTGTCCTAAAGAACAGTATACTGTGGTAGAAAGCAGGGAAATGAAAATAGTATCATAAACTTAAATGTATAAAAGGAGGTTTTTATGGGACTGAAAAATTTTAGAATTCGTGATGATGCAAAATGGGGACATCCTGAGCTTGAAGTAGCTTATGCACTTATGGGAAATTCTGTTGGTTATGCGGAGGTATTACTTAATGATGATCTTTCATTTGAAGAACGTCAGGAATTTGCAGCACATGCAGAAGATGGATTTGCGGAATATCTCCCACCTTATGATCTTACACGCACCACAGAGTATGAGGCTCCGGGCTGTATAGATGAACCGGATGCACCTCCGGTAAAAGTGGTAGTTGCCCAGCCGAAAGGTGAGCGCCGTTATAAAAAGAATAGTCCATGTATACTCATTATCCCGGGGGGTGGACTTACAACTTGTTTTAGATTTACAGCAGCTATAGAAGATTGGGCAGATAAATTTGGAGTTCCGGTAGCAACACTTACATATCGTACTCTTGTTCAGGGAGTTACTTATCCTGCTCCGGTGAATGATTGTGAAGCTGCATATAATTTCCTGGTAGAACATGCGAAAGAACTTGGTATAAGTCCTAATAAGATAATTCTTCATGGAAACAGTTCTGGTGGTCACTTATCACTTGCACTTTCACACAGACTTAAAAAACGCGGTATCACACCTAGAGGCTGCCTTGTATGGGTTCCTATTATTGATGACCGTCCACTTCCGCAGTATCGTTCACAAAGTATAAATTCAGCTTTTTGGGGTGGTTCAGATTCAGCTACTTCAGCAAGACTTTATCTCGGGAAGCTTAATAACTCAGTTGATGTTCCGCCGGAAGCTTTTCCGGGACGAGCTACAGTTGAAGACTGTGTGGGACTCCCTCCAACATTCATACATGCAATGATGAATGATGCCGGTCTTGATCAGGCGTTTGATTATGCAAGCAAACTTACTGCGGCAGGAGTATATGCCGAAATACATGCTTGGGGCGGAAGTCAGCATTGCTCATTGTCAACGGCGGCAAACGTTATGGATAAGGATGATCCTGACGCGGAATATGCCCAGTTATTTAATGCTGTCAATGCCAAAGAACTTAAGGATATGTTTGAATATGACTTACGCCGCCCTTGGACAGTTGAAGAGTTTAATAAAGCAGATGAATAATTGAATTTGACTTTAATATTAACGAATTACTTAAATGGATAAATGTAATCAGTTTTAGAGGAAGGAGATTATGATGGTAGAATTTTATGAATATGAAGGGCTCGGAACTGTAGTTGATCCTGAAAGTGAAACAAAAGAAGTGTTTATACCGTCTCCGCCTACAATGGCTACTTTGAAGATAAATCCAAGGCCGGTTGTAATATATGTAACAGGTGGCAAGGTTATAGAAGGATATGAGGGACTTGAGGCATTAAAGAAGCATTGTGAAGACAATAAGGTTGTATTTATGTGTCCTACATCAACAGATGCTGAAGAAGTTGCAAAAACTTTTGACTATATTCAGAAGAACACAAAGAACTTAAATGTGAAGAGAGATGAGCTTACTGTTATGGCACTTCCGGAATTGATGGAGGTTGCACAAGAAATAGTGGATTATTTTGTTGATGAAAAAGATGCTGATGTTGATGATGCAACTGAATTTTCAATTTGATTAGAAAGTCTTACCTCACTAAGTCCCAGTAGTTGGGATATATTTGGGCGGGATACAAAAGTGTCCTGCTCTTTTTGTATATCACGATAAAAACAAACCACCTGCTGAGATGATGGTTATGATATATTGGTAAATTCTATGATAAATTTAGAAGTCTTAGCGCTAATTGCTAAAGCAATTCATTTTTTTTCAAAAAATACTGGTCTAAAACAACAAAAGGTGGTAGAATTAACTTATATATTCTGATTAAGAAAAGAGGACAAAACATTGGAGAATGTTAAAAATTTAATTATAGGCTTTGGTAAAGCAGGAAAGACCCTTGCTGGTTTTTTAGGAAGCAGGGGAGAGAGCGTAGTTTTGGTTGAAAAAGATAAGAGGATGTATGGAGGAACCTGCATCAATGTGGGCTGTATTCCATCTAAGTTTTTATCCAACAAAGCTACACTCAGAAAAGTGTCAAATCTTGACAATGAAACCTACTATAAAGAGGCTGTTACAGCCAAGAAGGAACTTATAGCTAAGCTTAATAAGGCAAATTATGATAAGGTGGCAGGAGTACCGAATGTAAAAATCATTGATGGAATTGCTTCATTTGTAAATGCTGATGTAGTTGAAGTAAAAACAGATTCGGAAGTTGTACAGATTCAGGCAGAGAGAATATTTATCAATACAGGTTTAGTTCCTGTTGTGCCTAAAATGGAAGGGCTTAATTTATCAGAAAGGATTCATACCAGTGAAACTATAATGGATATGGAAACCTTCCCTGAGAGCCTGGCTATAGTAGGAAGCGGTTATATTGGTCTTGAATTTACAAGTACCTATTCGCTTTTTGGAAGCAAGGTTACGATATTTGGAGATAATCCAAAGTTTCTTCCGAGAGATGATGAGGATATAGCTGAGCTTGTGAAAACTGAACTTGAAACACAGGGAGCTGAATTTAAGCTTGGAGTGAAAGTAAAGAAATTTGTAGAAGAAGCAGACGGAGTGAATCTTTATTTTGAAAATGCGGACGGGAAAGAAGAAGTTCAGAAATTCTCCGCAGTCCTTGTGGCTACGGGAAGAAGACCTGATACCGCAGAACTTGCTCTTGATAAGGCGGGAGTCAGCCTCGGTGAGCATGGAGAAATCAAAGTAAATGACAGGCTTGAGACAAATGTGCCGCATATTTATGCTCTCGGGGATGTACATGGAGGACTTCAGTTTACTTATCTTTCACTTGATGATTTCAGAATTATAAAGAGTGTACTGTTTAATGACGGTAAATATAATCTAAATGAGAGAAAACATATACCGTTTAATGTATTTGTAATACCTTCACTGGCGAAGGTAGGAATGAATGAGACAGAAGCTAAGGCGGCCGGGGTTTCGTATAAGTTGGCTAAACTTCCTGTAATGGCAATTCCGAAAGCTAAAATACTCGGCAATCAGTCAGGGTTGTTTAAAGTTCTTATAGACGAAAATACCGGTAAAATACTTGGCGCAAACTTATTCGGAGTAGAGGCACATGAAATAATAAACTTATTTACATTGGCTATGAACGAGGGTATAAGCTATGAGAGTTTAAGGGATCAGATTTATACACATCCGACCATGGCAGAATCCTTCAATGATTTACTTAACATTTAACTGAAACTGTTCACAAAATATCCTGCAAATACAGTGATTATGAATTAACAATTATAAACCTTGCAGAAAATTAAACTTGATTTCAAATACTTTGAAATAAATATTATTTTTAATGAGAGAAAGGAAGGTAATAGAATGGGACTTATTAAAGCATTAACAGGAGCGGTAGGCGGTACACTTGGGGATCAGTGGAAAGAGTATTTTTATTGCGAAGCACTTCCGGCTGATGTACTTGTAAGAAAAGGAATCAAGAGGGTAGGAGGAAGATCCTCTAACAAACATGGCAGTGACAATATAATTACAGACGGTTCGGGAATTGCTGTTGCAGACGGCCAGTGTATGATAATTGTAAATGACGGAAAGGTAGCCGAAATCTGTGCGGAGCCCGGTGAATATACCTTTAATTCCGGGGAGTCACCAACAGTATTCTCGGGAAGCCTTGGTGAGAGCGCAGGTGCCGTATTTAAGGATATGCTGTCAAGATTCAGCCGTGGCGGAGAGGCAGGCAGGGATCAGAGGGTTTATTATTTCAACACTAAAGAGCTTACAGATAATAAATTCGGTACTCCTAATCCTATCCCTTTCAGAGTACTTGATATGAATGTAGGTCTTGACGTAGATGTATCCGTACGTTGTTCAGGTGTGTATTCATATAAAATACAGAACCCGATCCTTTTCTATCAGAACGTGTGCGGAAACATAGCTGATGAATATACAAGAGATGAGATAGACTCACAGCTTAAGACAGAGTTTGTATCCGCACTTCAGCCTGCTTTTGGTAAGCTTAGCGAACAGGGAATCAGACCTAGCGGACTTCCTGCTCATGCAATGGAACTTGCCGACCTTATGGATGAGGTACTTTCTAAAAAATGGAAGGAACTCAGAGGTCTTGATATAGTATCTGTAGCTCTCAATCCGATTACTCTTTCAGATGAGGATTCTGCCCTTATTAAGAACCTTCAGATGACAGGAGCTTTCAGAAATCCTACTATGGCAGCTGCAAATCTTGCACAGGCTCAGGCAGATGCAATGAGGACTGCGGCAGGAAATTCAGGCGGTGCTATGATGGGCTTTATGGGATTGAATATGGCTAATCAGGCAGGCGGAATGAATGCCAATAATCTTTATCAGATGGGAGCTATGCAGGGCGGAGGACAGTATGGTCAGCCAATGCAGGGACAGTACGGTCAGCAGATGAACGGCCAGCCGATGCAGGGACAGCAAGGCGGAGCAGAAGGCAGTGAAATTCAGTGGTTCTGCCCAAATTGCGGCAATAAAAATGCTGGTAATTTCTGTGTAAACTGCGGTTCTAAACGTCCTTAAATAATATTTTTACGCTTTGTAATCAGTGGTTGTCGAATACTTTTGACACCCACATCATCCAATAATACTTACAGTCACAGACCGAAACCATTTTTGTGAGTATCGCACATAGGGTTAATAGGTCTGTGTCCTGTCTGCAATTTGGCTTTAATCATTGAATTAAGACTGAAAATAAGACTGAAATTTTAGGAGTAAGGGGGAAATTTTATGGCTTTGATGGATTATAAGTGCCCCAACTGTGGCGGTGCGATAAAGTTTGATACATCTCTCCAGAAAATGAAGTGTCCGTTCTGTGATACAGAATTTGATATGGATACTTTAAAAGGCTATGATGATATTCTTAATGGGGATGCCGAAGGGGAAATTAAATGGTCTGAACCTCAGGGAAAATGGGAAGACGGTGAGCAGGACGGAATGAACGTATATGTATGTAAGTCCTGTGGCGGAGAAATTGTCGGTGATGATACAATGGGAGCAACATCCTGCCCATACTGTGACAATCCTATAGTTATGTCAGGTAAATGGGAGAAAGGACTGCGCCCTGATTTGGTTATTCCGTTTAAACTTGATAAAAAGCAGGCTAAAGCCGGATTTTCAAAATATCTGACAGGGAAGTTTCTGCTTCCGAAGGTATTTAAGTCTGAAAATCATATAGAAGAAATTAAGGGGCTTTATGTACCTTTTTGGCTCTATGATGCAGATACAGACAGCAGAATAAGGTATAAGGCGGAAAAGGTAAGAACTTGGAGCGACGGTGATTATCGCTATACCGAGACAAGCTACTTCTCAGTATTAAGAGGCGGAAAATATGATTTTAGAGCAGTCCCTGCCGATGCTTCCGAAAAGATGGATGATGTTCTTATGCAGTCAATAGAGCCTTATAACCTTAATGAAGCTGTAGATTTTCAGACAGCTTATCTTGCAGGCTTTCTGGCAGATAAGTATGATGTAAATGCTGATGAGCAGAAGCAAGCTGTAAATGAACGTATAAAACATTCAGTAGAAGCAGCCTTTAGAAATACAGTTACTGGCTACAGCTCGGTAAGAGAAGAACAATCCAGTATAAATATTGATAATAAGCTGACAAGATATGCCCTTTATCCGACCTGGATACTTACTACCAAATGGCAGGGTAAGCCTTATATCTTTGCAATGAATGGGCAGACGGGTAAGTTTGTCGGTGACCTTCCTGTAGATAAGAGTCTGAGAGCTATGCTGTTTGCAGGCATAAGTGTTGTAACAGCCATAATTCTCTTTCTTATTCTTTATTTTGTATTTTAGAGGGGAGGGGATGAAAAATGAAGAAAAATATAGTTTGCAGAAAAGTCTGCTTTTTCGTTGTGACTCTTATGCTTATGCTTTCATTTGCGGGCAGCTTTAGCTTTTCTATTGACAAGGCATATGCAGAGGGAAAATCGCGAAGGTTGGTGGATAATGCTGATGTACTTACCGATGAGGAAGAGGTGAATCTCTCTCAGAAGCTTGATGAAATCAGTGAAAGACAGAAGATAGATGTAGTTATTCTTACAGTCAAGGATGAAACCGATAAAAATAATATAAAAATGTATGCTGCCGATTATTATGATTACAACGGTTATGGATTTGGAGAAAATGCAGACGGTATTATTTTAGTAATGGACTATGGTACCAGAGCCTGGGGAATAGTTACAACCGGTAAGGGAATGAATATATTTACCGATGCGGGACAGGAATACATGACAAATAAATTTATGCATTATCTTTCTGACGGGGATACATATAAAGGTTTTGAGACTTATGCAAATCTTTGTGATAAATTTATCGAACAATATGTTACAGAAGGTGAGGCTTATGATGTAGGCCATCTCCCAAAAGACAGAAATATGCTTGTTGTCATTGGTGGTTCTGTTATACCTGCCCTCATTCTTGCCGCTATAATTTGTTCAATACTCACTTCTCAGCTAAAGACAGTGAGAGGACAGTACAAAGCGGATAACTATGCGGTTAAGGAAAGTTTTTATATCAGTGATGCTATGGACTTTTTCTTATATAAAAATGTTACCAGAACTAAGATAGAGAAGTCATCAAGTTCGTCAGGAGGAAGCAGCACTTTTACAGGCAGTTCGGGCAGATCACATGGAGGAAGCAGCGGCTCATTCTAAATAATACAAATAATTGTAAAGTCACTTGCTAAATCTTATAAAAACTCTATGATATTTATAGAGAACTAATAAAGTAAAGGTCACAGAAAGTTCTTCTGTGGCTTTTATTATTACCGGGAAATTTTCGGGTAATAATAATCAAACAAATAGATTCAGGTACTTTTTATAATAAAGATAATTTTAGAGGGAAAATATGGAACATATAGTTTTTGGAATATTGGCACAGGTAGATGCGGGAAAGACTACCCTTTCCGAGGGTCTGCTTTTTTCGGCAGGAGCGCTTAAAAAAGCAGGAAGAGTGGACAAAAAAGATGCATTCTTAGATAATTATGAACTTGAAAGAGAAAGAGGAATCACTATTTTTTCTAAGCAGGCAGAATTCTCGGCTTACGGCAAAAGTTTCACGCTCTTGGACACTCCGGGACATGTGGACTTTTCGGTGGAAATGGAAAGGGTTCTTTCGGTACTTGATGTAGCAATTTTGGTTATAAGTGCCTCTGCAGGTGTTCAGTCTCAGGTGTCTGTTATTTGGAAGCTGCTTAAACATTATTCCATACCTACATATATTTTTGTAAATAAGATGGATCAGCCGGGAGCTTCAAAGGAGAATATATTAAAAGAGCTGAAAGAAAAACTTGATTCAAATATAATCGGCTATGCACAAAGCGCTTCGACAGAATATAATACCTTTCTTGAAGAAGTGTCTCTTTGCGATGAAACCGTGCTTGAAAGCTATATGGCAGAAGGTGAAATAAAACTGTCGGAAATACAGGAGCTTATACAAAACCGTAAATTTTTTCCGGTATTTTTTGGTTCAGCCCTTAAAAATGAAGGGGTAGAGGAATTTCTTGAAAATTTTGCCAAGCTTACTGTTTGTCCTGTATATAAAACTGAATTTGCGGCAAGAGTTTTTAAAATAGCAAGAGATACGGCAGGCAATCGTCTTACCTATATGAAGCTTATGGGAGGCAGCCTGTCTGTCAGAGAAATGATAGGAGACGAAAAAGTCACCGGTATCAGGATGTATTCAGGTGAAAAATTTGAAAACCGAGATACGGTAAAGGCGGGAGAAGTCTGCGCTATAACAGGACTTAAGAACACAAAGGCAGGAGAGGGGCTTGGAAGCCTTGCAGGAACTAGGATGGGAAGTGTACTAAGACAGGTTATGAGTTATAGGGTGGAACTGCCTGAGAATGAGCCTGTTCATGTTTTTTTACCTAAGATTAAGGAGATTTCGGAGGAAATACCTGAACTTTCGGTAAAATATTCAGAGGATAAGAAGGAAATAAATATTTCTCTGATGGGAGAGGTTCAGACAGAGGTGCTTAAGCATCTAATAAAAGAAAGATACAATATAGATATAAATTTTGGAGAGGGGCATATCCTCTATAAAGAGACAATAGCCGATACGGTCTACGGAGAGGGGCATTTTGAGCCTTTAAGACATTATGCTGAGGTGGAGTTAAGACTTGAACCGGCTGAAAGGGGAAGCGGACTGAGCTTTGCAACAGAGGTCAGTGAGGATGAGCTTGCAATTAATTATCAAAAGTTAATTTTAAGCCATTTGGAAGAAAAAGAATATAAAGGTGTGCTTACAGGCTCACCTATTACAGATATGAAAATAACCTTAGTGGCAGGAAGGGCACATCTTAAGCATACTGAGGGAGGAGATTTCAGACAGGCTACCTATAGGGCGGTAAGACAGGGGCTTATGCAGGCAAGGCCGGTTTTGCTGGAGCCTGTATATGATTTTAAGCTGGAAGTGCCTGAAGAAGCCATAGGAAGGGCTATGACGGATATGGGCAAGATGAACGGCAACTTTGCCTCGCCTGAAAATAAATCAGGAAAGGCTGTACTTACAGGGAAAATTCCTGTATCGGAAGTGAAAGACTATGCATTAGAACTGAGAGCTTACACAAAGGGAGAGGGACTTTTATCACTTAGCCCCTCTGATTATGAAGTCTGTCACAATGCAGAAGAAGTAATAGAAAGGTTTCAGTATTATCCTGAAGCAGACATAGAAAATACGGCAGATTCAGTCTTTTGCTCACATGGGGCAGGTTTTGTAGTACCTTGGAATGAGGTAATAAATTATATGCATCTTCCGTATTTTGGAAAAGCTGCTGAGGAAGAAAGTGAAGAAGAGGCGTTTTTAAGATATGCAAACAGGGCAGAAAGTCAGGTGGGCAGTGACAGAGGAGAGGTCTTTTTAGGAACCGATGAGATAGACAGTATACTAAACTCGGCGGTTTCCTCCAATAAGAAAAGGGAAGCTGAAACTGCAAGAAACCGCTGGAAAAACAGAGGAAAATCAGAGCCGGAAACAGTAGCAAATACCGTAAACTCTAAGATAAGAAGCAGTATAGGCAAAAATGACTATCTTCTGGTAGACGGCTACAATATTGTCTTTGCCTGGGAAGAACTGAAAGAACTCGCAGAGATAAACATAGACAGTGCCAGAGATAAACTTATAGAGAAACTGGCTAATTATCAGGGCTATAAAGGATGTAAGCTGATACTGGTGTTTGATGCTTACAAGGTGCGTGGCGGTAAGGAAAATATTATAAAACAGGGGAATATGTGGATTGTGTATACCAAGGAGGCTGAGACAGCAGATCAGTATATAGCTAAAACCAGCTTAGAACTTACCAAGGAAGGCTTGGTAAGAGTGGCAACCTCTGATGCTTTGGTTCAAATGATAATCTTTGGAAGCGGTGCGGCCAGGATTTCAGCAAGGGAGTTAGAAGCCGAAGTTAAATATGTGGAAGGACTTATATCGGAAAAACTGGATAAAATGTAAAAGAGAAATGTATCATTGGGTGTCAAATACTTTTGGCACCCACATCTTATTAGTAATAATCATCATATGTAATAAAGCTAATAATCACAAAATCACAAAAATCACAAAAATTACAAAAAACTAAAAATATCATTGACTTTTGGATTTGGGAGGAGTATTATATTTAGCATAATTAAACCTATAAAACAACTAGGTTAAATAGGAATTAAAAAATGTATCAATTTATGCCAAGGAAGGAGAAAATTATGGCTATTTATAAGAAGATAACAGAAATAATAGGAAAGACACCTCTTTTAGAACTTACCAATTATGAGGAGAAACATAAGATTAATGCGACTATTCTTGCAAAATTAGAGTATTTCAATCCTGCAGGCTCAGTAAAGGACAGGATTGCACTCAGTATGATAGAAACAGCAGAGAAAAGAGGGGAGCTTAAGCCGGGTTCGGTTATAATTGAACCGACCAGCGGCAATACAGGTATAGGACTTGCTTCGGTAGCTGCATCTAAAGGATACAGGATAATCATTACCATGCCTGACACTATGAGTGTAGAGCGCAGAAATCTGCTTAAGGCTTATGGAGCAGAGCTTGTGCTTACGGATGGAACAAAGGGAATGAAGGGAGCCATAGCAAAGGCTGAAGAACTTGCTAAGGAAACAGAAAACAGCTTCATTCCGGGACAGTTTGAGAATCCTGCAAATCCGGAGATACACAGAAAAACTACGGGGCCTGAAATCTGGGAAGATACAGAAGGAAAGGTAGACATACTGGTAGCCGGAGTCGGTACGGGAGGAACTGTTTCAGGAGCAGGTGAATATCTTAAATCAAAGAATCCTAATGTAAAGGTGGTAGCGGTAGAACCTGTAGGATCGGCTGTACTTTCTGGCGGAGCTCCGGGTCCTCATAAGATTCAGGGTATAGGTGCCGGTTTTATTCCAAAGGCGCTTAATACTGAAATTTATGATGAGATTATTCAAATAGAAAATGAGGAAGCGCTTGAAACCGGAAGAGAAATAGCAAGGACTGAGGGAGTCCTTGTGGGAATATCTTCGGGAGCCGCAGTTATTGCAGCCAAAAAACTGGCAGAAAGGCCTGAAAATAAAGGGAAAGTAATAGTTGCGATTTTACCTGATACAGGTGACAGATATCTCTCTACAGCCCTTTTTGATGAAGCATAAGTAGAATTTTATTTTAATGAATTTGATATTACCGGGCATCTATAAAATTATGTAATTGGATATCTGTAGCTTGTTATGATATTTCACAAGATGTTTCGTGAATAATTTGGATTACAGGATAAAGAGCCATGAATGTGTATTTCTTTCCTTAAACAGGAAAAATGCATTTCACAGGCTCTTTATTTATGTTTTAATATTTGTTATAATAAGAAATCGTGATAAATAATAATCGGTTCACAACCTAAATAAAAGGTGATAATATGAATAAAAAAGAAATATCGGAGATACGGAAACTTTTTGCTAAGGACAGCTGCCGCATAGACAGTCTTGCTGCCTGCTATGTAAGTATTGAAAAAGAGAAGACTTTTGTGATAAATGAGGCACTCAGCAGCCTTTCGGAGGAAGAGTTACAGTATCATCTGAGTATTTTTCACAAGTGCCTGGGAGGAACTCTGGGTAAGAATCTTATAAATATGGAGTTTCCTTTAGATGCCGAGTTTGGTGAAGGACAGCAGAAATTTCTTCTCAATCTGCGGGACAGCGGACTTAAAGAAGAGGAAATTTTGGAGAAGTTTTTTGATTTAATAATAGCCAATTACCCAAGCAGTGATAAATACTATATAGTTGCCATACATGGTAATTATGATGTGCCGGGTAAGGGTAAGGACGGAGCGGTTTTGGAGGATGCTTCAGAGATTGTGTATGAGTATATACTCTGTGCAATCTGTCCGGTTAAGCTCTCAAAGGCAGCTTTGGGATATGATTCGGATGCTAACCGTATAAGAGAAAGAGTCAGAGACTGGGTTGTGGAAGCACCAGAAAAAGCTTTTCTTTTTCCGGCTTTCAATGACAGAGGTCCTGATATCCATAGTATGTTGTACTATACTAAAAAAGCGGAAGAACTTTTTCCTGAATTTGTGGAAACGGTTTTCGGGACAACTTCACCTCTTTCGCCCGAGACGCAGACGGAGACTTTTAACAGCCTGATTACGGAAACTCTCGGTGATGAAGTCAGCCTTGAAATAGTCCAAAGAGTACAGGAGAATATAGCTGAAGTTATTGAGCAAAATAAAGAGATACCTGAGCCGGTAGAGCTTACTCCGTATGAAATGAAAGAGTTACTCGGAAGAAGCGGAGTTGAAGATGAAAAACTTGAGAATTTTGAAAAAACTTTCAAAGAGGTTGCAGGAGAAAAGGGAACTATAATAGCTGATAATTTGCCGGTTGTTAAGCAGCTAAAGATTAAAGCTCCCGATATAGAAATAAAGGTTAAACCCGAAAGTGCATCTCTTATAAGCCACAAGATGGTTGACGGTGTACTTTCTATAGTCATCCCTGTGGGTGAGGGTGTTGAAGTGAACGGGATTGCTGTAAAACATATTGAAAATCAAGAGTAAAACAATAAATATAAAGCTTGGAGGTAAAAAGTGGATTACAGATATGGTTACAAAAAAAAGAAAGAGGAAGTAAGTATAAGTGTCAAAATAAGTCTGTATGTTCTGGGGATTGTTATAGCTTTTATTCCTCTCATTGTAAGGGCGACAGTGCATAATGTTAATCTTAGCAGGTTTCCATGGTTTGGCTTCGGAGATGAGACTCTGGATGTGTTTCTTAAAGTAAAAGGTCAGGTTTTGGTGGCTGTGGCCGTAGTCATGATTCTTATTCTGGCGTTTAATATGTTTTTGGAAGCTAAGGCTGTAAAACCGCCGGTATGGATGTATTTGGTATTCGGGTATGCAGGTCTCACCACTGTTTCGACTTTAATATCCGAATATAGAAGTTACGGATTTAACGGAATGTTTGAACAGCATGAAACTCTATGGGTAATACTTGCTTATTGTGTGGTTCTAATCTATGCTTTTATGGTTGCAAAGGATAGTTACGGAATAAAATTTGTAAGAGCGGCACTTGGTGTATTAGCCGTAATACAGTCTGTTATAGGCTTAAGTCAGCTTGTAGGCGCTGATTTTTGGGGAACCAAACTTGGACGTTATATTATAATTCCAAGCAGTTTCGATAATGCTGACTCAATCAGAGATACCCTGAGCTTTACCTTTTCGGGTTCAGGTAACCATCAGGTATATCTTACACTGTACAATCCTAACTATGTTGGTTCTTATGCGGCTCTGATGTTTCCTATATTTTTTGTGTTATCTTTATTTTCTAAAAAACTGTGGAAAAAAGTTTTTTGGGGAGTAATAACAGTGATAAACTTCCTTAGTGCAATGGGTTCGGGCTCGAAGAGCTTCCTTGGAGCTTTTGCTATATCGGCAGTATTTGCAATTATAATTTTTAGAAAGAAGCTTAAGAAGGGCTGGCCTATAATGGTGGGCTTTGCGCTGATAATTATAGTATCAACCACTATTTATTTCAGGTCTATCGGCACAAGCCTTATATCTTATGTAAGCAATGCAATTGCTGTTCAGAAGAATGATTCTCTTCTTGAGAAAGTTGAGCTTAAAAAAGATCATGCAGAAATAACTTATAATGGGGTAAAATTCAATGTAAGTTATACCGCAAAAGGAGAGCAGGCTTCTATTAACTTCTCAAGAGAAGATAATACTCCTATTGAGTATACGGCAAGTGAAGACGGTTCCGAGGTTACATTGAAAGATGAAAAGCTAAACGGACTCAGTTTTCAATATATGCATCCCGACGGTGATGGGGAAGGATATGTTATAAACTGCAATACACCAAAGGGCTCATTTGCTTTTATGGCAACTGATAACGGATATAAGATTTATACCGGACCGGGGAAATCAGATGATATTTATAATGCACCTACAGCAATTATTAAAGATCATGATGCATTTGCTTCAGGTCGCGGTTATATATGGTCAAGAACTTTTCCGGTATTTTTTAAACACCTGTTGCTTGGAACAGGAGCAGATAGCTTTACTGTAGCTTTTCCGCAGAATGACTACATAGGAAGACTTAATGCCGGATTTGGAGGTATGATAATAACCAAGCCGCATAATTTATATTTACAAATAGGTGTACAGAGTGGCGGTTTGGCTCTGCTTTGTTTCTTGGGGATTGCAGTTTTTTATGTGATTCAGACATTCAGACTGTTGTGGAAGAGAGAGTTGACGGGAGAAATCGAAACCTTTGGTGCAGCAATCTCTCTGGGTATAATAGGATATCTGGTTGCAGGTATTTTCAATGATTCCTGTGTGGCTCTCGCACCTCTTTACTGGGTATTTTTAGGAGTTGGCTATGGAATCAACGCTTATATAGCTAAAAAGGAAAATGTGGAAAATGAAACCAATGTCGGAAAAAATAGTTAGCTTTTATACAAAACACCAGCAGTTAATAAAGAGGGCTCTTATCATCCTGTACGACCTTTTGGTCGTATGGGTTGCGGGAGTCCTTGCTTTGCTTTTAAGATTTGATTTGAGTTTCAGTAAAATACCTGCATATTTTATGGAAAATATGCAGAGTATGCTTCTTATAAACATGGTTATTACAGTTATAATTTTTACTGTAAATCATCTTTACACAAGCTTATGGGCTTATGCCGGCGTAGTTGAAATGCAGAGAATTATTCTTGCCGCTATAGAAACTACGGCTGCAGAGGTAATCATAGTAACCATAAAAAGCGGAAATAAAGCAGGGTATTTTCTTCCGAGAACTTATCATATATTATATTTCTTCATCCTTCTTATTCTTACGGCAGGCATTCGTTTTCTTTACCGTATGGTAAGAATGCAGATAACCAGCCGTGTAAATCCTTCTAATGTACAGGTTTCGAAGGTTATGCTGATAGGCGCCGGAGAGACCGGACATATGGTTATAAGGGATATTATTTCAAGTGCCAGTGTAATGAAGGAGCTTTGCTGTATTATAGATGATGATAAAAATAAGATAGGAAGCTATATAAGCGGAATCAAGGTAGTGGGTGACAGGACTGCTATTGTATACAATGCAGAAAAATATAAAATTAATGAAATTATTATTGCAATTCCTTCGGCAACCAGAAAGGAATTGAGTGATTTAATAAGTATCTGTACCGATACAGGCTGTAAGTTAAAGATTACCCCCAGCGTAACTGAAATAATGGAAGGGCATATTTCAGCCACCTTACTTCGTGATGTAAGTGTGGAGGATTTGCTTGGAAGAGATCCTGTTGAAGCAGAGCTTGACCTTATTATGGACTATGTGAGCGGTAAGACAGTTCTGGTAACCGGCGGAGGTGGTTCTATAGGCAGTGAGCTTTGCAGGCAGATAGCAAGGCATAAGCCGAAGCAGCTTATCATAGTGGATATTTATGAAAATAATGCTTATGATATAGAAATAGAGCTAAGACACAATTATCCTGAGTTAAATCTGGTAGTACTTATAGCATCTGTGCGTAATTTAGACAGACTTGATTCTATTTTTTCGGAGTACAAGCCCAATCTGGTTTACCATGCTGCAGCCCATAAACATGTTCCTCTTATGGAAAACAGCCCTAACGAGGCAATTAAAAACAATGTACTCGGTACCTATAATACGGTAAAAACTGCAGATAAATACGGAGTAGAACGTTTTGTACTTATTTCTACAGATAAGGCGGTTAATCCGACCAATGTAATGGGGGCAAGCAAGAGAATCTGTGAAATGATAATCCAGACCTTCGGACATCATTCAAAGACTGAGTTTGTTGCTGTCAGATTTGGAAATGTACTCGGAAGTAATGGTAGTGTAATACCTCTGTTTAAGAAGCAGATATCGGAAGGCGGACCTGTTACGGTAACCCATCCGGACATTATCAGGTACTTTATGACTATTCCGGAAGCGGTTTCTCTGGTGCTTCAGGCAGGAGCCTATGCTAAAGGCGGAGAAATATTTATACTGGAAATGGGCGAGCCTGTAAAGATATTGGAACTTGCAAAGAATATAATCAGACTTTCAGGTTTCGTGCCTGATAAAGATATAAAGATAGAATTTTCGGGGCTGAGACCGGGAGAGAAGCTTTATGAGGAGCTTCTTATGGAGGAAGAAGGGCTCAGAGATACCGAAAATAAACTCATTCATATCGGAAGAGCAATAGAAATGGATGAGGAAAAATTCAAGACTGAACTTGAAGAGATAATAGAATTTGCTTTTACAGAACCTTCAGGTGAAAAAATAAGAGAAGCAATAAGAAAAATAGTGCCTACATATAAAGGATGAAGAGATGCCAAAAAAAATATTTAAGAAAAGAAGATGGAGAGCAAAAGTTAAAGCAGGACACAGAGATAAAGGGGGACCCAGTTTCTCGTCTAAAATTATATCTACAGACGGAATTATTTGTCTGATACTGGGGATAATCTGTCTTATTATGTTCGCAGTTCTGGTAGTTATTTCTACAATGCATAGGGGACAGGCTGATATTAAAGTCGGTGCCTTCGGTGCCGTAGGTTTTGTGGTTTCATTGACCTGTTTTATAATTTCGATTAAAACCATGAATGATGAATATATTGCGGAAACCATACCTAAAATAGCGGTAGGGGTTAATCTGGTTTCTTTGCTGATATATATGGGACTTTATGCCTATGGAATCTTTATTGGAATGGTTTAGAAATCTTTTAACACAGATATTAAAATGTTCATAATTTGTTAAAAATAATTACAAACTGACTTCATATTTGTAGGATATAATCTAGTCATCAGTTAAGGAACAGCAAATAAGTTCCGAAGCTGAAAATGAATTTGCTAGATTCCCCAATTTGTATAGATTTACTTTTTTCATTTGCAGGTTGGTAACTCCCTGTTAACCAACCACTCCTCTCTTTTTTATAAGGACAGTAGTAGCTGTCCTTATTTTTATTTAATATGAAATTTCGAAGAAATTTCATATTAAATAAAAATCTCTCCGAGGGATGGACTTATTTTGATAATGGAATTCGCTATCTCACAATAATGAAAGTCAATATTTATAAGAGCATTTTTATTGCAAAATTTTCTCAAAAACAAGAAAAAATAATTGAAATTCAAAAAACCTATTGATATAATCATGATACAGTTGATGTGAAACAGGTATTACTCAAAGCCAAAGACTTAGATTGTTGAAATTTAAGCCGAATTATTCACGAAACATCTGTGACCGATGGTGTGAATAATTGGGGTCTGATATGGCAGTTTGACATCTTAGCAATCTTATCAAAAAAGGAGGTCCTGAGATGTGGGATAAAATCGGTTGGAAAAAAATTGGGTTGTTTGTAGGCGGAGTAGCTTTCGGAACTATCGGACTAAAGGCATTGTTCAGCAAGGATGCTAAAAAATGCTATACTCATCTGACAGCAGCTGCACTCAGAGTTAAGGATTATACTTTACAGCGTACTGAAACTTTGAGGGAAAATTGTGAAGATATCTATGAAGATGCAAAGGATATCAATGAGGACAGAAAGGCAGCGGAAGAGGCTATATTTGAAGATACTTCTGCAACATATAAAGAAGTGAAAAACAAAGAAGAGTAATCATGTAAGGCCCTCAGGGAGTTATAAGTTAGTTTAGGCTCTCTGGGGGATTTTTTATTGTAGATTTGAGGTAAAGCTATGAAATTTAAAATATTATCTGAATCCCCTAACAGAATAAGGGTACAGGTTTTACAGAGAAGGATGAGCTTTGAGCAGGCGGATACCTTATTTTATTATGTCAGACATATAAAGGGGGTAACCTTTGCAAGGGTTACAGACAGAACCTGTACAGTTACAATTAAGTTTACCGGAGATAAGTGGGATATCGTAGATGCCCTCCAGCGCTTTGATTATGAAAGGTTTAAAGCTCCCGAAGAGTATTTAATCAATTCAAGCAGGGCACTCAATGCAAAATATCAGGATAAACTTGCCATATCGTTGGCTGCAAGAGCTCTTACCATTGTGTTTGCTCCCGTTCCGGTCAGAGTAGGACTTACGGTTTTTAAAGCATTTAAGTATGTTAAGGCAGGTATAAAGAGTCTGCTTAGCGGCAATATAGAGGTTGCACTGCTTGACGGAGTGGCTGTCGGGGTGTCGGTGCTTAGAAGAGATTTTAATACTGCAGGTTCAGTTATGTTTCTGCTCAGTATAGGCGAGCTCTTGGAGGAATGGACGGAGAAGAAGACAACGGCAGACCTTGCAGGCATACTCTCACTTAATATAAGTAAGGTGTGGATGCGAAAAGACGGCACGGAAATTTTGGCAGACTATTCTGAAATAAAAGAAGATGATGAGGTAGTAGTACATCTTAGCGGCGTCGTACCGTTTGACGGTATAGTTACAGAGGGCGAAGCAATGATTAATCAGGCTTCTATGACAGGAGAAAGTGAACCTGTCAGAAAAGAAATCGGAAGTGTGGTATTTGCGGGAACCGTACTTGAAGAGGGAGAAATTACCTTCAGAGTAAGAAAAACAGGAGGTAACTCCAAGTTTGAAAAAATAGTTAAAATGATAGAAGAGACCGAAAAGTTAAAATCAGGTGCGGAAAGCAAGGCTTTGAAGCTTGCAGACAGGCTTGTGCCTTATACCCTTATCGGAACAGGGCTTGTATATCTGTTAACACGTAATGTAACCAAGGCTTTGGCTGTACTTATGGTGGATTTTTCCTGTGCGCTTAAGCTGGCTATGCCGGTATCGGTACTTTCTGCCATAAGAGAGGCATCTGAAAACGGAATTACGGTCAAAGGCGGTAAATATCTGGAGGCGGTTGCAGAAGCAGAGACCATAGTCTTTGATAAGACAGGCACTCTTACCAAGGCTGAGCCTGTAGTAACTTCCGTAATTTCTTTTGAAGAGAGAAGTGAAGATGAGCTTTTAAGAATTGCAGCCTGCCTTGAAGAGCATTTTCCGCATTCTATGGCAAATGCAGTAGTTGAAGCAGCCAGAAAGAAGGGGCTTAAGCATGATGAAATGCATTCCAAGGTAAACTATATAGTTGCCCATGGAATAAGTAGCAGTATATCAGGTAAAAAAGTAATAATAGGCAGCCATCATTTTGTATTTGAAGATGAAGGTGTAGTCATACCTAAGGGATTTGAAGAAAAATTTGAAAATATACCGGAGGACAGTTCTCACCTCTACATGGCTATAGAGGGCGAACTTTCTGCGGTAATCTGTATATCCGATCCGGTCAGGGAAGAAGCGGCAGAAGTTATCAAACAGTTAAAGCTTCTTGGGATAAAAAATATTGTGATGATGACGGGCGATAATGAAAGAACTGCAAAGGTAGTTGCGGCACAGATAGGAGTGGATAAGTACTATGCAGGTGTACTTCCTGAGGATAAGGCGAGATTTATAGAGGAAGAAAAGGCTAAGGGCAGAAAGGTAATTATGGTTGGTGACGGTATCAATGATTCTCCTGCGCTTTCAGCTTCGGACTGTGGCATAGCCATAAGCGGAGGAGCGGAAATAGCAAGGGAAATAGCTGATATAACCATAGTTGCGGACAATCTGAATGAGCTTGTAAAATTAAAAACGCTTTCCAATCTGCTTATGAAGAGAATAAACGGCAATTATAGGAAGATAGTGGGCATAAACGGAGGACTTATAGGACTTGGAGTATTCGGAGTTATTCAGCCGACAACTTCTGCTTTGGTGCATAATCTGTCTACACTTGCTATCGGTTTACATTCGACTACTAATTTGATGGAGTAAAAATGATAAGAAAAGCAGAATTAAAAGACCTGCCTAAGTTAAATGAATTATATGAGGCGGCAAGACGGTATATGAGAGAAAATGGCAACCCGGATCAATGGGGTACAAGTTATCCGAATGATGAACTTATAATTGAGGATATAAAATCAGGAGTGCTTTACACAGACGAGGAAGTAAACTTTGCCTTTGTACTAATGGGAGAGGAAGAAGCCTATAAAACCATATATGAGGGTAAATGGCTTAATAATGAGCCTTACCTTACTTTGCACAGGGTTGCGGGCAATGGGAGAGTAAAAGGGGTATTTTCACAGATATTTGAGTTTAGCCTAAAGAAAATGAAGGAAGTAGGACTTTCAAATATCAGAATAGATACCCATGAAAAAAACCTTACCATGCAAAATGCAGTTACAAGGCAAGGTTTTGTAAGATGTGGTCTGGTTAAGTTAAGAGAGGGTGAAAGGATAGCCTACCAGTACAAGCTTCCTAGTTAAAAGGAAAGGCATTGAGCAGGGCTTCTATCTCATTTCTTGAGGCTTGCGCAAAGCCCTGTATCATTTCTTTTTTACCGCCGCCCTTAGCGTTTAAGCCTTCTTTTAATTTAGCTTGAACTAAAACAGAATCAAGGTTATTGCTGCCGATAAGGTAGGAATAGCCTTTTTTGTCATTTCCTGATAATATGCCGCAGTAGTTATCCCTTTTGCTTATGAGATAGTTAAGGGCTTCCCTCTGGCTCTTAGGATTGATTTCATCAGCAAAAATAAGTGAGGGAGAGCCATCAGGCAAATTATCAATTTCAGAAATAAGGAGATTTCTGTTAACCTCTCTAAGCTTATTTTTAAGCTCATCCCTCTCATTCTTTAATAAGGTAACAGTATTTACTATCTCGCCCTGTTCTGCAGAAAGCAGGGATTTAAGTTCTCCCATCTGTGCATAAATGCTGTTAAAATATTCCAAAGCCCTGAAGCCGCATAGGATGGAAAGCCTTGTCCCGCCCTTATAGCGTACGGAAGATATTACCTTCATTAAGCCGATCTCTCCGGTTTGCTTTACATGAGGGCAGCAGCAGGCACAGATATCAACACCTTTAATTTCCACAATTCTTATATCACCGCTTAATTCTGACTTACATCTGTAATCAATATCCTTAAGCTCATTTTCATTAGGATAATAACAGGTTATGCTGATATTTTGGGCTATGACCCTGTTCGTCTCAAATTCGATTTCAGCCACCTGCTCAGGTGTCAGATATCCGCTGTAATCCATAGTTACATTATTGTCAGAGAGATGGAAACCTACATTTTCAAACCCGTATTTTCTGTGAACTATACCTGAAAAAATATGCTCGGCACTATGTTGCTGCATATTTGAAAACCGATGAGTCCAATCAATCATGCCGGCAATTTCAATACCTATAAGGCTGTCGGGTTGAAGAGGAAGTTCAGAACGTATAATATGGGTTATAACATCCTCGTTATCTATGATGACTCTTTCTACTGTTGTAGTAGAATCCCCTGTTTTTATACTTCCTTTGTCACAGGACTGACCACCTGCTTCAGGGAAGAAAAGAGTTTGGTCAAGCACTAACTCATATAGATTATTCTCTCGGACAATAGAGGAAATTTTTATAATTTTAGCCGTAAATTCTGTTTCATAAGGCAGGTTATCGTAAAGTTTAACAGTTGACATAAGTATTCCTTTCAGATAATTAATAGATTGATATGAATAACATTATAAGCGGGTGTAAGAAGTATCTGACAGCACTTGATACCGGTTTGCTACAGCTTTGCTTCGCGCAATCATTGCAAAAATATTTGTAATCAGCTAATTTTTGCGAAAAAAAATGGCTACTCAGTCATATCTTTTACACTTGTATCATATTATAATGATATAATAACAAAAATACCAGTAATAGGAGGAAATATGTTTGAAAAATCAGAATTAAACGGTAAAAACATATTAAGATATTGCAGAAACTATCCGAAATATATTTTGGTGCAGTTTATAGATGAAAATGACGAGGCAGGGCTTGAAGAAGAGGTAAGCCATATTATGGCTGACACAGAAAAGGATTTTGCCTTTATCGGAATAAGGACACAGGATTGGAACAATGAGCTGTCTCCGTGGAAAGCAGAACCGGTATTCGGAAAAGAAGGTTTTGGAGGAGAAGCCGTGAAAAATCTTAACTTTTTGAAAGACAGTTTTCTTAAGCTGAGAGAAATCTGCGGTTTGCATAAGGAGGTTCCTTTAATACTGGGAGGTTATTCTCTTGCAGGCTTGTTTGCGCTATGGGCAGGCTATGAAACAGAAGGTTTTGCCGGGATAGCTGCAGCTTCACCTTCGGTGTGGTTTGACGGGTGGACAGAGTATATAGCTGACAGAAAATTTAATGCCGATATAGTTTACCTGAGTCTGGGCGATAAAGAGGCAAAAACTAAAAATAAAAGAATGGCTGAGGTTGAAAATTCTATAAAAATGCAGTATAATGAATATTCAAAGCAAGAAGGTCTGAAACGTATATTAGAATGGAACGAAGGTAACCACTTTAAAGAGGTTCCTATACGGATGGCTAAAGGCTTTGGCTGGATTCTGAATAATATTTAAAATATAGTTGATAAAGTCTGCAATTCCTAGTAAAATAGATATGGGTTGTGAAGATAATCTTCTGAATTCAGATTTTTTTAAAAATGTGTGAAAGGAAGTATAATAATGGCTAAAAGAGTATTGGTAGTGGATGATGCAGCTTTCATGAGAATGATGCTTAAGGACATCCTGTCTAAGAACGGATATGAAGTTGTAGGTGAGGGTGTTAACGGAAACGACGGATTTGAAAAGTACAAAGAGTTGAAGCCTGACATTGTTACTCTTGATATCACAATGCCTGAATGTGACGGCTTACAGTGCCTCAAGAAGATTAAAGAATTTGATGCCGCTGCAAATGTAGTTATGTGTTCTGCAATGGGACAGCAGGCGATGGTTATTGAGTCTATTCAGAGCGGAGCCAAGGACTTTATTGTTAAGCCTTTCCAGCAGGATAGAGTATTGGAATCCCTCGCTAAAATTAAATAAGACCGATTAAATATTAATGAGACTTAATATATGGTAAAATAAATAAACTAAGGCTGTTTTCTGTTATGGAAGATAGTCTTAGTTTGTTGTCTAAATAAGGGGGAAATACAAAAAAATAAAAGAACAGGACTGTTCTTTTAAGAAAGGTAAGCATATAAAAAAGCAGATGACGGGAATCGAACCCGCCTCTCAACCTTGGGAAGGTCGCATTCTACCGATGAACTACATCTGCTTTACACTTGTACTGTCTCATTATACTACTAAGTATGTATGATGTAAAGCTGATATTTTTGAAAGATGTATATAGAAAGCAGGCCGGAAGGAAGTAAATACGCTATATGAAAGATTGTACTATAAGTTTTGCGCCTATGGAAGGAATAACGGGAAGGATATTCAGAAAAACTTTTAATAAGTACTTCAAAGGAGTGAATGACTACTATACTCCGTTTATTACTCCAAAGGAAAAAAGAGGGCTGGACAAGAAAGATATAAAGGAACTGGCTCCGGAAAATAATGAAGGAATAACTATAATTCCGCAAATACTTTCAAATTCGGCAGAAGCCTTCAACCTTGCGGCAGAGAAGCTTATGAGGCTTGGTTATAAAGAAGTAAACCTGAATCTTGGCTGCCCGTCAGGGACTGTGGTTAATAAGGGGAGAGGCTCGGGAGCTTTAAAAGACCTCGACAGTCTTGAGAAGCTTTTGACGCTTATCTACTCTAAGTCCGCTAATACCGGGCTTAAGATATCCGTAAAAACGAGAATAGGCTATGAAAAGGCGGAAGAATTTGAAAATATTCTTTCGTTATATAAGAAGTTTCCGGTTGAAAAGTTAATCATACATCCAAGAAGCAGAACAGAATTTTATAAGGGAGAGGTTCACAAAGAAAGCTTTGCACTTGCGGTTGATGAATATCTAAAAATTGGGGCTGCAGACAGACTTTGCTTTAACGGAGAGCTTAATACAGTAGCCGATATAAAGAATTTAAATGAGGAATTTCCTGATATAAGTCGTATAATGATAGGCAGGGGATTGCTCAGGCATCCGTTTTTAATAGAGGGTGTTTTAGAAAAAGAGAGTGAAGACAGGAAGGTAAGACTTAAAAATTATTTAGATGAACTGTTTTATACGTATTTTACGGAATTTAACGGAAGTCCTGCTGCAGTTCTTAAAATGAAAGAACTCTGGTATTATATAAAAGAAAGCTTTAGAGACTGCGAAGATTATATCAAAGATATCAGGAAGGCTAAGAATGCCGCGGAGTATAGGGCGGCAGTCAATGTACTCTTTTCTAATTGTGATGTAAAGTAAACTTAATAATTACTGTATAATCTTGCTATTAGCGGACTGTTATGATAATCTTAAAATGAATTTGTGATTGTGAATAATCTGACAAGTAAAGCAGGGAGGTAGAATATGGCGAAGATAGAGATGAAAACTCCGTTGGTTGAGATGGATGGAGATGAGATGACAAGGGTAATCTGGAAGATGATAAAAGATGAACTCATCCATCCGTTTATTAATCTAAAATCAGAATACTATGATTTGGGGCTTAAATACCGTAACGAAACAAATGATAAGGTGACAGCTGAGTCTGCACAGGCCACGCTTAAATACGGGGTTGCGGTAAAGTGTGCAACTATTACCCCCAATGCAGCCAGAGTAAAAGAATACGAACTGAAGGAAATGTGGAAGAGCCCAAACGGAACTATCAGGGCTATGCTGGACGGAACTGTATTCAGAACTCCTATCCTTGTAAAAGGAATAGAGCCTTATGTACGCACATGGAAAGAGCCTATCACCATTGCCCGCCATGCTTACGGAGATGTATATAAAAATGCTGAGATTAAGGTAAACGTACCCGGCAAGGCTGAACTTGTGTTTACGGCAGAGAACGGGACAGAAACCAGAGAACTGATACACGAATTTAAGGGAGCGGGTGTAATTCAAGGTATACACAACTTAAATTCTTCCATAGAGAGCTTTGCGAGAGCCTGCTTTGAATATGCATTAGAGCTTAAGGTTGACCTTTGGTTTTCCTCAAAGGATACCATTTCCAAGAAGTATGACCATACATTTAAGGACATATTTGAAGAAATATATGAAAAGGATTATAAGGAAAAGTTTAAGAACAAAGGAATTACCTATTTTTACACCCTTATAGATGATGCGGTAGCAAGGGTAGTAAGAAGTGAGGGAGGCTTCCTCTGGGCTTGTAAAAACTATGACGGAGATGTAATGAGTGATATGCTCGCTACAGCCTTTGGCTCGCTTTCCATGATGACTTCGGTTCTTGTCTCTCCGAAAGGTGTTTGGGAGTATGAAGCCGCACATGGAACTGTTCAGAGACATTATTATAAATACCTCAAAGGAGAAACCACCTCTACAAACTCCATAGCTACAATCTTTGCCTGGAGCGGAGCACTCAGAAAAAGAGGGGAATTGGACGGAATTAACGAACTTGTAAATTTTGCGGATATGCTTGAAAAGGCAGTGATTGATACGGTGGAAAGCGGTACAATGACTAAGGACTTGGCAGATATTACAACATTTAAGAATGTAGAAGTGGCTGATACAGAAGAATTTATAAAGGCTATCAGAACCAAGCTTGAAAATTTATTCTAAATTATTCATTGAATATCTTGTGACCGAGGCATGAATAATTTGGGATTATTATAAATAAATCTAAGGAGCAGACGGTATGAAAATAGGCTTTATAGGGATGGGCAACATGGCTCAGGCACTTGCATCAGGCTTTACAAAATATGCCAAAGTAAAGGTTCACAGCTTAAAAGCATTTGCACCAAACCAAATCAAACTTAAAGAGAATGCGGATAAAATAGGTTTTACACCTGTAGCTACTTTGACGGAACTTGTAGAAGGCTCGGATATTATAATTTTAGCCTGCAAGCCATATCAGATGGATACAGTTCTTGATGAGATTAGGGACTTATTGAAAGGGAAGGCTGTAATATCTGTTGTGTTGGGCTGGAATTTAAAAAAATGGCAGTCAGAACAGATAAATGGTGCCAGATTTCAGTTTGTAATGCCAAACATCTCTGTTGCAGCCGGTGAAGGAGTGCTTCTATTTGAAGAGGAAAATTCCCTGTTTGCAGGCGAAAGAACTGATATGATGAGGCTTTTTGAAAGTGTGGGACTTGTTACGGAACTTCCCGCAAAACTTATGGGTATAGGAGGTACTATATCAGGCTGCGGACCTGCCTTTGTCAATCTGTTTATAGAAGCCTATGCAGATGCGGCGGTAAAATATGGAATTTCAAGAGAAATAGCCTATAAGCTTGTATCTGCTACAGTAATGGGTTCTGCGAGGTTGCAGCTTATGTCGGGTGAACATCCTGCTGTACTCAAGGACAAGGTATGCTCACCGGGAGGGAGTACAATTAAAGGAGTAACCACACTTGAGAGAGAAGGCTTTAGAAGGGCTTGCCAGTTATCGGTTGACGAAATTATGAAAAACTGATTTATATTTAAGATAATTTAGAATTTTCCCAATATCTGATTTCCGGTGTTTTACTAAATTAAAGAGGCTGTCGCATTAAGAATGAGATACATAAAAAACAGTGATATTTTGATGACAAATTTACTGTATCCTATTGTACTTTTACTTATTGCGACAGCCCCTCTTGTGTTAAAATTAGTTTTTAATCAAATAATTTTGGTTTAGATACTGTCATCAAGCTTGAAGCTGCCTTCATAATCTTCAGGTGCTTCTTCTGTATACTTATTGTTCCAGAGTCTGTCTTCACGGTCAGTCCACAGAGTTTTTTCAGACTTGAGGAAGTTGTAATAAACATACATAGATGAATTCTGGTCAGGAGTGTGATAGAAATAACTTCCATGGTAAGAATCAAGGTAATACCATTTTCCGTCAATCTTTACCTGGTTCCAGGCATGATTCATTCTTCTGTCAAATACCTCTGTATCCATTTCGCCTAATACTTTTTGGATATAAGCCTTTTTTGTTGAAGGACTTATATACATTAATAAAATTCCCGGAACAAATTTGGATTCAAGTCCGGCTCTTTCGGCAATACGGTTGTAAGCCATAGCATATCCTTCACAGACTCCCGCATTTCCGAGGAGAACAGATGAGTAGTTATATACATTATATCCCCACTGTTTCTGTCCTGAATTAGGTGTAGGATATTTAACTAAATAATCATAGATGATTTTTGCCTTCTCAAGGTCAGTTTTATTTGTAAGGTCATATTTTGCAATAATCTCATCAACCTTATCTTCTGATTTAGCCATCTGATCAGAACTGAGATGATAAGTGATTCCCATTACATATCTGTATACGCCCGGAGTAGAGGTTTCTTCCTTTCTTACGTCTTCTCTTCCTGTCCAATATCTTGCAAGTCTTAAAAGACCGGCATCGGTTGTCTTATTCCAGAACTCGTTGTAAATCTTATCTACATCGCTTTCTGTAGCAAAGAACTCAATAGCAAGATTATGTCTGTATACGTTTTTGATAATGAACTCTTTAAGTGCTTCCGGTCTGTTGGCGAAATCGACATTAGTATAGGTGAGCTTTTTGTTTGGAACAGCTTTTTCACTAATGAATTCTTTTAAAGTCTTAGCCTCATCAGTTTTTTCATATCTAAATACAATTTCATTGTTCTCAACATCTAAGGTGAGCTCTTTTGCAGCTTCTTCAGGTTTGATATACTTGTCGATATCAATAGCTGTTTCGCTGACTTTATCGCCTACAAAACCAAGCTTTGTGACAGAAGATGCAATTTCAACATCGTTTGTATCAACATATCTGATTTTATACTTAGCCTGAACTTTTGTATCCTCATCAATCTTTTTGATTTCTTCAAAGAGGCTGTTCACTTCTTTTTCTGTAAAAGCTTTATCAATCTGAGCCTTATAATCATTTTTCTCATAAAGAGGTGCTTTTTTCAGACTGTCAATATTCGCTTTGGTAAGTGCCTTAAGATTGTTAAGGGCTTCCATATCTATCTTCCTGTATTTGAATACGATAGGTTCATTTCCCTTTGCCTTAAGGGTAAGAGTCTGTACGTTTTCTGACACTAATTCATAACCTTTAAGCTTTGGAGCCTTTTCAGTTACAACTTCTCCGGAAAATGCAAGTTTTCTAACTACATATCTTACATTTTTACCGTCAACTTCATTGATACACTTTATCGCATAGACAACCTGAACTTTCTTTTCAGGCACAACTACAGGAATGGAGTTGAGTATCTGTGCGGAATTTGGTGTGTTTGATATTTCCTGCGCACTGACTTTATCTGCATCAAAGATAAATGCGGAGGATAGAAGGGTTAGTGCCAGGAATAGGCTCTGCGCTCTTAAGAGCCATTTGTTACGGGTGTTCATAATAGTTCTCCTTTTTAATAATATTTCAGCAGTAGTTTTAATTTACTGCCGGCAAAGCTGCAAAGGAGATTATACAGATAAATTTACTATATTGTCAACAGGTTTTTATAAAATTATTATAATTATTCTGATTATTTTAATAATTTTGTGAACAGACAGTAAAATATATGGCTCTCATACCGGGATAATTAGGATGAGAGCCATATACTTATTTATATTTATAGGAGTGAATAAAAAGAAAACTTAGTTATAATCAAAATTACAGAAGCTTTTTAACGTAAGCATCCATATCTTCGCTTGTAATAGTCGGAGAAAATCTCTCAACCACATTTCCTTCTCTATCAATTAAGAATTTTGTGAAATTCCAGTTAATTTCACTGCCCGGGAAAACCTGTCCGAGACTTGCAAGCTTTTCAAGTAAACCTGCTGTAGCCTCATTGGTTACTTCCTCAGGCTTCTGCTCTTTAAGGTATTTGAAAAGAGGATATGCATTCGGTCCGTTTACCTCAAGCTTTTCAAAATTCTCAAAGGTAACACCGTAGTTTACCATGCAGAACTTAACGGTCTCTTTTCCGTCCTCGGGATTCTGATCAAGGAACTGTCCGCAAGGGAAGCCTATTATTTCAAATCCGTCTTTGTTATACTTCTGATATAATTTTTCAAGATCCTCCAGCTGAGGTGTGAGACCGCAGCCTGTAGCTATATTAACTATAAGAAGAACCTTGCCTTTGTATTCTGAAAGAGAGGTTGTGCTGCCCTCTACATTCTTTACGCTAAAATCATAAACGCTCATATTTTTTACCTCCTTGCCGTAAAAGCTGATAAGCAACAATTTGTGATAAGTAAATGATAGCAGTTTATAAAAAATAATACTACATGTAAAATAACTAAAATTGTGCACAATTTAATTGAATCATTTGTATAAATTTAAAAACATAGATGTTTGCGGAATGACTTGCCATAAATGATGAAGATTGGTAGAATTATAATAAGGTTGTCTAACATTTGCAAAATGTCAGACTATTTTAAGGGTATTTCAATTTATTAATAAAAAGCTTATAATATAGGTTAAATTATTCACGAAACTCCTATTAAGGTATCGTGATAAAATATTAATATATGGGCTGAAGGTGGAGATGGTTTATGAACGAAGATATGATGAAAGAGCTGGAGAGTCTTAAAAAAATTATAAGATTGGCTATTGAAGGAAACAGTATAGATCAGGTGATGGAGTATTTGCACGAAATTTTAAACTGTGATTTTATTTTCTATAATTATGTCCAAAATAACAGAATAGTAATGGGGTCGGAAGAGAATCTAACTGATTCCGATTGTTTTGAATATGAAATAGGTCTCAGTAACGAATTATTAGGAAAAATTCTTGTAAATATATCCAAGGAAAATATAACGGATTTTCAAAAAAAGGTTTTGGGCTATGTGGCAGATGTATTTACTCTGATAAACAGGGAAAAGTTCTCTGTGGAGAGGGTGGAAAAAGATCTGAAGCAGGAGCTTATCCTCGATATCTGTACAGGAAATATAAAGTCACGTGAAGAACTTAATATAAGAAGTAAGCTTAACGGATGGGAAATTAAAGATAATCTTGTGGTTATTATCTTTGATTTGGATGAGTACAAGAAAAAAACGGTTGATTTAAAAGAATCAAGCAGGAAAATAGAAGTTGTCAAAGAAAAAATGTTCAGAGCGTTAAAGAACAATTTTTTAGATGCCGGAATGACCTTCTATAACTATCAGAACAGTGACAGTATTATATTCTTATTTGAATTTGACAATAATTATCTGCACAATAAAGACAGATTATTTAAGAAAATGATGCAGGAGTCCTTAGATGATTTTGGCTTTACTTATACAGTGGGTATAGGAAGAGTAGTTAATAATATTTTTGATGCGCCGATATCTTATACGGAAGCAAGAGAAGCGGTTAAGATAGGAAGAAGCATGCTTGGGCTCGGGATGATTCATGAGTATAAGGATTTGGAGCTTTTTTCCCTGTTAAACAGTGCGGTTAATAAAGATATTCTGGCAGGTGAGCTTATGCGCCCGATAAGAAAGCTTATTGAGTATGATAAGGAAAATGAAACAGAATATTATGTTTTCTTAAAAGAACTTATAAATGCAAATTGGAGTCTGACCAGAGCTTCAGAGAATAATTATATCCATTACAATACTGCAAAATACAGGCTTAAGAAAACTGAAGAGATTATGGAATTACAGGTTGATACCGCAAACAGCAGATTTAAGTTGGAGCTTGCTCTCAGACTCTATGAGTTAAAGAATATGGTGTGATACTTTTAAAATAACTTTGTGTTTATGGAGATAATAATGCAAGCATATGAAAAAATTAAGGAAAAGGCCGGACGTAAATGGGGTTTTGATACAATCAGCTCAAAGCTTATATTATCCGGTGTTGTAATTGCGATTATCGTTGCGTTTTTTGTAGGCTTTGTGGTCTCGGGAACTATAACCGGTCTTGAAGAAAGGCTTATAAGAAGCAGGTTAGAGGCTGATATTAACTATGCTAAAGACCTGGTATCACACAATAACAAAGAGGCAAAGTGGAATATTAAGGATAATACCATATATTTCGGTGAAACCATGATTGGAGACGGAACTAAGGAAAGAGCCAATCTCGGACCTTTTTTTGAACATTTTGAAAAGACGGGCACCCTTGCCTATATATTTGTAAAGGTAAGTGACGATGATCCGGAGTATAAGGCTGCACAGGGACAGGATCTTTCCTATGCGATCGGACATTACCGAAGGGCTGCGGGAAGTACTTTGGGACCCGGAGGGAAATCTATCTTAGGTTCTTTCATGGCTAAGAATGTGTCAGATGCACTTGATAAGTATGGAGTATATTCAGGTGAGGCTAATGTTGCGGAAGATACGCTGTTCTGTCTTTACAGGGTGCTTAAAAATGAAGGAGGAGAAGCAGTCGGCGCTATTGTTGTCGGAAGAAGTATTGAGGAGTTAAATAAGGAAATCAGTAAGGCAGTTTTAAAGATAGCCTTTTTTACCCTGTTTATTATTTCTGTTGTTATAATAATTGTATTTATTATTATTTCACAATTTATAAAGACTATAAACAATATAGTATTCTACCTGCGGAAGCTTGAAGTAGGCGTTATTCCGGATGAAAGGTTGGAGGTAAATTCTATAGGTGAGCTTAATCTTGTGGGTGAAAGTGTAAACAATCTGGTAGGATACCTCAGAGAGAATCTTGTGCTTCAGAAAAAATCTGAAATTGATGCACTTACGGGATTGCCTAACAGAATGTCTTATGACCAGTATTCGGAAGAACTTGAAAAATATTTATATGCGAATCAAAAAACACTCGGAGTTGAAATATTGGATATAGATTATTTTAAGCAGTATAATGATAACTATGGTCATCAAAACGGAGATGAGTGTATTAAGATGATTGCGGGAGAACTTCAGAAGCTGGTTCAGGAGTGCCCTAAGATATATGCTGCCAGATACGGGGGAGACGAGTTTGTAATTATCTATCCGGGACTTCTTTTAAGTGAAGTAGAAGGATTTGTAAAAAATTTGAAAAAAGCTGTTCAGTCAAAAGGTATGGAACATAAATTTTCAAAGGCTTCAGATGTTGTTACGGTAACTCAGGGAGTATGCTTTGATATATTTTCTAAAGGAAAGACTTTATCTGATTTCCTTAAAAGGGCGGATGAAGCTCTTTATGAGGAAAAGAAGATTGGAAGAAACAGCTATAGGATAATCCAGATGTAAGGGACTTGACTTTAAGTCAATAAACAGATATCATTGTATCTAAGCTTAAAAACTAAAGACTTTGACGGTGCAGTCTATATTTAGACACAGGGAAAGGGAGTCATACAGAGAGAGAAAACAGAAGCTGGAAGTTTTCTTATGCAACCCCGATTCTGACCTTCACACCCGAGTTGTAAAACTTAAATCATAGAGAGAGTAGGTTTTGCCGGCAGCAGCCGTTATCTGTAAATTGAGAGCCTGTCAGACTGACAGGAATCAGGGTGGTAACACGGAAAATTCGCCCCTGCGTTATGCAGGGGCTTTTTTATTAAATAAAAATCTCTCCGAGGGATGTAAATCTTTCGGCAGGGAAACTTGCCTTACTGCACCGATCGTGTGCGAAGTGTGTACAGGCACACACTATACTATATGTGGAGGAAAACAATGAAAGAGAAATTAAAAGCAATTATGGACGCTGCGCTTAAGCAGATTGAAGAGGCGGCTGACAGCGAAACACTTAACGATGCAAGGGTGAGCTTCCTTGGTAAGAAGGGAGAATTGACACAGGTTCTTAAAAGCCTTAAGGATGTAGCACCTGAGGACAGGCCGAAGGTAGGCCAGCTTGTGAATGAGGCAAGAGAGATACTTGAAAAGAAGCTTGAAGAGCGAAAGAGAGAGTTTGAGAAGAAAATGCTTGACCTTAAGCTTGCTACGGAAACCATAGATGTTACCCTTCCTGCTAAAAAGCCTATGATAGGGCATAGACATCCGAATACCATAGCACTTGATGAAGTTAAGAAAATCTTCATAGGTATGGGATATCAGGTGGTAGACGGTCCTGAGATAGAGTATGATTACTATAATTTTGAAGCTTTGAACATTCCCGCAAACCACCCTGCAAAGGACGAACAGGATACCTTCTATATAAATGACAAGCTTCTGCTTCGTACCCAGACATCATCTGTTCAGGTACATGTAATGGAAAAACAAAAACCGCCTATCAGAATTATTGCTCCGGGCAGGGTATTCCGTTCAGACGAGGTAGATGCCACACATTCACCTTCATTCCATCAGGTTGAAGGACTTGTAATAGACAAGAATGTAACCTTTGCAGACCTGAAGGGAACTCTTGCAGAATTTGCAAGAAGAATCTTCGGTGAAGATACCAAGGTGAAGTTCAGACCGCACCACTTCCCTTTTACAGAGCCATCCGCAGAAATGGATGTTTCCTGCTTTAAATGCGGAGGCAAGGGCTGTCGTTTCTGTAAAAATGAAGGCTGGATTGAGATACTGGGTTGTGGCATGGTTCACCCTCACGTACTTGAGATGCGTGGAATAGATCCTAAGGAATATCAGGGCTTTGCCTTCGGTATGGGACTTGAGAGAATTGCCCTCTTAAAGTATGAGGTAGACGATATGCGCCTTCTTTATGAGAATGATGTGCGTTTCTTAAGACAGTTTTAAGTTATCAGCTTAAAAGTTGTTAACTAAGATAAAACTAAAAATTTAACTATGAAAGAACAATGTTTGCTCTACAAAAGTAGAATAAATGGCTCGAATTGAGAATACAAGTGCCAAAAGTATTTGGCAGCCTAATCAATTCAGATAAGTTAAGAGGAGATTAACATGAATACACCTTTATCTTGGATAAAAGAAATGGTGCCGGAGCTTGACTGCAGTCCGGCAGAGTATATGGATGCAATGACACTTAGCGGAACTAAGGCTGAAAGTGTGGAGTATTTTGATGAAAATTTAGATAAAATCATAGTAGGAAAAATAAATAAACTAGAGCAGCACCCTGATGCGGATAAGCTTGTTATCTGTCAGGTACAGGTAGATGAAGCAGGTAAAGAGGTACAGATAGTTACAGGTGCACCGAATGTCTTTGAAGGTGCTGTAGTTCCGGTAGTGCTTGACGGAGGTAAGGTAGCCTGTGACCATTCAGGAAACAGGACTGCAGGAGGATTTGAAATAAAGGCAGGAAAGCTTAGAGGAGTGGATTCGTATGGAATGATGTGCTCCATAGATGAGCTTGGGAGGGATAAAACCTACTATCCTGAAGCGGATGAAGAAGGACTTTATATTTTCAATAAAATAGAGGGCGGAAGTGAGCTTAAACTTGGAAGTGATGCTTTAGAAGCGCTCGGTCTAAGAGATGCTCTTGTAGAATACGAAGTAACCAGTAACAGGGTAGACTGCTTCGGTATAGAGGGTATAGCCAGGGAGGCTGCGGCTACCTTCCGTAAGGAGTTCAAGCCTCCTGTGATAAAAGAAACAGGCAATTCAGAGAAGGCAGAAGACTATATTTCCGTGGAAATAAAAGATAATGACCTTTGCAAACGTTTTGTAGCAAGGGTGGTTAAAAATGTAAAAATAGCTCCTTCCCCACTCTGGATGCAGCGCAGGCTTTCCTCAGTAGGCATCCGTCCTATCAATAATATAGTGGATATTACAAACTATGTAATGACAGAGATGAGCCAGCCTATGCATGCCTATGACCTTTCTACTATTGAAGACAGGAAGATTATAGTAGAAAGAGCAGCTAAGGGAGAAAAATTCACTACACTTGACGGAGAAGAAAGAGAACTTGATGATACGGTTCTGCTTATAAAAGACGGCAAAAAGGCGGTTGGTATAGCCGGCATTATGGGCGGTGAGAACTCAAAGATAAATGACAATCTGAATACAGTCCTCCTTGAAGCAGCCTGCTTTGACGGTACCAACATCCGGCTTTCAAGTAAGAAGGTAGGACTTAGAACTGATGCTTCAGGTAAATTTGAAAAAGGACTTCATCCAAACACGGCTCTGCTTGCTATGAACAGAGCCTGCCAACTCATAGAGGAGATAGGTGCGGGCGAGGTAGTAGGCGGAGTAGTAGATGTTTATCCTGTAAAGGAAGGCGACAGAACGGTAGAATTTGACCTTGATGCCTGCAACCGTTTACTTGGAACTGATATAAGCAGAGAAGAAGCGGCCGAGTATTTTAAAAGGCTTGAAATTAAGATAAATGATGATGGAAAAACTGTAACAGTACCTTATTTCAGGCAGGATTTACTTCGTAATGCGGATATTGCTGAGGAACTTGCAAGGTTCTTCGGATATGATAAGATACCTACAACTCTTCCGAGCGGAGAGTCAACAGCAGGCGGAGAAACCTTGCAGATGGAGATAGAAGGTAAGGCAAGGGCTCTTGCTGAGCAGTTTGGCTTCTGTGAAGGCATGACCTTCTCCTTTGAAAGCCCTAAGGTATTTGAAAAGCTCCTGCTTCCTGAAGATGCCAAGGAAAGAGAAACCATTAAGATTATGAATCCTCTCGGTGAAGACTATTCCATAATGCGTACACAGATTGTAAACGGAATGCTTACTTCACTCGGAACCAATTCAGCCAGAAGAAATAAGAATGTAAGGCTTTATGAAATATCCAATATTTACCTTGCAAAGAAACTTCCTCTTGAAGATTATCCTGAGGAGAAGAAACAATTCTGCCTTGGTATGTACGGAGAAGGAGACTTTTTTGTACTAAAGGGAGTTGTTGAAGAATTTTTATATAAAGTCGGTATGAAAAAGCTTCCTTCTTATAAGGCTCAGGCGGGAAAGACCTTCCTTCATCCCGGAAGGCAGGCGGATATTATCTATGATGGGGAGCCGGTAGGCTACCTTGGAGAAGTACATCCTCTGGTACAGGAAACCTACGGTATAAGCGAGAGAGCCTATATTGCCAATATAGATTTAAGTAAGATTTGTGAAAAAGCAGATTTTAGTGTAAAATATGAAGGTATAGCAAAATTCCCATCCGTAGTGCGAGACATAAGCCTTATTATGAGCAAGAGTCTTACAGCAGGTGAAATAGAGGAAGTAATAAGAACTAACGGCGGGAATATATTAGAAAGTCTTGGGCTTTTCGATATTTATGAGGGAGAAAGAATAGGTGCAGACAAAAAGTCTATGGCTTATTCAATTACATTCAGAAATAAGGAAAAGACCCTTGAAGATGCAGAGATAACGGCTGTTATGGAAAATATACTTAAAGGACTGGAACATATAGGGGCTGTACTCAGAAGCTGATATTTGTCTTGCAAATACAGAGAAGATAGTGGATAATAATTGAAGAAGTGTGAGAGGAGACGGTATGAATAAAGATTTTGAAAACTTGAAGCCTTATTTAGATAAATCTATGGCTATGAATACGGCTATGGCTTTGTTTGGATGGGACACAGAAACACTTGCTCCAAAGGCTGCTGTGGATCAGACAGCCAAGATATTGGGAGTAATAGCGGGAGAAGCCTACAATTCTATTATGAATGATGAGGTTAAACAGACTGTTTACAAGCTTTCGGAAGAAATAAAAGAAGGCAAAGAGACCGGGCTTACAGAGGTAGAAAAAGGAATTATCAAACAACTTAAGAAGGATTATGAGTATTTGGAGAAGATTCCGGAAAAAGAATATCAGGAGTATTCGGAATTACAGGCTGTTGGAGCTTCAAGATGGGCCGAAGCCAAGAATGCAGATGATTTCGGTAAATTTTTGCCGACTCTTAAGTCTCTTATTGAATACACCAAGAAATTTGCGGTTTATAGAATAAAAAACGGTGAAAAGCCTTATGATGTATTGCTTAATGATTACGAAGAAGGCTTCAATCAGGAGATACTTGATAAATTCTTTAACAAATTAAAAGAGGCCATAGTTCCTCTGCTTAAGAAAATTAAAGAAAAACCGCAGGTTGAGTATGAATTTCTGTTTAAAAGCTATCCCGTGGATAAACAGAAGGAGTTTTCAGGGTTTGTAGCGGAATATCTGGGCTTTGATATGGAGAGGGGTGTAATTGCGGAAAGTGAACACCCATTTACAAGCAATCTCCATAATAAGGATGTAAGAATTACCAATCATTTTCATGAAAATAACCTTGAAAGCGCAATATTCTCCGTAATTCATGAGGCAGGGCATGGAATTTATGAAATGAATATTCCTGATGAACTTACCCTGACTCCTGTGGGAGGAGGTTCTTCAATGGGATTACATGAATCACAGTCAAGATTTTGTGAAAATATTATCGGAAGAAGTAAGGCATTTTGGGAGCCGATTTATGGCAAGCTTGTAAAAACATTTCCTGAACAGTTAAAAGATATAAGCCTTGATAAATTTATAACAGCTATCAACCGTACAGAGGCAGGTCTCATCCGTACTGAGGCGGATGAACTTACCTACAGTTTACATATACTGGTACGCTATGAGATTGAAAAGAAGATATTTAATGAAGATTATCCGGCAGAGAAACTTCCTGAGCTTTGGAATGACCTTTATGAAGAATATCTCGGAGTGCGCCCGACAAGTTATAAAGATGGAATCCTTCAGGATATACACTGGGCAGGAGGAAGCTTTGGATATTTCTCAAGCTATGCCTTAGGTAATGCCATAGGAGCACAGTTATATCACCAATTGAAGAAAGAAATGAACTTTGATGAAGTTCTTAGAAAGGGTGAAGTATCAAAAATTATAAACTGGCTTGGTGAAAAAGTTCATAAATACGGAAAACTGAAAAATACAAATGAGATTCTTCTTATGGCAACGGGAGAAGAATTTAACGCAGACTATTATGTAGAGTATCTTGCTGACAAGTTTACAAAGGAATATGGGCTGTAAGGATGTATAATGAAAAAAATTATTAATAATAAAAAGCTGATTGTAGGTTTAATTTTTATTATTTACCTGTTGATGCTGTGCTATCACTTGTTTTTAAGTGATAGCATCGGCAAAAGAGAAATAGCGGAATCCTATAGATATAATTTTACCCTGTTTAAAGAAATACTCAGATATATCAGAAATATCAACGTTATAGGAGTTAAACTGGTATTTATAAATATAATAGGCAATGTGGTCGCCTTTGTTCCGTTTGGAATATTTGTGGGATATTTTTTGAAAAACAGTAAATATACATTTTTAAAAACTATTTTACTCGGACTCGTTTTTACTGTAGCCATAGAAGGGATTCAGCTGATAACAAGAGTGGGAATCTGTGATGTAGACGATATATTGCTTAATTTTATAGGAGTTGTGACGGGAGGAGTGTTTTCAAAAATATTTAACAAAAATAATTAATCTACTTGAAACTAAAATAAGTAGTGATAAAATGGAAGGTAGGAGATTTTATTTTAAATGTAAATTTACAGGCAAACAAAAAAGGCACCGCAGAAGCGGTACCTGATATGTATGTGACAAGATTCGAACTCGCGACCTTCTGATCCGTAGTCAGACGCTCTATCCAGCTGAGCTACACATACAAAATTGCTGAGCGAGATATATTTTATCACATTATCGTAGGTTTGTAAAGTATAAAAATAAATTTGAAAGGAAATACAGACATGCTAGCAACATTAATACCTTTATTTGACAATAAAATGGAAGTATGTGCATATTCGGTATTTGCCCAAAGGGAAAATTATCTGATGCATCCTTCTCTTTTAGGAACAGGCAGTTTAGATGCTGCAGCAGGATTATTAGGCTTGGAAATAATTGAAAGTATGGGTATAGGAACCCTTGCAGGAGATAAAGAAGTATTTATAGAGGTAAATAATATCTCTCTGTTCTCAGATATTGAGAATCAGTGCAGTGCTCCCGCAAGTAAGGTAGTCTTGCTCATTGATTATAAAATAAATACAGAGCAGATGTATGTAGACAGAATAACAGAGCTTAAGGACAAGGGATATAAGTTCGCTGTAAGAAAGCTTAAAATTGAGCAGTTTGAGGAATATAAGGCTGTGCTTAGCCTTATGGATTATATACTGCTTGACCATAAAAAGATTAAGATAGAAAAAGCTAAGATTTATTTTGGACAGGTGTATCCGAATATCAAGCTTTGTGCCGTAAATGTGGATACTAAAGAAGAGTATGAAAAGCTTACGGAAAGCGGCGGATACCATCTTTTTGAAGGTGATTTCTTTAGAATGCCTGCCATCTCAAAGAACGGTGAGATAGCTCCTCTTAAGATAACTTATATTGAGCTTCTTAACCTTGTAAATCAGCCTGACTTTGATTTGACTGAGGTTGCGGATGTTATTTCGAAAGATACAGCTCTTGTAATTAATATGCTCGAGATAGTAAATAAGCTGTCAAGAAATTCAAAGATTACTTCTATAAGGGCGGCTACAGCCATGCTTGGACAGAGAGAAATAAGGAGATGGGCTAGTACTGCGGCTACCAAATCTCTTTGTGCCGACAAGCCTAGTGAGATTATGCGTCTATCCCTCATACGTGCGAAATTTGCGGAAAATCTTGCTTATTGTTTTGACTTGGGTGCTGTTACTGCGGAGCTTTTCCTTATGGGACTTTTCTCTGTACTTGATATCCTCCTTGACAAAAATATGAAGGATGCTCTTGAACTTGTAAATGTATCGGAAGAAATCAGCTCGGCTTTACTTGAAAGAAAAGGAAGATTAGCTCCGCTTCTTAACTTTATGCTCTACTATGAAGATGCGGATTGGCAGGAAGTAAGCAGACTTATGACTGTGTTAAATATAGATGTGAAAAATGTATACATAGCCTATACAGATGCTCTTATTTGGTACAGGGACATGTTCTTGTAATTGGTACGGTCTGTCTGCAGTTGAAAAGTCTGTAACTTATGATGTGAATAATTCGGATTCAGTGTAATACTGTAAACGCAGAAAAGGCGATATTACAAATATAATTTTAGGGATTGCTGTAGGTAGAGCCGAAGCAATCCTATATTATATAATACTTTGTATTGACTGCAAGAAAAATGAGGTTTATAATACCTAAGTTATAAAAGTTAGAAATATAACAATGAAGAAAGGAGCGGCAATGGGAAATTTGGCCGAGCGGTTGGCAGAAGAACTGCATGTTGAAACAGTGTTTGAAGTACCCTTTTTTGGCGGCATTTCCGAATCGGTTGTAGTGACATGGATAATAATGGCAGTCGTTCTTGTTATTTCTATATTACTTACCAGAAACCTAAAGGTTGAGAACCCAAGTAACAGACAGCTTGCGGTTGAACAGGCAGTAACCTGGCTTCAGGGTGCAGTAAATAATATAGTAGGAGAGCATGGGGGAAAATATGTGCCCTACCTGACCTGCATACTCATCTACATCGGAATTGCAAATATGGTTGGTATATTGGGTTTTAAGCCTCCGACAAAGGACTTGAACGTTACCATTGCGCTTGCGTTATTCAGTATTGTGATAATTGAATACGCAGGTATCCATAAAAAAGGCGTGCGTAAGTGGTTAAAAAGTTTTACGGAACCAATGGCGGTGATTACACCAATCAAAATACTTGAAGTATTTACTACACCACTGTCATTATGTATGCGACTTTTCGGAAATGTGCTGGGAGCCTTCGTGGTTATGAAACTCATAGAATTTGTACTTCCGGTAGGTCTTCCTATAGCATTCAGCTTTTATTTTGATATCTTTGACGGTCTGATTCAGGCATATGTATTTGTGTTCTTAACGGGCTTATTCATTGGCGAACAGCTTGAATAGGTCAGGTTTCTATAATAAAAATAAGGAGAAAAATTATGAATTTATTAGGAATTGGTGCTGGTATTGCAGTTTTAGCAGGTTTAGGAGCAGGTATCGGTATTGGTATTGCGACAGGTAAGGCAGCAGATGCTACAGCAAGACAGCCTGAGGCAGCGGAGAAGATTCGTAGTGTACTCATTCTTGGTGCAGCTCTTGCAGAGGCAACAGCTATTTACGGTTTTGTTATTGCAGTCCTTATAATAATGATGCTTAAATAAGGAGCATATAAGGAGGAATAATGCTTAAATTAGGTTGGGATCTCCTCTTTACCGCGATAAATATTGTTGTATGGTATATAATCATTAAATTATTTTTATTTAAGCCAATCAATAATATAATAGCTAAGAGGAGAGATGCTATTAATGGAAAGTTTAATGAGGCTGAAATGGCCAAAAAAGATGCTTATGCTCTGAAAGCAAAATATGAGGAAGCCGTAAGCAATGCTTCAAATGAAAGACAGGATATAATCGAAAAGGCCAGAGCGAGTGCCGATGAAGAATACAAGCGTATTTTAGAGGAAGCGGATGTTAAGGCCGGAGCGGTTATAAGTAATGCAAAAGAGCAGGCAAAGGAAGAGCATCAGAAGATAATAAGAGAAGCAGATATGGAAATAGCACGTCTTGTTATGGAAGCTACCACAAAGCTTATGCTTGAAAGCAGTAATGGAACAAGTGACAAGCATCTTTATGATGAATTTATAACAAAAGAGGGTGAACACAGTGAGTCTTGATAAAAACAGTAAAGAATTAAAGGTGAGCCTTTTTTATGTTACACCGCCACTTGACTCCCAGCTTGACAAAATTAAAGAATTTGTCGCTTCTAAAAAAGGTGTAAGTAAGGAAGAGGTTCAGATAGAACTTATAGAAAAAAAGGATTTGGTTGGCGGTTTTGTGCTTCGAATAGGTACGCATGAATATGACTGGAGTACAAAGGGAAGACTTGACCAGCTTATGGCAGAACTTTTCAGTTCAGATGATGCTTCCGGAGAAACCGATGGGACCAATTATATTGATGATGGGCTTGACGCAGAAAGTATAGCTAAGGACAGACTTTCAAAACTCAGAAGCAGTATAGAAGGCTTTGCTCCCAAGACTGAAGAACAGGAAGTCGGATTTGTAACGGCAGTCGGTGACGGAATTGCCAGAATACAGGGTATAGACCATGCTATGTATGGGGAGATAATTGAATTTGAATCGGGTGCCAAAGGTATGGTTCAGGATATCAAGTCAGACAGCATAGGTTGTATTCTCTTCAATAAGGCAGATACTGTGGCAGAGGGAGCAAGGGTAAACCGTACAGGCAAAAAGACAGGTGTACCTGTAGGGGAAGGCTTCCTCGGAAGAGTAGTGGATGCCCTCGGCAATCCGATAGACGGCGGAGGAGATGTAGTTGCTTCCGACTTCAGACCGGTTGAACATGAAGCACCGGGCATAGTAGAAAGAAAATCCGTATCGGTGCCGCTTGAAACAGGTATACTCGCTATCGATTCAATGTTCCCTATCGGCAGGGGACAGAGAGAGTTGATTATCGGAGACAGGCAGACCGGTAAGACAGCAATCGCGGTAGATACCATCATTAACCAAAAGGGTAAGGGAGTTATCTGTATCTATGTAGCCATAGGTCAGAAATCTTCAACAGTAGCAAAACTGGTTAACACCTTGGATAAAAACGGTGCGCTCAGTTACTCTATTGTAGTTGCGGCAACTGCATCAGATTCTTCTGCACTTCAGTATATAGCACCTTATGCGGCAACTTCTATGGCTGAGTACTTTATGTATAAGGGCAAGGATGTGCTCATTGTTTATGATGATTTAAGTAAACACGCTGTGGCATACAGAGCTTTATCACTTCTATTGGAGCGTTCTCCGGGACGTGAGGCTTATCCGGGAGATGTATTCTATCTTCATTCAAGACTTCTTGAAAGAAGCAGTCGCCTTTCAGATGAGGCGGGAGGTGGCTCAATCACGGCACTTCCTATTATAGAGACACAGGCCGGAGATGTATCTGCCTATATTCCTACCAACGTAATTTCGATTACTGACGGACAGATATTCTTAGAGAGCAGTCTGTTCTTCTCAGGACAAAGACCGGCGGTAAATGTAGGTCTTTCTGTATCCCGTGTTGGCGGTGCCGCACAGAGTAAGGCTATGAAGAAGGCTTCCGGCTCAATAAGAATTGACCTTGCGCAGTATCGTGAGATGGAAGTGTTTACGCAGTTTTCATCTGATCTTGATCAGGTCACAAAGAACCAGCTTACCTATGGTAAGGGGCTTATGGAACTTCTTAAACAGCCGCTTTGTAAACCGCTTTCACTTCACCAGCAGGTAATAACACTTGTGGCAGCGACCAAAAAAGTTATGATGCTTGTGGAAAGTGATAAGATTAAAGAATTTCAGACAGAAATGTTAGATTATTTTGAAACCCATCATCCTGAAATGATAAGAGAAATTGAGAATCAGAAAGCGCTTACAGAGGATCTTACAGAGAGAATCGTGGATGCGGCAACTCAATTCCGTAATTTTTATCTCGGGGCAAAAGAAGGTAAATAAATATGGCTAATGCAAGAGAGATTAAAAATAGAATCTCAAGCGTTAAAGATACGGCAAAGATAACCAAGGCGATGTATCTTATATCGTCAACCAAGCTTAGAAAAGCTAAGAAGAGCCTTGAAGATACGGAGCCGTATTTTTACAATCTCCAGATGGCTATAGCAAGACTTCTAAGGCATATGCCGGATATGAGGCATATTTTCCTTAAAAATCTAAACGATATAGAGCCTGAAAAGAGAAGACGCGGTCTCATCATAGTAACAGCAGATAAGGGACTTGCAGGAGCTTATAACCACAATGTAATTAAGTGTACCGAAACATGGTTAAAAGAGCCTGGGATTAATTCCTTGTTTGTAGTCGGTGAGTTGGGAAGAAGCTATTTTATGAGCAAGGGAATGGAGATAGATGCCCATTTCCGCTATACTACACAGAACCCTTCATTGCACAGGGCAAGGAAGATAATCGGAGCTGTGGTAGATAAATATCAGGCAGGAGAATTGGATGAAATAACCATAGTCTATACAAGAATGGTAAACAGTATGGTTACTCAGGCTGAGACTGTACCGCTTTTACCTCTTGACAAGAAAAAGATTATGGGTAATATTCCTGCGGGTTTTATTACAGAACAGGATATAACCATGCTCCCTTCTCCGAAAGAAGTACTTGATACGGTTATACCGAATTATCTGGTAGGCTTTGTGTACGGAGCTTTGGTGGAATCATTTTGTTCGGAGCAGAATGCCAGAATGATGGCTATGCAGGCGGCAAATGACAATGCAGATGAAATAATCAGAGATTTATCAATACAATACAATCGTGTAAGGCAGGCAGCCATAACTCAGGAAATAACTGAGGTTGTAGCCGGTGCCAAGGCACAGCATTTGAGGAAATGAGAATGAAAAACGGTAAGATAATACAGGTAATGGGACCGGTTGTGGATGTCCTGTTTTCGGATGAAGATGTACCTAAAATTAAAGATGCCCTGATTGTAGATAATCATGGCAAAAAGTGTCTGATGGAAGTTTCTTCACATCAGGGCGGGAACATAGTCAGATGTATCATGCTCACTGCCTCAGAAGGACTTAGCAGAGACATGGAAGTAACAGCAACCGGTTCCGGCATAAAAGTTCCGGTTGGTGAGGCTACACTAGGAAGGCTTTTCAATGTATTCGGTGATACCATAGACGGCGGTGTCAGTCTTGAAAATGAAGAGCATTGGACCATACACAGAGAACCTCCTAAGTTCTCGGACCAGAGCCCTGCCGTAGAGATACTTGAGACAGGTATAAAGGTAATTGATTTGCTTGCACCTTATGCAAAGGGCGGTAAGATAGGACTTTTCGGTGGTGCAGGTGTAGGTAAGACAGTGCTTATTCAGGAGCTTATAAGAAATATTGCTACCGAACATGGCGGTTATTCTATATTTACGGGTGTCGGAGAGCGTTCAAGAGAGGGTAATGATCTTTGGACTGAAATGAAGGAGTCGGGAGTTATAGCTAAGACTGCCTTGGTATTCGGTCAGATGAACGAACCACCGGGAGCCAGAATGAGGGTTGCAGAGACAGGACTTACTATGGCAGAGTATTTCAGAGATGAGAAAAATGCGGATGTGCTTCTTTTCATTGACAATATTTTCCGTTATGTACAGGCAGGCTCGGAGGTTTCAGCCCTGCTTGGACGTATGCCTTCTGCGGTTGGTTATCAGCCGACCCTTGCAACAGATGTAGGTGAGCTTCAGGAAAGAATTGCATCTACAAAGTCAGGTTCAGTTACCTCCGTACAGGCAGTATATGTGCCTGCGGATGATATTACCGATCCGGCTCCGGCAACTACATTTACACATCTTGATGCAACAACTGTACTTTCAAGAAAAATAGTTGAGCAGGGTATATATCCGGCTGTAGATCCGCTTGAGTCATCTTCCAGAGTACTGGAAGCAGATGTAGTAGGCGAGGAACATTATAATACAGCCAGAAAAGTGCAGGAAATGCTTCAGAAATATAGGGAGTTGCAGGATATAATTGCAATTCTCGGTATGGAGGAGCTTTCAGAGGCAGATAAACAGACTGTCAACAGAGCAAGAAAGATACAACGTTTCCTTTCACAGCCTTTCTTTGTGGCAGAAACATTTACGGGAGTACAGGGTAAATATGTACCGCTTGCGGAAACAATAAGAGGTTTTAAGGCAATAATTGAAGGTGAAATGGATGAATATCCGGAGGCAGCCTTCTTTAATGTAGGAACTATTGATGAAGTTAAAGCAAAAGCAGAAGCTATGGAGCGGGAGGCCGTATAAGTGGCAAACAGAACATTTTATCTTAAAGTATATGCAAGTGACAGAATCTTTTTTGAGGGACAGTGCCAAACTTTGGTTATACCTCAAAGTGACGGTTTAAGAGCTATTCAGGCACATCATGAAGACATGGTGCTGGCTGTAGATATGGGGGAAGCCCATATAGTTGAGGAGGATGGAACAGTTACCTATGTAGTGGTAGGCAGCGGCATGGTTCAGATTTTCCACAACAGGGCAATTATGCTTGTAGATACTGCCGAACTTCCTGATGAGATTGACTCCAAGAGGGCAGGAGATGCGCTTGAGAGGGCGAAAGAACAGCTCAGGCAGAAGCAGAGTATACAGGAACATAAGATGAGTCAGGCTTCGCTTGCAAGAGCTCTTACAAGACTTAAGGAAAGCTCAAAATATAATGCTTAATATGAACTAAAGAAAAAACATGGGAAACTAAACTTGGGCTTTAGTTTCTCATGTTTTTATTGTATAATACAATCATGTATGTACTTTAGTAAGCCATAATTATTCACGCAATAGGCCACAGACCTCTTATGATTACGATATTTCACAAGATGTTTCGTGAATAGTTTGGGATAAATTATATTGTTATTGATTTAACGAAGATGCTTAACGAAAGGGGATATTATATGAAGTGTACCAGGCAGATTACAGATGATCTGTATTATGTAGGAGGAAGCGACAGAAGAATTGCACTTTTTGAAAATTGTTTTCCTGTACCTGACGGAGTTGCATACAATTCATACCTTTTAACGGATGAAAAGACAGTTTTATTTGATACAGTCGATTATGCGATAGGAAGGCAGTTTATAGACAATCTTACCTCACTGCTTGACAATAGAAAGCTTGATTATCTGGTTGTAAATCATATGGAGCCTGATCATTGCTCTCTGATTACTCAGATTATATCACTTTATCCTGATTTAAAGCTTATTGCAAATAAAAAGACTATAGGTCTTATTTCACAGTTTTATAATATAGATATGGCAGAGCGTACTGTTTTTGTGGGTGACGGCGACAGCTTTTCTACAGGAAAGCATAATCTTAAGTTTTTTACGGCACCTATGGTACATTGGCCTGAGGTAATGTTTACCTATGATGAAACAGACAAAGTGCTGTTCTCTGCTGATGCCTTCGGTACTTTCGGAGCTTTAGACGGTAGAATATTTAATGATGAGTTTGATTACAGGCATGAGTTCATTAATGAAGCCAGAAGATACTATGCTAATATAGTCGGGAAATACGGTGCTCAGGTGCAGGCTGTATTTAAGAAGCTCCCTTCTGAAATTGCTTATATCTGCCCTTTACATGGACCGGTTTGGAGAAGAGATATTCCGTTTATCCTGGAAAAATATCAGGCATGGAGCACATATACACCGGAAGAGAACGGAGTGTTTATAGCCTATGCTTCTATGTACGGAGATACGGAACTGGCTGCAAACGTGCTTGCCGCAAAACTTGCCGAGAGAGGCATGGTTAATATGAAGATGGTGGATGTATCAAATCATCATTATTCATATCATATCAGTGATATATTTAAGTACAGTACCATAGTTTTTGCAGCACCTTCATACAATATGTCCGTGCATCCTAAGATGAATGAGCTTATTCAGGAAATGAAGGAAATTACCGTAAGAAACAGGGCTTATGCTGTTATAGAAAATGGCTCATGGGCTCCGAGTGCGGCAAAGACTATTAAGGCAGTTGTAGACGAACTTAAGGATATGAGACAGATTGGCGAAACACTTACAATTAAATCAGCCATATCCGAAGACCAGGAAGGTAGGTTGGATGAGTTGGCTGAACTTATAGTTTCAGAGGTGAAAGAAGATTAGTTAGAACTGATTATATACTCTAAATGGAATAGATTTTGATAAGGGATTGTCATTTTGTGGCAGTCCTTTTTAAGTCAATAGGATACAAGTGTCAAAGGTGTAAAAAGTCGATGTAAACTTGCTTACAAGAGAATTTATTATCATAGAAATTGAAGTATTGTAAAACATAGCTAAAAGAAGTAGAATAAAAGGATAATAATAACTTGAATATAACAATAATTGAAAGGAAGCCTGATATAAATTATGAGACATGGATTTGTAAAAGTAGCTGCCGTTACTCCTGATATAAGGGTGGCAGATTGTGTTTTTAACGGAGACAGCATAATTAAAGAAATGAAGTATTGTGCGGATAGAGGAGTAAAAATAGCTGTGTTTCCTGAGCTGGCCATTACAGGTTATACCTGTGGAGAGCTGTTTCTACAGGAAAGACTGCTGAGTTCTGCGTTAAATACCCTTAAGAAAATAATAAAAGCAAGCTGGGGTATGGATATGCTTACCTTTGTAGGGCTTCCGTTTGAAACCGACGGAAAGCTTTATAATGTGGCAGCAGTATTTAAAGACGGCGAACTTCTGGGAATGGTTCCGAAGCAGTATATACCTAACTATTCAGAGCTTTATGAGGCGAGACATTTCACTCCTTGTGTCGGTGAAAACAGGCTATTGGACTGGGAAGAAAATAAAAGCGGATATACTTATTTTGGCAACAAGCTGATATTTGAAAATAAAGACATAAAAAATCTTAAAATTGCTGCTGAAATCTGTGAGGACTTGTGGGTAGTAATTCCTCCGAGCAATTATCATGTTATGGCGGGGGCGACTATTATAGCCAACCTTTCCGCCAGCCCTGAGATTATGGGTAAGCAGGAATACAGAAGAAACCTTGTACAGGGACAGTCGGCAAGGCTTAATGCGGGCTATATCTATGCAACCACAGGAGAGGGTGAGTCTACCACAGATTTGGTCTTCGGAGGACATAATCTTATTTGTGAAGACGGGATCATACTTGCAGAAAAACAGCGCTTTAAGAACGGTACTATAATAACTGAAATAGACGTCAACAAGCTTACCTATGAAAGAAGAAAGATGAATACCTGTGAGATAGCAGGCTGGGAGAATTATGATTTTATAGATTTTTCCTTTGAGAAAATTTTTATGACAGATTATAATGCTGATGGTATAAAGGAAAAAATGCTTATAGAAACACATTTGGAAAGAAAATTCCCTAAGTCTCCCTTTGTGCCTGAGAATAAAGAAGAAAGGGACAGCAACTCGGAGGATGTAATTACTATTCAGTCACTCGGTCTTAAAAAAAGAATGGCACATGTAGGCTGTAAATACGTGGTTATAGGACTTTCGGGCGGTCTTGACTCTACACTTGCGGTTTTGGTTGCCTGCAGAACAATGGATATGTTAGAGATAAGCAGAGAAAATGTAATAGCTGTAACCATGCCTTGCTTCGGAACAACCGGAAGGACGCATAACAATGCTGTAAAACTGGCGAAAGAACTTGGGATTACACTTCGTGAAATAAATATCAAAGAATCTGTACTTACTCATCTAAGGGATATAGGGCATGATGAAAATGACCATAACATAACCTTTGAAAATGCACAGGCACGTGAACGTACTCAGGTGCTTATGGACCTTGCCAATGAGTATGGCGGTCTGGTTATAGGAACCGGTGATATGAGCGAGCTTGCTCTTGGTTTTGCCACTTACAACGGAGACCATATGTCTATGTACGGAGTCAATGCGTCCATACCTAAAACCCTTGTAAGACAGTTGGTCAGATACTGTGCTGAAAAAGCGGATGAGGAAGGAAAAGAGGTACTTGCACAGGTTTTGGTTGATATAGTTGAAACACCGGTAAGCCCTGAACTTCTCCCAACCAATGAAGCAGGTGAACTGGTTCAGAAGACAGAGGATATAGTCGGCCCGTATGAGCTGAATGATTTCTTCCTTTATAATATGGTAAGATGGGGAATGGAACCTGATAAACTCTTTAGGCTTGCCCGTACAGCCTTTGAGGATGAATACAGTAATGAAGAAATAGAGAAGTGGCAGAAGAGTTTTTATCGCAGATTCTTTGCTCAACAGTATAAACGTTCTTGCCTGCCTGACGGACCAAAGGTAGGCTCTGTAACCTTGTCTCCGAGAGGAGATTTCAGGATGCCTTCGGATGCGGTAGGAAGAATCTGGTTACAGTAAGATAAGGAGAAATTATGGTACTCGGTATATATGGATATGGTGGGCATGGCTTGGAAGTGGAAGAGCTTGCAAGGGTAATAAACCTTAAGGAAAACAGATGGGAGAAAATTATTTTCGTAGATGATGCGAAAGATAAGATTGATAATGAGAAAATATTTTCATTTGAAGACATAATCAGTAAATATTCTCCCAAGGACATAGAGTTTATGACCGGTATAGGAGAGCCTGTTATCAGAGAAAAACTATACAATAAAGTAAAAGAGAAGGATTACAGCTTTGCAATCCTTGTACATCCATCCGCTTCCGTGGCAGAAAGTGCGATACTTGAAGAGGGAACTATGGTAGCACATAACGCCTTTGTTTCAATAAAAGCACATTTATTTACAAATACACTTGTGCAGCCTATGGCCTGTGTTCATCACGAATGTAGTGTTGGCAGAAATTCCGTAGTTTCGACCTCTGCTGTTATGGGTGGTAACAGCAGCCTTGGTTATAACTCATTTATTGGTTTAGGTGCATCGGTTAAGCAGGGGATAAGTGTCGGAAACGGCTCAGTAGTTGGGATGGGAGCGATAGTTATTAAAAATGTATCTGACAGAGTAATGGTGGTGGGAAATCCTGCCAGAGCAATAAAAATGGGGGATTTGAGAGCATTTTAACTTTGGAGAGAAAAGGTAGATAATATGCAGATTTTATTTCTTACTCTTATGAAGATACACTCGCCTGCTGATGAAGGCATTTATATGGATCTTATGAAATGTTTTGCGGATAACGGACATAAGCTCTACATAGTAACTCCGCTTGAAAAAAAGGATGAGGCTGATGAAGAGGTTATAGAAGCAGGCAATCTTAAGATACTTAGATGTAAGACAGGTAATCTCTTCGGTGTAGGTATGGTTGAAAAGGGAATTTCCCAGACCTTACTTCCTTTTAAGTATATGAAAGCTATAGAAAGACATTTTAAAGGGATAAAATTTGATCTGATTTTATATTCTACCCCTCCGATAAGCCTTGCAGGTATAGTGGAGAAAATAAAGAAAAAAACAGGAGCTAAGACATATCTTTTGTTAAAGGATATTTTTCCGCAAAACGCAGTAGATATAGGCCTTATCAGCCCGTTTACGGCAGAGATTTTATTTAGGAATAAAGAAAAGAAACTTTATAAGATTTCCGATTATATTGGCTGTATGTCGCCTGACAATGTGGAATATCTGCTTAAACATAATGAATTAGACAGTTTAAAGGTTGAAGTCTGCCCAAATTCCATAAGGGTTACAGATAACCTAACCGGTGAAGTGCCAAAGAATAACGAAGCTTTGGAGCTTGGTGATAGAAGCAGAATTTTATCTAAATATAATATTCCGCCTGATAAAATCATTTTTTTATATGGCGGAAATCTGGGACTACCACAGGATATACCGTTTATTACAGAGTGCATCAAAAAATCCGCCAAAGTGAAAGAAGCTCATTTTGTAATCTGCGGAGGCGGAACCGAATACGGAAAACTTGAGAATTTTGTAAGTGAGACCACTCCGGTTAACCTTACTTTAATTAAAGCCCTGCCTAAGTCTGAATATGACAGCCTTGTCGGGGTATCAGATGTAGGCATGATTTTCCTTGACCATAGATTTACTATACCGAACTTCCCGTCAAGACTGCTTTCATATCTTAAGGAAAAGAAGCCTGTGCTTATATGTACGGATAAAAATACGGATATCGGAAGGATAGCGGAAGAGAACGAGTTTGGCTTAAGCTCTGTAAGTGTTAATACGGAAGGCTTTGTAAATAATGTAAATAAGTTTACAGACGGAGAACTTAGGGCTAAGTTGGGTGAAAACGGATATAAGTTTTTAACGGAAAATTATACGGTGGAAAACAGTTATAAAATCATTATGAAGCATTTTGAAAACTGAGCAAAAATACACGTCGAAGAGTATCTGTGACCAAATTGAAGCCTCCCTAAGCTTGAGTGGCAGAAACTTTCTTACATATATTTTCTTCTGCTTAATTCCTTATGATTAAGATAGTATTGTTCTTTATCGTAGTACATATTTTTGTCCATTTTCTTAACAAATTCGTCAAAATTCTCTTTGTCGGGATCGTACTCGCCAAGCCCAAAGGAGAGTGAGAGCTGATAGCGTCTGTTTGGCATAGAATTAATCTTATCCAGTTCAAGCAGTATTTTGCTTTTAATCCGGGTTAAAACTTCGGTACCTGTATCCTCTGCAAAAATAAGAAACTCATCACCCGCATAACGAAAGGCGGTACCATTTTCAATAGTTGCTTCAGTGAGGATAGAGGCAACTTCTCTTAAGGCCTGATCACCTGCATCATGCCCGTAAGTATCATTTATTCCTTTGAATTGATTAATGTCAATCATTATACCGCTGTGCATTGATTCATAAAACCGTGCATCAAAAAGATAGGCTCTGTTTAAAAGCCCGGTTAGCTTGTCAACATAGGCACTTTCCTTCTGCACACTCATAAAAGCATTGCAAAGCCCTATTGCTACACTCACCCATCCGGTAGCAAAACCGTAGAAGAAAGTCTGGATAAGATATCCTACAAAGACAGGGAATAAAAAAACGCTTATAGGGAAGAACTTTATATTCTTTTTATGTTTGAAAGTGACATGGATGTATGCACTGTATAAAATATATGATATTGAGATAAAGGAAAAGACATAAGCAAGTGGGGTACGCCTATATACATTGTCATTTCCGATGGTAAAAACCAAAGGTACAAACCAGTTAATCAAGGTAACGGTTGACATGAGTATGGCGGGGATTGAGAGAAGTCTGACCTTGTGTCTGGTTTTGGCGGTATCTCCGTAAAGGTGAAAAATAATAAAAAAATTCCAAAGCAGACAGATGGCGATTGTTGCAAGGAAGGTGAAAGTATTACCCAGCATATTTAAAAATCGGAATAATTCACCCGGTTTTCCGTCGGAAGTAAAGATTACGATATCAAAAAAACAGGCAAAGCCAACTATTATAAGCATATATCTGAGCATATTGTAGTCAGCTTTTTCGTTCTTTAAAATCGCCTGATTACAGATTATTATGGATAAAACCAAAACTATGCCTACTGCACTTGCAACATATACATGCAAAATATTCATCTCATATTCCTCTTATTTTAGAATTTGATGCCGGTGTCAAAAGTAGAAAATTAGTTCAAGATTATTTATAAGATATTCCATTAATTATCACATATTTTGGATACAAATTCAATAGTAAACATAAAAAAGTTTGTTGCTCAGTAACCTCGGCGTTTTCGGGAAAGTTCAAATTTATTGAAAATAATAACCTCTTGTGCTAAAATATTTGTCGGAGAGTATCTGTGACAAAAAGGGAAACTCCCTAAGTATAAAACCGATAACCAAAAATCGGGAAAATACGAAGGGAGGTGGTGTTGATGACTGCTTATGAAATCATCATGATCTTCATAGGGATAATAGCTTTGCTAATATCCTTCGGCGGTTTTCTAATCGCCATTCTTACTTATCTTAGTAAGAGAAAGTAAGTTACCTGCTTGCCACAAACAAGCAAGGTGAGTCCTTTAGGGCAATAAAACCAAGCTTAGGGAGTATTCATTTTGAAATGGATACTCTCCTCTCCATAAATATAGCATATTATAAATTTATTTTCAAGATACAGTATTTCAGAAAGGCAAATATCATGGGTATATTTACAGGAAAAACTTTACTTATAACGGGTGGAACAGGCTCCTTTGGGCATGCGGTAATGGACAAATTTCTATCTACCGATATTGGTGAAATAAGGATATTTTCAAGAGATGAAAAGAAACAGGATGATATGAGGCATGAGTATCAGGCGAAGATGCCGGAGGTTGCCGAGAAAATCAAGTTTTATATCGGAGATGTTAGAGATATAAACTCGGTGAAAAATGCTATGAATGGTGTGGATTACATCTTTCATGCTGCCGCACTTAAGCAGGTTCCTTCCTGTGAATTTTTCCCGATAGAAGCGGTTAAGACTAATGTGCTGGGAACCGAGAATGTGCTTAATGCAGCTATAGAAGCCGGAGTAAAGAGTATAATCTGCCTTTCTACAGATAAGGCAGCTTATCCTGTAAATGCTATGGGTACAAGCAAGGCTATGATGGAAAAGGTTATAGTAGCCAAGTCCAGGACGGTAGAGCAGTCAAAGACTAAAATATGCTGTACCAGATACGGTAATGTAATGTGCTCCAGAGGCTCGGTTATCCCACTTTGGATAGACCAGATACGAGCGGGAAATCCCATCACTGTTACAGAGCCGACTATGACAAGATTTATTATGTCACTTGAAGAGGCTGTAGATCTGGTACTTTTTGCATTTGAAACCGGGGAGACGGGAGATATCCTTGTACAAAAGGCTCCGGCTTGTACAATAAAGGTGCAGGCAGAAGCGGTTTGTGAGCTTTTTAATGGTGATAAAGCTGCTATCAAACAGATAGGAATCAGACATGGTGAGAAGATGTATGAGACTCTGCTTACCAACGAGGAGTGTGAGAGGGCTATAGACCTTGGGAAATTCTACAGAGTGCCTTGTGACAGCAGGAATCTTAATTATGACAAGTATTTTACGGAAGGAAATACCGAGAGAGCAAAACTTACTGAGTTTAACTCTAATAACACAGAACTTCTTGATGTGGAACAGGTTAAGGCTAAGCTTACGGAACTTAGCTACATAAGGGAAGAGCTTGAGAAGAATGGAGTAAACTGCTAACTTAAATTTGTGACAGCTCTCATAAGATTTATAGTATTGATATATAGGAGTTTGAAAGGAATAGAATAGGATTAGATAAATAATATGAATATATTGGTTACAGGTGCGAAAGGCTTCGTGGGCAGAAATCTTGCGGAAAATCTTAAGTGCATAAGGGATGGTAAAAATACTACAAGACCTGAACTTAAGATAGATGAAATATTTGAATATGATCTGGAATCAACCAAAGAACAGCTCTTTTACTATTGTGAGAGGGCTGACTTTGTGTTTAATCTGGCAGGAGTAAACCGTCCTCTTGATGCTTCCGAGTTTATGAAGGGAAATTTTGGCTTTGCTACAGATTTATTAAATGAGTTGAAAAAGCATAAAAATACCTGTCCTGTAATGCTTGCTTCCTCTGTGCAGGCCACTCTTGCCGGAAGATTTCAAAATTCCGAATACGGGAAATCAAAGCTTGCGGGAGAGGAGCTTTTCTTTAATTATAGTGAGGATACAGGTGCAAAGGTACTTGTATACAGATTTCCTAATTTATTCGGTAAATGGTGCAGACCTAATTACAACTCGGCTGTAGCCACATTTTGTTATAACACGGCTAATGACCTGCCGGTGCAGATAAATGACAGAAATACCGAACTTGAACTTTTGTACATAGATGACCTGGTGGAAGGACTTTTGGATGCACTTGAGAACAAGGAAAAATACTGTGAATATGAGGGAGTAGAGGCTATTGAAAAAGCAAATGGAAAGTATGCCTATATTCCTGTTACTCATAAAGAAACTCTTGGCAGTATAGCAGATACCCTGGAAAGCTTTAAGAGACAGCCCGAAACCTTGATTATGCCTGACATACCTGCAGGAAGCTTTGCAAAGAAACTGTATTCTACATATTTATCTTATTTGCCAAAAGAAAAGGTAAGCTTTCCGCTTAAGATGAATACAGATAACAGAGGAAGCTTTACAGAGCTGTTAAAGACCACTTCCTGCGGACAGTTTTCTGTAAATATAAGCAAGCCGGGCATAACAAAGGGAGAACACTGGCACAATACCAAATGGGAATTTTTCATAGTTGTTTCAGGCAAGGCCCTTATACAGGAGAGAAAGATAGGAACCGATGAGATACTGGAGTTTTATGTAAGTGGTGAGAAGATAGAGGCTGTACATATGCTTCCGGGCTACACCCATAATATAATAAATTTGTCTGATACGGAGGATTTGATTACTCTTATGTGGGCAAATGAAAGCTTTGACAAAAACAGACCGGATACATTTGGGGAGAAGGTTTCTACAACGTTGTAGTTAAACGAATGACTGGAAGTAGAAAAACAACGATTTGTGATAAAAATGAATGATTGATAGACAATGAGGTATAGCGATGAAAACAGATTACACGGATATAAGTTTTGCGAACAATGGCAAATTAAAACTGCTTATAATAGTAGGTACAAGACCTGAGATTATAAGACTTTCAGAAGTTATTAAAAAATGCAGATTATATTTTGACTGTATCTTAGCACATACAGGACAGAACTACGATTACAACTTAAACGGAATATTTTTCAGGGATTTAAAACTTGATGATGCGGAAGTATATATGGATGCGGTGGGAGCTGACCTCGGAGAAACTGTCGGCAATATAATTGCGGCTTCATACAAGCTTATAACAGGCCTTAAACCGGATGCGCTCCTTATCCTTGGAGATACCAACAGCTGTCTTTCAGCCATATCTGCAAAAAGACTTCATATCCCTATATTTCATATGGAAGCAGGCAACAGATGTAAAGATGAATGTCTGCCTGAGGAAACAAACCGCAGGATAGTTGATATTATTTCAGATGTAAACCTGGCTTACTCTGAGCATGCCAGAAGATATCTTGCAGAATGCGGACTTCCTAAAGAAAGAACCTATGTTACAGGTTCACCTATGGCAGAGGTTTTGAGAGCAAATTTAGATGAAATTAAGGCCAGTGACATACTTACAAGACTTAAGCTTGAAGCGGGTAAATACATACTTCTTTCTGCTCATAGAGAAGAAAATATAGATACGGAGGAGAACTTTACCTCTCTTTTTACGGCGGTCAATAAGCTTGCTGAAAAATACAATATGCCGGTACTTTATTCCTGCCACCCAAGAAGCAGGAAAAGACTCGAAGAATCGGGATTTAAGCTTGACAGCAGGGTTATACAGCAAGAGCCGCTGGGATTCCATGATTACAATAAGCTTCAAATGTCGGCTTTTCTGGTGGTTTCAGACAGCGGAACCCTGCCTGAAGAAAGCTCATTTTACATAAGTGAAGGAAGCCCTTTTCCTGCTGTTTGCATAAGGACTTCCACAGAGAGACCTGAAGCGCTTGACAAGGGAGACTTTATACTTGCGGGGATAGACGAAAAGAGCCTTTTGCAGGCAGCAGATACGGCAGTATGCCTCAAAGAAAACGGTGACTACGGACTTCCTACACCCGCATATATGGATGAAAATGTGAGTGATAAGGTGGTCAGGATAATTCAAGGGTATACAGGGGTTGTGAATAAGATGGTGTGGAGGAAGTAGGCAGAATGGTATTTTCATCTACGGTATTTTTGTTTTTATTTTTACCGCTTGTAATAATGATTTATTACAATCCTTTTGTTAAAGGAAGAAAATTTAAAAATTTATTCTTGCTTCTTGCCAGTCTGTTTTTTTATGCCTGGGGTGAGCCGGTGTATGTGTTTTTGATGTTAATATCAATTTCGGTTACCTGGATATTGGCCTTCTTTCTGAGAGGAAGATATAAAAAAGTTGTACTGACCGTTGGAATCATATATCACGTGGGAGTATTATTCATTTTTAAATATCTTACATTTTTGACCTCACAGTTGGGACTCATTTTAAATCAGGATTTTTCTTACATTAAAATTGCTTTACCGATTGGAATTTCCTTTTTTACATTTCAATTGATGTCATATTTCCTTGATGTTTATAAAGGTGAAGCCAAGCCACAGAAAAATATATTTAATCTTGGGTTGTATGTCTCGCTTTTTCCGCAGCTTATAGCCGGACCTATTGTCAGGTATAATGAAATTGAAGAACAGATAAACACCAGAGTTGAGAGTGTAGAAAATGTATCGGCCGGTATGAAAAGATTTATATACGGTTTGTCAAAAAAACTTTTACTTGCAGATTATCTGTCTGCAATAGCAGACTCTTCTTTTACCAGAATCGGAGATCAAACCGTGGTTATGGCCTGGTTTGGAATTTTAGCATATTCTTTGCAAATATACTTCGATTTTTCGGGATATTCGGACATGGCAATAGGCTTGGGTAAAATGTTCGGATTTGAATTTGCTGAGAATTTCAACTACCCGTATATATCTAAAAGCATAGTTGAATTTTGGAGAAGATGGCATATTTCGCTTAGCAGATGGTTTAGGGATTATGTCTATATTTTTTTAGGGGGGGGGTATGGAAAACCGCTTAAAGTGGCATTTAACCTTGCTGTAGTGTGGATTCTGACAGGAATATGGCATGGGGCGAATTGGACTTTTTTAGTCTGGGGAATTCTTTACTATCTTCTTATAGTAGTTGAAAAATTTACAGGAATAATTGACAAAATGGGTAAATTCTCAAGGGTATATACTTTAGTTGCCGTAATGTTATGTTGGGTTGTATTTAGAGCGGATAATCTAGGCGAGGCATTTTTATACATAGAGAATATGTTTGGAATTAATGCTGGGAATTCTTATAGCTTATCGGCAATAAAAGATGAAACAGGATATGCTGTAATATTATTGGCTTCTGTAATAGGCTGCACTCCGCTTGTAAAAAAGATACTCGATAAATTCGCGGCTATAGAAGGCGTCTGGATACTTTTGATATTTGCGTTATCCTTAATAAAGGCAACAAGTTCATCATACAGCCCGTTCATATATTTTAATTTTTAACAGGAGAGAGAATAGTGTCAAAAAGAATAAATAAATATATGCCGTTGTTCTGTCTGACAGCATTGATTATAATATTTTTAAGAGTAATGACGAACTTGTTTTATATACAAATGATGCAGCAGGGAATGTCCTCCGCTGTGGCCGGTACAATAGATGAAAGCATAAAGATTGATTTACAGGTAAAATATCCTGCTAAAGAAGATAAAAAAGACGGATATATACCGGAATTAAGCGGTAAAATTATAAATATAGCTAAAAATATAAAAAATAGAGTTGAACCCTATACCTCAACTCTGATTCCTGAGTATGATACAGTATTTACACTTTACAGAAAGTATAATCATAGTATTGGATGGAATTATAATATAATTCCGGCTTTTGACGACAAAGGAATACTAAAATATGATAATGGATATTTAAACTATGCTGTTGAAAAACTTGATGAAGATGAGGCCGATAAGATAGCGGAGAAAATACAAAAAGTCAGGGATTTTTTAGCAGAAGAAGGGATTAATTTTTATTATATTAACGGAGGATTTAAGTCGGTTGAAGAAAGAGGAAATCTGCCTTCTTATAATGAAAAAGCCGATAATGGATATTTTAATGAAAGAATAGTGATAGAGGCTCTGAATAAAAAAGGAATAAACCTGTTAGATATCAGGGAGGAAGCAAAGAAAGATAAAAAAGACTGGCTTAGCCTGTTTTACAAGTATGATCATCATATGAAAACCGATTCACAGCTTTGGGTTGCGGGAAAAATAGCTAAGCTGCTTGCAGAAAAAGAAGGCTATAAATTTAATAAAGATTTATTTTCGATATCGGAATATAACCTTGAGAAGAAAAAAATAATGTTTGGAAGCCAGGCAAGAGGTATTTTAAAAAACGGTGTAATGGTTAGCCCGGAAGAATATACAAAGATAATACCCAAGTCTGATACTTTTTTCGAGATTGAACTACCGGTTAAAGGTCTTGTAAGAAAAGGAAATTATGAGAACAGCCTCTTTAATAATTTTGTATACAAAAGAGTTGTTGAACTAGGCAGCAGCCAAAACTATTATTATGCAAACAATCCGGATGCCTATTCCTGCACAACCTGGGGCATAGATCCTTTAGGAATAATCAGAAATAAGATTCCAAATCTTAATAAAGGAAAAAAGGTGTTGATTTTTCAGGATTCTTTTGGGAATTATACATCTACATATCTTGCACAGGGACTTGATGAAATGCATCTCATATATAATCCTGATTTTAACGGTTCGGTAAAAGCTTATATTAAAGAAGTTAAGCCTGATGTTGTATTAATGCTTAATACTTCAAATCAGTTTAATAAAAAGCAGGCAAAAGAAGTAGTATATGAATTAAATTGTTTTGATATAAAGTGAAATAACATTAATACATCCTTAGACCTTTGCAGTAAGCGATGTTAAAAACTATTATTTCAAGTATGAGATGCCATATGGCATAGAGAGGAGGTAGCAATGAAAGTCCTTATGATTAACTCGGTCTGCGGCATAAAAAGTACGGGAAGAATAGCTACTGACCTCGCGGATATGTTGACAGAAGAAGGACATACGGTGAAAATTGGATACGGAAGAGACATAGTGCCTGACCGATACAGTAAATATGCTGTAAGAATAGGAAGCGATTGGGATGTAAGACTTCATGGTGCTATGACCAGAGTTTTTGACAATGCAGGTTTTGGAAGCAGAGAGGCTACAATTAAGTTTATTGACTTTATTAAAGAATTTGCGCCCGATATTATTCATCTTCACAATCTTCATGGATATTATATAAATGTAGAAATATTATTTGAATATTTAAAGGAATATAATAAACCGGTTGTATGGACTTTACATGACTGCTGGGCATTTACGGGACATTGTGCCCACTTTGACTTATACAAATGTTATAAATGGCAGACAGAATGCGGTGAATGTCCTCAGAAAAAAGAATATCCTGCAAGTTTTTTGTTCGACAACAGCAGAAATAATTATATTCGCAAAAAACAGGCTTTTCAGGGAGTTAATAATCTGGTTGTTGTAACTCCTTCTCAGTGGCTTGCAAATCTTGTTAAAGAATCATTCTTACAGAATTATGAAACCAGGGTAATAAATAACGGTATAGATTTAACACTGTTTAAGCCAACCTATGGTGATTTTAGAGCAAGGTATAATTTAGAAAATAAAATTATAGTTTTAGGGGTTGCAAGTGCCTGGGGAGTAAGGAAAGGACTGTTAGACTTTATAGAACTGAGGAAGCTTCTCGACAGAAGATATGAAATAGTTCTGGTCGGAGTAAGTGAAGAAGACAAGAATATACTGACTGAAGGGATGTTGGGAATTACGAGAACAGACTCGGTTAAGGAATTGGCAGAGATTTATACCGCCTCTGATATATTTGTAAATCTGACTTATGAAGACAATTATCCGACTGTAAATCTTGAAGCACAGGCTTGCGGAACCCCCGTGCTTACGTATAGAACCGGTGGGAGCGTGGAAAGCGTACCGGAGGAACAGATTGCGGAACAGGGAAATTTGCAGGATATAGCGGAGCTGATTGAAAAATATGAAGGTAAAAGGGCATCAGTTCAGAGCTTTTATGATAAAAATATAGCCTTTGAAAAATATATAGAATTATATGAGGAGATATGGTGAAACAGAGAATACTATACCTTACCAATATTCCATCTCCTTACAGGGTGGAATTTTTTAATGAACTTACTAAATATATGGATGTTACTGTGGCATTTGAACTGAGAAACGCGAAAAACAGAGAGGAATCCTGGCAGAGCGGAGAAAACTATAAATTTAAGGCTGTATTTATGAAACCGCTTATAACAAGGACTGAGTCTGCCTATTGCCCGGAAGTTTTTAAACTTCTTAAAGAGTTTAAGAATGATGTTATAGTGGTAGGCGGATATGCTACACCTACGGGGATGGCGGCAATTCTCTATCTTAAAGCCAAGAAAATACCTTTCTATTTAAACTGTGATGGGGGCTTTGTAAGCAATGACAGCTTATTAAAAAAGAAAATTAAGACATTTTTCATAGGCTCGGCAACTTATTATCTGAGTACGGGAGTGGGAGCGGATAAGTATCTGATGCATTACGGAGCAAAAAAAGAGAGAACTTATCATTATTCATTTTCTTCTCTGAGAGAAGAAGATATTGAAGAGGCAGTTAAGAAAAGAGATGAAAAAGTAAGCTTAAGAAATAAGTTAGGCATAACTGAGAAAAATATGATAGTTTTTGTGGGCAGCTTCATGCGCAGAAAAGGAATAGATATACTCTTAAAAGCCTGCACGAATATGGAAGATACTGCGGTTGTACTGGTTGGAGGAAGTGATATATCGGCTTACAAAGATATGGTTTCCGAAAAATTAAAAGAACATATTTATCCGGTCGGATTTAAGAATAAAGAAGAAATGAAAAAATATTATCAGGCAGCAGACCTTATGGTCTTGCCGACAAGGGAAGATATATGGGGCTTGGTGATTAATGAGGCTATGGCTCAGGGACTTCCGGTTGTGACTACTAACCGCTGTCTGGCAGGATTGACCCTTGTTAAAAACGGTGAAAACGGTTATATAGTGCCGGTTGAAGACATAAAAGCAACAAAGGAAGCTATAGAGAAGATTTTAGATGGCGGCAGTGCAACAGAATTTGGCAGGAAAAGTCTTGAGAAGATAAGTAATTATACTATAGAGCAGATGGCGGCGGAGCATAGGAATATATTTAAAGCAGGGGATGTAGCCGATAAAAGCCACAAGGTTGAATAAGGTAAGCTGTTATGATAAAATTAAAAGGTAGGAAATTAGGATGTTAAAGAATATAAAAGACCGGAGCAAGAAGAACAGAGAGCTTATCGTCTACTTGGTTTGTGGATTTTTAACTTTTGTTGTAAGTATGATTGCATATGCATTACTTAGCGAGGTATTTAAGATAAATGTACTGGTTGCAAATATTATTACATGGATAATTGCTGTATATTTTGCTTTTTCTGTAAATAGAAAGTTTGTGTTTAAAAGTAATGGAAATTTTACGAGTGAATTAATACAATTTTACCTGGGAAGAGTGGTCACTCTGGTTGTTGAACAGGCAATGCTCTATATTTTTATCATAAGACTTATGTTTAATAATATGGCTATAAAATCTATTGCTCAAGTAGTAATTATAATACTAAATTATATTATTTCAAAATTTATAGTATTTAAAAAGGAAAAAAGCAGCGAATGAGAGTAATATATGTATCTAATCTCTGTCTTCCGCAGGTGTATGAAGATTTGTTTGAAGATAAGAGGTATAAGTCATCAGAGGCTGTGCAAAAATACCACCGTATAATGGCGGAAGGATTTGCACTTAATGACCTGAAAGTTATATCTTTAGGAGTTGTTCCCGCAAACAGAAATGTAAGGAAAAAAATTATTTCCTTGCCTGGGGGAGAGTTAAACGGGGTTAAATACAAGCATATAAAAACTATTAATCTCCCTATAATCAAACAGATATTAAATGCCGTAAATGTATACTTTAATATATTAAATCAGGAGGATAAGAAAAATTCATTTGTGATATGTGATGGGCTCAGTTATCTGGCATCAAAGGCTGCGGTCTTAGCCTGCAGACTGAAGAAGATTAAATCGGTTGTCATAATTACCGACTTACCGGAATTTCTTGTGGGAACAGATAAAAGAGCTGCCAAAAGATATAAAAGACTGTTTGATAAGTTTTCCGCTTATGTGGTCTTGACTGAAAAAATGGCAGTCAGACTGGGCTATACGGATAAACCTTATGTTGTGTTGGAAGGACAGGTTGATAGTAGGGAAAAGAGAGAAATTCCCGGGCAGAAACAGTTTAATAAAAAGATAATTATGTATGCGGGAATTGTACAAAAACTATATGGACTTAAAATTCTTACAGAGGGTTTTATAAAGGCGAATTTAAATGATTATGAGCTTCATATCTATGGAAACGGAGATTATTCAGAAGAGATAGACAGGATAAGTGAAATTCATAAAAATGTAAGGCATTTTCCGTCACAACCTAATTCTACAATAGTAGAGAAAGAAAAAGAGGCATACTTGCTGGTGAATCCAAGGCCTACGACTGAGGAATACACAAAATATTCGTTTCCGTCTAAAAATATGGAATATATGGTTTCGGGGACAGCGGTGCTTACTACAGCTCTTCCGGGGATGCCGGAAGAATACAAGAAACATGTATATCTTATTGAGGATGAGAGTGTAGATGGAATCAGCAATGCTTTTAAGAAAGTAGCGGGGCTCAGTGATGAGGAAGTGCTAAATAAGGGCAGACTGGCAAGAGAGTTTGTATTATCCGAGAAGAATAATAAGATACAGACTGAAAAGATAATTGAACTTATAAACAGAATTGACTAAGATTCTTATGAAAGGGAAATAATGAAAGGTAAGATTCGAGTCTTGTGGCTTTGTAATATTATTATTCCGCAGGCAGCCGCTAAGTTGGGGATAAATACAGGTGCCGGTGGGGGGTGGTTGAATCAACTATCGGATATATTTGATAAAAGAGATGATATAGAGATTTGCATAGTAGCACCCTATTTACAAGGAAGTGAATTGATCCATATCAATTTTGGAAAAAGTAGTGAGTTCTATGGATTTCAAAAAGAGATATCAGAACCTTGGAAATACGATGCTTCGGTGGAAAAGGTTTTTTCCCGGATAATAGCTGAGTTTAAGCCGGATATAGTACATATATTCGGAACCGAGTTCCCGCACTCATTGTCCCTGGTAAAGGTATTTAACAATCCTGCTAAGACCGTAATCCATGTTCAGGGAATAATATCAGCAATCTCTAAGCACTATGAAGCCTTTTTACCGGTAAATATTGTCAGAAAGTACAGCTTTAGGGACTTTATAAGAAGAGATAATATTGAAAAACAGAAACGTAAGTTTGAATTACGCGGAGAATATGAAACAGAAGCTATAAAGAAAGCAGCTCATGTATTTCACAGAACAGACTGGGATGAGGCTGTTATAAGAGAAATAAATCCCGATGTTAACCTGCATTATGCCCAGGAGATGATGAGAAGCTCTTTTTATTTGGGCAGGTGGAAGCATGAAAACTGTGAGAACCATAGTATATTTATAAGTCAGGGAAATTATCCGCTTAAAGGACTCCATATAATGCTTGAGGCATTAAAACATATAAGGGAAAAATATAAAAGGGTAAAACTATATATTGCAGGTGATGATATACTATCCGTTAATTCTTTGAAGGAAAAACTGAGGGAAGGCTATTATAGTAAATATATCAGAGAACTTATAAAAAAATGGAATCTTACCGAAAATGTAAAATTTACCGGCAATCTTAGTGAAGAAGAAATGAAACAGAGGTATTTACAAAGTAATGTTTTTGTATCGGCATCAAGTATTGAGAACTCATCTAATTCGATAGCGGAAGCTATGCTTCTCGGAGTACCTACAGTTGCTTCTTTTGTGGGAGGCTGTTCAAGCCTTATTGAGCATGGGGTGACAGGATATTTATATCAGGCAGATGCCCCTTATATGCTTGCTTACTACGTATGTAAGATTTTTGAAAATAAAGAGCTGTCAGTAGAATTGGGAAATAATGCAGCCTTAAGAGCAGAAGCACGATATGACAGGGAAGTAATTGTGGAAGACATAATAAACTGCTATGAGTCTATGCTTTGTAAATGAAACTGAAAGAATTTGATATAAGCTTATAAATTAGAAGATAGATAGAAAGTTGGTGCCCGGCATGAAGGTCGAAAACTTTTGTCCGATAATTATCGGAACTTTAAATAGGTTTGAGCATTTTAAATTATGCGTTGAATCTCTGCAAAACTGTGAGAATGCTGATAAAACAGAAATATTTATATCTGTGGATTATCCTCTGAAGAAGGAACACGAAGACGGATATGCTAAAATATTAAACTATTTAAAAGATAATCCGCTAAGTGGATTTAAAAAGGCTCATATTTATTATCAGGAAAAAAATCTGGGAGTGGTTAATAATTATAAGTTTTTGATTGAAGGATTGCCTGATGACTTTGAGTGGTATATTTTTCTTGAAGATGATAATGAGTTTTCCGAGGGCTTCTTAAATTTTATCAATACAACAATAGAAAAGTTTAAGGATGATAGTAAATTTTACGGAGTATGTGGATATTCACGGTTAAATAATTTTGATAAACAATGCTGGTATAAAAGTGTTGAATTAACCTATGGAGTTGCTCAATCAGTAAAGATGTGCAAAGTAGCTACGAAAGAAATAAATGAAATTTATAATAGAATATTATCTATAAAAGAGCTGTTTAAAATTTGTAAGGGTCGTAGTTCTTATGTGGGAAATTATGCAGATTTTTTGATACATAAGAATAGTGTATATTATGCCCCTGATGGAACAATTCGGCACATTGATTATACGGCAGGATTATGGTTGGCATTGAAAGATAAATATGTTGTACAGCCAACAATTGCTTATGTTAGGAATCTTGGATGTGATGGTTCCGGAGAGAATAGTGGATATAATATGGAAATACATAGTAAAGAGACTGCTAAAAAGATGTATGACAGAAGTGATTTTATTTGTGAAAAAGAATTTGAGGTATCAAGAAAATATATAAATGATTTAAGTAAGAATCGGAACACTGTTACAGAGAGCGCAAAAGGCTGGGTTAAAATTTTAATGATAAAAATTTTTGGTTTGAATATAACGAGGAAGATATTTCAAATGAAAAATAACTGAACAGTTATAAGGGTATAATAGGAGAATAAAATGGATGAAATAAAAGTTACAGTATGTTGTGCCACTTATAATCATGAAAAATACATAAGAAAATGTCTGGAAGGTATAGTCAACCAGATTACAGATTTTAGGTATGAAGTTTTAATAAGAGATGATGCATCTACAGATAATACACAAAGAATTATTAATGAATATGTAGAAAAATATCCGGGGTTATTTATCACGATTTATGAAAAAGAAAATTTGTGGAATCAAGGAATAAATATACATGCATATCTGAAGAAAAATGCAAGGGGAAAATATATTGCTTACTGTGAAGGTGATGATTATTGGACTGATATGTATAAACTTCAAAAACAGTTTGATGCTTTGGAAAATAATCCCGATTTATCAATGTGTACACATATAACACAGCTTGTTAGTGAAGATGAAAAAGAACTGCGTGGGACATTACCTGACAAGGTCTGCTCTGATTTAGAGACCGGTATTATGCTGAGAGACGATTATGCAAAACTTATCTATGTAGACTGTGGACATCCTTTTCATACAACCTCATATTTCATCAGGAAGGAGATCCTATATGCTTTGATGGAAGGTGAATTAAGCAGATTTAGAATCTGGGATTACGCAATATTGAGGATAGCTTTGCTTGGAAAGGGTATATTTTATTACAATGAAATTATGTCTGTATACAGATGTGACAGCATTTCCAGTCTGGGTACGGCACTTGACGGAAGTATATATGAAAATGAATGCAACTATAAATTTGAATTAACTAAATGTGAGTTTGACCTTGTATTAAATGATAAGTTGGAAAAAAGATATGAAGATATCATTTATAGGAGAGTTGTTGAGGAGTTTCTGCATTATGCGGAGTTGCTGGGAACTAAAAGAGTACTGAATGATATGAAACAATTATTTAACGGAAAAAGTTATGAGAATTATCTGTCTAAGAATCAAAAAATAAAACTGCTCGGATACCGACTATGTCCCGCCTTGTTAAAGGCAGTATTAAATATGAAACGCAGGCTGATATAAAGCTACTTTTGTGCTGCTTTAGAAAAGTGCTTATTATAAAATAATATAAATATAAGAGGAATTGATATGATTAATGTCACCCGCTCGTCTTTACCCCCTATTGAGGAATATATTGATGAGATAAAAGAATTATGGGATTCTCACTGGCTGACCAATATGGGAGATAAACATAAGGAGCTTCAGGCTAAATTGGAGGAATATTTAGAGATACCAAATGTTGTACTGTATACAAACGGTCATCTTGCCCTTGAGAATATAATAGCAGCTATGGGCTTACCTAAAGGCTCAGAGGTTATTACAACTCCGTTTACTTTCGTATCAACAACACATGCCATTGTCAGGAACGGACTAATTCCTGTTTTTTGTGATATAAATAAGGATGATTATACCATTGATGCTGATAAGATAGAGCCTTTGATTACGGACAATACAAGTGCGATACTTCCGGTTCATGTATATGGCAATATTTGTGATGTTGAAACCATAGAGAGAATTGCAGGGAAGCACAATCTTAAAGTTATATATGATGCGGCACATGCTTTCGGAGTTAAATATAGAGGAAAGAGCAGTGCCTGCTTCGGAGATGCTTCAATGTACAGTTTTCATGCCACAAAGGTATTTAATACTATTGAAGGCGGGGCGGTATGCTTTGAGGATAATTCACTCATTCAGATTCTTAATGATTTAAAGAACTTTGGAATCAGAGGAGCTGAATCCTGTGACTACATAGGTGGCAATGCCAAGATGAGTGAGTTTCAGGCTGCAATGGGTATTTGTAATCTCAGACACTTAGACGAAGAAGTATTAAAAAGAAAAAAAGCAGCGGCAAGCTATGATGATCAGCTTGGTGGAATTGACGGAATCAGACTAAATCCGGTAAAGAATGATGTAGAACCTAATTATGCTTATTATCCGGTTTTATTTGAGGAATACCAATATACACGCGATGAGATATATAACAAATTGCTGGAGAACGGCATTTGTGCAAGAAAATATTTTTTTCCGTTAACCAGTGATTTTGGATGCTACAGGGACTTAGAATACGGCGGAGGATATAAAACTCCTGTTGCAAAGTACATCTCCGATAATATAATAACTTTGCCGATTTATGCTGATTTGGATTTGGCTATTGTTGAAAAGATATGTAATCTTATTAAGGCTTAAGATAATTTGATGCTGTTTTTGTGCGGAAAATTGATTCAGACTGTATGTAAATAGATTTGAAACGGAGCAAATATGTTTTCTATAATAAAAAAAATTGGCAAGCTGCTAAACAGTAAGCAAAAAGGACGCATTGCTATCTTAGGCGTAGTGACTCTTATAGGTGCATTCTTAGAGGTAATAGGGGTGTCACTTATGTTGCCGTTAATTACTGCCATAATGCAGCCGGATATAATACATACCAATAAAACAATAGCCTATGTGTGCAATATTTTGGACTTAAATTCACACAGGACTTTTGTCATTGTATGCATAATTGTGGTCATCCTTGTATTCATTTTCAAGGATTTATTTTTAATTATGCAATACTATGTTCAGGTAAGATTTGTGTATAATAATCAGCTTGCTACTCAGCAGAAAATGTTAAACGGATTTATGAACCGTCCGTATGAATTTTTCCTCAATGCGGAATCGGGAGAGATTTTGAGGGTTATTCAGGCAGATGTACCTACTACATACGGATTACTAACTACACTTTTGAGTATGTTTACGGAAGTAGTTGTCTCCGTTGCGATTACAATTGCAATTTTTATTATTGATCCGGTAATGACAACATTTGTAATTATTATGATGTCTATAGTTGCATTGACCATATCTAAGCTGGTAAAACCCATATTAAAGAAAAAAGGAGAGGAATGGCACATACATGGTTCTCTTACTTATAAATGGCTGATACAGAGTATAACAGGAATCAAAGAGATTAAAGTAGGGGCTAAAGAAGAGTTTTTTGAGGAGAATTTTAACAGAAGTGGCAGAAAATATATAAGTGCGGCAAAATGGAATACAGTTTTTTCCAATATTCCGAGACTGATGATAGAAATGGTATCGGTTTGCTCTATGCTTGCTTTTATAGCTTATATGATATATATAGGAAAAGAAATAGAAACTTTGGTTACTACTTTGGGAGCCTTCGCTATGGCTGCTATGAAGCTTATGCCAAGTGCAAACCGTATAGTAGCTGCCTTAAATCAGATTGCGTTTCAGGAACCGTCATTGGATAAACTGTTGCAGGACTTGGCCTTGTTTGAAGAAGATGAAATAAAATACAGTAAGTATAAAAAACAGAATTTAACCGAAAACAGAAATATACTGAGCTTTAACGATAAAATAGAACTTCGTAATATCACCTACAGTTATCAGGGTTCGGATAAACTTATATTAGACAATGCCAATATGGTCATACCGATAGGAAAATCCGTAGGTATAGTCGGTGCTTCGGGAGCGGGTAAGACTACAGCTGTAGATATACTTCTCGGGGTATTGCTGGCGCAAAAGGGAGAGATTCTGACTGACGGAATAAATGTAATGGAAAACTATTCGGAATGGCTTGCTAATATAGGTTATATACCGCAGAATATATTTATGTTGGATGATGATATAAAGAGTAATATCGCTTTCGGAGTGCCTGAAAAATTGCAAGATGAAGAAATGGTGTGGAAGGCAATAAAAGAAGCACAGCTTGAAGATTTTGTGAAAGAATTAAAAGACGGAATACATACACAGATAGGAGAGCGGGGCATGCGTTTATCGGGAGGTCAGAGACAAAGGCTCGGTATAGCCAGAGCTCTGTATTTAAATCCGAAGATTCTGGTGTTTGATGAGGCTACATCGGCTCTCGATAATGAAACCGAAGCTGCTATTATGTCATCTATAAACAGCTTACATGGTAAAAAGACAATGATTATTATAGCTCACAGACTACAGACTATAAAGGATTGTGATATAGTATATCGTGTGGGAGATGGAAGGATAATTGAGGAAAGAAGCTGAAATTCTTATGGGTGACATAGAAAGCGATGATGTTGAGAGAATAAGTGAAAATTAAGTTTTGGAATAAATATGATTGGGAGAAGTTATGCGATATGACAGGATTATCATAGGTGCCGGATTATATGGGTTATATTCTGCACTTTTTTGTTTAAAAAGAGGTGAGAATGTACTGGTATTGGAATGTGATAAACAACCGTTTTCCAGAGCTACGTATATTAACCAGGCAAGAGTACATGGGGGTTATCACTATCCGAGATCTATTTCTACAGCTATTAAATCAGCAGGATATTTTGAGAGATTTAACAGGGAATTTGATTTTTGTATTAATAAAGAGTTTGAACAGATATATGCGACCTCTGATGATTATTCCTGGACAGATGGGATTCAATTTAAGAAGTTTTGTGATTCAGCAGGAATACCTTGTAAAAGAGTACCTTCAGAGGAATACTTTAAAGAGGGACAGTGCAGTGGAGCTTTTGTAACGAGAGAATATACTTATGATGCTAAAATTCTCTGTGATTATTTTTTATCTGAATTACAGAAATACAAGAATTCTTTCAGTATTAAATATTCAGTTAATATAATGAAGATTAATAGACTAAAGGATGATTATGAAGTTATATTGTCAGATGGTAGTTTATATAAAACTGATTTTTTGCTAAACGCTACTTATGCTTCAACTAATCAGATATTGGAAAAACTTGGTTATGAGAAGTTTAAGATAAAATATGAATTATGTGAAATTATACTTTGTGAAGTGAATGATAAATTGAAAGATGTTGGCATTACAGTGATGGATGGGCCATTTTTTTCAATTATGCCATTTGGCAAGACGGGTTTACATTCGCTCACATCGGTTACGTTCACACCACATAAGACCGGTTATGATGAATTACCTGAATTTAAGTGCCAGTCGGAAAGTAAAGGATTATGTAACAGAGAACATTTATATAACTGCAATCTTTGTGTGGCTAAACCTAAATCCGCATATAGATATATGTCAAATCTGGCACATAAATATATGAAAGATTGTTATGAATTTAAATATAAAGAATCTTTATTTTCAATGAAACCTATTTTGTTGGCTTCGGAGATAGATGATTCACGTCCTACAGTAGTGAAGAGTTATTCACAAAAACCCACCTTTGTAAGTGTATTATCAGGTAAAATAAATACTTTATATGATTTAGATGAGGTACTTGCTAATGGATAATAAAGAAAAGAACTTTGTATCGGCAGTTGTGTATATACATAATGAAGAAAAAAGAATTCCGAATTTTTTAAACAAGATTTTAGATATATTTCAAAGAAATTTTGAGCACGCTGAAATTATTTGTGTAAATGATCATTCCGGAGATGAAAGTGTAGTAAAAATCAAGGATATCAGCCAAAATAAATTGGGAGGGTTAGTCAGTGTATCATTGTTAAATCTCAGTTATTTCCATGGGGTTGAGACTGCAATGAGTGCCGGAGTGGATATGGCAATAGGAGATTTTGTATTTGAATTTGACAGCTTAAATTTTGATTTTGACGATGATCTTATAATGAAAACATATAGACATTCCATTGATAAGGGATATGATATTGTAAGTACGGTACCAAATAAAAAAGAAAAATTTACATCAGCTATATTCTATAAACTTGTGGAGAAATTAACCAATTCTTCTGACAGAATGTATACGGAAAGATTCAGACTACTTAGTAGGAGGGCTGTCAATAGAATAGGTTCAATGAATAAAACAATATTGTATAGAAAAATCTTATATATGAACTGCGGACTTAAGACTGATATCATAAGATATGATACTGTAAATGCAGAAAAAGAAGTGTTTGATAATAAGATTAGGGGTTATAGGACTTCTCTTGCCATTGATTCTTTGATTTTATTTACTGAATTAGGTTATAAATTTTCGTTTACAATGACAATCCTTATGATGTTAATTTCGGTTTTAATGTTATTTTATTCGGCTTTTATTTATTTTACTTCTAACCCTATAGAGGGGTGGACAACAACCATATTGTTTTTAGCGGTGGCATTTTTTGGCTTGTTTGGAATTCTTACAATCGTAATAAAATACTTGCAGATTATAGTTGATTTGATATTTAAGAAGAAGAGATATACATTTGAAAGTATAGAGAAGTTAAACTGATGAAGGGGTGAATGAAATGCGAGCGTTAGTGGGCTATACAGGCTTTGTTGGCAGTAATATTTGTGAAAAGAGTAAATTTGAAGGACTTTATAACTCTAAAAATATACAAGATGCTTATGGAACTGCCCCGGAGTTGCTTATTTATTCCGGAGTAAGAGCAGAAAAGTTTCTGGCGAACAGAGAACCTGAAAAAGATTTGGAATATATAATAAAAGCAGAGGAAAATATCGAGAGAATTAAGCCTAAACAGCTTGTGTTGATTTCAACCATAGATGTGTTTTCAAACCCTGTGGATGTTGATGAAGAAACTGAGATTACAGGAGATAATTTACAGGCATATGGGAAAAACCGTTATGAACTTGAAAAATGGGTGAGAGACAATTATAAGGCGGCACTAATAGTAAGGCTTCCCGGACTTTTTGGGAAGAATATAAAGAAAAATTTTATTTATGATTACATAAATGTAATTCCGAGTATGTTAACTGAAACGAAGATGGAAGAACTATCTGTAAAATGTAATGAAGTTAAGAATTATTATATAAAAGAGAATAATGGATTTTATAAAATTAAAAACCTGAATCCTGCTGAAAAAGACAGGGTGAAGAGTTTATTAAAAGGACTTGAATTTTCTGCAATTAACTTTACTGACAGCAGAAGTATATTTCAATTTTATAATCTTGACAGACTGTATAATGACATTGTGCTGCTTTTGAAAGAGGGAATAACTCTTTGTCACCTTGCGACTGAGCCGATTGGTACCGGTGAATTGTATAATTTTTTATCAGGTACGGAGTTTGATAATGAACTTGATAAAAAGCCGCTATTTTATGACTATAGGACAAAATATGCGAAATTATTTGGAAATCAGGGGAACTATATAGAGAATAAAGAAAACGTTATGAGGCAGATAAAAGAATTTGTTGAAAGAGCCGGTAGGAAAATATGATAAATAAAAAGACAATTTGTAATATTGGTTTGATTTTAACAGTCTCTTTAATGATAGCCATATATCTTTTTAGAGGCGCAGGCAGTTCAAGAGATAGGGATTCAGAGATATTACCTATAGGTAGTGTGATGGCTGCATTACAAGGAAAAACCGATAATAATCAGGGTTTTGGTCTGCTTGGTATACAAAATATTAATGTATCTTCATATGATGAGACAGAAGTATTAAATGATGTAAATAATACCGGTTATGAATTTGAGGTATACAAATCACAGGTAGGATTACAAGGTCATATTTTGATTATGGCTACCAAAATATTAAAAAACGGAAATGTTGTAGTTCAGCTATTTAAATTGATTAATTGTTTTTTGTTTGCATTTATAATACTTGCAATCTCCGGAGAGATATATAAAAGATATGGATTAAATTTTTCACTTTCATTTTTTTTGGTATCATTAAGTACACACTGGAATGTAGATTTTTCAAGAAATTTATACTGGTTGGAATATACCTGGTTTATTCCGTTACTGCTTGGATTATGCCTGATAAACTATAATAAGAAAAAAGTCTTTATCTATCCATTATTTTTTATCTCAATATTAATAAAATGCTTATGTGGTTATGAATTTATTTCTGTTGTTATGATGGGCGGTATTGTATTTTTGATTGCTGAGTGGAGTAGAGATAAAGTAAACAGAAAAGAGTATACTAAGGATATAATTATAGTTGGCCTTATGTCTGTATTCGGCTTTGTTGCTGCATATTTAATACATGCTTACGCTTGTGGTAATGGAGACATAGCCAATGGACTATCTTTCATGAAAACCAATTTGTGGGGCAGGAGAATGAGCCTGATGTCTTCTGTAGTTAATGGATCTGATGCAATATTGTTGGAATCAATTAATGCATCTGTATTTAGTGTATTAAAAATGTATATGTTTGAGGGACTTGAAGGAAAACTTGTTTCTTTATTCCTGTTTTCTGCTATTATATGTATTATATATCAGCGTAAAGTTCTAAAAAAAGATAATATATTTGAAATATATTTGCTTGTAGGAATGTTTTTAGGTGCAATTTCATGGTTGTTGCTTGCCAAACCTCATTCATATATTCATACGCATATCAATTTTGTTATCTGGTATATGGGATTTATGCAAACTTGTCTGTATATCGTATTAAATACTATGCTTGAAAAGAAAAATATTAAGTTAAGTATTGAGAAAACGGAGTGATAAACTATGAAGCTGTCAATATCCAATATTGCCTGGGCTAAAGAGAATGATAATGAAGTTTACGAATTTATGAGAGAATTAGGGTATTCGGGGCTAGAAATTGCTCCTACAAGAGTTTTTGGCGAAACACCGTATAACAAGTTAAAAGAGGCATCTGAGTTTAAAACTGAATTGAAGGAAAGAAAAAATTTCTGTATTCCTTCTATGCAGTCATTATGGTATGGGAGGAGTGAAAGACTGTTTGGTTCACCTGAAGAGAGACTTGTTTTGTCAGATTATACAAAAGAAGCTATAAGATTTGCAAAAGAACTGGCATGCGGCAATCTTGTGTTTGGCTGTCCGAAGAACAGAAATACATATTTGGAGGAAGATTTTGAAATTGGTTTAAGATTTTTTCGGGAACTTGGCGATTACGCGGCGTTTAATAATACAGTAATAGGCTTTGAGGCAAACCCGGTTATATATGGAACTAATTATATGAATGATACATTGTCTGCAATTCAACTTGTAGAGAATATTAAAAGTACCGGATTAAAACTTAATTTAGATTTAGGTACCATGATTTATAATGAAGAAAAAGCTGACATTTTGCAGGGAAAGACCGGCTTAGTAAATCATGTACATATAAGTGAGCCTAATTTGAAAAGCATAGAAAAAAGAAAATTACATAGAGAAGTTATAAAGATTTTATCCAAAGAGGGGTATGATGGATATATTTCTGTTGAAATGCAAAAAGTTGATGATTTATCGCATTTATATGATGTTATGTCTTATGTAAAGGAAATTGTGTATGATATTTGAAAAGCAGTCAGGAGTACCAAAGTTTGAAAGCTATGAAATACAAACGAAAAGAAATAAATATGCTTTGTTAATACCTATAATAAATGAAGGCAGGAGAATTGTTACAGAGTTAACAATAGCTAAAAAACATGGTATACATGAAAAAATTGATATTGTAATTTGTGATGGTGGCTCCGCCGATGGCTCCACTGAAATTAAATTAATGGAAAAACTTGGTGTAAATACCTTGCTTATAAAGAGAGATACAGGTAAGCAGGGAGCACAACTTAGAATGGGGATATGGTGGGCACTTGAACGAGGCTATGAAGGTATTATAACTATAGATGGTAATAATAAAGACAGTATAGAGGATGTACCGAGATTTATAGAATATTTAGAGAAGGGCTACGATTTTATACAGGGCTCAAGGTTTGTAAAGGGAGGGAAAGCGATAAACACACCTTTAATAAGGTATATATCAGTTAGATTAATACATGCTCCGGTTATTTCAAAGATTGCAAAGTTCAGATTTACAGATACAACAAACGCATATAGAGGGTATTCAAAGAGGTATTTATCGGACTCAAGAGTGCAGCCCTTAAGAGATATATTTATGGGATATGAGCTGCTTGCATATTTATCGGTAAGAGCATCTCAAATCGGATTAAAGGTTTGTGAGATTCCGGTAAGGAGAGAATATCCGGCGAACAAGAAAACTCCTACTAAAATCAGCTTTTTTAAAGGAAATATGGAACTATTAAGAATATTGTTTAGACTTTCGAAAAAGATATATGATCCGGAATTCTATACTTAACTATTGAATAATGGTATAATGAGATGTTAAAATTATACTGAGTATGATATTGAATGTTAAAAAGGAGAATAAAGCATGATTAATAAAGTGCTGGGAATATGGGGAGCCGGAGGACTTGGCAGAGAAGTGCTGGAACTGGCAAAGATTATTAACGGCAGAGATAAAAGATGGGATGGCTTTGTCTTTATAGTTGACGGAGCGGCAGTCTCAGAAGTTAACGGTGCCAAAGTAATAGAGTATGAAGATGCCAAAAAAAAGTTTGACGGGCTTGAAGTGATAATCGGAATAGGTGAGCCTGCTGTCAGAGAAGAGAAGTTCAATCTGCTTAAAAATGATGAAATTGCTACTCCGTCACTTATTCATCCTGATGTACATGTACCTGATACTGTAAAAATTGGTGAGGGAACCGTTATACAGTACGGATGCTTTATTTCTTCCGATATAACTATCGGTGACAATGTCTTTGTTCAGCCGCAGTGCAATATCGGACATGATGATGAGCTTGCGGATGGCTGTATAATTTCAGGCATTGGTAATCTCGCAGGTAATGTATCTATAGGTAAATATACTTATATCGGATTGAGTGTGGCTGTTAAAGAACGTGTAAATATCGGGAATTACAGTATAGTAGGGATGGGATCAATTGTATATAAAGACATACCCGATGAGATGATAGCGTTAGGAAACCCTGCCAGACCTATAGCCAGAAATACTGATAGAATAGTTTTCAAAGACTGAGGAAGCGGAGGAATAAAATGGGATTACTTGATGGAAAGGTGTGCCTTGTTACCGGTGCAAGCAGGGGGATAGGTGCTGCTACAGTAAAAAGGTTTGCACGGGAGGGTGCGGTAGTGTATGCCAATGCACGCACTCCCAAAAATCTTGATGACTTATGCATCGAATTAAGTGAAAAATATAATACAACAGTCAAAGCCCTCTACTTTGATGTCAGAGATGAGACAGCGGCAAAGAAGGCGGTTCTTCAGATTAGAAAGGAAACAGGCAGACTGGATGTTCTTGTGAACAATGCGGGAGTGATGAAAGATGCCCTTATCGGAATGATTTCCAAAGATTTGATGCAGGAAATGTTCGATATCAATGTTTTTGGTGTGATGAATCTTCTCCAGCTCGCAAGTAAGATTATGATGTTCCAAAAGAGTGGAAGTATCATTAACCTTTCATCGATAGTAGGTTTAGAGGGGATTCCGGGTAAGCTAGTGTATTCTGCAGCAAAGGGTGCGGTTGCGGCAATGACAAAGACTGCGGCAAAGGAACTGGCCTCTCAGGGTATTCGCGTGAATGCTGTTGCACCCGGTATGATTGATACGGATATGCTTAAAAGCGTAGGAGATGAAAAAATGAAAGAGCAAATTGCAAATATAAGGATGGGGAGACTCGGTACTCCGGAAGAGGTTGCAGATGCTATCTTATTTTTAGCATCAGATTTATCGGGATATATAACAGGAGAGATACTTGGAGTAAACGGAAGTGCTATGGTTTAATAAAATATCATAAAGGAGATAAAAAATGAATAATTTAGAAAAGTATAATAAAGTCTTTACCGAGACACTTGAAATTGGAGAGGATAAGCTTGAAGGGCTTACTTATCAAAGCATTCAAACCTGGGATTCTGTAGGTCATATGTCACTTATTGCATCTTTGGAAAATGCCTTTGACATAATGTTTGATACTATGGATGTTATTGATCTCAGTTCTTATGAGAAAGGAAAAGAAATTCTTTCAAAAGAAGAGTATGGAGTAGATTTCAATGCATAAATCCACGATGAAAAGAATATGGGAATTTGAAAAACACGCTGAAAATACTGCACTTATAGATGACAAAGGTCAGTCCGTAACCTATCGGATGTTAAAGGAAGCATCTGATTCTGTGGCTGAACTGATTGAGGAAAGAAGTCTTGTATTTTCGCTGTGCAGCAATGAGATAGGTTCCGTTATCGGCTATGTGGGTTTTCTTAATAACGGAATTGTACCGGCGCTGTTAAATGCAAATCTGGATGAAGATTTGCTTCAAAGTCTGCTGGGGCTTTATTTGCCGGCATATATTTGGCTGCCGGAAGAACAGGCAAAGAAATATGAGGAGTATCCGGTTATAACTCGTTCTTATGGATATGTTTTATTAAAGACAGGTTATGCCGGGAGATACCCGCTCTATCCTGATTTGGCATTGTTGCTTACCACATCGGGCTCTACGGGCAGCCCTAAATTTGTGCGCCAATCTTATGTAAATATTAAGGCTAACACAGATTCAATTGTTAAATATCTGGAACTTAATTCATCTGAACGCCCTATAACTACACTTCCAATGAATTATACCTACGGACTTTCGATTATTAATACACATTTAGCTGTGGGAGCTACGTTACTTCTTACGGACAAAACGCTGATGCAAAAAGAGTTTTGGCTATTCTTTAAGGAGGAGCAGGCGACTTCTTTCGGCGGAGTCCCTTATACATATGAAATGCTGGACAAACTTCGTTTCTGGTGTATGGATTTACAGTATCTTCGCACAATGACACAGGCAGGAGGCAAGCTGACTCCCGAACTTCATGAGAAATTTGCAAGATTTGCATCGGAGAATAATAAGAAATTTGTTGTTATGTATGGTCAATGTGAAGCAACCGCAAGAATGGGATATTTACCGCCTGAATATGCTGTTGAAAAACGGGGCTCTATGGGAGTTGCCATTCCCGGAGGAAAATTTTCCCTTATTGATGTTAAGGGCAATGAAATAAAAACACCGGATATTGCAGGTGAGCTTGTGTATGAGGGAGATAACGTTACTCTCGGATATGCCGAGTGCGGTGAGGATTTGGCTAAAGGTGATGAGCTGAAAGGAAGGCTTGTTACAGGAGATATGGCCAGGTTTGATGATGATGGTTTCTATTATATAGTTGGACGTAAAAAGCGTTTTTTAAAGATATACGGAAACAGGGTAAACTTAGATGAAACAGACCGGCTGATAAAGGCGGAATTTAATATTGAGGCAGCCTGTGCAGGTGTTGATGATCATATGTATATTTTCGTGACAGACAGCGATAAAGCAGATGCTGTCAGGGATTATGTTATCGGCAAAACAAAGTTAAATCCTGTTGCTTTCAAGGTAGTTGTGATAGATGAAATACCTAAGAATGACTCGGGGAAAACATTACACAATGAGTTAACAAAGTATTATGAAGAATAGTATTCGGTGCAGGTGAATAATAATATAAATTATGGAGTGAGAGATAAAATGAAATGTTTTGTTTGTAAAAAAGGTTATATGACTCCTTATTTTATTAAAAAGAGGGGATGCGAATGTATTGATGAGGAATTTGAAAGGTGTTCAAATTGTGGTCTTGTTATAAATAGAACATTATATGAAATGACTGCAAAAGAATGGGAAGAGGTAAACTATATTTGCCATAATGGCTACCAGGGGACAGACGAGAATGCGGATGATCCCAAATGGCTTTCAAGACTAAAATCTCAGGCAGAAGTGTTTGCCGGCTTATTTGATTGTGGCATTTTTTCAGAAAATATGAGAACGATTGATTATGGGTGTGGGGATGGTAAGCTATCGCAATATGTGGATGATGCTTTTGAATTAAGAACCGGACATAGACCGTCTCATCAACTAATAGGTAAATATGAGAAATATATGGCATTGGACGGTATTGTAGGTTACTATACAGTAGCGGATATTACTCCCAATTCATTTGATGTAGTTATTTCTTGTAGTGTAATTGAACATCTGATTGGATTTGAAGAAATTGATAAATTTTTTTCTTTGGCAAAAGATAATGGAACAGTTTGCCTGCATACACTGATTTGCGAAGAGGTGCCGAGGGATCCGGAGTGGTTTTATCTTACACCCGAAGGACATTGTACAATATGGACTAATGCTGCAATGAAAATAATATATGAAGAATATGGCTATGTAGGGTGTGCATATAATCTTGAAGCACAAATGTGGTTTTTCTTTAGGGATGCAGATAAGTTTGCTAAGCTTAAGGAATTGCATGATAGAATAAAAGGAGCTTGGACTATTTCTGAAAAATTTGTAGATTATTGGAAGCAATTGCCATATAGGAAATAGTATAATAGGTGGTGTATATGACATTTGAAGAAATAATAAATATTCCGCCCTATTCGTTAAATGAAAAAGAGAAAAATGAACTTTTAATGAAGAGGCTTGCAGAACTTACAAAATGCCATAAAGATAGGTGCATTGAATATGGAAAAATGTTAGATTCTATAGGTTTCGATGTAAACAAAACTGAGAATTATAAAGATATCCCCTTTTTGCCTGTACGTCTGTTCAAGGAATTAGAATTAAAATCAATTCCTCAGGAAGAGATTGTTAAAACATTGACTTCTTCCGGTACTACAGGACAGGCTGTAAGCAAGATATTTCTCGATAGAGAGACGGCTGCGAATCAGCAGAAAACAATGGTGAAAATTGTGCAGGAATTTACAGGTTCGGCCCGTATGCCCATGATTATTATAGATTGCCCGGGTGTATTAAAGAACAGAATAATGTTTTCTGCACGAGGTGCGGGTATTCTCGGATTTTCTGTCTTCGGTTCTAAGAAGATATATGCTTTAGATGATGATATGAAGTTGGATATAGTAGGATTGAGAGAATTTTTGATTCAAAATAAAGGACAAAAAATACTGTTGTTTGGCTTTACATTTATGATTTGGCAGCATTTTTACAAGGAGCTTTTAAGACTTAAAGCAGAGGGAATATCCTTTGATTTGTCAGACGGTGTATTGATTCATGGCGGAGGATGGAAAAAATTGATATCTGAAGCCGTAAGTCATGATGAGTTTCATAAAAAGCTGGGTGATGTTTGCGGGCTGAAAGATATACATGATTATTACGGAATGGTTGAGCAGACAGGCTGTATATATATGGAGTGCGAGTGCGGAAAACTTCATGCGAGCAACTTCTCAGATGTTATTATCCGCCGACCTTTTGACTTTACTGAGGCAGATATTGGGGAAAGAGGTATTATTCAAGTAGTTTCGACAATCCCGGAGTCATATCCAGGCCACAGCCTTCTTACTGAAGATGAGGGAGAGGTACTGGGAGTTGATGACTGTCCCTGCGGACGAAAGGGAAAGTATTTTAAAATATATGGCAGACTGAAGAATGCAGAGCTAAGGGGGTGCAGTGATACTTATGCAGACAAGTTTAGATAAAGAAATACTGAATAGGGTCACATATCTTACAGGCTCGGCAGCTACGGTTGAAGAAACAGTATCTGTACCTGCATTGATTCCGTTTGATGAGAATACTATTGATTTCCTTAATGATGTATCTAAAGAAATAATGAATGACAGTAGGAGCAGAGCATATTCAGATGTTATAACCTTCGGTTTTTGGATTCGCAAGAGCTCTGTTATGAAGCTGAAAGAAAAATATACAATCAGAGACAATGCTTTTCATATCGGTAGAGGGTTGGTATTTCATATAGCACCGTCAAATGTCCCCGTTAATTTTGCTTATTCTCTGGTAACCGGTTTACTAAACGGTAATGCGAATGTTGTAAGAGTTCCGAGTAAAGATTTTATGCAGGTTACAATTTTGACAGATGCCTTCAATAAAGCTCTGTTACATCATCCCGGTATGAAATCTTATGTTATCTGTGTCCGTTATAATCGTGACAAAGATATAAATGATCTCTTTAGCTCTGTTGCTGATGTCAGAGTTATATGGGGAGGAGACAAGACTATTGAAGAACTGAGAAAATCTCCCCTGCCGGCACGTTCCGGAGAGATAACGTTTGCGGACAGATATTCTATAGCAATCATTGATTCAGACTCATATTTGAGAATAGAAGATAAAAGAAGAGTGGCAGAAGATTTTTATAATGATACATTCTTTTCGGATCAGAATGCCTGCACCAGCCCGCGGATAATTATATGGACAGGAAGTCGGATTGACGCAGCAAAGGAAAAATTTTGGGAAGAAGAGCATTTTGTTGCAGAAAACAAATACTCTTTTCAGCCGATTCAAGGCGTAAATAAGCTGACAAGAAGTTATATGGCCGCCGTATCTCAGGATGGGGTGAAGGTTATCCCGCATAAGGATAATCTGATTGTAAGAGTTGCTGTCTCGGAAATAACAGATACACTTATGGATTATCGTGATAACAGCGGTTATTTTTATGAGTATGATTGTAAAGATATTAATATGCTTAAACCGATTTGTAATGACAAGAGATGCCAGACAATAGCTTATCTGGGCGATAAAGAGAGTATTATTCCGCTTGTACGCTCAGGAGTGAAAGGGATAGACAGGATAGTTCCCATAGGAAAGACAATGGACTTTGATTTTGTTTGGGATGGCTGGTCTTTGCAATATCAGCTTACGAGAAGTATTGTATCAGAATAATATAAATTTTAATTTGCTTATAAAAAATATAGTTTTTTGATAAAAATTAACCTAGCCGAATAATGAATATTTTTAAAACCTATGCTAGACTTATATCTACGTTAAAGATAGGTTTAGCTAAATGTCAATTTCAATTAAATGCTTATCTTTTTAGATAGGCATTTTTAGTTTACCGGCAAATTATTGCAGAATTTTTGGTAAATATGTAGGGGAAAATTTGAATTTGCAACAGTGAAATCTATTTGTAAGAAAAACGTAAAAATTGCTAAATATTATACGAGGAGGAATGTAAAGTATGAAAAAATTGCCCACAATTGATATGGTAAAGACAGGTGAGAAGATTGAATATCTTAGAAAGGCAAGGGGATTTACAGTAAGCGAATTGCAAGATTGTTTGGGATTCAATACACCGCAATCCATATATAAGTGGCAAAAGGGTAAAGTTGTGCCGACAATTGACCATCTGGTGGCGCTGTCCAGTCTGTTTGGGGTAACTATTGATGAAATCATAATTATTGAAAGCAATGCCGTTTAACAGTGCGTATTAATGCCTGTTTTCCATTTTTTGCTTGCTTTCGTAAGATTATTGTTATAAAATTGTAAAAAGGATGGAAGTAAATTTTAATAAAGGAGAATCACATGTCTAAGGCAACAGTATTTTCGCCGGAAGAAATTTCCGTTTTCTGTGACCAGATTGCAATGATACTTAATGGCGGTATCCCTATATTTGAGGGCACCCATATTCTCTATGAGGAAATGGACGAAGGAAGAACTAAGGATATATTAAAAAAGGTTGATGACAATGTGAAGTCCGGTATGTCATTTAACGAAGCCCTCAAAGAGAGCGGTGCATTTCCGAATTATATGTGCGAGATGGTTAAAATAGGTGAGATGACCGGTAAGCTTGAAGACATTATGCGCTCTTTATCCGGCTTTTATGAAAGAGAGAATCTTGTAAAGAACAGTATCAGAAGCGTAATAAGCTATCCTACGGTTCTTCTCGGAATGATGGCTGTTATTCTTATGGTATTGGTCGGCAAAATCCTCCCTATGTTTGAAGATATTTTCTTAGAACTTGACGCAGGTACGGGAACCACTGTCGGAATTATGAATACAAGTATTCTTGTTTCCAAGGTGATTGTGTGCATTGTACTTGTTTTGCTTGCGGTTCTTTTAATCGGAATAGTTTGGTACAGATTCAGGGGCGGAAGCGCAATGATAACCAATCTTATAAATAACAATCCTTTTTCTGCGGGACTTGCTGATAAAATCAGCATAGGTAAATTTCTTGCCACACTTGCGGTTATGCATGCGAACGGTGTGGAAATGACGGAAGCGGTTAAAAATGCTTCCAAAGTAGTTGAGAATAAAAAAACTTTAGCGAAGGTAGATAAATGTGTGACTTTGCTTGAAGCGGATGAGAAACCTGAGAATGCATTTAAAGAGACAGGTTTGCTAAGCTCGCTCCATTCTAAGATGTTTGGAGTAGCCAGGATGAGCGGTTCCGGAGATACAATTCTTTTTAAGCTTGTAAACAGATATGACGAGGAAATCAATTCAAGGCTCAACTCACTTGCTTCAATAATTGAAACTATACTTGTGGTAGTTCTGTCAATTATAGTGGGAGCAGTGCTTATATCGGTAATGATGCCTTTAATGAGTGTAATTGCATCCATAGGCTAAGGAGCGGGATATGAAAGAATTTGTAAATGCGAAAGCGAGGAGAGCTGAGAGAGAGGGCATAATTAAATCTGTTTTCTTTGTGATTATTATATCTGCCGTTTTGATTGCCGGAATATTTTATATAGGTAAGCTGGGAAATAATCAGGGAATCAAGCTTACCAGAGAGGCAGTTGTAAGGACTGCGGTTGAATGTTATGCAATAGAGGGAATTTATCCTCCGAATGTGAAGTATATGGAAGAAAACTATAACTTTAGCTATGATGATACAAAATACTTTATCCACTATGATGCATTTGCATCAAATATTATGCCTACCATAGAGGTATATGAGAAGAGGTAATATGGAAAACATAAAAAGGGAAAAGGGACTTGTACATACCGTTTGCGTGCTGGCTGTTATCTGTATGTTCGGTATTTCGGCCATGATGCTTGGCAGTGTAGGGGCTTCTGTTTATAAAAACATAGCGGAAAGAAACCTGAACAGCTTCGAACTTCGAACTTCGCTTTCCTATGTAAAGACCAAGATTAATCAGTATGATGAAGTCGGAAGGATTGCCGTTGAAGAAAGAGATGGTCTTAAAATGCTGATTCTGAGTGAAGAAGTGCAGGGTGAAATCTTCGATACGGCTGTTTATTTTAATAAAGGTAAGCTTTATGAGATTACCGGAGCAAGAGGGATGAAATTTAAGCCTGATGATGGGTTTGCCATACTTAATGTAGATTCATTTGATATTTCAGAGAATAATGGGCTTATTAAGCTTGTAACCACAGATGATGGCGAAACAGAGACTCTGTATGTGAAGCTTAGAAACAGTTAAAATGGCTTAAGGAGGTAAGATGAATACATTTAATATGGATACCGCAAGGAAAACCGGACCATACTCAGGTGTCATACTTCCTGTGGTGGAACTTGTTATTGCCATTGGTTTATTTACTATTATAAGTATCTTCATTGTAAAATTCTTTACTTCAGCCAATACAATGAGCAGGCAGGCGGATGATTTGACTAAGGGGCTAATTAAGGCTGAATCTGCGATAGAACTTTCAAAGGCACTCTCTCCCGAAGAAACGGCAAAGGAAATTGGCGGAAAGCTTACTGAAGATAAAGAAAGCAGGCTTATAGAGGTATACTATGACAAGGATTGGAAACTTACAGATGTATCCGGTAATTTTAAGTATATGCTTGCTGTAACAATCACCGATACACCTAATGCAAACGGCATATTAAGTGATATACGTGTTTTGGTTCATAGAAAAGAAAGAAATGATGATAACACTGTAATAGTAGATTTAGAAGGGGCTAAATACACAAAAGGTGGCAAATGATGAGAAATAATATAAAGAATAGGATGAACACAGGCGGTGCGCTTGTTATTCTGGTTATACTTGTAGTAGCTATGTCTTTATTTGCTGTACTTGCCATTAAATCATCCTTAAATGAGAAAAAGCTTTCGACTAAGACTAAAGAAGGTATAGAAAATTATTATAAGTTGGATGCTGAGGCTGAGAGGATTTATGCGAGAATAGATGAGATAGTGGCTAAAAGCAATAATATATCCTCTGAACTGACAGAGCTTAAGGAAATAAAAGAAGCAGAAAAAGCTGACAGTGATATTAGAGTTGAATTCAGTGATATACGGTATGAAGGAGAAATGCCTACACTTGTTAAGTATAGCATTATAAACGGGGAGAGAAGCTTAAATGTTGAAATAGGTGTAATGGGTAAAGAAACATCTGTAAACAGGTGGAGTACAAAGACAAAATCGGATGATTCAGAGTATGAACTTGAGATACCTGATTAACAATGTAAACTAGGAGGACTTAAAATGGAATTAATGAATATCCTTGAACAGGCTGTGAAGGATGATGCTTCGGACATTTTTCTTGTTGTTGGACAGGCTGTTTCATTTAAGCAGGATGGTTCAATTAAGAAGATGGATGAGGCAAAGCTTACACCGGTTGATACGGAAAATATTATTACCAATATTTACGATAAGGCAGGAAGAAGCTTAAGCCATTTTATGACAACGGGTGATGATGACTTTTCTCTTTCAATAGCCAATCTTGGGCGTTTCAGATGTAACGTGTTCAGGCAGAGAGGAACTTTTGGAGCGGTTATCCGAGTTGTTCATTTTGAGCTTCCGGGCTACAGGGAAATGAGAATTCCTGAGAGCATAATGAAACTTTCCGAACTTAATAAAGGACTTGTGCTTGTAACAGGAGCCGCAGGTTCGGGTAAGAGTACCACTATTTCTTATATTATAGACAGAATAAATGAAACAAGGAATTGCCATATACTCACACTTGAAGATCCTATTGAGTTTCTTCACAGACATAAAAAAAGCATAGTAAGCCAGCGCGAGGTTAAGATAGACAGTGAAAGCTATTCTTCCGCCTTAAGGGCGGCAATGCGTCAGTCTCCGGATGTAATCCTTGTAGGAGAAATGAGAGATTATGAAACTATTGATATAGCTATGACGGCGGCGGAGACAGGACATCTTGTACTTTCAACCCTGCATACTATCGGTGCCGCCAACACTATAGACCGGGTAATAGATGTATTCCCTGCATCCCAGCAGCAGCAGATAAGAGTACAGCTCTCTATGGTTTTACAGGCGGTAGTTTCCCAGCAGCTTATTCCGGGAATCAATAACGAACTGATTCCTGCCTTTGAAATAATGAAGGTAAACAGTGCTGTAAAGACTATGATCAGAGATAACAAGATACATCAGATTGATTCTGTTATCTATGCTTCCAAAAAAGAAGAAATGATAACTATGGATTCAAGTATACTCGAACTTTATACACAGGGACTTATTGACAGTCAGACAGCACTTAACTTTGCGGCCAATCAGGAAATGGTTGGAAGAGCGGTTAACAGGTAAGGGTTATTATGGAAATAAATCTTGACGATACAGTAACATTAAAAAAGATTCATCCTTGCGGTTCTTATGACTGGAAGGTGATAAGAACGGGTATGGATATAAGGCTTAGCTGTTTAGGTTGCGGAAGGCAGATTATGCTTCCGAGAAAGCAGGCAGAAAAGAGCATCAAAAAGATACTGCACCCCGGTGAGTAAGAAAAATTTTGGGAAAAGGATTTTGGTACTTGCAAAATCCTTTTTTTTATGGCATAATAAATATTCGTGATGTAAAAAATATATCCTTGCTCTTTTAAAGCTATTCGTCCTAGCGGAAAAAAGGGCCGGAAAAGACCAGAAGGAGGAGCAGAGCAACTATGAACAAATATGAATTAGCCTTAGTTGTTAATGCAAAAATCGAAGACGAGGCAAGAAACAAAGTTCTGGAAGATGTTAAGGGCCTTGTAACACGTTTTGGCGGAACTATCACCGATGTTGAAGAATGGGGAAAGAAGAAGCTTGCTTATGAGATTCAGAAGATGAGCGAAGGTTTCTACTACTTTATCCATTTTGAAGCTGAATCTACAGCGCCGGGTGAAATTGAAAGCCGTATCCGTATTATGGAGAACGTTCTTAGATTTTTATGCGTTAAACAGGAAGCATAACTAAGAAGGAGGTTTTCCTTTATGAACAAAGTAATTTTAATGGGCCGTTTAACAAGAGATCCTGAAGTGAGATATTCACAGGGAGAAGGACAGATGGCCATTGCAAGATTTTCGCTTGCGGTTGACAGAAGATTTAAGAGACAGGGAGATACAGTAACTGCTGATTTCTTTAACTGTACTGCTTTTGGTAAGCAGGGTGAATTTGTAGAAAAGTATCTTAAACAGGGCACCAAGGTAGTGGTTACCGGCCGTATCCAAAATGATAACTATACAAATAAAGAAGGTCAGAAGGTATACAGTGTTCAGGTTATTGTTGAAGAAATAGAATTTGCAGAGAGCAAGAATGCTTCAGCAGGAAACGGTGGTTCTTTCCAGAATGCACCTGTAGGCAATAGTCCTGAGCCTATGATGCCGGAGGATGGTTTTATGAATATTCCTGACGGTATTGACAACTCTCTCCCATTTCAATAAAGATTAGGAGGTAGGAACATGGCATTCAATAAGGATAACAAAGGTTCTAGAGAAGATAAAAATGATTTTCCACGCAGAAGACCAATGCACAGAAGAAAAAAAGTATGTGCGTTAACACCGGAGGAACTTGACAACCTTGATTACAAGGATGCAGCTAAGTTAAAGAAGTTCATCTCTGAAAGAGGAAAGATTCTTCCTAGAAGAATTACAGGAACAAGTGCAAGACATCAGAGAATACTTACAACAGCTATTAAGCGTGCTCGTCACTTAGCACTCATTCCATATGTTTGTGAATAATAAATAATAATAATGCTCTGCCAAATGAGAAATCAGGAGGCGGAGTTTCTTTTTTGTTTAATAGGAAAATTCAAAGAAATTTCATATTAAACAAAACTCTCTCGTGTTATTTTGTATTTAAAAGAAAAAATTCCAAGGCTTGACACCTTGAAAAAAAAATGATATTATAAAAAATGCACTATTATGTTTAATGTGGATAACTAGCCATATTATACCATAAATAAATTAAAAGTGCAAGTGTTTGTAAACGAAGTAATATCATTTTAACCATTGTTTTATGGCTTGATGGTAGATTTTAGAAAATATCAAGGGGTGAAAACGTCAATGAAGAAAAACAGGATTCGTCCGATTAAAGCAGGAAACGGAATAAGAATGAGTTATGCCAGACAGGAAGAAGTTCTTGAAATGCCTAATCTCATTGAGGTTCAGAAAAACTCATATCAGTGGCTTCTTACTGACGGACTAAGAGAAGTATTTGACGACATCTCTATGATTGTTGATTACAGTGGACGTTATGGGTTAAGATTCGTGGATTTTAGCCTTGATCCAAAGGAGAATCATACAATTGAGGTGTGCAAAGAAAGAGATGGGACTTATTCAGCTGCCCTTAAGGTAACTGTAGAATTAGTTGACTTGAAAGAGAAGAAAGTACGCTCGCAACAGAAGGGAGTATTCCTTGGTGAACTTCCTCTTATGACAGATACGGGAAGCTTTATTATCAATGGAGCTGAGCGTGTAATTGTAAGCCAGTTGGTACGTTCCCCAGGTATTTATTATAGTATAGCCCATGATAAGACAGGCAAAGAATTATATACTTCCCAGGTAATCCCTAACCGTGGTGCCTGGCTTGAATATGAGACAGACTCTAACAATGTATTCTATGTAAAAGTTGATAGAAACAGAAAGGTTCCGATCACCGTACTTGTCAGAGCGCTTGGTGTGAGCCTTAACAAAGATATTGAAGAATTATTCGGAGATGAGCCTAAGCTTCAGGCGAGTCTTGCTAAAGATGTAGCTACCAATTCGGATGAAGGTCTTCTTGAACTTTACAAGAAACTTCGTCCGGGTGAACCTTTGTTGGTAGAAAATGCTGCTAATTATATAAATAACATGCTTTTTGATCCAAAACGCTATGACCTTGCAAAGGTTGGTCGTTATAAATTTAACAAAAAGCTTGCATTCCGTAATCGTATAGTCAGACATGTGCTTGCAGAAGATGTAATGGACAAGTCTACAGGAGAGATTATTGGAGAGAAGGGAACGGAAATTACCGTTGAACTTGCGGATAAGATGCAGAATGCGGCAGTTCCTTATGTGTGGATTCAGGGAGAGGATAGAAATGTAAAGGTACTTTCTAACCTCATGGTTGACATTAACACATATTTACCGGAATTAAATAAAGAAGAGGTAGGTATCACCGAGCTTGTATACTATCCGAAACTTATGGATGTAATGGAGCTTGCAAATGGTGATTATACCGGTGATGATTTTAAACGTGAGCTTAAAAATTATGTAAATGATCTTATTCCAAAGCATATAACAAGGGAAGATATATTTGCATCTATTAACTATGTCTTTAACTTGGAGAATGGTATCGGTAATGAAGATGATATAGATCATCTTGGAAACAGACGTATCCGTGCTGTAGGTGAGCTTCTTCAGAACCAGTATCGTATAGGTCTTTCAAGAATGGAAAGAACTGTTCGTGATAAGATGAGTAATACAGGCAGTGATGTAATAGATGATTCCAATCCGGGAGATTTTATTAACTGCAAGCCTGTAACCGCAGCAATTAAAGAATTTTTCGGCAGTTCACAGTTGTCACAGTTCATGGATCAGCACAACCCTCTCGGTGAGCTGACACATAAAAGAAGGCTTTCAGCCCTCGGTCCGGGTGGTCTTTCAAGAGACAGAGCCGGATTTGAGGTTCGAGACGTACATTATTCCCACTATGGAAGAATGTGCCCTGTAGAAACACCTGAAGGACCTAACATCGGTCTTATTAACTCACTTGCAAGTTATGCAAGGATTAATGAATACGGCTTTATCGAAGCACCATACAGAAAGCTTGACAAGACAGATCCTAACAATCCGAGAGTAACAGATGAGGTGGTTTATCTTACCGCAGATGAAGAAGATCCGTTCATAGTTGCTCAGGCGAATGAGCCTTTGGATGAAAACGGATATTTTATAAATAATTCAGTGTCAGGTCGTTTCAGGGACGAGACTTCTACCTATGATAAAAAGAATGTGGAGTTGATGGACGTATCTCCTAAGATGGTCTTTTCAGCAGCTACAGCCATGATTCCTTTCCTTCAGAACGATGATGCGAACCGTGCGCTCATGGGATCTAACATGCAGCGTCAGGCAGTACCTCTCCTTTTCACTGATTCAGCGGTTGTCGGCACAGGTATGGAAGCTAAGGTTGCGGTTGACTCGGGTGTTTGTGTGCTTGCTGAGAAGGCAGGTGTGGTTGAAAGTGCCTGCGGTGACAGAATTTTAGTAAGGAATGATGATGATAACAGAATAACAGAGTATCCGCTTCTTAAGTTTGCAAGAAGTAACCAGGGTACCTGTATAAATCAGCGTCCTATAGTTAATAAGGGTGACCACGTAGAAGCTAAACAGGTAATAGCTGACGGTCCTTCTACAAAGGGCGGTGAAATCGGTCTTGGTAAGAGTCCTCTTATCGGCTTTATGACCTGGGAAGGTTATAACTACGAGGATGCGGTTCTGCTTTCAGAACGCCTTGTAAGAGATGATGTATATACTTCGATTCATATAGAGGAATATGAGTGTGAGGCCAGGGATACAAAACTTGGTGATGAGGAAATTACAAGAGATGTACCGGGTGTAGGCGACGATGCTCTTAAAGACCTTAATGAAGACGGTATTATAAGAATTGGTGCGGAAGTTCGTGCAGGAGATATTCTTGTAGGAAAGGTTACACCAAAGGGAGAGACAGAGCTTACTGCTGAGGAACGCTTACTCCGTGCTATTTTCGGTGAGAAGGCAAGAGAAGTAAGAGACACTTCGCTTCGTGTACCTCACGGTGAGTATGGAATCATAGTAGATGCTAAGAAGTTTGAAAGAGAAAAAGGTGACGAACTTGCACATGGCGTTAAGAAGAGTGTAAGGGTTTATATTGCGCAGAAGAGAAAGATTCAGGTCGGCGATAAGATGGCGGGTCGTCATGGTAATAAGGGTGTAGTTTCAAGAGTACTTCCTGTTGAAGATATGCCTTTCCTTCCAAACGGAAGACCGCTTGACATTGTACTGAATCCGCTTGGTGTGCCTTCCCGTATGAACATCGGTCAGGTGCTTGAGATTCACTTAAGTCTTGCAGCTACAGTACTTGGTGTGAAAGTATCCACACCAATATTTGATGGTGCAAACGAAGAGGATATTGGTGATACACTTGAACTTGCAAATGACTATATCAATATGCCGCTTGACGAGTTTGAACAGAAATACAGAGAAGATTTGGGCGATGAGGTAATGGACTATCTGCTTACACATCTTGAATCCAGAAATGACTGGAAGGGTGTTAAGATTGGAAGAGACGGTAAGGTATGGCTCAAAGACGGTAGAACAGGTCAGTATTTTGATTCACCTGCTACTGTAGGTTTCATGAATTACCTGAAGCTCCATCACCTTGTAGATGATAAGATTCATGCCCGTTCCACAGGTCCTTACTCACTTGTTACACAGCAACCGCTCGGCGGTAAAGCGCAGTTCGGCGGACAGCGTTTCGGTGAGATGGAGGTTTGGGCACTTGAGGCTTACGGTGCCGCATATACTCTTCAGGAAATACTTACAATTAAATCTGATGATGTTGTTGGTCGTGTTAAGACTTATGAAGCTATTATCAAGGGAGAAAACATAAGTGAACCGGGTATACCTGAGTCATTTAAGGTACTCCTTAAGGAACTTCAGTCACTTGCACTTGATGTTACCGTACTTGACGAGGATGGTAATGAAATCAAGATGATGGAAAATGTTGAATATGGTGATGAGGATCTTACTCCGCTCATTGAGACTGAGGAAACCTTTACCTTTGATGATGCTTCGGCTAAGAACGGTTTTACCACAGGTACGCCTGAAGAACTAGAAGATGGTATACAGGATGAAGAAGATTCCGATTATTTTGATGGTGAAGATTTAGACTTAGACTATGACGATAATAGCGATAATGAAGATTTTTAATCTCTATTGGAATTTTACGGAAGAGACAATGCTTGACAGGGGCTTATGCCATTTAGCATAAGCCCTATAGAGCTAAGTTTAATACGAAGGGAGTAACGGGATGTCAGAAATGGGCATAGAAAATGTTCAGCCAATTACTTATGATGCAATAAAGATAGGCTTGGCTTCACCTGAGAAAATAAAAGAATGGTCACATGGCGAGGTTAAAAAGCCTGAGACAATTAACTATAGAACACTCAAACCTGAAAAGGACGGGCTTTACTGTGAGAAAATATTCGGACCTAGTAAAGACTGGGAGTGTCATTGCGGAAAATATAAGAAAATACGTTATAAGGGTGTAATTTGTGACAGATGTGGAGTTGAAGTTACAAAGGCAACCGTAAGACGTGAGAGAATGGGACATATTGAGCTTGCGGCTCCTGTTTCCCATATTTGGTATTTTAAAGGTATCCCAAGCCGTATGGGTACTATTTTATCCATACCGCCAAGAAGTCTTGAAAAAGTACTTTACTTTGCTTCTTATATAGTTACTGACAAAGGAAGCAGTGAACTTGATAAGAAGACTATTCTTTCCGAGAAGGAATATGCAGAAGCAAGAGAAAAGTATGGCAATAACTTTAAGGCAGAGATGGGAGCTGAGGCTATATATAAGCTCCTTGCGGATATAGATCTTGAAGAAGAATCAAAGCGTCTTAAAGAGGAATTGAAGAAAGCTGGAAACTCCAAGAGCCAGAAGATGATTAAGGCAGCCAAAGAGCTTGCGGTGATCGAGGCTTTCAGAGAGTCGGGAAACCGTCCTGAATGGATGATACTTAAGGCTATTCCTGTACTTCCGCCTGATCTTCGTCCTATGGTACAGCTTGATGGCGGAAGATTTGCTACTTCTGATATGAATGACCTTTACAGAAGGATAATAAATAGAAATAACCGTCTCAAGAAGCTTCTTGAGATTGGCGCTCCTGATATCATTGTCAGAAATGAAAAGCGTATGCTTCAGGAGGCTGTAGATGCTCTTATTGACAACGGTCGCCGCGGAAAACCTGTTACAGGTCCCGGAAACAGAGCGCTTAAGTCGCTTTCGGATATGCTTAAGGGTAAGCAGGGACGTTTCCGTCAGAACCTTCTCGGTAAGCGTGTAGACTACTCCGGTCGTTCGGTTATCGTAGTCGGTCCTGACCTTAAGATATATCAGTGCGGTGTGCCTAAGGAAATGGCTATTGAGCTTTTTAAGCCTTTTGTTATGAAAGAGCTTGTAGCCCGTGATATAGCACATAATATTAAGTCAGCTAAAAAGATGGTAGAAAGAGTAGAGACACAGGTTTGGGATGTACTTGAAGATGTAATCAAGGATCATCCGGTTATGTTAAACCGTGCCCCTACACTTCACAGACTCGGTATTCAGGCATTTGAACCTGTACTTGTAGAGGGTAAGGCCATTAAGCTTCATCCGCTTGTGTGTACAGCCTTCAATGCGGATTTCGACGGAGATCAGATGGCTATACATCTTCCTCTTTCTGTTGAAGCGCAGGCGGAGTGCCGTTTCCTACTGCTTTCACCTAACAACCTCTTAAAGCCTTCTGACGGTGGTGTGGTTGCGGTTCCTTCACAGGATATGGTACTTGGTATTTATTATCTTACTCTTGAGAAACCGGGTGATAAGGGTGAGGGTATGTTCTTTAAGAACATGAATGAAGCCCTTCTTGCCTATGAGAACGGTTATATTACCTTACAGGCTAAGATTAAGGTCAGACGTGAGGGAATTAATTCTAAGGGAGTTAAAGAGCAGAAGATAATTGAATCAACTCTTGGAAGATTTATATTTAATGAAGTATTGGAACAGGATTTAGGCTTTGTAGACAGAAGCCTTGATGAGAACTTCTTAAAGCTTGAGATTGATTTCCTTGTAAAGAAAAAAGAGCTTAAGCAGATACTTGAGAAGTGTATGGCAAACTTAGGTGCGACAAGAACAGCAGAGATTATGGATGCTGTAAAGAGTCTTGGATACAAGTATTCAACCATAGCAGCCATGACTGTTTCTGTCTCGGATATGACGGTTCCGCCTGAAAAGCCTGCCATTCTTAAAGAAGCTCAGAACAAAGTTGAGGCTATTACCAAGAATTTTAGAAGAGGTCAGCTCACAGAGCAGGGAAGATATAAGGAAGTTATTGCTGCCTGGAAAGAAGCCGATGATGCGATAGCGGCAAAGCTTATGAGCGGTCTTGATAAATACAACAATATTTATATGATGGCACATTCCGGAGCCCGTGGTTCTGACAAGCAGATTAAGCAGCTTGCAGGTATGCGTGGACTTATGGCAGATACAAAGGGACATACTATTGAACTTCCTATCAAGTCAAACTTCCGTGAGGGACTTGACGTTCTGGAGTATTTCGTTTCCGCACATGGAGCAAGAAAAGGTCTTTCCGATACAGCTCTTCGTACAGCCGATTCGGGATATCTTACCAGAAGGCTTGTAGATGTATCTCAGGATCTTATTATAAGAGAAAATGATTGTCAGGCAGGAAAGAAAGAAATTCCGGGTATGTGGGTTTCTGCTTTTATGGATGGCAAGGAAGAGATAGAAAGCCTTGAAGAGAGAATCAAAGGAAGATATTCCTGCGAAACTATATATGATGACAATGGCGAAGTTATAGTTAAGGCAAATCATATCATTACCCCTAAGCGTGCAGCAAGGATAATGAAGACCAAGGCTGTAACAGAGGCAGGAGTTGCCGCTAAGATTAAGATTCGTACAGTACTTACCTGCCGCAGTCATGTTGGTATCTGTTCGAAGTGCTATGGTGCAAACATGGCAACAGGTGAACCTGTTCAGGTAGGTGAGGCAGTAGGTATTATAGCTGCTCAGTCTATCGGTGAGCCGGGTACACAGCTTACAATGAGAACCTTCCATACCGGTGGTGTTGCGGGTGGAGATATTACACAGGGTCTTCCTCGTGTAGAGGAACTTTTTGAAGCTCGTAAACCAAAGGGTCTTGCTATTATTTCTGAGATTGCCGGTAAGGTAAGTATTCAGGATACAAAGAGCAGACGTGAGGTTGTAGTTACAGCTGATGATGGAGAAGAGAAGAAATATCCTATCAACTATGGCTCAAGGATAAAGGTAGCTGACGGTGATGTGATTGAAGCCGGTGATGAAATCACAGAGGGTAGTATCAATCCGCACGACCTTTTAAACATCAAGGGTGTAAGAGCGGTACAGGATTATATGATTCGTGAAGTACAGCGTGTATACCGTTTACAGGGTGTTGAGATTAACGATAAGCATATTGAGATGATAGTTCGTCAGATGCTTAAGAAGATAAAGATATCAGAGCCGGGAGATTCTGATTATTTAACCGGTGAATATGCCGATATAATCGAGTTTGAGGAGCTTAATGAGCAGCTTGAGCAGGAAGGCTTCGAGAAGGCGGAGGGTGAGAGAACTATGCTTGGTATTACCAAGGCTTCCCTTGCTACCAACTCATTCCTTTCAGCAGCTTCCTTCCAGGAAACAACCAAGGTACTTACTGATGCGGCTATCAAGGGTAAGGTGGATAAGCTCATCGGTCTTAAGGAAAATGTTATCTTAGGTAAGCTCATCCCTGCCGGTACAGGTATGAAGTTCTATCGTTCAGTAAAGCTTGACAGCGATAATGAATTTGATGAAGCAGAGGAGGGAGAGGAAACTCTCAATCCGGATGAATTTGAAGGAAATTATGCGGAAAGTTATGAAGATGAAGAATTTGAGACTGTAGACAACGGACAGGATGAAGAATAATTGGATTAGAATTATAGTCAGACAGGAGTGGCTTAGGCTGCTCCTGTTTTTATACATAAGAGAAATGGTATGAATAATTCTAAAATGTGAATTTATTTGTATAAAAGACATTGAATATATAGCGTATGTACGTTATAATGTACATATTAGGAGGTGTATAAAATGCTGAATACAAATATAACTAATTTTAGAAAAAATATTTTTGGATTATTAGAGCAGACAATAAAATTTAATGAACCTGTCAATGTGAGTACAAAAGATGGAAATGCGGTGATTATAAGTGAGGAAGATTACAATGGACTTATGGAAACACTATATATTTCCACTATTCCTAATATGAAAGAAAAGATTATAGAAGGGTTAAATACTCCGATTAGTGAATGTGTAGCAGAAGATGAGGTAGAGTGGTAATGTATAATATTGTTTATACAAAGAAAGCCATTAATGATATACCAAAGCTAAAAAATGTGAAGTTAGATAAAAAAACAAGAGCCCTCATAGAGATTATTAAAGAAAATCCGTATAAAACACCGCCGTCCTATGAAAAGCTGATGGGAGACTTAACCGGTGCATATTCAAGGCGTATCAATATCAAACACAGGCTGGCATATGAGGTTTTAGAAGAAGAAAAGATTGTTAAGATAATTAGTTTATGGACGCATTATGATTTTTAATAATTAACCCCCAATTTGGTCTAAATTTAAGTATAATCCCCTTGCATTTTCTATAAATATAGTATATAATATAAATGAGATTGAAAATCATTTGCAAATCATAAGAAAAAAATATTATAGCTTATAAAGAAATTGTGCAAGGGGGTATGGATATGAGTGAAGCGTTTGTAAAAAGAAGAATAATCAGAGGTTTAGTCCTTGCAGCACTTGCTATAGTTGTAAATCTGTTGGCGGGTTCGATTTTGATATAATACATTAATTCCTGACAAAAGGCTCATGGCAGTAACAAAAGAGTTATTGCTATGGGCTTTTTTGTTTTCTATAAAATTCTGCCGGAATTTCCCTGTAAACAGAAACCAATCTAAAAGCTGCATAAATCGTGAGATGGAAGTTAGACTTGTGCATATTTTATCAAATTTATTAAAAATATAATGAAAAACAAATGTCCTTGACTTATACATATATAATACTTATAATATAAGTATAGTTCAAAAGGTGGTACAAAATTTGAAGTTTGAGTGGGACGAAAATAAGAACGAGATAAATCAAAGAAAACATGGAATTTCATTCGATGAGGTTACATCAGTATTTAGAGATACTTTTGCTATTGTATTTGATGATCCGGATCATTCAGATAACGAGGAACGTTTTCTGATAATCGGAACAAGTGATGAAAGAGGTATTTGTCTGGTAAGTCATTGTTATAGAGGACAAGACCAGGTAATAAGAATAATATCTGCAAGAAAAGCTACTAAGACAGAACGCAATATTTATGAAGAGGGAATCTGAGAGGAGACTGTACTATGAGAGAAGAATATGATATAAAGAACTTAAACCCAAGAAAAAATCCTTATGCAAAGTTTTTAAAAAAGCAAGTAACAATAAACCTTGATGAAGACACTATAGCCTATTTTAAAGCTCAATCGGAGAGTGCAGGTATACCATATCAGACATTGATTAATCTATATCTTAGAGATTGTGTAGTAAAAAAACGTCAGATTGAGGTATCCTGGACTTAAAGAAGGATGAAAAGAAAAACTTCCACTCTCCATTTTTGCGTTAATATGCGCTACTTTAGCTATATACATTTACTAATATCTGCATGGCTTCTTTTTCCTGTACCGAGATTTTTTTCATCTTTTCTGAAGCTTCTAAAATATAGTTTCTGTTATTGGTATCAGATACTTTTTCAAATAGAGCAATAACTTCTTCCCAATTTTTAGCAATCTCAATAAACGATAAATATGCAAGCTTTATCGTTTCATTATTTGTTAAATCATAGGCTTCTTTTAGAAAATCACGATATAAATTTCTAAATATTGCTCCTCCAGTCCCTGCCTTTTCCATTAACATAGCAGTCATCTTAAAATCATATTCAACACTTTTTGAATTGTCAAACCATTTGATGATTTCATCACTCGCTTTATAAATGCCATTATATGTCAGATTCTTTATTGATGGATTTAAATACGTTACGGCATTATTGTGTATTGCAGATAAAATAGCCGTTTTTATAGGTAATATTTCTGCTTTTTTTTCGATTACATAAAATAAGTTTTTAGATGACATGGAACCTTTTTCGTTTCGTGCCTGCTCTAAACTCGCTAAAGAACTGCTTACTTCACATCCTTGTTGTGCAGTATCAACTAAAAAAGCATTCTTATCATCATATCCAACTATAGCAACATAGTGTCCGGCAAAATGAATTGGATTTGTAAAATATTCCAAGTGATAGCAATCTAGCTTTAGACCAACTGCCTGCCCTCTGTCCAATAATCCTTTGACAGATTTCCAGGCTTTATCCTTTGAAGAAGTTTCCCTTACATCAAGGCTTAATCCCAAATTTTTTACTATATTGCGTGTCAATAAATCAGGTTTAATTCTCCCACCTATGAATGGTGTATTCATGGATTTCATATTCCAAAGAACAAATCCCAGACCTTCTCCTAAGCCAAATAACATCGGCTCACTTAATTCAATACCGAGCTGATTCAAGAGAGTTCCTGTTGCGGTAGTTTCACAATGCTGGCCTACGAATGGTTTCACATCTAGCTTCATATGCTCTCCTCCCAAAAATCAAATTTCATTATGGTTGCAAAGCCTCAATTTCAGATTCTAACCAATTTAACTCAGATTGAAGCATAACCAGAGCAAAGCTGAATAATTGTCTGGCAGAGCGTGGTGCGTTTTTTTCTGCTGATTTCTGTATTTTCAAGGCCTGTAAATCTTCCTCCAGTGTCTTTTTTCGCTCTGTAAATACTTCTATCAACTCCTTAGAAGATAGTCTTTGGCTGTTAGACAAGGCAGTCATAAAATGTGAGTTTGCCGGTTGACGGTCTATTAAGCGATGACGCGTTTTTTCTGCCAGAACTGTTGAACCCGACTTTGTAATGTTATACTCTTTCTTATCTTTTCCCTTAGTCGGTACACTCTCAGCCAGACCTTTATTCTCTAGTTTTTCAAGGATATAATAAATTGATGAAAAACCTACGTCTGTCCATTTTCTCATCCCTCTTTCTTCAATCAATTTTTCAATCTGGTAGCCATGGCGCGGTTGTTCTGCCAATATACCGAGGATTAGCTCCTCGGTTAAGGATGTTCTGATAGTCATTTTATATTCTCCTATTTCTTTTTAATTGGATGTCTGATAATAGTTTTTAGTTTGGCAGGTTCCGTTTTGCGAAAATCACTGATATAGATTTCATGATGCATACGCTCATCTGTAATATCCGGTTGATATCCCTCATTTTCTATATAAGCATGCATTTTTTCAACCGTTATAGGTTCATCATTATAAGGGCCAATATGTAAACATTGAACACAGAGGCCTTCGTCATAATTTAAGTATTCCACCTTAGAAAAATCCATTTTCTTCTTAGTTGTCACTTGATGAATAGCCCAGTCAAAATTTTCTTTACTTACGAAATCCGGCAGACGAAGGAGAGAGATAAATCGAAAATCGTTTTTACGTTCATAATCAACTCCCTTGATGCCTTCCTGCCACCAAAAACCTTCTAATGGCGGGACAACAAAATCAAAGTAGCCCTCCATGCGATAATTTGTATTTTTACTCATCTTAATGGCATAGGCAAGCGGGTAAAGCAAGTTAATGGCTTGCTTATACTCGCCACCTTCCTCGTTCGGATTCCCCTTACCTCGAACTGTCAAAAAATTCATTTTGGGAATCTTAACAATTGTCGGGATAGTCTTAGTTGGATAATACTCCTTAAATTCTTTCTTAAAATCAAAAGCCATTTTGCTTTCCTCCTTTTGCTGTTATTATTCTATTACTAGAATAGTGACTAATGATATTCTATCACTAGAATATCATTTTGTCAAGAAAAGTAAAAATCAGTAATCAACACACCCATCAACACACCCATTTGCCGTTTGTATAATAAAATACTTGACACAAACTTAAGCTAAGGTTATAATAATAAAAATTTTAATACTTTAGCAAGGTAGAGTGATAATAAATGAAAGCAAAGAGGTAGCCTATGTCCAAGTTTTTTAATAAATACTATGAAAGCCTTACACCCTATGTACCGGGAGAACAGCCCCAGGATAAAACATATATAAAGCTGAATACCAATGAATCTCCGTTTCCGCCGGCTTACAGCCTAAATAGAAATTTTGATATGGAGCTTGTTGAAGGACTGAAGTTCTATTCAGATCCAGAGGTCAAAGAGCTGAAACAGGCTATAGCTGAGTACTATAACTTGGATTACAGTGAAGTAATTATAGGAAACGGTTCGGATGAATGTCTTTATTACAGTTTTATGGCATTCGGTGAAAACGGAATGAGTTTTCCTGATATCACCTACGGTTTCTACAGGGTATACGCTGATATAAATCATATAAAGGCAAATATTATTCCTCTTAAAGAAGATTTTTTAATTGATACAGAAGACTATAAGAATCTCGGAACGGCAATAATTATAGCCAATCCGAATGCACCTACGGGACTGATGCTAAGCCTTACAGAGATAAGGGAAATATTAGAAAACAATAAGAATAATGTAGTAATCATAGATGAGGCTTATATAGACTTTGCTGATGAGAGCTCGGCAGTCAGACTGATACCGGAGTATGACAACCTCCTTGTTATTCAGACATTTTCAAAATCACGTTCTCTGGCAGGAGCAAGGGTTGGTTTTGCAATGGGAAAGGCAGAGCTTATAGCAGACCTTGAAAGAATTAAATTTTCCACCAATCCATACAATGTAAATACTGTTTCAATGAAAATGGCGGTAGAAGGGATAAAAAACATCAACTATTTTAAAGAGAATTGTGATAAGATAAAAGCAAACAGAGAATTTGTGGGAAATGAACTTATGAAACTGGGTTTTGAAGTTTTAGCTTCTAAGGCTAATTTCCTGTTTGCAAGGTCAGATAAAATAAGCGGAATTAAACTTTATGAAAAGCTAAAAGAAAATGGCATCTTAGTAAGACATTTTAACGAAGAGAGGATAAAAGAATTTAATAGGATAACCATTGGCAGTATGGAAGATATGAAAATACTTATTGGAAAAATAAAAGTAATTTTGCAGGAATGAAATATATAATATTCCCAATTATTCATGCGATAGGTCACAGACCTCTTATTCTGCATAGTTCTTGTAGGATGTTCACAAGATGTTGCGTTAATAATTTGGGATAAATAATGAGAAAATGAGAGGTATGGAGATATGAGAAAAGCTGACATAAAGAGAGAAACGGCAGAAACAAAGATAGAACTAAGCCTTGATTTGGATGGAAACATAGAAAATTCAGAGATATCAACAGGTGTCGGTTTTTTAGATCATATGCTTACCTTATTTTCAAGATATGCGGGAATTGAGCTTAAAGTTAAATGTAAAGGAGATACATGGGTAGATGACCACCATAGTGTGGAAGATATAGGTATAGTTTTAGGTCTGGCACTTAAAGATGCTCTGGGGGATAAGAAAGGTATAGTTCGTTTCGGAGAAGCCTGCCAGCCTATGGATGAAAGCCTTGTACTTACTGCACTTGACATATCGGGCAGGGGAAGATTTTATACTGATTTACATTTTCTTACAGAAAAAATAGGGACCTTTGATACCGAGTTGGTTGCCGAGTTTATGACAGCATTTGCAAATAATGCAGGAATTACCCTTCATATCAGACAATTTGCAGGCACAAACTCCCACCATATAGCTGAGGCAGCCTTCAAGGGACTTGGCAGAGCCTTACGTGTTGCAGTTTCTACAGACAGCAGATTTAATGACAAGATACCTTCTACCAAAGGACTGCTCGGTTAGGGAGGGGAAACGAGGGAAGATGATAAATAAGGAATTAAAAACATTATATGAAGGCTACGGATACAAAAGATTTAAGATGTCCAAGTTTGAGCCGTACGAACTTTATATAGAAAATAAAGACTTCTTAAATACCAATCAGATTATAACCTTCACCGATTTGGATGGTGAACTGCTTGCATTAAAGCCTGATGTAACCCTAAGTATAATGAAGTCCGGAGTGGGAAGGGGAAGGATATATTATAACGAGAATATATACCGCCCAAAGGACAGGCATTTTAAGGAAATTAAACAATCAGGTATTGAATATATAGGTAAATTAACTACTTACGCAGAAGCTGAAGTTATAGCACTTGCAGCCAAGAGCCTTAAGCTTTTCGGAAATGATATAAGAATAAGAATCAGTGATGTGTCAATGCTATCAGAAATTTTTGAAAATCTGGCTTTGCCTGAGCTTACCGGAAACCGTATATTTCAGCTTTTTGAGTCAAAGAATACCGCCGGCCTTGATATCCTTGTAAATGAAGGAAAACTTGACAGCAAGGCTGCAGAAAAACTTAAAGAGATTTTGAATCTCTATCTCCCCTTAGAAGAAGGAGTTAATGTACTTGAAAGTAAGGGATTTATAGAAAATGCCACACATATAAAGGAACTTGTAAAGGCTTTGAAAGCTTTTAATGTACTTGAAAATATCTACCTTGATTTTTCACTTATAAACTCAATGGATTATTATAACGGAATTATTTTCCAGGGAGCTGTTTCAGGTATTCCGTTCACTGTGCTTTCCGGCGGCAGATATGATAAGCTGGCGGAAAAGATGGGGAAGGAAGTGGGGGCTGTAGGCTTTGCACTGGATTTATCTCTGATTGAAAATTATAAAGAGGAAAGGGATAAATATGATGTAGACTATCTTATAATTTTCGATGAAGCAGAGGATGAAATTACAAAGGCGGTAAATAAGGTAGAAGAATTGATAGAAAAAGGATACAGGGTGCAGCTTGCAGAAAAGTCTGAAGAAGAAATGGCAAAGAGAATCAGGGCTAAGGAAGTACTGGAGTTAAGGAGAATGATATGATAAATATAGCTCTTCCCAAAGGAAGAATAGGCAGTAAATCTTACCGCCTTTTAGAACAGGCAGGCTATCCCTGTCCTGAAATTCTGGAACCCAACCGCAAGCTTACTTTTGTGAATGAGGAAAAGGGTGTCAGATATTTTTGGGTAAAGCCTTCCGATGTGGCAATTTACGTGGAAAGGGGAGCAGCGGATGTAGGAGTTTGCGGCGCTGATATACTTAGGGAATATGAGCCTGATGTATACGAACTTCTTGACCTTGGTATAGGAAGGTGTAGGATGTGTGTCTGCGGTGAGAAGGATTTTTTTGAAAATCCTGAAAAGACACTTAAGATAGCCACCAAATTTCCCAATATTGCAGGAAAATACTATGAGGAAGCAGGAAGGGATATAGATATAATTAAGTTAAACGGCTCTATAGAAATAGCTCCCTTACTGGGACTTTCCGATATAATAGTGGATATAGTGGAGACAGGAAATACTCTTCGTGAAAACGGGCTTGAAGTGCTTGAGGAAATTCTTCCGATAAGTGCAAGGTTTATATGTAACAAGGTAAGTTTCCAATTTAAAAATAAAGAGATTACCCAAATGCGTGATAAATTATCATACTGTACTGTGCAGAAAATGAGTTAAGTGACCTATGTCGTGAATAATTAGGGATTATTAAGGGTTAAGGAGCAGCTATGATTAAAATATATGAAGTAGGTAAGATTAAGGAAGAAGAGATATTTGCCAGAAATGAGCCTGTGGCAGAGGTAGGCGGCATTGTCAGTGAAATAATTAACAATGTAAAAACAAACGGAGATAAGGCTTTAAGCGAATATCTTGAGAAATTTGATAAGGTAAAGCTTACAGATTTCAAGGTTAGTGAGGAAGAAATTACAGCCGCTCTAAATAAAGTAGAACCTGAGTTTTTGGAAATATTAAAAGAAGCTGAAAGTAATATCAGGGCATTTCATGAAAAACAGGTTCGTCAGGGTTTTATGATGACGGCTAAGAACGGAGTTATCTTAGGTCAGAGAGTAGTTCCTATAGAAAAGGTGGGTATTTATGTGCCGGGAGGAACTGCTGCCTATCCGTCTACTGTACTTATGGATGCAGTTCCTGCAAAGATTGCGGGAGTATCTGAGATAATTATGGTTACACCACCAAATAAAACCGGAGAAATCAATCCTTATATACTTGCAGCAGCTAAGATTGCAGGAGTTACAGCTATTTACAAACTGGGCGGAGCACAGGCGGTTGCAGCCCTTGCTTACGGTACTGAGAGTGTGCCTAAGGTGGATAAGATAGTAGGACCGGGCAATGCCTTTGTGGCAGAAGCCAAGAAGCAGGTCTTTGGCCAGGTCGGAATAGATATGATAGCCGGACCTTCCGAAGTCTTGGTACTTGCAGATGGAAAGTCAAATCCAAAGTTTGTGGCAGCGGATTTGCTAAGTCAGGCAGAACATGATAAAAATGCAGCTTGTGTGCTTATTACGGAGTCGGAGAAGCTTGCAAAAGAAGTCCAAAAGGAAATAGAAAATCAGCTTGCCTGCCTTCTAAGAGAGGAAATAGCAAGAGTCTCTATTGACAACAATGGGAAGATAATTATTTGCAAGGATTTGCTTCAGGGCATAGATATAGCGAACCGAATAGCACCTGAGCATATGGAGGTATGTGTAGACGAGCCGTTTAATTATCTGGGACTGATTAAAAATGCAGGCTCGGTTTTCCTCGGAAGATACAATGCAGAGCCAACAGGTGATTATTTTGCTGGCCCGAACCACACCCTGCCGACTTCAGGCACGGCAAGGTTTTACAGCCCTCTGTCGGTAGAGGATTTTGTAAAAAATATTCAGTACAGCTATTATACGGAGGAAGCACTTAAAGCAGATTATAAGAAAATATCATACTTTGCTAATAAAGAAGGGCTTACAGCACATGCAAGGGCGGTAGATATCAGATTTGAAGAGCAGTGATAGTGGCAAAACAAAAGGACTACTTCTGTAGAATAAAAGGATTAGGTGTTTTTTACATAGGTAAAATTGATACAGGATTGCTACGGTTTCACCTCTCGCAATCTTTGAAAAAATATTCGTAATCCGCTCATTTTTTGCAAAAATGGCTAATTGCTCATATTTTTTGTGTGTCAAGAGATAAGAAATTCTTTTGCAAGCAAGCTTGTATTGAATTTTTATACTTTTGACACTTGTATCAAGTTATAAAAACACATGTGAACAATGAAAAGTAATGGGGAGAAATTATGACAGTTATAATAGACTATGGAGTAGGGAATTTATTTTCGCTTGTCAGTTCTCTTAAAAAAATAGGAGAAGAGGCTATTATCAGTTCTGATAAAGATATTATTTCGCAGGCTGACAGAATAATTTTGCCGGGAGTAGGAGCTTTTGGTGATGCTATTGCCAAACTAAATGGGAGTGGGCTTTCAGATATAATTATGGAAGACGTTTCTAAAGGGAAGCCGCTTTTAGGCATTTGCTTAGGCATGCAGCTGTTATTTGAAAAGTCGTTTGAATATGGGGAAAATAAAGGCTTGGGGTTGATAAAAGGAGAAATAAGAGCCTTAAGTGAAGTGATACCAAATAATCTTAAGATTCCTCATATGGGCTGGAATGGTTTGCATTTTAAGAAAAAAAGCCCTATATTTGAGGGCTTGGCTGAAGGTGACGAGGTGTATTTTGTACATAGTTTTGCAGGCTTTTATTGTGAGGAAAGCCTTATAGCAACTGCCGAATACAGTGTGGAAGTAACTGCGGCAGTAAACAATAAAAATGTATACGGGGTGCAGTTTCACCCTGAAAAAAGCGGAGAAAAAGGGTTTAAGATACTTAAAAATTTTTGCAGACTGTGAAAGGTGGCAGCTATGATAATATTTCCTGCTATAGACATATATGAAGGCAAGGTAGTCAGGCTCTTAAAGGGTGACTATAACAAGATGACAATTTACAGCGAAAATGTAGTAGATAAGGCTTGTGAAATAGAAGCTGCAGGCGGTGAGTGGCTGCATCTGGTAGATTTAGAAGGAGCAAAGGAAGGAAATACTCCTAATTTTACCTATGTTGAAGAAATCTGTAAAAAGACAGGGCTGAAGGTTGAAATAGGCGGAGGTATAAGAACTGAAGCAACCATTGAAAAATACATAAATGCGGGAGTAAATAGGATAATCTTGGGCACAAAGGCTGCTACAGACAAGGAATTTCTAAATAAAATGACAGATAAATACAGAGAGAAGATAGCTGTAGGTATAGATGTAAAAGATGAAAAGGTTGCCATTAAGGGCTGGTTAGAGGTAACTGATAAGACTATATTTGACTTTGTGACCGAGCTTAAGGAGATAGGGATAAAAAATATTATCGTAACTGACATAGCAAAGGACGGTGCTATGAGTGGTATAAATGTTTCATTTTATGAAAAGCTAAGTAAATTTACGGATATGGACATAACGGCATCCGGCGGAGTAACTACTTTAGATGACCTTATAAGGCTTAAAAATACAGGTATTTATGGAGCGATTTTAGGAAAAGCTATGTACACCGGAAACGTTGATTTAAGAGAGGCGCTTAAAATATGATTACAAAAAGAATAATTCCATGCTTGGATGTAAAAGACGGAAAAGTCGTAAAAGGTGTGAATTTCACAGGGCTTAAAGAAATCTCGGAGCCGGTGGAGCTTGGGAAATATTACAGCGAAGCCGGGGCTGACGAGCTGGTGTTTTATGATATTACAGCCAGTGTTGAAGGAAGAAAGTTGTTTGTAGATATTTTAACAAAGGTTGCCGGGGAAATATTCATCCCCCTTACCGTAGGCGGCGGAATCAGCACATTAGAGGACTTTGACAGGGTATTAAAATGCGGTGCGGACAAGGTATCTGTAAACTCGGGTGCGATCAGGAATCCAGAGCTTATAAATGAAGCCGCCTGCAAATACGGAAATCAATGCGTGGTGCTTTCAGTGGATGTAAAGATGGTAGATGGTGATTATCATATATTTGCGGAAGGTGGCAGAAGGGATACCGAATTATCTGCACTTAGTTTTATAGAAGCCGGGATTAAAAGGGGAGCAGGTGAAGTTGTGGTAAATTCCATAGATACAGACGGAGTTAGGCAGGGATTTGATATTAAGCTTTTAAAAGCTGTCTGTGATATTAGTCCCGTACCTGTTATAGCTTCAGGCGGAGCCGGAAAGCTAGGGGATTTTACGGATTTATTTAAGGAGATACCTGATATTTCAGCAGGACTTGCAGCCTCTATCTTTCATTCCGGAGAGGTGAAGATAAAGGATTTGAAAAAAGAATTAAAAGAGCAGGGAATTTTGGTAAGAGTTTAATATATAATACAAGTGTCAAAAGCATAAAATTCTGTGTAAGCTTGCTTGCAAAAGAATTTATTATCTTTTGACAAGAAAAAATGGGTAAGTAGCCGTTTTTTGCAAAAAAATGAGCGGATTACGAATATTTTTGCAAGAACCCTGAGAAGCGAAGTTCCTGCAATCCTGTATCAGTTGCTATAGAACACTTCTATACCGTTAGAAGTGTATAAGCTGATGAGATTTGCCGCTTGGCACATAAATTTAGGAGAAAACAGTATGTTTGATATAGATAAGATTAAATTTGATGAAAAGGGGCTTGTTCCCTGCATAGTTCAGGATTATACCACAGGCAGGGTGCTTACTGTGGCCTATATGAACAGGGAATCCCTTGAAATAACCCTCAGGAAGAAGCTTACCTGCTTTTATTCCCGTTCGAGAAAGGAGCTATGGCTAAAGGGTGAAACCAGCGGCAACTATCAGCATGTAGTCAGTATTGAAGCTGATTGTGATTATGATGCACTGTTGGTACGCGTGGTAAGAGACGGTGCTGCCTGCCACAGAGGGAATGAGAGCTGTTTTGATGATACTATGAAGATTGAATTTGAGGAAAATATTATGGAAATGATAGATATTTATAATGAAAATAAAGAGAAAACAGGTGTAGTACAACCTCGTGAGACTAAGCTAAAAAAAGGGCAGTATATGCTCTATGTACTTGCTGTTCTTGAAGATGAATACGGCAAGGTTCTTGCAACCAGAAGAAGCCTTGATAAAAGATGGGCGGCAGGAGCCTGGGAAATACCCGGAGGAAGTGCCAGATCGGGAGAAAGCTCCGAAGCTGCGGTCCTTAGGGAAATAGTCGAAGAAACAGGGCTTGATATAGCAAAGCACAAGGGGAAGCTAATCTACAGCTATAAAAATGAAGATACTGAGAGCGGTGACAATTACTTTGTTGACATCTATCATTTTAAGGGCTGTTTTAATAAAAGCAGTATAAGGGTAAATCCTGATGAGGTAATAGATTACAGATTTGTGGATGAGGATGATATGGAGATACTTAAGGAAGAGGAAGGGTTTTTGCATTATGAGAGGATTAAGGAAGCTTTAGGGAGGCTTGGATAAAAAACTGTTTAACGGGGTTGTCGCTTTAAAAATCATACCGTAAAATATATGCATCTTTAGTGATTTTTATCATCATATTCTGTGTGTTTTATGTTTATTTCGACAGCCCCATAAGAGTATAAGGTAGTACAAGAGAACTGATTACAACAGAGAAATCAATGTATCTGCACATTCGGATGTAGAAGCTTTTCCGCCCTGATCGGGAGTAAGTTTGTCTTTATGATTTATAAGCATATCGCCTATGGCTTCAATTAGAACTTTTCCCCATTTTTCATAACCGAAAAAATCAAGCATCTGTGAAGCTGACCAGATGGCAGCCAGAGGATTTGCAATACCTTTACCGGCAATATCGGGGGCTGAGCCATGAATAGGTTCAAACATAGATGGGAATTTTTTTTCAGGATTTAAATTAGCACCGGCTGCAAGACCCATTCCTCCTGCTATAGCCGCGCCTAAATCCGTAAGAATATCACCGAACAGATTACTTGTAACCACCACCTGAAAGCGTTTTGGATCTTTTACCATAAACATAGCGGCGGCATCTACAAGGAGATTACAGGTTTTAACATTGGGATATTCTTTTCCGATTTCCTTAAAAATTTGATCCCAAAAGACCATGGAATAATTCAGTGCATTCCCCTTGCTGATACTTGTAAGTGTCTTTTTCTCTTTTTCGGCCAATTCGTAAGCATATCGTATTACGCGTTCGCAGCCTTTCCTTGAAAATACATTATCCTGTACGACAACTTCTTCTGGAGTATCTTTATACAGCCAAGCACCGGTTCCGTAATATTCACCTTCGCTGTTTTCTCTGATAAAAGTCATATCGATATCTTCGGTCTCTGTATTTTTCAGAGGACAATGGGCACCTTTTAATAATTTTACGGGTCTGAGGTTGATATACTCGTCAAAGTTGTGACGTATTTTAAGAAGAAGATCGCGCAAAGATATATGGTCGGGAACACCCGGATATCCTACAGCGCCCAACAGAATCGCGTCATATGACGATAAAATATCGATTCCGTCGGTGGGCATCATTTCGGATGTTTCCAAATAGTACTTACAGCCCCAAGGGAAGTGGGTAAATTCAAACTTGAACCCCCCGTCCAACTCTGAAATTTTGTTGAGAACTTTTAATGATTCATTCATTACCTCCGGCCCGATTCCGTCACCGGGAATTACTGCGATTTTATAAACGTTCATTTTATAACCTCCAATGTAAATTCGATTAAAAGTAAACTAAGTTCTAATTATTCACGCCATACCTACAGAACCGAAAACTTGTATCTTGCGCATTGCGGCAGCTTTAACGGCCTGAACGGTATCGGGTATAATAGTGGACATACCTTTATTATCTTCATAATTTTTATATACTGCGGTTGATGCTGCAATATTTACGTCTGTAAAAATATTAATTTTGCAAATGCCTGATTTTATGCAGTTTTTGAAATCATCATCACTGAGGCCGGAGCCGCCGTGAAGAACGAGAGGGATGTTTACGGCCTTTTCTATTTCGGAAAGGCGTTCAATATCAAGTTTAGGTTTTTCCCTGTATAATCCGTGAGAGGTTCCGATTGCAACGGCAAGTGCGTCAACTCCGGTCATTTCCGCATATTTTTTTGCGTCCTCAACCCGAGTATATATATCCTGTTCCGCATTTGGGTTAGCATTAGTTCCCACATGCCCGAGTTCTCCTTCAACGGTACAGCCGTAAAGATGTGCGTATTTTGTAAGTGAAGCAACTTTAGTGATGTTCTCATCGTAAGGTAAAAGTGAGCAGTCGTACATAACGGAAGAAAATCCAAGTCGCATTGCCTCAACTATTTTTTGTTCACTAAGTCCGTGATCAAAGTGAAGCACAACGGGAATTTTGGATTTTTCCGCTAACGGGCGAAGTAAATATGTAAGAGTATCGAGCGGTGTATACTTTGTGAGAACTTCTGCCGTACCGATAATGACCGGAGAGTTCAGCTCTTCCGCGGCGGCTATAACTCCTCTGACCATTTCCATATTGACGGCATTAAATGCGCCGATGCCGTAATGTTTTTTCTTTGCATCCGAAAGAACTTCTTTGAGAGTTACAATCATATTTTTGACCTCCTTATGGTTTACAAATAATTCAATCCAATAAAATGATTTATTTGGAAACAATAAATCATAAAATGCTTTGTTAAAAACAGGATATCACTATTTAAATGAAATTTCAATCAAAAAGACATAAAAAAATCAAATAATATCAAATATAAATCAAAATATGAATCAAATAATGATTTTTGCTATTGACTTTTCAGCAAACAGAAAGTATTATTAAATCAAATAGCAATTGTTTTATGCTGAAGCCAAAGTAAAGCAGGGGTGATGAAATGCAGAGGGTTTTATGTATCGGTGAAACAACGGTTGACTTGATTGCTTTTCCGGTTGAAAAGGTTGAGCTGAATACGGATTATCATTATCTTGAGAGTTTTTTGATTAAGGCGGGAGGAGACGCGCATAATAATGCGGTAGACATGGCAAGATTGGGCAACAGGGTGACCTATGTTGGGCCTTTTGGAGATGATATTTTTGCGGATAACTGTTTAGAGTCACTGAAAAAAGAAAAAGTTGATATTTCAAATATTATCAGATATCCGGGGGTCAAACAGTCAAAGTCATTGATTTTACTTAATTCTGAAGGTAAAAGGACATTTTACCAGAATTTTGCTTCCAGCGAAGCCTTTGAGAGTGCTGACATCAATACGGCTATGTTGGATGATGCCGATATTTTGCAAATAGCGGGAACTTTTCATATGAAAAAATTTGACGGCGAAGGTGCGGCGGTTATATTAAAAAAAGCCAAGGAAAAAGGGGTTATTACTTCGATGGATGTAACTACTGACCGTACGGGAAGATGGGGAGAAATTATTGAATGTAATTATCCTTATTTGGATTACTTCCTTCCGAGTATTGAGCAGGCCGTACATCTTACTCATAAGGAAAGAGTTTCTGATATGGCAGAATATTTCATCGAAAAGGGAGTGGGACATGTTGTCATAAAAGCAGGGGAGACGGGGGCCTATTATAAAGATAAAAACACTGCATTTATGTGCGGATGTTATAAGGTGCCCGTCAAAGATACTACCGGAGCGGGGGATGCTTTTGTTTCGGGTTTTCTGACCACGCTTGGACAAAACACGGATGCTGTAGATAAAATGATTTTTGCCACGGCCTGTTCGGCGCAGGTAATTCAGCATGTTGGGGCATGCGAGGGCATTGAAAGTTTCGACCAAATCAGTGATTTTATAAGACAAAATCCGTTGCCTGAAATTAAAGAAGATTGAACACAATAAAAATTTTTGAATTGGAGGTTTTGAGGTATGAAGAAGAGGTTAGCGGCTGTATTGTTAGGATTATCTGTTATTACATCAGCTTTGTCCGGATGTGGAGGGTCTTCAGGATCGTCGAAAGATTTTCCCACAAAAGATCTTTCGGCTGTTTGTTATTATGCGGCAGGAGGAACAACGGATACCTGTGTAAGAAGTGTCATTAATGCCATACCAAAGAAAGATTTATCAAAAAACATCATTGTTTCCAATGTGGCAGGAGGCTCAGGGTTGGTCGGCTTTAATCAGTTTATGAATACCGAAGCGGACGGCTATACTATTGGAGTTTACAACTGTGACATGGTTCTCAGCTATGCACTGGGTAACACGGATGTTGATTCTTCCAAAGTAATTCCCCTCGCTATGATTGAACAGGATCCTTATCTTTTGGTTGTAGCAAAAGATGCTCCTTACAATACATTTGAGGAGTTTGTTAAATATTGCAAAGAAAATCCGGGCAAGGTTTCTATCGGTGATACCGGAGAAGGAGCGGTTCCTCATCTTGTATATACCGCATTAAATAAAAAGTTGGGACTTGATGTTACAACAGTTTCATATGATTCTTCCGCAAACAGTGTACTGGCAGTTGTCAGTGGGGAATGTATGGCAACAGTAGCTGCTCCGGGAGCGGCGCAGGGACAGCTTGAGGCCGATGCGGTGAAGGCTATTGCGAGTACGGGAAAGAAAAGGCTTGATTCCTATCCTGATGTACCTACAATGGCTGAAACTTTCGAAGAATTGAAAGATATGAACATTTTAAGCTGGATTACTCTGGCTGTCAGAGAGGGAGCTCCGGATGAGGCGGTAACCTATTTAACAAAAATATTCTCTGAAGCAGCAGCTTCGGAAGGATATGCGGAAACACTTAAAAGTTTCAGCTTCCAGGCGGTTCCTAAGATGGAACATAAGGATATCCTCTCATTTGTTGCGGAACAGCAAACTTATTATGAAAGTCTGATTAAATGAAAATACGGTGAAAAGAATCAATGGCATATCCGGGGGCTTTGTGTTAAAGAGGTGTGACTATGAAAAAATATAATATTTTGTGTGTGCTGATTTTTATCGTGATAGCAGTAGTTATATATATAGGTGCAGATGCAATGCCCTCCGGAATACGGTTTACCATAGGAGCGGGAGACTGGCCGAAGATCCTCTCAATCTGTTTGGCTTTACTGTCCGTGATATTGTTTATTCAAACAATGCAGAAGGAAAAAGAAAAACGGAAAACGGTAGTTTTTGATATACACTCAGCATCATTCAGAAGAGTTTTAAAAGGAGTCGGAGTTCTTGCTATATTCGGTATACTACTTTATTTTTTCGGTTTTTTCATAGGAGCTTTTTTTATGATTCCGGCTACCATGTTATTGATGGGTGAAAAGGATATACGGCTGTTAGCCGGGGTAACAATCGGAGTTGAAGCATTTACTTTTGTGGTGTTCTCCATAATTTTGAAGCTTTCTTTACCAACAGGCGTATTGTTTTGAAAGGAGGAGAAAAGTGTTTGAAGCGTTAATGTCGGCTTTATATACAGTGTTTCAGCCATTTAACCTCTTTATTATATTTTTAGGTTGCTTAATAGGTATTTTGGTAGGCTCGATGCCCGGACTTTCCTCTATAATGGGATTGTCGATAATGATGCCCCTTACATTGAAAATGCAGGGAGAATCAGGAGTTTTGATGCTTCTGGGAGTATTTTGCGGTGCCATATACGGAGGATCTATAACGGCAATTTTAATAAATACGCCGGGAACCGCTAATTCCGCGGCCACGACTTTGGACGGATATCCCATGAATCTTAAGGGAGAGGCTGGCAGGGCGCTCGGAATATCAACGATGGCATCTACTTTCGGCGGTATTTTCTCGTCAATTATGTTGTTTTGGATTTCCCCCCTTTTAAGTAAGGTTGCACTTAACTTCGGTGCTCCGGAGTATTTTGCTCTCGCTATTTTTGGACTTTCGATGGTGACGAGCATTTCGGCAAAAAACATTGTTAAAGGTTTGATTGGAGCGGTTCTTGGGCTGATTATGGCTACTATAGGGATTGATTCCCTTACCGGACAGAGCCGATTTACTTTCGGTACAGTATATCTTATGGGCGGTATTCAGATGATTCCTGTTTTAATTGCTCTTTATGCTTTTGCACAGGGGCTTATTAATATTGAAAACGGCTGAGATCAAGAGGACAAGGGAACAAAACAAAAGTTAAACCGAATTTTTCCGACTTTGCAGGATGTAAAGGCAACTTTACCAACGATGTTTCGTTCAAGCATTATAGGAACAATAATCGGTGCGATACCCGGTACAGGGGGAGACATTGCGTGCTGGGTTGGCTATAACGAGGCTAAAAGGGTATCCAAGCACAAGGAGTTATTCGGAAAAGGTATACCTGAGGGAGTTGCGGCACCGGAAGCGGCAAATAATGCAATTTCGGGCGGAGCATTGATACCGCTTCTCACATTGGGAATTCCGGGAGACGCCGGTACAGCGGTTATGCTGAGTGCTCTGATGATGCAGGGTATTGTTCCGGGACCTCTTCTGTTTCAAACCCAGGGGAAGGTGGTATACGGAATTATTTTAGGTATGTTTGCAGCGAATATAGCGATGTGCATACTCGGATATTGCGGTATTAGGATCTTTGCTAAGATAGGCGATGTTTCGAATAAATATCTGACACCGATAGTTTTCGCATTTTGCGTTGTGGGAACTTATGCGGTTAACAACAATATAATTGATATCTTGCTGATGATGTTTTTGGGGGTTATTGCTTATATATTGATAAAACTGGATTTCCCTATGCCACCGATAATATTGGGATTGATTTTAGGGAACCTTGCAGAGAAAAATTTACAGCGATCTTTGGTTATATCACATGGGAGTATATCAATCTTTTTTACACGTCCTATCTCATGCGGTTTTCTTATGATTGCAATTATATCGATACTGTGGCCGGTGGTTAAATCTTTAATTAGTAAGATGAAACAAAATAATAGGCTTAAAAATGATTGATACTATGACAAATTAATCAAATAATGATTTTTACCGATATTCGGTTGCAAAATGTTCTGCTTTAAAATATGATTATTTCGATGGTAAGGATAATTTTTAACAGGTAATCGATTTTAAAGGGGGATTTATGAAAGGTGATAATCGCAGACAGCAAATACTTGAGTTTGCCCAAAAAAAAGAAATTGTGAAGATTAACGAACTTTTTGCTGCAATTTCCGCATCTGTAGCCACTATAAGGAGAGATATAAATACACTTGCGGCAGAGGGCAAAATACATAAAACGCGGGGTAAAATCATTTATGTGGAACCCGATCGTGCTCCTGTGTACAGTTTTCGTGACAACATAAATTATGACGAGAAAAAGCTGATCGGACGTAAGGCTGCGGAAATGGTACACGAAAATGATACTATATGCATTGATGCGGGGACAACAACACTTGCACTTGCAGAAAATTTAAAAGACAAAAAAAGTCTTTCGGTCATCACAAATTCAGTGCCTGTAGCCACTATTTTAAACGATACCGATGTGCACGTATTTATGCCGGGTGGCATGCTTGAGGATATGTGTCTTGCGGATGCCGATACCGTCGACTATCTTGCGAGACATCATGTCGATAAAGCATTTATAGGAGCATCCGGTGTAAGCGGTTGTAGAGGGCTGACGGTAACGTCGCCACTACAGTATTCCGTAAAAAAACAGATTATTAAATCGGCGGATGAAGTTTACGCTCTGATTGATTCTACGAAGTTTCATATTTCGGGAGTAAATGTATTTTCTGAGTTTAGTGAACTTACGGGGATTATTACTGCAAGACCAATAGAAGATCCTAAACTTATACAGGTCTTGGAAGAGAATAATGTCAAAATAATATATGTCAATGATGACTTGGAATGAAGAAAGATAAAAGACCCTTTGAAGTTACGAAGAATAAAGGAGGCTGTTTTATGACAAAGGTAAGAGTCGGAGTAGCGGGGTATGGTACGATAGGTCAGCGTCTTGCTGATGGAGTGGCCATGCAGGAAGATATGGAGTTGGTGGGAGTTGTTGATTTTGCACCCACGCTTGCAATTCGTGCATTATATGAAAAAGGAATGCCGTACGATCTTTATATGGCTGAAGGAGCAGAACGCAGTTCGTTTGAAGAAATAGGGATTCCCGTAAAAGGAACAATCAATGATTTGATTGATAAGGTTGATATAATGCTTGATGCTTCTCCGGCGGGAGTCGGAGCTAAAAATAAGGAATTATATATAAAAGAAGGAATTAAAGCAATCTTCCAGGGTGGAGAAAAAAATGAAGTTGCCGATGTATTTTTTCATGGTTATGCGAATTATGAAAAAGGTATAGGGAAAGATTATTTGAAATTAACAAGCTGTAATACAACGGGATTGATTCGTGCGGCGGATTGTCTGGATCGTGCTTTTGGGGTAGATAATATTGCAATTACAATTATCAGAAGAGTAGCCGATCCGGGTGACTATCACAGAGGGCTTACGGATGCTCTGCGTATTGACAAAGCTCCATCTCATCAGGCGGTTGATTTAATGACTATCATGCCTCATATAAGGGCGACGGGTATTCTGGTGCACACTCCCGTAACGTACGGTCATATAATCACCTGTGTGGTTCATGGAAAAAGTAAAATTGAAAAAAAGTCGGCATTAGCAGAATTTGAAAAACATCCAAGAATAAGAGTTGTTACGACGGACGAGGGATTTCTCGGCAATGCATCATTTTTTAAATACGGAAGAGACCTTGGGCATTGCAGAGGCGATAATTATGAAATAGGCCTTTGGGCGGATAGCATAGTGGAAATAGGGGACGATATTATGTTCGCAATCAACATTCCGCAGGAAGCGGTTACTATTCCGGAAACGATAGACGGTATCCGTGCAGCTATGAATATGCAGCTCAATATGGAGGATGCAACATCTCTGACAAATAAATATCTGGGAATCGGAAGATTTAAAGGTATGTTTAAGAAAGGAAAATGTTGATTTGCTTGTTAAGATCATCATAGGAATGTTATGAAATTCGGGATTAATACGTTGGATGATTTTAAGGTAAACGGGAAAACGGTTATATGCAGGATAGATATCAACCAGCCGATCGACCGTGAAACCGGAAAACTTAGAGATACTTCCAGAATCATGGCCTGTGTGCCCACGATAGAAGAATTGTCTGAAAAAGGGGCGAAGCTTGTCCTTTTAGCGCATCAGGGAAGCGATATAGAATATGAAAATTTCTGGACGCTTATGCCACATGCGCAGGTACTTTCGGATCATTTGAATAAAAAAGTTGACTTTATTCCGGATGTTTGCGGTCCGGCAGCAATCCAAAAAATTAAGGATTTAGGTAACGGTGAAATACTCCTTCTTGATAATGTAAGATTTATGTCGGAAGAGCAGACGATTTTTGAGAGACAGTTAAAATTAAGCCATGAGGAGCAGGCAAAAACTATAGTGGTAAGGAGGCTTGCTCCAACTGCGGATATTTATGTTTGTGACGCTTTTGCCGCAGCACATCGTGATCAACCGTCGCTTTGTGGTTTTGAGGAAGTTCTCCCGACTGCTATGGGAAGATTGTTTGAAAAAGAATATTGCATTCTTTCGGAACTTATGCAAAACCCTAAACATCCGTGTACGTTTGTACTGGGAGGGGCGAAGATTGCTGATGCATTTCTTATGATGAATTCCGTCCTTGCTGCGGGTGTAGCGGATCACATTCTTACAGGTGGTCTTGCGGCAAATATTTTTCTTGTGGCACTTGGGAAAGAAATAGGTCGGGAAAGTCTGGACTTTATCAGAACTTCAGGCTATGAAGAATATATTGCAAAAGCCAAAGAACTATATGAAAGATTTTCGGACAGAATCCTGGTTCCTGTCGATCTTGCGCAGATAAGGGAAAACACTCGAAGCGAGGCTAAGCTCAATGACATTACGGCAAAATTCTTTGCGGTTGATATAGGGAAGGATACAGCGGAACTGTACACGAGCATTATTGCGTCTTCCGAAACTGTGTTTGTCAACGGCCCTATGGGAAAATTTGAAACAGAAGGAGCAGAATATGGAACATTAAAAGTGTGGCAAGCTATTGCGGAGTCAAAAGCCTTTACAGTGGTGGGAGGAGGAGATTCGATTACAGCGGCGGCAAAGTACAACGTCACGGACAAGATTGACTATATATGCACGGGTGGAGGAGCACTGATTCGCTTCCTTTCGGGCAAAATGCTTCCTGCTGTGGAAGCTTTGCGGCACGGTACGGAAAAATTTGGAAGTCAGTTCGGATAGGATTGAGACAGTATTTTGAAACAAAGCATATGTTTTTCTTAACCAAAAAAGTACAACTTAAAAGTTGTACTTTTTTTAGTTTTGGTGGAGGATTTTACGATATATAAAAATATCATCTGTTTTGCGGCTGGTTTGAGTAGTTTTCCTCCTACATATGTAGGCTGAAGGCGAATAATTTCGGATAAATTATGTATTTGTTTTCAGATGAATAACAGAAATACAGAGACAAAAATACAGATTAAATACAACTTTCAAAAGAAAAAAATTAAAACTGCTTGCCTTAAATCATATAAGAAGCTATTATGAGACTAAGTACAAATTGTTTATCATACTGTACCATGCAGAATATGAGGTCTTGACCTATGGTGTGAATAATTGGGGTTTACCAAAGGAGTGTCGTTATGGCAAAGAAAATGTGTAATGAGGCAAAAGGCGGCATAAAATATCGGAAACTATACAACTGGGGACGGACACTGATTGTGAGCGGAGTAATAAAGAATAATGAGAAGTTTCCTTCTGAGCATGTCTTAGAGAAAAAATTCGGATATTCAAGGCAGACTGTAAGAAATGCATTGAATCAGCTTGAAAAAGAAGGTCTTATTTCCAGGGTTAGAGGAAGCGGAACTTATGTTTCCTATAAAAATGATGAAGAAGATAGAAAAAAGAAGCATATAGGACTTATACTAAGTTATTTCTCCGATTATTTATTTCCTCAGGTTTATGAAGGTATAAAATCGGTGCTTGAGGAAAGAGGTTTTGCCATAGATGTGGCAGTTACCAAAAACAGGCTTAATGACGAAGCAATTTATCTGGAAGGATTATTAAAAGCAAATGTATCGGGACTTATAATAGAGGGAACGAGGTCGAGTTTTCCAAACCCTAATATAAGACTTTATAAAGAGATAGAAAAAAGGAGTATTCCAACCATTTTCATTCATAACCATTATAGTAATCAAACCTTTGACAGTATAGAAATGTCGGATTCACAGGCAAGTTATGAGCTTACAAAGAGATTGATTAAAAATGGTCATAAGCGTATAGGAGGAATATTCAAATATGATGATGTACAAGGGCTTGAGAGGTATAGAGGATTCATAGAGTGTCTTTCCGACTATGGAGTTAAATTTGATGATGACTGTATACGCTGGTATTCGACAAAGGATATGGATGAGAAGTTAACTACCAAGAGTCTTTCCAAAATGTACAGAAGAACGAGAGATTGCACAGCTATGATAATGTATAACGATGAAATTGCAGATTATTACCTGGAGTTTTTGGAAAGTAAAGCCATATCCGTACCAAGAGATTTGTCGATGGTTTCTTTTGATGATGCAAGGTTAGCCGAACATGGAGATTTGAAGATTCTATCGGCCGTGCATCCCAAATTTGAACTTGGAAGGCTTGCTGCAAAGAATCTGCTAAAAATGTTAAATGACAGTCATTGGCAGAACAAAAATTATTCGCACAGATTTCCGGTAGTGTTTAATGATGGAAATTCTGTAAGGGACATAAGAAATATATAATAGGAGGAAGTTTCAATGGGAAAATTGTATTTTGTAGTAGGTTCACAGGATTTATACGGTGATGAATGCCTAAAGCAGGTAGCGGCAGACAGCAAAGAAATGGCAGAGTTCTTAAATGAGAAGTTAAAGGGTATAGCAGAGGTAGAACTCCTGCCAACAGTAGAAACCTCAGAACTTTGTATAAGCAATCTCCGCAAGGCTTCAAATGATGATGATTGTGTGGGTGTAGTAACCTGGATGCATACATTTTCACCTGCCAAAATGTGGATAAAAGGCCTACAGGAACTTAGAAAGCCGCTTCTTCACCTTCATACACAGGCTAATGAAAAACTCCCTTATGACAGCATAGATATGGACTTTATGAATCTCAACCAGGCAGCTCACGGTGACAGAGAATATGCTTTCATCTTGGCAAGGATGGGGATAGTACACGAGGTGGCAGCAGGCTTTTATAAGCATGCAAATGTAATTGCTAAGATTAAGCGTTTTGCGGAAGTAGCAAAGGCTATAGCATTTTCAAGAAAACTTAAAGTGGCTTCATTCGGAAACAATATGAGAGAAGTTGCCGTAACTGACGGTGACAGGGTAGAAAGTCAGATTAGATTCGGCTGGGAATGTAACTATTACGCAGTTGGTGATATTGTAGATATAGCATCAAAGGTTACAAAAGAAGAAGTAGATGCGAAAATGAAGGAATACACTGATAAATATACCATGGCAACAGATAAGGTTGATGCAGTATATGAACAGGCAAAGTATGAAGTGGCGATTGAGAAATTTTTAACAAAAAACAAGATAGGAGCTTTTGCGGATACCTTCCAGGATTTACATGGGCTTAAGCAGCTTCCGGGTATTGCAGTACAGAACCTTATGACCAAGGGAATAGGCTTTGGACCTGAAGGAGACTACAAAATATCAGCAATGTCTGCAATCCTTATGAAGATGGCTGAGGGAAGAGAGGGGGCTACAGGCTTTATTGAGGATTATACCTATGACCTTACGGAAGGGGAAGAGCTTGAACTTGCTTCCCATATGCTTGAAGTTCCGCCCGCTTTCGCAGCGACAAAGCCTGAAATTCAGGTACATCCGCTTGGAATAGGCGGCAAGGATGATCCTGCAAGACTTGTATTTGACGGTGTTACAGGAGACGGAATACAGGTGACAATGGTGGATATGGGGGACAGATTCAGAATAATCTGTGCGGATATAGAACTGGTAAAACAGCCTAAGCCAATGCCCAAACTTCCTGTAGCCAGAATAATGTACCGCCATAAACCTGATTTTAATATCGGAACTTCTGCCTGGTGTTATGCAGGCGGCGCACACCACTCGGTAGTATCTACTGCACTTACAAGGGATGATATAGCTATGTTTGCAAGACTTACGGGAACAGAACTTATTACTATAGGAGATGATACCACAGAAGCTGATTTGCAGAAGTTCTTTATGAAATAAGGAGGGGGCTATGCTTGAGGAACTTAAAAAAAGTGTGTATGAAGCCAATATGCTTTTGCCAAAATACGGACTTGTTACCTTTACTTGGGGAAATGTGTCTGGAATAGACAGAGAAAAAGGGCTTGTGGTTATAAAACCAAGCGGGGTGGAATACGATAAATTAAAGCCTGAGGACATGGTTGTAATTGACCTTGACGGAAATAGGGCGGAGGGGGAGCTTAATCCCTCCTCCGATACCAAAACTCACCTTGAGCTGTACAAGGCTTTTGACAATATAGGAGGGATAGTACATACTCATTCGCCGTATGCAGTCGGTTTTGCACAGGCAGGAGAGGATATTCCCTGCATGGGAACTACGCAATGCGATTATTTTTATGGAAATATCCCTTGTATAAGGCATCTTACCAAGGAAGAAATAGAGGAAGATTACGAGAAGAATACAGGACTTGTGATTGTGAAAACTTTTAAGGATAAAAATATAAATCCGACTTATGTTCCGGCCTGTGTATGCAAAAGCCATGGACCTTTTTCCTGGGGAAAGACTCCGTTTGAAGCTGTACATAATGCAGTGGTTATGGAAGAAGTGGCTAAGATGGATATATTTACGAAGATTATTAATCCTAAGGCAGAAAATGCACCTGCACATTATCTTGAGAAGCATTTTACAAGAAAGCATGGTCCGAATGCATATTATGGGCAGAAGTAAAAAAGTAAGAAAAAATTTGGCTGACGTAATGGAGAAACGGAGAAGATATGGAAAACAAATCAATTTGTACCGACAAAACAGAGATTATTAAGCAGGGCAAAACTTCACTTGGCATAGAGTTCGGTTCAACAAGAATAAAGGCTGTACTGATTGACTTTACGGGTGAGGTACTTGCGGTAGGTTTTCATGATTGGGAAAATTCTCTCACCGATGGAACATGGACTTATCCTTTGGATGAAATCCATGAAGGTGCAAGGAAATGCTATACTTCGTTAAGAAAAAATGTAGAGGAAAAGTATGGAGTTACCCTTAAAAAGATAGGCTCTATGGGCATAAGTGCGATGATGCATGGGCTTATGGCCTTTGATAAAGAGTGTAAGCTTCTTACACCGTTTAAGACCTGGAGAAACAGTGATACTGAGGCTGCAGCAGATGAACTTACGGAGCTTTTTGACTTTAACATTCCTCTAAGATGGACTGTAGCACATGTTTATCAGGCTGTACTTGATAAAAAGGAATACGTGAAGGAACTTGATTTTGCTGCAACCTTAGCGGCATACATACATTTTAAACTTACAGGTAAAAAGGTTATAGGAGTAGGTGATGCTGCGGGAATATTTCCTGTCTCCGGAGGAAATTATGATAAGGGAATGTCTGATAAATTTATTAAACTTGTTTCAGAAAAAGGATATGAGATAAACCCTATGGAGGTTTTTCCAAAGGTACTTTCCGCAGGAGATAATGCAGGAAACTTAACTGCTGCCGGAGCAGCCTTTCTTGATGAAAGCGGCAATTTAGAGGCGGGAGTGCCTATGTGTCCGCCCGAGGGAGATGCAGGCACAGGAATGGTAGCCACAGATTCGGTTGCGGTAGGCACGGGAAATGTATCTGCAGGAACTTCTATTTTTGCAATGCTTGTGCTTGAAAAGGGCTTATCCAAGTTGTACAGAGAGATAGATATGGTGACTACACCTGACGGATATCCGGTGGCTATGGCGCATGCTAATAACTGTACCTCAGACTTAAATGCCTGGGTGAATATATTTAAGGAATTTGCAGAGCTTTTTGGCATCAAGGCAGATATGGGCGAGTTGTATGGGAAGTTATATAATAATTCCCTAAGCGGAGACAAGGACTGCGACGGACTTCTTTCTTACGGCTATTATTCGGGAGAGGGTATAGTTCACCTGAATGAGGGCAGGCCATTATTTGTAAGAATGCCTGAGAGTAAGTTTAACCTTGCAAACTTTATGAGATCTCATCTTTACGCTTCACTTGGGGCAGTTAAGATTGGGCTTGATATTCTCTTGAAGGATGAGAAGGTGAAGGTAACTAAGATAATGGGGCATGGAGGACTTTTTAAGACTCCTCTGGTTGCACAGAGTTATCTGGCGGCAGCAGTAAATGCTCCTGTAACAGTTATGGATACAGCAGGCGAGGGCGGACCTTGGGGAATGGCTGTACTTGCAGCTTACTTGCTTAACAGGGAGAATATGAGCCTTTCCGAGTATTTGGAAAAGGTTATATTTAAGAATGCAACCGGAACTACGGTAGAACCTGATGAACTTGACGTAAAGGGGCTTGAAGAGTATATGGAGAAGTTTAAGGCAGGAATAGAGGTAGAGAAGAAAGCAGTGGAAGTTTTATAAAGGTATCCGGGTTGCTATAAAAAATATCAAAAGAGGAGTTCTGAAAATTGTGATTCTATAAGGTTTTCAGGTCTCCTCTTTCCTGTGCTAAATTTTAAGAGTCGCAGATTTTTTTGAAAAGTCAGTGTTTTACTACTGAAATTATATTGAAAAGTCATAAAAATTATGCAATAATATTATTGAAAAGTCATAAAATTATGATTGAAAATATATTGAAAAGTCAAATTTGAGGTTAATTAAATGCTGATTAGAAAAATTGAAACTCTCATTGAAGAACATTTAAAAAGTAATTCTGAAAAGGTTTTGTTGGTTGATGGTGCACGACAGGTGGGAAAAACTTACATTATTCGTTATGTTGGACAAAAACTATATAAAAACTTTATTGAGATTAATATGATAGAAGATTCTCTAAAGAATAAGCTGTTTGAAGGTATTAAAACTGTAGAGGACTTTTATCTGCAGATTAGTATGCTGGCAGGAAATAAGATGGAACAGAAGGAAAATACGCTTATTTTTATAGATGAAATACAGGCCTATCCACATCTTTTAACCTTACTTAAGTTTTTATCACAAGATGATAAATATACTTTTATTGCAAGCGATTCATTGTTAGGGGTCACATTATCACAGACAACTTCAATACCTATGGGAAGTATAAGAAAAGTAAGAATGTTCCCGCTTGATTTTGAGGAATTTTTATATGCCAATGGATTTAATGAGATGAGTATATCACTTTTGCGTAAAAAATATGAAAAAGAAGAATCACTTGATGAAGCCACACATAATAAGATGATGGATTTATTTCGTAAATATTTATTGGTGGGAGGACTTCCTGAGGCAGTAAATTCATATTTGGCCAATCAGAATATTGTCCTTGTTCGTGAGATCCAGAATGAAATTCGTGAATATTATGCTGCTGATGCTTCGAAATATGATGAGGAAAATAAGCTTAAGATCCGAAGAATATACGATATGCTTCCTTCTAACATGGAAAATAAGAAGAAGAGGGTTGTAGCAAAAAATATTGAAAATAAAAAGGGGAAAACATTCAGCGATTATGAAGATGAATTTGAATACCTTATAAGTGCAGGTATTGCCCTCAATGTTCAGGCTATATCAAATCCAGGTTTTCCTCTTGTTCAGTCAAGCAGTAAGAACTTACTCAAGTTATATTTAAACGATGTAGGCATATTAACAAGTATACTTTACGGAAATAATATCAGAGCTGTATTAGATGATAAATGCAGTATTAATCTCGGCTCAGTTTATGAAAGTGTCGTTGCGAGTGAACTAATAGCACATGGATATAAACTATTCTACTATGATAACAGAGATAAGGGAGAGGTAGACTACCTAATTGATGATTATAACTCACTTTCGGTTGTACCGATTGAGGTAAAATCCGGAAAGGATTATACAGTACACAGTGCTCTCAGTAATTTTGTAAAAAATGAAGCTTATAATATAAAAAAGGCTTATGTGTTGTCAAACCAAAGAGAAGTTAAGTGTAAGAGGGGGATAATTTATCTGCCTATATATTATATAATGTTTTTTGAAGATACAGCAGGCAGATTATAAAATGTTTATTAGCACTCAATAAAAAAGAGTGCTAATAAAATCTTGACAAGTATCAAAATCAGTATTATTATAATAATCGAACGGTTTATTACTGTTCGGTTTTTATCTTTTAAATGGATAAAAAGTATAAAACAAATAATCTATGCTTTAGACAAAAAATATATGAATACAAGGAGAAAAATACAATGGGAAATATTGAAAAAGGTTCATTATCAATTACTTCGGAAAACATATTTCCGATTATTAAAAAATGGCTCTACTCTGACCATGATATCTTTTTAAGAGAGCTTGTTTCAAATGCCTGCGATGCCATAACAAAGCTTAAAAAGTTAGATGGCATAGGAGAATGGAAAGCACCGGAAGATAACAAATTCAGAGTAGATGTAATCACTGACAGTGAAGCAAAGACTATAACCGTCATTGATAACGGTATTGGTATGACAGCCGATGAGGTGAAGACATACATCAACCAGATAGCTTTTTCGGGAGCACAGAGCTTCCTTGAGAAGTATAAGGATAAGGCAAGTGAAGAGCAGATTATTGGTCACTTTGGACTTGGTTTTTACTCAGCTTTCATGGTAGCAAGAAGAGTTACCATAGACACCCTTTCATATAAAGAGGGTGAAAAGGCTGTACACTGGGCTTCCGATGAAGGTGTTGACTTTACTATGGAGGACGGTGACAGGACAGAACGCGGAACCAAGATTACCCTTTACTTAAATGATGATTGCTATGAATTTGCCAATGAATACAGAGTTAAGGAAATTTTGGAGAAATACTGCTCATTTATGCCGGTTGAAATCTACTATACCAATTCAAATGCGATTAAGACAGAAAAAACAGAGGTAGTAGAGGACAAAGAAGGTGAGAAGAAAGAAGAAGCACCAAAGCCTGTAAATGAAATCCACCCACTTTGGACAAAGCATCCGAATGAAGTTAAGGAAGAGGATTATAAAGAATTCTACAGAAAGGTGTTCAGAGATTATAAAGAGCCTCTTTTCTGGATTCACCTCAATATGGATTATCCGTTTAATTTGAAGGGTATTCTTTACTTCCCTAAGATTAATAACGAGTATGAGGCAGCAGAGGGAACTATTAAGCTTTACAACAATCAGGTATTTATTGCAGACAATATCAAGGAAGTTATTCCTGAGTTCCTGCTCTTATTAAAGGGAGTAATTGACTGTCCTGATTTACCGCTTAATGTATCCAGAAGTGCTTTGCAGAATGACGGTTTTGTGAAAAAAATATCAGACTATATAACAAAGAAGGTAGCTGAGAAGCTTTCGGGACTTTGCAAGACTGACAGAGAAAACTATGAGAAATACTGGGATGATATCAGTCCATTTATTAAATACGGCTGTTTAAAGGATGATAAGTTTGAAGAGAAAATGAAGGAATTCATTCTCTTTAAGGACTTAAACGACAAGTATGTAACCTTTGATGACTATGTAAAGACTATAGAGCCTGAAAAGGAAGAAGCAGAAGAAAAGCCTGAGGAAGAAAATAAAGAGGATGCTGAGGTAGAGCCTGATAAACCTAAGAAGATAATTTACTATGTAACTGATGTGCGTGAGCAGAGCCAGTATATCAATATGTTCAAGGAGCATGGGCTTAATGCGGTTGTACTTTCACATAGAATAGACCAGCCGTTTATGAATGCGCTTGAGATGAAAAATGATGACCTTAAGTTTGAGCGTATTGACTCAAAGGTAAATGCTTCCGCAAAGAATGATATACCTGAGGAAGAACTTAAAACTATGACAGATAGTTTGTCTGAGCTTTTCAAGAAGGCACTTGGCAAGGAGAAGCTTGAAGTTAAGGTAGAAAGTCTTAAGAATGAGAATGTCTCTTCCATGATGACTGTATCCGAAGAAATGCGCAGGATGCAGGAAATGATGAAACAGTACGGAATGGGAACCAATCCTTTTGAAGCGGGAGAGGTACTTGTGCTTAACAGTAACAATGCCCTTGTTAAATATCTGCTTGAGCATAAGGAAGAGGTTGACAATGAGAAGGTTAAAATCTTCTGCGAACAGCTTTACGACCTTGCAGCCATTGCAAACCGTCCATTAGAGCCGGAGGCTATGACTAAATTTATAACAAGGAGCAATGAAGTGCTTAAACTTCTTGCTGAATAAAAATAAAAGGACAGGGTATTATGCCTTGTCCTTTTGTGAATATTTTGTGTAGTATCTATAAACTTTTAAACTGAAATAGTATACAAAAAGTAAAATAATTTTAATAGGTTGTTTATAGACAAAAATATTAAAAAATGGTAGGATTGGAGCAGATATTTTAAGAAATACAGGAGAAAAATTTATGAGAAAATTAAAGACAGCTTTATCTTTAACCTTATGTGCAGGACTTTTTTTAAGTTCCGTTACAGGAGTTTCGGCTCAGGTAAAAAAAGATCCTTTACTTGATGCTAAGAATGCCAACTATCAGTACCAGCTTGATGGTATCAATGTCATGAAGGCCTGGAAACTGTTAAAAGAAAAAGGATATACCAAGACTAAAATAGGTGTAATGGATACAGGTGTAGACTCCTTACATGAAGATCTTAAGAAAAACTTAAAAGAGTATGTACAGGTTAGTAAGGGAGTTGTTAAAAAGGCGGTAGTAGATGCTGATGAGCATGGAACTCATGTTTCAGGTATTATGGCAGCAACCTATGGCAATGGCAAGGGCGGAAGCGGAATAGCAACAGGTCCTGATAATGACATGGCTGAACTCTATGTAGTGGGTGTTCAGGATGAAGATGGCTCAATTAATGATGTAGACATGATAAAGGCAATGGAGTATTTTAAGGAAAAGGGAGTTAAGGTTGTAAACATGAGCCTTGGCGGATATGGATATGATGACAATGTCCATAAGGCTATGAAGGCGGCTTATGATGCGGGAATAACTCTTATAGCTGCTTCAGGAAATGATGATACCAATAAAGACAGCTCTCCGTCCTCATTTAAGGAGGTACTTTCGGTAAATTCATCTGATTCTGACAATCAGACATCATACTTCTCAAACTATGGATTTACCTCTGATATATCAGCACCGGGTTCATCTGTGCCAAGTACAGTGCCGGGAGACAGATATGTAGCGTATTCAGGCACTTCAATGGCTTCGCCTGTAGTAGCGGGAGTGGCTTCACTTGTGCTTTCTGCCAATAAGGATCTTACACCGAGACAGGTATATAATATTCTTTGCGGAACTGCCGATAAATCTATGCTTAATGGTAAGTTCTTTGATGAAAGACAGTATGGTTACGGTGTTGTAGATGCCTATGCTGCAGTAAAGGCAGCCTATGAGATGAAGGAGCATCCTACCGATAAGGTTGACAATATCTTTGTTAAAAATAAAACGCTTACAGTTCCGAAAGGATATGAAGTAGCCTTAGAAACCCTGCTTTCGCCTTTTACAAGTACAGCTAAAGTAACCTGGTCAAGCAGTGATGAAAAGGTTGCTACAGTAAATGAAGATGGCTATGTAAAGGGACTTAGTGTAGGACATACAACCGTAACAGCTAAAGCGGGTGATAAAGAAGCTACAGTTTCTGTAAATGTTGCTGAAGATATGCTTCCTTCTAAACTGGAAATCTTAAAGGCAAAGAAGGTTATTTCTGTCGGTGAAATGGACGTACCTTTTGTAAATGTTGCTCCTGATGAAGCTTTGGTTAAGGAATTTTACGCAACCAGCAGCAATCCGGAGGTTGCGGTAGCCTACTCAAATTATGGTGTAAGAGGTGTAAAACCCGGTAAGGCAACCATTACTTTTAAGACAGTCAACGGAATTGAAGAAAAATATGAAGTTACTGTAAAGCCTGCGGTTGCAGATATAAAATTTACAAAAAAGGCAGACAAGCTTAAGGTTGGCAAGAAGTTTAAGTTTGAAGCAGTGGCTCTAAATTCAGCCGGCAAGCAGGATGTTGCTGTTAAAGGAGTTGAGTGGAGTGTTACAGATACAAGACTTGCAAAGATTGACAAGAAAACAGGCGAGCTTACAGCTAAGAAGGCGGGCAAGGTTTTTGTAAAGGCTACAGCCAAGGGCTTAAAGGAAGACGGTAAAAATAATATTGCCAAAGTACTTAAGGTAGAGCTTGTAGGTAAAACACAGCAAAAGGATAAGAAGGACAGCAAAACTGTAGAGAAAAAAACAGGCAATAAGGTTAAAGCTAGTCATATTGAAAACAATGAGGCTATGCTTAAATCCAAAGCCAATGACCTTATTGATACCCTTTATTCATCATTTGAAATAAACCGTACCAAGTATACGGATAAGGTGTTAAAGGCTGCATTTACATTGAAGAAAGAAGCTCGTGAGTATATAGCCGGTACAAAATTTGACACAGAGCTTTATAAAGATGGCTATGATGAGGAGGCACAGACCTATGGTCTTATCCCAACAGGAAAACTTGCAGAGTATAAGATGTGCTTTAAAGCCTTAGAGAGTTATGATATACTAAGAACCGGTTATAAGTTTAATTTTAAGAGCATCAAGAATGATATTTATAAAATAGTTAAAGAAGGCTACAAGAGTATTGATAAAAAGAACTTCAATGAATATTATGCACAGATTATTGATGCACAGTACTCTAAAGCTTTAGCTGATATTAAAAAGTCAGATGATGTATTAGAGCTTGCAAAGGCGGATGCAGCTTCTTTGGAACTTCCCCAGGGCAGAGACCTTGAGCTTAGAGGACTCAGAGGTATAGAGGACGTAAATGCCGTATTTACTAACAATGATATCAAAGTTATTAAGAGAATTCTTAAAAGACAGCTTGACTCTTATGTAAATGGTGAGCTTAAGATGTCAGGTTATAAGAAAGATATCAAAGGGCTTAAGAAAGAGTTAAAGGGTTATAAAAAGGACATAGATAAAACTCTTTATGTGGGCGAAATGTTTGATAAGGCAGATGCTTACATAAAGAAAATGGTAAAGAAAACAGGAGTTGAGTACGAAAAAACTTCTATCGGTGAAATGAAGAAAGCTATGGCAACAATTGATAAAGTAATGGCAAACTTCGATATTAAAAACTATTCTTCAAAAGGCTGGGAAAAGATAAAGTCAGTTTATAATGATGCAAATGATGTGATAAGCAGCTCCTGGTATAAAGGAGAGTCTTATAAGCTTGATAAAAAGCTTAAGAAAAAACTTGATAAGGTAAAGACAGCTAAAGAAGAAAAAGCTGAAAAAGCAAAGAAGAAGACTGAGAAGAAAAAATAAGAACATTTCTAAGTGGCCATAAAAGATGGGGAGAGGCTCAAAGAAATGAAAGAGCTTATGAATAGTTAGAACCAAATAATTTTGGTTTGAATAATAGTGGCATATTGTAAAGGCTATAATATAGTCTTTGCAATATGCTTAAGGCGGTTTATGGGATAAAAAATGATAGGAGGAGGCTATGGAGAAAGAAAAAATAAGCTTTGATTCAGCGGACGGGAAAAGTAAAGTGGCAGGTTATATTTATACTGAAAGTCATGTAGAGCCAAAAGCGGTAATACAGCTCTCACACGGTATGTGTGAATATGTAGAACGCTATGAGTGGGTTGCCGAATTTTTTACCTGCAGAGGCTATATATTTGCGGGAAATGACCACTTGGGGCATGGGAACAGTTCCAAGCCGTCTGAATACGGTGTTTTTGATGAAGAGCATGTAGAATTGGACTTAAAGAAGATGAATGATATATTGAGGGAAAGATATCCCCTTCTTCCTATTATTTTATATGGCCATAGTATGGGGAGTTTTTTTGCAAGATGGTATGCTTCAAGATATCCTGATACTATAGACGGACTTATAACAAGCGGAACTGCCGGACCGGCACTTATCAATGGTCTTGGAAGGGCTTTAGCAGGATTTATTTACAGAACCCACAAAGAGGGATATATATCCAAACTCTTAGTAAAATTAAGTTTTGGAAGTTATCTTAAGAGGATTCCGGATGCAAAGTCAAGTAGTGACTGGATTACGCATGACAGGGAAGTTATAGATAAATACAGGAAAGATCCAAAGTGTAATTTTCTTTTTTCAGCCAAAGGGTATCATTCCCTGCTTACTGCCCTGACTGTGGTAAACAGGAAGGAATGGGCAAGAAGCCTGCCAAAGGATATGCATATTTTGCAGATTGCAGGCAGAGAAGATCCTGTCGGTAAATATGGCAAAGGAGTAAAGAAGGTTACAAAAATGCTAAGAGATGCAGGAATAAAGGATGTTACCGAATATATAGATGAAACAGGCAGACATGAATTACATAATGAACTTAATAAAGCGGAGATAATGAAAAAAGTCGTAAGCTGGCTTGATGTCAGATTTGGTTAAACGTTGGGAGAATCTATGTCGGAATTTATTATGAAAACCGGTGATATAATCACTACTGCAGGGCAGTCTATAGATATAATTTGGATTATAAAAAGCGGACGGGTGCGGGTGGAATATGCCGGAGGAAGTTATGAGTTAGGCGTCGGAGATGTAATCGGAGTATGTGAAGCGTTTTTGGAAGTACATTTTTTAAATTATGTTGCACTGGATGATACGACAACTTATGCTTATCAGATAGTGAGTATGGATTCTGTGGATTCTATTCTCAGCTCAAATCCGGATATAGCCAGAATTTTTATCCGTTCCTGCATAAGACAGATTACTAAACTTATATATTCTTACAGGACTGAGCAGATAAGGTGCAATGCTATTTATGACAGTCTGAAAGCCTGCTATAATATTTATATTAATCTGGGACAGTATTTGGGGATTGAATTTGAAAGAAACAAGGGAATAGAAGAACTTGAAGCATATTCGGATAATGAAGAACTCGATTTTTGGCTGTCCGGTTATTATGAAGGACTTAACAGAGTCTATGCAAATGAAAAATGTAAATGTCTTATATCGGAAACGGATATTTCTATCGGAATGCTTCGAAAGGGCTGTCTGGATGCAAGAAAATCAGTACAGCTTATGGGAGACAGATATCAGTTTGTAAAAAAATGTTTAAATTATTATTTTTTGGAAGAGAATGGAGGACTGTATTATAAGCTGTTGGATTTATTTGAAAGATTTCCGATAGATATCAGTATTAAAAATAACTTTTTAAATAAAATGAATATAATAGCTTATGAAGCCATAAAATTTCCGATGCGTGAAGATAGGGCGCTCGCGTATAAGATACAAGAGTGTTCTGAAATTCTGAAAAGTTTAAAAATGAATACAGTAACTTCCGAAAATGCGGTTCAGGAAAATTCAGAATCGGATATTATAGAAGAGCTTTATGAGTCTTTGGATACTATTCTTGATTTTGCTGATATATTTGGTTCCGAGAGAAGATTTTTCAGACTAAATATAAATAAGCTGAATCTGTTAAAGGATAAAAATGCCGTAGATGATGAAACTATGGCACTTAAAAGAGAAATAGCTTCTGAGTTTTACCAGATATATTCGGAAGTGTTTTTTAAGAGTTTAGAAAAAGAAATTCCTCCTGCTGTCAGAATGTTCCTGTATTTTGGGTATATAGATGAGAATTTGGCCGGTAGAGAGTATACAAGGGAATTATACCGATTATCGGAAGAATTGAAGGAAAATGTACCGGAAAATACCGGAGTTTATACCTTCTATGATTGGCTTCTTGCTATATATCATGGCAAGAAAAAGCCTTGCCGCAATGAATTGGATGTAGATTTTTCTGATTACGTAAGAGAACTCAGGACCACAAAGAGGCTTACTAAAGAAGAAGCGGAAAAAATGCTGGAAGACGGTGAGGCAAGGGTAAGTTATGAGTTGGATAATATATTTAAAACTGCGAATAAAATAACCTTTGGAAGGGTGTCAACTTTTTGTCCTGTATTTTTGGAAGAAAATATCTTAAAGGATTTAAAAGACTGTTTTGTGAAAGCAAGCAGTATAAGAAGAAAAATAAATGCGGTTAAGAATGTTGATTATTCCGCATTTTACAGAGAAACTCTTGCTGTTGACGGTGGTGATATTCTGGCAAGAGAGCAGGTGCATGTAGAAAAATTACCGGACTTTATTCTTATGCCTAATGCAGGTGTAAGGGGAATAATGTGGCAGGAGATAGAAGGCAAGGTGAGGACAACCCCAAGCAGAATGTTTATTTCTGTTTTTCATATGGAGGATTTGCAGAATACAATTATCAGAATGACAGGAGAATTCCGCTGGGAGCTTTGTAAGAGGGTGCAGGGATTCAGATGGAATGATATCACAGAGCCTTCTCTTACTAGTCTTTACTGTGATTATGTACAGTTTTACCGTAAAAATAATAACCTTAGCCTTGAAATGAAGGAAAAGGTGAAGCTCAGCTTACAGCGTTGCCGCAACAGCTTTAAGGAAATGTTTGTTCAGGATTACATTACCTACATATTATATGAGGGAAACGGTTCACCGAGACTTAATAAGGTTGCAAGGCAAATTCTGTTTGAATTCTGCCCTCTTGATGCGGAGGGAATGGAAAGATTGGCAAAAAACCCTACCTATACGGAACTTATTAAACAGAGGAAGGTTAAACAGGAACAGAAATTGCAGAGATATGAAGGGCTTGAAAGAAAACTGCTGAAAGAAACCGGAAGCGTTCCCCTTAGCTTAAAACAGGAGATTGACTTTATCAAAGGAATAAGATAAAAATAAGACTGTTACATTTTGAGAAATAAGCCAAATTTGGTGTATTTCTTAATGTAACAGTCTGTTTTATGTAACAGGAAAATTCTCCGAAATTCCCTATTACTTAAAAAACTGATAGAAAACTTTTAAACAGACATTCTATGTAAGTGCTTATTTACAACAATTTTGTTGTCCATTTGGAAAGATCCCATACATCTGTAGCCAGTCCTTCGTAGAATTCAGGCTCATGGCAGACCATAATTATACTACCCTTGTAGGCTATAAGGGCTCTTTTTAATTCATCCTTTGCATCCACATCCAAATGGTTGGTAGGCTCGTCAAGTACGAGAATATTGCTTTTTCTGTTAATCAGTTTACAAAGTCTGACTTTGGCCTGTTCGCCTCCGCTTAAGACCTTGACCATACTTTCTATATGTTTGGTGGTAAGTCCGCATTTACTGAGTGCACTTCTGACTTCGTACTGGCTGAATCCCGGAAATTCTTCCCAGATTTCATTGATACAGGTGTTATTCCCGCTTCCGCTCATTTCCTGTTCAAAGTAGCCCAGTTCCTGCGAGTCACCGAGTTTTACCTCTCCGGAAAGTGCAGGGATAAGTCCCATTATGCTCTTAAGAAGAGTGGTCTTACCAATACCGTTGGCTCCTTCTATAACTATTTTCTGTCCTCTCTCCATATAAAGATCCATAGGTTTGCTGAGAGGACTGTCATAACCGATTACAAGCTCCTTGGCTTCTAAGATGACCTTACCGCTTATACCTGCTTCAAGGAAGTTAAATACAGGCTTCGGTTTTTCACCGGCAAGCTCTATTATATCCATTTTATCAAGCTTTTTCTGCCTTGACATAGCCATGTTTCGAGTGGAAACCCTCGCCTTGTTTCTTGCAACAAAGTCTTTTAGGTCGGCAATTTCTTTCTGCTGCTTATTATAGGCGGCTTCCTGCTGGGCTTTCTGCATTTCGTAGACTTCAAGGAAGTTGTTATAATCGCCTACATAACGCTTAAGCTCCTGATTATTCATATGGTAAATAATGTTGATTACGCTGTTTAGGAACGGAATATCATGGCTTATAAGAATAAAAGCATTTTCGTATTCCTGTAAATATCTTGTAAGCCAGGCTATATGTTCTCTGTCAAGATAGTTGGTAGGCTCGTCAAGTAAAAGAATATCAGGTTTTTCAAGTAAGAGTTTTGCAAGAAGCACCTTGGTACGCTGTCCTCCCGAAAGTTCGGTTACATCATTGTCAAGTCCGATATCACTGAGGCCGAGGGCAGCAGCTACTTCTTCGACCTTAGCATCTATCATATAGAAGTCATGCATGGTAAGTAAATCCTGAATGGTTCCGGTTTCTTCCATCAATTTGGAAAGAGTGGTTTCGTCAGCTTCTCCCATTTCCGTATAGGCTTCATTAAGTCTTTTTTCAAGGTCAAAGAGATAGTCAAATGCAGACTTTAATACACTTCTTATTGTCATACCTTTGGTAAGCACTGCGTGCTGATCCATATATCCGACATGGCAGTTCTTCGCCCATTCAATCTTGCCCTCATCAGGCATCTGCTTGCCTGTAATTATATTCATAAAGGTAGACTTACCTTCTCCGTTTGCCCCTATAAGCCCGATATGTTCCCCCGCAAGCAGGCGGAAGGACACATCATTAAATATAGCTCTGTCTCCAAAGCCATGTGTTAAATGCTCTACATTTAATATACTCATAATACAACCTTTCAAATAATTATTTTCTACACCTGTATATAATAGACGAAGAAAAAGATATTTTCAAGGTGTAAAGTAATAAACAACCTATTTGCAAGCCATAAACTATGTGGTATAATAATGCTTGATAATCATAAACAGTTAGGAGAAGGAAAACAATGAATGATCAGTATTTGGAAGAAGGTATTAAGTGCAAGGATACAGGCAAGAATAAGGGAATAAGGCTCGGGCTTATTGTTCTTGTAGCATTTACATTTTTTCTGGTTTTAATCAATCCGGCACTTATAATTTCACCGATTGTGGCAATAGCATTGGCTGTATTCATATTTTCAAGACTTAATATCGAATATGAATACATTTATGCAGACGGACAGATTGACTTTGACAGAATAAGCGGAAATGCAAAGAGAAAGACTTTAATGAGGGTGGATATAGAGAATGCCGAAATTATCGCACCTACCAATTCAGACTTCATAAAGGCTTATAACAATAATAACAGAATTAAGGTTAAGGATTTTAGCTCATATAACAGTGAAGTAAGCACTTATTCAATGATAGTAAGTAAAAACGGAGAGCTCTATAAGATAATCTTTGAGCCCTCCGAAAGAATGGTTAAGAGTATGAAATATAAACAGCCAAGAAAAGTTAAAGAGTATTAATTTTTCTGGCAAAATTTATAAATGAGTCTAGTTCTTCGCTTGAAGAATAGTCTTTGAGCCAGGTAAAACCGATCTCTCTTTTTTCTATAGGAACAGAGAGAGGGACGGTGGTTAAGCTACCCTCCTTAAGCTCATTTTTCACAAAATCGGTAATAACACAGGCTATGCCAAGTCCTACTTTTGCAAATTCTATAAGCAGATCCATGCTACTTACTTCCAAGATATGTCCTGTAAGCATCTGTCCGGTAGAAAGCTCATTGTTTCGAACATACTCATCAATGTAGCGTCTGGATACATTGTGCTGGTCAAGGAGCATGAGATTTGCATATTCAAAAGGATTATCAGCAGCCTCAGGATGCCTCTTTTTAAGGTTTTTTAGATAAGCAGGGGTAGCGACAAAACCGTCTTCAACCAAACCGATTGGAGAGAAAGCAACATTTTCCAGTCTGCCGCTTTCGCCTACAAGTCCGATATCAACCTTGTGGTTTTGGATGAGGTTAAGAGTCTGATAGGTGGACTGGCAGCTGATAGATATTTTTATATGCGGATACTGCCTGATAAATTTTTCTAAATAAGGCATAAGTACATATTTACAAAGGGTAGTGGAAACTCCTATTTTTAGGTTTCCGGTACCCAATTTTTTATTTTTCTTAATGGTGTCTTCTGCCTGCTTCAGATGTTTAAAGGCAGCATTTGTCTGCTCATAAAGCATTTTTCCTGCTTCAGTGAGGGTAACCCCTCTGGAGCTTCTTACAAAAAGTTTTGTTTCCAGATTTTGCTCAAGTCTGGTTACAGCCTTACTTATAGCGGGCTGGCTTATGTAAAGTTCTTTGGCGGCATGAGAAATATTCCCGGCTTCCGCAACAGTATTAAATATATGATATAATGATAAGTTTTGTTCCATGCTGCTTTCCATGAGAGACTCCTTTCAAGTGAAAAATTTAAGTAAATGTTGCTATAAGCTTATAACCGGAGTTCATAGCAATTATATTTAATATGTATTTTTATTATACAATATGTCTTGATATAATACAAGAATACTTAGAATCGGAAAGGGGAATATTATGGGAATGACAATGACTCAGAAAATCCTGGCTGATCATGCGGGATTAGAGAAGGTTCAGGCAGGAGAACTTATAGAAGTAGGGCTTGACATGGTGCTTGGAAATGATGTAACTGCGCCTGTAGCCATTAAAGAGTTATCCAAATTCAAGGACAACAAGGTCTTTGACAAGGATAAAATTGCGCTTGTTCCGGATCATTTTACTCCTAATAAAGACATTAAGTCGGCAGAGAACTGCAAATGTATGCGTGACTATGCCATTTCCAATGATATAACCAATTACTTTGAAGTAGGCTGTATGGGGATAGAGCATGCCCTTCTTCCTGAGCAGGGTGTGGTTACAGCCGGAGACTGTATAATCGGAGCAGACTCACATACCTGTACCTATGGGGCACTCGGAGCCTTTTCTACAGGTGTGGGAAGTACAGATATGGCAGCAGGTATGGTAACAGGCAAGGCTTGGTTTAAGGTGCCTTCGGCCATTAAATTTGTTTTAACCGGTAAAATGAAGAAGTGGGTTAGCGGTAAGGATGTAATCCTCCATATTATAGGTAAAATAGGAGTAGACGGTGCACTTTATAAGTCTATGGAGTTTACGGGGGACGGAATTAAGAATCTGACTATGGATGACAGGTTTACAATAGCAAATATGGCTATAGAAGCCGGAGCCAAGAACGGAATCTTTCCTGTAGATGAGCTTACTCTAAACTATATCAAAGAACATTCTACCAAGCCGTACAAGGTGTATGAGGCTGATGAAGATGCCGTGTATGATGAAGTGATAGAAATAAATCTCTCAGAACTTGAGCCTACTGTAGCTTTTCCTCATCTCCCTGAAAATACAAGAACTATCGGTGAAACAGGAGATATTAAAATAGATCAGGTAGTTATAGGTTCCTGTACCAACGGAAGAATATCGGATATAAGGGTTGCCGCAGAGGTAATGAAGGGGAAAAAGGTAGCACCGGGCATAAGAGTGATAGTAATTCCCGCTACTCAGGAAGTATACCTTACGTCTCTCAAGGAAGGTCTTATAACTACCTTTGTACAGGCAGGCTGTATAGTGAGCACCCCTACCTGCGGACCTTGTCTCGGAGGACATATGGGTGTACTTGCGGCGGGAGAACGGGCTGTGTCTACCACCAACAGAAATTTTGTCGGACGTATGGGACATACCGAGAGTGAGGTATACCTTGCAAGTCCTGCAGTAGCGGCAGCAAGTGCAATTACAGGAAAAATAAGTTCACCTGAAGAACTTGGATTATAGGAGGGGATTATGGAAGCAAGAGGCTTTGTTCATAAGTATGGAAATGATGTGGATACTGATGTAATTATCCCTGCAAGATACCTTAATACCTCGGATCCAAAGGAACTTGCGGAAAAATGTATGATAGACATAGATGCTGACTTTGTAAATAAGGTAAAGCCGGGTGATATTATGGTGGCAGGAGACAACTTTGGCTGTGGTTCTTCAAGGGAGCATGCACCGATAGCTATTAAGGCATCGGGAATAGCCTGTGTGATTGCAAAGACATTTGCAAGAATATTTTACAGAAATGCTATCAATATAGGGCTTCCTATCATTGAATGTGAAGAGGCGGCAGAAGCCATAGAAAATGGTGATGAGGTAGAGATAGATTTTGATACAGGTATAATTAAAGATTTGACTACCGGAGAAAGTTTCACGGGACAGGCTTTTCCGGAATTTATCAAGAAAATAATAAAACAGGGTGGACTGATTAATTATATTAATTCAGAAAAATAGATTTTTGTTTAATAAGTAATTTTGAAAAAATTTTCTATTAAATGAAGAAAGCAGGAGCCGGTTAATAATCGCCTCCTGCTTTCTTTTATTTTGTTCCGTATATTCTGTCGCCGGCATCACCAAGTCCCGGAAGGATGTATCCGTTTTCGTTAAGCTGTCTGTCTACTGCACCGATATAAATATCAATATCAGGATGTGCCTCTTCAAGAGCTTTAACACCCTCAGGAGCAGCTATAAGGCAGAGAAAGCGGATGCTCTTTATGCCTCTGGCTTTAAGGCGGTTAATAGCGGCAATGGCGGAACCACCGGTGGCAAGCATAGGATCTACCACAAATATATCTCTTTCATCAGCGTCTTTAGGAAGCTTACAGAAATATTCAACCGGCTCTAAGGTTTCTTCATTACGATACATACCTATATGTCCAACCTTGGCATTTGGTATGAGATTAAGAATTCCGTCTGCCATATGAAGCCCTGCGCGGAGAATAGGAACTATACAAAGTTTCTTGCCGGCTATTTCTTTAACAGTAGTCTTCTCTAATGGAGTCTCTATTTCTTTATCAGCAAGATGAAGCTCTCTGGTTGCCTCGTAGCATATAAGCATTGCTATCTCTGAAACCAAATCGCGGAATTCCTTTGTTGAAGTATCCTTAACACGCATAATTCCGATTTTATGCTGGATTAACGGGTGATTCATTACTGTAACTTTTGACATAATATCCTCCTAAATCAACTGTAACTTTATTTACAACTATCCCATAAATTTTAATGCAATTTCAGAATAATTACAAGAGAAAATAAAAAAGTGTATGCTTGCACACTCTTTGAGCGCGAGCGGGGAGTAAGGCAAACTTCCCTGCCTCGTGCAGTGCTGTAAGGCAAACTTTCCTGCTGCGAGCTCTGCCTCCCTCAGAGAGATTTTTTTAATAGGAAATATTGGAGAAATTTCCTATTAAAAAAGGAGTCAATACAGACTCCTTCTAGAATTATTTCTTATTCACTTGTCAGACTGTTACCCTGTAACTTAGGAAACTATCTGTCTACGGTTACGTTTATTTTACTTTACAGGCTTAAGAGCTCCATCAATTTCAGCAAGTGCCTTAGCACCGCCTTCTACAGTAAAGATTTTGCTCTTATCAATACCGGCTTCAACTAAAATCTTAGTTGTCTTCTCAGCGCCTCTCTTGCCTGAGTTACATACGATGTAGATATTCTTTCCGTCATTGAGTTTAGAAGTAGCGTACTCTTTCATAGCTGCTTCAAGGGAAGTATCCTCAAGTGGGAAGATTGGCTGCCACTCGGAACCCTCGATAGCACCCTTCTTATAGTTAGCTTCTTCTCTTACGTCAAGGATGTGGCTGTCTGTAACCTTTAATACTTCCTCAGCTGAAATGTACTGATACTCTGTTGTTGAAGCAGTGCTTGCAGCAGAAGCAGTACTCTTGGTGCTTGCAGCAGAAGCAGTTGACTTACTTGCAGTTGTATCCTCTTTCTTGCCACAGCCGGTTACAAGAGCTGTTGAACCTACAGTAAGAGTAAGAGCTGCTAATAAAGCTATAATTCTTGTTTTTTTCATTGCATAATCTCCTTCACTTTTATTACAAATTTCGACAGTAACTATGAATAACATAAAAGATGATAAAAGTCAAATAGAAAAAAACAATATAAAAGTTTATTCATAGACAAACATTATAAATATGGAAGATTTACCTTATAATGATTTTGTAAACTGATGAAAATATTTACAGTAATATACCGTATTATATGTAATAAATTTATGGAATAAACTATGTTAAAAATATAACATTGTACTCAAAAAAGTACAATTTAAGCGCGTTTGAAGCGTTTTTTTGTACTAAAAGATAAACATTATCAAAATTAGTTGACATTAGATTGTGTGTAATTTATATTGTATTTCAAGAAGTAAAAAAATAGTTAACAAAGCTTAATTTAACTAAGTGAAAGAGGTTAATGATGAGAGAAGAATGGACAGGCTTTACCCCGGGTATCTGGGAGAAAGAAATCAATGTACGTGATTTTATTCAGAAAAACTACACCCCATATGAAGGCGATGACGCCTTCCTTGCAGGCCCTACAAAGAGGACTGAAGAGCTTTGGGCGCAGGTAATGGATCTTACTATGAAAGAGCGTGCCAAGGGCGGAGTTCTTGATATGGATACCAAGATTGTATCAACAATTACTTCACATGGTCCTGCATATCTTGATAAGGATAAGGAGACCATAGTAGGTTTTCAGACAGATGTACCTTTTAAGCGTTCACTTCAGGTAAACGGTGGTCTTAAAATGGCTGTAAAGGCTTGTGAGAGCAATGGCTATGAGGTTGATCCGCAGATAGTTGAATTCTATTCAAAATACAGAAAGACACATAATGATGGTGTGTTTGACGCATATACAGCAGAGATGAGAGCTTGCCGCAGCAGTCATATTATCACAGGTCTTCCTGATGCTTACGGCAGAGGACGTATCATAGGTGACTATAGAAGAGTTGCTCTTTACGGTGTTGACAGACTTATCGAAGAAAAGAAAAAAGAAAAAGAAACAACAAGATCTACCATGTATTCCAATATAACCAGACTTCGCGAGGAGCTTTCAGAGCAGATTAAGGCTCTTAATGAACTTAAGGAGCTTGGTAAGATTTACGGTTTTGATATTTCAGGACCTGCGCATGATACAAAAGAGGCTGTTCAGTGGCTCTATCTTGCTTATCTTGCAGCAGTTAAGGAGCAGAATGGTGCGGCAATGAGTCTTGGCCGTACATCTACCTTCCTCGATATATATGCTGAGCGTGACCTTAAGGCAGGCAAGTATACTGAGGAAGAAATTCAGGAATTCATCGACCACTTTGTAATGAAGCTTCGTTGTGTTAAGTTTGCAAGAACACCTGATTATAATGAGATATTCTCTGGAGATCCTACCTGGGTAACAGAGTCAATCGCAGGCATGGGTATAGACGGAAGAACCATGGTTACAAAGATGAGTTTCAGATATCTTCACACTCTTTCTAACCTTGGTACTTCACCTGAGCCAAACCTTACAGTGCTTTGGTCAACAAGACTTCCTGAAAACTTTAAGAGATTCTGTGCTAAGACTTCTATCCAGTCATCTTCAATTCAGTATGAGAATGATGACCTTATGAGGGTAACACATGGTGATGACTATGCTATTGCGTGCTGCGTATCCTCTATGAGACTTGGTAAGGAAATGCAGTTCTTCGGAGCAAGAGCAAACCTTGCTAAGTGTCTCCTTTACGCAATAAACGGTGGTGCTGATGAGGTTAGCGGTAAGCAGGTTGGACCTAAATTCCGTCCTATTACAGGTGATTACCTTGAGTATGATGAGGTTTGGGAGAAGTTCAACGACATGATGGAATGGCTTGCGGGAGTATATGTAAATTCTCTTAACATCATTCACTATATGCACGATAAGTATTGCTATGAGAGAATTCAGATGGCTCTTCATGATAAGAATGTACATAGATGGTTTGCAACCGGTATAGCAGGTCTTTCAGTTGTTGCAGATTCACTTTCAGCTATCAAGTATGCTAAGGTTAAGATTATCCGTAATGAGGCAGGACTTGCAGTTGACTATCAGGTAGAGGGAGATTTCCCTAAATATGGTAACGATGATGATAGGGTAGACTCTATTGCTTATGATGTAGTAGATATATTTATGGGCTATATTAAGCGTAACCATACCTATCGTGACAGTGTACCTACAACTTCTATCCTTACAATTACCTCAAATGTAGTTTATGGACGTGCAACAGGCTCAACCCCTGACGGACGTAAGAAGGGGGAGGCTTTCGCTCCGGGTGCAAACCCAATGCACAGACGTGATACTCACGGAGCTATGGCAAGTCTCAGTTCAGTAAGTAAGCTTCCTTTTAAGGATGCACAGGACGGTATCTCCAATACCTTCTCTATTATTCCTGATGCACTTGGTAAGGGAGATAAGGTATTCTTCGGAGATTCGATTGAATTTGATAATAAATTCAACTGTGCTTGCGAAGAGCCTAATGTTACTATTCCTGAGGGAGAATAAAGCAATCTGTCAGGTACTTAGGTATCTGTTGATGAATAAAAAAATAACAAATTAATCAGATAATGATCTGTAAAAGTACAGACAAATTTGAAAGGAGAATTATTATGTCAGTTAGTGAAGCTCAGATCGACAACCTTGTAAACCTTATTGACGGTTATGCAGAAAAGGGTGGACATCACCTCAATGTTAACGTATTCACAAAGGATACTCTTCTTGATGCGCAGGCTCATCCTGAGAAATATCCACAGCTTACGGTTCGTGTATCCGGCTATGCGGTAAACTTTGTAAAGCTTACAAAAGAGCAGCAGGATGAAGTTATTTCAAGAACTTTCCACGAAGGTGTATAAGTATAATAAAATTCAGGTAAAATCTATGGCTGTCGCATTAAAATATTTTGGTGTGACAGCATTTTTTATTTAATAGGAAATTTCTTCGAAATTTCCTATTAAATAAAAATCTCTCCGAGGGATGCGCAGCTCGCGGTAGGGAAGTTTGCCTTGCGGCACCGCTCGCACGCGAAGTGTGTGCAAGCACACACTTTTTTAATCAAAATATTTACGAAATACCTTATTTTATTGTATAATGCAGATTAATAACCTATGTGTTGATATTTGTTCTATTGGAGAAAAATATGGAAAATGAAGAGATTAAAGGCAGGGTACATTCTATAGAAACTTTCGGTACGGTAGACGGACCGGGAACAAGATATGTAATTTTCTTAAAGGGATGTCCCATGCGCTGTAAATACTGCCACAATCCGGATACCTGGGAATTTGCGGGCGGCACGGAAATGACATTGGATGAAATATTTGCGGGCTATTACTCTAAGAAAGAATTCTACAGAAAGGGCGGAATAACCTGTACGGGCGGAGAACCTTTAGGGCAGCTTAAGTTTGTAACAGCTTTATTTAAGAGGGCTAAAGATGAGGGAATACATACCTGCTTAGATACTTCCGGAATATATTATCCACTAAAGCCTGCTAACAATGGTAAGACTGAGGAGGAATACTTAAACAGCGGAGCCTATAAGAGTTATGAGAGGCGATTGGCTGAATTTGAAGAGCTGTTTAAGGTGACAGATTTAGTCCTTTTGGATATAAAACATTCAGATCCTGAAGGACATAAGGAACTTACTGCCAATCCGATTGAACCGGTTTTAGCTTTTGCAAAGGCTCTTGAAGCACATAATATACCTGTATCAATAAGACACGTAGTTGTACCGGGCATAACTTTCACAAAGAAGGAGCTTCGCGGTATAGGAGAGATTATGGCAGGACTGTCAAATGTAGTAGGACTTGAAGTTCTACCTTATCATACAATGGGAGTAAACAAGTATAAAGAACTCGGGATGGAATATCCACTTGAAGGAGTTCCAAGTTTAACAAAAGAAGAAGCTGCTGCGGCAAAGGCTGTTATTTTACAGGCTATGCAGGAAAAAAGAAAACATGATGGTGGGATTTAATTCACAGCCATCATGTTTTCTTTATCAGTGAATTTCTCTGAATTATCCGATATAAAATCTTACCGAGTAACAGGCATTTTGTGGTAAGGAAATTTGCCTAGTCTTCTTTGAATTTGTCTTTAAATTTCCTTGTTACTATATAATAACAAATCAAATGGGATAGAAATGTAATAGTCCAGGTTACAGGGTAGGAGATAAATAATATTTGAAGAGTTCTATAATGTGCAAATATAGTGTATATCCATACTATTCTGAGCCCGCAGGCTCCTATCAGTGAAACTATCATAGGAAGGATGGAATAACCTATACCACGCATAGCACCTACCATTACGTCCATAAGTCCGCATAAAAAATACATTGTACAAATTATGGAAAGCCTTATAAGCCCTTCCTTTATTACTTCAGGCTCGCTGTTGTAGGCAGAAAGCAGGTATTTTCCGAATAAATAAGCCGAGTTGCCAAGTACAAGTCCGGTTATAGTAACCATTATAATACAATTTATAAGAACCATTTTTATACGTTTAAATTTCCCTGCACCAAAGTTCTGGCTGGTAAAGCTTATACAGGTTTGGTGTAAGGAGTTCATAGATACATACACAAAACCCTCTATATTACTTGCAGCTGTATTTCCTGCCATAACTGTGGAACCAAATGAGTTGACAGAAGACTGTATCAGCACATTTGATATTGAGAAGATACAGCTTTGCAGCCCTGCGGGAAGTCCAATTTTCATTATATCGGTACATTTATCAGTCGTAATTTTAATTTTATTCAGATAGAGCCTGATTGCTCCTGTTTCGTGCTTTAAGCAGAGTATTATAAGAGTACAGGATACAGCTTGGGCGATAACGGTTGCAATAGCTACGCCTGCAACACCTAAGTGAAATACGGTAACTAATAATAGATTGAGAATTACATTGACAACACCTGCCACAGTCAGGTAGTAAAGCGGACGCTTTGTATCCCCAACAGCCCTAAGTATGGCGGCTCCAAAGTTAAGAACAAGGCTTAACGGCATACCTAAGAAAATAATTTTCATATAAAGTGTGGATTGATCTATAACATCTTCCGGAGTAGCCATCATCTCAAGCAGTGGTTTTGTGACAAAAATTCCTGCAAAGAGAAGGATGATACCGCCAACTATTCCAAGCGCGATTGAAGTATGTACGGTTTCAGAAACGGATTTATTATCTTTAGCACCCTGATATCTGGCTACAAGCACATTGGTTCCTATAGCCAAGCCCATAAAAAGGCTGATTAGCATATTGATAAGAGCTCCGGTAGAGCCTACTGCAGCAAGGGCGGTTTTTCCGGAGAATCTCCCTACAACTATGACATCTGCAGTATTGAAAAGTAACTGGAGTACTGCTGACAGCATTACAGGGATAGTGAAGCTGATTATTTTGGATGTAAGCGGTCCTTCTGTCATATCCATTCTATAAGATTGATTTAAATGTTTTTTCATCATATTGTCTCCCATATAGTCAGATAAGGTATGTGAAATATAATAGTGGTAATAAATAATAATAGTACAGTCTATGGTTAATGTCAAAGGCTAACTGAAAAATATCGGTTTTTATTGATTATTTATCCGGATTGTTATATACTCCCGGCTTCGACACTTAAAAAATGACAAAGTGGCGGTAACCCTTGTATTAACAGGTTTTCCGCCACTTCTTAAATCTGAAAAAATGTTGTATGGAAATGCTGCTTCAGAATATTTCTGATTTTTTACCTGCGTATCTGCGAAAACTGCATATCAGCCTCAGTGCGATTCAGCGAATATTATATGCGCTTCTTACTTCAAGCATGTCGGGTTCTCCGCGCAGAATCTTCACACGTTTTTTGCCGGCGTTCATATCAAAGAAGTTGTCCGACAGGATGAGATTATCATCCTTGTTTCTTATTTCTACGGCTCGTGCATAATTCTCTGAGCTGACCACTATCTCATCTCCGTCAACACTTACCCGAAGCTTCGGATCCGCAAGCCTGAAAAATTTAGGCACCGTAAAGAGTACACTTCCCCCGCTAATCTCTTCTCCGTCCTTCTCCATACGGTAACTTACATAATTACTGAATTCATCGGCATCATCAAACTGCTCGCGTTCAAGCCAAACACAGCTCATTGCATCAACCCTTGCGTCCTGCTGTCCGCTTCTTAAAACAGCCGATGTGTTGTCCCGCAATTCCCAGAATACCCGAACCTTTTCCGGCGACATTGTTTCGTTGGACACACATAACCTGATTGATTTCTTTAATTCATACGGCTCCGCATTCGGATTCGGATCCTGAGAAAGGGCTCCTTCCTCTTCACAGGATAAAAGCAGCGGTGCAAAGAAACGCTTTTCATAATAATGGAGTGCCTTCCATCTTCCGTAGTAGTCTATCGAAGACCAGGATGCAACCGGCCAGCAGTCATTAAGCTGCCAAACTATAGTACCCATACACTGTCCTCTGTTTCTTCGAAAATGCTCCACACCGTAACGTATTGCATCAGCCTGCAAAAGCTGGGAAGCATAGAGCAGGGTCTCAAAGTCGGTCGGATACAGATAAGTTTGTTCCATATAATTCATGATTTTCCCATTAGCTGCGGCATTTCTCTGATGCTTCTCCATAACCCACGAAAATACATTTCTGTCCTCAGGCTCGGTAAAAGATTCAACAGTGCGAATGGACGGGAATGATTGAAATCCGAATTCCGAAAGATAACGGAATCTGAACTTACGGTACTCGGTAAAAGGCTTGTTTCCGTGCCATACATCCCAGTAATGTACATCTCCCTTGTCCGGACTGTCAGTGTCTTCAAAGCCTCCACCCGATGACGGACTTGAAGGCCAGAAAAATGTTTCCGGATCATGTTCTCGTAATACTCTCGGAATGATATACTCATGCAGTTTGATGTAATCAGCGGCAAATTTTTTTTGTTTGTCAAAACCGAGGATGTTTGCATGGTAGAAACTTTCCATCTCATTATTTCCGCACCACAGCCCCAGACTTGCGTGGTTACGAATCCGCTTTACGTTTTGGATAAACTCCTCTGTCATGTTTCTTTCAAATTCCGGATCGGTAAGCCCGTATACACCGCAGGCAAACATAAAATCCATCCATACAACCAGTCCGAGTTCATCACAGATATCCCAGAAAAAATCATCCGGATAGTAGCCGCCTCCCCAAACCCTTATACTGTTGTGATTTGCGGCAACAGCCTGCCCCAATAAGTCTCGGGTACGGGCGGCATTTATCCTGCTTAGTATACAATCTTCAGGGATATAATCGGCTCCCATCGCAAAATATATTATTCCGTTAACTTCCTGAGCAAAGCTTTCTCCGTATTCATCTTTCTCCCTCCTTATGGTAAGGGTTCGAAGTCCTATTCGTTTTTCGGTTTGATCTATAATTTCTCCATCACGCAGAAGCTCCGTTTTTACTGTGTAAAGCGGTTGTTCTCCAAGCCCGTTGGGCCACCAGAGCTGAGGTTCCGCAATTTCAATTTCGGAAATTTTTTCTCCGTGCTTTGCCTCAATTACCCCTGTAAGCATTCCTTGCGGATTTAAAATTGAAATTTTCGCATCTATATTTCTGTTTCCTATCAGCTCCTTATCTTCACCGAAACATAGCGGAAAGCGGCTGTCCATACATTTCAGCTCGATTTCCGCCGAAAGTATCACCTTCCCGTCCCTGTGTTCCTGCCTTATATACACACCGTCCAAACGCTCCGTCTCGGATCCAAGAAGTTTTACATCTCTGTATATTCCGGCATCCGGAAGTCTTGGACCCCAATCCCAGCCAAACATACACTGTGATTTACGAATATGTGACGTCCCTCTCATAGCCTCGGTAGGTATCGGCCAAAAACCGTCTTTCTCATCCTTTTCTTTTATGTATTTGGTAGGTGAATGAAACAATATCCTTATCTCATTATCCTTTTCTCTTAACAGGGACTTTACCTCGTACTCCCACGCTCTGTGCATATTATCAGCATAGCCGAGGTATACGTCGTTTAGCCGGATATCCGCAATCGTGTCCAGCCCTTCAAACCGAAGTAAAACATAGGGTTTTTTAAATATTTCCTCATCGGGAGTAAATATTGAGACAAATTCGTAATCTTTCTCCATCATTTTCAGAGCCTTTGTCTCATTATCCCTAAAATACGGGTCTTCCATAAGACCATGATCCAGATATGTCTGATACACGGAGCAGGGTACCTTTGTATCAAAATACTCAGCCGAATGATATTCTCTCATTTTCCAGTTTTCATTTAAATTTTGTACCGTCATTATCTCACTCTACCTCCGTAATTTTATAATTTAGTTTACCCACAGTCACTGTTCTAAAACGCATCATTCAGCCGTATTACACGGAATATAGACTGCGGTCACAATTCGAATAATTTAAAACTATTATTTTTCCTATATTTTTACCGGACTTTATCAGAGCTTTTCTTTGTGATATAATCAGATTACATTTATGACGATAAGGAGGTTTGCGACTTGGCTTTTTTTGAAGATACCGAAAAACTTGATTCCCCCTATGATATATTTATGTTTGACAGTAATCTGTACAGTGTATCCTACAGGGCACATTGGCACTATTATATAGAGCTGCTGTATATGTATGACGGACAGATAACCGTGGAATGCGACAATAAACCTTATGTGCTTAATCCGGGTGATCTCCTTATTATTATGCCCCGAGTTATCCATAGCTTTTATTCCGACTATACCGGTCATATCAGCTACGGTGTCGTCAAATTCAACCCTATCAACCTTAATTTTTCCAATAAGGCCGCTACATTGGTGCATGCCGTATTCAGCAGTGCCATACCTGCCACTCAGTTTCCTGTCTATCTTCCCGCTTCCGAGACAGATATCTATTCCGTAGGAAACATAATAGACAGACTTATTTCCGAGGCTGTGCGTAAAGATTTATATTATACCGACTATGTCAACTCTCTTTTAAGTATGCTGATAATCTCGATAATGCGCTTCTGGCAGAAAAAGAACATCAAATTGAACTCCGTTGTCGGACAAAGCACCGCTTCTTCCGATATATTTACCGTTCTCGAATACATATCCAATCATTCGGGAGAACCCATTGCCGTTCCCGACCTTGCCAAACAGTGTAATATGAGTTATTCGACATTTTCCCGTTTATTTAAACAGCAGACCGGGCGGAGCTGTAAAGAATATATTGAATATATACGAATCAGCAAGGCACAGGATCTCCTTCTTTTTACAGACAAACCGTTAAATTACATAGCTTGCGAAACGGGATTTGTTGATTCAAGTCACTTCATCAAGACTTATAAAAAGCTGTTTGGAATTACTCCCGCACAACAGCGCAAATCTCTTCCGTCCGGGTTTACTTCTTCAACCGATATTAAACCGTAGAAAGATCCCATTCTCCATGTATCTTAGGCACGTCGCTTATCAATCGTTTGGTGTACTCTGCCTGAGGCTTTAGGATTACGTCGTTTGCACAGCCATGCTCCACAAATCTGCCATGCTCCATAATATATATTGTATCCGAAATATAATATGCCAAACCGATATCGTGTGTGATAAAAACAATTGTCATATCGGTTTCATCCCTCAGCTTAAGAAGCATATCCAATATGGTCGCACGTGAGCAGGCATCCACCATTGATGTCGGCTCATCCGCCATCAGGATGCCCGGTCTGAGAAGAAATATGCGCGCAATCATCAGTCTCTGCATCTGGCCACCGGATAGTTCAAACGGATACTTATTTGACAGTTCGGCAAACTTCAGATTTACAAAACCGCAGGCCTCCTCCATAAGTTCTGTTTTCCTTTGCTTCGGAAGTTTCCTGTCGCCTCTCATATTAATGCAGTCTATCAGTACGGTATCGATTTTAGTAAACATATTGAAGGCTGCGAAGGGATCCTGAAATACAGCCTGAATGTTTTTCCAGTACTCTTTTTTCTTTTTTCCGGAACTTATATCACGAGGTTTACCTTCAAAGAACAGTTCTCCTTCCGTAGTGCTCAGCAAACCGAGAATCATTTTAAATAGGGTTGTTTTACCGCTTCCCGACTCACCGACTATGGACACGACTTCTCCTTTTTTAAAGTCAAAGTCCACGTGATCAACAGCAACATTCCTTTTTGAACCCATGCCGAATACCTTGGAAACCCCTTTTCCGCTCAGACAGGATTGTCTTTCACCGCTCATGTCCATACACCTCCTTCAGCTCATCTTCTTTCATCACACAGCGATAACAGCGTCCGTTACCAATTTCTCTCATATCGGGTCTGCCGATATGACACTGCGGAAGGGCATAACGACATCTTTCGGCAAAAGCACAACCTTTGGGAGGATGTTTAAGATTCGGCGGAGTTCCCGGAATAGCTCTAAGCTTTATATCTCTGGTGCCTGCTTCAGGAACTATAATTGATTCCATAAGACCTTTTGCATAAGGATGCATCGGGTTAAACACCATATCCCTCGCATTTCCCTTTTCAACAATCTGTCCCGCGTACATAACCATAATATCGTCAGTCACATTGTATAACAGGGGTAATTCATGCGTAATAAAGATCATAGTTTTGATATATCCCTTATTCATCAGTTCACGCAGCATTTTAATGACCATTTTCTGGCTTGTGACATCCAACGCTGAGGAAGGTTCATCCGCAATAAGTATCTTCGGATTCAGTATTGTCGATACGGCTATGACGGTTCTCTGTTTCATCCCGCCGGATAACTCTACCGCATACCTGTCAAGAACCTCTTCCGGTAAACCGAGAGTCTTAAATCTTTCTGAAGCCATGTTTCTGACATCGGATTTACTCATAGTTTTGTCATGTGTATGAATTACATCCCATAAAAAACTTATGATTTTTTGCGTTGGATTCAATGCATTCATGGCTGCCTGCGGGATATATGCGATTTCTTTTCCCAGCATCTTCTTTCTGACATCATCCGGCTTCATTAACGTAAGGTCAACTCCGTCAACCAGAATATTTCCGCTTATATAATGCAGAGGAGAAAAATAATATCCCATCAGACTTAACGCAAGCGTGGACTTTCCGCAACCCGATTCTCCCGCAATTCCGAGCGACTTTCCTTCCTCTATGGTGAAAGATACCCCATCCACAGCGTATACATCTTCGTGAAAACGGGTTACATATTTTGTCTTTAACTCTTTTACTTCCAAAATAGTTTTGCCCATGGCCATACTCCTTTCCTATTCCCGCAATGTCGGATTAAACACCTGATCCATTCCCGTATTCATAAGATTAAGAGAAAAGGAAATCAGGGCAATTGCCAGAATAACCGGAAAATATGCCCACCACGATCCGTTCAGATGAGCCGTATATGTCATTGCCCAGTTCATCATAAGTCCGAGTGTGGCCGTTTTAGTCGTAGCAGGCCCCAGTCCGAGCATAGAAAGCTGTGCCTCTGCGAGTATGCCGCTGGAAATCTGTAAAATAAAAGCCATTACCACATATGAAGCCATATACGGTAAAATATCCACCAAAATAATTCTAAACAGACCATGTCCCGAAAGCTTGGACATATTTACATGATCACGGTTGCGAAGAGAAATAACCTGTGAGCGGACACTTCTTGCAGTCCAAGGCCATGAGGTAAGCCCGATAATTACAGCCACCATGGCAATGCCTCTTGCCTGCTGTCCGACACTATAGGATATTAATATCAGAATAATGAAGGACGGTATTACCGTAAACAGATTGGTTACAAACATAATCAAATCATCCGCAATCCCTCCAAGAAATCCCGCCAAGAGGCCGAACATAAGACCGATACCGGTAGCTACAACGCCCGCAATCAGGCCGATACGCAAAGAAGTACCGATAGCATAGATGAGTTCCGTCAACACATCCCTTCCGAAGTTGTCAGTACCTAACCAGAAAGTTCTCTGATTCGGTACATCACTTATATTTACATAAATATTGTCCGCAATCTTGCCCTGCTGCTGTAAACTGCCATCCGCATCCTGCTCCGCAACAATAACATCCTGTTCCTTAAGAAGCTCCTTAAGAGACGTATCCAGTCGCACATAATATTTTTTCTTGGCTGCAATCATCCCTTTCTGAGGATTGGATGCATCGTATTTCTCATGCCACAGCTCCAGAAGTTTACCGACATCGTCATCCGATACAGTCAATGTACCCTTTTCCACACCTCCGTATTTCTCAAGCCATGTAATCATATCCTCTCTGTCTTCCCGGCTTACCATTGAACTCAGACGATTGGCGGACGCATCTATATTCAGTACATAACTTTTATCGGATGACAGACTTTGTTTCACCGTATCTACTGCGGACACATAGGTTCCGGGTTTGTAAAAAATTCCCTTTCCCACCATCTCAAGCTGATCGGTAGATACAGCCAGCGGATATATAATCACCATAGCCAGAACGGCTGTCAATATTATAAATCCTGTCATAAACTGCGGCGAACTTTTTAACTGTTTTAATGTATTTCCCATTTCCACCACCCTTAATCAGATTGTGCTGCCTTGATTCGAGGATCTATAAAGCCGTATAACAATTCCATAAACAGATTGGCAAGCAGAACCATAATCGTAATAATCAGAGTACAGGCGGATATCAGAGGATAATCACGTCCTGTAATCGCAGAAAGAAGTGTTGTTCCTATACCCGGATATGAAAATATAATCTCTGCAACCAAAGCACCTCCTACCATAGTTCCCAAAGACATAGCAAGTCCCGTAATCTGCGGAAGCATGGCATTACGGAATACGTATCCTACGATTTTACTGTCTTTTATTCCGAGAAATCGGCTGTATTTAACATAGTCCGCATTTAATTCATAGATAGACATGGAACGCATACCTATCGCCTGTCCTCCGATTGTAACGAGAACTATAGATAGAAACGGCAGCTTATAATGGTCCAATACCGACAAAATAAAAGGCAGACTGAAGTTAGGAAGCATATCAAATCCATATCCTCCGCTTGTCGGTGCCAGATGGAACTTCACCGCAAAAACAGTCAGCAATATAACCGCCATTCCGAATGCCGGAATATTACTGAGAAAAAGGAAAAACGGCAGAATCATCTTATCAAATCCTTTTCTGATATATGCCGCTATTGCACCGAGAAGGTTGCCGAGAAACCATCCGACTATGATTGCCGGAAACTGTAACGCTATTGTCCACCAGATACTGTTGCTTATGATATCGCTTACTCTTCTCGGATACTGACTGAAAGAAACTCCCATGTCTCCTTTCAGCATATTGCCTGCCCACATAAAGAATTGCTTATGTATAGGTTCATTCACCCCAAACTTTTCCGCGTACTCCGTATAAACTTTACGAATTGCCGTTGCATCGGTCATTCCCTGTGCCGTCTGCGTTGCGATAGCTGATACGGGATTGCCCGGCATCAGGCGCGGAAGTGTAAAATTCAATACTATCGCCACAAAAAAGGTGAGAAGATACCATAATATTTTGTTTACATAGTATTTTTTATACCCTTTCAAATTACAATCACCTTCTTTCAGAGTCTGTCTCATAATATACGCCTTACGGTGCACATCATTGGTATTCGCCCGGATTCTTCCCGATGTCGGGCGAATCGGGGATTTTCACCGATTGGAAATCCCTGCGTTGCCTGGCCTGCTAAAAGCAGAAACCGGTAGGGTAACACTACCGGTTTCCGTAATCTTATCTTATTCTTCTACCGGAGTCAGATTGTAAAGTGCCGCAACACCATATCCGTCCGTGCAATCATACGGAGGTATATTCTTTCCGTCATCTTTTTGCGGATAATTTGTCCATACTGACTCATTCACAATATGGAAAGCTGCCGGACGATACATTGCCGTGAAAGAAGGTACTTCATCCAAATATATCTGTGACAGTTCCGTATAGTATGCCTTTAATTTTGCGCTGTCACTCTCATTCGGAATCAGGCCGATGAGTTCATCCGCACGTTTATTTTTCCATCTTCCGAAATTACCTCTTGTTATGACATCCATATCATTTAACTCGGAACTCATAAGTTCCAAACACCTCTGCCAAGGACAGGTAATTGATGCCGTTCCGTTAGGCGTCCCCATAACAATATCGAAATTTCCCGTTGTCTCATCTTCTATATATGTAGATGCATCAGGAAAGTAAGTTTCGATATTGATTCCAATCTCTTTACCAGCAGCCGCAACTATTTCAAGAGTTGCATTCCAGTCGGACCAACCTTCGGGGCATTCTGCCTTAAAGCTGAGATTATTGCCCTTAGGATACTCTCTGATGCCGTCTCCGTCCGTATCTACAATTTTTGCTTTATCAAGAAGTTTTTTTGCACCCTCCGGATCGTTACCGAACTGATAATCCTTAAGCTTGTCTTTATCTATCATCTTCTGTTCAGCTTCCGTCGCATTCATAACGCTTCTCGGAACCTCTTCAAAAGTAGGAGACTGTCCCGTCATAGCTGCTTTATTTATTTGACCGTAATCCACCGCCATAGCGATAGCCTTACGTACTTCCTTCTTATTAAGTCCTTCCTTCCTTGTGTTAAACCAGATTGAAGGCATAGCTGCACAGATACCGTAAGGCGCTTCTTCAATATATGTGGATATCGGAAGTTTATCTTTAAGCCAAAGGTTCTGTACGTCCGGAACGAACATCTGAGCCACATCTACCTCTCCGGCTTTCAATGCTACAAGACCTGTATCATTTCCGCTGAATATGGTATGTGCAATATACTTCGGTGCCGGAAGCTTGCCCCACATGGACTTTGCCTGTCCCCAATAATCATCCCTGCGTATAATCACAACCTTCTGGTCATCCGCATAATAAGGCTTATACGCACCTGTACTTACCAGATCTTCCATCTTGTCCTGTTTAATGTCATTTGCCTTATCCGAATTACGCTCTGCAACCTTCTTTAGATATTCTTTCTGCATAATATATATCTTAGGAATAAACTCAATCACCTTCATTGAATTTACAGCCTTGCCTTTGGCGTCCTTGACCGCATGGAATACCACCGTGGAGTCATTGACAGCCTCAACCTTCTCGATATAAGGTTTGAAGTCGGCACCGACAGGGGACTCATATTTTATATGCGCATCGAAGGTTGCCGCAACATCCGCTGCCGTAACCTGACTTCCATCGCTCCACTTCGCATCCTTATTCAGATTTACGGTCAGCTCCGTGTTATCACTGTTCCAGGCATAGTCTGTACCTAGAAGACCGTAAAGCTTACCGTCAAGCATATTGTACATGAAAAGTGTTTCCCAGACTATCTCTCTTGCACTTCCCACCTGTCCCATAGCCATACCGTTATTGGAATTAGAGGACATAGGATTCCAATCATTGATTGTTCCCCACTGCTGTCCCGCAAGATACAGGGTCTCCTTTCTCGGAGTTGCAGTTGTATCCTGTGTAGACGATGTCTCAGGCTGTTTGCTTGAAGGTGAACTCTGTGGTTTGTTTGATGCTTCGGGTTGTTTGCTTGATGTCTGTGCAGACGATGTCTGCTTGGCAGGTTCATTATCCGACTTACCGCAGGCTGTTACAGAACACACCATGGTTAAGGACAAAAATAATGCTAACATCTTCTTTGACTTCATTTTAACTCCTCCTTGTCTGTTAATTACGTTTACTGCTTTTCTGATTAGTGATTTGGTTCAAATGATTAGACCTTAGTTAATTATACTGTATTTTCTTAATGCATAGTATGATTTTTTAGTCAAAATACTGTATATTTTTGTCATTTTATTATATGATTTATGTATTTTTGCCGACAAACTTAGATGAGAGGGCATTTAAAACAGCTATTCTTTCACTTAGCCATTATCTTACATAGTTTCTTTATTAATCTTATTCTCATCAAGATAATGATGAATAGTGCCAAGACATTAGGACTTTTACGGTTCTATTTTGCGACTCCCAAATCAAGCATTTTTTGTGTATGATATACCTGTCTGTCACGAATTGCATTCTTATAAACGGCATATTTAGGTGTGTAAGTAACAATAAGTCACAGGTCTATTTTGTTTGTAATATATGGCTCATCTTTGTACGAATGAAAATAACCTTATTATTGATTATTTACCCCGGTTGTTATATACTGAGGGTAAATAAATTTGTGGGGAGGCAGACTATGGATTATAAGGAAAAAAGGAAGGCTGAAAGGCTTCCGATAGATTTAATTCTCGGTGTATCTGAACTTTTTAGGCAGGATAATGAAGTTATTAAGAATGTAAATGCTCCTATTGAAGTAGTGGATATATCAAGGGGAGGCATAGGATTTCATAGTGAAAGTGATTTGCCTCTTGAGTTTTATTTTAACGCAAAAATTCAGGTAACGGATGATGCAAACTCGGTATTTTACAGCGTTGTTAAAATAGTAAGGAAAGCTGTATTGGACGAAAAAAACTATTCTTATGGCTGTGAATTTGTGGGCTTTCCACCAGTGCTTAATTATATCTTTGATGATTTGGAAGAGAAGATTGCTAAGAAGATGGGGAGATAAATTGATAAAACTCAGTTTAAAATTCTAACTAAAGTAAACAAAATAAAGGATATGACACAACATTAGTAGTGTTAAAATAACAGACTGTACAAAAAATAAGTGTACAGTCTGTTATTTTATGCCCTTACATCAAAGGTATATCTGCTATAGTTGTTACTGGTGGTTTCGGAAGGAATGAAATCATTTACCAAGTTGAATTCACCGGATTTTAGTTTCTTCTCATCTTCCTTATCGGTAGTCTTTACCACTTCGCTTTTTGGATTAAAACCCTGTTTTGTCATAGCGGCATCAAGTTCATCTAGATGTTTTGTTATGAGCCTGCCGGAGTCATCATCTTTCAGGAAAAATCTGGTAGAAACCTGCCCTTCATTAAGCTCAATTCTTATGTTCATCCCACCGAGACTTGCCATATCAAGATGTAACAGGCAGGAAATTCCGTTTCCGCCGGAAGTCCGTTTTCTGTGTTTATCGGAGTAGACATATAAATCTCCGGTTGCGGTCTGACCGTTCATCCTTATAGGCAATTCCGTAAAGTTATACATCTGATTCATATCATTCATAAAATTCATATTTTGCTTAGTCTGCCCTAAATCTGCAGACAGCTTGGCAGAAGCGGAACCTGACGTATTATCGGCAAGAGTCTTTAGCCTGTCTATCTGTTCATCTATTCTTTTATAAAGATTACTTACTGCGTCTTTTTGGGTAAGCTCTTCGGCGGATAAGGTCCAGTCGGTATGAATCAGCATTTTCAGAGTGTTCTGAAAGTCATTTGATTTAAGCAGGGCTTGCTTTATATCCGAAGATACACTGGTGGTTGTTAACAGATTTTTTATATGTTCTGCAGCTTCACTCAGGGTGGCACTTTCCGGTAGGAGTTCTGCAAGTGCATCATTTGAAACGGAAAGTTCTCTACCTAAAAAATTAGCTACCTGATTCATTAGAGGATTTAATTTTGCCTGTTCAGAATCAGGAAGGGTTTTTAACAATGCCGAAAGGTCAGAAATGCTCATATCTCCTTTTATAAGATTTTGAAGCTTTGCAGCATCTACATCCACATCAGCATTTTCAAATAAGGTGAAGATTTCAAGCCGTTGCTCATCATTTAATACTAAAGAAACCTGTGTATTTGAATTTAAGCTTGTATCACTTGCCTCGGTTTCAGCTTGAGCTAAAACACTCTCCGGTAGGGAAATTTCGTCTTCCGTAAGACTGTCAAGCAGCGCGGAAAGATTGCCGGGGGTGATAACAGGAGAGTTTGTTTCATCATTGGATATAAGTGTAAGCACAAGTTCGTCAGGTTCTATTCCCACATTAAAAATATCAAGCATTTCAGAGGCAAGGCTTGCGCTTTCTTCAATATTTCCCTCAGCCAATAATCCCTCAATCATTCCAAGCATATCGTTGAAATTTTGCTCGGTGGCAGCGGCAAGCTCATTTCTTCCATTACTGTATATTTCAAACATCTTCGTACTCTCGGGATTGATATCAAGTCCTGCCTTATTCATAAGCACGAGATTTGTCATAGATATATCCGGATTTTTAAGGGATTGCTGAAGCATGCCGTTTATCATTTGTTTGCTCACAGGATATTCATTTTTAATTAGAGCAGTAACAAGTTCTTCGTTTTTAGGTGAAAAAGGAAGTCCGGAAGCCTCAAGAGCCTTATACACTACATTGTCAATGGTATTTCCTGATTGCAAAGTCTTCAAGGTAATTTGCCCGTTTTCGCTGTCTACAACTTTAAACCTGGCACCGTCTCCTATGGATAGCTCAGAGCTGTTGTCATACTTGGCAGTCATAACCTGACCGTTGTCGAGTTCAAGAGTCAGTTCTCCGGGAGAGATATTTGTTACCTGGCCTGAAAATACCTGTCCCTTTGACATATTGTTATAGTTCATATTACCGGTATTTGAACCGAATAGTGAAGCGCGCGAAACTTCACCGGTTTTACTTGTGCTTCCTGTTTCTCTACCGCTGCTTATACTTCCCGGTTGTACTTTTGATATATCTAAAGGCATGTTTCCTCCATAGTTAATTCTGATAAATTTTAGATACTTATACTTATTTTATCGGATATAACGTTATATTTCTATAGTAAATTCTTTTGCCCCCGCATCATTAATGATACAGGATTGCTTCGGTTTCACCTCTCGCAATCCTTGCAAAAATATTTGTAATCCGCTCATTTTTTGCAAAAATGGCTACTTACTCATATTTTTTGACTGTCAAAAGATAATAAATTCTCTTGCAAGCAAGCTTGCATCGAATTTTTATACTTTTGACACTTGTATCATTATATAAAAAAATAATAAAATTCTAAAGTTAATTCTAGGTTAACCCCCAATTTAGGTTAAATTATACGAAATTGCATAATTTAGATAGACAGAATCAGATTTGACAGTTATAATAATTATCGGAGAAGTGGCTCTTATTGATGTGAAAGGAAAGTGGTATTGAGGCATGGATGCAATAAATTCAGAGACGCTTAATATAACTGAGCTGGCGCCAGGTTCTATAATCAGTCTGACAGCCAGAAGGGGAAATAAAACGTATCGTTTTGAAAGTTTTGTATTAGAATTATCCGAGAAGGAAGACATAGATTATGCAGGTACATTAGAAGGAGATTTTATAATAGTTGAACCCATAAGGGTGGATAATAAAATTATAAGGTTTGTTACCGAAAGAATTAATTACTATTTTATAGGACATCATAAATCAAAACCGTATTTATTTGAAAATATCTTTGTTGAGAAAATAAGACTTCCGAAGTATGGAGTCGCACATATTATCAAGGCAGATAAAGAAGGCAGGAGATTTAACAGAAGAAGCAATTTCAGAGTATGGCTTGGTCAACATTGTCATATAGCTCTCAGAGGTTCTAAGGCACAGCATGATGCTATGATTAAAGACCTTAGCAGTACCGGGATAGGGCTAATAATAAAGAAGGAATACACGGTAAATATTGGAGATGAAATTGAAGTTCAGTTTAATGATGAGAAGTATAATGAACAGAGAGAAGACTACCAATTTACTCTTCACACTATAAAAGGTGAAGTAGTTAGAGTGTTTGATTCAAATGAAAAAGCTGACATCGTAGGTTGTAGGATAACGGAAGGCCAGGAGGGGGCTGAAAAATTTGTTGCTATGAAGCAGAGAGAAAAAAATAAAGTGGGACGTAAGACAAGTGACCTGATCAGTATGTTTGTCGGCAAAGAGGGCAAAGATGATGAGGAATAGACTAAAACAGGTTTATTTCTCATATAAATAAGGGCAAATACCTTGTAATTTAAGATACAGAAGGAGATATTAAAATGTCAGAAAATGAAAGAAAACCATATAATCCGGCAGAAATTGAGCCGAAATGGCAGAAGTTCTGGGAAGAAAATGAAACTTTTAAGACAGATGTTTGGAATTTTAGTAAACCTAAGTATTATGTACTTGATATGTTCCCATATCCATCGGGAGTAGGCCTTCATGCAGGCCATCCTGAAGGTTATACAGCTACTGATATCGTATCGAGGATGAAGAGGATGCAGGGATACAATGTACTTCATCCAATGGGGTATGATTCGTTCGGTCTTCCTGCTGAGCAGTATGCGGTAAGCACAGGTAACAATCCAAACGGATTTACTGAGAAAAATATCGCTACATTTTCAAATCAGCTTAAAGAGCTGGGCTTTGACTATGACTGGTCAAAGATGATAGCTACTTCCGATAAAGATTATTATAAATGGACTCAGTGGATATTTGAAAAGCTCTATGAGAGGGGATATGCAAAATATGTGGATATGCCGGTAAACTGGTGTGAAGAACTGGGTACAGTGCTTTCAAATGATGAGGTTATAGACGGTAAGAGTGAACGTGGCGGATATCCTGTCATAAGAAAAAATATGAAACAGTGGGCTATAGACCAGGTTGCTTTTGCAGAAGAGCTTCTTGAAGGACTTAATGAGATAGACTGGCCTGAGTCTACCAAGGAAATGCAGAGAAACTGGATTGGTAAAAGTGAAGGTGTAGAGGTTGATTTTAAAATAGTTGGTGGTGGGGAATTCTCCATTTATACCACCTGTATTGAAACTATTTACGGTATAACCTTTATGGTACTTGCTCCGGACGGAGAGACTGTTAAGAGCCTTATGCCAAGAATTAAGAATAAAGAGGCTGTAGAGAAATACATAGCTGAAACCCTCAAGAAGAATGACATGGACAGGACTGAACTTAACAAGACCAAGTCAGGCTGCGTACTTGAAGGCATATATGCAATAAATCCTGCAAACGGCAAGGATGTTCCTGTATACATAGGTGACTTTGTACTTGCAAGCTATGGTACAGGTGCTGTTATGGCTGTTCCAAGTCATGACCAGAGGGATTTTGAGTATTCTGAGGCACATAATATCCCTAGGATTCAGGTTATTGACGGTGGGGATGTAAGCGAGCACGCTTTTGAGAAACAGGATTATCTGGGCAAGGGCTGTAAGCTTATGAATTCTGAGGAATTTAGCGGGCTTACTGTAGAAGAGGCAAAGGAAGCCATTACAGAAAAGCTGGTTAAAATGGGAGTTGCGAGAAGAAAGGTCAACTACCATTTCAGAGAATGGATATTTGCCAGACAGCGTTATTGGGGAGAGCCTATTCCTGTAGTACATACAGAAGAAGGAGAAGTAAAACTTCTTCCTGAAAGCGAGCTTCCTCTTGTGCTTCCCGAACTTGAAGATTATAAGGGCAAGAATGGTAAGGCTCCGCTTGAAAATGCTACAGAGTGGAAAGAGTATGATAAAAACGGAATAAAAGGTAAGCGTGAGACCTCAACAATGCCCGGCAGCGCAGGAAGTTCCTGGTATTATATGCGCTACATTGATCCGAAGAATAATGATGAATTTGCAAACAAGGAACTCCTTAAGCACTGGCTTCCGGTAGACCTTTACATAGGAGGACCTGAACACGCTGTCGGACATCTTATGTATGCCAGGATTTGGAATCGCTTTCTTTATAATGAGGGACTTTCTCCTGTAAAAGAGCCTTTTAAGAAGCTTGTACATCAGGGAATGATACTTGGTTCAAACGGAATTAAAATGGGTAAGCGTTTCCCTGAGTTTGTGATAAATCCCAGTGATATAGTAAGGGATTACGGTGCAGATACTCTTAGAATATATGAAATGTTTATGGGACCTCTTGAAGCTTCCAAGCCTTGGAATATGCAGGGTGTAGAAGGTTCAAGAAAATTCCTCGGAAGGGTGTTCTTCTATTTCTCAAATCCTGAAAATATTGTAAAACAGGGTGAAGAAGGCTATAACGAACTCTTAGAGGAATATAAGCTGATCTACAATCAGACTGTTAAAAAAGTAACGGATGATTTTGAAACACTTGGCTTTAATACAGCTATAAGCCAGATGATGATATTTATGAATGCTGTAACCAAGGGTAAATGCCCTATGGAATATGCAGAAGGCTTTGTAAAAATGATATCCTGTATCTGCCCACATCTTGGTGAGGAGCTTTGGGAAATGTTAGGTCATAGCGGAACTATAGCTTATGAAATCTGGCCGACTTATGATGAGGTAGCACTTGTAGTTGATACTGTAAAGATAGGTGTACAGGTAAACGGTAAGGTAAGAGGCACTATTGAAATAGCTGCCGAGGCAGAGGAAGAAGAAGCTATGAAGCAGGCGCTTGAGATTGCTTCGGTAAATAAAGCAATAGACGGAAAGCCTGTAAGAAAGGTTATTTACGTAAAGGGTAAGATACTTAATATAGTTGCCAAGTAAGGAAGCTTTAAAAGAAATGTTTAGGGGCTGTCGCATTGAGAAAAATACTGTAAAATATTGTTACCAAATTACAATGTTTTGTGTATCTTTTTCCGTGGCGACAAGCCCTTTTTTAATAGGAAATTTCTTCGAATTTTCCTATTAAAAAAAATCTCTCCGAGGTATGCGCAGCTCGCGGTTGGGAAGTTTGCCTTGCGGCACCGCTCGTGCGCGAAAGCATACACTTTTTTAAAAGTTATATCTGAGATAGTTAATTTTTGTGATTGTAAATTATAAATTTTTATGCTATTATAACTACATTGTTTGATTCTATTTATTGTGATGTTCATTAGATTTCGTTTCAGAAATCACATTTCATTTAAGTACTGAAAAGGCCGGAGGAGGTTGCGGTTTATTTTGCTGTGCAGATTTAGGATTGTTACTATTGTTTATTGTCAGGGAAAGGAGTAAAATGAAGGTAAAGGATATAGCAGAAAAATATCTGTTAAGTTATAATGATGTCTTTGCGGACATTGTCAATGGGGCTGTATTTGGAGGAGAGGAAATCGTAAAGAGTAATGAACTTGCAGATGCAAATGGGATTACTCAGTTTAAGGATGATCAAAATATACATCATGAGCAAGTGAGAGATATTGCTAAGTTCTGGAAGAAAAATGAGGTTATTTTTTCATTTATCGGGATTGAGAATCAGTCTGCCCCTGATAAAGACATGATATTAAGGATAATTTCGTATGATGGTGCAACTTATAAGAGTCAGATGGGAAATGAGAGTATCTATCCTGTGCTTACAATTGTGATATACTGGGGAAAGTATGAGTGGAAGGCTCCGGTAAGTTTGCAGGAGAGAATTAACTGCCCGAGGGAACTGGCTGATATAATTCCTGATTATAGATTCAAGCTCATTGATATAGGAAGGCTTTCAGGTAAGGAGTTAATAAAATTTAAAAGTGATTTTCGTCTTGTTGCAGAATTCATAGCAAGACAGAAAGAATATAAGCCCGGTAAAGAAGAAATCAAACATCCGGAGGAATTATTAGACCTACTTGATTTACTTGCAGGAGATAAGAGATTTAAAGAGCTTAAAGGAAAAGTCAAAAATATAAGGAAAGAAGGGAGAATAATAAATATGTGTGAATTATTAGATGAGATTGAAAACAGAGGAATAGAGAAGGGAATAGAACAAGGAATAGAACAAGGGATAGAGAAAGGAATAGAGAAAGGAAGGAGTGAAGGAGAAGAGACAGCAACTTTAAGAATAGCAAAGAAATTTAAGGATAGCAATGTCTCTATAGATATAATAATGAAGGCGACAGGGTTGACGAAAGAGGAGATAGAAGAACTGTAAGTTTTTGACCGTAGTAAACTTTGTCTTAAAGTTAAAGATAAGTATGTCACCTGACTTATGATGTTGCGGGAATGATTTTGTGGAATTTTGGTGCAATTTTGAATTTTGTGGAGTTTAAAGAAATAAATCTGTAAAATTTATACTTGACATTTCCGCGACTATCGTTTATAATGTTTCTTGTCGTTTTGAGAGAAATCTTGAAGCTGATATGGCGAAGTAGCTCAGCTGGCTAGAGCACACGGTTCATACCCGTGGTGTCGGGGGTTCAAGTCCCTCCTTCGCTATGAGTATAAGGTGTCTGAGTTACAGAGATGTAATCAGGCACTTTTTGTTTTAATATGAAATTTCAGATAAATTTCCTATTACATAAAAAATCTTTCAGAGAGATGCACAGCTCGCGGTAGGGAAGTTTGCCTTACTGCACCGCTCAAGCGCGAATTGTGTGCAAGGATTGCGGGAGGTGAAGCCGAAGCAATCCTGCATCATTAGGTGTCAAATACTTTTGACACTCACATCATATTATAACATTTTTGAAAGGAGGACTTATGGAAAGAAGAGATAAGATAAACTATTACCTGGATATAGCAGAAGTGGTTTCCCAGAGGAGTACCTGTCTTAGAAGGCATTACGGAGCAGTGATAGTAAAAAATGATGAAGTAATTGCGACAGGCTACACAGGTGCGCCGCGAGGCAGAAAAAACTGTTCAGATTTAGGATTTTGTATGCGTGAAAAGCTGAATGTTCCCAGAGGAGAAAGATACGAGCTTTGTCGCAGTGTACATGCGGAACAGAATGCTATAATAAGTGCCTCCAGAGAGGAGCTTATAGGCAGTAATATTTATATTGTAGGAATTGAAACAAGAGATGGAAGCTATGTGGCAAATGCCAATAGCTGTGCTATGTGTAAAAGAGTAATAATAAATGCCGGTATAGAAAAAGTATATATAAGAGATGATAAAGATAATTTCCGCATCGTAAATGTAAACGATTGGATAGAAAATGATGATTCTTTAAGCGGAATGTTTGGGTATTAGACATCAAAGGAGATAAATTGAGGTATTATATTTCAGATCTGCATTTCTTTCATGAAAAGCTCAACCATGAAATGGATAAAAGAGGCTTTGAGGATATAGATGAAATGCATAACTACATTATTAAAAAATGGAACGCAAAGGTAAACAGAAGGGATGAAGTGATTATCCTCGGTGATTTATCCTTTGGTAAGGCAGAGGAAACCAATGAACTTCTGAAAAAACTTAATGGGAAATTGTGCTTGATAAGGGGCAATCACGATAACAGATTTCTTAAGAAAACTGCTTTTGATGAAAGCAGATTTGAATGGATAAAAGATTATACGGAGATTGCAGATAATAACAGAAAGATTGTGCTTTGCCATTATCCTATTATGTGTTACAATGGGCAGTACAGACTTACAACAGAGGGAAAACCTAAAACATATATGATTTACGGGCATGTACATGATACTCATGACCAGAAACTGATAGAAGAATTTATTAAAATCACCCGTAAAGCTCAGTCCGGCTACAGAGACGGTACTGTAAAGAATATTCCCTGTAATATGATAAATTGTTTTTGTATGTATTCGGACTATACACCCTGGTCGTTAGATGAGTGGATAGAATATTGGAAAGAAAGGGGGACGGTTGAATAAATGAGAATAGGAAACGGATATGACGTTCACCGCCTGGCAGAGGGAAGAAAACTGATACTTGGCGGAGTTACCATACCTTATGAAAAAGGGCTTTTAGGTCATTCTGATGCAGATGTACTTACTCATGCAATTATGGATGCTTTGCTTGGAGCAGTGGCAGAAGGAGATATAGGCAGGCATTTTCCTGACACTGATGAGAGATACAAGGATGTAGACAGCCTTAAGCTTCTTATGGCAGTAGGTAAAATAATTGAAGATAAACTTTATGTAATAGAAAATATAGATGCTGTTATTATGGCAGAGAGGCCAAAACTTGCTCCTTTTATTCCTGAAATGATCAAAAATATAGCAACTACCTTAGGAATAGAAGAAAGCCGGGTAAATATAAAGGCTACAACAGAAGAAGGGCTTGGCTTTACAGGTTCGGGTGAAGGCATGAAGGCACAGGCTGTATGCCTTTTAAAAGAAATGATAAATGAGGATGATTATATGATGGGCGGCTGCGGTGGTTGCGGCGGCTGTGGAGGGTGTCACCGATAATGGGATTTATTAAATTTTTTAAGGAAGAATCAGCAGCGATACTGCAAAGAGATCCTGCCATCAAGTCAAAACTTGAAGTTTTGCTTTATCCCGGATTTAGAATCATGATAAGATACCGTATTGCGCATAAACTATATAAAAAAGGACATTATCTGCTTGCGAGAAAAATAATGCAAAAGGGTGCGGATAAGATGGGAATAGACATACATCCGGGAGCAACTATAGGAAATAATTTTTTTATTGACCATGGCATAGGAGTAATTATAGGTGAAACAGCAATTATAGGTGATAACTGTACTATTTATCAGGGTGTGACTTTGGGAGGAACAGGCAAACAAACAGGGAAAAGACATCCGACAATAGGAAACAATGTAATGATAAGTGCGGGTGCCAAGGTGCTTGGCAATATCACTATCGGAGATAACACAAAAATAGGTGCCGGAAGTGTGGTACTTAAGGATATTCCGGAAAATTCTACTGTTGTAGGAGTGCCGGGAAGGGTTGTAAAACGTAACAACATTAAGTGTGAACAGATAGATCTTGATCAAATTCATTTTCCCGATCCTGTATCTAAGGATATTAATGATTTAAGGGAGGAAAACAGGGAGTTAAGAATGAAATTGGAAAAGCTGACTGAGAGCTTTGAAAAATTTAAGGAGGCGAAGAAGAATGAAAATACATAATACTCTTACAAATAAAGAAGAAGAATTTATACCGTTAGAACCCGGTAAGGTGAAAATGTATGTATGCGGTCCTACGGTTTATAATTTTATGCATATCGGAAATGCCAGACCAATCATAATCTTCGATACTGTACGCAGATATTTTGAATACAAGGGTTATGATGTAAACTACGTGTCTAATTTTACAGATGTAGACGACAAGATAATAAAGCGTGCAAATGAAGAAGGTGTCAGTTCTACAGAAATATCAGAAAGATATATAATAGAAGCAAAGACTGATATGGAGGGCTTAAATGTTCTGCCTGCAACTAAGAATCCAAAGGCTACCGAAGAAATAGACGGTATGATAGAAATGATAGAGGAACTCATTAAGAAAGGTCATGCCTATGCTAAAAATGGCAGTGTGTATTTTAGGACAAGAAGCTTTGAAGAATATGGCAAGCTTTCCAATAAAAATATAGATGACCTTGAAGCCGGAGCCAGAATTGCGGTAAATGATGAAAAAGAAGATCCCCTTGACTTTGTACTTTGGAAACCTAAGAAAGAGGGTGAACCTTTCTGGGTATCTCCTTGGGGAGAAGGCAGACCCGGTTGGCATATAGAATGCTCGGTTATGAGTAAAAAATACCTCGGAGAGCAGATAGATATACACGCAGGAGGAGAGGATTTAATCTTCCCTCATCATGAAAATGAAATAGCACAAAGTGAGGCTGCAAACGATAAAGATTTCGCAAAATACTGGATGCACAATGGCTATCTTAGGATAAACAATGAAAAGATGAGTAAGTCTCTCGGTAACTTTATCACCATAAGAGATGTAAGTAAGGAGTATGACCTCGGAGTACTCAGATTCTTTATGCTTGGTGCACATTACAGAGGACCTATCAATTTCAGCCATGAGCTTATGGAGGCTGCAAAGACAGGACTTGAGAGAATTACCAATGCTGTTGCAAATCTTGATTTCTTACTTGAAAGTGCAAATGACAGGAGTTTAACGGAAGCTGAAAAAGAAGTATTAGATAAAGCCTTAGCATACAAGGCTGACTTTGAAGCGGCTATGGATGCTGATTTTAATACAGCTGATGCAGTTACTGCCGTATTTAACCTTGTAAAGCTTGCCAATTCCGAGATAAACACAGAAAGCTCTTCAGAGCTTATAAAGGAAGTAAGAGGACTTATAGTGATTTTATCTGATGTACTCGGAGTCAAGGTAGTTAAGGAAAAAGAGATTTTAGACGAGGAAATAGAGGCTCTTATTAAAGAAAGAACTGAGGCAAGAAAGTCGAAGAATTTTGCAAGAGCTGATGAAATAAGGGAAATACTTACATCAAAGGGTATAGTTTTAGAAGATACCAGAGAGGGTGTTAAGTGGAAGAGAATGTAGATATAGCCGGACTTTCGGTAAGCGGCATAGACAGTTTTTTTGGAATAGAAGGTAAGGATATAAGAAGCTTTTCTCCGCTTACACTGGCTTACATTGGTGATGCGGTTTATGAAATTGTAATCCGTACTATTATAGTAGAAAAAGGCAATGCTCCTGTAAATAAGCTTCATCACAAGGCGAGTTCTTTAGTAAAGGCAGTGGCACAAAAGGCAGCTATGGAGAAGATATTGCCGCTTTTAACTGAGGAAGAAGAAGCTGTGTACAAGCGTGGCAGAAATGCCAAGTCTTATACCTCGGCTAAGAATGCAAGTGTGATAGACTACAGAATAGCTACAGGATTTGAGGCTTTGATGGGATTTCTTTACCTGATGGGAAGAAATGAAAGAATGTTGGAACTGGTTAAAATTGCTGTAAATAATTTGGTTTAAAATGAGGAGAGATATGGGAGACAGATTTGCGGATAATGAGGAAGAGAGCCTTGTTATATATGGTAGAAATGCTGTGCTGGAGGCTTTTAGGTCAGGCAAAACAATAGACAGGCTTTATGTACAGGAAGGAGTGGCTGACGGAACCTTACAGTCAATTCTTAGAACTGCCAAAAAGACCGATGCTGTAATTAACTTTGTAAATAAGGACAGACTAAATAAGTATGCAGAGGGAGATAAGCATCAGGGAGTTGTTGCAATGGCGGCAGCTTATAACTATGCAGAGGTGGAGGATATCTTAAATGCCGCAAAAGAGAAGGAGGAGCCTCCTTTTATTATAGTGCTTGATGATATAGAAGATCCGCATAATCTTGGAGCAATTATAAGAACAGCTAATCAGGCAGGTGCACATGGTGTAATCATACCGAAGAGACATGCTGTGGGCTTAACTGCCACAGTAGCAAGAACTTCTGCGGGAGCCATCAATTACACTCCTGTAGCTAAAGTTACCAATATCAGCCGTACAATAGAGGAACTTAAAGAAAAAGGAATCTGGTTTGCCTGTGCGGATATGTCCGGAGAACTTATGTATAATTGCAATCTTACAGGGGCTATAGGGCTTGTAATAGGCTCTGAGGGAAGCGGAGTAAGCAGACTGGTAAAGGAAAAGTGTGACTTTGTAGTTAAGATACCTATGTTTGGACAGATTGATTCCTTGAATGCCTCGGTTGCCGCAGGAGTGCTGTCTTATGAGATAGTCAGACAGAGGATGAATACAAAATAGATAATGGGGAAATTTTAATCTATGAACTTTGAAAGATTTTCAGATGAGGAGCTGTGTGAAAAGGCAAAAGAGGGAGACGGAAAAGCAGAGAACTACCTCTTAAATAAATATAAAAACCTGGTAAGGGGCAAGGCTAAAACCTTGTATTTACTTGGCGGAGACAGAGAGGATCTTATACAGGAAGGCATGATTGGGCTTTTTATGGCTGTAAGGGACTTTGATAAGACAAAAAATGCAAGCTTCTCAACATTTGCAAATCTGGTTTGTGAGCGAAGGATGTATAATGCCATAAAGGCAGGTCAGGCAGGTAAGAATATTCCGTTAAATACCTATATTTCATTGTATGCAGGTCAGACTGACGGAGAAAACAGTGATGACATAAAGCTTATAAATAATCTTCGGGCAAACAGCCACCTTGAACCGGAAGGATTTGTGGTAGACAAGGAGAATACCGTATTTTTGCTGGAAAAACTAAGTGAAGTTTTATCAAAGCTTGAGGAAGAGGTTCTTGATTTATATCTATCGGGCAAAGATTATAAAGAAATAGCCGAAATGCTTGAGAGAAGTCCGAAGTCTATTGACAATGCCTTGGGAAGAATCAAGACTAAATTTAAGACTGTAATTGACAGTGAGAAATAGGAAAGGCCTATATAAATGAGCGAAAAATTTATAATAAAGCTAAAAGATTTAAACCTGAAACAGATAGCTGACTCAGGTCAGATTTTCAGAATGACAGAGGAAGGAGATAACTGTTACAGAATATGGTTCAGAAAACACACTACACTTGTAGAAGAAAATGACGGAGAATTTACCTTTCATTGCAGTGAAGATGAATTTAATAATGTCTGGTTTGATTATTTTGACTTAGGTACTGATTATTCTGCTATCAAAGCTTTGGCGGATGAAAAAGATGAGTATCTGAAAAATGCCATAGCAAATGGCTTTGGTATAAGAATATTAAGACAGGATCTCTGGGAAATGATAATTTCATTTATAGTTTCACAGAATAATAATATTCCGCGAATAAAAAACAGTATAGCTAAACTCTGTGCTTTGACAGAAGATGGAAGCTTTCCGTCAGCGGAAGTATTAAGCAAAGTTTCGGTGGAAGAATTACATTCTTACGGTCTCGGCTATAGGGATGAGTATATACACAGAATGGCAGTTAAGACAGCTAATGGTGAGTTTGTACCTGAAAGCCTGATAGGACTGCCTTATGAAGAGGCTAAGAAGCTTCTTATGGCTGAACATGGAATAGGAAAAAAGGTGGCAGACTGCATCTGTGTATTTGGCTTACATATGTTAGATGCCTTCCCGATAGATACCCATGTAAAACAAATACTTGCCGCACATTACGAAGACGGTTTCCCTTTTGAGAGGTACAAGGGTTATGCGGCAGTTATGCAGCAGTATATGTTCTATTACGATTTGGAAAATTCCAAGAAAGTTCCAAAGAAGTAAAATTTTAATCGGCAACTTTGCATAATACGGTTTTCTGTAATAATAAATGTAATTGAAGCAAATCTAGCACCATCCACCGTCAAGCCCTATAATCTGTCCTGTAAGATAATTATTTCCTGTGCAAAGGTTAAAAGCGAGTTCAGCAACTTCTTCAGGCTTTCCGAGTCTGGATGCGGGAATTTCATCTATAAGGCAAGTTAGTTCTTCGGCGGCTAAAAAACTGTTCATTTCGGTGTCGATAGCTCCACAGGCTATAGCATTTACCTGAATGTTGCTCGGTGCAAGTTCTTTGGCGAGAGCCTTCGTAAGAGAGTTCATTCCGCCCTTGCTTGCGGAGTAGGCAACCTCCATAGAGGCTCCGACATTTCCCCATACTGAGGAGATATTTAGTATTTTACCGGATTTATTTCTTACCATATCAGGTATAATAAGGGAAGAAAGGTTGTAGACGGAAGTAAGGTTGGTACTTATAATATTATTCCATTCATCGGGAGTCATTTCCGAGAACAAACCTATATGAGAAATACCGGCATTGTTTATTAAAATATCTACAGAACCGAGATTAGCTCTTACTTCAGATACAAAGTTTTTGCAAAAATCATAACTGCCCACATCACCTTGCATAGAAAATACGGGTATATTGCAGGAAAGAAGTTTTTCTTTGGTTTCTTCAAGTTCGTTCTTTGATTTATTAGAATTAATGGCTATCTTATAGCCTTCTTTTGCAAATTTAATGGCTATAGCTTTACCTATTCCCCTGCCTGAGCCGGTTATAAGTACTGTTTTATTCATTTTTGCTGTCATTCCTTTCATTTTGTTCAAAGTACAAACAAGTTATAAAAATATTATACATTGGCTTGATTCAGGTGTCTTATCAAGCACAACATTTTTATTTTCTAAGTTAATAAATTCATTAAGTTGTTTTATCCTGCCTTCTATCTGTGTCATATACCGGTTGAAATGTTGTTCAACCTGCTTTTTCTTCATTTCTTCGATTGGAAACGATAAAAAAGGCGGTTCCATTATTGGATATCCTGTCATATTATAAATCTCCTCTCTATTCGTGGAACATATACTCAATTCCATGCTTTGTTAAGAAGTTTAATAGTAGTTTCACATCAGAAATGAGGATGATTAAAAAAGCAAGACCGCCAACTCACAAAACTTTCTTTATCAAAGTCGGGAGTCTTACTTATAAATTACTATTATTAAATATTATTCACCCAGATATTGTATACTTCATATAGTTTATATTTGTTTTTCTTTTCAGTTGTTTTATATATACATACAGTTATCAAAGTTCTTGGATTTACACAATCATTACCTTTAAATCCAAGAAGAATAGGAATATTTACCCCATCCAGCTTTTTGGGCTTCATAAGATATCCCCAATGTACCTGAGGATGGTTATGAATCATTGTTTCGGAAAAATAAATAGCTATATCTTCTGCCAGAGCCATTGTTAAAAGTGTCATTTTTTTTGTGTCCTGTCTTAAAATTTCCTGAAACCATTCGGGTTTTCCTTCGCAAGACTTATTTATCTCTTCTTCGGTTTTGTCCTCATATTCAATATGCTCTTGAAACCACTCCCAAAGATCAATTAATGATTCAGGTGTCTTATCAAGTACAACATCTTTCTTTTCCAGGTTAATAAAATCATTCAGTTGTTTTATACGACCTTCTATCTGTGCCATATACCAGTTGAAATGCTGTTCAACCTGCTTTTTCTTCATTTCTTCGATTGGAAATGATAAAAAAGGCGGTTCCATTATTGGATATCCTGTCATATCTACACCTCCATCATTTCTAATTTTGGATAGCTGTGCGTAATTCTCGGCTCTTAAATAAAGCTTGATAAATTTATACAATATGCTTTACCCAGATATTATATGTCTCATATAGTTCATATTTATTTTTCTTTTCAGTTGATTTATATATACACACAGATACCAGATTTCTTGGGTTTGCAGAAAGATTACCTTCAAATCCAAGAAGAATAGGTAATTTGGCTCCATCCAGTTTTTTTGGCTTCATAAGATACCCCCAATGTACCTGAGGATGATTATGAATCATTGTTTCAGAAAAATAAATAGCTATATCTTCTGCCAGAGCCATTGTTAAAAGTATCATTTTTTTTGTGTCCTGTCTTAAAATTTCCTGAAACCATTCAGGTTGTCCCACGCAGGATTCATTTATCTCTTCTTCGGTTTTGTCCTCATATTCAATATGTTCCTGAAACCACTCCCAAAGATCAATTAATGATTCAGGTGTCTTATCAAGTACAACATCTTTCTTTTCCAGGTTAATAAATTCATTAAGTTGCTTTATCCTGCCTTCTATCTGAGTCATGTACCAGTTGAAATGCTGTTCAACCTGCTTTTTCTTCATTTCCTCGATTGGAAACGATAAAAAAGGTGGCTCCATTATTGGATATCCTGTCATATTATAAATTTCCTCTCTATTCGTGGAACATATACTCAATTCCCTGCTTTGTTAAGGAGTCTAAAGGTGTCTTCGATGCTCCTATATGCCCTGTAATGTCACTTCTAAAAAATGCCATATTACTTTTGTAGCTTTATGCGTTTGAAGCAAATAGGCATCCTTTAGTATCTGTTTCTGTACAAACTTACTAAGACAAGTATAGCCGACTTTTGACTCATGTGCAATACGATCCGCAAACTAGTGTATTGACATATTGATATTTAACAAAATACTTCTGGCTATTTTTGCCGTTTTATGATAAAATAAAAGAAACGGCGGTGATTTATATGGCAAGACCAAAAAAGTATAAAATCGAACTTACGGATAACGAATTAAAAATCTTAAAATCTGTCATCCGAAAAAACAAAACATCCAAAACAATTCGATGCAGATGCCAGATCATTATTGATTTGGATGAAGTACACGGGAAAGTGTTTACCTATGAACAATCTGCAAAATCAATTGGTGTATGTCTGACAACAGTAACCAATACCGTGAAAAAGTATTTTGAAGGCGGTATTGATGCAGTGACTGAGTTTAAACGTAATGTTAATTCCGATAATGCAAGGCGTGTGATTGATGGACGTGCTGAAGCACGTATAATCGAACTCGCCTGTGGTCCGGTACCGGAAGGCCATTCAAGGTGGACCATCCGGTTGCTGGCAGAGAAATCAAAAATTGTTCTTGATACTCCTGTCAGCCGTGAGGCAATCCGCAGAGCCTTAAAAAAAACGAACTTCGACCTCACAAAAACGACTACTGGTGCATCCCCACAAAAGATGATGCCGAATTTGTAGCATGTATGGAAGATGTTCTTGATGTATATGAAACCCCATACAATCCTGAAAGACCGGTTGTCTGCATGGATGAAAAGCCCTACCAGTTATTGGGTGATGTAAGGGAACCAATGCCCATGTGTCCGGGCAATAATCAGAAAATAGATTCTGAATATGTCCGAAATGGCACCTGCAGTATATTTGCTTTTGTCGAACCACTTGGCGGTACACATCATGTCAGTGTTCGAGAACACCGTACTGCCTTTGACTGGGCAGAAGAGATAAAATATCTCGTTGATGTCATGTATCCTGATGTGGAAAAAATAATCCTTGTAATGGATAACCTGAACACCCATAAACCGGCGTCCTTGTACAAAAGGTATACGGCGGATGAAGCAAGAAGGATTATCAAGCGTCTTGAAATCCACTATACTCCCAAGCATGGAAGTTGGCTTGACATCGCAGAAATAGAGCTTAATGTGATGACCAGACAGTGTCTGTCACGAAGGATTAAAACCATTACCAATCTTCGCGAAGAATTAGCAGCCTGGGAAGTCGAGCGAAATATTTTCGCAGCAAAGGTCAACTGGCAATTTCGAACTGTTGATGCCAGAGTAAAGTTGAATTCATTGTATCCTAAGTTTACAACAGCTTCCAGATAGGAAGTTGTTGTAATGCTAAATATCAATGTGCCAGTACACTAGTTTATAAGCAGGATTATTACCAAATTACTACAGAGATTTAGATTAAATTTGCGGTTAATCGCAATTTATAATATAAAATGATACAGCTTCGATACAGACTTGTTCACAAAACGATTTATTACCTTTTGATATGTACATCATAAAATGTTTAACACAATCATAATTGGGAGGATTTAAATGAAACTCAAGAACAAAATGTTATTTCTGATTGGTGTCCCTATTCTTTTAGCTGTTATAATTCTAACCATTGTTTCCTATACCTATTCAAGAACACTGTTGGTTAATGAAAGTAAGGAAACAATGCTTGCTTATGCTGAAAAATATGCTTCTGATGTTGAATCCATTATTGCTGAAAAAAAGAGTTATGTTGAAATCTCTGCTGATAATATTTCAAAAGAGCAGAAAAAAGGTCAGGCTCTTTTAGATGACCTTACATATCTTACACAAAATATAAATGGTGCTTTGGATGTTTATGCCGGCTTTAACGACAAAAGCTTTTTTGACGGTTCAGGCTGGGTACCTGATGCAGGATTTGACCCTACAAGCCGTAGTTGGTACCAAGGTGCAATAGGTAAAAATTCCATCTATATTTCAGAGCCTTATGTAACTGCTACCGATAATAGTCTTGTTGTTGCTGTTTGCTATGAATTAAAGTATAACGGTCAATCTGTCGGAGTTCTCGGCGCGGATATGTCAATGAAAGAGTTTGACAATCTAATTAAGAACATAAAATTAAAGGATACCGGTAAAGCTTCTTTAATAAACAAGAATGGTGGCTTTATTATAAGTGATAAATATACTATAAATGATAATGTTACAAGTATCGAAAACGGCGCTTTATCAGAGCTTGCGAGTAAACTTTCAAGCGGTCAGTTAGAATTTCTGTCAGCTAAAACTGAAGGAGTCAATCGTTTTTATGCTATAGCTCCTGTGGCAAATACTGATTGGGCTGTGGTTTTAGAAGCACCTGAAGGTGAAATAATTAAAGCTTCCAATCAATTAGCATTGTTTATGTCAATCATTGGTGTAGTTTCCATTTTGGTATTGCTTGTAATCATTTACCTTATTGCCAACTCTGTATCCACGCCAATTATCAAGTTAAGCGAATGCATTCAGGGTATGGTGGAATATGATTTCACCCTCTCAGACAATTCTCCGTCTGTAATTTATTCAAAGAGGACGGATGAAATCGGTCTGATATCAAGATCTCTGATTACTGTTAAGAAAACTATCCAGGATATAATGATGCAGATTACAGATATTGCTAATCAGGTTTCTGCTTCCTCTGAGGAACTCACCGCATCCAGTGAACATTCAGCCGATACTTCTAAAAATTTAACCAGAACTGTTGAGGAAATCTCAAACGGTGCTGTTATGCAGGCTGAGGATATGCAAAAGGGTGCTGAAGCTATGCAGGTAATGGATAGTGCCTTAAATGCTAACGAACTTATTATTGAAACTTTAGATTCCACTATTAAAGAGGTATCTTCCGCTAAAGAGAAGGGTATACTTACAATTACCCAGCTTATTAAAGCAACCAAGAGACTTAAAGAGTCCTCAAGCCGTGTACATGAGGTTATTTTAACTACAAATGACAGAGCTACAGAGATTTCATCCGCAAGTAATATGATTAAATCTATTTCAGATCAGACCAACCTCTTAGCATTAAATGCAGCTATTGAGGCAGCTCGTGCAGGTGAAGCAGGTAAAGGCTTTGCAGTCGTAGCCGAAGAAATCCGTAAACTCGCTGAACAGTCCAATAAATTTACTGAAGAAATTCAGGAAATCGTTCAGGGCTTGATGGAAAAGGTAACTGAGACCGTAGAAATTATGGAATTAGTTGGCGGTATGGTTAGCGAACAGAATGATAAAGTAAATGAAACACAGGAGTTATTCCACTTGATTTCTTCCGAATTAGACAAGAATATGAATGAAATGGGTAACTTAAATAATTCAGTTAATGAGCTTGAAGCTACAAGAAGTTCTCTGGTAGGTATTATTGAAAATCTGTCTGCTCTGTCAGAAGAAAATGCTGCCGCTACTCAAGAAGCTTCCGAAGCCCTTAATTCTCAGCTTTACTCAGCTCAGGAAGTTGCTTCTGCCAGCTCCAGCCTGTCTACAATGGCTCAAGACATGATTGGAATGATTACTAAATTTAAGATTTAATTCCTATAAAAGTTTCATTCCTGAAGGAGAATCAATTTTGCACCCTACTCCAAACGTATTCTTGCAGAAGTTTCAAACATTTTGTATGATTTGGGAGAAATATCAGAAGAAACCATATTTATTGATGGTACTAAAATTGGGGCTAATGCTAATAAATATACTTTGGTATGGAAAAAGTCAGTAACAAAAAATCAGGCAAAGCTCCTTATTAAGCTTGCTGTTTTTGTTGCTGAGTGCGAAAAGCTTTATGAAATTGAAATAGTACATGGTGAAAGGAATAATAAAGCAAACTTCTCTACTAAAAGTTTAGCATCCCTTGAGGAGATTTTAGTTTACTGAAAAAAGAGCACCTGCCGAAAGACAGATGCCCTATCATTTACAAAACTCTGTTATTTCCCACCAAATATACCAAACAAGCCTGTAGACTGTAAGAATAAGATTCCCATCATCACCGGGGCTATGTATTTAACCATAATTCCATACAAGGTCTTCTTGTGGAAGGTCATCCCATTTTCAACCATTTCACTCTCAATCCACTCAGGTTTAACCACCCATCCTATGAAGATACAGGTTAAAAATGAAATAAGAGGCATAAGAAAGCTGTTACTTATATAGTCTGCTATATCAAGAAGCTGTCCTGTGGAGCCGTTTGGAAGAGGTGCTTCAAAATAAAGTACATTATAACCAAGACAGATAAGTACTGCGGTTACAATGCTAAATACAGCAACAGCAAGGCATACTTTCTTTCTGCCTGCGTGAAAGATTTCCATACAGTTTGCAACCAGGGTTTCCATTATAGATATACAGGAAGTAAGTGCCGCAAACACTACCATTACAAAGAAAAGTATTCCTATGAACTTTCCTGCACCGCCCATAGCCGCAAACACCTTTGGAAGTGAAATAAACATAAGGCTTGGCCCTGAACCCATACCTTCCATGCCAAAGAATACAAATACCGCAGGTATTATCATCATACCGGCTATAAGGGCTACACCTGTATCAAAGATTTCAATCTGGTTTATAGACTTTTCCAGGTGGGTTTCCTTCTTAACATAAGAGCCATAGGTTATCATAATTCCCATTGACACACTGAGAGAGAAGAAAAGCTGGCTCATTGCATCAAGGAGAATATTTAAAAACTTTGAAAGGGTAAGTCCTTCAAAATTCGGTTTTAAGTAAACCGATAATCCATCTATACCTGTTCGGGTAACTCCTGCCGCATCGGTATTTTTCAAAGTGAGAGAAAATATCGCTATACCGATTATAAGCAAAAGTAAGCCCGGCATTACAAACTTGGAAAACTGCTCTATACCCTTTTCAACACCGCGATAAACTATCCATACCGTTACTAAAAGAAAGATGAGCATAAATATTACAGGTGATATTTCAGATGTTATAAAACCTGTAAAATAACCGTCTTTTGCGGCTTCTGTACCATCTGTAACCACATAGTCAAACAGATACTTGGTTATCCAGCCACCGATTACAGAATAATAAGTCATAATCAGAGCCGGAACTAAAAATGTAAGTTTACCGAGGAACCCCCATTTCGGTGAAATACTGCCAAATGCCTGCAAAGCATTTTTTCTGGTTTTTCTGCCTATGGCTATATCGGTTGTTAGCAGAGTAAAGCCAAAGGTGATTACTAATATCAGATAGACTAAAATAAACAATCCACCACCGTCTTTCGCGGCAAGGTAAGGAAACCTCCAGATATTCCCCACACCTACCGCACTTCCCGCCGCAGCTAAAATAAATCCCAAGCTGCCTGTAAAACTGCCTTTTTTCTTATCCATGCTCCCTCCTCTCATACCATATATTATAAAAATATATCATACAATGTTTTTATAAATATTTCTACCTATCTAATATAATAAAATTATATATCAGACAAAAGGATTTGATATCTCTATAATATGAAGAGATACAACAATTATCGCCATTAAGCGACTATTATCTTAGTATTGACAAGGCTATGTTAAATTGCTAGAATCTAAATGTATTATAAATCTATGCTACTCCCTTATTTAATAAGTAGGATTAGTCCCAATTACTTCAAAATTTCAGATTCAATTTTTTATTCAAATTGCGGTTAATCGCAATTTTTAATATAAAAATTTAACACATTATAACCGGGAGGATTTAAATGAAACTCAAGAACAAAATGTTATTTCTGATTGGCGTTCCTATTCTTTTAGCCGTCATAATTCTAACCATAGTCTCTTATACCTATTCAAGATCTCTTTTGGTTAATGAAAGCAAGGAAACAATGCTTGCTTATGCCGGAAAATATGCTTCTGATATTGAAACAATTATTTCTGAAAAAAAAGTTTACGTTGAAGCTTCTGCTAACAATATTTCCAAAGATCAAAAAAGAGGTAAACCTCTTTTGGATGATTTGACCTATCTGGTTGCAAATGTTGCCGGCGGGCAGGACTTCTTTGTCGGTTTCAATGATAAAACCTTCGTTGACGGCGCAGGCTGGGTAGCTGATGCCTCCTATGATCCGACAACCCGTGACTGGTATAAAGGTGCCGCCGGAAGTGATAAAACTTATATTTCCGCTCCGTATCTTAACGCTCTCAACAGCAACGTTATTACTTTAAGCCGTGAATTAAAATATGGCGGTAAGGCTGTCGGTGTCTTTGGCGGCGATATCGCTATGGATGAATTTGAAACCTTAATCAAGGGAATCAAGTACAAAGAAACCGGAAAAGCATCTTTAATGAATGAAAACGGTAATTTTATTATCAATGATAAATATACTTTAAATGATAATATAACAAGTGTTGAAAACGGCGAACTTTCAGAAGTAGCCGCAAAACTTTCCACTAATCAGGCAGAATTTTTATCACTTAAGAGTGGCGGGGTTAAGCGTTATTATGCTATCTATCCTGTTAAAGATACTACCTGGGCTGTAGTTTTAGAAGCACCTGAAAGTGAAATAATTAAAGCATCCAATCAATTGGCATTGTTTATGTCAATCATTGGTGTAGTTTCCATTCTTATATTACTTGTAATAATTTATCTTATTGCAAACTCTGTATCCACACCAATTATAAAGTTAAGCGAATGCATTCAGGGTATGGTTGAATACGATTTCACCCTCTCAGACAGTTCTCCTTCCGTAATTTATTCAAAGAGGAAAGATGAAATCGGTCTGATATCAAGATCCCTGATTACTGTTAAGAAAACTATACAGGAAATAATGATGCAGATTACTGATATCGCTAATCAGGTTTCTGCTTCCTCTGAGGAACTCACTGCATCCAGTGAACATTCAGCAGAGACTGCTCAAAACTTAACCAGAACTGTTGAGGAAATCTCAAACGGTGCGGTTATGCAGGCTGAGGATATGCAAAAGGGTGCTGAAGCTATGCAGGTAATGGATAGTGCCTTAAATTCTAACGAACTTATTATTGAAACTTTAGATTCCACTATTAAAGAGGTATCTTCCGCTAAAGAGAAGGGTATACTTACAATTACCCAGCTTATTAAAGCAACCAAGAGACTTAAAGAGTCCTCAAGCCGTGTACATGAGGTTATTTTAACTACAAATGACAGAGCTACAGAGATTTCATCAGCAAGTAATATGATTAAATCTATTTCAGATCAGACCAACCTCTTAGCATTAAATGCAGCTATTGAGGCAGCTCGTGCAGGTGAGGCAGGTAAAGGCTTTGCGGTCGTAGCCGAAGAAATCCGCAAACTCGCTGAACAGTCCAATAAATTTACTGAAGAAATTCAGGAAATCGTTCAGGGCCTGATGGAAAAGGTAACCGAAACCGTAGAAATTATGGAATTAGTTGGCGGTATGGTTAGCGAACAGAATGATAAAGTAAATGAAACACAGGAGTTATTCCACTTGATTTCTTCTGAATTAGACAAGAATATGAATGAGATGGGTAACTTAAATAATTCTGTTAATGAACTTGAAGCTACAAGAAGTTCTCTGGTAGGCATTATTGAAAACCTGTCTGCTCTGTCAGAAGAAAATGCTGCTGCTACTCAGGAAGCTTCCGAAGCCCTTAATTCTCAGCTTTACTCAGCTCAGGAAGTTGCTTCTGCCAGCTCCAGCCTGTCTACAATGGCCCAAGACATGATTGAAATGATCACTAAATTTAAGATTTAATTCCTATAAAAGTTTTTTCGTATAAAAAGTAACTGCCATACTGAAAAATCTCAGTATGGCAGTTACTTTTTTGACGAGCCGAAACTTTATTTATAAGTTTCAGCCTGCCAAATATCTTGGAAATTTACTTACAGCCTTACATCTACGTTATTTCCCAGATTAGGGGTGACTGATTTTTCCATCATTTTAACCATTTCAGTACCCATAGCCTCGTTTACATCCATGTTCTGTTTCATAACTGCAGTTCCTACCGCAGTCATAGTCTTTGACATAGCTATATCTGTAGAAAGAGAAGCTATGTTCATTGCTAATGCATCCATATTAACCTCCTTGTTAATTTAATTTTTTAGTTACTGTAAATATATACCGTCATTCTTTCAAGGCATAATTTATACTTATACGCTGTTTTACTCAGCTAAAGCATAATAGAGACTCTTAACCATAACTCCGGTTGCACCCTCTTTAATATAGCCATAAGCCTTTTCAACACTTGCAGTACCGGCTATGTCTACATGAATCCAAGGAATCTCTTTTGCAAGGAAGGAGCCTACAAAGAGTCCTGCTGTCATCATTCCTCCAAGTTTTCCACCGCTGTTTTTGATATCGGCTGTCTTGGAGTCATTCATCTTCTTGTAATAGTCAGTAGCAGGCATCTTCCAAACCATTTCACCTGCTCTCTCATTACCCTCTACAAGTTTATTAAAGAACTCATCATTATTGGTAACTACTCCGCTTACCTGCTCTCCGAGTGCCATTACACAAGCACCGGTAAGAGTCGCAAGGTCAATAAGCTTTGTTGCCCCCATATTGTTTGTTGCATAGTAAACAGCATCAGCAAGAGTAAGTCTTCCCTCTGCATCCGTATTTATAATCTCAATGGTCTTTCCGCTCATAGAGCCTATAATATCACCGTTTCTATAGCCGTCACCCGATATCATATTCTCGCAGGAAGCCACTACAGCAAATACATTTACCTTAGCCTTAAGGCTTGCAAGAGCATTCATAGCCCCTATTACAGTACCTGCACCACCCATATCGGTATGCATATCCACCATACCTGTAGCAGGCTTAATAGCATAACCGCCACTGTCATAGGTAAGTCCTTTTCCTACAAGAGCTATTCTTTCATCCGACTCAGGGTTGTTATAGTATTCCATAACTATGAGCTTTGGCTCTTTTGCACTTGCTCTGGCAACATTTAAGAAGGCTTCCATCTTAAGCTCTTCTATTTCTTTTCTGCCATAGACAGTAACTTTAACTCCTTTTGCCTCAAGTCTCTCTTTAGCTATATCGGCTAAAGTCTCCGGATATATTACATTTGCCGGCTGATTAATTAAATCACGGGTTAAGAAAATGGACTCGATAAGCTTCTCTGCCTCATCTATACCCTTCTCTGCCCTATGCTCCTTGCCCGGAATAGGGTTATAGTTTACTATGAGTTCAGGTGTTTCCTTTTTCTCAGATTTGAATTTATCAAACTTATATGTAGCCTGAAGCATACCCTCTGCTATAGCCTCTGCAAGCTTGTAATTACAAAGATTATTTAACTTAGGTATATTTAACTCCACTTCAGCCACTTTATTCTTTAACAATACTTCGGCTACCTTGAAAAATGTTTTTCTAAGCATATCAAATTTGATAACCGCTTCTTTTCCAAGTCCTATAAGTAAGATAACCTCAAACTTATCATTCATAGAAAAATACACTTCTTCCGCCTTACCCGCAAATATTTCTTTTTCCGCCAGAGCTTTTACAAACTCTGTCTCTAATCTGTCCTCAAATACTAATTCGGCTTTTACCCCGCCTGACTTTGCAATATTAAATTTCATAAATCCTCCTGTATTTTCAGTTTAATCATTTATAAATGAAATACACCACGGCAAACTAAGCTTTCATATACCCGCTAACCATGGTAATAAATTTCTTTACACTGCCATTTTAACCTATAATTCAAGAAAAAACAAACTATTTACAAATTTTCCCGACCTTTTTTATCTTTCAAGCTCTCCCTTATAGTCCATAATTCCACCTATATTTACTACTTTTTCAAAACCAAGCTTTGTAAGACCGGCTGCCATTCGCTTACTTCTTCCACCGCTGTGGCAGTATACATAGATAGGCAGACTTTTATCCGTAAACATAGACTCGGCTTCCATAAACCGGTTAAGCGGAAGATTCCTGCTTCCTTTAATATGTCCGCCCGCATATTCGTCAGCCTCTCTTGCATCAAGCAAAACAGCTCTCGGCTCTGCCTGATATTCCTTTAGTCCCTCATTGATATCCGGTCCGTTTAACAAATCAAATATTCCCATTTTATTTTCCTCCTAAAATGATATTAAGCCCAAATTGTGGTTAACCTTTTTCAAAAATGACAAATTTCACTCCACTGACAGTCACCACAAATCTCCTCACGTTTACCTGTAATTAAAATATTATCATATACAGCTTTCTTAAAGTCAAGGTAAGACAAGACCTTTCCATCAGAAAGTCCACATCTTTTAAGCACTTCTTCATCATACCCCGCTACTTTTTCTGCGCTTTCGCATATCCCATTTGCGTTGTAAGGGCATTTCGAACAAAGTTCATCTGTATTAACCTTAAGACAGACCAAAGGATTATTTTCTAACTCCTTTATTATCTCTTTCATATGGGCTGTAAATTCTTCGCTGTAGCCTTTCCCTTTAAAAAATGCTATACACATCCCATGGTGGGGACGGATTTTGTATTTATATTCCAATTTTCACCTTCTATTCCAATATTTTCAAATACATATCAAGTCTGGAATTTACATAGCTTGCAAATAGGTACTCCATTGCAGAAAGATTATGGTTTTCGTGATACTCGTCAAAAGCCTTGTAATATTCCATTCTATCTGTAAATTTTATATCTATTGGAGGATATCCCGCCTTCATAAGTTCCAGATTAACTAAAAGTCTGCCTGTTCTTCCGTTTCCATCTATAAAAGGGTGTATTCCTTCAAACTCTATATGAAAACGAGCCAGCTTAGTTATTATATGCTCTTTACTTGCCATAAAACTTTTTAGCAGTTCTTCCATTTTCGGCTCAATCATATAAGGCTGTACAGGCTCATGTTTTGCTCCCATTATATGAACCGGCACTTTTCTGTATACTCCTCTGTCATCCTTGTTACCTACAAGCACAAGAAAATGAATCTGCTTGATAATACGCTCACTCAGTGGCTCATTTTGCTTTACCAGTTCACTTACAAACTCAAAGGCTTCTTTGTGTCCAACTGCTTCCATGTGGTCTTTTAATGGTTTTCTATCTATTGTCAGACCTCTAAGTACTAAATCTGTTTCCCTTAAAGTAAGAGTATTCCCCTCAATAGCATTTGAGTTATAGGTATACTCTACGGTGAATTCTTCATTAAGCCTCTCTGTTTCACCCTCTGTAAGCGGTCTTCTGTTATCCAATTCTTTTTTCTTTTTATCTATAAGTGTAAGTAAGCTTTCGTTTGACTTATATCTCCTATCAATAGGTTTAACTGTATCAACAGGAAATTTCCAGCTTTTCCCCTCTTTAACTGCTCCGGGTATTTTCCCTTCTGCACACAAAACCCTGATTCTTCTGTCCGAAATTCCCCATTTAGCTGATGCTTCTTTTACTGTCATAAACATAAAATTATTCCTCCTATATTTTATATAATATCACTCTATCGGAACAATATCAAGTTTATCGGAATAATATTAAGTTTATTATTACTTCTTAAACTCTTTTAAAACATAACAATGTTCCACTTTCCCAACCAGCTTATCCCCTTCAAAGTCAAGCTCTATAACATAAGGCATCCAGTCTATAATTCTTAAAAAATCATCACAGCCAAAACTCTTATCATAAAAATTAAGTATCGTGCTAAGTGCGGTTCCATGTGTACCAACTACAACTTCCTTATCTATATTATCTCTTAAAATCCCAGTCAGGGCTCTCATATTTCGCTTCTGCACCATAGCAATAGATTCTCCGCCTTCTTCGTGATAATTATGGTCATCCCAGCGTTTCTGAAACATTCCATGATTGTTACCGTTTTCTCCTTTATCACGCTCTCTTAAATCTTCATCTGTTATTATGTCTTTATTAAAAAAATCTGCAGGATCAGCAATCGTATCCATACTTCTTTTATACGGACTGGAATAAAATGCGTCTATATGTTTATCTTTTAAAAACTCAAATACAATGGCTGAGTCTTTTTTCCCCTCTCCTGTAAGCGGTCTTGTTCTGTCATCTTCCCAAGCATGTTCAGGCTGTGCATGGCGCACAAAATAAATTTTAGTCATGATATATCTCCTCGTAATCAAATAGTTTTTTCTTAATCCAGTTTACCACCAATCTGTTAACTTTTCCATATTTTACGAGTTTCATCCTGCAACTTTCACAACTTTCAACCTACAACTTTCGCAACTTTCAACCTACAACTTTCGCAACTTTCATCCTGCAATTTTCAGAACTTTCATCCTGCAACTTTCAGAGTTTTTATCTTGCAACTTTCAGAACTTTGCTCCTGACTTTTCAATTTTTTTCTACCATCTTGCAAAATAATCACATTTTAAAAATATGATCAAATCTCAAAATACAAAAAGCCCCAAGATAGTAATCACCTTTAAGTGCACTTCTTGGGGCTAATTAGTTATTAGTCAATAAACTCAAATAATTCTTCAACTGTAACTCCAAAGACTTTTGCAATATCCATAGCCAACTTTAGCGAAGGATTGTATTTACCATTTTCAAGATGTACTATAGTTTCCCTCCTTGCACCAACAAGTTCAGCTAACTCAGCCTGCTTATAGTTAGCTTTTTCACGGTATTCTTTCAGTCTAGTTATAAGTGCCATATCATATCCCCTTCGTATCCAAAATAAAAAATATAATTGTGCGCAAAATTGAAGTAATCAAAATTGAAATTACTATAGCCCAGCCCATAGTTGAAGGCGAAATTACATTAATATGGCCTAATATTCCCCCTGCATAAGCTATAATAAGCATTACAACTATTAATAGTTTAAAACATATAGCATCACATCTTCTAATATTTATTTCTGCAAGTTCATCTATGCCTTCTTTAGTATACTTGCTAATTCTTATACTGTGCATGAACAGTATAAAAACAAGTAACCCTCCTGCCAAACATTGGATTACAGGATAGTAAGAATTCCAGTCTTCTCTTGACAACATCCAGTAGTAACCCACCGCTAAGATTGCAAAGATAATCTTAGTTGCAATAATTTCCTTTACCGATACTTTTTTAATCATGACAAATCCTCCTTTATTTTATGTGATATATTTATCACTTATGTTATAAATATATCACTTTATGGCATAAGTGTCAAGATGTAAGTTATAAATATTTCACTTTACGTTTATACCTATATAATCCCTATGCAATCATATTTTACATTTTTTCGCTGTAAAAAATGTATAGCTTAACATTTTTTCGTTGTAATTTTTGTTTTAATATAATATACTCTATATATAATTAGCTTGAAACTCTATTTTGATTTTATATGGAGGTAGGTAATGTACAGGAAATTAATAGAAGAACTTTATAAATGGAAAGATAAAAAAAATCGTAAACCCCTTATTATCGAAGGTGCAAGGCAGGTCGGAAAAACTTGGCTTATGAAAGAATTTGGAGATAAAGCTTATTCAGACTTTATCTATATCAATTTTGACTCTAATTCTGTAATGGCAGATTTATTTTCCACTGATTTGAACATCGAACGAATTATAATGGGGATTGAACTTTATTCAGGAAAAAAAGTCAATTCTACTACTACTTTACTTATATTTGACGAAATACAGGAGGTACCAAGAGCACTCGCCTCTTTAAAATACTTTTGTGAAAATGCCCCTGAATACCACATTATTTGCGCAGGCTCTCTACTTGGAATTGCGCTTCACAGCGGAACTTCATTCCCGGTTGGCAAGGTTGATTTTTTGAGTCTTTACCCACTTACCTTCAAGGAATTTTTGATAGCCGTAAAAGGCGAGCGCTTTGCTAAACTACTGGAAACATCTGATTATATAATGATTACATCTTTTAAAGAAACTTATATTGAAGCACTTAAACAATATTACTTTGTAGGCGGAATGCCGGAGGCTGTTCAAAATTTTATAGACGAAAAAAACTTTAATGAAGTAAGAAATATTCAAAAAAGAATTCTGTCTGCTTATGAACAGGATTTTTCAAAGCATGCGCCAAATGATATAGTTCCTAAGATAAGAATGATTTGGAACAGCATCCCCTCACAGCTTGCAAAAGAAAACAAAAAATTTATCTATGGGCTTGTGCGTGAAGGCGGAAGAGCAAAAGACTTCGAAACTGCAATTATGTGGCTTAGTGACTGTGGACTCATTCATAAAATAAGCAGGGTAAATTCAGTCGGAATACCGCTAAAGGCCTATGAAGATTTAAAAGCTTTTAAGCTATTCCTTGTGGATATCGGCCTTCTTGGCTGTCTGACAGGTCTGTCCGGTCAGACTATTCTTTATAAAAATGAATTATTTACGGAGTTTAAGGGTGCAATTACGGAGCAATATGTCTGCCAGCAATTAAAATCAGTTTCCGACTTAGGACTTTATTATTACACCAATGACAGAGGTTCCTGTGAGGTTGATTTTATTATCGATACAGGAGAACAGGTTATACCGTTAGAGGTAAAAGCAGAAACAAATCTAAAAGCAAAAAGCCTTAAAACATATCGCGAAAAATATAGCCCTAAGCTTTCCATCCGCATGTCGATGGCAGACTATAAAGCTGAAGATGGTCTTATCAATCTTCCCCTTTATATGGCAGGAGAAATTATGGGACAGTCTCTTTAGTATTTTTTCTTAAATTAAGTGTCATGTATTTGACATAGTAAAAGATAAAAATAGAAATATCAGGATAATTAAAACAAAGCGTTATAGTTAGGAGGAAAAGAGTGAAAAATAACTTGTATTTTGGGGCACACTTATATAAGGGGTCGCAAGATCCCTAAAATTTGTAACTATATAAATAATAAATGTTAGTTATCGTTGCGTTTTACTAACTTTGAGCTATCATAACCAAGGCTTTCAAGATAAGCAAAGACATTGTTTTCGTTTAGAATCACACGCTCTATATGATTTTTAGGAGACATAAGTTCTTCATAATCAATAGGAGTAAACGGTTTTTCTTCTAAAACCATGTGATAAATGCAAACTATCATCATTCGTGCTATGGCAATGATTGCTTTCTTATGACCACGGCGTTTTTTAACTCGACCATATTTGATTGCAAAATAAGGCTGCTTTTTGCTCTTGATTGCTGCAAGTGCACATTGCACCATCATAGGCTTTAAGTAATCTCCTGCTTTTGAAATCCGCACAGACTTCTTTTTACCGGCTGACTCATTGTTAGTAGGTGAAAGCCCACACCATGAGCACAGGTGCTTTGCGTCATCAAAGATGCCCATATCTACACCTGTTTCGGCAAGAACGATTGTTGAACTTAGTTCGGTCATTCCGGGCATGGTAGAAACAAGTTCAACAAACTTGTAGTAAGGCTTCATCCTTACATAAAGCTCAACTTCAGATTGAGTAATCATGCCGTCAAGATACTCCAGATGGCTGCGGGCAAGTTCAAGCTTTTTAGCCTGATCAGATTCTATGTTGTACCCCCTGATTGCCTCAATGATTTCATCGGATTTAGCTTTTGCCCCTTTTTTAATAAGTTTGCGGACAGCTTTTTCATCAATGGAATCAGAAGTATGTGTAAGAAGATACGACATGATTTCTGTAGCTGTTTTGCCGAAAGGGTCAGACAGTACACTGGCAATGCCGACATTGGAAACAGTCATGCAGTTTTGTATGCGGTTTCTCTCAGAAGATTTCATACATACCAGTTTGAAGCGGTATCTTGCGATTTCGCGTAGCTGTCTGAAGTCTTTAGGGGGAATAAAAGAACATCTGACAAGATCGAATTTGTAGAGGTCAGCAATCCATTTGGAGTCTTTTTTGTCAGTTTTCTTTCCCTTGATAGCTTTGACATATTTAGGATGGGTAAGGCAGACTTCTATGTCATTCTCGAGATAATTAAAAATAGGAATCCAATATTTTCCAGTGGATTCCATACATACATGATAACAATTATTCTCGATCAGCCAGCTGTGAAATTTTCTAATATCTGAATTGAAGGTTGAAAAAGATTTCTGCCTGTACTCAGAGATTCCGTCAGCATTTGTGATTACGATGGTTGCAACGATAACATTTTTGTGGACATCAAGCCCACAGCAGATGGAGTATTTTAACTTCATCATAAGTATCACCACCTTAATAAAAAAAGGATAGCAACATTGACTGTCATCCTGCGACTGAATAAACATGGTTTATTACCAATGATAAGAGTCCGGGCTCAAAGTCCCACTTGTTTGTGCTTGTAAGGACGACGGCACATATAATTATACGGGGTCGAAAATAAATTCGCCACTCCTCCTCCCGTGCTCTGTAGTATATTGCTATCCTATATAAAGATTATAAGACAAAGCGAGGAGAGGCACAATATTTTTTCATAACTTGTTTGTGCCTTGAGCGAAGCGAAAGGAATGGTAAAAACTATGAAAGGTATCAAAAAAATGTGCCTGACAATCTTATCGTTTGTTGTAGTAATTACAGTATTTACAGCTTGTGGAAACAGTAAGGATAAAGAAAAAGCACAAGATTCGGTGAGCAAAGATTTAATTAAAAGCAATGTATCAGATGAAACAGCAATAACTGAGAAAAATAACTTAAACACTACAGTAGATGCTGATGTAGCAAGGATAGATAGTTCAAATACTGAAAAATCATCTAAAAATAAAAGTGAAGTGAAAAAGATTCGAATGGTCAGGGTAGATGACAGGACGTATATGGATATGGGCTGTGCTCTAAGTGTATTAAAATGCGGTACCGCGGACGGGGAGATTCTTACAAACAATGATGAGTATCCCGAAAAAAATGATGAATCTAATTTTGGTACAGGATATAAATATCAGAAAGCCGATATTAAATATTTATATGTGGATATAGATAATAAATGGCAGGTTTTTCAGGATATAGCAATAAGCTCTTTGGTAATACCTGAAGGTGTGGCACATTTTGAGGCGGAAATAATAGAAGGAGATAAGGAAAGAATATTAGTTAAAATTACAGATTTACCAAATGAATTTAACTATATTTTCGGAGATAAAAAGGCAGATGAAATAAAGCCTGTACAGATAACTCTTAAAGATTTAGGTGTATCCAATGGTATTAAAAATATAAAAAAAGATAAGTTACCGGGTAAAAGGATACAGGTATGGTTTAATGGTGAAATAAAGGGTGATAGGCCTGAGATGTCAAATCCTATAGAATTGGGAGAAATATATGCAGTATTGGCTGCGGAGGAAAAATAAAGCGATACCGCTACTCTTAGCATTTTCTCCTTAACCAACACTGCCTGCCGGAGAATGAAAAAACAAGAAATTATCTATTGCAAAAAAATCCCCAAGACTCCGTTGCTATCTAACATTAGTCTTGGGGGAATTTCATTTCTTAATCATCAAACTCACTTACAATAGCAGATACAGTCTGTTTTGCATCACCGTAAATCATAACTGTATTTTCCATAGTAAAGAGTGGGTTCTCTATGCCGGAGAAACCTGTTCCCTTACCACGCTTAAGTACGAATACTGTTCTTGCAAGGTGGGCATTGATGATAGGCATTCCATAAATAGGGCTGCTTTCATCATCAAGGGCCGCAGGGTTAACAACGTCATTTGCACCGATAACTATGGCTACATCAGTCATAGGCATCTGTGGATTCATTTCATCCGCTGTTTTGAGCTTCTCATAAGGAATATCGGCCTCTGCAAGAAGTACATTCATATGTCCCGGCATTCTTCCCGCAACAGGGTGGATAGCGAAGTTTACTTCAGCACCGTTATTTTCAAGCTTCTCCGTAAGCTCCTTAACGGCATGCTGAGCCTGAGCAACCGCCATACCGTAGCCCGGTATAAATACTACATTCTTAGCAGCTTCAAGAATCATATAGGCATCTTCTGTAGAAATAGCCTTTGCCTCTCTTCCGTCACCCTTAGAGCCGCTTCCGCTTCCACCGCCAAAGCTTCCGAAGAGAAGACTGTAGAAGCTTCTGTTCATTGCTTTACACATTATAAGAGTAAGAATAAGTCCCGATGTACCCACAAGACAACCGGATACTACAAGCACCGTATTATTTATTGCAAAACCGGCAAATGCTGCTGCAAGACCTGAAAGGGCATTCAGGAAAGAAATAATAACCGGCATATCTCCACCGCCGATGCACACTACCAGAGTAATACCTGCGATAAGATATGTAGCTGTAACTAAAACTATACCATAGAAACCAAGCTGTGCATCTAAAAATGCGTACATTATTATTCCGACTACACCTGCAATTACCAGAATTCCGTTTAATAAATTCTTTGCAGGGATAACCACCTGTTTCTTAAATAACTTGCCTGAAAGCTTGCCCCAGGCAACTACCGAACCTGTAAATGCAACCGCACCGATAGCAATAGTAAGTCCAAGAGTGATATCTGTAAATGCATCTGTTTTGGTTGCATCGGTTGACATATATTGGGCAATAGCCACAAGTAAAGAAGAAAGACCACCGAAGCCGTTAAAGAGAGCTACAAGCTCAGGCATACCTGTCATTTCAACCTTCTTTGACCAGACAGCACCGATAATTCCACCGATTAATATTGCCAGAACTATATAAAAATATCCGTTTTTTAGAATATCATTATTCCAGGAACCAAGTACATCCTTTTCACACATTACGGTTACGGTTGCAATAAGCATACCTACCGCAGACATAAAGTTTCCTTTTCTCGCTGTTTCTGCCTTACCGAGAAGCTTGATACCTCTGATAAAGAAGATGCAGGCTATCATATATGAAACCATTATTATGCTGTTCATTTAATCCTCCTTATTCTGCCCCACTATTTCTTTTTCTTAAACATACCAAGCATTCTGTCTGTTACCATGTAACCACCGATTACATTGATAGTAGCAAATACAATGGCAAGGAAACCAAGAGCTGTACCTACAGGTCCCTCGATATTTAAAGCAGTAACTGTTATCGCACCAACTATGGTTATACCTGAAATTGCGTTAGTTCCCGACATAAGCGGTGTATGAAGCTGTGAAGGCACCTTTGCAATAAGCTCAACTCCGAGGAAACCTGCAATTACAAATACGAATATAAGCATTATCATAATCTGTATTTCCTTTCTTTATATGAATCTCTCGTGAATTATTTTTCCGTTCTGAGTCAGGAGACAACCCTTCATTATCTCATCTTCAAGATTAACTACAAGTTCATTCTTCTCTTTATCATGGAAATGAGTTAAAAATGCACTGATATTACCCGAAAGCATAAGAGAAGCATCAAAAGCCACCTGTCTCTCAAGCATATCTCCTGACATAATGGTTACTCCATTTTCGGTAACTACATTTTCAAAAAGCTTAGAGCCTTCTACATTCCCGCCTGTTGAAACAGCCATGTCCACAACGATTGAGCCCGGCTGCATACGGTCAAGCACATCCTTCTTTATAAGCACAGGTGCCTTTCTGCCGAATACCTTAGCGGTGGTAATAACCACATTTGCCTTCTCACACACCTTAGCCTGCGCTTCCTGCTGTTTTGCTATCTGTTCAGCTGTAAGCTCCTTCGCATACCCTTGTTCGGTCTGTCCCATTTCTCCAAGGTCAATCTTTACAAAGTTCGCTCCGAGACTCCTTACCTGCTCCTCAACCACAGGTCTTGTATCAAAGGCATCTACCCTTGCACCGAGACGCTTTGCCGTAGCTATAGCTTGAAGACCGGCTACTCCTACACCTATAATAAATACCTTGGCAGGTGAAATAGTACCTGCAGGTGTCATCATCATAGGAAAAATCTTAGGAAGCTTGGCAGCCGCATTAAGTACAGCTACATAACCTGCAAGGGAAGCCTGTGAAGACTGTACATCCATCTTCTGAGCAAGAGTGGTTCTTGGTATCATTTCAAGGGAAACTGCCTGAATACCGTCACTTGCAAACTTATTTAATAACTCCTTTTCATTAAACGGATCTAAGTAGCTTAAATGCAGGGTATCCTTCTTCAATCCCTCTGTACTCTCAGGTTTTAAAATACGTACAACTATCTCACTGTCAGCGTATCCCGCCTCATTACTTGCTACAATCTCAGCTCCCGCTTCTTTGTAAGCTTCGTCTGAAAAACCTGATTTAATCCCTGCACCGCTGACAACCTTAAAGGAGAATCCCATTCCGATAAGCTTCTTAATGTCGGCAGGTACCATAGCTACTCTGGTTTCCAGAGCATCAGATTCTTTACAAATCAATACCTTCTTCATCTTGTCACCCTTTCTTATAATGTGTTAAAATCAAACATAAGTTATGTCTGAGCTTATTTTCTTGTCGATAGTATACAATAATACATTTTATATTGCAACAATTCCCACTTATTTAATAGGTAATGTAATTTTTTATAATTTTCTTATAGTATACTATTTTGTTAAACTGTCATATTAATTTAGGTTTATAAAATTATTTTTGTTTATTTTTTAACATTCTTAATTATCTTCTTAGTTTCTATATATTACAATCTACAATTCAGTGGTTAGTTATAGCTAACATTTTTACTTTTATGTTTTTACCTTTGTAATTTTTTATATAGAATTTTTTATTTAATTTTATATAATTTTAGTGTATAATAGTGAAAAACTATGTCATATAATAACTAATCACCAATTATTCATATCATCGGTCACAAATCTCTTATTCTGCATGCTACAGTAGGATAAACAGTTTTCGTTCTGTGACTACGGGGATATTGCCGGACATCTGTAAAATATTGTAATTTGGGGTCTGCGGCTTGATTAGGATAATTCCAATATGTTTAGTGAATAATTTGGGTAAAATTATATAGGCACCAAGGGGGTATACATATGTTTCTTAAATTTAACTGTTTTTCAGAAGGTAATACAGAATCTACAGAAATTTGCTTATTTCAGGGAATAAGATTCAATAAAATCGGTTTTTCCGTAATTTCAACAGAACATGTCAAACATGACTATCTTTTACCTATGGATAATTCTTCCTATGATAACTTCTTAAAAATGCTTGAAAAGGCTATTGCCGCCAATGCAAACATTGCAGAAATCACAGGCGGACATGTATACAGGGTTGTTAAAGGAAGCTTTTTAAACATAAAAGAAGCTAAGTCCGCTAATTTTGGTCTCAGAATTTTGGATATTAAGTAATTATGATGCTTGAATTGGAAAGTACCCGGCTTGTTTTACGTGCATTAACTCAGAAATATGCACCCAATGTATGCGAGTTCTATGAAAAAAATTATAACCGACTTGCACTTTGGGAACCAAATCTCTCCAAGCAATTTCTTTTAACAGATGCAATGGAAAAATTTATGAAGGCGGGTTTTAAGAATACTCTTTTAGGAAACAGTATCAGGTATTGGTTTTCTTTTAAGAACTCTCCCGATAAACTTATCGGTGCAGTCAACTTTCAAGACATAAAAAGAGGAGCCTTCAAATCTTGCCAGATAGGTTACAAAATAGATAAGGACTGTTCAGGTCTTGGTTTAACTACAGAGGCGGTGAGTTGTGCAATTTCTTCATTATTTGCAAATGAAGGATTGCATAGGATAGAAGCTCTTATCGCCACAGATAATGTTTCGTCCATTAAGCTGGCAGAAAAACTTGGATTTTTACGTGAAGGTATAAGCCGCGAATGCGTAAATATTAATTCTGAATGGAAAGACTGCTATCAATATTCACTCCTGAACGGAGAGCTAAACAATAAGGTACTGTAGAATTATTTATATTCCACAGTACCTTTTATTTTATATTATTTTAGAAATCAATTATCATTACAATGTAAACTTAGATACTTCGCTCTGAAGTTCCATTGCAATATTTGCAAGATTTTCACTTGCCTGCGAAATATCCGCAATAGACTGTACCTGAGTATCTACATTAGCGGCAGCCTCTTCCGTGGTAGCAGCATTTTCTTCAGCTATGGCAGAAAGATTTTCAACCACCTTAATTACATTACTGTTCTCAGCCTCAATAGTTTTCGAAGAACTATTAATTTCCTTGACAATAACCTTTGAGTTTTCAACAGCTGTTGAAATCTCTTCAAATTTCTCACTGGTTTCAGCCACCTTTTTACTCTGCTCTATAACCATCTTGTTTGAGTCTTCCATCATGTCAACAGCTGACTCAGCCTTAACCTTAAGCTCTTCAATAACGCCTCTGATTTCACTGGTAAACCCTGCACTCTGTTCAGCAAGCTTTCTTATCTCATCAGCAACTACCGCAAATCCCTTTCCTGCCTCACCGGCTCTGGCCGCTTCAATAGCCGCATTAAGAGCAAGAAGATTTGTCTGGTCGGAAATAGACTGTATCATTTCAGAAGCACTTGATATCTTCTCTGTTGCCTGACTTGTTTCATCTATCACCTGGCTAACCTTGGTTGAAATTTCTCTATTCTCATCTGAAATTTTGATAAGTTCTTTAAGAGTAGCATTACCTTCGTTCTTGCACTTATCAATAGTTTCTGTTGCAGTTGCAAGCTCATGCAGTGTCTCAATCATCTCACCAAGAAGTGTGTTAGAGGTATCAACCGACTGTGCCGCACTTTGAGTATCCTGTGCCTGGCCAGTAGCCCCATCGGCTATATTGGTAACTGCCGTTGACACTTCGTTTGCCATCTCAGATGTTGCCTGAGCAGTTGCAGTAAGCTCTTCAGCAGTTGCTGCTGTATTCTGAGCATGTGAGTTAATATTCGAAACAATTTCAGTAAGATTTGATACCATAAGCCTTATGGCTCTTGTCATTTCACCAATCTCATCCTTATTCTCTCTATACTTTGCAAGCAACTCTCTCTCTTCAGAGGTATCAAGATTATAATTAGATAATTTGGATATAGCTTTATTTATAACTGCTATTGGTATTGCAATAAAGTTTCTGATTAAGAAGAAGATTACAACTCCTATACCAATTATAGTAATAATATTAAGAATTATATTGGCATACATATTAACAACGGCATCATGGGTAAAGTACGACATTGAAGATATGGCTGCAATTACCCAGTGTGTATCAGTTCCTTCAACTGAAACCGGTACAAGCATATACTGCGATTCTTTTCCGGTTGTCATAGACTTAAATACATCAAGACTCTCATTTCCTGCCTTAGCCGATTCAAACATGCTCTGTATTGCAGGCATCTTTGAAATAACATTCTGCATGATTAACTCTGTATTCATTGAGTGAGCTGCTATAGTTCCATCATCTGATATTAATGCAGTAAAATTATCTGCACCGTTTGAAGGCTCCTGTGCAAGCTCCTCAGACAGGCCTGAGAGATCAATGTCTACGTTTATGGCTGCCACAAGCTTACCGTCATACTTTATAGGAAAACCATAGGTTGTAATTATCTTATCACCCTGCTTATATGGATCAAGAACTATACTTTTACCTGCTGACATTACGTTTGTATACCAAGGACTGCCAACATGGTCATCGGTAAGGTCTACACCATCCTTAGTTACATATACAGATAATGCACCACTCTTATTACCATTCTTATTAGCATACTTTGCAGCCTTGCCGTCAAATGCATTTGGCTCAAAGAAAACACCTACTCCCTCAATGCTTTCACTATCTTCAATCACATTTTTAAGAGCGTCAATTATCACCTGTCTCTTTCTATCCTGTTTCTTATGGTTCATCATTTCTGAAACAACCACTGAGTTGATACCTACTGCAGCCTGATGGGCAGATGTAAAATCTTTTTCCATACCCTTGGCTATTTTCTTTGCTCTCTCAAGTGCAGTGCTCTTTCTGTCCGTAAGATTAGTATTATAAGTGTGAACTGCATCATACGCAGTTTTTGCACCAAGAACCACAAGAAGTAATACTGCAATAATAAGACTTAACTTTACACCAACACTTTTAACTGCCGGACCTTTAGAAACTTTCTGATTTTGTTTCATCAAAGTTATCCTCCCATTTATATTTGTCCAAAATAACTACCAAACAGTTTAATTCTACTATCAGTGGCATAATTTTTCAAGTTTTCTTCTATCTTTCGTCATTTTTTCGTAAGCAACTTTATTTTATAGTAATTAATTTGTAAGTTTTTATAACTTAAACTGTACTTCTATTTCTTCTTTTAACTTTTTCTGTCCCTTAGAAGCCACCTTTTTAGTTATGTGAAGGGAATAAACTTCATCCTTTGCATAGGGTTCAAGCGGTTCTATCTGCACCTCATTTCTGGATGAATCATAGCTTATATTTACCTTTAGCATGCCGGATGCTGAGGTAACATACATAGTATTGCTGTTTACTGTTCTCGGATCAAGCGGAGTATTAAATCTCACCCTCCATACAAAATTACCGGTTTTAAACTTAAGAGACTGTCTAACTGCCATGTCAAGCCCCGATGTAGATTCGATATCAACATAATTTGACATAAGCCTTATCCTCCAATTCATAAAGTTTTACAGCATTATTAAATGTAGTTTCTATAACTTTCTCTTTCGAAATTCCCAACAAACCGGCGATTTCTTCTACTATATATTTTATATTACCGGAATCATTTCTTTTACCTCTGAAAGGCACAGGTGCAAGATATGGCGAATCAGTCTCAAGCACTATATTCTCTAAACCGATTCTTTTGACTGTCTCTTTGGTCTTTTTAGCATTTTTAAATGTAACTACTCCGCCTATACCAATATAAAATCCCAGCTTTACAAATCTTTCAGCCATTTCAGGCGAATACGAGTAACAATGAATTACTCCTTTGTTATAACCAAAGTCTTTAAGCTCACTATAGGTATCTTCTGCGGCATCTCTGCTATGTATAACAACCGGCTTATTTAACTCTTTGGCAAGTTTTAACTGCTCTAAAAACCAATATTTTTGCCTTTCTCTTACAGTTTTATTCTTTTCTTCAGGCTCTCTTTCAAAATAATCAAGTCCGATTTCTCCGATAGCAACTACCTTAGTATGTTTAGCCAAGTTTCTGAGTATCTCTATGCCTTCTTTCTCAGGAAGTGCCTCCATACAACCGATATTATCAGGGTGCACCCCTACCGCTGCCAGCACTCTTTCAAATTCATCCGAGAGTTTTACAGAATTTTTACTTGTCTCAATATCCGCACCAATATTAGTTATAAAAGAAATGTCAGTGTCTAAAAGTCTGCTCAGCAGTTCTTTCCTGTCCTCATCATACCACTCATCATCGTAATGCGCATGAGTTTCAAATATTTTATATTCCAACATGGTATCCAACCTTTACATCAACCATAATTTTTACAAGGGCATTCACCCTGTATAGGCTTAAATTTACTGCCCATAGCATTTACATAATCTTCATAGCCAAATTTTACATAATTTAAATTCCTATATCCCTCATCCCTAAGAAGGTTAAAAGCCATACCGGATCTGTTTCCATGATAACACATAAGATATATTCTATAATTTTTGCCCGCCTGCTTCTTCAAGTAGTCAAGCATTTTAACACCATCATCAACATAAGGCATATTAATTGCCCCATCAATATGACCGGCTTCGTAGTCTTTTTCATCCCTAAGGTCTATAAGTAATGCATCTTCCTTTTTAATTCCTGAGTTTAGTTCATCTACTCCGAGGACAATAGTGTATTCAGGCTTAGGCGCTGTAAGTAAAGCTATTGTTACAGCAAGTGAGGATAAGGTCATTATAATCAATAATATAATTATACCCTTTCCTGTTTTATTGTTTTCATGCATTAAACACTTCCTTTGTTTCTTTTATTATTTGAAAATATATCGCTTAAGCAGGCAAACTCTTTAAGTGTAAGTGTCTCTCCTCTGATTAACGGATTTTGCTTCATACCGAGAAGTTCCTGCATTTTAAGTATTGCCTCGGTAATTTCTTCCTTTGTAAAATCAAGCTCTGCAGAGTTTGTAAGTCCGTTTTGCAAAGTTTTTCTGCGCTGGGCAAAGGAAGCTTTGATTAACTTAAACATAAGCTCCTCGTCCATAACTTCTACCGGCGGCTTTTCATGACATTTAAGATTGACTACCGCACTCCCCACATTAGGCCGCGGCATAAAACAATTTTGCGGTACAAAGGCGGCTATGTATGGCACAGAATAATATTGAACCGCAAGTGAAAGCGCACCATAGTCTTTGTTTCCCGGAGCCGCCTGCATTCTTCTTGCCACTTCTTCCTGCATCATAAGTGTCATATCTGTAACAGGAACTCTTTTTTCAAGCAAGGTCATAATTATAGGCGTGGTTATATAATAAGGAAGATTGGAAACTACCTTGATTGGCTTTCCCTCATTTTTCTCCTCCACAAGTGCAGCTATATCTACTTTTAGGATATCTTCGTTGATAACTTCTACATTATCATAGGCTGAAAGGGTATCTTTAAGTATTTTTATTAGCTTTCTGTCTATCTCTACCGCTATAACCTGCCTTGCCGCCTCACACAGGTACTGGGTTACAGTACCTATGCCGGGACCTATTTCAAGCACCAGATCATCCTTTCCTATATCAGCCGCATCTACTATTTTTTCAAGTACATGGGTATCTATAAGAAAGTTCTGACCGAATTTTTTCTGAAATGTAAAATCATACTTTTTAAGTATGGCTATTGTATTTTGCGGCTGTCCTAAATCTGCCATTCACTCTCCTCTTTTATCTGATACCTGCTCCGCTTGGCATAGAATTTTCAGGTGTCATAAGCGAAAGATTACCCTCTGCATCCTCTGCACAAAGCAACATTCCCTGCGACAGGACTCCTGCAAGCTTAGCCGGCTTAAGATTGGTAAGCACCATTACTTTCTTGCCAATCATTTCCTCTGCCTTATAATTCTTTCTGATTCCTGAAACTATCTGTAAGGTCTTGCTTCCTACCTTAACCTGAGAACAAAGCAGTTTCTTTGACTTAGGCACTTCCTCACATTTTATTATTTCACCGACTTGGAACTGACATTTCATAAATTCATCAAACTCTATCTCAGGCTTAGCTTCTAAGTCTATTACCTCTTTATCTTCTGCCTTAGTTTCTCTGCCAAAGAGTGCATCAAGTTTCTCCTTAGCTTCGGCTTCACTCATTTTACCTGCCTTAAGCAGATTGTTTATAGCTGTTTCTCCAGTCTTTACAAACTCTTCCTTTTGTTTTGCCACTATCTTTTCAGTCTCAGCAAGTACCTCTTTTACATCTTTTCTTGCAAAAAGCATCTCAGGATTTTCTGCTGCCCTTGTACCGTTTTTCAGTAAACCGAATTTTTCAAGTTCACTAAACTCACGAAGTTCGGAGTTAAACGCCCCAGCTATCTTTTCGGAAGTTTCCGGCATAAATGAATGCAAAAGTGAAGCTCCTATCATTATACTTTCTGAAAGATTGTATAACACTTCCTTAAGACGCGGAAACTTGTCTTCTTCTTTTGCCAGTAACCAAGGCTCTGTCTCATCTATATATTTGTTGCAACGCTTAAATAAAGTAAATATTTCTGTAATTGCATCGGCTGCACGCAGTTCTTTCATCTTATTAATTATCTTTGAAAGACAACCTATAGCTATTTCTTTAAGTTCATTATCTACAGGCTCTTCTACTCCTGTAGACTCAATTACTCCGCCAAAGTACTTATTACTCATAGCTACTGTTCTGCTAACAAGGTTTCCAAGCGTATTAGCAAGGTCAGAGTTATATCTCTCTGCCATAAGCTCCCAGGTAATTACACCATCATTTTCATAAGGCATTTCGTGAAGCACAAAGTAACGTACCGCATCAACTCCAAAAAGAGAGGCCATATCATCCGCATAGATAACATTTCCTTTTGACTTACTCATCTTCTCCCCGCCCTGCAAGAGCCAAGGATGCCCGAATACCTGCTTAGGAAGCGGCACATCAAGAGCCATAAGGAAGATTGGCCAGTAAATTGTATGGAAGCGGATAATATCTTTTCCTATAAGGTGTAAATCCGCAGGCCAGTATTTCTTATATAAATCACCATAGTTTCCGTCTGCATCATAACCAAGTCCGGTGATATAGTTTGAAAGAGCATCAAGCCATACATAGACTACGTGCTTAGAATCAAAGTCCACAGGAATGCCCCATTTAAATGAAGTTCTGGACACACAAAGATCCTGAAGTCCCGGAAGCAGGAAGTTATTCATCATTTCATTTTTCCTTGAAACCGGTCTTATAAAATCAGGATTGTTATTTATATGCTCTATCAGTCTGTCCGCATATTTGCTCATTTTAAAGAAGTAAGCCTCCTCTTCGGCAGGATGTACTTCTCCGTGACACTCAGGGCATTTTCCGTCTGCAAGCTGTGAATTTGTATAAAATGCCTCACATTCGGTACAATACATTCCCTTGTAAGCACCCTTGTAAATGTCTCCTTTGTCATACAGCTTCTTAAATATCTTCTGTACCTGCTTTTCATGATCCTCATCTGTAGTACGGATAAATCTGTCATAAGAGGTATTGCAAAGATCCCAGAGGCGTTTAACCTCTCTCGCCACACTGTCTACAAACTCTTTTGGAGTTTGACCGGCTTCTATTGCTCTTGTCTCTATCTTCTGACCATGCTCATCCGTTCCGGTCTGAAACCTTACATCATAGCCTTCTTTTCGCTTAAATCTAGCTATGGCATCTGCAAGTATAATCTCATAGGTGTTGCCGATATGAGGCTTACCTGATGTATATGTTATTGCTGTGGTAATATAATATGGTTTTTTCTCTGACATTTTCTTCTCCTGTTTTTATATAAGTTTATCTTTTTAGTCTACTTTCCTAATTGCCTTTTGTCAACTATATCAATTTTTCCTTTTCTTTGCAATCCACCCGCTAAAGGTAATTATATAAGCAAGTATTATGATTCCGAAGGTACTGCCTACAAGTATGGTTGCCTTCATGCTTCTTTTATGTTCTGCTTCCCTCGTAATTACCGCTCTTACATTACTTTTGTTCCCTGCCTCATCCACAGCCTGAAGTTTTATATCATTTTCACCTATGCTAAGTCTCTGTGTAAATCTAAAGCTTCCTTTTTTTACCTTTCTACTCTGTCCGTTCATAATAAGGGTTACATCCTCTGAGCATTCACCGGTAACAGCTATCTCATTATCGGTTGTTACAGCACCGTCAATTTCCTTGTCTAATACCAACTTGGGCTTTATCGTATCAACCTTTAACTCTTTTGTATAATTTTTAATATTCCCATATTCATCGCTGACACTTACAAGTATCTTTACGTCTCCTTCAGGCAGGGCAACCGTATAAGTACCGCTTGCTTCGGAGCCTTCTGCTTCTATAGTATCATTCACAATTATATCAACCTTACACTCTCCCGCAAAAAGCACGTCTATGGAAAGTTCAGTTTCATTTATTGCACTTCTTGCAGGGAACCTTACCATAGAATTGGGACTGTTTCTGTCCGGCATATAATAAAGTTCAAAATCTCCGTTATTACCATTGTTATTTACATTTGCCACATAGTAGGCTACATTTTCTATTCCCTCCGGAATCTCTGTGCTAAATACAGATTCCGAGGTGTATTCTTTAGCGATTTCTTCCATAGTATCACTGTTATATAAGCCCACTACATAGTGTCCATTTTCTGCTCCCACCCAGCTAATCTCAGCTTTACCGTCTACATATCTGCCTGAAATTCCTTCGACCAACGGCTGTTTGCCGCTATCTTTCATATATTCCATTCCTGCCAGATACCTGTCTCCCGATACATATACAGGCATTTCAAGCATTTTCTCCGCTGTTTTCTTTCCCTTTTTAGAGACTATCTTAAAATAATAGTATCCTGAGTTTGGTACTCTCACATTTATCTTCTCTTCACCGTTTGCGCCGGTGCTCTTTAGCCTTATTTCCGCCCAGTCTCTCCCTGATTTTGCTGTGGAATAATATACAGTATGGTTAAGCTTTGTCTTTTTGCCTGTTTCCATAATATCAAAACTTACCGTAACTATTGCTCCGCTTGTTGCACTTTCCTGCAAAGCATCCTGTTCGGCAAAAAAAGAGTTCACTTTAAAGGCCTTCTCCTCTCCCGGAGCTGCCTTTACGTGAACTATTTTATTCGGCATTATAACTATTGCCAAAAACAAACTTAAGAAAATTAATGCTATTATATTAGTTTTTTTCATACCTTTAATTAGGCCATAAATCAGGCACGAAAGCCTCTGTTTTCAGAGTCCGGGTTTATAAGAGTTTCATCCAGACTAAGTCCTTTGCCATAGGTGATGCCGGCATAAACCTGCTGTGTTTTTCCCATAACAGGCTCTGACTTATCCGTTTTTGCCACCTCTCTAAAACTATCTCCCAGCTTTCTTAAGACCTTCCTCGCGGCTTCTATCTCCTCTTTCTTTCCACTCACCAGTGCAAAGTTAAGGCATCTGCTTACATAGATATAAAGGCTGGCAAGGTTCTTACTTACCTCATAACTCATATCCAGACTCACAAGCAGTTCCTTTACAAAAGAAACTGCCTGCTTTAGTTCATTCTTAAAAGTTACTCTATCACCTTTATTAATTGCCTCTTCTGCCAAAGTGAGATTTTCTTCTATTATATCATACATTATAACAATAATCTCACTTTTATTTGCAGAAGTTATTCTCCTTGTATAAATCTTTACAGATTCAGCTTTCAATCAGACTTCCTCCATTAGCTCTGTAATAATGTCAATATAGTATTAGGACGCTCATTTGCCTGAGCAAGTACGCTTGTGCCCGCCTGTGAAAGCACCTTCTGCTGAGTAAATTCAGTCATTTCCTCCGCCATATCTGTATCCATTATTCTTGAAAATGCACTCGTCATATCTTCTGTGGTTTCATCAACACTGAGAATCGTGTGCTCAAGCCTGTTTTGGTAAGCACCAAGTTTAGCTCTTTCGGCAGATAAGCGGGTAATAGCATTATCAATCATTGCTATAGCTTTTTCTGCTTCAGAATTTGTCCTTATATTTATTCCTTTAAGTCCTAAGGTTTCACTATCTATCCTGCCGATACTTACATCGAAACTTTCACCTGTATTGGCTCCTACCTGTAAAGTCATATAACCGGCATCAAATACTGTAAGGTCAACCTCTCCCGCTTTGTCATTTTCAGTAGTATAATCTTTTACTTTTAGTTCAAGTTCAAAGCCACCCTTATCTTTTACTAAAACCTTATCTCCGTCTGTACTGACAGTAGCAGTTTTTTCAAATCCTTCATCTAAAGTAACCTTGGCATCACTTCCTTTTTTTACTTCATCAGGCTCCATTTTTCTTGGAAGATTTAATGCAGCGGCAAGTCTGTCAGCATTTTCTTCTGCTGTATATGTAGTGCCATCCTTAAGCTTACTGGCTGTACCTTCTATTTTAATATCTATCTTGGCCTTACTTCCATATGCTTTGGATACAAAAAGCAATTCTGCTCCCTCCTCAAGAGGACCGGCTGTATATCCGCCATAAAGTTCTTCACCATCAGCATCAGGTCCGCCTCCGTTACCTGCAAGGCTAAGTCCCGCTCTTTCTGCTCCCAGTCTTATTTTATTCAGTACAGTTTCTGCAGTATCTCCGGGATTAATATTAATTACTTCACCGTTAATAATAACCCTTCCCTGTAAAGTAGAATCCTCGTTAAAATCACTGCTGCTTACCGAGCCTCCCGTATATACAGCCTTCTTAGGATCTTCATTAACAGTGAGCTTATACTTCCCGTTAGGTACAGATTCGCTTGAGCGGACAACCGATACTCCATCATTCTGAGTAACAGATCTTCTGTTTGCTTCTCCGTTTAACAACTTCTTTTCATTAAAGCCGGTATCTGTAGATATTCTGTTTATTTCAGCCAAAAGCTGATCCATTTCCTGCTGTATGGCATCTCTGTCATCCCCCGAATAAGTATCATTGGCTGACTGTACTGCAAGCTCCTTCATACGATTAAGCATTGCGCTTACTTCATTAAGAGCTCCTTCAGCAGTCTGCATAACCGAAATCCCGTCAGCTGCATTTTGTGAAGCACGCTCAAGGGATTTAATCTGAGTGCGCATCTTTCTTGAAATTGAAAATCCTGCCGCATCATCAGATGCTGAATTTATTTTATATCCTGACGAAAGACGTCTTGTACTCTTATCAAGCCTCTTTTCAACTCTGCTGAGATTTGTGTTTGCTCTAAGTGCCGAAATATTATTATTTATTCTCATTTTATGCCCTCGTTTTCTAATCTCTTATACCCAGAACCTTTAGCATATGTGCCGCCACCGTTTTGGCTGTTCTGTATATATCCGAAGTTTTAACATTGTCATTATATATATCGTCAGAATTTCTGATTTGTGAAGACCCCTGTCCCAAATGATAAGAAATTTCTCCGATTTCCATCTTCATTTCTGACAGTGCTCTCTTAAGTATTTCCTCATTTGCCTTAAGATTATCCAGACTTTCTCTGGAATCTGCCCTGAAATAGCCGGTAATTCTTTCATTTACAATTCTAAACTCTGACATCACTCTGTCATCATTTGTAGTTAAGAGAATACCTACCTTACCCATATCCGCTTCCGTTTTCCCCTTCCTTACTGTAAGAGATATGTCAGCCATTTTATCTTCATCGTAAATAAAAGGTATATCATAAGTCTGAGAGGTATCCCTCTTAACAGAAAGTACAATGGTCTTCTTAACCTCCGCCAGTCCGGCAAGTTTTCCGTAGGTAATCTTTTCAGACTCCATCAGCTTTGATACTTTTCTGCTAAGTGCATCCGTTATGGCTTTCTCATTTTCAGCAGCAAACCTGTCTCCGTTAAACTCATCTATGAATTTTGATGAAAGGTCGTTTATCTCTCTCTTCTCTTCATTTGACATTTCGGATATCAGTCCTAATAAATTTCTTCTGCCCTTTGAAATACTCATCTGTGCCGTCAGGTTAGAAAATGTGATTTCCGCTCTCTCGTCTATCATCTTTTCTACTTCAGTAGTCTGAACCTCTTTTGTTATTTCGGCCTTTTTAGCCTCATAATAATCATTGTCCGCCCATGTAAGACTGTCTTTAAGTTCTCCCGCAAGCAATTTGGCATAAGACATATCTATCTGATTATCTATCTTACCCTCACCTCCGAGCACTTTTATAAGTTCTCCGAAGTTATCATCTATCTTCTCGTCAAATCCGCCAGGTTTCCTGCTTCTTACTGCTGAAAGCATATTTCTCAGAGTAAGACTCTGATTGGTAAGGCTTACACTTCCTACCGCTGCATCATCACCCTTTTCAATCTGATTAAGCAGACGGTATATTCCTATATAAGCCTCTCTTTCCGTCTCACTTACGTCCCCGTTCTTTTCCAGATTATAAAGATAACGACTGTATTTCTCATCATTTGGAAATACTTTTTCATTTATTTCTTTTGCGGCCTTAAGCAGTTCTTCCATATCCAAATCAAGCGGATTAATTCCTGATTTAATAAGTCCCGCCACTGTAGCAGGTTTTAATTCTTTTAAAGCTGTTTCGGTGAGGGTAGCTGCCACCTTCATCTTTGTTACAGACTCCACACTTACTTCTGCTTTATTATATGCCAGAAGTCTTACTGCCTTTCTGTTTGCCTCTGTAAGATCCAAATTATTTTCACTTAGAACCTTATCAATATTTCCAAAGGCTTTGCGGATACTGTCGCCCAAATCAGCCCTGATTTCGGTTGCGCCCTTTTCATAAGCCTTGCCCGCTTCATGATAAGAGGCAAGGGTAATCCTTGTTTCTGCTCTGTATGTAGCCGATACCGCACCCATCTTGTATTCAGTTTCATAGGTTCTTGTAAGCGCATAGGAACGAATGGACACCACACTTCTTAAAAGTTCAATTCCGGTTGCAGCATTGCCGATAGTTTTTGTACCATCCGCATTTTCACTGTTTCCCAATGTTACAGCACCGTCAAGTAAGCCCTTATAATAGCTTTCCTCTTCTTTTCTAAGATTGGCTACAAGTCCCTTAAGATCGGTTACATCTATCTTTATCCCCTTATTTAACATACTTACTGCAGATTGTTCGGTAAGTTTAAGTCTTATTTCTTCAAGATTTCTTCTTTGGCTTACTTCTGTAATTGTAATTTCTGTGGTTCGCCTGAAATAATTAACCACATAGCCTGCCTGCCTGTAATTAGCTGTACCTACTATAGCTTCTGTAGCTTCTCTTCCCTCTGAAATTCCTTTTGCAAGCCTATCCGCTAACTTTCCTATTCCTTCAGTAGTTCCTGCTCCGTTCCTTAGCTCATTAAGGCTTAAATACTTTGCTACACTTGCAGGAGTAATCTCCATCCCCTTGGTAAACAACCACTTTGCAGCACCAAGGCTGTCTTCATCTGCAGTTACTCCCTTACTCTCCAAAAGATTTACAGCCTGATTTTCTATTTTAAACCAAGTCTCCTCTTTTTCTACCGTCTGTGATACTTCTCTATACGACTCTGTATGCTCCGCCCTGTAGATATTAGAAATAGTTTCCGGCAGATCAGCTTCTATCATGTGGCTTATAGCCGGTTCGTTTATATTTTTTATTACATCTTTCACAAAGTCCACAGCAGTTGAAAGTTTCTCAATATTTTCTTTGGTAACAGCCATACCGGATTTTTCAAGCAGCTTTGCAAGCCTGCCGTCCTCAGTGTTTCCATAAGAAAGTTCTTTTATATTTTCGGTTTCTTCGCTAAGTTTTTCTGCCTGTTTCTCAAGGTATTCCCTGCTTATTTCCCTGTTTTGAACTATGTTTTCTACACTCTTTTTAACAAGGTCGGCATCAGAATCTGTAGCGGATACCCCCTTTTCTTCAAGCCCTTTCATAATCTCAGGTGATAGCATTTTTGCATTATATTCAAGGGTTTTTGTAGCCTTTTCAGCCTGTTCCTTAAATTTTGATACTGCCCTGTCTTCTTCTCTTAGCTTATTTACAGTATCTCCGTAGGTCATAACTTTAGTTCTTATATTTTTATTAAATGCCTCTCCGAGACTGATCTTCTCATTTGCAGATTCCGGTTCTTTAATTTCTTTTCCTGTATCTTTAAGTCCCAACTCAAGCACTTTAGTACTGTCTTTTAAGCTATCTATCTGCATAAGCACCTCTTTTTCAAAATATTTGCAATTACACTACAATATATATTTCGGCAGAATTTTTGCTTTTATTAAGTACAAAACAAAAGAAAAAGATAACATTACAAGGCATATACATAAGTAAAATGCGTGTATTGTTATCTTTCTCTACATCATCCCCGCAATCACCATCACTGATGGCCGATTCTATTTATCACAAATCCCATTCGTCTTCCTACTCTCTCCTGTCGACAGAATCATTTTAGCATATTTTGTGCAAATTGTCAATAAAAGATGTTTAATTTATTCAAATATCTATATTTTGCACAATTAAACTGCTAAATCTATTTGTTTAATGGAGCCTGCTTCACCGTTTTCTTTAAGGAAAATACCGGTTTTCCTTACGGTCGCCTGTGTGTTATTATCCATATCTTTTATAGAAAATTCAGTGTTTGCTCTGCCAAGGTATATAGCACCAATGCCTTTTTTTGCTATTGGAACAAGCTCATCATTTCCATCCTCGTCTTTGCTCCACACTAAAAGCTTCATAAATATTTTATCATTTTCATCTATCCAGCCATTTCCATCATCATCGTATGCGGCCAAGTCGCTAAAACCGTCACCACTCCCGGTCCCAAAAAGCTCTGTTCCGTCATTTATCTTGCCATCTCCGTTTTTATCAAGTGCAAGAAAGCCGCTACCCCTGCCGGCAAATGATATTTTATCTTTTTCTCCGTCTCCATCTATGTCAAAGTCATATTTTCGGGTAGTTATATCTTTAGCATCTCCCTCAAGATTTACTACTAACGGATCTTTAAAATTAAACTCTGAATATCTTCTTGTTCCCTGAACTTCAGCATAAGCCCTGGACATGCCCATTTCCATCTTGAAGTCCATCTTGCGTCCATCTGCAGACATAACGCTTCCGTGTGCCTCAAATGAAGTCACTTCGGTTTCTACATAAGACAGTGTTTCCTCATACACTGCCTCTATCCTGTTTACAGAAAATGAACTTGCTGCAGACGAAGATGAACTTACTGAATTCTTATCTTTCGCGCTGTATCTCTTAAGAATCTCACTAAGGCTAATAATTTCATTGTCTTTATCATTTTCCCGGATATTTGACTTTTTACCCTGAAGCTCATCCATAAATTTTCTTATGGCTTCAACTATTTTCTTAATTAGCTTTGCTTCTTCCTCTTTTATGTCATCCATCATACTTTTCTTTATGCTTTCAAGACTTAATCCGCCTAGTTCTTCACCTAACTTATTAACCTCTTCTTTGGCCTTCTCTTCTTTCTCAATTATTTTAAGCTTTGCCCTAATTGCCTGATGTTCTATGCTGTAGCCGCTACTTGTATAGCTTTGCTTTTTTCCGTCATTTGTATAGCTGTTAAATCTTCTGCCTTCTGAAAATGATTTACCGCTAAATTCAAAAGTAGCATTTTTCTCTCTGTTTCTTGTTTGTGGGGAAGATGAATTTGCTGACACAGATAAAAGACGGTTTCTTGAAGTCACCCTCACACCTTGCGAAAATTCTCTTGATGATGACATAGAAATATTACTATTTGCAATTCTCATAACTACCTCCTTACAGCTTGCTTTGTTTTTGTGTAACAAAACTAACCTTCTTCATTCTTGAAGAAAGTTAACATGTGTGAGGTAGAAAATTGTCTTGGAACTTATATTAATTATATCGGACAATAGCAGAGATTTATTAGTAATTGTTTAGAATAATCTATTTTTTTTTACTTAATATCAAAACATCTGTTCTTTATTGAATTTTTATAGTATAATCTTTTTGTTGTCGACCTTCAATCTGACATCAGAAGGGAGGTGTGTCAATTGGAGATAATAATTTCTATCGTGATTGCTGTTACGGCAGATATGATTAGTTATTGTATTTGCAAGTGGTTAGACAGCAAAGATAACGACAATTAGCCCAAGCGGAAGCCTTACCGTCTAAAATAAGGAAGAACCCCCAGAGTGCCCGCTCTGGGGGTTCGTTTGTGTCAATTGGATTTCTATCTTGATACAAATATATAATAAGCTATTTTTATGGATAAGTCAAGGTAAAACATACAATCCGTATTACTCAGCATAGGTGAGCACTATCTTCTTAAGCAACTCTACTATCTTAAGCATAGCATCAACTGATACAAATTCATATTTCCCATGATAATTCATACCGCCTGTGCAAATATTAGGGCAAGGAAGTCCCATATATGAAAGTGATGCTCCGTCCGTACCGCCTCTGATTGGCTCTACTCTAGGCTCTATACCAAGTTCAAGCATAGCTTTCTTTGCATTTTCTACAAGGTGCATATTTGGCTCAACCATTTCTTTCATATTGTGATATGAGTCTGTAATCTGAACCTCTGCCGTACCCTCACCATATTTAGCATTGATAAACTCACCGACTTTTGCAAACAATGCCTTTTTAGCTTCGAATTTATCTGCATCATGGTCACGGATTATATAATTTAGTTTAGTCTTTTCGGTATTTCCCTCTATCTCGGTGATATGAAAAATCCCTCATAGCCCTCTGTACAGTATGGATCTTCATACACAGGAAGCATTGACTGAAATTCCATAGCTATCCTGATTGCATCCTTCATCTTCCACTTGGCAGAGCCCGGATGGATGGATACACCGTTTATAACCACTCTTCCGCCTGCCGCATTAAAGTTCTCGTATTCAAGCTCTCCAAGCCTTCCGCCATCTACTGTATAGGCATAGTCTGCTCCGAATTTATCTACATCAAAGTATTTTGTACCATTGCCCACTTCTTCATCAGGTGTGAAGCCTATCCTGATTTTTCCATGTTCTATCTCAGAATGTTCCTTAAAATAAGCCACCATGCTCATAATCTCAGCGATTCCCGCCTTATCATCAGCTCCCAAGAGGGTAGTTCCGTCAGTTACTATAAGTGTCTCTCCCTTAAATTCAGGAAGTACTGGAAAATCACTGACCTTCATAACTACGTTTAGAGCTTCATTCAGCACTATATCCTTACCGTCATAGTTTTCTATTTCACGTGGTTTAATATTGGCTCCTGATATGGCATCACTGGTATCCATATGTGCAACAAAGCCAAGTACCGGTAAATCTCTTTCTGTTGTGGCAGGCAGGGTTGCAAATACATAACCATGGTCTAAAAGTTCTACCTCACTAAGTCCAAACTCCTTAAGCTCTTCTACTAAAAATTTTGCAAGTTCAAGCTGTTTGGCTGTGCTTGGTACTTCCTCCACTCCATCCTGTGACTGTGTATCAAATGATACATATTTTAAGAACCTGTCTTTAACTGTTTTCATGGCATTCTCCTTTTCAATACAATACTATTTATGATAAGAGTTTTTTTAATTTTTTATCAAATGTAAATACATCATAACCCTTTATACATTTATATGCATATAAGATACAGTCTATAAAATCAAGATTCTTCTCTGCATAAGTTTCAACACCAAGCATAAGAACATCTTTTTCCACAACATCTATATCCGAAATAAAATCAAGAATTGACTCTGTTATCTCCCGCTTATCAACTCCATATATTCTTTTAAGCACATATATTACTTCAGCAATAACCTCAATTGTGACTATGACATTTTTACTTTTTATAACCTCTGTCACTTCTAAAACCATATCCTCGTTATCATTTAGAATATATCTCAAAATAACATTAGCATCAAGCATTACCATAATTTTCACCTACTTCTTCCTCCCAGGCAGTTCCCTCTTTATTCCATAACTCAGGATTAGCATACTTTGCCAAGGAGCCTCTCGCAGCTTCGGTAGTTCTTGTCCTTTTGGGGCTTTCTTCCATGAATTCATCCAAAATTGTAATTATCACTTTTTGATTTTTCTTCGCAGGTATCTTTTCCAATGTCTGTACAGTATTGCCATCATAATATCCACTTAGTGTAAGCATAAACACCTCCTCCTTTTCTTCTGTTAATCACTCTCACCGGACAGCCTACTTAATTTTATCTCCCTTAGCAGCTCTCTTTTTAAGTTTAAACTTAGCTACCTTATAGCTGTCACCATCAAATTCTACTTCTGTAGTAGCACTGATCTCGACAGCTACACCTTTCACCTCATCATCTTCGGCAAGACTGATGCCCTTAACTCCTCTGCCGCTTTTCTTCATTTCAACCACTTCATCAAGGAGGTAGGAGAGTCCAATCTTTTTCTTTGTGAGCATATAAACCCTTAGGTCATGTGAAAGTATTTCTGCCGCACTTAACACCCTTACACTTAAAAGCTCATCTCCCTCTTCAAGTTTGGTTGCAAGCATTACGGAACGGTTTGTATCAAATTCCACACCGGAAACAAGCTTTACAAAACCTTTCCTGGTAGCAAAGAAAACCATGGACTCAAAAAGTTCTGCAAAAGAGGTATAAAGTATAATCTCCTCCTTGCCAACCTTTGAAATATTGTGAACTAAAGTTCCCTTGTCCCTAAGCCTTACCTTAGGTATGTCTTTAGCCTTGACCTGATGCATATTTCCGCTTGCCGTAAATATACATATTCTGTCAGTATTTTTCATCATGATTTTAGTCGGATACTCGTTAAGAGCCTCTTCATTTGCCTTTGAAATACTGCTTACATCCACACTCTTAGCATAGCCGAAGCGGTCTATCAGTACATATACATCCTCTTCTTTTACTTCTTCCACATAGACCTGCTTCTCCTCATTTAAAAGCTCAGTACGTCTTGGCTTCTCAAAGTTTTTTACATTTGCCTTCAAATCAGTCTTTATTACCCTATGAAGCTCTGTTTTATCGGATAATATTTTATTATATTCTTCAATATTCTGTTTAAGATTTTCTGCTTCTGTAGAAAGCTTTAAGACTTCAAGCCCTATAAGTCTGCTAAGCGGCATAGCAAGTATTGCATCAGCCTGTGGCTCGGTAAAATCAAACTCCTTCGCAGCCTTTTTTGATGCCTCGCTCTTAAACTTTATTTCTGCTATATTACCGTTTACAAGGCAGTCCTTTGCCTGCTTTATAGACTCTGAACCTCTAAGCACCTCTATAATAAGGTCAATTACATCTACAGCCTTAATAAGACCTTCCACAACTTCTGCTCTGGATTTTGCCTTTTCCAGTAAATGTGTATATTCCTTGGTATAAAGTTCTTCTTCAAAGCCTAAAAATTCTTCTAAAATTCCCTTTAGTGAGAATATCTTTGGCTGCTTGTCTCTTACTGCAAGCATATTTACCGAATAGGTATCTTCCAAAGGAGTTTTCTTAAATATTCCGTTAAGGAGGTTTTCTACATTTCTTCCCTTCTTAACCTCTACCACTATGCGGACATCTGATGAAGATTCATCCCTTACATCTGCAATCTCATCAAACACCTTATCCTTCATAAGATTTACAAGACTTTCTACAAGCCTTGACTTGTTACCTGTCGAGGTAAAAGGAATTTCAGTTATAACTATATTTTTTTTGCCGTATTCTCCGTCTTCAATTATATACTTGCCTCTTACACGCAGTCTGCCCTCACCGTTTTCGTAAATATTTGCAATTTCGTCTGCATTGGCTATGATACCGCCTGTTGGAAAATCAGGTCCCGGTATGTATTTCATCAGTTTTTCTGTGGTAAGCTCAGGATTGTCAAGGAGGGCTATTGCACCCTTTATAATCTCACCCGGATTGTGTGGAGGTATATTGGTAGCCATACCTACAGCTATTCCCGTAGTTCCGTTTATCAGAAGAAACGGAAGCTTGGCAGGAAGTATAACAGGCTCTTTTTCACGCTCGTCAAAGTTTGGCACGAAGTCAACAAGATTTCTGTCAAGCCCTGTAAGCAGGTTCATAGCTCCTTTTGAAAGCCTTGCCTCCGTATAACGCATAGCCGCAGCCGAGTCGCCGTCTATAGAGCCAAAGTTTCCATGTCCGTCCACCAAAGGCACTGACATAGACCATTCCTCAGCCATATGCACAAGGGCATCATAGATAGAAGAGTCACCATGCGGATGATATTTACCCATGGTATCTCCGACTATACGGGCTGATTTTCTATGCTGTTTATCCGGTGCAAGTCCCAGTTCATTCATAGCATAAAGTATTCTTCTCTGAACCGGCTTAAGACCGTCTCTTACATCCGGCAGGGCTCTTGATATAATTACGCTTACGGAATAATCTCTGTAGGAATTTTTCATTTCCTCAGAGAAATCCTGAATTATAATATTTTCTTCTGTTACCATACTTTCCACTTCCTATAAATTAGTCCTTATTATCCACAAACTGTTTTTTTCAACTGTCAAAAATCAGACTTTCACAGTATTTAACTTCTACTGATAAATAATAGTCTAAAGTTTACTTAGCACAAATTATTCACGAAATATCTCGTAAAATATTCTACTCAAAGCACAGGCTTAAAATTACGATATTTTACAGATGTTTGGTAATATTACCACATAGTCACAGACAGAAAACTTTTTATCCTACTGTACTATGAATAACAAGAGGTCTGTGACATATGGCATGAATAATCCGGGCTTTGTACCATTCTGCGGAAACTGTTTGTTAGCTGCACGCACAATTAATATTCAGCTTAACACTGACTTTGGTATTTTTACTCTACAATCGTAGAAAATCATTGACTAATTTTCTATTTTTATTATATATCCACCTTCGCATATTTCGCTTCATTCATAATAAATTCCCGTCTTGGTGGAACTACGCTACTCATAAGCAGACTTGTAACCTCATCTGCTTCAACTGTATCGCTTATATCTATCCTTGCAAGAGAGCGTGTCTTAGGATCTAAGGTTGTCTCCCAAAGCTGGCTTGCATCCATTTCTCCAAGACCTTTGTAACGCTGTATTTCAAGGATTTTACGATTTTTATTCTTCTTAAATTTTTCAAGCTCATAGTCATTGAAAATATATTCAGACTTCTTTTTCTTCTTGCCGGACTTAGCCTTAAGCTGTTTTTCAGAAGGCTTATCTTCTACTCCAAGCTGGAAGATATCAAGCTGCCCTTCTCCAAGCTTTTTCTCTTCTAAGACTTTGGCTCCGCTTTCCTCATAGTCCACCTTATATAGTGGCGGAAGCCCTCTGTATATTTTACCTTCTTTAATAAGGTCAGGCATAAATCTATAGAAAAATGTAAGCAAGAGAGTACTTATATGAGCACCGTCTACATCCGCATCTGTAAGAATAATAATCTTATCATAGCGAAGCTTAGTTATATCAAATTCATCACCTATGCCACAGCCAAAGGTAGCTATCATTGACTTTATTTCATTATTTACAAGTATCTTCTCAAGTGCCGCCTTTTCCACATTTAAGATTTTACCGCGAAGCGGAAGTACAGCCTGAGTCTTACGGTTTCTGGCTGTCTTAACCGTACCACCGGCAGAATCTCCCTCCACAAGGTAAATCTCACATTCTTCAGCATTCTTAGACGAGCAGGAAGCAAGCTTACTCTTTACATCAAAGTCATTCAAGCTTTTAAGTACAGCATTTCTTGCCTTATCACTGGCAGTTCTTGCACTATAAGACTTCTGTGCAAGGTCAAGAATGGACTTAAGTACTTCTATATTTTTATCAAAATATCTTACGATTTCCTTTGAAACTACTTCTTCTACCGCTGTCTTCGCATCAGTATTGCCAAGCTTGGTCTTGGTCTGTCCTTCAAACTGCGGGTCAGGGTGCTTGATGGAGATAATTGCAACTATACCGTTACGTATATCTTTTCCGTCAAAATTATCATCCTTGCCCTTAAGATAGCCAAGTTCTCTCGCATACTGGTTCATAACCCTTGTAAGTGCAGTCTTAAAGCCTGTAACCAGAGTTCCGCCATCTACTACATTTATACGGTTGCAATAGGCATTTATCTGCTCCGAAAATCCATTAGTATACTGAAATGCTACTTCAACCTCTATATCCCCTGACTCGCCCTCTACATATACCACCTCATCATGAATTACTTCTGTTTCACGATTGATGTATTTTACATAGCTCTTAATTCCATCTTTTTCTTCGTAGGTCTTTTCTTCACCTGTAATTTCATCCTTAAAGTTTAACTTAAGCCCCTTATTTAAAAAAGCTGTCTCTTTAAGTTTTTTCTTAATAATGTCAGCCTTAAATTCAATGGTTTCAAAGATAGTATCATCGGGATAAAAGGTAACGCTAGTTCCCTTGTCAGACTTTTTACAGGTCTTAACAGCAGGAAGTTCGCCTTTAACAAGGGCTGTTACAGGATGTCCACCATTTTCATACTCATCCACATAAACATTGCCGTCTCTTCTTATCTCAACTATCATTTTGGTTGAAAGGGCATTTACTACAGAAGCTCCCACTCCATGAAGTCCACCTGACACCTTATACGCTCCGCCTGAGAACTTACCGCCTGCATGTAAAACTGTATATACAACTCTTTCCGTAGGTATCTTCTTGGTTGGGTGAATGTCTACAGGTACACCTCTTCCATAGTCCCTTATGGTTATACCACCATCATTTCTAAGAATAAGGTCAATTTGAGAACAAAAGCCCGCAAGATGCTCATCTATACCATTGTCAAGGATTTCCCATATAAGGTGGTGAAGCCCTCTTGTACCTGTACTTCCTATATACATACCCGGGCGTTTTCTAACCGCCTCAAGTCCTTCTAATATAACTATCTGACTTCCGTCATAATTTTCACTCATAAATTATTACACCATCCTAAGTCCTAAATATACTCCTGCTATACTGCAAGCTATGGATAAAAAAATATAGCTTCCTGCCGACAAAAACTCTCCCTTTTCGATAAGGCTAAAAGCTTCATACGAAAATGTAGAAAATGTGGTTAATCCACCGCAAAAACCTGTTTTTAAGAGCAATAATTTCTCAGGTCTCATACCTGTTTTATCGGCATAAGAAATAACCATTCCTATAATTACAGCTCCTATTATATTTGTAATAAGCGTATTTACAGGGTAATTTATTTGTTTAATCGGAATTTCAGATAGTAGATACCTTAGCAAAGAACCCAAGAATCCTCCTATACCTACTGCCAAACATTTTATAAACAATTTCATACCTCCACACTTGTAATACAAATATATAAGTTATGTTAAAATATAACACAATTATTTCATCGACAATTTAGTATAGCAGATTATAAGCCTATTTGCAAGAAGTTTCGAACATAAGTTCCTTGATTGTTGTGTGGCTATTATACTTATTTCTTCTGAAGATGATTTTTATTCTATTTATTTCTTAAGATTTTCAAAGCTGATATTTAGCGAATTTTACATATTAACCTATAACAGAAACTTAATCATCTTTAAAATCTACCGGATAAACTCCAAAAACATTATACCTCATAAAATAATCACCTAAATTAAATTTAGGCATATCAAATGATATGCCTACAATATCCTTAACGAATAAGACTCTTTTTCATTTTACGTAACATATCCTTAACAAATAAGACTTTTGTTACAATTTAAGTGTGCTATCCCATTTAATGCAATATTACCATTGTTATACTATTCTTTCTATACCACACTTATAGAATTATTATATAACTCGTGTGGTGCTATGTCCTGACCTCCACTCCATTCTACAGAATGATTTGCAAGCTTTACAGAATTAAAATTTCTCCAACTCTTCCTCATAAGCCCCTGCCTTCCTATTGATATATTTAGTTCTGAACTTGGAATATATAATGTTTTGCTCTGAGTAAAGTCCGAAATAGCCTGACATTATATAACTGATTGTAATAGCCAGTAAGAAGTAGATATTCCCCTCTCTAAATCCGAATAGTTCCGAAATGATAAGCAAAGAGGCTATAGGACAGTTTGTAACTCCCACAAATAATCCCGCCATTCCACAGGCTACTGCAAGAGAAGTGGGCAAGCCAAAAAGATGGGCAAAGAGATTGCCAAAGGTTGCTCCTATGAAAAGCGAAGGCACGATTTCACCGCCCTTATAGCCGGCACCTATACAAAGTGCGGTAAGAAGCATTTTCATAAGAAAGGCATACCATACAACTTCACCTTCTACCGCCCTTTCTATAACAGGCATACCGGCTCCGAGAAAGTCCTTTGTATCAAGCAGAATATTAATAACAATGAAAATTGTACCGCCTACAAAGATTTGAAAATAGCGATTTATATGTAATTTTGAAAATGCTGTACCGGCTCCTTTTAAGAGCAGACAGAAAATTATGCTTAAAAGTCCGCAGACAATAGCAAGAAGAGCTATCTTCCATACTACATCAAAATTAAGTCCAACATCCGTTACCCTTCCCAGATGTTCCTTTTCCAGTCCGTATAAATGGGATAACCACCTCGCTGTTACCGAGGACACGAAACAGGGAAACATAGCCGAATACTGGATTATTCCTATACTTGCAACTTCCATAGGAAAGAAAACAGCAGCTATGGGAGTTCCAAAAATTGCCGAAAAAGCCGCACTCATTCCACACATGATTATCATGCGCTTTTCTTCTTCGCTTAGCTTAAGCCATTTTATCTTATTTAATCCGGCTGCTGCGGCACTTCCAAGCTGTAAGGCTGCTCCCTCCCTGCCTACCGAACCTCCGAAAGCATGGGTAATCAGGGTAGATGCAAAAATAAGAGGTGCCATAACCACAGGCAACTCTGTTTTTGCCTGTATTGTGCTAATTACCAGATTTGTCCCCTTCGACTTATATACCCCTGCAAATCTATACAAATACACTATTATAAGACCTGCAAACGGCAAACCGAACAATATATTAGGATGCGTTTTCAACAAATTATTCGCTCTGATGTCAAGCGCGGAAAATGCCACACTGATACCTCCTACAAAGAGGCCTACCAATGTGGCAAGTACGCACCAACGAAGCAAATTAAAGATATTCACCCTTAGTTCTGTTGCAATCTTCTTTAACTCCGTTATAAAATTCCCCATTTAAAACTCCAATATTTTACTTATTATTTTGCTTTTATTTCAGCCTTACTATAATTGTATAATCCTTCTGTGCTGTCGTCCCTTTAAGCACCGTAATGGTTTCAGTATTTATTTCAGTACCGTTTTGAAGTACTGCTCCTGAAGGTACATAGTATAGCTCTGCAGCACCTGATGCATTTTTACTAAAGTAAAAATATGAACCCAAATTTGAACTAATAATATTTGAACCCGGCATTATATAGGCTCTTCCCGCGCCATTATCTACAAAGCCAAGAGCTGAAATAACTTCTTCATACCTTGTAACCTGATTGCCCGAAGTGTTGGTCAGGGTAAAGTTAATCAAATTTTCTTTTCCGACAAAGGCTCCACCCACACTTCCGATTATTACAAGAGAACCTACACTTGAACCTTCAGTTACCTTAGAGTCCATAGCATTGCTCGCAGAATTACCTGCTGTCACAGCCCTTATATTTACTGCTCCGGTATAAAGTGTTGCAGCCTTAAGAGGATAAGTCAAGAACGTCTCCCCATCTACAGTAATCGGTGATATAGTCTGAATCTTGCCGTCTACCGCATCAAGTGCAATGCCGGTATTACCTGTTATAACAAGAGATACTTTGCTCTGTGGTATACCTGCATTATAAATGCTATTGCCATAATTATCTCTTGCCCTCACCAGTACATAGTAGGACTCAGGAACAGTATTAAGCGAAGGATTGCCTCCAAATGAGTTAATCATAGTTCCTTTGGCTAAAAATGTAGTGTTATCCATTACTTTGACGTAACCGGTAAGTGTACGCTTATATATTCCCATAATCTGGATATCTTTGATATAACTCGGGCTTCCTATTTTTATCTGTACTTCCTTACTGAATGCTCCTGCTCCGCCATATGTTATATTTAATTTTCCAACATAACCCACAGTCTGGTTTGGCTCTAGGTCTATAAGGAATTTACCATCTGTTATAAGAGTCACAGGCTTATTGCCTTCCCATACCGCACTGCATTTTCCCGCAAATCTTATATCCCTGGTCACATCATTTCCGTACTGGTCTAAAAGCTTATATCTTACCTCTGCCTTCATTCCGCTGTCACTTAGATTTGCAAGAGGGGCTTCCATATTTTCAATAACTATTTCCTTAACTGCAGACTGCGTAGCCACCGGAGCTCTGTCTTTTATATCCACACCGATTACATTACTGTTAATACCTTCAGTCGCAGCCCTGCTGTTTTTTATAGAAGCTCTTACATATACCTTTGTAGCAGTAGGCCCGGCCACCATAAAACCTGATGAGGTTATGGTAGCTAAAGCAGGTGAGAGTTTTGCAGTGCAGGCTTCGTCTGCAAACAACTCATAAAATACACCGTAAGAAAGCTTTCTGCCCGGATTTATCTTTACTTCATTGTTTCCTGCCTTGGCTGTAGCCTTAAACTGTATAATAGAGTCTGTGTGCATAGTTCCGTCAAACTTACCTGTTCCGGCTATAGCTAAGCTGTCCACTCCGCTGTTTACAATAATCTTACACTTAATTGTAATCAGCTTTTTATTTACCTTGTAGCTAAAGCTTATAACTGTAGTTCCCGGCTTTTTCGCAGTAACCACACCATCTTGGGATACAGTTGCGGCAGTTTTATTTGATGACTTCCAACTTCCTTTTATTCCTGAAGTCCTTCCGCCTATACTGTAATCAACATCAAGTTTACTTTGTCCTATAAATATCTCTTTTGTCTTTTTAAGAGTGAGCATATTATTCGGACTACTCTTGTCGTACAGAAATGCTATAGCCGCTTTTGCCTCTTCTCTCGGAGCTAAGGTTGTAAAGCTTCCAAAAGCCATTGTTCCCGTCAGTAATAAAGCCCAAAATTTATTTTTCATTTAAATCTCCCTTCAATAACATTCATCTACTCGTATGAAATTAACACTAATATATGTCTGAACTGTGTTAGATTTCTTACCTAATTCCTTCTTTTATTAACTTTCCTATCTCTTCTTTTGAAAATTCATACTTTTTTCCACAAAATTGACAACATAATTCAACAGGTTTATCTTCTTCATAAAGCGAAGTAAGCTCCTTTGCTCCAATGCTAAGAAGCACCTGTTCCACTCTTTCTTCATTGCAATCACAAACAAAAGAAGTCTCTGCCTTATCTGTAATCTCAACTCCCAAATCTTCAAGTATAAAGGTAAGTATCTCCTCCGGAGTCATATCTTCATCAAGCATTCCGGTTACAGAAGTTACCATAGGTATTTTCTTCTCTATTGCATCTATGGTAGCATCACTCGCCCCCGGCATAAGCTGGATAATAAAGCCTCCCGCTCTTTTTACACTGTAGTCTCTTTCTACAAGCACACCTAAGGCTACCACGCTTGGTACCTGCTCACTTGAAGCAAAATAGTAAGTAAGGTCTTCTGCTATTTCACCCGAAATAAGCTTGGTTCTCCCTACATAAGGCTCTTTTAAGCCCATATCCCTGATTACCGTAAGCTCTCCGTTTCCTATGGCTCCGCCTACATCAAGCTTTCCTTCAGCCTTAAGCGGAATATCCACATCGGGATTAAAGGCATAACCCTTAACCCTTGCCTTAGAATCGGCAGTCACTACAAGACCGCCTATAGGTCCGTCTCCCTTTATCTGCAGAGTCAGCTTATCATCATCACCCTTCATCATAAGCCCCATCATAGAGCCCGCAGAAAGCAGCCTTCCAAGTGCCGCTGTTACCACAGGCAGGCTGTCATGGTGAAGCCTGGCTTCTTCTACCAGATTTTTAGTTGTGCAGGCAAAGGCTCTAACTTCCCCACCTGCTGCAACTGCTCTTACTACATAATCCTTCATAAGTTTACCTATATGTTTTTCCTTCCTGATATTTTTCCTTAGCTATGAAATAAACTCTCTCACTATCAGTTTTTGGAGCATCCTTAGAAAATGCATCATAGACAGCCACAAATTCCATCCCTGCTTCTTCCAAGGCTCCTTTTATATCCTCTATAGTATACCCCTTTTGGTAGTGAATTTCATCAAATCTTAAAAATCTTCCTTTTTCATCCTCATCATCTTCCAGATAAACAGTCAAATCATACTCATTGATTCTTTCTTCATTATCATAATAATTTTCCCAGATGAAGCTCATGTTTTCGCGATTTTCAGCTATGACATTCTCTCCCAGAATATGCTCATACTTATAAATGGTATTCATATCAAAAATAAAGATTCCTTTTGTATCAAGATAATTATTAACCAATTTAAACACTTTTACAAGATCAGATTTCTCTAAAATATAATTCATTCCGTCACAAATGCAGACAAAGGCAGCCACTGTACCATAGAGTTCAAACTCCCTCATATCCTGGCAGAGGTAAAGTATATCACTATCCTTTTCTGCTGCAATCTGCAACATTTCAGGTGAATTGTCTATACCTATCATATCATATCCGGTAGCCTTTAGTCTACCTGTGACACTTCCCGTGCCACAGCCAAGCTCTGCCACAAGGCCTCCTTCTACCCCATACTCCTTTAATAAGCCTGTCAGATAAGCTGTCCATTCGTCATAAGGAACATTGTCCATAAATTTATCATACACTTCCGCAAACCCTAAATAAGCCGCCATACCTTCACCCTTTCTCATCCTCTATCAAAATCTCTTTTCCAAGTGCAAATGAATATATAAGCTTTTCTTTCGGCATTTTCCCGGTTATTCTGCTTAAAGCCTCAGCATAGTTATCCAGCTGCAGCTTATATCGCCTTATAAGCTCTTCTTCACCCTGCTTCCCATATACCCTGTCTGTCTTATAGTCCACAAGAATTACATCTTCGTTCTCTGTAAACCAGGCATCTATGATTCCCTGTACCAGAACTGTTTCCTTTTCTGTGTTTATCTCCCTGTCAATGCCGATTACAAAGGGAGCCTCTCTGTAAAGTTTACTGTTAAGGAAAGCCTGCCTCATTCTCTTATAAAGATTGCTTTCAAAAAATTTTGCAAAATGTCTGAGGTCTATACTGCTTAACTCTTCATTTGTTATTTTTTTATCAATATTAAGTTTTGCAATATAATCCTTAAAAGTCTCTTTTCCGGATATATTTCCAAAGTCCATCCTGCTAAGTATGCTGTGGTAAAGTGTACCCCTTGCAGCCCCCTTGGTTTCCTCAGGCTCTTTGGACATAAAATCGGGGATATAAGGCTCAAATTCAGGTGCTTCTTTATGTGGCAGGTTATATACAGCTTCTCCGATTTCCTCTTCTTCCAGATGAAGCCTTTTAATTTCGGAAACCGTCATCTTGCTTTTTAACTCTACTGCCTCCTTAAACGGATATATATAATCTTTTTCTCTTGAAATCATTTCCTTTATGGCTTCGTAACCATCCGGTTCAGGGAGAGAAGAAATAAGCTTTGTAATATCACTTTCTAACACTTCTTTTTCGGCTGCTTCATCCATTTTTGAATCTACCAGCTCTTTTGCACACTGTACGGCAATGGTAAGTCTGCCTTCGTTTTTTTCTTTTATAAGTGCAGGCATTGCAAAGTCTAAGAGCGAATTTGCCTTTGAAAGTGACATATATCCCTGCTCGTCATGTTCCCAGGACACAAGCTTATCTTCCACATCTTCTAAACCTGCCGTAAGCAAAAGCTTGTCCTCCGCCCTTGTCATAGCCACATATAACAGCCTTATCTCTTCCGCAACATTTTCAAGTCGAATCTTTCCGGCAAGCATTTTTTTAAGAATGGTAGTCTTTTTCTCCCTTGTTTCTATATTAAAATAATCAATTCCGATTCCAAGTTCGGCCTGGATTACCATACTTGCCCTTGAATCCTGATTATTCATACTTTTTGCCATACCCGAAACAAAGACCACAGGGTACTGCAATCCTTTACTTTTATGTATGGAGAGGATTCTAACCGCCTCGGCACCGCCCGCTCCGGCTTCTCCAAAATCCACTTCGTATTTTCTAAGCTTGTCTATATATCTTACAAAATGTACTACCCCATGTAAAGAAGTAGCCTCGTAAGCCTTAGCCTTATAAACCAGCATATCCAGATTGGCAGCTCTGGTTTCACCCGAAGGCATAGCCCTCACATAGCTGTAAAAATTGCTTTCTTCATAAAGCTCTTTGATAAGTTCATGCACAGGGGTAAATATCAGCTTGCTTCTCTGTTCGTTAAACCAGTTTATGAATTTAAGGCTTTTTTCATTTTCTGAAAGGTTAAGTATAGTCCACAAATCTTCATCTTTGTTTGAATTTATACGAAGTTCGGCAAGTTCCTGCTCATCAAAGCCGCCTATAGGTGAGAGCAATACGGTTCCCAATGGCAGATCCTGATGCGGATTGTCAAGAATCTTAAGCAGGGATATCATCACCTGTACTTCCCAGGCAGAAAAATATCCTACGCTTGATTCGCAGATAGCAGGTATCCCTTCTGAAATAAGTATTCTTCTAAAGCTTTCCGCCCATTCCACATTTGTCCTGAGAAGTATAGCAATATTACTATATTTAAGCCCCTCTTTTTCTACCATCAGCCTCTTTATCCGTCCTGCCACCATATAAGCCTCAAGCTCAATATCACTTAATTTTAACAGCTCCTCAGGTATCTCATTCGATTTATCAAAAAGCAGAATCTCCGTCTTATTCAGTTCATTTTGAAGCTTATCATCCCTGCCTTTTACCAGCCTTGCAGCCTCATCATAGACTATCCCGCCTAAGGATTCTGTCATTGTTCTTTCAAATACCGCATTAACCGAATCAATTACCTCAGGACCGCTTCTGAAATTACTGTGAAGGTCTATTCTTTTACCCTTATTTCTCTGACTATATTTATTGTATTTTTCTATAAACAGCTCCGGTTTAGCCTGTCTGAATTTGTATATGCTCTGCTTTACATCTCCTACCATAAAAATATTAGGCTGTCCGTCAGCCTCCCTCGAAATAGAGGTCAGGATTTTTTCCTGCAAAAGATTGGAATCCTGATACTCGTCTATCATTATCTCCGCAAACTGCTCCTTATAAGCCTTTGCAGCGACAGATGGCTTTCCTTCTTCATCCAACAATACCTTTAGAGCCAAATGTGCCCAGTCCGAAATATCAAGCATATTTCTCTTATTCTTTTCTTCAATATATGCCTTATCAAATTTTCGAACCAATCTTATCAGTTCTTTCAGGACTCCGGCTGTAACCTTGCGGGAAGCTTCTATTTCCTCCACATTTTCTGACAAAAAATCTTCCTTTAACTTGTTAAAGCTCTCCTTATAGCCATCTCTGATACTCTTTGCCAGTTCTTTTTTCTCTTCATCCACATCTACTGTCTTTTTAGTCGAAAGTCTTGCAAAGCCCGTATTTTCTGCAAGAACAAGCAGATTTTCAAAACTCTCAGCCTTCATAAGTCCGGTAAACAGCTCTATATCAGAGCTTCCTGTACTTTCATACTGAACAGGACCATAGGGAGACAGGGATAATTTTACAAATCTCTCAGCTTCATTTCTAAGTTCAGCCAATACTATTCTACAGTAGTCTAACAAAATTTCTTCAAATTCCGAACCCTTAAAAGGCTCTTCCATTTTATTTATTTCCCTATCAAACCAGCTTTCTTTATCAGGCAGACTTTCGGAGAATCTGTATAATTGCAAAATCAGATCCTCAAGTATCTTATCGGATTTACCTCTGGCAAAATATTCTACAAAATTAATAAAATCAGCATGTCTTATTTCATACTCAGTTTCTAAAAGTTCTTCTAAAACTTTTTTTCTGATAATAACACCCTCGGTATCATCCAAGGTTCTCACACTCGGATCAATCTCAGCTTCCTTAAAATTCTCCATTACAACCTTTTTACAAAAGCTGTCTATAGTGCTCATGTGTGCTTCCGATAGCAGAGAATACTGTTTCATAAGTCTTAAAGAGATATCGGAGTTTGCATCTTTCGCCACTTCCTCTTCAAGCTTCTTTGAGATAGCAGCCCCTATTCTCTCCTTCATTTCTCCCGCTGCATCTCTTGTAAAAGTAACCACTAAGAGTTCATCTATATTTATAGGTGCCCTCTCGTCTAACAGCCTTCCCATAACTCTTTCTATAAGTACTGCTGTTTTGCCTGAACCGGCTGCCGCAGAAACCAGCATATTGTCGTCTCTGTGCTTTATTACAGCTAATTGTTCCTCAGTCCACTTTGGTTCCATTTTCTCCCTCCAGCTTATTGCTAAGCTCTGCAAAGAATTGTTTCTTATCTATTTTTCTAAGTCTGTTATAGTTATAGCCGTAAAGCTTAAGGTCAAAACCACAAAGCCCATTGTATTCACAATAATCACAGCCTTTTTCATTTCCGAGGCAGTAAGGTTTCGGAGTAATTTCACCCTTTAAGATTCTACTCTTAAATTTTTCTGTTTCCAGATCTGAATTGTCTATCAGCGCATTCATTTCCTCCCTGCTATAGAGTTTGGTCAGGCTGCTTGGTTCTCCGTCTTTTTTGGTTTTCAGCTTTATTACATCTGAATCAGCACCGGCCACAAGTCCCGAATTATCTGCTATTTTACTGTCAATCAGGCTTATATGGTGTTTGCCCTCAAGAGTAATTCCATCAAACCTCATACTCTTAATAACCGCCTCTTCTCCCCCACCAAAGTCTATGACAGGATCATCAATGTGAAAATAGTAGGCTCCAGAAGGAATAATGAGATTATTCTTATACTCCCTCCTTTTTCCGATTTCTTCCCGAATATACTTAAGGTAGGTAAACAACTGCAAATCCAGTCCATAATATGCTCTATCAAGGTCTAAAACCTTATTCCCCGACTTATAGTCAATAACTCTCATATATCGGACTTTGTTAAAGTCTGCAAATTCCTTGCTGTCTATAAGCCTTGTGCCATCAGGAAGATAATCTGACAATACGGAATCTATCCTGTCTATTCTGCCCTTAAATCCTTTGGTTACAAATTCTTCTTCGAAAGCCACAGGAGTAAATAAGCCTGATTTTATCTGCGTGAGAACTGTCCTCACTGCTCTGTCTGTAATTCTTTTAAGCCTTGTAAGCCGGTAATTATTTCGGAATGAAGCATTAAATATATCATCACCGTAATTAAAAGCCTCTGCAATACTTTCTGCCTGAATAGCCTCCCTGGTTTCTTCTGATATAGAGTTAAAACTTTCTCCCTTTTCTACTACCTTTTTAGCAAATCTCTCTAGGATTTCATGTAAAATATTTCCTATGTCCATAGGCTTTAGCTCAAATTCTTTTCTTTCCTTAAGCCTTAGACCATGTTTAATAAAATGCGCATAGGCACAGGAGCTGAACAGTTCAAGCCTTGTTACACTGCCTTTCAACTCACCGTAGAGTTCTGTTGCTATGTATTTTTCAAGACTGTTTCCATGTGCTTTTGAAACTGTACCCTCTATTATTTTATTATATCTATCATCATAATGGCAGTTATAATACTTTATCAGATTTATAACTGTACTATCTTTTAAATCCCTTTTTTTGATTGCGGATAATATTAATTCCATACCGCCGTCTTTTCGGATTTCATTTATTAAAGATACTTCCTCTGTCGGCTCTGAGACAATTTCCTGTTTGAACACAGCTCTCAGCCTGTTTATCACAGATGACGGTTTAATGGGTTTTCCTTCCATATTGGAGCTGCTATAAGAAACATACAGTCTCTCAGTCGGCTTTGAAAAAAGCATATAGATATAAAACTGCTCTCTGAAAGCCCGTTCTTTTGCTGTAGGTGCAAGCTCCACATTCATACCTGCAAGCTTTTCCTTCTCGGTATCGGTTATAATTCCTCTGGCTCCCACAGACTTAGGTACCTTTCCCTCGTTAAAGCCAAGACAGAATAATACCTTTATATCCTTAAGTCTGGTTCTTTCCACATCTCCGATTACAATCTGGTCAAGTCCAGGCGGTATAAAGCCGGCCTTCCCCTCTGAAAATCCTGACTCCAATATACTTCTGAATTCTTCTATACTAAGTTTCTCATCTCCCAGTAGCTCATACATTTTTTCAAAGACTGACATTACTATCCTGTAGCAACCCGCATACTCTCTTGCAGCTATCATTTTACCCTTTTCTTCAAAATCAGCACTTAGCTTCATAAGCCTCTCTTCACTTCCTGAGGCACTTACAAATTCATACAGGGCTTTTACAAAGTCTTCCGCCTTGGACTTTTTTGATTTTAAAATATCATAAAGAGGCTTAAATTCATCTACAAGAGTTACTCTCAAGCCCTCAGATATACTTTCTTCTTCAGAGGCTTCATCTTTTATAAAACTTGTCTGATATCTCCTAAAGCCTTTAATTCCCCTTCTCAATATATAATTTTCAAATATATCCACCTCATAAACATCCACATTGGCAAACCCACTGCGCAGATATCTCATTACCGCATCATAGGAAAAATTCTCCTCCACAACCAGCAACGAAGCTTTAATATATTCTACAAAAGGATTGTCAGCTATAGTCTTTTTACTGTCTAAAAAGCAGGGTACACCCTTAGATGAAAGTGTGTCCACCACCATTTCTCCATACTCTTCCATATCTCCCAAAACAACTGCAATATCCCTATAGCGCAGTCCTTCATCCCTCACAAGAGAAAGAATATCCGGTATGAGTCTTTCCACCTCTTCTCGTGGATTTTTACATACGTTTATTCTTACAGAATTTTCTGAATCTGTTTTTTTAACAGGATATCTGAAAATCTGCCTTTCAAGCAGGCTAAGTGCTTTTACCTTACCGCAAAACTCTGCTGTTACAGGTCTTGCAACTTCTACCCCTCTTTCTCCCGCAAGTTTGTTTATCTTGTTTATGGTATCCTTGCTTAAATGAAAGAGTCTGAACTTTTCATCTTCTTCACTGTAATAATCTTTTTCGGAAACAGTAAGTGTAAAAAGTAAATGCTCTGCCTTCACTAAGAGCAGATCTATAACTTTTAGCTGTACCGGAGTAAAGCCGGTATAGCCGTCAAAGCAGATAACAGAATTTTCCAAAAGCTTTGACCTGCTTATCTCATTAGCCAATACCTCTAAAATCTGCTCTGCCGAAATATATTTTTCTTTTTTATAATTATTAAATGCCCTGTACACAAGGGCTGCATCCTGAAGCTTTGCAGCCAGTACCGGTGATGAGGTTTTTTCCTTTATTTTGGTTAAATTATCGGGTGTAATTCCGTATTGCATAAATTCACTTAAAAGAGACTTTAAATCTTCCGTAAATCCCTGCTTTCCTACTGCATTTTTATAAAAACAAAGTTCTTCTTTAAGCCCCCCAAGCAGCTTTCTTATAACCATGTTCTTGCCTGTATCTTCAAGTATAAGTCTTTCTTTTATATTCAGCTCTTCAAAGACTCTGTAAGCAAGACGCATAAAGGAGAGTACATCTATGTTCATTATAGCTTTAGCTCTGCTTAAGCGAACTAAATCTTTTTGAGTTTGTAAGGTAAATTGTTCAGGCACTATTACAAAATAGTTTTTATCCGGATTTTTTTCTGCTTCCTTAACTATCTTGTTAAAACACAGTTCAGATTTACCTGTGCCTGTACCTCCAATAATATATTGAACAGCCATATCTCCTCCCCGTTGATTACATTTGACTCATACTTATTTTATAATTTTAAAACATTAGATAAAACTCTCTTAAAAAGTGTCTATTATACAAAAATGCCTGCTAAAAGCAGGCATATCTTTTCAATATTCACAAAAATTCCAATTAAATAAAAATTAGCTCCAAAAACCTGCTAAACTAGCGATGGCATCATCTTCATCAGCTCCATCTATCTCGATAACAAGTTCGTTGCTTTTAATAGCTACCAGAGACATAACTCCCATTATGCTCTTGAGGTTGATCCTCTTTTCGTCTGCAATAGCATAACTGCTGCTCTCATATTTACAGGCAGTCTGAACAAGCTCCGCAACCGCATCAGGCAACATAGCAAAATCCTTGGAAATAGTTAGTTCTTTTGTACGCATTTTCCTCTCCTTACAAATTCCTAAAACATCAACCTATCGTCCCAATGTTTAATCAATAATTTGGGTTAATTTGATTTTAACATGAATTATCTGAAATTACAAACAAAAATAAAGAATGGTTACAATAATTCCTAAACAGAAGCCGGCGAGCACTTGCATATGTGTATGTCCTACAAATTCTTTCAATTTTTCCTGTGGACTTAGTGTACTTTTACCGAGGTCTTCGAAGATTTTAACCAATTCATTTATCACTTTTGCCTGTTTGCCTGTTTCCAGCCTTACACCGCTCGCATCATGCATAACCACAATCGCTAAGATAAATGCAATTCCGAATACCGGAGAATCAAAACCTGTTGTCAATCCGGTCATAAGGGCTACCGAAGTTACTGTTGCACTATGTGAACTGGGCATTCCTCCGTCTCCGAACAGTCTCTCAAAATCCAGTTTCTTATTTACTATCCGGTAAATCAGAAGTTTCAGGCATTGGGCTGTAGCCCAGCTTACAAGACCTGCGATAATTATTTTGTTTGTTAAAATCTGAGATATATAATCCATGTAGTACCTCTATTGTTTCTCTCTTTCAATATTGACAAACTTGGTAAGCTCACTCTTCCAGCCAAGTCTCACTGTTCCGATAGGACCGTTTCTCTGTTTTCCTATTATAATTTCGGTAACTCCGGGGGTTTCTGTATCTTTATTGTAGTACTCGTCCCTGTAAATAAACATAACCACATCCGCATCCTGTTCTATAGCACCTGATTCACGAAGGTCTGAAAGCATAGGGCGTTTATCGTCTCTCTGCTCCACCCTTCTTGAAAGCTGTGAAAGCGCAATTATCGGTGCATTTATCTCCCTTGCAAGTGCCTTCAAAGAACGGGATATTTCTGAAATTTCCTGCTGTCTGGACTCTGTCTGCTTACTGCCTGTCATAAGCTGGATATAGTCAATCATAACCAGTCCCAGGTTCTTCTCAAGCTTTAGCTTCCTGCATTTACTTCTAAGCTCTGTAATAGAAATTCCCGGCGTGTCATCAATAACCAAATTGGTTTCACCGATTATCCTTGCACTGTCTACAATGTCTCCCCATTCCCGGTCTGACAAATCACCTGTTCTAAGTTTTTGGGAATCTACCCTTGAATTCATGGCAAGAATTCGCTTTGCAAGCTGTTCCTTTGACATCTCCAGCGAGAAAATGGCCGTAGTTACATTTTTCTTGACTGTTACATATTCAGCTATATTCAGAGCAAAAGCCGTCTTTCCCATAGACGGTCTTGCAGCAATAAGTATCAGGTCGGAATTCTGAAGTCCTGCCATCTTATAATCCAAATCGTGAAACCCTGTAGGTATTCCCGTAACAGTTCCACCGCTTTTTGAAGCCGCCTCAATACTCTCTATAACCGATATAATTACCTGCTTTATATCTGTAGCATCAGATACCTGCCGTTTTTGCAGCAAATCGAAAATTTCCTTCTCAGTAAGTTGTAAGATATCTTCTAAATTTGATTCTCCCGCATAACAGTTCAAAGAAATTTTCTCCGCAACTTTAATCAGCTTCCTAAGCAAAGAATTCTTGTACACTATTTCCGCATGATGAGCTACATTTACGGAAGTAGATACAGCCATTACAAGCTCCCCAAGGACATTCATTTCTATAGCCCCCAAAGGCTGATTCATTTCTTTTATTCTGTTTTCTATGGTAATTATATCAATGGGCTTTCCCTCTTTTTCAAGTCCGGTTATTGCTGAAAATATAAGGCCATACCTCTTATCATAAAAATCCTCTGCCTCAAGAATTTCAGCAACCGTAATTACAGTTTCAGGGTCCAGTATCATGGAACCTATTACCGATTGCTCTGCAGATTTGCTATGAGGCGGGGTTTTCTTAATCAGCTCCTCTTCTGCCATCTTATACCTCTTCTTTTACCTCTACAGTAAGCTCACCTACTACCTTAGGGTGAAGTTTAACCTGTATTTTATAAGTTCCGGCTGCCTTTATGGCATCACTTACCATCTTCTTTTTATCTATTTCAAGACCGAACTGTTTCTTAGCCTCATCCGCAATTTCTTTGGTAGATATCTGTCCGAACACCTTACCTTCCTTGCCTACCCTAATTGAAAGCTTAACCACCTTATCTTTAAGAGCAGCCGCAACAGACTCTGCCTCTGCTAAAATCTCAGCCTGACGCTTTTCTTCATTTAACTTCTGCTGTCTGAGATCATTTAAGTTCTTAGGAGTAGCTTCTGCCCCGAGTTTCTTTGGCAGGATAAAATTCCTTGCATAACCGTCATTTGCCTCTACAAGCTCACCCTTCTTTCCAAGATTCTTTACATCCTGTAACAATATAACTTTCATTTCTTCCTCCTTTTATTAACCCTTTTTATCATCAACATCTATCACCAAATCCAGTGCATCCTTAACAATTTTCTCAGCTTCTTCTATAGTTACGTTTTTAGGCTGAGCACCTGCTACTGAAAGATGTCCGCCGCCACCTATACTTTCCATTAATGTCTGTACATTAAATTCGTCAATTGAACGTGCTGATATATAGATTTCACCCTCACAAGGTGTAAATACAAAAGAAGCCTTCACATTCAATATACCCATAAGTTCGTTAGCTACTTTTGCACCCAGGATAACCCGGTTTTTATCCTTAATGTCCCCTTCGGTATTTCTGGCAAAAGCGAAATAATCCCTGTATATTTCAGCAGAACTTGCTATCTTTGACTTAAGCTTAAATTCATCCATTTCGGTTCTGAATGCTTTTCTGATCTTAGTTACATCAGCACCGTTTCTTCGCAGGAAAGCTGCCGCCTCAAAAGTCCTTACTCCGGTCTTTGTAAGGAAATTATTGGTATCTATCATAATACCGGAGTACATAGCCGCTGCCTCGGTAGACGTCATTTTAACGTCCAGGTCTATATACTGCAAGATTTCCGCTACCAGCTCACAGGAAGATGAAGCGTATTCTTCAATATATGAAAGTACTGTATTATTAATAACGTCTTTACCCTGTCTGTGATGATCAAGCAATACTATGGTATTTACCTTGTATAAAAGCTCTTCACATTCAACAAACTTTGGATTATTGACATCAACCACAACGAGCATGGTATCCTTGTCTACCATTCCCAAAGCCTGCTCACCTGTTACAAAAAGTTCCTCACCGTTTTCGGAAGTAGCCTTCATCTTATCTATAGTAGGAGCTATTGAACTTGAAATATCGTTTATTACTATATGTGCCGTAGTATTAAAAGTCCGGCATATACGGTAAACTCCAATAGCCGCACCTATAGCATCGGTATCGCTGTTCTTATGCCCCATAATGAGGACATTGTCTTTTGCCTCTATAAGTTCGCTTAGGGCATGTGCCTTTACACGTGCCTTTACTCTGGTATTGGTTCCGGTTCTTTGGCTTTTGCCGCCAAAATAGGTTATATTATTTTTTTCTTTAATTACTACCTGATCACCCCCGCGTCCAAGCGCCATATCTATAGCGGCTCTTGCAAAGTCCGAAGACTGGGTATAGGATTCCTTTGAAATACCTATTCCAAAGGAGAGGGTAACAGCCATATCATTTCCTATATTTACACCTTTCACCTCATCAAGGATGGAAAATCTGTCATTTTTTAACTTTTCTAAATATTTATTTTTGAAAATAACTATATACTTATCTTTTTCAAGTTTCCTTGTAACAGCATCTATACTCTGCATAAATTTTGTTATCTTCCTTTCTACAAGAGCAGAAAGGAGTGAACGTTTTACATCATCTATGCTTTCAAGCGCTTCTTCATAATTATCTATGTAGAGAAGCCCCATTATCATTTTATTTTCGCTGTTCTCTCTCTTTAATTCATTGATTTCGGTTATATCATAGAAAAACACTGAAATTCCACCATTCCAAGCATCCCCCTGCTTTTCCGCTTCCTCCGCTTCGGTCTTTCTTCTAAATACTACTCTGTACTCTTTGCCATCCTTTTTTGCTATTATTTCTATGTCGCTTTCTTCTACGGAACTCAGTTCATTTGAAAATTCCGGAAAAAGCTCTAAAATGGATTTTTTGTCAACATTATCCGAATTGGCAATATCATAAAACGCATCATTACACCAATGGATATTTCCTCTTTCATCCACCACAGCATAAGGCACTTCCATCTCATTCAGTCTGGCTGCCTCTATCTTGGCGATATCCATTGCATATCTGACCATCTCGGTTTTAAATCCGATTTTTCCAAATATATATATAAACACCGCAAACACAACATAAACCATAAGAAACAGTGATATAAGTATGGCTATATCCGCGTTAATCATGTAAATAGCCGCATTCATAGCAATTAAAACAGTAGATAGAATCATAGGCCAGGCAAAATAAAATTTTAGCCTGTTTGAAACTGCCTGTTTGTTTTGTTTATCAACTTTCACAATATTATCCTTCCTTACCTACAAAAAGAGTCCCGATTTTCTTTCCGTCTATTATATCATAGATTTTCTCAGGCTCCCTTCCATATATAATAAGAGTATCTATTCCATTATCTGTAGCATGACTTGCCGCATCAAGCTTTGAAATCATTCCACCTGTCCCCCTTGCACTGCCCGCACCTCCCGCAAGGCTTAAAACCGTTTCATCTATATTTTCTACACGGCTTATAAGCTTAGCCTCTGGATTATCTTTGGGATTACAGTCATAAAGCCCTTCAATATCAGAAAGAATAATCAGTTTACCCGATCTGATTACATTGGCAACAATGGCCGAAAGCATATCATTGTCACCGAATATCTTCTTCTTTGAAATAATCTCGTTATAGCTTAGGGAGTCATTTTCATTTACTATAGGTATCACTCCGTTTTCAATAAGTGCCTCAAGGGTATTGGACAGATTTTCCCCTTTTTCAGACACCTCCAGGTCATCACTGGTAAACAAAATCTGGGCTACTAATTTTCCGTATTCTCCGAAAAATTTATCATAAATATGCATAAGACCGCACTGTCCCACTGCTGCAGCCGCCTGCTTCATCCTGGTCTCCGTAGGCTTTTCCGGCAGCCTAAGTTTATTTACTCCAAGTCCGATAGCCCCTGAGGATACCAAAACCACTTTATAGCCCATATTGTCAATTTCCGCAAGTACTCTGCACAGCCTGTCAATTACCCTGAAGTTAATACTTCCGTCTTCATTGGTGATTGTTGAGGTTCCGACTTTTACAACTATTCTTTTTTTATCTAAATTCATAGCTCTCACCTCTCAGCAATTGTCATTTAAATATTTAATATAACACAATTTTTATTTTTTTTCTACTATAAGGTTTTATCAGTTTTTGGCATTACAAATCAAACACAATTATTTTGGCTTAACATTATTAAACCCCCTCCCAATCGGGAGGGGGAAGATTAGACTGCGCATAGCAGTTATTCATTTTTGTCAGAATTTAGTTTTTTCTTTTCTTAAATACAAGGCCTAAACCTATAAGTCCGAGACCGATGATACCAAAGAAATCTCCGGCTGTTCCACCCGTCTTTGGAAGTGCTGCCCTTCCTTGAGGGGTTTCATCTTCACCAATATCGGTTGTACCCTGAGGTGATGAATTATCGGCACCATCCTTTGCCTTTCCTTCAGGAGTATCATCTTCATCAATCTCAACAACTCCGTCATCATCTGCGTTGTCTGCACCGGTGTTATCTGCCTCAGTATTTGTCTTATCTGTATTAGCATTTCCCTGAGGAGTAGTGTCATCAGGTACATCTACTGCCGGCGTATTATTGCCGGGTGCCGGCGGATTTGGATCAAATCCTGGAATCGGTGGCACTATAATCCCCCCACTATTATTTGCAGTAAATGAATTCTTAACCACAATTTCTTTATTGTTTACAGCATTAACCGATATTTCAACAGAATATTTGCCGTTATTTATTGTTCCTGTGGTATAAAGTATTGTCTGAGTAATCGGATCAACAGTATATCCCACACCTGCTAACGGATCAATACCAACTGCTGTTCCATCAATCTTTGTCTCAAATACATAGTAAGTAAATTCTTCTCCATTTTCATCTGCTCTTGGCTGATCCTTGAATTCTACAGTCCAATTACCACCTGCACCTGTTAAGGTTCGACCGGTTACTTCCTTAAGTTCAGCACCTTCCCTTTTGTAAAGAGTAAATTCAACAGGTTTTCTGTTGCTTTCTGAAACAGTTCCCCAGTCTTTCCTTGCAGTAATGTCAACCAGATTTACATCATTTCTGATAACAATATTTTCTGTTCCGTCACCATCTACAGCAACATCGTACTTTCCGATTTTGTAGCCATTCTGAATATCACTTAATGTAACATCATTCTTCATTTCATCAGCTACAGCTACTTCGGCTACATGGTACTTGATCTCCTTACCGTTGTTATCATATTTATCAAGTCCCTTAAATCTTGTCTTCCACTTAGCTGAATTTAATTCTACAGGACTTCCTACAGCCTCTAAAACGCCTCCTGTTTCTGCATACAACTGTACTTTAACAGGCTGAACATATCTCGCAAGTGTATGAGCTGACCACTGCTTCTCTACATTTAGCTCAGTAAGCTTTTTATCATTTGAATTCTTTATAAAGAATGTCCTGTCCTCCGGCTCCTTAACCAAGACATCATACTCACCTATCTTGTACTGAACGGTTTCAAGATTATTTGAGTTCAGTATATTCTGAATCTCATCTTCTGTAAGTTCTGTACCACCAATGGCTGTTTCAAGCACATAATAATCTTCCGCAGCAGCAGGCTTGTTAAAATCAGTCTCTAAAACATAACCACCTCTTAGTTTCTTAAAATCACTTGTTTCTACCCATTTGGACGGTTCCGCAGGAGTGCCTATAGTCTTCTTAAATACTTTAACTGTAACTTCCTTATTACCGGGATTTACCATCCACTGTTTCACAACTTTTATCTTGTCTTCAGCAGGAACAGTTAATTTAAAACTGTTTTTAATTGTAACTGTAGTTGTTTCCTTGATGTTTTCCTTATCTACCACGATATCATACAGTTTTTTAAGATCATCATTAACTTCTGCACCATTGACAGCAGTCTCTTTTACTGTATAACCGTTTTCAAGGTAAGGAAGGTTGGTAAAGGTGTGCTGCCAGCCATTTCCTTCATTTAACTTTACAGAATCCACCTCTGTCGCACCGTTAAATATAGCTGCTTCAACAGACTTTTGCTCAGGCATTGGTACATTGGCATCCCAAACCTTTTTAACAGTTATATCAATCAGCTCTGTATTTGTAAAGGTAATCTTTTTAGGTATTGCAAGAGTTTCTCCCTGTAAAAGTTCAGACAGCTTAACGGTATGAGCTGTTGCATCAGCTGCAAAGCCTTCTACAGGTGTCTCTGAAATCTTATATTCTATAGGATTGCCGTTTAAATCATAAACAGGAAGATTGAACTTCTGTATCAAAGATCCATCATTATTCGGTAAACTGAACTGCCTGCTGTTTACTCCCAAATATTCAAGCTTAAAGTTAGCCAGACTATTTGCTACAACAGCCGGATTTCCAAACCATTTTTTCTCAACTTCCAACCACCTTTTAATTCTGGTATTTGTGAAGGTTACTTCAATCTTATCATTCTCTGTCTTAGATTCTGATGATGAAGTAAAGGCTTTAGATAAATTCACTTCATTTACAGTATATTTCTTAAGCTGTCCTGTTACCTTGTCCCACTTTGGTAATTCTATTGTGGTACTCCAAGGATCATTATTTAAGATAATGTTATTAGCCGCTTTATTTCCTGTCTCATCTTTAACTTCAAACTCAGCATTTGTTCTTCCATCGCCTACCCACTTCTTTTTAATAGTCAGCTTTATAGTATCGTTTTCCAGTCCGGTGTAAGTATTAACAATTTTATATTTCCACGGATAAGTAACCTTAAATTCTTTTCCGCCTATTGAAATTATACCCGCATTGTTAACCCCTTCTTCAATGGCTGCATACTCTATAGGGGCACCGTCAGGTGTAGTTGTAGGCACTTCAAATTCAGCTGTTGTCCCACCCTTATTAATTGCCTTTGTCTCTGTTACTTCATAAGTCCCGGCTTTACCTGAAAGAACAGCATTTATTTCTTTAATAAATTCATCAGGAGTTACTCCCCAGTCCTTTGTAACTGTAATCTTTTGTAATACCCTTTTGTTAGTAAAGGTCGGATTTGTATTGTTAGCATCAACGGGCGCTCCGTTTGGTTTGTCGGAAGTAAAGCCTGCATTATTATTTTCTTCTGTTACATTGTATGATGCCTCAGTTCCATCAAAATAATATTTAGGTAACTTAATAGTTTTTTTCCAAGTTGTCTTATCAGTTTCCTGTGTTGGTACATTATTATTAGTATCCAAGGTTACAGGAATTACATTTCCTTTTCCGTCTCTAAAGTTAAATTTAGCTTCTTTTGCAGACTCACCTTTCCAGCCTTCCCATATCTTAGTCAGAGTTACTGCAAAGGTAGCATTTCCCGGATTGCTACATTTATTTGTTATTTTATATATACCATTAACTGTCTCATACTTTACTTCAAAGTTAAAGTTACCATAAGTTAATTTACCACCTTCTTCGCCTACTTCTTTAGCAGTGTAATTAATTTTGTTCCCGACAGGGCTGTATTTATCCAACCCGGCAAAAGTTACTTCAGTATTTCCGTTTGATATAGTAGCTGTTTTGCCGTCAATCTTCTTTCCATCGGCATAAAGCTGTACATTTACATCAAACTTCAATTCTTCCGGTGTACTTGCCCAATCTTTTTTAACTGTAAATGAGGTTTTTTCTGTACTTTTATTTGTTACTTTAAATGTTAAAACACCGTCAGAAGATTCAGTTTTTGTAATCTCTCCTATCTTTTCATAGTTATTTCCGGCAGGTTCTGCTACATTATATTCTATTTTAGATCCGTTTTTATATTTTGGTAAATTTTCAAGCTTTCCTGTCCAATTATCATCTTTTTTTACTGTTATACTATAATTTTCAGAGGTTTTAGGGATAACTTCAAGTGTAAGTTCATTTAGACCATCCGGCACTTTGTTACCTACCCACTTTTTATTCACAACAATAGAAGTTGTTGCCCTGTCAGACCTAATCTCAGGAACATTAAAGTCCATTTCCTGTCCGTTTTTAGTCGGTAATAAGGTAGTTTTCCCGTTAGCTTTGTGGAACTCTCCATCTTTCCAATTATCCTTAAGCTTGACCTTATAACTAATAATTAATTCTTCATCTTTACCTAAGTTTATATTTCTGACCGTAATAGATTTATCTGAAATTTCAGGACTAAGGTTTTCACTTTTACCTGACAGTTTTACACTGTTTACTAAGCAGTTCACATACTCGCTCATATTATCTGTTATAACACCCTCAGATACTTTCTTTTGCAATTTCTCTGCGATGTCATCCAAGATTTTATCCAGCTCTCCTGCTACAGCACCTGCTTTCAGGTATTTTCCGCTTGTTGCCAACTTATTCATTATAGACTTAGCTAAATCATTATTTTCTATGTCTATACCTACTGTAATTATCTCAGTGTTATTTTTTATTGTATCGGCAGCTTTTAATGTAGCGTTTTCAAAATAATCATCCATTAAATTAAATGGCCAACTTACATGCCCCCAGCCTTTTCTTTCCTTGGTTCCATTTCCAAAGCCTCCGTTTATCAGCTTTACAAGATAGTTTCTATGGGCTGAATTATATCCTTTTCCGAGCCATTTAAATGCATTCCCATACCATTGCTCATAACCTTCTTTTTTAGTAGCAGGATTATAAATCCTGTAAAATCCCCCCTTATCAAAATTAGGATGTTCGCCATTAGCATAAGTAGGCTCCCCATCCCCGATTACTACCATAACCTTTTTATGTTCAGCCGGTGCGCCGTTAAGCACAGTGGCAGCTTTTTCAAGACCCTGCTGAGTATAGGTTCCACCATCCGCTTTTAATCCTTTAATAGCATTTTTGAGAGTTGTAACATTTCTTGTCAAACCACTCTTTATCTCACCTTTTTCTGCAAAAGATACTATTCCTATATTAACATTGTTATTTTGCGGAAGTAATTTATCCACAAAATTATTAGCAGCCTTTTTGGCATTTTCAAGTGATTTTCCCTCCATACTGCCTGAAGTATCCATAACCAAAACAATATCCAAAATTTTATTGTTTTGAACTACTTCGGTGCTTCCTTTAACTTTAAGTTCAATATCATATGTACCGTCAGCTGCGTTATATCGTGTAACTTTTTTACTGATGGTTACGCCATTTTCTTGCTTTTCACTGCCATTTTTATAATATTCATCGGGACCTGCCTTTACAGCGCTTGGATTAATCCCTCCAAGCAGATTAATGACCATCATCAAGACCATAAATCTTGCCAGTAAGGAACGCACCATTTTCCTCTCGCTTCTCATAGTTCTACCTCTTTCTTTTTAGATATATTTTACAAGGTATATTGATAACCGACTTATTCCCATCCGGCAACGTACACCTTTGTGTCCAAAAAATATTTTACTTTATTATGGTTTTTTATAATATATTGCCCTTTTAATGTATACAGTTTTGCTATATTTGGGTTTTTTATAAAAAAATTATATATTTTAATTAATAGATTATAACCATTTAAAATACCTAAGAATCACATTATCAGTAAGATGATTTTAATGCTGTAATGCGTATTTTTCAATAGACTTGTGCCGGATTGCCTTTTTTTGTGCTGAATTGTATTTTTAAAACTTCAACTTATGGTATAATGTATACTGGAAAGGTTTAAAAAAATGAAAACTACAGGTTTTTGTGTTTGCTCCAATAGCCTTTTTAACATTGATTTATTGAGATTTCAGAAAGTAGTAAGAGGTGGATAATGAAAATTGCAGTAGTTGATGATAATAAAACAGATTTTGAGCTTTTTTTGAAACTGATTGAGGCATATGGAAAAAAGCATCAACGAACGATTTATACTCAAGGCTTCAGTGGCGGAGAAGAACTTTTATCAGAATTTCAAAAGGGAAAATTTGCTGCTATCTTTTTGGATATTTATATGGGAGGTATAAATGGGGTGGAAACAGCCAAAGCAATCAGACAAAAAGATGATGAAGTGCGTTTATTTTTTACAACTACCAGTGCGGAACACTTGGCTGACGGCTTTGCAGTGGAGGCAACACATTATTTAATTAAGCCGTTGACAGAGGAAAAAATCGAAGAGGCAATGCACAGGCTTCGGTTTTTTTTTGCCAAAGAAGATAGCATAATTGTTTTCCCCAATGGCAGCAAGGAAATTTCAATTCCTAAAAGTCAGATTTTGTATATTGAAACCATCCGCAACGGCATAATGATTTATTGCAAAAAAGAGGCAATTCCGGTGCGTTGCTCAATTTCAGAGGCCATGAAACGCTTGAAGTTTAGTAATTTCTTACGCTGTCACCGCTATTCTTCAGTTAATTTGGAAGCGGTAGTAAGAGTGGAAGACGATTCGTTTGTGATGACAGACGGAAAGCGGATTTTTATGCGACGTGAGGGGCGTAAAGAGCTTAAAGAGAAGTATTATCACTATTTTTTGGATAAAGTGCGGGAGGAATGCGAATGGTAATTTAACCCCGAGGAATATAAACGTTTTTTACTTTGGTTATGTTTCCGGTTTATATCACACTTGAAACCTGTGATGTTCATTCTTTATTCTGATGAGAAAAGTTTTTATTTTCACACCATTTTTGTATATTTATTTTGTGAAAAAGATAACACTATCTATTGCGACTGTATTATGCTATTCTTATATCAGATGTAATTATCAGAAAATGTAATGAAAGGAGTCAGTATGAAAAAATTTGATGTTGTGAACGGTCCCAAGTCTGTCCCTGCTATAATACTCGGCTGTATGCGTATGCCTTCCCTCTCTGTAAAGGAAGCAGAGAATATAATCTCTGTCTCCTTAGAACTGGGCATTAATTTCTTTGATCACGCTACCTGTTACGGCAACGGAGAAGCAGAAACACGCTTCGGAGATGCTTTTTCTAATATGGGCGTTAAGCGCGAGGATGTAATTATCCAGAGTAAATGCGGGCTTTGTTTTGACAGAAATGAATTTGACTGGACTAAAGAAAATATTCTTTCCAGTGTGGATGACAGCCTTAAGAGGCTTAAAACCGATTATTTAGATGCACTTTTGCTTCACAGGCCTGATCTTATATTTGAACCCGAACAGGTTGCAGAGGCTTTTGATATTCTTTTTACCTCAGGTAAGGTCCGTCATTTCGGCGTAAGCAATGTGCCTACTTTACAGATGGAACTTCTTAGAAAATACGTAAAGCAGCCTTTGGTATTTAATCAGTTACAGTTCTCACTTGAGCAGTCCCAGCTCATAGATCAGGCTTTGTATATAAACAACCTGACTACAGAGCGTTCCATAGACCGTGACAACGGAACTCTTGATTATTGCCGCCTGCACGATATCACCATTCAGGCCTGGTCTCCTCTTCAAAAAGGTTTCTTTAAGGGATGTTTTGTAGATGATCCTGAGCTACCTGAGTTAAACAAGGCTTTAGGAGAAGTTGCAGAGAAGTACGGCGTATCAAAAACCGCCGTAGCTATAGCCTGGATACTCCGCCACCCTGCAAAGATGCAGGCCATCGCAGGCACTATGAATCCGGAACATTTAAGAGATATGGCCGCTGCAAGCAAGGCAGAACTTACGCATAATGAGTGGTATAAGCTGTATCTTGCAAGTGGGAAGGTGTTGCCATAAAACATCTAAAAGTGTGTGTTTGCATACACTGCGCTCGTAAGCCGTGCCACCAGGCAAACTTCTCTACCGTGAACTGCGCATCCCTCTGAGAGGTTTTTGTTCATAGCGAATTTCGTAAAAATTTCCTATGAACAAAAAACAAAGCAATGGGTTAATTGATATATTTAAACTCATTGCTTTGTTTATAATTTTAACTTCTACTCAACTTTTGTTTCTTCTACTCAACACAGACTATTTACCTTGATTTTACTTCATTTGGCAATTTTTAATTTATCATCCTTTGATTCTACTCAACTTTTAGTTTCTCTACTCAACGCGCCAATTTACTTGATTTTACTTCATTTAGCAGATTTTTATTTATTATTCTTTAATTCTACTCAACTTTTATTGATTTTTCTCAACTCCAAAAAAACTAAAAATTCAATACATAATATTGTTTGCTGTCGTTCATAGATGTTCCTATCCATTTTAATATCTTTTTTCTTTCAAGATTTTTAAGCATTTTCCTACAAAATGTAGTTCCCCTAGTAGTGAGTTCAGACGCTCTTTTAGTTGTCATATTTTCTCCACTATTATACATATAATATAAAACAGCCATTTCATCAATATTCAACTTGTCAAGCTCTACTTTTGATATAACACGTTCAATTTGGTCTCCTGTTCGTATATTTCTGTTAATTACATTATTCTCTAAAACTAAAAGAACATTATTGTTAGGTTCAGAGTACTGTGGCTTATTCAAAAACACTTTTTCCATCTCAGAATATATTCTCTTAACACCTTCATTCATTTCCTTTACCCATCCAAATTCACACAATATTCTTGCTATTCTTGGATTTCTGGAATATCTTTGAGTTAAAAACTGAAAATCCCTTAATTGGGCATTAATAAACTCCCTGGCTTCTCTAATAATATTAGGAATAGCTCCATCAAATGTTTTTTCTTTAATAATATTTATTTCTATCCCAACCTTAGGATACATTCCATCATACTTAATAACCCTCAATCTTGCCATCATTTTCTATCCCTATAGCTAATTGCCCACCTTCTGCATTAGCAAATGCAACTAAATGTCTTATAATATCAAGCGGTTTTATCCTAGCGCTTTTTCTATCAAAAAACTGATTTTCACTCTCCAAACAATAAAAGGATACTTCATTCAAAAAATTTCTTCCCATCTTCCATCTCCTCTCCCCCTACACCTCATACATCATAAGTGCAGCGGCTACAGCGGCATTTAAGGACTCTACCTTCCCCTGCATCGGTATAAGCACATAGGTATCAGCTAAATCTGCCACCTCATCACTGAGTCCTCTGGCTTCATTGCCCACAATAATCGCTGACCTGCCGCTGTATTTGATATCTTTATAGCTTTTTTCTCCTTTTAAATGAGTGGCATAAAAACTTATTCCCGATTTCTTAAGCTCTTTTATAGTTTCTTTTAAGTCTTCCACATAAGTAAACGGAAGTCTGAATATACTTCCCATGGTTGAACGGACTACCTTTGGATTAAATATGTCCACAGTACCTTTACCCATAATAACTCCGGTAACTCCTGCCGCTTCTGCGGTACGCATTATAGTACCGAGATTACCCGGATCTGCGGTATCTTCCAAAACAAGTAGTTTTATTTTCCCATTTTTAGTATAGGCCTGCTCTAAAAATCCCTTATCCAAAAGTCTGTAATCAGGCATTTCTGCTACTGCAAGTATTCCCTGCGGAGTTTTGGTTTCAGACATGGACTTAAATACCGTATCTGAAACCACCAGCAAAGAACTTCCTTTTTTTACATAGTTTGTTATATTTTTATCATTTTCCGCAAGCAGACGATTTCCCGATAAATCACCTGAAATTAACTCGTTATACAGACTCTCTGCACATACTACCTCAAGTACCTTACCGTATTCTAAGGCTTCATCTACTAATTTTATTCCCTCTACTACAAATTGATGATTTTTTTTTCTAATATTTCCTTTTTCCAAAAGACTGCGGATGTATTTTATTCTTTTATTGTCTTTACTGCTTATAATCTCCATAAAGCCATAATATCCTTTATCTTATCAGCTTTTTATCCCCAAACTGCTTATTGATGTAGCTTACCGCCTCTTCATTAGTTTCAAAGGTTTTAAAGATTTTAATAATGTTTTCAACCCCGTCCTCTACATTTCTGGCTGAAAGAGTACGTTTAATTATATCATTTGCATCTGCCTCTGACTGTGTAAAGAGCAGGTCATCCCTTCTGGTGCCGGACTTTGCAAGGTCGATGGCAGGGAAGATTCTCTTTTCTGAAAGACTTCTGTCAAGCACAAGTTCCATATTACCTGTACCCTTAAATTCCTCAAATACCACATCATCCATCCTGCTGCCTGTATCTACAAGGGCTGTAGCAAGGATGGTAAGACTTCCGCCCTCACGCATATTTCTGGCTGCACCGAAAAACCTCTTAGGCATATGAAGTGCCGCCGGATCAAGACCGCCCGAAAGAGTTCTTCCGCTCGGAGATACTGTGAGGTTATAAGCTCTTGCAAGTCTGGTAATACTGTCAAGGAGAATAATAACATCCTTCTTATATTCAACAAGGCGTTTTGCACGCTCAATAACCATTTCTGACACGCGTTTATGATTCTCAGGAGCCTCATCAAAGGTAGAGTAGATAATTTCAACCTTCTCTCCCATAATAGAGTCTTTCATATCAGTAACTTCCTCAGGACGTTCATCAATCAGAAGGATGATGAGATGCATTTCAGGGTTGTTCTCCGTAATAGCCCTTGCTATCTGTTTTAAGAGAGTGGTTTTACCTGCCTTTGGCTGAGATACCAACATTCCTCTCTGACCTTTCCCTATAGGCGCAATAAGATCTACCATACGCATAGAAATCACATTCTCGCCGGGAGTTTCAAGCCTTATTCTTCTGTTTGGGAAAATAGGTGTCAGATCCTCAAATTTTGGGCGCTCCAAAGACTCCTTAATGTATTTTCCGTTTACCGTTCTTATATAAAGAATTGCCGCGAATTTCTCAGTATTGCTCTTTACTCTTGTATTTCCCACTATGATGTCGCCGGTTTTCAGGTTAAATCTCCTGATATGCGCAGGTGAGACATATACATCATTTTCTCCCGGAAGATAGTTGTCGCATCTTATAAAACCAAAACCTTCAGGCATAACCTCCAAGATTCCTGTCTTAGTCTCGCCAGAATCAAGGCTTGCAATATCCCCGTTGGTGCCAAGTGCAAGAAACTGCTGCTGAATACTTAAAGCCATCTCCTTATTGCTGGTTATGGCATTTACGGCAGCTATCATGTTCTGTTTCACTTCTTCACTGGTTAATGAGCGTACTTGACGGGTATGAGGTTGCTGGCCTTGGGTTTGTCCCTGACCTGAATATTGATTTTGTGCATAATTGTTCTGAGGGCGGCTCTGATAAGGGCGTTGAATATGTTCGGGCTGTCTCATCTGAGGACGGCTCGCATACTGAACTCCTGTCTCAGTCTGTCCTGCACGGGTTTTCTCCGTATAGAGAGTTTTCACCTCGGCCACCTTCTCAGGCTCTTTTGCCGCAGGTTTTTCCTCTCCGCCGCCAATGCTCTCAAGGGCAGCAATAAGCCCTGCCTTATTGAGAGTAGTAGTGCTTTTTACACCTTTTTCTTTTGCCAAAGCACGAAGTTCCACTATAGTCATTTTACTATAATCCATATATATTCTCCTTAAAAATAATTTATATCTTAATACTATTGCATTATGCAGAATAAGAGGTCTGTGACCTATGGGGTTAATAATTGGGGTTAAATACTCTGCGAAAAATTCCGGCTGAGTCTTTTGTAGAAAAATTATTGCAAATATAGACAAATTCCAAAACCATTGGTATCATATAATATAAATACAACACTCAGGAGGTTAACTCTTATGGCAAAGAACGCTATGACTTTATACAAGCTTATGATCCTATATATGTTGAATCTTACTAAATATCCTCTTACCAATGCAAGAATTTCCGATTTTATGTTACAAAAGGGATATGCCACTTATTTCAACCTTCAGACTGCACTTTCAGAGCTTACAAAAACAGGTCTTATTAAATCCGAAAATACAATGAACAGCTCCTTTTTCAATTCTACAGACGAAGGCAAACATACCTTAGAACTACTGAGTAATGATATAAGTCAGTCAATAAAAAACGAAATCAAATCATACTTAAGTGATAACTCTAAGACAATTAAAAGCGACATCTCTACCACTGCCAATTTTGAAGCAGTAGGAAACGGTGATTTTGTAGTTAATCTTAATATAAATGAGTACCAAAGTAAACTACTTAGTCTAAGTTTTTTAGTACCTGCTGAAAATATTGCAGAAAAAATCTGTTCAGAATGGAGCAAAAAGGGTGATGATGTGTATACATTCCTCTTTAACTCTCTTGTTCTGGATAAATATCCTCAATAATTTCCCAAAGCTCCTTTACACCGGCTTTGGTTTCAGACGAAAACGGAAGTAACTGCTCCTTAGAAGTCAGGTTAAGGGTTTTAATTATAAGTTCCATCTGCCCCTTTATTTGGCTTCTTTTAAGCTTATCTATCTTAGTTGCAACTATAATAGGATTTACACCCTGACTCACAATCCATTCATACATCATTATATCGTTTTCAGATGGCTTATGTCTACTGTCAATTAATAAAAATACATATTTTAACATCTTAGATTGTCTGAGATATTTCTCTACCATCTTACCCCATTTAGCTTTAACTTCCACAGCTACTTTAGTATAACCGTATCCGGGCAAATCTACAAGATAAATTTCATCATTTACATTATAATAATTTATAGTCTGAGTCTTACCCGGCTGTGCCGATACCCTGGCAAGTGCCTTTCTGTTCATAAGCGCATTAATCAGCGAAGACTTGCCTACATTTGATTTGCCCGCAAAAGCAAATTCAGGATGCGGCATTTCAGGTATCTTACTTGTTACTCCGATTACTTTTTCAAGTTCTACTTTTTTAATTACCATATCTTACCTCTCAAATGCTCGTGAGTCACGAATACTGTCTACATAGTTTTCCATCAGCTTTTTCAAATCTTCGTAAGTCTCAAGTTTATTTACTTCTCCTCTTAACTTAGTCGAGTTGGGATATCCGGCTGTAAACCAGGCTATGTGCTTTCTCATTTCTCTTACTCCTGTGTAAAGCCCCTTATACTCTATCATCCAGGTTGCCTGTCTTAATATCATATTAAGAAACTCGTCTGCTGTAGGCGGAGGGAGAATCTCTCCTTTTTCAAGATAAGTATTAATCCTGTTAAATATCCAAGGATTTCCTCTTGCCCCCCTTGCTATCATAATACCATCACAGCTGGTTTCTTCAAGCATTTTTTTTGCATCAAGCTCTGTGACCACATCACCGTTTCCTATAATCGGTATGCTTACAGCCTCTTTAACTGCTTTTATTATATTCCAGTCAGCCTGTCCGCTATAATACTGCGACCTTGTCCGCCCATGTACGGCTATTGCGTCTACTCCTGCTGCTTCCGCTATTTTAGCCACTTCCACAGCATTTTTATTTGCCACTGTAAATCCTGCCCTTATCTTAATTGTAACAGGTTTTTTAGAATTTTTCTTTAGACTTTTAACAATTTCCGCAATTTTTTCAGGCTGCTCCATAAGGGCTGAGCCCTCTCCGTTATTTACTACCTTTGGCACAGGGCAACCCATATTTACATCTAAGATATCGAAATTTCTATCGTTTACAGCAGCTGCCATTTCACCCATAATATCCGCATCCGAGCCGAATATCTGAAGGCTTGTGGGACGTTCTCTTTCATCCACCGTTATAAGCTCTTCTGTATTTTTATTTTTATACTTAAAACCCTTTGCACTGACCATTTCAGTATAGGTAAGCGCTACTCCGTTTTCCTTGCAGAGCACCCTGAAAGGTAAGTCAGTAACACCCGCCATCGGACCTAAGACCAGCCTGCCGTTTAGTTCAACATTTCCTATCTTAAAGCCTTTCATACTTCTCCTTTGACAAACTCATTATAAAATCTTTCAATCCCTGCAAGCAGTTCTTCTTTTTCTTTTTGAAACTGACTGAGTAACATACCGCTATGGATTTCATCATAAGAATAATCATCATCATTGCTTGCTGTGTGAATGTAGAGATTTTTATCATCATCAAAGGCAAGTGTAAGTATGCCACCAACCTTTTCTGTAAATAGTACACAGGCAATCTGGAGTTCTTCTTTTATTGCCGTAGGAAGTTTGGCAAATGAGCTGCCTAAGTAGTATTTGTGTAAATATGCGTTGCTGACGCAGAGGATTTGTTTTTCGTCCATTTTTTGCTCCTTTAATATATTCCAAATTATTCACGAAACATTTTATCCCATTGTACTATATGAAATAAGAGGTCTGTGATCTATGACGTGAATAATTGGGGATTATCTATCATCTAATTGGTTTTAATTCATTTTAACAGAGTTTTATCCAAAAAATAAAGGTGGAAATCCACCTTTATTCTTAAAATATATGTTAGCATAAATCGTATGTATTAGTCAATTATACTTCGTTAAATGCTAATATCAACCTTTGTTCCCAAACGGTTTCCGGCTTTGGAAGAGTTTGTTTCTTCCGCCTTCCCTACTTTTGTATCTTCTTCAGAAGCTGTTTCTTTTGTCGCCTCTTCAGCCTTTTTGCTCTGCCTTTCCTTATCCGTTTTCTCAAGCTCTTCAATAAGTGACTTCTTGTGTTTTTTAGTCTTCTTATTTGCAGCCAGCTGAGCAGCATTTTTTGCGGTAAGATAAAGTTTCATATCATATTCCATAAGGGCACTCTCATCTTTAGGCGAAACCTTATCTCCCTTTGCTATTCTTCTGAATATTTCTAAAATAGCCCCAAATTTTCGAGTTTCCTTATTCTTTGCCTCCATTTGCTCTTTAGCTTCTTCTGCTTGTCTTTTGATTTCCTCAGCGGCCTCCTCAAGCTCTCTCTGCTTAGCTTTGGCTGCCTCAGCCTTTTCATCTTCCACAGAATCATTCCTTATATCAGCTGCTTTTTTGTCTTCTTTTGATGATGTTACATTAAAATTTAATTTATTATAGTTGTAATTATTAATTAAATTTCCCTGTATCTTCATATTACACCTCCCATTTAAACATAAAACAACTTTGCCTTTAATTTATATATCGGAATGCCAGAGAATTATTATACCCCAATTATTCACGAAATATCTTGTGAATAATTGGGGTTACACTAACTATTCAATTTCATAATTTCACTTTCTGTCATTTATTACTGCCTTATATATTTCTTGTAAATACAGTCGTCTTAAACTCTGTGCCTTCATAACTTCCTTCCATAATCACATCAGCTTCTGAGAAATTATCCATTATGTCTACAGGAAAATACGTATCTACATCCTCATACACCTTATTATACTTAGTCAAAATAATCTCATCGGCATATTTAATTCCCTGTTCATAAATCTTCCCACCCCCTATAATATAAAGGTCTTTATCAGAAAAGATTTGCTTACAGTATTCTATAGCTGTCTTATAATTATCAAAGTTAATTACGTCTTCATTCTCATATTTCTTTGCAGAAGAGATTACAATATTTATTCTGTCAGTCAAAGGAATACAGCCAATGGATTCAAATGTTTTCCTGCCCATCAGCACAATATTACCGGTGGTAAGTTGCTTAAATAATCTCAGATCTTCAGGGATTTTGAATAAGAGGCTTCCATCTTTTCCTATGCCGAAGCGCAGGTCTACTGCTGCTATTAGTTTTATTTTCATTAGTAAAATCCTTGTTATACTTATCTATTAGTTATATCTTTTTATTCTGCCAATCATCCCTTCGTAGCCCCCATAGTCATACCCGCAGTAACCCATTTATTTAGCGCAAAGTATATAATCATAGGCGGAAGTATGGAAATGATGATGGCGGCAAAAGTTGAGCCCCAGTCTACATTTCCGAATGCACCGACAAAGTCCTTCAACCCCATTGCCACCGTCTTGGCATTGGTATCACTTATGAAGGTATTGGCAAAAATAAAATCATTCCATATAAGTATACTATACATTGACGCTATTGTAATCACTGTATTACGTGCCAGAGGAAATACTATTGTTACAAATATTCTGCCCGGATTGCAGCCGTCCACAATGGCGGCCTCTATAAGTTCATCAGGTACAAAATTATAAAAGCTTACAAACATCATTACCGAGAGAGGGAGTGCGAAGCCAACCTGTGGCAGTACCAATGAAAAACTGGTATTTAATATTCCTGCTCTGCTATAGAATATGAACAAAGGTATGAGTGTAATCTGCACGGGCACCATAATACCAAAAGTAAAAAATGCATATATCTGCTTTTTAAAACGTGATTTGAATTTTGATAGGGCATAGCCGGTGGTAGCCCCAAGAAAAATAATCAAAAGCAGCGAAATTCCCGTTACTTTTAGACTGTTCCACATATAAAGCCCTATCTTTCCTCCGGAGAGAACCTTAATAAAATTCTCAAAAGTTATTGATTTTGGAAGAGCAAACGGAGAAGTAGAGAGCTCAACCGTCGGTTTAACACTGGCCATAAAAAGCCATACCACAGGATAGATCTGTATAATCAGAAAGATAAGGATAAATGCAATAAATATAATTTTACCTATTCTTTTTTTCACGATTTTTTCCACTCCTTCCTTTCTGCAAAGATTTTACGAAGTATGATCACAACCAATATGCTCTCTATAATAATAAATACCGCAAGTGCGCTTCCATAGCCATATTGGTTGTTTGAAAATGCCTTTTTGTACATATATGTTGAAAGGAGTTCACTATAGTTGCCCGCTCCTCCTCCGGTAAGCAGGAACGGAATGTCAAATCCTCTCAATGCACCTGTCAGACACATAGTAAGTGTCAGTAGAATAATATTTTTGATAAGCGGAAGCTTTATTTTAAATAGTATCTGAAGCTCAGTTGCTCCATCCACCTTTGCAGCCTCATACACCGAAGGATTAAGTGAAACCAGTGCCGCATAGAAAATCACCATGTACATTCCGGTAAATCTCCAACCTTCAGGTATGGACACAGCCGCCAACATGGTTTTAATATTGGCAATCCAGGATGTAACCATATTATCCATACCGATTGCAGAAAAAAATTGGTTAATCAGTCCCATCGGCTCTGTAGCATACATACTTCTGAATAATTGCGCTATAGCGACAGTAGTAATAATGCAGGGAACATAATACAGTGTCTTTATAAGGATTACGTGCTTTTTCATAAATGTCAGTAATACCGCAAAGACAAGTCCTATTGTAAGTTGCATACTTACCACAATCAGAAGATATACAAGGTTATTTATAAATGCCTTATAAAATGTCCGGTCTTTAAACATGGTTATATAATTCTGCAATCCGGCAAAAGTTCTGTCACCGATTCCGTTCCACGACATAAAACTGAGTCGTATAGACTCCTCAATCGGATAAAAAACCGATAATATATAAAATAACAGTCCCGGCAGCAAAAATATCAAAAACCATTTTTTACTTTTGATTATACCCATTTTGTTCTCCATGATTTTTAAAACCGGATGGGCTGTCGCATTAAATATTATACTGCAACAGCTCCATCCGGTATCTTTACTTTTTCACATTCATTGCAATAGAATCATCTATCAGCTTACAGAAATCATCAACCGACATATCCCCCGATGCAAGCAGCAGTAAATTGTCCTGCATAGTAGTATTTGTATCCGCATCCAGATAAGTGTCCCAAGGTTTCAGGAAATGTTCTCCCGTTTTCTCCATATCTCCGCGAATTTTCATATATAAATCCGAGAATTTCATGTCCTTAGGGAGCTCTGTTTTAATCGGAGACATCTGCTGCTTTGCAGCATACTTTTTCCCATAATTATCCAGCACATATAATGCAAAATCTTTAGTTTTTTCATCAAAAGTCTTGGTATTAAATGCCATTCCGATTCCCGAATTCACGCAGAACTCCGTTGCATCTGTCTTTCCGTCAGCAACAGTCGGCAGATAGAAATAATCCACTTTTCCTGCCTCATAAGCTTCCTGCATTGCAGCAATTTCCCAGTCGCCTATGTAGTACATTGCCGATTTCCCATCCAAGAACATAGACTGAGCTGTAGCATAATCTGTAGCCGCAAATCCGTCATTAAAATACTGTCCTATGTCCTTCATAAAGGTCGCCGCTTCTTTACCCACCTTGTCCGACATTTTTTCTTCACCGTCACGAAGTTTGATTATATAATCATTTCCCGACCTTCTGAAAGGCATCATCGCTATATATCTCTGAATAGGCCATCTGTCCACTCCGTCCACCGAAATAGGGGTTACTCCATTTTCTTTAAGTGTCTTGCACACAGTTAACCACTCATCCATGGTCTTAGGTGCCGAGAGATTGTATTTCTTAAAGATTTCTTTATTATACCAGGTCATTTCAACATGGTATTCAAGAGGAAGCGTATACATAGAGCCGTTTGTAAATTCCTGGTACTTCAGAGCTGTCGGATAGAAACTGTCATATTTGCCGTTATCCTGCAAAAATTTCTTTACATCTACAAGCATTCCGGCATCTACAAGCTCCTGACAGTAAGGATCAGCATCTATATCTATGATATCAGGCATATTACCACCGGCAATCAGTGTCTTGAGTTTCTGCAGATAAGATGGTCTGTCTGCGGTTGTCTCAAATTCTATCTTCCATTTTCCGCCCATTTTCTCACTGTATTCATCCGCAATTTCATGCATTGCCTGATCTATAGCTCCGTCAACCGGTCTCGATGTAAACCATTTTACTGTGGTTACTTCATCATTATTTCCGGATTTTGCCGACGAGGATGCGGAAGTCTGTTTTACGGAACTACCTCCCCCGTCGTTATTTGTGTTTCCGTCACCATTGTTTGCATTGCCGCACCCGGACATCAAAGTAACAGCCATACCTGTCGCAAGCAACAAACTCATAATTTTTTTACGCATATCACTCTCTCCTTTTCTCTTTATAACAAGCAAGATTTACTTCACCCTGAACTACATATATTCCCGCATATCCTCCTTTGTGGTCATACATTCTTGTTGAAAGTGCTATTTCATCATTGATATACACCACACAGATATCAGTTTCGCGTATTATATGTACCCTGTATTCTTCTGCTTCAGGGAGAAGTCTCGCAGTTTCTATCTGATAAGGAACATCCCCTTTAATCTGCCACTGATACCTTCCCTGCTCGCTTCTAGGCCACAAATCCCAGGCAACCGTACGCCTTTTTGTATCCAGTCTCAAAAAATATCCCGTTTCCATATCTTTATTAACATGGAGAGCGATGCCGAACTCGTGTTGCCTTCCGGGTATTATAGTCATATCCAATCTGAATGTATCATCCTTTACCGGATATAGCAGGGCACCTAAAGTATCTGATGTCAGTTTACTTCCTGTTCCTGTATTTTCTATTCTTCCGTTATAGACCTCTTCAGATTCAAGCTTTACATCCTCAGAAAAATAATCAAGTACGCCCTGAACCGCTTTTACTCTGAGTTCCCCTGTTTCAGGTATCTGAACTATCTCGTGGAAGTTCATATTTCCTCCCCATTCCCAGGGGCCAAAATCTGTATTCCCATACTTACTTGCTATCCAGCCAAAAGCAAATCTTCTTTTACCGTCAGATGCAGTTTTTATGGCATAATCAGCTCTTGTATCAAATACATCATCATCCGGAATCTCCCATGATCCGTTCCAGTTCTTTGAAATCCTGTAATGTGTCGTAAACCGATCTGAAAATGTAGAAAATACCAGATACCAATAGTTTCCCATCTTAAACAGCTCCGGACATTCCATGGTAATATACATCTTGGGATCATAGAATGGTTTCTCATAAGTCCAGTTCATAAGATCATAAGATTTACACAGAGCGATACAACCGCCTCTTAATGCTCCTCTACCCGCCATTCTGGAAGCAAGCAGCATATAATAACATCCATCATCTTCATTCCAAAATACATACGGATCTCTCCAGTCAAACTCCTCATACCGCTCTCCGTCAGATGTGAAAAGAAACTCTCTCACCGTTTCAAGCTTATCAAGTGTTTTTCCTGTAGCCTGCATTACAGACTGTATTGCCTTACCCCGTATTTTGAAATCTTCGTTAAATGCTGTATAAAAAACGTGATACAATCCATCCTCTCTGCACTTAATAACCGAACCCGTATAAGCATTCTTGTTTGCTTCCTTATCACCTCCTCTTGCTATGGCTTCGCCTTTATAAGTAAGTTTTACAAAGTCTTTGGTTGTAACCAGATGCCAGGTTGTTTCCTCTGCGAATTCCCTGTCTCTTATTCTCGGATCATGCAGATAAAATCCATAATAAATTCCGTCTTCATAATAAGGAATCAGATCACCGACCCAGGCCTGTTCAGGACGATAAAATAAATCTCCCATTTTCTCTCCCTTTGCACATTTTGTTTGTTTATTTCTATGCATTTATATTAGCATTAACTTTGCATTATTTCAATATTTTGCACTATTATTTTATTTTTTCCACTTTTTATATATTATTTTTGCATACTTTTTGTATAATATGAATAGAATATCAGAGTTTTATTTTACATTTCGTGCATTTTAGACTTTTAAAATTTTACTTTTCATTTCTGCCAAAATGTGGCATAATATTATTAAATGTAATAAACGGTAAATTTTTTGCCCATAATAATGTAGTTTGTATCTACCTACAAACCGTCGGGCTATAAGGAGATAAATTATGAAATGTACCATTCAGAATATTGCCGATCATCTCGGTTTATCAAGAAATACTGTTTCTAAAGCACTAAAGGGAAATGCTGAGGTTTCTGAAAATACCAGAGACCTTGTTACAAAAACTGCTCAAAAGATGGGGTATAAGAACTTGGGATTGACCGGCACCAATCTGCCCTCGTCCGAATCTTCAAGCAACGGAACCATTCTTTTTCTGACCAAAACATACGCTCCGGACTCTGAATTCTGGACCACAGTATTACGAGGAATCGAATCGGTTCTTTCAGATGCTCACTATCACCTCACTATCAGCATTATGTCCGATAGTGAACTTAAGCAACTGAATTTTCCTAAAATAATTTCAGATCCTTTCGTTAAAGGAATAATTCTGGTTGAAATTTGCGATAAAGTAATATGCAATGCACTTGCAGGTTTTCACCTTCCGGTTGTATCGGTAGATATGCCAAATGTACCTTTTGAGGAATTAAACGGAATAGATGTAGTTACTATGGAAAATAAGAAGCATTTAAAATATCTGACAGAGCAGTTGATAAAAAAGGGGACAAAACGATTTGGTTTTATCGGCGACCTTCACTCTCCTAATGCCGGTCGCGGATTTCAGGAGCGATATGATGCTCTGTGCGAAAGTCTGAGTGCCCATCAGCTTTCACTCGACATCGAAAGCTGCATGCTTTATGAAACACAGGAAGATTTCCGTAATTTCCAGACTATTGTCCAAAAGATACAGGCAATGTCATCACTTCCGGATGTATTCGTCTGCGGAAATGACTGGACCGCGGTGCAGCTGATATATGCTCTTCAATTTCTGGGTTTTCGCATACCAAAAGACGTCAGTGTTATCGGCTTTGACAACATACCTGCCGCTTCAAGAATTTCACCTGCACTTACTACTATAAGCACTCCAAAAAAATATCTCGGTATCGCCGCCGCAAAGCAGATTCTTGAGAGAATTCAGTTTCCTGATTCACCTCATGTCTTTTGCGAGTACGAAACCGAGTTGATCATACGTGATTCCACCATTTAACTGCCGATACGCTGATAACGTTCCAGATTATTCCCTAAAAAACTCCCGCACAGCCCTGGCTGCTCCTTCATTCATACCTTCCACAGCAGCCAGTTCTTCCTCTGTAGCAGCCTTAATATCATCGAGAGAGGCAAAATGCTTCATCAGAGCCTTTCTTCTTACCTTTCCTATTCCTTTTATATCATCAAGCACAGAGTGAACCTGATTTTTGCCTCTTAAAAGCTTGTGGTACTCTATGGCAAACCTGTGGGTTTCATCCTGTATCCTTGTTATAAGCTTGAAAAGCTCTCCATGTGTGTCGATTGGCTGTTCTACATTATTGTAATATATGCCCCTTGTCCTATGTCTGTCGTCTTTTACAAGACCTGCCACAGCTATATCTATGCCAAGTTTCTCAAGCACCTTAAGGCAGATATTTATCTGACCTCTGCCACCGTCCATTAAAATTATGTCAGGGAAATGGGCAAATTTGCCTTCCTTTATCATACCTGCCTTCTCTAAAATTTTCAGTTCTTCTTTTTCTTTAAGACCATGCTCAAATCTTCTTGTAAGCACCTCTTCCATAGAAGCATAGTCATTTGGACCTACTACCCCCTTAATTCTAAACTTCCTATAGTCATTCTTCTTAGGCTTGCCATCTTCAAAAACAACCATGGAGCCGACATTTTCAAATCCGCTGGTGTTGGAGATATCGTAGGATTCTATCCGTTTTATATCATTTTTAATTCCAAGTAGCTCTTTAAGTTCCTTAACTGCTCCCAGAGTTCTTGCCTGTTCCCTCTTGTTTCTTTCGCTGTCTTGATTAAGCACCATGGCTGCATTCTTATAGGCAAGCTCTGTAAGCCCTGCCTTTTCTCCTCTTTTAGGCACAAGGATATTTACCTTATTTCCTCTTTTTGTAGCCAGCCACTGTGCTAAAAGTTCTTTTTCCTCAGGCTCATCTGCAAGCATTATATCCTTCGGTATAAACGGAGTACCGGTGTAATACTGCTTTATAAAATCAGTATAAATAGCTCCTTTTTCATCATCGCCTACATTGTCCAAGGAAAAATGTTCACGTCTTATCAGTCTGCCGGCACGTATGAAAAATACCTGCATAACCGCTTCTTTACCCGCCTTTGCAAGTGCAAGCACATCCCTGTCATCCACATTATCATTGGAATTAATCTTCTGTCTGTCACTGAAGCGTTTTACATGAGTTAACATATCCCTGTAATTAGCGGCTTCTTCAAACTCAAGCTTTTCAGAGGCTTCCATCATCTTATCGGTAATCATTTTTAATATAGGCTCATAATCACCATTTAAAAATTTAATTACTTCATCAATCCTCTTTTTGTATTCCGCAGACTCCACATAACCCTGACAGACACCGTCACATCTGCCTATCTGATAATTAAGGCAAGGGCGTTCTTTACCTATATCCTTTGGCAGATTTCTTCTACAGGTTCTTATTTTATATATTTTATGAATAAGCTCCAAGGTTTCGCTTATATGGGCAGGATAGGGACCAAAATACTTTGCCTTATCCTTCCCTCTTTTTCTGGTAAACATCACTCTCGGAAACTCCTCATCCACTGTCACCTTGATATAAGGATAGCTTTTATCATCCTTCATCATTGTATTGTATTTAGGGCGATGCTCCTTAATCAAATTACATTCAAGTACAAGGGCTTCCAATTCCGAATCTGTGATTATATATTCAAAATGGTCTATATTTTCAACCATTCGCTTAATTTTTGGCGAATGCCTGTTTATGCTTTGGAAATACTGGCGAACTCTGTTTTTTAGGCTTATGGCTTTTCCTACATATATGATTTCATCCAGTTCGTTGTGCATAATATAAACTCCGGGCTTACTGGGCAGTTTTTTTAGTTCTTCTTCTATATTAAACATAGGAATCCTCTTTTCTGGAGGTTGTTTTATAATACAAGTGTCAAAAGTATAAAATTCGATGAAAATTTATTTTCAAGAGAATTTTTTATCTACTGACATCCACATCATTTTATAGTTAGCAGAAAATAATGTCAAATTCTACTTCCACTTCCTATCCATACTATTCCTTACCACCTCACACTCTGTCAAATGGCAATATTTAGGCAGTTTTTTATTAATACAGTTCAGCAAAGTTTCTGCTTCTGCTTCCTCACTCATAAATATAGTCACACAAAGCTTATCATTTCGTTCAAATACCTTGCAGGCTTCCGCATTAACAGTTTCCAAAATGATGGTTTCCAGTTCTTCGGGATAGATATTTCTCGCATTCTTTCCGATAATTACTCTCTTTTTTCTCCCCTTAAAAAACAATTTATTTCCTACTAAATAACCGAGGTCACCGGTTCTGAAATATCCGTCATCGGTAAAAAAGCTTTTGTAAAAATCCTCTCTGCCATAGTAGCCTATAAATATATTCTCCCCTTTTACAAGAATTTCTCCCACTCCGTTCTCATCCGGCCGGTCAATCCTCACTTGTTGATTTTCAAAAACCGCACCCGCTGAACCATTCTCCTGTTCATTTGGATATTCTATGCTGATTATAGAAGCCGTTTCAGAAAGCCCATAGGCATTTAACAGAGTAATCCCTTCCTCAGCCATCATTTCACGCAAATGATTTTCTAAGATTGTTCCTCCGCAAAATACTATCCTTGTCCTGCCACCAAGCAGGGCAGATGGTGAAAGTCCTTTTTGTTGTTTGGCAATATAGATTTTCTCAAGGAAAATAGGTACTGTACTGAGAATAGTAGGCTTTACTTCAAGCAATTCCTCTACAATACGGTTTTTATCACTGCACAGATAAATCCGCATACCGGTATGTAGGGAATATAAAAAATTACAAAGCCCGCCATAGGTATTGCTAAGCGGCAAAAACAGATAAGCGGAGTCTTTCTCTGTCATCAATGCCCTTTTTAAAAGGTTCTCTAAGTTCACAAACATATTTTTTTGTGAGAGCATAACCGCCTTCGGCACTCCGGTAGTTCCCGAAGAAAATACAATTCGTGAGCAAACTTCATCATTCACCGAATAAGGGGTAAGCTCGCTTTTCTTCTCATTTTTAAGCAGTTCTGTAAACGAAATAAATCTTGTATCCCTATTAGGAATATTCAAATCAGTAAAAATTTCTTCTTTTGATGAATCATAAAGTATAGCATCCACATCAACCGTCTGCATAATATGCAAAAGATCCTTCCTTGTCCACTGCTCTGCAAACATCACCGAACAGCCTATAAATGCCATCACAGCTACATCAGCTACCATAAAGGCATAAGAATTTGCTCCGAATATAGCAATCCTTTCCCCCACTAAACCCTGTTCTTTTAAGTAGGAGGCGACATTAAGAACATCCTCATAAAACTCCCCATAGGTATGAGAACGAAACACTCCATTCTCTTTTTCAAAAATATACTCATGTTCCTTCCATCTCTTATGATTTTCAAGCAAAATCTCTGCAACTTTATTTCCCATTTTTACTTCCTTATATCTTCTCTTCTTAGTTATTTTTCTTGAATATTTTTCTTAAATATTTTTCTTAACTTCTTTTCTTAGCTATTTTTCTTAGCTTTTACTTTTAGTTTTTTTCTTAAGCTTTTTTTAGGCTTTTCTTTTTAGCTTTTCCTCTTAGGCTTTTCTTTTTCTGTCTTTTTTTCAGCCATTCGTTTCAGTCGGTTATAGTTGATTTTACTATGATGCTTTGCATCGCAGGGAATTTTAGCAATACAGTTAATAATCACATCTTCCCCTATTTCTCTTTCTTTTACAAAATTTCTCAATTCTGCTTCCTCAGGAAAATCTCCCTCTATAAAAAGATGGTTGTTCCCATCATGATAGAAAAAAGCACATTTTCTTATTCCTGAAAAACTTCGGACAATTTCCTGCTCCAAATCATTTGAAAATAGGTTTCCATTCTTTCCTTTAACAAAGACATCCCTTCTACCCAAGTAGTACAGTTTTCCATTTTCTATCCGTCCCAAATCTCCGGTTTTGTTCCAGTACCGCCCCTCTTTATCAACTTCTCCACGTTTATTTTCAGGGTTTAGATAATCTGTCAACACCACATCTGAGTGTACCATAATTTCCTGCTTATCATCAGTCTTGATACAAACTCCCTTCACCGCTTCTCCAAGCACTGTCTGTCCCTCTTTCAAACTGCTTATATAGTCATCCAGATTTGTCTTGCATATCAGATTACATTCAGTTGCCCCATAGATGTAGGTGATTTTGGCATTCGGAAATTTCTTCCTGATTTTTTCCGCTTCATACAGGTTCAAAATCGCCCCTCCAAAATAAAGCTCCTCCAGTCTTGGGAAGAGAATTTCCGTCTGCATACAAAAATCAGGACTGGTAAAAAGTACCTGAGCCGGAAGCTTTTGTGACTGCCCTTTTTTACGAAACATTCTAAGAAGTTTAGGTTTTTTAGAATGTAGCAAAATTCCACTGTAACCATTTAAAATATTTACAAAATGGTACATAAAAGAAGTATTCAGGGCGACTGTTTCTTCTTTTCTTTCTTCCATATTGCTTCGCACCAATTCCAACTGATTGTAAAGGTCTTCGTGGCTTCTTAAAATAATCTTTGGTTTTCCGGTAGAGCCTGTAGTCATTGTAAGAACTGCCACTTCACTTCCTAAAATCTTGGAAAGTCGGGACTTTTCCTGTGTTCTCCCCATACTTTCAGTTCGATTTTCTTCAAATACTTTGTCTATCAGAATTGTATCTTTAATCTTTCTAAACTCTCTGAATGCAAGCCGAAGCAGTTTTGTCTTGCCTGAAACCGCTATATATTCTGCCTGATATTCCTCAAGTGTCTTTTTAATCAAGTGTTTTCCTGCCCAGATATCAATTATCATAAGGGAAACTCCCAGTTTCAGACAGGCAAGCATAAATACCAAAAGTTCATAAGACGGAGATACAAAAAGTACCACCCTTTCCTTTTGTTTCATTCCTCTTTCAACCAGCCTGTCACAAACCCTGTCAACATCTGTTTTTAGTTCATCAAAGCTTACTTTCTTTACTTTTTCTCCTTGGATATCTATAAAGGCGGTTCTCTCACTGTATTTCTCACAGGCATTATCAAAATAATCTACAATCCGACTCATTTTCCACACTTTCTATATTGGTTATTATAATCACCTCTTATAAACCGAAAAATCTCTGTAAAAATAAGATTGGTTTTTCTTAAAAAGTGACTTGCTTTCCTCTTTTAATAAGCAAAAACTCTCACTAGGCAAATATCTTTTATTTTGCATATTCCATATAGCAAATCTCGCCCCGGTTCCGCTGATTTTTTCTAATTTATCTACATTTTTCAAAAAATCTTCCTCATTCATATACTCAAAAATATCCGAGAGATTAAAAAAATCAAACCGCTCTCTTTCAGAAATATCCAAAAGTGAGCCATGAATTAATTGGATTTTGGAAAGCCTTTCTCTAATCAAAGAAAAATTTTCTTTAACTAAATAAAGTGGCAAGGCGTTTTTTGTAAAATTCCCCCTCAGTATATAACTAAGATAGGGATTGCTACGATTTTCACTGTGAGAAATGCCGAATTCAAAACGTTTTTTGATATCTCCTCCAACATCACTCTTATCCTCCAAATTCTCATAAAAACTTTTATCCCTGCCGAGGCTTCCCATCACCTTTATACCAAAGAACACACGAAAAATCATACGAAATCTCAGGTTGTTAATGTATCTTTTATAAAAATGTCTTTGCTTCGTAAAAGAGGACAGAGAGCAAAACTGATGAAGCCTTTTCGCCCTGCAAAATAAAGGGCAGACAAGCTTTCTAAAAATCTGAAAATATTTTTCAAACTTTCCTATATGTATTATCCCCCTTGTAATCAGTTCTCTTCTATGATTAAAGTATTGGTAGCTTTCTTCGTCTAAATATTCTCTCAAGCTAAAAAAAGTACGAAGCCTGTCACTGCTTTTTCTGATACCAAAGAAAGCCAAAACCTCATCATAACTTAATTTCTCTATCGCAGTCATCTTCAATTTCATCAGATACAGTTGGGTTTTATTGACATCAAAAGCATAGATTTTCTCAGGATTGGCAAGGAGCAGGGCGAGGGTATTGTCCCCACCTCCGGCTATGGAAAGTCCTACCTCTCCCTCTTTTATTTGCAGAGCTTCTAAGAGAATTTTGCTGTCTTCCCAGCAATTTGAGTAACGTATAAAAGAAAATTTATCTCTCGTCTTCATTGCCCTCATCTATCCTTTCTACCGTCCCCTTTATACCGTCTACCCTAACAAGCATTCCATCCTTTATTTGTTCGGTCAAACCTCTGATTCCGACTACAAGCGGAATTCCCATCTCTCTGGCAATAACCGCAGAATGAGAAAGTACGCTTCCACGTTCTATAATAATCGCCTTTGCCATAGGAAATAGCACTGTCCAACCGGGATCAGTCCGCTTTGCCATAAGGATGAAGCCTTCTACATCTGCACTTGACGGATCTTCTACGAACTTTACTCTTCCGATAACGGCCTTTCCTCCACCTGCAACTCCCTTTAGAACACCGGTTTCGGTATTGCCCTTTTCCTGTCTTGAAAATATCGGAATCATATTTTCCGCCTTAACTTCTCCGTAAAAGTACATTCTTTCAAAAACTTCTTTGTCTTTATTTGCTTCAAATTCCTGTTTTCTTTCTCTTATCTTTTCCCGAAGCTCTGCTGTTTGTATGGCTTCTCCCTCAGCAAGCTGAAAAAGCTCCTCCTTTGTAATAAAAAACACATCTCTGTAATATGAAATAACTCCCTCTTCTTCCAGATTATGTCCGATACGAAGAAATATCATACGCACAATATCGTAGATATAAGTTCTGTAAAGCCTTAAAAATTCCCTGTTTCTTACAAAATACTTGGTAATCTTTACAAGCTTTTTTAATAGCAGTCTCTTTGCAAATGAAACCTGTTTATACAGCTCTTCTTCATCTATTTCAAGTGGCTTATAGACTGACAGTTTCTCTTCCGGCTGCAAATAATTCTTTAAGGTCTGAAACAAAAAGTCCGGATTTTCTTTAAGTGTGATACTTTCAAGCTTGAGTTCATCCATTACCCTTGCTCCATAGCGTGAAATATAGTTTCTTAAATGCTCTGAAAAATCACTTTCTTCATTTAACAGTGCTTTCAGCTCTTCCTTTGACTGAGTACGAAATTTAGCGGAAAGTTCCTTATTCTCCCATATCTCATCAACAAGTGCCAACAAGGAAAGGCTCTGTTTCACGCTTTCCACATTTCCCTGTTTGCTGAGGATTTTACCAAGAAGCCCCTCTGCATCCTGTACACCCTCTTTTTTTAGCAGTTCATTTACCTTTCCCAGAAAGACCATTGCCCCCATATCATTTACAATCGGTGTTGTAAAATCATCCAAAATAGCTTCTTCCAAATCTTTGTAAATCTGAACCAAACTCCTATTATCAAATCCGGCAAAGTCCTGATTTTTATAGTCTTTGGTCACCCTCTCAAACTTCTTTGTAAATGCGGTGGTTGCACGTTTCATATTAATCAGCTTTTTAATAAAATAAAAATAAATTTTAAAAAGACGAAACTTTGCCTCTCGTTCTGTTTCCTTTAGCTCCACCTTTACGCCCATCATCTCTTCCATGTAGCGTTTGTTTTTATTGTAACCGGGATAGAGTGCCGTCATTTTGTACCAGCCGTTAAGACGGTAATAGATTTTATTCTCATAAAATACAATCATATTTTTCAGGTCATCTGAAATGCTCTCAATCGCCTCTTTTTCTATAAAAAAATTCCCCAATGTCTGACGGTAAATTTTTTCATATACCTCTCTGGCAAAGCTAAATGTCAGTGGTGTAGTAACACCTGAATAACTTTCTATGATATTGGAATTATCAAGAATAGTTCTCTCTTTGTTTTTTTCAATATGACGGTAGCTCGTAATAAGACGATTTTGCAACAGGTAAATAACACCGTTTTTTATGGAAAATTCTATATCCCGACCTCGTTTTTTTGTATCAAGTTCTTCTACCTTTAGCCCAAAACTGACAAGTTCCTGTAGAGTTTCCTCAGAAACAGGCATTGCTTTATCTGACTCAAGTTTGTTGCCAAAGCGGTCATATAGTGCATCATAGCTGTTCTTTTCTCCTGATACCAAGGCTTCCCCAAGTCCTGTAACCACACTGATTAAAATCTCATCAGGATTGTTAGTACCCGGATTGCTTGTAAACATTACTCCCGACACATCCGCATCTACCATTTCCTGTATAATTACAGCCATACCGATATTTCCGTTAATTAAGCCGTTCTCTTTCCTATATGCCATTGCCCTTTCCGAAAAGCAGGACAGATAGCAGTTCCTTATCGACTCAAAAAGCTCCTCACCCTGTTTTACATTCATAAAAGATTCCATAATTCCTGCAAAGGAACAAGCCTCCCCATCCTCATCCATCGCACTGGAACGCACAGCAAGCAGGCAGTTTTCGCCAAAATAAGCCTTAACCCTACCAAGAACCTTCTCTTTCCACTCTCTCTGAAATACTCTGTTTCTCATAATAGAGCAGATTTCTTCCCTATTTTCATCCTTATAAAAAGAAAGAAGTGAGAAAAGCCTCTCTCTATCCTCTCCCAAAAACTCATAGAAAGCTTCCCCTGTCAAAACCAAAAAAGGCGGAACCAAAAAACCGGCTTCAGAAAGCTCTGCAAGCTGAAAAGCCTTTCCACCCAGTTTATCAGGTGCTTTACTATCCCCCATTTCAAAAATCATATTTTTTCCTCTTTCTTATGCCAAACCCCACAGAAAAACCCAGTAAAACAATTAAAAATAAGCCTTCTTCCCAACCCGTTTCCTTTAGCGGAACAGTCAGGCTCATGTAATAAATACCACTTACAAGTCCAATTATTGGCGGAATAAAGGTTAGGGTTTCTTTATAAAAAATCAGCAAAAGTATACCTAAGCTAAATAGTCCACATACTCCGAAGAATAAAAGGTTAAGTACCAAAAACAGTACTGCAAAGATAATTATAAGTACTCTAAGCATTTCTTTTCTTAGCTGAATTTTACCCAGGGCAATGTCCTTTTCATAATCTGTCCAATCATCCGTAAAACGAAGAAACCAAAACTCAATTAAAAAAAGAAAAAAGAGTCGCAGGGCTTCAGTTTCTTTTGCAAAATACGTGAAAAGAAGTGCCAATACTAATGAAAATCCAATATAGATAAACAATCGTTTCTTATAAAAAAAATATCTTATAACTTCCATTTACTCACCACTTTATTGTAAATTTCTGCTTTTATTCTTGTAGGCATTTGACTTTTTCCTATATAATTAAAAAGCTCTTTCATCTCTGCCTTTGGTTTTTCAGATAACAAATCTCCCGCTAACATCTGCTTTGCTTCTTCCCTTGTAAGTTTACCGGCTCTAACCAAAAAGCTGATTTCAGGCAGACTGTGAGGTCTTCCCTCAGCACATTGGTATATATATTGGGTGGCTGGGTGAATTCTGCAATCATAATGGTTATAATGCTCTCCCACAGACCATGAGGTATTTTCCTTTAAAAATGCAACAATCTCTTTTTCATCATAAGGGTGGTATAAAAAGTAGGCGACAAACTCCCTGAAATCATCCCCCTTAACATCCTGAAACAATGCCCTGTTCACATCATCCCTCAAGGTCTTATCCAGCTTTTCATCTATTTTCCCAAGAAGCCCTCTGTACAGGCTTTTTAAATCCAAATCTTTTACGGAAGACAGCCCCGCTCTTACAAGTTCCGAAAATACATCCTCATCATAAGCACGAAACATCTGCTCCGGACTTCTGCCATGAACTATCATTCCTGCATCTATTTTAGATGCTAAATTTATCATAGAGGCATAGCCGATATAGGAGCAGGCTATGCAGGGCACCAGCCATTTTTTTATGGAATAGGCATAAAAACGTTTTAAAAGGCTTGGCTTAAAGTCAATATACTCATGTTCCACCTGAAACTCCTGTACCAGCCTGTCTATATTCTCCTTTGCCTCCTTGGAAAGAAAGCCGTTGTTCATTGTGAATGCCTTGACATGAAGACGGTAGCGGTGAATCAGCTCATAAAGCACAAATACACTGTCCTTTCCTCCTGAAATCCCCACAGCCGCATCATAAGCGTGCTTACCTTTAACCAGACTGATTCTCTCTTCAAACAGTGCTTTCAACCTGTCAAAATCAGTCAGTTTCTCCTTATCTCTAAGATAGGCTTCACAGAAATTGCACAGCCCCTCTTCATTGAAACGAATATTTCTGACAGTATGGTCATTTAAGCAAAGTTTACAGCTTCGTTTCATTAAAACTCCTTTACATATACAGCATAACGCTTTTCATTGTCTTCCACTCCTTCAGCAAAACGTCTGAAAGTTTCCTTTTGTTCACACTGGAAATGATAAATCATAGTATCATAGCCCTTATTTTTAACCAGTTCACTTCCTAAATAAAGCAGGGCAAGATAGATTTTTTGCTTCTGATACTCTTTTTTCACTGCACTCGTCTTTGAAATAAAATCCTTTCCAAAAGGACTGTCATAGCCAAATACATAACCTACGGCTTCTTCTCCCCTATAGGCGATAATCAAAGAAATGTTTATCTCCTTCACCCATGAAAGATATAGTTTTTCAAACACTTCATAGGGGATATCCGAATATAATAAAGCATCTGAAAAGGCATCTTTTGAGATTTCATATACTTCTTTTACCTGAGTAAGAGCCTCCTCCCCTTCAAAGGTAACAAAACGATAACCTTCTGCCATTTTTTCATTGTAAATCTGCTCTCCAACCTCATGCAAAGGGTTCTTAATTGCTATTTCCGCACTGCGGTAAGTATACAACTCCCTGTAGCCAAGCTCTTTTATGTAATCGGGATAAAATGACGGATTGTTGCAATCCGGGAAAAATCTCAAATCAAAACGGCTGATAGCCCAGCGGTAACTCATCCAGGTGGAATAATTCAGCGGTCCCACAAGTGCAGAGTAGCCAAGTGCCTTCGCCTTTTCTTCTATTAAATGAAAAAGCTCCTTCCATTCATCCATTTTATCGCTAAGCTCTGTAAAGCCGAACATCGCCTTATAATCTCTCATATTTTCATTTATTATAAGATAGGCAGATGAGTTTCCTACCTCAAATTTTTCATAATAATCTGCAAGCTGTAAAATGCCTTTTTCTCTTTCCATACTTACTTTTCTCCAAATTATTTCAGTCCTGTCCTTCTCTTAATAAGTCCAAATAATCTTGCTGAATTAACACATAAATCTTCTATAAAATCAAGCGAAAAGAACTTTCCTGCCCTCCTGTAGACACTGAGTTTATTTACAATGAACTCAGAGATATTAAACTCCAAAATTTTTTGATACTCTTCTTTTCTCATATTGATATTTAAAGCTGAAAACAACTTTTCTCTATGATATTCCATTATATCATACACTTCTGAATCAGAAAATTCATGAAGAACAAAACTCAGATACTCAATCAAATCATGCTCCGGATTACCGTATGCCGACAGCTCCCAATCATAGATGACGATATTCTCTCCATTAAAAAACAAATTCCGAGGGCAAAAATCATTGTGAGTAAGGGTGAAATGTTCTCTAAGTTCCTCTCTTTTTTCATGAATAGTATCAATAAAATTCATAAGACAGGGAAGATCTTCCTTAAAATAAAGGACATTCTCATTTCCAAGCTTCTCAAACAATTCCCTCAAAAGAGGTCTGCTTTTTTGATAATCTTTTACAGAATAACAGTTTAATTTTAACGAAGTAACCGATTCTTTTTTGCCGTAAAAGGAAATATGAAAAGGAAGAATACTGTCTAAGACACGACATACCAAATCTTTAGACGGTATTTCCACCTCGAAAAACTCTTTCATCACAATCATATATTGGCTTTTCAGCTTATTTTGATAAGTTCCATACACAAAGGGAAGTGATTGTCTAAGCTCTTTTTCGATTTTATTATAAAATGCTATTTCCCTTAGAAAACTACCATCGAAGCCAAGTATTCTATGATGTCTTGCCAAAGCATAATATAGCTTCCGGCTTTTTTCATAATTGAGAAGTTTTATTCCGTTAAGTATAACTTTAGAGGACTTGCATTTTATAATGACATCGCTTACCTCATCATCTTTAAAAAAGAGCCGTAACTTCAAAATCGGTGCCTCTCCCAGACTTGTTTGTCCTGTAAGGCTGTCCCCACCCTCAAGCGGAAGCTGTACGATTTTACTGATGTTTTTATTCATAATTATTTGAAGATGCTTCTTAAAGCTCTTTTTTTGTATCAGCATGATGTCCCTTTCAAGTTTACTAAAACTGCTATGAATATTTTGTCAAAACGTTCATTTGCAGTATATCAGCTTTCTTGTTTTTGTCAATGAAGGTAGCAAGCGGGTGTTCTTTTTGTAAATTTAAGACCGGATTAAAATTATAGTTGATTTGCCTTGCCATAATTTTAAGCGGAAAGTCTTAGAAACATAGGGAATTCTGTAAGTAAAAAGAAATATATAAAAGACTTGAAGGAAACTAAAAAAGAGGACAAGCTGATGAAAGTACTAAAAAGAGGTTAGCCCTCCGCCTTAACAGGCAGCGACAAACCTCTTTTGTATCTTTATACTAGCACATATATGTAAAAAATCAAGTATCTGAACAGGGTGGTCTGCATGTCTTATGCATGGGACACCTCGCTTCAAGAACTCTTGGTCGAACTCATTGAGGTAGATATTCGCAAGCAAAGGGGATAGATTCCCTCCTTGTGGCGACCCTTCCTCTGTTTCGATAACTACTCCATTTTCCATTACGCCACTTTTCAGATACCTCTTGTCTGCCTCATTTATCATCATGATTCCGTGTAGTTATTGGACTTCGACTTGTACAGTAGCCTTATCCTCATGCATAACCTCATAAAAGAATAGACCATCTCTTAAAAGTTAGTCTATTCTTTGTTTAATTATTATTCAGTTTATAACTTAAAATTATCATCAAAAATAGCTATAGCCAATGCTAAATACTTCTGACATTATACTCATACAAAATATCTTCCTAAACCTTCTAAAAGATATAGTCCTGCCATTGCACCCTGGTCAGGGATTCCTTTTGCCTTCGCCGCAAAAACTACAGCCTTTCCATACTTAGGTGTCATCTCTTTGGTTGCTTCCACACCCTTTTTAGCACCTTCAACAGCTGATTCCATTATCCCTTTAAGACTCTTTCCGGATTCAAATGCCTCTTTTGCCGCTTCAAATGCCGGATGGATAGCATCTAACAGAGTGCGCTCACCTACCTCGCATTTCCCTCTTTTTTTGATACCTTCCACATAGCCTTCAAGGAAATCCACCAATTCCTGTCTACCCATAGACTTTTTATCCTTTAGCTTCTTTCCGCCTTCCATAACTCCGCTAGACATAAGCGTTCCCATAGTGGAAGGAACTACCGCTGCCATCTTCATTCCTGCTTTGACCAAAGTCATTCCTATATTATTCTCATCCATATTCTCTGCAATCAGTTCAGGAAGTGCACCGAAGCCCTTATTCATAGTAAGACCAAGATCACCATCACCCATATTGGCATCCATTTCGCAGAGTTCATCTTTCTTTTCAGCAAATATATCACTTACTCCCTTAAAAAGTTCCGGAAGTTCCTTAGCTAATATTTCTTCCATGCTATCCTCCTACTTCTGTGTGTAGAACGGTGTATCCACAGGCATATCTATGAGCTTCTTCATCTCATCGTCTACCTTACATAATGAAATAGACGCTCCTGCCATTTCCATACTTGTTGCATACTCTCCAACAAAGGTTCTGTATATCTTCACTCCTTTTTCCTTTACCAGATTTGTAACATCGTTTGATAAGATATAAAGTTCTTCAAGGCTGGTTGCCCCCAGACCGTTGATAAGCAAGCAAACTTCATCACCGATATTAAGACCGATTCCCTTTGTAATTTCTTCTACCGCTTCTTTCGCAAGCTCTTTTGACGTTTTAATCTCTCCGTTCCATACCCCCGGCTCTCCATGTATACCCATTCCGAAAGCCATTTCATTCTCACCGAGATTAAAATTACTGTGTCCCAGTTCAGGTATAACACAAGGGGTAAGTGCAAAGCCTACTGTCCCGGTATTCTCTTTTGCCTTCTTTGCAGCTTCATAAACTTCATCCAGATTTCCCATCAGACTTGCCTTTGCTCCTGCACATTTGTACATGAAGAAAATACCTGCTACACCTCTTCTTGTATCTACTTCTTTACTTGACAGCAAATCATCAGCGCCAACTATACTTTTTATTTTAATACCATCCATTTCAAGAAATTCTGCCGCCATATCAAAATTCATTATATCACCGGTATAATTTCCATACAAAAAGAGTGTACCTGCTCCCTCATCTACTTCTCTTGTAACATTTGCAATCTGTTCTGATGATGGTGACTGGAATACTCCTCCTACACCACAGCCATCAAGCAGCCCATCGCCAACATATCCAAGGAAAAGTGGCAGATGACCTGTACCTCCACCTGTTACTATTGCAACTTTACCTTTTTTCTCTTTAACTGCACAATAGCACCTTAAATCATCATTTACATACTTAACCTTATCAGGATGAGCTGAATAAATTCCCTTTAACATATCATCTGTATAATTTTCCGGCAAATTAATTATCTTCTTCATATAGTTATTCCTTTCCTATAAGCAGCCCTTTTGTAATATTATGCAGGCATAAAATGCTTTTTCAGTTGTTGATATGGTTGCATATGCCTTCTTTGCTTCTTCATAAAAGGCAAATCTGTCAATAAAACCTACCATGCCCTCACCTTTGTCATTGTGCTTAATGACAATATTCTTAAATTCATCCCATACAGGCGTTTCCAGTTCTTTGTGCTGTGCTGACTTATCCATAATAAGCACAGGCTTTTCTACAAATTCATCTAAAGGCATAAGTTCGAGTATTGCGTCCAGGATTTCTGTAGCTCTGTGACCGTCACAACGTATGTTCATATTTCCCTTGGACACCGATTTAGCAGGAAAATTTGCATCTCCTATAACTATACGGTCTCCATGCCCCATTTCGTGAAGTACTTTTAAAAGTTCAGGTGAAATACAATCAGGAATATGCCTTAACATAAGCCCCCTCCTATTCCAAGCTCTTTGAATGCTTTGTCATATGGCGCTTTACATAAACCTTTTTCTGTAATTATTCCTGTAATCAGTTCATTGTCGGTAACATCAAATGCAGGATTGTAAACATCAACTCCCACCGGAGCCATCCTTGCCTTATACCACATTTCTGTGATTTCTTCACCGTCTCTCTGCTCTATAGGTATATCTTTTCCTGTGAGAGTATTCATATCAATTGTTGAGCTTGGAGCACATACATAAAACGGAATCCCATAATGTTTAGCCAAAATAGCTACTCCGGAAGTTCCTATCTTATTTGCTGCATCTCCGTTTGCAGCCACTCTGTCACAGCCTACAAATATAATGTCAATTTTACCTGACTTCATAAGGATTGAAGCCATATTGTCGCACTGCAAAGTTGTTTTTATACCTGCATTATGAAGTTCAAAGGAAGTAAGCCTTGCTCCCTGTAAAAGCGGTCTTGTTTCATCACAATATACATGCATGTCATCACCCTTAAAGCCATGCTCAAGAGCTATGTACATAGGAGCTGTTGCTGTCCCGTATTTTGCCGTTGCAAGAGTTCCCGCATTACAGTGAGTGAGAATTCCAACTTCACTGCCTTCTTTTTTAAGTTCTTTAATAAGTCCAAAGCCTATTTCACCAATATTACGGCTTATTGCAATATCCTCTGTCCTTATAAGCTCTGCTTCATCCAGTAATATGTTTTTGATTTCTTCAACGCATTTTCCTTTATTCTTTACAGCAACATCATCCATTCTATTAAGTGCCCAAAAAAGATTTACCGCTGTAGGTCTTGATGAAGCAAGATAATCTTTTATTTTCTTAAACTCTTTATAGAATTCGTCATAATCAGCAGTTTCTATCCTCCTTGCTATGGCTGCAAGTCCACAAGCTGCAGCCACTCCAATAGCAGGTGCTCCTCTGACTCTAAGCTTTTTAATAGCCTCCCAGACCTCTTCTTTGGTTTTTAATACTATTCGTTTCATTTCAACCGGAATCAGAGTCTGGTCAATTATATCAACACCTGTCCTATCATCTGTAAACCTTACTGTAAGTAGTCTGTCAAAAAAATCATCCATATTCATACTACTAAACCCTCCAATTCTCTGCAGCTTCTACAGCCTTTAACACCGCCTCCATAAATGCTTCACCTGTCCTAAACTTCTTATGGTTAATTATATAATCTTTACCGGTAAGTATGTTGATTCTTTCTGCAAGCATGCGTTTCTCACTGTCTTCTATTGTAGTAACATCTACTACATTTGCCATTCCCACAGTTCTTCTGTGAAGCTCTGTTCCTGCATAACCTGCGGTATCGCTAAGTATGCTGTCAAGATAGTATTCTTTAAAGCCTTTCACCTTTGCCATAGGCTCGGTTACCGTCTCATCATACTTTTTATTAAATTTTTCGATAAATTTATCAACTATATCTCTGATAGTTTCAAGTGTCCATTTACAAAACTCTTCTTTACCATAAGCAAGCCCGTTCACATAAGCAAAAATCATATTCGCAATTATATTGCCGACATCGTAACCCATAGGTGCAAAGGTTCCAAACTCACAATCAAAAACTTTTATTGCATCCTCTTTAATGAAGATGGAGCCTGTATGTAAATCCCCATGAAGTAAAGCCTGCGCATTTGTCATAAAATTGAATTTTAACTTTGATACTGCCAGATGAAGTTCCTCATCAGCATAAAGCTCCTTTTCAACAAATTCTTTGTTAGGCGCAAAAATATTATTTCTTTCAGCTCCCAGATAAGGCTCCATAAGTACCAGCTTCTCGGTAATATCATCTAAGTCAGGAGTTATAAATCTTCCGGTAAGTTCCTTCTTCTCCCTGTGATCCATAACCACATCACTTGACAAAAGCAGGGTATTTACCATAAAATCAGTAATCATTTCAGCAAATTCAGGATAAATCTTATGTTTTAACATATCATCCCTCATTACCTCAAAGTTGCTGCAATCCTCCATTCCACTTGCACTCATCACAGTATCATAAAAATAGATGTGAGGAACCATACCCGGTGCCAATTTCTCTTCTATCTGAAGTATTTCCGACTCCTGCCTGTTTCTATCCAGGGTAGCAGTCATGTCCTCAGATATTCTAAGAGTATCTCCTGCCTGTTTGATGTAAAGGCTATGTCCCTTTCCATCCATTACCCTGCATACATGGTTCAGATTTCCATGAGCTGCCGGGATCTTTGCCTGCATTGTATCCTCATCCCAGTCTATCTTTCCTTCACCCTTACCCTTTGTCTTAAGAAGAGTATACTCAATAACCAGCTTTTCAGTTTCTTCCGGTTTATCCTCATTTATCATAAGAAAATATTTAGAAAAATCTGTCATTATAATCTCCCCCTTTAATCCTCTTTCTTAGAAATGTATGCTGCGATAAGTGCAAGACCGAGTACCGCTCCTTTTACAGCCGGCAATACATAAAATGGAACTGCACAGATAGTAAGTCCATTTTCAAGTGTTGATACAAGTGCTGAACCAATCATTGTGCCGAGTGCATTTGGTTTCTCAGCTCCACCTACTGTACGTCCTACAAATACTGCCGCAAGCGAAGGCATAAGATAATCATCACAACACATAACCTGAGCGGAGCTTCCCCTGGATGCTACCAATATACCTGCAATTGCAATAAATACAGCAGTAATCATTCCTGCCATATATCTGTACTTTTTAATATTAATACCTGAAAGCTTGGCCGCCTGCTTATTTCCGCCCATAGCATAGAGATAACGGCCATGCTTTGTATAATTTAAGAAAATATGTGCAACTATAACACATAAGAACATAATTATGATAATCCAAGGTGCCCTGCCTATAGCTGAAAATGAATCCGAAAGTGCTGTTCTTGCAGGTGCTGCACCCCAAGATGTTCTCATACCTGTAGAAACTGCACCACCACCTATGTACCATTGTCCTATACCCTGATGGACAAACATAAGTGCACAAGTCGCCAGCATATCAGGTATTTTACATACAAGAATAAGAAACATAGTGAGCTGATAAAGCACTAAGGTTACCAATATACATACCACTATTGACATACCTAATGAGCAGCCGAACCACAGATAAGCCGATACAAATACATACGCTGAACAGCTTGCAAGGGTTGCCGCTGACATATCGAAGCCATCAGGTGCCATAGTTATGGTTGCTGCAATTCCAAATACAGTATTTATAGCCATCGCTCTTAAAATATTGACCATATTGTTTCCTGACATAAAGGATCCACCCTTTATTGCAGTAAACATAACAAAACATAACATCAATGCAAGTACGGCTGCCCAGCTTACCAGAAACCTGCCAAAATTAAAGTCTGACTTTGCTTTTGTATTCACTAATTTTACCCCCTGAAAATACTTTTATTCATTACCGCCTACAGAAAGATTCATTATCTTATCATCCCTTGCTTCCTTTGTTTCAAGTTCTGCAACAATTTTTCCGCTGTACATAACATACATTCTATCTGTTAATGACAGTAATTCTGCATTTTCACAGGAAGCATAAATTACTCCTTTTCCACTTTTAGCTATTTCATTTATAAGATGAAAGATATCCTGTTTTGCACCTACATCGACTCCCTTTGTCGGTTCATCAAAAATATAGATATCACTGTCAGCGCCAAGCCATTTTCCTACAACCACCTTCTGCTGATTTCCACCTGACAACAGTCTTACCTGCTGTTTGATAGTCGGTGTCTTAATTCCCAGACTTTCGATAAATTTCTCAGCATTTTTCTTTACTTTATTCTTATCTATAAACGAAAATGTACAAAAATCTCCAAGATTAGCTGCTGACAGGTTAAAAGATACGCTTTCATCAACCAGTACACCTTCTTTTCTCCTCTCTTCGGGCACGAAGGCTATTCCACTTTTTACTGCATCAGATGGATTATTTATCTTTAGCTCTTTACCATTAAGATATATCTTTCCGGACGTCTTTTTGTAAGCTCCAAATATCAGCTTGCAGAGTTCAGACTTTCCTGCCCCTACAAGACCTGCTATACCTATAATCTCTCCTTTTCTTACACTAAAAGAAATATTATCTATTTTGCCATCTGCACCGGATAAATTCTCAACTTTAAAGAGTTCTTCTCCTATCTCGCAAACTTCCTTAGGGAAACTTTCTTCAAAAGATCTTCCAAGCATTTTTTCAACTATTTCTTTAGTTGTAGTTTCCTTTGTTACAGGGCAATTATCCACTATCTTGCCATTTCTCATAACGGTATAGCTTTCACAAATTTCAAGTATTTCATCAAGTCTGTGAGAAATAAAAAGTATGGCTATATTTTCTGTTTCTCTAAGCTTATTTACTACACTAAAAAGTTCTTTAGTTTCTGATGTACTAAGTGGTGCTGTTGGTTCATCAAGAATCAGAAAATTACAATTAAGTCTTATCGCTCTTGCTATAAGCACCATCTGTTTTTGCGCTAAAGAGAGATCCTGAACCAGAGAACGTACATTAATTCCCTTTACGTGAAGCCTAGCCAATGCTTTTTTCGCTTCTTCTCTGGTATGTTTCCAGTTCATAGCTACTCCACCTGTCATAACCATCTCATTAAGCATTATATTTTCTGCTACTGATAGCGTAGGAACAAGTGATGTATCAACTTCCTGGTAAACTATCTGTATCCCAAGTTTTTTTGCATCAACAGGTGTTCTTAGTTCAACAGTTTTACCGTCCAGCATAACTTCACCTGTGTAAGTAGGATTTGCTCCTGCAAATACTTTCATAAGAGTTGATTTCCCCGCGCCGTTAGCTCCTACTACTGCCCTTATTTCTCCGGTTGAAACTTCAAAGTTAATATCATCAAGAGCCTTAACCCCAGGAAACTCTATTGATACATTATTTGTAGTTAATTTTATCTTTTCCATGAATCTCCTCTCTCCCACAATTGTATGAAGAAAGCACATGTGTCATGTGCTTTCTTCTAAAATCAAATATTATTTGTGAATGAGATCCTTAGGCATCCAGTCTGCTTCTGAAACATAACTGAGATTACCATAGGTTTCACCTGCTATATTTCCAAGGTTCTCTACAGTTGAATCCTTTTTTAAGGATTCTGCCGGAATTGCTGTACCGGGAACTTCAACAACATCTACCCCTTTTTTCTGTGTTGCAGGGTCATAAATCTTATCATATTCTCCTGCCATTTCAAGCATAAGCAGACGCATTGCAATTTCACCATTCAGTGTCCAGTCAGTTGTACCTGCTGCTGTCCAGATTTCAGGTTTTGTCTGCATGTTAGTGACGTCAACAGGATCAATATCTACTGAAGCCATTGGAAGAGGATTACCGTTGCTGCCATTGAAATTACTGTTTTCCATAATAGCATTATACACACCCTGGCCATACAAATCATAATAAGCAATTACTCCATCAACATCTTCCCTCTTTAGACTCTGTAAATAAGCTGCTGTAACCGTATTTGCTGAGTCAACAGAGTCCTGAAGCGGCTGAACTTCTCCAACAGTCTTAATCTTTCCGGCTTTTTCATATTCCTGCCAACCTGCTTCTCTTCTATCAAATGGGCTGTTATAGTTAGGTCCTCTCCAAACCTTTACAAGTCTTACACCCTTTCCGTATTTCTCAACCATTCTGTCAAGAAGAACTGTAACGAGTGACTTATCCTGCTGGAACATCTGGGTAACACCTTCAAGCTTCTTATATTCACCATCTGCATAGAACTGCGTGTCAAATGTAACAATTTTTAAATTTGGATACTGTTCAAGAATCTCTTTTAAGAATACATAAGAACCATCCTGATTACCATGGCTTACAAGAAGTCCGTCGTATCCTGCTGACGCACAAGTACGGATTGTGTCCTGCCACTTATTAAAATCGCCATCACAGAAGAAAAAGTCAAATTTAACATCCAGTGCATCACATAATTTCTGACAGGAATCTTTCCACATCTGAAAAATTGTAGCAGACGGCATAATCATAATATAGGCAACTTTCTTTCCTGCCACAGGATTGTTACCTTTTGATGTATCTATTGCCGTACTGCCTGATTTTGCGGCAGAACTTTTTACGCTTGCTGCAGTGCTCTGTTTTGTGGAAGAACCGCTATTGTTCTCTGCAGGTTTTTCACAAGCAGATAATAGTGATACTGCCATTACAGTTACAAGAAAAGTACTGATAAATCTTCTTAAGCCCTTCATGATTACTCCTCCTTTGTTTTGTAAAATCAGCATTTTGTTTACTATTATTTATTTAATAGTTTAGTTGAATAATATAACTATTCTAGTATTTTGTCAAGTAGCTTTGTCTATTTTATTATTACTATTACTAATTTTATTTGATTTATTGTATATTTTGTCAAAAAATTATCATTCTCATCAGCTCTTAAATTATATTCTTTTTGACCTAAACTAAACATTTTACATTTTTTAACAAAACAAAAACCGCTGTATTTTTACTATACAACGGTTTAATATTTATTCCATTTTACTTTATGATATTGTTTTTACGCTGTCTCTTTCCACAAGCCTACCTGTAACCCTTGTTTTTATCGGCAAAAGTTTATTTTCTTCTATAAGCTGGAGCAGCTGCAATACTGTCTGTTTACCAAGCCCTTTTCTCTGTACATGCACAGTTGTAAGAGTAGGAGAACTTACAGAAGAATATGCTATGTCATCAAAGCCTATAATCGAAACATCAGCCGGGATTTTGTATTTTTTCTCTTTAAGTGCTTTTATTACTCCCAAAGCTATTGTATCATTCTCAGCAAAAAATACTGTATTATTTAAATCTTTCTTTTCCAAAATTTCTAAAAAATCATCATGTGAACCAATTAACGTAGGAGTAACCTTATAATCATTATCCTCATCAAACTCTATATTTAATTTTTTCACAGTGAGTTCAAAAGCAGTCCTGCGTTCCCTAAAATTTTCAGTTTCAGATTTGCTGCCTATATAACCGATACGATTATGCCCGGCTTCTTTAAGATATGATATTGCAATATAAACATTCTCATAATTATTTATACTTATGCTGCTACACATAACATTTGGGACCACATTGTCCACAACAACAAAAGGTATCGGAATGTCTTTTAAGCAATTATAGTCATCATCTATCATTTCCGTTCCTATAAGTATAATACCACTATATTTTTCGTAATCTATTTCATTCAAACCCTGCAATAAATCATTTTTTATTATCATCATAGTAATGCCGCGCTTTCTGCAACGAAGCTGTTCTTCAATCGAATCAATTATCATCGATATGAACCCTTGATTCTCTTCTACAAAAAAGCCGCTTTTAGTGTATTTAATAAGCAAGACATTTTTATCATTATACCTTTTTCTGTTTCCAAAATTATAATTATTTTCTTTTAATGCCTTTAATACCCTCTCCCTTGTATCTTCTCCAACTCCTTTTTTACCGTTTATAACTATGGATATTGTTGCCGGAGATACTCCTATCTTATCCGCAAGTTCTCTAATTGTCATATATTCTCTCCATTCCACAGAATCTAACTAAACAATTTACTATAATTTACTAATCACAGTTAAACTATACCTTCTAAAACCGGTTATGTCAAGATTGTTTAGATTAATTTTCTCATCATAGTTATTTTATAATACAAGTGTCAAAAGTATAAAAACTCTGTAAAAACTCGCATGCAAAAGAATATATTATCTTTGACACCCACATCATGTTATAGTAAAGGCATAAAAAAATCTATAAACTTTTGTATCTTTCTTCCACTTCTCTCATTTCAGGGATTGAAGGTGCTGCTCCTATTCTTGAAACTGCAATGGATGCTGCAACGGTCGCCTCCTTAATAACTGTATCCATTTCCTTCCCCGCTAGTATTCCACTTACAAAATAACCGGCAAATGTATCTCCCGCCGCCGTAGTGTCTACTACTTTTGTTTTTACCGCATTTTGTTCAACAGTTATATTGCCGCCGGAATATATAGAACCCTTATCTCCTAAAGTTATTAAAATCCCTGCACCTTTAAATCTATTTATTAATTTTTCCATACATTCTTTAATGTCAAATTCTGCCATTTCAGAAAGTTTAAGTGTCTCAGTCTCATTCAGCAGAAAATAATCTACATAATCCAAATTTAATTCTCTTATCTTCTCATCCATTGGCGAAGGATTTAAAACTATCTTCATTCCAATTTTGTGTGCATTCTCCACGATATACGGCAGTTCTGAAATCTCATTTTGAAGTACAATATAATCACCCTTTTCAAATTCACTTAATACACTATCCACATAATCTTTGGTAATACTGCGGTTTGCACCGGCAAAAAGTATTATACAATTATCTCCTGATTTATCTCTCTGTATGATAGCATTACCTGTTCTTATCTCATCCCTGATTAAAACCTTATCAGTATTTACTCCGGCTTCCTTCAATAAATCTAACAAAAATTTACCATCTTCTCCTATCATTCCGGCATGATAGACTTCAGCTCCTGCTCTTGCAAGAGCTACCGACTGATTTAGTCCTTTCCCTCCACAAAAAACATTCAAATCTTTTGAAGATATTGTTTCTCCTTTTTTAACAAAATCATCTACATCATAAACATAATCAATGTTTAACGAACCAAAATTTAATACCTTCATAATATTCTCCCTTGAAATATTTTAAATAAAATTTATGACACTATAGTATATTTTCTATTTGGTTTTTGTAAATATCCCAAATTATTTCAACTCCTCCACCAACGCCCTAAGCTCCATCTCCCAGTTACTGAGAGGAGAGAACCAGACACAGTCAAGCACGCTACCATCTTTTATATTTACTGAGGAGCAGATAATAACAGGAAGCTTCAAGCCTTCACTTTTGACAAACTCTACAAACTTGTCTCCTGTATCTTTTTCCTCATAGCCACCCGGCTCTACCGGATAGTACATATCTGTTATGGCTAAGTCAAAATGCTCACCTTTTTCTGCTGCCTCTTTGATTTTATCAATTCCATCTGTCAGGTTGGTCACCCATACGATATCATCCGAGTTTATGCCACAAGATAATAACACCGAACGTATTTCCGAATGTTTGCTTGCAGAATCTTCTAAATGTAAAATTTTCATAATCACTTCCTCCTATAATCAAATATATCCATACTTGCAATCTTTCCTATTCCTATATTTATCGCTTCATCATACGTCATATCTTCATAAAGCAATTTTTTTGTAATATTATTATAATCAGATTCATAAAAATTATTATTTATAATTTCTTTCAATATATCAGGTATGCTATAATCAGGTTGTGCAGATGGGTTATTCTTTGACTGCATACGATCTTCACGAACTTTATCAACTAAGCCGGTCATTTCTGTTGTTATGTTAATTTGTGGGATTATTTTTGCAATATCGTATAAATGTCTCGATATCCTATCTTGTTTATTCTGAATCCTATAATCACATATTGCAAAAATTTTATCTATAAAAGTACGTTCTAAAGCTTGTACTCTCATCTCCACTTCTACTGCCTCAAACGGAACAGGAAGATTTATATCTCTTTTCTCGCAAAACTTTCCAATAAAACTACTTACTTTTTTAACTTCAATCGGATATACAATCTGATAAAAGCTTGTTTCAACAATTAGTTCTAATCGGTTTCCTCTGAATAATGACTCATATTCAAATACATATCTATTATAGCTGTGCCTTGACATAATGTCATCAGGATTCAATAATTTTAATCCCAAATTTTCTGTCACAGATAATATTATTTCTTTAGTTTTTTTCTTTTCTGACTCAGTCAGTTTCCGACTAATCGATAAATCGATATCTTCCGAAAATCTCTCTATAAGTCCATAGACTTTTGAAAGAGAAGTTCCGCCTTTAAATACAAAAGGAAGTTTACTTTTTGACAATTCAAAGAGAATCATAGATTGAATAGTATCTTTTTCAACCATTTGTTGCATTCTATTCTCCTCCAGCGCAACGGTTTCTATAATACTTCTCCACTCATCTTTGTATATATTATACCAACTCACCCATCAAACCTCCTTCATAAATATTTTTGTAAACCTTATCAGGATATAGTTTGATATACTCTTTTACAGTCTTAAAGTCTACCTTTACTGACTCTGTATATTTTTTTAATTTTTTAATAAGAGCAGAACCATATAGTTCACTATATTTATCAATTACTGACATCAAATCTAAAAACTGCAATGCAAACTTATTATTTTCTGTAATATTTACCACAGGTTTATACACTATAATAGTACTGCCATCAACATTCATTTTCCTTTGTTTTGTGGTAGCCTCATTACTGCATATCTCATAGCAAGATGGATTTTGTGTTGTAAAACCATATTTATTCGCGAGTTGAAGACCTGTAATATATCCTGATGTCTTTCCATTTACATATAGATACTTTTTGTCGAGATACTTGTCTATGGAAATACGTCCTTTGGTTCCAAGTATAGTCAGATATGGCAGAAAATATACACCATTATATAAACGTTCCAACTTTCCTTCATCTACCAGCTTTTTCATTTCCTGTCTAAGATAATCTTTGGATGATGACGGCAACTCACTGATTAAAATCGGCTCTCCATTCTTATAATTATTAAGAATATAATCATATATCATATTGTCCTCACATTTTTGAAATTACTATTTTCATTTTTATAATATAATAAAAGAATAAATTTATCAAGAGATAAATTTATTTAATAGGAAATTGGGCAGAAATTTCCTATTAAATAAAAATAAAGCACTCATCTTAGGCCTTTACACCTACAAACAAGTGCTTTTATCATTTTTAGTATACTTTATTCTTTCACTTCTAAAACAGCTTCATCCTTCTTTTCTTCTACAGTCTCAACCTTTTCTACAACTGTATCAGGATTTTCTGCTGCTTTACTCTCAGGCTTATCTTTCTTCTCATCATCAGGTTCAGGAAGACCTTTTATTTCCCTGTACATCTTGATGAATTCTTTACCGGTAATGGTTTCCTTCTCAATGAGATACTCTGCTATCTTATCAAGGACATCTCTGTTCTCCTTAATAATACTTACAGCTCTCTCATAGAATTCCTTCATACGTCTTGCAACTTCTTCATCTATTTTAGCAGCTGTCTCATCGGCGCAGTTAAGTACTGCTCTTCCGTCTAAGTAACGGTTCTCTATGGATTCAAGCCCTACCATACCGAATCTATCCGACATACCATACTGAGTAATCATAGAACGAAGTATAGCCGTAGCACGCTCAATATCGTTGCTTGCACCCGTTGTAATGGAATTAAATACTACATCCTCTGCAGCCCTGCCTCCAAGTAAGGTAATAATATCTGTTTCAAGCTCTTCTTTACTCTGAAGAAACTTTTCCTCCTTAGGAAGCTGCATGGTGTAGCCGAGTGAACCCATTGTTCTCGGCACTATGGTTATCTTCTGTACAGGATCCGCATTCTTCATTGAAGCTGTTATAAGAGCATGTCCTACCTCGTGGAAGGCAACTATACGTTTTTCTTCCTTACCGAGTATCCTGTCTTTCTTTTCTTTACCGGCTATAACTACCTCAACCGCTTCAAAAAGGTCTGCCTGACTTACACTTTTACGTCCTGCCTTTACAGCCATAATAGCGGCTTCATTTATCATATTGGCAAGGTCTGAACCAACCGCACCGGCTGTAGCCATAGCGATTGCATCTATATCCACTGTATCGTCCATAAGCACGTCTTTGCTATGAACCTTAAGTATGGCAACCCTTCCCTTAAGGTCAGGACGGTCAACTATAACTCTTCTGTCAAAACGTCCCGGACGAAGAAGTGCCTTATCAAGAACATCAGGACGGTTGGTTGCGGCAAGAATAACCACTCCCTTTGACTTCGGATCAAAGCCGTCCATTTCAGCGAGAAGCTGGTTTAAGGTCTGCTCACGCTCATCATTTCCTCCGCCATACTTGGAATCTCTGCTCTTACCTATGGCATCTATCTCGTCTATAAAAATGATACAAGGCGCCATACTATGTGCCTGTTTAAATAAGTCTCTTACTCGGGAAGCACCCACACCTACAAACATTTCCACAAAGTCAGAACCTGAAAGCGAGAAGAACGGTACCTTTGCCTCTCCGGCAACCGCCTTTGCAAGCAGGGTTTTACCTGTTCCCGGTGGTCCCACAAGAAGTGCACCCTTAGGAAGCTTAGCTCCAATCTCGGCATATTTCCTAGGATTATGCAAAAAGTCCACCATTTCACGAAGTGAGTCTTTTGCTTCATCCTCACCCGCTACATCAGCAAAGGTAATGCCTGTACGCTTTTCCACATAAACCTTTGCATTACTCTTGCCGACTCCCATCATTCCGCCGGCATTTTTTGAAAATGAGCGGTAAATAAGATACATAACCACCCAGATTCCAAGCAGTGGAAGTATATAGATTGCAAAGAATTCAAGTATTCCCTGAGTAGCATCTGCTACCGGAGAATTCACACTGACATTAGCTTTCAAAAGTCTGTTTGCAAGATCGCTGTCTCCGATATAGCCTGTGTAGTATGTAGGCGTATATATATCATTGGCAGATGACTTAGGTGTAATCTCTATCTTTCCCTGCTTCAGCACTACAGATTCTACCTTGCCCTCATCAATCATTTTAACGAATTCATTATAGGTAATTTCTCTGTTCACACCCTGCTTTATCAGGTTCATTCCATATATGAATACCAGAAAAATGACAATAGTCGCTATTACTGTTATTATCCCGGCTCTTTTGTTCATTCCGCCGCCGGAATTGTCGTCACCCGGTTTATTATTATTGTTATCTTCCATTGAACTTCCTTTCCATGTTATATTCATACAACTTCATTGCATACAATTATAACCATACACAATCCTAATTGCAAGCAATACACATATAATTCACCAATTTATCTTTATTTACGGTTTTTCTCATAAATAAGTCCGAGTCCTTTTACCAAAAGGGAGTCATCCACCGTAATTTTCTTCTTACAATACGGAACTACCAGCTTAGCCAGTCCTCCTGTGGCTATAGTTAAGAGTTCCCTGCCCATTTCCTCTTCAATTCGCTCTATCATACCGTCTATCATAGCCGCGCTTCCATATATGGTACCGCTTTTCATACTGTCTATCGTATTGCTTCCGATTACCTTTTTAGGTGCTTCAAGACTGATTCTTATAAGCTGCGAGGTTCCGCTTACAAGTGAGTTAAGTGCAGTTACCACTCCCGGCATTATGGCACCGCCCATAAACTGTTTCTTTTCATTTACATAGCTAAAAGTAGTGGCAGTTCCCATATCTATTATAATAAAAGGCGGTTCATATTCATCTACCGCCGCCACCGCACCTGCTATAAGGTCTGCTCCCAGCTGTGCAGGGTTATCTATCACTATGTTTATTCCGCTTTTTACGCCCGGACCTACTATCATAGGCGATTTTCCGCATACCTTCTTCACAGCCTCCGCTATCGTATCGGTTAACTGCGGTACTACCGAAGAAATGATACATCCTTCCACCTCAGTCGGAATTTTCCCATAAAGTTCAAATAGGTTCTTAAACATAATAGCATATTCAAGGCTGGTTTTGCCCATATTGGTAGCAAGTCTTTCCTCAAATATAAGCTTCTTCCCTTCCAGACAACCCAGTACTATATTGCTGTTTCCCATATCTACTGCAAATATCATATTTTTCTCCAATATAAAACCAAATTTTTCTAAAAAAATCTTGGATACAATAATTAGGACAGGAACGCTCCCTCTCGGTACGAACCTGCCCTATAAATGATTTGGGATTAATTTTCTTCTATGATGCTCTTAGCCTTGTCAGGATCTGCCGAAACTGAAAGGTATATATAGTTACCTTTGCGGATAACAAAAGCATTCTCAAGACGCTTAAGCTCCTCCGGAACATAGTTCTCAAAGCTTGCCTTCTGAGTTTCAATTCTTGAATTTAACAATGTCTCAACAGTCTTTGCCGTCTCTTCATCGTTTGCTTCAAATGCAGCAATTTCCTCTGCTGTACCGCCCGAGCTTGAAACATAAATCTTTTTAGCTTTTATCTTATCCTGTGGAAGTCCCGGATAAAGAATATCGATAGTCTCTGCCTCAGGCTCAGCAAGTTTATCATTATACTTAATCTCATTTTTAAGTCTGTCCGCTACCTTTGTTACATCAACTGCCACTGTAGCACTGCTTGCTTTTGAAGAAGTACTTGCAGCCTGACTTGTGCTTTTAGTTGCGGAGCTTTTTGTGTCTCCGCCTCCTCCGCAGCCATATAATACAGCAGAAGCTGTAAGTGTCAATACAGAAAGCGTAGCTAACATTTTAATCTTGTTTGTTTTTTTCATTCTCTTAACCTCTCTTAATAATTCATATTTACTATATAAGCAAGTATTCTCTTGCAATACTCCCTATCCATATGCACTCCGTCAGGAGTAACACCCTTTGGAAGATAGCCTTTTTTGTCAGCAACGGCAGGCGAAAGATCAACATATGTTGCCTTTATACCTTCTGCCATTTCCTTAATAACCTTATTGAATTTATTAACATTTTTCATGTTAAATATTTTATCTGATTTAGATTTCTTTTCAGTCACAGGTAGAATTCCGCATACAACTATTTCTGCATTGGGCTGAATTTCCTTTATAGCCTCTATGGTTTTTTTGTATTCATCAGCAAAAATATTTGGGTAAGGCCATCCAAGTTCATTTATACCATAGCAGATATATACCTTTTTGTACTTCTTATCTTTAAGAGCTTCTACTACTGTCACCGATTGACCTTTAGCATTCTTAACCACTTTTTCGGTACGTGCATTCTTAACGTTCAAGCCTCTTCCCGCAAAAAAATCCGGGTTTTTAAGACCTGCATTTATCTGAAGTCCCTGTGTTCTTGAGTCTCCTATAAAGACAGCATCTTTATAATATGCCTCCTGTGCCTCCTTTGTTGCATCCACCAGTTCTTTAATATCGGTCTTTACCTGACTGTCAGCAGCTTTATTCTTATTGTTATCAGCTATTACAGCTCCGTTACTGGCGGTCTCCGAACTTATACTTCCGCTTGCTTCAGAAGATGAGTTTTGTACGGAACCCGTATTAACTGATGAAGTCTGACTTGTGTCAGCTGATGAAGTTGCATTACTGCTTGTGTTTTCTGTAACTGTAACCGCAGAGCCAGTAATTGTTGTACTCGCTTTACCGTTTCCGTTCCCTGTGAAAAGGCTTATTACACCGTACGCTCCCATTATTCCGGCCGCCATTATAGTTACCGTAACTAAAGCAACCAAACCTCTATGCTCATTTCGTCTTTTCTTCCGATACGAGTTTCTTTTATTTCTATATTGATTACTACCCATTATTATCCTCATTTCAAATGCAGACGGTTAGATCTGCCGGTTTCCAAAATGTCTTAGCAAAATGAGTATAAGTTTGTAAATATCAATTGTCAAGCATATTTGAGTGATTTCCCTCATTTTAAGACTTTTGTAAAATATACTTAATTAATTTAGATATATATTTGTAATCTTCTTCATCTGCATTGGCCAAAACTCCTAAAACCATTTCATTCCGTCCGCTTCCCAATTCTTTTAAAAGCTTGCTGTCTTTTAGACTTATTCCGTAACCGTTTGAAGTTAATCTGTCTCCGTATGGTACAGCAGAATCCAACACTTCAGATACCTTAGCAAAAGTGTCACTGTTTACAAATTCATCAAATTTATCCCTATCAGCTATGACTATATTTATATCACCGGCTGCAAATTTGGCTACCAGCCTTTGTGTATTTGCCACTTCATTACCCATACCCGTAGTTTCAAGAATATATGTATCATCAATCTGGACTTCCTGTTTTCCTTCTTGAAGTTCAAGGTAGGATGAAAGCTCCTTCGTAAGTTCAACCGTCTTTTCCTCATCCCAGTAATCATTTATTACTGCAACAGATGCTACTACCTCAGGCTTTGGCGAAAACATTGTATATAAAACAGAAAATACAAAGCCCAGCACAATTATTGCTGCAATAATCTTATTTCTGTAATAATCATTAAAATAAGCAAACTTCTGCTTACGGCTCATTTTTTTCCACTTATCGGATTCATTTTCATCACTGCGGTGATTATAGATATAGGCTTCCTCATCTAAAATACTTTCTTTTTTCATAGCTTACTCTTCAATCAAATTAAATTTTTTAAGCATAGCCACAAGTTTATCCTGGTTGATAGGCTTTCCGGCATAGGCTGTACAACCGTTTTCAAAGGCCTTGGTTACATGTCTTGTCTCACTTAATGCAGTAGTCATTACTATCTTAACTCTGTCTTCTTCCGAAACTCCGTTATCTTCCTCTAATTTTCTTATCATTTTAAGCGCCTGGTGTCCATCCATTTCAGGCATCATTATATCAAGGCAGACAAGGTCATAAGGCTCATTCATTTCAACAGCCATTGTAAATGCCTCTACTGCTTCCTTTCCGTCTACTGTCACATCACACTCACCGTATTTTTCAAAAAATCTGAGCATAAACTTCCTACTGGCGAAGTCATCCTCTGCTATAAGTACTCTCATTTTTACCTCCAAATCAAAATTACAAGTGTATCTTTTAAAGTTTTATGTTATCATAATGGAGTGATGGTGTCAAATAAGAAGCTGTGATTTTTTAGTGAACATTTTTGTAAATTTATGCATTAGAGCCGGGTTGCTTATAGAAAGTGAGGTATTTATGGTTTCAGATAAAATGAAGGATCTTCTGTCAGGCAGTTCTGTGATTAGGGCTATGTTTGAAGACGGGAAGAAAATGGCTGCTGAATTCGGAAAAGAAAATGTATATGACTTCAGTCTGGGCAATCCAAGTGTCTACCCGCCCGAAAAGTTAAAATCTGTGATTAAAGAACTTGTAGATAATATTCACCCTGATTATTTACATGGCTATATGAATAATTCGGGCTATGAAGAAGTCCGTTCAAAGATCGCAGCTTCTCTTAACAAAAAATTTTGTACCGGATTTTCATTTAAGAATATCATAATGACTGTCGGTGCGGCAGGCGGTCTTAATGTGATATTAAAGACTATTTTAAATCCCGGCGATGAAGTAGTTACCTTTTCTCCATACTTCGGTGAATACAGGCATTATACAGAAAATTTCGGCGGAAAGCTTGTAGCTGTCAGACCGAACACAGAAGGCAACTTTAAGCCTGATATAGATGATTTAAAAAATACCGTTACTTCAAAAACCAAAGCTTTGATTATAAATACTCCAAACAATCCTACAGGTGTAGTATACTCCGAAGAAGATATCAAAAATATAGCTGCTGTGCTGAAAGATAAAAGCAGGGAAATAGGACATACAATATTTCTCATTTCTGACGAGCCTTACAGAGAGCTTGTCTATGACAGTCTTAAGGTACCTTATCTCACCAAATATTATGATAACACCATAGTCTGCTATTCATACAGCAAGTCTCTTTCACTTCCGGGCGAGAGAATAGGATACCTGGTTATACCTGACGAGGTCGAAGATTTTGAAGAAATGATTGTTTCTGCCGGAACTGCCACCAGAATACTGGGGTTTGTAAATGCCCCGTCTCTTATGCAATTAGCCATAGCAGAATGCCTTGAAGAAGGTGTCGATATCAAAATTTATGAAAATAACAGGAACAAGCTGACAGCAATTCTTGACAAGCTCGGCTTTTCCTATGTCCGCCCTAACGGAGCTTTCTATCTATTTATGAAAACACCTGAGGATGATAAAGTTTTTGCGGAAAAAGCAAAGAAAGAAAGACTTCTTCTGGTTCCCGGCTCAGCCTTTGGTTGTCCCGGTTATGTAAGAATTGCTTATTGTGTATCCCCTGCCGTGATTGATAATTCTTACGGCGCTTTTGAAAAACTTGCTGATTATTATAACCTAAAATAATTTAACTCACTGTACTATGCAGAATAAGAGGTCTGTGGTCTATAACGTGAATAATTTGGGGTTAGAATATGCTAAATTCAATATTTTGTCTTGGATAGCATAACATTTTAATAAAATTATACTGTTCAAGGCAGTTTTATTTAATTAAACAATAACCCGTTAATTTATTTAAAGCAGAAGGGCTATCCATAATTAAATGGATGCCCTTCTGCTTTGTTCTAATATTTTCTTTTTATTACTCTAAAACTTATTCATCATTGCCAACAATCTCACCAATCACAGATATAACTGCGCCAAGGATGATAACTATATCGGAAAGATTGAATATAATCTTTGGTACTCCCTTTATTACAAAATAATCGGTAACTCCGCCTTTTTTAATTCTGTCATAAAGATTGGAAGCCGCTGCTCCAACCATAAGCGCAAGACCGAGTCTCTTTATTTTTCTGTTTTTCTTACCAAGTGTGAGCAGATAAATGTAAGCAGTCATTCCAAACATAGCGGAAACCCAAGAAAGTACCCATCTTGGCTTTTCTTCAAGATTATTCATAATCAGTCCCTTATTTACGGACTTTTTAATAGTAATCAAATCCCCAAAATACTGTCTGCCGGTTTCTATCTTATCTTTTTCAACCTGGCTCTTAAAAAACTGGTCTGTTAAAAATGCTGCCACACCTGAAAGTAATGATATCATACTCTACCTCCTATAATTAATTGATATTTCTTCTCTTTAGATACAGCTCTGCCACAATGAAGTCCATTTCAGTATCTATGTCTATAGATTTATCCCTACTCATAATATAAGCAAATTCAGGCTCTTTTTCAAGTTTTATTTGCATTTTATCATAAATAATCCGTCTTATGTACATAGCTCCGTTAATCCGGTAATACACCGGAAGCTGCTGCCTCTGTACCAAATCGTAGGTTTTGTCCCTAAATTCACTCATAGACAGACTTTCCGGCAGTGTATTGCACCAAAGCGGAGAATGTTCCGGCTCAGAAACCCCTGTAACGGCTCCCGCCTGCTTCTCTGCAAAAAGTTTATACGCATTTATTATATCACTGCTCTCTCTAAGCGGAGAGGTTGGCTGTAATAAACACACTGTATCAAAAGTCTTATTCAGTTCCAGATATTTACAGAGCACCTCTTCTACAGTCTCCCAACTCCCTGCTCTGTCACCGCTTAGTTCCTCAGAGCGTAAAAACGGAACTTTCGCACCGTATTTTTGTGCAATTTCAGCATATTTCTCACTGTCGGTAGAGACCATAACCTCATCAAAGCAGCCTGATACAAGTGCGGCTTCTATAGAATAAGCCATCAGGGGTTTCTCATTAAGTTCCTTTATATTCTTATCTTTAAGTCCTTTGGAACCGCTCCTTGCAGTTATTATTGCTATATTTTTCATATCACCTCTACAGTTTTGAGTCCAATCCTTTACCTGTTTCTATATGCTTAAATGACGGCAGATAATCTGATATATATTTTACAACATCTTCTTTCTTAGTTTCTTCTTTTTCAAACATAATTTTAAGCCCATCAGTAAATTTCACAACTCTTTCCCTATCAGGAATTTCTTTACCTTCAATAACTCCGAGGGCTACGAATCTGTTTAGATTTATATTTTCACCCTCAATATAAAATTCTTCAAAAGCTTTTTCACCGCTTGTATCAGATTTCGAAAAATAAACAGGATATTTTAAGCTCTCTTTTATGTTTTTAAAATCCGCCATTGCAATAATTCTGTTCTTTAAGGCATCGCATTTTTCAACTACCTCAGCTTCTGAGCCACAGTATTCTATATCAAAGCCTCTATGCCTAATCAATTCTTCTGCTATCTTATCAAAGGTCATCATAGCCGCTTCTTCAAGTTTTGGAAAGAAAATTTCCCTGTTATTTCCAAGCAGGCAGGCAAGCAGACAAATCTGTCCGCTTTCTTCCGGAGAAACGAAGTAGCGCTTCACATCACTCGGGGCTGTAATCGGCTGTATTTTATCCAGTCTCTCAAGAAATCCGGCAGGAAGTGAACCATTGGAAAATGCCACATTGGCAAACCTTGCAGTCTTTACCGGATAATATTCGGAATAGGAGAATATCATATCCTCCATTATCCTTTTGCTTGCTCCCATTATATTTACCGGATTTGCAGCCTTATCAGTGGATACACAAAAATACTCTTCCGGCGGATACTCTTTAAGCAGCTCCAGCAAGGCTTTTGCTTTAATAACATTGTTTTGCAGTAAAGCTTCCACAGAATATATGTCCTTTTCACTTCTTACATGTTTATGTGCCGAGAAATTAGCTACCAGGTCAAAGCCTTTTCTATTCTTAAACATTTTCACAAAAACCGGTGAAGAAAAATCCATAGGATAGGTCAGGTATTCATCCGGAATCTTAAGCTCTTTTCTGCTACGAAGGTCACGGGTTAGCTCTGCGAGTGTATTCTCATTTGTATCTACAACAACCAGTGATTTCGGTGCATACTTTAGCAAGGCTCTGATAAAAGAACTGCCTATGCTTCCTGCTCCTCCTATCACAAGGACAGATTTATCTTCTGTTTTCTCTTTCAGACTACTCTCGTAGAATTTTATATCATTTAAAAACATACTTTCTGTACGCTTGATAACTTTTTCATTTATAAATTTCTCAAGATTAAAAAGTTTCATATCTTTCTCCTTGACAGCTTGCTTTATATGATTATAGCATGTCAGAGTTTAAAATAAAATATGGAAGCAAAATACTGGAATCTCCACCTGCTGTCTACCTCAAATAATTAAACGCCCCATCTCTCGGCTTGCTTTTTACCTGTTATTTACCTCGTCTCATCATCACATACCGTTTTTCGCTATTAATTTATTGTTTTTCGATAAATTTCTATTGACATTCAATATAACCCCTGATATAATCCACAGTAACAAAATTTATATTACCAAGTAAGGAGAAGTTATGAAAGAAACACTTTGGAACAGCAAGAGAAGTATAATTTTGACTAAATTTTGTATACTTGCACTGATGCTTGCCTCTATAATTATGATGTTTTGCGGCAAATACCTTATATCCCGATTTTTAACCCTTACCGGAGGAGCCAGGATAAATATCAGCAATGAGTTTTCATTTTATATTATTACTTTTATAAGCTACATACTCGGCATAATTGCCCTGCTCACACTGTTTTGTATGCTTAGGTTCACTATCAATCTTGAAAAAGACCTGGTATTTGTACCTCAGAATATAAAATGGCTCAGGTTTATAAGTTATGGCTGCCTTTCTGCCGGTTTACTTTTAATTATAACGACTGTAGTCTACCATAAGCTTTTTCTTGTATTAAGCCTTGCCGCCCTCTTTATGATGTTAATTGTCAGGGTTATTAAAAATGCTTTTGAGCAGGCAGTAGAAATGAAGGAAGAACTTGATTTAACAATTTAAGAAAGAGGAGAATTATGGGAATTCATATAAATTTAAATGTAATTATGGCAAAGCGTAATATAGGACTTTCCGAACTGGCTGAGAAAGTGGATATTACCAATGCCAATCTTTCAATATTAAAAAATAACAAGGCTAAAGCTATACGCTTTTCCACCCTGGAAGCGCTTTGCAAGGCACTCTCCTGCCAGCCGGGAGATATAATAGAATATAAGGAGGATGAATAAAATGAATGAAAAGAAATTTGCTTACAGACCGTTTTTACTCTTGTTAACCTTTGCAACCTACATACTTGCCTACTATTATCCGGATGTAATGGGCGAGAGGTCAATAATTGTGCATCTTAGAAATTTTGATTTTAACCTGAGATTTTTTATCTTTACTTTAGCTTTTATAGGAATCACAGAGCTTACTGCTTCGAAGTTCAATAAAACCAGAAACAGAGAAAGTATATTCTGGCTTATAACCCTCATCCTGCTTTCTATTCTCTGGTGCACGAGAACCTTTGAAAGCGAAGGAGCATTTTCACCGTTTTTACTCTTATTTCTTCATTGTAATGCGGCTTATTACGTACTTATGAGAATGGAAATGACAGCAGAAGGCAAGACCGGTCCTATGGTGTTTTTTGACTTCATTTCAGCCTTTATAATTACACCGTTTTCAAACTTCCTACTTAGAATAATTGTATTTGTAAATGCTTTTAAAAACCGCTCTTTTAAGGTAAATAAGAAGAAATGCCTGCCGGTCTTAACAACAGTAATTATCACTTTAATCCTTGTAACCTTTGCCTCTTCACTCCTGTCAAATGTGGATACGGGATTTGCGAGGTTAACCGGTGGGGTTCTTAATTTACTTCCCGGTTTCGATTCTATTTTTGCTAATTACCGGTTTTATAGATTTATAACAAGATTTATCATATCCATACCTATCGGTGCTTTCCTTATGGGGCTTATAGGTGGCTCTGCTATTAAAAATGAGCCTGAATTTAAGAAAGAAAATATAGTTAACGGACTTGAAAGTTACAGACATATACCAAAGTTTGCCGTAATTACTGTGCTTGCTGCCCTAAGCACTATTTATATAATCTTCTTTATATTTCAGATACAGACTATAATTCCGGTTATCGGTTCTGATTCTTTTACCGCTCCTGAAGCCTCAAGACTTGCAGTAAAAGGCTTTTATGAACTTATTAAGATACTTATGCTTAATTTTTCGGTGCTTGGTGTATTCTTCTTCTTTGCACCGGAGAGTTTTACAGAATTTAAGGATAAGCGGGTGAAGTTTTTTGCCACACTATTTGCAACTACCGGAATTTGCTTTGCTGTTCTTGACTATTTCAAGCTTTACCTCTATGTAGCAAACTACGGCTTTACTTCAAGAAGACTGGTAGCCTACTGGTTCCTCTTAGTAATGTTTACCGCCGCCGTACTTATGCTTATAAGGCTGTATAAGAAGTTTGAAGGAATAAGGTATATAGCCATATTATTTATAGTAAGCTTTATCTTATTTGCATTTTCAGAAGGAACTATAATACAGGTAACCCCTCTTGTTGAGTCTGTTTTGCCGAGGTAACCCTCTTTACCTCCCCGCTAAAAAGCACTATAATACTATCAAAAGCTTTTTAGGGGAGGTTGTATGAAACCTAAGAAATTTTCACCGTTTTATATAAAATTAATTGCAGGAGTTATTCTGCTGATGTTTGCAGGCTATATGTACTACTCGAACGAGAATAACCAATACGCAGCTTTTATCGGAATGGGCGGTATTTTGATATTAAATGCTTATTCTATGGGAAATAAAAAAAAATAAAACCCAATTATTCACGCCATAGGTCACAGACCTCTTATTCCTCTTAGCACAGTAGGATGAACTGTTTTCGGTCTGTGACTATGGGGCGATATTACCAAACATCTGTAAAATATCATAATTCAAACCTGCGGTTTGATTATGATATTTCACAAGATGTTTCGTGAATAATTTGAATTAAATCAAATCCAAAACCTGATTTATGTCTTTCTTACCAAAATTAGGTTTTCCATCATCAATCACCATACAAGGCACACTCATAATCTGATACTTGTCACGAAGATCAGGGAAATGATTGAGGTCATAAACCTCGGTAGTTACCTTAGGACTAAGCGAAGCTATCCTCTGTGCCGCAACTACAAGGTCAGGACACATTGTACAGGTAAGGGAAACCATAATTTTAATCTTTGTATCCTTATCCACAGCCTGAATTTTTGCCTTTGTATCTTCCTCTATCTGCTGTCCCGGACCTGCCACATTATAAAGACCTAAGATAAATGAAGTAAATTCATGTCCGCCAGGAATACCATGGAAAGCAAGACCTGAGAAGCTGCCATCTTCCCTGCATACCTTTACATATGGAGCTTCTGCCGCATCGACATTTTCTTCAAGTTTGATACTTAACTTATCCGTAAGCTTAGCCAGTTCTTCCATATAGTGTTTAAGCTCGTTGGAAGAATTTCTATTATCAAGTCCGAGACTAAGCACAAGTTTATTTTCCATCTTACCGAATACCGCATTTAACTGTGCAAGCATATCTGAGGTAAACAGAGCATTACCGCTTTCTTCTACTGCCGGCTCCTTCTTTGCCGGAGTAAGTTCGTGATTGTTTGCACTTCCTTCTCTTATAGGCTGTTCAGGCACAAGCCCCGTCTTCTTATGCATTTTAACTACATACTTTTCAAGCTCTGTAGCCGCAAGAGCACCGTCACCAACCGCTGTAACCACCTGCCTGAGAGGCTTTATGCACACATCTCCCGCCGCAAAAAGTCCTTCTCTGGTTGTCATCTGAGACTTATCCGTAATAATGTATCCTCTTTCATCTGTATCTGCCAGCCCTTTAACAAGGCTTGTTTCAGGGGCATAGCCTGCAAATACAAATACACCGAAGGTATCATTTTCTACCTTATGTGTGGTCTCTTCTCCTGTTATCCTATCCTTCCAGGTAATACTTCTGAGTACTCCGTCACCTTCAACTTTTACTACTTCTTTATTATAAAGTACGGTAATATCCTTATTTGACTTAGCTTCGTCAGCTGTAGCCTTGGCACAGGTAAAATCTTCATCTCTTACAAGAATGGTTACATGTTTCGCATATTTTGTAAGGAAAACGCTTTCCTCAGCAGCCGCGAAGCCTCCGCCGATTACGAAAATATCCTTTCCCGTAAAGAATTCACCGTCACAGGTAGCACAGTATGCCACTCCATGTCCTTTGTACTCCGCCTCACCTTCAAAGCCTATCATTCTGGGATGAGCACCTGTTGCGAGAAGCACACCGAGACACTGTATCTTACCCTTTGTTGTTTCTATTTCCTTAACATCATTATCCATATTTATGGCAGTAACTTCTGCAAGCTTAAATTCTGCTCCGAAGTTCTGAGCCTGAATTCTCATCTTCTCGGTGAGTGTATGTCCGTCAGTAATCTCAATACCCGGATAATTAACCACTTCAGAAGTAATGGTAATCTGTCCGCCAAACTTTTCCTTTTCAAGCACTATTACCCTGTAGCAGGCTCTTGCAAGGTAAAGAGCTGCTGTAAGCCCTGCAGGACCTCCGCCGATTATAGCAACATCATATAAATTTTTGTTATCCATTTTTCCTCCTTACTGCATTGTATTAAACATATAAGTTAGCTTAAACTATCTATCCATTTTAACCCTTTTTGCCTCAAAGCTCAAGACTCAGGTTGATATAAAAACAGGCTGTCGCATATCGCACACCGAAGATTATATCACCGGTATTTACGCCACATACGACAGCCTGTCAAATCTACATTTTACTTAAAATTAAAGCTGTCCAACAAGATCAAGACTTGGCTTTAATGTTTCTGCGCCAGGAGTCCACTTAGCAGGGCAAACTTCATCACCATGCTCGTGTACGAACTGAAGTGCCTGAACCTTTCTGAAAAGCTCCTCAGCGTTACGACCTACGTTACCTGCATTTACTTCATAAGCAACAATCTTTCCTTCAGGATTTACTACGAAAGTTCCTCTCTCAGCAAGACCGTTATCCTCGATATATACTTCAAAATCCTTTGAAAGTACGTGTGTTGGATCTGCGAGCATAGTATATGTGAGCTTGGAAATTCTTTCTGAGCTGTCATGCCAAGCCTTATGTACGAAATGAGTATCTGTAGATACGCTGTAAATATCACAACCAACTTCTTTGAACTTTGGATAGAGGTTCTGAAGATCCTCAAGCTCTGTTGGGCAAACGAAGGTAAAATCTGCAGGATAGAAGAAGAATACACTCCACTTTCCTAAAATATCTTTCTTGCTTACCTCTTTGAAGTTATTGTTTTCAAAAGCCTGTACTGTAAAATCTGCTACTTCCTTGTTAATTAATGACATTTTAAAATCTCCTTTCAAATTTATGTTATTTTATGTACGAATATAATTCGATTGCGTACAATATTATAATATACAATATACCACAGTCAACAATAATTGTCAAAGGAAATTTTAAAACTTTTTGTAAACTTTTTGATAACATTTATTTCCCTAAAAAGGAAACGGGAGTTCAACAGTTAATGCCTTGTAATATATAGCTCAAAATCATCAAGTCCATTGAAAAATGGGCTTTTTTTAATATATTTCTTTGTCAAATTAAAATAATATATTTGTTGTAACTGTTGTATTTTATTAAAAAGTGTGATATAATATTTCTAATGAAATTAGGATATAACACAAAAGCCATTGATCCAACTT
>NZ_KI535367.1:426940-434987 GCF_000160035.2 Catonella morbi ATCC 51271
GATAAGCTTTGGATACAGCATTTTTACAGCACTTAAAAAGGCGTAATATCCTTTAATTTTCAAGGGTTTACGCCTTTTAATATTTTTTAACTGTCGAAAACGGGATTATAATATACAATATACCACAGTCAACAATAATTGTCAAAGGAAATTTTAAAACTTTTTGTAAACTTTTTGATAACATTTATTTCCCTAAAAAGGAAACATTAATCTTGCCCGTATCTACGCTCATTCTTACAGGAATTTCACCCATGTTATCTGTATAACTGTTGTCAAATATTGACTTCCCTTGATTTTTTCCGTCTACAGTTATAATTCCCAAGCTGTTCTTCAGGTCAAATTTGTAGTTTTCTCTGACTCCGAGAAGTTTTGCAGATATACTTCCGGTATCACTCTTTGCCTCAAGAGAATTTAATTCTGTTCCATCAAACTTAATGAGACCTGTATCTGTCTTTGCTGATACACTTCCTACGTTTCCGCTGTAAAGCTTAATATAGCCCGTATCGGACTTAAGTTCCGTATTCCCGGCATCTGTTTTTTCCAATGATATATAACCTGTATCCGTAGATATTTTCATTAAGTCTGTCTTTGAATATTTTAAATTTACCGCTCCGGTATCGCTTTTTACCTTTAACTCATTAAAGATACTGTCTTTGACCGATATATGCCCCATATCCGCTCCAAGTTTACACTTAGGTGCAGTTGCACTTACCAACTCCAAAGACCCCATATCTGTCCTTACATCCATTTCATCTGCCGTTAGCGCAAACAAATAAAATTTTCCAAGTTCCAACCTACTTTTTATCTTATTAAGTTTTTTATCTCTGGGAATAATAATCTCTATAAATCCTTTTTCTCTGTTAAAAATATTAAAATTAAAATCAAATATTTTTATAAACTTCGCTTTATTCCTGTCCTTTACCACAAGACAGCTGCCTTTTCTTTCTATAATAGGCCCTTCGTCTTTGCAGTTTATGGAAATTCCGAATTCATCACCTGTTCTTAAGATTACGTCTAAGTTTGATATATCTATATCCACGCTGTCAAAGGCATTTTGTTCGTCTTTTCCAAATAAATCCAAAGCTGTAATTTCAATAGGATGGTTTTCTGACTTCTCTGTCTTGTCAAAATCACTTTCTTCCTTTATTTCCTCAGTTTTTTTGCCTTCTGCAGAACTATAACTACTACATTCTGTTTTATTTTCCTTTGTTACATTCTCCTGTTCACTCTGATTACAAGAACTGTTCTCCTGTGACTCACTCTCTCTAATACACTCTGCCGTCTCAATAATCTTAGCCGCCACATCCTCAGGATTACCCACATTTTTAGTTACATCACTTTCTTCACCAAAGCCTGCTTCTTCAAAGTACTCCCAATAGTAATTTATAGCATCTTCCCTGTCTTCAACACTCAGCTTTGACAGTTTTTCTTTAAGGCTTTCCATAAATTCATTTTTATTCATTACCCTTAGCCCCCTTACCGTTATTTATATTTACTGAAAAAGAAAATTCTACATTTAATTTTCCGCTAAGCAATCTGTCAATCCCCTCTTTATAGGACTTCCATTCTTTCTTGTAAAATTTAAGTTTTTCTTTACCCGCAGGTGTAATCCTATAATACCTGCGGTTACGTCCCTGTACCGGGCTGTCGTAAGTTGCCAGTTCTCCTTCTTTTTGAAGTCTCCTGAGTACAGGATAAAGTGTAGATTCAGAAATATCTATTACCTCTTGTACCTTCTGTGTCAGTGTATATCCATAATAATCTTCCTTTTCTAATATTCCCAATACACAGGCATCCAAGAGTGGTGCTGTTACCTGATAAGTCATCGCTCTCTCCTTTCTTTTTAAGGTGATACAATAGTTATATTAACTTAAGTATTAGTTATTGTAGTATATTATATATCGTATAATATTGTTTGTCAAGAAAAAATTCCTTTAGACTTTTTAATTTCTAAAGGAATTTAATAAACTAAATATCATCCAAAATCAATGTAAGCCGAAGCACATCATTTTACTCATTCTTCATAGCCTCAATAGCAGAAATCTTGGTTGCTCTGCTTGCAGGATAATAACCGGAAACTATGCCTATAATTATGGCAAAACCTGATGCCACAAACGGAAGCCATAATGGAATTACGGAAAGCTTACTTCCACTACCACCATCTCCACCAAGCATATTAAGTGCATTTCCCAAAGCGCCGCCAAAAGTATTTAGCATATATGAGGCCGCGTAGCTGAAAGTTATTCCTATAATTCCTCCTATAAGCCCCATCATTGCCGCTTCAAAAAGAAAGAGTTTTTTGATATCTCCGATATGACAGCCAAGCACCTTCATTACACCGATTTCCTTGGTACGCTCATATATAGACATAATCATTGTGTTGGCAATAGAAATAGCCGCAACAAGCATGGATATGGCACCTACACCTCCAAGCACCATCTGAATTGTCTTTGAGAAGTTCTCTATCTGTTGGGTATAGTCCGACATACTGCTTGACTTATAGCCCATTTCCTTTATGGCATCCTGTATGCCTCTTACATTTTCCACGCTGTCTGCATTTATCTTAATACCATCATACTCTTTAAGCTTCTTCTCAGCCTTCTTCTTTTTATCTACAGGAAGCTGTTTTACATATTCCTTATATATATTCATAAACTGAGTTTTATCCATGTACATGCTGTAAGAGTATTCATTATAACCGGCACTGTCAAATACAGCTATGTCAGTAGAATACTCTTTAAGCTGTATCTTAAGATTTCCTTTATCATCACGTGGCAGGGTTTCTTCATCATAAATCATCATAACTATCCTGTCTTTTTCAGGATTTACCCTTTTAGGCTGATAGGTTGCCGCATTTGGATTAGAAAAGCCCTGAAAAGCTTCTGTTCCACCCCAGATTTTGATTTTGCTTCTACTGTTGCTCCGTTCATAAGTCTTATTATTTTTAAGCTTAGGAAATTCAAGATCTTCAAATGAATCCGAATCCATTATGTTTATCTGTGTTCCACTCTCATAATTTCCACTTTTAAGCTTTATGCCAAGACTTATAACCGGTGATACGGTCTTTACATGAGGAATCTGTTTAAGCTTTTCTATCAGTTTATCGTTCAGCTTCTGCTTCTTTTCACCGGAATAATTGCCTTTTTCATCAAAATCTATCTGATTTTTTTCCATGTTGATGACCGTAAAGCTACCATATTGCATAAGATTCTCTCTAAAGCTCTGGTTCATTCCTATACCGATGGATATCATTACAACTATGGAAATAGTACCTATGACTATACCTACTACGGTAAGGGCAGTTCTGGCTTTTCGCCTTCCAAGATTCCTAAGGCCCATTTTCATAAGATCACTAATCTTCATATAAATTTATACCCTTTTTAATCTTTAATTTAGCAAGACCTATTCCTACTAAAATTGAGAGTGCAAGGACACCGGCTGTTATACCTATCATGACAGGTGCATTCTGAGTTATAGACTTGGATACTCCAACTTCAGTATTCATACCGTTCATTCCATCCATGCCGCCCATTCCGTCACCGGCCATATTAGCAGTATCTCCTCCTGCCATATCATTAGCCTCTCCTCCTGCCATGCCTGTATCATTTCCCGTAGTTTCATTTACTGAACCATCAGTTCCGGTAGTTTCTGTTCCCCCGGTTTCTCCTCCCGTGTTCCCTGAAGTCTCCGGTGTTGCAGTCGAACCTGTCATACCTCCGGTTGAAGCTTCATTATTTGTATCTGAAGGTTCCTGTGTAGCTCCGGTAGTATTATTAGTCTGCCCGGATGATGATGCAGCCCCGCCACTTTCATTAGACTTTGATTCAGCCCCCATAGTAGCCGTACTTCCTGCCTCAGCAGCCGGAACAGCCATTGCCACTGTTCCGTTTAACATAAATAAATCTATTTTCAATTTTCTCACCTCCTAATTATAAATATTATAACTCTTCATCTTCACGCATAGCTTCTGCCAACTTTTTCTTCTTATATTTCTTAACCACAAAATTTTTAGTTACAGCAATTCCTATAATAAATATAACTATATTACCGACTACAAAAGCCCACATAGGAACAATGTCCTTAGGTCCTTGCGGTACAGGCATAGGCATATTTGGCATGTCTCCTCCTCCTTCTTCAGGATTGGTTGCACTTACCATACTTTCAAAATTAGTATCATAAGAACTTACATTTCCATTACTGTCCTCATAAGAAATGGTGAGTACACCCTTACCCATACCATCTACCTGAGGAGTAACATCCATTGACCAAGATCTGCTGTCACCCGCATTCACATTACCTATAATAAGTACTTCATTGGTAGACTTAAAATCACCCTTAACTTTAGCTGTTACGTTATAAAGCACTGACTTACCCATGTTTGTAAAATCGAAAGTAAGAGCTGTAGTTTCATTAAGTACAGGTGTATCACCCGAACCTACTAAAATATTGGCAAGCATAGGTCTGTCATCTGAATATACCTGAAGTTTAAGTTTTTCTTCTACTTTGTTCTGTTTCTTTATAAGTGCATTTTTATTTGCCACATCTTTACCAAGGTATTCGTAGTCAAATGTAATACCAAGGTCATAACCGTTGGTAGCTATATCTCCCTTAGCTCTAAGCAGGATACTTTTGCGTTGACTTTGCCCCGGTCCTAAAGAATCAATAAACATGCTGGCACTTCCCTCAACTATGGCAAAGTTATTGTCGGCTGAGGAAATGGTAACAACTATATTGTCAGCCGATACACTTCTATGAGGATTCATAATGTCAAAGGTAAATGTGAATGTCTTGCCTGCCTTTATTTTTTTCTTACCTGTATCATACTTTGATATGGTAAGTCTAGGCATACTGTTATCCACATCTCCTGCATTTTCCTTACCCTTTGTATCAATATATACGCTCATTGTATCAGTAATCTGTGTAGCAAGCAATTTATCCTTAACTGAATAGTATACAAGATTTACCGTAATAGGCTTCATTCCGTCCTGAATTGTCTCAGTAGCAGAAAAACTTCTTGTTAACTTAAAAGTCTTCCCCGGCTTTAACAGTCTGAGTCTGAATTTATCATACGCCATATCCGGCTTCAATCCTGCCTCTGAATATCCTGTTGTGTCTACAACTATGTTCTTAGCAGCTACTTCTCCTATATTCTTAAACTCATAAACCACATCAAAATGATTACCTACATTTATTGTATAATGAGGATAGCTAACACTTGTAACCTGAATTATAGGTCTTTTTTCAAGCTGCTCAGCATCGGTTTTCTTTGCTATAGTCTGCAACGAAATAGTAAAGGTCTGAGGATCTGCTGCTGTTCCATCGGAATTATCATATTTTACGGTTACATCTAACTTTGTAACTCCGTTAGTAAGATTTTTGATAGCCGTAAAATCAAAATCGACATCTCCGTCCGCACCCCCGGCAATAGTTCCGATATTGCTTACAGGCTGGTCATCCGGCACTAATACGCTTTCATAACCTGCTATGCTTACTGTTACATTATCTGCAGGAAGCTCTCCGTCATTGTGGAAGGTCAGTTTTATATTTACTGAATCATTATCTTTTATATTTCTGGGATAGTCTGTATCCAAAAGAGAAAATTTAGCATTCTTTTTCTGAGTGTCAACCACAAAGGTAAGCTTGCTTGACTGTTCAAGAGTTACCTCCTGATAATCATTATAACTATCTGTAGTTATAAATGTAATAGGGATATCATTATATCTGCCCTTTTTAGTATTAAGAGGAATTTTTACGGCAAACTTAACATAAACTGTATCTCTTACCGAAATATTTTCAACTTTATTCCCTTTTTCATCTGTACAGGTAACATCTGATGCAAGGGTAAATCCGGGTGTCTTGCTAAGGTCAACATTGATAACCGGCTTTCTTATTACATAATTAGAAGCCTTAACCGGAATAACCACATTTACTGTGTCTCCCGGCATTACATTGTAAGGCTTTAACACATCTCCCAAAACCGCCTTTGGTATCGTAGGTTTATATGCTGCGCTATCAATATCTGATGCTTTGGCAATAACAACTCCTCCAAGCAGTCCGGACGGACCTGAAAGCAACATTGCTGCTGCTAAAGCAAAGGCTGCTCCCGTTTTAATTATTTTCTTTGGCTTCATCTTTTATCTCCTCCATTTTTTTACCCATTAATTTTGCAAGTTTTTCAGATCTGGCTTTTTTCTTTTCCTGCTGTATTTTTTTGAATTTTTCTATTTCTGCCTTACTTTCTTCTTCTATCTGCTCGGCAGTTTTAATTACTTCAACATTCTGAATGCTGCCATCCAAAATATGAATTATTTTATCTCCATAGCTTGCAAGTCGCGGATCGTGTGTAACCATGACTATAGTCTGTCTGTTCCTCCTTGCCATTGCATGAATGAGTTCCATAACCTCCATAGTTGTCTTGGTATCCAGGTTTCCTGTCGGCTCATCCGCAAATACAATTTCAGGCCTTGCCACAAAGGCTCTCGCTATACCTACACGCTGCTGCTGACCACCGCTCATTTCCTTTGGTTTATGAGTAAGTCTGCTTCCGAGACCTACCTGTATAAGCATCTGTTCAGCAAGTCTTTTTCTCGTCTTTGCATCCATCCTTTTAAACACAAGCGGCATTTCCACATTTTCAAGGGCATTCATTGAGCCAATAAGGTTGTAAGCCTGAAATACAAAGCCAAGATAATGTTGTCTGAAATCTGCCAGATTTTTCTCACTCATATGTCTTATGTCATACCCTTTTAAAAGAATTTCTCCTGCCGAGGCCTTCTCTATTCCCGCCATAAGATTAAGCAGTGTTGATTTTCCGGAGCCTGAGGTACCCAAGAGGCAACAAAATTCACCCTTATTTATCTCAAAACTGACTCCGTTTACTGCCTTAATCTTCTCATTTCCCATGTGATATATTTTTTTCACATTTTTCAATTCGATGATTTTTTCCATATTTTTACCACTTTTTTATTTTTTTCTAACTCCTGTTAAACACTTTTATAAGTATAGAATATAACATCGATTCTTTAACTTGAGAGTATCTTTTTTATTAAGTTATCCTTAAGAATAATTTTAAATTAAATTTGTGTTTAAAAAGAGGTATCCTAAAAATAAATTAAGAATACCCCTCTGTAAATCAATTATAAATTAAAACTTTTTTATAGACAAACCCCCAAATATCAATCCACGCTGTCTATAAACTGTTTAATAACTTCTACTGTCTTGTCCACTCCCCTGAAATCATTTTGAATAGCCAAATGATAATTGGTAACCGCTCCCCATCTCTCTACAGCATGGTAATTATAATAATTGGCTCTTCGCTTATCCATTCTGATTATTGTTTCTTCAGCTTTTTCCGGCTCAATTCCGTCTCTTTCAACAGCACGTTTGATTCGGAAAGGCATTGAAGACCAAACAAAAATGTTAATTACATCTTTTCTTTCTCTGAGCACATAGTCAGCACAGCGTCCGACTATGATACAAGGTCCCTCATCAGCAATCTTTCTGATTACATCCGACTGTGCTATATATATTCTGTCATCAAGAGAAAGGTGTGTATAGCCAATATCAGGGCTTCCGTAAGCATTCATCCCCATTGCTATAGAATAGAGCAGACTGTTGGTTGCCTTCATTTCCACATTGTCAAAAGCTGCCTCAGCAAACCCGCTTTCTTTAGCCGCTCTCGCTATAAGAGCTCTGTCATAAAACGGAATCCCATACTCCGCAGCTAATTTTTCCGCAACCTCACGTCCCCCACTGGCATACTGCCTGCTTATTGTAACTATTTTGTTCATAACACTCCTCCTTCTTACTATAATGGTAGTGTCAAAAGACACCCCTTGTTTTCTTATAAAACCTTTATTTTCAGGGGTTTTGCAAATAAAAAAGCAATTCCCCCCTTTTTAAGGTATAATGTTAATCGCCAAACCAACATAACCACAAAGGAGTTAATTGCTCATGAACATTATACTTTATTTACTTCAAATCATTCAATACCAATATAAAATAATTTGCCAACTTTTTAATTTCATCTGTAGATATATTCCACTCA
>NZ_KI535367.1:435087-591392 GCF_000160035.2 Catonella morbi ATCC 51271
AAAAGAACTGCTACACTGCTGTAAGCGACGGAGAAGTACTAACTGTTCTCATCATCTTCGCCGTCGGTAACGACCTTCCAGCAGTTCTTGTTGTGCTGTCAAGGGTGGCGTGCTGTTAACACAACCTAAAATATCTACAGTTTTCAAGGTGCAAAAGTGCTTTTTTTCTTACTAACGTTTTTTCATATGTCAGTTGACACTATCACTATAATAACCCTAGCCTTATCTTATCTACAATTATACTTCTCATCAGAGTTTTTTACAATAAGATAAAATTCAAACTTTCTGCTTTATCTGCTTCCTATAAGTTCACCTATAGAGTATCCATAAGATTTCACCCTTTCATAGGCTTTTTCCTGCCAGTCTTCTTTTATTGTTCCGTCTTCACTCACAAAAAAGTTTGGATCCATATAGCGGATTATCATAAATTCAGAGGTTTTTTGCCCGAAACCGTCTCCTTTACTAAAATCTATTCCCTTGCCCGTGTTCCTTGTCATAACAGCCTCAAGCAAAGGCAGGGTGATTTCATTTGCCGGTATTACCATATCAGGTGTATCAAAGAAACCACCCTTTTCCTTTGTGTAGATTGTCAAATTACTGATTGCTCCATTTGTCATGCATTTCACCCTGCGAATCATATCAATATCAACCTTGTGTTTTGCCCCACTAATAACTCCGTTAGAAATTCTTATTTCCTTTTCCTTCAAACTAAATGCCAAAGTGATATCTAAATTGTGTAAATTATCAGGAAATGCTTTTGATAATTTACTTGCTGCAAAAGCCACCAGAATCATTTTAGTTTCAATAATATTATGCCCACGGTTATCCGCTTCTGTATCCGTATCTATCTCACATATATTTTTTCCTTGCAGATTTCGCAAATACAAGGTATAGTGCTGATTAGAATTACAGTATGTCATTGGAAATATAGAACCAATCTCATAAAATTTCAGTTCTACGGAATTTTTCCCGCTAAGGCTTGTATAAGAAACTCCCTCACAGTCAACAGAAATTTTATGTGTTTTACTTTCACGCACCATTTTCTGATTATCAAATATAGTCTTCATAGATTTTATCCTCCGGGTGTTTTCAAGATAAATCCATTATACTACAAATATCAGTCTGACACCATCAAAAAAAATGAAATTAAATCAATTTTTTCTTACTCTGCCTCTTCTCTTATAATCTTCTTCAATTTCTCTTTCCCATCCACTTTCAGACAGGCAGCTCTCCACATCTGACACCCTGCTTGCAGACATTACTGCACAAACTGCCTTCGATACACCTGCATATACATTTGCAGTACCAACCTCGTCACAAACATAGTTTACAGCCCTGTCTTTTCTTATACCAAATCTCTGTGCTTCTTCAAAAGCATCAATATTTGCCCCGATGAAGATGAATTCCCATCCATATTTTTCCTGCTGATGTTTTACCATCTTCTGAACCTTGTCATAAGAATATCTGCCGCTTGCATTTTCCATTCCATCGGTAGTAATAATAAAAATAGTCTTCTCAGGTCTGTCTTCCGCTCTTGCATACTTATGTATATTTCCGATATGATGTATTGCTCCGCCAACCGCATCAAGAAGGGCTGTGCAGCCACGAACAAAATACTCCTCTTCTGTCATCTTGCGGACTTTTTCAATCTCTACTCTGTCGTGTAATACCTCACACTCATTGTCAAACAGCACGGTCGAAACCAGAGCCTTTTCTCCTGTACTTTTCTGTTTTTCCATCATCGAATTAAATCCGCCTATGGTATCAGCCTCAAGTCCACCCATAGAACCGCTTCTGTCCAAAATATAAACTATTTCAGTATATCCTTTACTCATAATCTTACCTCCGTTTTTCCTGTTTGTTTTGTTTTTGTTTCTGTGACATCATCATACAATTAAAACAAAGGAAAAAGGTCAACCCTAAGGCGACCTTAAAATTTTTATATCAAATTGTGGTTTATCTAAACATTTGACAACGGCTCTAAGCCATAGTCAAACAGTACGATATCAATTTTTAATACATTATATTCCTGCTTTCGGATGAAATATTCTACAACTGTATCCGTTTGGGATATAGGCGACAGAGCATATCCCGCTATACGAAGGAAATCTACTGTTTCATCCATATTTAAGTGAAGCCCCACAGCCAAAGCAAGCATCTTTTCCTTTGACGGTTTTACCTGTCCTTTTAAAAGCTTTGAAAAATACTGTTTGGATATATTGGCTGCCGCATAAACTTCAGAATTCTTAAGTCCTTTTTTATTGATTAGTTTTTGCAAATGCTTTTCAAAAGAATCCGTATAAATATTTTTTAGCACATCTTCCAATGAAACCTGTGGGGCACAGCTTGCTAACGGCTTTTCCTCTGCCATATAAGGAATTTTCGATGTATATAACTCCTTAACATCTTTCACACCTTCGTTAACCGGTACTAAGGAGGCCGTCTCCGCTCCAAATCTTCGCTCCCTCCGGTATGGCCTGTCCTCTGTGTATTCCTCTATTAAAGCCTCTTCCACCAACCGGTCATCTATAAAACTTCGTACCTCTTCCACCAGCTTGCCGGAAATGCTTACAGCCTCGCTTTCAAAAACTACGAGGGTTATTTCCATCTCGTTCTCTTCCAAAAATGCTGTGAATGCGTCTACCGCGACCTGTACTCCCACTTCCTTCGGAAATCCGTATGTACCTGTCGCAAGCAGAGGGAAGGCAATGCTCTCGCAGCCATAGTCTTTTGCGGTTTTAAGTACCTTTTCATAGCAGTCCCGCAAACATTTAATTTCTCCCTTATTTCCACCCTTCCACCGGGGGCTGCTTACATGAATAATGTATTTTGCCGCTAAATCAAAAGCTTCTGTGACCCCCACTTCTCCGGGCTGCAGAATTCCTATTTTTTTACGTTCGTCAAGCAGTTTTTTCTTTCCCGCAGCACTGTATATGGCGGTTTCTACTCCACCACCGATGGCTACCTCAGGATTGGCAGTATTTACTATGGCATCTGCTTTTACTTTTGTTATATCATTTCTAATTATTCTAAAAGGCATGGGGTGTTCTCCTCAATATTTTGTAGCTTTCACTTATTTGCAAAACCGACAACTTTGAAAGCAAACGCAGTACTTCTAATTAAATATCCAGTTCATATATTTTTGTCGGTCTTCCCTTAGTGTTAGTTGTTTTTTCCAATATAACCTTTGCATACCCACCTGTTACAAGCTTTTGAAGAATCCTGTTAGCATTCCTGACTGTGCCGGTTAATTGCTTTGACAGTTCAGCCGTAGTTATTCTTTTGGACTGATTAAGTTTGGTGATTGCCATAATTTTTTGTACCGTTGTTGTAGATAAATTACAAGTCCTGGCAATTTCAATAGTATTATCATCAAGATTATTCTCAACTCTTAAATAGTTTTCAGAGTCTAAAGGACCAATCAGGGTTTCATTTTCATCAACCACATAGCTTGAATTTCTTAAAATTGACTCTTTTGCTGCTATATATGAATTCTCAAGAGCTTTGTTAAAATTATCGCCAATACCGTAAGAAACCACAAATTTGCCGTTTTGTTTATCTGACAGGTATTTAGTAATTTTTGAAGTTTTACAATTATCCGTAATAAACATAAATTGTGATACTGTAAGTTGGATTTTTATATTATCATCTTCAATCCGGCTATTATATACTATTAGGTTTTCAGCAAAAAAACTCTTTGCAGATTCATTTATTTTATCTGCTGATTTAGCATTTTTATTTAATATATCAATTCTTAATATTACCGGAAAATTACCCCGCATTCTGTCTATGTTAATCATTGTAATAAGTTTTTTTATCGACAGACGCATTTGTTCCCTTGTTGGAAGAGGATAATAAAAAGGTATTCCCTGCTCTTCAAGTGATTTAATAATGCTGCTGTATTGACAAACGACATAATCAATAGCATTATGCTTCCATAAATGTACTATTTCTTTTCTCAGCTGTTCTTCAATTACTGTTATATGGTCTAACCTCAACTCTTTATTCCATTTTTCAATATTAGACAAAAAAAAGTCCTTTTCAACATTCTCTAAAACCGAAGAAGCTGATATCTCATCACATATAGGTATTAAAAAGTCAAATATTACTCTATTCAAGTCAATATTTCTGTCCTTAAGCATCAGGTTAATAATTGACCTGTATATTTCAGCAACTGTTATGTCAAACGAAACTATCGGCTTTCTTACAACCATTTTGTTGTTCAAGATTGCTTCCTTGGCAATCTTCCCACTTACAATAAAGCCATCCACTTCAGATGCATAGGTATTATATATATCTGATATATTAGAAAAATTGTCATAAATTTTTACATCTATTTCGTGTTCTGCACCTATTTTATCAATCAGTTCTTTAACATATGAATATAAATAATTACTGGTAATAATCATAATTTTTAATTTCATTATTTTCACCTCGGCTGTGCTCTATGACATAGGATTGTACAATATTGCTTCACACAACCCCAAATCAAATTTTAGTACTCTCTACACCGGTATTATTATACACATAAAATCCTCTTTTAATCAATAAATCTCATCAGAATTAATAACACATTGATTGACTCTTTGCAAAAAAATATAAAAAACTTGAATTTTATTGTTGACTTTTTCGAGAAAGATGCTATTTTGTATATAGAGTTCTTTATATGTTCCATAAATAATATTTTTATTACTGTTATTATTCTTAAATCAAAGGAGGCTTGTATGGATTATTTAAAACGTGCTCTTGAATTAAACGAAGAAACTCTTGCGAACAGAAGACACATTCACCAAAATGCCGAGGCCGGATTATGTTTGCCTAACACCAAAGAATTTGTCAGAAAAAAATTATCAAGTTATGGTATAGAAGCAAGTGACTGTGGTGAAGGCTTGGTTGCTACAATCGGAAACAAAGGAAAAGTCATACTCCTTCGTGCAGATATGGATGCTCTTCCTATGGATGAAGAGAGCGGCGAAGAATTCTCAAGCAAAACTTCCTGTGCCCATACCTGCGGCCATGATTTACATACAGCCATGCTTCTAACCGCCTCCAAGTTGTTAAAAGAAAATGAGGCTAATCTAAAGGGGACTGTAAAGCTTATGTTCCAGCCGGGCGAAGAAATATTTGAAGGCGGAAAGAACATGCTCGAAAACGGTATTCTTGAAAATCCGAAAGTAGATGTGGCTATGGGATTCCACGTTGCTGCCGGACAGTTTCCTGTAGATATGATTATGTATAACAAAGACTCTACTATGATGGCTTCGGTTGATGTCTTTAAAATTCTTGTGCACGGCAAAGGCGCACATGGTGCATACCCACATCTCGGAATTGACCCAATAAATATTGCAGTAAATATTTTTAATGCTTTACAGGAATTAATTGCAAAAGAAACCGATCCTACCCATTCCTGTATATTAACAATAGGTAAGATACAGGCCGGTACCGCACCAAATATTATCCCGGAGACCGCACTCCTTGAAGGAACAATCCGCACAAACAATGCCGATGCACGGGAGAAGCTGGTAAGAAGACTTAAGGAAGTCTCCGAAGGTATGGCTAAGGTATTTGACGGAAGTGCTGAGGTAAAAATGGTGGCCGGGGTTGCTCCATTAGTTTGTGATAAAGCTCTTACCGAGGAAATAGTTTCTTATATCAGGGGAATAGGAATAGAGAATTTGGCAGAATATCCGGGGGTAACTTCAAGTGCATCCGAAGACTTTGCTTCTGTTGCAGAAAGGGTACCAAGCACATTTATATATGTTTCGGCAGGCTTCTTAGATGACAGAGGAAAATATGCTGTTCATAATCCAAAAGTCAGGTTCAATGAGGAAGTTTGCCCAAGAGGAGCTGCATACTTTGCCCATTGTGCTACGAAATGGTTAGAAAACCACACAGAACAATAAATCGGAGGTTAAAATATGTCAGATAATAATTCTTCAAGCAGTGTCATTGCATTGTCAAAATCTCAAAAATTTAAGGTACAGGCAGGCTGTGTCTGTCTCATGATTGCAACTTCAATGGTTTGGCTTAGTTTGGCGACTATCCAGGCTCCGATTCTCCAAAAAATGGATGCTATGAAATATTTTTCATTGCTTTCAATTTTTTCTTCGCTGGGATTGTCAATTATGACGCCTATAGGCGGAAAACTAAGCGATCTTATCGGCAGGAAAAATATTATACTTATTGCCGGCTCCATATCTGCTATTTGCGTAATTGGGCTTGGTGTAGTCCATACAATACTTCCTTTTATGATACTTAGGTTATTGCTGGGTGCAGCGCAGGGAACATTTCTTTCAACCCCGTATATATTGGCAAGAGAAATAAATGAACCAAAAGATGTTCCAAAAATAATGGGACTTTTATCCAGTTCAATTGCTTTGGGCGGATTTATGGGAAGTATAATAGCCGGTTATTTAGCCGACATGGGGCATTTAAGTTTAGCCATAATGTTTCCTGCAGTGCTTCTCATTCTTGGTTTAATATTGATAGGAGCAAATCTCCCAAATCACAGAAGAGAAGGCAAGGTCGATATTGATGTCAAAGGCATTATTTTCCTTGCAATAGCCCTTTCAGGAATCCTTCTTGGACTTAATTACGGTCCTAAAATCGGTTGGTTTGATATTAAAATCATCGTCGGATTCATAGTTGGCATAGTTGCATTAATTATTTTTATTCAGATTGAAAAAAGTGCTACAGAGCCTATAATTCCTCTATATTTATTCAAAAACAGTAAGTATATTGTACTGCTTTTAGTCGGTTTTATCTGCTATTTTTACATGAACGGAGTATATGCATATGCTCCGTTGGCTGTAAGGGATGTCCTCGGAAAGTCCTCTGCAACAGCAGGTTCATTACAGTTACCAAGAACCATCATAACACTGTTATTGCCTATATTTGCAGGAGCTTGGGTAGGAAAAAGCACAAAAAACATTTGGAAAGCAATCGGAATAGCTACTTTACTTGTTGCATTACCACTTTTGGCTATGAGTTTCACCGGTCAGAATACAAATGTATTATTATATTTTGTGGCTATTTCTATAACAGGTATAGCAGAAAGTTTCCGTTCCGTTTCCATTACACCTGCTGCCCAATCCGCACTTGAAAGAAAAGACCTTGGTGTCGGAACATCTCTTGTAAACTTTGTTAATACATTGTCAGGTCTGATTGCCGCTGCTGTCTTCGGTGTTGCTTACGATATAAATACTAAGGCAAACCCAAATGATGTAGGCAACATTATATCCGGCATAAACTCAATCTTCTTGATATCTGCAATAGTAAGCTTTATAGGATTTATTCTTGCAATTTTTGTGGTAAGAAAACTGATTGAAGTTAAGGAATAATTTATACGCTAAATCCCCAGGCCGGCAACCGACAGTCTGGGGATTACTGTTATAAATTCTTTTGCAAAGTTCATTTACAACATAAATCTAAATCAAGAGTAAGTTATTTTCTAACTATGCTCTAATTTACCTCACCGAAATCAAAATTTCTTCAAGCATATTACAGCTTTCATCTGGACACTCTTCATCAACCCAACTCCAAGATTCAATATAAGGAATTACATCATGCTGATCTTCTACACATAACATTCCAAACTCTAAGCATCCAAACTCATCTTCTCCACCGGCAAATACAAAGTGATGTGGATCTGTACCAGTATTTTTCACAGTACCTACCCTGTTAGAAAAAGCAGCTTCGATATTCTCTTTAAGCTGACTTAACAAATCCGTAGGAACATCCTTTTTTAATTCAATTATTGTCCTGTACATACAAACTCCTTCATTAGCGTTTATAACCCTATTATTTAAGAGTTTAAACCACCTGCATTCTTCATTATACAATGTCCAGCTACCATTTTCATATCTAGCAATTTTATTATATGCTTTAGAATTATCATAAACTACAACAAAATCGCACAATTGCGCTACTCTCGTTAACATGTCTAAAGATGTCGCATATCGCTTTCTTATGACATCTTCAGGTATCCCATGTCCACCATTTGCAACTCTACGCTTAACTCGTTCTATTGCCAGTTCCGGACTATTTAATCCAATATAATATAGATTAACTAAAAATCCGTTTTCTTTTACCTTCTCAATGGTTCTCAGAATAGTCTGTCCGGTTAAGATTGATTCCTGATTAAATGAAACACCCTGTTTAATAAAGGAGTCCAGTCGTCTTAATGCTTCCCTACCTGCCTTTATCTGGTCTTCCCGATTACTCCAATCACCACCATTTGCAACAAGAATTTCATCTGCATTCACTCTATTTTCATTTTCATCAAATCCCATTGTGCGGTAAATGGTTGTTTTCCCAGCACCGTTTACTCCCGCAAACAAAGTATAAATTTTATTATTATTTTCCATGTTTTTCCTGTCCTATAATCTCCATTTGTTTTCTTTGTAAGAAAAAGTCACCCACGATTTTGTAGAAAAATTCTTCTTCCTCATTTTTAAAATCTACACTATTATTTACCATTAAATAGTTTGGATCAAAAACAGACTTGCATCTTAAATATGCTTCATGCATATTTTTAGCAGCTTCATCAGTTGTATATTCCATAGTTTTTTCCTCCCTTTTCTTTTTTTATTTGGTGATATCATCATACCTCGAAGGGCGTAAAAAAAGGTCAACCCTAATGCGACCTTTTAAATTTACATGATGCAAGCGTCAAATCAGCCATTTGAAAGTGGTTCCGGACCATAGTCAAACAGTACGATATTTATTTTTAAGACATTATATTCCTGCTTCCTGATGAAATATTCAACAACTGTATCCGTCTGAGATATCGGCGACAATGCATAGCCCGCTATCCGTAAGAAATCCGCCACCTCATCCATATTTAAGCGAAGCCCTACGGCAAGTGCAAGCATTTTTCCTTTGACGGCTTTACCTGCCCTTTAAGGAGCTTTGAAAAATACTGTTTGGATATATTGGCCGCCGCGTACACTTCAGGATTCCTCAGTCCTTTTTTATTGATTAATTGTTCAAACGCTTCTCAAAGGACTCCTTATAGATATTTTTTAGGTCAGCTTCCAAGGCTTCTTTAACATACTTGTCATCTACAAAGCTTCTAACCTCGTAGGCAAGCTTTCCACTTACATTTACAGCATCATTTCCAAATACAACAAGGGTTATTTCCATCTCGTATTCTTCTAAAAATTCCGTAAATGCGCTGACTGCAACATCTACTCCGATATCCTTATGAAAACCGTATGTACCGGTCGCAAGAAGGGGAAATGCTATACTGATTATTCTCATTATACTACAAATATTCACTCAGAACTACCATATTAACCTATCTTCTAATACAGTTTCCTATAGTAACTGTCTATCCAAATCTATGATTTTTCTTATTTTTATTCGCCCTTTTCTCAGTCTACTCGTCTAGAAAAATGTTACGAAGCAGGAAATATTCCCCTAGAAAAGTGTAGTAAATCCTCAAATACTCCCCTAGAAAAGTGTAATAATCACTTGAAATCTCCCCTAGAAAAGTGTAATAATTACTTGAAAACTCCCCTAGAAAAGTGTAAAATCATTATAGGAGGTACTTATGAAACGCAGTATTTACAAGGATTTATTAAGATGGAAAGAGAGTCCTGACAGAAAGCCATTAGTCTTGGAAGGAGCGAGACAGGTCGGGAAGACTTGGATACTCAAAGAGTTTGGTTCTAATGAATATAAAAATGTTGCCTATGTCAATTGTGACAACAATCCACTACTTGAAGACCTTTTTATAGATTTTGATATTGACAGAATTATAAGGGCACTGTCTGCAATTACAGAGATTAGTATCAGTGAAAATGATACTCTTATTGTAATTGATGAAATTCAGGAACTTCCAAAAGGTCTGACTGCATTAAAATATTTTGCAGAAAGCGAAAGAAAATACCATGTTGCCGTAGCAGGCAGCCTTTTGGGACTGCAGATACATGAGGGTACGGGCTTTCCTGTTGGTAAAGTAGATGAATTATACATTCACCCAATGAGTTTTCAGGAATTTTTGATGGCATTAGATAAAAATATTATGGTCAGTCAAATAAACGAACATAGTTGGGAAGAAACAATCCCTCTTCACGAAAAATTTGTGGAATTGCTTAGACAATACTATTATACCGGTGGAATGCCTGAGGTTGTAAAGTGTTATGTTGAAACCGGTGATTTAGCCAAGGTCAGAAACCTGCAGAATACTATTCTTAAAGGATATATGCGCGATATTTCAAAGCATGCTCCAAAAGAAGAAGTAAACAGAATTCATGCCGTCTGGGAAAGTCTTCCCTCGCAACTTGCAAAAGAAAATAAAAAATTCATATATGGCGCATTAAAGAAAGGGGCCAGAGCCAAGGAGTACGAAACGGCTATACAATGGCTTATAGATTCAGGCTTAATTATGAAGATAAATAAAGTTAATCAGCCAACCTTGCCTTTAAAGTTTTACGAAGATTACAGTGCATTTAAGTTATTCGCACTTGATCTCGGACTGCTTGGCGCTATGCCTGATGTACCCGCCAAGGAAATATTGGTAGGCAGTAATATTTTCAGCGAATATAAAGGTGCATTTACCGAACAGTTTGTCGCACAACAGTTATATTTTGAAAATCATAAATTATTTTATTATACAAATGAAAATTCTACACTTGAGATTGATTTTGTGCTACAAAAAGAAGATGTATACTTGCTTGAGGTTAAAGCAGAACTTAATGTTCACTCCAAGAGTTTAAAAACTGTTCTTGACAAAAATATAAATTTAAAAGGAATCAGATTTTCTATGCTGCCTTATAAAATTCAGGATAGAATAGAAAATATCCCCCTTTATCTTTGTAATACCTGGGGACGAAAACTAAAACTTTCACAGAAAATAATGTGAATTTTTTCGTAATTTTTTTATTTTTATTTGCCTTTTTCCTCAACTAATGTTATAATCCATATAATATCGTATGGTCGATAGAAACCAGATAAATTAGGAGGTTTGACATGAGTAATAAAAATGAATTTAAAGACATTGCAAAGAAAATAGCATATACCGGCATAGGAGCTATTGCAGTAGCTGCCGAGGCTGCAGGAGGAGTTGTCGAAAAACTGGCTGAAAAAGGCGAGAAGGTTGCTACAGGCAGCAAGGTAATTAATGAAGGTAAAAAAGCTGTCAAAGACTTCAAAGAAAATGTATCCAAAAGTAAGGCTAAAAAGGTTATGGATGCCGTTATTGACATGACAAAAGAAGAACGTGAAGCACTTCGCAAAAAGCTTGACGAGTTTGAAGCAGAAATCGAAAAAGCAGTTGGTGAGGTAGACGGTGTTGAAAATGATGACGATGTTGAAGTAGAATTCTATAACGATTTGAAGTCGGATGACTCCTGCAAAGAAGAATGCAATGCTGACAAAAAAGAAGACAGTGTTGATGACGATGATGAAGATTCCTCTTCACTTGATGGTTGCTGCTGCTGTGACGAGCACAAAGAGAGATAAATACCGGCAATAATTGTTGAATTACAGCTCCGAATGATAACGCTTACTCTGCGTGTTAAGCATTATTATTCGGAGCATTTATTTTAGGTAACAAGCAGTTTACAAGTCTCCTATGGTTTTACTTTTCTCCATTCTGCTATATATTGCCTAAGCATTTTTCTTAAAATTTCAATATCCGTTTCATCAGTCAGGTGAATTCTATCAAATTCCAATATACCGCTGTCATCCAGTTCATCAAATTCTTTTTCAGAAATAGCATTATAAAGGATGTTCCTTGCTCCCATTAAGTCATCCCATATATTCATTTCTTCATAACCAAGGGCTAAAGAATAGGCTCTTGTATCCGGATTATCTCTGCTTTCACTCCTATGTAAAACATAGATTACTTTTTCCAGAGCATTAACTAACTGTATGTATTTATCTTTTGATAATGTAATTTCATCACGCATTTTTGCTTTCCTCCCATAAGGCATCAGTATCATAAGCTTCCAAGGTTATGTTTGTATTATCTATCTATTTACCTTTTATGCTTTCCAAACTAAAACGATTAACCTTCGGCTTACCCATTTTTACTTATCTATTGTCACAGCAAATATATTCTGTATTTAAGTTTGTGCCTCTTCTTTGCAAACTTTGCTTATATAATAATTTCATACTCAAATACCACCACTGATAAGTTTCATGGCGTAGTCTTTCCAAAAATCAGCCTTAATAGTAGCCCAGACTTTTTGACTTGACGGATTATCAAACCCTGAAGTTTTAACATGCCATATTTTATTATTTCCTTCCCCCATATGTTCTAAATGTGTCAATATGGCAAGTGGCGAATCATTACTTTGACCAATATGGTGTAACTCATAAGGTATTCCTGTAGGATCCAATGGTGATTTCTTATTCATAATGCGTTGTAAGTTTGTCATACCATTTTTGTCAACATAGTTTAAATCAATTTTTCTTACCAATGCTGTTCTACCATTAATCATCTCAGGAAACAATCCTATCTTCTTAGATTCTTTATACTGAGCCATATTATTAAATCTTTCGATTATTTCCATAGGATATTTTGATTCCTTCTGAATCTGAGCAACTTCGTTCAGGCTCAATCCGCCTTTAGTTCCTTTCTTCAGAACAAACACTTCTTTTCCGCCACCAATAATAGCCCCACTGATTGCTCCCCACTTAAAGCTTTCTGAAGCTTCCATAGAAGAAACCTTAATAGCCTCATTAAAGTCACCTGTCTGGATACCTCTAACAACACCTGCAGATACCCCTCCAAATGTAGCTGATGAAAGTGCAAAGACTGTCGCAGATTTAGCAGATGCCGCAAATACCACACTTAAGGCAGTCACTCCAGTACCTGCCGATACAACAGAAACTGTAACACATACAAGAATAACACCTGTTCCAATTGCCACATTTTTTATCATCGTTTCAGTCGAAACATCTTTAATTTCTTCAAGTTCTTTTACTGTGGTTGTTCCATTATCACTTAGAGTAAAAATATACTTTTTCCCCTGAAATAATCCATCCAATTCTGCTAATGTATAGCCAAAATATATATTCCCCTGTGAATTAAACGCAACTTCATCAAGATATTCCTTAGATACATAAACTGCAGATACACCTTCAACAACATATTCATCACTGTTAAGCTTTGTAACTGTATCTCTGTAGACCAAATCCTCGATATGTCTTAGGAGTTCTTTATCATCTAAAGACTTATAAACAGGCTCATTTTCTTCTAATGCAAATTTTGATTTGAGTTCTTCAACTTTAACTGTAGAGTTACCAGAACTATTGGTGTCAGCAGAACCGGTCTGTTCATGTACCATTCCACATCCGTTTAACAACAGCACAAAGCTGAGTAAAATCAGAATTATCCTTCTCATTATTCTTCACTCCCACTTTCATTATTATTTAATTCCATACTCCTCACTTCTATCTTTTTCTTCTTGACCTTTAGCACTATAACAATGCAAATAACAACTACAAATATGACAATTCCAATGATAGCTAAATATGGCATCAGTTTTTGTTCCGGTTTACTGTCTTCTATATTATCATCAATCCCAGACATTTCTTCAGATTCCTGAGATTTCTCCGGTTCTATCTCTTGCGTATCTATCTTTTCATCCTCTTCCTCAGCTGCCTTTACCGTAGCAACTTTAATTGTACCATCATCTGCAATTGATGCTCCATCAGCAATAAGTTTATTAATTTCTGTAATCGGTAAACCCGTAGTCATATGAGCACGTATAATGTTGTTTGTACCTACATAAATCTTTTTTGTAGTAAACACCCCTGTATACTGATTACTGACAGTTATATTATAAATCCCTTCATCGGTATATTCGGCTCCATCCTTTGCTGAGCCATTAAAGCGTGTATCTTCTACAAGCCCATCAGCACTATCTTTCAACACTTCTTTTTTAATGTTAATTTTTAAATATCTTGATTTAGCCAAATCAAGTTTGAAGCCGTTTTCTGTCATAGCACTATTAGTTAGTTCATTGCCTGTTTTAACATCAAATGGATAAACCATACAATTACTGTTGCGAACAGAAAATTTGAAAAAAATACGGTAATGACCTATTTTATCAATAAATTCATCACTGGTTATTTCATAATTAAGGGCTACCTCATAGTCACCCTCTTCAAATAATTTTACCTTCGTATCTGCTCCAACAGTTGCATTGGCTTCAAGATAGTTAGTATAAATAGTCGGTTCTGTTTTAACATTATTATGGTCAGTATAACGAATAATTAAAGCACCGCGACCAAATTTCATTTTAGGTGTCTCAAAATACTGATCGTATCCCTCATTATCAGAGGTAACAGTTATCTTTTCATTACCGTTTAACCCATTAATATTCTGTTTCAGCTTAAACCACAGTGTAACTTTATCTCCGACATTTTTAAGAAATACAGTATTTTCATTATTATCTGTTATCTCATCAGTATATCCGCTAACAAAAAAATTACCCAACTCCCAGCCATAGTGCGGATCTTTCTTGGAAATCATTTCCTCTCCAAAATAACCATCAAAATTTTTTACTCTAACTCTTTTCCCAAGACTATATGTCTCATTAGAAACATCAGCTTTTGATTCGCCGGAATCTGTATATGCATAAAACTCATATAGTTCTGCACATTTCTTATAATCGTACTTATCAGTATTTACAAATAAAAAGTTACTTTCTTCGGTTCTGACAGAAAGTTCATATACAACCACAACTCTGTAATAACATCCATTTATTAACTGTACATCTGTTGTTGAATAGATTGAATCTGTTCGTATAGTAGTATCACCAAACGCATTATAAATTGTTTCAATATCTACCCAAGTCTTTCTGTCTTTAGAAGTTTGCAGTATAATTGTTCCCTTCATAATGGCAGAATCCAATTTCATATCAGCCACTTTTTTACTTTTGTCATTCACAAGGTGCCACTCATCTTCGTTAGCATTAAGCAAAGTATCACTATAATTGTAAAATAACTCTAAATTACCACTACCAACTTCATAAGTAGGAACTCCGGATTTTTCACTAACATTGGCTATATCTCCCGATACGTAGAAAGTGCCATAGGTATTTCCTTTATCCGTTTTCTGAAATATATTATTATTATGAAATTCATAAGAGCTGTTCTTATCAAACTCATACAATCGTCCACTAACTTCTGTTTTTCCGTTTTCTGCAAACACAGCCTTCGTAAACACTAACAAGAATAGTGTCATAACAGCATATAGTCCTATAAGCACTTTTAATCCTTTAGCATAAGTCGATTTTTTATTCATCACAATATCCCCTTTTCTTTTTTGCATGTTGTAAAATAAGAAATACTTTCACAAGTGAGCTATATTATTTTTTGTGATTTCAACACTTGTATCAAAAAATATTCTCTATAATAGTATATGTAAATTATGCGAATATATTTTTATTATTTTGTCAATATCTCATTTTATTATTTTATTGCAAATTATCAAAATAATCAATTGCTATATTTGTAATTTTACATTGAATTTCAAAATATTTCGTTTTTATGTTTTTACAATCACAAATAGATACTAAAAAAAGAGCCTGATGAAATTACACACCAGACTCTTTTCTCTATATTTTCATTTACAAAGGGGCAATAATTAGAAATCAACTTCTGTGTCATAGTAGCAGCACTTAAGAAGTTTTTCCATCTCTTCCTGCTTAGGCTGTCTTGGGTTAGAACCTGTGCAGGCATCAGCAATAGCATTCTTAGCAATTTCAGGAAGTCTCTCAAGGAAGATATTCTCAGGTACAAAGCTCTTCTCAGCAGGGAAGCTGTCTGCACCGTAAGTGCCGATTCCGTGAGGAATTCTAAGACTGTCGTTCATTCCTCTTAAGTATTTAATAAGGTTAGCAATCTTCTCACCTTCAGAAGCACCGCCAATTCCCATATAATCTGAAATATATGCATATCTCTTAGCAGCTGTAGCATCCTTAGCATTGAAAGCTATTACCTTTGGAAGGTACATTGCGTTTGCGGCACCATGAATGATATGCGCACCCTGATCCTCAAATACGGCACCTGTCTTATGTGCCATAGAGTGAACTATACCAAGGAGAGCATTGGAGAATGCCATACCTGCAAGACACTGTGCATTATGCATTTTTGCTCTTGCATCCTTGTCACCCTTATAAGAATCAACAAGGTCAGCCTTAATCATGGTCATTGCATGAAGTGCAAGCGGATCTGTATAATCACAGTTTGCTGTAGATACATAAGCCTCAATAGCATGTGTAAGAGCATCCATACCTGTATGTGCAACAAGCTTTTCAGGCATTGTCTCCGCAAGGTCAGAATCTACAATGGCTATATCAGGAGTGATTTCAAAGTCAGCTAAAGGATATTTGATACCCTTTGAGTAATCTGTAATAATTGAAAATGCTGTAACTTCAGTAGCTGTACCCGAAGTTGAAGGGATAGCACAGAAATGAGCTTTCTTTCTGAGTTCAGGTATGCCGAATATCTTGCACATATCCTCAAAAGTACATTCAGGATGCTCATACTTAATCCACATAGCCTTTGCAGCATCGATAGGTGAACCACCACCCATAGCAACTATCCAGTCAGGCTCGAACTTAAGCATAGCTTCCGCACCGCGCATAACTGTCTCAACTGAAGGATCCGGCTCGATTCCCTCAAAAAGTTCAACCTCCATACCTGCTTCTTTAAGGTAATTTACTGCTCTGTCAAGGAAGCCGAATTTCTTCATCGCACTTCCGCCCACACAGACTATAGCCTTCTTTCCTTTGAGATTCTTAAGGTTTTCCAATGAACCCTTTCCATGATAAAGGTCTCTGGGTAATGTAAATCTTGCCATTTAAATATCCTCCTAACGTTTATTTGAAGATTGCAGTTTTAAGCCTGTAATCTTTGACTATTTTTTAACAATCTCTATTATATACTTTTTTGGATAAAAAGCAAATGTTTTTAGCAATAATTTACAAATAATTCATAAATTTATGCATTATTTTGAAAATAATATTCACTATCATTTTACTTAAACATATAAATGCCGGAAGGTATAAGAATTCAATATAAGCTTTCTTACAGGAGAATTTATAATCTTTCAGCACTTCTGTCCTATATTATAATAACTTTCTGTTAAGCCTTCCACTTAAATACCGCCAACCTGTTGTTCAAATTTTTACCCACTATTGCAAATAGTTTGCCTCTTAAGGTGTATTTTTTCATTTCTTCATTATAACTTATTTCTGATAAAAGCTTATATCTTGAATCCAGCTCCTCATAATCCTTGCCTGATTCGGTTCCCCAGCCTATCTTAGCATTTGTATGCTTAATCGTATCATGTTTATCATAATGTTCTTCAAGCCACTTAGAATGAAGTTCTACCAGAAGAATCCCCTCCTTAAACGAAGTACAAAGCATATTTAAGCAGGTCTTTACCTGTTCTTTTGAAAAATACTCCATTACACCTTCCAGTATTACAATTATCTGTTTGTCCTTCGGTATATGCTCTGTCCAAAATCCATCAAGTGCATCCCCGTCAAGCATTTTACAACGCTCGCTGTCCTCAAATACCTTTCTCCTTACCGCAATCTGGTCAGCAAGGTCTACATCAAACCAGGTTATCTTACCGTTATCAACCTGAGAGAACTTGTTATCAAAGCCACAGCCAAGATTTATACAGGTTGCATCAGGATATTTTTCTATAAGTTCTTTTAATTTATCCCTGAACAATATGGTTCTGGCAATAACCCCCTCATGAGACATAAAACCGTCAAACTTGCTTACATCCACTCCCAGGGTATCTATGATTTTTTTAGCTACCTCATCCTTTATTCTGGCATTTGCCCTTGCTGTTTCACTTGCCTTTATTGCAAGGGGAATCAGTGCTGTCTCCTGTACGTCTCCAAATTGTAAGTCCATTAAATTATCCTCCGTAATTCTTTGTTAGGTCGGACTAACTATATCATAATTTTTATAAAATTTCCATATCTAAATCACAATTTTTCTCATCATAGGTCACAGACCTCGTATCCCACACAGTACAGCAGGATAAATTATTTTTGAACTATGGCTATGGGATAATATTACCAAACATCTATAAAATATCGTAATTGGAGCCTGTGGCTTGATTATGATGTTTTGCCTAAACCTTTCTGTCAAATATTTCATAAAAATTTGGAAACTCAATTCAAATCTTAATTTATCAGTTGACATAAGCTTCATATTAGGGTACATTTCAAACAGCAGACTTTTTAATCCGCTGAATAATATAACCCAAATTTTGGGTATAGTTAGGAGAATTTTATGAGCAAACCATGTATAGTAGGGATAGCGGGTGGCAGTGCTTCCGGCAAAACCACCATAGTAAATAAGATCAAAGCTTCATTTGGCGATAACATACTTGTAATAAGCCATGACTCTTATTATAAGGCTCACAACGACCTTAGCTACGATGAGAGAACAAGGCTTAATTACGACCACCCTGATTCATTTGATACCGACCTTATGGTAAGAGATTTACAGAAACTGATGGATGGAAAAGAAGCCGATATACCTGTTTACGATTTTTCAATCCATAACAGAACTGATGCTACCACCCATGTGTTTCCAAAACATGTGATTATAGCTGAAGGTATACTCATCCTGGCAAATAAGGAATTAAGAGACCTTATGGATATAAAGGTTTTTGTAGATACCGATGCGGACGAGAGGCTTTTAAGAAGAATAAAGCGTGATGTAAGTGAAAGAGCCAGAACCATTGATTCTGTTATTAACCAGTATCAGCAGACTGTTAAGCCTATGCACGAACAGTTTGTAGAGCCTTCTAAAAAATATGCGGATATCATCATCCCGAGAGGCGGGGAGAACTCTACCGGAATAACCATCCTTACCGAACATATTAAGCATATGCTCACTGTATAGAAAATTATATCTATGATTCGAAGTTTCCTTTTTGATTGTAATGTAAAGAATAAATCATTCCCGGCAAACCGAATCATAAAAACTCTCCCCAAGGAAGTTCAAACCTCCTTAGGGAGTTTCTCTTTTAAAAATGCGTAATAAATAATATCGTAATCAAGCTAAAGCCCCCCATTACGATATTTCGCAGATGTCCGGTAATATCACCTATAGTCACAGACCGAAAGCTATATCCAACTGTACTATACGGAACAAGAGGTCTGTGAACTATGGTGTGAATAATTGGGGTTTAATATTAATTATATATATTTCTTGCTAAATCGCATTTTTAATGCTAAAATACATTGCATACACGAATACATTTTAGAATAATCTTTTGTAACGGAGGTTTTAATGGCAAAGAAAAAGTATACCGAAATGACCAAAGAGGAATTACTTGCATTAAAAGACACACTCAAAGTCGCTTATAAAAAGATGCAGGCAAGGGGTTTAGAGTTAAATATGAGCCGCGGCAAGCCTTGTGTTGACCAGCTCGATCTTTCTATGGGAATGATGGATTCCTTAAACAGTTCTTCAGATCTTCTCTGTGAAGACGGAACAGACTGCCGTAACTACGGGGTACTTGACGGTATTCCTGAGGCAAAAGAACTTATCGGGGACATGATGGAAGTTCCTTATGATCATCTTTTTTTATATGGAAATTCCAGTCTCAATGTAATGTATGATACAGTTTCACGCTCAATGACACATGGTGTTATGGGCAGTACTCCTTGGTGCAAACTCGATAAAGTGAAATGGATATGCATAGTTCCCGGCTACGACAGACACTTTGCCATCACTGAATACTTTGGTATAGAAAGTATATCTGTGCCTATGCTTAAAACCGGCCCTGATATGGATATGATAGAGAAGCTTGTAGCCTCTGATGAAAGTATCAAGGGTGTTTGGTGTGTGCCTAAATATTCAAACCCTACCGGCAATTCTTATTCCGACGAAACAGTCAGAAGATTTGCAAGGCTTAAACCTGCTGCAAAGGATTTTAGAATATACTGGGATAATGCTTATACAGTTCATCATCTCTATGACCATGATCAGGATCACCTTATAGAGATCCTTGCGGAATGTAAGCGTGCCGGTAACCCTGATTTAGTATATAAATTTGCTTCTACCAGCAAGGTAAGTTTCCCGGGCTCAGGTATAGCCGCCCTTGCTACCAGTCTTAACAACCTTGAAGATATTCAGAAGCAGGTTGCAGTACAGACTATCGGACATGATAAAGTAAATCAGCTCCGTCATGTAAGATTCTTCGGAAATATTCATGGACTTGTGGAGCATATGAGAAAGCACGCAGACATACTCAGGCCTAAATTTGAAGCGGTTGAAGAGATACTTGAAAAAGAGCTTGCAGGAACAGGAATTGCTTCCTGGACTTCTCCAAAGGGCGGATACTTTATTTCCTATGATACTCTTCCGGGCTGTGCAAAGAAGGTAGTTTCCCGTTGTGCAAAGGCCGGTGTGGTTATGACTCCTGCAGGTGCTACATTCCCGGGCGGAAAAGATCCGCAGGATACAAATATCCGTATAGCTCCTTCTTTCCCTCCTATTAATGACTTAAAAACAGCCGCCGAGTTACTTGCACTTTCCACAAAGCTTGTAACCGTAGAGCATTTGCTTGAAAATATGGAAGGCTCAGAACCTGCTGCTGAAACTAAAACAAAAAAATAAAATATCCCCAATTATTCACGAAACATCTTCGGAAACACATAATCAAGCCGTAGGTTTGAAATTATGTGTTTTAGAAGATGTTTGGTAATATTCCCCATAGTCACAGACCGAAAGCTGTTTATCCTACTCTACTATCTGAATAAGAGGTCTGTGACCTATGGCGTGAATAATTGAATCTTATTTAGTCCTTAAACATCTGCAAGCTATCGTATTTTGAAAACAGTCTTACAATTATGATATTTGCAGGTGTTTTTGCTATTTTAAATTGTAATTTTTTTGTGATTAATTCATTTGCTTTTTAATATTTTTTTTAATATAATTAGCTTGTTACCGACTGCGGTAAACTAAAACTTTGGAGGAACCGATATGAAAGTTCTAATTATAGGTACAAATCATGCCGGTATAGCGGCAGCTAATACTTTGCTTGACAATTACCCGGGCAATGAGATTGTAATGATTGATAGAAATACCAACCTTAGTTATTTGGGCTGTGGTACTGCTCTTTGGGTAGGAAGACAGATTGACTCTTACGAAGGACTCTTTTACACCAATGCTGAAGCTTTTGAGAAAAAGGGTGCTAAAATAAGTCTTGAAACCTCTGTTGAGAGTATTGACTTCGCTAAAAAAGTGGTTTACGGCACAAAGAAAAACGGTGAAAAATTTGAGGAAAATTACGATAAACTCGTGCTTGCTACCGGTTCTCTTCCAATATCACCTGCACTTGCAGGTAACGATTTAGAAGGACTTAAGTTCTTAAAGCTCTTCCAGGAAGGGCAGGAAGTTGACAAAGAAATCAGCAATCCTAATGTAAAGGAAGTAGCTGTAATAGGCGCAGGCTATATAGGTGTAGAAATAGCTGAAGCCTGTCTTCTCCGCGGCAAAAAGGTAAGGCTTTTTGATATAGCTCCAAGCTCTCTTGCAAGCTATTATGATAAATGGTTCACTGATGATATGGACAAAGCTATTTCTGATGCAGGTATCGAGACTCATTTTGGTGAAAAAGTACTTGAATATAGGGGAAACGGCAGAGTTTCATCCATAGTTACCGAAAGCGGAGAATATCCTGCTGACCTGGTAATCAATGCTATCGGTTTTGTTCCGAATAACCTGCTTGGAAAAGACCATCTTGAACTTTGGAAGAATGGTGCATATTCAGTAGATAAATATCAGCAGACCAGTGATCCTGATGTATATGCTGTAGGCGACTGTGCTACTATCTATTCTAATGCACTCAGAGACAAAACATATATAGCTCTTGCTTCAAATGCAGTTCGTACAGGTATAGTTGCCGGTCATAACATAGGCGGCACCAAACTTGAAGGTGCAGGCGTACAGGGTTCCAATGCTATCTGTGTATTTGGCAGAAAGCTTGCTTCTACAGGTCTTTCAGTGGCTGCTGCCGAAAGATTCGGTATGGAAGTGGAATATACTGATTTTGAAGATACCCAGCGTCCCGGCTTTATGAAAGAAAATGAAGATGTTAAGATACGTATAGTATATGAAAAGTCTACCAGAAGAATAGTCGGTGCTCAGCTTTCTTCAAGAGAAGATGTATCTATGGCTATACATATGTTCTCTCTTGCTATAGAAGAAGGTGTTACTATTGATAAGTTAAAACTCCTTGATATCTTCTTCCTTCCGCATTTTAATAAGCCATATAACTACATTACCATGGCTGCGCTTAATGCGAAATAAAATCAACTCCCAATCGCAATAAGCAGTGTGAACAACTGTGAATTTTAATAAAATCAGCTAATTTATAACGCTAAAGACGCTGCAGGTATACACCTACAGCGTCTAATTATTTACTCCAAAAATCAATTACTTTACTTTTATTTTAAGCTTAGCAAGTTGTTTAGCAGTTAATTTCTTGCCATCAACAAATACTTTAAGTTCAATTTTGCCTGTTTTCAGTCTTACAGCCTTAAAAGTAATCTGTTTTTTGGTAAGCTTATTTAATGCTTTAAGGTTCTTTGAATTTAAGTACAGTGTAAAATTCTTTCCTATTACTTCAAATGCACTTATTTTCTTAGACACCAGCTCAGATAAAGCTGCGGCTGTGATAGAGGCATTTATCTTTGCTTTATTCTGTGGAAGAACAACCTTCTTGGCATTAATAGAATTTAACTCTTTAAGAGCGCCAAGATTTACTGTTTTCTTTGAAGAAGGCAGTGTTAAGACTTTCTTCTCTGTAGCCTTTCCCTGTGGAGTTTCAGTATCAGTAACATCTGTTACTGAAGGTGCTTTACCTTCTTCTTTTGTCTCAGGCTTCTTCTGCTCTTCCTTTGTTTCTTCTTTCTTTTCCGGAGCTGCCGGAACTGCAGGGTATGGCACAACAGGAGGGTTCGTATTATTCTCCTCTTTTCCGTTTAATGCGGCTGCTACCGTTTTCAGTTGATTTATGATTTCTTCTAAAGCCTTTTTATCAACATTATCTTCCCGTAAAATCTTTTTTGCATTGTCTAAAACTTTATCAAATTCTTCCTGTTTTTCCTTGTCAGCTTTTTTATATCTGACATCTTCCTTAAGAGCTTCTGCTTTGGCAATTGCTTCCTCAAGTGTCTTCTTTAAGGCTTCAACTTCAGGATCAGGCTGTGGATTTGGTGCTTTTGCTTCTTCATATTCAACTATAAATTCAGCAATCTTATACCAGTTACCGTTTTCCTCAGTAATTCTTAGCTGTACTTCGGTGGTAACAGGTCGTTTTCCCGCTTCGACTTCTACAGTTGTTTTATCAGTTCCTGCTATTTCACCTATTTTCTTCCAATTGTCTCCGTCTTTTACTTCAATATCAGCCGTATTTATGAAGTCATCTTCCACATCATCAGGATAAATAATTTTAACTTTATTTACCTTTATCGGCTTTGTATAGGTCAATTTCACCCAGTCGCCTACTATCTGAGAAGATGCAATCCAAGTATAGGTATCCTTTTTCCCATCTACCATTCTGTCAAGTTTGAATCCCTGATAAACTAACTGTTTTGATGACGGAACTGCTGTCAGCGGTTCATTTGAAAGCCCGTCAAGTGCCTTTACAGTCTCTTTTAATTTTTCCAGCTTTTCACTTATTGCCTTAACATCAAACTCGCTTCCTGTAATAAGTTCTTCAGCCTCCGCAAGTGCCTTATCAAATGCATCCTTTTTTTCTCCGGTTGCATACCTGTATTCAGCCTTTTCCTTTAATCCCCTTGCCTTTTCAACCTCACTCCAAAGCTCTTTTATTTCCTTAGGATCAGTATCATTTGGGATAACCATTACCTTAAAAGTAGTTTCTTTATTAAGGCCTGTGACTTTTACCGTCTTTTCTCCAAGAGTAGATGTATCAGGTTCTTCAACTGTAAAGCTTTCATGTGTAAGAGGAAGTGAAGATTCTCCTCCCCAACTCGAATATTTTACCTTAACATCATAATCAGCCTTGTTGAAAGCCTCAAGCCTTTTTATTGTATTGCTTATCTTTGGTACTACCTTAAGGCTAAAGGCTGCTTTTTCAACATTTATTTCCGCTTTACCCTCTTCCTTTACATCAATACTTCCTTTCTTAGGGATAATCTGTGATCCCCAATTTGATGCATTGCTTATCTCATAGTTATACTTCTTTCCCTTAGTAAGAATAAAGCTGTATACATGATCTTTAATTGAAAATGGTTCTATCTTTTTATCCTCTTCATCTTTAAGTACAAAGTTTACCTGTGCATAGCCGTCAATAACAAGGTGAATATCATACTTTACAGCATTTTCATTCTTATGAAGCTTTCCGTATAACTCCTTCAATTCCTTTACAAATTTGTTTACTTTTTCTTCATTTCTTTTAAGCGTATATATTACCTGTTCACTCTCAACAAGCTTTGCCTGAATTTCATCAAGTATACTGTCCAAATCGGTATTATCAAATAAAATTCTTGCAGCCGATCTGTTATTAACAATCTTAGAATATTCTTCCTTCAGCTTTATAAGCTCTTCCTTATAAGATTCATCATATTTTAATTTAATCTCACTGCTGTTTCCCTTATAGTCATTCAGAGTAAGAGTTATCTCTCCTTTGTCAGCCGGAAGAGTTATAGGACTATGGTAGTTTGGAGTTATACCCCTTTGATAACTGCCTATCTCTTTAGCCTCGGCTTCTCCTTCTGCCTTGAAGCTGAGCTTTACTTCATACCAGTCTCTGGTAAGAGGTGAACGAAGTGCAACCTTTTTCACTCCTGCCCATACTATGTCATCTTCTGTCATAGGTCTTGCATAGCTATCATTAAACTTGCCTCTGTAACTTATACCTATTTCACTGTTCTTAGGCTTTATGGTAAGATCGTAGAAATATCCGTCTTTTAGGTTAGGAACGGTTACAATTCCATTATCGTCGGCCACATCTATCTTATACTCAGATGCTGTTTTGTCATACGTATATTCCTTTATAGGCTCTACTGAAGCTTCATACAAGGTATTATTGTCTTTGCCCTTTTTAAAGCTGAATGATATTTTCTCAGGCTCTTCAGCTTCTGCTTGAAGTTTAACAAGTCTTTCATTAAATTCTTTTTCAGGAATGATTTCAGCTACTTTAATTTCTGTAGGAAGCTTTGAAAAATCAACAACTTTCTCTGTTGCCTTACTTTCCTTACCATCTTTTCCTACCTTAACAAGGCTGAATTTTATTTCCTTACCTTTATCAAAGAAATAATCCTTTACATAAAGCTTTTCATCATAAATTCCGCCAAGAAAATGTTTCTTGCCTTCACTTTCAGCATAAACACGGTATTTATCAACATCTTCATACCTGTCAAGCTTCCAGGAGAATACCATCTGCTTATCATCATAGACACGATCTATCTTAAAGTTCTCAGGAGCTGTAATCTCAGTCTCTGTATCAGATACGGAAATACTTCCTATATTCATCTGATATGTATCTGCATTTCCATCGAATACAAGGCTTATAGCAGCAATTTTCCTGCCTTTGTATGCGGATAAATCTACCTGAGCCGACTTAAATTCATCGCTCTTTGTTTCTGTACTTTTAACTTCAAGTTCTACTGTTTCTTCAGGTTTATCTTCAAATACAAGACCAAGTTTCATCTTAGCAGCATCATCTGAAGTCTTTCTGAATATGAGCTTTGCTTTAGTTGATTCTGTTACATCAAGAGCAGTCTTAAATAACTTTAAGTTGTTTTTAGACTTAAGGTCTCCGTAAACTACGAGTGAACTTCCGCCATTGTAAGCACCTATCTGCTTAAACGGTAATTCTCTCTTATTTCCCTCTGTATCATTTCTTACTTCTTTTTCACCAAAGTCAAAATCAGCCTTTAACTTAGAACCTTCTGATTCAAACCACCACTGCCAGCTAGGTAGGATATCCTGATCATTTAAATTTGTCCATGCCTCATCATTTACAGCCTTACCCTTAACAAAGTACTGCATACCCTTACCTATATTGAAATCTGTATAAAATTTCTTTCCTCTTATAACAGAAGTCTCAGCCTTAAAATCAGCTACTCCCGGCCAGTAAGATGCATCATTTACTACTACATCTTCTCTCTTATATCCCGGATGGCTTCCTGTATCTTTAGGATCACAGGTAACACCAGAAAAATACATACGCTCCCTCTCAGCTATCATCCACTGATATTCAGGTCTCTGATGAACCGGAAGCTTACCGCTTAATCCAAGTTTTTTCTCAAGATCATCCACTCCCCTTTGGTACATATCGCTAGGTGTGAAAAGTGCAATACTGCATAGCGGATTCTTGTCTGTCTCAGAGGTGTATGAATTTTTTACAAGATTGTTGTTAGCTATATATTTTCCCTGATTAGCCTCTATACCAAGGAATACAGCTTTGTACGGATCCACTCCTATTTCTTTGGCATGCTCTACAAACTTATTAACATTACTCCAGCCATAGTTTACAAAGACCGAATCATGTATCTTGGCACGATTATCATCTTTCAGCCACTGTGACTTAGACCGGTTAAAGTAGGAGTTTGTATCATAAAACTGTGTATATAGTCCTTTCTCTGAAAGATATGCCATAAAATCTTTAAAACGCTCATCATATCTTTCCTCATTATTCAGGAAGTACCCATCTATTCCATACTCTTTTGCAAGGGCAATCAGTTTCTTTGCCACCACATAATCTCCGTTTGTATCCTTGACAAACATTTCGTTTATTGTCTGTCCCGGACGGAAATGCGGATCAAAGTATACGCAGGCTATAGCCTTTACACCATTCTTATGTGCGGCATTGATATAAGCCTGATTCGGAATATTTACTATTCCGAACTCAAATCCTCTTGCACGCCAGTCACTTGTAACCGGATCATAAAGTCCTTCCGGAACACCTACGGTCGCCGCACCATGCCAAGGACAAAAATAGTCTGTATACTGCCAGAAATTGAAGGCTACATTTCCATAGGAGTTATTTGCAATAGTACTATTAAAAAATGAATTTCCATAGTCACCCTGCATAAGCATAACTTCCGTCTTGTCGTTTAATGAAGGATTTGCCTGAGTTTGAGTAAATGCCTCATTCCTTTTTTGAAGCGGTACTCTTGCCCTCATAAGGTCCGAAAAAGGATCTGTTTCTTTATCCCAGGCCTCAATATTTCTTACAGTATAGCCACTGAAATGCGGCTGTGCTGACTTAATTTTGGCACTGTCTATATCAGGCCAGGTATCAGCATAAGCTTTGTTCCCCATTGAAATTCCCGCAAAAGCAGAAATTGCCATACTCATTATGCAGAGTCCGGCAATTTGCATCTTTGTTCGTTTTCTCATAACTCCTCCTTTTGTTAAAAAATGTTAAATTATTGAATACCCCATATCAAAATATACATCATTATATAATTTTAATCAATATTTTTTCAATTTATAATTATTTTTCTGCAATTTTTAACAATATTTATATTGTAATTTTATATAGATTTAACAGAATAATTTAATTAATGTTAAATATAATGTTAAATTTTTTTGCACGCTAAAGCCCCTCACCATACCGGCAAGGGGCTTTTTTGTTTCTTATTCATTTTTTTCAGTAGCTTTGTCAGTAGCTTCGACTACATTTACAGTACAGATATCGTATTTACCATTTGCAATGGAAGAAATAATATAGGTTTTTCCAACCTTTTTAGCTAATATTTTCCCACTGGCGCTTACAGCAACAATTTCCGGATCATAGCTTGAAAACACTCCGGTCTCTGCTGTTGTATTTGGCTTAAGAATAGCCTGCAAAGTCTTTCTTTTGCCTACTTCAAGTGTAACCGTACTCAAAGTAAGCCTTATACTTATAGCAGGTGGACCCACATATACCTTACACTTAAACACTTTGTCTTCCTTCACTGACCTACCCTTAAGTGTAACTGTTACTGTGGTCTCGCCTACTTTAAGTGCAGAAAGTTTACCCGACTTTGAAACACTTACAATGCTTTCATCTTCCGACTTATAATGCACCTTCTGGTCCTCTGTCAAGTTATATACTTTCAAAAGAAAGGAATCATCTGTTACCAAAGATAATTCGGTAACATTTAACTTTGGCTCTGCCACATTCTCTTTTGTCAGTACCGCCCCGGCATATAGTTTTATTCTATAAGCACCGGGGGACAAAATTAAACAAAGCATAACCAAGACTGACAGAGCGACTTTTTTGCTAAGATTTTTCATCTCAATACCTCCGTCTGTCCTTTGACATTATAATCATAGCTTGCGATTTTGTCATAATCGTGTCATTTAATAGACTTTATTTAGCTTGAAACTGACACAAAAAAACACTATAATTGTTATGTATACCTAAACGCCAATTATTCACGCCATAAGTCACAGACCTCTTATTCTGTATAGTACTCCGGAATAAACTGTTTTTGGTCTGTGACTATGGGTTGATATTACCAAACATCTGTAAAATATCGTAATTTTAAGCCTTCGGCTTGATTACGATATTTCACAAGATGTTTCGTGAATAATTTGGGTTAAATATTATTCAACTCGGAAGGATGTATAAATTATGCAAAATATACTTATAGCGGATGACAATGCCGATATTACAAAGGTACTGGCTGCCTACACCTCAAAGGAAGGCTACAATCCTGTGATTGCAACCGACGGTGAGGAAGCTCTTAAGCTGTTTGATGAAGTCTCTCCTTCTGCCGTACTTTTAGATGTAATGATGCCTAAGATGGACGGATATGAAGTCTGCCGTAAAATCCGTGCCAAATCAAATGTTCCGATTATCCTTGTTACAGCCAGAGGTGAAGGCTTTGAGAAAATAATGGGACTTGATATAGGCGCGGATGACTATATAGTTAAGCCTTTCAGCCCAAGCGAGGTCATGGCGAGGCTCAGGGCTGTTCTCAGGCGCATGGTAGCCCCTGAATCTTCTGCAAATGTTGCAAACGAAAATTTTATCAAAATAGATAACCTTGAAATTAACCTGGATGAATATTCCCTCAGTATAGGCGGTGAAAAGATCGCTCTTACAAAAAAAGAAATAGAAACCATGTGGACTCTTGCAGAGAATCCGAATAAGGTATTTACCAGGGATAACCTGCTTGACAGCCTCTGGGGTTTTGACTACTTTGGAGACAGCCGCACTGTAGACTCACATATAAAACGTCTCAGGGCTAAACTCGATACCGTAGAACATCCTAACTGGTGTATAAAAACCATATGGGGTGTGGGCTATAAGTTTGACATTGATGCTTAAATTAAACAGAGGAGTTGACATATGAAGATATTTAATAACTTAAAAGGCAAAAAAAATGATGACATTGTCATTGACGAAAATCTGGATAAGAAATTAAAAAATGCTAAAAGATTCGGAATTTTTATCGTCTGCGCCCTAATAATCGCTTTCGGTATTTTTTCAAGCATCTATTCTGTATCCGAGCAGGAGCAGGCTGTAATCACACAGTTCGGAAAGGTGGTCGGAGTTGAATCTGCCGGGTTGCATTTTAAAATACCTTTTATACAACAGAGTATAAGGGTAAATACCACTACTCAGGGTATGGCTATAGGCTATCAGGAATCCGGAACCAACGATCCTATAGAAGATACTTCAGACTATGAAGACAGTATGATGATTACTAAGGATTTTAATTTTGTAAATATAGATTTTTACCTGGAATATAAAGTGGCAAATCCTGAAACTTTTCTTTTTAATACCGCCGAACCGCTTGAAACTTTAAGGAATCTTACCAAAGCTTCCATCCGTTCCACCATTTCCAAGTACCTTGTGGATGAGGTAATGACTACCGCCAAGGGAAAAATCCAGTCAGAGGTTAAGGATAAGCTGATTGCTGAAATGCAGAAAATAAATCTTGGTATAGAGGTAGTAAACATTTCAATTCAGGATGCAGAGCCGCCTACAGCCGAGGTTGTACAGGCATTCAAGGCAGTTGAAACCGCAAAACAGGGTGCCGAAACTGCCTTAAACAATGCAAATAAATACCAGAGCGAAAAACTTCCGTCCGCCAATGCCGATGCCGATAAAATTCTTAAAGAGGCTGAAGCCTACAAAGAGAACCGCATAGCAGAGGCTGAAGGGCAGGTAGCCAGATTCAGTGAGACCTACAAAGAATATAAGAAATTTCCTCTTATAACCAAGAAGCGTATGTTCTATGAGACTCTTGAAGAGGTATTGCCAAATCTCAATATTATAATTACTGACGGAAACACACAGTCAATTTATCCTGTTGACAAATTCAATAATTAATGGAGGGACTTATGAAAAATAAAAAAATCTTACTCTTGGTAATACTTGTTCTCGCTGTTTTTCTTGGAGTCAGCTCTACATATTCACTTAGGGAAAATGAATACGGTATCAGATTACAGTTTAATAAAATAGTTGCCATAGACGAAAGCGCGGGACTTTATTTTAAAATACCTTTCATACAAAATGTAAGAAAGGTACCTAAGTCCATCCAGCTCTACGATATTCGTCCGAGTGATGTAATGACTTCCGACAAAAAATCAATGATAGCCGATATGTACATCCTCTGGCGTGTTGTAAATCCAACCGTTTATTATCAGACCTTAAATGCAAATGTAAATAATGCAAAGGACAGAACCGGAATTACGGTTTACAATTCCGTAAAATCTGTTATATCCTCTATGACACAGGATGAGATAATAGAAGCCAGAGGTGAGAAACTCACACAGACGATAACTTCCGATGCTAATCCTGACATTCAGAAATACGGCATTGAGATAGTGCAGGCTCAGCTTAAGTCCCTTGATTTGCCTGATGATAATAAACAGGCTGTATATGAGCGTATGATATCCGAAAGAAACAATATTGCCGCCTCTTATACCGCCGAGGGTGAAAGCAAGGCTAAAAAAATTCAAAACGAAACCGATAAGCAGGTAGCCATTCTCAAGGCTCAGGCCGAGAAAAACTCCGCCAAGCTAAAAGCCGAGGGTGAGGCAAAGTATATGGAAACCTTACAGCAGGCCTATAACGACAAGGATAAGGCTGAATTTTACAATTATATCAGAAGCCTTGATGCCCTCAAAGTCTCCCTTAGCGGAACAGGTGAAAAGAAACTTATGCTGGGAAAAGACAGTGAACTGGCTAAGATTCTTTACGGAAAAATAGAATAAATCCAATCAGGTGGTGTTTTCATGAAAGATATTTTTTCTGTTAAACCTGCCATAGTAAAGAAAAGGACTTTGAAACAGATAGTTCATAGTCTTTTCTTTATTATGTTCAGAAATTATGCATTGGTAGTAGTTACTTTTGCTATACTTACAGGGCTGATTTTTGTCCAACTTTACTCAAAATCTGCCATAGTAGCCAATCAAAAACTTCTTCTAAAGCAGGCTGAATCCATAGCAAAAAGAGTAGGTGTGTTTGTGGACGATGATGATTATATTACTTATCCATCTTTTCTTGAGGTACTTGAAGAACTTGAAACCACTGATATATGGATAATATCAAATCCGAATTCAAAGACTCCTATGCCCAAAAAATATAGCAACATAGATATATCAAGGGAAACCCAGCCGGAAATCTCTTCTCTTTTCGATACAGTTTTTTCGGGCAAGGCAGACGCAATGGACGTGTATTCCGAAACCTATGGTACAAATTATATATTTACTGCTGTGCCTATAACTACTACAAAGTCTCAAAATATTATAGGCGCAGTCTTTGTAAATCAGGTATCCGAATCACAGACAATAGTTATAAACCGAAGTTTTACAATAATCATAATCAGTACCCTTATCGCGCTTTTATTCTCACTGATATTTGCCGTTTTCCTGGCAAGAAGGCTCTCAGTGCCGCTTTCTGTAATGGGTGCTACCGCACTTAGACTTGCAGATGAAGATTATGAGGCGCATACGAACATCAGTGAGGAAGGTGAGCTTGGAGAGCTGGCAGGCGCAATAGATTCTCTCTCGGACAGACTGAGGCAGGCAGATGAGGAAAGGAAAAGTCTGGAGCAGATGCGTCTTGATTTCTTTGCTAATGTATCTCATGAGCTCCGTACACCTATAACCGTAGTCAGGGCATACTCGGAAACCCTGTTAGACGGAATTATTGACGATGAAGCTACCAAGGCAGAATACTATGAAAAAATGCTCACCGAGTGTAAATCGATGGAAAGGCTTGTGGGAGACCTTTTGGTACTTTCTAAAATGCAAAATCCTGATTTTACACTCGAAAAAGAACCTATAAATCTTGTTCAGGTATTTTCAGACATACTCAGAAGCGGCTCAGCACTCGCCAGAGAAAAATCTGTAAATATTAATCTTAATACCGATGGTGATGTCCTTCTTATGTATGGTGATTATGACAGAATAAGACAGATGTTTATGGTTATAGTGGATAATGCGATTAAATTTTCAAATAATAACGGAAACGTTGATATAACAGTAAAAAAAGAGACTGCCAAAGAAAATGTAGATTTCTTCTCATCTACCTTTGCGGGCGATACTTATGTGAACTCAGGCAATAACCTGCTCATAAGTATAAAAGATGACGGCGTGGGAATTACCGATACAGAATTACCTCATATTTTTGAAAAGTTTTATAAATCAAAACTCAGACAAAATGCAAAGGGTTCCGGTTTAGGTCTTGCCATAGCCCGTCAAATAGCTCTTAAACATAATGGTTCTATAACTGTAGAAAGTGAAAAGGGTAAAGGTACAGAATTTAAGTTTAAATTTGCCGAGATAAAATCCATAGAACTTTAATTCAAATCAGTCACGTACCAAAAACAGTTTATCCCGCTGTACTATACGGAATAAGAGGTCTGTGACCTATGGCGTGAATAATTGAAAATTGGAATAATTTTTATTTTTAAAAACTGACACTTGAATATTTTATATTTTCCTAGTAAAATAGATTCGTTACGGAGTGGTATCGAAGTGGTTATAACGGCCCTGACTCGAAATCAGGTAGTCTCTAACGAGGCTCGTGGGTTCGAATCCCACCCACTCCGTTTAAGAAAGAATCCTGCTTTGCAGGATTCACCGCCTGCGGCGGGTCGCACAAGCGACATCTACATATCCGCCGCAGTGCGATCCCTCGGAGAGATTTTTATTTAATAGGGAATTTCGGAGAAATTTCCTATTAAATAAGTAAGTCCCCCGTACTTCACTAAGTACGGGGGATTTTAAATATAATCCAAATGATGGTTTCAGACCTAATTTTTCTCATAAATCCGATACCTGCTTTGTGACAAGCTAAGAGTTTTATCTTCTTATAGATATAGGCAATCAGTAGTCCAGTTTCTCCGCAAGCTTACCGGTCTTCATATCAAATGATAATACTTCATCTATATTTACAGCTACTATGTAAAAATGTTTACCTATATAAAGTCCTCTGTAATTTCCTCCGTAAGAATCAAATTCCGGAAAGTCTGCTCTGAATCTTTCGTAAAAGCCTTTTTCTTTATCAAATCCATATATTACATACTGATTTATCTGTCTTCTCTTCGCAGAACTGTAGTATGAAACCGGAAAACCCATCAGATTTTTTGCTGCATCTACAAGTATTGACTTACGCTCATATTCTGCTTCTGAATTTGAGTAGTCTTCGTCTCTTTCATTAAACAATTTTTTAGCTATTTCCTTCACATCAGCAGGATTAGAAATATCAAACATAGAAAGCTTAAGTCCCTTAGTTCCGCCCACCTTTTCATCCGCATCCTGTCCAAGTCCAAAAAGCAGTCCGTTTCCAAACGGATGTAAGTACTCTGAGAAGCCCGGTATCTTAAGGTAACCAAGTATTTTAGGGTTGGCAGGATCGCTTACATCTACACTAAAGAGAGGATCTGTCTGTCTGAAGGTTACGAAGTAAGCCATATCGCCCATAAATCTTGCAGACTTAATATGCTCTCCCTTTGCAAGTCCTTCTATTTTTCCTTTTACCTTCAAATCCTTGTCAAAAATGTACAAAGCATTTTCTGTAGTCTCTTCTCTCGATACAACACTGTCATCAGCAGAGGAAGGTTCACCAATAGGCATTATACCAAACCAATTATTTCCCTTTGTAATTACAAGCCTGAGATTTCCCTTATATTCATCAAGCGAATAATCATTATTAATATTCCCGAGAACAGAAGCACTTGCCTGAGGTGTGATTATTCCATCCTTATAAGAATACTTCATAATCTTAGTCTTTTCACTGGACATATAATAATCAGAATTCCAAAAATAAATATTATCATTACTTACATAAATGTCATAACCTGAATCCATTATCAGCTTTGAATCAATAACTTTCTCAGGATTTTTAACATCTATTGAAGTTACAACTGTATAGCAGTCACCACTTGAATATTCAGGTACATAAATACTTTTTATGCCTATCTTCTTGCCATCTACTTCAGGTATCAAATCATTATATTTTATATCTTCTTTATCAGTAACCGGATAGTAATACAAATTGTAACTATGTGAAAATGTATAAATGATTCCATCCTTCATCCTTGTATTTCCTACAGAACCTTCCTGTCTGTGTTTTGCTTTAAGTACAGGTTTCTCAGGATTAGTTATATCATAAAATAAAATCTCTGTTATATTCTTTTCCCTATATCTTCCATATCCATATTTTCCGGAATAATATATATTTCCGTCAGCAAAGACTACAAGTGTATTTCCTTCTAACATAATATTGCTGTAATAATACTCTATTCCATCTTTGCTCCGGTTAAGGGCTATTCTTGAAGATACAGCTTCCATTTTACCCTTATCAGCCTTTATTATCTTAATTCCCGGCTCACCGTCATATCTGTTTTTAAGCACATAGATATATTTACCATCAGTCTTTACTATATCAGCCTCGTCTACGCCTTCTGTTCTGGTATTTGTCTTTGAGTAATCACCTGCACCGTCACTGTCTTCAGTAACAGCCTGATCGGCGCTCTTAGATAGCTCTTGTGTAGGAGCAGTTGCTGTTGTATCTGCACTCTCCTTTACAGCACCACAAAATTCATTCCTATTGATGCTTTTTTCTGCTGCCTTTGCTAAGTACTTATAAAGTGATTTGTAGTCCTCAAACTGCTTAATTCCATCCACTTTTTTAGCAGTTTTTTTCTGCTTTTTAGCATTAACCTGTTTGCCTGCTACTATATCTGATATACTGGTAATCCCATCTATTCCCATTTCCTCAAGGTTTAGATTTCCTGAACCAATCATAATCGCAAATGCTGCTGCTACAGCTCCAGCCGCTGTTACCAGACCTAATAACCAATTTTTCATTTTTCTCCTCCTTTTTTTATTATTTAATTTGTTCTCCTCTTCACCAAGTCTTTCTCTAATCTTCTCAGGCTGTAGTGAAACCGGTATTTCTATATCTTCATCTGCCAATACCTTAAGTTTTTCAAGGATTTCATCTTCTTTTTCCATATCGGCTCCTACCTCCTATTCTTTAATTATATTTGCCAGTTTAGCTAAGGCTCTTTGTTTTTTTGACCTGACCGTTGCAGGTTTTAGGCCTAAAAGCTCTGCTATTTCATCTCCCTTATAGCCCTCAAAAACAGAAAGGCAGATAATAAATCTTTCTTCATTTTCAAGTTCCATAAGGAGTTCCTTTAGTTCCATCCTGTTAAATTCATCTCTGTGGATTTCTCTTTTTGCCCTCTCATCCGAAAGTTCCACTATATTCTCACTCGGGTTCTCTTTGCATAGGGCATAATCTTTTAATTTCATTTTGCATTTATTGGTTAAGATTTTTATTATCCAGTTCTTAAACAGGCTTTCTTCTCTGAGGCTTTCTATCTGTCTGTATGCATCAAGTACAGCCTCACCTACTATATCCTCTGCATCTTCTTTATTTTTAAGAAAATACAGTGCTAACCTGTACAAGTCCTTCGCCACCTCAGAGTACAGCTTTGTAAATGTTTCTGCATTTCTAATCATAGGTTAACCTCTATCTGCCTCATTGGCATTAAACATGTTTCACTTAATAAGTGTTGGTTTATGGTTAAAATGTTGCAAGGGAAATAAAAATATTATTTATACTCAGACATATCAATTCCTAAAACATCTTCACAGTTAACTATTATTTGTTTCATTAGTTCTATTTGTTCGAATATCTTACATAGTTGCAAAGATAAATCAAGAGACTTTTTATATTCAGTTTTTTCAAGTCTGTATTCAGCAAAAGCTTTACCATAATACAATACTGCTAAGGTATCAGCAAAAATATTTTTCTTACATGTTTCAATCCCTTTATTATCATAAAGCAAAGCTCTACTATACTCTTCCTTTTTTCTATACACACCTGCCAGATTGTGGCAGATTCTTGGGTACATTTCATTATTTTCGTCACACTGGTTTACGCAAAATTTAAGTATTTCTTCATATTTTTCATCCTGCTCACATTTGTCCTCAACTAGGGCTATATTCATAAGTATTCTGATTTCCATTAGTGAAAAGCTGTACTCCTTATAATTATCAAGCGAGAAATCATTTAATGTTTGTTTAATAGCATTTATATACATATTCAGTGCACTCTGATATTCTTTATTTTTATAATATCTAATACCATAAAGAAAGAACTTAAACTGCGTAATTAGTATTTTATAGTATTCATTTTCAATGTTTTCCAATAACTTATCAATCAATTTAAATTCATTTTCAAAATTAGACATTTCTTCATTTATCAGTTTTAAATCTATATTTCTTTGCGTTTGCAATAACATAGAATAATCTGTAATGCGGCTTTCAATAATAGCAGAAACCAAATCAGTCTTATAAATAATCGATAATGCTTCAAGGGTTTCAAGTTTAGGTATTACTTTCCCCAATTCCATTCTTCTAAGAGTTCTTTCGTCTATAAAAGCCATATCTACAACCTGTTTTTGTGTAAGACCTAGTTTTTCTCTTATACTTTTTAGTCTTTCTCCAAATAAAAAAAGGTTATAATACATTTTAATCTCCTTAAGTTTTTATTAATTATGTACTAAATCGGACTTTAAAGTCCGTTGCAATTTGAATATTTTAAATGTATTATATAGGTATAGAGTGATTAAGTAAAGTAGGGGTAATAAATATGTTAAAGAAATTAGGTAAAGCTGTTATGCTGTTTTCAACCTTATACATACTTTTATTTGTTTCATTTAACATATCTGATAGCACTTACTCCGCCGGTAACCGCGGAGAAATAAAGCTATTAAATATTGTAGAAGATTAAAGTACGAGGAGGATAATTTATGAAAAAGATAAATCCAATGAGATATAAAAATGGAGATACTTTCATTAGTGCCTCAATATTGGCATTAAGCAAAGTTTAATCTGACATTGTAGTAAAGGAGGTATTGTAGCTAATATTTTTTAGCTAATAGATAAATGAATAAAATAGGTGCAGTCTTTTCTTTCACACTTGTCATTATTGGCATATTCTTTAGTCTGGTTATGGGTATAATTTCAAAAACATTTCCTATACTGGGGAGAATGGCCAGTAAATTTGCTATTGGTAATATATACAATTCATTAGAATATGTAATTGATTTTACAACTATGTATGTGGTTAGTTTTGGACTTATAATAATAGGTTTAATAATGGCAATTTATTTTTTTAGGAGGGAAAAATATGTTAAAAAATAGTTTCAAAAAATTATGTATGGTATTACTTTGCTCAATCTTAGTTCTTTCTAATACAGAAAAAACTTCTGCTTTTTCTGATGAAAGTCTGACCGTTTCAGGAAATATGGCAGTGCCTAAAGTAGATTACAATTCCGTTATAAGAAAAGATTCAGAAACAACTACATACGGTGTATTAAATGCTGAAGAAATCGCCAAGGCATATGGCATTACTGATTATGAGAGTATTACTGTAACTCTTTTTAACAGACACGAAGACTATAAGCCATTAAATACCCCTTTATTTTTTGATTCTATATATGTTGATAATGTCAGTGGTCCCAGACAGGCTTGTGGTGGCACTAAAATAGCAGAAAATAGTTCTACTAACTTTGCAAAAAAAACTGTTACTAAAACCGTTACAATAACCGGAACCGGTTCAAATACATTTTCAACCAATTTAGGTGCCAGTTTTAGCATTGATGCTAATACAATTAGTGCCGGAGTTGGTTTTAATGTAACCTCAAGCATTTCATTAAGCGACTCCACATCGGCTAAATTAAAATACTTGCAAACTCTTACAGTAATAGGATATCCGGCATATGAGGTATATGAGTATGACATTATGCTTAAAAAATTTTGGAGTGGTCCAGAAAAAATCGGAACAGGACTTGCATATAGATGTACAGGATTTTGTACTATTACAAGAGTGAGATAATTTATACAATACACCACTTTACAACTTTATAAGTAATGTACCTGCCTAAAAAACACCTGTTTTAAGGCATTTATTACTGATGATGATTTTATTGGTGGTTCGATGTTTTGGCATGAAAGTGGCAAAAAATACCGCACCATATAGTGCATAGGAACACACATAATAAAAGGTATTCAATGACTTTTTTGTAATGCCGTATAAAAAACGGACAGAGTGTGCCGATTCCAATGTCGGTATTGAGAGTATAAGCAGGAATAGCGTTTCTGCACTTGGTGATGAAAAAGTTTCAAAATAAGCTGAAAAAGGTGAATTGAAAAAAATATAAATATAAATTTGATTGTACTGAACTTGAATTACGATTTAGAATGATGTATAAGCAAGATGTACTAAAAATTTGACTGATGAAGAGCATGGCTCACAAAAAAACGAACCAAAGGAATCCAGGAAGCTTCCTTTGGTTCTTCTCGTTTAAAGACCGAGCAAGTCTTGTAGGCTAGTTGTCACGATGGTTACAGTCTAACCATTTGCCAATTAGATCGCTGAAGTTGATTTTTCTGAACCTGAATTCCCTATTATCGCAGTCATTGTTTTTTCTTTTATTTCCTTTGCAACTGTTTCCATCTGTGCCAACCTGTCAACATAACCGGATGCCTTTAAAATCGGTTTAAAAATTCCGAGAGCAATCATCATAAGTATAAATAAGCCCTGCCCTGTAATACTTCCATTATTTAAAAGTGTCAGTCCGATATAACAAGATAAAAAAATAAGAAGAATATTTTTCACTAAAATAGTGACTAATCATTCTTCTTAATTCCACAACTATAAATGCAAATACAACAATGAATTACATCACACTTCCTTACTCATTATAAAGTACCCAAGCTTATTATATCCACGCTTTTTGTATACAGAAATTGCATTCTGGTTTTCTTCTTCCACCTCAAGCTTATATCTCACAGCCTGCCCCTTGTACTTTTCTTCTATAAAATGAAAGAAACTGCTGCCTATGCCAAGCCCTCTGTACTCTTCCTTTATATATAAATCCTCTATAAAAATGAGAAGTCCGCCATACTCCGTAGTATAACTCTTAGCAGCCATTGCATAACCCAAAAGCTTCCCCTCTTCCTCAAATACATAGCCCTCTATAAAAGGCAGAGCAGAAAGACAGTCATCTATATCCTTGTATAGAATTTCATCAGATGCCGTATAAAGTACAGCCTCCGAATCATAGAAAACTCTCATCATTTTAAATACTTCTTCTCTGTCACGAACTTCCAAATTTCTTATCTTCAACATATCCTCCTTAAAGCAAACAGGCTTCATCCAAAGTCCTGCTGTAAGCCGGCATAAATTCCTTCATAAATACTTCTACTTCTTCTAAGTTTAGCTCCTTAACCGCCTTAAATGTGGCTTTCTCAGCTTGCAAGAACTCGTTATTCCCAGCCTTCTTCTCATCCAGACATTTAATATAGGCTGAAAGCTTGTCTGCTGCCTTAACCAGAGCTTTCTCATTTTTATACTCATCTGTCGGTTCAAATATTGCTTCATATTCACCCCTCAAATCTTCAGGTAAAATAGACAGCAGTTTGCCACAGGCAGTATGCTCTATTTCCTTGTACACGCTTTTTATATTGCTGTTAAAATACTTCACAGGGGTTGGCATATCCCCCGTAATTATCTCGGTAGCATCGTGGTAAAGTCCTATAAGAGCCGCCCTGTCAGCATTTAACGTTTTTCCAAAGCGCTTATTTCCAATGGTACAAAGGGCATGGGAGAGCATAGCTACTTCAAGCGAATGTTCGCTTAAATTCTCTTCTCTTGAATTTCTCATTAAAGCCCAGCGGTTAATATATTTAAGCCTTGACATCATTGCAAAAAATGAATAGTCCCCTTTCATTTTTCCTCCTATTTAAGCCCTATTACCTTCGCTATAATATTGGATTCATAAAGCAGTTTCAAGAATATGTTTCCCTCTATCTGTCTCATTCCGTCCTGTATAAAAGGTTTATCTATAAATATTATCATAAGTGTAAATATAAGCCATATTATAACAAGTCCCTGGAACAGACCTGCTATTCCTCCACCCACACGATTTAGCTCATTTAATACAGGAAGTTTACTGATAATATTAAGTACATGGCTCAATACAAAAAGCCCTACACTAAGTAAAAGATATACAAGGATAAAAGTTCCTGAGTTAATCACTATACCTGTAAGGTAGATGGCAACCCTATGGTTTACCTCTTTTTGTATCTCTTCTTTAGCTCTGGTAAAATGCTCATTTTTAAGGATATCAGATACAATTTCTTCTACCGCTTTATTGTTTCCCAAAATGTCGGTAGGTATATAGAATTCATCCGCACTAAACTTTACATCATTTTTTGCTTCTTTTATATTTTTCTTTTTACTTTTTTTGCTATTCTTTTTTCCCTTGTCCTTTATAGGATTTTCCTTTTTATCCTCTACAGTTTTTTCATTACCTTTCTGATAATTTTCAAGAGATTTTTCTATCCTCTCTGAAACAGCATTAAATATTTTTTCATTATTTCTTAACTGATTGCTTATAACCGGCGAAATTACCGTACCTGCAAGCAATACAACTATTGAAGAAAAAAGGCCGAATACGGTTCTTACAAGTCCCCTCCTGCTGCCCACGTAGAAACAGGCTGCAAAGATTACAACTACCATTATTAATATAAAATTAGACATTGTATACTCCAAACTATTCATTTAATTTTATTACTTTTAACTTTTTCCCCAATACCGCATAATATTTTGTTTTATTATTGGTGGGAAAAAGGCTTATTATCCCATCATTAAACTTAGTCTTAAACTTCTGATTTCCATTGCTGTCAAATATTATGCAGTTATTTTCAGAATACAACACTGTTTCCCCATCATTAAAGCTCATTCCTTTAGCATTAATATCCACTGCTTCCGCAAAATTCTTACTTCCGCTGTATGTAAATGAATACACTACAGGCTTATCTTTACTCACCGTCTCATTATTTAAGTAATCACTGTCAATATAATCGGAAGAAACAGCAGAACCGCTTGCAACGCTTGTACTGTCTACCATTGCTATATTACTTTCATCTACAAGCACGGCAAAGCCGGTTTCATCCTCTGCTATTCTTTCAATCCTGCCGGCGATTTTCTTTTCCCAGATGAGAGCAGGCTCCCTTTTAGCCTCAAAGCAGACTATCTTATTATCTCCGTATGCACAGACTGTATTATTATCTGCAAATTTTAACTTAGGAAAAATAGTATCTTCAAAAGGGAAAACTCCCACTATTCTGTCGGCATTTGAGTTCTCGCCTATTTTATCAAAGTTATAGAAAGTAAGAGTAGACTTTATTTCATTATTATCAGTCTTTACATATTCGGTTACTAACTTTGATCCATCTTTTGACATAGCCATTGAAAGTGCGTAGCCGTCATCTTTAGAATAGGTTTTTATCTCTGCTTTCAGACTGTTATTGTTATCATAGGGATTGATTAACTGGATATTATATCCTTTATCCGCCTCCATAAGCACTGCAATTTCACCCTGTTCAGATATATCCACAAGCAATATATCCTGAAGCATCTGAAGATTTACCTGTTTTGCAGGAATATTCTTATGATTTACTACCAAAAGATTTCTGCCGCCTATATCTGCAACCACCGCACAGCCGTTATTGGTGGTAATCTTTGGATTTGTCATATTAAGAGCAGCATTCCATTCTATTTCGCCTTTGCTGTTGTAGACAGATATTCCTTCATTATTATAGCAAAGTATTTTGCCATAATCTGTCACATAACCTGAACCTTCCGGAAGATTCTTCGCAGATTCTACAATCGTCTCATATCCGGTGTAAGTTTTCTTACTAAAGAATATACTGACTACCGCAAACGGAACAACCGCTATCAGGATTAAAGCAATTATTATCCCTCTAATCCATTTCCCTGCCGAAGTTCGTCTCTCTTCCTCCTCATTTATTTCATCCGACTCAGAATCTTCCTCTTCCGATATATTAAGTAAAATTGATTTAATTTTATCTTCCTTTAATTCATTTTCATTCAGTTCTTTATTATCAGACATTATCCATTGCCTTTCAATTTTCGGATACCGGCTGCTTATACAGTTCAATCAATTCACCGATAGAAGCATTCGGATTTTTTTCACTTATCTCAATTAAATCCTTCAAAGTTTCTGCATCCACCATTTCTTTACTGAGAAAAACTTCATAATTTTCGGCTATAAATATTTTTCTCTGCTTTATATAAGCCCTTATACCTGACAAATCAGCGGTAATCTCCGCAAGCCTTGTCTTATAGCCGTCAATCTCACTCTGGTTTGTATTTTGTATTTCATCTGTAACTACCTTCTTGGTACTTTCATCAAATACCCTTAAAGCTTCTTTTCTTTTAGCAGCGAGGTCTTCAAGTTGAATTTGTAAATCTTCCAACTGGGCATTATAATTTTCCAGTCCGTAATGCGAATCATCTTCGTCTTTTCTTATACTGTTGCTTATCTTTGCTATAACCTTTTTATTGTTTCTTATTTTTTTTCTTGCATTGTTGCCCGCAAAAACCGTATCTCTGTACTTTGATCTTGAAACACTGAAAATAAAGATATATAACCCGGCAAACACAGCAATACACGCCAGGTACATAAGCACTATCATATAAACTTCAATAGGGTTAGGAAGAAAATACCATATAAGTGAAGGAACACCTGCAAAAAATATAAGAAAGGCCAAAAAACAATATACCATGTCTTTTAGACTTCCCGGCATGAAAAGGGTATAATACAAGCCCGAATTAAAGAAGCCCGGAGTCTTCGTCTGTTTATACAGTTTTTTAGTTTCTTCTTTTATCTGTTTATTTGCTTCTATAAAATTTATAGTTTCAGTACTTATCCTTTCTGAAACCTTGCCATCTCTGTATTTTTCCCTTTTCTGGCTTGTCTTTTTAGCTATGCCTGTTAACTTGTCTTCTTCCAGATCAAAGGTCTTAATTATTTCTTCACGTCTCTTCTTTATGGTATCGGCTATTTCTTTTGCTACCGCCTTCTCTTTATCGGCCAGAGCTTTTTCGGTATTATCCTCCGCCGCCATTAATTCTTTTTCTCTTAGCTCGTTCTGTCCGAGATCCTTTACTTCTTCATAAATTTTCTTAAGAGTTTCTTTTCCTTCATTAAGGATATTATTTGCCATACCTGTTCTCCTTTTTATAATATAGCCCCAATTAGGGTAATAGTGTTCAATAATATTCACTAAGCAAATATTAAACAATCTTCTCATTTTTTTAATAATCTGAACACAAATTTAACACATTTAACATTTATACTGTTACTTGTAGATGAAGAAAACTTTCCCCAAAGAAATACTTCATCTTCCCCCTCTCATTTAAATGTAGAGCTGCTGTACTATTACAGCAGCTCTACTGTTTTTAAAGTACAGTTCTGCCAACAAAGGCACGAAGCAGGGTTACTTCATCAATATTTTCAAGATCGCCTCCCACAGGAACTCCGCTGGCAATTCTTGTCACCTTTATTCCCGTAGGCTTAATTAGTTTACTTATATACATAGCAGTAGTCTCTCCCTCAAGGCTGGAACCTGTAGCTATAATAACTTCTTCCACATCATTATTCTGAAGCCTTACCATAAGTTCCTTCAGCTTGATATCGGCAGGTCCTATACCCAAAAGAGGAGAAATTACACCATGTAGTACATGATAAACTCCGTCATATTTTTTAGTTTTTTCATAAGCTGCAAGGTCTCTTACATTCTCAACCACCATTATCATATTGTGATTTCTTTCCTTATCGGCACAAATCGGGCAAAGAGGAGAGTCTGTCAGAGTAAAACATTCCTTACAATAACAGACATTCTCCTTCGCCTGACTTATTGCCAAAGATAAAGCCTCTACATTTTCCTTAGGCATACCTATAATATGAAAGGCAAGTCTGCCTGCGGTCTTTACTCCTATGCCCGGAAGCTTTGAAAGTTCCTCGACCAGCTTATTAACCTGTTTTCCATAATAATCCATTTAGAAAGGGAATCCTCCACCCAAACCACCAAGACCACCGGTAAGCTGCTCCATAGAAGCGTTGCTTGCCTCTTCCACCTTGCGGAGAGCCTCACCAAGTGCCGCTGCTACAAGATCTTCTAATGTTTCGATATCCTCAGGATCTACAACTTCTTCTGCAAGTTTTACTCCGAGCACTTCTCTTTTACCGTTTAACTTAACAGTTACAACTCCGCCACCGGCACTTCCTTCAAACTCCCTGGTTTCCATTTCTTTCTGTTTTTCTTCCATCTGCCTCTGCATACGCTGTGCCTGTTTCATTATATTTCCCATTCCGCCCGGTATTCCACCACCCGGAAATCCACCTCTTTTTGCCATTTTGTTTATTCCTTTCTTATATAATACTTTTAATTAAGGGAAATCATCTCCCTATATGCCTAAGTTTGGCATTCACTATAGTTTATCTCATTTAATCCTCATATGTCAATAATCCCGAAGCAGGTAAATTGCTGACGATTATTTCTATAATAAGTTTTAAAGGTTTTTCCCAAGTATGAAGAGGGGCTGTCGCAATAAGTAAAAGTACAACAAAATATAGTAAATTTATCATTAAATGATTACTGTATTTTGTGTATCTCATTTGTAATGCGACAGCCCCCATAATTAACATTTAGTATCAATTTTATTCATACTGTTTCCTGAAATAATAATACTGTCTTCTTTTATCATTTCCCCATCCAGAAAAGTCCTTACTGTCCAGTTCCCAAAGTCAGTTTCATCTATTTCGGTTATATCTAACCAGAACCTTAACATAACCTTATCATCATCCGATTCTTCATAACTGCCAAAATCATTTTCCGTGAATCTATACAGTTCTCCATCAGGCTTATACCAGGCTACGGTTGCAATATGAAGTCCTTTTATTTCATTAAAGCTAAGCACACACACAGCTTGTTTGTCCTTGTCTGCATTAAATATCTTTGATTCTTCTTTATCCGGTACAACTTCCATCATTTTATGGAAAATGCCGTATTCAAGAAGCGTTGCGTAGCTTTCTATCTCTTTATCTACTACTCCGTCTTTATCAATGGTAAGCACAGACCAGTAGTTTTCATCATCTATACATATATTTTTGTTTTCCTTGTCTATAAGCTCAAGTCCGTCACCAAGAAGATATTTATAATGATATTCTCCCTCTGTAAATTCTACGCCTGTCTCATGACGGCTTTCATCCTTTGACATATAAACAGGCTCTTCAAGGTGTTTGAATATTAAATCAACTTTATTCAACCTATAATTCTCCCAATATGTGAAATATGCCTCCTTCTCTGCCTTTTCTTCCATCATAGTAATTACAGGCTCTGAAGCTGTCACAATTTCAAAGAAAAAATTTTCTGTCATTATTACATATTGATAAATCTTTGTTCCTATAAGTTTTCTTCCGACTATTTTTCTTACTTCCTTTGCATAATCCCCATCTTCTACTTCATAGATCACATTCTTGCGACGATCAGGCTTGAATTTCATTATATCTTCAAAAATTTTATTTAATGCCATGCCTTCCTCAAATACTCTGACAGAATACATATTCTTAAATTCCAATTTAATATAATTTATGATTCTGCCATTATGCCAATTCTCAAGTTTTATTACCGGATTGTTATCCTCTACATAGGAGATATCCCCAATATAAACATCTTTAGGTATCTCATCCTCACGATATATTTTCCAATTTTCCATAGCCTATCTAACCTTTCTTAATTTCTTCATTAGTGTAAGCCTGCACTCCCAAAAAGAAACTACATCAATGTATAAATTTTCTGTAATGACAGTATATTGTTTTGCATCCCCAATATCTAAAATCCCACCTGAATACCGGTTTGCTTCTTTCAGATATTTTCCATCTTCAACTTCATATATAACATTTGAGAAATTATCCTCTTTCAGTCCTTCAATATTCTCATACATATCCAAATCTACAAGTCTTCTATCAAATATCCTTACAGCCTCAGTAATTCCAAAATCAAGAATCAGCCTATTCTCTTTACTTCTTAACTCTATAATCAAAAAATTTGAATCTCCGCAAATAACCTTTGCTTTGTAGTTTCCTTTCGGAATCTCTCCCTTACGATATTCTTTCCATTTTTCCATATTATACCTCAATCATCTAATAATATCATACTACTCCACAGTTCCATCCTGTAAATTTATAATTAGTTGTCTTCCATCACAATCAAGCCATAACCTTTCATTTTCCAACAATTCATAATTCGTAACCATCTCTCTGAATGCAGTACTCCATTTTTCTTTTTTCTCACTATAACAAATTAATTCTAAATCACATAATACATAAACATCGTTTCTAATATTTATTACATCTAAAATTACTGTGGACAATTTTTCATTAAATAATATTTTTTCATTATTAAAATCAAATAAAATCAAATTTTTCCCGGTAGCAATATAGCACAACCCACTTTCTCTGTCCAAATTAAATATAGGTTCTATTCCATAATTGCAGTAAGCCATTCCAAAAACTATATAATTTCCAAAACCTACTGCTGCATAACTATCTTGTTCATCTTCACAAAAAATAATCTCTTTACATTGTAACAATTCTTTCATTTCATAAAAACTGTCAACCTGATAAAGTGTTATATTTTCTGTCTTAAAATCAATCCCCTTTATTTCTATAATTTCAGGTTCTGATTTACTTACAAAACTCATATTATAAGTATTCGTAACTATAATATATATGTGCCCTTTGTCCCCTTCCAACTTGCTACTTACTATTCTTTTTACTTCACTTGTATAATTTTCATCCTCCACTTCATAAATGATATTTTCATTCTGCTCAATTGTTTTTTCATCGGATATTTTAAAAGAATTCACATTTTTAAATTCTATTTTTATCTGTTTATCTATTTTATACTCATCAGCTCAGGTTGCCAGTTTTACAGTCAATCTTCCATCTTCCCCAAAACATATGTCTGTTGTATAAGTTGCTTTAGGAATTTTGGCTTTACAATATTCTTTCCAAGCTTCCATATTCCCTCACTTTCTGTAATATTTTTATATATAACATAAGGAAAGAGGCACTTATGCAGCTCTTCTCCGTTTAATCCTCATATGTCAATAATCCCGCGGCAACCTTATCAAGTCCTGTCATTCTTATGTCTCCGCCCTGTTTGGCTTCTTTTTCAAATTTAGCTTTTACTTCCACATTGACACCGACTTCTTCAAAAATTATTTTCTTCACAAGTTCTATGCTTTCCTCTTTATCAAGCCATTCTTTATCAAAGGCCTCAGACACTGCTAAAACCAGCAAATTCCCATTTTCGGAGTAATAAGGTCTTGCATTGTACAATACTGTTCTAAGCGGCTGTTTTACTTCCTTTGCATTTATTATACTTCCAAATGAAGCGGCTATCTTTTTAATATCATCCGGAAGTGCCTTTACTTCAGGTGCTTTTATCTCCTCTTCTTCCTCTTTCTCCGAAGGAAGTTCTGTCTTCTTAATTCCTGTAAACTCACCGCTCTCAATAATTTCTTCAAGCTTATTTATCCTGGCTATAAGACTTTCCCTGTCTTCTTCCATTTCGGGTCTGCAAAGCTTTATAAGGGCAATTTCAAGCTCGGCACGTTTTGAAGTAGAATATTTAATATCTGCCGATAATTTTGAAAATATTCTTATATATCTGTATAAATCATTTTCTTCACCGATTTTAGCTACCTCTTTAAGCTCAGCAAGCTTATCCGTACTTATTTCAATCCTGTCTGCCGCAGCCTTAGACACTCTTAATAAAAGAAGATTTCTGAAATACCAGGTAAAATCAAGAGTAAACTGCCCTATATCAATTCCGTTCATCGATATTTCCTCGGCTATATCCATACAGGTTGTAACATCACCTCTTTTTATTGCTATATAAAGCTTATTAAACAAATCCGTATCTACAGAGCCAAGGACATTGAGCACCTTATCATAGGTTAATTTTTCATCAAACGAGAAGGCGAGGCACTGGTCAAGAAGACTTAGGGCATCTCGCATAGAACCGTCTCCCTTTCTTGCAATAAATTTTAAAGCTTCCTCTTCGTAAGTATTACCTTCTTTATCCATCAGTTCCTTAAGCCTGTCCGAAATAGTCTCTATGGAAATTCTTCTGAAATCATATTTCTGACATCTTGATTTAATAGTAGGGAGTACTTTATGAGGCTCTGTGGTAGCCAGAATAAAAATTGCATATTCAGGCGGCTCTTCGAGGGTTTTTAAAAGAGCATTGAAGGCCCCGCTTGAAAGCATATGTACCTCGTCAATTATATAGACCTTATATTTTGTGTCTGTCGGAGAATATTTTACCTCCTCAATTACCTCACGCATATTATCTACGCCATTGTTGGTAGCGGCATCTATTTCTATTACATCTAAAGTCCTGCCCTCCCCTATTTTCTTACAGGTCTCACAAACTCCGCAGGGACTTCCGTCTTTTGTATTTTCACAATTTACTGCCTTGGCAAATATTTTTGCCACACTGGTTTTTCCTGTTCCTCTGGTACCTGAGAACATATAAGCATGACCTATTTTTTCATGTTTAATCTGATTTTTAAGTACAGTAACTACACTGTCCTGCCCCTTTACTTCATCAAAACCCTTAGGTCTGAATTTTCTATATAAAGCTGTGTACGACATGTCTACCTCCCTGATACAATACCAAACCTTGTCCTTGTAATTATTACACACAAAGGTATAAATTCCTCGATATTTTTTTATATAAAACGCATAAAAAACTTGTAAATATATTCATTTATAGGTATAATAACTATAAAGGTATATTTACTTTTTTGCAACTAAAATCTAAAGGTTTTAGAACTGTAGCAATTTATTCCAAATTATCTGCTAAAATACGGATTTTTATAGTAGTTAAGAGCAGCCGCCAGACTTTTATCACTATAAAATATCTAAAAAGTATATAATTTGAGATTATCTAAGGAAGGTCAAAATATGGTCAAATCAAAAGTTAAAAGTATTCCGAAAGAACTTAAGCTTTTCAGGGAGGGTGAGAACTATTTTGCCTATGAATATTTTGGTGCCCATAAAACTACAAAGAGAAGAAAAGAAGGTGTAATTTTCAGAGTATGGGCTCCAAATGCTAAAAACGTATCTGTAGTCGGTGATTTTAACGGCTGGGAAGTAAATGCCTCTTCGGCAACACCTGTAGCCGAAGGCGTTTGGGAAGTCTTTATTCCTGATGTTCCTGAATATAGTGCGTATAAATATGCAATTACTCATCACGATGATTCAATTCATTTTAAGGCTGATCCTTATGCCTTTCACAGCGAAACTGACGGAAGTACAGCTTCAAAGGTATATTTCTTAGACGGCTGCTTTAAATGGTCTGACGATGCCTGGCTTAAGAAAAGAGCTGATATCTTCAAGCCTGCTCCGATGAATATCTATGAAGTTCATGTAGGCTCCTGGAAGATACATGCGGACGGTAACCCTTTAAGTTATCGTGACTTGGCTGATGAGCTTATCCCTTATGTAAAAGACATGGGCTATACCCATCTTGAGCTTATGCCGATAACCGAATATCCGCTTCCTGCCTCCTGGGGCTATCAGGTAACGGGATATTTTTCCGTGACCTCCAGATACGGTACTCCCGCAGACTTTATGTATTTTGTAAACAAGGCACATAAAGCCGGACTCGGTGTACTCATAGACTGGGTACCCGCACATTTCCCAAAAGACGACTTTGCTCTTGCAAGATTTGACGGCACACCTTTATATGAAGATCCAAATCCGTTAAGGGGAGAACATAAATCCTGGGGAACTCTTATATTTGATTTCGGAAAAGCAGAAATTCAGTCTTTTCTTGTTTCAAGCGCAATGATGTTTGCCAAAGAATATCACATAGACGGTATTCGTGTAGATGCAGTTGCCGCAATGCTTTACCTTGATTATGACAGACCTGACGGACAGTGGTGTCCTAACGAACATGGCGGGCATGAAAATCTTCAGGCAATAGCATTTTTACAAAAATTAAATCATGCTATCGCTACTAAGGCAGAAGGTACAATTATGATAGCCGAGGAATCTACGGCCTGGCCGTTGGTTACCCGTCCAAGCGGTGACGGCGGATTAGGTTTCCATTATAAATGGAATATGGGATGGATGAACGATAGTCTGTCTTATATTAAAACCGATCCTTATTTCAGAAAATATGAACATCAAAAGCTGACCTTTCCGATGATGTATGCATATTCCGAAAATTACATACTTCCTGTCTCCCATGATGAGGTAGTATACGGAAAGGGCTCACTCCTTAATAAGATGCCGGGTGATTATGAGCAGAAATTTGCCGGATTTAGAGGTTTCCTGATGTATATGCTCAGCCATCCGGGTAAAAAACTTCTGTTTATGGGAAGTGAACTTGGGCAGTTTGATGAATGGAATTTCAATAAGGAGCTTGATTGGAATCTGCTCGATTATGAGACCCACCGCAGACTCCACGACTTTGTAAAAGATGCAAACCACTTCTACTTAGATCATAAGGCTCTTTGGGAAATAGAAGATGACTGGTCGGGCTTCTCCTGGCTGAATGCTGATGATGCGGATCACAACATAATATCTTACAAGAGAGTAGCAAAATCCGGAAGGGAAATCATATTTGTTATCAATTTCTCACCTGTATTAAGAGAAAACTATTATCTGGGTGTAGACAAGAAGAAAGCATATAAAGAAATTTTTAATACAGATGATGTCAAATACGGTGGCAGCGGCTTACTGAACGAAGGAAAACTGACTACCAAAAAAGGCGAAGTAAACGGAAGAAAACAATATCTCTCCCTTACCATACCACCATTCGCCGCAGTTGTTCTTGCATAAATTTGCAAATAGGATAACAGTAGCAAATTAACCGGTTAAATATTTTATATTATATAGGAGGTTTTTATGTTAAGAAAGAAAGAGTGTCTTGCTATGCTGCTTGCAGGCGGTCAGGGAAGCAGACTTTATACTCTTACCAAAAAGGTCGCTAAGCCGGCAGTTTATTTTGGAAGTAAGTATAGGATTATAGATTTCCCGCTGTCTAATTGTATTAATTCAGATATTGATACAGTTGGTGTACTTACCCAGTATCAGCCTTTAGAGTTAAACGACTATATAGGCAACGGTTCACCTTGGGATCTTGACCGTAACTACGGCGGTGTACATATACTCCCACCTTACCAGAAAAGCAGGGGAGCAGACTGGTACAAGGGAACGGCAAATGCAATTTATCAGAACCTCAATTTTATAGAAAGATATGATCCGGAATACGTAATCATTCTTTCAGGTGACCATATATACAAGATGGATTATAATAAGATGCTTAATTTCCACAAGGAAAAGGGTGCAGATGTAACTATAGCCGTGCTTGAAGTTACTCTTGAGGAGGCTAAGCGCTTCGGTATCCTTTCTACAGACGAAAATGACCGTATAACAGAGTTTGCCGAGAAACCTGCTAAACCAAAGAGCACAAAGGCTTCTATGGGTATTTATATATTTAATAAAGATATACTTGTAAACTACCTGAAAGCTGACGAGGAAAATCCTAAGTCCTCAAACGACTTTGGTAAGAATATAATTCCTGCAATGATAGAGGATGGCCGCGGACTTTATGCTTATCCTTTCAAGGGTTACTGGAAGGATGTAGGAACTATCCGCTCTCTTTGGGAGGCAAATATGGACTTGCTCGGTGAAGCTCCGGAGCTTGATCTCTCCGATCCGGACTGGAAGATTTCTTTCCGTCACGCTCCTATCAATCCTCAGTATATAGGTAATGATGCCAATATTTCGGATTCTATTATAGCAGAAGGTTGTGACGTAGAGGGTACTGTTATTAACTCCGTACTTTTCTCCGGAATCAGAGTCGGCAAAGGCACTGTAATTAAAAACAGCGTAATTATGCCAAATGTAGTCATTGGCGAAAATGCCGAAATCAATTACAGTATAATGGATGTAAACTGTCATGTAGGAAATGAGGCAGTTATCGGTGAAGAAGATGCTGAAAAAGATATTACTGTAATCGGTGCGGAGATAACTATACCTGACGGTAAAAAGGTTGAAGCAGGTTCCATGGTTGAAGAAGATCTGAAGTAACTATAAAATTTAATTACAATTTGTAATAGAATATATAAGAAATGAGGTTAATATGGCAACAGCGGGATTAGTTTTTTCAAATATTCATGATAGAAATGTTTCACAGCTAACCAGTGGCCGTACAATGGCTTCCGTTCCGTTTGGCGGAAGGTACAGGCTGGTAGACTTTGTGCTTTCAAATATGGTAAATGCCGGCATAACCAAAGTCGGCCTTATCACCAAATCTAACTACCAGAGCCTTATGAAGCATGTGGGCTCAGGTAAGGATTGGGATCTTGCCAGAAAAAATGAAGGTGTTATCATCCTCTCTCCTTTTGGTGAGGCAGGAAGCGGTCCGCTTTACACAAACCGTCTTGAAGCCCTTCAGAACTCAGTTACCTTTATAAAACATTGTGATGAAGAATACTTTATTATGTCTGACTGTGATATAGTATGCAATCTTCCTTTTGACGAGATTATTGATTTCCACAAGACTTCCGGTGCAGATATAACAGGTGTATATCAGGAAAATAAATCTACCCGTACTATAGAGCGTACCAGCAGTATATTCGAAATAGATGCAGATGGAAGAATTACCGACCTAAAGGTTCAGAAAACCATAAGCGGAAAGAAAAATTTTTCCATAAATGTATGGGTATTCAACAGCCAGTTACTTAAAGATTTGGTTCGTGATTCTCTTATCTACGGAACTGTAAGTCTTTCAAGGGATATTATCGCACCACGTCTTGAAAAATTCAAAGTTATGGGCTATGAGTTTACCGGACATCTCTCCTGTATAGACTCTTTAGCAGGATATTTTGAAGCCAATATGGCTTTACTTGAGAGAGATGCACGCCGTCAGCTCTTCCATAGCGCAAGCTACCCTGTATATACCAAAGTTAAAGACTCTGCCCCTACCAAATACGGCACTCATGCAAGAGTTAAAAACTCTATTATAGCAGATGGATGCCGTATAGACGGAATAGTTGAGAACTCCATACTTTTCAGAGATGTAACCGTTGCACAGGGCGCAGTTATACGCAACAGTGTAGTTATGCAGGACTGCGTGCTTGAGAGAAATTCATCCATTGACTACCTTGTAATGGATAAGCGCTCAGTGGTGCGCGGCGGCAGATATCTAAGCGGCTGTGAAGGACATCCGTTCTTCATTGAGAAAGGTTCCGTTCTTTAAACATAAATATCATTAGCGTCAGGAGGTTATCCACCTACTGACGCCGTGATTATATAATCTGTTCTTTCAAAAGGGAGGTTAAAATGGCTAAGAAGAAGCTTAAGGATGCAGTAAAAGACAGTAAGGTTAAAGCAGATGCAAAAAAAGAAGAAAATAAAATAGTTGAAGAAGCAGAAAAAGTTAAAGTAGTTAAGAACGAAATTAAAGTAGATCTTGTAACAAAACCTATGGTGCTTCCAAAGAAAATTGAAGTTAAAGAGCCTGAAGCTGTAAAGGCTGTAGTTACACCGGTAAAAGAGGAAGAACCAAAGGAAAAAGCGACAGAAAATAAAGAAGAAACTGTAAAGGAAAAAACGGTAGCTGCAAAAAAAGAAGTGACAGACGAAAAACCTAAAAGAGGTCGCAAAAAAGCTGAAACAAAAACTTCTGAAAAGGCGGAAGCTAAAAAGCCTGCAAAAGAAAAGGAAGTTAAAACTGAAAAGAAAGAGGCCAAAGCAGAGAAAAAGGTAAATAAGAGTGCGAAAACCGAGAAAGCTGAAAAGCCTACTAAGACTGCTAAGACGGTGGCTAAGAAGACTGAAAAGCCTGCTAAAAAAGAAACTGTTAAGAAGGACACTACCAAGACCGGACGTTCTAAAAAAGAAGTTAAAGAAACCGAAAACAGTATTGAACAGGTGGCTGCTATGATAAATAAAGAGATAACAAAGGAAGCTGATAAATCAGATAAACCTGCTCCTGAAAAGAAGAAAATTCTTTTTGTAGGCTCTGAGGTACTCCCATTTGCCGCTACAGGCGGGCTCGGTGAAGTGCTCGGAAGTCTTCCGAAGGCACTTGCTGCCAGAGGAGACTATGATGTAAGAGTTATGATGCCTTATTACAGCGATATGGGTGAACAGTACAAGAATTCCGCTAAATATCTCTGCAATTACAATGTAGGACTTTCCTGGAGAAATCTTTACTGCGGACTTTTTGAATTAAAGCAGGACAATGTAACTTATTATTTCGTAGATAATGAATATTACTTCCATCGTGACGGACTTTATGGCTTCTATGATGACGGTGAACGTTATGCATTCTTTAGTAAGGCAGTCATGGACAGCTTCTACTTTATAGACTTTATGCCCGATATTATTCACGCAAATGACTGGCAGACCGCACTTATACCTATTTATAATAACTGTAAATACCACTATGATATAAAGCTTATCTTTACCATACATAACATTGAATATCAGGGACAGTATGATCTTAAGATTATGCCTACTGTATTTGATCTTCCTCCTGAAGCAGGTGCTTATGTAGAGTATGAAGGCTGTGTAAACCTTGTAAAGGGTGCTATTGAGACCAGTGACTGTGTAACCACTGTCAGCGAGTCTTATGCAAAAGAACTTGAAGATGCTGCCTTTGCACATGGTCTTCAGGATATGATAAGGAAAAACAGCTGGAAGACCAGAGGTATCTTAAACGGAATAGATACTGAAGGTTATAACCCTGCTACAGATATAGCTATATCTCACAAATTTACTTCTGATGACTTCTCAGGTAAGCTTCAGGATAAGCTTGAACTTCAAAGACTTGCAGGTCTCAGAGAAGATGCCCGTATCCCTGTGATAGCTATTATTTCCAGGCTTGTGGCACATAAGGGACTCGACCTTATCACTCAGGCTATGGAAAGCATAGTAAGAAATTGTGAGGTACAGCTTGTCGTACTTGGTAAGGGTGACAGAAAATATGAAGACTATTTTGTTTGGTTACAGAATCAGTACCAGGGAAAAGTTTCTGCTATGATTACTTATAATAAGGATCTTTCCAGAAAAGTATATGCCGGAGCGGATATGTTCCTTATGCCAAGTAAGTCCGAGCCTTGCGGACTTTCACAGATGATAGCCTGCCGCTACGGAACAGTACCTATCGTAAGGGAAACCGGCGGACTCAGAGATTCCATCACAGACTGCAGCTTCGGTGAGGGTAACGGATTTACCTTTGCAGGCTACAATCCGGATGAAATGTCTGATGCAATTTACCGTGCGATTGACCTTTATTATAATAATCCTGACGACTGGGATAAGCTTCGAAAATATATTTCAACCATAGACTTCAGCTGGGCTAATTCAGCCAACAAGTACGATGAGATGTACAGCTGGTTATTAGGAAGATAAATCTTTATTCTTTGAATATATTGATTAGGGTGTCAAAAAATATTTGGCACCCATTATTTATGATATTTTTATAAAAACTTGCTTTTATTACGATTCTGTGTGATAATTATACAGTTATTGGTTTAACAAGTTTAAATATTTAGGGATCTGCCCTGGGAAATGAGGTTACTGTGTCAAATAAATTGTTTAAGAAAAAACAGAAAGATGCAAAAGAAGTTTCTCCTTCTATTGCCAAAACTACTATAAATTCTAATATAAGCAGCAGTCAGGTCGAGGCTTCAATAATAGATAAGCTTTCAAGACATTTTGGTGCTTCTTTTGAAGAAGCTACCAAAGAACAGATTTATAAAGCTACCGCAATTACGGTTAAAGATATCTTACTTGCTAAAAAACGCGAATTTAAGCAGGCTACCAATAAGTCGGGCGGTAAAAGAGTTTATTATCTCTGTATGGAGTTCCTTGTCGGCCGTTCTCTCAAGAACAATCTTTATAACCTGGGGCTAACCGATGTTTACAGCGAGATATTAAAAAAACATGGCTATGACTTAAATGAACTTTATGAAATGGAGCCTGATGCAGGTCTTGGCAACGGTGGTCTCGGAAGGCTGGCTGCCTGCTTTATGGACTCTCTTGCCTCTCTCAATTATCCTGCTACCGGCTTCTCCATACTCTATGAATATGGGCTTTTCCGCCAAAAAATAGTTGAAGGCTGGCAGATGGAACTTCCTGATGTATGGCTTCCGGGCGGAGAAGTTTGGCTCTCACCACGTACCGACAAGACCTTCTTGGTTAAATTTGGCGGCAATGTCAAGGAAAACTGGACAGATGACGGGCTTACTGTAGAGCAGGTAGACTGTGAAGAAGTAGAAGCGGTTCCTTATGACATGATGGTATCCGGCGCTGACAGCAAGGGTGTAAGTGTGCTCAGAGTATGGCGCAGCCGTGATATAGACACCTTTGATATGAATTCCTTCTCAAGCGGTGATTATGCAAGAGCAACCCTTGCCAATAATAAGGCTGAGCTTATCTCTAAGGTGCTTTACCCCAGAGACAGCCATTACGAAGGTAAGGAACTGAGGCTCAAGCAGCAGTATTTCCTTGTATCTGCCTCTGCACAGAACATAGTTGCAGATCATATGAAATACTACCCTTCCCTTGATAATTTTGCAGATAAAGTTGCTATACATATCAATGACACACATCCGGCTATGATAGTACCTGAGCTTATGCGTATTTTTATGGATGATTATCAGTATTCCTGGGATGATGCTTTTAATATAATACGTAAAACTCTTGCCTACACAAATCATACCGTGCTTGCGGAGGCTCTTGAGAAATGGCCTGAGGATATGATGAGGAGGCTCCTTCCAAGAATTTATCAGATTATCCATGAATTAAACGAAAGACATTGCAGACATATATATGATAAGTTTTTAGGTGACTGGAACAAATCTTCCCATATGGCTTTAATTTCCGGCGGTGTAATACATATGGCAAACCTGTCTATTATGGGCTCGCACAATGTAAATGGTGTATCGGAATTACATTCTGACATACTTAAAAAATCTGTATTTAAAGATTTTTATGATGATACTCCTGAGAAATTTACCAATGTCACCAATGGTATAGCCCACAGAAGATGGCTCTGCCAGGCAAATCCGAGACTTGCCAAACTTTTGGATGACACCATAGGCAATTCCTATAAGAAAAACGGACCTGACCTTATAAAACTGCTTGCTTTCCAAAATGATAACAGCGTTTTGGACAAATTGGCAGAAATTAAAAATGCAAATAAAAAAGATTTTGTTGACCTCCTTTTACATGACACGGGAATTAAGCTTAACCCTGATTCCATCTTTGATGTGCATGTAAAACGTCTCCATGAATATAAACGCCAACTCCTCAATGCATTGCAGATAATAGCACTTTATCTTGACCTTAAGGAAAACCCTAACTTAGATATAGTGCCACAGACCTATCTCTTTGCTGCAAAGGCTGCTCCCGGCTATGACAGGGCGAAGTCTATTATCCGCCTCATAGTCAACCTTGGAGAAGAAATAGCTAAAGATCCTGTAATCAGTCAGAAATTACAGGTGGTTTTCCTTGAGAATTACAGGGTTACTATGGCAGAGCATATTATGCCTGCAAGCGACATATCCGAACAGATTTCTCTTGCCGGTAAGGAAGCTTCCGGTACAGGCAATATGAAACTTATGATAAACGGAGCAATCACTATAGGAACCCTTGACGGTGCAAATGTGGAAATATCTGAGGCTGTCGGAAAAGAGAATATCTACATCTTCGGTATGACAGATAAAGATGTAGAGGATAGATGGCGTGAAGGTTATAATCCTTACAAATACTATGAGGATAATCATCGCCTGAAGAGGGCTGTGGATTATCTAAAGCATGGGATCAATGGCAATGACTTCTCTGATATCCACCACTATCTGCTGGTAGGCGACCATGGAATAGCCGATCCGTATATGTGTCTGGCTGATTTCGGCGACTACTGCAGAGCCAGATATGATATGATTAATGACTATAAGATTCAGAGAGACTGGAATAAAAAGTCCCTTGTGAATATAGCTTCTGCCGGAAGATTCGCTGCTGATACAGCTATAAGAAAGTACGCAGAAGAAATATGGGGCATCAATCCGATTGAGTAAGGTGAGTTATGTTTAGACTTTGGGCAAAAATGATAGTTTCGGGGAAGATGGTTAAGAATATGACAATCGGAAACTCCGATTCTTCCCTGAACCGTACTAAAAAGATTTTTAGTGCAATAGATGAGGTATGCTATGCTTATGACTTAAGCAAGCCTATTTGGCTGGATAAGAACATAAATGAATTCAAGAAAAACAGCAAAACCCGATTTACAAAAGACAATTTTGTGGATGATATCGACTTTGATTCCTTGGATATTGAAGTTATCGAAGAAGATTAAAAACAGCGTAGGTATTAAATAATGTGGGGCTACACACTAAGATGAGATACACAAAATACAATGGTAATTTGATATCAAATTCACTGTATTTTGTTGTACTTTTACTTATTGTGCCGGCCCCATTTATATAGGATTGCTGCGGCTCCACTTATCGCAATCCTTGTATCATTATATTTTTCAGTCTTATAATTCTTTAATTAACTCAGTCATAAGCTTCACAGTATGCTCTATTGCCTTCATTTCAAATTCGCTATAATCCACCTTGGCACTGCCGTCAGCCTTGTCTGAGATTGCCCTGACTATAATAAAAGGGACGTGGTTTAGGTAAGCTGCATGAGCTATGCCACAGCCTTCCATTTCAGTACAGTATCCATTAAATTTTTCTACCAGCCATTCTTTCTTATCCTTTTTATTTATAAACTGGTCACCGCTAACCACCCTGCCTATAAAGCATTTGATATCAGGATTTACTCTTTCACAGATTTCTTTAGCTTTTGTGGCTAATTCACCGTCTGCAACAAAGGTTGAGGTTTTCATTCTCGGTATAACACCTTCTTCATAGCCAAAACCCGTCACATCAAAATCGTGGTAAAGTGCATCATTTGAAATAACAATATCTCCTACATTTAATTCACTGTATAGACCTCCCGCAACTCCCGTATTTATAACTCTGTCCACCTTATAATCATCAATCAGAATCTGGGTGCAGACTGCGGCATTTACCTTGCCTATTCCGCTTCTGACCACCACTACATCTTTACCACAGAGTTTCCCATTTAGGAAGTCCATACTTGCTTTAGAAGCTTTCTCTGCTTTTGTCATTTCAGCTTTCAACTTAGCTACTTCCTCTTCCATAGCCCCGATTATACCTATAACCATTATCTCTCCTTATTTCTGCTTAAATGCCTTATTGAACCATCCGGCTCTTCCTTTAGATTCTTTATAGCTTTCTGACGAAGCATTATTCAAGAAGGATATTATATCCTCCGTTAGTTCTATTTTATAGAGTTTTGTACTTCCTCCCTCTTCAATAATACTGAGATAGTTTTCATCAGCGGTAGTAAAACAGGTGAGACGGGAAACTCCGGGATAAAAACGATCCATACTGTCTACAAACTCAACCATATAGCCATAACTGTCTCTCATAGCTGTATCATTATAATCTGACTGTTCTACCTCTATGCCTCTTATATCTTCCTTCTGAAAAAGATTTATCAGTTTTTCGGTCTCTTCCTGTTCCAAAGAATAACTGAGAGAGGCACCTTTCTTGTCAGCACTTAAAGCAGAAACCTTCACTTTAGAAATTTCACTTGCAAATAAAATATTGTCTAACTTAACTGCTCCGTCAAGTTCTTTACTTTCAACAGTAAATTCATTTGAAAGCTTTATGCTTTCACTTTTATTCGAATCCTTACTCCCACAGGCAGCAAAAATACCCATGGATAGAATAAGACAAAGTGTGATTATTTTACTTTTCATACACCATCCTTTTCTGTTTCAACCCATCAGCTTCATAGCCACTTTATTTTTTCCGGTTTTCTTTGCTTCGTAAAGCATTTCATCCGCCAAACTCATAATTTCAGACTTGGTGATAATATTATCCGGTTTTGCAATAGCAATACCTATACTTATACTAAGTATCCCTAATTCCGTCTTTTCGTTTTTTATTCCCATTTCAAGAATTTCTTTTCTTATCTTTTCTCCTAATTCAAAATTTTCTTCAGAAGTAAGACCTATGCAGGCACTTATAAATTCTTCTCCTCCAAAACGGGCTGCTATACCTCCACAGGCAATAATATTATTATTAATAACTCCCGCAACCTTCTTAAGTGCCTCATCACCCTCAAAATGTCCGTAAGTATCGTTATATTTCTTAAAATCATCTATATCGAACATAAATACACTGACAGTCTTTGATGATTTGTTCGCTTCTTTACGAAGCTCATGAAATTTTTCGGTAAATTCCCTTCTGTTACTTATCTGAGTAAGCGCATCAAGACCGGCTATCTTACTGAGCATATTGTTTGCTTCCTTCAGTTTTTCCTGTATTTCCTTATTCCTGTCTATCTCATCCTGCAACTTCTGAGAGTGAACAGCATTATTTAAAGCTATTACAAGATAAGGACGCAGTTCCCTCAAGAAATCTAAGGTTTCCTGACTGTAAGCTTTTTCATATCTGCTTTGAACTGAGTAAGCTCCTATAACCTTATCTCCGATACTAAGAGGAATGAAGAGGGCAGATTTCATATCTTCTTCGTCATCTGCGTGATAACCATCATCTATAGATTCAAATAAAGGTTTAAAGTCACTGTCTTCAGTACTGATTATCCGGTTATAAATACAACATCTTACAAGCGCACTTTCTTTTCTTGTCAGACTGATAGTAAATCCTGAGCCAATTACTCCCATATTATAGCTAAGAAGTGAACGTAACTGATTCTTTTCATGCTCTGCAGCCAAAAATATGAACACATCTGTCGGAATCTTCTCCCTGATATTGTTATAAATAATGTTTACAACTTCATTTAAATCTGTTGAGGAAGTGAGCTTAATTCCTATCTCATGTATCATCTTTATTCTGTTATAGGCTTTCTGAAGCTCATCCTTATTCCTTATGGCTTCTTCTGCAACCAGCTTAAATTCCTCATTCTTATCTCCTTCAATATCTACTCTGTCACTGGCCTTAAGCAGATTTTCAATTATCTGAACCGAGTCTGCCTGCGCATTACGGCTCATCCTCATATTATTTTCAAGATATTCCCTGTATTTATTTTCTACTTCTTCTATCTTTTCAGTATTTCCCTTAGAAACATAATATTTTTTAAGACCGGTATATATTACAGCCTCATCCATTGAATTCTCGTCTTTTTCAATGTTCTCAGCTTCAAGCAGTTCTTCTTCAAAAAACTCTAAATTCAGTTTATACCTGTCACATTCATCTATAAATGAGTATAAAACAACAGCCTTGTTAATAAGATTTATTTTTGCATACTCCATTGAATTAAGGTATTCCTCTTTAGCCTTATCAAAATTATTCTTCCAAAAATGATAATGCATCATGCCTAAATAATAGGTATAGGAAACATTCGGATCAATACCTTTTACATCCATACTTTTAAGCTCAGTATATGTATTTTCTATATCCTCAGAATTTGGATTATCCATTCTGGTTGTAGCTGTTAAAATATCAGATAATATATGAATCTTTTTCTCTTTAAACTTAAGATAATCCTTGTCTGAATATTCTATGTATTTAAAAGCAGATCTAAGATACTCCACTGCCTTGTCATATACCTCCAGGTTTAAGAAAATCAGACCGATATTCGCATAAGATACAGGTAATGTATTTTTTAACCCATGCTCTTTTTCATTATTAATGGCACTATAATAATACTCTAAAGCCTTTACATATAATCCTAATAAAAAATACGCATTGGCCATCATATTATAATCAAAGGACAAGATTTCCCATTCCTGAAGAATTCCGGCAATTTCAATAAGCTGACCGCATCTTCTGACCACTTCGGATGATTTGCCTGCACGGGAAAGCAGATACACTTTTGCGGTTTCAACGCTTGCCCTAAATACATGATCTTCCTTATATCTGTCTGCGGCTGTAAGCTCCTCAAGGAGTTCAGGCGCCTCATCCATATTAAACCCAATATCAGTTATAAGTCGTCGGTGAACATCCTCTGCCTTTAATGAAATATAAGTTTCTTTATCCATAATTTCCCTTACCCACCTGTTGCAATAAAGATTATATTCAGTATCTGATTTACTCTTCTCCAAATATATAATTTATCCCAAATTATTCACGAAACAACTTGTGAAACATTCTAAAACAGTAATTTTTTATTTCGAATTACCCGCAAAATGCTTATTAATATCGTTACCGGTTAAACTTCGGGCAGTAACCCTATGAATTACTGCCCTTTTAAACTAATTAAATTTCAGATATATCTTTTATAAGTTCCTGTGCCTTTGTATCCTGAAGCTTTCTTATCATCTTATAGAAGGTATCAAGAGGTACTCCATGCATCTGCTGTTTCTGTCCGCGGACAGTAATTGATACAGTTCTTTCTTCTTTCTCTTTGTCGCCGACTACTATGATATAAGGATCCTTCATAAGCTTGAAGCCCTTAATTTTCTCGTTCATATTCTTATCATCATAGTTTGCTTCTACTCTTATGCCCATCTCATAGAGCGCATCTTCTATCTCTTTAGCATATTCATTATGCTCGGTTCTGATAGGCACGATAGCAACCTGATAAGGAGATATCCAGAATGGGAATTCTCCCTTGTAGTTCTCTATAAGAATGCCTATAAATCTTTCAAATGAGCCAAAGATTGCTCTATGTATAACTACAGGTTCCTTTATAGTACCGTCGCTGTCCTGATAGGTAAGTTCAAAGTTATGCGGAAGTTGGAAGTCAAGCTGGATAGTGCCGCACTGCCATTCTCTTCCAAGAGCATCCTTCATCTGAAGGTCAATCTTAGGACCGTAGAAAGCTCCGTCACCTTCATTTACTTCGTAGCCGCCCTCACCGTATTTCTTATCAAGTATCTTCTTAAGAGCCGCTTCTGCACGATCCCATACCTCAATATCTCCCATAAAGTCTTCAGGACGTGTGGAAAGTTCTGCTCTGTAAGTAATACCGAAGGTACTGTAAATCTGGTCCGCAACCTCCATTACATCCGCAATTTCTTCTTCTATCTGAGATTCCATTACGAAGGTATGGTCATCATCCTGTCTGAATTCCTGAACTCTGAAAAGTCCGTTAAGCTGACCTGATTTTTCTTTTCTATGTATAACATCTATTTCATTATATCTGATTGGAAGCTCCTTATAGGAATGAACCGTTCTCTTATAAGTAAGCATAGCATTAGGACAGTTCATAGGCTTGGCTGCAAAGGTAGAATCCGAATCCAGCTCTATGTTCTGTAAAGTTCTCTGTGTAAGGTCATCATCAAAGCCCGGTATGATAAACATATTGTTTACATAGTGAGCCCAGTGTCCGCTTATAAGCCAGAGCTTACGGTTGTTGATAATAGGGGCTGATATTTCCTGATAGCCATGTTTAACATGTATTTTTCTCCAGAAGTTAATAAGCTCCTGATAAAGTCTCCAGCCTCTTGGAAGCCAGTAAGGCATACCCGGTGCAGTCTCATTGAACATGAAAAGGTCAAGCTTTGGTCCAAGCTTCTTATGATCTCTTTCAAGGGCTTCTCTTATGAGATTAAGATGTGCCTTCAGCTCATCCTTGGTTGGGAAGGCATATACGTAAATCCTCTGAAGTCTGTCTCTCTTTTCATCTCCTCTCCAGTAAGCACCTGAAGCTGACTTAACCTGAAAAGCTACATTAAGGAGCTCGGCAGAGTTTTCAATATGAGGTCCGCGACAAAGATCACAGAAATCATCTCCTGTGTTGTAAGTAGAGATTATGGCATCTTCCGGAAGATCATTGATAATCTCAACCTTGAACTTCTGGTCCTTGAATTTTTCCAAAGCCTCTTCCTTTGTAAGCTCTTTTCTTGTCCAATTCTCTTTACGCTTTAAGATTTCGCGCATTTTATCTTCAATGACTTTGTAATCATCCTCAGTAACTGCTCTTGGAAGCACAAAATCATAGTAAAAACCATCATCTATCTGTGGACCGATAGCTATCTGAACACTTTCACCAAATATCTCAAACACTGCTTTTGCAAGTACATGTGCAAGAGAATGACGATAAACCTGTAAAAATTCTTCTCTTTCCATTTCAACTCTCCTTGTAATATCGTTGTAAGCAAAATTAAACCAACACGTTTATACTTTGTCCCACAAAAAAACTCATTTTGAACTTAAACCACAATTATTTGGACTAAATTTTTATTTGTGACTTGTGCCCTTTTAATTTAGATATTATACACCTTTTTTCTAAATAATACAAATCTCAAAAACGGTTAAACAGGTGCTTATAACCTATTAAAACCATAGTCTTAGCTCTATAACAATCTGCTCTTAATTCTTCCTTGCAGCTCTCTTTCTTGCAAGAGGATCAAGGATTTTCTTTCTTATTCTTAAGTTCTTAGGTGTAATCTCAAGAAGCTCATCGGTTTCTATAAAATCAATAGCCTGCTCAAGACTGAGTATTCTCGGAGGAGATAATTTAAGGGCATCATCTGAGCCTGAGGAACGGGTATTGGAAAGATGTTTGGTCTTACATACATTTACCTCTACATCCTCTGCCTTTCCGTTCTGACCGATTATCATACCGCTGTAAACCTTCTCACCCGGAGAGATAAAAAGAGTTCCTCTTTCCTGCGCATTGAAAAGTCCGTACGTCACGCTCACGCCTGTTTCATAGGCTATGAGTGAGCCCTGTCCGCGATAGCTTATCTCTCCCTTAAAAGGCACATAGCCCTCAAATATAGTATTTATAACACCGTTTCCCTTGGTATCGGTAAGAAATTCTCCTCTGTAGCCTATAAGTCCACGGGAAGGGATTATAAACTCTAATCTCGTAGTTCCGCTTGCATTGGTAGTCATATTTCTAAGCTCACCCTTACGTTCTGAAAGCTTAGAGATAACCGCTCCCGAAAATTCATCCGGAACGTCTATAATAGCCTGCTCTACCGGTTCAAGGGTTCCTCCCTTTTCATCCTCTTTATAAAGTACCTCAGGCTTACTTACCGCAAATTCAAAGCCTTCACGGCGCATATTTTCAATAAGTACGGAAAGATGAAGCTCTCCCCTTCCCGATACCTTGAAAGCCTCTGTAGTACTTGTATCTTCTACCCTAAGGCTTACATCAGTATTAAGCTCTCTGTAGAGCCTATCTCTTAAATGTCTTGAAGTAACGAATTTACCCTCTGTACCTGCAAAAGGACTGTCATTTACTATAAAGTTCATAGCAAGGGTAGGCTCTGATATTTTCTGAAAAGGAATAGCTACAGGATTATTTACATCACAAAGTGTATCTCCTATATGTATTTCGCTGATTCCTGAGATAGCAACGATAGCACCTACAGTCGCACTTTCAACCTCTACCTTATTTAAGCCTTCAAATTCATAAAGTTTGGTTACCTTAACTCTCTGTTTCTTACTCTCATCATGGTGGTTTACAAGCATAACCTCACCATTTACCCTGATAGTACCGTTACTTACCTTACCTATACCTATACGACCTACATATTCGTTGTAGTCGATTGTACTGATAAGCGTCTGAAGCGGAGCCTCGCTATCTCCCTCAGGTGCAGGAATATGAGAAAGAATAGTATCAAAAAGAGGCTTCATGTCAGTTCCCTTCACATCCGCATCAAGTGAAGCATAACCTGATTTTGCGGAAGCAAATATAAACGGACAGTCAAGCTGTTCTTCATTGGCATCAAGTTCAAGGAGAAGCTCAAGTACCTCATCCACTACCTCGTGAGGACGTGCCTCAGGTCTGTCTACCTTATTTACACAGCAGATAACCGGAAGTTCCATTGCAAGAGCCTTGGTAAGCACAAATCTGGTCTGTGGCATAGCACCTTCAAAGGCATCTACCACAAGGATAACTCCGTCTACCATCTTAAGTACACGCTCAACCTCACCGCCGAAATCAGCATGTCCCGGTGTATCTATAATATTTATCTTTACATCGCCGTATGTAACTGCGGTATTCTTTGCAAGTATTGTAATTCCTCTCTCACGCTCTATATCGTTAGAGTCCATTACACGTTCTGCCACTTCCTGATTCGCTCTGAATACACCGCTCTGTTTTAGAAGTTCGTCTACAAGTGTAGTCTTACCATGGTCTACATGGGCTATAATTGCAATATTTCTTATATCATTTCTTTTAGCTAAAGCCATTATTTTTTACCTCATTCCAAATGCTTTATAGTAGATTAACTTTATAATTTTATCATATATAGGGAAAATTTCAAGAAAAAATTTTCCTATAAAAGTGGGTGCCCCCACACAATTATTTAAAAGTAAAGAGGCCGGCTTGGGGGAGCCGACCTCTTCGGAGAAGGTATTTTTGTTACTTATGGGGTGTAGCAAAAACTATATAATGTATTGGGGTTTACGAGTATCATTATAGCAGAGAAATCGAAATAAGTCTGCACAAAGATTAATTTTTTCTAAAGTTTTTTCTATTAATTATTACCCAAGTTTTATAATTACGTCAAAAAATCCCCTATCATTTTAAACTATAAAGTATTATTTTTGCTAACAACGATTAATATGTGCCATTTCTAAGTATCATTCATTAAACAATGCTTCAAACTCTTCTCTTGTAATTCTTTCTTTTTCCATAAGCAGCTTTGCACTTGCATGAAGTACATCCATATGCTCGGAAATAATACGCTTTGCTTCCAGATAGCATTCATCTATTATCTTCTTAACTTCTTCGTCTATTCTTCCTGCGGTTGCTTCACTGTAAGTTCTGGTATGAGCAAGATCTCTGCCTATGAAGACTTCATCATCATCATTATCATAGTTAATCAGACCTATTTCATTGGTAAATCCAAAACGTGTAACCATAGATCTCGCAACCTTGGTCGCTTGTTTAATATCACCCGAAGCTCCCGTTGTTATATCATCCAAAATAAGTTCCTCCGCAACACGGCCTCCGAGAGTAACTATAATTTCCTGTTTCATCTTGCCCTTGGTATTAAACATCTCATCTTTTTCCGGAAGCGGCATAGTATAACCTGCTGCCCCGTTTCCTGTAGGAATAACTGACACAGTATATACAGGTCCTACATCAGGAAGCACATGGAAAAGAATAGCATGACCCGATTCGTGGTAAGCCGTAATCCTCTTTTCCTTCTCGGAAATAATATGACTCTTTTTCTCAGTTCCTATACCTACTTTAATAAATGACTTCTTAATATCCTCGGCAACTATGAACTGTCTGTTCTCTGCCGCTGCCTTTATAGCCGCCTCATTTAAGAGGTTCTCAAGATCGGCACCGGTAAAGCCGGCTGTAGTGCGGGCAACCTGCTCAAGGTCAACATCATCACCGAGAGGCTTGCCTGCAGAATGTACCTTCAAGATTTCCTCTCTTCCCCTTACATCAGGATAGCCAACCTGAACCTTACGGTCAAATCTACCCGGACGGAGGATGGCAGGATCAAGGATATCCACCCTGTTAGTAGCTGCCATTACTATAATTCCCTCATTTACACCGAAGCCGTCCATTTCCACAAGCATCTGGTTGAGAGTCTGTTCTCTTTCATCATGTCCGCCTCCGAGGCCCGTACCTCTTCTTCTCGCTACGGCATCTATCTCGTCTATAAACACTATACAAGGTGCATTTTTCTTTGCATCACTAAATAAATCACGAACTCTTGAAGCACCTACACCTACAAACATTTCCACAAAGTCGGAACCTGATATTGAGAAAAATGGTACTCCCGCCTCTCCCGCAACAGCCTTTGCAAGCAGGGTTTTACCTGTTCCCGGAGGGCCTGTAAGTATAACTCCCTTAGGAATTCTTGCTCCTATCCCATTGTACTTAGCAGGGTTCTTAAGGAAATCCACTATTTCTTCCAATTCTTCTTTTTCTTCCTTAAGTCCCGCAACGTCCTTAAAGGTTACCTTTTTATCATTTTCAGATGACATTCTGGCTCTGCTCTTTCCAAAATTCATCATCTTGGAATTGCCGGCACCTCCGCCCGTAACTCCCGGACCTGCTGTCATTATCATCATCATGACAAAGAACATAACCAGCATAAGCAGGTAAGGCATCATTGTAACCACCCAGCTCTGCTTGGTTACATCATGTACATAATATTTCGTAAAACTCTTTTCCCTAAGCAGGGAAACCACCTCATTTACATCCGAGGTATAAAAGCTTTCAGTCTTTTTATTTTCATTAACTCCGAGTGTAACTTCTATCTCGCCGGTTGGCGCTGTCTGATTCTGATATATGTCTACTGCTGATATTGTTTTATTATTTAAATCTGAACTAAAACTTTCAAAATTATAATTATTGCGGTTCATCTTGTAAAGGTTATCTGACAAAAACATTACCAGTACAATTATTGCCAGTATAATAATGTAGGTTCCTATTCCTCTTGTCTGCTTTCTCACTTTATTCTCCTGTTCACTTTAATTTCGTTTTTCTTAATCAAGATGTACCACACCTATATATGGAAGATTTCTATATCTCTGCATATAATCAAGTCCATAACCTACCACAAATTCATCCGGAATTACAAAGCCCACATAGTCAACATTTATTCCTTCCACTACCCTGCGCTCAGGCTTGTCAAGAAGGGTACAAAGCTTAAGCGAGTTTGGCTTCTTGGTCCAAAGCATGTCTTTAAGGAAGCTGAGTGTATTGCCGGAGTCTATAATGTCCTCTATCAAAAGCACATCTTTACCTTCAATACCTTCATCCAAGTCCTTAACTATCCTTACTCTTCCGCTGCTCTCGGTTCCGTTGCCATAACTTGAAACAGACATAAAGTCCATGGTAAGAGGTACTGTTATATACTTTGCAAGTTCGGTAGTGAAGAACACACTTCCTTTAAGAATACAGATTAAATGCACCTCTCTGCTCGCATAATCTCTGTTAATCTCCTCAGCCAGTTCCTTGATACGGCTTGCAACCTGCTCCTCATCAAGTAATTTAGTAATCTTTGCTTCCATCTTTTCCTCCATCATTTCCATTTTAGTTCCATTTTTAACAGTTTTTTTGTTGCCCTTGTAATCCTTGCCCCTTCACCGGTTCTGTAACCAACCACCCACAGAATCTCATTGCCACAGGCTATTACAGGAATATTATCTCTTTTTTCCGAAGGAATCTTGCTGTCTGTAAAATATTTTTTCAGTTTTTTTCTATCGCCTTTATCAGAAATAATAATATAATCTCCGTCTTTTCTATAACGTAAAAGGACATTCTCTGATATTTTATCATAATCGAACCATCTGATACAACTGTTTTGCAGAAGATTTTTTATACTTCCGTCATCCATAGTCAGTTGTATATTATCTCCTTCTGTTAGAACCTCCGAAATTCCGTCTATTTCTAAGATTGTGAGCTCCGGTTCAGGCATGATTAACCTGTCATTATCTGCATTTTCCTTATTATTTGCAGATATCAGCCTGACTCCTTCATAATCCCTATAAGCCCTGATTTCATAGGGAAGATTAATCTCCCTTCCTACCTGTTTGGAAAAAAGTTCATTCAGATAAGATATATGAATACTTCCTATATCGCGGGCCTTTCCTGCAACCTCTGTTAAAGCCCTGTGAAGTACTTCCTCTATAAGTACCGCATCAATTTCCGTTATAGCATTTTTAATAAGAAGGGTTTCCTTCGCATCCACATATTTTTTATAAGCTTTTTCACTTTCCCTCAGAAGATATCCTTCTATTTTACCGAGTTTATCCGCCGCTTCATTTATATGTCTTACCGCCTGCTCATTTACCTGAGAAAGTTCAGGCAGTACCTTGTTCCTTATTCTGTTTCTTGCGTAAATAAGTGAGTTATTGGTACTGTCTGTAATAAATGCCTCTCCGTAGTATTCCGCTATTTTTTCAATCTCATCCCTGCTTGTTTTTATAAGCGGTCTGATTATCCTGCTATTACTTATTTTTATACCTGTAAGTCCTGTTATTCCGCTTCCCCTCGAAAGATTAAGTAAAAATGTTTCGGCAGTATCATTCATATTATGGGCAACAGCTATTTTATCTGCATTTTTTTCTTGCCTTATTTCTTCAAAAACCTCGTATCTAAGTATACGCCCGGCTTCTTCTTCTGATATTTTATGTTTTTTTGAATACTCCGGTATGCTCAAATGCCTTATCTCAAGACAGATGTTATACTTCTCACAGAGTTTCTTTACAAACTCTTCATCTCTTGCAGCTTCTTCTCCTCTAATTCCATGGTTTATATGAACTGCAACTATATTTTCCGGATTTAAAATGTCCTTAAGCACAAGTAAAAGGCAGACTGAATCAGCTCCGCCCGAAACACCTGCAACTATCTTTTCATTTTCATGTAACAGCTTGTTTTCTTTAATCAGTTTCTTAATCCTATCTATACTGTCCATTCTAACCTCATATCGACAATCAAAGGTCTGACTCCCCATAGGTTGTCAGACCTTTTTATTTTTCCGGTTCAAATACTATTTCATTTTCATAAGTCAACCCAAATTTTTCTCTGGCAGTATCCTCAATGAATTTTTTAGTTTTCATCTCATGTTTTAAATGTTCAAGCTCTTCAGCCCTGTTCTTTTCTTCCTTCAAATAGCTCTTTGCCGACTCATTTTTCATCTTTGCCTGTACCAGTCTGTCATCCAACATAAATTTATTTATACTTATAACAGCAAGACATAGGGCTGCAAATATAACATACAGTATTTTAGAAATTTTACTGATACTCCTTCTTTTTCTACCTGCCATAGACCGTCTCTCCAAATAATATAGTAATGTACTAATTATTTTAGCTTAATTAAATACATTTTACAAGCCACTACATATTGTCCCTGTCTGCTTTCCAAACACAATTATTCTTATATTACCAAACATCTGCAAAATATAATAATTGGGGGAGTTTCGGCTTAATTGCGGTATTTTACAGATGTTTCGTGAATAATTGGGATAATTTATGTTTATATTTTTCACAAGTTGTGATAGAATAGGTTCCTAAACTTAGCAAATACAGAAATGAGGTAGAGAATGGAAAGAAGAAAATTTAAACTGTTTATTTTAATTTTAGCCCTCCTAAGTATATTAATCACCTCGCCTAATGTCGGTGACGTATATGCCGATAACTTAAATCTTCCTGCTACGGTGCACAGCAGGGGTGATGTTGCATATTCAGGACTTATAACTACAAGAAAACAGCTTGTTAACGCTTTTATTAAGCATGTCAAAAATCTGGATACAAACTTTACACTCAAAATAAGTTACAGGGCTATTTCTAATAACCAAACAGCTCTCAGAGGTTTATGGCATGATTTTAATAAACATCCGGACTTTAATGAGATAATGGAGCATGCTAAGATCAGAAATTCGGTTACTTATAATTATAGCAGCTATTTTCTCCTGAAAATGGATATGAAGTACAATATATCCAAGAAACAGGCGAAGAAGCTCTTAAAAAAAGTCACTCCAATAATAAAGAGTAAGAAGCAGCTTATTAAGGTAATGAGGAAGCATGTAGAAAGGCTGGATAAAAACTTTTATATTAACATAGACAGAAAAGTTTTAAATATCAATAACAAAAAGCAATATGATGCGTTTTGGAATGAGTTATACGATATACCTGAGTTTAATGATGTAAGCCGGTATTTTAAGAATTTTAAGTCATATCAGCATGATTATAAAAATTATTATAAATGGATAATAAAAACCAAGTACAGCATTAGCAAAAAAGAACTGAATTACACAAAGAATTTTGTAAAAAACTGGGTAAAAGAAAACATAAACGGCGGAATGAGCGAAGAAGCAAAAGTAAGAGCCATAAATGATTTTATGGTGGATAACTACCGCTATACCTACGGAGATAAGGGACAGTCTCCTAAAACTAGTAAAAAACGCTTCGAAGAAAAGCTTGGAAAGTATTCTGTTCACAGCTGCTTTTCTTTACTTTACGGAGGTGGCGGCGTATGTGATGCCAAGTCAAAGCTTTTTTACAGACTTGCAAAAGAAGCCGGACTTAAGGTAATTTTCATAACCGGGTACGTAAACGGAAATACCTTACATGCCTGGAATATGGTAAAGGTTGACGGAAACTGGTACCACCTTGACAATACCTGGAATCGTGCAACCCGCGTAGGTATGACTGAAGACGAATACTTCAATTCAAGAGATTATTATTTAAAAAGTGATGCTACTATGAGAAAAGAATATCATACCTGGAAGACAGGAAAGTATCCTAAAGCCAACTCTGATTATCCTCTTACAGAGGGCTAAGCTTTCTTACAAGTTATTTACAAGACAGGTAAAAAATGAGTGAATTACGAATATTTTTATAAGGATTGCAAAAAATAAATCTATAAAATGGTGCTGTCACAATTTTCTTTAATGCGACAGCACCTAATTTTATTTAACCCTAATTATCAACTGATTTTTATCCTACTGTACTATACAGAATAAGAGGTCTTTGACCTATGACGTGAAAAATTTGGGCTTAATACACCTTTATGAACCGGACTTTTCTTTTTCTGTAACTTCCATAACCAAATCTTTCATCTCTTTCTGTGTGACAGCCTTATCCAAAGAAATTGAATATGAATATTTTCCATCCGTCCAAAAAGCAAGCTTTAATGACTCCGCCTCCCCTTTTACCGTAACCTTGATCTTATTTATCTCTGTTTCTCCCACATAATCATAAATATTATAATCACCCGAATTATCTTCAGTACCTACAGACTTCCTGTAAGTAAGGCTGTTCTCTTCTCCGGAATAATTTATTTCTGCAAAGTCCTTATCTATGGCAATATAGTTTGTTTCTTTAGCCTTAAACGGCAGGTTGTTTATCTCAAACACATTAAATCCAACTGCTTTAGACAGTTCTTCTGCTGAAGAATATTCTTCACCAAATCCCCCCTGTTCCATAATTGGAGGCTGCTTGCCGGTTATCGGAGGATTTTGTCCTACAGGAGAATTACTGCCTTCCCAAGGCCTTATTATTAACATTAACATGGCTACAGCTGCCACTCCGCCAAAAACCGGATACCATAATTTTCTGCGAGAGCTTTTTCTGCCTGAAAAATGATTTCCCACGTTTTTTAAAATACGACTCTGCATTTCATCCGTAACTTCAATTTTATCCATAATTTCATTATATTTAGCCAAAGTCGTACACCTCCTTTAGTATAACTTTAAGCTTCTCCCTGGCACGCTTTAAGTCAGACCTTACTGTTGCTTCTTTTCTGCCTAAGATGTCTGCAATTTCCGCCGTCTGATAGCCTTCTTCATAAAAAAGATGGATTACATCCCTTTGGGTGTCAGGAAGGCTTTTTACTGCTTCCCATACAAATGAAAGGTCAGTCTTCTCCTCTGCCACAAGTTCTTCGTTAAGCTCATCAGTTTCATGTCTTTTATTGGCAGAAATATGATTTTTGGCTATATTTGAAGCAGTACGCAGGAAGTAAGCCTTGATGTATTCTTCGTTATCTGTCTCCAGCCTTACCTCCAGAATCTTAATAAGTGTTTCCTGCAATATATCCTCTGCCTCATCCATATTGTGTACATAAGCATAAGCCATCCTAAGCACCTGATTGCCGTACTTTTTCATAAATTGCTCGGCTCGTTCATTTAATAATGCCCTTTCATTCTCTTCCTTCTTAAACGGCAGAATGACAGCCCTTTTTAGAGCTGCCATCTTAAACCGATAAATCAATTCTTCCGCAAGTGATAAGCCAAAACTTTCTGAAGTTAATTCCATAAATTTCCCTTTTCCAAAGATATTTTCGCTATTATGTCAAGTGCGAGTCTTTACCTGCAAATGCTTTACTTAAGCCTGTTCAGGCTATGATAAAGGCTACTTATGAATTCGAGTTTAACACTTTATAACATTAATTTCAAGAAATAATAGAAGTTTTTATGGATTATATTTACTTAACCTGACCAATAATGTTCTTAATCTGCTTAAGGCTCATCCCCTTTTTGTTCTCGTTATAAATACCTACTGAATAAGAATATTTACCTTTTGTCCAAGTTGCAAGTGAATAAGTCTTATCGTTACCCTGTAATTTTACCTTGTAACTCTTCACTGTAATTTTCTTGGTGTTCTTGTACTTATTATAATCTCCGCTTACATCCTTTTGGGTTTCAGCCTTTCTGATAGTGATTGAGTTATTGTCATCTTTTCTGTAGTTCACCTGGATGAACTTATCTTTTTTAACTATCTCATAGTTTATTTCATCATATCCCTTTATCTTCTTAGGAGTCGTCATCTTAACACCGGTCTTTTTCTCTGCCTCTTTAAGACTTTTAACTTCTGTAAAAGGACTAGGCATGCCTACTTTTTCATCCTGTCCTTCAATAGGATATGGGCTCCAGGTTGATTCATCCTCGCCTAATCTTACATCAGCATTAGCTGTAAATTCAATTGGATATGGACTCCAGGTTGACTTGTCTTCTCCCACAATCACATCTGCCCTTGCTATACTGCTCATAAGGCTTCCTGCTGCTACGATACCTGCCATCACTGTTAACATCTTCTTCATTTTAATTTCCTCCGTTTGGTTTAATATTTTTTAGGCTCATTTGCCCTTTCACTATATATACAAATAAGAGGATTAAAATGTTGCAGATGAAAATAAATTTTTTATAAATATTCATTTAATGGGATTTTTAAGGATATTATGAAAAATTCATCTTTATCAATTATTGCATCTATAGAATCAATATATTCCGCTCTATCAATAATCACTATTTTACTGTAATCAAGTCCTGACCTATGCAGTTTAGCTCTTTCTGTAGAAATAAAATGATATGCATATTTATGTGTGATTTCACTTCGATAAGGTATACAGATAAAATAATCATAATGTGATTGAAAAAGCAGGCAATTGTATGCTCTTTGGTTTTTCTTAAGAATTTCAGTATAAGGCGGATTGGGGTAAGCACTATAAAATGCATTAGTAAGTTTTAATATCTGATAGTCATTTTCCGGAAGATTCATCAAATAGTTCTCCTTAGATATAAATAAGAAATAAACGAGAGGCTTTGATACCTCTCGTTAAAGACTTCATCACTCGGTCAGTTTTTATTTTACCGTCCTGTCAGAACCGTCACAGGACTCATCACTCGGTCAGTTTTTATTTTACCGTCCTGTCATAACCGTCACAGGACTCATCTTTGATGAAGAAGAACATCTCTGTTCTTACCTTTATTATATCATAGAATCTATTAAATTCAATATTATTTTAACTACATCACTATTGTATTTAATTTAATTTTCTCAGTTGCCAAAATATATTTTCCTTATCAACTTCCCTTATCTAACCTTTTTAATTATTTTCTTCTTTTAAGTTTATTTTCCGGTTCTGTTTCTCATTCGGCTTTACTTAATGCGGCAGCTGTATATTAATAGATACGCTTCTTCCGGAAATTTTATCCGGCGGAAGAAATCCTCTTTCCATCCAATCCTCTTCAGAGGGACCGTAATGCCAGATTACATAGTTTTTATTACAGGTAATCTTTAGCCTTGTTCCGTACAAAATGAAATAAAAATATCTGATATACCTTATCTCGCGTATTTCATTCAGTGGAACAATATTTAAGTTTCCATCCCAGTTAATTAAAAATTTTCGGGTAAATACATAACCTACCTGTCTTTCTTTTATACTGTCAATCTTTGCCATCTCCTTACCTGACAGGGAGTCATATATTTCTCTTAGCATATCCAGATTATGTCTGCTTGAAAAATAGACTTTAATACTTATGAAAACCGGTATTACAATTACCGGCAAAAACGCAAGCTGCATTGGCCTCTGATTAAACATCATCAGTACTGCCTCTTTGGTCAGCACTCCTTTGGTCGCAATAGGAATAAAAACCACCAGTACCAAAATATAGAGAGCAGGAATTAATAAAGGCAGGCAGATTCTCCTTATGCTTAGTCTCCGGTACATCTGTATAAATGCATATTTTTCTGCTTCATCTTTAAGTATTTTATTTTCCTGATTTCCCAGATATGAAAGACACAACTGTCTTATATTGGCATAAACCTTCTTTATATTTACCAATATGAATACAGGTATCAATATAAGGAAAATCAATTCTTCTACACCCGTAGAAATACCGCTGATTCTTCTTTGCAACAACTTCCCAAACACAATCAAAAGAGCTCCAAATATAAGCACATTCCAAATAACCAGGCACCAAAGAGAAAATTTATTATTCTTATCCCGATTTTCTTTATCCACAACTTATCTCCTTTTTTATTCATAATATAGCACACCTTTTTAGTTTCATCAAATTAACATAAGGCTTGATTTCATTCAATGTATAACTATTCAATCCATTTTTGGTTAATTTCTCTATTACACCCCAATTATTCACGCCATAGGTCACAGACCTCTTATTTCACATAGTAAAGTAGGATAAGATATTTCGTGAATAATTGGGGTTACATTAATTTTTTATATATGCTATAATCTTGAACACGATTTTAATGGGAGGTTATATGAGCACAAAAGAAAATAAAATGGGTACCATGCCCGTAAAGAAACTTATAATAAATATGTCCCTGCCTATGATAATATCTATGATGGTACAGGCTCTCTATAACGTAGTGGACAGTATCTTTGTGGCTAAACTTTCCGAAAATGCACTGACCGCTGTAACCTTGGTTTTTCCTATGCAAAACCTTATGATAGCCCTTGCTGCCGGAACCGGTGTAGGCTTCAATGTTTTACTTTCTCAGGGATTGGGTGCAAAAAATCTCGAAAAGTCAGATTCTGCAGCTAATAACGGCATTTTCCTTGTTTTAGTAAATACAATTATTTTCATATTAATAGGCTTGTTTGCAGCAGCCCCTTTTATACACAGCCAGACAAGCGATGCTTCCATACAGGCTGACGGAATAGCTTATTTACAGATAATCTGCTTCCTTTCTGCCGGAGCATTTATGCAGATTACCATGGAACGACTGCTTCAGGCTACAGGGCGTACTCTGCTTAGTATGGTCAGTCAGATAACCGGTGCAGTTACCAACATTATCCTTGATCCAATAATGATATTCGGACTCTTTGGTTTTCCAAAAATGGGAGTTGCGGGTGCAGCCTTAGCTACTGTAATAGGCCAGTTTTTGGGTGCGTCTGTGGGTACTTTTCTGAATCTTAAATATAATAAGGAAATCCATATTTCCTTAAAGCGTATTATTAAACCTCGTTTGCATACTATAAAACCGATATATTTTATAGCTATCCCAAGTATTTTAATGATGTCCATAGGCTCTATTATGACCTATGCCATGAATGTCATACTTATTGCATTTTCAACCACTGCTACCGCTGTATTCGGAGTATACTTTAAGCTCCAGTCCTTCTTCTTTATGCCTGTATTCGGGCTTAATAACGGACTTATACCGGTACTTTCATTTAACTTCGGAGCCAAGAATAAAAAGAGGATAGACGAATCCCTGCGTTTTGCACTAAGCCTTGCCTTCGTAATAATGTTAATCGGAACTATAACCTTCGAGCTTATTCCCGGAACTCTCCTTGATCTGTTCAATGCTTCCGATGATATGAAGGGTATGGGAATAACAGCACTCCGTACAATAGCTGTCCACTTCCCGCTTGCGGCTGTCGGCATAGTATTAAGTTCTGTTTTCCAGGCCTTCGGACAAAGCATATACTCACTGATAGTATCTGTTATGAGACAGCTTGTAGTTCTTATTCCTGCTGCCTGGCTGCTTGCTCAGACAGGGACTGTAAATAATGTATGGTGGGCATTCTTAATTGCAGAGGTAATTTCACTTATTACTTCCATTTTCTTCTTTAAGAAAGTATATAGGAAGATGATAAAACCGTTTGCAGAAAAATATTCGTAATAGGCTCATTTTCTCAAAATGGCTATTAACAAATATTTTTTTGTATGCGAAAAGATAATAAAAACAATCCCACAATCAACATATTATAAAAAACTATGCCGGTTGTGGGATTTTCCTTTGTTTTTCTATACTTCAAGCTTTATATCAGCACTTTCAAGCCCTCTGTAAACTTCATCCATAAAGCCTTTTTCATTATTTATTTGTGGAAGATTCAGCTTCGCATTATAATCACGTTCATTGCCTTTTCTAAGAAACCCCGTCTTTAAGTCCTCTTCCGAAAGTTTATAACAGGCTTTATCATAAGTAAAATTCTCAGGTTTTACAAGATATGAACCTGCGGTCACATCCCAGTTACAGAAAGCTTTGATGCCAAATTTCTTTTCGTTCCTCTCAAACCAATAATTTGTCTTATCTATGATATACTTCCCTGTCTTGTCACCCTCCTTAATAAGCCTTTCCCTAAATTCCTCTACTCCGACAATTACCTTCAGACAATTATTTCCCGTAGCAATACTTATAGGTACTCCAGATGTAAGAACCTTGTAAGAAGCCTTATAATCAACGGAGAAATTCAATTCATTTATTGTTAAATCATTCACAACCAGAGGCGATGTTATTCCACCCATAAGTGTAACGGACTTTACCTTCCTAAAAGCAGCCTCATCCTTTACAAAAGCACCTGCCAGGTTTGTAAGTGAGCCTGTTGCAAGTATATGTACATCCTCAACTGAGTTCAAGGTATCTACTATGAAATCAGTGGCTGCATTATCATAATCTTCCGGAGTAAGACCGCCTTTATATACTCTTATATCCGCCCTTCCAATTTCTTTAAGAAAATTTATGGTATTCTCATACACTCTTTCAGTTTCATTGTTTCCAAAACAATTTGTAATTCCCAAAACTTCTACATCTTTACAGCCTAAAAGATATAAAAGAGTTAAGCCGTCATCCACATCACAGCCTTCAATACCTATGGTATTGTCACAGTCAAATATTATTTTTTTCATATCATCCCTCCAAAAGTATAAAATCATTATTTTTCTTACTTACAAGTCCTGCCTCATCACCGGGCTTAACGTCCAACCTTATAAAATCTCCGTAAGGAAGCCTTGCTTTATACTCTTTATTACCTGCTTCAAATATCAGCTCAGTAATTTCTCCTCTGAATGCGGTCTGCCTTAATTTCACCTTCATCCCCATTTTGCCTGATTTATCCACAGTCAGTTCACTTGGGCGAAGTAAAAGCTTGTACTCTCCATCTTTTTTATCTGTATTAAAATTAATTATATCAGAACTGAAAGCCCCGGCATCTACTCTACCTTCAAACAGATTTACATCACCTAACATAGCTGCAATTCTGCTGTCATCAGGAAAGTTGTACAGCTTTGCAGGTGTGTCAAAAGCCAGTATCCTGCCTTCTTCCATCAGTGCAAGCCTGTCTGAAAGCTCCATAGCCTCTTCTTTATCATGGGTTATCATCACTGTCGTTATCCCGTTTTCCTTATGAAGCCTTCTTACAAGCTCTCCCATTTCCTTTCTTAAATCCTCATCAAGACTTGCAAAAGGCTCATCTAAGAGTAAAAGCTTCGGCTCAGCTCCTAAAGCCCTAGCAAGTGCCACACGCTGCATCTGCCCACCTGAAAGCCTGCTGACCTTTCTTTTCTCATATCCTGATAATCTCACCTGCTCCAAGAGCTTCTTTACTTTTTCTTTAATCAATACCTTGTCAAGCTTTTTTAGTTTCATCGCAAAGGCAATATTATCCTCTACATTCATATGAGGAAACAGTCTTAAGTCCTGAAACACTATCACAGTCTGACGTTTTTCAGGCGGAAGCTTAGCCACATTTTCATCAAAAATACTTATATCTCCGCTATCTGTATCTAAGAGCCCTGCTATACTCTTAATGAGAGTAGTTTTGCCACAGCCGCTTTTACCAAGTACAGACACAAATTCTCCGCTGTTTATACTAAGATTAACATCTTTAAGTATATGATTTTTCCCATAACTTACATTCAACCCATTTATTATTAAACTCATAACCCACCTACCTGTGATACTCTATTTCTGCATTTTTTAGGAAAAGCTTAGCAAGTCTGTCAAACCCTGCAAATATTACTATGGTAACAATCATAAATACCAGACTGTATATACTTGCAAAGTTTCTCTCTCCACCCTGAATATAAGGCACCATAATAACTGCGAATGTATTTACATTCCCCCCGCCTATTAAAAGAGTCAAAAAGTATTGGCTGAAAGAAATAAGATATGCCATAGTAAAGGCTGATAGTATAACCGGTACCAGATTTGGAAGGCTGACTCTAAAAAACGCTTTTACCGGTGAACAGCCTAATACCCTCGCCTGTTCCTCAAGCTTTAACGAAAGTGCTCTTGTACCCTCTTCTATCAGTCTGGTTGCATAGGGTGCAGAGTAAATTACATGGCAGAGAATAACTCCCCAGATATTACCTGCAAGTCCTATCCTAAGCAGAGACACCTGTATTCCCATAGCAAACACTGTGGTAGGCACAAGGAAGGGAAACATTACCAAAAAGCTTACCAGGCCTTTAAGCTTAAACTCATAAAAGCTTAAAGCTCTGGAAGTCATAATTCCAATAACAACAGAAATTCCTGCCACAGTTAGAGAAATCACTATACTGAGAGCAAAGGTTTTCATTAATTCTGAATTCATTCTGATAAGGCTGTTTACCGCCCTTAATGAAAATGTCTGCGGAATAAGTGAAGGCCAGGTAAATCTTTCCGTAAATACCCACAAAAATAGTGTGAGAGTAGGAAGTATTATTATTAGTGAAAAAATCATCAAGATTATCTTTCCAAAAACATTATTTCTTTTCATTCACCGCTCCATATCTCTCACTGCTTTTTTTCATCAATCTGAAGTAAATGATGGCAGCAAAAACTGATATCATTGTAAGTATCCCATTGTAGGCCATAGCATAAGGACGAAGCCTGAGATCAGGCTTTTGAAATTCTATATAACTAAGTATCGGCAGAGCCTTTGGCAATGTTGCCCCTAAAATTTGCGGTAACTCATAGGCTCCGAGTGCATACACAAAAATGATAAGAAAGGCGCTCAAAATATTACCTATGCATAGTGGCAGGCTAACCTTTAAAAATGCTGTAAGTCTGCTCGCTCCAAGATTAACTGCTGCCTCTCCAAGATTACTGCTGATTGCAGCCATAAGGGTTATTACAAAATAAATGACAAAAGGGGCTTCTTTCCACATATAGGCAAGTATTACCCCCACCCCTCCGGCGTCATTTATAAGGAGAGGAAAATCACTCTGATCTTTAATTATGTTAAGGTGGAATAAAACTCTGGCTAAAAGTCCGTTTTGCGACATTACATTTACAATCATAAGTGCAACTATGGTATGCGGAACTATTATCGGGAGTTTCACAATAGCATTAATAATCCCGTTTCTCTTTGAATTTATAAGAACATAGCACATAAATATTCCTATAAGTATAGATAAAACGGCGGATACTCCGGCTATCTTAAAACTATACATGAATGCCTGTAAGCTTACCTCTCTTCCAAGTATTTCCTTATAATAATCAAGTGTCGGTGTATATAAGTTAAAAATCGGAATTACCCCAAGACTTTGAGTAATTCCGATTACTATTCCGGTAATAAATACTGTTCCGAGTATAAGCTGAGGCACCAAAAGTAAATATGGTGTCAGTTTTTTCATTATTTTCCTACCACTTCTTCATTCCAAATCTCTTCGATAATAGGAACAAGACCTGCAGGCATTTCAGGAAGTCTCTTTGAAAGCAGTTCAGCCTGGCTGATTACTCCCTTACCGATATCTACACTGTCAAAAGCCTTCTTCTGTTCATCATTAAGCTTGTCATAATGAACTACAGGAATTGTTCTAAGTGTCTTATATCTGTCAGCCTGAACTTCAGGATCCATCATTTCATTGATAGCTACCTGTGCTCCTGCACTGTTTGCTGAGTTAGCAGCTATGGCTATGTAGTTGGTATTTCCGATAGTTCCCTTGTCAAACTGGAAGGTTCTGGTTGTATCTGTAAATGTGCCGTTTTCAATATTGGTAGCTACACCAAAGGCTGAGTAGCTCATTCCCATTACAAGCTCACCATCTGCAAACATCTTGGTAACTGCAGGGTTATCAGATGGGAAGGTCTTTCCCTCCTGCCATAAATATGGGTTAAGCTTTCTAAGATACTCCAAAGCCGGCTCAATAGCTGCCTTCACAGTTTCCTTATCTGCCTTCATATCTGCAAACTGCTCATAACCTACTATATCATAGATTACATTTCTTACAAAAGCTGAAGCTGTAAAGTCAGGAAGGGCTGCATAAGTAACTTTTCCCTTGTATTTTTTTGCAAATTCAAGAAGTTCATCTGTATTCTTAGGAGTTTCCTCTGTAACTTTGCTGTCATTAAAGAATACAAGCTGTGCCTTTCCATAAGGTGCCTCATAACCCTCAATAGGGAAGGCAAAATCATTGTAAGTCTCCTTATCATCTTTGTTAATATAAGCTTCAAAATTAGGGAGTGTTTCAGCAAATGGACCGAAAAGCATATTGTTTTCTTTGGTTGTCTTGAAATTTTCTCCGTTTATCCAAATCATATCAATATCGCCGTCTTTTTTACCTGCCTGCAGCTCACCTGAAAGCTGGCTGAGTATCTTGTCGATATCCATAGGAACTCTCTTTAAGGTAATATCATACTTTTCTTTTAATCTCTTTGCGTAGTAATCATCAAGCCAGGCATTTAACTTGTCATCTCCGCCCCATCCATAGAAGCTTACTTCTGTACCTTTTGCTGCCTCTACAAGCTTGTCAAAATCACTTCCTGCTGTCTGTGAAGCAGAAGCTGACATGTTTGATGCATAACTCTTTGTAGAAGCTACACTTGCAGTACTGCTCTTTGCAGAAGTGCTTGTCTTGCTCGATGTAGCATCATTCTTACTTCCACAGGCTGTAAGTGAAGCAACCATTGCGAGTGATAAAATACCTGCCAACAATTTCTTTTTCATTTAATTCTCCTTTTTCTTTACATAGTAATCATATTGTTTAAGTCGCCATTATCTTACATATTTATCCAATTAAAGTCAAATAGATAAAGCCAATAAATAAAATTTTTATAGCATTTTTACTATTTATCATTTTCAAATAAAGCTTCTACCTGTTTCAGAAATTTATCATCTAAATATGCATCCAACTTCACCCTAGTACTTTCATTCATCAGGTCTTTATCCGCCTCTTTGTACTGTACATAAGCCATGGCGCACCAGCTTAAGCCCCTAAGGCAGTTTATTTTAATAAAAGCAAGACCGGTTTCCTTTATTCCCTTAGTATCAAAGTATAGAGAAGCCTTACTTATATAATTTTCAATAAATCCTTCTATTTCATCCCTGGTTAATATAATGTCAGTTTTCCAGAAAGTACTTGTCGGTGCCAGAAAATGTCCGATATCCTGTGCGGGAAAGCCAAGCACTGCCTTTTCCCAGTCTATAAGATAGTTCTTACCATCCTCATTTATCAGAAAATTAGTTGAGTTAAGCTCTGTGTTTATCAGACATTTATATAATCCGTTAAAACTATCTTTCCGGTTCTCTGACATTTCATGCCCCTTATCAAGCAGTTTTCTTATTCTGTTCGCTACCTCTTCATCGGCATAACTACTTTGTGTGTAGTGCTTAAACATTTCCTCACATTCATCCAGTACAAAGTTAAATCCTGCTCCTGCCTCTATAAGGCCTGTGTTTTCAGGCAAACTCTGTCTGTGTATGTCTACCAGTATGTCTGCTGCCTTGTATAAGTCATTTGTATAATCAAGTGCAACTCCCGGTAAATACTCCATTACAAGAATGCCTTTATCAAGGTATTTTTTACTTCCATCCACATAATAAAGCTTTGGTGTTCTGCCTGAATTTTGAAGCAGTTTCAATGTATTAGCCTCGTATTCAATCTGATTATCAAGATGCATCTGTGAGCCCTGATTTATCCTTAATACAAGCTTCTTGCCTGTAACAGGATGGGTAAAGCTCAGGTTCACATTGTATTCTCCTGCTGCAAGCATTCTGTACTCTTCTTCTATAACTTCAGGAAGTCCAAGTCCCTCCCTGTACTCCCTGCTTTTTATAAGCGGTTCAATATACTTAATATAATCCATCTTACCTCACATCCTTATACATAGCTGAAATTATCTCTATATCAACACCTTTTCTGTATTTAGCCCTAAGCCGATTCATTTTCCACATAAGCTTCAGCTTTCTTACAGGTCCTCCCTTAAATCTCCTTGCACTGGTATAGATTCTGTGCTTTGCCATACCAAGTTTTATACCTTTTTCTTTCAGAGTAAGGGATAGCTGGTAATCCTCCATTATAGGCAGGTCCGGGTACATTCCTATTTCCATAAACAAATCTTTTTCAATAATTATACCCTGGTCACCGAACATTACCTTTCTGTCAAACACCCTGTGGTTGCTTATATATCTGCAAATAAACATAAGAGGAGAAAGGCTTTTAAAAGCTATTCCAAAACAGCCAGCCCTGTACTTCTCCATCAAATCAAGGATTTCTTCCAGTGGGTTAGGCGGCAGTATGCTGTCGCAGTGTAAGAAAAATAAAATATCAGCTTCCACACTTTCCGCTCCCAGATTCATCTGATTGTTCCTGCCTTTTTTAGAATGAAGCAGTCTATATTTGGAAGTATCAATAAGTTCAACTGTCTTATCAGTGCTTCCTCCGTCTACAAAGACAATCTTACATCTTCCTCTGAGGTTTTCAAGCTGTTTTTGGAGGCTTACCACTGTTTCCTCTTCATTGTAGGTTGGAATAATTATCCCTATCTTTTTATTTTCTTTTAAAAATCTTGCAGTATGAGTTTTTCTAAAATTCTCATCAGTACGCATTACTTCATAATAAGCTTTAATATCCTCTTTTGTATCTATATCTCTGTGAACCCTGCCTACTCCGAGACTTAATCCCAAGCCCCCTATCTTTGCCGCAGTTTTTTCAAATACATTATTACCGCCGTAGCCTTCTATATCAAAGATAGTTTTATCAGCCTTTTTCATTCCGACCAGATAATAGCCTCCGTCTTCGGTTGGAAATAATACAATATCCTTATCAATAAGTAGCTTAAAAGACTTTTCTACATCAGTAGAAGATAACTCAGGTATATCAGTACCGCTAAGGCTTACCATTTCGGCTCCGTCTGATAAAACCTCAAAAATTGCATTGTACATCTTATCTCCAAGGCTCTCACCGGTTTGCTTTCTGTATTCGGCTTTCTCTCCGAAAATATTCTTAAGTATGCTTAAGTCTCCCTCAGGGAGATAGTAAATATATGTCTTTATCGAAGTATCCAGTTTTTCTATAGTTTCTGCCATATCGTAAAGCATGGCAGTATGAAGTCCCACGCACTGCTTTCCGGTATAATAAGGCAGGAGGCGGGTTTTAGTTTTATTTTCCACAGGTATTCTTGTAAATACAATAAAAGCCTTCATAAAATCTGCCTCCTTCCCACATAAATTTTCAGAATTAATTCAAATTATTCACTCCATAGGTCATAGTTCTCTTATTTTGATAGTGCAGCAGGATAAACAGCTCTAAGTCTGTGACTATGGGGTGATATTTCACAAGATATTTCACGAATAATCCGGTTAAATCATAGGTGCTGTATCTTCTTCATTAAGGCAAAAATCTTACTTAAATTTAGTCTTTGCCCTGTTTGTCCAGGAATGCTTGTAATCAGCTGTCTCTCCTGTTCCAAGTATATGAGACAGAAAGTGATCCATACTGCATCCCCTGCCGGAAAGAGTGCCTGCACAGGTACCGCAATAGCTGATAAGTCCTTCATGCCCCTGTTCTTTCAATTTCTTAGGCATATCATCAGCCAGCTCTCTTTCTTTAACTATGGCACAACCGCCCATTCCACAGCACTGTATGCCCTTTACAAAGTTCATTTCTTCACTTAAAAACGGTTTCAGGTATTCCATCCATTTTTTATTTTCTCTGTCGGGACAGGGCAGGAAAATATCTGAATTTACATTTATCTTATTGCCAAGTCCAAGTTCAGCAAGCTTTTCATATATAACTGTAATCTTCACATTTAATCTGTCACCAAAGTGATAAAAACAGTTCGGACAAAGTAAGATTAGCTCCTCTATTCCATGCTTTGTAAAATAATCATTTATTCTGTCAATTATCTTATTCTCTTCTTTTACCAGACCAAGCTCGGCTATAGGCTTGCCACAACAGTCATAGACTGTATCTATATCCGCCCTGTCCTTTAGGAGCTTTGAAAGGTAAGCCATAGTCTTAGGAAAGTATGAAGGAAAGTTACAACCCGGAAAAAGCAGACTTTTTGACTTCCCGCTTCTATAATTTCTAAATATATAATTCTTTTTCTCTAAAAGCAATGCCCCATAGCCCTTCTGCTTCAAGCCGTACTTTCCTTCATTAACCTCATCCGTCCTCATATCAAGGATAATCTGTCTCCCGTCTATATCCTTCGGACAGACTCTTGTACATTCGCCACAGAGGAAACAACTGTATTTCAGTTCTCTAAGTCTGTCAACATCCCCTATGGTAATTCCGTATTTAGTCAAAAATGAGCAGTGCTTTGTGCATAAATGGCAGTTTATACATTTACTTGCATCAGTATGCTTAATTTTACCCATTTCTTTACCTTCCTTTCAATAAATTTATTCTACCTTTGTAGTATCAACCCCGGTTTCCGGCATTTCTTTATCCACTACAAACTTTCTAAACAGATAAGCCGTAAGAAAAACTACCACAGCGAGAGCTATGGCTATACCTATATAAAGCACTCTGTTTTTACTGTCTGCAAAGCCTGCTGTTCCGACCGTATACATAGCCGTACCCGGAAGGATGAAAATAAAGGTAAATATCGAATAGGTAGAAAGCTTTATATCGGTAATTCCATAGGCAAAGTTCTGCAAGTTAAATGGAAATAAGGGTACAAGCCTGGTTATCATAAGCACGAAAATACCGTTCTTCTTCATATCATCAAACAGATATTTCTTAAGATACTTATTCTTCATGGCCATAGGTTTAATCTGGTCTCTAAGGAAGAATCTGCCTGCTATAAAAGCCACCATAGCACCAATGCTTGCTGCCAAGGTACAAAGTACGGTTCCCCAAAATGCTCCGAATAATATACCCGCAGCTATGGCAAAGCTTACTCCGGGGAGGGCAAGAAGCACACTTCCTGCCACAGTTGCCACTACATAGATAATGGCTGCCCATAAGAAATTGTCCTCAACCACACTCTTTAATTCCATAAGTTTATCCATTTTAAGATAAGAGGACAGTCCCAGAAAATGGTTTGCAATTACAACAGCAATTATTATCAGAGCAAATATTATTATCTTTTTTGTAGATTTATTTAACTTCATTTCTTCTCCTTAAAATTATTACCAGAATTATAATAAGTAAAATCCCCGCCACTATATAAACTATACTGTTTAAATAATAGTCCCTGGCTTTTTCTCTGTCAAAAGCAACTATGTAGAATAATGAAAACGCATTTATAACACAGGCTATATCAGCAGAAATTTTACTTGGCAGACTTCCTCTTAAATTCTTAAATGTAAGAATTATCAAAGTTATGGTTATTACTGATATAATAATTATAAGTATTATAAACAATATTTTCCCCTTGCCAAAACCACCGAGCCTGTCATCTATCTTTCCGTTAAAATGGACCATGTATCTCGCCATACCCATTTTGGCTTTTGTAAAATAGTGTAATACATATGTTCCTGCCAGTAATAATGCAGTCATAAAGTATAACACTATTAAAATTATTTTTTTCATCTTAATACCTTTCATCTAAGCAATTATAAAAATGCCATATTCACACAAGAACATAGACTTAGTTACAAAAGCCTATGTTCCTTTGAATTAAATTTATTTATTTCTTAGCCTTATCCGTACTGAGATCCTTAACCTTTACTTCCTTGTAGTCTGCACTGCCGGGTGCACCAAGCTGAACAGGATTCTCACCGTCCTTCTGCCACTGGAACCAGCCGCCATCGTACACACTTACATTCTTAATACCGTTTTCATACTCAATAAGGAAAGGAATTGCAGCTCTCCAACCGGTACCACAGTAGTAAGATGTCTCATTCTCTGTTGAAGCTCCTGACTCTTTAAGATATTCGTTAAGCTTATCAAGACCAACTACTGTACCATCTTCATTATTATAAGAACCATCATCTGTGTCATGTCCCCAGATTGCTCCAAGAGGTTCACCGGCTCTGTCGATATATCCATAACCTGAAGTCTTGCCCTCAAACTCGTCTCTTGAACGAATACTTACAAGCTTGAAATTCTTATCATTCTTAAGTTTATCCTTAACCTGGTCAATACTTAAGATATATTCAGGATGTGCAGGAATTGTTACACCAAAATCTTTATCTGTAGCCTTAGGCTCATTAACTGTAGTCTCAAGCTCATAGCCCGCATTCTTCCATGCATCTATACCGCCACTTAAGTTCTTTACATTCTCAACACCTGCCCAAAGCAAGGTCATGGCAACCCTGTCATCGGCAGCAATTACAGGTGTATTACCATAAGTAATAACTGTTGTATCCTTTGTAATACCATATTTCTTCATAAGCTCTGTTATTTCCTCAGGTGTACGGATATTCCACATTTCCTCAGATTCTACATAATCTGTATTCATGTGAAGAGCACCCGGAATATGACCATCTGTATAAGCCTTATCATCAGCTACTTCACCCCAGCCGGCTTCAAGGATAACAAAGTCCTTGCTTTCTTCCTGTTTGCCGTCAATTACTGACTTAACCCATTCAGGGCTTACAAATACCTTTGTTTTCTCTACAGGTGCAACTTCTGCTGTCTCGCTCACCTTACTTGTGGCACTTGATGACTGTGAACCTGTAACTATCTGGCTTACCTGACTTGCAGGTACTGACTCTGATTTAACTGCAGATGACTTGGTTACATTCTGTCCTGAACCGCCGCAAGCTGTAAGCAAGCCTACAGCTACTGCTAAACTTAGCATTGATACTACTGACTTTTTCATTTTTCTCTCCTTAATGATTATTTATCCCAAATTGAGATTTATTACATGATGCAATCCTATATCATATTTGCGGACATATTTTTTAAGTTTACACTTACAGACTTAAATATTCAAATAGATTTTACCTATATATCATATTATTTATACCAAATTACAATGAACAATCTTATATTTTCTACTGGTATTTAAATTAAAATATGATATAATCCACTAATTGAACAGGCTTTAATAAATAAGGCCATTTAATCTATTAAAATCATTAAAAATGGAGGGAATCAGAATGAAAACAAAGAAAACTTTAGTGACTGCAATACTTTGTGCAACTATTTTGTTGACAGCAGGTTGTGGCGGACAGGCTTCTACAACAAAGAGTACCGGTAGCGCCGCTGCTTCAAGTAAGGCTACAAGTGCTGCAACAAGCACCGCTTCTAATACTGCTGCTGATGCAGTTGATGGAGTATCTCTTACTAACCCTATCAAGGTTGACAAGGAAGCTAAAACAATTACTGTATTATGCAGCATAAACGGACAGTACTTAACACAGCCAACCAGACATGCTTCAATATTTAAGGATGGTGGATTCGGTACAAAATCTATCTTCACTGCTTACGGTAAGCCACTTGATTTCTATGACGCACTTATTGAAATTGGTGCTAAAGAAGGCGGAAATATGACAGCAGATAATAAGGAAACCACACATGTTGAGGGTGATCCTATCAAGTGTGAAGTTACCTGGAATGGTGCAGGAAAGTACTATGACTTCAACGAAGTAATTATCGACAGTAACAAGAAACCTATTGAAATGAGATTTGGTGGAAACCGCAAGGCTTCGGAAGCTAAGAACACAGGTTGTTTATCCTGTCTTGATTCCTGTCCTGTTGGTATCATTTCCAATACTACTTATACATACGGTGCCGTAGAGACCAGAGGTGAAGTCGGATTTACAGGAAATGCCGAAATCCTTCCTGATGACGGAACTTATGTAGCTGTTAGATATACACTTATGAAGTAATTTATATAACGATACAAGGCTAAAAGTATGAGTAATTAGCTATTTTCAAAAAAATGAGCGAATTACGAATATTTTTGCAGGGATTGCATGAAGCGTAGCTGTAGCAATCCTGTATCAGTGGGTGTCACATAATTTTGACACCCACATCATATAACTATAGTCACAGACTGAAAACAGTTTATACTGCTGTAATACGAGGAATACGAAGTCTGTGACTTATCTATGTCAAAGGAGGACATCTTGAAAAAGTTAAGAGCCATATTCTACAATACAACTATGTGCTTACCTATAGGATATATACTCGGTATTTTATTTTCATTAAGCAATAAATACCAGATGATGATTAACCTTGCCCTTGTTATGTATATCCCTGTAGCTTTCGGTATTATGCTCGGTATAGCTTTCAACAAAATAACAACAAAATATCTTTTCTTTGTATATGAAGGTATTTTGCTTGTCATGGCACTTGTTTTTGGCAAGCTTCCAAATATACTTTATTTAACTAAGGAAGCTCTGAATTTGCCTGCCAACGTATCTGTTAATTCTATGAAACTGCCATTTATAATCTTTGTGGTTGTTGTAAATATCATTAACATTTACATAACTCTTACACTTGGTAAATACCAGAAGATATATACCAAAGAAGAGCTTAAGGAAATTAAAGAAAAAGAGGCTAAACTCAGTGACCTCAGAGAAGAAAAAAGTGAAGAGGAAATTCGTGAAATCAAGAATAAGAGAAAGAAACTCAGATATATTGCCATTGCAGGTCTTGTAGTTTTCTTTATTGTTTACTTTGTTTTTGCAGACTTTAGAAATAATCTTAACAAAGCTTTTGCTACTATATCTAAACTTGATACAAATGTAGTTATAGACTATCTTAAGTCATTTGGTCCTCTTACTGCTGTTGTTTCCTTCATACTTATGATACTTCAGTCAATAGCGGCCCCTATTCCTGCCTTTCTTATCACCCTTTCAAATGCAGCTATTTTTGGCTGGGTTTGGGGAGCAGTGCTCTCCTGGTCTTCAGCAATGGTGGGTGCAGCCCTCTGTTTCTTCCTCGCAAGAGCACTCGGTAGAGACGTTGTAGAGAAACTTACAAGTAAGGGTGCTATGGAAAGCGTTGACGTATTCTTCGAAAGATATGGAAAGTACGCAATCTTAATTTGTCGTCTCCTTCCTTTTGTTTCCTTCGACTTCGTAAGCTATGGTGCAGGTCTTACAAACATGGGCTTCTGGGCATTTTGGATTGCAACAGGTATTGGTCAGCTTCCTGCAACCATCGTTTACTCCTATGTAGGTGGTACACTTTCAGGCGGCGCACAGAAACTTTTCGTTGGTCTGCTCTCACTTTTTGCCCTCTCAATTGTAATCGGAATAATCAAGAAGATTTATAATGACAAGCACAAGGTTGAGAAAGAAAAAGGAATTGAACTTCCTACTGAAGAATAATTAGGATATAAAATTGAATCTCTTAAAATTTTTAGAGCTGTTCGCAATATGATATGCGGACAGCTCTTTTTATGTATTATATTTATTTAATTCCAAATTATACATTGAGGGTTAATTTATACTACATTTGTAGTAAGCATTTTACTGTATATAATGTAAAATAAGCTCAACCGTAGCCATAAGTCCCTGAATATGGGTTCTTTCCATTCCATGTGAAGCTGCAACACCCGGTCCTATAAGGGCACAGCGTGTATCATAACCGGCTCTCCATACTGCAAGAGCATCTGAAAAGTACATAGGGTAAATATCTGTTACATAAGGGAGATTATGCTCCTTGCTAAGTGCAACCAACCTGCTTGTCATAGCATAGTCATAAGGTCCTGAGCTGTCTTTTACACAGATGGACACATTAGTCTCCTTGCAGGAAAGATCATCACCTATACAGCCCATATCTACTACAAGCAGCTCCTTCATATCACGTGGAAGGGTTGCACCGCCGTATCCTATTTCCTCATGTACTGAGAAACAGATATAGGTCTTATGTTTTGGCTTAATATTAAGCTCCTTGAAAATGGTAAGCAATGTGAGGAAGATACCCGCACAAGCCTTATCATCTATAAAGCGTGACTTAAGGAAACCTGACGAAGTAAACACAGTCTTTGTATCGTAGCAGACAAAATCTCCGGCAGCTATGCCAAGTTTTTCCACATCTTCTTTGCTACGGACTATCTCATCAAGGCGGATAACCATATCCCTTTCTTCTCTCGGATGAGTGTTGGCATCCTTAAATACATGTTTTGCAGGAGTTTCAGATATTACGGTTCCTTCGTATACCTTTCCTTCTCTTGTGTATATACGGCAGTATTCACCATCTAAGCTAGGAGTAACGGGTGAGCCAATTACAGTAAAGGCTAAATCACCATTATCCTTTATGGAACGTACCATAAGACCAAGGGTATCAAGATGTGCTGACATACCAAGAGGCGCGGTATCATCTTCACCCTCAATTTCTACAACCACATTTCCTGAGTTATTCTGAGTATACTTATACCCAAGGTCAGTTATCATTTTTTTAACCAGCTCTGTTGCATTATGAGTGAAGCCTGATGGGCTGTCCACTCCCATAAGGGTTTTGATGTTTTCAATCAAAAGTTCCTCATACTTTTTCAGTTCCATAGCGCAAACCTCCATAAATGTAAAAAATTATGTCAAACTTGTACAATATCCCAACAAACAATTTACCACATTTAGGAGTAATTGACAAGGAGTTCTAAAAGCAAAACTACAGTAATCGGTAACTAATTCAGCCTTGTAATAAATATATTGAGAAATGCCACATAAGTTTACTTATATTGGTATTCAAGATATATTCATCAATCTCCCTCAATAGCAGCCAAGGTAAGTATCCCGAGTATAACCAGTATAAGGAAGAAATACTGTAATTTTGTAAGTTTTTCCTTCAAAAATATTCTTGAAAGTAAGAGTGAGACCACACAAACTGCTGAAATGATAGGGGCTGCTATTGCTCCGTTGCCGCTCATTGCATATACATAGGTAAACTGTCCAGATGTCTCAAATACAGCCGCCAGTACCTTGTCACGCTGTCCTGAAACTCCAAATTTTACCTTCTTTATCCACATAAATATAAGTAAGATTACAGCACAGATTGCAAAGGTAAATTCATAGGAAGTATTTGCTACAGCTTCGATTGTATCCTCAGTTACATTTACAAGAGGCGAGAGTTCTATATCTAAATAGTAGATATCTAAAAATGAACCGATGGCATCTATAATAGCATAACAAAACGGCATGGCAAAGGCTATTATTGCCATCTTTTTCCCAAGCTTTTTCTTTCTGTCAGTATCTCCATGTCCTTCAAGGAAGCCTATTCCCAGGATACCAATCACGATAACTATGATGGCAACTACAGAAGTTCCCGAAATCACCTTGCCGAGAATAGCTACCGATAAGATTGATGTTATTGCGCCTGAGGTATTCTCAATCGGATCTGATATTGACTCCTCTATAAAGCGCATACCAAAAAACGATAGAGCCATAGACACTATATAGCAAAGCGACACAGGCAGGTAGCGTATCATATTGACAGGATCATAGTTTATATCCTGAGTTGCAAGTATAAAGGTGGCATGAAGCCCCATCACTATACCTACACATACAGCAATTTTAAGGTGAGAAAACTTCTCTTCGGGACGTGCTCCCTTCTTATAAAAGAGCTCTGCCAGGCCCCAAAGAAAGGTAGTTGCAAGTGTAAAAAATAACCACATAAATTTAATTCTCTTTCTATTTATATTTTAGCCACAATATGTTATCACAGATTATTTCCTACTGCAACACTATGCTTTGTTTTTATCAAAATACACTTCTTTCATTCTCACCCTGTCCTTACCCAAATAGATGAAAAATCTCTTTCCCTTTTCAACGCAGACTCCCACTATCCCTCTATATCCCCACTCCGCAAGCTTTTTCTCCTCAGAAACTCTAATTATATAATTCTCTTTACTTTTAGCTTTAATCTTCTTTATAGTTATCATAAAATATTCATTTTTTGATGAAGGATAAATAAGCCTTACTTCTCTGTTTCCCTCAATATATACAGGTAATGCTTCTCTTACAAAAGATGGTAGATCGGTATTTTTACCAATAGTTTTTTTGATTTTGCCATTTTCATCAATCAATAGAATCTTACCGTTTCCCGCTGAATCAGTATAATTTACCACAAAAACGCCTAAATTTTCTGACCATACCGCATTATAATTATAATATGAGGTTTTAGTTCCCTTTATTATATGCGGTTTTGTATACCTGCTCTTTTTACCGCTTTTACCCACAAAATCATTTTTCACAGGATCATATACAGCTGTACAAAGCAAGGCATACTTCTCATCTTTTATGAATCTCTGCCAAAGTAAAAGCACTTTTTTCTTTGAAGCTGCTGCCATAGGCCACCAGTCTCTGGTTTTTTCACCTACAGCTATTTTTTTCGTGTTTAGAATATCTCCTTTGGTAGTAAGTACAGTTACCCATACATCATCACCTGAACCTAAGTTATCTACTCCACCACCGCCTACCCAGCCCTCACTCCAAAATACAACATGTCTGTTATCAGTGGATGCGGCATGCCCTGAATGACCTCCTAAAGCTATAGTTTGTGGATATTTTTTTATTACATTCATATTTTCATCATAAACGGCGTATCTTTGCGCAAGCTCATTATCTCCTGCATTGTCTCCATCCTCAAAGGTTACAATGATTTTACCGTCTCCCGATACGGACGCACTTGCAGGTTCTTGTGCCTCATTTGCTTTTATCAAAAGTTTTTTACCTGAATTTATCTCCTCTTCATTTATATTTTCTGTGATTTCCTTATAGTAGATATCATGTTCCCAGGCCTCTTTTTCAGAATCTCCGCCATAATTATCTGCCCAGATTAAAAACCTCTTCCCATTTACGGGATTATTAATAATACTTAATCCATGTGCTGATTTTCTGTCATCTTCCTTAGCATAAATTTTTAACCCATAAGAAGCAAAATTAAATAAGACAGTTACAGATAAAATAACTGAAAATATATATTTTCTATAGTTTCTATATATTATGATATTTTTCATATAATGTTTTAACCCTTTTTTTCAACTATTATAACTAAATTTTTAATGAATATATAGCATTCCCATTATTATGTTTATTCTTTCATAAGTTGAATATAAATCAGTCAGATCCATTCCCTCCACAAACTGACTGAGCAACCGCACAGAATCATTTTCAGGAATAATTGTTTCAATATTTAGCGGAAGTTTTAGTTGATATATTCCGCCATTCAGGGTATAACCTTTGTGTGTTATAATGGTACTGAAACTGCAGGGAATATTGTTTTGAAATTTTTAACTTTAGCCATGATTAAATCTCCTTTTCTTATACATTTTTTCATTTCCTGCGCGCGCTACATTTTTTGTACAATCGTTTGCACATCATCTGTTTATATTATTATCATGATTTTATTTTTATTTCAACAAAACATAGATAAACTACAATTTTTTGCATATTGTCTGCAATATTTTGCACATATCAAGAAACTATACAGTTATAAATATTATCTTTTACACAAAACTTTAACTATTAACCCTCAAACCCTTTGAAATACAGGGATATTTGCAAGAGTACAAGCTGAATTTACTACCAATTTACTACTTTTAAGGAAAAAGCCTTGATGTGCTGTAAAAACTCTTGCAGATAAAAGTATTTTACCACAGATACGAAAGACATGTTATGGGAATCAAAATTAAATAGGAAATCGTAAAAGCGGTGATTTTTCGCCTCTGTCAAAGGAAGCATAAGGACACCGCTTTTTTCATGGCCATGTTACGAGGTTAAGGTATATACAGGTTTGAAATATAAGGCTTTCAGAGGGCGGTTTTGATAAAACAAGGGCAATATACCTTTTCTTTCAAAATCGCCCTTTTACTGCGTAACAAATCCCTTAATCTCTACAACAATGGAAATTCATTTTTTGCCAAAGATGGCAAAGAAAAATAAAAATGTAATTTCAATTCGCACTTGAAAAATTTTATCATCTAAATGGCATAAAAACGACTAAATAGAATATGCCTGAATGCAAATCTGATGTTATAATAGATAAAGAATATTAGTAATATCTAACTGAATAGAATTTAGAAAGGATTAAATTATTATGAGTAAACAGGAATCAGTAAACAAATTGAACGGACGAGACTTCATAAACATTGGCATTTATACAGCTATCTATTTTGTTATTGTAATGGTATTGGCTATGACAGGTCTTATTCCGATTTTTCTTGTTCTGTTATCATCCATGATAGGCATTATCGGTGGAATCCCGTTTATGTTGTTTCTAACCAAGGTGAAAAAGCCCGGCATGATCCTAATCATGAGTACGATTATGGGTATTTTGATGTTTATCACAGGTATGACTTGGATGCCCATCCCCTTTTCTATCGTTACAGGTTTGATTGCAGAGTTTATATATTTCAGCGGTAAATACAAAAGTATGAGGTCGGCTATTTTGACAGCGGGCATATTCCCGCTCTGGGCATGTGGAAACTATCTTCCGCTTTTTTTTCAGAGGGAGCAGTATTTTGCAAGCAGAACTAACTATGGTCAGGAGTACGCAGATGCGGTCATGAGATATACGCCGAACTGGATGTTCCTTATTCTTCTTGCTGCGACTTTAGCCTGCGGAATTATCGGCGGCTTTATTGGAAAAGCTCTCCTAAAAAAACACTTTGAAAGGGCCGGTATCGCATGAACAAGAAAAATTGCACACAATATAAGAAAAAGAGCCTATTTGATCCAAGAACAAAGCTCCTTCTCATATTCATGGAAGCAATTCTTGTTCTTGCATCTGCAGGAGGAGAGCGCCTGTTTTGGTTTAGAACCGTTTTCACAGTTTTACCTTTTTTATTGCTCGTTACAACAAAAAGATACAAGAACTGCATCATAGGCTTGATTGTAATTGCTATTATTTATATTTTGGAAGCCCTGATTTTCCCTTATGTAAGAGGGGTAGCGGCAAGTATTATGCTGATTGTAATCATGATTGTGGGACGATTCTTTCCGGCATATCTGACAGGTGTGTATGTCATCAATACTACTACAGTCAGTGAGTTCAAGGCTGCAATGGATAAGCTGCATATGCCGGACGCTCTGACAATCCCAATGTGTGTAATGTTTCGATTTTTTCCGACGATCCGTGAAGAAAACAACTCCATCCGTGCTGCCATGAAGATGCGCGGCATCCGTTTCGGTGGTGGAAAAATGATGCAGATACTGGAATATCGCATTGTACCAATGATCACCTGTACAGCGAAGATAGGGGAGGAACTATCAGCCTCTGCACTTACAAGAGGGCTTAGCAGTCAGAAAAAGAGGACAAATATCTGCCACATCGGATTCGGCAGGCTTGATTGGATGTTCTTTTTGCTTGTGGCAGCGATGTTGATTTACTGGGGGTTGGGGGTGTTTGCATGATTGAGCTTGAAAAAGTCAGTTTCTCCTATGACGCAACACCTGAAGAAAAAAGCCTGTCTAACCTTTCTTTAACCGTGAATACCGGAGAATTTGTTTTGTTAACAGGTCCCTCCGGGTGCGGAAAAACTACGCTACTCCGCCTCTTAAACGGCTTGATTCCGGAGTTTTACAGCGGAAATGTCAAGGGTATCATCAGGATAGATGGTCAGGATATTAAGGGACGAAGGATAGAAGATCAGGCGGGAAAAATCGGCACGGTCTTTCAAAATCCCCGTTCGCAGTTCTTTAATGTGGACACGACCAGTGAGCTTGCGTTCGGTCCGGAGAACTTAGGATTGCCGGAGGATGAAATTATAGCGCGCATATCTAAAACAGTTAAAAACTTTCATATTGAATCACTAATGAATCGGAGTATTTTTGAGCTTTCAGGCGGAGAAAAACAGAAAATCGCATGCGCATCTGTGAATGTGCTCCAACCGGAAATTCTACTTTTGGACGAGCCCTCTGCAAATCTGGACTATGAAGCGACTGATAACTTGCGTAAGATACTCCTCGCATGGAAAGATGCGGGAAAGACAATCCTTATTGCAGAGCATAGGATAAATTATGTATGGGATTTGGTGGATAGGGTGATCATACTGGAAAACGGATCTCTAAAAAAAGATCTGCATCACGGTGAAATAACCGGTTTTACAGAGGAAGATGCCGCGCGATATGGGCTAAGGTCAATGCAAAGAATTCCTCCGACAAATATGGTGAAAAAAATCGCGGAATGTGCTATGAAACCGGAAGAATGTATTTGCCTTAAAAATTTTCACTACTCCTATAACAAAAAACAGGAGATATATTCTATCCCTGAAATAAAAATTCACATAAATAAGGTTACAGCTATTGTTGGTGCCAATGGTGCAGGAAAAACCACATTTTTAGAATCAGTGTGCGGCATCCGAAAGAATGATGGCATCATGCTACTGAACGGAGTTTCATACACTTACAAAAAGCGAATCGGCATGATATTCATGGTTATGCAGGACGTGAACCACCAGCTGTTCACCGAGTCGGTTCTTGACGAGGTGCTTATAAGTCAGCCAAAGGAGAATAAGGAGGAGGCAAAAGAAATCCTTGCTGAGGTCGGATTGACATCCCTTGCAAACAGGCATCCTATGTCGCTTTCCGGCGGGCAAAAGCAGCGAATCGCACTTGCCTGTGCTATTGCCTCGAAGCTACCAATCCTGCTGTTGGATGAGCCGACGAGCGGACTGGGATATGCGCAGATGCTCGTTATAGCGGGCATTTTGAATAGACTGAAGGAAGAAGGAAGAACTGTAATTACTGTGACACATGACAGTGAGTTTATCAAGCACTGCTGTGACGATGTTATTCGTATGGAGGAGGCATAGCATGAAATACGACACCTCAATATTTAAGGGTTCAGAAGAGGATCCTAACAAAGTACCGGGCGCATTATGGAAAACCTTCCATAATTTCGGAGAGCTTGGTGAATACCGTATCCTTGCGCAGACAGAAGAATGCGTTGTCATACGACTTGAAAATGAGACTGGCGAGGGTGATATGGTTCTTTATCAGGTCTTTGACGGCATTTTTCTTATGTATAATGATTTTCATATGTCACAGTACCATTCTATATACCAAGCGGTGGATACAATGCTTGCAGTAGATTATTGCCGTGAGGGTAATATTACCATGGAGTTGGAGAACGGAAGATGCTGTATGAAAAAAACGGGAAATATCTGCATCGATTCGCGCGTCCACCATAAAGGCATGTCCTACTTCCCGACAAATCATTACCACGGCATTACAATAGGTTTTGTCAGCTCCCTTGCAGAAAAAGCCTTAGAAGAGAACGCGGCAGGTATACCAATCGATTTAAAGGCCATACGAAAAAAATTCTGCGACAATGACGGATACTTCATTATTCAAGAAAATGAGACCTTAAAGCGTTTGTTTACCGATCTGTATCGTGTACCGGAAAATGCGAAATTTCCATATTTCCGCACGAAAGTTTTAGAAATGCTGGTCTGCCTTTCCGTGATGAATGCAAGGGAAGCGAAAGATGGCGGAACTTACTTCTACAAGGATAAGGTTGAAAAAACACGGGCGGTACAAAAGTTAATCTCTGAAAACATAGATCGGGATTACACCATCAAAAATTTGTCGGTGATATTTGATATTTCACAGACAACGCTTAAGGACTGTTTTAAGAGCCTTTACGGGAAACCTCTTTATACATGGCTGAAAGAATATCGCATCGGAAGAGCCAGAGAGTATCTAACAGAACGTGACGATATGACCATTTGCGATATTTCAGAGGCGGTCGGGTACAAAAGTCAGGCGAAATTTGGTGCAGTTTTTAAGAAAATGTGCGGTATGACACCGAATGAATATCGAAATCAGAAACATTAAGCAAAGGAGGGATTTTGTTATGGATGCTGAAACTAAGAAACAGAAAGGAATACTGGATTACATCTTCCGGTTTGCGGGTGAGTACAAGGGTGCATATATCAAAAGCCTTGTTTTTGCCGTATTCGGCGTAGCATTTTCCCTTGCACCCTATGCGTTGATGGGAGATATGGTAAAGAAACTTTTATCGGGAGAGCAAAATTTTAATATTTATCTTATAGAAGGATTCGTTATGGCGATATTTTGGATTCTGCGTGTGCTTTTTCACACACTTTCCACTAAGACTTCACACAAAACAACATTCAAGTTGATTGGCAATGTTCGAATTGCACTTGTCGATAAGTTGTCACGTCTACCGCTTGGAACGGTACAGGGAATGCCATCCGGTGCACTTAAGAACATCATTTGTGAACGTACAGATTCAATGGAGCCGACTTTGGCACATGTCGTGCCGGAGTTTACAGCCAACCTCTGCGCACCAATCATGCTGTTCATCTATACTCTAACTGTCGACTGGCGGATAGCATTGCTCTCGCTCGCTACTCTTCCTGTTGCGGGGATTGCAATGGTATGGATGCTTAAGGACAGCAGTGTAAGATTTCAAAGAACGCAGGACACAACGAAAGACCTAAACGATACGGCGGTAGAATATATCGGCGGCATCGAGGTCATTAAGGCATTCGGAAAAGTACAAAGCTCGTATCAACGGTTTGCGGATGCCGCCAGAAAAAACTCAAACAGCTTTATTGACTGGATGTACAGTTGTATCGTCCCGTTCTCTCTTAGTATGGTAATCGCTCCGGCTACACTGCTTGCAGTTCTGCCAATCGGTGCAATATTCACAATGCATGGGTCCTTGTCACTTCCTGATTTCATTATGACTGTAATTCTCTCCTGTGGACTGATTACACCGCTTATTACGGTGATGAGTTATAACGATGATGTGACAAAGGCGACATCCATTTTCAGAGAAATCAACAATATTTTAGAACTGCCGGAACTCAAACGACCTGCTACGAGTATAACTCTGCCTGAAAACCATAATATCACTCTGCAAAATGTTCATTTCGGATATGGGGATAAGGAGATTCTTCACGGAATTGATCTCAACATCCCGGATGGCAGCGTTCTCGCTCTGGTGGGTCCGAGCGGCAGTGGAAAATCTACGATAGCGAGGCTCATTGCATCACTTTGGGATGTAAAAAACGGGAGCATTAAAATCGGGGGTGTCGATATAAGGGATATGTCCATTTCCGACTACAATACACAGATTGCATATGTTTCGCAGGACAGCTTCCTGTTTGATATATCGGTTCGTGAGAATATACGAATGGGAAGACCGTCTGCCACGGACGCCGAGGTAGAAGAGGTCTCAAAAAAAAGTGGATGCTATGACTTTATCATGGATTTAGAGAACGGCTTCGACACAGTCGCCGGTGGCAGTGGAACGCATTTATCCGGAGGAGAAAGACAACTAATTTCTATCGCACGGGCAATGATGAAAAACGCACCGATTTTGATTCTTGATGAAGCAACCGCTTATACTGATCCTGAAAATGAGGCTATTATTCAGAAATCGGTTTCCGAGCTTTCCAAGGGGAAAACACTGATCGTAATTGCTCACAGACTATCTACAATTATTGATTCTGATCAGATTGTTGTGATAAACGCCGGGAATGTTGAGGCGAAAGGTACACATACTGAACTTCTCGAATCTTGCGAGCTGTACCGAAATATGTGGGATGCTCATGTTTACGCAAAGGATGTAGATGAAATGGAAGGAGGTACACTGGCATGATTACAACCCTAAAGAAATTCTTTGATTTTTGTGATAATAAGAACCGCCGCATGTTTTATCGGGCACTTGCTGTCGGCGTGTTCATTGCCGTCTGCGAAGCGGCGAAGTTTCCGGCAATCTATTTGGTACTTGACGGATTCTTGTCCGATGCCATATCCGGTGGCAGAATACTTGTAGGGTTCTTAATTTTGTTTGTTTCTGTTATTTTGGAGTCCTTCTTCCGAGGCATTTCGACAATGCTGCAGTGCAAAGCCGGATATCGTGAATGTGCAGGAAAGCGCATTGAAATAGCGGAACATTTGAGATACCTGCCGATGGGATATTTTAATGAAAACAGTCTTGGTGAGATCACAACTATCACAACCAATATCATGGAGCAACTTGGCGATGTGGCAACCCGTGTTGTTATGCTTACGACGCAGGGGATTTTGAACACGGCAATCATTATGCTTTTAATTCTCGTTTTCGACTGGAGGATCGGTCTCATATGTATTGTCGGAATTGTAGTGTTTGCTTTTATCAATCGAGCCATGCGCAAAGCAAACGAGGAAACGGCCGTGAAAAAAGTGGAGATAGACACAAAGGTAATTTCCAGTGTTCTGGAATATATTCAAGGGATCTCGGAAGTGAGGGCCTACAACATGATCGGTAAAGCAAGAAAAAAACTTGACAATACCATTCGAGAGGCATCTAATACAAATACGAAACTTGAAATGATCTGTAATCGATATATTCCTTTCCAAAATATCGTGCTGAAGTTGACCGGTGTTTCTATCCTGATTGCCTCAATAGGTTTTCATCTGAACGGCACAATGGAATTGCTCACGTCAGTCATAATGATGATCATGTCGTTTATTGTTTTTTCCGGATTGGAATCAATGGGTGCGTATTCCTCGTTACTTCGAGTAGTTGATCTGTGCGTAGATCGCGGTAAGGAAGTACTGGATCTTGAACCAATGGATATTGCCGGTGATAGGGTTGTGCCGCAGACGAACAACATCAATGTATCTGACATCGACTTTGCCTATGATAAAAAAAAGATTATTGACGATGTATCGCTCTGTATACCCGAGAAAACAATATCTGCCTTTGTAGGCCCATCCGGCGGCGGAAAGACTACACTCTGTCATTTGATTGCACGATTCTGGGATGTGAGCAATGGTACAGTGTCACTTGACGGGAAGAATGTTAAAGAATATTCGATGGACTCCTTAATGGAGAACTTCAGTTTTGTATTTCAAAATGTGTTCTTATTCCATGATACGATTGCCAATAATATTCGCTTCGGGCAGCCCAATGCGCCGATGGACGATGTGATCGCCGCTGCAAAGAAAGCTTGCTGCCACGACTTCATTACGGCTCTCCCCGACGGATATGATACCATTATCGTGGAAAACGGTGCTTCTCTGTCCGGAGGCGAGAAACAACGCATCTCCATAGCGAGAGCTATCATGAAGAACGCACCTATTATCATTCTCGATGAGGCCACTGCCAATGTCGATCCTGAGAACGAAAAAGATCTAATGGAGGCTATTGAGGCGTTGACAAAAGAAAAGACAATTTTGATGATCGCTCATCGCCTAAAAACGGTACGAAATGCAGATCAAATCTTTGTTGTGGACAAAGGACGCATTGCACAGCGCGGAACACACGATGAGCTGATAAAGCAGGACGGTATCTACCTCCGTTTTGTCAATTCCAGGCGGAAGGCGATAGGTTGGAAGATTGGATAGTTTGCTCTCATGAGATGAATTATATAAACAGCGAACGACAATGATTACTATACCCCGTTTGCTGAAATAAAACACAGGTGCAAATCAGAGAAGATACGGAGTTAAAAAATTTTCCTCTGTTCTGTCCAAAATGCAAACAGGAAATACATACTAATCAATGTCAAAAATTTTAATGTATCAGTCATCAAAGAGCCAGAGAAAAGACGGGAGATATGCTTACAAATATACAGATACCTTTGAAAAGCCGCAGTTTGTGTACGCATGGAAATTAGTTCCTACAGATAAGCCACTAAGAGTAGGCGTGAGGATAAATCCTTTTGACTTTCATATCAATACAGTTATTGAGGACGGCACCGAACCGAAAGTACCTCTTTCACCCACGCAGGAAGAAAGCCTGCTTTCCTTTTCTATACCAATATGGCAAATGCGGGAATGAATCCGAAAGCCTTACAGTATCTTATGGGGCACGCCAACATTACCATGACCCTGAACTATTACGCACATGCCAATTTTGACAGCGCACAGGCGGAATTTCTCAGACTGGCGGCTTAAAGGGAAAGAGAGGTTTTACTACTTCTTTACTACTTTTCAAAGCCAAAACACAAGCAGATTTAAGAAAATATGTGAGTATCTCCCGATACACAAAATGCCGAAAATGCCTGAAACAACAGGCTATACTGGCATATAAGAACTTTTGAAAAGTTAGTTAAAAATCATATTAGAGTTTACACAAAAATTTATGTTTTCTCTATATTAATTATATATATAATGATATACTATATATACAATTTTTTGCATTATAATGGAGGAAACTATGGCAACCTTAAAAGATGTAGCAAAACTTGCAAACGTAGACATAAGTACTGTTTCCAGAGCTTTAAATAACACCTCTTATGTACATCCTGATACAAAGGCAAAAATACTTGATGCTGTAAAAACTCTCAGTTACAGACCAAATATCATTGCACAAAGCCTCAAACAAGGCAAAAGACATACTATAGGAGTAGTGATTCCCAGACTTTCATTTTCTGTATTCGCAGATATAACCCAAGGTATAGAAGAGACAGCACATAAAAGGGGCTATGAAACTCTTATTTGTAATACTAATGATAATATAAATACCGAAAAGGATTGCCTGAACAGGCTTAGAAACGGTTTCATAGATGGACTGATTATTGCAGGTACTGGAGGAAATAACCGTATAATTAGAGATTTGGTAAGCAGTGATATACCTGTTACCCAAATTGTTAGGAAACAAGATCTTCGTATCAGCAGCATTACTGTAAACTACGAAAACTGTGGTTATGAGGCTGTGAAATATCTTGCTGGAAAAGGAGCAAAGAATATAGGATTAATCAATGGTTCTATGAAGTTAATGCCATATAAAGATAGATATATGGGCTACAAACGTGCACTTGAAGAGCTTGAATTGGAAGAAACTACCGCTGAAATTCCCAATATTAATGTAAACAGCTTTGAATACGGATATAATTGTGCCCTGAAACTCATAGACTCCAATTCATCCCTTGATGCCATTATGGTCGCTGCAGATATACAAGGTATAGGTGCGATGCGTGCAATTCTTGAAAATGGACTTTCAATCCCTAACCAAATTAAGCTAATAAGTCTTACAGGCCACAGCATAGGAAGTATGCTGTGGCCTGCTATGACTGCCATGGAAATGCCCGGTTTTGAAATAGGAAGCCAAGCAGCAACCATGAATATAGATGAGATAGAAAATCTATCTAAAAAAGACTTGCCTAAACATTTAACTTTTTCTTCAACCCTGATTGAAAGAGAAAGTTGTTAGTTTTCATCAATCTCCCTCAATAGCTGCCAAGGTCAGCATTCCGAGAATAACCAGCATAAGGAAGAAATACTGCAATTTTGTAAGTTTTTCCTTCTGTCAGTATCTCCATGACCTTCAAGAAAGCCTATGCCCAATTAATTTATCCCAAATCAGGCTTAATCCCCCATACTCTCAAAAGATTCCACAGGTTTTCCATCCACAATCTCCAAATATCCCTTTCTGCCTTTAAGTGTAATATTGGCATATCCATCCCTTATCACAGTTGCAGTATCATACTTAAATTCTGTTATAGGCTTGCCGTCTTTATCTATATATCCCCATTTTCCGTCTTTCATTACATTTACATAGTCATCTGAAAAGAAACCTCTATCATCATATATTGCAGGAATACATAGTATGCCTTCCTTGTTGATAAACCCATATTTTCCCTTGATTCTTACTGCAGCACGGTCATTCATAAAATCCTCTAAATAACCATACTTAACAGGTATCACTTCTTCACCTGTAGTATTTATAAACCCCCACTTCTTACCCTTTCTTACTTTAGCCAAACCAAGAATGAAGCTTTCCGTTTCATCATACTTAGGTTCAGTTATAAATTCTCCTTTTTTATTTATAAATCCAAACTTTCCTTTAGTTTTTACACTCGTAAATCCTTCACTGTAAAAAAGGGCGGCATCATATTTTACCGGTACAACTACTTTTCCTGTTTTATCTGCAAAGCCCCATTTATTGCCTTTTTTCAACTTAGCCATTCCTTCAACAAAAGTATCAACAGCATCATATTCTATCGGTATTATAACTTTGTTCTTTTTGTTTATCAGTCCCCACTTACCGCCGTTCTTTTGGACTTCTGCAAAGCCATCATTAAACGGATAGATAAATTCATATTCGGCAGGGATAAAGAGTTTTCCTTTTATATTTACGATTCCGTATTTCCCATTAAGCACGACTACGGCATTCTCTTCAATAAACTCTTCAATTTTATCATACTTAATGGGAACTATAACTTTTCCCTTTTTATTTATTACTCCAACCTTCCCGTTTAATTCTACCTTTGCTGTTTTCCCATTATAAAAACTCTCCGCATTATGATACTTGAGAGGAATTACCAGCTTGCCTTTTTCATTTATATATCCCCAATAGTTTTTCCACCTTACTGCCGCCAGTCCACCGTAAAACTCTTTTTGTTCGTTGTATTTCTTTTTCGTTGCAGCCTGAGTGCTTATCTTAAATGTCTCCCCGGTGCCTATTCCCTGTACCATTCCTGTTACAAGCCCTAAACTCAGTATGGCAGCAATCACTTTCCTTTTTAATTCATTCTTCATTATTTTCCTCCTTATTAATATTCTGAAAATATATGTTAAATGTAAATATTTTTAGATATTTTTATTTTAGCACATTATAAGATTTTTGTAAAAGAGTTTTATACCTTTCTTGCTATTCTTCATTATTCGTGCAAAATATTGATTTATTCGTGCAAATAAAGTATAATATATTAAATAGAGTATAGAGAGGAGATGATTATATGGCTGCCAATACAACAAATATCAGCATCCGTATGGATTCTGCTTTAAAAACGCAGGCTGATAAATTATTTAGCGAACTGGGCATGAACCTATCAACAGCATTCAATATTTTTGTAAGACAGTCACTTCGTGAAGGTAGAATTCCCTTTGATATTTCATTAAATCAGCCAAATCAGGATACAATAGAAGCTATGCTGGAGGCAGAAAGGATTGCAAAAGATACTTCGGTAAAGGGATATACTGATTTGAATGAACTATTTGCAGATCTTAAATCATGAAAAAAACTAAATATATTGTTAAGTACACAAATAAATTCAAAAAAGACTTTAAACTAGCTATTAAACGTGGTCTAGATATTAGTTTATTAGAGGATATCATCGCAAAACTTTCAATGGGTGAAACTCTACCGGAGAAAAATTTAGACCATAATTTAACCGGAAATTGGATGGGCCATCGTGAATGCCACATTCTACCTAACTGGCTGCTTATTTACAGAATTGAAGATAATGTACTTGTACTAACTTTATCAAGAACCGGAACTCACAGTGACCTGTTTGGAAAATAAAATTTAATCAAAAAATAGTCCCCGGGGAAGTTCAATTTCCCCAGGGACTGATTTCTGCTTATAAGTTATATATGATACTTATTTAATCTTTTTTTGAAATCTTCTATCATAGTATCAAATACACCTATCTGGTGCGAAAGTTCCTTAATCTGCTCTATATAAGAGCCAACGCTTATATTTACCTCACTTACTGCCTCTGAATTCTCGTCAGCTATTGTTGTAAGCGTTTGAATATTCTCAAAGAGTTCGGAGATAGACTCTGCCTCGCTCTTAAGTTTCTGCGAATTGTCAATCATAAGCACAGACACAGCCTGTAAGTTATCATTTGATACCTGTGATATATCCACAGCTTTATCCAGTGATTCATTTTCAGTAGCAAGCACTTTATACTGATTGTCTATACCTGATACAACCTCCTTCATATTAGACACAAAGCCTGTAAGATTCCGGTTTATTTCCTCAACTGCATTATCTGTCTCTACCGAAAGTTTTCTTACTTCCTCCGCCACAACCGCAAATCCTTTTCCTGCCTCTCCTGCCCTTGCCGCCTCTATGGATGCATTAAGCGCAAGAAGATTTATCTGGTTTGCTATGCCTGAAACTATGGATACTATCTGAACCATCTTGTCTGCATCATCCTGGAGGGCTGCACCGCTTTCTCTGATTGTACCAAGCCCGTCAAGAACTCCGTTTATCTCGGAGGCAGTCTTTTTAACTCCTGAAAAGCTTTCCCTGATACCGTTCATGGCATCTTCTATCTTTGCCTTATTATCCTGACTTTCCTCAGAAATTTCAGTAATATTGTTTACACTTCCGTTCAATACATTTACAAGGCGTTCCGTCTCACTTGCCTGTCTGCTTGTATCGTCTGTAACCTTATTCATAATACCTTTAATATTATCAGAGGTATTCATCATATTACCTGAAATATTACCCAAAGAAACATTAAATCCATGCATCTCATCTACTACAGCATTGAAGTCAATGAAATCCTTTTGCACAGTCTCTTTAACCTTAGTAATGTCTCCGGCAAGCTCCTGATACTCATCTCCGCTTTCAAGTATCATATGACTGATAAATTTTCTCTGTTTTAAATCATTTAGTTCTTCCTGTACTTCTTTTATAGGTCTTGCAAAAATCAATCCCAGTACAGCGGGCAGAATTCCCGAAACCAAGGTAACTACTACCGGTTCCCAGCCAAGTCCAAAGGTGGCAAAGCTTGCTATTCCGACTCCCAGCATTGTGAACAGCGAAGTTTTATACACTGAACTTTTAATAAAGCCCAATGAGAGAATCTTATTTAACTTATATGATTTTGTATAAGAAATAGGTTTAGAGAATGTCAATTCTATTTTAATTTCAGGGCCGTTCTTACTTATGAGCTTCACCTCAACTTTTTCATTAAAGTGTTCAAATACTCCTTTTAGAAGTCCCATAAGATAATCACCCATCTGTCTTTTTGAGCGGTAAACAAGTAAGGCGGTGTTGGAATCTGTCGGGCTCAGGTCAAGTACCGGAGGAGTTGCACCCTTAAATCTTTTCATAACTATTGCATGTACATCATTCATTGACTTAAGAAAGTGATATGCATTTTCATGTCTGAAAAAGCCGGGATAGAACTCAGCAAAGGTTCTGATATTTTCCTTACCCATTATTTCCCAAATCTGTTCGGTATTCTTGCCGACTTTCTGTCCAATAAAATCAACCATTCCTACTGCCATCTTGTCGTCTACATCTTCAAGCGGAGAAAAAATATGGTCAGGCTTTAAACCATATTTTTCAAAAGCCTTATCTACAATATCATCTCCGAAAAGTCTTCTTCCTGAAGTCATCCAGGAAGCTACAACAGTACCTTTCATAAGTCATTTCTCCTCGTATAATATTTTTTCAATATAAAATAAGTATGCTTAAATAAAAATCAATTCAATTCAATCCAATATAGAGGTTAATTTTTCTTATTCTTATTATAAAAATACATCCAGATTCCCATAGCAAAAATTATAATATAGCCTAAAAAGCTATACATATCCGGAAGTTGATTCAGGAACACAAATCCCAAAACAGTTGATATTATTATCTGATTGTAATCATAGATGGATATTTCCTTGGCGGGAGCATAGAAATATGCTTTTGTAATTGAGAGCTGTCCAACCGCTGCCGCAACTCCGCTTAAAATTAACATACAAGTCTGATAAAGGCTCATCGGTGTAAAACGGACAATTAAAAACGGAAGGCAAACCAGGCTGGAAAAGGCTGAAAAAAAGAACACAATTAACTTTCCGTTTACTCCTCTTTTACCAAGTGCCCTGACCATAGTATAAGCAGCTCCTGCACCTACTCCTCCCAAAGCTCCTATAATTGCCGGGAATATAGCCACATTACCGGTAGGCTTTATAATAAACATTGCACCCGCAAAGGCTCCGAAAACCGCTATTCCCTGAAATATGCTTATCCTTTCTTTTAATATAAAAAAGGAAAATATAATCACAAAAAACGGAGCCAGTTTATTCAACATATTTGCATCTGAAAGTTTCAAATGGTCTAAGGCATAAAAATTACAGATTAAACCTGCCGTACCGAAAGAGGCTCTTAATATAAGAAACAGAAAATCACCTTTATTAATGCGTATTTTTTCTCCTAATTTCTTAAGTCCCGCTCCCGCTATAAACACAGGAACTATATTTCTAAAAAATGCTTTTTGCATGGTAGGGACATTTCCCGCAAGGTTGACAAACAAGCCCATCAAAGCAAAGCCTGCACCTGCTAAAAGAATGAATAAAATTCCCTTCTGCTTATCAGATATGTTCATTCATTATCCCTCTTTTGCTGTAAGAATTTTTGCATTAACCACGATGAATCAGGGAAGCATTTAACTGCAATTATTGAAGATATAACTCCCAAAACTATACCTCCAAGTACGTCACTTGGGTAGTGTATGCCTACATAGAGCCTTGAAAATCCCATTAAAGATGCCAGCACAAGAGCTATAATTCCGTATTTTCTCTCCATCACCATAAAAACTACCACAGCAAGTGCAAAGGCACTGCCTGTATGCCCCGACGGAAAAGACAAGTCATTGGCCTTTCCTACTAACAACGTAAGTCCGTCAATCGCATCATAAGGTCTTATTCGTGCCACCCAGTTCTTAAGGATAAGGTTGGTCACTATAAATTCCAATATAAGTGATATAGTCATAAGAATCCCTACTTTTCTGAGCTTCTTAAAATATAGGAATAAGGCTATAATTACAAAACATAATATGCCCGAATTGTTTGACAACGTAAACGGAATTAACAATGCATTAAGTATAGGATTTCTCACATATTCCTGTAAAAACAGGAGAATATTACTGTCTAAATTCATTAAGTTTTCTATCATTCACTACCTGAACCTGACCTACAGAGAATTTACCTTCTCTACAAACCTAAGTATTCCCTTTCTTCCGTTTTCATCATCCTTATAGACACCCGCATCTTTAAGCACTTCCGAGAACACAAGTCCTATCTCCTGTCTGATGATTTCTTCTGCATTATCTTTGTTAAAATTTTCATATTTAGCCATAAATTCATCCACCCAGTCAGCATGCTTTGCAAGTACTTCATCTTTTCTTATATCTTTACCCTCAAGAAGAGCTGTTCTTAAGCTGTCCATTTCACCTTTAAGCCTTCCCGGAAGAACTGCAAGTCCCATAACTTCTATAAGACCTATGTTTTCCTTCTTTATATGGTGAAGTTTGTCATGCGGATGGAAGATACCAAGAGGATATTCTTCTGTCGTTCTGTTGTTTCTAAGCACAAGGTCAATCTCAAAGTCAGAACCTCTGCGCCTTGCAATAGGGGTGATAGTATTATGAGGCTCCCCGTCACTTTCTGCAAGTACATCTACCTCTTCATCAGAGTATCTTCTCCAAGTCCCAAGTATTATATCGGCAAGTTCTGCTATTTTATTATAGTCAGCACCTGTTAATCTTATAACTGACATAGGCCAGTTTACTATTCCTGCCTTAATATCTTCATAGCCCTTAAATTCCACTTTTTCTCTGAGTTCTGCCCTCGCCATAGGGAACTCGTAGTTTCCTCCCTGAAAATGGTCATGTGTAAGGATAGAGCCTCCGACTATAGGCAAATCAGCATTGGAACCTGCCATATAATGTGGGAATTTCTCTGTAAATTCAAGGAGCTTAAGAAAAACTGCCTTGTTTATCTTCATTGGTACATGACCTTCATTTAATATAATACAATGCTCATTATAGTACACATAAGGGGAATACTGTAAGAAATAATTCTCTCCTCCGAGTGTTAAAGGTATGATTCTGTGATTTTCCCTTGCAGGCTTGTTCATATCACCTGCAAAACCCTCATTTTCCCTGCAAAGGAGACATTTTGGATAACCTGTCTGAACTAACTTCTTAGCCGCCGCTATAGCCTTAGGATCTTTCTCAGGCTTTGACAAATTGATGGTGATGTCAAGCTTTCCATAAGGTGAATCTGCCTGCCATTTCACATCTTTTACTATCCTGTCTTCCCTTATATAATTAGTAGCCTTGCTGAAGTCATAGTACCAGTCCGTGGCTTCCTTAGGACTTTTTTCCAGCAGACTTTCAAATTTCCTTATTATATCCGAAGGCCTGCCAAGTAAGCAGTCCATAAGCTTTGTGTCAAAAAGATCCTGTTCTGTGATTGAGTCACTTACCAATCCCTTTTCCATGGCAAATTTTAATATATCACTGAGAATATCCGAAAGCTCCTCTTTGCATTCCCCTATTTCGCCGTTTCCCTCGTAATCGGAAAGTTCCAATGTATATAAAAGCTTGTTCCTTGTATAAGAAATATCCTCTTTCTCAAGCAAACCTTTTTTAAGCCCGAAGGCAATTAATCTGTCAATAGCATTATAAATCATAACTGTTCTCCTTAGTAATCTTAATTAATCTGATATTATTCAGGCATCTCTAGCGTTTACCGCCTAATGAACAGGATTATTCAAACTTCGTTTCTTGCAATCCTAATATATATTATCTACAATTATTAACTTAGGTCAAGAACTAATTTATCACCAAATCATTCCATAAACCTGTGCCATATTGGATAAATAATTTGGACTTGTTTTATCGCCATGAAAAAAGGAGCTGTCGCACCGGGAAAAGATATACAAAATGCTGTGAACAGTTAAACCATATTTTGCAGTGTTTCCCTTTAATGCGACAGCTCCTAAACAGTTAATAATGTACAACCTATCGTTACACGATAATTTATCCCAAATTTGGGTTTACTATAATTATTATTTAGAGAGTTTTACTGTTTTTGTGAAAGTTCCTTTAAACTTGCCTTTTCCGACAATAAGTATCTGTACCTTTCCTTTTACCTTTTTGAAGAATACATCATAATCTTTTCCCTGCTTCATTCCTTTAATACTAATCTTAATATTCTCAATATCCTTTGTTGTTTTAAATGAGTCCAGATTAATCCTGATACTGTCTGCCTTCTTTTTTAAGATAGTGCTTATGTTGTTATTCTTCTTGTCCCTTTGACCGGAAGTTTTAAATTTCTTTTCAATTTTTTCAAGAGCTTTGATTTTCTTTTCAAGAAAGGCAATTTGTTTTTCAATCTTTTCTTCTATTTCCTGAACTTTATTTGTAACTTTCTCAGTTTCCTTTTTATCTTCTTTTTTTCCGTCTTCTTTCTTTCCTTTTTCTTCTTTTACATCAGAAGAAGGAACATAAGAATAACCCGGATTATCGGAAGGCGTTGAAGGCTTTACAGGTGGTTTTGAAGGTGCTACGGAAGAAACTTTCTCTGCTTCTATCCTTACCATATACATTCCAAGTTCACTCGCTTCATTCCAGGCGCCGTTTATCAACTTGAAAGTTTTTCCTTCACCCTTTGTGCTTTCATCAACTGCCATTCTCGGTACATTATTTCCTGAACCGACTTGGGTATAAGCAACATAAATATCACCTTTTACAAACAAATCAGGAATATTTATATCTGTAAAATTGTTATCGGCTGTAACAGTAGTTGTAACAGGTCCAAGAAGAATATCCCCCGGATAACCATCTTTCGTATTTTCACCATAAATACTGTATATAAATGATTTCCCTACAATACTTTCTTGACCTGCCCGCATTAATCCAAAGCGAACCTTCTTTAATATCTGTTCTTTATCAAAATGGTACTTCACAGCAAGACTTCCACCTTCTTTTAATGATAATACAGCTTTTGCCTTTGCAAAGTCACCATTATCATTTGAAAGTTCTTCTCTCTTTCCGTCTGTTGTGAGTTTAGTAAGAACAATTGTAGGAAGTGTGGTATTCCCGGTAATAGAAACCATCTGTTCTTTGGTTCTGTATCCTGCTGCCATAACAATGATTTTGTACTCTCCCTCAGGGATATTTGCGAGGATTACTGTTGATTTTGAAGAGGAAATATATTTTGGAACATTGCTTCCCTTTTCATAAATCTTCACATCACTGTTTACACTATTCCCACTTGTATCCTTGATATCAAAAGACAGGCCAAAGGTTTCAAGTGAAGGCATTACTATATCCTGTTCAAGCTTTTCACCCTCTTTAAGAGTTATATTAAAAGGTTTTGACTTATATTTTTCATTATATGCCACAGCCGTATAGGTGCCTGCAGGATGCTTTATCTCGAATTTACCGCTTCCCGTTTCACTTCTCACATAGGTATTTGTTTCTAAAATCTTTACAATAGCAGAAACAGGGATTGCAAACTTTGCAGGTGCAGTTTCATTTGTCTTATAAACCGCTGTTCCAAGCAAAGTAAATTTCCCATCTGATAAATCAGGTAAAGTGGTCAGTTCTTCTGTTTTATTCGTCAGAACTTCTTCTCCATTTAAAGCATAAGTACTGTTATCTTCAGTAGTTGCTAAAGTTTCAGGAGAGCTTGCAGATTCATTAACATTAGAGGTGTCATAAACAGCAACATCATCAATGTACCAGCCCGGTTCAGAATAATCATTACTGGCACTTAACTTAAACTTCATTTGGAAGGAATTTGTCAAGAATTTTGGTTCTATAGCCATACCATCAAGCACCCAGGTATTTTTTGCTCTTTTATGACCATTAATATTATTGATATCAATATTGTTATTTAAGTTAAATACCCTTTCCCAGTCATCATTATCTTTCTTAAACCAAATTTCATGAATATCCTGTGTTTCGCTGGTAAAATTGTACCAGTTCTGATAATAAATATTTGCCTTTTTCATATTGCTTAAGTCGATGACGGGAGATATCAATTCATAAGTTTTATTTACGGTTCTGGCTTTGTTTAAACCTGTCATAAACACATTAGGGCTGTCAGGGTTTTTAGTCTTCATAGAATAGGATGAAGGTCCGTCTGAATAATTATCATAATCTATCACACCTCTTTCCCATTTGCCGTCAGATGTAGATGTCCAGCCCTGTTCTCCATTTTCGAAGTTAAATTTTTTAACTTCTTTTCCTATGGTATAAGTAACGGACATCGGTTTGCTGAGCGCGCTTTCCATATCTCCTTTAACAGAAGCAATTTTATAATAATAACTGCCTTCCTGAGGTAAAGGAATATCTTCAATAAATGAGTACTTGGCAACATCTTCCTTTATTTTTTTATATTCTCCGTCTTTGGTCCCGGAGCGATAAAGAGCGTATTTTGTAACTTCCGGATTACTTACTTTATTAAATTTAATCCTTACTTTTCCGGTTCCCGCAAAATTTTCTGCGCTAAGTCCTTCACTAGGAGGCAGGGGAACATCATTTGATAAGGCTTCAATTTTAAAATCGTCAATATAGTAACCTGCAGCGGCTCTCTCACTGTAGCCCGCCCACCTAAGCGCAAACATTACAACAATTTTTTTATTTTTGTATGGGGATAGGTCTATATAATGTTCCTTCCATTCGCGTTTACTGTATTTATTGATAAGTACAGGTGTTTTACCATATTTGATTTTATTAATAGAAGAATCGGTACTGTCAATTTCACCAATCCAAACCTCAGCACTATCTTCAAAACCACCCATATAATTGTCCAACTCAGACCAGTCTTTAAAACGCAAAACAGCATCTCTTGTCTCAGAACTAAGGTCAATTGGAGGACTGATTAATAAAGAATCTATCAGACCATTGTAGTTTCCGTTCAGTCTTGTACCAACTAATTTTGTTCCGCTTGCTGCTTTAGCAGGACCTACAGTCGGAGTACCTACTTCCCACATCGGAGTCTTTCCTCCAAATACAAAACCGTCTGCTCCGTTTTCAAAATCATTTGTATATCCGAGCTTAATACCTGATTCTACAGTTGCACTGATTGTATCTGTCTGATATTTATTACCTGAATAATCAACCGCCTCAATGTAGTAATTTGTATTGCCTACAGGCAAATCAGCAGGATGAAGGGTGACAGAATAAGTTCCGTTCTTTTTGTTTCCTGTATAAAGTTCCAATTCTTTAGTCTTAAATGGCTCTGAATCACTATTTTTATAATAAAGAGTTACACTTTTAACACCTACATTATCTGAAACTTTAGCTTCAAGTTCAAAATCATAGGCATTATAAAGCTTTTTGGGAGTAGTCGCTTCAATAACAGGAAGTTCATTATCAGTACCGGAAACCAATGTACGCCCCGTAAAAGTCGCAAACGAATTAACATCCTTTCCAAGTGCGGCTTCTACTGCCTTAAATACATTCAGCTTACCATAGCCGTAGCCCATATTCGGAGAGGAGATATAATTATCATCAGTAAGCGGAGTTGCCGTTGTTTTTAATATTTCTTCCACTTTATCTACCGATAAACTCTTATTTGCATCTAACATCAGAGCCACAGCTCCAGTCACATGTGGTGCCGCCATAGAAGTTCCGGTTTTTAAAACATAGCCCCCTTTAAAATCAGCAGAAAGAATGTTTACACCGGGTGCGGAAATTTCCGGTTTAATATTGCCTGTTAGTTTTGATGGTCCTCTCAGAGAAAATTTTGCTATCTTATCTTCCTTTGTTAAGGCTCCGACTGAAAAAGAATCCGGAAGGGAAGCAGGGCTTCCTATTGAGCCTTCACCTCCGGCATTAAAAGCACCTGTATTTCCTGCCGAAAAAACAGGAACTATCCCCGCTGCCTTCCATTTTTTAACAATATCTTCATAGAAGTTATCACCTTTGTTTCCGCCCCAGGAATTATTAACAACCTGAGGTCTTTTCTCCAAAATCCACTGCCCCGCCGCAAGCAATCCTTCATCACTTGCTTCTCCGGATTCGTTGAATACTCTCGCAACAATAAATTTTGCTTCTCTTGCAATTCCGATAGTTCTTCCTAAAATAGTTCCGGCAACATGAGTTCCATGCCCGGTGGAGTCCTTAGGCTCTGTATTTGAAGCCTCAACAAAGTCCTTGAAGCCATTATCAAGCATAGCACCTTGGAGTTCAGGGTGATTTGGATTGACGCCGGAGTCAATAATACCTACTACAATATCTTTGCCTGTCTTTGTTACACGGTCAGCCTGAATAGATTCAATATTCCATGGAATATGGTCAGAAGCTTCCAAAAGGCGGTTTTTTAGCTTCACCTTTTCTTCTTTATCTGAAACTATTGTATGATTGGAACGAATGCTGTAAACATCGCTGCGCCTTGCAATTTTATCAATAAGTTCCGCTTTTCCTTTAATATAAATACTATTAATAATGAAGAAAGAATTATACTCGGTAATTTCTCCTTCCTTCACTTTTCTTTCAATAAATGAAATAAGCTTTTCCTGGCTTTTTTCACTTGTATCCTTCAATGTATCTGCAACATCTTCAGGATTTACCCTGCTTAAATCTGCTTCCGCTTTTAAGGTTACAATGAATTCCACCTCTTTTGAAGCCGATACAGCTTTTAGAGTATTTTCTATTTTATCCATATAAGAAGAATCTGTTTTTGCAAAAAGATTCATAGGAAAAATAGAAATTACCATGAATAAAACAAGTAATAATGATAATGATTTGGCAATTTTTCTGTTTTTCATTTTGTCGCCTTCCTTTCTTCTCGTTAAAAACGCAAAAAACAGTCTAGCAAAATAAAATAATAATTGCAATATAATAGTTAGAAATATCTAACTTATTGATAAAAAAAGTCAATATTACTAAAATAGCGCCTGTATCAAATATACAAGCGCTAAATAAGTCAAATTGCTATTATAACCAAATTAACTCTATTCTTACTCTTAGTGCAGAGCAATTCCCGAAAGAATTCCCAGATAATTTCCAAGCACATATCCTAAGGTACCTACCAAAAGTCCCGGTACGATAAGTGCTCCCCAGCCTTTTGAAACAGCCATAGCTGCAGCTGTGGTAGGTCCGCCGATATTCGCATTGGAAGCTATAATAATCTCTTCAATAGAGAAATTGAATATCTTACCAAATATAAGTGATACAATCATATTAACTGCAACTATAATAAGTGCAAATACAAGAAGAAGAGGAGACTCCTTAATTATCATAGGTACGGAAGCAGGTGCTCCTATAACCGCAAAGAAAATGTAAATCAAGAAAGTTCCTATTTCCTGCGCGCCCTTTACAGATGACATCTGTTTAGGGAAAACAGTTGCAATTATCATTGTAAATGTAGTAATAAGCAGATATTTATTTCCAAAGAAACCACCGATAAACTTGCTTACAAAGTCAGCTCCGGAAAATGTCTCACTTATTTTACCTGCAAGCTTGGTTGATACTGTAACAACAATAAATGCTATAGCTATTGCAAATGCAATGTCCTTAAGGGAGATTTCCTTTGCTCCCCAATACTTAGCTGCCATAGTTTTATTTTTATCTTTGTCTGCCTCTGTCTGAGCCTTAAGAGCCTCTTCATAAGGCTGTCTGTAAAGCTTCTTGATAATAGCCATTGCAGGCAGAGAAATAAGTACGAATACATAAAGTACCATAAGAAGATTGTCAGCTACAAGCGCTGCTGATACAGTCTTAGCCGGTACTGTATACTGCTCTGACATCGCAATAAAGTTTACTGAACCTCCCGTGTAAGTACCTACGAACATAGGAACAATGTCATTGAGTGCGGGAATAGCTCCTTTAAGTGCAAAATAAGCTGTAAATCCACCGGCTAAAGTGCCCACACTGCTTAAAAGATAAATTATAAACATTCTTCCGGATTCTTTCCATATCTTTTTAATATTAGCATTAAAAAGAAGAAGTGGAACTGCAAGTGGAACAACATACCCCCAAACAGCATCATAAACCGGTGCATCTGTAGGTATTATGCTTAAATTTGCAAGTACAAGTGTAAAAGCAGTTGCAAGAATACACCCCGTTATCTTGCTTGCCCACGCATATTTCTGTTCCAGATAGATTGCAAGCGCAGCACTTGCCGCCAAGACTGTCCATAGCACCCAAGTATCATCTGCCGCAATCAAAGTTGATGTTGCCATAAAAATACCCTCCTTAAATAAATCTGTATTTTTTATACAAAAAAATTATATAACCAAGGTATTAATATGTCAATATTATATAATACATGTTACCCATCTTTAGAAAGTATTGGCAAAACACCCTGTGTTCTGATCGCGATTATTCGTTTTTTTCATACTTTTTATAGTCTGCTACTTTAAACTTTTAAATTAAACTTTGTGAATTTTATATAAATATTTTATTAATTTTTGTTTAAGATTAACAAAGGTTAAACCTAACTTATTATACAATCATCCTATAAAGTGCCTGACTAAGTCCATACTCCTCCATCATCCTGCAAACCTCATCCATTGCTTTCTCCTTTACTTCCTTCGCCTTATTAGGGTTCTTTACGGCTCTGATAAGTATATTCTTAGGTGTATGACTGAGGTCTACAAATTCAAGCAGATTTACATTGTAGCCCATATATTCTAGCAGATTCCCCCTTATTGCATCTGTTACAAGGGCCGAGAACCTCTCTTTTATAATTCCGTATCTGGTCATAAGTGAAAATTTTTCACTTTTCATCTGAGAATTTAACTCATGCTGACAGCAGGGTACTGAAAATATATAGTTTGCACCCCAGTTAACAGCATTGTATAGAGCAAAATCCGTAGCCATATCGCAGGCATGCAGGGTAATTACCATATCTACCTTAAATGGTGCATTATAGCCGTTTATATCACCAAGTTCAAAAGACAGATTTTCATATCCGTATTTTTCTGCTGCCTTATTACATTTTTTTATCACATCTTCCTTGAGGTCAAGCCCTATCATATTTACCTTTATCTTTTTGATTGCGGTAAGATAATAATACACTATGAAAGTAAGGTAGGACTTGCCGCAGCCGAAGTCGATTATATTCAAATGAGTTATGATTCTCTTTTTCAGCTCATCATCTATAATCTCTATAAAACGGTTTATCTGTTTGTACTTATCATACATTGAATTGACAATCTTACCCTCTTTGGTAAATATACCCATATCCACAAGTGGCTCGATTACACTTCCTTCTGCAAGTATGTAATTTTTCTTCCTGTTATTTGTCTTTACTTCTTCTGCCATCTTCATATTGTCAGCCTTTTTTACGTCAAACAATACTTTTCTTTTCCTGGTAAGCTTTATCTGAGCTTCACTTGATATCATCCAGGCATTTAACTGAAGAAAATTCTCATTAAGACAGGCTATGCAGACTCTTTCAAGTTCTTTTTCATCCACGTTTTTATGAAATACCTGTTTCTCTGTAAACTCAGCTATCTGATAGTATTTTTCCTTCTTTTCTATCTGAATTTTCTTTATTTCCTGTGTCTTGGTTACGGCATTGCTGATTATAATTTTAACGGGAGAAAGTCCCATCAGTTCTTTAACCGCCTCTTCTATGGTCATTTCTTTGTTTTTCATCATCATTTCCTCTCTGCTTTTATTTATCAGTCTTAGGTGCAGGCTGCACCTTAAATTTATTATCAGAAACTGTTTCTTCTGCCATCTATATCTGTGATTATATTGTACCTGTCTGTAGAAATAAGGTTCAGCTCTTCAGGAGTAAGATATTTAAACATATTTCTAAGCCTTCTCCAGCCCAGTCTTCTTGCAAAGCTTATTTCTTCTTTATAAAGCGGGATTAATTGCAGACTGTCTTTGTCCGAACCTTGCAACACCGGTTTAAATAAAATAAATCCCGTTAATTTTGTATCATAAGATAACGTTTCTCCACCTTCTTTTTCAAAAATTCCACCTTCTTCTGCTGTAATTTTCCCCAACTTAATGAACTCCTGAATTTCTTCAAGAAGTTTTACAGGCCAGTTCCACTCACTGCTTTTCAAAGAAGTTTCATCAAGCTTCCAATCAAGCGGCAGATTAATGACAAATTTCATCCCTTCAAATTTTTCTACCATTGTAGAATAACGCTCATGTTTTTCTATTTTAATCATAATTCCTGCTTTCATTTATCTAACTGACAAAACAAAAAATATATGCTATACTTTGTAGATGGGATAAATCCCTTCTTATAGAATTATAACATGTTAAAGGATAAAACCAATATGAAAATTTTAAGAAAAATCATTTTTCTGCTCCTTGTAATTTCGGGTGTAATACTGATTCTTCTTCCTACATACAGTAAAATTAAACTTAGGGACGAAGTACAGACTGCCGTAAAGGTAATCGAGGAAGTTACTCCGGAGGAGATCAAAGAAAATGAAGCGAAGGAACAGCCTGAGGAAATTTTTAATTTTGAACAGGTAGAGGAAATTTCTCCCACTGCTACCTTTTTAGACAACAGACCTATAGATAAATCCCTTCTCATAGGACAGCTGGTGATTCCTTCTCTTGAAATTAACCTCTGTATCTTCAAGGGTACAACAAACTATAATCTGCTCAGAGGTATCGGCACAATGAAGGCAGATGATAAAATGGGTGAAGGAAACTATACTCTTGCAGGACATAATAACGGAGATAAGAAACTTCTTTTCGGTTCGCTTATGGATATAAAGAAGGGGGCAATAGTCCGTATTACTGACAAAACCGATATTTATGAATATAAGATATATGATACCAAAGTAGTTGAGAGCACAGCTTTGGATCTGCTTGAAAATGCTGAGGCAGATAAGGTCGGAAAGCCTATTATTTCTCTTATGACTTGCGACAAGGGCACTTGGACAAGCAACCGTTTTTTTGCACTCGGAAAATATGTAAAAAAATACAAATATGATAAGGAAACTATGGAATCCAAAGAATAAATCATTAAGGCCGCCTATTGGTAAATATAAACGATTTTCCGATCAGGTGGTTTTTTTTATCTTTTCTAAACAGCTTGATTATGCTATAATTGAGGTGTTGCGTACAAATAATACCAAGGAGAGATTTATGAATATCTACTCAATAATTACGCTGTGCGGCGGGCTTGCTTTCTTCCTTTTCGGAATGCATGTTATGTCGGGAAGCCTTGAAAAAGTCGCAGGCGGCAAGTTAGAGGACATACTTAAGACACTTACCTCAAATCCGGGTAAAAGTCTGATGCTTGGCGCAGTAATCACCATTGCCATCCAGTCCTCCTCAGCACTTACCGTAATGCTCGTAGGTCTTGTTAACTCAGGAATCATGAGCCTTTCACAGACCGTAGGTGTAATCATGGGTTCCAATGTAGGAACTACCCTTACTGCCTGGATTTTAGGCTTAAATGGTCTTAAGACCGATAATATTTTCCTATCCATGTTAAAACCTGAAAATTTCTCCCCTATCATAGCCCTTATAGGCGTAATTATGATAATGGGCGCAAAGAGTGCCAAAAAAAGAGATGTCGGCACCATCATGGTAGGCTTTGCCATACTTATGTTCGGCATGGAGCTTATGAGTGACTCTGTTGCTCCACTTGCAGATATGCCTGAATTTACCAATATACTTACCGCATTTAAGAATCCCCTTCTCGGCGTACTTATCGGTACGGTATTTACCGGAATTATCCAGTCCTCAGCGGCTTCTGTGGGTGTGCTTCAGGCACTTTCGCTTACAGGCTCCATCACCTATGGAATGGCTATTCCTATTATAATGGGACAAAATATCGGTACCTGTGTGACTGCACTTTTATCTTCCATAGGGGTAAATAAAAACGCAAAAAAGGTATCTGTTATACATATCAGCTTCAATCTTATCGGAACCATCATCGGTCTCATAGTTTATTTTATAGCTAAAGACCTGATTAGATTTGACGGATTTGATAATTCTATCAGCTCATTTGCGGTAGCAGGTTTCCACTCGGTATTTAACATAGCTACAACTATTATCCTCATTCCTTTCTCGAAAAAGCTTGTTGACCTTGCAAACCTTGTCATTAAGGAAACAGGCAGTGAAGAAAAGACAGTACTGTTAGATGAAAGACTTCTTATCTCTCCAAGTATAGCCTTAGGTCAGTGTAAGATTAAAACCGTATATATGGCAGAGCAGGCAAGCAAGGCCTTTATCGACTCTATCAGCGATTTTGATAAATATGATGATGATAAAAAAGATAAAATAAAGACTGTAGAAAATGAGCTGGATGACCTTGAGGATGAACTTAATGCTTATCTGGTAAGAATATCCGGAACAGACGTAAGCGATGTTGACGGTAAGAAAATCAACGGTATGCTCCACAGCATAGTCGATATCGAGAGAATCAGTGATTATGCAATGAATATGATAATCCTTGCGGAAAATATGCATAAGATGAAAATTAACTTCTCCGATGCAGCAAAAAAAGAGATTGAAGTCCTTAACAGGGCAGTTTCAGAAATACTTGTAAATACCATTGACTGCTACACAGAGGAAAACATCGGGCTTGCGGCTACAGTGGAACCTCTTAAAAGCATTATAGATAAGCTGATACTTAAAATGAGAGACAGACACGTAGCAAGACTTCGCACCGGAGAATGTTCAGGCGAACTTGGTGTCGTTCTTACCGACTACATAAACTACTGCGACAGGGTTGCGGGACATTGCTCCAATATAGCCATCAATGTAATCCAGTCCGGCAATATGATATTCAGTGAGCATGATTATTTTAAAGAACTTTCTGAAAAAGAAAAAGACGAATACGAAAAGAACAGAAATATTTATAAAGAAAGATTCGCTCTCCCTGAGTAGTATACTATTTAACAGCAAACTGCCGTAAGCCTAAAGCTCAGACTTACAGCAGTTTTTATATTTATTCCACACTCTTAAGCGATGTAGTCATATCTATTTTTTTAAGCATAAAGTACATAGCCCAGTTTACTAGCACCGAGAAACCTACGGTTATCAAACTGCTCATAATGTAGCTTGTAAGGCTTATAGTTCTTCCAAACATCATAAGGTCTACCTCTACAGTAACAATTACATACTGATGAAGGATGGTTCCGAACACAAGACCCGCTATTATTCCAAAAAGTGTAAGCAGGATATTTTCCCTGTATACATACTGTGCTACCTCATTATCATAAAAGCCAAGCACCTTGAGGGTTGCAATCTCACGTTTCCGCTCCAATATATTGATACTGTTAAGGTTGTAAAGCACTACAAAGGCAAGTAGTCCTGCTGCCAATATAAGTACTAAAGTGACCAGATCCAGAACCTTTAACATCCTGTCTATATTCTCTTCAAGCTCATCTACAAACATCACTCCGGAACAGCCTGCATAAGACAAAAGTTTACTGCCCAAATCCTGCTCAGCCACCTTTTCTCTGTTAAACTTAAGGTATAGAGTGTTATATTCAGGCTCCTCTCCATATAGTTTCTTATAAAGCTCGGGTGAGAGAAAAAGGTAGTGCAATACATAGTTTTCTACTATCTTATCTATTTTAACAGATACCTGCTTCTTTCCGTCCCCGGTAATATTTACACTGTCTCCTTCTTTTACATCCAACATTTTCGCTGTCTTTTCCGAAATATAAGCCCCATCACCTGCCGGAAAAGCATACTCTGCTCCTGTAGTCCTTTTTTTAAGAGTCAGAAAATCTTTTATTTTCTTTGTATCCTCCGGTATGAAAAGATTGGTACTTCTTATATTCTCTCCATGAGTCAAATCAACTGCAAGGGATTTTATCCTGATAGTTTCATCCACTCCGGTGTAGTTTGCGGCAGCCTTTAATACTTCTTCTTTTTCAGTTTCATTTGATTTAGAATTAAGCGTCATACTTGCGTCATATGTAAATATCTTGATATACTGCTTTTTTGCTATCTCATTTATAGAGTCATTCAGGCCGAAACCCACAAGCAAAAGCCCCATGCAACCGCCTATGCCCACTACTGTCATTATCAGCCTTTTCTTGTATCTGGCAAGGTTTCTGACAGTAGCCTTCCCTGTAAAATTAAGTCTCTTCCAAATAAAGCCTGCCCTCTCTAAAAGCACTCTTCTGCCTGAGCTTGGCGGAAGAGGACGCATAAGTGAAGCCGGATTTTCAAGAAGCTGTGAAAGTGCTGAAAACAGAGTCGCCGCAACTGTACTTGCAGTCGCCGCCAGCAAGGCTAAGAAGGCCTGCTCATAATTTATAGGAGTCATACAGTAAGGCACTCCCGTAAATAGGGTACCATAGGATTTGATTATAAGCAGCGGTAAGAACCTCTCACCTATGGCTATTCCTATGATTCCTCCGCTAACCGTAGCAAGCAGTGCATAAGCCAGATACTTTCCGGAAATAGCAGAACTCCTGTATCCCAGTGCCTTAAGTATGCCCATGCTCATTCTGTTCTCATCTACCATCCTGGTCATTGCAGTAAGGCTTACAAGGGCTGCAACCAGGAAAAAGATTACAGGGAATACATTGCCCAGGCTGTCCATACGCTCTGCATTCTGCTTAAAGCTTACATATCCTTCCATCATATTTCTGTCAAGCACATAGAAATCCGGCTCTTTAATATCTGCTACATCTCTTTTTGCCTTGGTCAGTTTCTTTCTGCCTTTTTCAAGCTTCTTATTCGCCTTTGGAAGCTCTTTTTCGTATTTATTCTCAGCCTTTTCTAACTTTTCTTTGTTCTTTTCAAGTTTTTCTTTTGCTTTGGCAAGCTCAGCCTTACCATCTGAAAGTTCCTTTTCAGACTTTGTTAATTTATTCTCATTCTCCCATATTTCTTTTCTTCCGGATTCAAGTTCAGCCTTCTTGTCTTTAACTGTGACCTTGCCCTTTTCAAGTTCTTTCCTGCCACTTTCAAGTTTTTCCTTAGCTGCCTCAAGTTCTTTTTCATTCTTGGCAATCTCTGCCTTGCCCTCTTCAAGTTTAGCTTTACTCGCCTCAAGAGTTTTTTCAGTCTCACTGAGGGTGGTTTTTGCCTCATCAAGTTTAAGTTTGGCTGCATCAAGTGCGGCTTTTTCTCCCTCCAGCCTAGCCTTAGCCTCAGGCGGAGCCATCCCTGCCTGTTCTGCCAAATCAAGCTTAGCCTTGGCCTCAGTATAGCTGTTTAAGCCTTCTTCATAAGCTTCGAGATTTTTTTCGTACTCAGCCAAACCTTCATTGTACTTAGAAAGACCTGTTTTGTATTTATTTTCACCCTCATCCAGCTTGTTCTTTGCTTTGTTTAATTTGGCAAGTCCCGAATTATACTGTTTTTCTCCCTCTTTAAGTTCTTTTTCTTTATCCTTTAAGAGGTTTTCGGAAGATTCAAGCTTTTTCTCTCCGTCTTTTAACTTGCTTTTTGCCTTTATGAGCTCATTTCTACCGTCAGCCAGTTTGCTCTCTCCGTCTTTTATTTTCTTTTCTTCCTTGGCAAGCTTTTTTTCACCTGTCTTTATCTTTTTCTTTGAATTATCTATCTTTTTTTTAGCATCGCTTAGCTTTTTCTCACCATCTTCGAGTTTCGTTTCAGCTTCTTTAAGCTTCTTCTCCGCCTCAGCTTTTACTTCTTCATATCGTCTGCTGTTTACCTTGGCTTCAAGACCTTTGATATCATCCTTTACTACCTTAATCTTATCTTCATAAGCTTTAGAATAAGTAATCAAGCCTCTCACATCTTTTGCCGTAACATAAGCTTCCGTATAAATATCTGACTTAAAGTTCTCCTTTGGTATCATTAAAAATGCATCAACAGAGCCGTCTCCCACTGAACTTGTACCTCTAACCTTTTCCTGGTAGTAAGGCAGATGACAAAATCCGGTTATAGTATAGGTGACATTTTTAAGGTCAGAAGAAAGGTCAGAATCATCATCTGAGGAAACGGTTATCTTATCTCCTATTTTATAGTCCTCAAACCAAAATATCTGAGTATCCACCAGACATTCATCATTTTTTTCGGGCAGCCTTCCTTCTGTAATATAAGGCTTATTTATCTTCTCTGAAAAGCCTATGAGTTTAATTACTGCCTCAGCTTTTTGGGTACTCAGAACCACATCTTTAGTCTGTCCTCCCTCAACAAGCTCCACACCTTTTATTTTTCTTATGTCTGCCAAATCTTCATCGGTAAGCCCAAGTGTACTGAATATCTTAAAATCCATAAGACCGGTATCATCATAGAACTTATCTGCCGATATTCTCATATCACTGCCCGAAGAGCGAAGTCCTGCAAAAAACGCTGTTCCAAGCATTATGATAAAGAAAATGGAAATAAACCTCCCAAAATTACGTGCTATTTCTCTGAAAAAATCCACTGCCAGTTTGTTTTTCATATTATCACCACTATCTTACCACTCTATATCGCTTACTGACATAGGGTTCTCATTGATTTCTGCAGAACTTACCTTTCCGTTTTTAATATGAATTACCTTGTCTGCCATGGGAGTAAGGGCTGTATTGTGGGTAATTACAACTACCGTCATTCCCCTTTCCCTGCACATATCCTGTAAAAGCTTGAGTATCTCTTTGCCGGTAACATAATCAAGCGCCCCTGTCGGCTCATCACAAAGCAAAAGCTTCGGATTCTTGGCAAGTGCCCTTGCTATGGCTACTCTCTGTTGCTCTCCGCCTGAAAGTTCTGCAGGAAAGTTATTCATTCTATGTGCAAGCCCTACTTCTTCAAGCACGGTTTTGGCATCCATAGGTTCTTTACAAATTTGGAGCGCCAGCTCTACATTTTCAAGTGCGGTCAGATTTGCCATCAGATTATAGAACTGGAATACAAAGCCCACATCTTCACGTCTGTAAGAAATAAGTGCCTTAGGGCGAAGTTTGCTTATGTCAGTGTTGTCAACAACCACAGAGCCTGATGTAAGGGTGTCCATACCACCGAGTATGTTTAATACAGTGGTCTTTCCCGCTCCCGAAGGCCCGACTATAATCACAAACTGCCCCTTATCTATATCTAAGCTCACTCCGTCACAGGCATTTATAGAATTGTCTCCTACCTTATAAGTCTTTACCACATCTTTTAGCGAAATATAGCCGGGCATAATATCTCCTTTCTTACCGTTGCACTTTAATTTCTCTTCACTTAACTTTTCCCTTTGCATTATTTTCTCATTTAGCTTTTAAATAATATACTATTTTTTATATGTATAATGCAAGTGTCAAAATATGAACTTGACTATAAACTTTCATTCTTAAGTAATTCTTCTGTTATTAGTCACTAATTGTTCACTTTTTTTGTGTATAATAAACTTGTAATGTTTGATTATGTGCAGAATTATATATCATTTATTATAAACTGTTCCTTAACAAATAATTATCGGATTTGGAGATTGTTTTATGTTTAACGATTTAGAAATAGCTGAAAATAATGAACTTATGAATGTATTCAATAATCATGAAAAAGAAAAAATAGCAAAAGCAATCAACGGTCTCAGTACCCTTGATTTAAACAATATACCGAATGAAACCAAAGAAAAAATTATAGAACTGTTCAAAGAAAATACTCTTCCTATTGAGAGGCTTTTTGCCAATTACCGCTGTGCCATTATGGAGGTTGAAACCAAGTTTAAAGTGCTTAACGAGGAATTTTCCCTTATATATGACGGTAATCCTATAGAAAGCATAAAATCCCGTATTAAAAGCAATGAAAGTATTTTAAAAAAAATAATACGTAAAGATCTTCCTTTGGATTTGGAATCAATTGAAGAAAATCTTGAGGATATAGCCGGAGTAAGGGTTATCTGCTCATTTATTGATGATATTTACAAGCTTGCTGATTGCTTTTTACGTCAGGATGATGTTACCCTTATTAAAATGAAGGACTATATCAAGAATCCTAAACCTTCGGGCTACAGGAGTCTTCACCTTATAGTTGCCGTCCCTATCTTCCTTGAGAACGAGAAAAAGCTTATAAAGGTAGAGGTACAGTTTAGAACCATTGCTATGGACTTCTGGGCTTCTTTGGAGCATAAATTAAGATATAATAAAAAGATTCCGCCCGAAATGATGAATGCTCTTTCCAGAGAGCTGAATGAATGTGCCACCGAAAGTGCTGAACTTGATTACAGGATGCAGAATGTGAAAAATACCTTCCTTGGAAAAGGGAAAGATATTTAATTTTCATAGTTTCTTTCTCATAAAAACTTCTTTTCCGGTTATCGCTTACGGAAAGTAATTCACAGTAGTGAAACCGGGGGCTGCCGCAATAAGCAAAAGTATAACAAGATACAGTAAATTTATCATCAAATTATCAATGTATTTTGTGTATCTCATTCTTAATGCGACAGCCCCATGATTTCGCCAATTTCTACTTACTTATATATTACCTACTTAGAAAACATAACCTTCTCTGAGTCAAACATCCTGGTAAGTATCAGTACCAGAATTCCGGTAAATACAATATTTACTACAACTGAAATAAGCACATTCATACTTGAATAAGAAAACTTAAATATCTCATTCATACAAATTACACTGTTGTATAATGGTATGAAAAACATTGAAACAGGTGTTTCCACATTTCCCTTGCTAAACATAGGTAATAAACTGACTACCATAATTACTATCATAAGCGGAGAGATGATGGTAGCAGATTCCTTTACGCTTTTTGCAAAGGCTGAAAGTACCGATATAAGTGCAACCATAAGAATAGTGGTTGATATAATTATTACAAATAAAAGCCCAAAATCTTTGCCGCTGTAGAAGGCTGTATTTATATTACCACTACTCATTCCCTGATACATGGCAGGGAGCGACGCGAAGGTGCCGACAGAGCTTGATACGCCTGAAAGAAAGGCGATTATGCTAAGTGCAAATATCTTGCCGAGTGCAAGTGCCTGCCTGCTCATAGGGGTTACAAGAAGGGTTGCAATGGTTCCTCTTTCCTTTTCTCCCGCTATCGACTCCGGTGCAACCGCAACACAACCCGACCAGATAAATATCATAAGGAGCATAGGAAGCATACTTCCAAACATTTTACCTGTCATATCCTCCTTACCAGCAAGGTCATAGCTTATTTTTTCATCAGCATTTACATCAAATTTATTGCTTAGTTCAGTCTCATAATTACTAAGAACTTCGGTAAACATTGTATAAGCGGCACTTGATTCCGTTTTTCCCGAATTATAAAAAATTTCAACCTGAGGTGCCTTGCCTTCACCGGTCTTATATTCCTCTACCTCTTTATCAAAATTCTCAGGAAAATTAACCGCAAGGTCAATCTCTTTTTCAGAAACGAGTTTTTTCTCAGCTTCCAAATCACCATCCACAGGCTTTATCTCAAGCTTTTTCTTGTCAAGCTTTCCGGCTACGGATTCAGGCAGATTTTTCACATATACCTTTGCCACATAATCCTCTGCCACAGTAAACTGCAACTTCATCATATTTCCCATAAAGGTATACATGACAAATATCATAATACCCGGAAGCAGGAGGGTTGTAATCACAAGCCTTTTATCCTTAAAGAATCTTGCCATTTCTTTTCTGAATATAGTATAAATATTATTCTTCATTCCCTGCCACCTCCGAATAAATATCAAAGAACCTGTCCTCTAAGCTCTTTCCGGCTTTTATTTCATCCACAGCACCGTAAGCTGCTAACTTTCCTTCTATAATTATTGCTGCTCTGTCACAGATTTTTTCTATCAGGCTGAAAATATGTGAGGAAATAACTATAGTTTTTCCTTCCTCTTTTAATTCTATAAGGAAGTCCACAACTGTCTTTGCGGTAATTACATCAAGTCCGTTGGTCGGCTCATCAAAGATGATTATTTCAGGATTGTGAGCTATTGAAATAACAAGTGAAACCTTCTGCTTCATACCGGTTGAAAGGTCGCCCACTTTTACCTCTGCAAACTTGTCTATACCAAATTTTGCAAAAAGCCTGTTTTTGCGTTCTTCTCTTACCTTATCATCAACTCCATGTAAATCCGAGAAAAAATCAAAGAGGTAATTAGGTGTAAAGAAATCCTCCAGTTTAAGTTCACTTGTAAGAAAGCCTATAGTACCTCTTACTCCGAAAGGATTCTTCACTATGCTTTCACCGTTTAACACCGCATCTCCCGAATCAGGCTTTATGAGGGTTGCAAGCATCCTGAGCGTGGTGGTCTTACCGGCTCCGTTAGGTCCTAAAAGTCCGAATATCTCACCTTTTTGTACAGCAAAGGAAATATCGTTTACTGCTACCTTCACCTTTTCTTTTGTCTTTTCAATCTTTTGTTGTTTCGCTGACAACTTAAATGTCTTTTTAAGGTTTATTATCTTGATAATCTCTTCCATATATTCTCCTTTCTGATAACGTCAAATTTTACCACATAATCTCACACAATTTCAAGTCTTTTAATTCTCAAACTGGCTATTGTAAAGTTCAGCATAGAAACCGCCTTTTTCCATAAGTTCGCTGTGGCTTCCGCTCTCTATAATATCTCCGTCCTTCATTACAAGGATTAAATCCGCGTTTTTAATGGTTGAAAGCCTGTGCGCTATAATAAAGGAAGTTCTGCCTGCCATAAGCTTATCCATTGCCCTTTGTATTTCTTCCTCAGTTCTGGTATCTACAGAGCTTGTAGCCTCGTCAAGTATTAGCATAGGTGCATTTTCAACCATAGCTCTGGCTATCGTTAAGAGCTGCTTCTGACCGGCTGAAAGATTGGCATTTTCATTCAGTATGGTATCGTAGCCTTCAGGCAGAGTCTTTACATAATGATGAAGTCCCACAGCTTTGGCAGCCTTCTTTACCTCCTCATCAGTCGCCTCTGTCTTGGAATATTTAATATTATCTTTAATGCTTCCCTCAAAAATCCAGGTGTCCTGAAGTACCATACAGAAAAGTTCGTGTACTCCCGACCTCTTAAGTTCACTTATAGGTGTCCCGTCTATTATAATCTGACCTTCATTAAGCTCATAAAACTTCATAAGAAGATTGATAAGGGTTGTCTTACCTGCTCCTGTCGGACCTACTACGGCTATTTTCTCACCCGACTTCACATCAGCAGAAAAATTCTTTATTATTATTTTATCCGGATTGTAGCCAAATTTTACATTCTTAAAGCTTACATTTCCCTTTATATTTTCTATATGCTCTTTCTTGCCTTCTTCACCCTCCATCTCAGTCTCAGAGAGGAAGCCGAATACTCTCTCACTTGCTGCAGCCGTGGATTGAAGACTTGTGCCTGCCTGTGCAAACTGGGAAAGTGGCTGGGTAAAAAGTCTTATATACAGCATAAATGCTACTATATCTCCTATCTCTGCCATGTCTTTCATAGTTAGTACCGCACCTGCAACGCAGACTGCCACATAGCCAAGATTCCCCACAAAGCCCATCAGGGGCATCATCATACCTGATAAAAACTGACTCTTCCAGGCAGAGGTAAAAAGCTTTTCATTCATAAGGTCAAATTCCTGCTTAGTTTTAGCTTCATTATTAAATGCCTTAACTATCAGGTGTCCTGTGTAGGTTTCCTCAACATAACCATTGATTACACCCAGCTCATCCTGCTGCATAGCAAAGTATTTCTGGGATTTCCCCATAATTACCATCATAAAGACAAAACCTATAATAGTTGACAAGATGCCTACTACAGTCATAATCCAGTTAGTAATAAACATCATAAAAAGACTTCCGAAGAACATGGTTATTGCCCCCACAAGGCTTGCCATACTCTGGTTCATGGTCTGCCCTATCGAGTCAACATCATTGGTAATTCTTGAAAGAATATCTCCTATGCTGGTTTTATCAAAATAAGACAGTGGGAGTCTGTTTATCTTCCTTGAAATATCTGTTCTAAGGCTTTTGGAGGTCTTTTGAGTAACATCTGCCATTATTACTCCCTGTAAAAGATTCAGCACCGCTCCGGCTCCATACATTATCACAAGTGTAATCGCAATCTTTAAAACAGCCTCTTTATCTATCCCCGTCATTGCCCCTTCTGCTATAAGGGTAGTTATTTTCTTCATTTTGTCAGGACCGATTACATTTAGTACCGTACCTGCTGCCGAAAATACTGTTGCTGTTATTATTGCAGGCAGATAACCTCTGATATAAGCAAACAAGTTCTTAATTGCTCCCCCAAAATCCTTAGCCTTCTCACCTTTAGCCATTCCCGGGCCGGGTCCCGGACCTCTGTGTCTTCTCTCTGCCATTACAGTTCCTCCTCTGAAAGCTGTGACATAGCTATTTCCTTATATACAGGGCAGGTCTTAAGCAGTTCTTTATGTTTACCCTGTCCGACTATCTTTCCTTCCTCTAAAACTATAATTCTGTCAGCTTCCATTATTGTACCTATTCTCTGTGCAACTATAAGGCTGGTACTGCCCTTTACTCTTTCTTTTAACTCTCTTCTAAGTATCTTGTCTGTACGATAGTCAAGAGCCGAGAATGAGTCATCAAATATCAGTATTTCAGGCTTGTTGTAAATACTTCTGGCTATGGAAAGTCTTTGTTTCTGACCCCCCGAAACATTTACCGCTCCCTGTGAAATGGCTGATTTCTCCTTATTTTCAAGTTTCTCAACAAACTCCTTCGCCTGTGAGATTTCAAGGGCTTCGTTAAGTTTTTCACTATCGGAGTTATCTGAGCCGTAAGCAACATTTGATTCTACACTTCCGCTAAAAAGCAGAGCCTTTTGAGGTGCATAACCTATCTTCTTTCTGAGTTCAGAGAGCTTATACTCTTTAACATTTATACCGTCTACAAGTACTTCGCCTCCCGTAGCATCATAAAAACGCGGAATGAGGTTAATAAGAGTAGTCTTACCGCTTCCTGTAGCTCCGATAAAGGCAACCATTTCACCCTTATTCGCCTTAAAATTTATACCTGTTATCATATCATCTGCCGCATCAGGGTAGTGAAAGGATACATTCTTAAATTCTACTGTTCCGGTTTCTACAGGCTTTTTACTGCCTGCTCCATCTGTAATCCTATTCTCAGTATTTAAAACTTCATTTATTCTTTTACTTGAAACTATTGCCCTCGGAAGCAGGATGAATGTAAATGTCAGTATTATAAATGACATAATAACCTGCATTGCATAGGACGAAAATACTATCATATCGGAGAATAAGGAGATTTTCTCCTGAAGTGCAGCCTTGTCTATAAGATACACACCTATCCAATAGATTGACAATGTGAGTCCTGAGCTTATAAGTGTCATTGACGGTGACATTATCGCCATGACTTTCTGGGTAAAAAGGTTTACTGAGGTAAGTTCTTCATTTGCCTGCTCAAATTTGGCTTCCTGATAGCCTTCTGCATTATAGGCACGTACTACTCTTACACCGCTAAGGTTTTCTCTTGCTACCCTGTTTATATTGTCTGTAAGAGTCTGCATTTTCTGAAAGCCCGGTACTACAAGCACAAAGACTATTGCTATTAATACAAGCAGAAATGCTATAGCCACTCCCGTAGCTGCAGACCAGATAAGATTTTTATTTAGAATCTTGGTTATTGCCCATATAGCCAAAATAGGTGCTTTTACGCTTGCCTGCAAACCGATGGCGATTACCATCTGCACCTGGGATATATCATTGATTGAGCGTGTAATGAGGCTGGCAGTGGAGAATTTGCCCATTTCTTCCATTGAAAATGAGATTACCTTATCATAGACAGCATCTCTGAGCCTTTTTGAAAGGCCTGCTGCCACCCTTGCCACAAAATATCCTACTATAAATGCCGCTGCCATACTAAAAAGCGCGCAGGCAAGCATCTTTCCTCCGGCTATAACTACTTCGCTAAAAGCACTGTCCGGTGTCTGAATCAGCCTTGTAATCTCAGACATATAATCCGGAAGCCTTAAATCAAGCCACACCTGACAGACAATGAAACAAAGGCTTATAAAAATATACAACCGGTCTTTTTTCCTTAAATACCTGAATAATTTAATCATCTTGTCTCCTTTAGGTTGTGATTTTAATATTCATTCTGTTTTATAGATATTTTATTATTATACACCTTTGGGAAAATATGTCACGATTATTTTTCTTAATTGTTATGCTAAATCTTCATAGATTTTATCAATTTTTTACCTAGATTTTCTACAAATTAATTGACTATTATTGCTTCATATACAGTGACAACAATAGCCTATAAGCACGAAAAGCCCCTAAGGTCTGCCAACCTTAGGGGTTCTTTTGGTGCAAGCATTTATCAGAGTTTTTATACCATTATTCTACACTATTCTAAGCTTTTTTTCAAGTTATAAAATTAACCGTTTCAATTTATAAGTAATTCTTATAAGTTAGCCAAATTATTCACGAAACATCTTATAAAATACTGTAATATAAATTAATTTTCCTCTATACCGATTCCAAATACTCTTTCATCTTCTATAAGTTTTAGTAAGTCTTTCTTCTCTGCTTTTACAGCCATTCCATATACTTTTAAGCCATGTTCATTCACATAAGCTAAAGCCCTGTCAAGTTTCGTCTTTCTGTCCATATAACTGTCCATATAACTGTCCATCATATCTGTAAACGAGCTGTTATCTTTAAGATAATTAAGCAAACTTATATAGTGTTTCTTTGCATTTTCTTCGTTCTTAAGCTCTTTAAATGTTATTCCCTCACCTGTTCCTTCATATCCGAAAATATATGGATACTTAGCAGGGCTTTTTCCTCTTGTAGCTCCTATCCCTGTGTTCATTCCCATAATATCATTATTGCCGTCTCTGTCATTCACTATACCTACCCAACTATGTCCCAATTCATATTTTGCTTCAAAGTCTATTGCCTCTTTATAAGTAAGTATGTTATCAAAGGTGATATAAGCCCTATAAAGTCTTCCATCTGAAAGCCCTTTTATACTCTCTTTAGTGTCATCCCTGTCACCGCCAAAACTTGAGGCAAACCTAAGCTCACCTCCTTCTTCCTCAATACCCCGCCCTTCTGTTTTTAGATATTCTGTTTTAAGTCTTTCAAGCTGTTTGGTAAGGCTCTCATTGTAATTATTGCTGCCTGTCTGCCATTCAAACATATTGTCTGCTGTACGTTCTAAAGCCAGTGGATCATAAAATGTTATCCTGCCTTTTCTGATATTACCGGCATATTTTTTCCTGTTTTCCCCATACATCCGCATACTTGGATAGGTGTTAAAGCTATAGTTACCATAACCTTCTGAAACTACATCTACCGAATCAAGATAGTTAAACGGTGCAACCAATTCAGTATACACACTTAAATCCAATCCAAATCTTTCTCTGTATCCTCCTACTCCTTCCGGCTCACTATAATTCCCTGCCGCACTTGGATTATAGTAAAATAAATCTATAGCCTTAGGCATTATTGTCATCATAAGTACTATTACCACAAGCACCGCTGCCGTAACAGCCACTCCCATTTTAATAAATGCTTTTCTGATAGACTTTCTTATCAGTCTCATAAATTCGTTGTCTTTTTCTGATATATTTCCTTCTGATTCATCTTCCGGTATTTTTTCATTAATTTCCTCATCAGGATATAAATATTCGCTGATAGCCTCCTGTTTTTCTATATCTTCTTCTATTTTTTTTCTTTCTTCCTCAGAAAGTCTGCCACTCCTGTATAATTCTATCAATTCTTTATATTTCATATCCGTCCTCCTTTAAGTATAGTTTTAATTCCTTCTTCCCTCTAAATGCCAAAATTCTAACATTCTCTGTAGTTATACCTAAGAGTTTTGCTATATCTTTGCCCGATAGTCCTGAAAAATACTGTAATAAAAGTACTTCTTTCTTTTTGCCCTCAAGTTTATTTAAGGCTTTATAAAGTACATTATCTCTTTCATTTATAAGCAGTTTATTAAGCGGATTTTCTTCTGTTTCTTCATTTAGAGCTACTTTATTTTCAGCGTTATCAAGTCCCATAACAAGTCTTTTATCTTTTCTGTAAGTATTAAAATACAGGTTTCTTGCAACCTTATATAACCATGCTTTCACCCCTGTATCTGCCGTCTGTAATGAAAGCAAAGCCTTTACAAAGGTTTCCTGCATCAAATCCTCAGAGAGCTGTCTGTTATGGCTCAGTCCATAGAGATATAAATATATTTCCCTGCTGTATGCCCTGTAAAATCTCACTAAGACATCATTTTCCATAACTCGCCCCCTTTCTTTATTTTTCCGAAACTTTTTATTTCCAATTATACAACACTTGTGAAGGTAAAATGTTACAGTTTTTGTTTTTCCTATAGAAAAGTGTGTACTTGCACACACTTCGCTCGCGAGCGGTGCCGTAAGACAAGCTTCCCTGCCGCGAGCTGTACATCCCTCGGAGAGATTCTCATTTAATAAGAAATTTCTTATTAAATTAAAAAAGGACAGCCTTCCAGACTATCCTTGCACTTAAAAATTACTTGGTGTGTACCTTACTGTAACAATATGAACCTCTTGCTTTCTCTTAATAACACGATAAATAATTGTATAGTTTTTGTGAAACATCTGACGATATCCTTGATTAGCGTAAGCCCCTACACGCCTAATTGCTCCTCTCTCCGGCTGTTCTTCCAAACTAAATATAGCATTTTCCAATCCATCAATTATTTCCAAAGCTATTACCGGTTCTAAAAGTTCTTCAGCAATATAGGTAAAAATTTGTTCTAAATCCCTATAAGCACGAGAATATATTTTAATAGAATATTTATCCAAAATGTTTTCTCCTTAATGAACGGAGGGCTTCTCTCGCATCTATCAAAACACCATCTTCAGCAAATTCTCTTTCAGCCTCACTTATCGCCTTATCTACCTGTGATGTTTCCAACATTTCCTCATATGTTTCAATGCTCATAACCACTAAATCTCCATATCCATTCTTTGTTATAAAAAGCGGCTCATTCTTTGTATGACAAATTTCTGAAATTTCTGTGGTATTTCTCAAATCTGTAATTGGTCTTATTTGTGGCATATCTCTCTCCTTTCTGTATATTATTATAGCAGAATTATGTACAATATACAAGAGATACTTATAACACTGATTAAAGTGTATTTAACTTATCTCCTTCTTATGTGCCAAATACACCATAATTCCCATCACAATGGATCCGCCTACTATATTTCCGAGAGTTACCGGAAATTCATTCATTGTGAAAAAACTGCCCCAGTTAAGCTTTGCAAGCTGCTCTGTTGTAATGCCATACTCAGAAACAGCCTTTTCTACATATTTTTCATTACCAAGGGCAAGGATGCCTGCCGGTATATAATACATATTTGCCACACAATGCTCAAAACCGCTTACCACAAATGCCATTATAGGAAAGAAGCTTGCCCATACTTTACAGCCTGCAGACTTGGCTGAACCTGCCATAAGTACAGCCATACATACGAATACATTGCAAAGTATACCTGAGACAAAGGCTGTTTCAAAAGAAAGACTTACCTTACTAAGAGCCACTTTAATTGTAAATGCTCCAAGAAGTCCGTCTGTGAAATTAAACTGTCCGCTAAAATAAACCAGTACAGCCATTAAAACTCCACCTATAAGATTAAATACAAAAACTAAAGCTAATACCCTTATCATAGAAGAAACCCTGTATTTTCCACGCATAGCTCCAAAAACCATAAGGCAGTTGCCTGTGAACAGCTCTCCGCCAATAAGAACTATGGTTATAAAGCCCACCGGAAACACACAGCCCGCTACCAGTCTTGCTATACCTACATTAGATATATTGTGCATAGCCACACTGCTTGTCGAAGCTCCACAGGCTATGTAAATCCCGGCAAGTATACCAAGTATTAACATTTTATAAAACGGCATGCTTACTTTAGTTTCCCCCGCCTTGATTAAATTCTTTACTACCTGTGCAGGCGCATTAAAAAAACTTACTTCTCCCATTCTCCTATCCTTTTCCGTAATTTTATGTTTTTGACACTTGTATCATATTTTGTTAAAAAATTAACTATATCTATATTACTATAATATAGGAAAGTGTCAAGTAGATTATGATAATCTTTATAGGTAAACTCCAAAGTTTTTGTTATTATTTAATTTTTTAGAATTTGTATAATATCCTCCCAACGCAAAAAGTCCTTCGCCTTTTAGCGAAGGACTGAACTTTCAACCCAGCCACTTATATACCGCATATTGGTCAGCGGTAAACTTTCTATATATAGAATACCAATTATCCGGTTAAAAGTCAATGGCTGTCTTCCCACAGCCTTACTCCGGTTTTAAGCCTTTCAAGACCATACTTTAAATTCTTCTTGGTACAGGCTATATTCATTCTTATAAAGCCTTCTCCCACCTTGCCGTAAGCCCTTCCATCTGTCAGATAAAGCCCTGTAGTCAGTCTAAGATCTTTAGCAAAGCCTTTACCGGCATTTTTAAGCCCTCTCACATCTATCCAGAATAAATAAGTAGCTTCCTTTTCTATAACCTTGATTTCAGGAATTTCACCGGCTATAAAATCTAAAACCATCTTCCTGCTTTCATCTAAATATCCGTTGAGAGCATCAAGCCACTCTGCCCCCCTTGAATAAGCCGCTACTGCCGCCTCTATGGCAAAAGCATTTGGCTCAGCAACCTCATCGGTATTAAGCCCTCTATTAACCTTATTTCTAAGTATTTCATTCGGAACCGACACAGCCGCAGTATGAAGCCCCGCTATATTGAAGGATTTGCCCGGACTCATACAGGTTATGCTTATTTCTCTTGCTGTATCAGATACACTTGCAAATGGTACATATTTCTTTCCGTTAACTGTTAAATCACAGTGAACCTCATCAGATATTACTGTAACACCATACTTTTTACAAAGTTCCGCTACCCTTATTAATTCTTCTTTAGTCCAAATTCTTCCGCCCGGATTTTGCGGATTGCAAAGTATCATAAGAGTAGTCTGTTTGTCAGAAAGGTCTTTTTCAAGCTGTTCAAAGTCCATTTCATATCTGTTATTTTTAAGCACTAACGGACTTTCAAGAGCTACCCTTCCGTTATTAAGGATTGAGTTAAAAAATATATTATAAACCGGGGTTTGAATAAGCACTTTTTCAGCAGGTGTTGTAAACTTTCTCACAATGCTTGATATAGCAGGGACTACTCCTGTAGTAAAGATTAGCCAGTCTTTCTGCAGGGTAAAATTATGCCTGTGTTTCCACCAGCCTATATAAGCCTGATACCAATCATCAGTTATGCCGGAATATCCAAAAACACCATGTTTAAATCTGGTTTCCAATGCTTTTCTTATGACAGGTGCCGCTTCAAAATCCATATCCGCCACCCACATAGGAAGCTCATTTTCCTCTACCTTCCATTTCTCTGCATTGGTATTTCTGCGATTGATTTCTTTGTCAAAATTAAATGAGTGTTCAATATGCATATCAACTCCTCCTTCTAATTTCGGTTTCCCTTCCTTCACCTGACACCAGCTCAACCTCTGCAAGAGTTACAGGCTTTGGTGCTTCTCCTTCTACAATTATTTTTGTATCCTCAGGATTAATATTTTCATTATCCATAATGAGAGTACCTATTTCCTTAGCCTTTATAACTCCGCTCTTTGGATTAAATACACTGTCAATTTTACTGGTAACCTCTACATCCACAGTTGAAAATTCAAAGGCGAGCGCTGTATTTACAAGCTTACAGTTCTTCATCACAAGATTTTCTATATAGCAAAATCCCTGTAAACTCTCAACTGTACAATTGATAAGGGTTATATTCTTTGAATTCCATCCAAAATACTCTCCCACTATAAATGAGTCACAAATTATTACATTTTCTGTATTCCAAAAGCTGTCTTTTGAAAGCAGCTTGCAGTTATGGACTTCAATATTTTTCCCACCGTCAAAACAGTAGTCACCATATAAATTAAGCCCGTCAAGGTAGATATTTTCACTGTTTAATCCAAAATATGTCCCCTTTGCCACCACATTTTCAAGTCTTATATTCTTACACATCCACAGTGTCTCGCTTGCATTTGGCAGGGATACATTTTTAAGGTTAACTCCATCACACCTGCGAAACTCCTTAGGTGCTTCTATCATAGTATCTTCTATATTAATATTTTCACCATACCAAAGCCCTGACCTAGCCATTTCAAAAAAGGTGGAATCTTTTACATTTATATTCTTTGCATACCAGAATGGATACTTCCACTTGAACATTGTATTGACTGCATTTATATTTTCACCATGCTTAAGTGCAGACTCACCGTCTGCAAATATTGTGTCTTCTATCTCCAGCCCATTTGCCTGAAAAAGGGCACGTTCACCTGTCAAAACTTCATTTTCTATTCTTTCCATATTATCGCCTTTCCGATATTAATACAAATTATCTGATTTAAATACTAACATATAAGCCAACTTTTTGTATAGGGACTTACTCCCGATTTTTATTCTTTTAATACTTATACCATTATAATCCTACTTAGATAGTATGCAATAAAATTTTGAATAAGTAAATAGGGTTTGAAATATTTCAAGAAATTGTCACAATTACATAAGAGAAAGGACTTTCAAACAAAATATTTGAAAATCCTTCTGTTTTAGTCAAATATATTTTTCTCTGATTATTTAAGTTCATTGGTATAAACATTCTTTATTATCTCATAATGATCGTATGGTTCTCTCTGTCCGGTTGTCAGATTGATCATTCTCAGATAACCTGTAGCATCGAATGTATCACTTGAGCCCGCCTTTAGTGATACAAACCTATTAACAAATTCTATCGGCAAACCTGATGGGTCATAAAAAATCACATATAAATATCCCTTTGCAGGCACCTTCCCATCGTTCTTATATGTAACAGAAACGACCACCTTTTCATCAACCTGGGACTTAACCTCATCCTTGATTACAAATTTTTTATTAGCATTCGTGTACTTACGGTTTGGTGACCTGGAAAGACTTATCATCTTAATCTCACTTTGTGAGACATCAGGCTCAAATGCACTTGAACCAAAATAAATTTTCACATAACTTTTACTGTTCGGCATAAGAGCGGGCACTGTTATTTCTTCTGATGCATACTCTTTACCATCTGTTCCTTTTAAGGTATATCTGAATTTTCCTTCGTCAAATATAACCTTATTCTTATTAGTCACTTCTGCCAGAATTTCTCCGCTGCCTATTGTATATAATTTATACTCAAATTTTGATTTTTTAACCGTAATGTTAAAAACTGCTGTTCCTGATTGAGTCTTGGCAGTTATTCTGACTTTTCCGGCTTCCTTTGCCTTAAATACTACATACTTATCATCATTTTCTCTCTTAGTCGTTTCAACTACAGACTTTTTAGAATTTTTAACACTTTTAACCTTACTAAAGTTAGTATACTCATATGCCTCACCAACATACATCTCAATGTTATGCATTTTACTTCTTTTTGCAGCTCTTACCTGTAACGGTGATATTGCAGAAAATGCAACTATAAGGATTAAAAGCAGCGGAAACATATTTTTCATTACTTTTTTCATATATGACCTCCCTTGAGTTTTATTAACAGAGATAATTATATGATATTTCGTGCAGTGATTGCAAGCATAAAATCTAAATTTATTTAGATAATTAATGAAAACTAACCCGCTAATCCACCTTTCTTTAACAGTTTTTTATTCTTACCATTCAAATCCAACATATAGAGCTTAAATCCACTTACTTCATTTACTTGTACCAATATTTTTGAACCGCATACCCGAACTTTAAAAATTCCGTAAAAATCAAAGTTATCTACCGGTGTACATTTCAAAATTGTCTTATATTCCCATTTTCCGTCTTTATATTTACCTGCTCTAACCGCCTTATTGCTGAAAATGAATTTGGTCTTTGAAGCACTGTCATACATATATGAAAGTATGACATTTTTCTCACGCTTACCTGTTTTTAAGTTAAACCATTTAGTAATTTCCTTATCATTTACATAACGGGATTTAGCATAATATAAGGTCTTACCTGAGATCCCGAGCTTACTGTAATCACCCTTTTTAACCGGTTTTTTATTTTTCCCGTTCAAATCCATTTTGTATATACCTAATATATCACTCGGGCCATATTCCTTCTTCTTTTCAGCTATATAGTATATGGAATTCTCCAGCATTACAGCAGAATTTCCTACGGCAAGTTCCTCTACTTTCCCGTTCTTATTGACTTTATCTATTGAAGACCAGCTCGGCGAGGAGCCACACGTTCTTACTCCGATAAAATAATCTTTATATAGCTTTATACTGTCATAGCCATAGTACTGATACTCTTTATTTTTTATTACACCGACTTCCTTTCCGGTTTTAATATCTCTTTTAACAGTGTTGTATTTTGATTTTTTAAATTCTCCAAAATTAATACTGTAATAAATGCTCTTTCCATCAGTATCTGCTGCTACAGCATGCGGTCCGCTTTCTAAAACCTCAATTATTATTGCTCCATCTGCTGCCTTTGTAGCTGCTTTTACCCTTTCAGGCGATAAATAAAGTCCTGAAATTATCATTATCATTGTTAAACACAATGATGCTATTCTCTTATTTAACTTCATACTGTTCACTCCTATTTTTTCTATTTATCCAAAATTATTCACGAAACATCTTCGGAAACGCATAATCAAGCCGAAGGTTTGAAATTATGTGTTTTAGAAAATGTTTGGTAATATCCCCCATAGTCACAGACCGAAAACAGTTCACCCTACTACACTATGCAGAATAAGAGGTCTGTGACCTATGGCGTGAATATTTAGGTTTATTATCCTTTAATAACCCAAATACTTTTTTTCATACTTCCTATAAATTTCATAACTTATCTTTTTTTCGCTTTTCTTTTTTAAATCATATTGATAGCACTTAAACTTATGTTCACCATTATTATAAAAAATCTGGATATAAAACACCTCCCCTTTGGCAAGAACTGCATTTGCTGCCTTACCCTTGAAGATACTTTTTCCTGTTTCTGTCATCACATCAAACCTATAATTATCAACATCAAGGCGGAAAGTACAAGCTAAAATTTTATTTTTTTCTACCTGAATGTCACCTACAAAGTAATCAATGCCACTCTTTTTTACCTGCTTTGTGGACATATTATATACATATACCTTGTACATTGGTACAGTATTTTCAAATTCCGTCTTACCTATATACAAATACTTATCTGTTCCTCCCAACAACACATAGTTCTTAGCAGAAACCACCCTTGATACTTTCTTAGTTTCTAAGTCCATTTTGTAGATAACACCTTTACCGCCCTTATCTTTGGAATAATAAAGATATTTACCATTTGTCACTATACTTTCTGAAGTGATTTTCTTTACAAGACTAATACTTTTTCCGGTAGATTTAGAGTATTGTATTATATCACTTACACCTATGACTTCTGAATCATCATATTTTTTTGCGGTAAGTTTAAATACATTACCATCTATTTCTACCTTTTTCCTTGAAAGCATTGGCTGAGTTTTAGTATTTGTGCCTTCCGTTAAGTCTATTTTATTGTTAAAAAGGTCTTCACCCTTTCCGGTCTTACGAGATACATAATACCAGTCATAGGTTGTAGTATGTCCTTCTCCACCTCCGTCATTAACAATTTCATAGAGATGAATAGTTACCAAATCACCACGAGTATCTTCAATTTCTACTATCGGTGCCTTCTGATTATGGTTTTTATAGTAATAATCTGCAGCGAGTTTACATAGTTCTTCATCTGTATATTCTGTCTGAGTTTTTGCTATTACATTAGTACTTACAGCACTAAGCTTCACAATACTGTTCCCGGAGTAAGTCCCCGCCCACACTGTAGTCAAATTTTCTCTGCATACACCGGAGGCAGTTAATATACCGGCTAATAATAATGATACACATTTATGTTTCATTTGGATTCCCCCTTTCAGTTGTTTGTACATTCCCTCACATTTTTTCTTACTTGGATATTTAAAATTATAATTATTGTATATAGTAATGTCAACTGCTGTAACGAAATCTATTAATATAACCTGTTATATGGATTTATTTTCTATTAAAATTTACCAATTATAATATTTTAGCCAAATAAAAAAGACCGGAAATAAACATTTTAAATCAGTTTACTTACAGTCTTTTTTCTATATAATACCAAACTTACTTCTTAATAGTAATTTCTTTCTCATTGCTCCAATCAGAGTATGCCTTAATTTTATTTTTCTCCTTATACGCTCTGACACGGCAATAGTAAGTATATGTACCCCAAGTATTCAATCCCTTAAATGTAAAGGAAATCTTTTTTGCACCCTTTATCAGCTTTGACGTCACATTGCTATCAAAATCTCCTGAAGTAGAAATCTGAACCTCATAACCGTCAACTGACTTCCCTTTTTTCCAAGTAGCCTTTAATATTCCTCCCTTTAGATTTTTTACGGAAGTTAATTTTACTTTAGACGGACCACCTGCAAAAGATGTAGTGATTTGATAATTTCCTGTCTTCTCACCCGAACACATTAAAGAGTAATTTCCCTTAGGAATTTGAAATGTAAATGTCTTTGTTCCCTTTGAGATATCAGATACTTTATAGTTATAGTTTCCCTCATCATTAAGAAGGCTTATTCCCATTTCTTCCATTTTTGCTGTTAGTTTAAGGCTTAAAGTTCCTGTTTTATTTACCGAAAAACCATAATAATCTACGTCATCATTTCTGGCAAACTGCCCCTTAACAGTCTCTCCGAGGTTGATTGGAAATTTGTTAGTCAAATCATTATTGCGCTCATCCTGAGTTTCATTAAATGATTCTTCAGCTGGTGTAAATATCCATTTAAAATTACTTGCAGTATTATCCCAGTATGATTTGGCAACAATATAATATTCTCCGCCAATCAAGTCCATATCATAAGTATAAGTATTAGTAGCATCTCCGGACAAATCTTGTATTCTATTTTCAGAAGCATCATATATAGAAAAGTGAATATATCTTTCTGTCACCGAAGTGATTTGCGTAAGTTTGCCTGATGAAGGAAGTACCAGCTTATAGGTTACCTCCTTTTCTCCGTTATGTTCATAAATTGTATCAAACTGCCCTATGGTAAGATTCGTCCAGGCTTTTGCCTCTGTTGGCTTTAATACTCCCAAAATGGCTACAAATAATAGTGTAAAAACCAATCCCAAAGCACTTTTTCTTTTAATTTTACTCATGTCTTTCTTCCTCTCGTTTTTATTATTTTATATTCTTAGTCTTATATAATAAAAGACTTGAATACCATTATGATACCTTGCCGCAAGATCTTTTGCAAGTTTTATTTTGTCTTGATATGTAAAGTAAACGTGAATTGAAAATCTAACTTCCAGTTGAACGAGAAAGTTCAGTTTTTGTGGAAAAATGATAAACTTTTTCTTGCTTAAAAAACTGTTTTTGAAAGACCTTTTTAAAAAAAGCTTTCCGATTTTCCGAAAAGCCAATAATACATAATTTTTGAATCTCCTTCAAAATTCATTACACCAGTCATAAAACTAATCAATAACTTCCAAAAGGTAATTGAGTTATACATTTTTACAACGATACTTACTTCATCTAACCTAACATATATCGTTCAAATGCTAATGCTTCTTTTGCATCCCGATCAAGAGCCTCTTCACTAGCATCCGGAACAATATCCCGCCATACTTTAATATTCTGTCCTACCGTTCCTCCCTGCATTACAAACGGTTCCATTACCACCGCCTTGTCATAGTGAATCTCCCTTAGTGCTTCTCCGATTTCTCTCCAAGGCATTCTACCTTTGCCTGGCACCATACGATTACATTCTCCCGTGTGAAAATGTCCAAGTAATTCTCCTGCCATGCGAATTGCGGCTCCAATACTCTCCTCTTCAATATTCATGTGAAAAGTATCTAACATAACACTCACATTTGAGGCCTTCGGTTCTAACTGTCGTACACTCTTTACAAACTCCACACCCTCTTTTGCTGTATTCAAAACATGATTCTCAAATCGATTTAGGCACTCCAAGCCTAGTACTTCGATTCCACATTCCGATGCAATCCTTCCAAGCTTTGCAACTCCTTCAATACCACGTTCCCAGTCACCTTTCTTATCCACTGAACCTGAATAATCAATCGGCCAACATGAATACAACGCTCCCCCAATTAGCGTTGCACCAATTTGTTCCATCCTTTTAAACAGCTCTGTGTAAAATCCAATGGCGTGCTTTCGAACCTGCGGATCACTGCTTGCAATGTTATTCTCCCTTAATGGCCCATATCCTACGGTAAGTTTTATATTCTTCTCTTTGGCATGTTCTTTCAGTGCCTTTAATTCTGCAGCACTATATTCCGGAAGTGGACCAGCCGCAATCTCAAGAATATCATATCCCAGCTTTGCCACTTTGTCTATATAATAATGATAATCACCATTCCATTCATGTTCCCAGTATGCATAATAAATTCCATATTGCATTACTTATTCCTCCTATTTTACAGTAGCTTTTTTCGCTCTCTTTCTTGAAACACTGATATTAAATACAAGCACAGCAAACAGTGCAATTCCCCAAATCATATCTCTATAATAATTACTGATGGCTGGGAACTGATTCAAATAGGAAGATAACATCTGTAAAATAATAACTGAGAAAGCAATTCCCGGTATATTACCAAATCCTCCGTTTGGATTAATTCCGCCTAGCACAACAACTAATATAGTCTGCATTGTATAACTGGTTCCAAAATCTGCTTTTGCTGAATTTAATCGAGATAAACTAACTAATCCTGCTATTGCTGACAGAATTCCGGATACCATATAGCAATAAAGCGTTGTCATTTTTACATTAATTCCAGCAAATTTTGCTGACTTCGCATTTGTACCTACAAGATACACCTTATTTCCAAAGCTTGTCTTATTCATGAGCAAAGATAAAATTACTGTACAAACAATAAATAAAATGAAAGGAAAAGGAATTCCAAAAACCGTCATTGCTGACAGTATATTAAACTTTCCATTTGCCGATACAGTGCTTCCTCCTGAATTCACAATGGAAATTCCCAAAAACAGTTCATAACTTCCAAGGGTTGCCAGCATTGGCGGAATATTAAGAAAACTAATCAAAAATCCATTAAAGATTCCACAAGCTGTTCCAACCAACAATGCTACTACGCAAGCAAGCAAAATTCCCGCCACATCGTTTGTACCATTCTGAATAATAAGACCCGCACTAATACCACAAAGGTTTGCAATATATACTGTAGAAAGATCAATTCCTCCACTCAACATACAGATTCCCATCCCCAATGACATAAGACCATATTCTGTAAGCTGTTTTCCAATAGACTGCACATTTCCAACATTTAAAAACTGTGAGGATTTAGTCACTCCGGTAATAATGAGTAACACAATCAGAATTACAATCAATCTTCTTGAATTATCATCAAAAGGTAAGGTAATACTTTTATTTGCTTTCTTTATCACATTCATAATTACTTTACCTCCTTTTTCTTAACTGAAGTCTTTGATGCTCGAATTGCCTGCATTGCAGAAATCGCTGTGCCAACAATGATAATTGCTCCAATAAACACTTTTTCCCAATAAACTGAAATTCCAAGCAAAATCAAACTATTTGAAACCATTGTAAGAAGCAGTGTTCCAAGCAAACATCCACGTAAGGTTCCAATACCTCCTGTCATACGGGTACCACCAAGTATAACTGCAGCAATGACAAGCATTTCTTCTCCTGCATATTCATTTGGCAGATAGAAGTAAGCCATCATTGCATAACAAAGACCTGCAATTGCGGCAATTCCTCCATTTACAACGAACACAAGAAATCTTACCTTCCCAACATTGATACCAGCACGTTCTGCACTGATCTCATCACCACCAACTGCATATACACTTCTTCCTGCCATTGTATAATTTAAAACCAGGTAAGCAATCATATAAAGTAAAAGCATAATAATAAATACAAACGGAAGAGATGAACTTAGTCCTGATTCTGCATTGGTTACAGTAACAAGATTCAATTTACTCAGATTATATAGTGTTTTCGGAAGTTCTATTCTCCCTGCTTCAAATGTTCCAAATAATATACCACTACATACAGAAGATGTACCAAGTGTTACAATCAAACTATTGAACTTATATTTAACAATAAAAAAGCCGTTGATGCATCCAATCAAGCAGCCTACTGCAATTGAAATAATGAAAATAGTGATAGTATCTAAATTGTATGCATTTCCAAGATATACTGCAACATACGCAGATAGTGCTGCTATAAGCGGGAACGATACATCCGCACCTGTACTTACAAAACTGAGCAATGCACAAATTGCATAGATTCCCGGTATTATCATAGAACGAACCAAATCCATTAAGTTATTACTGGTAAAAAACTGACCAGAGCGTGCCTGAATAATCAATGCGAATACCACAATAATACAAAACACATAAAATTCTGTCTGCTTTACCATGCTTTTCATCTTTGATTTCATATTTTCACTCCTATATCGTAGCCTGATACAGATTCTCGTCTGTCAGATTTTCACCTTTAAATTCCTGCGTCATTTTTCCTGACTTCATAATCAATGCTCTATCACATAACGCTGTAATCTCTGCAATATCATCCGACACAACCAGCACTGCCATGCCCTGTTTTGCCAGTTCTCTTAGCAATTTATGAATATCATATTTTGCACCTATATCTACACCAACTGTCGGACCATTCAAAATAAGAATTTTGGGATTTGTTGCCAACCATCTTGCCAGCACAACTTTTTGCTGATTGCCTCCCGAAAGTGTTTGTACCGGAAGTGTATGGTCATTTGTTACAACCCCAATTTCCTCCACCCAGTGGGCAGACAAGTTCTTTAGTGAAGATTCCTTTACTATACCAAGTAATCCGGAAAGTTTCTTTAAACTTGTCACAGCAATATTTTTATAAATTGGTTGTGGAAGAAATAATCCTTCCGTCAAACGGTCCTCCGGCACTAAGGCTATACCATGCTTCTGTGCATCTGTGACATTTTTTAGCCTTACTTCTTCACCGGAGATTCGAATACTTCCTGAAGTTAATTTTGATATTCCAAATAATACAAGGCTTAACTCTGTACGTCCAGAACCCAATTGTCCTGCAATACCTAAAACCTCACCGGCATAAAGACAAAAATTCACATGTTCAAATCCTGCGGCAGATAAATCTGTCACCTCTAACACTTTTTCTGCCTTTGACAAATCTTTTGACTCTTTTATATGGGATGTATCAATGCTTCTTCCCGTCATATAGTATGTGAATTTTTCTTCTGTCATTTCACTTACTAGACATCTATGCACATTCTGACCATTACGCAGAATTGTAATACTATCTGATATTTCAAACACTTCATCTAATTTATGAGAAACAAATAAAATTGTAATCCCTTCCTTTTTCAATTCTTCAATGATACCAAATAATCGTGTAACTTCTTTTTTTGTAAGTGCTGTTGTTGGTTCGTCCATTATGATCAACTTTGCATTATGGAGCAATGCTCTTGAAATTGCAATTAGTTGTTTGTCTGCCACTGGTAATGTTTCAACTCTTGCGTCAAGATCCACATCAAAATTTATTTTTTTCACTGCCTCTTCGGCAATTCTTCTGAATTTTTGCTTATTCACAAGCTTTTTCTTTTCTGATAATATCTGGTTAAATGCTAGATTTTCCATTACCGTCAAATTAGGGAAAATAGAAAAATCCTGATATATAACCTGTATTCCGGCAGCAATTGCATCTGCTGTTGACATATTATTATATATTTTCCCATCAATTTCGATTGTCCCTTCATCAGGTCTATAGAACCCCGAAATCACTTTAATAATTGTGGACTTACCACAACCATTTTCACCTGCAAGACAATGTGTCTCACCCTTTTTTATAGTTAAGTCAACACCTTTTAATGCATGGACACCACCAAATGACTTCTTTATATTTTTTACGCACAGAATATTATCTGACATAATCCTCACTCTCTTTCTAAACATTATATTTTACAGAGAATCCGGATAAACTTATATGCATACGAAAATGATTATTTACAGCTATATTCTGTTTATCTGGATTTTCTGATTATAGTTGAGGTTTTTTCGTTTTGTAAGGGTTCAGAAAAATTTTACATATCGTTTATTAAAAATCATAATCATTAATATTATCTTTAGTTAAAATTAAGGGAGCGTTGCCTAATATGCAACGATTTGAACCTTTCTGAATTGTTACACTCTCATAACCTTTCTGTCCTAAATTAATGCCTTCTTTAATCTCTTCACCTGCCAAAATCATATATGCCAGATTGCACATTGCATAACCTGCCGCTGCCGGATCCCACAAACATACAGCACTAATGGTTCCACTATTTATATAATCTCTTGTTGCATTTGGTGTTCCTACGCCAACAATAGATACTTTATCCGTTAACCCTAACTCTTCCGTTGCTTGTGCCTCACCTAAGATATCAACAGAGGCCGCACCTGTAAATCCTTTAAGTTCCGGATTAGCTTTTAATAACTCTTTTGCCTTTTCATAAGCAGTATTCACCTTTTCCGCTGACTCGGCAGAAGGAACTGTATCATTGATTAAAGACATATTCTTATAGTTTTCTTTCTGATATGCATATTCCGCCTTAGAATACTCCATATGAGTGGTAGATGTCGTATAAGCAACCATCTGTGCATACTGCCCTGACTCGCCCATTGCCTTTGCAAGTTCCTGCATCATCGTGTTGCCAAAATCTTCTGCTGTAAAAGCCTCTACATCATATAAGGTATTTTTCAAGTCAGAAGCTTCATGGCTTACTACAACGATTCCTTTTTCCATTGCTTTCTGTAAAACAGATTCCAATGCACCCGGATCAATAGGAATAACACAAAGTGCATCTACACCTTGATTGACCATATCTTCAACTAGTTGAACCTGTGATGCTGCATCTGCGTTAGCAGGTCCTTTCTGAATAACATTTACTGTTTTTGCCTTACCAAATTCATCTACACCTACCTGCATGCGCTTAAACCAGTCAGAAGTTCCATCCTTAACAACAACTGCGATAGTCCAATCCGAAGGAGCTTTATTTGACTTATACTTCGTCTCATTTAACAAATCTTCTTTTACGGTTGCTTTACTGCTATTTATATTACTGCCATTTCCTGAACCAGTGTCTACTGCAGAGCACCCTGCCATATTAAACAAAATTGCAAATAATAATACCATCGCTAAAATTTTCTTGCTCATAAACATACCCTCCTTAGATTTTTTAGTTTTCATTCAATATTCCTGTGACGAGCTTCCATTTCTTCCTTAGAAATATCCATTTCTTCACTAAGCATCATTACAATCACATCGAAAAATATTAATAATACCTGTTCAAACTGATTTCCCATCATCTGTAATGTTGGTACATATTCATCTTCTGAATTATATACTGCCTTATATGCCGTTGCCGGAACTCTCACAACCTTATCAGCAATTTCTATAATATGACCTTTTGCTGATGGAGTGATTAATAATAATTTTGCTCCTGTTTTCTTTGCATTATCGCAAATAATATTCTCATGTGATACATTTGCACTTCCACAGACACAAATAAATAAATCATCAGTTCCCATAGATGGCGTAGTATCATCCCACAGCCAATGCGATTCTTTCCCTAAATGCATTAATCTCATTGCAAACTCTCTTGTAGAAAGACCTTCCCTCCCTGCTCCTAACAAAAAAATCCTTTTTGCTTTCTTAATCTCATCCAGTAATTCCCTTACATTTTCTTCACTCATTTTTGCAAAGACATCTGCTAACTCACTTAATACAATTGTAGATAACTCTTGAAAACGATCCATACTACATCACCTCCTAGTACCTTTTACAGTCAAGATGACTAAGAGCACGCATGCCATCCTCATGAGTTCCCGTATAGTCAGAGAATAACCATGCGTGAATCATTGCCAATGTAAAATCAATTCCTTTCTTTTCCATAAACCATGCTCCAGTGCACAATACATTCCCATTATTATCATTTTTACTAAGCACAGCCGGAAGTACATCATAACAAAGTACTGCTCGTATACCCGGTATCTTGTTGGCTGCCATTGCCATTCCCTGTCCTGTTCCACAAAGCAGTATTCCATAATCACATTCTTTTTTAATTACCTTATTAGATACGATTTCAGCAATCTCAGCATACTTACCGCCATCAGCCTCATTTTCTGATTCACAGCCAACATCTACAATGTCATATCCCTCACCTCTCATTCTCTCTAATAGCTTACGGTAAAACAAATATGCTGCCGGATCACATCCCATTGCTAATTTCATAGTTTCTACCATCCTTTCTTTAAGTTTAATGTAACCGCTTTCATTTGTTTGTAATGATTAAGTGATTGTGTCACTTACCTGAGAAACACAATCACTCATTTAACTAAAATGTCTGATGAACCAGTGGAGAACTTAATATCATATGTTGATATACCCCATCCGGTCGTTCAATTCGTCTCATCAACAACTCTGCAGCAGAACGCCCCAATTCATATGCATCACGCTGAATACAGTTATACGGTATCCCTAGAAAATTCATCATATCAATTTCATCTAAACCAATGTGAGTGTATAATGTCATATTTCCATTCGTATGTTCACAGACCGCCTGTATATATCCTTTACTCAACAGATTATTGCAAGTAATCACAGCTGTTGGTTGTTTTTTCTGTGCTATCATTTGTTTTGTTACTTGATAGCCTGATAACCTTGTGTAGGTGCCTTGATACACAAAATCTTCATCAAATGTTATATTGGCCTGTTCCAATCCATCTAAATATCCCTGAAAACGTTGTATAGAAAGTATACTCTCCTTTTCTCCAATAATGATGGCTATCTTACGATGCCCTGCATCCACCAAAGCCATTACTGCTTTTCTCACAGCACTTTGATCATCAAAATGAACTACATCACATTGAAGTCCTATATCCCGATCCATACAAACTACAGGGCAATCCAACCTATCGAGTTTACGTTGTAATTTGTCCAAAATACCAAGTCCGGCATAATTTACTGCCGGAATATATAACAATCCTTTAACTCTCTGCATTTTCATCATATCCAATGCTTTGTAGTCTGATTCCTGATCATTATCATTACTGGAATATAACAAAGACAAATTATTCTTATTTGTAATATCTTCCACCCCAGAAAACAACTCTCCAAAAAAAGTATTACTTATTTCCGGAACAATTACTCCAATTGTAGAAGAACTTTTCATAGAAAGATTTCTCGCTGCCTGAGAAGGAGAATAATGTAATTCCTTCATAATTTGAATAACCTTCTCCCTAGTATGTTTTTCTACAATGTCCGGTGTGTTCAATACTCTGGATACCGTGGCCTTAGAAACACCGGCCCGCTCTGCAATATCTGATATAGTGATATTGCTTTTAATCATCGTCACCCTCCTGTGTAACCGTTTTCATTAATCATGATTATATCTATTGGTACAATTATTGTCAATTATTTTTGATATTTTTGGCATTGTGAACAATTTACATTCTTTTTGCCCTTATTTTTATCGATTTTTTTAGCAATTTTTACCTAAAAATGTTTACCCCCTGCAAATTTCGTCCCATCAGCATGAACATTTTGGTTGAACCGGTGTGGGCAAGTTACTTCAAACAATCCCCTCTAACCAAGAAAACTCCGAAGATTCATGAACATTATGAAACCTTCTGGTATTCAAATCCAATGAAGCAAATTCGGGAAGCTGTGTTATAATGAATTCTTTTGCGTTATCAATAATGCGTAAAATAGGGTACTCTTGTAATGTTAATATTGACTACTACTTATTCAGCATTCCCATCATATCTAACAAAACGAATCTACAATTTGGGTAAAACTATTGTATGTTTTCTGTAAATAGCAGTACAGCAGCATTGGTCAGGTATAAGGCTCCGTTTATCTTTTTTCACAAATCCTCTTGTACGAAGCACCTGATAGTATCTATGGTTTAGGGGCCATTTTTTCTTATACCTTTTAATCAATTCCTCATCACGATCTTCGATTTCCTCATCCATATTACACTCGTCTTCGAAGTACCTAATACTTTTGCTATATTCAAGATTTCTAAGGTCTTTGCCTTTTAATCCCTTTGTTCTGTCACCAACCCATAAAAATGCAGAATCATTCTTTATGTGTATAACTTGGTCTGCAAAAATCTTTGGGTACGGATATAAAATCATTAATTTTGTCTTCTCCAATTCGGTTAATGCCTTCCAAGATTGTCTCCAGTGGGCTTCATTATATTCTATATTTATAGCCAATCAGTTATGAATCCTTTTTATTTTATAGTATTTTCATTTACTATATTAAACAGTTTTTCATACTTTTTCTTTTCGCTATCAAGGCACACAAGATAATAATCTGTATAACATTCCGGATCTGCAAGTTTCACATTGATTCTTCCCGGCATTGTTTCATTTCGGTTAATAAAATAGCTGGAAGTGAAGGTAGGATACTCTGAATGGGCAGCAATTTCAATAAAAGATGATTCTTCTATCTGTAGCAGATATTTACTGTTAGGAGTTTTTTCTCTATGCATGTCTGCCCAAAACCCTATCTGAGAAAGCAAAAGTATGGATAAGCCGTCTAAGTCCTTTAGGTATAACTGAGGATAGAATGCAAGCGGATTCCCCTGTGAAAATGACATATAAAGGCTTTCACTTCCGCATTTTTTACTAAATAACTTTTCATTCTCAGGCTCATAATGGGTTATCGCGAGCTGATAAATACCCTGAAGTAAATTATCTTCAAACTTCTCATCGCTTTTCATATCGGAAGAAATCGTCATACCACTGAAAATATTATTAATAAGCGGCATCATCACAAGCTGTGGCACAGGGGCGCAATAGCCTATTGAAATCGTATGCAGGCTTCGGTCATAGGCTTTTATTTTAGTTTCAAAATCTTCTGCCAAATTAAGAAGCTGATTAGCATATTCAGCGGCACGTACTCCTGTTGCAGTTAAAGAAAGATGATTCTTACCACGTATAAAAAGTTTAATACCAAGTTCATCCTCAAGCTGCTTCATAGATCTTGTAAGTGTAGGCTGTGATATAAGAAGAACTTCAGCAGCAGCACTTAATGTACCATATTCATAAAAAGTAGCAAGCTGTTTCAGTAAACGTAATTCTATCATTTTATCCTCCTATAACTATTCAAAAATGAATAGTAGCATCAGCTATTGATATTGTACATTAACTAGAAAACAATGTAAACTGATAATCGTAAAAGATAAAAAACAAATTTGAAAAGGAAAATGCCTATGATTATAAATAAACCAACCCATGCTTTTTTGAACTGCTTCCCGTCAAGTAGACAATTAAAAAAATAAAAATTTTCTGCCATCAGATAGTTTTAATCTGGTGGCAGTTTTTATGCTGCCGCCAGATATTGTTCGTGCTTCTCGAATGGAGTTAAAATTCCCAGTTTTCGTTGTAACCGTCTGGTGTTGTAGTATTCAATGTAATCCTCTATCATTTTCACAAGAGAATCTCTGACTGTAAACCGATTGCCATAATACCGCTCACGTTTC
>NZ_KI535367.1:591492-603505 GCF_000160035.2 Catonella morbi ATCC 51271
ATGGAGGAGAGACTGATTCCCAATCTGACAGCAGCATGTCGGAGTGATTCTTTACCTTCTAATATCAGATATACTGTCTGTAATTTCTCTGAATGTGATATCTTGCTTTTAGACATAAAATGCTCCCTTCCAGGCAGTAAGAGATTTTATTTTTTCTCTTGTCTACCTAGAAGGGAGCATATCATTTTGGGTGTTGTAATATTATTAATCCTTTGTGGATGCAATATAAATTCTGCAAATTTTTCTGTTACAAAGGTAAATAGAGAAACTACCCGCAAAGCCCAATAAGAAATCTTATAATAGAAGAAATAAAAATAAAGATAAGGCAGGTAAAGTGAAGATAAGTTATACTAAGGATACATTAATTTCAGATGTGATAAGTGATCCGGTGTTCGATGATTACGGAAAACTGATTTTCCCGGTAAATAGCGGATATATGAGCGGTAATACGCTCGGAACCCTGGGACTTACATGGTACAATAATATAGTTCCGGATAAAACTGTTGAAATTGTAAACTATATGAAGTCTCAGGTTGAATCAGGTAAGGCTATTTTTTACAATATTTATTCCAAAAGTGAGCTAAAGATTGATCCCTCTAAGAAAAATACCGGATTGTTTTACTTTAGGGGTAAATCCGGCAAAAAAATTGCTGTTGTAAATGCAGGGGGAGGTTTTGCCTATGTAGGCGCTATGCAGGATAGTTTTCCTCACGCTCTTGAACTTTCTAAGAAAGGCTACAATGCATCTGCTTTTGCCAAGTCTGAGGATAAAGGCAACTTGGCTTTTCTCGAGAAGGAAAGATATACCCACGATTATCCGACACTTTGTGAGTATACATATAACGGACTATGTTTTTTCTGGAATAAGGCAAAATAATGATATTATCCATTTTTAATTTTCTATATGTAGAATCATATTTGTGACAAACTCATTTTACTTATTAAAGCACTACAAGTTCAACAAAGCCCCCCAAGGTCATCCCTGGAGGGCTTCATTATTCTGTATTTATAGCCAATCAGCTAATATTACTCAACGATAGTAGCAACCTTACCTGATCCAACTGTTCTACCACCCTCACGGTTCTACGGTGGGTGAAATGCGGTGGTTGAGGATAGTTTTAGGCAGTTTTTGTGGTATATATCGCTATTTTTTCAGCATTAATTTATTTTTTGAGAATTTTTAGAGCCAGGATAGAGCCAGAGGAAAGTACATGATATTATTTCTGAATTAAGCCAATTCTTTAAGCTTAATCATAATGTAATATATCTAATCAAATAGGCTATCATCATTTATTTATGTAAAGGTTTTCAATCTTTTCTACATAATTATCAATGGAAGATAAATTTTGTATGTCCTGCATTTCCTCAAAATTGCTTTTTATTTTTTCAAAATAAGCACTTGTATTACTTTGAATCTCTTGCAAGGATACATTTTTTGTCATTAACCATAAAAAGTAAAAATTCTGATCCGTTTTATATGGTGCTGATTTTTTAGAGTGTTGTACCATTTTTCTAAAATCCAGATCATCTTTCACAAGTGATTCTATTTTTTTTGTAAAAATCTTAACTTCATTTAAGCTTTCTAGAAACATTTTTGAATCTCCGTTAGAGATATCCGTTAAAAACTTTGTAATATCATCTTTATTTTTTATTCTTGAACACAATTTACCATTTTTTACATATATATTTAGTACACTTGACACCTTTACATTGTCAACTTTTACTTTATATTCTAAATATGCCAATGAAATGATTAGTTCTTCTAGTTTCATTCTATTATCACTTTTACGATATACTCGATCTGCATATTTACTTGCAATTTCTTTAACCTCAGCTGTAACTTCTTTCGCTATATATGCATTCCACATTTCAAATGTATTTGGCTTAATTGGATATGGCTTAGAATTCAATCTTAAAAATAAGTCTATTTGACTGAACCCAGGATTTAGAGTTTCATCAATTTCTATCACATCAAGTGGAAAATCCAATACCTTATTCTCATAATCTTCTCCAATTTTATCTATATTCTTTCCATTCAAATTAGTTAATATGCGCAATCTAGACAATTTGAATCTATCCTTCGTTGAACTTGTGAATTCTCCATTCTCATTCAAATATGTTTTCCCAAGAAATCCTATTATAGTTAATAGCCTCTGTTGTCCATCTACAACTTCCTTAATTTTATCATTTCTTTTGTAAATAAATATCGGTGGAATACTCACTCCAAGTAAAATACTCTCCATTAAATAAGAGGCTTTTGAAATATTGGAAACCTCTGATCGTTGATATTCTGGCCTAATCATAAACTTATTTTCTTTCATATCAGCCAATATATCTTCAATCGTTAATGACTCGGGTAATGGCTTATTTAATTTATAATAACTTACTTCCTCACTCTCTTTTCCTTCCTCAAACTGGAGGTTTCCTTTCAAATATTTCGAAAAGTTTATATTAAAAATTTTATTACAAATATTTGCCACATATTTATATCTCCTGTTAATGCTTGAGTAATAATGACTTCCTGTCTTTTCAAATACTGAGTATATTGTCTTATCATCAATAGAAATATCCTTCCAAATATCTTCATTGCCATCTTGACAATAATATGCAGCTGCAATATCTTCAATATGTTTATCACAAATATTACTTTTTTCCAATTCTAAGATTGAAAATGCCCAGAAATTTACTTCAAAAAACAAATTGTTTGCATTTATTTTTTCATCATTCATTATTTTATATAAAGATTTTATCAGATAAACTTTTTCCGTAAATGAAGACACTATGTTTATATTTTTATCATATGTATTATTTGATGTAACATTATGGTATGTCTTGTTAATTATATCCGCTTTAGATGTAGCTCTAGCATATGTTGAAATTGGAATATATGGTAATGCAATTAAACTTCGTGTTATTCCAACCAATACATTCACCATATCTCTCGAATTGTTTTTTCTTTTACTAATTGGAAGAATGGTTTCTCTAAGAAAATCATATAATACTTTATCGTCATTAATCTTTTTAGTTAACAGTTCTGTTAGCTCATCTGAAATATATGCAGCCCTCTCAATATCGTACTTCTGTAATGGAGTTATTCCAGAATTGTATCTTCTAAATATTTCTTTTTTTATTTTATCCTCTTTATCTTCTTCTAATTTAGGTTCATCCACTACGCTAAACTCAATAATTCTTATCCTTGTAACCTTAAAATTTTCTTGAATATCCGAAGATATTTGGCTATACTTTTTCCCCACTAGTTTTTTTAAAGTATGCAAACCATTATCTTTCAAAATAAGCTTATCTTCAATAAATCTTTTTATAGTTTCAAAACGTTGTCTACCATCGATTACTTCCTTCTTCGTTTTACCATTAAACATCACAAGAGGTGGTATTTCGGTTCCAAGTATAATACTTTCTATAAAATAGCTAGCTTTCTCATCATCCCAAACATAATTCCTTTGAAAATATGGTTTATAATCTACTTTATCTAAATATCTTTCATTAAAAAAAGTTGTTTTAATTGTTTTTACAATATTTTCTATTTTTAGTTTTTCTTTGAAAATATCTTCTATATCTGAATAATCCAATTGTATATTTGCCATTTTATTAACCTTCTATCCTTTCTCTATCTTTCATCGATTTTTGTAAAAATCCTTTTTCATTATTTGATATAACTGATCCTTGATACAAAAACTCATTATTATATTTAGATCTCTGTTTTATAAGTCCATCCATTCCAAATCTAAATATATATTGCCAAGATATATTACGAAATGCTCCATAAATTTGATCTGCAGCAGGAAGCCATTCATAGATATACCTGCATTCATCATATACAGTTATATCTGTATACATTTTTTTTATTTTTGCTTTATATAATAACCTTATATTTTTTTCTACAACATTGTGATATGGTGTTATTAACTGATTTATAATAACATCATATATCATGTTAAAATGAGGTTTATCCAAAAATTGATAAACTTGATTTTTTTCAAACATTTCTTTCAAAAGACTTAAGTTCTTGTTTTCAAATTCTTTGCAATTTCCAATTTTAAGTAGATATTTTGTCCCTTTAATTATATCTTCTATCCCATCAAATTCATTATATAACTCATTAATCTTTTGAATATTAATGTTAATGTTCTTTAAATTCTCAACAAGCATAATAAAATTGGAGAATGCATGCTTTTCTGACTTCTTTAGATATTGAAAATCCGAATTTTCCACATCGTTAATTTTAAATAGCTTATCTATGTAAGAGTTTTTACTTAATCTTTGAAGTGGAACAACAATTGCAGGAATATCTCTCAGGACGGATGAAATAAAATCTCCATAATATTCATCAAAATTATCTTTAACTCTCGCTTTATAGCTTAAATATTCTTGTTCTTTTAAAAACTCAGTGTCTGTAATTGGATTACTCTTACAATATAAGTATAATGTAACTAAATCTAAATATTCAGGTATATCTTTTTCATCAGGCTCAGTAAAATTTGATATAATTATCCCAGGCGAAACTAATCGTTGATATTTGCATATACTAGTAATGCATCTAAGTGCATGTCGTGATGACGGAATACTTCCACAAGCATCAATATAAATTATATCAAATTGTTTTGGAGTATCTTTCATAAATGTCTCGATATTCTGCCTAATAATGCGTGGTTGTGGGTACACATCCTCTTTAAATGTTTTAAGGGCTATGCTATATACTTTACTATCAGATTCAAATGCCCATATGTTTTGTGGCAACACTCCTTTTACAATAAATTCCTCAAAATCATTATTGGGCTCAGGTCCACACAAGTAGCATACAACCAATTCTTCAGCTCTCTTGACTCCAACACACGAGTCATGCATTTTTTCCCATTCCCTTATATATTGGACATCTATTCTCTTTGCTTCAGAACTATTATTACTATCATCCATGGTAATTGTGTAATAGTCATATATATTTCTTACATAATCCCTCTCTACACAGGTTGATTCATAACGTTTAGTGGTCAGCATATCTACGGCCTTTGATATTGAAATATGCCTTGCTTTGTTCTTCTCAAACTGGTTATATTTTTTATCTTGTATCATTTTTCAATAAATTTAGCCTTTCTATATTTTTATAAGTATTATATATACTAAATCTCACACGCCCTTCCCATTATACATTCCAGTCTCTTTTACGATATTATTTTCGTACCACTCTTTAGGAGCTCCCTCACTATGGTAAGCAGTATCAAACATTTTATATATTTGTGGATATTTGACATCAAATTTCAATAAAGTCTTCAGTTCCTTAGTCTCTATTGGAAGTATCTTCATTCCTTTAATATACTCCCCTGCATTGTTATAGTACTCCATATACTTTCTGGCTCTAAAATCCGATATCACATTATTGTTTAGGTATGTTGTTATAAATACACAATAAGCCTCATCTTCCGGATGGGCTAAGCAGTAATCTCCTAAATGTCTTGAAACAGGCTCCATCTCCATCCTTCGCTGGTTTGAACCATCTGCCAGAGTTGCCTCTATAAGCAAAGTGTGCTTAGGATAAACCTCTGTCTTATCATACTTCCATACTATATCAGCTTCTCCGCCGCCAGCATGGGTTTTAGGCAATAAATCAGCTTCTAAAGATAAATTCATATATTCAAGAACATCGCCTTTTCTCTCACTGACTATATACCATGCAACACCAAGCACATATTCAAATATTGTAGGTATATCAGCATTATCTGTAACCATGTTCCTTATTTCATCATCATTTCTGCGCTCAAAGGCATTAAATAAGTTGATAAGAGTATCTTTATCAAACTTATCATCTATGAGCTTATTAAATCTTTCGTATCTTTCATCCTTAATAACCTTTCTAGCCATTTCTTTATTAGATATACTTGTGCCAAGAGCCTGCCCTAATCTCTTATATAACTCATAAATGTCAATATCAAAGAATGTAGCAATAGCTTTTAATGGAGCATTTTTTTGCAATAATTCTGTCTTACAGAAAGCAATATCTAATAATCGGTCAGATATCATATCAATATAACATTCTGGCAATACATCAAGCTTTACCTTGTTATCCTCAAATAAAACTATATCTGTAATCTTAAAGTATCTCCTGTTCAGATCAAAGTAATCTGATAATGTTGCCTTTGCCTTAAAAATATGCATTATCTTAAAAAATTCTTCGTCAAAGGTTTTTTCTGATGTTGCCTGTAATATAGGAACAGCATTTAGTACTGATAAGCCTTCTCTTACTATTACACTTCTCACATTACTATTAAAGAAATACTTTCTCCAAGCTCCACCAACCTTACTGTTAGTCAATTTCTTTGTAGCTTCATAAAGCTCTAATGCTAGATTATCTTTTGAAAGAACTATCTTCTTTAGTATTGTATATAATTTATAGTATGGTTTATCATACTTTGCACTCTTTCTATTGATTCCAACATTACATATCAATTCTTCCGATATCGGTTCTGTTTTTAGTAAATTCAATGCCTGCTTATAATTATCCTTTTCCATTAGAACCGATAAGATAATGTCATCAAACTGTTTTTTACCAGCCACTCTATGTCTTTTTATACTACTAATAATATCTTTTGTCGTATTCTCGTCTATACATAATGGCAATAAGTATGTAAATTCATCATTTGTAAGATATTCCAATTCATTTATTAAATATAAAAAGACAACAAATGGTCTCACTATCTTGCCTTCAATAACATTAGATGTTTTAAGCAACTGTTTGAAATACAAATAACTATCTTTTGGAATCTCCAAAAAGTTATCAGACGAAAAGTCATTTAACGCTGCAATTTTTAGCAATTCCAATCCCGATTCCGTTACATTTCGTTCATCATCAAGCAGACCGATATCTCTTAATCCTGAAGTTTTTTCTCTTGCATCCTTATCCGGACGTACTGCTTCACCTTTTACAAATCCGCTTTCTCTTAAAAAATTATAATATTCTGTCTGAAACTCATTATTACCATTCCATTCCTTATTAGTATTTTCTTCAATTTCTCTAAACTGTTTTAATAACTGTAACTGTTTTTCTATACTCAAGTTGAAATTGTCTGTACGATAACTTGTCGTTCCTATTGACCAACAGTAACTTTTAAACCCAATCCTTTTAGCCATAAAACATCCCTCTCCAATCAGTAGTTTACAATCAATACTTCTTTGGTAACTCCATCTTTCTTTGTGTGATAATTTGAATTAGAATAATCATAATTTAACGGAATTACTCTGTATTTTTTATTTTTATTTACCCAGTCACATAATATAGTATTTATCTTCCCCTTGCTTTCCAGTACATTAGATAAAGCAAAACGAATCCCTTTCTTATCAAGTTCTTCCAAATACCTTAGCAAGTCACTTTCATCTTTTTCCGTCCACCCGGATTGTTCATTATAAGTAGCACAAGTAATTAAATATGGTGGATCAGCATAAAAAAAACTTTTGTCCGTATATCCTTCCATGCTTACATTCCTGAAGTCATCTACGGTGAACTTATAATCACTGCTCTTAATCCTATCAATAAATGCTTCCAACTTTCCTTTCATTTTAGAATTAAAGTCCCTCTTGCCTACTGGTAAGTTAAATTCTTCTTTTCGATTAAACCGCAGCTGATTATTAAAAGAATATACAATTAATAAATATAACATTAAGTAATATTCATCATCTTTCTCTAATTTATTATTAAAATCTTCTCTTAGCTTATTATAGCCTAACTTATTATAATCCCCTAATCCATTCGAGCTTTCACTATTGTAATAATCATAGCCATTTTCACTCACGAGAGATAACCCATATTTATCTATGGCACTATATACCCATTGTATTATTTCAGTCTTAGGCAGTTTCCTAAATATGTCTAACAAACCAACAAGATATTTATTGTTATCATTAAACAATACTTTACCGCATTCAACATTTATTCCAACATTGCATCCCCCACAAAATAAGTCAACCATTTTATCGATATTTTTAGGGAACAATGGGAGTATCTGTGAAAGTAATTTATATTTACCACCTGTATAATTTAAAGCTGATGGAATAACCTCTTTTTTCTCATTGCTGCATATGCATAAAAACAATCGTTCCTGATTTGTCTTTATATCAGACTTTCCTGTAGAGAATGCCTTATAATCCTCAGCAAAAACTTTTACTTCACCCTTCTTTCTCAAAATTCTCATGATGTCTTCATCGCTTATTTTTGCATTTGAGCGGTCATTCCCTTTATTTGCCATATCATTGTATGACAATAGAATGTACTTTGCATGTATGGAACTAATTAGATTCTCAAAGCTTGCGGTTGCTTTCGAAGTACAATAATCACTTTTTAAGTCAGTTCTGTCCATTTTTTTTGCAACTCCAAATACTTCCGGTTTATTCCATCTGGCAACATTCTCCAGTAAATGATATGCATCGCAATACTGCCTCGAATTATATGGAGGATCGATATAAACTAAATCAGCTTCTATTTCCGGTACAAGCTTATTTGTATCCATATTATAACAAACATTATTTTCATTAAGATTAGATTCAGGCTTAGGAACATATAATTCTAAGTGTTTTTCAAAATTAACTCTTTGTCTATATGCGTCATAATGTCCGCAGGTATTGGCAATTCTATCCATTGCATACAGCAACGATGTTATAAGTAAGGCTCTTTCTCTCTCATTGATTTCATAAGCATTATACTTATCCTCTATATCCTGCCTAATATATCCTATTTTTCTGCAATCATCTAGAGAAAAGTAGGTATTTGAAAAATTGTTGCTCATATAATTATCTTCTATAACGAACAAATTGTTGTAACCTGTAATGAGGTTGATGATTTTATCTTCTGAATATTCTTCATTACTAAACCAAGCAACATGACATATATAATTGCTATACATAATATCATTAGTAATAAGCTTTTTATCAGTAAACGCTGAGGCTACAGCCCCGGTCCCTGCAAAGATGTCCGCAACAGTATTTATGTTTTTACATTCATTTTCAACCACTCTTTTAATAAATGGAAGCAATTTATATTTATTTCCTAAATATCTCCGATTATTGATTTTTGTAGTTTTATATTCTCTAACTATCCCCTCTGTTTTAGCAGCAATATTTTCTTTGTTCTTTTTTATATATTCCTTAAGTTTGAGATAAGCCTCCTCATTCCAAACTATTCTTCCATTATCATTGACTTCAACTTCTATCGCAGCATTATCTTTTAGATAATATAAATATGACCTGGAAATATCTAATTTTCTTGCTAACTGTATTGCAGAATAATTCATATTTTCATCTCCATCTTATGCAACAAATTTTATCATTTTTTGGACACTTTTTATTCTATTATATCATTATTTAGCAGCTTTTCAATCAAATTATTGAATAATTTATTATAAAATGGATGCTAATTACATGAAACCTTCATCCCTTTGTTTTACCACAACCATCTTCTACAATACTATCTCGAAACATTATCCTTTTCCACCTACAATCTCACTTAAAATAATCGCTTTACTCATATCCCTCCCAAACCTCTCTCAATCCATTCCCAGCTGACTTCTAAAAACATTATAATCCCTTCTCATCTCCCTTAAAATCTTAGCATCCCTAATATAATCCTCGGACTTTTCCACCCCATCCAGCACATCTCCAGAAAAATCACACTTAAGCAGGGCTTCTCTTGTGAGTACATTTCTTATTGCTTTCTTTTGCATAAACTCACTTTTCATATTGCCAATCTGTATTTCCATCCCTAAATTATCTCTTTCTCCAAATCCGTTACTTCCCCTTTCATATTCAATCATATAGCAGAGTCCTTCTATGTATCCATCAACGATTTCCAGAAAATTTGGATAATTGTTTCTAATAATATCTATTCTTTTTTCAGCAGAAAAATTCCCATAAGCTTGAATTAAATTCATTTCTATCATAAACCAATCCTCCCATTTATCATAAATTTTATTCTTACTTTAATTTACAATAATTATTTTAGAATGATCGTGAACAAAAATCGTTCCCCAATAACCGTACAAAGTTCGGTAGGAGCGAACTTTTAAATTAGTCATATTTAAGTATATGACGATAATGGTTTTGATGTTTGCACTGTTATAAAATTGATATCTAATATTTTTGAAAGAGCCTTTTATTCCAAAGCTTTATTTTCAGTTTAACTTCGTTATTCTGAATTCGGTATAAAGTTCGCAAGCAGTGCCCTCGTACACACACGAGCGCATTTCTGCTTGTTGGGGAAGTCCCCAATCCCTTTAGAATGACATCTTCGATGTCAAGCTGCGCCATTACATTCTATGATGGCTGAGTAAATATAATACTCCAAAACATAAACAGAACAGGGCAATTTTTATTCCCTGCTCTCTTGTTTACATATTCTGTTTACAAATGGTTTTTTGAAATTTTTCCGTTTACATGGTTTACAAATCTGCAAACCCTTGATTCTAAAGGCTTTCAGCATAAACAGATTTGTTACATTCTGTATACAGGCCTATGTAAACAGAATTTGTAAACAGCGATGAAAAAACTTTTTATTTAAATGGTACCTTCATACTGTCATCTGCTTTCTGAAATCCTTTATCATCGGCCATACGATGCCAGCCTCTTTGGATTCCATAATCCTTAAAACGGTGTGTGGAAACTTTCTCCCAACCTGTAATACGGTTGTTCATGATGTTATTTATCTCTTTGAGTTCCCAGTCTTTAGGAGTATCAAATTCATGATGGAAGGCTTCTTTGTATATCTGAAGGCTGCAAACATAATCACCAATGAAATTGTCTAACCAAAGCTGAATAAGACCAACTTTACTGTCTTCCGGCATAAATTCTTTCTGCATTTCTTTCAGATATTCTTCTGTCTGCTTTGATAGTTTCAGCTCGTGCCTGCTCCTTCTGTATGTCACCATTGACTCTGCCCAGGCCTGCCTGATGTACTCTCTTGATTCTTCTTCATCTTCCAGGATGTGCTTTTCAATCCTTTCAGCGTGAACCAGTACAGGAGCAAATCTTCTATTCCCTGTCCTGTCAAGTGGAAGAAAGTCCATATTGTTGGATGTGCCTACAAATACACATTGCCTTAGCCTATCTTCAGGATGAGTCTCATAGGGTATTTTGTAAGTTTCTTTCTGTCTGCTGATAAAGGATTTAATATCTTCAATGCTTTTTGCATTTACTGTCGCCATCATTTCAGACATTTCTATAATCCAATGACCCTGCATTTTGCGGTAAACATTTTCATCATCCATCCGTTTTAAGTCATCTGAAAACCATTCATCCTGCAAGGCAAGGAAACGAAAAAATGTTGACTTCCCTGCCCCCTGTCCTCCAACAAGGCAGACCATTATTTCAAATTTACACCCCGGCTCATATATCCTGTGAATGGCCGCCTGCATAAGAAGGTGTGTAATCTCTTTTGTATAACCATTATTATCTGCTCCCAGATATTTTGATAATAGATTATCTGCCCTAGGTCTGCCATCCCATTCCAAGGCTTTCAGATATTCCCTGATTGGGTGATAACGGTTTTCGCTTGCTATAATGTTCATAGCCTTGTTTATATTACGCTCATTCTTTATCCCATAATTCTTTTCAAGATACCAGTGAATCTGATATACGTCTGTATCGGTAAGCCCTGCAGAGTTTTTGTCCCAGCCAAGATTCTTCACAATATCCACCTTGTCTGTTAATTCATTTTTTCTTATAGCACCTTTTAACAATGGATCTTTTTGAAATATGAGCATACAGTTACTTATTGTCTGGTATGCCTCTCCCCTGTCATTCTTAAAAAGTTCTTCCCTGACATCATCAACAGTAAGCATTTCACTGTCAAGCACTTCTTCTATTGCATTCCACGATTCTTCTGTATGATTTTCCAACAGTTTCTGCAAGCCTATCCACCCCCTTTCTTCCAAGCAAAAATAATTCCTGCCTGTCTTTTTCTGTTCCCATACACAGGATGTCAAGCCAGTATTCCATTATAGGTTCAGCATTAAGCATT
>NZ_KI535367.1:603605-746321 GCF_000160035.2 Catonella morbi ATCC 51271
ATTGATGTATAATCATCTGTGAAAATTTGATTCTGTGCTTTGTCTGTCAATAATATTCCTGCCTGTCTTATTTCATCTATGCAGTTTCTTAATAATCCAATGCTTTCACTGCACCATCTGCCAAACCTTTTTTTGATTCTTATTATTCTTTCATTTTCCTGCCTTGCTCTTATAATTTTTTCTTTTTCCTTTGCTGATAAAGCCATTTTTCTTCCATGCTCTACCATAAGGCTGAAATCATCAATAAGTTTCTTTGCTGCCTGATACTGTGTCAGTCCAAACATCCTTGATACATAATCAATAGCATCACCGCCTATGCCACAGGCAAAGCAGTGGTAATTCTTATCAATCTTCATACTGGGATGCTTATCCCTGTGGAAAGGACAGCAAACCATACCATTTTTTCTTATAGCCAGACCATATTTTTCAGCAGCCTGTCTGGCGGTAAGGTGCATTTTTATTTCTGTAAAAATATTCAATATGTAATTTCTCCTTTTCTTTGGAGAAAGTCTTTGCTATAATGAGTTTGCGAACAGTTATAGAAAAACTTTCCTTTTTATAATTTGCTGCCCCTGTTACCAGCAGGGGTATTTTCATTTAGATTGTTAAGCATATCCGCTACTTTTTTCTGCTCACTCGGATATAGATGCCCATATGTATTAAGTGTTATTCTAATATCCTTATGCCCTAACCTCTCTTTAATGAGGAGTGGCTGGATTCCCTGATGAATCAGATAGGCACAATGTGAGTGGCGCAAATCATGAACTCTTATTGGCTTCACATCGGCTTTTGCAGTATGCCTTTTCATAGAGTGCTGCAATGCTTCAGCTACAATTGGGAACAGCCTTGCATCTCTTGGATATTTATAGAGCCTTTCATAGTAGCACTTAATATCATCCATTAAGAACTTTGGAACCGCTACAGTACGGACCGAATTATCTGTCTTAGGCTCTGTAATTATATCCTGCCTGTTCATTCTATAATATGTCTTAGAAATATGAATTGACATCTGTGTAAAGTCAATATCATTCATTGTAAGAGCCAGCAGTTCTCCCTCACGCATTCCTGTCCAGAATAGAATTTCAAACATAAGATAATGCATGCTTGTTGTGTCATATGTCCGGATAAAATGCTGGTATTCATCAAATGTCCAGAATGTGATGCTCCTGTCATCCGACCTTCCCATCTTTTTTACGCTCTTACAGGGATTAACCCTTAAAGAATAAATTTTTACAGCATGTATGAATATTGCTGTTACCTGATTTTGCAGCATTCTGAGATATGCTTCTGAAAATTCATTATTCTCCTTGATAGTTTTCTGCCAGGCTATGATATCAGCCGGCATAATCTCATTCATTTTCTTCTCTCCAAAATATGGTATTACATGCGTATCAATCATATATCTTTTATTTCTTAATGTTCTCTGCTTTAGCTCTACCTCTTTGTCTTTCAAGTATATTTCCACAAATGAAGCAAATTTCATATCCATATCCGCTTTTGAAATTCTTACAAACTCTGCTTCAAACTGCTGTGCTTCTCTTTTTGTCTTGAACCCCCTCTTATTCTTTTTGTGCCTTGCTCCCGTCCGGTCTGTATAATAAAACTGGCTTCTCCACATATCTCCGTCTTTATATGCCGGCATACTTCCTCCTTTCATCTAAGCCGAAATCCCATAGAAACGCTCCTTAAAATACCTTATTGAAATTTTCCCTGCTACAATCATATATCCCTGCCTTGAAAGTTCTTGATTCATTTTCTGAATCAGTTTGTATGAATGTCCTTTCGATATGCCAAGGATATCCGCTACCTCCTTTGCTGTGTAATACACTTTTTCTTTGTCCATGTGTTTTTCCTCCTTTTTATAAATTCAGTTTCATATAGCGTTATCGCTACTTTATTTACATTATCATTATATGTAGCGTATACGCTACTGTCAAGTAGTTTTTAAAGATTTTTGTAGCGATTTCACTATATTTATGCTATACTTGTAAAAGAATGTAAATCTGAGTAAAACCTTTAAAAATATATTGAAAGGAAAATACTATGGACATAGCTGAAAGAATTAAAAGATTAAGAGAACTGTATAATATAACTGCTAATGAATTGGCTGAGATTACCGGCATACATCCTGTATCAATACGAAAATACGAAACAAATAAAATGGTTCCTGGAATTGAAGTCATTGATAAAATGTGCAATGCACTTAATCTTTCCAGAATGGTATTTGAAGGAATTCCAAAACAGAATACTGATTTTCATTTTACCGGAGATTTTTTTCAGGTATTATTTCTACTGCTTGCAAATAATACACTGAATGCCGAAGGCCCATTCTCTCTAAATCTTGAAAATAGACTTGACAAGACTTATTTTACCTTGAACCCTCTGCTCTCAAAGTATATTAAAATTTGGAATGGCGACACTGAAATCCCATTGGAGAATTTAACTATTACCCTCAATACCGATGACGACATGGAAGATAACAGCATATGGTTCAATTCTTATCTATATAACCTGTCTCATTCCTTCACCGAGGTTGCAGAGAAACAGCAGTTTGACCTCATGCTAACAGACCATGGCTGGAAAGAACATCTGAAGGGATTTGACAGTTACGAAGATTCTCAGATAGCTTTACAGAAAGTACTTGATTCAGGCGGCACATTATATGACTATATCGAGCATCTTGAAGTCCCTGAATTAGTAAAAAATCAACTAATTGGTCACTATGAAGATGATTGGATATTTAATCATTTGAAAGATGAACAATTTCCTGTTAAAGAGGATTTTAATACCAGACTCAATTGGATAATGCAAAGGCGCGAGCGAATCAAACAGTATAAGAAAGAGCACCCAAAATATAAAGAAGAAATCAAAAATTTTACCATAAACGAAGCCAAATCTAAGCAGAAATAACTCCCCCTTGGCTCTATTCCCTAAAAAAATAGAGCCAAAATAGAGCCACAGACACCTTTACTTCACCTAACTAAAGTTTCAAAACCCACAAAAAGCCTCCCGGGGTCATCCCCGGAAGGCTCTATTTTACTTAATTTCTATCCAATCAGCTAATATTACTCAACGATAGTAGCAACCTTACCTGATCCAACTGTTCTACCACCCTCACGGATAGCAAAACCAAGACCGGCTTCCATAGCTACCGGATGGATGAGCTCAACTGTAATCTCTGCGTTATCACCAGGCATACACATCTCTGCATCGCCGTTAAGTGTAACTACACCGGTAACGTCTGTTGTTCTGAAATAGAACTGTGGACGATAGTTGTTGAAGAATGGAGTATGACGTCCACCCTCTTCTTTTGAAAGAACGTAAACCTGAGCTGTAAACTTCTTGTGGCAAGTTACGCTGCCCGGTTTGCAGAGAACCTGTCCTCTTTCAATCTCGTCACGGTTAACACCACGAAGAAGAGCACCAATGTTATCACCTGCTTCAGCAGTATCAAGAAGCTTACGGAACATCTCGATACCTGTAACTGTTGTCTTTCTATTCTCTTCACGACCACCAACGATCTCAAGTTCGTCATTAAGTCTGAGTGTACCACGCTCTACTCTACCTGTAGCAACAGTACCACGACCTGTAATTGTAAATACGTCCTCAACAGGCATAAGGAATGGCTTATCTACATCACGCTCAGGATCCGGAATGTAAGAGTCAACTGTATCCATAAGTTCCATAATCTTATCTCCCCAAGGACCATGTGGATCCTCAAGAGCCTTAAGAGCTGAACCTCTGACGATTGGGCAACCTTTGAAACCATACTCTTCAAGCTGCTCTGTAACTTCCATCTCTACGAGATCGATAAGCTCCTCATCATCAACCATATCACACTTGTTAAGGAATACTACGATGTAAGGAACACCTACCTGACGGCTGAGAAGGATGTGCTCTCTTGTCTGAGCCATAACACCATCAGTTGCAGCAACAACGAGGATAGCACCATCCATCTGTGCGGCACCGGTAATCATGTTCTTAACGTAGTCAGCATGTCCCGGGCAGTCAACGTGTGCATAGTGTCTCTTAGCTGTAGAATACTCTACGTGAGCTGTAGAGATAGTGATACCTCTTTCTCTCTCTTCCGGAGCCTTATCAATATTTGCGAAATCTACCGCAGCATTTCCTGACACTCTCTCAGAAAGAACCTTTGTAATAGCTGCTGTAAGTGTTGTTTTACCATGATCTACGTGACCAATGGTACCAATATTACAATGTACTTTGCTTCTCTCAAATTTAGCCTTTGCCATTTTGAAACTTCCTCCTTAATTATGGAAAATATTGTGATTAATCTAAATCACTATTCTTTATTCCGGTCAGCTTTGATAGCCTTGTTAAAATGTACCAAAGTTGACCATATTAAGACTTATTATATTCTAAAAACTGTATATTTGCAAGTAAAATTATTATTATTACTTACCGGATTTCTCCTGATTTTTTGCAGAAAGAACTTTCTCCTGAACGTTCTTAGGTACCTGCTCATAGTGATCAAAGAACATTGAGTAGTTACCGCGTCCCTGCGTTCTTGAACGAAGGTCTGTAGCATAACCGAACATTTCAGCGAGAGGTACAAAACCTTTTACCATCTTACCGCCGCCGATATCTTCCATACCCTCGATACGTCCACGGCGTGAATTGATATCACCGATTACATCACCCATGTACTCTTCAGGCATTGTTACTTCAACCTTCATAATAGGTTCAACCAGAACTGAACCACCCTTGTTCATAGCATCCTTCATAGCCATAGAACCTGCTACATGGAAAGCCATTTCTGAGGAGTCAACTTCATGGTAAGAACCATCGTATACATTAGCATGTACACCGATAACAGGGAAACCGCCAAGGATACCTGCCTTTGTAGCCTCTTCGATACCTTCGAAGATTGGCTGTATGTATTCCTTAGGAATAGCGCCACCGACAACGGTAGATTCACACTTAAATGTCTCTTCTGAGTTAACATCAAGCGGAGCAAATTTAACTTTACAGTGACCGTACTGACCACGTCCACCGGACTGTCTGATGTACTTAGCTTCAACTTCACAAGGTTTTGTAAGAGCTTCTCTGTATGCAACCTGAGGTGCACCAACATTAGCTTCTACATTGAACTCGCGAAGGAGACGGTCAACGATAATTTCAAGATGGAGTTCACCCATACCTGCGATAATTGTTTGTCCTGTCTCTGTATCTGTATGTGCCTTAAATGTAGGATCCTCTTCTGCAAGCTTAGCAAGGGCCTCACCAAGTTTACCCTGTCCTGCTTTAGTCTTAGGCTCGATAGCAAGCTCAATAACCGGCTCAGGGAATTCCATAGACTCAAGTATTACAGGATGCTGCTCATCACAGATGGTATCACCTGTAGCCGTTATCTTAAGACCTACTGCTGCTGCAATATCTCCTGAGAATACCTGTTCAATCTCAGAACGCTTATTAGCGTGCATCTGAAGTATACGTCCTACTCTTTCCTTCTTGCCCTTAGTAGCATTAAGCACATAAGAACCTGAATTAAGAATACCTGAGTAAACTCTGAAGAAAGCAAGTTTTCCTACGAATGGGTCTGTCATAATCTTGAACGCAAGAGCTGCAAAAGGTTCTTCATCAGACGAATGCCTAACGACTTCGTTTCCTTCCATATCAACACCTGTGATATCAGGGATATCTGTAGGTGCAGGCATGAACTCCAATACTGCATCAAGAAGTTTCTGAACACCCTTGTTTCTGTATGCCGTACCGCAGCAAACCGGAATAGCCTTGCAAGCGATTGTTCCCTTACGAAGAGCTGCCTTAAGGGCAGGTATCTCAGGGATATTGCCGTCAAGATACTCCATCATAAGATCATCATCAAGCTCACAGCATTTCTCAATAAGCTCATCATGATAGATTGCCGCATCATCTTTCATATCATCAGGTATATCTGTAACGTTAATGTTCTCTCCCTTATCTCCTTCGAAGATGTAGGCTTTCATCTCAAACAAGTCAACAACACCCACAAATGTATCTTCTTTTCCTATAGGAAGCTGAAGAAGCACTGGGTTCTTGCCAAGCTTAGTCTTAATCTGCTCTACTGCTCCGTAGAAGTTCGCACCAAGTATGTCCATCTTATTGATATAAGCCATACGAGGTACATTGTACTGATCAGCCTGCCTCCAAACGTTTTCAGACTGAGGCTCAACTCCGCCTTTTGCACAGAATACACCTACTGCACCATCAAGTACACGAAGTGAACGCTCAACTTCAACAGTGAAGTCTACGTGTCCGGGTGTATCAATGATGTTTATACGGTATGGGAGTGCTCCCGGCATTGGCTTACCCTCTTTTTCAAGAGTCCAATGACAGGTTGTAGCCGCGGATGTGATGGTTATACCTCTTTCCTGCTCCTGAGCCATCCAGTCCATGGTAGCAGTGCCTTCATGGGTATCACCAATCTTATAATTTACACCAGTGTAGAATAAGATACGCTCTGTAAGAGTAGTCTTACCTGCATCGATATGAGCCATAATACCGATATTTCTGGTTCTTTCAAGTGGATATTCTCTTTTAGCCAACGATTTTTCCTCCAATTACCAGCGATAATGAGCGAATGCCTTATTAGCTTCAGCCATCTTGTGCATATCCTCTTTTCTCTTAACCGCTGCTCCGGTGTTATTAATAGCGTCTAATATTTCGTTAGCAAGTCTTTCTTCCTGTGTTTTCTCACTTCTGGCGCGAGAAAATGTAGTAAGCCATCTGAGTGCTAACGCCTGTCTTCTTTCAGGTCTAACCTCTACAGGTACCTGATAAGTAGCACCACCGATACGGCGAGCCTTAACCTCAAGTACAGGCATGATGTTATTCATAGCCTCTTCAAAAGCATCTACTGCCTTCTTGCCGCTCTTCTCTTCAACACGAGCAAAAGCGCCATATACTATCTTCTGTGCTACACCCTTTTTACCGTCAAGCATTATATTGTTTACTAATTTAGTAACAAGTTTGCTGTCGTAAATCGGATCTGCAAGCACGTCTCTTTTTATTATATGTCCTTTACGTGGCACGTTTCTTCCCTCCTAAACAGAATTCTGATTACAGATTCTTAGGTACTCACTATCATTATTAGTGTCCGTGCTGGGTAAATCTTAATCCCGCACTTTTAATCCTAAAATCCTTGTTCGATTGTTACCGCTAATTATTTAGCTTCCTTTGGTCTCTTAGCACCGTATTTACTACGAGCCTGACGTCTCTTAGCAACACCTGCTGTATCAAGGGTACCACGAACAATATGATATCTTGTACCTGGAAGGTCTTTTACTCTACCGCCGCGGATAAGAACAACGCTGTGCTCCTGAAGGTTATGTCCTTCACCAGGAATGTAGCTTGTTACCTCGATACCGTTAGAAAGACGTACTCTGGCAATCTTTCTAAGCGCTGAGTTAGGCTTCTTAGGTGTAGCTGTTCTAACTGCTGTACAAACACCTCTCTTCTGTGGAGAAGAGTGCTCAACAGTTGTCTTTCTTAAGGAGTTAACTGACTTCTGCAGAGCAGGAGAGTTAGACTTCTTAGCAACAGTCTGTCTACCCTTTCTTACGAGCTGATTAAAAGTTGGCATTAATTTTCACCTCCTATTTTCTTATTTTTGATATCTGTGCAATTATCTGCACACAAAATCTACGCCTGTCAGACATGCGTATTTATCATTATATTACATTTTAACGGCTATGTCAAACGGAAATTTCTTATTTTTTAAGCTTCATCGCAACATTTGCCATAAATATCATTCCACAAACTCATACATCTCTTTAGCTTCATCCTTCTTTACGGTCTCAGCTATTTCGGTAATTTTTACTTTTAACTGCTTATCCCCGAAACCGATTGTAATTATATCCCCAATCTTTACCTCTGTGCCTGCCTTTGCCTGCTTGTCATTTACATATACCCTGCCCGCATCACAGGCTGACTTTGCTACCGTTCTTCTTTTTATAAGGCGTGACACCTTTATATATTTATCAAGTCTCATTTTTCATTCTCCTATCAAAAAAGGAGCCATCCTCTCAGACAGCTCCCTCATTTTTATGAAGTTAATTACTTCTTTGTCTTTGTGTTGATTGCATCCTTAAGAGCCTTACCAGCCTTAAACTTTGCTGCGTTTGAAGCAGGAATCTTAATTGTCTTCTTTGTCTGTGGGTTTCTTCCTTCTCTTGCAGCTCTCTTTGATACTTCAAATGTACCAAAGCCTACTAACTGAACTTTTCCACCCTTCTTAAGCTCCTCAGTAACAACGTCTACAAAAGCCTTAACAGCCTTCTCTGCGTCAACTTTCTTCAACTCAGTTTTTTCAGCAATAGCTGATACAAGTTCTGCCTTATTCATGGAATAAATCCTCCTATAATTTTCTTGTGCGGATATAAATCCGCATACAACAATAAGTCTACAAATTACTTATAAACTTATTAAAGCGATTTGTCAAGTAATTTTAAGGGAAAATACTTGATTTTTAGGCATTTTTAGAATATTTTAATGATTCTCACCTATATTTCCCTCAAGTTCAAGCTCTTTAATGTCAATTTTGTCTATGTTTTCCCAATATATATCAGCTACATATTTGCTCTCCCAAATATTGTAATCCTCGTTAAAATATATTTTTGCATCTTCTTTTCTTACACCCAGCTTCGCAGTATAGCCGTTGAAAAATTTTGTTGCCAGATAATTTTCCATATAGATTCCCGCCACCAGCTCCTCATCAAGGTAATATTTAGCCTTAAGCACCGGATCTATCCCCTTAAGCTGTTCTTTGGCAGTCTTTTTTATTTCTTCTTCCTCAGCCTCAGTAAGGGTATATCCCTGTTCTTTTGCCTCTGCCACCACTATCTTAAGTCTCGCTATTTCTTCAATTATATCGGTTTTAAGCAGTTCCTCTATGCTTCTTCCGTTTTTGGTTACCTTCCACACACCGTCTCCGAGAAAGGCTTCAAAATCTCTTTTAGTCGCCAATAGATAGAATTCAAATTCAGGGTAGAAAACCACCTTGTCTCCTATTCTTATTATAGGAATATCGGCACTGGCCGTTTTAGTAATGGCCGGACCAATTTCCGTTAAAGCGAGTTCAACCGCTTTCTCATTTTTGTTGACTTCGCTTTTATCTCCATAGCATAAAACTGCCGATACCGCACCCAAAAACACCAATAGGAAGGCACCAAGCTTAAATATAAATTTCTTTGCCATCATCCCTCCTTTATTTCTTCCTTCAGCCTGCAAGGCGCCAGTGCCATGGTCAGACTTATGAGAAGCTTTATCTTATCTTCAGCCTTAGTTTTATGAGTTCCGTCGCCGAATTTATATTCAAAATAAGTTTCCTTACCGCTTCTGAGCCTGAGCCTGCCTTCATTATCAGCCATAACTTCACTTATTTTGTCTATATCGAATTTTACTTCATTATAAATAGAAAATCTTGCTGTTTCACCTTTACATTCTACCTTTGTAGTCCCAATTTCATGTGCCATCTGTCTGATAAACGAAATATTTACAAGGTTATCAACCGCCAACGGCATTTCTCCATAGCGGTCTATAAGTTCATCTTTCAGCTCAGAAAGTTCTTCCTCTGTGAAAATTCCCGCTATCCTCTTATACATTTCAAGCCTTGCCACTTCATTTCTGATATAATCAGCCGGAATATAAGCCGAAGCTTCTATATCTACAGCGGTTTCAAACTCATCCGCTGCCACCTTTTCACCTTTAAGCCTCTTTACCTCCTCGTTAAGCATCTTACAGTAAAGATCATAGCCTACAGCTTCCATGTGCCCTGACTGGCTCTTACCCAAAAGATTTCCCGCACCTCTTATTTCAAGATCCTTCATGGCTATTTTAAATCCTGAACCAAGATCTGTAAACTCCTTTATTGCCGCAAGTCTTTTTTCAGCAATTTCCTTAAGCATACGGTCACGTTTGTACATAAGAAAAGCAAAGGAAGTTCTTGAACTTCTTCCAACACGTCCTCTTAGCTGATAGAGCTGCGATAGTCCCATTTTATCGGCATCATCTATAATTATTGTGTTTACATTTGATATATCAAGACCTGTTTCTATAATTGTAGTAGAAACCAGCACATCAATTTCACCATTTATAAACTCAATCATTATCCTTTCAAGCTCTCTCTCATTCATCTGTCCATGTGCAAATGAAACTCTGGCTCCCGGAATCAGTTCAGCAAGTTTTGCAGCCCTTTCATCTATCCCGCTCACCCTGTTATATACATAATAAACCTGTCCGTTTCTGCCTATTTCCCTGTTAATAGCCTCTCTTATTATCTCATCATCATGCTCAAGCACATAGGTCTGGATAGGAATTCTGTCCACAGGAGGTTCTTCAAGCACCGACATATCCCTTATTCCCACAAGGCTCATGTGCAGGGTTCTCGGAATAGGGGTTGCCGATAGGGTAAGCACATCCACATTTTCCCTGAGCTTCTTTATTTTTTCCTTGTGGCTCACACCGAAACGCTGTTCCTCATCAATTATTAAAAGCCCCAAATCTTTATATTTAATCTCAGCCGACAACACCTTATGGGTGCCTATAACTATATCTATAAGGCCTGCTTTCAGCTTCTCCTTTATCTTTTTCGTCTCTGCCGCAGACTTAAATCTCGAAAGAAATTCCACAGTTATCGGAAAGTTCTGCATTCTTTTTGAAAATGTAGTATAATGCTGACCTGCAAGTATGGTGGTAGGTACAAGCATAACCACCTGCTTCCCCTCAGAAACCGCCTTAAAAGCCGCCCTTATGGCAACTTCCGTTTTTCCGAAGCCCACGTCCCCGCAGACCAGCCTGTCCATAATCTTTATGCTCTCCATATCAGCCTTCACATCTTTTATGGCATTTAGCTGGTCATCCGTTTCATCATAGGGGAACATCTCCTCAAATTCCTGCTGCCAGACTGTATCTTTACCATATCTGAAACCTTGTTCCTGCTGTCTTTTCGCATACAATTCCACCAAATCCCTGGCTATCTCACTTATGGACTGTCTCACCTTGGACTTGGTCTTTTTCCAGGCCTGTCCGCCTATCTTGTCTATCTTAGGCTTTGCACCGTTTGCACTTGAATACTTCTGTAAGACATCAAGATTTGTAGTGGGCACAAATATACTCACATCACCGCTGTAATCCACCTTTACATAGTCTTTGGTAACTCCTTCAACGGTAAATTGTTCTATACCTCTGTACACCCCTATACCATGATTTTCATGAATTACATAGTCTCCCTCATGCAGTTCTGAAAAGCTCGCTATCGAAGCTCCGTCTATCTTCTTTTTTTTCCTGTTTGTTTTCTTCTTCTCAGCTCCAAATATATCACTTTCGGAGATAATGGCGAACTTAATGGAAGGATATTCAAAGCCCCGCCTCAGGTTGCCCTGTATGGTCACAACTTCCCCACTTACAGGCACTCTCTCATCTGTGCTCAGGTAGTTAGCCATAAGTTCTCTTTCTCTAAAATCCTCCGCAAGCCGCTCAGCCCTTACCTTGGAAGAACTTACCACCACAACCTTATATCCTTCTTTTTTATACCTTGTCAAATCTTTTATAAGGGTTTCAAAACTGTTATTATAGGGATTTACATTGCGGGAAAGTACATCAAACCTTTGCTTTGCCTTTATATCACCCGTCCTTGTTTCCAGCAGGCTTAAAAGTACCGTAGACTTGCTTTCAAGCTTTGCAAGTACCTTCTTGTAATCCCAGATTGTATCTGCCTGTTTTGAAAGTATATAGCCTTTTGTGAGCCTGTTAGTCATACTTTCACGCCATTCAAAAGAAACCGCCTTCCCCTTTTCTTCTATCCTTATAGGCTCATCTATGAAAAAAATATCTTCTTCATTAAAATAATCAAAAAAAGTCTCGGTTTCATCAAAAAAGTAATTGATATAGCTGTCTATACCAAAGGAGCCTCCATAAATCTCAAGGTTATCCTTAAATTCTTCAACCACCGAGTTTATCCTTGCCGCCTCTTCGGTTTTCATCTCGGCTCTGAACTTCTTATATACTTCTTCCTTTTCTTTATTTAACTTCTTAAGCCCCGCAAGCTTTCTTTCTTCATCTATGATTATTTCTGTGGCAGGATAAACCAAAAGCTCCTCCACATTTTCTATGGAACGCTGGCTCTCTACATCAAAGGCTCTTATGGTATCAATTTCATCTCCCCAAAATTCCAGTCTGAAAGGGGTTTCCTCAGTCAAAGGGAAAATATCAAATATATCACCTCTTACAGCAAACTGCCCCTTACCCGAAACCTGGGAAGTCTTTTCATAGCCAAGCTCGGAAAGTCTCCTTGCAAGTTCTGTAATATCAAAACTATCCCTTACTGAAAGTTTAACAATCTTTTCTTTCACATAAGAAAGCGGCAGCACCCTGTCAAGCCCCGCCTCTAAACTTAAAATTATGGTAGATGGTTTGTCTTCAATCAGCCTTTTTAATACCTCAAGTCTGCCGCTTATTATCGCATTTCCATGTACATCTGCCGCAAAAAACATAATATCCTTGGCCGGATATATAACAGCCTTTTTATCATAAAGCTTCATATCCGTCTGAATTTCCCCGGCTCTTATCTCATCATAGGTGATAATAACTCTATGTCTTTTTGATGTCCCCTTGGACAGGGTTTCTATGATATTGCTTTTTTCAGCATCCATGCAACCTGTAATAAGTATGGGCAGTTTGCCTTTGTTGATATGATTTATTGCTTCATTTATTTCTTTTAATTCTAAAAGTGGCTTTGTTAATAAGTTCATCTTATCTCCTTATATCTCTGCCTTTATCCCGTTATACTTATTCATAGCTGTCTCCGCCCCTTCTTTCATTACAGTAAGAATTGCCCCTCCCGCCAATTCTATCACTTTTCTTATAAGAGGCTCCGTATCTCTGTCAAATCCCGAAAGGACGTGGTCTGCCAAATCTCCCCCCTCAGGCTTACCGCCCACACCAAGCTTAATACGGATAAACTCGTTGCCGCCGATATGAGATATTATACTCTTTATCCCATTATGTCCTCCGGCACTTCCTTTTACACGTATTCTTATGTTTCCCGGTTCAAGATCTATATCATCCTGAATAATTATCAGCTCTGTCTTCTCATCTATTTTATAAAAATTCACAGCCTCGCCTACCGCCTCTCCGGAAAGATTCATGTAAGTCTGAGGTTTCATAAGAAGCACTTTCTCCCCATCTATAAATCCCTGTCCGAGCTTTGATTTAAACCCTGTTTTTGAAAGGCTTATATTATATTTATCCGATAAATAAGTAATTACGTCAAAACCTATATTGTGGCGGGTACCCGCATATTTTCTGTCCGGATTACCAAGTCCTGCTATTATATACATAAATCTCCTTCTTTCTAAATCTTAATCAGTCACAACGATTATACATCAAATTTTATTTTTTTGCACTAAAAATGAGAGGTCAAAAGACCTCCCATCACATATTCAGCCAAGCCTCTGCTAAGCTGTTCTGTTAATTTTCTTCTTTTACCGGAAATTCCATCCAGTTTCCGTTCTCATACTCTGTTACGATTGCTTTCTGGAGTCTTTCCCTGGTCTCCGAATTAATAGGGTGAGCAATATCGTGGTATTCTCCGTCATTGGTCTTTCTGCTAGGCATCGCTATAAAAAGACCTTTGTCTCCGTCAATAATCTTAATGTCATGAACCACAAACTCACCATCAATAGTTATCGAGGCAACTGCCTTAAGTTTACCTTCTTTGGCAACTTTTCTGATTCTGATGTCTGTAATATTCATATGTGACCCCCCTGTTGTGTTTGACAGTATAGCTTCTCTGCCATTATCGGTTTTAAGTTACAAATTTGACCTCTGCCTGTAAAGCACCCTAAGCTTAATCAGACCCTCTAGTTTTGGATAATATTATAGCATATTTGAACAAAAAATTCTATTGTATTAATTATGCATTAATCCAAAGATTTATAGCATTTTTTTGTATATTTTTATTACTGTTTTGAATTATTACATTCTTTTAAATGACCATATGGTCATTTAAAAAACAACGGTAACATTCTTTACTGTTTCTTCATTTACAAACCTTTATTGTCATATAAATATGATGTGTGATATAATGTGAACACTTAACGACGACGCACCGCAGGTGCTAGTGCTTTGCAAATCAAGCCGTAAGGCGAAGATTGAGTTTAGTGACGACGCAATTTTAAAATTAATTTTACTAAAAGAGGTATAAGTATGCATAAATTAGACTTGCAAAATAATTCTGTACCCGTCTATTTCATAGGAATCGGCGGAATAAGCATGAGCGGAATCGCCGAGCTTTTTCTTGATAAAGGGTTTAAGGTTTCAGGTTCGGATCTTCACGAATCCTCCGTCACCAAAAGGCTGGAAAATCTAGGAATAAAGGTATTTTATTCGCAGGAAGCAAAAAATATAACCACAGACATAGGCTTAGTGGTTTATACCGCAGCAATACACGCGGACAATCCTGAGTTTATGGAGGCAAAGAAGCTTGGTATACCTATGCTGGAGAGGGCTGAATGCCTTGGACAGATTATGAGTCATTATAAAAATGCCGTTGCTGTTTCCGGCACTCATGGTAAGACAACCACCACTTCCATGCTTTCTTATGTATATCTTGAGGCTGAGCTTGATCCAACCATATCTGTCGGAGGTATCTTAAGCGGAATTCATGGAAATATGAGGTTAGGCAAGTCTGAAAATTTCATAATGGAAGCCTGTGAATACGCTGACAGCTTCTTACATTTCACTCCTACTACAGCCATAGTCCTGAATGTAGAAGCTGAACACTTAGACTTCTTCGGAACACTTGAAAACGAAAGACTTTCTTTTACCAAATTTATAAACCTTCTGCCTGAGAATGGGCTACTCGTAGTCAATAATGAAATTGAAGGCCTTGAGAACCTTATTCAGAACAAAAATATCAGAATAATTTACTATGGACTCAGACCTGTAAACGGAAGAGAGCCTGATTATACCGCAAAAAATATTACTTACAATGATTTCGGTTTCCCAAGCTATGAACTCATTGTAAAAGGTGAAAATAAAGGGCTTGTTGAATTATCCGTTACCGGAGAGCACAATGTATTCAACTCACTGGCTGTAATAGCCGCCGCTCTTGAGCCTTCAAGCATTTACCCTAAAGGCATAGCCCTCGAAAAGATTAAGCAGGGAATCAAAAAATATACCGGCACCGACCGCCGCTTCCAGTACAAAGGAGAACGTGACGGCTATACCATAGTAGATGACTATGCACACCACCCTACCGAAATAAGAGCCACACTCGAAGCTGCCAAAAGAGTTAAGCATAACCGATTGATAGTAGCCTTCCAGCCCCATCTATATTCAAGAACCAAGACCTTTTTACACGAGTTTGCCACTGTGCTGTCTATGGCTGACATCGTAGTATTCGCCGAAATCTACGCAGCCAGAGAAGAAAATCATCATGATATTTCTTCCGATAATATACGGGAAATAATGTCCGAAAACGGACATGAGGCATACTTTTTCAAAACTTTTGAAGAAGTTGAAAATTTTCTTATCCACACTTGTAAACCGGGCGACTTGTTGATAACTATGGGCGCCGGAGATATAGTAAAAGTGGGAGAAAATATGCTTAAATAAATTTTATCCACAATATCCACAGTAAAAATTTCCATTAAATATTTTTGCTGTGGATTTTTTCTCCTCTTTTTCACAAGGTTATCCACATAGATTCCCCCTCTCTAACTTCTGTTTAATCACGCAATCCACAGAGTTATCCACATTATCCACAAATTTTACCTCTATCCCCCAAAAATCTGCCTCTATTTTATTTTAACTCATCTTATGATATACTCCTTTTGAGTAGTAAACAGGGGAGAGATATTATGTCAGAAATAAATTTAAATGTAACCATAAATACAGGGGCAACCATTATTTCAAATGCCTTTATAGAACGATATATCAACAGCGCAAATGCCTCACACATAAGATTTTATCTTTATCTTATGTACTATTCCCAGAATCATAGAAGCTTCACCATAAGTTCAGCCTGTGATTTCCTTGATGACAGTGAAAAAGACGTGATGCGTTCTATAAATTACTGGGAAAAACAGGGGATTTTTAAGGTCACAAGAGCAGATAAGAACACCATAACTTCCATAAGTATATCCGATGCCGCTGCCTTATGTGAACCTGAGACAAAAGAAGAGAAAATACCGGTTGCCGATAATAGTATTAAGCAGGATGAACCGGGCTCTATCTTTGTAAATTCCGAAGAGGAAGCTGTCTGTGATTTGGACTTAAAAAGGGTTATTAACACAGCCGGAGATCTTGCGGAAAGACTGTTGTCAGGCTCTGAAATTGAGTTTCTCTGTGATTTAAATGAAAAACTTCATTTTTCAACCGAGCTGATTATTTATCTTTATGAATACTGCTGTCTGGAAAAGAAGATAAACAGATTCAACTACATTCAGAGCGTGGCGCTGGCATGGGCCGATAAAAACATAAACACGGTTGAGGCCGCCAAAGCGGAAGCAGATACCTACAGCAGAGAAAATGCCACTGTAATGAAGGCTTTCGGGCTTTCCCGCCTTCCCGGAACATCTGAAAAGCAGTATATAAGCAAATGGTTCCATTCCTACAATATGTCTGAGGAAATGATTGCAGAAGCCTGTAACAGAACCCTGCTCAAGCTTTCAAAGCCTGATTTTAAGTATACCGACGGCACTCTTAAAAACTGGCTAAGCAGCGGAATAACCGACTTGGAAGGTGTTAAAAATGCCGATAAGATTCACTACCTCACCAAGCAGAGCTTAAATGCGGCAAATACTGCCATTCCAAAGCCTGTAAATAACCGCTTTACCAACTTTGAGCAGAGAAATTACAGCGAATCCGATATGGCAAATATCACACAGAAATGGGCGGAAAAGATTTAGATTAATTTTGGTTAAGCTATAATGTTTTTTACTGAATGCAAACAATATTCATAATCTTTTATACTTGAATAATTAAGAATTTTTTTATAATATTAAGGTGGTTTTATGGGACTTACTAATTCCGATTACGAGGCAGTTATGCGTGAATATGACAGTATCCGCTATGTAAATGCCGAACTTCTTAAAAAGCGCATTGAGGAGGCTTATAATAAGATACCCGAACTTAAGGTTTTGGAAGATGAAATGATAACCGAATCCGCAAAGCTTGCCAAAGATTCAATGTTTATTTCAGACGAGGCTTATGCCAAGGCAAAAGAGGCTCTTGATAAAAAAAGAACAGAACTTGCTTATAAAAGAGAGGAGCTGTTAATTAAAAACGGTTATGACAAAGATTATCTGTCAAAGATTTACAGTTGCCCTCTATGCAAGGATACAGGCTTTGTAAACGGAAATAAATGTGAATGTTTCAAGTCCATAGCCGCAAGACAGATTTACTCTAATCCTGCCTATATGATGGCGGATAAAACTGCTGATTTTAAGTATTTTAGGGAAGATTACTACAAAGATAATACTCCAAACGGCTCGGATGACGCCGGAAAAAATGCTCTGGATGCATTTTCAAAGCTCAAAAATATGGCAGACAACTTTGATACTCAGGCTCGTAATTTTGTAATTTACGGCGGAGTGGGTGTGGGTAAAACCTTTCTTGCTTCCTGTCTGGCAAACGCGCTTATAAAAGATGGGCGCTCAGTAGTATTTTTAACGGCTTTCAGGTTCTTTGATATATTTGAAAAATACACTTTCCGCAGGGATGAGGCTGACGAAAACACTTCAATTCCTTCAACAGAGCCTCTGTTTGACTGTGATTTACTTGTAATAGACGATATCGGAACGGAAGTTTCAAACAGCTTTACCACTTCGAAACTTTTTGACTGCCTGAATGAGAGAATACTGCGTAATAAGGCTACCGTTATATCAACTAATTTAAGCCCTGCATTAATCAAAGCCACCTATAGTGACCGCATATTTTCAAGACTGGTCGGAAGCTATTCCCTCTTAACACTGGTTGGGGAAGATGCCCGTATGGCCTAAAGGATTACACACCTTAGGGTGATAATCATAGATACATATTTACCTTTTAGAATAAGGAGAAGAACAATGCCAAAAGAAGATTATATCGAGACTATCCCTGTGGGACCGCTTGGTATCATTTCACTGAAAGGCTGCTCAAATCTTGGCAGCACCGTAGAAGATTACATAGTTGACTGGAGAAACGGAAGAAATAATGAACATACTTCCACTCTTGCATTCTCCGGTTACCAGAGAGAATCTTATCATGTTGATGTTAAATGCCCGCGTTTTGGAAGTGGTGAGGCTAAATGTACCATCACCAGTACTGTAAGAGGGCTCGATCTTTATATCCTCGTTGATGTATCCAATTACAGCATTACCTACAATATGAATGGTTATGTAAACCATATGTCTCCTGATGATCACTATCAGGATCTTAAACGTGTAATTCAGGCCTGCGCCGGAAAAGCACATAGAATAACTGTTATTATGCCTTTCCTTTATGAAGGTCGTCAGCATAAACGTGCCGGCAGAGAATCTCTTGACTGCGCAGTTGCACTTCAGGAGCTTATCCACATGGGTGTAGACAGTATTATCACCTTTGATGCACACGATCCCAGAGTACAGAATGCAATTCCACTCAATAACTTTGATACAATTATGCCTACTTATCAGTTCATCAAGGGCATACTTAAAAATGTACCTGATATAAAGATGAATGCTGATAACATGATGATAATCAGCCCGGATGAGGGTGCTATGAACAGAGCTGTTTACTTTGCGGGAGTACTCGGAGTAGATGTGGGTATGTTTTATAAACGTCGTGACTACGCTACTGTAGTAAACGGTAAAAATCCTATAGTTGCTCATGAATATCTCGGAAGAAAACTTGACGGCAAGGATGTTATCATAGTTGATGATATGATTTCCTCGGGCGAAAGCATGCTTGATGTTGCAAATGAACTTAAAAAGAGAAATGCAGGTCGCATCTTTGTGGCTTCTACCTTTGGTCTTTTCACTGACGGACTTGATAAATTTGATAAGGCTTATGAAGATGGGCTCATACACAAGGTAATCACCACCAACCTTGTATATCAGACTCCTGAACTTCTCAGCCGTCCATATTATATAAGTGCAGATATGAGTAAGTACGTAGCTCTTATTATAGATAAGTTAAACCACGATTCTTCTATCAGCGAGCTTCTAAGCCCAACTGAAAGAATAAAGAAGATACTTAAGAAATACAATCAAATTTGAAAATAATACTCATTTTCTAAATTAACTGATTTTTTGACTAATTGTAGATGATTTTAGCAGAATTCACTTGTAAAACCTTCTTAATTTATGTATAATATAATGGATTAGTTAGAATTATTAATGAAGATAATTTAACACTTGATTCAGCAAAAATTTAGGAGGTAATATTATGGCACATGTAATTAATGATGAGTGTATCAGCTGTGGAGCTTGCGCTTCTGTCTGTCCGGTAGAATGTATTTCTGAAGGTTCTGTTCATTATGAAGTAGACGCTTCTGCTTGTGTAGATTGCGGAGCTTGTGAAGAATCTTGTCCAACAGGAGCAATTTTCCAGGAATAATCTATATTGTATTTTACGCCAAGCCTTGCTTGGCGTTTTTTTCTTTAAAAATCCAATACAAGCTGTCGTCTTACTTTACAATTCATTTAAAACATGGCAAAATGTATGTATGTGTTCTAAATCTTTCAGGCTTGTTTTATGAATAATTTGGGTTTATCATACATTAGGAGTAAACGCATGGATAAAAGATTAAAGTCCTCAAGACAAATCATACTTATTTGCCTGGTTATTGTGGTTGCCTTCTCAGCCAGTGCCATCATGTTCACTATATCCAGTTTTAAGAATACCAGCGCCTATGTAGAGCAGACTACAGATATGACTGCCATAAATGTAATGAACAATATACACAGCAGTATGGAGGGCTCGGTGCAAACCGCAAGAATAATGGCGGGTAACTCCTTTGTTATTGACTGGGCAGAAAAAGAAGCCGAGCATACAGATGACTCGGATTATTTTAAAAAACTGTATAATTACCTGAAAACCTATCAGGAAGAAAACAGTTACAACTTCATATTCTATGCCTCCAAAGAAACCGAAAATATTTACTATCAGGATGGCATGAATCTTAAGATGACCAAACAGAACCCTGAAGATAAATGGCTGTACTCCTTTATGGATTCTAATTTGCAATATAAGTTTGCTCTAAATCCTTTTAAGTCAAAAGATGACAGTAACAAGTTATCCATGCTCATTATCTACAGGCTTACGGACAGTAACGGTAATACTCTCGGTGCTATAGGAATAAGCATAAATTTAGCTATGATGGAAAGCAGCATTATGGATTTAGGCAATGAATATAATGTAGGAATTGCTTTTATCGACTTAAACGGAAATGTCACTATTTCAAAAGAATATGATTTCCCTGAAGGTTCCAATGTATTTGAAGAAGGCGGATTCTTCCATAATACGGATATAAAGTTAATACCTGTTGAAGGAGCAGTCTCCAGAAAATGGCTAAGCAACGGAATATTTGACACAAATAAGCATTTCTGCGAGTTCAGGTATCTGGATGTATTTAACTGGTATTTGGTAATTTACGGCAGTGGGCATAATATAATGCAAACTAACAGAAACCAGCTCTTCTTACAACTTGGAATGTCAGCTGCTTTGCTTTTACTTATGATTGCTGTTATAATAAATATAATTTCGCAATATCGTAACCAGATAATTTCACTTGCCACCCTTGATGAGCTTACTAAAATAATGAACCGCAAGTCATTTATGGCAAGGTTTGACTACTTTTCAAAGCAGCATCTGCTTGAGGGCGGTCATCTTTTCCTGATAGATATAGACTTTTTTAAGACTATCAATGATACCCTGGGACATGCGGCGGGAGACGAGGCTTTGTCTTTCCTTGCAACCAACCTTACTGCCTGTGTCGGAAAGGATGGTTTCATAGCCCGATGGGGCGGTGATGAGTTCATAGGTATATTTTTCTCAACTGTAGAGGAGCCTATCACCAAGATTAAGACATTGTCAAAAGAAATTTCCGAAACGGAAACAGGGAAAAGGTTTCACCTGACCTTGAGTGTAGGCATGACTCTTATAGAAGATGATTTATCTCTCAACAAAGAAGTTGAAAAAGCAGATATTGCACTTTACACTTCCAAGAAGAATGGCAGGAATCAAGTTACTCTGTATAATGAAAACCAGACCGGTGCAGAACCGGAATATAGTAAGGAGCTTATTAAGAATTCTAAAAAAGACGTATGAAAAAGAAAATTAAATTTATATTAATTCTGCTTGCAATAGCTATTGTCATAGAACTTGGTGCCATAATAGCTATTCAGGCACATAAAATATTTACTGAAACTATGCAGCAAAATACAACAGAAGAAGCAAAGGGGCAGACAAAAACTAAAAACAAAAAAAAGAAACTTTCCGAGAAAAATACCGCTTCTTCATCTGATATTTCAGAACCCGCAAAGCCTGAACCGGGACCTGTAGATGAGTCTTATTTTGATGATGCTGTCTTCCTTGGAGACAGCCGCACAGTCGGACTCAGGGCTTTTGGAAGCTTTAACAACTCAGGATATTTTGCTAAAACCGGAATCAGCGTAAATTCATTTTTTATGTACCCTGCCTTAGACGAAGTAACCGGTTTAACTCTTACTCAGACACTGTCATATAAGCAGTATAAAAAGGTTTATATAATGATTGGCGTAAATGATGCCGCCCTGGTTCCTTTAGAGGATTTTGAAACTCAATTTTTTGATGCAATAAGGCAGATTCAGCTCTTACAGCCTAATGCCATCATCTATGTACAGTCAATACTGGGAGTTACCAAGAACAAGGAGCTTAGCGATCCTTATCATTTCAGTAACGAAAAGGTACTTGAACGAAACGCCTTATTAAAATCCAAATGCGACGGCGAGAGTCTCGTATATTTGGATGTATTTTCTGCTTTTACAGATGCTGAAGGCTACTTAAATCAGTTTAATTCTTCAGACGGTTTACATCTAAACAGTTCTGATTATGACATATGGTGTGACTATCTTAAAAACCATGGACTACCTGTAGATTAGGGAATTGTAATACAATTCCCTTTTTTAATACAAAAAGATGAGCTCTCCACTTGCTGAAAAGCCCATCTTATAATTCATTCTCCATATTATAATTTTTACTTCTTTCTATCTTTAGATAGTTTTATTAGCTTTATATTGCTTTATATTGCTTTATATTGCTTTATATTGCTTTTGTGATACAGTTATTTCAAACTGCTTTTACTTAATTGTCTGGTGGTCTGTACCTCACTTTCGCATATTTCAATAGTTACATTTTATTATCAAGCAAATGGTTTTAATGTCATCTATGTTTAACTTTCTTAAACTGTAATAACTTCAATCTCCATTTCCTCTTTTATTTCTTCTTCACTGTGCATCGGAAACACCACCTATCTTTTTAATATTTCATTTTTACCAACCTTTCTTCGTTGGCTGTTCTTTTTATGTCTTTTCTTTTCTGTTGACTATAATATACCATGTAGTTTTAAATTTGTCAACACTATTTTGAAATTATTTATTAATATTTTAAAAATTAATTTGTCGATGAATATTTATTGTGTGTATTATGTAAATATTTCTGTATTTTCAGAATATTTATTTTATTGAATAAGTTAGAGCAATAACTGTATCAGTTAGCAACAAAAACTTTTGTACCCTAAAATTAGCATCAATAAAATCCTGCAAATACAGTTTTGCCTTACTGTATTTGCAGGATGCTTTATTAAAGCATTGTCCTTCTTAATTCCTCATCACTTATCGGGCTAAGATAGGCTGGTGCAACATCAAAGACTGTCTTACATCCACTCACACCTTCTTTTGAAAGCCTGTAAGCCGCTCTTGCATAAGCTGCTATAACCGAACCTGTGAATTCAGGATTTGAATCAAGCTTAAGGCTGTATTCTACTATATGCTTGTTTTCTTTATTAAAGCCTGTCACACCGCTTCTGAGTACAAAGCCTCCATGCGGAAGTCCCTTATGGTCTCGTGCCATTTCTTCTTCTGAGATAAAATGTACTGTTGTATTATAATCACTGAAATAATTAGGCATATTTATGATTTCACTCTCAATAGCAGACTTATCTGTACCTTCTTCCACAACTACAAAGCATTCTCTTACATGCTTATCTCTGGTTGAAAGTTCAGGATTCTCGCCTTTTCTTACACGATTTACTGCTTCTTCTACAGGTATAGTATACTGCCTTGCATCCTTAACCCCCTTAATTCTTCTTATGGCATCAGAATGTCCCTGGCTTACTCCCTTGCCCCAGAAAGTATAGTTCTTACCCTCAGGAAGTACGGAAGTAGATATCATTCTAAGCAGAGAGAACATACCCGGATCCCAGCCTACAGAGATTATACCGACCTTGCCTGCCTCCTTTGCTGCCTTGTTTACATTTTCAAAATGCTCAGGTATCTTTGCATGCGTATCAAAACTGTCTACCACATTGAAATATTTTACATACTCAGGAGTCTGGGTAGGAAGGTCTGTTGCACTTCCTCCTCCGAGCACAAGTACATCAATCTTATCCTTATAGTTTTCAAGTTCTGATACGGTAAATACTGGTACTCCGCTCTTTGTTTTAATATTTTCAGGACTTCTTCTTGTAAATACAGCCACCAACTCCATATCAGTGTTTTGTAATATTGCACTTTCCACTCCGCGTGAGAGGTTTCCATAGCCTAAGATCCCTATTTTTATACTCATTTTTCCTCCTTAGTGTCCGGTAAAATTCTTTACCGGGCTAACATTGTATACATATATACAAAATATTTTTGATAAAAGGGATTTTATCACAACGAAAGTTAAAGTGCAATATTTTTTATTATGAATGTTCTACTTATCATTATGCTCCAACATTTTCCTATATTTAGGTCTTTCTTCCTCAGAAATTTCTAAAGTATCCAATGCCTGTTCTAAACTAAACTTCAAATTTGTCATCAGTTTTTTAATAGATACTAATATGCCCTTTTCTATACCCATTTCTATGCCCTTTTCTTCAATACCCCGGCTCAAATTACACATATCACTCACATCCTCTCTGAATTTTCCCTCAATAGTAATATCGTATTCACTTCCTATTATAGTTAATTTTTCATTTGCTGTAAGTTCTTCTGATAATAACGCTCCAAGTAAACGATGTAATTCATATATTTCATTATTTTCAGGAAGATCTTTTGACAAGCCTATCATAATGATATTAAATAAATCCAGCTTACCTTTCCAATTATAAGAACCAACTAAATCTTCTTCTACAAGATGAATATGTTTCATGCTGTTTTCTTTCATATTCATACATACCCAAATCGAATATACGCGTTTAATATCGTCATAATGTGAATTTTCAAAGTCTCTTTCCTTCTGAGACGAAATTAACCTACTCACATAAAAGATTGCTCTGTTTAATATATCATATCCCTTTGGTTCATCTTTTTGTGCTTCTATATTTACAATAATCTGCGATAATTCAGCCTTCATTCTTACATAAAATACAATATCAAACCTTATTAAGCCTTCATTTATATCACAACTTTCTGTATTTAGTCCAACCAGCCTTTCACCATGTTTTACTTCAGCCACATTGGTAAGTCCGGGTTCTAGCAGAACATTACTAATATAAGGAGTCCCTTCAATAAGCTCTGCAACTTCCTTAGGTTTCATTCCCTTAAATTCATCAACCGACTTTACCAGTATATGTGCCAAGATATTTTTGTTCCCCAACAAACGTTTTGCACTTGCATCATATTGTGCATTTGCATCAGCTCCCTGCACTCCGTTCTTCAAATCTGTACTCAACTGCCTTCTCCTTCTTGTCAATGGTTCAAATATAATAGGCATTTCTAAAATGTCTTACTATAAGGATATTATATCCTACAAGTTAATTTTGTACAATTACTTTTTATATATAGTATATGTAAACGGATATGGATTTTATAAAAAAATCCCCGCCCTATCATAATAGAGCGGGAATTCTTATTTCATTGTTTTTTAGTTCTTATTAAACCAAAACTTAACCTTTGTCAGTCTGATTCATTAGTCTTCCTGTTCTTCTTCACGCTTCTTAAGCATAAATCCTGCTCCAAGAACAAGGGATGCTCCTATTTCGTAGTACCAAACAGTTTCCTTACCACCTGTTCTTGGAAGGGTAGGTACTTTAATACCGCCTAAAGGAGTCTCATCATCCGCATTCACATACTCAAATTCTCCGTTAGGCTTTTTCTTCTTTATGTATTTACCAAGCGGAGTACCGTCATCACCGATTACTGTAATCTCATCAGGGCTGTCCGGATCATTTGGGTCAGGAGTATTGTTAATTGGGTATGAAGGTGTGGACGGTGTTGTATCAGGTGTATGCGGATCCTCAGTATCTGTCGGTATAGTAGGATTGGTTGGTGTACTTGGATTCGTTGGCTTAGTCGGATCTGCCGGTTTGGTTGGATTCGTTGGCTTGGTTGGGTCAGTTGGCTTAGTTGGATCTCCCGGCTTTGATGGGTTCTCAGGGTTTGACGGATTCTCAGGAATTGTAGGTGGGTTATATCCGCCGCCACCGGAAGGTTTGTTATTCTTTATAGTTATTTCATTACTCTTGGTTCCGTCTGCCCACTCAACTATAAAACCTGCTCCAAGTTCGTGTACTCTAAGACTACGAGGGGTCGCATCGAGTGCATAGGACTTACCTTCCTCATCCTTAGGAGCTACAGTCTCTACCAGCTCATAGTTTCCTTCAATAAGTTTATCAAAGGCAACAAAGCCGTTTTCATCTGTCTCTTTTTCCTTGTTGTAAGTATTTCCCGGATCCTTAGCTTTTAATCTGAATTTTGCACCTTTAAGCTTCTTAGTATCATCAGTTCCGTCAACCTTAACCACTCTGAGTGCATAGAAGCCTTTCAGTGTAGCCTTTGCATAAGCATCTCCTATAATATACTTGCTAGCCTGAGGCTTCATAGGAAGGTCAACTGTTCCTTCTAAAACAGTAACTGTATTTTCAAGCTGTTCTTTTATGTTCTTATCCTTAATGTCGGTTATATAAGAAATTTCATATTTCTTTGTTTTATCCCTTAACTTGATATTAAGAGTTCTGTCAGTAGGGTTATAACTGAACATGTTCTCAAGCTCAGTACCTGTTACCGCCTGTCCATCCTCAAGAACTTTGAAATTATCTCCTTCAAAGATAAGCTTGTTATTACTCTTATATCTTCTAACTTCAAGTCCGTCTCCCAGCTTATCCTTAAGTGTAATATCAGCATTTGGATTTAAAAATCCGTAAGGCTTATAAGTTATGGTCCAATTTACATAACCTTCTTCAAGCTGACTGTCATCTGACTTTTTGGTAAGGATTTCCTCATCAACCACTACATCCTGCTTATTTATACCATGAGAATCCAGAAGTTCTATGTCTACTGTATTCCCAACTGTCTTCTTCTGGTTGAAATAGTCTGCTCTTTTATCCTCTTTCATTACAGCTTTTAAGAGGATGACATAAGGCTTGTCTATATTTGCGAAGGTAAACTTCTGTGTTCCATCTGCCTCTTCATTATAAGTTATCCCGTTGCCTGATAGGTTAGTAACTCTGTTCGTAGCTTTTACTGTTGCATCTGCATTATATCCCGGAGTATAAGACTCTCCCTCATATATAAGATATTTCTCACCCGAGGTTATGTTCTTAAATTCCCAACCGGTAGGAGCCTTATCAGTAACTACAAGATCTCCTACATTTTTTACTCCTGCGGCATTTACACTTATCCTGTAAAGAATTGACTTTGTTTCTTTATCATAGGCTACAGCCTTGTTGTCAATTCCTGCCTGAGCTGTAGTATCAAATATCTTTTCATTTACAGTATCAACCGAATAGTCACCTGAAGTTGCAATCTTATTTGCCACATCTGTTGAAAATGCCTGCTTATTTGTTATCTTGCTGTTATATTTAGGCCAGCTGGCATCATTATCTATCATTCTGCCATTATGAATAAGGTTAATAAAATTGTAAGCATATTGTTTTTCATTTTTTCCAACAAGCTGATCTCCTTCAGCCAGAGTAGAAGTAAGTTTGAATCTATTTATCTTTCTGGCTTCAAAACCTCCTACTTCAACCAAATCACCTACATATTTTCCGGAAATTCCTGCATATATCTTATATACCTTAACACTTGGAGTGAAATCACTACTTGTAATTGACTTTCTTACATACCTCTGTCTATTGTTTTCACCTTTAAAAATATCTTTTAAAGCCACACCTGATTGCCTTAAGTTGGTATTGGAAGGATTACCGTCTTCTTCAATTCTAATCTGTGGATTACCTTGTCTTATATCAGTCGCCTTAATATCTTTATCAAAGATAAAGTAGTCATAAGCATAGGTATTAGTGGTATTGGCTATTTTGGCTGTGTCAATTGCTATGTTCCATTCGCTCTCAAAATTAACAAACTCTTGTGAAGGAATCGGATAAACAGGTCCCTTGGTTGCGTATTTCTTTCCAGCAATTCCGTTACCACCTATTGTAGTACCGTTAGGATCAGGATGTCCATCCCAATGAACTTTTGCTGTGTTTTCAAAAAATGCATAAGATTTGTCTTCCACTCCGGTATTATATTCTACTTCTGTAGTTATAACAACCTTCATCTTAGTTGTAACATTTCCCCTATAATACACATTATCTAAAGGCTTAACAGTAGACTCATTTCCAATTTTATCCCAACCCTTTGAGGCTTTATTATATTTATAAACCTGATAGCTCTTGAACTTTAATTTGGCACTCTTAAATTTATCTTCAGGAAACTCATCTTTTACTGTTACATTATTTAATGTCTGTTCTTCTTCATTGAAGACAATCTCCCAGTCTATAAGGTTGCTATTCTCTCTTATCTTCCCCTTCTTCGAGCCAAAGCCTTTCCAGTCGAACTCATCTTTGGCTGTACCTCTTACCGTACCGCCGGTCGTCATTACTTTTGCTGTATTCTTATAGTGCTTTCCAGGATCAGCATGTAATTTAACAAAATCATCCCCCATACTGGTTTCAAATGTAATTACTGCTTTACCGTCACCATTAAGATCAACATCATCAGCCGCAAAGGTATAGCTTAGGGTTTTGTATGTAGGATTATAAGTAGCTGTCTTAGGTGTTCCGTTTACTTTAAAACTTCCCTCTATAACCTGCTTTCTGGCAGCATCATCTCCTGACATAGCAACAGCGGAAAGATCATCCTCTATCTTATAACCGGTAAGAAGCATTTTCTTACCAAGAGCACTTCTGCCGACTGTAAGTGTCCACTCTATTCTGCCACCGTTTACCTTATGTGTCTTTTCTATGGATAATTTGTCATTTACCTTAGGGTTTACATTATAAGTAGTACCAAGTACCAATATAGTCTTACCTACGAGGTCGTTCGGATCCAAATTATCTGTTTTTAATACAAAGTCCGCTCCGGCTGTTATTTTAACTTCTCTGTAAGTTCCGTCAAATATTTTGTCCTCTCCGTCGAAGATGAACTTAGCATACATATCTCCGGCACCGTCAACCTCAAATTTAACCGTACCTACTTTTATTTTAGTTGTAGTGCCGTTTTCTACCTTAGTAAAAAACACCTCTCTTGTCATAGGAGTTGTCTCACCTGCAGGTATCTTTACTCCTTCTCCAAGCCTTATAGATGCAGTATCACCTTTTTCCACATAGGATGTACCGCCATCTCCCTTTACAGGTACCTGAAAGTCTAATCTTACAGATACGGGAAGATTTAAGTCTATTGTATTATTTTCGATTGCCTTTCCGCTCTGTAATACGGTTTTTGTAATATTCATTAAAATTCCCGTTCTATCAGCGCCTGCTGCCTTTGCAATTTGAGGCATTCTTACTCCCGTCAGGAAAATCCCGACAATAAGCAATAAGCTTAATAATACACGCTTATTTTTTTTCCACATATACTATGTCTCCTTTTCTTTTGCTACATTAATTAAAGAATAAAACATCTCATTTATATATCGGATTATTTTCAAAATTCTTTAATATTCTTTTAATAATATTTTATAAATTTTTACGCTTCTTCAATGTCCAACCTGCTGTTAAGATAAAGCAGACTCCGACCATATAATACAGGGCAGTTTCTTTTCCTCCTGTACGAGGCAGAGCAGGAGCATTTTTAGAAGCTTTGAAATCTCCCAAAGGTTTGCCATTATCCTCAAGCACATATTCTTTAGTACCATCAGTTCCGGTTTTCTTGATAAATATACCAAGCGATGTGCCATCGTCACCTATTACACTGATTTTACCGGGACTATATTGATTATTAGGATCCGGAGTTTTGTTAATGTGGTACGAAAGGTACTTTTCTCTCGGAGCCGGCACAGCCGCTTTCTCAGTTTTTTTAGGCTTTGTTGACTTTTTAGGCTTGCTCATTTTAACCGGTTTTGTCGGTTTGGACAAAGTCTCACCCTCCGTATTAACCTTAGTTATTTCAGGAGTTTCCTTCGGCACTGTAGATGCAGACAGCAATCCATCGCCGCCTGAGATAGTAGGAATTTTTTCATTTTCTAAAGTAATAATATTTCTGTCCCTTGTTACCTTAGCATTACCCTGAGTATCCATGTCTACATCAAAGCCGACTGTTAAGGCACTTACAGTAACCTCATATTCCCTTGTATCACGTATATAGCCAACAGGAGCTGTTACCTCTTTTAGCTTATACTTACCCTCTAAAAGATGAGTAAATTCAAGGGTTCCTTCATTATCGGTCTTAAGCTTCGTACCAACTGTACTTCCTGAAGGTGTAAGTTCAAATTCGGCATCTTTAAGTTTTTCACCATCTTTATTCTTTTTAACTATTTTCAGCCAGTTATAAGGTCTCATACTTCCGCTGCCATATTCAGAGGAAATTATATACTCCTCGGTTGCAGACGCCTGTATGTCTGTGTTTCCTTCTTTTACCTTAACTGTATTTTTAAGCTCTTGGCCGGCAACCTTCCCCTTTATATCAGTTACATAGAAAATCTGATAAGACTTGGTTTTATCGGGAAGTTTAACGGTAAGCTTTCCGGAAGTCGCCGCGGGAGTATAAGTTAACATAGCTTCCATTTCTGCATTAGTAAGCTGTTCTCCCTCTTGTATGAAATCTCCGCTTGCATTATGGCTTCCCACTAAAATTCTGTAATTATCATCCTTAAATACTAACTTCCCGTTATTTTTATACCTTCTAAGCTCAATTCCTTCGCCAAGTTCATCTTCAAGGGAAATATCTGCCGAAGGATTAAGGAAGGTATAAGGTTTATATTCTATTTTCCAGGTAATATAACCATTAGTTATCGCGGAAGCATCATACTCTTTGGTTAAAAATTTTTCATCAATACTTACTTTCTGCTCGCTTTTTAAAATATGATCTTTCATACTGAGCAAAGCAGTATTTATCATCTCTTCTTTCTTGTTTATATATTTGTTAGTATCCATTAACTTGACTTTTAACAGTATTACATAAGGTTTATCTATATTATTAAAGATGAATTCAGCTTTGTTAGGATTAATAACCGCATTAAAATCTGATGCATTCAGGTTAACAGGATTACCTATAGCCCTTACTGTTGCATCGGGACTTGCGGCATCAGTGTATGATTCTCCCTCATATATAAGAAATTTCTCACCTGCCCTTACATCCGCAAATTCCCAGCCCGCAGGCAATTCATCCTTAAGAGATACTGCTCCGATCTGTTCTCCTATACCATTTATTCCCGCCGCATTCACACTTATCCTATACAGAACAGATTTATCATCTTTGTCGTAAGCGGTATCAGTATTATCTTTACCCTTATCGGAAACAGTATCAAAGATATCTTTGTTTACCTTGTCTGCCGAATAAGCAGTTACTCCGCCTGCTGTCAAATCCCTTGCGGCTTCAGTTGTAAATGCCTGTTTGTTTAGGAGTTTTGAGTTGTATTTAGGCCAAAGCGAATCAGACTCTACAATTCTGTTATCCTGTACAAGATACAGCACATTATAAGTACCTTCACTCTTCATAAGCACAGCAGGTGAGGTCTGCTTAGTATTAATTGAAAATGTCTTCTCGGTTTGACTATTGTTAAAGCCTTTAATTTCAAGTATATCACCTATATGATCTGTTCCCACATACATTTTATATACTTTATGTATTAGATTGTCCGGATTATTGCCCCATCCCGAATATTTAAGATATTTATTCTGATAAGGAATGAGCTTTTTCATATCTATAGTAGTTTCAAGTGTTGTATCATGATTGTTCTGATCTTTTACGGTGAACGGAATACTTCCGTCTCTTAACCCGTCCATTGATACAGTATTATCAAAAATCATGCAGTCATACAGATAAAAATCGGAAGAGCTAAATTGGCTGTTAGGCATTATTTTACAAAGCCATTCCGTATCAAAGTCTACATAATAGCCGTTATTACCGCTTTTCAACGCGGCGGACTTTTCTATTCCTCTGGGTCCTATTCCGATTTCCGTCCATAGTTCTGCACCTGTAGTATTGTTTTCCCACCGGATAATTGCACGGTTCTTAATATTATTATAACTGCCCAGAGCATTCGGAATAATTTCCGTAACCTTGGTTCTGATAGTAAGTCTTACTTTGTTATTGATATCTCCCACATTGTATACCTTGTCGCCGGGTTCGACCGTTATAACAGGATCAGCTACCCAATCAGTACCATCCCATCTCTCAAGTTTTGCCTCTACAAACTGCTGTCCAACCTTGTCAAATTTTCCGTTTCTAAGTACATCTTTAATTGTGACACCTGTTAAATTATATGGCTCTTCATTGAATACTATTTCCCAATCAATAAAGTAATCATTTCCTATTTTTTCATAATATTCATCACCATGCTTTTTTGCAGTTTTCCGACCAAATTTCGGTTTCCAGTCTAAATCAGCTTCAGCGGTTTTTAGTTTATCCGCTCCTTTATATAAATGTACGATATTTTTGGTTTTATATCCTTTTAAAAATTCATCAATGCTCATTTCAGTATTGAACTCAATTACAGCAGGACTGTTAACTCCGGCCGGAATTGTATAGCCGATCTCATTTCCGTTAGCGCTGATTACAGGCACAGCCCCCGAAACTCCGGCAACTTTAAATGAACCCTGAACATATTTTCTGGTTTTAATCAGCTCATCTTTTATTTCATAACCTTCGAGTCCGATATCCTGTCCCAAAGCTTCTCTCTTAACTTTTATGGTCCACTTTACAGAGTCAGAGTTAAGATAATCAACTTCTCCCTTTTTTTCTATGAAAACTTTATCCTTTATCGGTTTTAAGTTATATGTCTTTCCTAATACAGTAAGAGTCTGAGATGTATCCCCCGGTGTAGGGGTTAAGCTGCTGATATCGAGGTCAAAGGTTCCGACAACATTAACCTTTACATCCCGATAATTTTCAAATACATCATCTTCACCATCAAACACAAAATCCATAACTATGCCATCATCAGGATTGGCAGTCTTATTTTTGAAGATGGCTGTTCCTATTTTTTTCTTGCTCGCTACATCTTTTACAACTACAGAAACGGGAGTATTGGCAGGATTCAGCTTTATGCCCTGTCCGATCTCAATTCTTGCTGTATCTCCCTTTACTACATACATAGACTCCGGTGACCCGGGATACTCAAACTTGACCGGCACACCAAACTCAACTCTTACCGATATTTTTTCTTCATTCGGATCTATCTGTCCGCCATCAGGTATTTCAGTTCCATCTTGCTCAATAACCTTCTTTATATTGGTCAGTATGGCTGTCTTGTCAGTCTCTGATGCACTTACAAAACCTGATACCTTTATTCCGATTAGGAAAATGCCCACTATAAGTATTAAGTTGAGCAGCCAATATTTGCGATTCCCCCACATACATCATTCTCCATACTTCTTTTTAATATTTATAAAACCCAATAATTTGTCTTAACCTATATTAATCGCAAGTATATCAAATCACAAATAAATTATCAATTAAAAAAAGCAGCTGTGTTATACACTTTTTTTATGCACTATCACTCATTTCGGCAATTATTTTAAGCCATTTCATTAAACAAGCTGGAATTTATAACATAATATCAATATATCACAATTTTATTTGCCTTTTTCTTTTTTTATGAATATTTTTAGTTTTACCCTTAAATACTAATTTTCCTACAGAAAATCAATCTTTATAAAAAGTATGTGCCTGTATGCACTTCGCTTGCGAGCGGTGCCGTAAGACAAACTTCCCTGCGGAAAGCTTAGCCTCCCTCGGAGAGGTTTATTGTTTAATAGGAAATTTGGAGAAATTTCATATTACATAAAAAAGGATTGCACCATAACATAAATCGTTACAGTGCAACCCTTTCAGATTCTAATATTAAATTATATCAGTCAGGCAACCAAGATTTTATTCTTCAATCTAAAACCGGTTACTTCTCTAACTTTTTCTTCCTTCTTATAACCACAGCTCCTGCTGCAAGTAACAGAAGTACCGCACCGCCTATATAGTAGACTGTGTTGTCCGAACCGCCTGTCTTAGGAAGTTTATTCTTTGCAGGTTTTACACCCTGTGGAGTGTCATCATCGCTTACCTTGATGTACTCGTTATCTCCGTTAGGTTTCTTTTTCTTTATATATTTACCCTGTGGAGTTCCATCGTCATCTACCGCAACCAACTCATCAGGACTCTCAGGGTCGTTAGGATCCGGGAAGTCGTTCTGAGGGTATCTTGGAAGTTCTCCCCCAGGGGTTGGTGTATTAGGCGTTGGCGTGTTTGGATTTGGGTTAGGGTTTGGATTTGGATTAGGATTTGGCCCCGGTCCCGGAATTGCAGGAGTTCCCGGACGTTTCTTGTTGAATACTACAACAGTCTTATCCAATTCTCTTATCTCTCCTGCCCTTGGATCTTTAATTTCAAACACTGAACCAACTGCACTTGCAGTTACCACTATTGTATAACTGTTAGTCACTGAATCATATCCGCTCGGAGCAGCTTCTTCCGTAAGTACATAAGTACCCGACTTGAGTCCGGCAAATTTAGTACTGCCCTGAGGAGCGTTGTTATCTCCTGTTACGGCAACGTAAGATACTGCATTATTGTCCTTAAGGGTAAGTCTGAATCTTGCACCGTTAAGCGTAGTCTTGATTGCTCCAAGTGTAACACCACCCTTGGTAACTATATCTTTGTTAACATCCAAATCTGCTTTGAGAAGATTAAGATCATAAAGCTTCTCATTGAATACTACAATTGTATCACCAAAAGTTTTTATCACGTTATTATTTGCATTTTGGATTGCAACTTTTGTTCCAAGTACTGCACGAGGTGTAACAGTTATTTCATATTCGTCCATAAGAGATGCATAACCGGTCGGAGCCTTTACTTCTTTAAGAGTATAAACTCCTTCTTCAACTCCCGTAAATTTAAGCTTACCGTTTACTGTAACAGCACTGCGTGATACCGCAGGATTAGCTTTTAATACGAGGCTGAATTTAGCATCATCAAGACGATGGTTTATAGCAGATAAATCATTAGCATTTCTGTCCGATATATCAGCTTTAACAAGATCAAGGTCAAAAGAATCTACCTGTTTCTCATTAAATACTACAGCAGTTGTATCTCCGAGTTTCTTTATTTGGTTAGCGTTTCCGTTTAATATATTAACGGCAGCAGCTGTTACTTCCACTTCATAGGTTCCCATTAAAGCATTGTAACCGTTAGGTGCCGCTTCTTCTTTCAGCTCGTAAACACCGGTTTTAAGATTCTTAAATATCCACTCACCTCTCGCATCTGTTATTGCGCTGTATGATACTGTGTTGTCTGACTTAGATGTAAGGTTAAATTTAGCCCCCGGCAAGCGGTTTACAATAGCTCCCACAGAAGCTGCATTCTTATCTGCCAATGATGCCTTAATAAGCTTAAAGTCAAGCACCTTCTCATTGAAGACTGCAACTGTTTTGTTATCATCAAGGAGTTTTATCTTATTTGCATCAGCATCTTTAATAGCAACTTCAGAACCTATTGCCCCTCTTGTAACTGTTATTTCATATTCTTTGCCGATTAAAGGCACATATCCGTCAGGTGCCGCTTTTTCCTTTAACTTGTAAGTGCCGTCTTCAAGTCCGCTAAAGGTTAAGGTACCGTCATTAGCTGTTGTCTGTGTAAGAACCTGATTTACACCGTTATTAAAGGTACGGCTCAGAGTAAATTCAGCACCGTTTAAGCGTTTAGATAATCCTGCCAAAGTAGTTTCGCTCTTATCGGCCGCATCTGCTTTAACAAGTTTAAGATTACTTAACCACTTTTTATTCTTGAAAACTATTTCATCATTTTCAACTTTTACATTAGAGCTCGGATTAAGAATAACGGTCTCAAACCCTGTTGTAAGCTGATTCATCTTTATCTGATATACTGTGTTGTCCTTCTCGTAGCCTGTAGGAGCTTCTATTTCCTGAAGCTTATAAACTTTGTTATAATTAAGTTTTTCACTCTTTACCTTTCCGTCGGCACCTGTCGTTAATATATCTTCACGTCCCTCAGGATAGGTGAGCTTGAACTTAACATCCTTAAAGTTCTTTGTACCGTCCTCATTAGTCTTATGGAGAACAAACTGTACAAACTTCTGTGAACTTCCGCCTGCATAACCTGATCCGATAACGTATTCTTTAGGTTTTACTACATGGGTAGTTTTGTTTCCCTGCTTAAGAGTAACCGTATTATTAACCCTTACACCGACACTCTGATTATATACATCTGTAATATATATAACCTGATATGCTTTTTCCTTATCCGGCAACTTAATTTTAAGGATTCTGTCAGTTTCATTATATGAAAGATTTCTCTTAAGGTCTTCTAACGACAATTCTCCATCTTTTACAAACTTTCCGTCACTGCCTACATGGCCTACAAACATCTTGTAGTTGTCATTACTGAATGACAGGCTGCCATCATCCTTATTTCTTCTTATCTCAAGTCCGTTTCCGAGTTTATCCTCAAGATAGGCATCTTCATTTGATTCGAAGGTATAAGGTTTATATTCTATTGTCCAGGTAAGGAACTGCTTATTTATGTTTGTAGAATCAAGAATCTTATCAAGAGAACCCTCATCGTAGATAACATCCTGTGAACTTCCTATGCTGTTTCCTTTTATTGTTAAATAAGCTGTATTAGGAATGGTTCCTACCTTGTTTGCAAATGCGGCAGGATTGGTCATCTTTGCTTTTAAGAGGATTACATAAGGCTTATTTAACTTCTCAAAAGTAAATTTAGCATCTCTTCCGCTTACTGCGGCTGTAAAATCCGTAGGCTCTTCATAAGCCTTTACAGCCTTTACCGCACCTTCCAAAGCATAGACATTACCTGAAAAAGATTCACCTTCATAAACCAGGTATTTTTTAGAATCTTTTATTTCTGTAAATTCCCAACCGGCAGGAAGACTGTCTTTTATTACAGTATCTCCGATATATTCACTTATATCATGAATATTGGCCGCATTCACACTGATTCTGTAAATAATGGATCTGTCAGCCCTGTTATATGCTTTATCCTTATTATTAATAACTTTCTTAGCAGTCGAATCATAAACATTTTCGTTTACAACATTAAAATCATAGTTATTTGCTGCAAGCTTCTTAGCTGTATCAACAGTTAATGCCTGCTTCTCTAACATCCTGCTTCTAAATGCAACCCAGTATGGTGCATTATCTATTATATTATTATTATGTACGAGGTAAGCCTTGTTATAACTTGCCTCAGAATACTTTGTAAGAAGCAGAGGAGTTATTAATCTTGACTTTATACTGAACTTGTTGTCAATATTTTTATCAAAGCCCCAAACTTCAACTAAGTCTCCGATATATTTGTTTGTGTCTTTCCTGTAAATTTTGTAGGTTTTGTGGCTTAGATTAGCCGGAGTTACTGAAGTAAATCCGTTGTCCAAGAGTTTATTAAATCTGGACTGGTCAGGAATTAATTTTCTCACTTCAACAAGTGATTGTGTATTTACCTCAGTTCCGTTGTCATCCTTAATAGCTAAAACAATGCTGCCATTTCTGATTTTTTCAATATTAACATCAGGATCAAAAATGAATGCATCATAAGCATAGGTACTATTATCAAATAAACTACTCTTTTTTACTTCTATGTCCCACTGCTGGTCAAAATTGGTAGAGCCGTTATCTCTCTTAGCTACTTTGGTTATGAGAGCACCTTCACCGACCTTTAATGAGTGGTAAAACCCAAGTTTGGCATCAGTACCCCAATGCATAACGGCATAGTTATCAAAATCGACTCTTCCTACAATATCATTATTTCCGTTTATTCCTTCTGCTCTGGTGTCTATGCTGACTCTTACAGGATAATCTATATTACCTATTTGATATGCATTCTGAGTTGTTGACGGAGCAGGAAGATTCTTTACAAACTCCCAGCTGTTTCCCACCTTCTTTTCAAGTTTTGCGGATACAAATTTTAGCTGGAAGTTTTCCAGTTTATCTTTCTTCAAAGTGTCAGTCATACGAACATCATTTAAGGCATAACTATTATGATTAAATTCAACTTCCCAAACTATATGGTAGCCGTCAGTTCTCTTTTCATACTGAACTCCGTTATAAAACTTTGCTGTCTTTTTACCCCAGTTACCATCCCAGTTCAGACGATATGTATCACTTCCGGCATACACATTCTGCTCATTATTTACTATAGCCTTATTATCTTTTACGGTTTTTCTAAACTCTTCCTCTGTAAGTTTGGTGTCAAAGGTAAGAGTAGCAGTATTAGCGCCTGTTGCAGGAAATGTATAGGAGAGCAGTTTGCTTGCAGCATTATAGACATCACCGCTTACGGCATTTCCGTTAACTTTTAAGGTTCCGCTCTTATATTCTCCTACGTTTTTTAAATCATCGGAGAATTTATATCCGTCAAGACTAGCCCCATTTCTTGTTACAACAACAGTCCAAGTAACGCTTGGGCTATTAACATTTACAACTCCGGTTTTTTTAACTTGAACCGAACTTGAAGGCTTCACCAGATTATAGGTCTTTCCCAATATGTCTATTACCTTGTCACCGTTAGGCTTCTGAGTTACAGCATTCTCATCAAGCGCAAAATTAGCCGCAACTTCAGCTTCTACAGCATGTCTTTCACCGTTGTATATAGTATCGCCTTCAAACTTAAAATCAACTACAACCTTTCCGCTTTCTTCCTTGAAGGTTGCCAAGCCTATCTTTAAGCCTTCAATATCTTTAACAACAAAATTATAAGATTCACCTGATTTCAGTTTTATACCTGAACCAAGCATAATCTTTGCAAAGTCACCGCTGATAACATACTTATTTTCATCCAGCGTAGAAGGATCCACATCCTTAAAATCACCTATAACAGGTATTTTAAATTTTAAAGTTACAGATACAGGAAGTTTTAAATCTATCTCGGTGCTATCACCGACAACATTTCCGTTCTGTACTAAGGTAGTTGTAATACTGTCATGTATGAGTGGCTCAACATCTTTATTTGCTCTTGCATTCAGAGCCATATTAAGCAAATCCTGTGTAAACCCGCCATTCCCGTCAGAGCCGGCTGCCGGAGAGGTATTCTGTCCTCCACCGTTTCCCTGCTCTGTAATTCCTATTATGGCATCTTCCGCCCAAGCGCCAAGTGAGCTGAAATTGGCCAGAACAAGACCAATAACAAGCAGCAGGCTTAACATCCCCGTTTTAAATTTGACGTTTTTCCTCATAAGTCTCTCCTTTTCTTAGAATATGTCGGCAATTCCACATTGCCTTCATAGTATATAAACAGAATATATTAATGCATATATAATGATTATATCAGGTTATATCACAGATAGCAATTAGAAAATCCCAAGGAAATTCCTCATTATTTTATGCACAACAACATGATTTTATGAATATTCTCACCATTTTTATCAAAAATCTAATTATCAATTAATAATATTCTGCATAATTTAAATATTTTTATTCTAATTCGTATTTCGTGAAGATGAATTTTTAGACATTTCATCCCACTATATAGGAAAAATGAGCTGTTGTCATAACATTTTTCGTTGCAACAACAGCTCATTTCTTTTAAACTTCAGTTATTTTGTATTAATCCAACTTGAACATTGCGTTTTGTGAAGTCGATACAGATTAATTATTGTACTTTTTTCTTCTTACAACCACAAAACCTGCCGCAAGCAGGAAGAACATAGCTCCTCCCGCATAATAGACCGTTGTATTTGAACCGCCGGTCTTAGGAAGTTTATTCTTATCAGATTTCACGCTCTTAGGAGTATTATCCTCATTTACTTTGATATACTCTTCATCTCCCTCAGGTGTCTTCCTCTTTACATATTTACCCTTTGGAGTTCCCTGCTCATCAACCGCTACAAACTCATCCGGACTGTTTGGATCATTTGGATCCGGGAAGTTATTTTCAGGATATCTTGGAAGTTCTCCCTCCGGAGTCGGGGTATCAGTCACCGTTGAAGGATCCGGATTCGGACTTGGACTTGGTGGTACTACCGGCCCCGGATTTGTATTTGGATTAGGATTAGTTGGTATTTCCTTCTCGTTAACTACCACAATCGCTCCACCTGATATGCTTATCTTAGATTTATTATCATCTGTTGTAACAAGAGCAAGCTTATCCGCAGCATTAACTGCACCCGGTGTTACCGTAAACTCAAACTTAAAACCTGCTCCGCTCACAACTTTGTAGTCTGCGGGAGCCTTGGTCTCTTCCAAGATATAAGTTCCGGCTACGAGATTCTTGAACACAAGCTTACCTTCAGCATTAGTAGCTGCTCCGCTTTCAATAAGCAGATCTGAATTGCCTCCCTGACCTTTCAGTGTAAGCCTAAACTCTGCCCCCTTAAGGAGCTTTGTCTTATCAGCCTTATCTGCCTTAAATACCTCTAAATCTGTCTTTTCATCAGTTCTGTAGTTATATACTCTTAATCCAAGAACATCATCAACTTTTTCAAGCTCACCTTTTATGTCAACAAAGGATACTATGAAACCATCCTCATTTTTCTTAACCTCAAAGGTATAGGTCTTATCATTTTGAACATAACCTGTAGGAGCCTTGGTCTCCTTTAATGTATATGTTCCCGGAAATAAATCCTTAAATGTAAGCTTGCCGTTATCGGGTGTCTGAGCCACTGACTTCTGCTTAAACTGAGGATTGTCAGGTCTTGTAAGTTCAAATTCAGCTCCCGCTATAAGCGCTCCCTGTGAACTAACCTTGTAGATATGTACATCAGTTTTCTTAATATTATCCCAGTTTCCTATTCCGCCTGAATTTTTAGCTGTATAAACCTGCTTTACTTCTTCATGTTTAGCCTGTCCGTTTACCACGATCTTAACAGTATTACTTATAACATCTCCCTGATTAACTATAAGAGTTGTAACATAAGAAAACTTGTATTCATGCATAGGGTTCTTAAGCTTTACCTTAAGTTCCCTTGTGATTTTGTCATAGGAAATAACATTCTCAGCCTTAAGTTCATTGTCTGTATATGTCTTTTCCTTTATCACACCATTATCTTCCCACTTTTCTGTAAGAACATAATATCCTCTGTCAAAAGAAAGATTTCCTTCTGCGTCTTTCTTTATTTCCATACCATTTCCTAAGACATCCACAAGCTCAACATCCGCACCCGGTCTTGCTACTTCATTCTTTGTGGCCTCAGGCAGATTGTATGGTGAGTATCCTACCGTCCAGGTAAGGTCTTTCACAGAACCGTTTACTACATTTTCACCGGAAATCTTAGAAAGGAATTTTGTATCATAGGCAACTTTCTGACTGTCATTTTTGCGCATCTGCCCCAATTGCAATGACGCATTATTTGTTACATTGCCATCCTTATTTAAAAGCTTTCCATCAGGGCCTGATAAGCCTTCATCTGTCAGTCTTGCCTTAATCAGGATAACATAAGGTCCGTTCAGTTTGCTAAATTTGAAGACTGCCTTTGTACTATCTGAAGCATTTTCTGTTGTAAAAGCAAGAAACTGCTCCCATTCAGTCTTAGGCAAAGGATTTCCTACCGCCTCAACAAAGGCTTCATTGCTTGCAAAATCAACATCTGTATTTCCGTCAGGTAAGGTCTTTCCTTTGTATATAAGGAAGTCTTCCGCATCTATCTTGTCAAACTTCCAGCCTTTCGGCATTATATCCTGAAGAGAAACATTTTCAATATAATCGTCTATACCTCTTATGCCTTCTGCATTTACACTCAGTCTGTAAAGTATGGTTCTGTCTGTCTTATTATACGAATCCTTTAATGCACCGTTGCTGTCTGTAGCTGTAGCTATACCGGAGGTGTTCACATTGGCCGCTTCTTTACTGACAGATAACTTCTTAGCCGCATCATTGGTTAATACCTGTTTTTTGAACATCCTGCTCTTATAATAAGGCCAGGCATTTGCATAGGTAATCCACTGTTTATCAACACCCTGACTGTTTTTAACCGTTCTTACAAAAACTGCAATATTCATATTACGGCTGTCAGGACTCTGAACAAGCATAAAAGAATTTGTAATCTTAGTTCTAAAAGTAAAAGTCTGCTTATACTTCTTCCAGGTGCTGCCATCCTCAAAAACTTTTACAGTGCCGTCAGTATTTTTCACCTGCTCATTAAGTTTAATTGCAAGCAGATGACCTACAGGTTCGTTATTATAACGCAGTTCATATTTGGTAAGCTCCATATTATGCGGATTACCGTTAAATGTGCCTGTTTCAAAACTGCCATCGACATATACGTTATGTTTTATATTGGTGATAGTTCCTTTAAGGATATCGGCCAGAGTTTTCCCTCCCTGCAATGGCAGAGTTATTTCAACTCCGTTATTAAAAACCTTAAACTTGGTTGGGTCGGAACTTGAGGTAATAGAATTGGAGTATATTATAGGATCATAAACATAGGTCTGGCCCGGGGTAATTGCATCATTTTCAACCCCTACTTCCCAAGTGTTCTCATAGCCCACATAATCTTTTCCATCTACCTTTTTACTGTTCTTTACATTCTTCAATATGGAATGGAGAGGTCCTAAGTCAACCTGAGCCCAAAGAACTCCGTTTAATGCCTGGTTATCGCCAAAGGCAATCTTTACAATATTCTTAAATGTCATAAGTACAGGCACATCATCTTTGGATATTCTTGACTTAATTTCAAGCTTTATATCCTCGTTTAATACAGGAATACCCAAATCCGATAATTTGTACTTATGATCCGAAGGCACCTGAAGCGGCTTACCTTCACCATATTCCTTCAAAAGATTCCAGGTACCTGTTGCACTGTTCCCATTTGAAAGCTTTACATTCACAAATTCAAACTGACTCTGTTTATATATATCAAATGGGGGTTCATCCTCTATAACAACATTATTAAGTTCTTTATCAGTGCCCTTAAATACTATTTCCCAGTCAACATAATAATAATTACTGTCTTCATAATGACTACTTCCGTTAGGCTGTTTAACAATTTTTTTTGCACCCCAGTCTGCAATGACATTCACTGTAGCAGAAGCTTTGCCTACTCTATTTTTATCGGATATCTTGTCAAAAAGCTCAGCCGTGTTTGTCTTTGTGGTGCCGTTAACCAAATCCCAAGGCTTAAGCCGGGTAGTAAACTCTACTGTAACAGTATCAGAGGCTCCTGTAGGAATTGCATAGGATATAACAGTACCTGTACTGTCAGCTTCATGATTTCTGTTTAAGATGTTTGGTGCACCTGAATATAATAGGCTTCCGTTTTTATCCTTAATCTTAAAACTGCCTGCTACATATGGATTCTCGACATGGTTATTTGCGTTTTTATGTCCCATATCGTAGAGGTCATCCACAAATTTGTATCCTGCAAGGCTTCCGAAGCTCTGCCCTGATTTCAGGCCTTTGCCCTCTATGGTAACAGTCCAGTTAATCTGTGCTTTATTGTAGTCTACCTTACCGGACTTTGTCATTTCTGCTTTGAGTTTCTCTTCTCTCAGTTTAAACGTCTTGCCGAAAAGCTCAATGCTCTGTTCAGGATCTCCCGCTTTAGGAGGATTCTGCATATTTTTTAATTCAAGTTCAGCCCAGACGCTTATTTTCATATTACGCCATTGATTTAAGAACTCATCCTCTTTGTCTTTTGCAAAAGAAAGTTCAGCAATTATCTCTTCTTCTCCTGCTGTTAAAGGCTTTCTTTTAATGGCAAATTTTCCTATAACAGCACCACTGCCGGACTTAATATCGGTTTCAGTATCTGCTATAGTTGCTCCGTTAGGCAGTTTAACCCTGCCCAAAACAAAGTTCGCCTTATCTCCGGACTTTATATATTTATCCTCCGGAATTGCGGCTCCGCCTGCATCACCCTTTAAAGGTATAACTATATCTTTAGCGGTTATTTTTACAGGTTCTGTATAATCTATATAGTCATTCGCATTAAGTTCCATTCCCCCTTGCTTTGTAATTATGTTTATTACAGGGTTCTTTTCTTTTAAAAGGTCAGTCATATCCCTTCCTTCATTACCACTTTCAGCAAATGCGCCAAGCGGCTTAATGCCGCTAAGCAAAAAGCCCAAAACCAGTAACAGGCTTAAAGCCGCCTGCTTAACCTTAATTTTCTTCCACATAGTTTTCTCCCTTCTCTTCAATATGGTTACTATTTTACTATTTTTATCAATAATACCTATAACTTAGATTTATTAATGAGTATATCAGGTTACAAAGAACTTGGCAATCAAAAAAAAATTTATAATTTGTTATATCTTTTAGGCATTATTACATCATTACACCATTATTATCGGCATTTTTATCAAAAACTCAATACGTATATCAAATATTTTTACATAAAACAATATTTTTGATAAATTTCATTATTCGTGAAACGGTTTCGATTTTGCGTGATATTGAATTTCCCGGTTAACAATAAAGAATCCTGTTTACAGGATTCTTCGCCTGCGGCGAGCCGCATAAGCGACATCTACAATTTCGCCGCAGTGCGATCCCTCGGAGAGCTTTTTATTGACAGGGGAATTTCAAAGAAATTTCCCTGTCAATAAAAATGACCAATCAACTGTTACTGCTGACCGGTCATTATTAGTCCTCATTATTTTATTATTACTTCAGTTTTAGCCTACGCTTTTCCATCTGTTTCTCATTTACATACTTGCTAAGCTCTTCATTGATAGCAAGAAATTTACAGCCAATGGTCCTTCTTTGAATTGTATCAACAACCCTTACCACAATGGCTTTTACAATAAATTCCACCTTTTGGTTGACTTTTTCTCCTTTTTCATCCGAAGAGCCGCCATTAATGGCTTCTATAAGAGAAATCTGTTTCTTAAACCTTGCAATATCTTTTTCAATTTTGCTTTCAGGGGCTCTGCTTACCTGCTTTGTTTTAAACATTTTACAATAATCCGAAAACGTAATAAGAATGTTATCTCCGGGCTCAACAAAGATATACTTGGGTACGGAAATCCCAATGCCTACTGAGCTGACATCTCTGATAGTTGCCTTATTCAGTGCTTCTTCATTTCTAAACTTTATGTAACAGTCATTTGTCACAGATACCCTAAAGCTGTTTCTTCTATTAAAGGGCTGTACATCATTATCCGAAACTATCAGATGTGCAGGTCCGTATTTACCTAAATTAATCCTGTAAACCTTTACCTCCATCCATTCGTATGGCTTTGAATCCTGAATTCCCATGAGGTTGCAGACTATTTCATCATTATCAAAGTTTAGCGGCCTACCGTTAAAAGTAAACATTTCAGAAACTATGTATTTTGAAAATCTGATTTGATTTTTTTCCAAAAAATCAGAAATTTCGTTTCTATCATTAGGATAATAGATTCCGGCTACTTTGGACGTAAATTCAGCCGTTTTAGCCCCAAAACATGCTGTGAGCCTTAGCTCACAGCCTTCTATTAACTGATCAATAAACATCCGGTCCTCGCATAATATAGAGATTATTTTTCTTCGTCTTCCTCAGTCTCTACTGTAAGCATTGGAATTACAACGCTGTCAGCATCATAATCATAAAGCTCGTTAAGCTTTTCAAGTACTTCTTCACATTCATTATCAGATTTTCCAAGTTCCTGCATAGCCTTCATGCAATATGCTGAAATAACATTATTAAAAGCACCTGTATCCACAAGTGTAAGTAAATCTGAAAGACTCTTTCCGTTCACAGACTTGCAAGCCTCAAGCAGTTCAGTGAGGCGCTTCTTTCCTTCCTCTGTATCTTCCTCAGCAAGTTTTTTCTCATATTCTCCTATGAGAAACTCCATATCTAATGCAAAGCTCTCTGCTCCTAATTCTTTAGCCATAATTTTAATATCCTCCTAAAATTTATTAATGATACTATCTTAGCATACACTTATGTCAAAGATATTACAAGTATAAGTTTTTTATATCCCAAAAATTTGCGAAAAAAGAACCCAGCCGGCTCTCATAAGAGAACCAACCGGGTTCTTGTCTGCCATCTTTCTACACCTTTTTTCATTCGTCCGTCATCTTAATTATTCGATGGCAATGTATTTATTTTCTTCAACTGCCGGTTTTGCTTCCTTCTTCGGAACAAACATCTTTAAGATACCATGCTTAAATTCGCCTTTGATATCCTCCTGCTTTACGCCGTCGCCAACATAGAAACTTCTTGAGCAGGCACCGGCATAACGCTCCTTGCGGATGTAGTGTCCGGTCTCTTTCTCCTTCTCTTCCTTGTTGAGTCCCTTCTCGGCACTGATAGTCAGATAACCATTCTCTAAGGAAGCCTTGACCTCATCCTTGCTAAATCCGGGCAGATCAATCTCTAACTCGTATCCGTTATCCATTTCCTTGATATCGGTCTTCATGACACGTCCGGCATGTTTACCATATAATTTCTTCTCGACTTTCTGCATATCGCGGTCATCGTAGAATGGAAAACCTCCAAAAAAATCATCAAACAAATTCTCTCCAAAAATACTAGGCATCAACATAAATCATCTCTCCTTTTCTTTACGCATCCACGTTCTCGTGAATGCCTCATGCTTGTTTACCTTGTTTCCTTGGAACTGGGATGTTTAGGAATATTCGGGAACTCTTTTCGTTCTCTTTCATTCCCTTCCTTTGTTCTGTCTATGTTATAGCACTATTTTTTAGCACTGTCAAGAGGTGAGTGCTAATTATTTTGTGTTTTTTTATATCATCAGTTGTGAAATAACTTCTTTGTCTGGTACTTTGGCTCGCAGGTTAGATTTATTCCAAGTTTTGCCAATGTACGCTGATCCTCACTTGATAGAATAACCGACGAATGTGCCTCACAGCCTTTAAGCTCGTCGAGTTTTGCAACCACTTTAGCCGCATTTTCATCAGTTCCCGCGCAGATAGTGAGTGCGATTAACATTTCTGCTATATGCAAGTTTGGATTGTGGTTGCCAAGGTGCTTTATTTTGAGCTGTTGTATAGGCTCGATTACACTTGGTGAAATGAGACGAAGCTCATCGGGAAGCCCTGCTAACTTCTTAAGGGCATTAAGGAGCATAGCTGAAGTTGCCCCCATAAGTTCCGAGGTTTTCCCCGTAACCACACTTCCATCGGCAAGTTCAATCGCACTGGCAGGCTCTCCCGTTACTTCAGCCTTGGTATTGGCGGCCGCCACTGTCTTTCTGTCCTGTACTCCCGTACCCGCCTTTTTCATAAGCAGTTCAAGCTTTTCAACTACCTCTTCTCTGGTATTTCCCTTCCTTAATTCACATTTTTCCTTAAAATAACGTCTGATTATTTCCTGTTTGGCTGCATCTTTAACTGCCTCATCATCAAAGATACAGTTTCCTACCATATTCACTCCCATGTCCGTAGGTGACTTATACGGAGATGAGCCGTATATCTTTTCAAACATAGCATTAAGTACAGGGAAAACAGCCACATCTCTGTTATAATTTACTGCACTAAGTCCGTAGGCCTCCAGATGATACGGGTCTATCATATTTACATCACTCAGATCTGCCGTAGCTGCTTCATACGCAAGGTTTACAGGGTGGGAAAGCGGAATATTCCAAATTGGGAAGGTTTCAAACTTGGCATAGCCCGCTTTCACCCCATGTTTATGCTCATGGTAAAGCTGGGAGAGGCAGACTGCCATCTTACCGCTTCCCGGCCCCGGTGCGGTAACTACTACAAGGGGATGTTTTGTTTCAATATAATCATTTTTACCATAGCCTTCATCACTTATAATAGTAGGTACATCATTTGGATAACCCGCTATCGGATAATGCCTGTATACCTTAATTCCAAGTGCTTCAAGTTTCTTCTGGTACCTTATGGCACATTCCTGTCCCTCAAACTTTGTAAGCACCACACTTCCGACAAAAAGTCCGTAGCTTCTGAATGCATCTATGAGTCTGAGTACATCCACATCATAAGTTATTCCAAGGTCTCCGCGTACCTTATTCTTCTCGATATCGGCAGAATTGATTACCACTACTACCTCTACATCGTCCCTTATCTGGGTAAGCATCCTTATCTTACTGTCCGGCTTAAAGCCCGGAAGCACTCTTGAAGCATGATGGTCATCAAAAAGTTTACCGCCAAACTCCATATAAAGCTTACCGCCGAAGCCCGCTATTCTCTCCATTATCTTCTCAGACTGCATTTTCAGATACTTGTCATTGTCAAAACCTGTTTTAAACATCCCTTTTCCTCTTTTCTTATCCTGCAGGGCACTTTACAATGCCCTTATCTATATATTTTCACTGCATTTATGCCTTCATAAATCTAAATTTTATCAGGCGGCTACCCTAACTTACCACGCTGTTCATTACAAGAATATCGCCTTCATTCAACACAATGTTTCCGTTCGGAATAATAATGTCATCCCCACGTTTTATGAGTATAATCAAGGTGTCATCATCTGTAGGTATCTCGGAAATAGCCTTTCCTATATAGCTGCTCGACTTATTTATACGGATTTCCGTCAACATTGTTCCCGTCATCTGTTCAGGCACTACAGCAGAAAGTATTACCTTGTCTCCAACATTTAATACTGTCTGTCCATTCGGAACCTTGGTTCCCATTTCATTTTGTACAGATACGATTATTGTCTCGGGCGGAGTTTCTATATCCGTAAGCGTTCTTCCCGACCACGGATGCCCCTCCGGCATGGTAAACTGTATGAACTGTACGGGTACTTCCTCGGTATAGTCCGTAAATGTCTTCATTACGTCACTTTGGTTATCTATCATGTCAAGGGCTTTTGCAGCCTTAGGTAAAAATGCTCCCTGTAAGAGAATAGACAATAATACTATAAAAAATGTAATATGAAAAAGGTTTTCATCAAGGTCGGCTCCCTGAACCGCCATAATGGCAAAAACTATTGACGCTGCTCCTCTCAGCCCCGCAAAAGACACCAGAACCATCTGATTGAGTTTACTCTTAAATGGAGCAAGGATGGCTAATACAGCTATAGGTCTTGATACAAGGGTCATAAACAAGAATATCAAGATGGCAGGTATGGCAACCCCGGGAAGCTTTGACGGACTTGATAATAGCCCTAAAAGGAAGAAAATCACCATCTGCATAAGGCTTGTGGTTCCGTCAAAGAAATGCACCAGATTCTTCTTATCCCTGATTCTGCTGTTTCCCATTATGATACCTGTAATATAGGCACTCAGATAGCCGTTACCTCCAATCAGCCCTGCACCTGCATAAGAAAGAACAGCAACTCCGAATACAAAAATGGTATCAAAGCCATCTGCCTCCTGAAGCATTCTCTGCAAAATCCAAATCGCAACAGCTGCCGAGAAAATTCCTACCAGCACACCAAAACCTAACTGACTGAGTACCATAAGCAACGGATTGCTTGCACCTTCACTGTTATGAAGCATTTGTATAAATAATACTGTTAGCATGTACGCTATGGGATCATTACTTCCGCTCTCCAATTCAAGCATAGAAGCGGTATTATCCCTCAGATTCAGTTTTCTTGAACGCAGTATGGAGAATACCGAAGCCGCATCTGTTGAGCCTATAATTGAGCCTATGGCAAGTGCCGCAACCCAGCTCATATCAAATACATAGTGGCAGAAAATACCTGTTATAAGTGCGGTAAGTGCAACTCCTAAGGTTGACAAAAGTCCTGCCTTTATGGCTACAGGCTTTGCCTGCTCCCAATCCGTACCAAAACCGCCATAAAATATAATAAAAATAAGAGCTATGGAACAGATATTCTCCGCAAACTCATAGTTTTCAAAAGGAATCCTAAAGATTCCGTCAGAACCAAGCAGCATACCAAGGAAAATAAAAGCAAGCAGCACCGGCATACCGAGTTTTGCAGATACTCTGTTAAGGAGGACACAGGCAAAAATTACTATTGAAAACAACATTAAAAAATTTACCATGCTTCCTCCTTTCCCATAGCAAAACCGACACAGACAAGAGCCTGCATCGGTCTGATAATCAATTTCTACTTATTTTTAGCTTTCTTACCTTTTTTTATAGCTGAATCTGTTGCAGTCTTCTTATGACTTCCAAATACAAAGTTAGCAAGTGATTCTTTGGTCTTCGGCCAGTCAAGAGCCGTAACTAAAGCTTTTCCTACCCATTTTCCCTGATAAGCACCATCTTCAGGAAGTCTTAAATTATCAAGAGGTACTCCGTCTAAACTAAGCTCCAGAACTTCCGCAAGATAGGAGCTTGCATTATCCTTCTTTATATCAGTTTGTATCTGGGAGAATATCGTATCGAGCATTTTAACAAGGGTTACAGGATTACTTTTCTTCACCTCTTTAAATATGGCTGCCATAACCCTTCTATGTCTTGATGTTCTGCCAAAATCATCGTTTGTACCATCTAAGGTAGCTCTCTTTCTCACTCTGGCATAACCAAGTGCCTGATTACCGTTCATATGGTTCACACCCGGTTTTAAGGTACGGTTTGACTTTTTAGATACATAATTTGTAGTATTCAGATACTGAGCTTCGGCAGGAGTAATCTCTATGTCAACTCCGCCAAGGTCATCTATAACCTTCTGAAAAGTGTCAAATCCGACTATAGCCGAGCCGTCAAGCCTAAGTCCATAGTTATAGGCTATGGTCTCATACAAAAGGTCAATTCCGCCAAGCCCGAAAGCTGCATTTATTCTGGTATCATAATAACCGGGTATAGTCACATAACTGTCTCTCATAAGTGAGGTAAGTCCAAGCGTTTTCTGCTTTGTATTGATAGTTGCTATCATAATAGAATCGGTACGTCCCGAAGCTACATTTTTATTACCTATAGCCTCTACACCAACAAGCAAGATGTTGTAAACCCCATCCTGATGAAGTGCATTCTTGAAGGTATCAGACATCTTTGACAGGTCAATGTTTTCAGTGATTTCACCTACCTTTAGCCCTTGTTCTTCCTCCTTCTCTTCTTCCTTTACTGCAGAGCCTGAAGCATTCTTCGCAGGCTTATCAGGTGATTTTTTCATTCTGCCGAAAGCCCACTCTACCGCAAACTTTGTCATTATCTTTCTGCCCGGCTTTGTGAATACGAGAAAAGAGCCGCCTGCCAATATCACAACCAGTAATACTATTAGGATTTTTAGAAATATATTTAATTTTTTCTTCTTTTTCCTTGCTTTATTTTTATCCGCCATATTGTTTCCGTTACCCTTTTGTTTTTCTTCCATTTCTTTCTTAACCTGCTCTGCGAGCGAGTTACGTATTTCTTTCAAAAATTCATCTTCATTACTCATTTTTATTTTCTTCCTTTACTGCATCTTAATTTACCAGGAAATTTAAAAAATATACGCTTTATTATATAACATAATGACAATCAATTACAAGTAATCTAAGTTTAAGCTTTTCTTAATTTTATGTTAAAGATTAAACAATCCCTTTATTTATTCCCTCTTGTTAGCAATAAATATTTGTGATATTCTTAATCAAATCAATTCTGTTCAAAGGAGAATATATGACAAACTATTCACTTATTTCTAAAGAAATAGAGGCGCTTACCTCGGATGTTAAAAACCTGACAGCCAATCTTTCCAATGTGTCCGCCCTGTTAAATATGGAACTTTCCGATATCAACTGGGTTGGATTTTATCTGCTTTGTGAAAATGAACTGATACTCGGTCCGTTTCAGGGCAAGCCTGCCTGTGTAACCATCCCTGTCGGAAAAGGTGTATGCGGAACCGCTGTTTCCACCGACAGTGTACAGCTTGTAAAGGATGTACATGAGTTTCCCGGACATATCGCCTGTGATTCTGCCTCAAACTCTGAAATAGTGCTTCCTTTACACGATAAAACAGGCAAGACTGTCGCTGTTCTTGACATCGACAGTCCAAGCTTAGGGCGTTTTACCGAAGCTGACAAGGAAGGTATCTTACTTTTACAGCCTGTCATTGAAGAGCTTTTTAACCGTTAGCACAACCCGAAGTAATCAGTTCCATATTGCCTTTAAGTTCATACTCACCGAAGCCGTTAGGGAGAATAAAATGTTCTCCCTTTTTTATTATATATTTTTTCCCGTCTTTACCGATAAGCTCGCCTTCACCTGACAGTACGCTTACCAGGGTGAAATCTGTATCCTGTGCAAGTTTTACTGACTTCTCCACCTTAACATAAGTCACTTCAAAAAGAGAGCAGACAACCAGGTTTCTTTCTACAGAGCCATCCTCATAAGTTTTAGCCTCTCTGTGGGCAGGCTCCCCATTTTCAAAAGGACAGGTTATTACATCCAGACATTTATCAATATGAAGTTCTCTCGGCTTACCGTTTTGAAGTCTGTCGTAGTCGTAAAGCCTGTAAGTAATATCGCTGTTTTGCTGGGTTTCAAGGATAACAGTGCCGCCTTTTATTGCGTGTACCGTACCCGGCTCAATGAAAAAGAAATCTCCCTTCTTAACAGGAATTTCCCTGATAAGTCCTTTAAAATTCTTCTCTGAGATGTATTTTTCAAGCTCCTCTTTATCTTTTGCATTATGTCCTATAACTATGGTTGCACCTTCTTTTACATCTACTACATACCAGCACTCGGTCTTGCCAAGTGAACCGTTTTCGTGAGCTTTTGCATATTCATCATCAGGATGCACCTGTATGGAAAGGTCTGTTTCAGCGGAAATAAGCTTGGTTAAAAGAGGGAATACTTCAGCCTTTCCTGATTCTCCCCAAAGTTCCTTGTTATTTTTCCAAAGTTCACTCAGAGTCTTTCCTGAATAGTCTGAGTCTTCCCTTGTTGCCACCATACAGTCGCCGTTTTTATGAGCACTTATTGCCCAGCATTCTCCTGTATTATCACTTGGAATGTCATAGTTAAACAACTCTCTGAGAGCTGAACCTCCCCATATCATTTCCTTAAATACCGGTTTTAAAAATAATGGCTGCATTTTTTCTCCTATCTTGCTTTACTCTTTGTTCCCATAGCCTCCGCAAGTGCTACATTTTCTTCTTCGGCAAGTTCCACATCAGTCTTTCCATCTGTTATTTTTTTAACATATGTGTAAGTGCCCGCCGTTGTGCTGTGAACCGAATTGATAAGGAAGCCGTTGTTTTTCTCGTCCAGCATTACAATGACAGAGCTTAACCGGCCTCCCATATCCGCTAAAGAATCATATCTGTAAACTGCTGATTTTTGATATGTTTTTTTGAGTTTTCTAAAAATCATATCTATATCTCTGCTGTTCTTGTCCTGAGCCTCTCTAATTTCGGCAATCTGTGCAAATTTCTCTGCTATCTTATCCTCCAGGCTGCCCTCGCTGCCCTCGGTTAAGTCATATATTCTTTTTTTAAGACCTGAAATCTTTACAAATTGAATGATATCAAAAATGAATAACAGTAATACAATTCCTGCCAAACCAAAAATTATATATTCTGCCATAAAATCATAGCCAAATAAGTTCATTGTTTTTTACCTCTTAAAATTTATTTCTTTATAGTGGAAAGTAATTCTGTTATTCTGTCCAATTCCTCTATGGAATAATAGTCTATTTCAATCTTTCCCTTGCCGTTGTCTCTGCCCTTTATACTTACCTTACTGCCTATTATACTCTTAAGGCTGTCTTCAAGCTTTTTATAGATAAGCTTTTCGGAAGACTTCTCCTCCTTCTTAGGCTCTTTGTTCTCCGGAATTTGTTTAACCAGCTTCTCCGTCTCTCTTACGCTTAATTTCTCGTCAAAGATTTTGGTCGCAAGTATCTGCTGTTTGTTCTTATCTTCCACAGCTAAAAGTGCTCTTGCATGCCCTGTTGAAATAAGCCCTTCCGCAAGCATAGCCTTAACCTTATCATCAAGTTTAAGAAGCCTTAAAGCATTGGTTATTGCAGAACGACTCTTTGATACCCTTTCTGCAAGATCATCCTGCTTCATCTTATACTCATCTATCAGATTTTTAAAAGCAGTAGCTTCTTCTATAGGATTTAAGTCCTGACGCTGGATATTTTCAATAAGAGAAACTTCCATTATTTCTTTGTCCGTATATTCCCTTATTACGGCAGGAATCTTAACAAGCCCGGCAAGCTTGGAAGCCCTCCAACGCCTTTCCCCCGCTATTATTTCGTAGCGTTTTCCTCTTTTTGTAAGAATTATAGGCTGAATTACCCCATGTATTTTAATCGACTCGGCAAGTTCTAAAAGCTCGTCTTCATCAAATTTTTTCCTGGGCTGTCCCATATTGGGATCTATTTCGGATATTTTTATCTCTGCAAGGGATTTATCCTGAGCTTCCTTCATTTCCGCCTTTGTCTTTTTCTCAGGAATCATTGAGTCAAGCCCCTTGCCCAAACCTTTTTTCATTGCCATTTTCTTCCTCTTTCTTTACTGTAAATATCAGTCCTCACCACTTTCTATAACCTCATCTGCCAGAGCCCTGTAGCCTTCTGCCCCTGCCGATTTGGGATCATAGATATTGATTGGCACTCCGTGGCTTGGCGATTCTGCAAGCCTTACATTTCTTGGAATTATCGTCTTGTAAATATTCTGTTTCAACGTATCCTTTACATTCTCAACCACCTGAAGCGAAAGGTTGGTACGTGCATCATACATGGTAAAAACCACGCCCTCGATGTAAAGCCCTTCATTCATCCTGGCTTTTACAAGCTCTATGGTATGTATGAGCTGGCTAAGCCCTTCAAGTGCATAGTACTCGCACTGAATAGGCACAAGCACCGAATCTGCCGCCGACATTGCATTTACGGTAAGTGTATTTAATGAAGGGGGGCAGTCTATGATGATAAAGTCATAATCCGCTCTCATTGTTTCAATATGTTTCTTAAGAATATAGTGCTGGTCAGGTATTCCTATAAGTTCTATCTCTGCCCCTGCAAGATTCACATTGGCAGGCACTATAGAAAGCCCGTCATATACATTTTCCACTATGCAGTCCTTAAGCTCACATTCCCCAAGCAAAAGCTCGTAAACTGTATTCTCTGCATTGTTTTTATCCACTCCAAGTCCGCTTGAAGTATTTCCCTGCGGATCTATGTCAATTACCAGAACCTTCTTCCCTTTTTCAGCAAGGCAGGCTGACAGGTTAATCACTGTGGTTGTTTTCCCCACACCACCTTTTTGGTTTGCTACCGCAATTACTCTCCCCATGTCGTCCTCCGAGGTTAAACACTGTTTAAAGTTCACTTCTTTTAACTTCACTACTAACTTATAATCATATCATAAATTCAGGGAATAATCTAGTGGCAAAGCTAAAAATCGGTTCTGCTCGGTACTACCCCATCCAAATACAAAAACACCTGCCGAAACAGGTGTAAAGTTTTAATAATTACTCACTTTTCATATCACATCAGATATCACTCTTAACACTAAGCTTTCCATTTCAGTTTATTGATTTTTAAGATTCTTATTCCCACAATTATCAGTATTAAAGCAAACAGGATTCCGGTACCATATATATTTATATTAAAACCAATCAAAACATACATAGATACACGACAAAACATATTTATTAAAATAGCGATAACTAAATATAATTTTTTTCTGTTAACTAAAAACCCGTTCCAGATTAAAACAGATAATTCTATATTAAGTAATATCAGAAAAATTCCTTCCAATATTCCCAAACCGCCAGATATAAATGGTAAGCATGCAGTAATTTCATCTAACATCCACAGGCCTTCATCCATTGTTAACGGCAGTCCCATAAAGAAACCTATTTTAATAAATAAGTTTAGAATTATCATAAAAGAAAAACCAAGTCCAAATAATATAGGTTCATATATCATTTCACTATTTTTGACTAAATATTTTTTAAATAAAAATCTAAAACTTTCTGAAAGTATACTTATAGTTATAATAATAAGACCCATAAATATCTCATTATTGATAATTTCAGAATATAAGCTCACATAAAATATGAACAAAAATAAATATTTTCCTAAAAGTACATTTGAAATAAAAAATGCCAGCAATCCAAGCAGAAATATATATGGGTATCTTAATTTTTTCATCATTCCTCCTTCAAATAAAACAGTTTTTTCTATCTGTTTTCCCAATTTTACTATAATTCCTTACAAAGGTTATTATAAAATGATTATATATTTTTTCAATACTTTCTTTAATATCAATTCTGTTCGATTCTGCCCCGTCTAAATACAAAAACACCTGCCGAAACAGGTGTAAGGTTTTATTCTGTTGGTTTTACCATCATGCCCTACTCAAGAACATACACTTTTTTTCCATTAACAATACCCTCTTTCTTTTTTATTTTTGCTGATGAATCTACACAAAATGCAGGACGGATTCCATATAAACTAAACGCGTTACCTATGCTCACTGCGCCATCATAAGTTGCCGAAAATACAGCCGAAAAATATGAACCAACCGGCGTCCTAAGAAGCCAGCTCGTTGCTTCTCCTTGATGTACCCAGCTCGTTGCTTCTCCATTATAGTAGCTTATCCTATTTTCTGTCTTATTGAAATAATCCAGTTTCTTGCCTTCATTTTCAAAATCAGAACCAAGTTCTTTTCTTGAAAGTAAAAATATATGCCTGTTTATATATTCAGTTTCATTACCTGAAAACCCTATTGCTTCCTTGCTATAAATTTCAATAGACGTATTCTTTATCAGGTGGTGAATTTCTTTAAGTGAGTTGTAATATTCACCATTTAGAAATCTATCAATCTCACTGTCTTTATAGTAGGAATTATATTCATTCACTCTTCTAAGTTCACTTAAAATTGACTCCCTTAAAAGAAGTGTACTTCCTGGTACATATTCATTAGCAATTACAAGAAATGGTACATACTTACCGTCTTCCTTTACATAAACCCGATAATCATCTTTTCCTTTGAAATTATTATATACAATGGAACTTATTGTATCTTTTCCTATAACCCCCTTATAAGCGATTAGACTAATAAAAGCTATCACTGTAAACAACAAGGTTATGATAAAAACCTTACTTGTCAGTATTTTTTTTACTTTATTCATTTCCACCTCCCAAATATAAGCTTTTTGAAATAATATTAGTTTGCAATAAATTTATCTAACATACATTTACACCTATTATTCAAGCATTATTATTAGCAATTTTAAATATCTCTTCAAAAAAACCGGTGGCATCTATAGTTTCTCCCAGCTCCTTAATATTCTTATAAACCCTTTTAACAGACTTGGCATTTGTATCAAAAGTGCGGCATCTGCTTATATCGGTAATAAAAGCTCTTATTATTGAACACATGTTTTTTACTTTTTCTTCATTAAATTTTACTATATATGAACTTATACTATCCGGAATTCTCTTTGATTTCAAGAAATAAAAATACGAGCTGGCAATAATTGGCATTTTTATCATAAAATCTTTCCACATTTCATCTTCACTTAATTCCTCATCTAATGCCAGTAGTGCTTCATCATATAATTTTTCGACAACATCAACCTTGATTAAATCTGTATTTTGCTCAACAGTCATTGAATTACATACAATACAATAAAATGCCATTATATTTTTACACTTAATTATGTATTTATCAAAAATATTCTTGATATACATAGCATTATAACCTACATACTCTTCATAACTACCTTCTGAATCTTTCCATTCAAAAAAATATCCAAAATTTGGATACACAAAATTTAATGTGTACTGTTCAATATATTCTTTACGCCAGTTACTATTTATCAAAAGTAGCGTTATTATGTTTATTACAATACTAATAATCACAGTACAGTTACAATGTCCAATGTCTTTAATATATCCTACCAGCACACCTGTTAATACTATAAAAATTACTGACAATTTTTCTTTTGCCTTCATAAGTACTAATTCATTATCATAAAATGAACAAAAACTACCTTTTTTGCATTTTAAAATACCTGATAATTTCCTCTTGTTGATTAGCATCTTGTAATCATTCAATAAAAATGAAAGATTTTGAAGCATGCTAGATTCATCTGTTTGTTTTATTATCAATAATCCATTATTATTACCAAAAACAGCATTCAAGCTATGTAGCATTTTAAACTCATTTTTATCGCTAGAAAATCCAACTTTCCAGACCCTCACTAGAGCAATAATGTTTAAAAATAAATTAAATATAATTATTATAAAATATATTCCCATTAATAAACGCTTTAGCTGAATTTCCTCACTTATGCCTAAAATCAAAAATATAATAATAGTAATAACACTTGTTAAGCTAATCTGTAAAAACAGCTTTCCCATTTTATAGTTCTTAATAACATCTTCTTTGGTGAAAAATAAATAGTATTTTTTAGGAGAAAGTGTTGCAATAAATATAATTGCAGTTATTGTTATTGCATTTAATGATAATACAATTCCTTCAAGCCCATGCTCAAATGTTGTTGTTATAAGTCTATTAAATAACTCATTATCCTGCTTTACCACTACTATAAATATAGTAACTCCCAAATACAGATATACCCCAAAAAAATAATAAAACAATAGTATATTAGCAAAATTCTCTATTCTATTACTATAACTCGTAGTAAGCGCAGAATTCTCCTTCATTATATATGAAAGAGTGCTTTTCATTTTTATTTCTCCACGCTTAAAACCTCCTTTATTTTCCTCTATAAAGCTAGTATAAACAAAAGCCACAATTAAAGCTAATGTGAAAAGTATATTAATAAAACTAAACATAACCATAAATTGTCATCCCCCTAAGCCGCTACATTTCTGTTTACCTTCTCTATAGCCCTCCTTATTCCCTGCCAAATCTCCATATCAGTAAATATTTCCGTAATGCTTCCCCTGTCTGTAAATGGCGGTTCTTGTAATACAGATAAGTCCTTCATCATTCCATTGTGCACAATATATTCCACGATTTGATTTACAAAGTAAATTTGTCTACTGTCAAGATTAGTATTTGTCAGGTATTCCGAGAATGCCTCTTTGGCAGCATTCATATCAAGCCCCGTTATTTCACGCACAAATTCACCCAAAGGTTTTGCTCCAAATTCCCTCTCATAATCTTCTTTTGTTCCTACTTCATTCCAGAGAATTTCTTCTAATATCTCAATATCCGAAGCAGTTAAAGGCTTATTGGTCTTAAGCTTAGCAATGACAAGATGATCTTCGTGTTGCCTGATGTAATGTTCTGCTTTTTCCTTATAGTTTTTCAAGTCATCATTCTCAAGCTCAGCTTCCTTCCATTCGATTGACAGTAATTCATCCTAAAAAATAGTATCATAATAGATATTGGATTTCGGAATATATTTCATCAAATCACGCAATTTTTCTCTGATTTCCTCAAATTCATTAATTCCTGCATTATCAATATAATCTGTATTCAGAAGCTTTTTTATATAGTCGGCCTTTACCTGAACCTCAGGAATATTGGCAATTTTGGAAATATCCTTTATTCGTTTATAAAGGTCGCTGCGCGCCCTTGTATATTTCTTCCCTACTAAATAAGCCAGTTCGATTCCATACATAAGTGCATCAAAACGAACGGCACCGGCCTCATCACCATCCGGCAGTATAAGAGGTGCCAGTTCTTCGCGCACAACCAAGGTATCTTCATAGGTAAGTGTCTGATAATTTATTTCTTCAGAATACATTTCAACACACTCCAAATGCTGTCTTACTGCAAAATTATCCTTATTCAGTTCACTTACCTTGCCACTCATTTGTCTAACCAGCTCATTCCTATACGCAATCAACCTTTCAGTTTGATATTCAATGCTCTGCAATTTATATGATATCTCAAATTTAAGGTTAAATATAGCTCCTTGAAGTGCAAGTGTATTTGCTGTTGCATTTCCTTTGCTCATCCTGAAAAACTCAAAGTTCCCACAAAAGTCAAAGATATAAAACTTCTGTTTATCCTCACCATCTAGGAGCTCAGGACATAATCTGGTACCCCTGCCTATCATCTGCCAGAATTTTGCCTTACTCATTACATTTTTAAAAAATACGAGATTCAATATCTCAGGCACATCTATACCTGTATCAAGCATATCTACAGATATTGCAATCTGAGGCATTTTCTTAGGATCAGAGAACTCATCTATTGCTTTTTGAGAAAACTTAATATAATTATCAATTACATTTGCATAATTAGGCAAATGTGGATATTCCTTATTAAAAACCTCGTAGATTTTCTCAGCATGTTCGTGATTTTTTGCGAAAATAATGGTCTTACCAAGCTTCTGTCCGTATTCAATTTTAATACCCTCTGTCATTAGTATATGCAACACCTGTTTTATGGTATCTTCGTTAAAAACCCAGGTATTTATGGCTGATGAACTTATTGCTTCCGGCAAATCACCATTTTCATTTTCAAAAGTTTGCTCGTAAATTTCTTTGTCTGTTTCTGACAATTCATCATATACAATTCCACGTTCAATGAATTTTAGTTTGGACTCTACCGAAATATAGTCTACAAGATATCCATCTTTTACAGCCTGTGCCAAATCATAGCCGTATGTAGGTACACCATTCTCCAGCTCAAAGATCTCATAAGTATTCTTATCAATCTCATCTTTAGGTGTAGCTGTTAGTCCAACAAGAGGAGAATCAAAATAGTTAAATATATCCTTGTATTTATTATAAATAGACCTGTGAGCTTCATCGCAGATTACCAAGTCAAAATGTCCGCAGGTAAAAAGTTTGCCCTCACTATCATTTACTTCATCAATACAATGCATCATAGTCTGATATGTAGAAAAGACGCAATGCGCATTATAATTATCCTTTTCTTCTACAAGGTTAGTACAGGATAGACTGGGCAATAAGTTTACAAAATTCTTTTTTGCCTGTGTAACAAGTGCATTCCTATCCGCAAGAAAAAGAATGTTCTTTATCCAACCGGCTTTTAATAAAATATCACATAAAGCAATCACCGTTCTTGTTTTGCCTGAACCGGTAGCCATAACAAGTAAGGCTTTTCTTCTGTTTTTTTCGTCAAAACTCCTGCAAACGGCTTTAATCGCACCTTCCTGATAATAGCGTCCTGCAATATTTTTATCCACAAACACGTCTTTAAGACTTGTTCTCATGGTAAGTAAATTAAACCATTTCTCCAAGTCTCTTTTTGAATATATTACAGAACATTTTCTTTCAGGATATTGTCCATCAATAATACGGGTTTCAAATCCGTTCGTAAGGAAGATTACCGGTCTTCTATTGTATTTCTTCTCCACAGCATCTGCATATGACTTAGCCTGTTGCCTTCCTTTTGCAACATCTTCACAGGTACGCTTTGCCTCAATAATAGCGAGCGGGCAGTGTCTGTCATCATATAGCACATAGTCAGCCCTCCATGTATCATCGCTTTCCGGCATTCCTTCTAACCAAACCTCATTAATCCAGTTTCTGCCCTCTTCCCAGCCTGCATCTCTAAGCATAGAGTCAATATAGAGTTTCCTTGTCCTAAATTCACTTAATTTAAGAGGTTTAGGAGAATAAGTCTGCTCATTTTCCTGTCTTCTTATTGACAGTTTTTCCTTAAGTGATTTATTTTCTTCCATGAGCTTCTTTAAGTCAAGCTCCTGCATGGCAGATTTCTCAATTTCTCTTTCCAGTTCCTCTTTTATGCTTTTTACCGGTGATTCCCGGTTTTCCATCTTCTCAATATTTGAAATAATAAGATTCTTGTCAAAAGAACGTTCTTCATATTTATCAGCAAAACAATATGCGATATAGTCAAGATAAATAAACAAATTCTCGAGACAAAGCATTGCCTCATCCATTCCAAGTTTCTTTTTATTATTATGTGCTGTCTTGTTGCCGGTTATCCGTATGTAGTCCATTCGTTTCCACAAATCATATCCAACAATTTGCTTATAGTCTTCTGAGTCCATCAAACTATATAGATTGTCCTTATATGGCATTTCTAACGCATCATCAACGGAATACATCCATTTTACTGCAAATTCCATTGCCCTGCGGCTATTGATTATACTAGCCTCCGGATCTATAATGATTATCTTTTCTGCAGAAATTGCGACATCTGCAAAATCCTTAAATTTAGGTTCAGTTTTTAGGTAATCAAAGTTAGTTATCATACTTTTTCTCCCTTGATGCTGATTATTTATGCTATAAGGTTTTGTCGGTAAATATAATGCTATTATATCAAATTTTATAATACTTTTGCACTACAACTTTTGATTTGTCGACTTGTTTGCAGAAACCAATAAACTCCTTTTGAAGTTCCATCGGTGGAATTATCTGTTTATATGCCTTCATAATTGCCGTGTTTAAGTTTGGCTGCGTTCCTGCTGGAGCTATAGCTCTAAAGTGTTCTGTCATTTGATTTAACGCCTGCAATAAAAAAACTTTATCAATTCTTTCATCTATGTCTTCCATTGCAAGCCAACCATCGTGTATACATCCATCAAATGTAATAATTCTTGCAAAGCCTAATGACACACCGCAGTTTGCAAATATAAGGCTTCCTGCCTTAACCAAACGACTTTTCTTTACGCCCTCCTTAATAATGTGTTCCTTCGTTGAATTTAAGTATATACTCTCACCATCTGTTACATCTCCAATTTTAATCCATGGAACATCTCCGCCCAAATAACTCTCTATCGGTCTTGGAGATCCACCACGAACTATGGTGCAAAGTTCACCTAACGGTTGAGAATACCATTTTTTATCATTGATATTAATATCTCCAAACATCTCGACAAATCGGGCTTTAATGAGGTTGTCTAATGATATAATCTCTTTTCTTCTTGCTTCAATAATTTTTTCACATTTTCCAAGAATATCTACTATTTTTGCCTGTATCTCTATAGATTCTAAATTAAATTCTTCTCTCTTATAATCTTTAAAATAAATGTGTGGAATTGTAGCCCCAGTATAATATTTCTCTAATTTCATATACCTAACAACATAAAATAAGTATTTAGGCAAAATATTTTCTTTGGGTATTAAATATTGCATTGTACCAATAACGGAAGATTTCGCAGGATGTAACGTAGTTCTTCCAATTCCTGCCCCGTCTTTAATTACTGCAACATATGGATTTTCTTGGTGATAAAAATCTACATTGCCAATATAGCCAGATGCCCCATAAATAGGATAATCACCTGTCTTATCTGTAACATCCACTTGCTTAATATTTGATGTACCTCTCACACACACTTCCTCAAGTTTTACTCTCATTACTATCCCTACAAATCCGAATTTGCAAATAACAAAGCTGACATTTTAATATGATTTTTCAATTTACAGCTTCAAATGATAGATTTCTAAGCGAGCGCATTAGGTTTTTCGCAGAAAAACCGGAGCGAGTCTGAAATACTATCATTCGAAGCGTCAATTTTGTTAAATTGCAAATCCAAATTTGCAAATTCCTGCAAGAGATAACTTATACCAGATTCCATATCTATTTTTGATGTTCAATAACCCAATTCAGTAATCCTTCATAGTTCTGTTTGCCTGCTGCCACATCAAAAATTGTCTCGTATAACTCTTTTTGAGTATACGAAAGCTCTATCCCATTTAATGCAAGAAAAACCAGCATTGTATGAACTCCTATCCTTTTATTACCTCATACGCTTCCTTATTCTGTGCTATAAGCCTCTTTGAGATACTGAGTACATCATCATCAGATGCAACAATATCATCACTAGCTTTACTGAAATCAATAATAAGATATCTTGGTACATTGTTTTTTAATATTACAGCTGAACCCTTCTCGTCTACAAGTCTTGCTACTTTTGAAAAATTCTGATTCGCTTCGGAAATAGAAACTATTGTATTTGTATCTATAGTCATATATAAACCTCCCTATCTTTTTCTATAGTATATATAAATATTAGGATAATTCCAACCTAATTACGAGTTCACTTATTCAAGACATATACTTCTGATGTGCAGTTTTTACATTATTCTGATTGACCATAGCATATTGCATAGTAGTATCAATCTGAGAATGTCCCAATATCTTTTGTACCTGTTCAATCGGCATTCCCTTATCTATAGCCCTTGTCGCCATTGAACGGCGAAATTTATGTGGGTGAATCCTTTCAATATTGAGGCTTCTTCCAAGCTCTCTAAGCCTTATCTCCACTCCGCTGATTTTTAATCTGTCATAAGGTGCATCCAAGGTAACAAATAAGGCTGAATTTGTGTCTGACCTTGTATCTACATACTCTTTCAAATGTACTTTTGCCTTTGCATCAAAATAAACCCGCCGTTCCTTATCTCCCTTACCATAGACAATACACTCCCTGCCTTCAAAATCAATATCATCTATGTTCAGATTTACCAATTCTCCAACCCTTATTCCTGTAGAATACAACAGGTCAATGATTGCCAAATCCCTTTTCTCTTTGCAATTATCCCTGAGTTTCTCTATCCCTTCGTCAGAAATGGTACTCTTAACAACTGTCTTTGTCTTAATCTTATGAATCCTCTTCATCGGACTTTTTAATATATAATCTTCCTCTTCTAGCCATGAAAAGAAACTTGAAATATTACGCCTTACATTATCAATGGTCACATTTGAGCAATTATTCCATTTCTGATAATCAGATAAATACTTACGCATTTCTTCAGTAGTAATTTTGCGTACATTCGTCTTTGTCTTAGAAAGCAAATGCTTAATTGTAGTACGATAAAATTTTATTGTGCGCTCTGAACAGCCTTCAATCTTCTTTGCAGACAAAAACATTGACAGGAAATCCTCATTATTTATATTTGATTTAGAGGCTTCATTTTCTGCAAAGGTCTTAATTATTACTTCCTGTAATTTTTTCATCTGTGTAATCGACAAATATTCTGACATTTCATTCAATACAACTACTATTTTTTCTTCCATGTTGGTATCCCCTTTATCTACCAACATCCTCCAACCACAATTTTTTATAAGAACTTTCTTATCAATTTATGCACTTAAATTTCTTTATCTTTTCCTTTATCTGTATAGTTTTCTATTGATAAATATTCCCTGTTTAATTCCTTTAGAAGCTCTTCCTCACTTGGCAAATACAGTTTATATTTTGATGCAAATATCTGTTTTTCACCTTCCGGAAGAGTATACTTAACAATAGAATCACTCTTATCAGCACAAAGTACAATGCCAATAGGTGGATTATCTCCCTCATTCATCATTTCTCTTTCGTAATAGTGAACATACATCTGCATTTGCCCCAAATCTTGATGTGTTAAATCTCCAATCTTCAAATCTATAAGTACAAAGCATTTCAAAATATAATTGTAAAATACCAAATCTATTCTGAAGTGTCTTCCATCAAAGGTAAATCTTTTCTGCCTTGCCACAAAAGAAAACCCTCTGCCCAATTCTAAAAGAAATTTCTGTAAATGAGTTATTAATGCCTGTTCCAAATCACTCTCATAAAAATCAGTATTCTGTTCCAGTCCTAAAAACTCCAGCACATAAGGATCTCTAATAATATCCTCAGGCATTTTATTTTTTTCCAACTTTGTTATTTCTTTTGACACTTCTTCTTTATTTTTACTTGATAACAATCTTTCATAGAAAAAACTGTTTATTTGTCTGTCAAGTTGCCTTGTACTCCAATTAGATTTTATAGTTTCTTCTAAATAAAAGTTTCTTGCCTTTTCATTTTCCACACGCATCAAACTGCGGTAATGTGTCCAACTCAATTCGCCACGCAGTGCGTGACCATTTTGAAATGTGAGATAAAACTGACGCATATACTTCAAATTGGTAACTGTAAATCCTTTACCAAAGTCTTTTGTCATCTGTTTAGACAATTCTTGTAATAGTCCCTGTCCATATCCTGCTGTATCTTTACCACCTTGTTCTTCAATAATCTTCTTACCGATATTCCAATATGCCTCGACCATCGCAAAATTAGCAGTATGATAAACTTTATTCCTTGCGTTTACTAAAATGCTTTTAATATCATTATAAAAATCGTTTTCCATACCCTCACCTCCCCGGTTTATCATCACAATTCTTTTGATAATAGACAATCTATCCAAAATATTTTTGCATTAATGAGTCAAATAAAGTCTGTGTTTCATCAAGGGCTTTCTGCACTGCAACTTTTGATTTGTCGACTTGGTGGACAAAGGTTGCAAATCTTTTTTGTATATTCAAATCAGGCACAGGCATCTCTATATTTAACAAATCTGCCTTTGTTAAACTAGGAATTGTAACAGCTTTATTCAATCTATTAAAATCAAAAAATAAACAAAACATATATAAATATTCTACGCATATATGATTATTATTAGGCTCAATACCAAAAGCTGTATCTACATTCCAATATTTTTCACGCATCAATATTGGCTTATTAATATTACCTTTTCTTCCAACAATAACTGAGTTTTCTTTTGTCAAATAGTCTCTAGCCTTTCCCATTATGCCTCCACTACCACATATAACATATTCTCCATCATTTGACTCAATAGCTCTTTGATTTTTACCATTTACAATTCTAAGCAAATTATTCCAACTATCCGTTTTCCACAATTTATCATTACGAATAACATCCCCAAACATCTCGACAAATCGGGCTTTTATGAGTTCATCCAATTTAGAAATCTCTTCTGTTCTCAATTTTATAATTCCATTTAACTTATCTAATCTATCTGCGATTGACTCCTGTTCAACAATATCTAGCAAATTAAGTGTATTCTTCTTTATATCCGGAACTGTCAACTGCGGAATAGATGTCCCACTAGACTGTGGCTTACAGTTCTTCAACGCATAGAACAGATATCTTTCTGATACTTTTTCCAAATCAGGAACAACAGTTATAAGCCTCACAACTGGAAAAAATGGTTCTCTTCTAATTACTGTATATCCTATAGTTCCCCTCGCTGCAACGGTAATACTTAATTCTTTTTCTCTTGCTTCATATGTATATCCGTACAAACCTTCATCTTTTTCGGCATTTGCAAAGATAGGTACTTTATAATCTTCTGTCTTTTCTTTTGAATACCTATCTTTAGGGACATCGCCACCCGCATAGATTCTCTTACAAACTTTTTCCAATTTTACTATCATCAATCATCCATACAAATCCGAATTTGCAAATAACAAAGCAGATATTTTAATATGATTTTTCAATTTACAGCTTAGAATGATAGATTTCTAAGCGAGCGCATTAGGTTTTTCGCAGAAAAACCGGAGCGAGTCTGAAATGCTATCATTCGAAGCGTCAATTTTGTTAAATTGTAAATCCAAATTTCCTTTCATTTTTTCATCTTTTGTATAATTAAAATTTCCCCAATCTTGACATCCTATGTGATTATGATATGCTAATAGTAGTCAACTTGTGATGGATTAAAGCTGGGTTCCCAAACGGGAGTAGGCACATTATGTGCTTAGAATCCTTTGCTCCTGGGGTTGACTATTTTTTAATTTTACCCCCCTATAATTCCAACAACCTAGCAAGCTCTTCCATCTCTTTCCCAATTTCACTCTCAAGCTCCCTAATACCAGCCATAATCTCAGAAGTAGGCGGATATTCTACTGCCTCATACTCCACCTCTTTATATTTATTAATGCTAAGGTCATAATCATTATCCACAATTTCCTTTTTAGGAACCATAAATGACTTATCAGTACGTTTTCTGTCTGACTCTTTATCTAAATTTTTAAATCTCTGAGTTATATCAGGAATGTCATTATCTGATACAGGAGAACGCTTATCATCCAAACTGAAACCATCTGCTGTCATATCATAAAACCATACATTATCCGTGCCACCATGTTCTGTCTTGGTAAAAATAAGAATAGCTGTTGAAACTCCTGCATATGGCTTAAATACCCCCGAAGGCATAGAAATAACAGCTACCAGCCTATGATTTTCAACAATTTCTTTTCTGATATCCTTATGTGCCTTTGATGAGCCAAAAAGCACTCCGTCAGGTACAATACAGGCACAACGCCCGCCTATTTTAAGCATACGGATAAATAAAGTTAAAAACAAAAGCTCTGTTTTCTTTGTTTTACATACTTTTAACAAATCCCCGGAAACCGAATCTGCATCAAGACTACCCTTAAATGGCGGATTGGCAAGCACCAGCGAATATTTGTCTTTATCAGAGTTCCAGTCTGACAAACTATCCCTATATTCAATAATAGGATTATCAATTCCATGTGTCATCATATTCATTGCACCGATACGGAGCATAGTCCTGTCCATGTCATAGCCATAAAACATATGATTCATATAATGCTCTTTTTTCTGCCTGTTATAGAAAATTTCTTCCTTCCTGTTTTCTTTTAAATATTCCCCGGCTGCAACCAAAAATCCTGATGTGCCACAAGCCGGATCACAAATTACCTCATCAGCAGACGGATTCATCAGCTCCACCATCATACGGATTATATGCCTTGGTGTTCTAAACTGCCCGTTTAAGCCTGATTGTGCAATCTTTGAAAGAAGATATTCGTATACATCTCCTCTTACATCTATAGTCTGAATTTCATTCATTATTTTATAGATTTCATCCAATGAATCCACAACCTTTGACAGTACAAGAGGTGTAGGAAGCTTAAATATTGCATCATCCATGTATTTTGAATAAGCACTGTTTTTATCACTATGCAAGGTCTTAATAAAAGGAAATACCCATTCCTGCATTACCGAATACATCCTATCAGCAGGAAAATCATGAAATACTGACCATTTTAGCTGAGCGCCTGCAATAACTCGGTCTCCGATTTTTATTTCATCCGAAAATATGCTCTGATACGGCAATCCAAGCATTTCACTCTCTTTCGCCTTTAAATTATCCGATTCATCTAAATCATGGATAAACATCAGATAAGTAATCTGTTCAATTACCTCTAAAGGATTAACCAAGCCACCCGCAGCAAATATGTCCCATAAGCTGTCAATTTTATTTTTCAATTCTCCTGTAATCATCTGATTCTCCTTTTTCTACACTTGTATTATATGATAAAATCTCATTAATCTGCCTCAATCCTAATTCTTGGCATCATTTATACATTAATAATTCTAATTTTACTAAAATTTAATGTCTTCGGCAACAGTTTAATCCGGTCATTTTCATATATTGGTAAAAATAAAAGATCCTACAAGTGCAGTCAATGTTTGAATAGGCAGGTATAATTATTTCAGTATTTATAACAATAGTATAGGACTGCCAAAATCGGCAGCCCTATAAGCTTATTCTCATTTAATTATATATTTTACCGTGATTACCACCACTTAATCAAATCAGTCACCTCATTACGAAGTTTAACAAAATCCGGTGAAGCAATATCGCGTGGACGAGGTAAATCATTCATAATCTCTTCTTTTATCTTGGTAGGCTTATTAGTCAGTACCAAGATTCTCTCACCAAGATATACGGCTTCCTCAATATTATGAGTAATAAAAATAACCGTAGTTCCTGTTCTCTGCCATAGATTAAGAAGTTCATCCTCCAGCTTGAAACGAAGTTCAATGTCAAGCTGACCATAAGGCTCATCCATAAGAAGTAATTCCGGCTGCGTTGCAAATGCCCTTGCTATAACCACCCTCTGTAACATACTTGCGGATAGCTGTTCCGGATAATATCTGCGGAATTTTGTCAGTCCGACTATATCCAAATATTCATCTACCAGTTTATTCGCCTTTGCCCTTTCCACATGCTTAATATCCAGACCGAAACGGACATTTTCCTCAACCGTCAGCCAAGGCATGGTTGAATATTCCTGAAAAATATATGCCACATTATGCTTGTCCAAGTCTACCGGCTCATTATTTACAAGGATTTCTCCCGAAGTAGGCTTGTATAATTTTGTAATACTGTTTAAAAAAGTAGTTTTTCCACATCCGGTAGGACCTACAATACATAGAAATTCACCTTTTTTTACTTCAAAGGATATATCATCTAATACCAGGAGGTCGTCAAACTTTTTTGTAAGATTTATTACTTTAACCTTAGCTTCTCTATTATCCTGCATCCTCTCTCCTCCTAAAAAGATTTATCCATATTTTCAGTGATTTCCTTCCTTAATTCCAAGAATTTAGGATCTACATAGTTTCTTGGAAAAGGTAAATCAATCTTATATTCTTTTTTGATTTTTGAAGGACAGTTGGTTAAGAGTATAATACGGTCTGCCAAATATACTGCTTCTTCAATATTGTTGGTAACAAAAACGACCGTTCTCTTCTCCTTCTGCCATATTCTTTGCAGCTCCTCCTCCATCATATAACGGGTTTGTGCATCCAGATGTCCAAAAGGCTCATCAAGTAAAAGAATATCAGGGTTGTTGCAATAAGCTCTTGCAATACCCACACGCTGCCTCATACCGCCGGATAGCTGTGAAGGATAGCTTTTTTCAAAGCCTTTCAGTCCTACAAGTTCAATATAGTGGTCAGCCAGCTCTTTACGTTTCTTTTTATCGAAGCCACGTACACTGGGACCAAACTCTACATTTCCCATAACCGTAAGCCATGGAAATAATGCTGTTTTCTGATACACTACTCCCCTTTCAGGGCTTGGAGCTTTTACCTCTTTATTATTTGATATTACTTTTCCCGTAGTTGGAAGTTCAAGTCCTGCCAGTATATTAAGCAAGGTAGTTTTACCGCATTGCCCCGGACCGAATAATACCAAAAACTCATTTTTTTCTACCTGAAAACTAATATCCTTCAAAACTTCATTTTTGCCGCTTCCGTCAAAGCTGTCAAACTCCTTCGATACATTGTCACATATTAAAGGAACATTGTTTAAATTCCCTGCTGCCTGTTCCATCTACACAATCTCCTTTCTAAAGCGGACATTAAAGTTGCAAGTATAAATCCAATTGCACCTATAGCAACAATGCCTACCATAATCTGTATCGTATTACCGGTTGACATACCCATTACGATTAACCAGCCCACACCTTCATCAGAGCGAATCATTTCTGCCGCAACTACAGCAGACCAACCGGCAGTAATAGCAATCTGTAAGCCTGCAAATATATATGGAACTGCAGAAGGAAGTACAACTCTGGTAAATACCTGCCTTTCATTTGCACCTAACATTCTGGCTGCTCCCATTAAGGTTTTATCAACGTTTTTTGTACCGTCGTATGTATTTACTGTTATAAATGTAAAACTTCCGAGGAAGATAATAAACCACTTACTTTCATCTCCGATACCAAACCACAAAATAGACATCGGAATCCACGCTAAAGGCGGTATAGGTCTTACAAACTCAAACAAAGGCTTAAAAATAGCTTCAAATGTCCTTGAATATCCCATAAATACCCCAAGGAATACACCTGCTACTGTAGCTATCAAAAATGCAACCAATACACGATAAAGGCTTATTGCAATATGTACCTGCATGGTATACTTTCCGACAGGAACGACAAAGCTTGTAAGAAATGCCTGTATAATAACAGAGGCAGGCGGTAAGAACATTTTTGCACCGGTAAACCTTGCAACCAGTTCCCATACAACGAGAAAACCGATTACTGCTGTTAAGGCTGCAAAAATTGTCTGCATTTTTTCGTTATGCCCTTTTACCAATTTCCCCATCATTTACTACCCCTTCCTATGTATTTTTTCTGCAATTTTTCCAAACCATAGCTCATAATAAGACCAATTCCACCTATTGTAATCATTCCGACAATTATAATATCAGGACGGCCGAGCATTCTTCCTACATAAATCATATAGCCTACTCCCCTTGTAGCAGCTAACATTTCTGCAGCAACAAGCGCAACCCATGAGGAGCCGAGTGCCAGTCTTAAACCCGTAAAAATCATAGGCAGAGCAGTAGGAATTGCCACCTTAAATAACATCTGTCTGTTTGTAGCACCAAAGGTTCTTGCAACCCAAAGGTGAACCTGATTTGTTTTCTTGATACCTGTGTAGGAATTAATGGTAGCACTGATAAATGCCGCAAAGAATATAATTCCTACCTTTGATAAATATCCTATTCCAAGCCACAATATCATAAGCGGAATCCAGGCTAATGCCGGTACAGGTCTGATAAGGTTAAATAAAGGCATCGCATACCTTTCAAATTTACGGCTCCAAGCCATAGCTATTCCTAAAGGCACACCTATAAAAACACCGACTCCGTATCCTCCGAGTGCTATCTTCAAACTGGAAAGAATATGCTCAATAAGGTTTGCTCCGTCCGGAGTAGTGCCGCCTGTCAGCTTGTAAATAAAGGTATTTAGTACCTTTAGAGGGCTAGGCAGCATAAACGGAGAAACAATTTTAAATACATCTGTTACAAGCTGCCATATCGTAAGAACAATTACAACTGTACAGATTGAAATGAGTTTGTATTTTAAACCTTCGGATTTTTTCTTCATTTTTGTACTCATTCCTTTCTAACATCTTTTTATATAAATCCTTCACATAAAATCTTGTGAAAAATTTTGGTTTAATATACTGCTTTTAAAGATTTAAGAATCTCTCAAAAGTGGCAGAGATTCTTAAATCAGGTTTATAAGATTTTATTTTGCTCCAAGCTTTTCTACAAAAGTTTTAACAATATTTGTATTGAATTTATCCATTAAGCTTGCATCAAGCTGTCCAAGTCCAATATAAAACTCTCCCAATTCTTTTGCAAAACTTCCAAGTTCTCTGTTCTTCCAATCTGAAGCTTCAATAAATTTAACACGCCCTAAATCACCTCTGACACTCTCCTCTGAGGTTTCAGCACCGGCTTCTTTTAAGTAGTCCATCATAAGCTTTGTAGCCATATCCTGATCAGCATTTAGTGCAGCACCGGCTTCTGCTAGAAGATTTATGTATTTCTGAATAATTTCACTCTTTGTTTCAAGAGATTTTTTATTACCGGTAACCATATCCACATATTTTGTTCCCATATCCGCAAGATTACCTACCTGCACCATACCATCATTTTTAGCATCAAAGAAAGTAGGAATATTTAACGCAACAGCGTCAGCCTGATCCGCTTTAAGAGCCTGATAAGCCTGTGCGGTTTCCATATTGACTATATTTACATCCTCTGCTTTAACTCCTATCTTTTCTAACCATTTTAAGGTGGTAAAATGCTGTGCTGTTCCGATTGGAAGCAGGATTTTTGCCCCCTTTACCGTATCAGGATCACCGTAAACATTAGGATAGGAAGGATTATAACCTTTTACTGTAGCAATCTTACTGTCAGGCTTTACAAATACTCCTAAACCGTCCTGAGACTCAAGCACTTCGCCAATAATAGCCATATCATAGTTTGCTACACCTGTTACTGCTGCCGCACCCATAGCACCTACATCCCATAAGTCTGCTGCAAGAGCTTCGTTCATAGGAGCACCTGTGGCATACATGGTGGTTTCCATCTTAAATCCGTTTTTCTCATCTAATTTGTTTACCTTAATATACTGAGCAGGTAAACTTGTCACAAAAGGCATCATGGCTACGCGTAAAACAGGTAAATCTGTTCCTGTGGTTTCCGCTCCCTTGGAAGCTGTAGAATTTTTTGCTGCTCCCCCTGCACCTGAACATCCAACCAAAGCTAATGTCAATGATAATGCTACAATACGTTTTAGAATCTTTTTCATAAATACACTCCTCCTCAAGTTTTTATGTTTACTTATGTTATTATTATAATAAAATTTCTAAAAACTTTGTTTACGATTATTTTACTTTTCTTTCAAATTATTTTGTTTCTGAAATTTAATTTAGATTTTTCTATAAATATTTTGACATTTCTTTCACTTATTTGTCGGGAGTTCAACAGTTAATGCCTTGTAATATATAGCTCAAAATCATCAAGTCCATTGAAAAATGGGCTTTTTTTAATATATTTCTTTGTCAAATTAAAATAATATATTTGTTGTAACTGTTGTATTTTATTAAAAAGTGTGATATAATATTTCTATGAAATTAGGATATAACACAAAAGCCATTGATCCAACTTACTATGTTCAGATGGGAATCAGAAATGGCAATAAAACCACAACTAAAAATATTGAGAAAATTGGTAAACATTCGGAACTTCTAAACATCACGGATAACCCTTTGGCATATGCAAAAGACTATGTCGCCCGGTATAACGAGAAAGTGAATAATACTAAGCAGGCGAAGCTGGAGATTCGTCTTGATTTCACTGAAAGGGTAAAGCATCGTAATGTACAGACATCCGAAAGCACACTACAAAAACATAGGCTATCTTTACCTTCAACATTTATACAGCCTTCTTGAGGTTGATAAGTTTTTTGACCAAATAACTGAAAATAGAAAAATCTCATTTAATCCCGATTTGGTCAACAGATTTCTGACTTACTCAAGGATACTTGACCCGGACTCAAAACTTGGAAGCTTTGAAAAGCTTGGCAAATTTTATGAGGAACCCGATTTTGGTTATCAGCACATCCTGAGGACTATGGATTTGCTCTATGATAACTTCGATGAGTACATTTCTCATCTTTTTAGGGAAAGTGGCAAAATACATAAACGAAATACCACCGTTTGTTATTACGACTGCACCAATTACTACTGTGAAGCTGAAACTCAGGATTTGGAATATGTTGACGAAGTCACCGGTGAGGTTATGAAAGGTTTGAGACAATTCGGTTTTGCTAAAGACCATAAACCGAACCCTCTTGTAGAGATGGGGCTTTTTATGGATACTGACGGAATTCCTGTTTCAATGTGCTTAGCTCCGGGAAATACAAATGAGCAGACAACTGCCATTCCCCTTGAAAAAGAGCTTATCAAAATGTTTAATGGTAAGAATAAAAAATTCATTTACTGCGCTGATGCCGGACTCGGTTCATACCACATAAGGAACTTTAACAGCATGGGCGGCAGAGCTTTCGTTGTGACACAGTCAGTTAAGAAACTTTCCGATACCCTTAAACAAGCAGTATTTAATGACTATGGCTATAGACGCCTTTCTGATGATAAGCCCCTTACAATTTCGGCAATGAAGCGGTTTGACAAGAAGGACGCCAATAACATAAGCCTCTACAACGATAAGATTTATAAGGTTATCGAAGCAAGCACCCTCTTAGATGTAGGGCTTTATGAGGAAAAAATATTACAAAACGGTAAAATAAAAAAGATAAAATCCAAGGCATGCCTGAAGCAGCATGTAATTATAACGTTTTCAAGAAAAAGTATGGAATATCAGAGATTTATCAGAAACCGTCAGATCGAAAGAGCAAAGTCAATCCTTGATAAAATGGATCCTGATGAATACAAGAAAGGGCCAAATGACGTAATGCGCTTTATAAAGAAAGTTGGTAAAGATAAAATCACATACGAAATTGACAATGACAGAATCCGTGAAGAGGAAAAGTATGACGGTTTCTACGCCATAGCAACAAATTTAGATGACGATGTCAAAGATATCATCGCAATAAACGAACAGAGATATCAGATTGAAGACTGCTTTAGGATACTTAAAACAGACTTTTCATCAAGACCGTACTTCCACAGGAACAGAGGAAGAATAATTGCTCACTTCATGATTTGTTACACAGCCCTACTGATTTACAGGTTACTGGAAGTCAAACTGAATTCATTCAGTAAAGAAATCCACCTCACAACACGGAACATAGTTGAAACAATGCAGAATATGCAGATTGCAAATATATCCGACATGGCATATGTGTCACAATATACCGGTTCCAAAGCACTGACAGCACTGGAAGGAGTTTTCGCCCTTGGTCTTGACCGTAAAAATTTTCTACCGAAAGACCTTAATAAAAAATGTCGTAAAAAATTTTAAGATAAGCTTTGGATACAACATTTTTACAGCACTTAAAAAGGCGTAATATCCTTTAATTTTCAAGGGTTTACGCCTTTTAATATTTTTTAACTGTCGAAAACGGGAATATGTATATGAAATAAAAATGATATAAGAATATTTTATAACAAAGTATTGGTTTAATGTATTTGTAATACCAAGCAACATGGTATACAATATGGCACATAGAAAGAGAGCAAAGCAGATTAAAAGAAAAGAGGAGAAAATATATGAAAAAGAATGGAATTAAAAAATTAGGAGCTTTAGTGCTTTCAGGAATCTTAGCTGTATCACTTGCGGGCTGTGGGGCTACAGGAGGAGCTAAGAGCGATGATAAGGAAATATCAATCGGAGTAACCCCTGTTCCTCACCAGGAGATAGTTAAGGCGGCGGTAGTGCCTGCTCTTGAAAAAGAAGGATACAAGGTTAAGGTGGTAGAATTTAATGACTATGTACAGCCAAATACAGCAGTTCAGGAAGGCGAGTTGGATGCCAATTATTACCAGACTACAAGATATATGGAAAATGAAAATAAGGAAAGAAAACTTGACCTTGTAGCAGTTGCAGAAATTCATCTTGAGCCAATGGGACTTTACTCAAAGACTCTTAAAGATGTTAAAGAACTTAAAGACGGAGCGACCATTGCCATTCCTAATGATGGTTCAAACGAGTCAAGAGCGCTTGCTCTTCTTGCGGATAATGGACTTATCAAACTTAAAGAAACAGAGGAGCTTTATAACCTCACAAGCATTGAGGAGAATCCGCACAACTTTAAGTTCTCTGAAATAGAGGCAGCCAGCCTTCCTGTAACTTTAAGTGATGTGGATGCAGCGGTTATAAACGGAAACTATGCTCTCGGGGCGGGATTTAACCCTAAGAAAGATTCACTCATACTTGAAAGTACAGATTCAGCTTCAATCAAACAGTATTTTAATGACCTTGTAGTTAAGAAGGGAAACGAGAATTCTGAGAAAATTCAGGCTCTTAAAAAGGCCTTTGTTTCTGATGAAGTTAAGAAATTCATAGAGGAGAAATATGAAGGCTCGGTAATACCTGCATTTTAACAATAAAACACTTGCTTTCTTGTCTTATAATTGTAAAATGATATGGGTATCAAAATATAATTATATTTACAGGTTATGTCTCCGGATGAGAGGCATAACCTATCTTTGCTGTATAATGATAATTAGAAACGGAGATAACATGATTACGGTAAGTCATCTTGAAAAAAATTACGGAAATATAAAGGTTCTAAGCGATGTAAGTCTTCAGATTGAGGATGGAAGCGTATATGGAATAATAGGGCATAGTGGTGCGGGCAAGTCAACCCTGCTTCGCTGCCTGAACGGACTTGAAGGATTTAGTGCGGGAAGTGTGGAACTTTTGGGCAGAAAGGTGGAAACACTAAATGCCGCTGAAATCAACAACCTTAGGAAAGAAGTAGGTATGATATTTCAAAATTTCAACCTGCTTTCACGTAAAAATGTGTATCAGAATGTAGCCCTTCCGCTTGTCTTTGAAGGGAAAAAAGAAAAATCTCCCGAAGTCCGGGAAAGAGTAACCAAGATGCTTGAGTTAGTCGGACTGTCGGATAAAATAAATCAAAGGCCTTCAGAACTTTCAGGTGGTCAGAAGCAGAGAGTGGCTATAGCCAGAGCGCTTATATTAAATCCAAAAGTTTTGCTCTGTGATGAGGCGACTTCGGCACTTGATCCTATGACAACAAGGGAAATACTTGACCTTCTTAAGAAGATAAATAAGGAGATGGGTATAACAATGATAGTTGTAACCCATCAGATGGATGTGGTAAAACAAATCTGCGAAAGGGTTGCCTTTCTTAAAGACGGGAAAATGGTGGCAGAAGGTAAACCGGAGGATATTTTTATAAAGCCTGATAAAAATGTCAAAAATTTTCTTGGAGAAAATTTGGATATGCTGCCTGATGGCGGTATAAATATGCATATTTTCTTTGACAATGAAACAGCAGATAAGCCGGTAATTGCTATGATGGCAAAGGAACTTGGAGTAGAAGCCTCTATTATCTGGGCAAGACTTGATGATTTTAGAGGAACGGTACTTGGCAGCCTTACTGTTCAGATTAAGGAAGAGGAGAAAGACAAGGTCTTTGCTTTCCTTAAAGAGCAGGGTGTGAAATGGGAGGTGATCTAATGAGTGAAGTAGTGTTAAATGCCTGCGTAGAAACTTTGTATATGAGTCTTTTTTCTACATTTTTTGCTGTAATTTTAGGCTTTATTCCTGCCATAGTACTCACTCTTACATCAAGTGACGGACTGAGTCCCAATAAGGCAGTTTATAGCATTTTGGATTTTATTGTAAATATATTCAGGAGTTTTCCTTTCATCATACTTATGGTTATTCTGATACCGGTGACAAGATTTATAGCAGGTAAGGCGATAGGTACAACAGCAGCCATAGTTCCGCTTACAATAGGAACTGTTCCTTTTGTTGCAAGAGTAATAGAAACAGCTATGCGCAGTGTGGACAAGGGGGTTATAGAGGCTGCAAGAAGTATGGGAGCAACCAATATGCAGATAATAAGAAAGGTAGTCATAAAAGAGGCTGTCCCGGGAATAATTTCAGGTATAATTTTAACTCTTATTTCTGTTATAGGCTATTCTGCTATGGGTGGAGCCCTTGGTGCGGGAGGTTTAGGCGATGTTGCTATCCGCTACGGCTATCAGTCCAGAAATACAACTTACTTGGTGGTTACAAGCTTAATTCTCATTGTATTTGTTCAAGCAGTCCAGTTTGCCGGTAATAAGATATATAACAAACTTTCATAATATCAGCTTTTGTTTGGCATAATAAAAAGGTGTACAATTCCTTTTAGTTATAGTAAAATAATGTTTAATTCGAACAGATTTACAACAAAGGCAGGAAAAAGATATGGAGATGAATATGAATTTCAAAAGAAAATTACCGGTGCCAAAGGAACTTAAGGCAGAATACCCTATTACCGAAGAAATGAGTGAAATAGTTAAAAAGAGGGATAAGGCTGTCAGTGATATAATTACCGGAGAAGATGACAGAATGCTCCTTGTAATAGGGCCTTGCTCTGCAGACCATGAAGATCCTGTAATTGACTATATTTCAAGGCTTGCCAAAGTTCAGGAAAAGGTGAGAGACAAGATATTCATTGTGCCTAGAATATACACCAATAAGCCAAGAACCGTAGGAACAGGCTATAAGGGAATGCTTCATCAGCCTGACCCGGAGAAGAGTGAAGATATGCTTAAAGGTGTAATTGCAATCAGAAATCTGCATATAAGAGCCATCAAAGAAACCGGCTTTACCTGTGCAGATGAGATGCTCTATCCTGAAAATCACAGATATCTTTCGGATGTGCTTAATTATGTAGCCATAGGTGCAAGGTCGGTGGAGAATCAGGGACACAGGCTTACTGCTTCCGGTATAGAAGGAGCGGTCGGTATGAAGAATCCAACCGGTGGCGACCTTACAGTAATGATGAACTCGGTAGTTGCAGCCCAGAGTGCCCATACCTTCCTTTACAGAGGCTGGGAGGTAGAGTCTGCAGGCAACCCTCTTGCCCATACTATACTTCGTGGTGCGGTGGACAAATATGGAAGAAATATTCCAAACTACCATTATGAGGATTTGCAGGAGGTAATCAGGCTTTATGCAGAACGCAATCTTGCCAATCCGGCTATTGTGGTCGATACCAATCACGCTAACTCAGGTAAGCAGTTTATGGAGCAGATCCGTATAAGCAAGGATGTGCTTCACAGCAGAAATGTGTCCCCTGACATAAAGAAGATAGTTAAAGGCCTTATGATAGAAAGTTATATAGAAGATGGCAGCCAGAAAGAAAATGAGCACGTATACGGTAAATCAATTACCGATCCTTGCCTTGGCTGGGAAAAAACCGAAAAACTTATTTATGATTTGGCAGATATGTGGTAAAATAACAGTACAAGTATAAAAGCATAAAAATCCGATGCAAGTTTGCTTGCAAAGGGTTTTTGTGCTTTTTACTCGTAAGTGGGAGTAATCCGGTATTATTTAATAATTGGAGTTTAAAATGAGAAACATTTATAAGAAGTTTAGCTGCTTATCATTGCTTGTATTGATAATAACATTTTCAGTTTCCTGTAAAAATAATGAAAACTTGAATGTAAAGAGCAGTAAAACGATGGTAGGAAGTGAAGATGCAGTAAGTAATAAGCAAAGTTCTGTTACAGACAGCGAAAGAGAAGAAGCTTCCGAGAGTGAAATATTTGCTCTCGATACGGAAATAAGCCTGAAGGTATATGGAAGTAAAAGGGAAGAAGTATTAAAAAAACTTGAAAATAAAATAAACGAGCTGGATGAATTGCTTAGTACAGGAAAAGACAGTAGTGAAGTAAGTAGATTAAATAACACAGGTAAGGCAGTTCTTTCAGAAACAAGTATTTCTCTTGTAAAAAAATCTTTAGAACTTAATAAACAGACGGGAGGGCTTTTTGATATAACCATCTATCCGCTTATGGAACTATGGGGCTTTCCGAGCAAGAATTATAAAGTGCCTTCAGATAAGGAAATAAAGGAAACTCTAAAAAATGTCGGTTCGGATAAAATTATTTTTGATGAGGCTACAGGGGAAATTTCCTTTAAGAATAAAGGAATGAAGATAGACTTTGGCGGTATAGGCAAGGGTTATATTACTGACGAGTTAGTTAAAATATTAACAGAAGAAAAAGTTGAATCAGCAATCATAAATCTTGGAGGGAATGTATTTGGCTTTAACAAGAAGCCTGATGGCTCACTTTGGAATGTGGCAATAAGAGATCCTAATGAACCTGAAAATTATATGGCTGCAGTAAAACTTGAAGACTGTGCGGTGATTACCTCCGGGGGCTATGAAAGATATTTTGAAGAAGGCGGTAAAATATATCATCATATTTTAAATCCAAAGACAGGTAAACCAAGTGACAGCGACCTCAAGTCTGTGAGTATTGTAAGTAAAGATGGAACCCTTGCAGATGCGCTTTCTACCAGCCTTTTCATAATGGGGGAGAAAAAGGCGATAGAGTATTGGAAGACAAAAGGGAAAAACTTTGATATAATTATTCTAACTGAGGATAACAGACTTTTAGTAAGTGAGGGTGTCAGTGATAAGATTGTATCAGACAGATATGATATCAATATAATAACCAGGTAATATTTACAAGAAAAACCATATAGTTTGATAATGGGAGTTTAATAATGTATAGAAGAGAAGATGATATAATAATTTTATACAATTTATTTACCTTAATATATATGCCATTTTGGTTTGTATTATTTTTTGTGTACAACTTTGAATTTCCACCACGTCCCTATTCGGATCCTTATAGGGAATATGATAGAGAAACTTATCAATTATTTTTCTTTTTTCTTATTTATGCGGTTGAACGTGTACTTGGTTTTACACTCAGAATTAATAGATATGTTGTAATCATATGTAATCTAATAACTTTTTATCTGCTTAACAGACTTGCCGGTTATTTTTTCTTAGAGAGAAGAGATATGCCTATAACATATTGGTTTGTTTTTGGTATTGTAACAATAGCTGCATTTTTAAATATACTTATTGAATTCAGTGACAAGTTAAAGAATTATCTTCTGCCTTTTGAAGGGACAGGATGGCTTTGGCCGGGATTTGCAGGCTATAAATATGAGGTAGCCTGTAAAAAATATTGGCGAGCTATTTTTCGTTTGATGGCGATAGGTTTTATATTTAGTGTAATATATTATATAGTTAAGGCTTAGACTGTGTGCTAAATGATAAAAGGCAGATGATTTGTGGATTTATAAAAATACCCATAGAATAGGCATTTACCGGCTTACCTGATTAAAAATATCAGCCAAGTTCGGAACAATGCCTATGTTATGGGTAGAATATACAGTAGGTAATTTTACAGAGTCATAACTACAGACATAGGTAGACCTTTAAATTTTGATATAAGTTCGGGACTTTACAGAGCCGTTACCACTTTCTCAGAAAGTCCTGTAATTTCGGCAATCAGATTATCAGCAAAGCCTCTTTTCTTCAAATCACCGGCTATTTTAATTTTTTCATTTTTAGCACCTAATTTTTCACCTCGTTTTTCACCCCGAGCCTCACCCTCGCTAATCCATTCCTCTTTCCATCTCTGTAAAGTTTCATCCATTTTTACAGCACCTCCTTCATCAAACTTAAATCTGGCTTTAATTTCGCTTGTCACAGGGAATTCTTCTGTATTATAAGTATCATTTTCTGTAAATACTTTCATAAGTTTGGAAAATTTAGAACCGTTGTCAATTACCGCATTTGCATATATTTCGGTAAGTCCGTCTTCAACAACCTGTCCTGTTTCCATAACCACTTTTTTCACATGATAGAGTGGGAGCCCGCTCTTAAACATATCAAAGGCAGATATAAATATTAAGCAGACATCAGGAACAAATTCAAACTTTGTTCCGGTTTCTGTTATATTTGTAGTTAAGATAGAACCGTTATATCTGACTCTTCTAAGATGGTCATCATTATCTGCCTTCTGCACCTCAATATTAATATGTCGTCCGTCCCTGGTTATACATTTTGCATCCATAATTATAGAACGCCCATGAAGATTTTCCACCTTGCATTGAGGTATATTCTCAGTAACTATGAGTTCATCATCATCTAGGATGACTCGGAGTATTTCTTCACAAAACTCCCTGCTTTCCGCCATCTTGCTAAACATCAAGTCATCAATCGGGTTCAGCCCTCTGGCATACTCTTCAAATTCTTTCTTGGTTGGCATTGAAGTCCTTTCTTCTTTGGATTTGCTATAATGCCTATATGGCTATTATAGCAGATATTTTGAAAAATATAAACTTAGAAATTCCTGCTAAGTAGAGAAAAGATATACTCAGTTTAGAATTAACATAGATATGAGCCAGAATAATCAGGGAGAGTTTGATACCTTGATAGAAACTTATAGAATAATATGAAATTTATAAATAGTAGTGATTATTATGGCTCATATTTACAAATATAATTATAAGGTATTTTTACTATTTAGCCAACGTTAAAGTATACAAAAATATAAGGGTTTACTATACAGAATAAACAAAAAAACACCGCATGCCAAATTGCGCATACGGTGTAGTAAGTATCAATAAGTATAATTAGCGGTAAGCTCAGCCTTCTTGGTAAGCTGCCTGTAAAGCTCAGAATTTGCAAGCAGTTCCTCGTGTGTACCAATCGAATTTATCCTTCCTTCATCCATTAGCACTATCTTATCAGCCTTTTCTATAGAGTGCATTCTGTGAGAAATGATTACTACAGTCTTGCCTTTTATAAGGTGCTTTAAGCTTTCCTGTATCTTTGCTTCATTTTCAATATCAAGTGAAGCACTAATTTCATCAAGCAGAATGATAGGGGCATTTTTAAGCATAGCCCTTGCTATGGAAAGACGCTGTCTTTCACCACCGGAAAGCTTCATTCCGTTTTCACCGATAGGAGTATCGTAACCTTCAGCAAAGCCAAGTATAAATTCTTCGCAGCCTGCAAGCCTTGCGGCTTCCTTTACTTCTTCATCACTGGCATTTTTTCTGCCCATTCTTATATTTTCTAAGATAGAGGTGTTGAACAGGGAAACTTCCTGAAATACTATTGAGATATCATCAAATAAATCCTCGGTTTTTATTCCTTTTATATCCCTTCCGCCTATTTCTATACTTCCGCTATCATAATCGTAAAGCCTTGACATAAGCCTTAAGGCAGTAGTTTTACCACAGCCGCTCGGACCGATAAGTGCGGTAACTTCATTATGATTTGCGGTAAATGAAAGCCCGTCTATAACCTTGGTTTCAGAATTATAGCCAAAGCTTACATCCTTGAATTCTATGTCATATCCTGTAAGTTTAAAAGGTTCGCCTGCCTGAAGAGAAGTATTTCTAAGCTCTTTTATACGATTAATTCTGGCGTCTATATACATAACCTCTGCAATATTTGCATATATTCCTGCCACACCGTCCATTATTCTAGCAGCTGCTATCAGATAGCCTGTAAGATAGAGAAGGTTTATTTCTCCGGTCATATAGAGGATAGCACCCACAACTACGGTGAAACCAAGTGAAAATTTAAGGAGGGCGCTTGAGAGACTTGTAGGAAGTGCCTGTGAAATTTCTGTTATTATATGAAGCTTTTCGGTTTTGTCAATAGCATCCATTATCTTGTCGGTAGTAGCTTCTTTTCTTCCGTAGCTCTTAATTTCCTGTTGTAATTCAATGGCTTCCTGAAATGTATCTGAATTTTCACGCAGTTGTCCGTAATACTTTGTAGTAGATGAAACCTGAAGCTTTTTTGATAAAATAAGGAGGAGGAAACTAACTATAACCGGGATAATTACAGCAAGCCCAAGCTTAATATTTCCGGCTAAAAGCATAATTCCCACTATGACAAAATAAAACATAAAGCCTATTATCTCAGGTATAGAGTGGCTCATAGCATGCTCTATATCTGCCACATCATGCATTACAGTCTGTGAAAGGTCAGCTATATCATGCTTTGAAAAGTAGGAGAGAGGCAGCTCCTTAAGTATGTCGGCTATCTCTATTCTAAGATTTGCAGCTTCTTTATAGGTCTCGTTGTAAGTGGTTTTGTAGGAAAAGTTTATGAAAATATACATTATTACAGAAAGAACTCCCAGCATAATAAGGTATATTACTATGGAAAGAGCCTTATTCTCTACCACTTCATTTATAAAAAACATCAACACCGTTATCGGAAGCATATAGGCTATATACATTAAAAACGTTCCGAATGAGGCTTTTATCATGCCTTTTGCCCCGGCATCGGTAAGGGCAAACATTTCTTTTACTTTATTAGTCATATACCCTCCAATCAGTTGCTTTAGCAAACATATCCTGAAATTCCTTATAACGCCCGTTTGCAGCCATAAGTTCCTTATCTGTGCCGCGTTCTATTATCTTTCCGCCATCAACTACAAGGATTTCATCGGCATTTCTTATTGAACTCAGCCTGTGGGCTATCATGATTACTGTTTTATCCTTCATAAGGCTTGAGAAAGCACGTTGTATTTCGTATTCATTTTCAGGATCGGCAGCGGCACTTGCCTCGTCAAGGATTACTATTTTAGCATTTTTAAGTATTGCCCTTGCGATAGCTATTCTCTGGGTTTCACCACCTGAGAGATGAACTCCTTTAGCTCCTATTAGGGTATTTTCTCTTTCAGGGAATTTATCCAGGATATCATCACAGCAGGCAAGGCTTAGAGCTTTCATTACTTCTTCTTTGGAAGCCTTAGGATTTCCTATTTTTACATTTTCATATATGCTTGTCTTAAACAGCTTTGAATTTTGAAAAACGAAGGCAATATTTTTCATTATAGCATCTTCTGTATAATCACTTATAGGGTATCCGCCTATACATATCTCGCCTTCATTTACAGCGTAAAAACCGCTTATAAGCTTGGCAAGGGTAGATTTTCCACCGCCGGAAGAGCCGACTAAAGCATAGGTTTTTCCTTCTTTAAGGGTGAGACTTAAATCTTTTATTACATAATCTTCACCGTATTTAAATGAAACATTCTTAAATTCTATATCACTTGAAGTCATTTCATTTCTGTTTCCACGCAAAGGCTTGCCTTTTTCCATTTCGGCAAAAAGATTTTCGAGCTTTTCAACTGCCTGATTTGCCTGAGTGCCATACATGCTTACAAACATTATTTTCATAAAGCAGACAAAAACCGCTCCTGAAAAGCAGGCGAAGAATACTATCTTTGCAAGGATAACCTGTATATCTTCTCCTTTGTTAATAAAATAAACCGCAAAAGGTACAGCTATGGCAACAATTATATTGAAAATAATCTGAAAAAGTACATAAGGTCTTCTGCAGGACATTGAATAGTTTAAGGCATAGGCGGAGTAGTCCTTAATTGTCTTATAAAAATTTTTAAATGAAGCTATATCGGCACGGAAGATTTTAACTACCTGCATTCCCCTTACATATTCGACAGCCTCTGCATTCATTTTGTCAAGAGACTTCATATATTTGGTCATAAAGTCTTTACCGCCCATCATAGCCGCAAGCTGGAGTACACCGATTATTGCAAGAAAAAGGGTGAGGATACCCAGCCTTATATCAACAGCAAACATTGTAATAAATAAAAATACAGGAATAGTGAAGGCTGCTGTAAGGTCAGGAATCAGATGGGCAACTATCATATGTGTCTGAGTCGCATTGTCATCTATTATTTTACGTATTGTTCCGGAAGAGTTCACGTCAAAGAAGGCGAAAGAAGCATCCATAAGATGCCCGGTACCGACTTTTCTCATGTTGCTCTCGAGCCTGAAGGCTAAAATATGTGAAGCCCATAGAGATGAAAAATAGGTGACAGCGTAGGCAAGTAAAAGAGAAACTATAATAACAGCGTAATGCAGGGCACCATCGTTGTCTTTATATACTATTATTCTTTCTAAAAACCTCCAGAGATACCAAAACGGTAAAACTGCCAGTATTGAAGCAACAGTTGACAAGACTGCCGAAACATAGGCAAGATGTTTTTTCTCGGGAGCATATCCAAAGAGTTTTTTGTAAGTATTCATCTGTTTTCCTTTCATAATTGATATAGAAAATAACTGGTTAGGTCTATCTAACTGAACTAATTTTACGCTCTATGTCCAAAAAATGCAAGAAAAGATTGTATACTAACTATATTTTTTTGTGAATAATTGCAGATAAATAGAGTTGCTCTCAAAAACCTTGCTAAAAGTCGAGTTTTAGAGTATTATTGTAAATAGGGAAAATGTGGATTATATTCTCGGAGGATAAAAGTGAAAAAACATGAGAAGAGTGCTGTTTTTGATTTTATACTTATAACCATATTATTACTTTTTGCAGGCTTCATTGTGTTCTTGAAAATAGATAATTCGGTTTACAGAATAAGAGACGGAAGGAGCTTGGAAGATTTTTCGACTGCATGGTATACTGACGATAATAAAGAAATCTATTTGGAGGATATTGGCAAGTCTGCGACTAAAAACAGTAACGGTGAGCCGGAAATATATGTTTATCATACTATACCCGCATATTTGGTAAATGATACTATATTGAATTTCAGAAGTAAAAACCTGAGATTTCAGGTTATTATAGGTGATGAAGTAGTTTATGACTTTATGCCGGAGATTCAGCCTGTACTGTCAAAGGGGAACGGAAGTTGTTTTCACAGGGTTACTATAAAAAGAGAATATGCAGGTGAAAAGGTCGGGCTAAAAGTTTTTCCTATATATAATGATAGTGGAAGCCTTATAAATAAAATATACTTAGGAAGAACCTGGGATTATTTTGGTAAAATACTGGATCAGAATTTTTTTGGTTTTCAGTTTAGCTTTGTGATTATAATTATAGGTATTATATTGATTCTTATCTCTCTCTTTTTCAAGTTGAGTAATGGGCATAACGAGAGGAACAGGGTGCTTGGTATACTTACCGTAAGTGTCGGAGTCTGGGCTGCCAGTGAGACTTTGATGTTGCAGTTTATGTTTGGGTATTCGCCTCAGCTAAATGAGATTAATCATCTATTACTGATTTTTATGCCTTATTTTTTTGTGAGTTATGTTTATCAGGATTTGGAATACAGCCGTGATATTTTCCTAAAGGCATCCTTTGGGGTTACCGTTTTGGAACTGATTCTGGTAAGCACACTTAGTTTAACCGGTATTAAGGATTCGCATGAAGGCATATATATAATTCATATAGGCTTTTTTATAATAGGTGTAATGTCACTGGTAGCTGCCATTGAAAATAACGTATATTGTAAAAAAAATAAAATTAAAACCAATACACTGACAATAGCGCTTTCTATCGGAGTGTTTGCAATCAGTGCAATATGGGATATATTAAGTTATTATATTAACTACGGTGGAAGAGATAACGGAACAGTGATGAGGAGCGGCATCCTGATAGGAGTGCTGCTCCTTGTGGTAGATTCCATGCGTAAGCTTTTTGAAGGAATTAAAAAAGAGGAACTTACTGATAAAGTAGCTGAAATATCGTATAAAGATTCACTTACGGGGCTTGCCAACAGAACGGCTTTTGAAGAAAAGGAAAAGGAAATACAGAAAAAGCTTGACAATGGTGAAATTGAAAATGTACTTATATGTCAGTTTGATTTGAATGATCTGAGAAAAATTAATGATAATTACGGCCATGCTTATGGTGACCGCCACATCATAAAATGTGCCGAGATTATAAATAAGGCTTTTGGAAACAGCGGCTCTGCTTTCAGAGTAGGTGGAGATGAGTTTACTGTCTTCGTTATAGGGGATGGAACTGAATACATCTATGAGAGAGGAATATTAAAGTTAAAAGAACTTGAAAGGGAGTACAACAGGACTCCCGATTTACTTATGCCGCTTCACATTGCCTATGGACATGCCGTATATGACAAAAACGAATTTACAAGCTTAGAAAAGGCCGGAATTGAAGCGGATAAGAGAATGTATGAATGTAAAGATAGGATGAAGAAAGGAGCAATAGTTTAATGGAATTAAGAGATAGGTTTGAGAAACTGTCAGCAAAGCTTTATGGGAGACCTGTAAGACAGTGTACGGAGGCAGAGCTTTTCCACACATTGTTGGTATTTACTAAAGAGCTTATGGCTGATAAAAAGCAGATAACAGGAGAGAGGAAACTCTACTACATTTCTGCGGAATTTCTTATTGGTAAACTACTGAGCAATAACCTTATAAATCTCGGTGTATATGATGAAATAGAGAAAGTATTAAATGAATCGGGAAAAAGCATAGCTATGTTGGAGAACTTGGAACCTGAGCCATCACTCGGAAACGGTGGTCTCGGAAGACTTGCTGCCTGCTTCCTTGATTCTATAGCCAGCCTTGGACTTAATGGTTGCGGTGTCGGTCTTTTATATCATTTTGGATTATTTAAACAGATATTTAATAACCATCTTCAGAATGCAGTCAGAAATGAATGGATTACCGATCAGTCCTGGCTTACAAAGACTGATTTAAGCTTCGATGTTAAATTCGGTGACAGAACAGTAAGATCAACTATGTACGATATAGATGTAGTCGGCTATGACAACGGTATAGGTAAGCTCCATCTTTTTGATGTAAACTCTGTGGATGAGAGCCTTGTAGGAAACGGAATTGATTTTGACAAAAATAATATTGAGAAAAATTTAACACTTTTCCTCTATCCTGATGATTCAGATGAGGCGGGTCATCTTCTCCGTATCTATCAGCAGTATTTTATGGTAAGCAATGCTGCAAGACTTATAATTAAGGATATGAAGGATGCAGGTCATGATCTACATGAGCTTCATAAGTATGCAGTAGTTCAGATTAATGATACCCATCCTACCATGGTTATCCCTGAACTTATCAGAATTCTTACTCAGGAAGAATACTTTACTATGGATGATGCAATAGAGGTAGTAAGCAAGACCTGTGCTTATACAAACCATACCATCCTTGCGGAGGCTCTTGAGAAATGGCCAATGAGCTATCTTGAAAAGGTAGTTCCTGTGCTTGTGCCTATAATCAAGGAACTTAACAACAGAATAAGAAAGAATAATCCGGATCCGGTTATTCAGATTATAGATGATGAAAATAAAGTCCATATGGCACATATCGACATCCATTACGGTTTTTCAACCAATGGTGTTGCGGCTATACATACCGATATTCTTAAGGATTCGGAGCTCAGTCATTTTTATAAGCTTTATCCTGAGAGATTTAACAATAAGACCAACGGTATTACCTTTAGAAGATGGCTGCTGTCCTGTAACCATGGGCTTGCAAAGCTTTTTGATGAAACGATTGGAACCGGATACAGAAAAGATGCTACAGAACTTAAAAAGCTTCTTGACCACAAGGATGACCAAGTTTTCCTTGATAAGTTAGATGAAGTAAAGAAGGCTAACAAGCAGGCTTTTGTCGATTATGTAAGAAAGACGGAAGGCGTAGAGCTTGATCCTAACTCTGTATTTGATGTACAGGTTAAGCGTCTCCATGAGTACAAGCGTCAGCAGATGAATGCACTTTACATCATTCATAAGTATCTTGAGATTAAAGCGGGAAAGAAGCCTGAGACTCCTGTTACCTGTATCTTTGGCGCAAAGGCTGCTCCTGCATATGTAATAGCTAAGGATATTATCCACCTTATTCTTGTGCTTCAGGAGATAATCAATAAGGATCCTGAGGTAAGCCCATACCTTAAGGTGCTTATGGTTACAAACTACAATGTAAGTTATGCAGAGAAGATAATTCCTGCCTGCGATATATCAGAGCAGATTTCTCTTGCTTCTAAAGAGGCAAGCGGTACTTCAAACATGAAGTTTATGTTAAACGGTGCAATTACACTCGGAACAGATGACGGTGCCAATGTGGAAATCCATGACTTTGTAGGTGATGAGAATATCTACATCTTTGGTGCAAAATCTGACGAGGTAATTGAACATTATAAAAAGGCTGATTATGTGTCTCGTGATATTTACAACAAATCGAAGGTGGTTAAAGATGCTGTAGACTTTATTGTAAGTGACAAGGCTTTACAGGTTGGCAATAAAGAGAATCTTGAGAGACTTTACAATGATATTATTAATAAGGACTGGTTTATGGCACTTCTTGACCTTGAGGACTATATTGCAAAGAAAGATGAGATTCTTAAGGATTATGCAGACAGAGAAAAGTGGAAGAGAATGGTGGTTGTAAATATGGCAAATGCCGGCTTCTTCTCGTCTGACAGAACAATTGAAGAATATAATAAAGATATCTGGAAACTTAAATAGTATCCGATAAGTATATGTGCAGGTGCCAAAAGTATTTGCCCCCATTGATACAGGATTGTTGCAGTTTTGATTCTCGTAATCCTTGTAAAAAAATGGCTGCTTATTCATATTTTGTGAGTGTCAAAAGATAATAAATTCTCTTGCAAGTAAGCCGCAATCAAATATTTATACTTTTGACACTTGTATCATATGTAAAGCAGTATTCAAATTTTGGCACTTGTCTTATAAATTTATATGGTAAATATCGGAGAAAGGACAATTTATGAGAAGTTGTGGAGTACTTTTACCGGTTAGTTCATTGCCTTCGGAATACGGAATCGGCTGTTTTTCCAAAGAGGCATATGAGTTTGTGGATAAGCTTGCAGAGGCAGGACAGGGATATTGGCAGATACTTCCTTTGGGACCGACCAGTTACGGAGACAGCCCGTATCAGTCATTTTCTACTTATGCAGGAAATCCATATTTTGTAGACCTTGAAGAACTTGCTAAACTTGGTCTCATAAAAGAGGCAGAGCTTAAGAAGTTTAATTTTGGCAAGAATTCTAAAAAGATTGACTACGAAAAGATATATAATTCAAGATTTAAGGCGCTTAAAACAGCCTTCGATAATGCTAAAAAGCTTATTAAATCAGGTAAATTTAAGCTTGAAGGCAGTGAAAGTCTTGAGAAGTTTAAGAAGGCAAACAGTCTTTGGATTGACAATTATTCACTTTTTATGGCTATAAAGGATTCTCAAAACGGAGTATCCTGGAGTGAGTGGGAGGAAGGACTCAGACTTCGCAAGCCTGAGACACTTAAAAAGTACAAAGAAAAACTGGCTGATGAGATAGAATTCTACGTATTCATTCAGTGGATGTTTGATGTACAGTGGAAGAAGCTTAAAAAATATGCTAATGATAAGGGAATAAAGATAATTGGTGATGTGCCTATCTATGTGGCCTTTGACTCGGCGGATGCTTGGGCAAACCCGGAACTTTTCCAGTTTGATGAAAATTTTACCCCGATAGCGGTTGCAGGCTGTCCGCCTGATGCCTTTTCTGCTACAGGTCAGCTTTGGGGCAACCCGCTCTATGACTGGGATTATCATAAGAAGACCGACTACGAGTGGTGGATGAAGCGTATGGCAAGGGCTTTTGAGCTTTATGATACTGTAAGAATAGATCATTTCAGAGGTTTTGACACCTATTATTCCATTCCTTACGGCAGAAAAGATGCTGTAGTAGGCAAATGGAAAAAGGGTGCGGGCTATGCTCTTTTTGCAAGGATGAAGGAAGTGCTGGGAGAGGTGGATGTGATAGCTGAGGATCTTGGTTATCTTACTCCTTCTGTAATAAAGCTTGTTAAGCGTACCGGATATCCGGGCATGAAGGTTATTCATTTTGCTTTCTACGGCGGAGCAGAAACTACCTATCTTCCGCACAATCATGTTGCTAATTCTGTTGTATATACAGGTACACACGATAATGAGACAACTCGAGGTTGGTATCGTGGCTTGGATAAAAAGGTAAAGAAATTTGCAAATGAATACCTTAATATTCAGACTGAAGATGAGAAAGAGATTGTGTGGGAGATTATCAGAAATGCTTATATGAGTGTGGGCAATCTCACCATCATTCCAATGCAGGATTTCCTCTGTATTGACAATCAGGCCAGAATAAATACTCCGTCTACTCTTGGCGGTAATTGGGAGTGGAGAATGGGTAAGAAGGATTTTACATCAAAGCTTGCAAAAAGAATGCTGAAGCTTGCCACAACTTATGGCAGGGCTGCAGAAAGAAGGGAAACTAAGGGGAAATAATGAATCCGTTCACTTTATTTAAGTACAAATCAAAACTTGAAGGCAATCACCCCAAGGCAGCGGAATTTATAAAAAGAGTTATAATGCCCGGACTTCCGGAAGGTACAATAGTCGAAGTCTCCGTAACCAAACCCGGTGAGGATACAAAGACATCCAATATAAGGGTAACCCAAGATGATATTGATATCTTTGAGGAGTTAAGGAAGAATAAGGGTAAGTAAAATATAGTTTATTCTAAGAAGAGGAGAAAGGCTCAGGTCTTTTTCCTCTTTTGCTTGAAAGTGTAAAAAAATTATGTTATCATTATTTCATTGTTTGATTCTATTTTAATTTACTATTTCTTAGATTTCGTTTCAGAAATCAAATCTCACTAAAAATATTAAGGTCAGGGGTGTACTGTGGCTTATTTTTGTATGCCCCAATTTTTTTAATACCTAAATAGATTTAAGTTTAGGATAACTTGTTGTGTATTGTTAAGAAAAGAGGTAAAATGAAGAATAAAGATATAATTGAAAAAATGTTATTGGGTTTCAATGATGTGTTTGCAGATGTTGTAAACGGAGCTGTATTTGACGGAAAAGAGGTTGTAAAAAGTGAGGAATTGTCGGATGTAAGCCCTGTTACACAGTTTAAGGATGATGAAAGTAATCACCGCGAGCAAATCAGAGATGTTGCCAAATTGTGGGAGAAAAAGGGAGTGATATTTTCCTTCATTGGTATTGAAAACCAGACAAATCCTGATAAGGATATGATATTAAGAGTGATTTCTTATGACGGCGCAACTTACAAAGGCCAAATAGGAAACGAGCATATTTATCCTGTATTTACGATTGTAATTTACTGGGGTAAAAGTGAATGGAAGGCTCCTACAACGCTTAAAGATAGGCTTGATTGTCCTGATGAACTTATAGATATAGTTTCTGACCATAAATTTAAGCTTATTGATATGGTAAGGCTATCAGATGAAGATATAGAAAAGTACAAAGGTGACTTTAATCTGATTGCGGGAATTATAGGAAATCCTGACAGTTATGAGCCTGAGAACAGAGAAATTAAACATCCGGAAGTAGTTTTAGATTTATTGGATGCGGTGATAGGGGATGAAAGATTTGGAGAAATAAAAGAAGAGATTGTAAATATCAAAAAAGAAGGGAGAAAGGTGGATATGTGTGAGTTTTTAGATAAGATTGAAAACCGTGGAGTTGAAAAAGGAAAGCTTGAAGGAAAGCTTGAGGGCAGAAACGAGGGAGAAGAACTTGCAACCTTCCGCATAGCTAAGAATTTTAAAGATAGCAAGGTTGATGTAGAAATTATAGTAAAGGCGACAGGACTTACTAAAGAGCAGATAGAAGCATTATAAGAAGACTATAAAAAACACTTTGAATTTTTTATTTTCCAATCGGATAATTTGTGATATAATGTGAACACTTAACGACGACGCACCTTAGGTGCTAGTACCTTTAGGTAGCGCGGTATCTAAGCACTTAGTGACGACGCACCGCAGGTGCTAGTGTTGTGCAAGCGAGCCGCTTTTGGCGAGGACTGAACTTAGTGCTTATGATGAACTATTATGGCATTAAATGAAATGGAGGTAGTTATGGGTATAGAAAAGGATGAAAACCTGCCTTATATGGTTATTCCGATAGAAATGGAAGATGGTTCCGAGGTTGAATGTGAAGTGCTTGCTATCTTTCCTGTAGATGGAAAGCAGTATATCGCACTTGTAGATAAAGACAATGATGACAGTGATATCTGGATGTATAGATTTGTACCGGTAGGAGAAGAAGAGTTTAACATAGAAGATATTGAAGACGATAAGGAATTTGAAAAGGTAGAAGATGCCTTTAATCAAATGGTAGAGGCTGCTGAGATAGATGCCGTAATTGATGAAAAAGAATAAATTTAGAGATTTATTATATAATATACTAGGAGATAAAAAAATGAAACAGGTAAGAACAAGATACGCACCAAGTCCAACAGGAAGAATGCACGTAGGAAATTTAAGAACGGCTCTTTATGAGTTTCTTATAGCTAAGCACGAAGGAGGCTCATTTCTGCTAAGAATAGAAGATACGGACAGAGAAAGATTTGTGCCGGAAGCCCTTGATATCATTTATAATACAATGAAGGCTACAGGACTTAAACATGATGAAGGCCCTGACATAGGCGGAGACTATGGACCTTATGTGCAGAGTGAAAGACAGGCAGCAGGCATTTACCTTAAATATGCAAAAGAACTTGTAGAAAAGGGAGAAGCATACTATTGCTTCTGTGATAAAGAAAGACTTGAAAGCCTTAAGCAGACCATTGAAGGAAAGGAAGTAATGGTCTATGACAAGCATTGTCTCCATCTTCCAAAAGAAGAGATAGAGAAAAATCTTGCAGAGGGCAAGCCTTATGTTATACGTCAGAATATTCCAAGAGAGGGTACTACTACTTTTAAGGATGAGGTTTACGGAGAGATAACAGCACCAAACTCTGAGCTTGATGACCAGGTACTTATTAAATCGGACGGCTACCCAACCTACAACTTTGCAAATGTAGTAGATGACCACCTTATGGGCATTACACATGTAGTACGCGGAAATGAGTATCTTTCCTCTACACCTAAGTACAACAGACTTTATGAGGCATTTGGCTGGGAAATACCTACCTATATTCATTGTCCTCTTATTACAAACGAGGATCATCAGAAGCTCTCAAAACGCAGCGGGCATAGTTCATACGAAGATTTGATTGAGCAGGGCTTTGTACCTGAGGCAGTAGTGAACTTCATAGCCCTTTTAGGCTGGAGTGCAGAAAGCGGAACTGAGATTTTTGACCTTGAAGGACTTATAAGAGAGTTTGATTATACCAGAATAAATAAATCTCCGGCTGTATTTGACATGGTTAAGCTGCGCTGGATGAATGGTGAGTATCTTAAGGCTATGGATTTTGACAGATTTTATGAGATGGCACTTCCATATCTTAAAGAGGTTATAACAAAAGACCTTGACCTTAAGAAGATAGCAGAGCTTGTAAAGACCAGAATAGAAGTTCTACCTGACCTTAAAGAGCATATAGATTTCTTTGAGGAACTGCCTGATTATGATATAGCCATGTATACACATAAGAAGATGAAAACTAACAGCGAAAGTTCCTTGCAGGTACTTCGCGACCTGCTTCCGTTACTTGAAGCAAGTGATGATTACTCAAGAGAAGGTGTTGAAGTTGTACTTATGGGTTACATCCAGGATAAGGGTATAAAGAACGGACAGGGACTTTGGCCTATAAGAACCGCTGTTTCGGGTAAGCAGATGACACCGGGCGGAGCTTATGAGATAATGGAAATTCTTGGCAAGGAAGAAAGCTTAAGAAGAGTAAGAATAGGTATAGAAAAGCTTAGTAAGGCTGTTGAGGGCTAATATTAAATTTTAGCTACGAGCATTGAATCTAGTGATAAACTTGCTTGTAAGGGAATATTTTTTAGAAATATTATTGTTATTAACATCCTGTGAAATATCGTAATTATGCCATAGGCACCAGATTACGATGTATCACAGGATGTTTGGTACTATCCCAAAACTCACAGACTGAAAATGGCTTATCCTATTGTACTATGAGGGATAAGAGGTTTGTGGCCTGTGGGGTTAATAATTTGGGATTTTATCGTTACAGGATTGCTACAGTTTCGCTTCTCGCAATCCTTGTAAAATATAGTTTTTTGAAATAATAGGAGGAAATGTGGAGTACAGTAAACCACAGTTAGAAGCAGTAAGGCACGTAGATGGACCTATGATGGTGCTTGCCGGGCCGGGCTCAGGAAAAACGGCAGTAATTACGGGCAGGGTGCGTTATCTTTTGGAAGAAATGAAGATTGCACCACAGACAATTCTTGTTATAACTTTCACAAAGGCGGCAGCCATGGAAATGAAGGAACGCTTTGTAAAATTGATGGGAGAGCCTAAGGGAGTGCAGTTTGCTACCTTTCACTCGGTATTTTTTATGATACTCAGGGTTTCTTACGGATACGGAGTAGATCAGATAATTACTGAGGAAATGACAAGAAATTTCTTAAAAGAAAAAATCAGAAGTTTAGACCTTGAAGAGGGTGATGAGAAGGATTTTATCAAAAATGTTATCGGAGAAATAAGCAGGGTAAAATCTGAAGGGGTAGCCATAGAGAATTATTACTCACTTAACTGCCCGGAGGAAGCATTTAGGGATATATTCAAGTCTTACGAAGCCTTTATGAAGGAAAGAGGACTGATTGATTTTGATGATATGATGTTGCTTTGCGACAAACTGTTTAATGACTATCCCCATATTCTTGAGGCCTGGCAGAGCAAGTTTAAGTATATTCTTATAGATGAATTTCAGGATGTATCCAAGCTTCAGTTTGAACTTGTAAGGAAGATGTCAAAGCCCCTTAATAACATTTTCATAGTAGGTGATGATGACCAGAGCATATACCGCTTTAGAGGGGCAAAGCCTGAGATTATGCTTGGCTTTGAGAAAATCTATCCTGATTGTAAAAAGGTTTTGTTAAATGAAAATTACCGTTCTACAGAGTCAATTCTAAATTTCGCAGGAAGTGTAATTCATAAAAATAAACAACGCTTTGATAAGAAGATAATAGCGGCAAAGGGTGTAAGAGGAAATCTGCCGGTTATCAAAAGTTTTACTGACAGAAGAACAGAAGATACTGCGATAGTAAAGGATATAATAAAGTCGCACGAGGCAGGAATTCCATTTTCTGAAATGGCTATAGTATATAGGACAAATATCGCTGCAAGACCGGTGGTAGTAAAGCTTATAGAGTACAATATTCCATTTATTATGAAAGAAATGGCTCCAAGCATTTATAATCATTTTATAGCAAAAAATATAATGGATTACCTTGAAATAGCAAATGGGGACAGGGCAAGGAGCAGATTTTTAAATATAATGAACCGCCCGAACCGCTATCTTACAAGAGAAAGTCTTGCCGATGCAGTTGTACTTAATAAGGATAAGGTCGAATATGTAAGTTTTATCAAATGGACAGCAGCTTATAAGGGGCGTAACTGGATGGCTGAAAGAATAAATACCTTGCAGTTTCATCTTGCAAAACTGGCTGAACTTTCACCATTTGGTGCAATCCACTATATCCGTAAGGTAATAGGCTATGATAAATTTTTAACAGACTATGCAGATGAAAGACATATAGATGCAGATGAACTGTTTGAAATCTTAGAGGAAATTGAGGAAGCTGCAAAGCCTTTTAATACTCTGAAGGAGTGGAAGGAAAGCATAGAAGACTTTAATAAAAAGCAGAAAGAAGAGTTTGAAAAAAATAAAAATACCGACAGGGATGCCGTAGTTATCTCAACCATGCATGGCTGTAAGGGACTTGAGTTTGAAAAAGTTTATATCCCTGAAGTGGTAGAAGGTATAATTCCGTACAAAAAAGCTATAAGACAGTCGGATATAGAAGAAGAGAGAAGGCTTTTCTATGTGGCTATTACAAGGGCAAAGAAGGAACTTATGATTACCTATCCTAAAAATTTATATGGGAAGGATAAAGAGGTTTCGCCGTTTTTGAGGGAGTATTTGGGGTAGGAGAAATCTGTCGGTTATAACTGACAAAAATGTAAAAATGGGGTTAAATGTCAGTTGTAGGTGACAGATTAGGGAGTTTTTATGTTATGTCTGAGATATGTCAGATAGGAGAGTTTGTTTAAAATAAAGTAAATAAAAATTGACAAAATACCTCTTTATGTTTAATATTATAGACATAAGGAGGTATTTTTATGCCTAAAAAGTCAATCGTATTGTTACCGGAAACTGAAAATATACTTGCTCAAATGGGCGAGCAGATAAAATTAGCAAGATTAAGAAGAAAGATATCTGCAGAACTTGTTGCAGAGAGGGCAGGAATTAGCAGGGCAACACTTGTGTCTATAGAAAAAGGTGCACCATCTGTGGCAATAGGTTGCTATGCGGCAGTATTACATGCACTTAATTACATGGATAAAGATTTGTTGTTGGTTGCAAAAGATGATGAATTGGGGAGAAAGCTGCAGGATTTAGGACTGACGGTGAGTAAGAGAGTGAATAAGAAAAGGTAAATATATGGAAAAGAATTGTATTCAGTATGGCAGTATCAAATACTGATGATCATTTTAGAAATCATGGATTTATCTTATCAGAAGGTGGTTGGGGATTGTCTCCGCTTTATGATGTGAATCCGGATATATATGGGGAATATCTGTCTTTGAATGTAGATTCTGATAATGCAGATATAGATTTTGAGTTGGCGATAGAAGCAGCTAAATATTATGGTATTGAGAAAAAAGAGGCTGTTAGACAGGTAGACTTGGTCAAGGGAATAGTTAGAAATAACTGGCAGATTTTGGCTAAGAAATATGGAATAGGCAGAGGTGAGATTGATAGGATGAAGGTGGCATTTAAGGTGTGTGAGGGATGAGGTGTTATGTAAAGTTTTAATAAAACAGGAAAAGTATGTGGGGAAATAGACAAATTGCCTTAATTTTACTTGCAATATTTTATAATTATGGTAAAATTCCTAAGAAAAGTATCAGATTCAGAGCAGACAGAAAGAGCGGCTTTATGCAAAATGTAAAACTGCTCTGAATGTGATTCTTTTCGATTGTACCAAGCCGCGGAACTTTAGCAGCAATATAGATATAGCTTATCTTGATAGTTGGAGTTGAATATAGAGGAAAATACTTGACTGTTAAATAATATTTAAGCAGAGATTGAAGAGGAGAGAAATGATAATACTTTTGTTTGGGATTTCAAATGTAGGCAAAAGTACAGTAGGTAAAATAGTTGCTGATACGCTTAAAATTCCTTTTTATGATTTGGATGATGAAATAAAAAAGCTTTATAATATTACGCTTGAAGAATTTGTAAGTACAGGAACTTTAAGGGAGAGAGATGAAAAAAGAGGAAGACTTATAGGAAATATCATAAAAAATAATGATAACTGTTTAATAGCTGTTACGCCAATTTCTCATAAAGAGTATTTTTCTGATTTTCTTAATATGAATAATATTATTGCAATTGAAATAACAGATTCAGCCAAAAATATATTTGATCGTTTAGTATTCAGTGATGAAGACGATAATATTTATGAGGATATTGAATATAAAAATCTTCATAAAGCTCATTACATACGTGAAATAAGAGCAGATATTGCGTGGTTTAGTAAAGTATATGAAAAAATAAAAAATAAATGTAGTGTAAATAATCTTTCCCCAGAGCAGGTAGCAGAGAAAATGATTGCCTCATATAACTTAAAAAAATTACTTCATATACAATAGACTTAGAAAAGAGGTACCCCTGTGAAAACCACCAAGCCTGACTACGGTCTTAATGAAATAGAATTTGCCATCTTCTGTATAGAAAATATAGCAACCAGCCTTAATAAAGACTCGGTAGAAACTTATGATATATTAAAAACTACCGGTATTTTAGACGAATATATCTTACCTTGCTATGATGTACTCCACACCCAGGGGAAGGACTATATCATAAATGATATTATCGAACTAATGAAGAGAAAAGGGGTAGAAGAGAGGAGTGATAAAGTATGAATGCCCACCCAATCCTATTACAGAAGAAATATGCCAGAATAGTAGTATCCTATGCAAAAGAACGTAATAAAACAGTTGAAGAAGCCCTGGATTACTTTTATCACTCAATTGTCTACACACTTATGAGCAAAGGTATCTCTGATATGCATTGTATGAGTGATGCTTACTTAGTTGAAGAACTGATACTAAGAGAAAATGAACCAAATAGAATTCCAAGAAAAGATGAATAATATGAACCCAACCAACCTACTATTATACCTATACGCCACAGCAGCCCACTACCCGTATAAACCAGCCTTTATAAGCGAAACTTCTGTCTTTACCTTTTCAGAACTTAAATCAAAAACTGAAATAATAGGAAGTTTCATAGCTGATAAAAATATTTACAACGAGCCTGTCCTTATCTTTATGGAAAAGTCCCCGGAGGAAATTTCGGCTCTTTTGGGAGTAATTTGTTCAGGGAATTACTATGTGGCACTTGACCTTGAAATGACTTATACAAGACTTAGCCACATCATAGACATAACGGAATCAAAACTGATGATTTGCGATAAATATACCGAGGCAAAGGCTGAAAGTTTGGGTTTTAAAGGTAAAATTTATAATTATGATGAGATAATTACAGGAGAAATAGACCATGAAGCCTTGTTAAAAATTTATCAAAACTGTAAGGATACAGATCCGGTCTATCTAGTATTTACCTCCGGTTCAACAGGTGTACCAAAGGGAGTTATGGCAAGCCACAGAAATGTAGTAGACTATATAGAAGGACTGGGAGAGGTACTAGAATGTGACGAAAACACTATTTTTGGCAATCAGGCACCCTTATACTTAGATGCCAGCTTAAAAGATATTTATACTACACTTAAATACGGTGCGACCACTTATTTCATCCCTAAAAAGCTTTTTATGGCACCGGTTAAGCTTATAGAATATCTTAACGAGCATAAAATAAACACCATCTGTTTTGTAGCTTCGGCTCTTACAATATTTACAAAGCTTTCCGCCTTTGAGTACGCAAAGCCAAAGTATCTTAGGGTAATTGCCTTTGGCGGTGAAGTATTTCCGCTAAGCCATTTGAAACAGTGGATGAAAGCCTGTCCTAAGGCAAAATTTATCAACCTTTACGGAGCCACCGAATGTACAGGAATGAGTAGTTACTATGTAGTTGATAATGTTGAAAGACTTGAAAATAGCATACCTATAGGGAAACCGCTTCCTGATACAGAAATTTTCCTTATTGATGAAGAAGGAAACCCGATAGTGAAGTTACTTCCTGATACAGAGATTTCCATTATTGATAAAGAAGGAAACCCTACAGTAAAACAGCTGGCTGACATGGAGATTTTCCGGCAGGACAAAAAAGACCTGGCAACAGAAGAACCGCTTCCTGACACAAAGTTTTCTCAAATTGTCGATGAAGGCAAGACTGTGGAAAAAAGCTTGCAGGGCGAAATCTGTATCGGTGGAACAGGGCTTGCACTTGGATATTATAAAGATGTAGAAAAAACTAAAGAAAAATTTGTTAAAAATCCGCTAAATGATGGAATGTCTAAACTTATTTACAAGACAGGTGATATAGGCTATTATGGAGAGGACGGAGAAATTTACTTTGCGGGGCGTAAGGATAATCAGATTAAGCACAGGGGTTACCGGATAGAACTTGAGGAGATAGAAGCCTGTGGGAATGAGATTTCGGGAGTGGAAAGAGGAGTTTGTCATTATGATAATGATAAAGAGGTAATAATATTTTTCTACGAGGGTAGTATAGAGCCTGACAAAGTAAAAGAATATTTTAGAAATAAACTCGCAGGCTATATGGTTCCGGGGAAAATAGTAAAGCTTGCTAAACTTCCTAATATGGCAGGTGGCAAGATAGACAGAAAGGCTTTAGCAGTATTACTCCATAGTCCTGGCAGAAAGCCGTTTATCCTGCCGAACTATGCCGAATAAGAGGTATGTGGCCTACGGTGTGAATAATTTGGTTATAATAATGCAAGTGCCGAAAGTATAAAGTTTTGTGCAAGTTTGCAGGTGAAAAAATATTATACCTTTGATACCGTAATTTTGATAAGAGAGGCTGCCCATGAATAAAACCGAATTACTTAATATTTTACAGGACATCCACCCTGAGATTGATTATGAAAACGAGAGAAATCTCATTGATAACGGAATTTTTGACTCATTTGACATTGTAACTCTTATATCGGAGATAGTCGCAAATTTTGACATAAAAGTACCTGCAAATGAGATTACACCTGATAATTTTAACTCTTTAGAAGCTATTATGGCATTACTGGAGAAATTGGAGTAAAAATGCTATTTGTATCCTATGAGTTCGTGGCTTTTTTAATTATTTTTATAATCTGCTATTACACCGTATTTAAGAGGTTTCAATGGCAGTTTTTATTAGTTGGCAGTATTTTGTTTTATTTTTTTGCCGGTAAAATTTATCTTATATATATGGCTCTGGTTACTGCCGGAGTTTATTTTGCGAGTTTAAAAACAGATGATTCGTACTTAAAAATATCAGGAGAAAAAGTAAAAGATACTAAAAGGTCAAAAACCTCTGTTTTGCAACAACCCAAAACCTGGCTTTATTTTGGCTTATTTTTTAGCTTGGGAACTCTGATAGTTGTAAAATATTCCGATTTTGTTATCTCAAATATTAATTTTATATTCAATGAATTTACAGGCAATGCACTGTTAAAATCCCTTAATATTATTTTACCTATGGGAATTTCTTTCTATACATTTAAGAGCATAAGCTACCTTGTAGATGTGTATCGCAGAAAATATAGGGCAGAAAGAAACTTTTTTAAATTTGCCCTTTATATATCGTTTTTCCCACAGCTCATACAAGGTCCTATAAGCAGATTTGATGCTATATCAAAGTCTCTTTTTATCAGGCATAATTATAATCACAAAAACTTTATCAGGGGATTTTACAGGCTTTTATGGGGATATTTTAAGAAAATGGTAGTAGCAGACCGTATAATGCCTGCTGTTCTTACTATTATTTCCGATTCTGAAACCTATAACGGAGCCTTTGCGTTCTTAGGAATTATGTTTTATGCTATACAGATTTATGCAGATTTTTCGGGTGGTATAGATATAACCATAGCTATAGCTGAAATGCTTGGTATTAAGGTTGAAGAGAATTTCATCAGACCTTATTTTTCAAAAAATATAAAAGAGTACTGGAGACGTTGGCATATAACTATGGGTAGCTGGTTTAGGGATTATGTATTCTATCCGGTTTCGGTATCAAATCCTATGCTGAAGCTTTCCAAATTTTCGAGAAAGTATTTTGGCAAAAATATAGGAAAGCGTGTGCCTGTCTACATTTCAGCTCTTACTGTCTGGTTTCTTACGGGACTTTGGCATGGAGCAGGCTGGAATTTTGTGGTATGGGGGCTTTTAAATGGTATATGTATTCTGATTTCAGATGAGCTTAAAGGCTTGTATGCGGTTTTTCATAAGTTTATACCTGTTAAAAATCTGCCGTTTAGGCTCTATGATGCGTTTTCGGCTCTGCGTACCGTCTTTATAATGAGCAGTATCAGGATGCTTGACTGTTATAAGGATGTGGGCACTGCTTTTAAGGCATTTTTTAGTATATTAAGGGTAAATAATTGGGATAGGATATTAGTTGCCGACTTAGGAATAAAAGTAGCTGATTATGCGGTTATAGGAATTGGAGTCATTGTTATATTTTTAACAAGTATGGCTTCAAGAAAGATTGATATAAGAGATAGAATATTAGGGAAGAATGAAGTGCTTTGGTATCCGTTACTTGCCCTGCTTTTTATTGCAATCTTGATTTTTGGAGTTTATGGTATAGGGTATGACAGCTCACAGTTTATTTACAACAGATTTTAGGAGGGTAAATGAAAAGGAAGATTTATATAATTTCTGCCATATTTATAACCTTAGCCCTTCTTTTTATTCTTCAAAAGCTTCTTATACCTAAATACATAGACGATATTCCTGAAGGCGCCTTGGTTGGTGAATATTATAAAGAAGAGAAAAATCATGATGTGCTGTTTGTCGGCGATTGTGAGGTTTACGAAACTTTTTCGCCAAAGGTATTGTGGGAAGAGTACGGGATTAAAAGCTATATCAGAGGAAGTGCAAATCAGCTAATCTGGCAGTCGTACTATCTTTTGGAAGAAATGCTAAAGTATGAAAAGCCAAAAGTCGTAGTCTACAATGTGCTTGCTATGAAATACGGAGAGCCGCAGAAGGAGAGCTACAACAGGATGACTCTTGACGGTATGAAATGGTCAGCTTCCAAGATTAAAGCGATAAAGGCTTCAATGCTTCCTGAGGAGAAATTTATTACCTATGTTTTTCCTTTGCTTCGTTTTCATTCCCGTTGGAGTGAGTTAAAAGAAGAAGATTTTAAGTATATTTTTAATAAGCCTATAGTATCACAGAGCGGTTATCTTGTGAATAAAGGGGTACAGCCTGTGGATAAAGTACCTACAGGAAAGCCTTTAGCTGATTACAATTTACCTGAGATTTCCTATAAGTATCTGGATAAAATGGTGAAGCTTTGCAAGGAAAATGATGTGGAACTGATTTTAATGAAAGCTCCGTTACTTTATCCGTACTGGTATAAAGAATGGGACGAGCAGATAAAAAACTATGCGAAAAAGAATGGTTTAACCTATATTAATTATCTGAACTTAACAGACGAAGTAGGGATTGATTACTCTAAGGACACTTATGACGGAGGGCTTCATTTGAATGTGTATGGGGCTGAGAAGATGAGCAGGTATTTTGGTAAATTCTTGAATAACCCAACACTTCATGCTATACTTAACTAACCAATATTTCTAATAAAAAGGAGCAAAAATATGGAAGGTATGTACAGTGTACCATTGTCGGAACTTATAGAAAAAATGGGACTTGAGAATCTCACACCGGGGATTGATACAGAAAATATTTTAATTAAACATATAGATGTGAACCGTCCGGCGCTTCAGCTTGCAGGTTTTTTTGACTATTTTGATTCAGAGCGTATTCAGGTCATAGGTAATGTTGAGTATGCCTTTCTTAAAAGAAAAAATGAGGAAGACGGTATAAAGGTAGTTACAAAACTTATGGATTATAAGATTCCATGCCTTATTTTCTGCAGGGGTATTGAAGTGCATGAGAAGATTCTTGCTGCTGCTCTTGAAAAGGGAGTTCCCGTACTTTGGACAGATAAGGCAACATCCGCTTTTATGGCTGAAGCTATCCGCTATATGCGTCATCAGCTTGCACCTAGAATATCCATACATGGTGTATTCGTAGATATTTATGGTGAGGGAGTGCTTATTATGGGAGAGAGCGGTATAGGTAAGAGTGAGGCTGCTCTTGAGCTTATAAAGCGTGGACACCGTCTTGTATCAGATGATGTTGTAGAAATAAAGAAAATAAGTGAAGATACCTTAGTGGGTACAGCTCCTGAGATAACCAAGCATCTTATAGAGCTTAGAGGTATAGGAATTATTGATGTGAGGACTCTGTTCGGTTTTGCAAGTGTCAAGAATTTTCAAAACATTGACCTTATAATCAAGCTTATGGAATGGGATAAGGAATATGAATTTGACAGACTGGGACTTGAAGAACAGTATACTGAGATTCTTGGAATAAATCTTATAAGCCATAGTATACCAATTCGTCCGGGCAGAAACCTTGCGATTATCTGTGAGGCAGCAGCGGTAAACAATCGTCAGAAGAAGATGGGTTACAATGCGGCTAAGGAGTTCTACGACAGAGTAACATCAAATATAATGAAAAACAGAGACATATAGTAATTTGAAAATTATAAAATTTAACTTAGAAGCAAGATTATAATTTGGGCTTATACAGTAAAAGAATTTGAATTGTATATTGATGTGGGTGTCAAAAGATAATAACTTCTTTTGCAAGCAGGCTCATGCGAATTTTATATTTTGATACTTGCATCATTTATTAAAATGTTGTTAAAGGAGAAGATCATGGGTAAATTTTGTTTTGGAGTGGATATAGGCGGAACTTCAGTTAAACTTGGAATGTTTACATTAAAGGGAGAACTTATTTCCAAGTGGGAAATACCAACCTTGCCGGAAAGCGTGCTTTCTGATGTGGCAAGGTCAATAGAGGATAGATTTACAGATGAATATCAAAAGAAGGATTGTGAGGGTATAGGTATAGATGTTCCCGGACCGGTAACCGGAGATGGAGTGGTTTCACAGTGCGTAAATATGCACTGGGGCAGGACTGATGTTAAGTCAGAAATTGAAAAACTTACAGGTCTTAAGGCTCTGGTTGCAAATGATGCCAATGCTGCTGCACTCGGAGAAATGTGGCAGGGAGGCGGTAAAGGGCATGAAAGTCTTATTATGGTAACTCTTGGAACCGGTGTAGGCGGCGGAGTAATTATAGATGGCAAGATAATTGCCGGCTCAAACGGAGCTGCCGGAGAGATTGGTCATATCTGTGTAAATCCAAATGAAGAAGCTTCCTGTAATTGTGGAAAAAAAGGCTGTCTTGAACAGTATGCATCCGCAACAGGCATAGTCCGCCTTGCTAAGCTTGAAATGGTGGAAGGAAAGAATTCTACTATTTTAGCGGATATTGACGGATTTTCAGCTAAGGACGTATTGGATGCGGCTAAGAAGAAGGATGCCATAGGTCTTGATGTACTGGATAAGCTTGGCTGGTATCTTGCCTTTGCCTGTGCAGGAATGGCGCAGACAGTAGATCCTGAGGTGTTTGTAGTGGGCGGAGGAGTGTCTAAGGCAGGCGAAATAATCATCAAGGCGATTACCAAGTACTACAATGAATTTGTAATGGATGCGTTAAAAAATAAAGAATTCAGACTTGCAACACTGGGAAATGATGCAGGCATTTATGGCTGTGCAGCTATGATAGCAGGAAAGAAGATAGGATAATGAATAAAGAATTTATGAAAGGGCTTCAAAACATTTTATGTGGCGAAGCCATATTTTTAAATGAAGATATGAGAAAGCACACCAGCTTTAAGATAGGTGGTCCTGCTGAAGTTTTTCTTGAAATTGATAATATAGAAGAACTTATTAAGGTGACAAATTACTGCAAGAAAGAGGGAGCAGACTTCTTTGTTATAGGAAACGGAAGTAATCTTCTGGTGGCCGATGAAGGGGTGGATGGAGTTATTATCCACCTTACAGGTAAGCTTGCAGAAGCCGGTGTGGAAGAAGATAAGTTAAGGGCAGGAGCAGGGCTTAGCCTTGCGGCACTTGCAGCTTTTACTGTGGAGAAAGAGCTTTCAGGACTTGAATTTGCGGCAGGAATACCGGGGTCGGTCGGCGGCGCAATTTATATGAATGCAGGTGCCTATGGCGGCGAAATGAAGGATGTGGTAACTGGTGTCTACATGATTATAGATGGTGAGCTTAAGTATTATTCGGCAGAAAAAATGGACTTTTCTTACCGTCACAGCATAGTGCAGGGGCTTAAAAATGCTATAGTGGTAACTGTAGAGTTTAAGCTTGAGCCCGGTAAAAGAGAAGATATTGAAGAAAAAATAAATGAACTAAATGCGAAAAGAAGAGAAAAGCAGCCACTTGATTATCCAAGTGCAGGTTCTACATTTAAACGTCCTGAAACAGGTTACGCTTCTCAGCTTATAGAAGAAGCAGGACTTAAGGGAACAAGGGTAGGCGGTGCGGAGGTATCAAAGAAGCATAGCGGCTTCATTATAAATGCAGACAATGCAACAGCAAAGGATGTAAAAAAGTTAATATCTTACGTACAAAAGGTAGTTGAAGAAAAAAGCGGAGTGAAGCTCTATCCGGAGGTAAAAATGCTATGAAAGCAGCAAAACTGGTTATAGTTACAGGAATGTCAGGGGCAGGCAAAACAACCGCCCTTAAAAGTCTTGAAGATGCAGGTTATTTTTGTGTGGACAATCTTCCTGTTGACTTTCTGGTAGATTTTGCCAAGCTGACAAAGACTAAAGGAGAGCATACGGGCACAGCTGTAGGAATAGATATAAGAAGCGGTTCAGGACTTGACAAATTGTCAGGGATTTTGCCTGAGGTAAAAAATGAAGGAGCAGAAATCCTCTTTATGGAAGCCTCTGATGAAAGTCTGATCAGAAGGTATAAAGAGACAAGGAGAACACATCCGCTTTCAGGTACAGGAAGGATAGAAGCAGGAATAGCCAGAGAGAGAGAAAGACTTCTTTTCTTAAAAGAAAATGCAGATTATGTAATTGATACAAGCAGGCTCTTGACAAGAGAATTAAGGGCGGAGTTATATAAAATATTTATCAATGAAGAAAAGTATAATGGTTTTGTGACTACTATACTTTCTTTTGGTTATAAATATGGAATACCGTCTGATGCAGATCTTGTATTTGATGTGAGATTTTTACCAAATCCGTTTTATATACCTGAACTTAAGGAAAAAACCGGAAATGATAAAGAGGTATATGAGTATGTAATGTCATCAGAGGCTGCAAGACAGTTTCTTTCAAAGCTTACCGATATGGTGGATTTTCTGCTTCCTAATTATATGGCTGAGGGGAAGAATCAACTGGTTATAGGAATAGGATGCACGGGAGGAAAACACAGGTCGGTGACTCTTGCAAATGCACTGCTTGAGTGGTTTAGGGATACTGAATATAAGGCAAGGATAGAACACAGGGAGATTTAATATGTCCTTTTCAGCGGAAGTTAAGGAAGAGCTTACGGAATATATTCCGAGAGGCAGACATTGTCAGATAGCGGAATTGGCAGCCATTATAGTTTTTTGCGGCAGAATAAGAATCACGGAAACGGGGAACTACAGACTGCTTATTCACACAGAAAATATATTTACCGGCAGAAAATTTTACACACTTTTAGAGAAAGCTTTTGGAATTAAGGGAGAGGTTTCTATAAGAAGAAGCTCTGTTAAAAATACGCTTATTTACACGATTCTGATTAAAAACAAGGAAGCCGCAGAGGTACTTGCGGGAATCAAGTTTTTAGACAAAGATGGAAGCTTAAGAGACGATTATTCACTGGTTTCAAATCTGATAGTGCAAAATAACTGCTGTAAAAAGGCCTTTGTCAGAGGGGCTTTTTTAGCTGCCGGTTCCATAGGAGATCCTGAAAAGAGTTATCACTTTGAAATAGTTGTAAAAGATGAAACACAGGCGGAGGAACTGATTACTATTCTTTCCGAGCTTAAAATAAATGCAAAACCGGTAAAAAGAAAGAACCATTATCCGGTTTATTTGAAAGAAAGTGATGTAATTTCTGAGTTTCTTGGCATTACCGAAGCACATATTTCACTTATGAAATTTGAAAATGTGAGAATATATAAAGAGGTTAAAAACAAGGTAAACCGAAAGGTAAACTGTGAGACAGCCAATATAAAAAAGACTGCATCCGCAGCGGCAAAACAGCTTGATGACATATATTATCTGAAAAACATAAATAAACTGGACAAATTGCCGGATGGATTAAAGGAGCTTGCAAAGCTTCGTATGGAAAATCCTGATGCCACCTTAAAGGAACTTGGAGAGCTTTTAAGTGAGCCGCTTGGCAAGTCGGGAGTGAACCACAGATTAAATAAAATCAGTCAGATAGCAGAAGAAAACAGGGTTTAGATTGAAAGTTTTAATATAGAAAGAAGGAAAAAATGAGCTTTACTCATTTACATTTACATACAGGATTCAGCCTTTTAGATGGCTCAAGTAAAATTTCAGAGCTGGTTAAGAGGGTAAAAGAATTAGGCATGGATGCCTGCGCAATAACTGACCATGGTGTTATGTACGGAGTGATAGAATTTTACAAAGCCTGTAAAGCAGAAGGCATAAAGCCTATTATTGGCTGTGAAGTATATGTAGCTCCAAACTCAAGGTTTGAAAAAGGGACTGAAAAATCAGCCAAAAGATACAATCATTTAATCTTACTTGCTGAAAATGACACAGGTCATAAGAATTTAATGAAGATTGTATCAAGAGGCTTTACGGAAGGTTTTTATTATAAACCGAGAGTAGACTATGAACTGTTAAGGGAGTACCATGAGGGAATTATAGCTTCCTCAGCGTGTCTTGCCGGGATAGTACCGACCAAGCTTAGAGAGGGAGACTATGAAGGAGCAAAGGCTGAGGCTCTTAGATTAAGAGACGTATTCGGAGAAAATAATTTCTTTTTAGAGCTTCAAGATCATGGACTGCCTGAACAAAAATTTGTTAATCAGGGATTAATGCGGATTTCTGCTGAAACAGGAATACCTCTGATAGCAACCAATGACTGTCATTATCTGTACAAGGAGGATGCTGAGGCACATGATGTTCTCATTTGTATCCAGACTCAGAAAATTGTAACTGATGATGACCGTATGAAATATGAGGGTGGGCAGTTTTATGTAAAATCTCCCGAAGAGATGAAAGAGATATTTCACTATATCCCTGAAGCAATAAAAAATACAGAAAAGATAGCAGAGCGCTGTAATGTAGAGATAGAGTTCGGTAAGTACCACCTGCCTGAATATCCTGTACCGGAAGGGTATACAGCTCTTTCATACCTTAACAAACTCTGCGAAGATGGTTTTAAGTCAAGATATGAAGGAATTACTGGGGATGAAGAGAATGAATTAAGGGCAAGACTGAAATATGAAATAGATACTATAAGTAATATGGGCTTTGTGGATTATTTCCTTATAGTCTGGGATTATATCAACTTTGCAAAGGAAAATAATATAGCGGTAGGTCCGGGCAGAGGCTCGGCAGCAGGAAGTATAGTGGCGTATTGTCTTGGAATTACAGGAGTTGATCCAATTAAGTATAACCTGCTTTTTGAGCGTTTCCTTAATCCCGAACGAGTGACCATGCCCGATATAGATATAGACTTCTGTGTACTTAGAAGACAGGAGGTAATAGACTATGTTACCGAAAAGTACGGCAGAGAAAAGGTAGTTCAGATTGTTACCTTCGGTACTATGGCAGCCAAGATGGTTATAAGAGATGTGGGCAGAGCCTTAGACCTCCCTTACAGCTTCTGTGACAAGGTAGCCAAGATGATACCGAATGAACTTAAAATGAATATTGACAAGGCTTTGAAGGACAATCCTGATTTAATGCAGCTTTATGAAGAAAACGAAGAAGCTAAGAAACTGATTGACCTTTCAAGAAGACTTGAGGGCTTGCCGAGACATACCTCTATTCACGCGGCCGGAGTTGTTATCAGTAAGCGTGAGGTGGACAGTTATGTACCTATTTCCACAAGCAGTGACGGGGCGGTTACTACCCAGTATACAATGGAAACCATAGAACAGCTCGGGCTTTTAAAAATGGATTTCCTCGGACTTCGAAACCTTACCGTTATAGAAAAGGCAGTGGAGCTTGTAAACAGAAACCGCAGGAAGTCAGGGCAGGAAGATTTTGACATAGAAAAGATAGATATGGAAGATGAAAATATCTATCTTATGATAAGCGAAGGTAAGACCGAGGGAGTATTTCAGCTTGAAAGTCCCGGAATGACAAGTTTTATGAAGAAGTTAAGACCTGATAATATAGAAGATATAATAGCGGGTATTTCTCTCTACAGACCGGGACCTATGGAATTTATAGATGATTATATAAACGGTAAGAGAAATTCTACAGAGATAGAATATGACTGTGAGGAGCTTAAACCTATACTTAAATCAACTTACGGCTGTATAGTCTATCAGGAGCAGGTTATGCAGATAGTGCGTGAGCTTGCCGGTTACAGCTATGGACAAAGTGATTTGCTTCGTCGTGCCATGTCAAAGAAAAAAGACAGTGTGATGAGGCAGGAGAGACAGAACTTTGTATACGGAGATGAGACAAAGGGAATACCCGGCTGTGTGGCAAAAGGTGTTTCAGAGCAGGTTGCAAATAAGATTTATGATAAGATGATTGATTTTGCAAAATATGCCTTTAACCGCTCGCATGCCGCTGCCTATGCTTTCATAACTTACCAGACTGCCTATCTGAAATATTATTACCCTAAAGAATACATGGCGGCACTTTTAACCAGTGTAATGTCAAATACGGGTAAGGTTTCGGAATATATTTTATCAAGTAAAAATATGGGTATTGCCATCCTTCCACCTGATGTAAATGAGGGAGAAGGCAATTTTACGGCAGTTAAAGAAGGTATACGCTATGGGATGTCTGCCATCAAGGGACTTGGTGAAAATGTGACCGAAACCATAGTAAAAGACAGAGAAGAAAGAGGAGAATATAAGAGCCTGTCCGATTTGGTGGAAAGATTGTCGGGAATACTTAATAAAAAGGGCTTGGAGGCTCTGATAAAGTCAGGAGCTCTTGACGGACTTTCAGGAACCAGACGTGAAAAAATGGCAGTGTATGAGCAGGTTCTTGACTCAGTTTCACATGAAAAACACAGCAAGATGGCAGGACAGCTAAGTCTTTTTGATATTGCCCCACAGGAAGATTTATCTGCACTGGAAGTAAAAATGCCTGTTTTAGGTGAGTTTGACATGGAAACAAAACTTGCTTTTGAAAAAGAAATGATAGGAATTTATCTGAGCGGACATCCTCTTTACGATTATCAGGATTTTTTAAGGGGCATTTGTAATACAAACTCTATGGATTTTGCCTATGATGAAGAAGAGGGAAGGGTAAATGTAAGGTCTGGCATGAACTATGTATTAGGAGGTATAGCTACCGGAGTAAATATCAAGCTTACCAGAAATAATCAGCGAATGGCATTTATTACTTTGGAAGATTTGGTGGGCAATATCGAAATCATAGTATTTCCCAGAGATTTTGAGAAGTTTAAGAATGTTATTGAAGAAGGAAGAAAATACATAATATCAGGTAAGGCTTCACTTGAAGAAAATGCGGATGCTAAGCTGATTGCAGGAAAAATTATTCCTTTTGAGGAAATTCCGAGAGAAGTATGGCTGCAATTTGAAAATAAGGCTAAACTTGAAGAAATAGAACCAAAATTAAATGAGATTTTCATTAATAATAAGGGAAATGCCAAAGTTATGCTTTATTGCAGGGAAGAAAAGCAGGTAAAGCAGGTAAATACAGTAAAGGGAATGTCCTATGCAGAATCTGTAATAGCCTTGTTAAAGGAAAAACTGGGCGAAGAGAATGTTAAAATAGTAACAAAAATGATCTAAGAGTATGATTCTTATAAACTTATTGTTGATTGTAAACTTATTTTGTATTAAAATAAAGCCCATAGACTATGATTATAACAGCCTAATCTTGTTAGAAAATTCATACATACAAATTTATGGAGGTAATTAAAAATGGCTAAGGAAGTAAATACAATAGGAATTCTTACAAGTGGTGGAGATGCACCCGGAATGAATGCGTGTATAAGAAGTGTTGTACGTACAGCACTTGCAGCAGGTAAGAAGGTAAAAGGCATAAGAAGAGGCTATGCGGGTCTTATTGATGAAGATATTATTGATATGAATTCAAAAAGTGTATCAGATATTATTCAGCGCGGAGGCACTATACTTTATACAGCAAGATGTCCTGAATTTAAAAATCCCGAAGTACAGGATAAAGCTGCTGAAATTTGTAAGAAGCATGGCATAGACGGAATGGTAGTTATTGGTGGAGACGGTTCTTTTCAGGGAGCCGGCAGACTTGCAGAAAGAGGCATCAACACTATAGCTCTTCCCGGAACCATAGATAACGATATTGCCTGCACAGAATACACTATAGGATTTGACACTGCAGTAAACACAGCCATGGAATGTATAGATAAAGTAAGAGATACCTCTACCTCACATGAACGTTGCAACATTATCGAAGTTATGGGAAGGGGAGCGGGCTATATAGCTCTTTGGTGCGGTATTGCCAATGGTTCTGAGGAAATACTTACCTCTGATACCTATGATGGTAAGCTCGGTGAGATTATAGAAAGAATTAAAGAACTTCGTGCAAAAGGTAAAAAGCATTATATTATTATAAATGCTGAGAGCATAGGCAATTCCAATGAAATGGCTAAGCTGATTGAAATGGCTACAGGTATGGAGACAAGAGCAACCGTACTCGGCCATATCCAGAGAGGCGGTGGTCCGAGTGCTACAGACAGAGTATATGCAAGTATGTTTGGTGCAAAGGCGGTAGACCTCCTTTTAGAAGGTAAGAGTAACAGAGTTATAGGTATGAAGGGCAGCCAGTTTGTTGACTATGATATAGCTGAGGCACTTAAGATGACCAAAAAGGCTGATCCTTGGATGATTGATCTTGGAAGGAGGCTGGTGAGATAATGTCAATTTTTGAAGGAGTTGCAACAGCACTTATAACTCCGTTTGGTCCTGATGGCAGTGTGAATTATGCTAAACTGGAAGAACTTATTAATAAGCAGATTGAAGACGGTGTAGACGGTCTTGTAATCTGTGGTACAACAGGAGAATCTGCCACACTTACTGAAAAGGAACATATGGATGTTATTCGTGAATCTGTAAAGTTTGTCAATAGCAGAGTGCCTGTAATTGCAGGTACAGGTTCAAACTGCACGCAGACAGCTATTGAGATGTCGAAGGAAGCCGAGGAATACGGTGCGGATGGGTTGCTCCTTGTATCCCCTTATTATAATAAGGCTACGGCAGAGGGAATGTATGAGCATTTTGCGGATACTGCCAATGCGGTTAATATACCGGTAATCCTCTATAATATACCGGGAAGAACCGGAGTAAATATTGATCCTGAAACCATATACAGGCTTGCAAGGGATGTTAAAAATATTGTTGCGGTAAAGGAAGCATCCGGCAATATTTCTAATATAGCAAAGATAGCGGCTCTTACAGCAGGGCTTGACTTTGATATATATTCAGGAAATGATGATCAGGTTGTGGCTTTATGTGCAATGGGAGGAAAGGGAGTAATTTCTGTAGTATCCCATATAATACCTAAAGAAATGCATGATCTGGTTATGAGTTTTAGAAACGGAGATACAAAAAAAGCTTTAGAAATACAGAATAAGTATCTTTCACTTATAAATACATTGTTTATAGATGTAAACCCAATCCCTGTAAAAGAAGCAATGAATCTTCTCGGTTATGAGGTGGGAGGCTATAGAAAGCCGCTTACACCTATGTCTGATGCACACAGAGAGATTTTAAGAAAAGAACTTATTAACGTGGGACTATTAAAATAATGAGCGGGTTGCGAACATTTTTGCAAGGATTGTGGTAGGTGAAGTCGAAGCAATCCTGTATCAATAATACAATATAAGGAGGGTTTTATGAAAAAAATAATAGGAATAGCTTCAGCTATAGCAGGAATTGCTGTTATAGCGGGAATCTGCTACTTTGTGTACAAGCATTTCTTCTGCTGTTGCTGCGAATGCGATGGTGAAGAGTGTGAATGTGATGGTGAAACTTGCGAAACAAAAGCTGCCCCTCACTCCAGAGGTTATTTTAACCTTAGAAGAGTTAAGGAAGCAGCTGAGGAAAGTGAAGCCGCAGAGGCAGAAAATTAAACAAGTCCAAAGTGTTCCATTGCCTTGTATATGCCATCCTCCAGTAAAGGAGGGGCTACATACGAGGCAATTTTTTTTATGTTTTCATCTCCGTTGCCCATGCAGACAGAGTTTGGAAGCCAGGTAAGCATTTCTCTGTCATTTTCGCTGTCCCCAAAGCCGTAAGCTGAGGAGAGTGGGAGATTGAGATGTCCAAGCACAGCCTTAATAGCAGTTGCCTTATTAAAACCGTTTGGCAGAAATTCAACAAAACCATAGCCTGCCCAACTGTTTTTTTCCTCTTTTGAGTTTGTGTCAAGAGGTGTATTTGCTGCCATAAATTTAGCTTCATTTGGTCTTCTGTGAATGATAGCTGTCATAAAGTCACTTATATCATCAGCCATTTTCATGGCATAATCCCATTGCAAAGGACTTATCATACCTGAAAATTTACCGACACTCAGTTCGTCAAGATTGTCTCGTCTAATTTCTTTTAACGGTCCGGACAGTTCTTTAAGCAAAAGTTTAAGTCTGGTAGGGTCACTATAGCGTTCAAGCGGAAGGACATGAATATATTCATCTCCTTCAAAGAAAAGTCCGAGGTCTGAGCCGTCAAACCAGTCTAAGAGCCTTGAAAGCTCTGAAGCAGAGAGCTTGTGATCAACCAGTACTTCATCCTTAAATGAAATATAGGTTCCACCACCACAGATAATCCCATCAAATCCAACTTTAAGCAGCTTTTGAGGCAGCATAGCCTTGCTCCGACCGCTGCAAATAAAGCAGAGGTTACCCTTTGCCCGTGTTTTTCTTATTGCTTCTTCTGCCGACTCAGGCAGATACTCATTCCTGCCAAGTAAAGTCCCGTCAATATCAAAAAATAATATTTTCTCATTCATAATGAAATAATTATAGTTGTTTAGTAAAGAATTGGCAAGAGGGAATATACTGTCCTCTAAGCAAGAATAGTAAATAAAAATAGTACTCATACATCATTATAGGTATATTATCAAAAAAATACCAAAAAAATTAAAAAAATGTCCTTTTAAGATCTCCGCCAAGGCTACTAAGTAGAAGGAGGTGGTTAAAAGTGAAATTAAGAGCTTTTGGTAATAAAAGATTTTGCTCTATAAGAGCACCGGCTAACTAAAGCTATATATACAGGTTAAATAGGCTATAGACAGCTAAATGAAGATATGGAATCAATCCCAATGAAAAAAGTGGGAAACAAAAATAATATTAAAGGAGATAAAGATTATGAGTGAATTTAAATTATTATATAGGATAAAAGACAAGAATGAATGTTCTAACATGGGCGGTATAGCCATTGATAGCAAAGGCACGTTATATTGTGTTAAATCAAAGAAAGGCAATTCGCTGCAGTGCTTATATGTGATAAACAAAACTGATAAAATAGAAGAAGGTTTTGTAAAACCATCATATACACATATGTACCAAAGATTAGGACATGCCAATAGTCTGACTTTAAGCGGTGGCTTCCTTTATGTAGGTACAGATAAGAATTATATTGTTAAGTTATCCACTAAGAAGCTAAATGGTACTACGCATGAAGCAGGAGAAAAAATAGTGCTTAAAAAAAATGTCAAACAGGCGAATGGTACAAATAAACTAACTGATGCAACAGATATTTCAATTAGCTCTATTGCTAATATAAATGGGAGTAAATTTGTACTTCATTTTAGTAAACCGTCTGAATACGGGACAAATAGAATATATTTTTATAAAGATGTTAAAACACATATAGAAAAGACTCCTAAAGGAGAACAAAAGTATAAATATATAGAATATAGTTCAAAAGGGAAGTTTGAATATAAATATCCGGATAAATTAAAGAAATCCATTGGAGAACATGCCCCACAGGATGTATTTTATAAAAATGGTTATTTATATTTTATACTTGCAAAAAAGGACAAAAAAAGCAAAGAATTTAAGAAAAGTTATATCTTAAAATATGAGCGTGGAAAGAGCAATTGTATTGGATATGACTCATTTACAAGTCCAAATAAAAACACCAATAAATTTGAAATAGAAAGCATGCATATAGTTGGTAAGAATTTAGTATTCTCCGTAAATGAGAGTAAGAAAGCAATAGTAAATGGAAAAGAAAAAATAGTAGAAAATTGGGATGCAATATATATTACCAAGGATTGGGTACTAGCATAACAAAATGACTAAGATTAACTGAGTTGATTAAATGGGTAAGCCTGCCACATCACGTAGCAGGCTTACCCTATATATTCAAGATGATTACAATGGTCGGAATGGTATTGTAAAGCTACAATAATCAGGTAACTTATAGTGGCTGTAATATTTTGTGACTTCCTGTGGGGGTAAGCCGAGTGAATACATAAAGCTATTAAGTGATAAATTATAATTACCAAAGTCTTGTCTCAAAATATAGTAATATCCAAATTTAGTAAGGTCATAAGAAAACCTACACAGGCACTCGGTTCTGCAAAATGAGTCATACAATAGCTTGCTATTATCATAAACTGACAGATATTTATCAAATTCACGTTCTTTAACATTGACATATTTGGAAGTCTTAATAAATTTATAAATATTATAAGCCAGTCTAGTGTTTGTAGTATTTTCTATATTTTTAAAATATTTAGTGCCCAATGCCTTCATTGCACGGCTATCAGAGCCATTTGCAGGGTAAATAGGAACCCGCCTGTAACTTCCATACACATTCTTATCTGTAACTGTGAAAGTTGCAGATTTTTCAGCGTAAAGCCTATCCTTCCCGTTCTTAGCCGTCATTTTAACAATGACCTTGTATTTGCCGTTTTTAAGGTATTTGGCGGTGTTGCTTACAGTAAATATAAATGAGCCCAGATAATTACTCTTATACTGATATGAAGGCTTTAATGTATCGCAAAGCTTACCTGATGTATCATAGATATAAGCCTTAATATCAGGAGGAGAATTTATAGCACCATCATAGGTAAAGTTTGCATTACAGAAGATGTTTAGGTATTTATCTGTCTTTGGATTAAATCCCTTTTTATATCCACCGATTACTATAGGAGTAACAAAAAAGTTGTTGGTTCTCCAAGGAGCAGGGACTTTTTCGTTCTTGTAGTATAGGTACTTGTTGTCGTTATGAAGTTCTTTATATTTCTTGTAATTACTGATATATAGCTTGTAAATCCTGTTGATAGACAGCCTTTTCCTCAAACCCTTAAGGAAGTCTTTAGGTAAAATAGCATTGTCATTTATAAACTTTATGCGTGATGCAATGGAGTATCCTATTTTATGGTCCATATTGCAGTCATATTCACTGGCCTCTGGATTTCTGTCCTGCAATATTTTTAAGCTTATATACTTTAATGATTTATTCACTTCTACAGTATCATCAAACTCATAGGGAAGCTCATTAAAGTCTGTTTCCAAGAAAATAGGATTGTAAGTTTTCCTTCTATTCAAAAAAAAGGCAAGTCCTTTATCTGACAATGAACCGTAAAAATTTGGACCATAGTCATTTTCATATGTAATCTCGTATCCATAATCTCCATTTAAAAGTGATTCAGCATCTAGTAACTTATCATTTACTGTTTGTGTATCAGCATATTTCTCTAAAAGGTTGAGATACTTTCTTGCTGCACTATAACGATTATCGTTTTTATAATCTTTATGATATATAAGCGTATCAAGGTAAGGCATCTTGCTGTAGTCAAGCTTCTCTTGCTTTGTCTTAGCCTCTGTAACTTGAGACAAGGTGCTAAAAAACAGGGCAAAGAGTAGTACAAGTGCGATTAGTTTTTTCTTCATAATAGGCTCCTTTCATAGTCATCAATCAGGCAAAGTAAAATCAAAGAGAAGTAATCAGTAGATTGATGAAGCATAAGGTCTTTATTTCAAGATCTATTATAACACCAAATGACTGACATTCGTACAGATAAGTAATTAAAAATAAATAATTATTTTAAAAACGTCCTTTTAATACATCCGCCAAGGCTACTAAGTAGGAGGTGGTAAAAGTGAAATCAAGAGTTTTTGGTAATAAAAGATTTTGCTCTATAAGAGCACCGGCTATATAAAAGTATGTTATATAGCCTTAATTGGCTATAGATAGCTAAATGAAGATATGAAATCAATCCCATTATAAGAAGTGGGAAACAAAAATAATATTTAAGGAGATAAGAGTGAAAATCAAGAGTAAAAAGGAATTGTTGTATAGGATAAAAGACGAGAATGGCTGCTCCAACATAGGTGGAATAGCAATTGATGGAAATGGAACATTATATTGTGTTAAATCAAGCGCTGATAATAAGAAGCAGTGTCTATACGTAATTAAAAACTACAAGTCAGCTAAAAAAGAAAAAGGTTTTGTAACCCCATCACGAACTCACAATTATGAGCGATTGGGGCATGCCAATAGTCTGACTTTAAGCGGGGGCTTCCTTTATGTAGGAACAAATGAGAATTATATTGTTAAGTTATCCACTACAAAGCTAAAAGGCACTAAGCATGAAGCAGGAACAAAGATAGATATTAACTCAGGTGATGCTGATATCAGTTCAATTGCGACTGTAGGAAACAATCAATTCATAGTGCACTTTAGCGGACATAACGACGGTCATGCAAGGAAGAGAGTTTACTTTTCTAGCAAGATCACAGATACAGTGGAATACAATGCTGAGAAAATGAAGACATTTACATATCCAAATACCCTGAAAATTAATGTTGATAATACTGAGGAACAAGACATGTTTTACCAAAATGGGTATTTATACTTTATACTTGCAGAAAAAGATAAAAATGGAAAGGAATTTACGAAAAGCCATATACTTAAATACAGATATGAAGATTGTGTTTGTGTTGGTCATGAAACATTTACCAATAAGTATGCTACAAAATTTGAAATTGAAAGTATGCATATAGATAGTAGTAATAACCTTATTTTTTCTGCAAATGAGAACAAGGTGATACTAGAGCGAGTAAAAGTAGCCGGAAAAACAAAGATAAGAAAAAAGATATTAAACAATATGGATGCCATATATATAGTGAAAAAATGGGCGCTAGCGACTAAAATAATATCAAATCCTAAAAAAACCATAAAAGAAATCTAATTTTAAAAAGAGCTATCGCTCTGATAGAATACTAGCAAAATGTGCAATTTCTATAAAAGATAAACGCATTTTGCTAGTAAACTAAAATAAGACAGCTTTTATGATTAATATACAACAATATCAGAACAATTCTCTAAATGGTACCAGACCAAAATAATCAGGCTCTTTATAATGCTTATAGTACTTTGAAAATTCCTGTGGGGGTATACCAAGTGAATAAATAAACCCCTCTAAAGTATCGTTAAAATCATAGCGGTAGTGTTGACGCAAAATATGAGAATAACTAAATCCGCTGAGTATGTATGAAAATCTACATAAACATTCTGTTCTGCAAAATGAGTCATATAACAGCTTATTGTTGTTATAAGCTTTATCCGAAAAATACTTTATTCGAACATTGTCACTTACTTCAGTATATTTGGAAGTCTTCAGATATTTATAAATATTGTAAGCCAATCTTGTATGACTGATGTTTTCTATATTCTTAAATTTCTTGTTTCTCACCACCTTGAGAGCACGGCTGTCAAGGGCATCGGCAGGGTAAATAGGAACTCTCCTATAACTTCCGTACACATTCTTATCTGTAACTGTGAAAGCTGCCGATTTTTCAGCATAGAGCTTATCCTTGCCATTTTTAGCCGTCATCTTAACAATGACCTTGTATTTGCCGTTTTTAAGGTATTTGGCGGCATTGCTTACAGTAAATATAAATGAGCCCAGATAATTGCTCTTATACTGATATGAAGGCTTTAATGTATCGCAAAGCTTACCTGATGTATCATAGATATAAGCCTTAATATCAGGCGGAGAAGTTATGGAGTCTTCATAGGTAAAGTTTGCATTACAGAAGATGTTTAGGTATTTATCTGTCTTTGGATTAAAGCCCTTTTTATATCCGCCAATTACTATAGGAGTGACAAAAAAGTGGTCAGCTCTCCATGGAGCAGGAACGCTCTCATTCTTGTTGTATAGGTACTTATTATTGTTATTTTGACTCTTATATTTTTCAAAATTGCTGATATATAACTTATAAAATCTATTTGCAGATAGCCTTTTACGCAAGTTTATAAGATAGTTTTTAGGCAGAATTGCATTTTTCTTTATAAAACTAATACGGGACTGCACGGAATTGCCTATTTCATAATCTATCGCGCAGTCATATTCAGTGGCTTTTGGGTTCCTGTCTTGTAGGATTTTTAAGCTGATATAGCTCAATGCCTTGTTGATCTCAGTGGTATCATCCAGTGCAAAAGTTAGCTCTCTAAAGTTTGTTTCTAGTGGTATAGGATGAAAAGATTTCATTCTATCTAGAAAAAGTGCAAGTGCTCCATCTGACAAAGAACCGTAAAAATTAGGACCGTATTTATTGGTATGAGTAACTTCATAGTCAAGATCGCTGTCAACAAAAAACTCAGCACGCTTAAGTTCAGGAGTTATTTCCTGGGCTTTAGCAGCTTCTTCTAAAAGTTTTAGATATTTTCTCGCGCCACCGAAATAGTTAAAATTTTTATAGTCTTTATTGTATATAAGGGTATCAAGGAAAGGCATCTTGCTGTAGTCAAGCTTCTCTTGCTTTGTCTTAGCTTCTGCAACTTGAGGAAAGATGCTAAAAAACAGGGCAAAGAGTAGTACAAGTGCGATTAGTTTTTTCTTCATAATAGGCTCCTTTCATAGCTATCAATCTTGCAAGGTAAAATCATAGAGAATTCACTGACAGATTGATAACGCATAAGGTCTTTATTTCATAGCCTATTATAACACCAAATGACCAGTATTCGTATAGATATTTAATGTAAATAAAATATTTTAAAACCGTCCTTTTAATACATTCGCCAAGGCTACTAAGTAGAAGCAATTTGGTAAAAGTGAAATCAAGAGCTTTTAATAATAACAGATTTTGCTCTATAAGAGCACCAACCATATAAAAGTATGTTATATAGCCTTAATTGGCTATAGATAGCAAATGAAGATATGAAATCAATCTCGATGGAAGAAGAGGGAAACAAAAATAAAATTTAAGGAGAGAAAGATTATGAGTAAAATGGAATTATTGTATAGGATAAAAGACGAGAATGGCTGTTCCAACATAGGTGGAATAGCAATTGATGGAAGTGGAACATTATATTGTGTTAAATCAAGCACAGATGATGAGAAACAGTGTTTATATGTGAGACTATGAAGAAAAGTCTGTAAATAAAAATCTTCTATGATAATGTAGGGTGGAAATCTTTAAGATAGGATTTTCACCCTTGTGTTATATATAACAGTAAAAAAGTGTATGTCAATACAGGGTGGCTAAGCCACCCCTGTCTTTTACACCTGTATTTTATTCAGGCAGTCGCCCCTCATACATAATGCTTAACTCACTGTAGACCTGTGCCCAGTTTCGTATCGTGGTAGTCCATTTTTAGTTGCCTCAAAAGTGGCTAAATACAAGGCCTTAAGGAGGGCTGTATCGCTTGGAAATACGCTTCTCTGACGGTTAAGCTTACGGTATGTAGAATTAAGCGATTCTATAGCGTTAGTTGTATAAATTACCTTTCTAACAACGGAAGAAAACTTGAAAATAGGAGAAATAACATCCCAGTTATCCTTCCAGCGTTTCATTGAGTTAGGATACTTTGGTGTCCATTTTTCAGTCACCTGTTTCAATTCCGACCTGACCATAGCTGCTGTTAACCATCTTAGGTTTATATCCGTTTCTGCAGTCATCACTTTCATATCTCTCAGATTTACCATATCCAAGATGTTCATCCATTTCTGCTTCCATCATCTCTTTGATGGTTCCACCCAACAGATCTTTAAGTGCATCCTGAATGTCTTCAGCCGTTTAGGTATCATACTCTTGAAGTAGTTGCTGAATGATGTTTCTTTTACCTTCAGTCATTACAACCTTTTGTACCGGTTTCTTTTCTCTTTTTGCCATAATAAAAGGCCTCCTATGATTTATATTTTATCATAGAAGACCTATTGCTTAATAGCTATTTACAGAAAAAGTTTCACATACTCGTATTTTAGCTTTACTCTTCAGTTATCCTGTCAAAGAGTATTTCCTGTTTTTCTTTATAATGATGTGCCTCTTCAAGCATCATATCCTTAACCTTCATAAGCCTTATCTGAGTACTTCTTTCGTTCTCGTCAAGCTTCATGGTTATCATTTTTATATTAGCCTGTAAGGTAGGTATCATAACGTATTCAAGAGCATTAACACGTCTTCTGGTCTTTTCAATTTCAGCAGCCATAAGCGAGCAGGACTTCTCTACCTCTGCGAGGGTGATAAGATCCTTCTGAATACTTGAAAGAGAGAGAACGGCAGTGTCAAGGTCGCTTGAAGTAAAGGCAAAACCGTACGAGTAGATATCTCCTTCATCACCGGTTCTGGCCTTTGTTTCAAATTGAGGTATATTAACACTCATTACATTACGGGTGCTTACCTCAACTGTCAGCTCCTGTTTAGGTGCCATAAAGGCAACTCTTACAGTCTCATCTGACATGGTAGAGCGGGCTATAACAAAGTTCTTATTTGCATTCTTAAGGTCTTCTTCAACCTTTTCACGCAGAGCTTTGTTTTTTCTGACAAGGTCAAGGAACTCACGCATAAGCTCATCACGCTTGTCCTTAAGGAGTTTATGCCCTCTGGTAGCGGTAATGAGTTTACCTTTAAGCCTCGTCAGCTCCATTCTTGTTGCATTAACAGTTGCCAAATTTTCACCTCCCTTGATAATTATATTGATGGATTACTTTTTATCGTAGTACTTATCAAGGTATTCATCTCTGATTCTCTTCAGCTCACTTCTAGGAAGGATTCTGAGGAGATCCCAGCCGATGTTTAAGGTTTCTTCAATGCTTCTGTCTGTTCTGAAGCCCTGTGATACATATACAGCTTCAAATTCATCCGCAAACTTAGCATAGAGCTTGTCTATATCTGAAAGAGCTGCCTCACCGAGGATGACCATAAGCTCCTTAGCATCCTTACCACGAGCATAAGCTGAGAAAAGCTGGTTCATGGTATTTGCATGGTCTGCTCTGGTCTTGCCCTCACCTATACCCTTATCCTTAAGACGGGAAAGGGAAGGGAGAACGTTGATAGGTGGCTCAATCTTCTTACGGTAAAGATCACGTGAAAGAATAATCTGTCCCTCTGTAATATATCCTGTAAGGTCAGGAATAGGGTGAGTCTTGTCATCCTCAGGCATGGTAAGAATAGGAATCATAGTGATAGATCCGTTCTTTCCGTTCTGACGACCTGCACGCTCATACATAGTAGCAAGGTCAGTATACATGTAGCCGGGATATCCACGACGTCCCGGAACTTCCTTACGAGCTGCTGATATCTCACGAAGAGCATCCGCATAGTTTGTAATATCTGTAAGGATAACAAGTACGTGCATTCCCTTTTCAAAAGCAAGGAACTCAGCTGTGGTAAGTGCCATCTTAGGAGTAGCAATACGCTCTACAGCAGGATCGTTTGCAAGGTTCATAAAGAGAACTGCTCTGTCTATAGCTCCTGTCTCCTTGAAGGACTCTACGAAGTAGTTAGACTCTTCAAAGGTAATACCCATAGCAGCAAATACAACCGCAAATGGCTCGTCTGTTCCTACAACCTTTGCCTGACGTGCAATCTGTGCAGCAAGTTCAGCATGTGGAAGACCTGAACCAGAGAAAATAGGGAGCTTCTGTCCACGAACAAGGGTATTAAGACCGTCAATAGCGGATACACCTGTCTGAATGAACTCCTCAGGGTAGCTTCTTGCAGCAGGATTCATAGGAAGACCTGCCACATCACGTCTTTCCTCAGGAAGGATTTCCGGACCGCCGTCAATAGGACGACCAAGACCGTCAAAGACACGAGAGAGCATATCTTCAGACACACCAATCTCCATGCTTCTTCCGAGGAAACGTACCTTTGAGCTTTCAAGGTTGATACCTGTTGAGGACTCAAAAAGCTGTACAAGAGCATTACCGTCATCTATTTCAAGTACTCTACATCTACGTCTGCTACCGTCAGCAAGCTCGATTTCACCGAGTTCATCGTATGCGACATCAGTTACGCCGCGTACGAGCATAAGAGGACCGGCAACCTCTTGTATTGTTCTATATTCTTTTGCCATTAGAAGTCTACCTCCTGTGCAACATCATCTGCTTCTTTAGCAAGGGCTGCCTCGATTTCCTTAAATCTTGCATCAACCTTGTCCTCAGCAGTATATTTAAAACGACCGATAGGCTCACGAACTTCCATAGCTATAAGCTTATTGATATTTGCACCCTTATCAAGAGCCTCAAGACAAATATCATAGAAAGTAAGTATAAGTTTCATAAGCATAAACTGTTTATGAAGAGAAGTATAAGTATCTTCCTCCATAAATGCGTTCTGCTGGAGTAAATCCTCTCTTACAGATCTTGCAACTTCCATCTTAAGACGGTCAGGAGCTGAAAGAGCATCTTCACCAACGAGCTGAACCATTTCCTTGAGTGCTGACTCATCCTGAAGGATAGCCATTACTCTGTTCTTATATGGAACCCAGTCCTCACTGATATTTTTAGCAAACCAAGGATCCATTGTATTATAAAGAGAATAACTTTCAAGCCAGTTGATAGCAGGGAAGTGACGCTGATAAGCAAGGTTGGCATCAAGTCTCCAGAATACCTTTACAATACGAAGCGTAGCTTGTGTAACCGGCTCAGATATATCACCGCCGGCAGGGGAAACCGCACCGATAACTGAAAGGCTTCCTTCTTTATCTTCTTCGCCAAGTACCTTAACTCTACCTGCACGCTCATAGAACTGTGCAAGACGTGAACCAAGGTAAGCAGGGTAGCCTTCTTCACCCGGCATTTCCTCAAGACGACCTGACATCTCACGAAGAGCCTCTGCCCAGCGGGAAGTAGAGTCAGCCATCAGAGCTACTGAATATCCCATATCTCTGAAGTACTCAGCTATGGTAATACCTGTATATACACTTGCCTCACGAGCCGCAACCGGCATATCTGAGGTATTTGCAATAAGTACTGTTCTTTCCATAAGAGAGTGACCTGTCTTAGGATCGATAAGCTCAGGGAACTCGTTAAGAACGTCTGTCATCTCATTTCCACGCTCACCGCAACCGATATAAACCACGATGTCAGCCTCTGCCCACTTAGCAAGCTGATGCTGAACGACAGTCTTACCTGAACCGAAAGGTCCCGGAACCGCAGCAACACCACCCTTAGCTATAGGGAAGAGAGTATCTACTATTCTCTGTCCTGTGATAAGCGGCATATCAGGAGAAAGTTTCTGCTTATAAGGACGCTCCTTACGAACAGGCCATTTCTGCATAAGACCAACTTCCTTAAGTTCGCCGTTAGCATTTTTAACCTTAGCGACCATATCTGTAATATTGTAATCACCTTCAGCAATTTCAGCGATCTCACCATCTACACCGATAGGTGCAAGAATCTTGTGGGAAACTACCTGAGTTTCCTGAACAGTTCCGATTATATCGCCATGTGTAACCTTATCGCCTACCTTTTTAGCAGGTACAAAGTGCCATACTTTTTCACGCTTAAGCGCAGGAACTTCAACACCACGGCTGAGGAGATTTCCTCCTGTTACCTTCATAATGTCATCAAGAGGGCGCTGAATTCCGTCATAAATACTTCCGATAAGACCGGGTCCTAACTCAACACTCATAGGAAGTCCTGTAGACTCAACAGGTGCTCCCGGAGCAAGACCGGAGGTTTCTTCGTAAACCTGTATAGAAGCTTCATCACCGTGCATTTCGATGATTTCTCCTATAAGACGCTGCTCACTTACACGAACAACGTCGAACATATTTGCTCCGCCCATACCTCTGGCTACAACAAGAGGCCCGGCGATTTTTTTGATTGTTCCTGTATTCATTCTTATGCTCCTTAGTTATTAAAGATGATATCTGAACCAACTGCCTGTTCCACAGACTTCTTAACTAACTCAATTCCTTTGCCGGTATTGCCGGAAACTCCCGGAATGAGTATGATTGCAGGACGTAATTCTTCCCTGTAATGATCAATCAAGTCACTTAATTTTTCAGCAAGAGCCTCTGTCATATAGATGATGGAATAGTCTCCGTCAGCCAGTTCACGAAGCTTCTTAGCTGCTTCAGTCTGCTCGGTAAAAGGGAAGGTGTCAAAACCAAGAGCACCGAAACCATAGATACTGTCTATGTCTCCCATAACTGCTATTCTAGACATACATTTCCCTTACCCTTTCCCTGAGGGAATCATCGGAAAGATTATTTATCTTACCTGACAGGATGATTCTCACAGATTTTATTTCATTTTCCCTTGCAAGTATATAGGCTGCAAGAGGTCCGATTGAAAACGGATTATGACGCTGTGGACGAATTTTTGCAATTATCAGATTATCACACCACCGTTCAAATGCTGAAGGGGATTTTTTAATCTCAGGAACTGCATCCAAATAGGCTGTGTGTGAAAGATATTCATAAATTGCATCAAGGCTTTCCGTAGCAGCTTTTGCAAGTCTGTCTACATTTAGAGAGTCACAAGGAGCTAACGCCTTTTCAAGGAAGGAAATATCCTTACCTATCATACAAGCTCTTATTGCAGTCTTTATATTGGCAGCCGCTACTGTGAGTTCTCCGTATAATTCAAGTATTTCATTACCTGACTTTTTGCCGGACTCATATATTTTAGTAAGTGCAGCCTTGTCGATAATGATATCGCAAAGCCCACCATCGCCTGTGTGTAAAAGAGTATCAAGGGATTCCGCTGCAACCTTCTGCATGTCAGCCGGAAGCGAGGAAAAATCCCTCTGCTGAAGTGCCTTACGGATGATTTCCGGATCAATAGAGCACTGATCTTTTTCCAAATAAATGTCATCACGGTTTATCTGTTCGGCAGCAGATTTAACTGCGGCTTTCAGGTTGTGATAGTCATTTGCGTATAGAAATACATCGAAGACATGTGGATCGGGAACAAGCTCAGAAATAAATTTCCAGGTCTTATCCCTCTCATTCTTCAGTATGGTGGATAAAGACATTGAATCATCTATGTCCCAACCATGGTCTGCTAACAGGCGAAGGCATTCATCATAGCTTTTTGCGGCAAGAAGAGATTCGAGAACCGAGCTTGTTAACAGACGAAGCTCAGCGCTGCGGATTCTCGCGACCGCATAAACATATTCTTCTGACATATTACCTCCAAGTTTTTTCATGGTTAAAACAAGAGTTTCTGTACCTTATCCTGTACTGCTTCTATATTTGTCTCAAAAAGAGAGGTGATAGAGCAGTTCTGGTCTATACCTTCATAAAGAAGGATAAATCCTCCGTCTATAGGACGGGTTTCCTTAGAAACAGTGAGCTTGCCGCCTTTTGACACAGCAATGGCATTAAGCTTTGTTTCAAAGTCAGCAGGAAGTCTGTTAAGATCCTTTTCATTAAAAATGATTGTTCCTTCAGCAGGACTTACATTCTTTTCTGCTAATTTGAGTATTTTATCAAAATATACGCTATCAGGAAGAGCATAGATTAAATTCTTAGCTTCTTCTATTACTTCACCTATCAGTTTTTGCTTTTCCTCAAGAATCAGACGGCGCTTTCTAAGGGCAGCAGCCGATTCAGCAGTGGATTTGCTGGCAGACAGGCGAACAGAAACATCGTGATTTATTTTTTCACAAGCTTCTGCAGCTTCTTTTTCAGCACCGGCGATAATACCCGCAGCCTCAGCATTAGCTTTATCAATAATGGCAGCTACGCTTTGATCAGCTTCAGCTTTGATTTCGCTGGTGATTTTTTCTAATCCTGTCATGTTGCCTCCTTGTTTTTATTTTCACAAACTACTGACATTACAAGCTTATTTGATTACAAGCTTTATGTCAGAGGAAGTTCTTTCTCACTTCGTTTCGAAAGAACGACTAAATTTCTAAATTCGTACTTCGAAAGAGGAAGTTCTTTCTCACTTCGTTTCGAAAGAACGACTACTTTTCTAAACTCATACTTCGTATTCGTTAAGAAAAGTATGTCTAGAAACTCATTCCGTTTACACCGATGAGTGCAAGGAAAGAAACAAGAAGTGCTAAGATCGCATAAGTCTCAACCATTGAAGGGAAAATCATTGACTTACCGAACTGATCAGGTCTCTTTGCTGCAAGAGCTATAGAAGCAACAGCAGCCTTAGCCTGGAATACTGCAGATACATAGCCTGCTATAGCTATAGGCATACAAGCTGCAAAGTAAGCAAGACCTTTTACAAGGGAAATCTCCTGAACATTACCACCGATTACTCCAAGATTAAGGAGAGCGATGAAGGCAATGAGAAGACCGTAAATACCCTGTGTACCAGGAAGAAGCTGTAATACGAGAACACGACCGAACTGGCTAGGATCATCAGTAACAACACCTGCTGCCGCCTGACCTGCAATACCTACACCTTTAGCTGAACCGGCACCTGCAACACCTGCTGCAAGAGCAGCACCAAGAACTGCAAAGAAAAGACCTAAACCTGACATAAAAATTACCTCCAAATTTAAATTTTAAGTTAGTTGTTATTGTTTTTCGTTGTCTTTTACAACATAGTATTTTGTATTTTCTGCAAAAGGAACAAATGCCTTTCCGCCACCATTATAGAACTTACCGAAGAACTCAACATACTCAAGACGGTTGGTGTGTACATAAGCGCCCAATGCATTGATAAGAATGTTGATTGTATGTCCTACTACAAATATTACTATGAAGAATATAAGACCGAAGAGATTTCCGCCCGGCATAACTGCGATAGTGTTAAATACCTGCGAAATAACACCGGTTGCAAGTCCGAGAGCAAGAAGTCTTGAATAGGAGAGAACATCACTCAAATATCCGCTTATTCCATAGAGAGCATAGAGACCTTTGAGAAATCTCTTAAGCGGATTGGTTGATTCCCTGCCTCCCATAATGAGAATTCCAGCTGCACCGGCAAGCGCACATACTGTAAAGAGTGTGACAACCGCCTGTGGGAAGTTTATACTGAACTTGAACATGTTCTGGATCATTTCTGTGGTAAGTAAAAGTCCTAAAAGACCACCAAAGAAGAGATACCAACATATTACATCAAATATAGCTTCAGTTATCTTACCCTGCTTTAGGTTGGTATAAAGCGCAATTCCGAGTCCACACATAAGATGAACTATACCGATAATGAATGCAATACCGAGTAAAGTTACCGGGTCCTTAATCGGATCAAGTAAGTAAGGTAAGTTTACAGCCTTTCCGAAGAAAGTTTCAGTAAATTTAGGGATTACGTCTCCGAAGAAACTTCCGAAGATAAAGCCCCATACAGTTGTACCTATACCACAGCCAAGGAACATCTGCATCATTCTCTTTGTTCCCTCTTCAAGTCTGCCCTTGAATTTGGTAAGAACAAAAAGTGTAGCAAATACCATAATCAAACCATAGGCCGCATCTGAAAGCATAAGCCCATAAAGCCCGTAATAGAAGATGGAAGCTATGAAAGTTGGATCGACCTCACCTTTTCCAGGCAGGGCATAACCCGAAACAACTCCTTCGATAGGAGTAGCATAGCCGTTGTTTGATAATTTAACAGGAACATCTTCTTCATCGGAAGGCGTACTGTATTCAACAACGCAATCGAATTTAGACCCTATAGCCGCATCAAGAACTTTTACGTCTTTTTCAGGTATGTAGCCGGTTATACAGAAAACTCTCTTTGACTGGAAGAGCCCGCCGATTACACCGTACTTGTCTGCACGCATAGTAAAGTAGTCAACGATAAAGGTAAGTTCACTTCTTTTTTCTGCATATTCTGCAATCTTCCTGGTTGAAGATGCTATGATTTCTTCCTGTTTAGCCAAATCCCTGGCAATACTCTTTTCCTGCTCGGCAGGAACTACACCGGGAAGAGCAGGTCTTGCAAAGCTGAGAGCACGTAGGGCATCTTCAGTTTCCTTTGCCTCGGTGTTGTGGCAGATGATGAGGACGCAGGTCTGCTCCTCGTTACTGCTGATGATGGAGATATCTACTTTCTGTACGTTTGGAGCCTTTTCAGCAAATGCAAGCTGTAAGGAACTCTGATCGTAAGCTGTCGGAAATGTTCCGATAAAGGCTTTAGTGTATTTAGTGCCTTTATAATCAAGCGGAAGCGTGAAACCAAGCCATGGTGCAAGCATTTCTCTCTGGTTGAGAAGCTTTGGAATTTCAGCTTCGGCTTCAGCCTTAACTTTATTCAGACTGTTCAGTTCGTAGACCATATCCATAATCTTGTCACGCCTAATCGCAAGCGACTTGTAATCAGTACTGCTCATCTTGTCACGACCGGCAAAAGAATCCATCATTCCGCCTTTGACAGGAACTTCCCTGTCCAAAACTGTAAGAGCCTGAGTGGCCAGGTTTACATTTTTCTCAAAAGTAGTTTTTGCGGACGATGTATCTGTCTGTGTAAACAGAGCGTCAGCTACTCCGTCTTTGCCGGTAAAAATCTCTTTACTTGCATCGACATTGATTTCGACTACGCCCAGTCTCTGCAGAGTTTCGAGAATGTGCTTCCTGTCCTTTTTAAGAGCCGCTATGAATACGCGTTTCATAGGTAGTACGGACATGTTTAACTCCTCCTTTCCTTGTTAAATTTTTAGTGCATTTTAGCAGATGTAAACAGGAGTTATTAGAATAACATCTCCGTAACACTTTCTGCCACCTCTTTCTTCTTGCCTTCTGCCTGTGTACGAAGTGCTTTTACTTCTTCAGAACTTTCGCTTTCTGCTTTTTTCAGAAAACTCTCATTGACCTTACTGATTTCAGCAAGCTGTGCCTCAGCAGCAGTCTTTACAGCGGAAATCTTGGATGAAATGAGCTCTTTTGCATCAGAATGAGCCTTTGAAATAATTTCAGAAGCCTTCTCCTTTGCCTCGCGTTCGGCTGATTCAGCTAATTTCTCAGCTTCACGAATAACACTGATAGCATCCGTTGACAATAATCATCACCGCCTCTCCGGTATTTTAGTATAGGTATTTTCTATTGAAAACCTAGCTTATATTTTATCGCAATATCTATGTATAGTCAATCAAGAATAGGGATTTTATTCAGTTTTCCGTAAGAAAATGTTAAAATATGCTTTAGAGTATTTTAATATTAATTTTTTAGGTAAATAAATGATAAATATTGCAAAAGAATCAATATTTACTATAAAAAAATGCAAAAAAAATATAATGTTCACAAAATTTCAAACAATCAATGACAAAAATAATAAAATCTGATACAATGCTTAGTAACAACTAACTCATATCAAAATAGTAGGTTAAGGAGATAAAAATATGAATAACGAAAAGATGAAAAATCATTTAAAAAATGCAGATATGGACAAATTAGCGGCAGTGATTGAAATTAAAAAAGCCTATAATGACGGAAAGTACAACCTTGAAGAAGCGAGAAAATTGCTTAAAGAGAAGGTGACAACTCTTACCCCTGAAGAGATTGCACTTGCCGAACAGGAGCTTACAGTAGAGGAAGATGATGAATGCCGTAAAGAAGACATACAAAAAATGATGGAGCTTTTTGATGGTATCCTTGTTACGGGGCGACCTAAGCTTCCTGACGGACATCCTATTCTCAGGTATTTTGAGGAAAATGATGAAATGAGAAAGCTTCTTAGGTCAGTTGAAGATTTAGTTCAGTATCCTGTTATTAAGAACCAGTGGTTTGAACTTTATGATAAACTCAAAGAATTCCGTATTCATCTGTCAAGAAAACAGAATCAGCTATATCCGGTGCTTGAGAAAAAGGGTTTTACCAGGCCTACAACAACAATGTGGACTCTTGATGATTTTATAAGAGATGAAATATCGGAGTTCAGGGCCTTGCTTGAGGAGGGAAAAGAAGACGAATTTATAGAGAAACAGACCACCTTGGTATATGACGTGGAAGACCTTATGAGTAAGGAAGAGACCATCCTCTATCCAACATCTCTTAAGCTTATCAATCAGGAAGAGTTTGAGGATATGAAATCCGGAGATCTTGAAATAGGCTTTGCCTTTGGAGTAGGCGGCAACAAAGAGGAAGTAAAAGAAGTCGGAAGTAAAGGTACTTCAGACAAACCGGTAAACGAGGGATTTATAAATGAACTTGCGGGCCTTCTTGGGAAGTATGGCTTTGCTTCGGGAAATGATGAGGAACTTGATGTAACTACCGGTAAATTAACTCTTAACCAGATAAACATGATATTCCAAAATCTTCCTCTTGACATATCTTTTGTGGATGAGAATGAAATAGTTAAGTTTTATTCGGATACAGACCATAGGATTTTTCCAAGAAGTAAGAATGTGATAGGCAGGGATGTAAAGAACTGTCATCCAAGAAAAAGTGTGCATCTGGTGGAAGAAATTATCGAGAAGTTCAGAAACGGAGAGCAGGATCATGCCGATTTCTGGATAAATAAGCCCGGAGTGTTTATCTACATATATTATGCGGCAGTCAGAGATGCAGGCGGTAACTTCAAGGGAGTGCTCGAGGTTATGCAGGATTGTACAAGAATCAGAAATCTTCAGGGGTCAAGAACTTTGCTTAGCTGGGATGGCGGACTTAAGGGAGATGCTACAGGAAGTGATGAGGAAGCGCAGGTGGCAGATGCTGAGAAAGCTGATGAAAAAACAGATAAAACCTCTGAAACTGTAAGCGTGGAAGGAAAAATCGAAGTAACTCCGAACACAAAGCTTACAGACTTGTTGGCATTTTGCCCACAGCTTAGAGAGGAGCTTCCTAAGATAAACTCTAAGTTTAAGATGTTAAATTCTCCGCTTGGAAGGGTTATGATACCGAGGGCTACAGTGAGGATAATGAGCGAGCGTTCGGAGATGGATACGGATGAGCTTATTAAAGCCATAAAAGAAGTGTTTGAAAAATAAAAAACAATAGAAACTCCCCAACTTATCAAATATAAGACCGGATAAGGTTGGGGAGTGTATTATTCCCAAGAACTATAGTTAATATGATATTTTAGGGGAGATATTTATCAGGTTTTGTGTTAGAATGGGAATACATTATTTGAGGAGGGATAAGATATGGTAAAGCACATAGTTTTATGGAAACTGAAAGATGAACTTAGTACAGAGGAAAAAAATAAGGTAAAGAAAGAACTTAAAGAAGGTCTTGAGAATCTTAAAAGTAAGATTCCGGAGATAGCAGAAATCAAAGTAAATATTGAAGGAATGGAAGGCTCAACTGTTGATGTTTTGCTTGAGACGGTTTTTGAAAATGAAGCTGCACTTAAGGTTTATGCGGGGCATCCTGACCATGTGGCTGTGGGAACCGAAAAAATCAAACCGTTTATGGCTGAGCGAATCTGTTATGACTATGAATTTTAATTAAAAAAATGAGAAAGGTTAAGAGTAAATGTCAGAAAAAAGTTCCAGAGAGAGATTAGAGAGCAGGCTTGGTTTCATACTTATAAGCGCAGGCTGTGCGATAGGAATAGGAAATGTGTGGAAATTTCCTTACCTTGCGGGACAGAACGGCGGAGGAATCTTTGTGCTTATTTATTTATTCTTCTTAGCCATTCTTGGCATCCCTGTTATGACAATGGAATTTTCCATGGGAAGGGCGAGCAGAAAAAGTCCGGTTCATTTATATCAGAAGATTGAGCCTGAGAAAAGTAAATGGCATTTGCATGGCATAGTCTGTATGGCAGGAAATTATCTGCTTATGATGTTTTATACTACTGTAGCAGGGTGGATGATAAAATATTTTGTGTCTATGGCCAGAGGTGATTTTGAAGGGCTGGATAAAGACGGAGTAGCCGGAGCTTTCGGCGGAATGCTTGGCTCACCCTCTATACAGGTGGGATATATGGCCGTTGTTGTCATAGTTGGTTTCTTTATCAATTCCATAGGGCTTCAGAAGGGACTTGAAAAGGTAAGTAAATGGATGATGTCAAGTCTTCTTATTATAATGGTAATTTTAGCGGTTAATAGTATACTGATGCCCGGAAGTAGGGAAGGACTAAGCTTTTATCTGCTTCCGGATATAGGTGAAGTCAGTGAGATAGGCTGGTCTAAGGTTATAGTGTCTGCAATGAATCAGGCATTTTTTACTTTAAGCATAGGTATTGGTGCTATGGCAATATTTGGAAGTTATATAGGCAATGAAAGAAGGCTTATGGGAGAGTCGGTTCATGTGGCTGTTCTTGATACCTTTGTAGCTATAGTTTCGGGACTTATTATATTTCCCGCCTGCTTCACATATGGAGTGCAGCCTGACAGCGGTCCGAGTCTTATATTTATAACCTTGCCGAATATTTTTAACAATATGCCTCTTGGCAGAATATGGGGAAGTCTTTTCTTTGTATTTATGGGCTTCGCGGCGTTCTCTACCGTACTTGCGGTATTTGAAAATATATTAGCCTGTACTATGGATCTGACAGGCTGGAGTAGGAAGAAGGCAAGTATTGTAAATTGTATTGCCTTACTCATACTTTCACTGCCTTGTGCCTTGGGCTTTAATGTTTTAAGCTTTATTGAGCCTATGGGTAAGGGTACAAGCTTTCTTGATTTGGAGGATTTTTTGGTGAGTAATTTGATTCTGCCTATCGGTTCGTTTATTTTTGTTATGTTTTGTATAAGTAAAAGAGGCTGGGGTTGGAATAACTTTGTTACCGAAGCCAATAAAGGCAGGGGTATTCAGGTGAAGCCTTGGATGAGGGTTTATATGACATATGTTTTGCCGGTTATTGTTATTGCGGTTGTTTTACTTGGATTGTTTTATAAAGGATAAACTCAACCGCAATCAAATAAAATAACTAAAACCCCTATATTATAGTATTTGTAGGGGTTTGCTGTTTTTTTAGTTTTGTGTTGGCTTTACTGTTCTAAAGGCACTATTGCAAGGGTTTTTCCTAAGGGTGCAAGTACCTTTAATAAAGTACTTACTTGAGGGCTTGTGCGCCCTTTTTCCATTCTTGCTATTATAGGCTGTTTAACGCCACTTAATTCTTCAAGCTTCTTTTGGCTTATCCCTTTTTCATTCCTTGCCTTTATGAGCTCACCAACAAGGGCAACTCTTAAATTGCTTTCTGATATTTCTTCAGGAGTGAGAAGGGAGTCAATAAATTCTAAAGCATCGTGTTCTTTAATTGTATTCATTTTTTTAATTCCTTTCTTTATAATCACTTAAAAGCTTTTTAGCGGTTTCTATTTCTTTCCTTGGTGTCTTTTGAGTTTTCTTTTAGTGGTTCTTTTCCATCCTTATCTTTATAAAATTTTATAGAGTACATTTTTAATCTCCTTCTAATTCCATAATATGCTTTAAAATTATTAAAGTCAAGTACTTAAAAGTACTTAAGTTCAACATATATTGTTAAATGAATTTAAAAACAAAAAAGGAAGCACTTAAGCTTCCTTGAGTACAGGGGATGAGGGAATCGAACCCCCGCTAAAGGTTTTGGAGACCCTTGTCATACCATTTGACCAATCCCCTAAGTCAACGAACCAATTATATACATATATACAGGAAATGTCAAGCGAAAAATCTATTTGACAAGCACATAAATTTACAATACTATTGAAAATGAACTATATTCGGAGGTAGGTTACAATGATTACAAAAAAACTAAGAGGGGCTATTGCAATATGCCTGACCGTATTTTTGACGGCCTGCAGTGGCAGTGCCGGCAATTCATATTATAAAACAGGTAATAAATATATGGAAAAAGGGCAGTATGAAGAGGCTCTTAATTCCTATGAGGAAGCAATTAAGAAAAATTCTGAAAGAGCAGAGTTTTATATAGCGGCAGGCTTTGCCAATATCGGACTTGAGAAATATGAAGATGCCATAAATACCTTTGATAAGGGATATTCTCCTAAGGATAATCAGATAGTCAGGGAAAACAACAAGTTTTTATTTAGGGGAAAGGGAATTGCTTACCTTAAGCTGGGCAAGTATCCTGAAGCTTTACTACAGTTTGCAAGTGCTTCGGCAATTAAGGAAGCTTCATCTTTAGATAATGATCTTAAAAAATATATTGCGCTTACGGAAATTAAGCTCGGGGATTATAAAAGTGCGGCTGATGTTTATGAGGAAATGCTCAGGGTAAAGAATCCTGATGTCAGCCTGTACGGAAAGCTTGCGGAAGTTTATTTTGCTATGGGAGAAGCTGTGAAGGCAGCGGAGAATTATGATTTAGCCATAAGCAAAGAGCCTGATAACTTTGATGCTTACTTTGGAAAGTACGAGATTCTTTCTGCAAAGGGAGAAAATGAACAGGCTGATGAAGTATTAAACAAGGCGGCGGGAATAAAAATAACCAATGATATCAGCGGCTATAAAGCAGGTATTTTAGAGTATTTAAGAGGTAATAAGGATAAGGCAAAGGAGTATCTGAATACAGCCTATACCAAGGGAATTTTGGAAAGTTCTTATTATCTTGCCAAGATATCTATGTTAGAAAATGATTATACGGGAGCAAAGGTATTTTTTGAAAAATACGAGCAGGAACTGGGCAAGGTAACTGTTTCAGGCTGGTATGACGGTATGGCTGAATGCCTTATAAAAGAAGAAAAATACGAAGATGCCTTAAATTATGTGCTTAAGGGATTGGCTTTGGAAGATGTGTCGGCTATGAAACAGCTTATGCTAAAAAAAGTGACTCTTTATGAGAAAACAGTTGATTATAACAAGGCCTATGAGGCGGCCGTAGAGTACACAAAGCTGTATCCTGAGGATAAGAAGATGGCAAGGGAAGTTGTTTTTCTTTCAACGAGGAAGACTAAATAGGAGAATACATGATACAAACATCAGAAAAAAAAGAAAAGTTCATCCTGGTAGGTGTGGAAACCGGAAAAGACAGGATGGAAGAAAGCCTTTCTGAACTCGCAGAGCTTTTGGATACAGCGGGCGGCGAGACAGTAGGAAGGGTTATACAAAACTTAGAAAGTATAAATAAAGCAACCTACGTGGGAAAAGGCAAGGTAGAGGAAATAAAGGAAATTGCGGAAGAATTAGGGGCAGATGGAATAGTCTGCGATGATGAGCTTTCTCCCGCGCAGCTATCCAATCTTAAAGATGAACTGGATATAAAGGTTCTTGACAGAACCTTGGTAATACTTGATATATTTGCTTCTCATGCCAAAAGCAGTGAGGGTAAACTTCAGGTGGAAATGGCTCAGTTAAAATACCGCTCTTCAAGGCTTATGGGACTTGGGAAAAATCTTTCAAGGCTCGGAGGAGGTATAGGAACCAGAGGACCGGGAGAATCCAAGCTTGAAACGGACAGGAGGGCAATAAGAGAAAGAGTAAGTCAGTTACGTACCGAAATAGAAAAGGTGGAGAGTTCCAGAGATACACTTAGAAAGCACAGAATGTCGGATGGGATACCGGTGATAGCAATAGTAGGCTATACCAATGCCGGTAAATCAACCTTCCTTAATAAAATTACGGATGCAGGCATTTTAGCTGAGGACAAGCTTTTTGCGACCCTCGATCCGACTACGAGAAGCCTTAAGATACCGGACGGGGAAGAAGTGTTGTTTACCGATACGGTAGGTTTTATAAGCAAGCTTCCTCACAACCTGGTGGATGCATTTAAGAGTACTCTTGAAGAAGCAAAATATGCAGATTTAATACTTCATGTGGCTGATGCTTCTAACCCTGAGGTAGATGAACAAATGAAGGTGGTCTATAGGACACTTGAAGAACTTAAGGTTGTAGGCAAGCCCGTGATTACATTTTTGAATAAACAGGACAAGATAGGTGAAGGCAGGATAATTAAAGACCTCAAGGCGGATGCGCTGGTTAAAGGCTCAGCTAAGACAGGGGAAGGAATTGATGAACTCTTAAATAAGATTTCGGAGATTTTAAGAGAGGGCAAGGTGCTTGTAGATACTTTGTTGACCTATGCAGATACAGCTAAAATATCGGTAATAAGGAAGAAAGGACAGCTTTTGTCCGAAGAATATGAGGGAGACGGAATAAGAGTTAAAGCCTATGTGCCAAAGGCTGTGGCAGGTCAGCTTGGACTTTTGAGATAATCTATACTTTCTACACTTGTAGTGTGCAAGCAAGCTGCTATGGCTATTTTATCAGGTTATGTCAGCTATAACAAATAATAAGCCTTGTTGACAGTGAAAAGTGCTGATGTTAGACTTAGAAAAAGACAGAAAACAGTTTATCCTGCTGTACTATACTGAATAATATGTCTGTGACCTATGACGTGAATAATTGGGGTTAAATGCCCTGAAATCTTGATTTTATATAATCATGTGATTTTTGGTATTAAAAAGTCTACAATTATATTTTGGAGGGAAATATGGAAAAGGCAAAGTTAGATTGGGCAAATATCGGCTTTGGATATATGAAGACAGATAAAAGATATGTTTCGGATTTTAAAAACGGTGCCTGGGATGAAGGGAAATTAACGGATGATGACCGGATAGTTATGAGCGAGTGTGCGGGAGTGCTGCAGTATGCTCAGACCTGTTTTGAAGGGCTTAAGGCTTATACTACAGAGGATGGTAGAATAGTTACCTTCAGACCTGACTTAAACGGAGAGAGATTTGAAGCTTCATGTAAGAGAATGGAAATTCCGATATTTACCAAGGACAGATTTGTAGATGCGGTATTAAAGGTGGTTAAGGCAAACGAGGCCTATGTACCTCCTTTTGGCTATGGTGCTACACTCTATATCAGACCTTACGCCTTTGGAATAAGCCCGGTTATAGGGGTGAAGCCTGCTGATGAATACCAGTTCAGAATTTTTACTACACCTGTAGGCCCTTATTTTAAGGGAGGTACTAAGGGAATATCCTTAAAGGTAAGTGATTTTGACAGGGCAGCCCCAAGAGGAACAGGTGATATTAAGGCGGGATTGAACTATGCTATGAGCTTACATCCTATAGTTGTAGCACATAATGAGGGCTATGCCGAAAATATGTATCTTGATGCGGCTACCAGAACCAAGGTAGAGGAAACGGGCGGAGCCAACTTCCTCTTTGTAACGGGGGACGGTACAGTGGTTACACCTAAGTCAGGCACTATCCTTCCTTCTATTACAAGACGCTCACTTCTCTATGTGGCAGAGCATATACTTGGCTTAAAAGTAGAAGAAAGAGAAGTTTACTTAAATGAAGTAAGTGATTTTACAGAATGTGGTCTCTGTGGAACAGCGGCTGTTATCAGTCCTGTTGCAAGGGTGGTAGATCATGGAAAAGAAATCGCTTTTAAGTATGGAGCGGATGAAATGGGACCTGTAATTAAGAAACTTTACGATACTCTTACAGGCATACAGATGGGCAGACTTCCTGCTCCTGAGGGATGGATATACGAAGTTAAATAGTGTCAAATACTTTTGACACCCACATCCTTTTATGAAAGAACGAGAAGTAAAAGTGAATGCTGATACTTCTCTTTTTTTGTTTGCCGGGAAATTTATTTGAAATTCCCTATTTAACTAAAATCTCTTCGAGGGATATACAGCTTGCAGCAGGGAGGTCTGCCTTGCTACACCGCCTGTGCGCGAAGCGTATGCGGGCACATACTTTTGATGGAAATTTTCCGGATATGATTATTCTTAGAATCAATTTCTGATAATTTAACATAACAGACAGTAAAATGCGAAAAATATTACTTAATAACATAATTGACAATAAAATAATTTAAGAGTAATATTTAACTAAAGTTGTACTTTGCGTTTGTGAAGTGCTTAACAAAAACGAAAGGAGAAGTTAAACATGGGATTTAAAAATGTAGTAGTTGCAGGTGGTGGTGTGCTTGGAAGCCAGATTGCTTTTCAGGCGGCATACAGGGGATTTAATGTAACACTTTGGCTCAGAAGTGCCGAGTCGATAGAAAGGACAAAGCCAAAGATAGACCGCCTTTATAAGATTTACCTTACAGAGCTTGAGGCAGCTAAAGCCAAAGCCGGAGTAAAGGGTGCACTCGTTTCAAGAGGACTTATTCAGGATATTGAAAATGCTACAGTTGACAGTATTGAAAAACTTAAACAGAAGGTTGAAGAAGCTTATAAAAACTTGAAATACGAAACTGATTTAGCTAAGGCTGTGCAGGATTGTGATTTGGTTATTGAATCAATGGCAGAAAATCCTGAAGCTAAGGTTGACTTTTATACAAAGCTAAATGCAGTACTTGAGGATAAAACCATAGTTGCAACAAACTCCTCAACCATGATACCAAGTCAGTTCAGACATTGCTTCACAAGACCTGAGAAGTATCTTGCCATACATTTTGCAAACAATATATGGAGAAGTAATACAGCAGAGATTATGGGGCATGATGGGACAGATAAGGCAGCTTATGATGAGGTTGTAAAATTTGCTGAGGAAATTGCTATGGTTCCTCTTAAATTACAAAAGGAGCAGCCGGGATACATACTTAATTCCATGCTTGTTCCGTTTCTTAAGGCAGGAGAGATGCTTTTAGCTAAAGAAGTTGCAGATCCTGCCACCATAGACCTTACCTGGAGACTTGGAACAGGCTCTCCTTTGGGACCTTTCCAAATACTTGATATAGTAGGTCTTACTACCGCCTACAATATAAATATGATGGATCCGCTTGCGACCTCAGATCCTGATTCGATACCTGCTAAAATCGGAGCTATACTTAAGAAATATATAGACGAAGGAAAAACCGGTATTAATGCAGGTGAAGGGTTCTATAAGTATAAATAATATGAAGTAGAAGGTAAAAAATCCATGTTGCAGTAAAGTGTAATGTGGATTTTTTATGTTTAAATAGAAAAATTTTAACACAGTTTATCCTAAAAATATATAAACTGATATTGTAATTAAATTTTTGTATTATATAGGGGAATTATTGAATAATTTAATTAAAATTAAAAATTGTATAAAACTCTGTTCAAAAACAAAAAAATGTTGTATAATTCCTTATTAAAGATGTGGAACTTATGGAACAAAGAAAGGTAAGGGTGTAAAATGGCAAGCATTAGGGATGTTGCTGTCAGAGCGGGCGTGGGTATAGGTACAGTATCCAGAACTTTAAATAACAGTGGATATGTATCTGAAGAAACCAGAAAAAAAATACTGGAAGCTGTTGAAGAAACAGGATATAAGCCGAGTGCAATTGCCAAGAACATGATTAGAAAGCGGACAGGTATCATAGGAGTTATGGTTCCGAATCAGGAGCATCCGTTCTTTGCAAAGGTTATGAAACATATGGAAAATGAATTGTATAAGCAGGGGTATAAATGTCTTGCCTGCAATACTCTTGACATAATAAACAGACAAAAATCATTCATAGATATGCTTGACAGCAGAGTGGTGGACGGAATAATTTCCTGTGTGGACGAATTACCGGATTTTAGTGGCGGAAACGGAAGGGCAATAGTGAGTTTTGACAGGAATTCTGATGCAGGAGTGCCTATAGTCAGGTCTGATCATGAAATGGGTGGCAGACTGGTGGCTGAACTTTTTATAAAAAAAGGCTGTAAAAAAGTATGTCAGTTTACTTCGGGGTTTGACAGGAAAAGAACTGCCAATATAAGACATGATGTGATGAAGGAAGTGCTTGAAGAAGCAGGGGTGGAGGTTGTATCTATTATTACTGCCTGGGATGCTCTTAGCTACAGTTATAATAAAGATATGGTGAGAAAGTATTGGGACATTATAGAGACGGTTGACGGAATGATGACAACTGACATAGGTGCTTTGAGCTGCCTGTCGGTAGCTCAAAAAATGGGGTTGAATGTTCCTAAGGATCTTTGCATTATAGCCTATGACGGTACGGATATCACAGAGCTGACTTATCCCGAACTTACTGTTATACAGCAGGATTGCCCTACAATAGCAAAAAAATGTGTGGAAACTGTACTTAATATGGTAGACGGGAAAGAAGTACCTTCGTTGGAACTGATCCCGGTCAAGCTTATAGAAAGAGGAACAACATAACTGTTCCATATTATTCCATATAAAAAAGA
>NZ_KI535367.1:746421-795859 GCF_000160035.2 Catonella morbi ATCC 51271
GATTAAACTCTCGCATTTTTTATATGTCAAGATATTGTGCAAATATACATAAAAATTAAGAAAATGCACACAATTATAAATAACTTTTGATTTAATTATAAAAAGCTTGATTGAAAATAGATAAAAAACTATTGACATTTTTGGTTATTTTAACTATTATAACTATATGAAAAGGTTTCCATACAAAAAGCAAAGGAGAGAGGGAATGAAAAATAACCAAAATGTTGTACCTGCTCAGGTTGTTAAGTCCGAGAAAAAGCAAAAACCTCCTAAAGTAAAGACGGGCGGCCTTAAAAGAGTTTTGAAAGCGTGGCAGTTATACTTCTTGCTGCTTCCTGCTCTTATCTGGGCAGCAGTATTTGCTTATTATCCTATGTATGGTCTTGTTATTGCCTTTAAGGAGTATAAAGGCAGACTGGGTATACTTGGAAGTCCTTGGGCAAAACCTGTATTTAAGTATTTTACACAGTTTTTCAGTACCAGTATAGCTGTAAATGCTATAATAAATACTGTGGTTATCAGTTTGGAAAGTCTGGTAATTGCCTTTCCTATACCAATAATATTTGCGCTTCTCTTGAACCAGATTCAGAGAGACAAGGTGAAAAAGACAATTCAGACTATAAGCTACGCACCGTATTTTATGTCTAATGTAGTAATAGTAAGTATAATTACAGTCTTCTTTTCGGCAAACGGTGTTGTAAACAATTTGGTAAAGAGTGCAGGAGGTTCTGAAACTCTTTTTACATCTTCACCGGAATGGTTCCGAACTCTTTTCATCGGTTCAAATATCTGGCAGACCATGGGCTTTAATGCGGTAATATTCATAGCAGCCCTGACATCTATAAGTCCGGATTTTTATGAAGCTGCAAAGATTGACGGAGCATCAAGGTTCCAAAGAATTCTCTATATAGATATCCCGATGATTTTACCGACGATAATACTTATGCTGATACTTCAGGTTGGAAACATTATGAATGTCGGCTATGAAAAAGCCTTCCTCATGCAAAACGGATCAAATACGATAGTGAGTGAGCTTATTTCAACCTATGTATACAAAGTAGGTTTGCAGACTGCACAATATAGTTTTGCTACTGCGGTTGGTTTATTTAACTCGGTTGTAAACTTTATTATCCTCGTTTTAGCTAACAAAATAGTTAAAAAGGTGAGTAGTATAAGTATATTCTAAGAGAGGAGAGGTAAAATGAGAGCTGTCAGTACAAGAATGAAAATGTCAACGGGCGAGAGAGTATTTGGAATAGTGAATGCAATCATTATGATAACTATCTGCCTGGTTATTATTTATCCTATTTATTATGTTGTAATAGCATCTATGACAGATCCGGTTATAGTAAACTCGGGAAAGCCATTATTGTTTGTGGAAAAGCTGTATCTTAAGGGATATGAGACCACCTTAAAGTATAAGCCTTTATGGACTGCGTACGGAAATACAATACTTTACACTGTTGTTGGTTCAATTACTTCGCTTATAACAACTGTACCTGCAGGATATGCTTTATCAAGGAAGGATTTACCGGGAAGAAGAGGACTTATCTTTGTATTTACATTTACAATGTTCTTCAGCGGCGGTATTATTCCTCTTTATCTTACTATTAAAAGCCTTGGAATTTATAACAGCATTTGGGCTATGGTACTGCCTGTTGCTGTATCAGCCTACAATCTCATTGTATGCCGTTCTTTCTTTGAAGCAGGCATACCGGGTGAGCTTTTAGAGGCTGCAAAAGTAGATGGATGTTCGGATTTAAGATTTTTCTTTTCGATAGCCATTCCTATTTCAACAACTATAATTGCTGTTATGTGTCTTTTCTATGCTACAGCAATGTGGAATCAGTTCTTTAATGCACTTATGTACTTAAAAGATGATGATAAGATGCCGCTTCAGGTGGTGCTTCGTAACCTGGTACTTATGAATCAGGCTAATCAGATGGGTTCGTCAGGAGATGCAATGATAACAAAACAGAAGCTTGCTGAACAGCTTAAGTATTGTATAGTTGTAGCTTCCGCAGTTCCATTGCTTGCAGCTTACCCATTCTTGCAGAAATATTTTGCAAAGGGTGTAACTATCGGAGCGGTAAAAGGTTAAGCTTCATATCAAATTTGTAAAGTTTTAAAAATTATATACAAAGAAAAGGAGAGAAGTATGAAAGGAAAGAAGATATTATCTATGTTAACCTGTATGACACTTGCAGTAAGTTTGTTATCAGGTTGTGGAGGAAATGCGGCAAATACTACAAGCGGCACAAAAAGTACAGGAAGCAATGCTGCAAGTTCTGCAAAATCAGGAAGCACAGCAACTGCTGATGATTTGACAGCTGAAGAAAAAGAGGCTGTTGAAGCAGGCATTATCAATCTTGACGGAACCCTTCCTATAGTGAAAGATCCTAAGGCCTTTGAAGAAAAATACGGGAAAATATCAATGCTTCTTGTTAACTCGGCAGACAGAGTTGTTGCTCCGGGTGAACTTGCAATGGTTAAAAAATGGGCTGAGGATACAGGTGTAGAATTTGACTGGCAGCCTATTCCGGGTGAAGGTGCTCAGGAAAAAATCAACCTTATGCTTGCTTCAGGTGACGACCTTCCGGATGTATTCTGGAACTTCGGAGACGGTAAGTCAGGTAACATAGTAGTACAGTATGCTGATCAGGACATTTTCCTGCCTACAGAAAATCTTATAAATAACTATATGCCAAATGTTAAGAAGATACTTGACGACCATCCAAAATATTGGACAGAGATTAAAGCTCCTGACGGACATACTTACGGTTTTCCTTATATCGAAGAAATGTACGGACTTGTGCTTACGGGAGGCCCTTTCCTTATAAATAAAACCTGGCTTGACAAAGTAGGCAAGAAGGTTCCTACTACAGTTGATGAATGGGTAGACTGCCTCAAGGCATTCAGAGACGGAGGAGACCTTAACGGAAACGGTAAGGCAGATGAGATTCCGATGGCATCATGGTTCGGTGCAGATGATACTTTTGGTTCTTATAATATGTTCTATCGTTTCACCGGAGCTTTTGGACAGGCAGATTCCTACTGCGGAGGTAATGCTTATGCAGACCATTTAAGACTTATAGACGGTAAGGTTACATTTACGGCTATGGATCCTGCTTTTAAGGACACAGCAGCCTTCTTCAATGAGCTAAATAAAGAAAAGCTCATCTGGAACGGTTCTTTTGAATCTGATTCAAGTGCTGCTTATCAGTCGTCTCTTATTAAAGAGGACGTAGCAAGAATAGGTAGCTTTGGTACCTGGACAGACCAGGAGATTACTAATCTTGATGTACATGATGAATATGTAGCAATTCCAAGACTTAAAGGTGCTAAGGGGATGACAGGTTTCGAGAATAACTTCTCAGAGCTTCAGGATTCTTCTGATACAGCTATTACAACAACCTGTAAGTTCCCACATGTAATTGCAAGATTCGTTGACTATATGGCAGGTGATCCTGCTATAGCAATCCAGTCAAACTGGGGTGCGGAAGGATATAACTACAAGAAGGATGATAAGGGTATTCTCAGAACTCCGCTTGATGATAAGGGAAGATATGTTGCGCAGACAGAATATACCAACTTTGGTGAGGCTCGTGTAAACTCTACTCCTTGCCGTGGCTCTATGATAGTGCTTAATGATTACTATGAAAAAGTAGCAGGATATGCTTACGATGCGGTTCAGCTTCTTGAGAATCAGAAGGTTAACGGAAAAGAAGACATAATGAAGGAATATGAATCCATTCCAAGAGTGCTTATGACAACCGAAGAACTTTCAAGACTTGCTCAGATTCAGCCTACAATTTCCGATATAGTAGACAGATATATCAATCAGTGGATTACAGGCGGTGTTACGGATGACAACTGGAATGCATATCTTGAGGAGCTTAAGAACGCCGGTGTTGAAGAACTTGTAAATATTTATCAGACAGCAGTAGACAGAACCAGTAAGTAATATAATTTGTCCGATTGACGAGCTGTTGGGTACTTTTACCTGACAGCTCATTTTTTAGAAAGGAATAGATTTTATGGGAAAAGATTTCAGACCGAATATACATTTTACGGCTCCGAAGAACTGGATAAACGATCCAAACGGAATGGTTTATTTTAACGGAGAATATCATCTTTTTTATCAGCATTATCCCGAAGCAACTAATTGGGGGCCTATGCATTGGGGACATGCGGTAACAAGGGATTTAATTCATTGGGAGCATAAACCTGTCGCTCTGTACCCGGATGAACTTGGATTTATTTTTTCCGGTTCAGCAGTTATAGATAAGGAAAATGTGTCAGGTTTTGGCGTAAATGGCAAACCGCCTATAGTTGCGGTTTTTACAAACCATGGCTTAGAAGACGGCAAAGAAGTACAGAGTATAGCTTATAGTACTGATTATGAGCATTTTGAGAAATATTACGGGAATCCTGTTATTGTAAATGAAAGAAAAAAATGATTTCAGAGACCCGAAAGTATTTTACAATCCTATTAAAAAAGGATTCAGTTTGGTTGTGGCAGCCGGAGAAGAGGTGGAATTTTACTTTAGCAAAAATCTTAAAGACTGGGAGAAAACGGGAACTTTTAAGGCTGGAGATAATGGTCTTTCAGGAATCTGTGAATGCCCTGACTGTTTTCCACTAGAGACGGAAGAAGGCACAAAGTGGGTACTCATAATAAGCATGATAATTCCGAATGAGAAGAGAAACAGACCTATGTCAGAGGGTGGGCATTTTATGAGCCATGTAACTCAGTATTATATAGGAGATTTTGACGGTTCTGCATTTATAGATACTGAAAGATGTGAAGAACCTATGCTTCTTGACTTTGGAACAGATAATTATGCGGCAGTTACCTTTCAGAATCTTGAGGAAAAGGTAATGATAGGCTGGGGGGATAACTGGGCTTATGCAAATGAGACTCCGAGTAAGGAATTCAGCGGTAAAATGACTTTAGCCAGAAAAATGGCTATAGTAAAGACAGACAGAGGTTTAAGAGTCAGTTTTGTGCCTGAGGGACTTGATAAGTACAGGAATAACAAGAGAGAGATATCTGACGGTTACAGGCTTCATACAGAGTGTTTCGGAATTTTAACCGAAGGAGAGGGCGGTATCAGGCTTTATAATGAAAATGGTGAAGAAGTTATTATCAAAATTGATGAGAATGAAATATTTTTTGATAGGAGCAGAGCAGGGTTAAAAGACTTCAATGATACATTTGCAAGCGAATCTTACAATAAGCTTATGGCGAGAAGACTTATTAAAGGAAGGTGCAAGACTGAAATTATTTTTGATACATCTTTCATTGAGACATTTGCAGATGACGGACTGATACCTATATCTGCTTCCGTATATCCAAAATCACCTTATGAGAGAATAGAGATCGAAGGGAATTTGAAGGTTAAGTTTTATGAGATAGATTAAATGGCGATAAGTCAGTAAGAAGATACCATGTCAATAAAATGATGTGGTATTTTTTTCATGTGTCAAAAGATAATAAATTCTCTTGCAAGCAAGTCCCAAGCGAATTTTTATGCTTTTGACACTTATATCATATAAATAAAAAAAATTATAAAAAATACTGTTGACAAAAACGTATTATTATGATATTGTATTAATAACTTAATACACCAAGACAATAAAACAAATAAAATATAAATTAAAAGGAGGAAACTATGGCGTGGTCACTGGATGAAGGACTGCCTATCTATCCACAGCTCATGGATGAGATAAGGCGGAGAATAGTTACAGAAGTGTACAAAGCAGGAGACAGGATACCATCGGTAAGAGAACTTGCGGCAGAGGCTGAAGTAAATGCAAACACTATGCAGAAAGCACTTAGTGAACTTGAAAGAGAGGAGCTGTTGGTAACTATGAGAAGCACAGGAAGAACAGTCACACAGGATGTAGAGAAAATCAAGGGAACAAAAAAGACTATGGCCGAGAGAGAGATTTCAAGATGTATGACATATATGAGAGAACTTGGCTACAGTATGGAAGAAATACAAAACTTAATAGCCAATTACAAGGCTTAACAAGAGAAAGGAAATAAAAATGGGAAATGTAATAGAATGTAAGGCACTTACAAAAAAATACGGAAGAAGGTCGGCTCTGAATGCTATTGACTTAAATCTTGAAGAAGGTAGGATAGTAGGTGTGTTAGGACCAAACGGAAGCGGTAAAACCACACTTATTAAACTCATAAACGGACTTTTAACTCCAACTTCGGGAGAGATCAGAATAGATGGAAATCTTCCGGGTGTAGAGACTAAATCCATAGTTTCTTATCTTCCGGACAAAGACTATCTCGGAGATGAAATGAGTTTCCATGAATGTACCAAGCTGTTTGCAGACTTTTATGCAGATTTTAATAAAGAAAAAGCATTTAAAATGCTTGCAAGCTTAAACATAGATCCTGATATGAAGTTTAAGTTCCTTTCAAAAGGAAACAGGGAAAAGGCGCAGCTCATCCTGGTTATGAGCAGGGCAGCTAAGGTATATGTACTGGATGAACCTATCGCAGGAGTAGATCCGGCAGCAAGAGATTATATATTACAAACCATACTCAACAATATCAATCCGGGAGCAACGGTAATTATAGCAACTCATCTTATCTCTGAAATAGAGAAGATACTTGATGACGTGGTATTTATAAAGGAAGGAAATATTGTACTTAACGATAGCGCGGAAAATATAAGAGAGAAGGAAGGAAAATCCATAGACGGATTATTTAGGGAGGTGTTCGCATGTTTGGCAAATTAATTAAAAATGAATTTAGAAATATAGGAAAGTTTCTTCTGTTAATCAATACAATAGTATTGGGTATGCATTTGCTTTCGGTTGTATTTGAACAGGTGTATAATTCGGGAGTGTTCACAGGAACTATATTTGAGAAGATTTTCGGTGTCTTTGCCGGAATATATATACTATCAATTTTGGCAGTTAATTTTATTATTGTGTTGGTATTTGCAGTCAGGTTTTACAGAAAGGTGTACTCGGTTGAGGGCTATCTCACCCATACTCTTCCTGTGAAAAAATCAGGTATTTATCTTGCTATGCTGATATCTTCAAGTGTAGGCACAATCATTACCACAGCTGTCAGCCTTGGGTATCCGCTTACCAGAGTAGCAAATGAGGTTCTGGCAGTAGGCAAGGTGTCCTTAAAGGATTTGTTTATGGTTGCAGCAAGATATAATGTTACAGGATTAACATATTTTCTTATTATACTCGGAGCTGTGTGTTCTGTATTTGCTGCTTTTGGACTTTTATTCCTCTGTATCTCTATAGGACAGAACTGGAAGTCACATCCGGTACTCGGCTCAATTCTTTCTTATTGGCTTATTACAACCGCATTACAGATATTTGGAGCAATAGCAATGGTATCTCTTGCTAGTGCAGGTATAGTGGATAATTTTATCAGAAGTATAAGGACTCCGGGTGCTGTTGTGAATGCGATAGCTTGTTGGGGAATAGGAATTGAAGTAATAGGAATAGCTATTATGTCAGTTATTAGCGTAGTAATTATGAAGAAGAAACTGAATTTGTAATAGATAATATTTTATCATAATTTGATAAGTCGGCCCTCTAAACTACAGATGTAGAATAGAAGGCTGATTTTCATTTAAAACTTATGCTTTTAAGTTTAGAAAATATATGATAAACTATAAAAACACAAGGTAGTAAATAAATTTACCTGTTACATTGAAAAAGAGGAGAGAATGTGATGTACAAAAATATTTTATTCGATATGGGCAACGTGATTATGGATTTTTCTCCTGATTACATTCTGTCTATGTATACAAAAGATGCTAAGCTAATTAATTTTTTGAAATATAAAATATTATATACCAGGGCTTGGGCAAGGTCTGATAAAGGAGTGATATGCTCCCTTCTAGGTAGACAAGAGAAAAAATAAAATCTCTTACTGCCTGGAAGGGAGCATTTTATGTCTAAAAGCAAGATATCACATTCAGAGAAATTACAGACAGTATATCTGATATTAGAAGGTAAAGAATCACTCCGACATGCTGCTGTCAGATTGGGAATCAGTCTCTCCTCCATACAACAATGGATAAGCATTTATAAGAGTGAAGGTGAAGGAGCCTTTCTTGTTACAGTAAATAAACGGTATTCAAAAGAGCTGAAAGAGCAGGCAGTATTGGATTATCTCTGCGGTCAAGGTTCCCAACAGGAAATCTGCCAGCGCTATGGAATCAGATACAAAAAGTAAGTTACAAAACTGGATAAAGAAGTATAATAGTCATGAGGAGCTGAAAGTTTCCAGGACAGGAGGAACATTTATCATGACCAAGGGAAGAAAAACAACCTTCGATGAGAGGGTGGAAATCGTTCAATACTGCATTGGACATGACCGTAATTATGCTGAAACAGCAGCTAAATTCGGCATTTCCTATCAGCAGGCACGAAACTATATCGTAAAGTATGAAGCAGGTGGAGTGAACACTCTCCAGGATAGGCGCGGCCGACCAAAGCCGGTTGAAAAAATGACTGAGTTGGAGAAACTCCGTGCCGAAAACAAGATTCTGCGTGCCGAAAAGGAACGAGCCGAAATGGAGGCATCTTTCTTAAAAAAACTCGACAAGATAGAGAGGAGGCGGGGCTAAGCCTGGTCAGACACGGACAGGTCTATCAGGCAATCAAAGAAGAACACGAAGAGCATGGTTATCCGATTAGTGCGCTCTGCAAACTGGGATCTGTAAGCCGTGCGGCATACTACAAATGGCTTCACAGAGAGAAACCTGCTTATGAAGCAGCAAATGAATACATTGCTGATGAAATCGAAAAAATCCATATGGCCAGCCCTGATAAGGGCTATCGCAGAATACGGGATGATCTGGAACGTTATCACGGAATCAAGACAAATGATAAACGAGTGCTTCGGATCTGCCGTAAGAAAGGGATTAAGTCCACGATCAAGTATTCCAATACCGGATGTACAAGACAGGCGATAAATCCCCAGTTTATTGCGGATAACATATTGAACAGAAATTTCACAGCGGAAGCTCCAAATCAGAAATGGTTGACGGACGTCACAGAATTCAAATGGTATGATGAGAACAATGACAAGCATAAAGTGTATCTTAGCGCGATACTTGATCTCTATGACCGGCGGATTGTCGCATATGTGATCAGTGACCATAACGACAATCGTCTGGTCTTCAATACGTTTGATAAGGCGATTGTTTCCAATCCGGGAGCAACACCTATGTGTCATTCTGATCGAGGATTTCAATATACCAATCGGAACTTTCATGCCAAGCTTGAGGCTGCGGGTATGACACAAAGTATGTCCAGAATAGCCAAATGCATCGATAATGGCCCGATGGAAGGATTCTGGGGCATTTTGAAACGTGAGCGGTATTATGGCAATCGGTTTACAGTCAGAGATTCTCTTGTGAAAATGATAGAGGATTACATTGAATACTACAACACCAGACGGTTACAACGAAAACTGGGAATTTTAACTCCATTCGAGAAGCACGAACAATATCTGGCGGCAGCATAAAAACTGCCACCAGATTAAAACTATCTGATGGCAGAAAATTTTTATTTTTTTAATTGTCTACTTGACGGGAAGCAGTTCAGAGAGCTTACGGAAGAAGGAATCTATGAAGAAACTGTAAAAGGTCTGGATGAAAAATACCATCCGCTTGCCAAAGAAGTGATATACAGCTGGTATAAATATAAGACTGAAAGTGCGGAAATGTATGAGCTTATAAAGGAGCTTAAGAATAAAGGTTATAAGCTTTTCCTCTGTTCCAATGCCGCAGAGTCTTTTCATAAATATGAAGATAGTGTGGAAGCGTTCAAACTGTTAGATGCAAAAATAGTCTCCGCAGACATAAAAGCGGTAAAACCTGACAGAGAATTCTTTGACTATGTGCTTAAAACTTATGACTTGAAGGCAGAGGAATGTTTTTTTATAGACGATTTGGCAGCGAACGTTAAGGGAGCCTATGAATGTGGGATAGATGGTTATCAGTATAATGGAAATGCAGGACTTTTAAGGAAATTTATGGAAAGAGTCGGGATATTATAGTTGCATATAAATGCAAATGGAACAAACACTGATTCAGCGAGTATTTTCCCGATACTGTAAAGGTGTGATACCATAGTTTTTCTTGAATACATTTTGAAAATAGGCCTGGCTGGAAAAACAAAGGTAATTGCTTATTTCGCTTAAGGATTTATTTGTAAAAGAGAGAAGGTTTTTCGCTTCTTCCAATTTACACTTCATAATGAAAGCGCTGATCCCGAATCCTAATTCTGTTTGAAATTTTCGAGTAATATAAGAACGACTTTTCCCTATATAGTCTGCTACATCATTTACTCTGAGCGGCTCATTCGTATGTTTGGAAATATACTGTATACATTGAAATATATCCTTCGACATACCGTCAATCGGAAGCTGCCTGCGGGAAACTCTCGTGGTAAAATCAATAAGCATAGGATAGTAGAGCTGATCGATTTTATTCGGAAATAAAGTTTTTTCGCATTCCTGTATGTATAAATCACTTAACTGGTAGGCCTCTTCAATATCAAGTCCCCCATGGATAGAAGCACGGGTGGCAAGTGTTACCATACTAATAAATAAATTTCTTTTATTTCGCAGTGCGTTTGAAGAAAGAATTCCTGAATTAAAATTAGTTTCCGCATATTGCATACCTAAAATATTTTGCAGTTTGGAAACATTACCATGCTCAATACAATCTGTAAGCATCTGTTCAAATTCATACGTATTATGAAAACGCTCATTTTCTCGATTTTCATACATTTCAGAAGAAAACAGTCGGGAAATATTTTCTTTTATCTCAGATTCCTTATACAAATTAAAATGTTTATCAATATCGATTTCATTTCCATTAATACATAAATTAAGAAAAGAAAGCAGGGATAACAGCTGCTGAAAAGAGACAGGAGGTGTGTTCAGTAAAAACTGTCTCATTTCATCCGCCGGTTCACCGGAAAGGTTACCTTCATGTAGAAAGTCATGAATCATTTCCTCGGAACAAGGTGTACTGAACAACGGTCCGATAATCAAAAAATCCATTTTAGAAGGAGAATCATTAATATTAATTAAACCAAAATAGGCATAGGAATCTGTAATAAAATAATCCGGATTTTTTGTGAATTTAATTTTATCTGCAAGGGCAGAACTATAATTGGACATATCACGTAAAGGTTTTGGATTTGCCCAAATAAATTGCTGTGGCCAGCGATAATATGAAATTGGAACATAGGTTGCAGAATAAAAATTTTGACAAAAATATATCCAATCCATATGAAGTCCCCCCCTAATAATTTAACTTAATTTTACAATATTAAGCTCATAATTGCAATACAAAAGAGAAAACATGAGATATGCTATAACAAAAGTGTTGTTGTTTTTCTATGATGTTTTCAAATGGACAGAAGTAAAATAGCTAATAAAAGATAATGTAAAAATTTATAGGGAGGTTTATATGAGAGTTTATAATCTAACTGTGGAGTATCAGAGCTCTCCTAAAGGACTTGCAATCAGAAAACCCAGATTATCCTGGAAAATTGAATCAGATAAGCAGACAACTCTGCAAGAGTCGTATTCCATCGAAGTGAGAGAAAAAGAAAAGCTTATGTGGAGTACAGGCGAGATTAATTCTTGGCAGTCAGTACTTATACCTTATGGGGGAGAACCATTAAAGGAAGAAACAATATATGAGGTATCTGTGGCTGTGAAAACGAACCACGGAGAAGTGGCTAAGGCACATACAAGCTTTCAAACAGGCATCTTTGACGGTAATAAATTTGTAGCAAACATGATTACACATGATTTTCCGGAAGAAGAAACTGCCTGCCCCGTTTTCTATAAAAATATTTATTTAGAAAAAAAGATTGTACATGCATATGCGTATGCAACCGCTCATGGCGTATATGAGTTATGTGTAAACGGAAAAAAAGCAGGGGAAGAATTCATGAGTCCCGGATGGACAAGCTACCACAAGAGATTGCAGTATCAGTTTTATGACATTACAGAAATGTTAAAAGAGGAAAATGAAATTGCGATTACTGTTGCAAATGGTTGGTATAAAGGAATTCTTGGATTTGATTGTAAACCGAACAGGTACGGGAACAGAGTAGAAGCATTTACGGAAATACATATTTTATTCGAAGACGGAAGTTCAAGAATTATTGCAACAGATGATACGTGGAAAGTTCGTACAGGAGAAATCAGATATAGTGAAATCTATATGGGTGAAACGATTGACACAAATCAGCCTGAAATAAGAGAAGGCAAAGTTTCAGTTGTTCCATTTGATAAAACGGTGTTATGTCCACAGGAGTGCGAGCCTGTTCGTGTGACTAAACTATTTCAGCCTAAAAAAGTATTTAATGATCCGGCAGGGAATCAGCTTGTCGATTTTGGGCAAAACATTACCGGATTAGTAGAGATTCGCATAAAAGGTGAAGAGGGGCAGAAAATTACAATCCGTCACGCAGAAACATTAGACAAAAACGGTGTTTTTTATCCGGATACGCTCCGTGGTGCAAAGTCCCATGATACATATATTTTAAATGGGGAAAAGCAAATTTTGATGCCACATTTTACATTTCATGGATTCCGCTATATTGCGGTAGACGGGGTGGAAAATTTAACTCCGGAAATGTTTACTGCCTGTGCAATGCATTCTGACCTGGAAAAAATTGGAGTATTTCACTGTTCAAATGATAAAGTAAACCGGTTGCAGAATAATATTACCTGGGGGATTCGTGACAACTTCTTTGATATACCGACAGATTGCCCTCAGCGTGACGAGCGTCTTGGCTGGATGGGTGATGCACAGGTAATCTCCTGGACAGCTGCATTTAACCTGAATACAGCAAGATTTTTTACAAAATGGATGCACGATATTATGGCAGATTCCAGTCTTGAATCAGGTGTTCCTCACGTTGTTCCGGATATTATGGGTAGTTACAGTTCTTCTGCCTGGAGCGATGCAGCAGTTATTATTCCATGGGTAGTATATCAGAATTACGGTGATAAAAAAATTCTGGAAGACGGATGGAAGTGCATGCACGAATGGGTGGATTATATACAGAATCATACAAATGAAAATGGTCTTTGGATGTCCGGATTCCAGTATGGCGACTGGCTTGCACTTGATAAAGAAGAAAGTGCCGATCGAACAGGCGCTACAGATAAATATTTGATTGCAAATGCCTATTATATTTATGTTACAGACATTGTTATACAAACAGCGCAGGTATTAGGAAAGAAAGAAGATGAGAAAAAATACAGCGAGCTACACGAACGGACATTAAAGTCTTTTAGGGATGAATATTATACTTCCAGAGGACGTATTGTCAGCGAAACACAAACAGGCTGCGTACTTTCGCTTTATTTTAATCTTGCAAAAGAAAAGGATCGTGAACAGATTATTACAACGTTAAAAAATAATATTGTAAATCATAAAAACCATCTTTCAACAGGATTTGTAGGTACTCCGTATTTATGCCATGCACTTTCTGATAGTGGGGAACATGAGATGGCGGCTATACTGTTTATGAGAGAAGATTTTCCGTCCTGGTTATATTCTGTAAATATGGGGGCAACAACAATTTGGGAACGTTGGAACTCTATCCTTCCGGAGGGTGATTTCGAATCATCGGGAATGAACTCCCTCAACCATTATGCGTACGGTTCTATCGGAGATTGGGTGTATCGAAAAGTAGGCGGGATACAGCAAATTGAGCCCGGATATCACAAGTTTATTATACGGCCAATGTTTGTAAAAGGGATAGAAGAGGCTGATACAACTTTAGAAACACCATATGGGAAAATTCTCTCACATTGGGAATGCAGGAATAAAAAGATAAATGTAAAAGTTATGATACCTGCAAATACGTCTGCAGTGCTATATCTTCCGGAAAAAGAAGGAGAAATTGAGCTTGGTTCCGGTACATATGAATATGAATATGGTACAGAAACAAATTTGAAAAAGGAGCGTTTTTCATTGGACAGTAATTTAGGAGAGGTTATTTCCGAACCACTTGGCCGTGAGATGCTGGAAATTATGGCTCCGGGATTCTTGGAAAATCCAATGATAGAATTTGCTTGTTCTATGACACTGGCAGAATTACTTACATCCGCTCCGGAAGCGGAACCAATGTACACTGCAATTATTCAGGCACTAAATACACAGGAAGCTTAATATAAATAATTACGAGGAGATAATGAGATGAAATTTGGATATTTTGATGATCAGAACAAAGAATATGTAATCAAGACACCGAAAACGCCACTTCCTTGGATTAACTATTTGGGAAACAAAGAGTTTTTTAGCCTCATATCCAATACAGGAGGGGGATATACTTTCTATAAAGATGCAAAGCTAATGCGTATCACCAGATATCGTTATAATGATGTACCGGCAGACTGTAACGGAAAATATTTTTATATCAAAGATAATGATGTTATCTGGAATCCGGGTTGGCAACCGGTAAAAGAGAGCTTGGATTCTTATGAATGCCATCATGGAATGGGATACAGCAAATTTCTCTCCAAAAAGAATGGTGTTGAGACTTCTCTGCTTACTTTTGTACCTTTGGATGATGCCTGTGAGATTAGCAGCCTGACACTTAAAAATAATACTGAAGAAAAAAAGGAACTACAGGTATTTTCATATTTGGAATGGTGTTTATGGAATGCAGATGATGATATGAAAAACTTTCAGAGAAATTTGAGTATCGGAGAAGTAGAAATTAAAGGCTCAGCAATTTACCATAAAACAGAGTACAGAGAGAGGAGAAATCATTATGCAGTATATGCGGTAAACGCACAGATTGATGGATTCGATACAGACCGTGATGCATTTTTGGGTGAGTATCGGAGTATGGAAAATCCCGAGGTAGTGCAAAAAGGAAAGAGCAGCAATTCTGTTGCAAGCGGATGGTCGCCTATAGCCTCCCATCAATTGAATGTCACCTTAAATCCGGGTGAAGAAAAAAGGTATATTTTTGTTTTAGGATATATAGAAAATCAGGAAGAAGACAAATGGGAATCAAAAGGAGTAATCAATAAAAAAAGAGCTGAACTGTTACTTGACAAGTATTATTCCGATGCAGCAGTAGATGAGGCTTTTCAGGAGCTGAAGCAATACTGGGGAAAATTACTTGCCAAATTTAACGTTCAAACAAAAAATGAAAAATTAAACCGTATGGTAAATATCTGGCATCAATATCAGTGTATGGTAACATTTAACATGTCGCGCTCTGCTTCTTACTATGAATCCGGAATCGGCCGTGGTATGGGATTTAGAGATTCCTGTCAGGATTTAATGGGATTTGTACACTTAATTCCGGAAAGAGCCAGAGAACTTATCATTGATATTGCATCTACACAGTTTAAGGACGGCAGTGCATATCATCAATATCAACCGTTAACAAAAAAAGGAAATGCAGATATCGGTAGTGGATTTAATGATGATCCATTATGGTTGATTGCGGCTGTAAGCGCGTATGTAAGGGAAACAGGAGATGTGTCAATCCTTGATGAAATGGTTCCTTTTGATAATGAAATCGGAACCGAAGTGACATTAATGGAACATTTGAAAAGATCCTTTGATTTTACGGTAAATCATAAAGGACCACATGGACTTCCTTTGATTGGAAGAGCAGACTGGAATGACTGTCTGAATCTCAATTGTTTTTCTGCGCACCCGGGTGAATCTTTCCAGACATTTGGGCCGAGTGAAGGACCTGTGGCAGAATCCGTATTTATTGCGGGTATGTTTGTAAAATATGGTAAAGAATATGGCGATTTATGTAAATTAATCGGGCAGGACGATGAAGTAAAACGTACAGATTATGAAGTTGAAAAGGTGTACAAGGCCGTTTTAGAATCCGGATGGGACGGAGAATGGTTTCTTCGTGCGTACGATGCCAATGGAGATAAAGTGGGCTCTCATGTTTGCGAAGAAGGAAAAATTTATATTGAGCCACAGGGATTCTGTACCATGGCTAACATCGGTGTAAAAGAGGGGTTGGCAGAAAAAGCATTATCTTCTGTGGAACATTGCTTAGATACAAAGTATGGTATTCGTATTTTAGCACCGGCCTATACTACTTATCATCTGGAACTTGGAGAAGTAAGCTCTTACCCACCGGGATATAAAGAAAACAGCGGTATTTTTTGCCACAACAACCCATGGATTTCAATTGCTGAAACTGTACTTGGCCATGGAAAACGTGCATTTGATGTCTATCAAAAAACCTGCCCTGCATATGTAGAGGAATTTAGTGAAGTGCATCGAACGGAACCATATGTCTACTCACAGATGATTGCGGGTTCGGATGCAATTAGATTTGGCGAGGCAAAAAACAGCTGGTTAACGGGAACGGCAGCTTGGACATTTATTAATGCGTCACAGTATATTCTTGGGGTTTATCCTACATTGAACGGACTGTCAGTAAATCCTTGTATTCCACTGGAATTTGGTGATTTTACAGTGACAAGAAATTATAGAGGACAGGTTTACAATATTCAGGTACACAATCCCGGTGGAGTGGAAAAAGGGGTGAAGAAGTTAATTGTGGATGGCATAGAAGTCGAAGGAACTATTATTCCTTTTGAAGAAAATAAGGAAGAATATCATATAGATGTTTGGCTGGGGAAGGAATAATAAAATGAAAACAGAGCAGTATAGCATTAATCAGTATGCTCAGCTGACAGCGTATCTTCATACACCAAATGAAGAAATGAAAAATCTGAATTCGTATCCGGCAATTTTGATTCTGCCGGGAGGAGGATTTTATATTTGCAGTGAAAGAGAAGCAGAACCGGTTGCAATGACATTCTTTGCACAGGGGTTTCAGGCATTCGTACTTAAATATACGACGGTTACAGCAAAAAAAAGATGCTGTGATAGAAAATCCCATGGAAGATGTGCAGCAAGGGTTAAAACTAATCGAAGACAACAGAATAAAATTCGGCATTGCAAAAAACCAGCTTGCAATGTTAGGGTTTTCCGGGGGAGGGCATCTGGCTGCAGCCGGTGCCGTCTATGGGCCAAGAAGACCCGATTGCCTGCTGTTAGGATATCCGGGAATTGTACATAGCAAACTACGTGCGCTGGAATGCTCAGATATTATTGAACGTGTAGATGCAAATACACCGCCTTGTTTTTTGTTTTCTACGGCAGAGGATGAAGTAACTCCTCCGGAACATGTATTAACATTTGCTTCTGCTTTGGCAAAAAATGGAGTAAAAATGGAAGTGCATATTTTTACACAGGGGGCGCACGGATTATCACTGGGAACAAAGTTGACAGCGGATATGAATCCGGAATTTATTAATGAAAGATTTGCACAATGGGTTCCGCTTAGCCTGCAGTGGCTAAAAGAATTATGGAAATGCAGTTTAATTTCATGAAAAGCATAAAATTATAATATAAAAATCAAAATTACAATACAAAAGATCTATAACCTGATATTATGAAACCGGAACTGAAGAGGCAGGAAATTGTGAGAACCAAGTTATAAGGGAGGAGAAGATTATGAGTAAGAGAGAAAGTAACTCTGTACGCCTGGATAAGCAGGGCGTTCCAAAAGTAATGCATATATTTGATTACTTTGCGGATTCACTGGGAATGTTTTCTTTAAATGCTATCAGTGGACTGGTAGGACAGTTAACGTATTTTTACACAGATAAAGTAGGGGCGGCAGCAGGGGCAATTGCCACAATGTTTCTTATTTGCAAAATAGTTGATGCTTTTACAGATCTAATTATGGGGCATATTTGTGACAGTACAAAACCGGGTAAAGAAAAATACAGACCTTGGTTGTTAAGAGCCGGAGTTCCCGCAGGAATTATGCTTGTTTTACTGTTTATGGTTCCAAAGGGGGCAAATCAGACTATACAGTTGATTTATATGTGTATCACCAATCTTTTGATGACAGCAATTCTTTATACAGCAATCAGTATTCCATATGGTGCAATAATGATGATTCGTACACCAAGCCAGGAAGAACGAGGAGTTATGGGCACTTGGAGAGCTGCGGCAGGTTATGTATCTGGAATGGTGATTGCAGTAGCGGTTATTCCGATTACCAATGCGCTTGGTGGAGATCAGAGTGCCTGGATAAAAATGGGAGCAGTTTTTGGGACTCTGATTTTGATTAATATGATAATATGTTGGAAATGCTCAAAAGAATCTGCGGTAGATAGACGTATAATCTCACAGATAAAAGAAAAGAAACCGGAAGAAATGACAGATGATGAGTATGCAGAGCATATATTTAGCATAGAACAGGATGCAGCAGACAGTAAACTTACGATGTTAGAAGCAATAAAATGTTTGTTTAAGAGCAAATATTGGATTATTTGGTTAGTAGTTAACTTATTCAACCAAATTACATACGGCTTGACGAACAGTTCAGGAACCTATTATTGCAAATGGATTTATGGGAATGACAATTTAGTTGCCATTCTTGGAGGAATAGGTATGATACCGACAATCATTGGATTTATTCTTGCTATGCCAATGATCAAAAAGCTCGGGGCCGTAAAAACATTACGAGTTTCCTTCTTCCTGGGAGCAGTTGCAAATGCACTCCGTTTGCTCAATCCATACGATTTCTGGTACAACGCAATTTTAGGCTGTATTTGTACATTTGCTACAATTCCTCCTATGTGTGTCGGCGGCGTAATCGGAGGAATGAACATTCAGTATAACGAACATAAATTTGGAGCGAGAATTATAGCACGTTCCGGTTCAGCAAGCAGTTTCGGTATGAAGATTGCATCAGGTTTCGGGGCGTCAATTGTTGGATGGTGTCTTGCAGTTGCAAACTATGACCCTAAAATGACAGTTGTAACAGAGGCTACAAAACAAGCAATTTTTGCATTTTCAATTTATATTCCATTGATTGCATTCATTATGATGTTTGTTTTCATGCTTCGTTATGATTTGGATAAAGTTCTTCCGGAAATCAATAAGGATCTTGCTGAAAGAAAAGAAAATCGTAAAGCAAAAATCATTGCAGCCAGAAAATAGCGGATAGGAGCACTTATGAAAGTATATGCTGAAGGTAACAGATTTTTAAATCAAGACGGGAAAGAAATCCTTTTTCAGGGCATCAATTTCGTATGCAAAGAAAAAGAAAAGGGTTATATATTTCCTGAATATGAAAGAGTGTTCAAAGAATTTGCAGAAAAGGGATTTAACGTCATCCGTCTTGGAATCTTTTGGGATGGGGTAGAGCCTTGTCCCGGAAAATATAATGATGAATATTTGAAAAAAGTGAGCGAAGTAGTCAGTGAAGCAAAGAAAGCCGGACTTTACGTCTTACTGGATATGCATCAGGATTTGTGGTCGGTAAAATACGGAGACGGTGCGCCTGAATGGGCAACAATTACAGATGGTGCATTCCATCCAACTGATTGCGCAATGTGGTTTGATGCGTATCTTCGCAGCGATGCGATTATCAATGCGGCAGAGCATTTTTGGAATAATGACAAGGCTCAAGATGGGATTGGCCTGATGTGCCATTACATTTCAATGTGGGAATATATAGTCCGTTTTATGGACTGCCATGATAATATTATCGGTTATGAACCAATGAATGAACCTTTTATGGGAAGTCTTGCAAGAAATACCTTTGGATTTGCTGCAATGAAAACAAAAGAAAAATATCCGGAGTTTGATTTTGCCACAATGCAGGGAATAACCCCTGAAAGCCAGGGGTATATGAGTGAAATTGTGAATGAAGCATTTATGAAATGGGATAAAGAAACCCTTATGTCGTTTTATCAAAATGTGGAAGATGCAATCAGACCATTGACAGATAAAGCTTTGATTGTGGGCGGAAATATTTATTCCAGCGCTACTTTTTCAACCGGTATTACAAGAGTTTCCGGTCAGGAGGGAAAGACCTGGCAAATCTATTCACCGCATGGATATGATTCTGTTGTAGATAGTGATAATTATGAGAATTTCAATCAGGAAAATGTTATTCGGTTATTTGCAGAAAAAAGAGAGAGTCAGTTAAGACTTAAGATGCCGGTTATTGTAGGTGAGTGGGGAGCTTTTCCGAGCAAATCATTTACTAATGATCTGATTGAACAAATGAATCTTATACTTGAAAAATATCTGTGGAGTTCTACATATTGGCAGTATCTTCCCGGTATGGAAAAAGATCAAAATTATGATGCTTTGAGGCGAGGATATCCGGTAGAGACTAAGGGAAGATTAATTAAATATCATTACAACCGTCAGAAAAAAATGCTGGAAGTAAGTTGGGACGGAACAGACCTTCTATGTTATTTGCCTTATAAAAATGTACATGTTGTTTTAAATGATGAAATGTATTATAAAATCATTAAAGAGTTTGCAAATGCATCTTATGTACTTATCCGGGCAAAGGAAGATGGAAAGCATCATATTTGCCTTTCAGAACATGATGGTGAGTAATTTAAAAAGGAGCTTGCAATAGCTCCTTTTAATTTGGAGGAAGGATATGAACAGAATAAAGCAGATATGGGAAAAAGGTCCTGATAACTATATTTTACCGTTTCTATGGATGCATGGTGCATCTGATGAAAAAAAGAAAAGGATGGTTGAAGTCATTTATGAAAGCGGTGCAAGGGCAGTTTGTCTTGAAGCAAGACCACATCCGGATTTTGCAGGCTCTCTCTGGTGGCATGATGTGGAAGTGATACTGGAGGAAGCAAAGGAAAAAGACATGAAAGTCTGGATTCTGGATGACGCTCATTTTCCGACAGGATCGGCAAACGGAGCGGCAGAGCATGCACCGGAGAAATTAAAGCGTATTTGTCTGACAGAGCAACATATGGATATTTTAGGACCTGTTTCGGATTTATATGTGAATATAGAAGAAAGACTAAATTGCGATCCTGAAACCGGAGAATTTATCCCGAAATACTATAAAGAAAAAGTGGTAGAAGTCCTTTTAGGAAAAACGGAAACAAGAGGAAATAAAGAAATAATAAAAGATGTTATATGTCTGACAGACCGGATACGAGACGGAGTTCTAAATATAACAGTACCTGAGGGAAGCTATAGATTAGTAATTATTACAAGAAAGATTCATGCATCAAAGTTTCTGTCAGATGCAATTTCTTTTTTAGAACCTGAATCGGTAGACTTGTTAATCAATGCAGTATATGAACCGCACTATAAACATTTTTCAGACTGGTTTGGGAACACAATTGCAGGATTTTTTTCTGATGAACCGGGATTCTTTAATTTGAAAAATATCGGATACGGGGATGTACTGCGAACGGGAGATGTCTCAGAACCTTTGCCTTGGAGTGATAAAATATACCGACAATTGAAAGAAAGTTATCCATATGATCTCCGGATCAGCTTGCCGTATTTGTTTGGAATGAAAAGTGATCAGCCGGGGGAAGACCGTAAATTGTGCAGGTTATATATGGATCTTGTAACAAAAGAATATGAGAAGAATTTTCCGGAAAAACTGTCAAAATGGTGCAGTGAACATAAAGTAGAGTACATAGGTCATGTGGTGGAAGATATTCCTTCTTATGAGCGCTTGGGACAGGGGACAGGACATTATTTCAGGGCAATCCGCAAACAGGATATGGCGGGAATTGATGTGGTTTTAAACAGCCTTTTACCTGAAAAAGAAGATTTTTATTTATACGGATTACCGCAGTTAGCAGCATCTTGTGCGGCACATTCGGAAAAACAAAAAGGACGCGCAATGTGCGAACTTTTCGGCGCATACGGATGGTCGGAGGGAGTTACATTTATGAAATGGATGGCAGACTATATGCTGCTCCATGGCATTAATGTGTTTGTTCCACATGCATTTACAGACAACAGCTTTCCTGATGCAGACTGCCCGCCGCATTTTTGGGCGGAGGGTAATAACCCTCAGTTTGCAGCTATCAGACAATTATTTTGCTATATGAATAAAATGGCAGATTTATTATCAAACTCAGAAGCTGTTGTTAAAAATGCAGTTCTATTTGAAGCAGAATTCGATTGGGTGGGAGATACACAACCATACTGTGAAATAGGAAAAGAATTGATTACACACCAGACAGAGTACCATCTGGTTTGTATGGATGACTTAAAAGCTGCAATCTGTGAAGCAGGAGAAATATGTATCAGAAATCGGAAGTACAGCAGATTGTTTATTCCGAAAATTCAATACATGGACAGAGAGGATGCAAAGCTTCTTGAAGAGGTACAAAATAAAGGAATTCAAATTTATTTTATTGACGGGAAACCGCTGTCTTTGGAAGGGGAAATATTAAAAGAAGTTAATTCAATTCCTGTTATTTCATTAGCTCAGGTTTCAGAAAATGCAGAGCAGCAGTTTGTAAAGCTTAAAGGAGAACATACTAAGTGGGTGCATTGCAGCACGTATGAGAAAAATGGTGAAATCCTCCATGTATTACTAAATACATCTTTAAAACAATCTGTTGAAGCGGAGATGATAGTGCAGCAGGTTAAAAGGGAAAAATCAAAACTTCTTCGCGTGGATATGATGGAACAGCTTTATATGAACGTGCAGGAATTTCAGAGTAAAATTATATTAGAGCCCGGTGAAATGGCTGTTTTTTCTGAGGTATTGGAACATGAAGTATCTACTGAAGTGTTATCTCATAAAGAAAAACAGTGGGATGTGCTACAGATAGATGAATGGAATTTATCAGTATCATCCTATAAAACTCCGGGATTATGGGAAAATCTGGGTAAAATCAGGCAATTAGGAGATTTATATGTGAATTATCCTGACTTTGCCGGAACTATTAGGTATGAGGCTGAGGTTTCTTTGAAAAATATAAAAGAGTTATGGTTAAAAGGTGCTTCGGAAGCTGTTACAGTATGGATTGATGGTGAAAATGCGGGCAGATGCATCGGAACTCCGTATCGCTATCATCTGCCGTATGAAGATATGGAAAAGGTAACCTTGTGTATTGATATAGCCTCCACTTTGTATGGAGCTGTAAAGGATAAATTGTCACAAGCCAGGGAAATTCCGCGGCTCGGATTTGAAGGTGAAGTTTGGATTTGCTAAAAAGGAGAAATGCCCGGATGAAGAATTACTTTGAATATCAAACAATTACGGAACATGTAAAAAGAATCCTATTACCGGGAGATGTGTTTGCATACTTGGCAGAGGGAGAAGAAAAGGCGGTACTTATTGATACCGGATGCGGACTTGGTGATTTAAGATCATATGTAAAAAGCCTTACTGATAAGCCGATTACCGTACTATTGACTCATGGGCATCTGGATCATGCACCCGGAGCGGTACAATTTGAAAAGGTATACATGAGCCCATTAGACCTGGATATCTATAATGCACACCATGTAATCAATCGACGTGTGGAATATTTGAATGGAACCTCATCTGCAGGTAAATACAATATGGACGATTTACTTCCGGAAAAAGATTTGAAAAACTTTATTCCCTTATACGATGGAATCATTATAGATTTGGGAAACTATCATATTAAGGGCTTTTCGTGTGGCGGCCATACGCCCGGCTCTTTCGTATTTTTATTGCAGGAAGACAGGTTGCTGCTTCTGGGAGATGCCTGTAATTCTTTTACTTTTTTATTTGATAAGACATCTCTCGGACTTAGCAGCTATGAGAATAATCTGAAAGAACTGTTACAAAAAGTACAGGGTACATATAAACGGGTACTTTTGTCGCATGGAGAAGCAGAAGCCTCTGTAAATATGATTTCTGAGGTGATATGTGTATGCGAGGAAATCAAAAAAGGAACAACAGATGATATACCGTTTCGTTTTATCGGTAGAACCGGATGGAAGGCGTATGCCGAAGAACATTTCAATGAAAACGGACAAATTATGGGAAATATTGTCTATGATAAAGACAGAGTGAACGAATAAAAAGGAGTACCGTAACAAAATGGAGACATTATTAAATTTACAGGGAATGATATTTTTGCTTATTGCGGTAGGAATCCTGGTTAAAAAAGCAGGAATTATCACAGATGAAGGGCAAAGGTGTTTAACTAATCTTGTAATTAATGTAATTCTTCCATGTAACATTATTCAATCGTTCCATATGGATTTTAAAAAGCAGATGGGAAGCGATATTACGGCTGCATTGTTTATATCTATTATAATACAGATGCTAGCGGTAATTTGGGGAAAGATATCTTTCATAAGAGAAAATGAAGGAAGAAAGAAATGTCTTTGCTATGGCATGATATGCTCAAATGCCGGATTTCTTGGAAACGCGATAGCAGAAGGGATGTTTGGGGCATATGGGCTTATGCTCGCATCGGTTTTTCTGATTCCTTTACGCGTTATGATGTGGACAGAAGGGATTTCAATTTTTTCAAAGGAAGTTGATTATAAAAAAACATGTAAGAAAACATTAACCCATCCCTGTATTATAGCCTGCTTCATAGGGATGGTTATTCTGATTACGGGATTTAGACTGCCGGTCTTGGTAAGTAAAACAATTACTGCAATAGGTACATGCAATACGGTGGCTTCAATGCTTGTGATTGGAATGATTATAAGTGATATACGGTTAAACTCATTTAAGGATAGAACAGTTTGGCTATATTGTTTTCACAGGTTGTTGGTGTTTCCGACAACTGTATTCCTGCTTGTAAAAATGCTGCCAATATCAGATAATGTATTAAATATAGCTGTTCTTCTAACTGCAATGCCTGCAGGAGCTACAACAAGCATTTTGTCTGCAAAATACGATGTAGAGCCTCAATTTGGAGCAAGACTTGTTATTTGCTCAACCTTATTATCCGTTTTAACATTGATGATATGGAGCAGGATTTTGATGTAAACATATAAAAAGTGAAAGATATGAGATTTGTGAAAAGAGAGAAAATTAAAGAATTTAGAATATTAAACATGACTATGAGAAAGATTATGAATTTGCAGTTATGCTGAAATGAAAAATATTGTTTTGTTGAGAAATGAGGATGAAATGATGAAACAGGTTTACAACCCATATTTGCCGCTTAATGAATACATTCCGGATGGAGAACCGCATGTTATAGGTAATCGCCTTTATATTTTCGGCTCCCATGACAGAGAGGGAGGGACAACTTATTGCGAGTTAGATTATGTGGTATATTCAGCGGCTGTTGACAATTTAAAAGACTGGAAGTGTGAAGGGACAATTTACCGTGCGGATCAGGACCCACATTCCAATAAAGAACGCAGACAAATGTATGCTCCGGATGTTGTTCAGGGTAATGACGGAAGATATTATTTGTATTATACAATGGGCGGAGAGGAAGGAAACGTGAACTGCTTCCCGTCAAGTAGACAATTAAAAAAATAAAAATTTTCTGCCATCAGATAGTTTTAATCTGGTGGCAGTTTTTATGCTGCCGCCAGATATTGTTCGTGCTTCTCGAATGGAGTTAAAATTCCCAGTTTTCGTTGTAACCGTCTGGTGTTGTAGTATTCAATGTAATCCTCTATCATTTTCACAAGAGAATCTCTGACTGTAAACCGATTGCCATAATACCGCTCACGTTTCAAAATGCCCCAGAATCCTTCCATCGGGCCATTATCGATGCATTTGGCTATTCTGGACATACTTTGTGTCATACCCGCAGCCTCAAGCTTGGCATGAAAGTTCCGATTGGTATATTGAAATGCTCGATCAGAATGACACATAGGTGTTGCTCCCGGATTGGAAACAATCGCCTTATCAAACGTATTGAAGACCAGACGATTGTCGTTATGGTCACTGATCACATATGCGACAATCCGCCGGTCATAGAGATCAAGTATCGCGCTAAGATACACTTTATGCTTGTCATTGTTCTCATCATACCATTTGAATTCTGTGACGTCCGTCAACCATTTCTGATTTGGAGCTTCCGCTGTGAAATTTCTGTTCAATATGTTATCCGCAATAAACTGGGGATTTATCGCCTGTCTTGTACATCCGTTATTGGAATACTTGATCGTGGACTTAATCCCTTTCTTACGGCAGATCCGAAGCACTCGTTTATCATTTGTCTTGATTCCGTGATAACGTTCCAGATCATCCCGTATTCTGCGATAGCCCTTATCAGGGCTGGCCATATGGATTTTTTCGATTTCATCAGCAACGTATTCATTTGCTGCTTCATAAGCAGGTTTCTCTCTGTGAAGCCATTTGTAGTATGCCGCACGGCTTACAGATCCCAGTTTGCAGAGCGCACTAAATCGGATAACCATGCTCTTCGTGTTCTTCTTTGATTGCCTGATAGACCTGTCCGTGTCTGACCAGGCTTAGCCCGCCTCCTCTCTATCTTGTCGAGTTTTTTTAAGAAAGATGCCTCCATTTCGGCTCGTTCCTTTTCGGCACGCAGAATCTTGTTTTCGGCACGGAGTTTCTCCAACTCAGTCATTTTTTCAACCGGCTTTGGTCGGCCGCGCCTATCCTGGAGAGCGTTCACTCCACCTGCTTCATACTTTACGATATAGTTTCGTGCCTGCTGATAGGAAATGCCGAATTTAGCTGCTGTTTCAGCATAATTACGGTCATGTCCAATGCAGTATTGAACGATTTCCACCCTCTCATCGAAGGTTGTTTTTCTTCCCTTGGTCATGATAAATGTTCCTCCTGTCCTGGAAACTTTCAGCTCCTCATGACTATTATACTTCTTTATCCAGTTTTGTAACTTACTTTTTGATCTGATTCCATAGCGCTGGCAGATTTCCTGTTGGGAACCTTGACCGCAGAGATAATCCAATACTGCCTGCTCTTTCAGCTCTTTTGAATACCGTTTATTTACTGTAACAAGAAAGGCTCCTTCACCTTCACTCTTATAAATGCTTATCCATTGTTGTATGGAGGAGAGACTGATTCCCAATCTGACAGCAGCATGTCGGAGTGATTCTTTACCTTCTAATATCAGATATACTGTCTGTAATTTCTCTGAATGTGATATCTTGCTTTTAGACATAAAATGCTCCCTTCCAGGCAGTAAGAGATTTTATTTTTTCTCTTGTCTACCTAGAAGGGAGCATATCAACGGAGGCTTTGACGGTCCTATTTCCGTTGCGGTATGTGATACACCTGCAGGGAAATACGAATACTTGGGTGATGTCAGATATGCAGATGGAAGACAAATGAACCGCTTCATCCCTTTTGATCCTGCGGTTATTAATGACGGTGGAAGAATCCTGCTGTATTACGGTTGGGCACTTACTCAAAAAGAGCCAAAAAGTCCAATGTCTAAAAAGAAGTATCAAGAGATGATGCAAAATATGTTTCATAAGTCGCAGGAAGAACTGTTTAATGAGCCTCAAAGCGTTATGGGAGCTAATGTAGTTGAATTGGAAGATGATATGCTGACTGTCAAAGGTGAACCTGTAAGAATGCTTCCCGGTGAAAATATGGCAGAAGGAACGGAATTTGAAGGTCATGCATTTTTTGAAGCAAGTTCAATTCGAAAAATCGGAGAATTGTATTACTTTATATATTCATCTTCTCTAAATCATGAATTATGTTATGCAACCAGCAGATATCCGGATCGTGATTTCCATTATGGAGGTGTCATTGTTTCAAATGGTGATATTGGGATAAACGGAAGAAAAGAAAGTGAGCGGTTAGCAGCTACCGGGAATAATCATGGAAGTATTGAAAAGGTAAATGGAGAATGGTATATTTTTTATCATCGTCAGACGCACCTGAACTCATTTAACCGGCAGGGTTGTGCAGAAAAAATAACTATATCAAAGGATGGGGAAATAGCTCAGGTAGAAATGACTTCTTGCGGACTAAATAGCGGTCCGCTCGCAGGAGAGGGTGAATATCCTGCAGCCATTGCCTGTATTTTGACAGATGGACATATGCCGCATTTGGGAAATACTATTCGTCAGTATCGACATCCAATGATCACGCATAGTGATAACGAAAGATATATTGCGAATATAAGGAAAAATACCTTAATCGGATATAAATATTTTAATATGTATGGAAAAACAGAAGTGACGGTTTTTACCAGAGGAAGAGGAAGAGGGATACTCTATATATTAACAGATGATAAGCAGATTGTCGGTGAAATACAGATAAATCCGGCTAAAGAGTGGGAAGGATACAGTACATTGATAGATTTAAAAGGAACACACGCATTGTACTTTGAATATGAGGGTAGAGACACGATTGAAATGCTAAAAATCAAGTTTAACCCCCAAAAGTTGTCCTCACAAACATGAAGCAGATGAATATGTAAACCGTGGATTAGATAGTCAAGATAAGGGGGAACAAATATGTCAAAAACAGGAGAATTGTTTAAAGCATTGTGTGCAGTTGAGGATAAAAAAAGAGATAAAAATTTGCAAGAGCCAAAAGAAGTTAAAAAAATAACAAATATCCCATATGCATTTAAGGATAAATATAACTTGTTGGATGTTTATTATCCTGAAAAAACAGAAGGAGTTTTACCTGTGATTGTGAATATCCATGGTGGAGGATATGTTTATGGTACAAAAGAGGTTTATATTCATTATGGAATGTTTTTGGCTATGCAAGGATTTGCGGTTGTGAATTTTAATTATCACCTTGCTCCCAAATATAAGTTTCCTGTTCAACTTGGAGAAATCAATCAAGTGTTAAAGTGGATAGAAAATGAGCATGAAAAGTTCAAACTGGACATTGAAAACATATTTCTTGTCGGTGATTCAGCAGGTGCTCAACTAACAAGTCATTATTGTACAATTTACTCAAATCCGGAATTTTCTAAAATGTATGACTTTGTGCTACCAAGGAAATTGAATATTCGAGGAATTGCGTTAAATTGCGGAATGTATGATATTACTGAGCAGGCAATAATGAAAAATGAAGAAGAAAAACAGCCGATTGATATGAATGATCTTTTGCAAGACTATCTTGGGAAAGATAGAGAATGTCTGCAGGATAAGTTAAACGTAAACAAGTATATTACAGATCAGTTTCCGCCGGCATTTGTTATGACTTCATGGTATGATTTTTTGAAAGAAAAAGCAAAACCGATGTATGAACTGTTAAAAAAAAGAGGAGTAGTAACAGAATATAAACTGTATGGACATGAAGGTGAAAAGCATATGGGGCATGTTTTCCATGTTAATATGAACTTGGAAGAAGCAAAAAAATGTAACCTTGATGAAATTGAGTTTTTCAAAAAACTAATATATAAACTTTAGTAATGCCTGTAATACACTGTTACAACTTTTGATAAGTGTATGCGGTAGAAAGTGAAAAAATAATGGGAATAGAAATTTTTTTAATTATAGCTATATTGACTATTATAACCGTTTTATGTTTGTATCGTTTTATAGGCATTTCAAAATGTGTCGGTGAAGAAAAGTATTCTTATAAAAGAAAGACAATACGTGTAAAGTATGATGAAATCAACCTATACGGTCAGGCGCTGATTCCAAAAAAAGATAATATGCAAAGCAAATTTCCAACAGTAATTTATGCCCATGGAGCCGACAGCAATTATAAATCTGATATAATTACTTTGAAATCTTTGGCAAAAAGCGGAATTGCATGCTATACATTTGATTTCTACGGCTGGACAAAGAGAAGCACCGGCCCTAAAGGACGATACTGGTTTCGAAAAGTGCCAAGAGAAGGAGATAATTCCTATGAACAAAAGGTCTTGCAGCAGGTCGAGGATTTGAATGCAGTAATTGAAGCTGTGAAAGAGTTTTCGTTTGTTGATGAAAAACAGATGTATCTTTTGGGAAGCAGTATGGGTGGAGCCACAGTTGCAGCTGCATCTGTAACACATACACAGGATATCAAAGGAATTATACTTCAATATCCTGCAATGAATTTAGTTCCTGAGGCTATGTGTGCAGAAAGTGCATATGACGTACATAAGTACGGAAATCCGGTGCTCTTATTACAGGGAACCTGCGATGAAATTGTACCGGAAGCAATGTCGGCTCAGTTGTCTGCATATTATAGCCAACAATGTAAATATATAATATATCCGGGACAGCCCCATGTATTTTCAGGAAAATATAAGGTAATTGCTGCAGAAGAAATATATAATTTTATATTGTCATCAAAACATGAAATGTGATTATGTAACTGCAAAATCCTGGGATATTATAGTTGCATATAAATACAAAGCTCTGTTATAATGAAATGGGTAAAATCAACCTGTAATAAAAAGGAGGGTAAGACCATGAAACATCATAAATTTTGGGCAGTAGCAGCCTCAATCTGTTTTATTTTGGCTATGTATACCGGATATAAGCATAAGTAAAATTGCAATAAGGGCGGTATTCTGTTAAGATATTGGCAGATTATAGATTAAAAATCAAAACCAAATTTTTGCGGATAAGGAAGATATATTATTCTGTGAAATTTGGTTTTATTTCAATTGAGGAGAAATTTGGAGTTGAAATTATTCCTTATAAAAACCTTTAAAATTTATAAATGAAAATAGGTTAATAATTGACTTTAGCTATAAATGAGGATATCATATATATAAATGATATGGACAGATGCAGTGTTGAAAGAATTTGACACTCACATTATAGCTTATATGTCATTGGGGTGAAATCTTATATTTAGAAGGAGAAAAAAATGGAAAAGTTAAAAGTTTATGATACTGTAAATAAAACTACGGTAGAGCTTGATGAACAGGAACTTATTGACACATTGATTTCAGGAAGACAGGTTGATGTTTTCTTGAAATCGGAGAAGACAGATCCGGACGGTTATATGACCTGGAATGTAGAGCATTGGAACTCTGTTTCGGATAAGAAATTTGTGCGTTATTATTCTTTGAACGAACGTCTTTTAGGTGAATATACCGGTCACAATATTTACGATCTCAGAAATGAATTTAAGCCTTATGAGGCAGTTAAGGTAGAACTTAGTTAAGAACATAAACTTGATACAATAAAAATAACTCCCGTTTCTTTTATGACCGGGAGTTATTTTTTAACAAGAAATCTTTCCGATGGATGCACAGCTTATGGCGGGGAAGTTTGCCTTGCGGCACCTCTCCTTTATATATAAAACTTTATCTGTCTTTCATGAATGTATAAGGTTCATTATCCTGAACACTTACATAAGCAGGTCTTATTATCTTGTCGGTATTTATAAGTTCTTCCAGCCTGTGAGCGCTCCAGCCGGTTATCCTTGCACAGGCAAAAATAGGTGTGTAGAGTTCAGGAGGAAGCCCTAACATATGGTAAACAAGGCCGCTGTAGAAGTCGATGTTTGCGCTTACACCCTTATATATATGTCTTTCCTCGCTGATAATCTTTGGTGCAAGCCTTTCAACCATACTGTAAAGTTCGTAGTCTGCATCGTTACCCTTAGATTTTGCAAGCCTTTCCACATAGCCCTTGAAAATATTTGCTCTCGGATCTGATATAGAATATACGGCATGTCCCATACCATAGATAAGTCCCTTTTTGTCGAAATATTCTTTATGTAGAAGCCCTCTGAGGTATGCGCTTACTTCATCTTCATCTGTCAGATCTTTTACGGTATTTTTTAAGTCTTTAAACATTTGCATAACCTTGATATTTGCACCGCCATGCTTAGGACCTTTAAGAGAGCCCAGGGCAGCAGCTATAGCTGAGTAGGTATCAGTGCCCGAAGATGTTACTACATGTGTAGTAAAAGTAGAGTTGTTACCACCGCCATGCTCCATATGGAGTACAAGGGCAAGGTCAAGCACTGTAGCTTCTATTTCGGTATATTTCTTATCAGGACGAAGCAGACGCAGTATATTTTCAGCTGTAGAAAGTGACTTATTAGGCTGGTGTATATACAGGCTCTTTCCGTTATTATAATGATTATGTGCGTGATAACCATAGACTGAAAGCATAGGAAAGACAGCTATCAGATTAAGACACTGCCGCATAACATTTGGCAGGGAAATATCATCTGCAAGAGAGTCATATGAATAAAGAGTAAGCACACTTCTTGCAAGAGTATTCATCATGTCCTTGCTTGGTGCCTTCATAATTACATCCCTTACGAAATTGCGCGGGAGAGCTCTCTGGTTGGCAAGCTCTTTGATGAAATCAGCCAGTTCATCATCTGTAGGAAGTTTGCCAAAGAGGAGAAGGTAGGTCATTTCCTCAAAACCAAAGCGTTTTTCATTTATAAATCCATCGGTAAGTTCGTGAATATCTATACCGCGGTAGTAGAGCTCGCCGTCGCAGGGAGTTTTTACTCCATCAACCATTTTAAAAGAATTTATGGTTGAAATCTTAGTAAGTCCGGCTCTTACTCCGGCACCGTTAATATCACGAAGCCCGCGCTTTATGTCAAGTTCTTTATAAAGGTCGGAATTTATTCGGGAATTTTCTAAACAGACCTCGGTAAGTCTCTCAATTTCAGGTGTAATATTCAGTTTATAAGCCATAGACTACCTCCTTGAAAATGTTGTATACAATTATACAGCTAATTATATATTATTATACACGATATAGATAAATATGTATATGAAATAAAAATGATATAAGAATATTTTATAACAAAGTATTGGTTTAATGTATTTGTAATACCAAGCAACATGGTATACAATATGGCACGGGAGTTCAACAGTTAATGCCTTGTAATATATAGCTCAAAATCATCAAGTCCATTGAAAAATGGGCTTTTTTTAATATATTTCTTTGTCAAATTAAAATAATATATTTGTTGTAACTGTTGTATTTTATTAAAAAGTGTGATATAATATTTCTATGAAATTAGGATATAACACAAAAGCCATTGATCCAACTTACTATGTTCAGATGGGAATCAGAAATGGCAATAAAACCACAACTAAAAATATTGAGAAAATTGGTAAACATTCGGAACTTCTAAACATCACGGATAACCCTTTGGCATATGCAAAAGACTATGTCGCCCGGTATAACGAGAAAGTGAATAATACTAAGCAGGCGAAGCTGGAGATTCGTCTTGATTTCACTGAAAGGGTAAAGCATCGTAATGTACAGACATCCGAAAGCACACTCAAAAACATAGGCTATCTTTACCTTCAACATTTATACAGCCTTCTTGAGGTTGATAAGTTTTTTGACCAAATAACTGAAAATAGAAAAATCTCATTTAATCCCGATTTGGTCAACAGATTTCTGACTTACTCAAGGATACTTGACCCGGACTCAAAACTTGGAAGCTTTGAAAAGCTTGGCAAATTTTATGAGGAACCCGATTTTGGTTATCAGCACATCCTGAGGACTATGGATTTGCTCTATGATAACTTCGATGAGTACATTTCTCATCTTTTTAGGGAAAGTGGCAAAATACATAAACGAAATACCACCGTTTGTTATTACGACTGCACCAATTACTACTGTGAAGCTGAAACTCAGGATTTGGAATATGTTGACGAAGTCACCGGTGAGGTTATGAAAGGTTTGAGACAATTCGGTTTTGCTAAAGACCATAAACCGAACCCTCTTGTAGAGATGGGGCTTTTTATGGATACTGACGGAATTCCTGTTTCAATGTGCTTAGCTCCGGGAAATACAAATGAGCAGACAACTGCCATTCCCCTTGAAAAAGAGCTTATCAAAATGTTTAATGGTAAGAATAAAAAATTCATTTACTGCGCTGATGCCGGACTCGGTTCATACCACATAAGGAACTTTAACAGCATGGGCGGCAGAGCTTTCGTTGTGACACAGTCAGTTAAGAAACTTTCCGATACCCTTAAACAAGCAGTATTTAATGACTATGGCTATAGACGCCTTTCTGATGATAAGCCCCTTACAATTTCGGCAATGAAGCGGTTTGACAAGAAGGACGCCAATAACATAAGCCTCTACAACGATAAGATTTATAAGGTTATCGAAGCAAGCACCCTCTTAGATGTAGGGCTTTATGAGGAAAAAATATTACAAAACGGTAAAATAAAAAAGATAAAATCCAAGGCATGCCTGAAGCAGCATGTAATTATAACGTTTTCAAGAAAAAGTATGGAATATCAGAGATTTATCAGAAACCGTCAGATCGAAAGAGCAAAGTCAATCCTTGATAAAATGGATCCTGATGAATACAAGAAAGGGCCAAATGACGTAATGCGCTTTATAAAGAAAGTTGGTAAAGATAAAATCACATACGAAATTGACAATGACAGAATCCGTGAAGAGGAAAAGTATGACGGTTTCTACGCCATAGCAACAAATTTAGATGACGATGTCAAAGATATCATCGCAATAAACGAACAGAGATATCAGATTGAAGACTGCTTTAGGATACTTAAAACAGACTTTTCATCAAGACCGTACTTCCACAGGAACAGAGGAAGAATAATTGCTCACTTCATGATTTGTTACACAGCCCTACTGATTTACAGGTTACTGGAAGTCAAACTGAATTCATTCAGTAAAGAAATCCACCTCACAACACGGAACATAGTTGAAACAATGCAGAATATGCAGATTGCAAATATATCCGACATGGCATATGTGTCACAATATACCGGTTCCAAAGCACTGACAGCACTGGAAGGAGTTTTCGCCCTTGGTCTTGACCGTAAAAATTTTCTACCGAAAGACCTTAATAAAAAATGTCGTAAAAAATTTTAAGATAAGCTTTGGATACAACATTTTTACAGCACTTAAAAAGGCGTAATATCCTTTAATTTTCAAGGGTTTACGCCTTTTAATATTTTTTAACTGTCGAAAACGGGATTATATCATTACAAATCGTAAAAATCTAGTCTTTTTTTACAAATTTTGTATTTTGTTACAATTTTGTTACAACTTTCTATTGTTAATTTTAAGAATATGTAAATCTCTCGGATAAAAAATCCACCCCTATACAAGCGGATGGATTTGATTGGCAGGTAATCAGAATTTAATTTTAGTTTTATAATGTAAACTTAGATACCTCATTTTGAAGTTCCATTGCTATATCTGCAAGGTTTTCACTGGCTTTTGATATATCTTCAATAGCCTGTGTCTGGCTTTCCACACTTGATGCCGCCTCTTCGGTTGTAGCTGCGTTTTCCTGGGCTATAGCCGAAAGGTTCTCAATTATCTTAATTACGTTCTGATTTTCTCTTTCCATGGTCTTAGACGCTTCGTTAATATTGCTTACGATAGTCTTTGAATTCTCAACAGCCTTTGAGATTTCATCAAACTTCTCGCTGGTTTCACCAACCTTTTCACTCTGCTCCACAACCATCTTGTTGGAATCTTCCATCATATTAACCGCAGATTCTGCCTTAGCCTTAAGCTCATCTATTACAGCTCTGATTTCAGCAGTAAAGCCCGCACTCTGCTCTGCAAGTTTTCTGATTTCATCTGCTACTACCGCAAATCCCTTACCTGCCTCGCCTGCTCTTGCTGCCTCAATAGCAGCATTCAGTGCAAGAAGATTGGTCTGATCGGAAATAGACTGTATCATCTCAGATGCACTTGAAATCTTGTCGGTAGCCTGGCTGGTCTCATCTATAACCCTGCTTACCTTATCTGATATCTCTTTGTTCTCTTCAGTAATCCTAATAAGTTCCTTAAGTGTTGCATTACCGTCATTCTTGCAGTTATCAATTGTATCTGTAGCTTCTTTAAGTGCTTCAAGAGTATCAATCATTTCTTTAATATATCTGTTAGAAATTTCTGTTGACTCTGCTGCATTCTGAGTATCCTGTGCCTGGCTTGTAGCTCCGTCAGCTATATTGGTAACCGCTATTGCTACTTCCTTAGCCATATCGGATGTAGACTGTGATGTCGCCGTAAGCTCTTCGGCAGTAGCTGCCGTATTCTGTGCATGAGAATTAATCTCGGAAATGATGCTTACAAGGTTATTATTAAGTTCCCTCAAAGCTCTCATAGCCATGCCAACTTCATCATTAGACTTACGATATCCCTTTTTATCTGAAACAGCTGCTTCTTCACTAAGATCAAGGTTATAATTGGCCACTTTCTGAAGGGCACTTGAAATCAGTTTCAGAGGAGCTGATATCATATTGTTCATAATAATGAAAATTACTGCAGCAATAATAATAATTGTAATTATACTTATAATTGAACTTGCTATAACACTTCTTACTGCATCCCTTGTAAAATAAGATACTGTTGAAATAGATTCAAATGTCCAATAAGTTTTAGTTCCATCTACAGTTACCGGTTCAAATAACAGCTTTGATTTTTTACCTGTTGTCTTTAGCGTTACTATAGCCGATGATTCTTCATTTCTCTGTGATGCATCAAGATACTGCTTTGCATCTGCATCAGTATTAAGCACATTTTGCATAACCTGAGATTTGTCGGTAGAATGTGCAACTATACTTCCGTCGTTCGCAAGCAATACAACATAATCATCTTCATTATTACCCGGTATTGTTGCAAGCTCATCTGATATATTATCTATATCTATGTCAGCATTTACAGCACCAATAACCTTACCGTCAAATTTAATCGGTAATGCATAGGTAACAACCAACTTACCTGATGATGATTTTAACGGTGCAAGTAAAAGGTTCTCTCCTGCATTAACAGGATCTGTATACCAGTATTTTCCAATATGATAATCAGTGGTATTAGTACTTAAGCTGCCCTTCTCTCCTGAAACATAAGTAACCATAGCACCTGTTTTATTATCGGATGTTACAAAAGATGAGTCTTTGCCATCAAAGCCGTTTGGCTCAAAATATGCACCTAAACCTGCAAGATCCGGGTTGGTTAAATATATCTGAGTGACTAACTTGGTTATACTTTCCCTGTTTCTGGTAGCAGGATTGTTACTTAACATTTCTGCCTCGATACCTGCTATAAGTGCTGCTCCTGCCTCATAAGCCTTTTTGAATTTTCCTTCAATATCACCGGCAAGATTACTTATTTTTTCCTTTTGATATTTCTCGTTATTCTTTAATGCAAGGTTATAAGATGTTACAGAATCATATACTGTCTTGCCGCCAAGAATAACAAGGAGCAGAATTGATATGATTAATCCTACCTTTAGACCGACACTTTTAACTTTTGCTGCCGACTTTTCCATTTTCATTAAGCCTCCTTTATAAATTATAAAAAAAAAATAATTCTTATATATCTTTATCAGGCCGTAAATTTCAGTTATTTCATACCTACTTTCCTCATAATATACAAAATGCAGTCCGGTTAAGACCACATAAAATATTAATTGGCTAATAAATCATATATCAGAATTTCCACTGGTCATTATAGCATTATAATCTTAAAAAATCCAGTTAATTATTACAGCTTTTATAATTTTTTATTAATTTTTCCCATTTTAACAAAATGTAACCCCCATGTAACCCGCTTTTTACACCATATTGTTTACCAAAATATCACAGAAAAGTATAAGTGCCCAAAGAATATACATCTTTCGACACTTATTTTATATAAAATATGAATAAACAACTAGTAGGTCAGCTTATCAAGCTCCTTCACATGTTCGGTTATATTACTGTTTGCATGGCTTGCCTTAGAAGCATAAGTCTTGACTGCTGCTGCCGACTTCTTTATAGCCTGCATAGTTCCCGGACCTGCCACACAGCCTCCCGGACAGCCCATTCCCTCTAAGAGATATCCATTGTATTTGCCTGCCTTGGCTGCCATAAGGAGTTTACGACAGTCTCTCAAGCCCTCCGCATTGTCAGTTTTTACCTCAAGTTCAGGACGGAGATTCTTTATTACATTTACTACAGAGGTTGCAACACCGCCTGAAACCGCAAAGTTTCGTCCATCCACAGAAGCATCATTCACTCCGTTAGGATCTTCTTCAATGTTTTCAATATCTATATGTTTAGATGCAAATATACCCGCCATTTCCTCAAAGGTAAGCACAAAGTCCACCTCAGAGCGCACCTCATCCCACATAGCCTCAAGCTTCTTAGCTGAACATGGTCCTATAAATACTACCTTTCCTTTAGGATTATAGTGTTTGATAAGCCTTGCTGTCAGTGTCATAGGGGTAAGTGCCATAGAAATACAATCTTTTATCTCAGGGAAGAGCTTCTTTGCCATAGATGCCCAGGCAGGACAGCAGGAAGTAGCCATAAACGGAAGCTTATCCGGTACTTCGCTTAAGAAGTCATTTGCCTCCTGGGTAGCACAAAGGTCAGCACCTACCGCCACCTCAAATACGTCGGTGAATCCGAGCTTCTTCATAGCCATACGAATCTTGCCCGGAGTAACCTTTGCTCCGAACTGCCCTACAAATGCAGGTGCAAAGGCTGCATATATCTGTTCACCCGACTGAATTGCACGAATTACCTGGAATATTTGTGATTTATCCGCAATTGCACCAAAAGGACAGTTTACAAGACATTGGCCGCAGGATACACATTTTTCATAATCTATATCCGCCTTGCCGTGTACATCCGAATGAATGGCATCCATACCGCAGGCTGCAGCACAAGGTCTTTCCTGTATAATTACAGCGTGATACGGACAGACTTCCGCACATTTACCGCATTTAATACAGACATCCTGATCTATTTTCGACCTGCCGTTTGTCCTGTCAAGGGAAACGCAGGTCTTTGGACAGACTTCAACGCAAGGATGCGCAAGGCAGCCCTGACAGCCGTCTGTTACAAATACTCTCTTTTCGGTACAGCCGTTACAGGCAAACTTGATTACATTGATGAGCGGAGGTGTATAGTAAGTTTCAGGTTTGTCCGCATCTCCAACATTATCTGAAATTTTGGCATGCTCGCTGGCATCCCTGCAGGGAAGCCCCATAGCAAGTCTAAGCCTCTCACCAACTATTGCTCTCTCTAAGAATACATCACTGCGAAAACTTCCTACTTCTCCCGGAATTATCTTGTAAGGCAGTTCTTCTATTCTCTGGTCTGTAGGCCATTCTGTGTGGTAAGCCATTCTTGCGACTTCCGTAAATATACGGTGTCTGATTTCTTTAATTCTGGTTTCGATACCTCTCATCAATTTACCTCCCCGTTAATATTAATTTCCCTCTTGTATACGGACTGATTTTATTCATAACTGCTCCTTTTATTATAGTATCAGCTCCGGTTCCAAGTGCCTTTTTCACTATGAAGTTTGAATTCATAATCTGATTCATGGATACTTCCATTCCCTTACTTATAAATCCCTTACCGGGTGTCTCATCCATTTCAAACAGAATCTCATCATCTGTAAAATGTATCTTTATTATCCGCTTTGCAGTCTCTTCTGTAAAGCTAAGTTCTAATTTTAGTACATTTTCATGCTCTTCATTTTCTGTATATTCACCCTTCACCGCCACATTATAAGGCTCACCCTTAAGATTAATGGTAGAATAAGCCGGTTTATGAAAGCCCACCTTAAGTCTGTGAATCTCATCTCCCTCTTTCAACTTTACATAAAGGGTATGATTTACATATACAAAGCCCACCTCACTCATTCCTTCTGTAAAATTGTTGTGAAGGAGCTGTAAAAGAAGAGGAAATACACCCTGACTTTTATCCTCCAGCTCATACTCTCGTCCGTCAAGCCATACGAAAAAATCATGCTTTAACGGATGTGGCTTATTCCGGCTTGATACAGGCGTACGAAGGTTATCTCTCTTACCCCAGCCGCCTGCCATCAAAGGCTTCCTGTTAAAAGCACCGCTCTCAAGTTCCTCGGAAAGTTTTATAAGATTAGCGTAGCCTACAGGGTTTTCAGGAAGTGGATTATCCGATAAGGTAAGAGATGTCATATATTTATCTATAATCCCATCTGCCTGTCCGGTCTGAAAGACTTCGGCATCTCCCGCAAAATTAACAACTATCATATCAAGGTCAGGATAAACATGGACATCCTGTCCCATCATTCCGTTAAACACATAGCTTCCTTTTCTGCTTCCCATCCAAAGCTGGTAGCCATAACCAAAGTGATCATTATCCACCTGTTTAGAAGTAGCCTTAGTTACAAATTTCTCAGAAATAAGCTGCTCGTCCTTCCATTTTCCTTTATTTAAATAAAGAAGTCCAAGCTTGGCTGCATCCTCCGGTCTTATAAACATTCCCCAGCCGCCTTTTGTCACTCCCTCAGGGCTTGTCTCCCAAAAGCACTGGTTTATTCCCAGTTTATCAAAGATTCTCTCCTGTAAGAATTCATACATGGTCTTTCCTGCCAGTCTGGTAACTATGGCCGAAAGCAAATATGAATTCATACTGTTATAGGCAAAGGTCTTACCCGGCTGTTCACTAGGCGAAGAATTAAGAAAGTTTTTTACCCAGTCATCACCTGCAAGCGCACCTCCTTCGTTGAAATTCACCGCACTTGTCATGGTAAGAAGATGCTCAACATTGAGGTCTCTTAATTTCATCATTTGCCAGATATTTGTGAAATTTCCGAAAATATCCGCAATTCTGTCTGTGAGTTTCAGCTTCCCCTCATCTACTAAAAGCCCTATTGCCATACCTGTAAATGTCTTGCTCATAGAGTAGGTTGTATGCCATTCTCCCTTTCTGTAAGGTGAAAATGAGGTCTCGCTTATTATTTTTCCATGTCTTACCACTAAAAAATGATGTAGATTTATCTTCTTTGAAGCTCCAAGTTCGGACAGAAAATTATATAAAAATGCAGAAGGTACCCCCTCTGCTTCCGGCGTACTTCGCAGCAGAGGTTCACCGTCTTTTTTATTCCAATTAAAAGCAGGCTTTTCGGGTACAAAGGTAGTCTTGCCAAGGTTTCCGGTCTTGCCTGTAAGTATCTCAAATAAAAGTGATGCTAAAGCTCTTTCAAAGTTTGCCATATTTTTCTCCTAAAATCCTCTTATGCCTTCTTTTCCTTCATCCTTTGTTTTTTCAATCTTCTTTATAATAACATCATAGCCTGACCTTTCATTCACCTTCACATAGACCTTGTCACCGACCTTTTTTTTCAGTAAAGCCTTGCCAAGGGGTGAGTCTATGGTTATAAGGTTATTTAGTGAATCACCTCTTACAGCAGTTACTAACTTAAAGGTTTCCTCTTCATCGTCATCAATAAAATAGACTGTCACGGTGTTGTCCGGTCCCACCTCATCCTCAGATGAATCATCCTCTATTATTTTCGCTGTTTTTATCATCTTCTCAAGATAACGGATACGGCTTTCATTCTGATTTTTATGTCTTTTTGCAGCATAATACTCAAAATTCTCGGAAAGGTCTCCCTGGGCTCTTGCCTCCTTAACTGCCTCTATGGCTTCCTTTCTTACCACCAGCTTTCTATGCTCTATCTCCTCTTCCAGCCTTCTTATATCGTTTTTAGTAAGCTCGTCGTACATCTGTAAACCTCCTTGATTTCGTGGTAAAGCCTTCCTGCCGGTAGTCCAACCACATTAGAGTAGTCTCCGTTTATTTTTTCTATATAGGCTGAAAATCTGCCCTGAATAGCATAACCGCCTGCTTTGTCATAAGGCTCTAGGGTGGAAATATATCCCTCTACCTCCGCCTCATTCATAGGGTATACACTTACTTCCGTCTTCTCTGAAAAAGTACGGACTATAAGCTTGTTTTCGTTTAACAGGCTCTTTATTATACTGCCAAGCTCAGAGGTTTCCTCCTCTTTTTCACCTTCATTCATCTGATTTTCAAGGATTTTAAACAACTCTAAATATTTATTTCCCTCTTTCACTCCCCTGTTTTCAAGGATATTCTTTGGAATATAAATAAGGGTAACACCTGTATACACATCATGGCTTCTGCCCTGAATCAGCTCTATCATACGCCCTGCATCTGCCCTGTCTCTAGGCTTTTCAAGTATCTCGCCATCTACCGCAACTACTGTATCCGCACCTATAACTATGTAAGCATCCCCTTCTTCTGTTTCCTTGGTTAATATAAGGCTTTCAGCCACATCTGCTGCCTTTATAAAAGAAAGTTCCTCCACCTTCTCCTTTGGCGGAAGTTTATTAAAATCCTTTTTTAACTTATCCTCTGCATCGCTTGGCTCTACCGTAAACTCAAAGCCCAAATGTCCCAGTATCTCTACTCTTCGCGGGGAAGCAGAAGCCAGTATATATTTTGTCATGATTAGTCATCCTCCTTTTTTTATCTTGCCTTCACCAAATTTTTCATTTATCTTTTTAAGCATGGTACTTAGCTTATCTTCTTTTTCTTTTATCTTGGTTTCTTTCAGCTTTATTTCATCCTGTACGCTTTTTTCCTTCATATAAGAAAAGATATCCATCTGCTTACATTCATGTTCAGCCAGATGTGAAACCCCGACTCCGACCAGCCTTATGCCCTCATCTCCTTCAAACAAGCCTTTTTCTCCGAAGCAAAGCTCCTTCATAAGCGAAATTGAAACCTTTTCTATTTCTTTGGCATTATTTATTGATTCTACTAATGTAGTCTGCTTTGACCTTCTCTTAAAACTGCTTGTTTTCGCACTTACGCTTATGGTATAGCCTTCTGCCCCATCCTTTTTAAGCCGTTTACTTACACTTTCCGACAGCCATTTTATCACTTCAGGCATTTCTTTATCATAGGTTGATACCCTTATATCATAAGGCAGTGTGGTTTCGTTTGAATAGCTCTTTGCCGCCTCTCTTTCACCTGATACAATATCACTTCCCCTGCCATTGCTGCTTTCATGAATGTACTCACCGGATTTTTCACCAAGCAGGGAGCAAAGCAGCTTCTTATCCAAGGCAGCCGCATCCCCTATAGTCTTAACTCCTATATTTCTAAGCTTTTCAGAAGTTCTGTATCCGCAGCCATGAAGCTTTTCTATAGGAAGCTTCCACATCTTTTCTTTTATCTCCTTAGGAAATAGAGTATGTACCTTGTAAGGCTTTTCAAAATCGCTTGCCATCTTAGCCAGGAGTTTAACCGTAGATATGCCGATATTTACTGTAAATCCGAGGCTTTCATAGATTTCAGCCTTAATTTTTTCTGCCATAGATACAGGCTCATCTGTCCCTGTCATATCAAGATATGCCTCATCAATAGACACCTGTTCTACTACTAAGGCATATTTTTTAAGTATCTCTATGAATTTAGCCGAGTATTCTCTATATGTCTTAAAGTCAGATGGAAAAAGTTGAAGTTCTGGGCATTTTTCAAGAGCACGCATTACAGGCTCTCCTGTCCTTACACCCTGTTTTTTTGCCGGTATTGAGCAGGCTGTAATTACTCCATGTCTTTTTGATACATCCCCGCCTATAGCAGAGGGTATGGTTCTAAGGTCTACACTTTCAGGCTCTTCTTTAAGCTTCTTAACTGCAGTCCAGGAAAGAAAGGCTGAATTTACATCCACATGAAAAATCAGCTTACCCATCTATTCTTCACCTCCAAAGGCAGCTTTCAAGAAATTCTCTGTATTTTCTTCCTTGGTTTTTACCTATTTTATCAGAATTAACAAAATCAATAAATTCCTGTTCACTTATCCATTTATAGGCTATTGTCTCATTTTCCTGTAAGGTTATACAGTCCTTGGCACAATCTGTCTTGGTGTAAAAATATTCAAATATACATTTTCCATCTAGTATTCTGCCCATATAGTCAAATTCTTCTGCCACAATGCCTGTCTCTTCGTAAAGTTCACGCTTTATACAGGTTAAACCATCCTCTCCTTTAAGTGCGGAACCGCCTGCCGTAGCCTCATACTTTCCGGGATTTATAGGTTTATTTAAGTCTCTTTTCATTAACAGAAAATCACCGTCTGTATGCTGAACCAGAACTTCACATACCAGATGATAAAGCCCGTCAGGTATCTTTTCTCCCCTTACCAGATCTACACCTGCTAAACTTCCATCTATATTATAACCGTCCCAAATCTCCATGTTTCCTCCAAAACTGCAAAGTAAAATCAATAATCAAATGTTACTTCCCAAACATTAAATAACCTTACATATGTAGCACTTAATAATCAAATTACGAATCTAAACATTGTAAATTCAAAATTCCCAGTCATATGTGACGCTCAGAATGATAGCATTTCAGACTCGCTCCGGCATCCGCTTCGCTTCGCCTAATGTGCTCGCTTAGAATTCTATCATTCTGAGCTGTGAACTTAAAGTTTAGCTTTCTTCCCTGTCTCCTCACAATGTGATTGTTTTTTCTACATTCATTAAACAGCCTGAACTAATAATGCCGCATAGTTCGCCGTATCCACTCTGACTTCATGCTACGCACTCGTCAATCGTGGACGGCTATTATATAGGCAGGACTAACACACTTAGCTTCATTGCTACGCAATTTGCTAAGCGTGAGTCACTGCCAAAAAGCGAGCGCATTAGGTTTTTCGTGAACCTTCAGATACTTTCAATAGCATCTTACAGAAAAACCGGAGCGAGTCTGGACATTTATTAGTGAAGGCGTCACTTAATCAAATCAAAAACGAGCGCATTGCCCTCCCCTTATTGTAATGGATTTTTACTTGGTTTTCCACCTGAACGCGGATATTTCTTTGGAGTATTTTTTACTTTTTCTATAGAAATCAGCACTCTGGTATAATCAGTATCCTTTATGGTAAAATGGGCTGTTTCCTTTATTTCACCGCCAAGCACCCTGATTGCGGTCTTTGATGTCTCTATTTCTTCATCAGCTCCGGTAGCTTTGTAGGCTACAAATTTTCCACCAAGTTTTACATAAGGCAGACAGTATTCACTTAGGGTTGGCAAGGCTGAAACCGCTCTTGATACGCATAAATCAAAGTTTTCTCTATATTCACCTTTTGCCTGTAATTCCTCAGCACGAGAGTGAATAGTGGTTATATCCTTTAAGCCAAGTTCTTCTATTACTTCATTTAAGAAGTTCAGCCTTTTATTAAGGGAATCCAGCAACAAAACTTTGGTTGCCGGATATACTATTTTAATAGGAACTCCCGGAAAACCTGCACCTGTACCGATATCAAGTACAGTCATAGGCGCTTTCATATCCATTACTTTTGCTATCATCAGACTGTCTACAAAATGCTTTATTACAAATTCTTCGTAATCAGTGATTGCCGTAAGGTTCATTACCTTATTTTTCTCTGTTACCATTTCGTAAAATCTATAGAGTTTATCACATTGTTCTGAAGTTATTGTTATTCCTTCATTTTCAAGCTTTTTTATAATAAGTGATTTATCTTCCATTAGTCATCCTCTTTCATTAAGGCATATCCATCCACCTACAGCCCTTGTATTATACTCAAATAATCCTGTCTGTAGTCCACTACCGCATATATGGTTACTATCTTCTTTTCCTCATTTATTTTATAAAAAACAATGTCTTTTTCAAGAATCAGTACCAGATATCCCTGTCTTTTTAAGATATTATATTTGGGTGTAGTTCCGATATAAGGATTGTCTCCCAATGATAAAATTGCCTTTTCCAGTTCTTCCAGTTTTTTCAAAGCCACGCTGTTACCAAAGTTTTCAGCAATATAGAGAACAATCTCCCGTATCAGAGCATCTGCCGTATCAGTCCTTATAACTTGATATTTCAAATTCTCTCCTCCTTAAGAATAGCTCTCAAATCATCAAAAGTATCCTTAATAGGAGCAACTCTCTCATACTTAACATCTTCATCAGCTTCTGCAAGGATTTCCAAAAGCTCAATTCTGGCTTTCATTCTTTTATATTCCTCATATCCGATTGAGACTGTATCTCCCCGTCCATTTACGGTAATTATTACTGCTTCCTTATCTTCCCTGCATTGTCTGGATATTTCATTATAATGATTACGCAGGTCTGCTGACGGTCTGATTGTTTCCTGTTTAATAAACATAGGCTTATCCCTCCCTAAAAGTTTATAGACATATTATATCATAATATGTCTATAAGCTCAATCAGAATTATTATAACGCTAAATGATGTGTGTGTCAAAAGTATTTGACATACCTTGATACAGGATTGCTACAGCTTCGCTTCTCGCAATCCTTTTATTCTCAAATATTAATCCCCTTCATTATCTCTCCAATAGGAGCATTTATAACTAATTCAGCATTCAGGTTTCTGCCGGTATCCGACTTATTAATCACTACAAGGTGTTTTCCATGAAAATAATCCACAAAGCCAGCTGCCGGATATACCACAAGCGAAGTTCCTCCTATGATAAGAGTATCTGCTGACGAAATAGCCATTAAAGCCCTTTCAATCACATTCTGGTCAAGTCCTTCTTCATAAAGTACCACATCAGGCTTAACTATGCCACCGCACTCACAACGTGGAATTCCTTCTGCATTTTTTACAAATTCTGCATCATAAAACTTTCTACATTTCATACAATAATTTCTGTGTATACTTCCATGCAACTCAAACACCTTTTTGCTGCCTGCTTCCTGATGAAGCCCATCAATATTCTGAGTAACCACAGCTAATAGCTTTCCTGCCTTCTCAAGCTCAGCCAGCTTAATATGTGCAGAATTCGGCTTTGCAGTAAGGCACATCATTTTTTCCTTGTAAAATTCATAGAAAGCTTCAGGGTATCTTAAGAAAAAACTGTGGCTTATAATCTGTTCCGGAGAATACTTATATTCCTGATGATAAAGCCCATCAGCACTCCTAAAGTCAGGAATACCACTTTCCGTAGATACTCCCGCTCCACCAAAAAATACTATACTTTTGCTATCATCTACAATCTGCTGAAGTTTTTCTATTTCTTTTTCATACATAACCAGTCCTCCTTCCTTATATGATTATCTGCTTTTCTAATGATTTAACTTATAAACTTCTGACATATATTTATTTTTATCATCTTTCCCTACATAAACCTTCATTTTGAACAGCCTGTTCAATTCATTACTTCTCAAAGTTTTTGCATATGAAAAATAATTTCTGTTCATATATACAATTCTGCTTGTACCATTTACAGCTTCACCTGCATCATTAAAATAACTGTAATTAAATCTACAACATTTAGCTCCACCAATTTTAAAACCTATATATACTTCATTTATACTCAGTATTCTGGCTTCGAAATAATTTCCATCTGCCTTTAACTTCCTAAGCTTAATATCACTTTCTATCGTATAAGCCAAAACTCCTGCACAGATTCCAAGAAAAATATAAGCTAAAAGTCTGAATATCATACTTTTAAATGATATGATGCCTGTCTCCCCTGCAACAATAATGAGAAATGCAGACAAAGTTCCAACTTTACCGATAAGGTTAAAAGGAGTTTTTAATACTATCATATGGTCTCCTTAGAATTTTACAATGCCACTGAAAAGCCAAGCTGTAGCAATCCAGTATCAATGTAATAATTATAGACCATATTCAGCTTTTATTCAATCAACGCGCAAGCAGTAATTAGATATACCCTCTCAAATCTTGACAATATATTTAAAAACAAATACACTGTACTTAAATATTTACTAGGAGATTATATATGTCAGAGTTTCATTTACCACACGACCACCACCATGAAAAACATCACGAAGATGCACTTGCTCGTCTTGCAATAATAGATGATTTTAGTTTAACTGCAGAAGTATTTAAAATGCTGGGTGACGGAAGCAGGCTTCGTATCTTCTGGCTGTTATGCCACTGTGAGGATTGTGTTATCAATATAAGTGCTATGGTAAATATGTCCAGTCCTGCCGTGTCACACCATTTAAAACAATTAAAGGCAGGTGGACTTATCACCAGCCGCAGAGATGGCAAAGAGATGTTTTATAAAGCATCAGATACCGAAAGAAGCAGACTTCTTCATTGTATGATTGAAAGACTGATGGGAATAGTGTGTCCTGAAGATTAAATCCAGATTTTCAAGTTAAGTACGACACTTTTGTTAGATAACCCCAATTACTCAGGCTATATGTCACAGACATCTTTTCCACACAGTACTGTAGGATTGACTGTTTCCGTTCTTTGGCTATAAGGTGGTATTAAGAGACTTCTTGTGAAATATCATAATCAAACCACAAATTATAATATTTTACAGATGTTTATAAATGATTTTGGATAAATAATAAATTATTTTAATACAATCAAATTGAATTATATTCTGTTTGATTGTATTTTTTTGAGCCGGTTCATCCCTATTCTATAATCTATAGCTGTCACAACTATTTTTACAACTTTTAAACCGTTCATTATTCAGCCTAATATTTCCGCTTATATGACACTATTTTGAAATATATCCTGCTACTCACCAAAATTTATGTACGTTATAATTATTGTCGAATGTTTCTCATACCTCTGTAATAAACATGATTAATAGATTAGTGCCTTTTAATTTGGTCGGAAGTTAACCTTTTTCATCAATAATCAGCACCTAATGTTTAGCATACTGCTTTAAGCATTTATCAAGCATGCTTTTATGGTTTGCCTTCAATAATATTTCTATTTCTAAAATTTTGTGACTTTTGGAAATTCTTCTAAGACGGTAATTGAGGTTTTTAATCATATAATAGAGGTGAAGGAACATATACAAGATATAGTGGTTGAGACTTTACACTTTTAATTTGATTGTGATGCACAAATGATATATTGATACGAAAATGATATATCTATTTTCGCCAAAATCGTCAAAATCGGGGCATAAAGCAAAAATACAAAAAAGGCTCAAACCCTTGAAACTACTGAGTTTAAGCCTTTTCTCTCTTCTGAGACATGGGGGAATCGAACCCCCGACACCTTGATTAAAAGTCAAGTGCTCTACCAGCTGAGCTAATGTCCCATATTAATTTTTTCTGTCTTACAAGACAAAATGCCCAGAGCCGGAATCGAACCAGCGACACAGGGATTTTCAGTCCCTTGCTCTACCGACTGAGCTATCTGGGCAAAATTGCGGGGACAGGATTTGAACCTATGACCTTCGGGTTATGAGCCCGACGAGCTTCCAGACTGCTCCACCCCGCGATATTAAGTTTAGAAAATATCTTGGAATATAGCACTGTCCTATTATTTTCTAAAATGGGTGGAGAAGGATTCGAACCTTCGAAAGCTATGCTAACAGAGTTACAGTCTGCTCCCTTTGGCCACTCGGGAATCCACCCAAAAAAGCCGATGATCGGACTCGAACCGATAACCTGCTGATTACAAATCAGCTGCTCTGCCAATTGAGCCACATCGGCATAACTGATATAGTTATTAAATTAAATGGGGCCTACAGGGCTCGAACCTGTGACCCTCTGCTTGTAAGGCAGATGCTCTCCCAGCTGAGCTAAGACCCCATAAATAATATCCTAAGATATTAACGACCCAAGCGGGACTCGAACCCGCGACCTCTGCCGTGACAGGGCAGCGCTCTAACCAACTGAGCCATTGGGCCAAACTAATATACCTTGAAAACTGCAACCGAATACAACATCTTTTTTCCTTTTCTTTGGTCAAGCCTTCGACCTATTAGTATCAGAAGGCACACAGATTACTCCGCTTACACCACTGACCTATCAACCTCATACTCTCTAAGGGGTCTTATTAGCCTACGCTATGGGATATCTTATCTTGGAGGGGGCTTCACGCTTAGATGCCTTCAGCGTTTATCCCTGCCAAACTTGGCTCTCCGGCCGTGCAGCTGGCACTGCAACCGGTCCACCAGCGGTTCGTCCATCCCGGTCCTCTCGTACTAAGGACGGCTCTCCTCAAATATCCTGCG
>NZ_KI535368.1:0-708930 GCF_000160035.2 Catonella morbi ATCC 51271
AAGAATTAGCAGCCTGGGAGGTAGAGCGAAATATTTTTGCAGCAAAGGTCAATTGGCAATTTCGAACTGTTGATGCCAGAGTAAAATTGAATTCATTGTATCCTAAGTTCACAACAGCTTCCAGATAGGAAGTTGTTGTAATACTAAATATCAATGTGCCAGTACACTAGTTACTAATAGTGGGATGAATTTATATCTAGGGGCAGGATTTTCGGTTTATTCATATAATAGAGAGGGAGAGTCTTTGCCTCTGGGTGATTCAATTAATGAGCAATTGATTGAAATGTTTAGTTTGGATAAAAGTAGAAATTTAATACTTAGTAAGACTTGTCAGAAAATAAAAAAGGATAATGAAGATGGACTAAACAGAGTACTTAAGGATAAGTATACAGTAAATAAGTATAACCCAAATTATTGCTATATTACAGACCTGCCAATTAAAAATATAATAACGATTAATATTGATGACTTATTAGAAAAAGTGTATGCAGATAAATCGTCTAGAACATCTTTGAATGACACAAAAATATATGGTTCTATTGAGGTGAATGATGCTGTCAACTTATATAAATTACATGGTTCTGTAACATATCCAATTGAATATAAGATGTCATTTACGGAAAAAGAGTTAACTGACTTGTTTCTTCGTGAAAAAAACTATTTGAAACTGTTTCGTTTAAGATATCTTCCGCACCAACTATTTTTTGGGGTGTTAGTATGTCGGATAATAATACTCTTGACATAATTTGTAACAGTGAGGCCTTTGCAAAAGGAAAAACTCAAAAATGGATAGTGGTATACCCAAGCGAAGAAAATAAACAATATATCGAGGATTATGAAGAGCAAGGCTTCAATATAATTGAAGCTGATACGATGGATTTAATAGAATACTTGCATAAAATGCCTTTCACTAAAAAGAATATAAGTTCATCTAATTTGAAATATGAGGACCATTTCCCAAAGAATTATGTTTCAGAAAAATTAAAGAAATTTAGTGTAAGAAGACCAGTTGTAGATTTTTTTTCTGGTGCAGAGCCACAAATTTCGGATATACTATCAAACAATGTTTGTCGTATATCGTATTTTAATGAAGTTGTTAATCGGATAATCACTAATGATACGGTATTAATAACAGGTATTCCGGGATGTGGTAAGTCAACATTGTTGCTTCAACTCGCTTTCTCAGATGAAATAGATGGAAAAAAATTTTGGTTCAGTAATATTACAAAACAGGAAGCAGAAAGACTTAAGCAATTATTAATTAATGAAAAACAACAAGTTTTTGTTTTCATAGATAATTTATCCAACAATATGGATGCATTTAAACAGCTTAGGGATTCAACAAGTATTAATCTTGTCGTAGCAGAAAGAACGCTAAATTTTGATTACATAAAGCGCTCATTTAATATAGATTCGCATGAAATTATTGATATAAGCAATCTTTGTCAAGAAGATATACAACTTATTTGCAAATCTATGAATAGACCCAGCGTAGATGCATTAAAACTATCATCAAGCAATGAGAATGTATCACTACTTGAAATAGTATTTTATGCTGTGACAGATACGTTGATTGTTGATAGAATCAATGTATATATCAATGACTTGAGAATGTTTGAAGACGATAAATTAAACATAGATTTACTAGAATTGTTTACATTGATTAATTACACAAGTTATTGTGGTGTGCCTTGTTCAATGGATATGTTGATTTTTTATTTTGAAGAAGACATCAATGAATATAAGGATATTTTATATGCACTGGAAAAGATGACTAAAATTATTGTAGAAGCTGATAGTGAGAATGAGGATTTTGAGTGTCAAGACTATTTGGTTATGAGAAGTAAATTATTTGCAGAGAAATCGATTAAACTAATCGATAAAATAACGATGAAAAAGGTTTTGAATCAATTTTGGGATAATATTAATCCTCATATTATTTATAGATTTGATGTCATGAAGCGAAAAGCTTATGATACAGATATTACAACTAAAATCTTTAATGTAAAGGAGGGGCAGGAGTTTTATGAAAAAATCATTTCTATAGATAAAACTCCATTCGTTAAGCATCAATATGCAATTTTTTTACTAAGGAAAAAGAAATTTGACTTGGCATGGAATGAGATAGATTAAGCTTATACAGAGAGTAAAAAGAAAGTATTTACAATTGCAAACACACATGCTGTAATTCTTTTCGAAATGAATATTGAAGCGGAAGCTTCAAATGAAGAGGAAAGTAAAATACTTAAGGAAACAATGCAAAAATCATTTAAAACTCTTGAGTATTGCATAAATCAGGATGCAAGGATAAATTATCATACATTTGTTTATGCCAAGAACACTATACGTTATTATGAAAAATTTGATAGAGATAAATATTTGGATTCCTATGTGGAGAGCTCATTAGATCAATTAAAAGATATTTTAAGCCGAGATGAATGTATTCCTGCTAAAATGAGGCGAGAATTAATAGAATGTCAAAATAAATTACAAGCAATAAGATCTTAACTCTTGATAATACTTGACCACAAAACAAAATGCTAAATGGCTGATAGATATAACAGAGTTTGTCATTCCTGCAGAAAAGGCATATATCTCTATGATAGTATGTTATCTTGTTGAAAACATAGGGCGTGAGAGTAAAATCTTTCGCCCTATTTCGTTGAAAATAAAGAAAAAAGAAGATATAAACTGTTGTATTCGTGCGTACTAAATACTATAATGTAAGCGCAATTACAACAAAAGAGGGGAACACAATGAATTATGTAAAAAATAAAAGAAAAAATAAGTAAAACAGGTGGAGTTATTACAAACAAAGAACTTAAAAAGTATAACATTCCTACGATGTATTTAACGCGAATGGTGGAATCGGGCAGCTCATTCGTGTAGACAGAGGAATTTATATAAATTCAAATGGGGATTATGATGAATATTATTTTTTTTCACAATAGAAGTAAAGTCGCTATTTTTTCTTAATATATCCGCACTATATTTCCACGGTTTTACAGACATAATTCCATTGGAAATGGAAGCTACAGTATATAAAGGCTACAATACACATCGTATAAGCGGAAATGTGAGAATCCACTATGTAACAAAAGCAATTTATTATTTGGGTATTACAAAGTGTCAAACTATGTTTGGAAATATAGTAAAAGCCTACGATTTGGAAAGAACAATTTGTGATCTTATAAAAAGTAGAAGTGAAATAGAAGCCGAAGTGTTTTCCAAAACTATTAATAAATATGTTCGTTATGTCAATAAGAATCTTAATAAACTGTATGAGTATTCTAAGAAAATGAAAATATATGAAAAAGTAAAAGAAATATTGGAGGTTGTTTATGAATAAAGACAGGCTAAGAGCGATATGTCAAAAACTGCCAAAAGAAACCGGACTTAGTTTAATGTGATACAAACACACTATTTTCTTAATGTATTAGCAGACTTAAAACTAGAAAAAGACCTTAAAATACGATGGAGTAGCTATCAAAAAAGATTTCGTTATGCAGAAGAAATAAGTTTTGATGAAGCAGTAAATACAGTGATAGAAGTGGTGGAAAATATAAGATAACTACGTGCGTCGGGCATTGAAGCCCACAAACTATACAATTACATAAGAAACTTTATCAGCCTTCCCATCCTTGCCTTTCCCCTCCCATACCTGTATAATATCCATAAAAACAATACCTATGAGGTGATTAATGAAGAAACGAAAACTATTTTGTGAAATTTCTCCATTTACATATGAAATTTCCTTATGGAAAGAAAGAATCAAAAGAAGAATTAGGGATATTAAAAATTCAACTAAATTTGCAAGAGAAAAGCAGGTAGATAAACTCCCTGTCCTAATTTACGAGCATAAATCCTTAATGCGGAGAAGGCTTGGGAATGTAAGGCAGGATTTACAGGAAAATAAAGTTATAAATTTAAGTTTGGCGGCTCCGAAGGTTTCAGGTATTTTGATTAGACCCGGAGAAGTTTTTTCATTTTGGAAACCGGTTGGGAATTGTTCTGAGAAAAAAGGTTATAAAGCCGGACTGACAATTTCTCTTGGAAAAGTTTCAGAGGGAATTGGAGGGGGAATGTGCCAATTTACGAATTTACTGCACTGGATGATACTTCATACACCTCTTACTGTCACCGAGCACCATCATCATGATGGCTTTGATTTGTTTCCGGATTTTGGAAGACAGGTTCCTTTCGGAACCGGAACTTCTGTTTTTTATAATCATATAGATTACCGATTTAAAAATGATACAGACCAAACTTTTCAAGTTCTTGTTTATACAACGGAAGAATACCTCTGCGGTGAGATTCGTGCAGAGAAGGAATTATCTGTGAAATATCATGTTTATATAAAAGATGAAAAGTTTGTACGAGAGGGAGAAGATATTTATAGGGTTGGAAAGGTGTTTAGAAAATGTAATGATAAAAAAACAGGAAAACTTTTGTCTGAACAATTATTGAAGGAAAATCATGCTAAGGTTATGTATGAACTTCCGGAGGAAAAAATCGAAAGATAACTTCTTTAGTAGTAAATCTTTATGAAAATAATAATAATTCTCAAAATCTATTGACAAATGAAATGAAATCTATTATTATTTTAACCAGTTAGTAAAAGCTAACTAAAAATGATTCGGAGAGGTGCTATGAGTTTTGATATTGTAGACATAATAAAGGAGATGGATGCACAATCAGTTTCACTTCAGCTGGCTTTGCAGTGTGCTCCGGTTATTTCGGGAATTAAGATATCCAATCTTTTAACAATACCTGCAAAAAAACTCAGAGAATTATCCGGAATTTTAAAGAAAACCGGACTTTCTTTCAGGGTTGTATATCCCGGAAAAGAAAGGCTCGTAATTTTGGTTTATAGGGAAGATAAGCTTAGGGAATATTTGGAAAGAGATGAAATAAAAGCATTTATTCAGAAATGTAATTATAAAGTCTCCTGTATAAATCAGATATTTCCGCTGTTTGTAAGGCGTTATATGAGATATATGGAGCTGAAACAGGATTTTCCTCATGAACTGGGTCTGCTTCTTGGTTATCCGATAGAAGATGTGGAAGGATTTATTGTAAATAACGGTAAAAATTACTTACACAGCGGATATTGGAAGGTGTATAAAGATGCCGAAACCAAAATCAGGCTGTTCAAGAATTACGAGAAGGTGCAGACAGAGATAGTGCGGTTATTGTATGAAGGACTTGACATAATAAGCATTATCAACAATTACGGCAACATAGATCATTGTGAAGCGGATGAAACTGTTCAGGTGATTTGTGCATAAAAAACAGTGTGAATACACAGAAAGAGGATGTATTATGAGCAAAATAAGTGTAGTTTATTGGTCACAGACAGGAAATACTCAGGCAATGGCTGAGGCGGTTGCTGAGGGAATTAAGGGAGCAGGTGCCGAGGCAGAATTACTTGAGGTTGGAGCTGCTTCTGTAGATGCACTCAAAGCAGAAAAGGCATTTGCACTCGGATGTCCGGCTATGGGTTCTGAAGTTCTTGAAGAGAGTGAGATGGAGCCATTTGTAACTGAGCTTGAGGCACATGTATCAGGCAAGGTTATCGGACTTTTTGGTTCTTATGACTGGGGCGATGGTACCTGGATGAGTGACTGGGTAGAAAGAATGAAGGCAGCAGGCGCAACTGTAGTAGGTGACGAGGGTGTTATCTGCAATCTTGAGCCGGATGCTGAAGGCCTTGAGAAATGCAAAGAGCTTGGAAAGAAGCTTGCACAGGCGTAGAAGTTAAGTAAAACTTATATAAGTCAGAGAGGTGCATTATGAGTGTGGTAATAGTTGGCGGTCACGACCGTATGGTTTGTATGTATAAGAAAATTTGTAAGGAACATAAATGTAAGGCAAAGGTTTTTACACAGATGTCTGCCAATTTAAGTGGTCAGATAGGCTCACCGGATATATTGATACTATTTACGAACACTGTATCACATAAAATGGTGCGCACAGCCTTGGCAGAAGCTGAAAAATGTAAGGCTAATATAATCAGGAGTCACACAAGCAGCGGAACTGCATTAAATGAGATTCTTGATACGGTTATGCCGGCAATGGCATAGATTTAATCGGATAATTACAGATTTTAAGATAGTCATATTTTGAAGGACGGTAGCTTAGGTTGCCGTTCTTTTTTATTCCTTACATTATCAAATTGTAAGAATAATTTAATACATAAATCAGCTAAAAATGATATACTTGCGTATAGATGAAGAAAAAATAATATTTTCAAAAAATAGGAGTATATGTATGAAAGCAAAAGCAAAGATTCTTGTAGTTGATGATGATAAAGAGATAGCAGACCTTGTGGAAATTCACCTTGTAAGTGAAGGCTATGAGGTGAGAAAGGCAAATGATGCCGTTACCGGGCTTGCCATACTGAAATCGGAGGAAGATATTTCACTTGCCATATTGGATATAATGATGCCGGGGATGGATGGACTTTCTATGGTTAAAAAAATTCGTGAGACCAGCCATATACCTGTAATTATGCTTTCTGCCAAGTCAACTGACCTTGATAAAATAGTAGGGCTTGGCAATGGAGCGGATGACTATGTAACCAAGCCTTTCAATCCTCTTGAGCTTACAGCTAGAGTAAAGGCAAATCTCAGAAGGTTTACCGAGTTTAATTCAGGGCAGAAAGCCGGAGTTGATTCCGGGGATGAAATTATAGAAGCAGGTCCTCTTTATATAAACAAGAGTACCAGAGAGGTAAGGACTTATGATAAAGAAGCTAAACTTACCCCTATAGAGTATGATATACTTTGTCTGTTGGCAAGTAATCCGGGACGGGTATTTTCCACTGATGATATTTTTACCAGGGTATGGAATGAAAAAGCCTTTGAAGGAAATAACACAGTTATGGTACATATAAGAAGGCTTAGGGAAAAGATAGAAATGGATGCAAGAAATGCCAAAATAATAAAGACAGTTTGGGGAGTTGGATACAAGATTGAAAAATAAATTATTTCGAAGTGTCAAAATAGAAATCATAACTTATGTAATATTAAGTTTGATACTTTCTCTTATCACAACTATTGCCATAACATTTGGTATATTTGTGCTGAGAGATTTTATTAAAAGAGATGCTATAAAGCATAACGTATCGACTGAGGCCGGCAATATCAAGAGCGGAACAGGTTCAGCAGGTTCAAATTCTTCTACGGACAAAGAAAGTAATCAGGCTATAGGAGAAATTAAAAATCCGGTAAATGGGACTCCCGGAGGAAATTCCATATATCGTTATCAGGAAGAAACAAGGATTAAGCTTACAGAAAACCGCAGATTTGTAGGATTTATAATCTTGGAAGTAATAGCTTGCTTTATCTTCTTTTTTGCAATTTATTTTATCTTTTTTACTAAGAAGATAACTGATTATTTTGAACAGTTAGACAAGGGAATAGAAGAATTTTCCGGAGGGAATTTTGATATTAAATTTGAGATAAGAAATGAAGATGAACTTTCCAATATGGCTCGCAATCTGAACAGGACCACAGGTGAGATAAACCGTATTCTTGCTAAAGAAAGAAATGAGGAGAAGAGTCGTAAGGAATTCATTACCAGTATAGCTCATGACTTGCGTACCCCGTTAACTTCTGTAATCGGTTATCTTCAACTGGTTATGTCCAAGGCTGCTGAGAGCAGAAACAATGAGGAACTTCTGATTAAGAATGAAGAATATATAAGGGTGGCTTATGATAAGGCTATAAGACTTCAGGGGCTTATAGAGGATTTATTTTCATTTACCAAAACAGACTCTACCGAACTCAGGCTTCATCTTGAAGAGATAGACATAGTTAAGCTTATTGAGCAGTTAGCGGATGAGTGTTATCCGAGTCTTCAAGAGGCGGGACTCAGCCTTGAATTTAGAAAAGTCAGCCGAGGTTATGAAGATAGAGGCTGACGGAGAGCTTATGGCAAGAGCCTTGGCAAATCTTCTGACCAATGGTATAAAATACGGTAAGGATGGCAAGAAGCTTATAGTAGAGCTGTATCAGGAAAATGAAAAAAGTGATTTGCATATTCGTATAATCAATTATGGAAGGCTCATTCCTAAGAAGGATATAGAGCATATTTTTGATAAGTTTTACAGGGTTGAAGATTCCAGATCCGTTGAAACAGGAGGAACGGGGTTAGGACTTGCAATTACCAAAAATATAGTCAGCCTTCATGGCGGAGATATTAATGTGAAAAGCGACTTATACGGTACGGTCTTTGAAATAATTTTACCGGTAAAATAGGGAGGATTAGCATGAAGAATGGATTATTTTGGGCATTATCCCTATTTTTTCTTTTTGCAAATTTTGCTCATCCTGCAGAACTTCAGAGCTCTTATCATAAATCAGTTATTGCAAAAGCTACGCCTTTCAAAGAAACTTCATCACTTGGAGAGCTCGATATAGAGTATGGAATTAACGGATATATACGCATTTCCTCACTTGTAAGAGTAAGGGTTACATTAAAAAAAGCAAAGAAAGACTTTAAGGGCACTGTTCACCTTAGGTATTATTCGGTAGGAGAGGATCTGTCTTCCTACAGCAGTGAAATAAACATTAAAAAGGGAGAAGATACAACAGTTTATTTCTATCCTTTTTTAAATACGGTAGATCCCGGATTTACAATAGCTATTTTGGATAATAATGGCAAAGAAGTGGAGAGCTTCGAGGAAAATATAGGGGAAGAGAATGTAGACAGCAGTTCAGAATTGGTAGTTGCAAGTTTTCTTCCGAAAGATAAGATGTTTTCTCTCATCGGTGAAAAGGATTTTAAGGTTAAACGTATTTATTTAAGTGAAAATCAAACAGATGGTGACTATAGGAGCTTATCTTCCTTTGATTTGGTTATTCTTCCGGATAATTATAAAACTGAGTTAAAGTCTGAGACTGTTGAAATTTTGAAGGAAAGGGAGAGACAGGGGGGAGTAAACCTCCTTGAGAAAGATATAGAGAATTTTAACCTGAACAGGTTGTATCTGGGAAGGGAAGACAGAGCAGAGTGGACTTGGAAGACGGAAAGAATCCTGATTCCCGTATTAGAGAATCTTAATATAAAGACAGGAAGATATATAGTTATTATTTTTATTTATATAATAGTTGTAAGCCCGATTACTTATTTTCTTCTTGCAAGAAGAAAAAGAAAGTTAGAGTATTGGATTTTTGTTCCTGTATGGTCGGTTATTTTTACAGCTATAATTTATATGGTGAGTGCAGACAGCCGTATTGATGGAATGTACATGAATTATGTGTCGGTACTGGACCTCAGAAAAGACAGAGGAATCGAAGATGTGGCTTTATCAATAACAAGTTCTTCCAATACACCTTATAAACTTGAGATAAACAATGGATACAAGGTAGAAAGCCTGTATGGCAGTTTTTCAAAATTTGTGGGAAAAAATGATGAAAAGGTAAAATATAATATAGAAAGTAAAGACAACGGAGCAGACATAAATGTGATGGAGACCAGTGTCTTTGACACGCTTTTTATAAAGGCGAGAGGAGAGTCCGGAATAATCCTGGACAGTGCAGGAAAAATATACAGGGATGAGGCTGCAGTTAAGGGAGAATTTAACAATAAGCTTGGAGTGAACTTAAAAAAGGTTTTCGCCGTATATGATGATGAGATTATATATATCGGTGATGTGGCAAATGGTGAAAGTAAAATATTTGATTCAGATATAAACGGTGTATTTTTAAATGATCTTACTGCGAGTTTACAGGATTCTGTGTTTATGAATAAAATATTTAATTTTTCTTATGAAGGGGAGAATGCTAAAATTCAGACTTTACTTACAACAGTTTTAGATAAAACCTCAGTATCCGGTGGTAAGAAGCCGGCGTTTATTGCATTGGCAGACGGAAGGCTGAAAGGAGAGTTTACCTCTGATGTGAGCACTGTAAACGGTTATACCATACTTGTATTGCCGGCGGATAAAGGTACTGATTCTGATAATTTTGTAAATTCAATAGGGAAACTTCCTATGTCTATCGGAGAAAACAGCTATAGTTTTTCAAACAGTGCCTTATTAAATAAAAATTCTGTTGATATAAGTTATGAGACGGATAAAAACAGGAGAGTAAAAAGTCTTATGTTACTTTCTTTATTCAAGGAAGAGTTAAATCCGTGTAAGGTCTATATATTTAATCCCAAAAAGGGGGGTTATGATGTTGTTTTTAAACCGGATAAAGACTTTATCAAAAAATCCAGAGAGTATATAAACAGCGGGGGAAATATAGCTTTTGACAGAGGAGAAAATCAGGTGTTTTATATGAGTCCCGACTATGTGGAAAATGGGAAAATAATTCTGCGCTATGAGGTTGAACAGTCAGCTTATGATGAAATGTCAGCTTTTTCGATACCTAATATACCTAAGATATCAATGGAGTATGAATGATGATTGAGATAGAGAACTTGACCAAGAGCTTTGGAAAAACTAAGGCTTTAGATGGTTTTTCGCTCAAAATAGAAGATAATGAAATTTATGGTTTTGTAGGGCAAAACGGAGCAGGAAAAACTACAACAATGAGAATAATATCAGGGCTTATTCCTGCTGACTCAGGCAAAGTAATTATAAATGGGTTAGATGCGGGATGTGAAGTGGAGAAAGTCAGAAGTAAGATAGGCTATGTCCCGGATTTTTTCGGAGTGTATGACAATCTGAAAGTCATTGAGTATATAGAGTTCTTTGCTGCCGCGTATAATATGACGGGAAGAGAGGCAGAAAGAGAGTGTCTGAGGCTTTTAGAAGAGCTGGGGCTTAGTGACAAGACAGACTTTTTTGTAGATGATCTTTCAAGAGGACAGAAGCAAAGGCTGGGACTTGCACGCGCTCTGATACATAATCCGGATATTTTAGTCTTGGATGAGCCTACTTCAGGGATGGATCCGAAGGGAAGAGTTGAAACAAGAAATCTTCTTAAAAGGCTCAATGCACAAGGAAGAACCATATTAATAAGCTCTCATATTCTGCATGAGATTTCGGAACTTGTTACCGGTCTTGCGATTATTGAAAAGGGCAAGGTAGTTATGAGCGGAAGTATAGACAGTATAGAAAGAACTATGCACGTAGAAAATCCTATCATAATGAAGGTAAATAAAGGGGCGAATATTGCGGCTGAAGTTTTGAAAGAAGATGAGGCTGTGCTCAATCTTACAATAACCGAGGCTGATGAATTCTATATAAGTTACAGCGGCTCTGAGGAAGATGAGGGATATTTGCTAAAAAGAATGGTGGAAGCGGGAGTGCTGGTTTCTTCTTTTAGTAGGCGCGGACATGATTTGGAATCTGTATTTATTAAGATTATGGAGTAGAGATGAAGAAATATAAAACCAATGCTGTATATATAAAAGAACTGAAACAATCTGTGAGAAGTCTTAAATTCCCTGCTACTGTGGGACTTTATTGTTTTATTTTGGCAGTTATAGGGCTTTTCACTCTGGTTGCAATGTCTGCTTCAGGTTATACCCTGTATAATTCTTATACAATCAAGCAGGATTTTGTAATATTTTGTTCAATACTTTTTGGCTTGGAATTCAGTCTGGTAATCTTTGTGGTGCCTGCTATTACAGGAGGGGCAATTTCGAGTGAAAAAGACCATGGTACTCTTGATATACTTATTGCCACCTCACTCGGAACTCCGAGAATAATTATAGGAAAGCTTTTATCGGCAATAAGCAAGCTTATGCTGTATGTAATTTCAAGTCTTCCCATACTTGCTCTTGTCTTTACCATGGGAGGTGCAAGCCTTGCCACTCTTGTCAAATATATTTTACTTATAATATTAACAGCTATATATATAGGAAGTTTTGGAATTCTTATGTCGGTTATTTACAGAAAAACAAGTACTGCTACCGCAATTACTTATATATGGGTTATGTTTATAACACTGGGAACTATATTTATTACTCTCATAAGTAATATGTTGTCTTTGACAGATAACAGATTTTTAAACCCGATATTTTTGTTAAATCCCGTAGTTACTCTCTTTGCGCTGCTGGATGTTCAGATAGGACTGCCTGATGTAATAGGCAATTACATAGAGTTTCAAAATAATACCGATTTCCTGATGAAGAACTGGTTCAGTATCAGCCTTATAACTCAGGCAGTAATTACAATAATAAATATAAGCCTTGCAAACCATATATTAAATCCTTTTAGATGCGGAGCGAGGAAATAAGGCGTAAAAACCTTTTTGAAAGCTTCACTTCTTTAAGTCTGTTTTCATACTCGGTTTTGTTTAAGGTGTCTATATAATTAAGCTCATATTTTCTTTTAAATCCGCCGTCCATAAGGAGGCGGACAGCTTTATTATAAGCTATGGCCGCTGTTACCTCGTCTGTGTAGCGGCCGACTATTACTGAGCCTTTAATATGTATTTTAACCACATATGATGGCTTCGGAAATTGCTTTTCCAGTCTTACACCGGTGTAGCGGTTTATTATTTTAAGATTTTCATATCGAAAATCAAGATTGTCCCCATTTAAGAAAATATAATCTTTTCCGGCTACGGCAAAGCTTCTTATCCCGTAGCGGTGTAAAATATTAGCCTGCATACCGTAATCTGCCACGAAAAAATGCCTCCCTCTTCTTATAATTTTATGGTTGGAATAATAGAAAAGATCTTCTGCAGAAAACTTCATAACCTCTGTGGGAGACAGATAATACTCAAAAAATTTTCTTCTTAAATATATCGGGTTTTTAATATAAAGCCCATTATCACGAAAATTAATTATAGTTATCCATTTTTCGAAATTCAGGTTCATTGCAGCTTCATAATCATCAAGAGATTTCTGACTCTTATCCGAAACTAATTCCAAAGCCTCGCTATAGGCGGAATTGGCAGTCTCCATCTTCTCAAAGCTTCCCAGACTTATGTGCTTGGATCTATATGTAAAAGAAGCTACGAAGCGGTCTCTCCCTTTGGAATCAACTCTTTTATATACACCTTTTAATAAATGTTCCAATTTTATGCTCCCCTTTAGGTAAACTTTCAAAAACATAGTATCATGCTTTAAAATTGCTGTCAAAGGAAAACAAAAAAATCAACCTTAAAAATATACAAAATTATACAGTGGTAGCATTAAAAAATTGTACAGAATTCATGTAGACAAAATTTTTAGCCATATAATTGTTCACCGAAGCCCCCAAATATGCCATTATTGTTGACAAGACAGATTTTGGTGGTTATACTTACGAACATAGGTTATGTAATAATTTTGTAATATATTTGAAATATCTACATAAACTATTAAATGTAATATGAACTTAAAATTTTAGGAGAGTGTAATGAAGAAAGCATTTAGAGTATTCTTCTTAGGAGCCGCAACAGTCTGTCTATCCTTCAGTATGTTGCTGCCTGCCAACTTATACAGTGCAAAGGCAGACAGTCCGCAGACAGAGGCAACTTTGAAGATTTCTGAGGAAAAGAGTGAGGAAGTACCTTCTCAGGAGTTGCAATCTGAAGAAGAGAATAATAAGGCGGAAGAAGCAAAAAAGGCTGAAGAAGAAGCAAGGAAAATAGCTGAAGAAGAGGCTAAAAGAGAGGAAGCAAAGAAGGAAGCGGCTAAAAGAGCCGAAGAGGAAAAAAAGGCTGAAGAAGCTAAGAAAAAAGCCGAAGAGGCTAAGAAAAAAGCTGAGGAAGCCAAGAAAAAAGCCGAAGAGGCTAAGAAAAAAACCGAAGCTGATAAAAATGCATATAATATCAAAATGACTGATAAGGACAAGGAAAATCTCTACCGTCTTGTACAGTCCGAAGTTGGTTATATGGATGAGAAAAGTAAGCTTTTTGTGGCAAGTGTTGTACTTAACAGAGTTAAGAACAAGAGTTTCCCAAATACAGTAACAGGAGTGGTAATGGCCCACAATCCGAGAACGGGAGTTTACCAGTTCTCACCTGTTAAGCCGGGTGGAAGATTTTGGAAATGTCAGGCTACCAAGGAAACAAAGAAGGCTGTAGACAAGGTTCTGAAAAATGGTGATTATTCAAAGGGAGCAATTGCTTTTGTAGCAAAAAGATATACTACGGCGAGAGCATCTTCGTGGTTCGACAATACCCTTCATCATTTGTTCCATCATAACGGACAGGATTATTACAAATACAGATAAAAGTTCATATTTATTATTTTATGTAAAGAGCTTCCCCTCAAATTGAGGCGGAAGCTTTTCGTATTGTGCGGGAAGTTTATACGGAATTACAGGTGAATAAAAGTCAATAAAGATATTACTTAAGATTATCTTACAATAATTTAAAACAAGTGATAAGAAACATATTTTATGTTATACTGATATAGTGTATCTTTATATAAGAGAGAAATTTGTGAGGTAAAAAATGAAACTGAGAGGAAGAATAGGAGTATCATTTATGGTGGTAATGGTAATACCGCTGATTCTTATCAATGTATCATTTTTTATGATAATAAAGACGAGATTTTCTATGGATGGTGATAAGTCTGCCGGTGAAAAAACGGGGATGATAGCATCCATAGCTAACCCTATGAGTTATATAAGCAGAATAATAGCGGATGATTATAATGAACTTGAGCTATGCCTTAAGAATTCTCCGGATTGTCTGGATGATAAGGTGTATCTGGAAAAATTTTCAGAGAAAATAAGTAAAAAGTATTCATATATTTACATTACAAAGGATAATAAGCTGATTTACGGTAAAAATATGAAGCTTTATAATAAAATTGGCTATGAATTTCCGGCCTACACCTATGAAATCGGAGAAAGCAGGGGATACTTTGAGGATGACAGTTTTCAGGTAATAGTGAGGTATTTGGGAAGATCTGAGAAAGGAATGGAAGTTTTCTTTGTCACAGATATCTCAGAATTGGAAGCAGATTCTAAGTCAGTCTGGGGACAGCTTATGGCAAGCTTTGTGGTTATTATGTTGCTTACGGGACTTTTGCTTTCCTACTGGTTGTATACAAGTATAGCCAAACCTATAAACAGCCTGAGAAATTCTACAAAGCATATAATTGCGGGAGATTTGGACACAGAAGTAACCGGGCATAAGAAGGATGAAATAGGTGAGCTCTCAGCTGATTTTAATAATATGAGAAGGCATATCAAAGAGCTTTTGAAGGATAATCTTAAAAAAAAGCAGAATATGAAGGAAATGATAGTGAATATTTCACATGACTTAAAAACTCCGCTTACAGTAATTAAAGGTTATACAGAAGGGCTCAGAGAGGGAGTCGCCAATACCCCCGAAAAGCAGGATAAATATTTGAGCATAATTTATTCTAAGGCTGTAGAAATGAACAGTCTTATAGATGAACTTTCAACCTATGCCAAAATTGACATGGATGAGATATCATATAATTTTATTACATTAGACATAAATGAGTATCTGGAAGAAGGATTTGAAGAAATAAGGACTGATTTGGAAATAAATGACTTTGAAGTATATTTCCATCCTTATGAAGGAAAGCTGGAAGTAATAGCGGATGCGGACCAGCTCAAACGTGTTATCAATAATCTCGTTTCCAACTCTAAAAAATATGCGGCAAATGACAGAAAAGGAAGAATTGACATAAGAGTGAGTCCGAAATCTGATTTTGTAAAAATTGAGCTGGAGGACAACGGTATAGGTATTCCTAAGGACAGTCTCGCAAAAATTTTTGAAAGAATGTACAGGGGAGATGAATCAAGAAATTCAAAGATAGGAGGAAGCGGTCTCGGTCTTGCCATTGTAAAAAAAATAATTGAAGACCATAACGGCAGGGTTTGGGCAGAAAGCACAGAAGGTCAGGGCACTAAGATAATTATACTTTTAAGAAATGCAGAGTTTACAACTTCTAAAGAAATTTTGAATAAAAAGGAACAAAACAGAAGCAATAAGTTGTTCATGAGATTATAGGATGTAAAATTCCGTTTTATACCGGAGAGGAGAAAAATGAGTAAAATATTGATAATAGAAGATGAAGAAGCAATAGCGGAAATTGAGAAAGACTATCTGGAACTTTCGGATTTTGAAGTGGTTATAGAGGGAAACGGTGAAAAAGGTCTTGAAAAGGCACTTAAAGAAGACTTTGATTTAATTCTTTTAGATGTGATGCTTCCGGGAAAAGACGGTTTTGAAATATGCAAAGAAATAAGAAAAGAGAAAAAAATTCCTATTTTAATGGTGTCGGCTAAAAAAGATGATATAGATAAAATAAGGGGACTCGGACTCGGAGCAGATGACTATTTATCAAAACCCTTCAGTCCGAGTGAGCTTGTGGCAAGGGTTAAAGCCCACCTTGCAAGATATGAAAGGCTGGTTAATTCTTCAGATGAAAAAAACAGTTTCATTACTGTAAGAGGAATCAGAATAGACCGTACGGCAAGGAGAATTTTTGTAAATGATGAAGAAAAAAGCTTCACGACAAAGGAGTTTGACCTGCTTACATTTTTAGCGGATAATCCAAACCATGTATACTCTAAAGAAGAACTCTTCAGGGAGGTATGGGGAATGGAATCGGTAGGAGATATAGCTACAGTAACAGTACATATCAAGAAAATCAGAGAAAAAATAGAAGAGGACACAACAAATCCGCAGTATATTGAAACTATCTGGGGAGTTGGATACAGGTTTAAGCTATGATGACAGATATACCTATACTGTATGAAGATGAAGATATAATAGTCTGTGTAAAACCTGTGGGAATCCTCTCTCAGGGTGACAAAGACGGCAATAAAGACCTTGTAAGGGAACTAAAAAAGCATCTGGTAATATCTGCAAGAAAAAATAAGCAAAGTATCGGTAAAGAACCATATATAGCAGTAGTGCACCGTCTTGACAGAAATGTAAGGGGAATAATGGTTTATGCAAAGACAGGGAGGGCTGCAGCGGGACTTTCAAAACAAATTGCTGAAAACAAGCTCACCAAGAGATATATGGCAGTTGTAAGTTTTACCCCTGAGAGATGTACACCTGAGATAAATGTGGAAAAGAAGAGAATTGACTATATTGCGGCAGATAAAGTGAAAAATATTTCTACTATAGCAGAGAAAGAAAGTAAAGGGGCGGAAAGGGCAGAGCTTAATTATAAGGTGATAAAAACAGCAGGTAATAAGGCTTTGGTTCAGGTTGACCTTATAACAGGCAGACATCATCAGATAAGACTTCAGCTTTCGCAGATATTTAACGGAATAGTCGGTGATACAAAATATAACGATGATTATAAGCTTACAGATGGATGGAAAGATCCGGCACTTGAGGCGGTAGAACTGTCATTTGTCCATCCGGTAAGCGGTGAAAAACTAAGTTTTGCCATTCAGCCTAAAGGAAAAGAGTTTGGAGAGATTTAATGCAGAAAATTATTTATAAGCTGATAATTGCCATACTTTTATTTATATTATCGGCAGGATATTTTATAAGCAATATCAAGGAGACTTCATATACAGGCAAGATAGAGACTACCGAGATGTCTGATGCAAGTTTTCCCACTGTCAGTATGCTCAGGGGAGATAAAGAAATTAATCTGCTTCACGGCTATGGACAGGAAGTTGACAGTTTTGGCATAAGACAGGAAATCACTCCTTTGGAAAATAACAAAAGGATAGATTTTCTGATTAATGTTTATAACAACAGTATATCCAGAATAGAATATGAAGTTAAGGATAAAACAGATAATGTCATTATAGCAAGCGGAGAAGCAGATGCTCCGGCTACGGATGAAGCAGGTAAGAAAAGAGTTTCACTAAAGCTTGATACAGAACTGTCCCGTGGCAGTGAATTTGTTCTTAAACTAAGGCTAATCAATGAAGACGGAAGAAAGTTCATATTCTTTACTACTGTTAAATTTACCAAAGGCGATAAATTTACGGAGAACTATAATTTTGTAAAGAAATTTTTCGAAGCAACCCTAAGCAAGACTGATGAAAAGGCTATAAAACCTTATCTTGAGACTAATGGAAGTATGGATAACATGAGCTTTAACTATGTAAATATTCATTCTTCATATGATGTTGTAACCTGGGGGAAGATATCTTTGGAACATCTTACAACTCCGGTTATAACCGTAACCGAAAATTCGGAAAATACATCGGGAATAGTATATAAATACATAGCTAAGACAGCCGGAGAAGTTCCTAATTATTATTTTGTGAAGGAATATTACAGGGTGAACAGAGTTGAAAATGTGACTTATTTACTGGCATTTGAAAGACGGGTAGAAGAAATCTACAATCCCGAAAAAACATCGGTTTCCAAAAGTCAGTTAAAGCTTGGTATTACGGCTAATATAGGTAATGACTGTAAGCTTGATAAAGAGAATAAGTATATTGCATTTTCAAGAGAAAGAGACCTATGGTATTATGAAACCGAAGAAAATAAAATGAGAAGAATATTCTCGTTTTTAGGAGAGGATTTTTCGGATGAAAGAACTTATTATGATAACCATTCTATTAAGGTATTAAGAATAGAGGATACCGGAGACCTGTATTTTATTGTATACGGGTATATGAACCGTGGAGTGTATGAGGGTAAAACCGGTATTATACTCTATAAGTACTTAAGAGGGGATGACAGAATAGAAGAACAGGCATATATACCGGTAAATCTTCCGGCACAGTTTTTTAAGGGAAGTTTGTCTGATTTCAGTTTTGTAAGTTCAGAGAGCTTTTTCTATTTTTCTTTGTATGACAAGATATACTCCTATAGTCTTATAAAGAGAAAACTGTCTGTTATGTCGGATAATGTTTCGGGAGATTCTTATCTGGCACTTTCTGAGAACAACCATATAGTATGGCAGGAAACTCCGGATGTAACCAAGGTAAAGAAACTTATAGTTATGGATCTTGAGACCAGAAAAACAACGGAGATAGAAGCCGAGAAGAAGACCGTATTACGGTTGCTTGGTAAGATTTCAGGAAACTTCGTCTATGGAGAGGCTTATGAGAAAGATATAATAAACGGCAAGGACGGAAATATAATCATTCCTTACAAGAAGCTGATAATTTCTGATGTGAACGGAAAAATTCTGAAAAAATATGCTAAAAAGAATATTTATATCACAGGAATTAATGTAGTAAATGATATTATTGAGCTTGAAAGGGTGAAGAAACAGGGGGGCAGGTTAACAAGAATTAAGACTGACCATATACTTAATAATATTGCAAAGTCAAATAAGGAAGTTACGGTGGTCGACCGAAGAACAGATAAATATTTAACAGAATATTATCTTACTCTTCCTTACGGGCTAAAGCTTGAGAAATCGCCTGAAGTAAGCAGTTCTACCCTAAATACTGTGATAACCAGGGATTTAACCATTAGGCTGGGTGAAGACGGTAAGGAAAATAAATACAAATACTTTGCCAATGTATCGGGTGATTTTTCGGCCTCATCCTATAAAGCTGCGGATATGATAAAACTTGCGGACAAAGGTATGGGATATGTACTCGATATGACAGGAAATCTTGTATGGGAACGTGGCAGGATAAATACATCCGCAAAGGTGGAAGATGTGGATGTAGACTATATTTATGAAGAAGATGACAGTATACATTCTGCAATAAGGCTTTTCCTGACCTCTAAGGGAATATATATTTCCACTGAAGACTTGTATAAAAGTAATGATATAATAGATATACTCAAGTCTCAGCCGGAACTGACTCCTATCAATCTTTCGGGTGTGGACTTCGACGATATACTTTACTATATAGGCAGAGGAAATCCTGTAATTGCGATAAAGGATGATAATAAAGCTGTATTAATTGTGGCTTATACACCTCAGAATATTGAGGTTATGGATGTAAAGACCGGTAAAAAGAGCTTGATGGGTAAAAAAGAAGCAGAAAATATATTTAAGGAAGCGGGAAATATATTTATATCTGCTTTAGACTAGGAGGTTTTTTATGTATGATATAATTATCGTGGGTGCAGGTTATGCCGGTGCGGTTTCGGCTAGAAGGCTCGCAGAAAAAGGCAAGAGGGTTCTTGTAATAGAGGAAAGAACTCATATCGGAGGCAATGCCTATGATGAACTTGATGAACAGGGAGTGCTGATACATACCTATGGTCCGCATATTTTCCACACAAAGAATAAAACCGTCTACGATTTTCTGGGACGGTTTACTGAGTGGGTTCCCTATCATCACAAGGTAGTAGGAAATATATACGGTAAATTTATCCCGATTCCTTTCAATCTAAACAGCATAAGAATGGTATATGAAAAGGAAAAGGCTGAGAATCTTATAGAAAAACTGATAAAGGCATATGGAAGGGAGACTTCTATCCCGATTCTTAAACTTCGTGAAAATGATGATAAAGATATAAGGGAGCTTGCTGATTACGTGTATGAAAATGTCTTTGTTAAATACACCGGAAAGCAGTGGGGAGTGAAGCCTAATGAAATAGATGAGGTGGTTACGGCCAGAGTTCCTGTTATTTTGACTGAGAAAGACGGATATTTTACGGATGAATATCAGGCTATGCCGGGAAGCGGTTACACTAAGCTTTTTGAAAACATGCTTGCTCATCCCAATATTGACATAAGGCTCAGTACTTCCGCCAAAGACTGCCTTAAATTTGAAGATGGCAGGATATTATTTGAGTGTACAGAGTTTAACGGAGAGGTTATTTTCACGGGAATGACAGATGAACTCTTTGACCGCTGTTTCGGAGCTTTGCCTTACAGGTCATTAAGGTTTGAGTTCAGTTATCATAATACAGATTCTTATCAGCCTGAGGCAGTTGTAAACTATACGGTTAATGAGGACTTTACCAGAATAACCGAGTTTAAGAAGATGACGGGGCAAAAGGTGAAGGGTACGACTATAATGAAGGAGTATTCCCTTAACTTTGTGCCGGGTACAGGACTTTTACCTTATTACGCTATCTTAAATGATGAGAATAAAGCTTTGTATGAGAAATATGCAAAACTTGCGGCAGATTACAAGAATCTTCATCTGCTGGGAAGACTTGCGGAATATAAATACTACAATATGGATGCAATTACAGAGAAAGCCTTAGAGCTTTGTGAAAGGATGGTATAATGAAAGTTTTAAGTGTTGCAATACCTTGCTATAATTCAGCGGAATATATGAGCCATGCCATAGATACTCTTCTTACCGGTGGGGAAGACATAGAGATTATAGTGGTAGATGACGGTTCGACAAAGGATAATACCTTAGAAATAGCTAAGGATTATGAGAAAAAGTTTCCTACTATAGTTAAAGCCATACATCAGGAAAACGGAGGACATGGACAGGCGGTAAATACAGGGCTTGAGAATGCTACGGGAGTGTTTTTTAAGGTAGTGGATTCTGATGACTGGGTGGATACAGAGGCTCTTGCCAAGGTTATGGATTTGCTTCGCTCGGTAATAAGAGGAAATAAAGCTTTAGATATGCTTATTTGCAACTATGTATATGAGAAGGTCGGTGAAGAACCGAGTACGATGAGATATACGGGCTGTCTGCCGGAGAATAAGTTCTTTACCTGGTCGGATGTGGGTAAAATCAGAAACTCCCAGTATATACTTATGCATTCGGTATTTTACAGGACAAGCCTGCTTAAAGAGATAGGACTGAGGCTTCCTGAGCATACCTTCTATGTGGATAATATTTTTGTATATACACCTCTTCCTTATGTTAAAACCATGTATTATATGGATGTGGATTTTTACAGGTATTTCATAGGCAGAGAAGACCAGTCGGTAAATGAAAAGGTAATGATAAGCAGGATAGAACAGCAGATTAAAGTTACTAAAATCATGATAGATTCACATGACTTGTCAAAAATAAAAGAGCCAAGACTTAAAAGGTATATGACCAATTACCTTGCGATGATGATGACTATATGTACGGTTTTCCTTATTAAATCAGGTAAAGCGGAGAATCTCGAAAAGAAGAAGGAAATATGGAGATATCTTAAAAAAGAAAATCCTAAGATGAACCGAATGATTAAGCATACATTATTGGGAGCTATTATGGGTATGCCGGGTAAGGGCGGCAGAAAGATAATAATCTGGGGTTATGAAGTAGCAAGAAAAGTGTATAAGTTTAATTGATGAGGGAAAATGATGACAACCAGAGAAGAAGCCATAGCTTATGGGCTTACATTTTCGGATGCATATATGGAGATGCCTTTTAAGGATACAAACTGGCAGTTAATCAGAGTTAAAGAGAGTAAAAAAGCTTTTCTTTGGGTATATGAAAGAGAAGGTTATATAAATCTCAATGTAAAAGTCTCTCCTGAGTGGAGAGATTTCTGGAGAAAGGCGTTTAAGTCAGTTATAGCGGGATGGCATCAGAATAAAGAACATTGGAACACAATTATTTTAGACGGTTCTATTCCGGAAAAAGATATTAAGACTATGATAGCGGAGAGCTATGCCTTGATTACAGACTCTCCGACTAAGCGTATATATAAGGCTGTGAAGAAAATTCCCAAGGGAAAGGTAGCCACCTATGCGCAGATAGCAGAAATGGCAGGGGACAGAAAGATGGCAAGGGCAGTAGGCAATGCTCTTCACAAGAATCCCGATCCCGAGGCTATTCCCTGCTTCAGGGTAGTAAATTCCAAGGGGGAATGCTCAGGCTCTTTTGCCTTCGGAGGATTAGACGAACAGGCTAAAAGACTTAGGGAAGACGGGATTGAGGTAGTAAACAATAAGGTAAACTTGGAAAAATACGGGATGAAAAATTAGGTATTTAAGTCATATAACCGGGGAGTTTTTAATGAGATTTTTTCATATTTCAGATTTGCACATAGGTCTAAAACTTATGAATAAAGATTTAAGTGAAGATCAACGATATATTTTGAATGAAATAGTAAAAGAAGTGGGTTTAAAAAAGCCTGATGCAATAGTCATAGCAGGTGATATTTACAACAATGCGGTACCTTCGTCAGATGCAATAGAAATCTTTGATAAATTTATATCAAAGTTGGTTGCGGCAGCGCCTGCTATGTCTGTAATGGTGATAAGCGGCAATCATGACAGTGCCGTGCGTATCAACCAGTTCAGAGAGGTACTTTCAGGACATAACCTGCATCTGATAGGACTTCCGCCAAGAACAGCCGATGAATTTATTGAAAAAGCGGAATTTTGTGATGAATATGGGAAGGTAAATTTTTACCTTCTTCCTTTTGTGCGCCCGTCATTTGTAAGAAATGTATTCGGACTTGAGGAAAATGAAAACAATCTCTCTTATGATGAGGCTGTCCGCAGGTTGATTGACAGAGAAAATATAGATGAAAACGAGAGAAATGTATTGGTAAGCCATCAGTATTATGTGCCTGTCGGGAAAAATCCTGAAGAAGTAGACAGGATGGATTCGGAAATCATAACAGTCGGGAATATAGATATGGTTGAGGCTGAGGTATTGCAAAAGTTTGATTATGCGGCTTTAGGGCATATTCATAAGCCCCTTAAAGTGCTTGGAGACTGCCATAGATACTGCGGAACTCCGCTTGCCTGCTCGGTAAGCGAGGCAGGACAGACTAAGGGCATAGTTATGGTAGAGCTTCTTGAAAAAGGCAGAATAAATACTGAAATTATACCGCTTAAACCTCTGAGAGAAGTGAGGGTAGTAAAGGGAAGCCTTGATGAAGTCTTAGACAAGGCATCTGATGACTATGTAACTGTTATTTTGACAGATGAGGCGGCTGATACAGATACAGGTGACAGAATAAGAGATAAGTTCCCTAATTTACTTGAAATAAGGAAAGAAGTTGTAATTAGGAGAGAGTATGAGGCTTTAACTAAGATTTCGGATGAACTGAGTGAAATAGATAATTGCAGGATATTCTTAAATGAATTAAATGATAAAGAGGAGAGTCTCTTGACTGATATTATAAATGGGCTGAAGGGGGTGTAGCAGATGAGACCTAAGAAACTTGTTATGCAGGCCTTTGGCTCTTACGGCAAAAATACTGAGATTGATTTTACAAAGTCGAAACAGCATTTATTTCTGATTACAGGAGATACGGGAGCAGGGAAAACCACTATATTTGATGCCATTGTTTTTGCACTTTTCGGAGAAGCAAGCTCGGGATATAACAAAAAGTCGGGAGAAGAACTTCAAAGTCAGTTTGTGGATTATGGAAATGAACCCTTTGTAGAATTTACTTTTACGGAAAAAGTGGGAAGTACAGAAGAAGAATATAAGGTCAGGAGAATTCCCAAACATATAAGGCCTTACAAAAAGGGACGAGAGGGTTATACAGATGAAAAGGAGAAGGTTTCGCTTTTTTTCCCGGATAATACCGAATATTCACAGAACTTAAAAGAAACCAACTCTAAAATAGAAGAAATAATCAAACTTACCAAGAATCAGTTTATGCAGGTTTCAATGATAGCACAGGGTGAGTTTATGGAAGTGCTCAGAGGAAGTGATAAACAGGCTATATTCAGAAAGCTTTTCAATACTGAAATATATCAGAATATAATTAAGGAATTAAAGCTTAAAAGTGATGATAAAAAGACCTTGCTTAAGGAATTTACCTCTCAGTGTAAACTGCTTATAAGCGGAATCAGAGTGCCTGAAGCTATGAGGGAAGGTTATAATTTCTTTGATACTAAAAAGGAGACAGATATAACAGATATTGAAAAAGCAAGGCTTAGTCTTTTTAATCTTTGTAAAGAGTTGAACAAAATAATAAAAACTAAAGAGACAGAAGATAAGGAACTTTTTGCAAAGAGAGATAAAAAAACAAGGGAACTGGCTGAAGGAGAACAGCTTTTAGGGCTATTTGCGGAGCTTGAGAAGGCTGAGCTTGAAGTTAAGGAACTTGAATCAAAAAAAGAAGAGATAGTAAAACTCACAAAACTGGCTAAAGATATAGAGGCTGCGTATGAAATTAATAACTGTCATACCGGCTTTGTTGAAGCGGATAAAAGTTTTTTGGAAGCTGCAACTGAATTAAAGTTAAAAAAATCAAAATTACCGGAACTTACTCTTAATTACGAAGATTTGTGTAAAAAGGAAGAAGTTGCGAAGATGGGATATTCTACGGCAGTAGAAGAGTTTAACAGGATATCCGAAAAAGTCAGAAAGAATCTGGAAAGCTTTAATAATATTGAGGCCAGAAAAAAAGATAAAACAGGAAAAGAGGCGGAAAGAGAAAAGGCTGCAAAGGAGAGAGAAGAGGCTAAGCTAAGACTTGAGAATTTTGAAAGCCTTGAACAGTCATGGAATGAGGCTGTAAAAGAACTTTCTGTCTTTGAAAAAATGTATTCTGTGGCAGAAAATAAAGTGCACAGTTGTGAAAAGGCTGACAACGAGCTTAAGGCTTTAACAGAAGCTGTCAGGGAATTAGCACTGGAGAAAAATAAGCTGAAAAAGTATCAAAATGCTTATGAAGTTGAATTTAACAGGTTTAAGTCAGCAGAAGATGAACTTATTTCCAAACGAAGGCTTTTTTATGATTTGAGGGCAGGGATAATAGCAAGAGATTTACTGAAAGAGGGAGAGCCTTGTCCGGTGTGCGGCTCTGTTTCCCATCCTTCTCCCTGTAAGCTTACAGAGGGAGAAGATGAGATAACCAAGGAAGAAGTGGATAAACTTGAAGAAAGGGTATCGGGACTTAAAGATAAAGTAAATACCGGACTTTCTAAACTTGAAGGCTGTAAGATAAAGATAACAGAGAGAGAAGGATACTTAACAGCAGATAAGAAAAAACTGATAAGACTTATAAATGAAGAACTTTTTGCGTTTGAATGCGAAACTTCAGGTGAGGATAACACTGATTTAGAAAAATTAGGGGCTGGAATTAAACTATTCTCGGATAAACATCAAAAAGAGCTTAGTGAACTGGATATTAAAATAAAAGAGATAAAATCCATAGAAGAAAAGCTCTCTACAGCGGGAGAGAAGAAAAACCTTCTAAGGCAGGCTGAGGAGGCAGCAAGAGAAAAAGAGGCGGAGACAGCCAAAGAGCTTTCCGGCATAGATTCGGTTATAAAAGAGCTTGAAGCAGGACTTGAATATAATACCAAGGAAGAAGCTCTTGAGGCAGAGGCTGTTAAAGAGAGAGAAAAAATAAAAACGGAGACCGTATACAAAGAGTTTGAAAATAAGGCTAAAGAGGCAAAGAGTCTTAAAGAACGTACGGAAACCCTTATAGTAAAGCTTGAAGCTGACCTTCCTTTGCTTGAAAAGACCGTGGAGACTAAGAGGCTTGAATATGCCAATACTATGGAAAATAAGAATCTATCTGAAAATGAATGGCAAGACATTGTAAAAGAGCATAAAAAAATTGAAAAAGATGAATTTCAGAGTATAATCAATACATACGCAGGTAATAAAACAGCCTCTGAGAATATGGTCATAAAAATGAAGGAAGCCACCAAAGATAAGGTAAAACCGGATGTATCGGAATTACAAAAAGAATTTGAGTCGGTGGAAGAGGCTTATAAGAACTTACATACAGAGCTTGAAGAAATGAGGGCTGAATACAAAACAGATGAAGATATTCTTAAAAAACTGGATTCGGCACTTGCAGAAAGAGGGGCTGCGTCAGAGGAATACGGCATTATAAATAATCTCTATGCTAAGCTTTCAGGTAATGTGAGCGGTGCAAGAATGGACATAGAAACCTTTGTGCAGAGAAAGTATCTTGAAAAAATATTGGTTTCTGCGAATAAAAGGTTTGCCAATATGTCAGCAGGTCAGTTCGAACTTAGAACCTATGGACTTGAAAAGGCCGGTGAAGGAAAGAACAGGGGACTTGACCTTATGGTATACTCTGCACTTAACGGAAAATGCAGGGATGTGCGAACTCTTTCGGGCGGAGAGTCCTTTATGGCTGCTCTATCTCTGGCACTTGGAATGGCAGACCGGATTCAGGAAAGAAGCGGTGCGGTCAATCTTGAAATGATGTTTGTGGATGAAGGCTTTGGAACTCTGGATGACAATTCCAGAAATCAGGCTGTAAAGATACTTAAAAATATGGCCGGCGGTTCAAAGCTTATCGGAATCATTTCACATGTAAGTGAATTAAAACAGGAAATAGAAGAACAGCTTATTGTCACCAAAGATGAAAATGGAAGCAGGGCAAGATGGCAGTTAAGTTAAGGAGGTATTATGGGGAAATATTTGATGGCACTTGACCAGGGAACCACAAGTTCAAGAAGTATAATATTTGATAAAAACGGTAATATAGTTTCTATGGCACAGAAGGAGTTTACGCAGATTTATCCCGAACCCGGATGGGTAGAGCATAACCCGATAGAAATCTGGTCCTCTCAGTTTGCAACAGCTATAGAAGCTATGGTTAATGTGGGGGCAACCTATGAAGATATTGGGGCAATAGGCATAACCAACCAAAGGGAGACAACTGTAGTCTGGGACAAAGAAACAGGAGAACCCGTCTGCAATGCCATTGTATGGCAGTGCAGACGTACTGCTCATCTTATAGACAGAATAGTTAAAGAAGGAAATGGATATTATATCAGAGAAGCTACCGGGCTGGTGCCGGATGCATATTTTTCCGCAAGTAAGGTTGCTTGGATACTGGATAACATAAGAGGGGCAAGACAAAAAGCGGAGGAAGGCAAGCTGCTTTTTGGAACCATAGACACCTGGCTTATCTGGAATCTTTCCGGCAAGAAAGTACATGTAACCGACTATAGCAATGCTTCAAGGACAATGCTTTATAATATACATAAGCTGGAATGGGATAAGCAGATTCTTAAAATATTTGACATTCCTGAGAGCATGCTTCCTGAAGTAAAGCCAAGCTCCTGTATATATGGGGAAACCAATCATGCGCTATTTGGAGGGGGTATACCTATAGCAGGGGCGGCAGGAGACCAGCAGGCCGCACTTTTTGGACAATGCTGTTTTGATAAGGGAGATGTCAAGAATACTTTCGGTACCGGAAGTTTCATACTTATGAATACGGGAAACGAAGCCATACATTCAAAAGCAGGGCTTTTGACTACCATAGCCGCAAGTACAAGCGATGTACCTGAGTATGCACTTGAAGGAAGTGTGTTTGTGGCAGGAGCTTCCGTACAGTGGCTGAGGGATGGATTAAGGATGATAAAAACTTCGGCACAATCCGAAGAATATGCAGAAGCCGTAGAAGATACTGAAGGAGTTTATGTTGTACCTGCTTTTACAGGTATGGGTGCTCCGTACTGGAATCAATATGCCAGAGGTTCTATATTTGGACTTACCAGAGGAATAACAAAAGAACATCTTATAAGAGCTACTCTGGAGTCAATAGCATATCAGTCCTGCGATGTATTTAGGGCAATGGAGGAGGATGCCGGAGTAAAAATCAAGGGGCTTAAAGTAGATGGAGGAGCTTCTGCCAATAACTTTCTTATGCAGTTTCAGGCTGATATAATGGATACTTTTGTAAGAAGACCGCATTGTGTAGAAACTACTGCACTTGGTGCAGCTTATCTTGCGGGCTTGGCTACAGGTTATTATGAAAGCAAGGATGAAATAAGGAAAAACTGGCAGTTAGGAAGGCTTTTTGAACCTGATATGGAAGGTGAAAAAAGGGAGAAGAAGCTTAAAGGCTGGAAAAGGGCTGTGAAATGTACTCTTGACTGGGCTAATGAAGAGTAGTAAAATAATAGTTTATGAAATATTAACAGATTAAGGAAATAAAATATATGAAAAGAGCGGGTGTGCTTTCTGTAATCTCCGGATTTTCGGGAGTAGGAAAGGGAACTATAGTTAAGAAGTTAGTTGAGAAGGAAGGCTATGCTTTGTCTGTATCGGCTACTTCCAGAGCTCCGAGACAGGGAGAAGTACATGGAAGAGAATATTTCTTTTTGACAAGAGAAGAATTCCATAGTATGATAGAGAATAATGGTCTTATAGAATGGGCTGAGTATGTCAGCAATTTCTATGGTACTCCGAGAGAATATGTAGAAGAAAGACTTGCCGGGGGGGAAGATGTTATCCTTGAGATAGAGCCGCAGGGTGCACTTAAGGTTAAAGCGCAGTATCCCGAAGCGGTACTGATTTTTATCGTACCTCCCAATGTAAAAGAGCTTGAAAACAGACTCATAGGCAGAGGGACAGAAGAAACTGAGATCATAAAGAAAAGGCTTAAGAGGGCGGCAGAGGAGACAGCGTTTATTGAAAACTATGAGTACATTGTGATAAATGATGACCTTGAGGATGCCGTAAGTGATATTCACCATATTATTCAGGCGGCTTCTCACAAGAGAGAAAGACTCGGAGAATTTGTAGATATTCTGACCGATGACCTGAAGAAGAGCTTTTAGTTAAGTACCTGAGAGTAATGTTAGTAAAAATAGAAAGGAATAATAATCATTATGATGTTACATCCATCTTATTCAGACCTTATGGAAGTTGCCAACAAAGATGTGGAAGAGGGCGAGAACAAATTAGTAAACAGCCGTTATTCCATAGTACTTGCCACAGCAAGGAGAGCAAGACAGATAATATCGGGCTCAGAGCCTTATGTCGCAGCCGATGAAAAGAGCAAGCCTCTTTCGGTAGCTGTAGATGAGCTTTATCATGAGAAAGTTAAGATTGTTGGCGGAGAAGAAGCGGAAGAAGAGAAATAAGTATTGCCCAAATTAATTGGGTTAACCGGAAGAGGGCTGTTGCAGAAGGAATTATCCGAAATGCGACTGCCCTTTGTGTTTGTTAAGACATTGTAAGCCTGCTTTGGGGTATTTACAGGGAATGGGGTGGTTAAGTGTATGCCGAGGTTGTAATCGGAATTTCTGTAGATAAATTGGATAAGACCTTTTGTTACAGGGTGCCTGAGCATTTGGGTGATGCAGAGAATCTCATAGGTGCTGAGGTTATAGTGCCTTTTGGGATGGGAAACAGGGAAACAAAGGCCTATGTAGTGGAAATAAAAGAAGATACTGAGGTGGATAAGCATCTCATTAAAGATATTTTAATGAAATCCGAAAATTCGGTTAATATAGAAACTAAACTTATAGAGCTGGCTTGTTGGTTAAAAAATAATTACGGCGGAAGTATGAACGAGGCTCTGCGCTCTGTACTTCAGGCACCTAAGAAGGTTAATCATATAAAGGCAAGAACAGTATCGCTTTTAACGGACAGAGATGAAGCGGCAGAAAAGCTGAAAGAGTTTGAAAGAAAAAAATACTCCTTAAAGACTAAAATTTTAGCGAAGGCTATAGAAGGTGAATTTAGTTATGAAAACTTTATAAAAAATGAAAAGTCTGCCGCCTCTGCTTTTAAATCTCTGGTTAAGGATGGGATAATAGAGATAAAAGAGGAGCTGTTATATAGAAAACCTGTAAAAATAAGTGATAAGAATACCGGTAAGGCAGAGCTTGGTGAGGAGCAGAAAAGAGCGGTTGATAAGGTAGTAAATGATTATAAATCGGGTATTATGGGCAGGTATCTTCTGTTTGGAATAACAGGAAGCGGCAAGACGGAAGTATATATGGAAATAATGGAGGAAGTTATCCGGTCGGGCAGACAGGTAATCTTCCTGATTCCTGAGATTGCTCTCAGTTTTCAAATGGTGGAAAGACTTTCTGCAAGATTTGGAGAGAGAATATCTGTAATGAATTCCAAAATGTCACAGGGAGAGCGCTATGATCAGTATTTAAGAGCTAAAAACGGGGATATAGATATTATAGTAGGGCCAAGATCTGCCCTATTTACACCGTTTTCGAACCTTGGGCTTATAATAGTGGATGAGGAGCATGAAGGAAGCTACAAAAGTTCCAAGACTCCCAGATATCATGCGAGGGAAACAGCCCTATACAGAGCGGGAAAAGAAAATGCGGCAGTCATACTTGGTTCTGCAACACCCAGCCTTGAAGCGGTAAAGCTTGCATCGGATAAAAAAATAGAAGTGCTTATGCTTACTGAACGTCCGGCAGGAGCCTTGCTTCCCGAGATAGAAGTGGTTGATCTCAGAGAAGAACTGAGGGCGGGCAACAAATCTATTATAAGTAAAAAACTTTCAGAGCTTATCAAGGACAGGCTTGCAAAAAAAGAGCAGACAATATTATTTATCAACAGAAGAGGCTATGCAGGCTTTGTTTCCTGCAGAAGTTGCGGAGAGGCTGTCAAATGCCCTCATTGTGATGTGAGTCTTACCTTTCACAGACCTGACAGATTAATCTGCCATTATTGCGGTTATGAAGAGAAGATGCCGGATAAGTGCCCTAAATGCGAGTCTCCGTATATAAGTACCTTTGGGCTTGGTACTGAAAAAGTTGAAGAAATAGTAAAAAATGACTTTCCCGTAGCGAGAGTTCTTAGGATGGATGGGGATACAACTACAGGAAAATATGGACATGAGGCTATTATTGAGAAATTTAAGAAGGGAGAGGCGGATATCCTCATCGGCACACAGATGATAGTTAAGGGGCATGACTTTGAAAAGGTGACATTGGTAGGGATTCTTGCCGCAGATTTATCGCTGTTTTTGGGAGATTTCAGGGCGGCAGAGACTACTTATGAGCTTCTTGTACAGGCAGCAGGAAGAGCGGGGAGAGGAAGATACAGAGGAGAAGTGGTTATCCAGACCTATAAGCCCGAGCATTATGCAATTCAGTCGGCAGCCACAGGTAATTACAAGGAATTTTATACCAAAGAAATACATTACAGAAAGCTTGGCGAATATCCGCCGGAGAAGCATCTGTTAGGAATTATCCTCTATTCGGTAAAACCTGAAGAGGTAACAAGGGCGGGAGAAGTACTTGCAGGCTATTTAAAAGGTGAAAAATCGGAAGAAGTAACTGTAAACGGTCCTGTTTGGGCGGCTATACCCAAGATAAGGGATATATACAGAAAGATAATTTACCTGAAATCAAGCGTCAGAAATGAGTTGGTCAGGGCTAAAAACCAGGTTGAAATATACACAAAAGAAAATCCTCATTTTAATAAAGTAAGTGTACAGTTTGATTTTGAGCCACAGGGAAATCCATAAACTTTACAGAAGATAGGATATAATGGTATAATAGTAAGAATAATTTTATATAAAAGTGTGTGCAAACACACACTTTACGCGCGAGCGGTGCCGTTAGGCAAAAGAAAGTTGAAACTAAAGCAATAAATTACAAGATATAATGGAGGAGTAATGGCGCTTAGAAACATAAGAATTGTCGGAGATGAAATCCTTAACAAAAGAGCAAGAGAGATAAAAGAAAATTCCGATAAGATACAGACTTTAATAGATGATATGCTTGAGACTATGTATGATGCTGACGGAGTAGGACTTGCGGCACCACAGGTAGGTGTACTTAAAAGACTTTTTGTAATTGACTGCTCGGAAGACAGAAATGAGCCCTTTGTTTTCATCAACCCTGAAATTCTTGAAACAAGCGGGGAGCAGACAGGAAGCGAAGGCTGTCTCAGTGTGCCGGGCAAAGCAGGTATAGTTACCAGACCTGAATATGTGAAAATGAAAGCGCTTAACAGAGAGTTTGAAGAGTACATCATAGAAGGAGAAGGGCTTTTTGCAAGAGCAATGGTACATGAAAACGAGCATTTAGACGGACATATATATACAGAAAAAGTTATAGGAAATGTGTATAATGCGGGAGATGCCGAGGCTGAAAGAGAAGCGGAGATAGCAGCAGGACTTCCTGTGGAAGAGGAGAATTAATGAAAGTAATTTTTATGGGAACACCTGATTTTGCGGCAGCTTCCCTTGAAGCACTTATAGACTCGGAGCATGAAATACTTGCTGTAGTGACCCAGCCGGATAAGCCTAAAGGAAGGAAAGGAGAGCTTACGCCTCCGACGGTTAAGACTATTGCTGTAGAAAAGGGTATAAAAGTCTATCAGCCCGTAAAGGTAAGAGAACCCGAATTTGTAGAAATTATCAGAGATTATAAGCCGGATGTAATTGTTGTAATTGCCTTTGGACAGATTATACCGGAGAGCATACTTGAAATTCCGAAATATGGCTGCGTAAATATACATGGATCCTTACTTCCCAAGTACAGGGGGGCTGCTCCTATTCAGTGGGCGGTGCTTGACGGCGAGAAAGAAAGCGGAGTTACTTCCATGCTTATGGACAAAGGAATTGATACCGGAGACATCCTTCTAAAAAAATCAATTAAGTTAGCGGAGGATGAGACTTCGGGCAGTCTTTTTGATAAATTGATGGCATTAGGGGCAGAAACACTTTTAGAAACACTTGAAGGTCTTGAAAAAGGCAGTATAACACCTGAAAAACAGGGTGACAGCCCTACCGATTATGCCAAAATGCTTACAAAGGATATGGGGCTTATAGACTTTACAAGGACAGCAGCAGAACTTGACTGCTTTGTAAGAGGAATGAACCCTTGGCCAAGTGCATATACTACTCTGGGCGGTAAGACCTTAAAAATATGGAGAGCAAAGCCGGTGGCTGAAAAGGGAAAGGCAGGAAGCGTGCTGAGGGTTGGTAAAGACAGCTTTGTTGTGGGTTGCGGAGAAAATGCTCTGGAAATCTTTGAAGTTCAACTTGAGGGTAAGAAGAGAATGCCTGCCGGAGATTTTCTTAAAGGAACTCATATTGAGGCGGGTAAGGAGTTTGGAGGCGGATTTGGCGGTAAATGAAAGAGAAATAGTGCTTGATATGTTTCTGTCGTTAAAAGACGGTAAGCCTGGTCATATAGTACTTAAGGACACTCTTGATAACTATCTTTACCTTGATAAAGCTTCAAGAGGCTTTATAACAAGGCTTTATGAGGGAAGTATTGAAAAAATGATTTACCTTGACTTTGTGATAAACAGTTTTTCAAAAACTCCCGTAAAAAAGCTGAAGCCGATTATAAAAATACTTATGGAAACTGCAGTCTATCAGATATTTTTTATGGACAGGGTTCCGGACAGTGCAGCTATAAATGAGGCGGTAAAACTGGCTAAAAAGCGTGGACTTGCAGGACTTTCGGGCTTTGTAAACGGAGTACTGAGAAATATAGCAAGGAATAGAGAAAACATCGCTCTTCCTGATAAAGATAAGGAATATATCAGATACCTTGAAGTAAAATACTCTATGCCAAAGGAAGTTACAGAGCATTTTATAAAAGAATACGGCAATGTGCAGGCTGAAGAAATTTTAGAAGCTTTTGAAAAAAAGCAGCCCATTGTTGCAAGGGTTAATGGGACAAGGCTTACAAGAGAAGAACTTGTAAAGAAACTGACTGAGGAAGATGTGAAGGTAAGTACGGATACGGTATTTCCCGAAAGCCTTAAAATATTGGAGCTTGACAGCCTGAACTTTTTGGAAAGCTTTGAAAACGGAGACTTTGTTATCCAGGATGAGAGTTCACAGTTCATTGGGAAAATAGCAGAACTTCCGCAAAATGCAAAGGTACTTGACATCTGTGCCGCGCCGGGAGGCAAGACCTTACTTATGGCAGAAAAGCCTGAAGCAGAGAGGATTACAGCCTGTGATATTTCTGAAAAAAAGACCGGTTTGATAGAAGAAAATATAAACAGGATGGGTATTAAAAAGGTAATTACAATGGTAAATGATGCCACTGTATTTAATAAGAAATTTGAGGAAGATTTTGACCTGGTAATTTGTGACCTGCCTTGCTCGGGACTCGGTGTTATTGGCAGAAAGCGTGATATAAAATACAATATTACCGGGAATAAAATAAAAGAACTTGCGAAGCTTCAGCGTGAAATCTTAGAAAATGCCGGGAAATATGTAAAAAAAGGCGGATATCTTATATTCTCCACCTGTACAATGAGTAAACTTGAAAATGAAGAAAATTTTAAGTTCATTTCAGAATTTTCCGGCTTTTCACCTGTGGATTTTTCGGATAAAATAAAGGATAGTGTAGTAAGATACAAAGCAGGCGGCAGACTTATATCGGAAGCGGAAAAAGGCTATATAAGACTGCTTCCGGGAGAGCTTGGTACAGATGGATTTTTTATTTCAGAATTTATGAGGGAAGAATAGTTTGACAGAGGTAAGAAATGATATTGTAAGCCTGAATTTTGATGAGCTGGCAAGTCTTATAAAAGAGCTTGGTGAACCGGCATTCAGGACAAAACAGATTTATGAGTGGATACATAAGAAGCTGGTTAAAGGCTATGATGAGATGACAAATGTCCCGTTGGCACTTAGGAATAAACTGAGTGAAAGATTACCCTTTCCCGAACTTACGGAAGTGGCAAGGAAGGATTCGGCTTCCGGTGATACCTCTAAATTTGTGTTTAAGCTCTATGATGGTTATGTTATAGAAAGTGTGCTTATGAAATACAGGTATGGCAATTCTGTCTGTATTTCATCCCAGGTAGGCTGCAGGATGGGATGTACCTTCTGCGCATCAACTCTTTTAGGGCTGTCAAGGCAGCTTGCTCCTTCTGAAATGCTCTCTCAAATCTATACAATTCAGAGAGAAACAGGCGAAAGAGTGAGTAATGTAGTTGTAATGGGCACAGGTGAGCCGCTGGATAATTTTGATAATCTTATCAAGTTTATAGAGCTTTTAACTGATGAAAAAGGATTAAACATAAGTCAGAGAAACATAACTGTTTCTACCTGCGGATTGACTGAAAATATAAAAAGATTGGCAGACAAAAAATTTGCAATCACACTTGCAATTTCCCTTCATGCACCTACGGATGAGGACAGAAAAAGAATAATGCCGATAGCTAATAAGTATACAATATCCGAGATTATGGAGGCTACGGACTATTATTTTGATAAGACCGGAAGAAGAATTTCATACGAATACAGCCTGATAGACGGGGAAAATGATACACCGGAAAATGCAGAAAAACTGGCGGTCTTATTAAAAGGAAAGAACTGTCATGTCAATTTAATTCCGGTTAATCCTATTAAAGAAAGAACCTATAGGAGTTCAACACCTAAGGGAGTAATCAGGTTTAAAAAAATACTTGAAAATAGAGGAATAAATGTTACTATTAGAGAAGAGATGGGGCAGGATATAGATGCAGCCTGCGGACAACTTCGTAAAGAGTATATGGAAAATACTGAGTGAGAGGCGGTTTATGAATAGACACAGTTTACAGTGTTATATATGTATAGAAGGGAGATTGCACAGATGAAATCATTTTCTGAAACCAGAGCAGGAAAAAACAGAAGTGTAAATCAGGATTGTTTTCTATGTGAAGAAGAGGCAGTGGGAGAGCTTCCCAATCTGTTCATTGTGGCAGATGGACTGGGAGGCCACAATGGGGGGGATTTTGCCTCAAAATTTTGCGTAGAAAATGTGAAGGATTATATTCTTAATAATAGGGGAGGTTCAATAATTTCTACCATAAGGTCAGCAATAAAAGCTGCTAATGAAGGAATTAGGGAGAAAACCAAGACAAATGAAGAACTGAAAGGCTGTGGCACTACAGTTGTATTGGCAACGATTAAGGATGGTATTTTATATATTGCCAATGTCGGTGATTCAAGGCTCTATGTGGTTCAAAAGGGAAGATTGACTCAGATTACAGAGGACCATTCTGTGGTTGAAGAGATGGTTAAGAGCGGAATAATTAAAAAAGAAGAAGCGAGGTTTAATCCGCATAAGAATAAGGTTACAAGGGCTTTGGGTGCGGAACCGGATGTTGAAGCAGATTTTTTTGAGGTTCAGCTTGAAAAGGGAGACAGAGTTTTCCTTTGCTCAGACGGAGTTTCCAATATGATGGACGAAAGAAATATAGAAGAAATAGCCGCAGCTGACAAAGAATTGTCAGAAATTTGTAGTATACTTATAGAAACTGCTGTGCGTAATGGCGGAAAAGATGATGCAACAGTAGTAATGATAGAGGTGTAATATGTTAAATAAAGGCAAATTGATAGGTGGGCGTTATGAAATAATCAGTTTAGTAGGCTCAGGCGGAATGGCTGATGTTTATAACGCAGTGGATAACAGACTTAGCAGACAGGTAGCAATAAAGGTTCTTAAAGAAGAATACAGCTCCGACAAGAATTTTGTTATGAAGTTCAGAGCTGAGGCTCAGTCCGCGGCGGGACTTTCTCATCCTAATATAGTTAATGTATATGATGTAGGAGAAGATGAAGGCCTGCATTATATAGTCATGGAACTTGTTGAAGGCATAACTCTTAAGAAATTTATTGAGAGAAAAGGCAAACTGGAACTTAAAGAAGCTGTAGGGATAGCGATTCAGATAGCCCAGGGTATGGAAGCTGCCCATGCAAACCATATCATTCACAGGGATATTAAGCCGCAGAATATCATTATTTCCAAAGAAGGCAAGGTAAAAGTAACTGACTTTGGTATAGCCAAGGCAGCAACTTCCAATACTATTGCAGCCGGTCAGGCGGTCGGCTCTGTTCACTATATTTCTCCGGAACAGGCAAGAGGAGGATATTCGGATGAGAAGAGCGATATATATTCTTTGGGTGTTACCCTTTATGAAATGATATCGGGTAAGATGCCGTTTGCTGCGGATAATACGGTTTCGGTTGCACTTTTACATATAAATGAGGAAGCCGTACCGCTTAGAGAACTTGATCCTGAGATACCTGCAAGCATTGAAAAAATAGTTCAGAAATGTATGCAGAAGAAGCCTGAACGCAGATACCTTACCGCAACTGAGCTTATAGCGGATTTAAGGAAGGCAGTTTCCGAACCGGAAGGAGACTATGTAGATTTTAATCAGGCAGTTGTTACGGATTCTCCTACAATTAATATTTCGGGAGAGGAGTTGGAGACTATTAAAAAAGGAAGATACAATACTGACAGAAATAACAGAACGAATGAGAAGGTAAGAAAGCGTGAACCGCGTGAGGTAAGGGAAGTTCCGGAGGATGAAGAAGAATCTATGGATCCTAAGATGGAAAAACTTATTCTTTTCGGAGGAATTGCAGCTATTGTTATACTTGCAATAGTAGTAATCGTGCTTTTGATGAAGGGATTTAATCTGTTTAGCAATGGCGGGGATAGTTCGTCTTCCGGCAAAACAGCTTCAAGTCATACAGCATCCTCTTCCTCAATAGCTTCTGAAACGTCTTCAAAGACTGACAAGGTAAAAGTTCCTGAAGTTAAGGGACATACTCTCACGGAAGCCATGGCTATTCTCGCTGATGCAGGAATTACTAACTATAAATCCAAGTATGAGAGTTCAAAAGATGTTGAAAAAGAAAAGGTTATGGATGTAACACCTGCTGAGGGTACTGAGATTAAAAAAGATGATAAGGTTCTTATCATTGTAAGTAAGGGTGATGACAGTCAGACTGTACCTGATGTAAAAAATATATCAAAGGAAACCGCAACCTCAACTCTTGAAGACATGAAATTTGTTGTAAATACACAGGAAAAACCAAGCGAAACAGTTGAGAAGGGAAAAGTAATCGATACTATCCCGACAGCAGGTACTGAGGTTAAAGAGGGAGATACTGTAACTATTGTAGTAAGTAGCGGCCCTGAAAATAAGAAAGAACTTGTTCCGAATGTGCTTGGAAAGTCTGAGGCAGATGCTACTACAATACTTAACAATTCAGGTTTTAAGGTGTCTATAGCTTATAAGGAAGATGACAGCGCAGAAAAAGGTAATGTAATAAGCCAGAGTATTGCGGGAGGCAATGAGGCAGATAGGGGAACTACGATAGTTTTAAGCATAAGTAAAGGACCTAAGCCTGTTACCTACACATATTCTGCTTCACTTACAATAGATGAAAGTCCTTTTGCAGAGGCCGGAGAAAGCGGCGATATAGTAGTTAAGATGGATCAGGATGGCAAGACTAAGACTGTATATTCAGGAACTGTAAGTGATGAAGACTTCCCGCTTCAGATTGATGATATTACCAGTTCAAGTGAAAGCGAAGCGGTATGCTATCTCTTAGTAAACGGTGAAGTTTATGACGGTAAAGTATGGCGTATCACAAACTGGAGTAAGGCTGAAAACTAATGGAAGGCAGAATAATTAAAGCTATTGCGGGTTTCTATTATGTCCATAACGGTGAAGATGTTTATGAGTGCAGAGCCAGAGGAGTTTTCAGAAATAAGGGAATTAAGCCTCTGGTTGGAGATATTGCAGAAGTTGAAATACTGGACGGTGAGAATAAGAAGGGTAATCTGACAGAAATAAAAGAAAGAAATTCTTTTCTCATCCGTCCTGCTGTTGCCAATCCGGATCAGGCTCTTATAATATTTGCCGGCGCAAAACCCGAGCCAAACCTTAACTTGCTTGATAAATTTTTAACCATGATGGAAATTAAGAATATTCCGGTGGCTATTGCGATAAGCAAAAGTGATTTAACTGATGAAGATAAGATTAAGGAGCTTACTTCAGTTTATTCTAAATATTACAAGGTGATTGAAATAAGCGTGAAAGAAGAAAAAGGACTTGATGAACTTAAAGATTTCCTAAAGGGGAAGTTTACAGTACTTGCAGGTCCTTCAGGTGTAGGCAAATCTACGCTTACAAACTACCTTGCACCTGAAGCCGACATGGAGACAGGTGAAATAAGCAGGAAGATAGAAAGAGGTAAACAGACAACCAGACATGCCGAGCTTTTTTACATAGGACAAGGCGGTTATATCTGTGATACACCGGGATTTGGAAGTTTGGAGCTCTTTGATGTGGACAAAATAGAACTGAAGGACTATTTTCCTGAGTTTGCGGAATACACGGAAGACTGTAAGTTTAACGGATGTATACATATAGGAGAAAGGGACTGCGGTGTGAAGAAAGCCCTGGCAGAAGGAAAAATTTCCGAAAGCAGATATAGGAATTACCGATTGATTTATGAGGAATTAGCAAACAGGAGGGAGTATTAAAATGGAATACATACTTTCGCCATCAATACTTGCGGCTGATTTTGGAAAGCTGGCCGAGCAGATTAAAATTACAGAGGAAAATGGTGCGAAATATCTTCATTTAGATGTAATGGATGGCGCCTTTGTACCAAGCATATCCTTCGGAATGCCCGTAATTAAGAGTCTTAGGAAGTACAGCGGACAGGTGTTTGACGTGCATCTTATGATAGAAAGTCCTGAAAGATATCTTGAGGATTTTAAGGCTGCAGGCGCAGATATAATCACGGTTCATGCTGAGGCTACAAAGCATTTGCACAGGACAGTAACAAGGATTAAAGAATTGGGGCTTAAAGCAGGAGTTTCTCTTAATCCGGCTACTCCTCTTTCAGCTATAGAACTTGTGCTTTCGGAAGTGGATATGGTGCTTATTATGAGTGTCAATCCCGGCTTTGGCGGACAGAAGTTCATACCGTTTACTTTGGATAAGATTAGAAAATTAAGAGAAATGTCTCCCGATATTGATATAGAGGTAGACGGAGGCGTAAATAAGGATAACGTGGCTGAGCTTGTAAAGGCAGGTGCCAATGTATTGGTTGCCGGAACGGCTGTTTTCGGCGGGGACATAGCAGAAAACACAAAGCTTATGATTGAGAGGATGCATGAAGAAGGTACTTATAATAACAGGGGGCAGAACTGATACGGACTTTGTGGCAGAGGCTTATAAAGAATATTCGCCGGATGTGGTTATAGTGGCGGACAGAGGGGTGATGGCTGCTAAGGAGCTAGATATCATACCTGATTATATAGTCGGAGACTTTGACAGTGGTGACACTACAGTAGTAGAATATTTTAAATCTCAATTTGAAGTCTATGGAAAGCCAATGGTCAGAACTTTTAATCCCGAAAAGGATGAGACTGACACGGAGCTTGCAATTTCTCTTGCACTGACCTTGAATCCAAAGGAAATTGTTCTGCTTGGTGCCACCGGAACCAGGCTTGACCATACCATGGCAAATATAGAGCTTTTGTACAGGATAACAGAAAGCGGAGTAAGAGCAAGAATTATAGATGAATATAATGTTATAAGTATTCATGATAAAGAAATCACTTTGAAACGTGATAAAGCGTTCGGCGAATATTTTTCTTTAATACCGTTTACTGACAATGTAAAGGGGCTGAATATAAGAGGAGCTAAATACGAAGTTGAAAACTATATTTTAAGTTCGGGCAGCAGTCTGGGAGTAAGTAATGAATTTATGAAGAACACTGTAAAAATAAGCTTTGACAGCGGAATTCTCATACTGTTCCAGACAAGTGATGAACGGCTTGACTTAAGGGGAAAATGTAACTAATGGGGGTGTTATGAAGAAAGACTTGCAGGATATGGTGCACGAGCTGACTTATTATATTGAACTTATAATAGCGGTTATTATGTGTTGTGTCATAGCCATTATGACCTTTAAGCTCCTTACTGTAGCTATTCCTAACTATATAGCAGACGGGGAGATAGAAATCGAAGGCTTCTTGGAAAAGGTAATGATGCTTGCTATCGGACTTGAGTTTGTAAAGATGCTTTGTAAGCATACTCCAAGTACTGTAATAGATGTTCTCTTGTTTGCCATAGCAAGGCAGATGATTGTGGAGCATACTACGACCCTTGAAAATCTGATTGGTATCGTGGCCCTTGCGGGCTTGTTTGCCACAAGAAAGTATTTACTCTGCCATTTTGATGAAATTGAAAAACGGGTGTACAGAGGTAGCCAGAAAACTGCCATTACCAACAGAATGGCAAGGATAAAAATACCTATTGAGGACGGAGAAACTCTTGCAGAGGTAGTTAAAACTACATTGAACAGAGAAGAAAGAACCGTAGCTATAGGTGCCTGTGTGTGGTACAGGGATTTTGCGCTCAGAATAGACAGTATGCATGGAGATAAAATAACCAGAGTAGAGGTAATTAAGTCAGTTTAAGGGTAAAGAAAATGAATATTTTAGATAATTTAAATCCTGAACAAAAAAAAGCAGTGGTGCATGAAAATGGGCCACTGCTCATTTTGGCCGGGGCAGGCTCAGGTAAAACCAGGGTTCTTACCAGGCGTATAGCTTATCTGATTAAGGAATATGGGGTAAGTCCCTGGAATATATTGGCACTTACCTTCACCAACAAGGCAGCAAGAGAAATGAGGGAAAGAGTAGACGAGCTCATAGAAGAAGGTGCAGAAAATATATGGGTTTCAACCTTTCACTCAGCCTGTGTAAAGATGCTTAGAAGATTTATAGACAAGATTGGTTATGACAGGAGTTTTAATATCTACGATACGGACGATACCAAGGCTGTGGTTAAGCAGGTATTGAAAGCTCTCAACATAGACAATAAGGAATTTCCTGAAAAAACCTGTTTGAATGTCATCTCAAATGCTAAAAATGATTTTATAGATGCTGAAGAATTTGCCGTAAATTCAAAGTTTGGTGTGGATAATAACGTCTATGCCAGAGTGTACTCAGAATATGAAAAGCGAATGAAAAATAATAATGCACTTGATTTTGATGATATTTTAGTTAAGACTGTAGAGCTTTTTCAGACAGATAAAGATACTTTGGAATATTATCAGAGGAGATTTCGCTATATTCTTGTGGATGAGTATCAGGATACCAATATAGTTCAGTTTAAGCTTCTGAAACTTCTTGCAAATTATGTAAACGAAGACGGAGAAATAGAGAACAACCTCTGTGTGGTAGGAGATGATGACCAGTCTATATATAAGTTTAGAGGGGCAGATATAAGAAATATTCTTAATTTTGAGAAAATATATCCGAACGCACTTGTAATAAAACTTGAAGAAAATTACCGTTCTACAGGTAATATACTGGAAGCCGCCAATGGTGTTATAAGCAATAACAAAGAGCGTAAGGATAAAAGGCTTTGGACAAGCAAGGAAGGCGGGGCATCTATTTCCTATAAGACCTATGATACAGGTGAGAGGGAGGCAAACGGTGTAGCAAACACTGTCCTGCGTACTGTGAATGAAGGAAAAGCAAAGTATTCGGATATTGCAGTTTTATACCGTACCAATGCCCAGTCCCGTGCAATAGAAGAAAAATTTATTTACAGCAATATTCCGTACAAGTTATATGGGGGTACAAACTTCTACAGCAGAAAAGAAATAAAAGATATACTTGCTTACCTGAAAACTATTAACAACCCTAAAGATGACACTCAGGTCAGACGAATATTAAATGTTCCTAAAAGGGGAATCGGAAGTGCTACAGAGGATAAAATTGCAGATTATGCCTTAGAAAAGGAAATTTCGTTTTTTGAAGCCTGTATGAGGGTACAGTCCATACCGGGACTAAGCAGGGCGGTGGCTAAGGTTGAGAAGTTTGTGGCTTTTATTGGAGCTAAGATAAGAGAATTTAAGGATACCGTCTGTATGAAGGCTGAGGTGGAAGCTCTGATAGAGGAGATAGGCTATATAGAAGAGCTGAAGCTTGAAGGGACTGATGAGGCACAGGGCAGAATTGAAAATATCGAAGAGCTTATAAATAAAGTTGCTATATTTGAGCTGGGAAATCAGGATGCAGGTGATATAAAACTGGGTAATTTTTTAGCTGATGTTTCACTTGCAACGGATGCTGACAATAAGGACAGTGAAAATAAAGATGCCGATAAGGTAACACTTATGACACTTCACTCAGCTAAAGGACTTGAGTTTAAGATAGTTTTTATAGTCGGTATGGAAGAAGGGCTTTTCCCAAGCAGAATGTGTCTTTTTGCAATGGATGAAAGCGAATTGGAGGAAGAAAGAAGGCTTTGCTATGTAGGTATTACAAGGGCAATGGAGAAGCTTTATCTCTCCAATGCCGCATCCAGAATGTTAAGAGGAGATGTACAGTGGAATGCACCGTCAAGATTCATAGGTGAAATTCCGGAACATTTACTTTCTGTAGGCGGAAGTATAGACAATATCAGACAAAAAAGAAACGAGAACTTATATGCCGGAGATAGAAATGCTTTTTCAAAATCCGCCGGCTACCAAACCGGAGGTGCTTCGTCAGACAAAAGAAATATTTTTTCGGGAAACCCTTATATAAGTAAGGGATTTGGCGGCGGAATCGGAGTTTCTGACAGTGTTAATATCGGTGACAGGGTGAGGCATGCAAAGTTTGGTGCAGGGGAAGTAATAGATTTGGTCAGGGAAAATGATGCGGTATCAATTAAATTTGACAATGAAACCTTCGGAATCAGGAAAATGAAATTAGGTATGGCAGGACTTAAAAAAATTAACTGATAATAGTATTATTTTAAAAAATATGATATACTGATTATATCAAATTTGAAAAGGAGAAGAACTATGGATAAGAAAATTGAGGAATTATTAAACACAGCAAAAATTAACGCATTACTACATCCTACAAAGAACGAAGATGCCAAAAAGGATAATCCTTATATTGTAGTTCTCGTCATAGTGGGCGCGATTGCCCTTATTGCAGCTATTGCATATGCGGTATATTACTTTTTTGTTCCGGATAAGCTTGTAGACTTTGAAGATGATTTCGATGATGTTTATGGGGATGAGATTTTCAACGAGCCTGAAGCTGAAGTAGTTGCAGAGTCCGAAGAGGCGGATGAATTATAACGAATGAATAAAAATGATAAGAAGGAATTTGTTGAGGAAGTAGCAAACAGGATCAGATCTTTGGATTATATCAAGATAGAGGATATACCGGGGATTGAGCTGTATATGGATCAGGTTATTAAATTCATGGATGACCATTTTGCATCCCTTAAAAGATACGAGGGAGATAAGATGCTTACTAAAACCATGATTAATAATTATACCAAAAACAAGCTGCTTCCTTCACCTGAAAAGAAGAAGTACGGCAAAGATCATATGCTGCTTCTGATTTTCATATACTATTTTAAAAATGTATTGTCAATAAAGGATATTAATAGCATTCTGACTCCGCTTACAGAAAATTTTTTTGCAGACAGTGATAAAGATTTTTCCCTAAGTGATATTTATGATGAAGTTTTTGAGGTTTGCAAGAGCGCAACAGCTGATATCTCAAGATCGGTTTTGAAGGCATTTGACAGGGCAAAGAACAGTTTTGAAGGTGAAGATGATGAGAAAAAGAAAAAATATCTCAATAATTTTGCCTTCATAGCTTCTCTTTGTTTTGATGTACATGTTAAGAAAACTATAGTTGAAAATATGATAGACAATGGATTATTGGACTTTAAGGATGATACAGGTAAGGAGAGTAGAAAAAAATAGGAAATGAGTAAAGCCGCTAAAATCTGTATTAAGTTATTCCTCATAATAATTATGGTTTTAATTATAGGGATTGCAGGTCTGCTTGCATTTCTTACAATAACCGAATATAAACCCGGAAATATAGAAAAATTACCTATCAACGGGCAGGTTAGTGATGAAGCAGACTTTTCTAAAGATATTAAGTTTATCAGTTGGAATGTAGGATATTGCGGACTGGGAAAGAGTGCAGACTTTTTTATGGATGGCGGGAAAAAAGTTGTAAGTCAGACAAAGTCCGAGGTGGATGAAAATATTGATAAAATAACTGATAAATTAAGACAGCTTGATGCCGATGTAATTTTGTTACAGGAGGTTGACAGAAAGTCTTACCGCAGCTATGACATGGATGAGGAAAAGCTGATTGGCGATAAATTTTCAGATATGATTTCTTCTTTTGCAATTAACCTTAAGGCCTTATTTATACCATATCCGATTCCGCCTATAAGGAATGTGGAAGCGGGGATAATGTCTCTCAGTAAATTAAAGGCAGAAAGTGCGGAAAGAGTAAGCCTGCCGGTTCCATTTAAATGGCCGGAAAGAACCTGCAATTTAAAAAGATGTCTTCTTGTTGAGAAACTTCCTATAAGTGGCAGTGATAAAAAATTGGTTGTTATCAACCTTCATTTAGAAGCCTATGACTCAGGCGAAGGAAAGGTAGCACAGACTAAGGCCTTACTTGATATTATGGAAAAAGAGTATAAAGAAGGAAATTATGTAGTTGCGGGCGGAGATTTTAACCAAAGTTTTTCAAGTGCAGACCTGTCTGAATTCGAGGTAGGCAATAAAGGATTGTGGAAGCCGGGAAGAATTGAAGCGAAAGATTTTGAAGAGAATTTTAATCTTTATATGGATGCTTCTGTTCCGACCTGCCGTTCTTTAGACAGAGCCTATGATAAGGCAGATAATAAGTTTCAATACTATGTTATAGACGGTTTTATAACATCTAAAAATGTAGAAGTAATATCACAGAAGACAATAGGACTTGACTTTGAGAATTCAGATCATAATCCTATAGAGATGGTAATAAGATTAAAATAAAAAACACCACAGAGAATCCATAATAAAAGATTTTCTGTGGTTTTTTAGTAGGATTATGGTGTCAAAAGCATTTGGCACTTGCATCCTATTTAACGATATCTCCATAGCACTCAGGGCGTCTGTCCCTCATAAGTCCCCATTCAAGTCTTGCAGCATTTATTTCATCTAAATCAAAACTGTGTGTAAGTACTGTTTCTTCGGTTCTTCCCGCGGTTTCTGATAAATCACCTGTCATATCAGTGATAAAGGATGAGCCGTAGAAGGTAAGTGAGGAAGATTGATTATTATTTTCTTCACAAGGAATAACCTCCTCTGTACCTATCCTGTTTGCGGCAACTACAGGTATGATATTTGCTGCGGAATGTCCCTGCATGGTTCTGCGCCAATGCCCCATACTATCTGTGTTAAGTACAGGCTCCGAGCCTATAGCTGTAGGGTATAGCAGTACCTCGGCTCCGTTTATGGCAAGACTTCTGGCAGTTTCAGGGAACCATTGATCCCAACAGATACCTACACCTACCTTACCTACACTTGTATCCCAGACCTTTAATCCTGTATTTCCGGGAGTAAAGTAGAATTTTTCCTGATAAAAATGGTCATCCGGGATATGAGTTTTTCTATAGATTCCGAGAAATTTTCCACTGTCAAGGACTGCTACAGTATTATAAAGTACATTTCCATCTTTTTCATAAAAGCTTATTGGGAGTACTGTTTCAGTTTTTTTGCTTAGTTCAAGAAAATGCTTTACAGCATCATTTTCCATTACAGGTTTTGCAAAAGCATAGTAGTCATATCTGCGTTCCTGACAAAAATACTGTCTCTCAAAGAGCTCAGGAAGTAAAATCAGCTTTGCGCCTTTATTTACAGCCTGAAGCACAAGGGCTTCCGCTTTCTCTATACTTTCTTTCGGTTTTGTAGAGCAGCTCATCTGAACTGCGGCAACTGTTAAATTTCTCATTATTTATCCTTTCTGTTCTTTGCGAGAGGAACCTGACCGGTGATACAGTGGATATTGCCACCGCCTACAAGTATGCTTCTTGATTTAACAGGCACAACTTCTCTTTCGGGAAACAGCTTCTTAAGTATTTTTACTGCAACCTCGTCATTTTCATCACCGAATGCAGGTACAAGAACGCTGCCGTTTGTAATGTAAAAGTTTACGTAGCTTGCGGCAAGTCTTTCGCCTATACTTCTTTCTGCTTCCCCTTCCTCAAATTCATAGCCGTCAAGGTCTTCTTTTGTAACTAATATAGGTCTTTTAGGTATTGGCAGCTTATGTATGATGAATTTACGTCCCTTGGCATCGGTTTCATTTTCAAGAAGTTTCAAATCTGCAAGACTCATTTCATATTGTGGATCTGCTTCGTCATCTGTCCAGGCAAGTACAACTTCACCGGGCTTTACAAAAGCACAAACATTATCCACATGTTCATTGGTTTCATCATTATAGATTCCGAAAGGCAGCCAGATTACCTTTTTAGCACCAAGGTAGGTGAGCAGAGTTTCTTCTATTTCGGTTTTTGACAGCTTTGGATTCCTGCCCTTGCTTAAAAGACAGGACTCTGTAACAAGTATGGTTCCCTCTCCGTCTGAATGGATAGAGCCGCCTTCTAAAACGAAGCCTGTGCTATGCAAATCATAATAATTATAATTATATTTATTACAAAATGCGGAAGCCAAAGCATCATCTTTATCATAATCAGAAAACAGACCATCCACATCGCCACCCCAGGCATTGAACACCCAGTCTATACCTCTTACTTCGTTGTCATTTACCACAAAGGTAGGGGTGGTATCTCTTGCCCAGGCATCATCTGTTTCTAAGGTAATGAGCTCTATATTACCTTTCGGAGCAAAGTCATTTTTATCAAAATATTTAGACGGTTCGTCCTTGTGGGCTTCATCACAGATAAGATAAAGTTTTTCGTATTTAATTATATTGTTAATTATCTCCGCAAAAGCAGATTTAGCCTCTTTTGCATCATAAGGGAAGCTTCCCGTCCTCGTAGGCCAAACCATAACAGTTCCTAAGTGGGGTTCATATTCAGCAGGCATATGGAAACCGTCAGAGGAAGGAGTAGTTTGAAGTATCATATATTCTCCTTAAAATATAATTTTTTATAATTTTGGGATTATTGTAACATTTACAGCTGATTATTGCCACCCCAAACAATAAAAATTAAGATAAAAAATGCCATCTCTTTTTAGAATTTGTGAAAATTTTCAAAAAGTTCAGCTATATATAGATGTATGAAGGTTAAATTATTGTGATTTTTTAAAATAAATCCAGACAAAATTTGCGTGTAATACTTGAATATTATGGCTTTTAAGTGTATATTTATAAATAATATCCGAAAACCGGGGGACACAAGATGGGATTTGAAAAGTTTGAAAACCGAATCTGGCTATCTTCTCCTACAATGCATGGTGAAGAACAGACTTTTGTGAAAGAGGCCTTTGACACTAATTGGGTTTCAACTATAGGTAAAAACCTGGATGAACTTGAAAGCGGAGTCTGTAAATATCTTGGCGGCGGCCTGCACTCTGTAGGACTTGCATCGGGAACCGTAGCTCTTCATTTGGCTTATAAACTCGCAGGAGTTAAAACCGGTGACAGGGTATTTTGTTCCGACCTTACCTTTGGTGCAACAGTAAATCCGGTTTCGTATGAAAATGGGGAACAGGTATTTATTGACAGCGAGTATGAAAGCTGGAATATGAGTCCTGTAGCTCTTCGCAAAGCATTTATTAAGTATCCGGATACAAAATGTGTGGTAGTGGCAAACCTTTACGGAGTTCCGGCAAAACTTGATGAGATAAGGGCTATCTGTGATGAATATGGAGCCATACTTATAGAAGACGCAGCTGAGTCATTAGGAGCATCATATAAAGGCAGAAAGACCGGTACTTTTGGACATTATAATGTAATCAGCTTTAACGGTAATAAGATAATAACTACATCAGGCGGAGGAATGCTTATTTCGAAAGATGAAGAAGCCATCAATAAGGCAAAATTCTGGTCTACTCAGGCGAGAGAGCCTTACCCGTGGTATCAGCATGAAGAACTTGGCTATAATTACAGGCTGTCCAATATTCTTGCAGGTATAGGTAGGGGGCAGTTGCTTCATCTGGATGAGCATAAAGAGAAGAAAAAGGAAATTTATGAGCGTTATAAAGAAGGACTTAAGGAGCTTCCGGTAAAAATGAATCCTATACCTGAGGGAGCTGATCCTAATTATTGGTTATCCTGCATTCTCATAGATAAAGAAGCTATGGCACCGCAGGACAGAAGCAGGTTCAAGCCGGATTATTCAGGAAATAAGGTGGGAGGCACCAATGCCTTTGCTGTCAGAGAAGAGGGCTTTTATGATGAGGCTTTAAGCCCGGTAGAAATCAGTAAAAGAGAAAAGTATAAAAATATAGATTTTGGTGATAAAACTTACGTCAGTGAGAAGGGAAAAACCTCTCCTGATGAGATAAGGGAGGTGCTTGCAAAGTATAACGTAGAAAGCCGCCCAATATGGAAGCCGATGCATTTACAGCCTTATTTTAAGAATAAGGATTTTATTACCGAAAAAGGAAGTATAAGGGAAATTGGAGACAATTTTGTGGATGCCGGCTCAGATATTTTTGACAGGGGACTTTGCCTGCCAAGTGATATAAAGATGATTAAGGAAGAACAGGACATTGTAATAGAGCTGATAAAGAGCTGTTTTAACTGAGAAAATAAGGCCAAGTTGGTATTTGCTTGTTGCCATAGTTACGAATTATTTACTTTACAGGATGTAAAATAAATAAATTGTAATTAATAAGTAAGATTAATATTGACTTTATAAGAATTAATGATAAGCTAAAACTAGAAAGACCTACTCGGATCTAATTCTTTAAAATTAACTTAATCTAAAATACCTATTAAAATGAGTATTTCTGAGTGATGTAAATAAGAGTAACTTGGAAACCTGAGATTAAGTAAAAGAGGTGATAATTATAATTAGCTACGATGGATTTTGGAAGGTTTTAAAGGAGAGAGGGATTTCGCAGTATAAACTTATAATGCAGCATGGGGTTAGTAACTCACAGCTTAACCATATAAGAAAAGGCGGACATATAACCACGGCAACAATCAATAAATTGTGTAAGCTGCTTGAGTGTGAAATTGGAGATATTGTAGCTTATATTCCCGATAATGATGAAGATAAGCGGGATGATACAGATGAAGGGATGCAATAAAAGCATCCCTTGTCTGTTTTTAAATATTATATTTCAGGAGTAATCTGCGTTCAGTAAAAATCAAGCTATTGAAATCTGATATTCAAAGAGTTATACTGTAAGTATTTAAAATACACATAAATCTACTAATTATAATGAAATGTAATAAAGGAAAAGGATGTAAGATGACAGAAGAAATTTGTTATATATGCAGAAGAACTGAAAGTAAGGCAGGTAAAATGCTTCATTTACCGCCTAATATAACTATTTGTAACGATTGTATGCAAAAAACGCTTAATGCCTTTAATACCTCTCCCATGTCGGACTATCTTAATATGAGCGGCTTTACTCCCGATATGTTTAACGGTGTTTACGGTACGGATAATGCCGTGATTAAGAAAAATGAAGACGGACAGACAGAAGAAGCTGCTGCATTAAAGACTTCTGATGAGCAGGAAAATGAAGAAGAAAAAGTAGATGATAAGAAAGAAAGCGGAAGACAGAATCCTCCTATGTTCAGTTTCGGCTTTCTTCCTGAAATGTTTCAGGGACAGAGCAATATAAAAAAGAAAACCAAAAAGAAAAAGCCTAAGGCAGAACTTGATTTGAATAATATTCCCGCACCACATATTATTAAGGAAAAGCTTGATGAATATGTTATAGGACAGGAGCTTGCAAAAAAACAGATATCTGTTGCGGTTTATAATCATTATAAGAGAATTTCGGCAGAAAAAACCAAAAAGGAAGAAGATATAGAGATAGAAAAGTCAAATATGCTCATGATCGGACCAACCGGAAGCGGAAAGACATATCTGGTGAAAAACCTTGCAAGACTTTTACAGGTGCCTATAGCAATTACTGACGCAACCACGCTTACAGAGGCGGGGTATATAGGTGATGACGTAGAAAGCGTACTCAGCAAGCTGTTAGCTGACGCAGATAATGATGTAGAGGCCGCAGAGCATGGCATAGTTTTTATAGATGAGATAGACAAGATTGCAAAGAAAAAAAATACTCATAGCAGGGATGTGAGCGGGGAGGCTGTTCAACAGGGGCTTCTTAAGCTTCTTGAAGGCTCGGAGGTAGAGATACCTGTTGGTGCGACCAGTAAGAATGCAATGGTTCCGATGACTACCATTAATACAAGAAATATACTTTTTATTTGCGGCGGAGCCTTCCCCGATCTTAGTGATATAGTAAAGAGAAGGCTGAATAAGCAGGCTGCCATAGGATTTAAATCTGACCTTAAAGATAAGTATGATGATGAGAAAAACATTCTCAGCAAGGTAACTACTGAGGATTTGAGACAGTATGGAATGATACCTGAATTTTTAGGAAGATTACCTATAGTATGTGCAGTTGATGAACTTGATAAGGATATGCTTATAAAAGTGCTTTCAGAGCCTAAGAATGCAATATTGAAGCAGTATGAGAAACTTTTGGAGTTTGATGAAGTCAAGCTTGAATTTTCTGAAGACGCTAAGGAAATTATTGCTGAGAGGGCACTTGAGAGGAAGACGGGGGCGAGAGCACTGAGAGCAATAATCGAGGAGTTTATGCTTGATATTATGTATGAAATTCCTAAGGATAATAATATCGGAAAGGTTATTATAACCAGAGATTACATAGAGGGTAAGGGCAGTCCGGTCATAGAGGTCAGAGTGTAAGACTAAGCTTCACAAATGATGGAAATAATCGCTTTCTAATATTGATTTCTGACAAAATGTAACCGATTTGTAACCAAAATAACTTATAATAATTTCCAAGAACATGGGAGGTATTTATGGGTGTTACCAGTGCCAGAAAGATATATATTTCGGAAGCATTTAGGACTAGTATAATAGCAGTTGATTCGTATAGTAGCATAGATTTCTGTGGTAAGCTGTATAATCCGTTTTATAAGCAATGCGTTCAGATAAAAAGTTTTCAGCAGCTTATAAAAGAGCTGGATACTCTTATGGACGAAATAGGATGCCCTATGAGCAGTATGGAAAAAAGAACCTTTACCAAAAATTCAAATGGGACAGAAAGGCCTATGTTACTCGCTGATGGTTCAGAGGCAGCAAAAGGTAAATTAGCCACCTTTGCCATTAGAATTCAATATAGAAATAATGCAAGTTGGCAAGGTAGAATAAAATGGATTGAAGGAGATGCGGAAGAATGCTTCAGAAGTGTTCTCGAACTCTTTTGGTTGATTGACAGTGCCATGAAGACAGAAGAAAGTGAGGAGACTGAAAATTAATTCATGGCTATAATTAATATCTTGCAAATAATAAACAGATATGATATAATTATATAGTTGTTTATATTAACAGATTGGCAAAATCCAATCGACTAAGTGAGGAAGGTGAATAATTATGAGAGAAGGAATCCATCCGGAATACCATGAGTGCAAAGTTGTATGTAACTGCGGTAATGAGTTTACTACAGGTTCAACGAAAGAGTCTATCCATGTTGAAGTATGCTCAAAGTGCCATCCGTTCTATACAGGACAGCAGAGAGCTGCATCTGCTCGTGGTGCCATTGATAAGTTCAATCGTAGATACGGAATTAAGCAGGACTGATACAAAGTACAAGATCGAGACTGTCGCAATAAGACGAAGGCGTCAACATAACAGGCTGTTATGGAAAGACGGAATCACTGATGCGATGGTCTTATTTTTTTAGGAGGAAGTATGAAAGGTTCCGGGATGGGCGGACAGGCTGTTTTAGAGGGCGTAATGATGAGAAACGGGGGAAAATATGCCGTAGCAGTCCGCAAACCTGATAATGATATAGATGTTGTAATCGGAAATTATGAAAGTATCTCAGAAAAAAATAATTTTTTCAAACTTCCTTTTATCAGAGGGATTGTAAGATTTTTTGAGGAAGTTTATCTGGGACTTAAGCATTTTTCTGCAGCGGGGGAATATTATAACAAGGATGAAGAATCGAATAAAACCGGTGATGATGGCAGAAATTTACAGCTACTGATTGTAATTGCGGTTATTTCGCTTGCGATAGGAATTTTCATAGCCTTACCTTATGTACTTTCAATAGGTATAGGCAAACTTGTAACTTCCGACCTTATGCTTACGATTATTGAGGGTGCTGTAAGACTTGTATTCCTCATTTTATTTGCAATAGGTATTTCTTTACTGCCGGATGTAAAAAGGCTGTATATGTATATAGGTGCAGAACACAAGGTAATGAATTGTGTGGATAAAGGACTTCCCGTTACAGTCTCTAATGTAAGAAAGATGGGCAGAAAAAATTATAACTGCGGAACGGTTTTTGTAATCAATGTAATTATCATCAGTATAGTACTTTTTATGTTTATCAGAGTAGATAATATTTTGCTTCGTGTTTTATTTAGGCTGCTTTTATTCCCGGTTGTTGCGGGACTTACTTATGAAGTAATGAAACTTGCATCCGGGGGGGAGAATTCTTTAGCTGTAATATTTAACTTACCGGGCATATTGGTTCATGGTTTAACAACTGATGAGCCTGCTGACGAAATGATAGAAGTTGCGGTGGAGTCAGCTTTGGCAGTTTGCGGAAATGATAAGCTGATTATAAAAGCTGAAAAAGAAGAGCAGGATGAAACAGAGAATATAGCTGATAAGAAGGTAGAGAAATTAAAGTCCGGTATTAAAAGGGTTAGTAAGGAAAGACTCGCTAGAACAGGTAAGGATATAAAAATTGAAAAGAGTAAAGAACAAAATCCTGTTCCGGTTGTAGACGAGAATAAAGAAATTACTCGGATACCGCCTAAAAAAGCACAGCCTAAACAGATGGTTGAAGATGATGATGATGAAATACTTAATGCCCTTAATCATTTCTTCAACAGTAAAAAAGAAGAAGAAGGTAAGCTTAAAAGAGGCAAGAGAAAATAAATGGACAAGGAAAAATTCAGCTATAAAGGGCTTTTAGACTTTGGGAAAGAAAAGTTAAGACAGTCCGGAGTAAAAGAAGCCGAACTTGATGCCCGGTATATATTGGAAAAGGTGTCAGGGCTTAACAGGGCGGAATACTTTCTGCATTCGGATGATAAAATTGATAATGACAAGACAGAGGAATTCTTGAGGCTTATAGAAAGAAGGAGCGAAAGAATCCCTCTTTCTTATGTAATCGGGACAAGAGATTTTATGGGACTTACCTTCAAGGTAAATGAAAATGTTCTGATACCGGAACAGGAAACGGAACTTCTTGCAGAAGAGGTTATAAAGCACTGTAAGGGGAAAACTGTACTTGATATGTGTACGGGCTCAGGCTGTATAGCCATATCTGTCAGCCTTTTGGGAGAGCCGAGTGAAGTGACGGCTTCCGATATTTCAGATAAGGCTTTAGAGGTGGCAAAAGAAAATGCAGAATTCTTAAATGCTTCTACTGTTAAATTTATAAAGGGAGATTTATTTGAAAATATAACGGGAAGCTTTGATATTATAGTCTCCAACCCTCCATATATAGAAACCCGTGTAATAGAAGAACTTGAACCGGAAGTCAGGGATTATATCCCCAGGCTTGCTTTAGACGGTGATGAGGATGGCTTAAAATTTTATAAAAATATTACGAAAAAAGCCATAAAGTATTTAAATAAAAATGCTAGAATTTTCTATGAAATAGGGTATAATCAAAGTGAAGCCGTAACAGATATTTTACTTGAAAATGGCTTTGAAGAAATTAAGATAATTAAAGATTATTCAGGCTTAGACAGGATAGTTACGGCAAAGTTTGAGGCAAGATAATAGGAGGACGCCATGAAATATAGGGTTGAAAGAGATTCTATGGGGGAGGTAAATGTTCCTGAAAAAGCTCTTTGGGGTGCACAGACAGAACGTTCCCATATAAATTTTAATATAGGAACCGAAACTATGCCGTTACCTGTAATCAAATCTTTTGCAGTACTTAAGAAGGCTGCTGCTGAAGTTAATTTTGAACTGGGTAAATTACCTGCAGAAAAATATGAACTTATTAAGAAGGCCTGTGATGAAATATATAAGGGAAAACATGATAAAGAATTTCCTTTGAAAGTATGGCAGACCGGCTCCGGTACACAGAGCAATATGAACATAAATGAGGTTATTGCGGCAAGAGGAAATATGTTAGCCGGAAAAAGGCTATTACATCCGAATGATGATGTAAATATGTCGCAGAGCTCCAATGATACTTTTCCCACAGCAATGCATATATCGGCAGTAACAGAGATTAAAAAGATTCTGTTGCCTAATATTGAAAAACTGATAACTACTTTTGAATATCTTGAAAAAGAAAATGATGACATAGTAAAAAGCGGAAGAACACATCTCCAGGACGCTACACCTATCAAGTTTTCACAGGAAATAAGCGGATGGAGATTTATGCTGATAAACAGCCTTGAACAGATTAAGGCTTCTATGAAAAGCATATATAAACTGGCATTAGGCGGGACTGCCGTAGGTACCGGGATTAACGCACCTAAAAACTTTGATAAACTGGTAGCCAAAAAGATAGCCGATATCACAGATGAGCCCTTTGTTACATCGGAAAATAAATTTCATGCCCTTACTTCAAAAGATGCACTTGTTGCCTGTCATGGAGCCATAAAAGGACTTGCGGCCAATATGATGAAGATAGCCAATGATGTAAGGTGGCTGGCTTCAGGCCCCAGACTCGGACTTTCTGAAATTTATATACCGGAGAATGAACCGGGCAGCTCTATTATGCCGGGTAAGGTAAATCCTACTCAGTGTGAAGCGGTTACCATGGTGGCGGTTCAGGTTATGGGAAATGATGTGGCGGTGGGAATGGCCGCTTCTCAAGGAAACTTTGAATTGAATGTATTTATGCCGGTACTCATCTATAACTTTTTACAGTCGGTGAGGCTTCTTGGCGATGCGATTAACTCGTTTAACAATAATTGTGCGGTAGGCATACGTCCTAACCGCGAAAAGATGCACGATAATCTGCATAATTCACTTATGTTAGTTACCTGTATCTCTCCATATATAGGCTATGATAATGCGGCAGCTGTTGCCAAAAAAGCTTACAATGAGGGTATAAGCCTTAAAAAAGCCTGTCTGGAACTTGGATTTATGGATGAAGACAGCTTTGATGAAGTATTTAAACCAGAAGAACTGGTTTAGAAAGATAGAGAATGGGTATAAGTAGTTAGTGAAAAAGGAGAAAAATATCATGGATTACGGAAAGGTTTCGCTGGAAAAACATGCAGAGTGGAGGGGTAAAATAGAAATAAAAGTAAGGGCTGAAGTAGACAGTTCGGAAGCTCTCAGTCTTGCTTATACACCGGGAGTTGCCACACCTTGCCTTGAAATACAAAAAGATGTGAATAAGTCCTTTGATTTAACAAGAAGATGGAATACAGTTGCAGTAGTTACAGACGGCACAGCAGTTCTGGGACTTGGAGACATAGGTCCGGAAGCCGGTATGCCGGTTATGGAAGGGAAATGTGCATTATTTAAAGCCTTTGGTGATGTAGATGCCATTCCTCTTTGTGTGAGAAGTAAAGATACGGATGAGATAGTAAGGACAATAGAGTTGCTTGCCGGTTCTTTTGGCGGAGTGAACCTGGAGGATATTTCCGCACCGCGTTGTTTTGAAATCGAAGAAAAGCTTAAGAAGTGTACAGATATTCCTATTTTCCATGATGACCAGCATGGAACAGCGGTAGTAACCCTTGCAGGGGTTATCAATGCGCTTAAAGTTGTCGATAAAAATATAGAAGATGTAAAAATAGTAACATCGGGTGCAGGTGCGGCAGGTATAGCAATTATTAAGCTGCTTATGGCGATGGGGCTTAAAAATGTAATAATGACAGACAGAAAAGGAGCTATTTATAAGGGAAGAGAAGGACTCAATCCTATTAAGGAAGAAATGGCTGCCATTACCAACTTTAATATGGAAAAGGGTAGTCTTGCCGATGTAATTAAGGGAGCGGATATTTTCATAGGAGTTTCCGCGCCGGGTACACTTACAAAAGAAATGGTAAGAAGTATGGCAAAAGATGCCATTATATTTGCCTGTGCCAACCCTACTCCTGAAATTTTCCCTGATGAGGCGAAGGAAGCAGGAGCAAGAGTTGTATCAACAGGCCGTTCTGATTTTCCGAATCAGGTAAACAATGTACTCTGCTTCCCGGGAATATTCAGAGGAGCACTTGATGTAAGAGCAAGTGAGATAAATGATAAAATGAAGATAGCGGCCGCAAAAGCAATAGCAGGACTTGTATCGGATGAAGAACTTAACGAAGAATACATACTTCCAAAGGCCTTTGATATGAGGGTTAGGGATGCGGTTGCAAAGGCTACCGCAGAAGCGGCAAAAAAATCAGGAGTAAGCAGAATATAACAGCTTTTACAGATAATAAGGATTAAATCCGGATGATTTCGAATAATCCGGTAAATGCTATAATTTAACAATTAGGAAGGGAAATTAATGTTTGAAAGTATTGAGACCTTAGCAGGGAGATATAAGGAAGTAACAGATGAACTGGCTTCGGGAATGGCAGCAGCCGATCCGAATAAATTCAGAAACCTGATGAAGGAGCAGTCGGATTTACAGCCGATAGTTGAGAAATACAAGGCATATAAAGCAAATAATGAGCAGATTGAAGACTGCCTGAGAATGATATCTGAAGAAAGCGATCCTGAGCTTAAAGAGCTTGCAAGGGAGGAGCTTGCAGAGGCAAAGGCGGCTGTACCCGAGTTTGAGAAAGAGCTGAAGGTGCTTCTGCTTCCAAAAGATAAAAATGATGACAAGAATGTAATTGTGGAAATTCGTGCAGGTACGGGCGGAGATGAGGCTGCAATCTTTGCATCTGAACTTTATCGCATGTATTGTAAATATGCTGAAAATAACCGTTGGAAGCCTGAAATTTTAAGTTTCAATGAAAATGGTTTGGGCGGATTTAAGGAAGTCACCTTCCTTATAAATGGCAAGGGAGCCTTCTCTAAGCTGAAGTATGAAAGCGGAACACATAGAGTACAGCGTGTACCGGTAACTGAATCAAACGGAAAGCTTCAGACCTCTGCGGCTACGGTGGCAATTTTACCGGAGGCTGAGGAAGTGGATGTAAACATAGATCCGAATGACATCAAATTTGATGTGTTCAGGGCTTCCGGAAACGGTGGACAGTGTGTCAATACTACTGATTCTGCGGTTCGTCTTACCCATATCCCTACAGGAATAGTAATTTCCTGCCAGGATGAAAAATCACAGCTTAAGAATAAAGATAAGGCTATGAAGGTGCTTCGTTCGAGATTATATGAACTTGAATGTGAAAAGGCTCATGCTGAAGAAGCTGCTAACAGAAAGAGCCAGGTAGGAAGCGGAGACCGTTCAGAGAAAATCCGTACTTATAATTTCCCGCAGGGAAGAGTTACCGATCATAGAATTAAGTTTACCACTCATAATATAGACGGAGTTATGGGAGGTGATCTTACCGAGATTATTGAAAATCTTATAGTTGCAGACCAGACAGAAAAGCTTGCGGCTATGGGAGAAGTGTAAAATAATAAGTAGGGTATATGTTGGAAGTAAAATAATTTTATTTCATGATACCTATATAAAAACAGGCTGATAATTAAAGGAGAGTTTCCCTTTCATTATCAGCCGTTTTGAATTTCAGACTACTGTGGAAGTTCAGTGAAAGTAAAATTATTTTCTTTAACATCAAAGCCTAAGCCGTACTTTTTACGAGGTTCAACTTCGACTTCGAGTTTAACAGGTCCAAAGATTTCATTAACTGTTTTATGTAAAATTCCCGGTCTTGAGGTGGTAGCCGAAGCTTCTACTGTATGTGTACCTGCGGTTACGGCATAGGCAAGACTTAAACCTTCATTAAACCAGTCAGCATGTCTGACACCGTCAATAGTGTGTATCTTAAGTTCCACAGTCTTTATACCTGACTGAGTAGTTCCGCAATATATAAGTGCAGCATCGGGATTTTGCTCTATCAATGTTTTCTTTCTGTTTTTTGCATATTTTGAATAAAATGTAAATAATAACAGATAAAATAATAAAAGCCCTGCTACAAAATAGCTCCAGGTAGGAAGCCCTTTTAACATAGTTACTAACTCGTTCATTTTGTTTCTCCTCTTTCAGTTTTATTTTTTAGTTTCAAGTTTAACAGCTTTTTGATTATCTCCGGTAAGCTTTAAGTCTTCTAAAAGTTCCGTATACTTGGTATAGCCTAAAAATGAGCAGTCATAATACTCGGTTTTTGTTCCGTCATTTACAGTAAGATTAAAATCATCATGATTAACTATTTTTGATGAGAAGCCACACTCATCAATGTTATAAGTGTTGGATGATTTCTTTGTAATGAAAGTAACCGTATTGCCGTCTACTATTATCTTCATTTTCATTTGTGAAAGAAATGAGAACAACATAAATAAGAAAACCAAAGCCGCAATACTGATAGAAATTGTAGCATTTCCCGATGACACTATCCAGGCGATGACAAGAACCGCTGCTACACCAAAGAGATAAATCACTGCATTGTAAATAAGTGCGAATGGCCTGCTTTTGTAAATCTTCATTATTGTAATTCCTCCCTGTTCAATGAAAATAGTTTACCATAAATGAGCTTTTCATACAATAGCTCCGGTTTAGTTAATAATTTTTTAATTATTTTTATTATTTTTTTGTTACAGTTCAGGTAAGTAGTTATTCTGACATGAAAAAGCGATTGGATTCTGCCCAATCGCTTTTTACCTTTTGTTATATATAATTCGTTGTTCAACTAAAAATACAGTTTTTCGCTTAATTCTATAACTTTACCTCCTTTTATTTTTATCACAAAATATCTGTTCTCTAAAAGGTCATTATCCTTTTTAGTCGCATCTACAAATTCACTCCAGCTGTTAAATACATATTTTCTGTCTTCATTCTTGGTATAAACTTGACTGACATCACAAATATGGACCTTTGCATCACTCGCAACCTCTAAATTTCCTTTTACTCCGAGCTCTTCCATATAAAAACCCGAAGGCATCTTACTCTCCGGTATCTTAAGCCTCTCAATCTCTTTTTTATCCTCTTCTTCAAAGCCGTTTAGAAGAATAACCTCTTCATAAGACAGGTTTGATGATGTCACTTTTTTCAAATTAATTGTTTTCGTTTCTTCCTTTTCGTCATTGTTTTTGTTATCCGCATTTACCGAACTTCCTGAGCTTACGGTATTTGCTGTGTTCTCTGGATTTTCTTTGTCTCCTTTATTATTAAAAAGAACGAAGTAAGCAGAGACTGCCACTATAACAACAACTGTAACTAAAGAAATTACATATATTTTTTTATCTTTTTTTATCATAGCTATTTATGTTTATAGAATTTTGCGCTTATACTGCCACCAGACCTGTAAACTGTATCTTTACTTTGATGTGCCCCATGCTGAGTATATTTAATCGTTGAACCATCTCCATATGTTACCAAAGCAACATGAGACACTTTTGTCCAATACATTATACAACCTGCATTCACTTTAGATTCATTTTTTACAAGAGAAAAATAGCCTTTTTTAGTCATATAAGGTACAACACCACCATTTTTATTGTAACCGGTTCTAAACCAGTTCTTTCCAGCCCAACCGCCCCAGTGTTTTGAACCGTACCAATCTCCTGGTTCATCCTTAGGAATTCCGCCTGCTCTCAAGGCTTTTGAGACAAAATTTGCACAATCTGTCCCTGATACCTCTTTAGACGGATACTCTTGATCTGCAAATGCATTTTTGCGAGCCCAGTCTCTGGCAGCTATTCTATCATAAGAGACATCAATCTTATTAGGTGATGCTGATTTGTATTTATCAAGTAAAAGTTCTCTTGCTGAATTCATCAATGATTCATAGCCTTCTTCAAATAATGCAGATTCATCTTCAATCTGATTTAATTCATCAGCAGGAATAAGTTCGGTTTCTTCACCATCAACTCTGTAATAACAATCTTCCAATGAATAATTACGCTTCAAGCTTCTGTAATTTGAGTCAGCTACCTTATATGCATATGTGAATGTTGTCCTGTCAGGTACCAAATAGCACTCGCTCTCCACATCTTTAATCTCTTCATAAATCTCTTTTTCTAACGAAGACCTTAAATAATAATTATCCTCATATGCTTTTAAAGCCTCTGCTTCCCCTTTGAAGTATGGGCTATCCTTAGGATGTCTTGTCAATGTCATATCAACAAGAACATCAATTCCTATATAATCTACATCATCCTTTGTAAAATTAAATGTTTTAAATTCGAAGTTCTCAAATTCATATAATTCCCCGTAATCATTGTAGATTTGTTGTAATATAGGCTCAAACATTTCCTGCCTTGGAGCTGCAAATCCGGTATTGTCTATGCTCTCTGCAAATACCGGGCCGGCACAATCCATTGATAGCACTACTGCTACTATTAATATCAATGAAGTTAATTTCTTATTCATAACAACACCTCCGTTTCATAATGTTGAAAGTACTTACACTTATCAGCATTAAAATAAACACTGATATCACTGTTTTAGTCTCCGTTCCTATACCTCTGAGGATTCATAATTTTCATAATAATCATCTCCTTTGTTTCTTTCTTTTATCCTAATATTCAATTCTATTACTATCTTTTTTTTTTGAGTATAGCATTTTTTACTAAGAAAAGCAATCAACAGTTATTGTTGATTTGTTGATTTTGCGATAAAGTTTGTTATTTTTTGTGTTCAGATAAGGAGTTATTCTAATATGAAATTATTGCAGATATTTATTTTCATCGTTTTATTGTTTCAACCACACTTAGAATCCAGCAGTACATTTCAATTCCTGCCTTTATTTCTCAGGCATTTCATCGACTACTTTAGGAAGCCTCAGTTCATTGAAAATTCAAGAAAATTTGACAAAAATAAGCCATTTCTGACAGACAATAAAATTGACTAAAATTAATACAAAATAAGGGATGTATTTTAGAATAGGTTATGCGATTAACCTATTGTAAATTAAAGAAAGCAGAGGTATTATTTTTATAAGAAGAATTATAGGAGATAAGAAATTGGGCAGAATAAGAATAAAGGATATAGCTGAGGAATTAGGGCTTAGTACAGCGACTGTTTCAAATGTTATACATGGTAAAACTTCCAAGGTTTCCCGGGAGACTGTAAAAAGAGTTCAGGAGCTGATTGAAAAAAGAGGGTATATACCCAGTATGGCGGGAATTTTACTTGCAAGAAATAATTCAAGAATAATAGGAGTTGTTATTAACCGGCATACGAAGTATGAAGGAAGTTTACTTTCAGATAATTTTATAAGCAGTTCTCTGAATGAGCTGTCAGTGCAGATAGAGAAAGCCGGGTATTTTATGATGATTAAAACATCCGATTCATATGAAGAAATAGTCAAGTTTGCGTCTATGTGGAATATGGAGGGGCTGATAATTATAGGTTTTTGTGAAAGTGATTATAAAAATCTCAGAGAGAGTATGCACATTCCTTTTGTAGTATATGACGGATACTTTGAAAGTTATGATAATATATGTAATTTGATAATTGATAATTTTGGCGGTGGATTTAAAATGGGTGAATATCTTTACAAAATGGGTCATAGAAAGATTGTATGTCTTTCAGATAACTATATTTGCATGGATAAGGAAAGAATAGATGGTCTTATGGCAGGATTAAAGAATGGAAGTGCTAAGCTTGTTAAAATACCGCTTCACAGGACGGAAAGACTGAGATTTTATGAGGAGAATTTTAAAGAAATTATGGAAAAATATACAGCAGCCTTTGCAGTATCAGATGAATATGCTATAGAATTTATGCATTTTTTACAGAAAAAGCAGATTAATATACCGGAAGATTTTTCGATAGCAGGATTTGACGGCGGTATACTGGGAGAAAAAGTTTATCCTGAGCTTACTTCAATAAAGCAGGATATGCGGGAAAGAGCAGAAATGGCAATAGAAGCATTGACTGCGCTGAAAGAAGGCAGAGAAGTTAAAAATGAGCAGAAACTTATGGTAGAGTTAATAGAGAGGGATAGTGTGAAGCGGATAGAATAATATTGACAAAACTTATACCACAGAACAGGATGGACAGGATTTCGTAGGAGATAATGTATGAATTCAGAAAAAAGAAAATTATATAGCAATATATTAAAGATAGCTTTGCCGGTGACCTTACAGGCACTTTTACAGGCTTCGTTCAGCGTGGTGGATCAGCTTATGATAGGGCATCTGGGAGGACAAAGTATAGCTGCCATAGGTCTGGCGGGGAAATTTATTTCTATATATACAGTGCTTTTGGGAGCGATAACAACAGCTGCAGGTATAATGCTTTCCCAATATCTTGGTCAGAAAAATGAAGAAAATGTAAGTAAAAGTTTTTATATGAATCTTCTTTACTGCATAGCGATAGGGTTCATATTTACTTTTATATGTATTATTACCGGAAAAGAGATAATGTATCTTTATAATAAGGATAATCTTACAATCGCCAATGCAACGAATTATTTAAAAATATTTGCTTTTTCTCTCATTCCTATGGCACTTATGGGTATGGCTTCAGTAATGTTAAGATGTATGGAAGAGACAGTCTATCCGCTCGTAGCAGGTATTGTCTCTGTAGTATTAAATACAGGACTGAATTATTTACTTATATCAGGACATATGGGATTTCCTGCTCTGGGAGTATCCGGGGCAGCTGCTGCGAGTGTAATATCACAGTGTATAGGTTTATTGCTCATACTGTTATATTTCATAAAAGGGCTTAAAAAGCATAAAATAAGGCTAAAAATCAATTTTGGATTTGATGCTAAAATGAGAAAACTTTATTTTAGCATAGTGGCACCGATTCTTATCTGTGAATTTTTATGGAGTCTCGGTGAAAATGTATATGGAGGAGTCTATGGAAATATGGGAACTGAGCCTCTTGCTGCAATGACAATTACATTTTCGATTCAGGGACTGATGATAGGTGCTTTAAGCGGACTTGCACAGGCAGCCGGCATAATTATAGGAAGACTTCTTGGAAACGAAGAATATGATGTGGCATACAGTCGTTCAAAAACTATTATGAAAATGGGATTATTAGGTTCGTTATTATTGTCGGTATTGCTTATTTTGTTAGGGCATTCATACACAGAACTTTACAATGTAAGTGAAGAAACGAAAACATCTGCATATATGATATTGTTTGCATTTGCAATAATTTCACCTGTAAAGGTGCAGAATATGATATTGGGCGGAGGTATAATAAGGAGCGGAGGTAAGACAAAGTATATAATGTGGGTAGATATTATAGGTACATGGATTTTCGGAGTTCCTCTTGCATTTATCTCAGCCTTTATACTTAAACTATCAATTCCCTACGTATATTTTATATTATCTCTGGAAGAAATTGTAAGACTAATTATAACTCTTATATTATTTAACAGTAAGAAATGGATGCAAAAAATAGAGTAGTAATATGCTCCCTTCTAAGTGGAAAGTGAACTTTATTATTTCACTTGTCTACCCGGAAGGGAGCATATTAATAGACACAACTTGGTTGCTGTTTTCTGAATTATTTTAAATAACGCAGAAAAGCTGAATTTATAATTAATACATTGACAAATATCAATCGAAATGTTATTATGCGTGGTGTGTTTATTTAAAAATATGTCATATAAATGGACTAAAATGAAAAAACTTGTGATGTATATATATTTGGCATATTTTAACATTATGAAAGGGGTAAATATGAAAAAAAATAATTTCAAAAATAGTGTTTTGGCAGCAGTATTGGCTATGGCTGTAGTTTTAAGCCTGTTTGCAAATGGTGCTGTCAATGTTTCTGCGTATTATACCGATTTAAGAGAGTATGAGGTTCAGAATCTGATAAATGTGGCAGGACACGAAGTACAGGTTAATACCGCCGCTGAGGCATCAAGATTTAATGAAGAATTTGCGAATAAGATAGAGAAAGTTAAAAAGCAGGTCTATACAGAGAAAGGTTCTGCTAACAGTAATTTAGAAATAATCCGTTCAAATCTGAAGGATCCTGTAACAGGTGAAACAATCAAAGAAGAAGTAAGGGATACCGAAAGACCTTTTGAAAAAGGTGAATATGTTTTTGATGACGGAGGTGTCTGGGAAAACGTATCTTCAGGTGATATGGGAAATTCTTATGAACCGCCGATTACAAAGATGTTCGCTTTAAAGAACAAAAAGACAGCTGAGATAATTAATGCATTTTGTGTAGATTTAGGAACTTATATTAAAAATAATGCAGAATACTTGCAGGGATATCTTGAGAGTCCGCTCTATGGAAAGATTCAGGAAAATGCCGATAAAATAAGAACTGTAGTTGCAACAGATGATAACTTTCTTTATGATAAATTACTTGAGAAGTATGGTTCAGACAATGATATAACCGGTGAATCTAACAGAAAGTGGATTGTAGTAAGAGCAAAACAGTTGCTGATTTGGAAATATATCCATCAGGGAGAAAGATTTACCAATAATGCCGGTTTCCATATGATAAAGTTTTTAGACCCTTCCAGTTCGTCTTCACATAATAAAGATTTTAAGCTGGGAAGCAGCGTGAAGAATTCAGAGGCTGTAAGTTTTCTTATGGATGAACTTGAAAAACGTCCTATTATACCTGCAATTGAAGAAACCGATAAGCCGGTTTTGAGTATAAGCAATCTTATAAATGATATTGAAGCCGGAACCAACTATGTTAGTTTCGATTATAAAGTAACAGGAAATGCAGATTCTCAAGTACTTGTATATTATATAGGAGATGATAAATACAGTAAGGAAGGGCTTGAAGCTATAGGGGCTCAGTTTGAGACAGCAGGCAATCACGTAAATATAATGATTCCCGGCAGCGTGACTAACGGCAAAAAATTTGCGGTTAAACTCTCGGCAGAAAAATATGTAGAGAAGCATAATATGCTTATTTCCAAAAGCGGAAGAAAATTCTCGCAGTCACTTGTATCAGCCAAACCGTTGAAAAGTAAAGTTGCTTATGAGATTAAGGAAACAGTCGGAACCCTCATAAGAGAAGAAAAGTTTGATTTAACATTAATGAAAGTTGACAGTGCTAAACTTAATGGCGGAAATGTAAATGAAGGTCTTGAGGGTGCGGTATTTACATTAAAGAATTATGATGCAAGTATTGTTGCAGCAAATAAGAAAACCGGAGCAGACGGCAAGGTTAAATTTGATGGTTTAAAAGAGGGAGCATACCTGCTTACTGAAGTAGAAGCGCCTAAAAACTATCATAAACTTACAAACGAGATTAAGATAATAGTAGAATTTGATGGTACAGTCAGAGCACTTGTAAACGGTACTATGTACTCAAGCAATCATCAGCTGCTTCCGATACCTAATAATATGCTTGATAAACCGCTTCCGGGCGGTAATAAACCTACCGGAAAGCTTGAAACTACAGTAAGTGTTGAAGGCAAAACAGGTGAAGAGGGGAAGGCTTTACTTCTTCAGGCAGATAATATATCAGAAGTAAAGAAAGTAAAGGATACTATAAAATATTCAGGACTTGCCGGCGGTAAAGTATATACCGTAAAAGGAAGCTTAAACAGAATAGAAAATGACAGAGTTGTAGAATCGGTAGCGGAAGGAACAATAACTCAGACTGCTGATGCATCAGGAACGGGCGAATGGATTATGGAATTTGAGATAGAAGGAAAACTTGCCTATGATGCTAAGTATGTAGTATATGAAGAAGCTGTTTCTAAAGATTTACTGGTAGACAGCGATGATGACGGAATATCTGATAAAGTACATACGGTAGAACATAAAGATCCTAAGGATACTGCTCAGACTGTTCTGACTAAGAAACCGAGCGGTTTTGTAAGAATAATTACGAAAGACAAAGATACAGAGAAAAATACCGGCGGCTCTAAGTTTGAAATATATAAAAAAGGCGGAGATGGCAAGCCGGGTGAGTTTGTAAAAGAAATAAATATTCCTGAAGGAGGAAACAAAATTGAACTTCCGGTAGGAGAATATATAGTTGTAGAAAAAACTGCTCCTAACGGTTATAAAATTACAGAAAATGAAGCTGACAGAAAGCATTCGGTTAAGCTGGAAAAGAATCATACTAATGATGCTCCTTATGAGATCATAGTACGTCATAAGAAGATACCGTATGTTCCGGTGTTCCCGACACCAACGACTCCGACAACACCGACGACACCAACAACACCGACGACTCCGACAACACCGACAAATCCTCAAAAACCTACTGAAAATGAAACCCCGAATTCGAACAAGTCTAATGAACCGGGTAAAATTGTGAAGGTGGATGAAGATAATACGCCTCAAGGTAAATATAAAAAGAGAAAAGATAAAAAAGAATCTGCGGTAAATAATAAAGCTGCTGAGCAGGATAAATCTAAAAAGATAAAACAAAAAAACAAGATAAAATCTGTTGTAGCTGACAATAAAGCTGCAAAGCAGAGTGAGGCTAAAAAAGGAAAACAAAAGAATAACAAAGAATACATTATAGCTGACGATGCTACCCCACAAGGCGCAAAAGCAGCCGTTCATACTAAAAAGAAGCTTCCAAAAACAGGCGGAAGCAATGAAACAGTATATTTTTTGGGTGGTGCAATGCTTATTCTTTTAGCGATTGGTATGGTAGTTAAAAGAAAGGAAAACGGTATTCGCTAATTCCCGAGTTTTCAAAAAGATGAATCAAATTATAATCTAATAAAAGATCGCATTATACAAAAGTATCTTATTGTATAATGCGGTTTTTTTGTTTAATAGGAAATTTCTTCGAAATTTCCTATTAAACAAAAATCTCTCCGAGGAATGCTCAGCTCGCGGAAGGGAAGTTTGTCTTGCGGCACCGCTCGTGCGCGAAGTGTGTGCGGGCACACACTATTTATTGGGATGTAAGTATCGAAAGTATAAAAACTCTTAGAAGTTTTATAAGAATTTTACATGGGAAGTATAAGAAAAAAATTATAAAAAAATATGAGAATGGGTTGCAAATTTGATTTTAGCTTGGTATAATTGCGAATGGATTGCAAAATCTAAAAAATTAACTATATGACTTGATGAAAGGAAAACGATGATGAATAAGAAAAGACTGTTATTTATGCTTTGCGGTATGCTTATGATTCCTTCTGCACCACTTAATGTGATGGCTATGGAGAAGGAAGATATAAAGATAGAAGCGGTTCAGACAGTGGACGTACTAAACACGGCACTTGTAAATAATAATTCAGGTGAAAATGAAGGAGAACTGACAGGAATTGTTGCTGTAAAAGAAAAATCCTCCTCAAAAGTCAAAAAGAAAAAGAAGAATAAAAAGAAAAATAATAAGAAAAATAACAGGAAGAAAATCTCAGGAAAGAAAAAGGGGAAAAAGCAGAAAGATAAGAAGGCTGATAAAGTTAAGAAAAATAAGAAAGATAAAAAGAATAAAAAAGATAAAAAGAAAGATATGGACAAGAAAAAAGATATAGATATCAAGGAAGAAGATGTCAACAAACTTCCAGAAACCGACAAATACAAACCCGGACTTAAAGAAGATGAAAAAGATAACCAAAATAATAATCAAAATAACGGAGGGGGTGAAATTATTCCTCCGGGTGGAGGACAGACAGAAACTTTATCAAAAGACTACGCGGTTCTTTGTGATTATACCGATAAAAAAGGAAATCTCAGATTTCAAGCCGGAAAGAATGTGATTTTACCTGAAAAAGGATATATAGGACTTAAAGCAAACGGAGAGAATACCGGTAAAGAGACAGAGATAAACTGGAGCGGAAGTTCCCTTCAAAATATAAAGAATGGTGTTAAGGGAAGCTATACTCTGACTGCCGTTCCAAAGGAAAACATAATAATTGGCGGAAAAGATTACGGAATGGTCAAATTCGTTGTAAACATAATAGTGGAGTAAGTGAGGGTATAGTAAAATGACTAAAAAGGATAAAAAAAGATTATTGTCTTTGATTATGGCTGTAACTCTTTGCATTTCAGGCATAAACTATAGGGAAGATGCAAAGGCGGCAAATACAGCTTTGCCTGAAAACAATATTTCAGAAAACAAGGCGAAAACAAAGAATGAAGCTTCTGATTTAGCTAAAGAGGAAGACAAGAAAGTAAGAGTAATTGTACAGCTTGAAAAAGACTCTATAATAGATGAAGCTAATGAAAGAAACGTAGATTATTCAGCTCTCAGTGATGGGTTCATAGAAGAGAAGAAAAGGGAACTTAAGTCAGAGCAGGATGAGGTAGTATCAAAAATAGAAAAGAGTAAAATTGATGCAGATACCTCAGATATAAGAAACTATGATACTGTCTTAAACGGTATAGCCCTAAGCGTAAAGGCAAAAGATATTGATAAGCTGGAGGATATAAAGGGTGTAAAATCCGTTTATGTGTCAGAAGAATTTGAAAGACCTTTACTCAGTTCGTCAAGTGAGATGACAGGTTCAGGTTATGCCAATGATTCGGGATACAAGGGAGAAGGTACGGTTGTAGCGGTTATAGACTCGGGTATAGACTATAACCATAAAGCTTTCAGACTGGACAATGAAGCTCGTGCAAAGCTTTCAGAAACTGATGTGAACAGGCTGATTGCTGAAAAAGGATTAGACGGAAGATATTATACTTCTAAGATACCTTATGGCTATAATTATTATGACTTTAATACCAATCTTTATGACAGTTACGGTGTAATGCATGGCATGCATGTATCGGGAATAGTGGGAGCAAATGATAATGAAAAAGATATTTACGGAGTAGCTCCCAATGCTCAGATACTTGCGCTTAAGGTATTTTCGGATGATTTACAGTATCCGACCACATTTACAGATATATGGCTTAAAGCACTTGATGATGCGGTGAGCTTAGGAGCAGATGCGGTAAATATGAGTCTCGGCTCATCTGCGGGATTTTCGGTAGAAGGAGAAAAATATCCTGAAACAGAAATGTTTGAGAAGGCAAGGAAGGCAGGAATAGTAGTAGCCGTAGCAGCCGGAAATGACGGCACTATAACTGATGGCAATACCTATGGGGTAAAGCCTCTTGAAGGAAATTATGATACCGCCCTCATAGCCAACCCTGCTCTTGATGAGGATTCATTTGCGGTAGCTTCGATGGATAATCTGACAAAATATTCACGCTCAATAGGCTGGAAAGATAAGCGTGAGGGTGAAATAAGAGAGCAGGCGGATGTTACACCCGGAAGTAATGCTCCTGCTGATAAGATTACCGGAAAATGGATAGAAGTACCGGCAGGTAAAGAGGATGATCCTTTAATTAAGGCTAACCTTAAGGGGAATTTTGCCGTAATGGAACTTATTTCAGATGCAGCCGAGAAAAAGGCTTTTGTCGCAAGGCTTAAAAAGATAGTGGCATTGGAGCCTTCAGCAATAGTATTTTACAATCCGGTTTCAGATTCTGAAAGAATAGGCGGGAGAATAAGCCTTGGTGAGGATGCAGGAAATATTACCATAGTTAGGATTAAACGCAGTACCTACTTAAAGATAAACAGAGCCAATCTTTCATCAATGAGATTTACGGCTGACATTTTTATGGAAGAAACACCTTACAACAATCCTACGGCAGGGAAACTTTCATACTTCTCCTCTTGGGGACCTACTCCTGACCTTAGAATAAAGCCTGAAATAACTGCGCCTGGCGGTGGCATATACTCTACCGCGGAGGATAACAAGTACCAGAATATGTCCGGAACTTCTATGGCTTCACCACAGGTAGCTGGCGCAAGTGCAGTAATAAAGCAGTATATAAGAGAAAAAGATATCAAAGTGGAAAATACCGCTGATTTTACAAAGCTTTTACTTATGAATACAGCAAAACCTGTACTTTATAAAGAAGACACACCGTATTTTGTAAGACAGCAGGGTAGTGGAGCTCTTGACCTTAAAAATGCCCTTAACACTGCTGTTGTAGTAAAGGCAGAGGGTACGAATGATGATAAGGCAGACGGAAAGCTTGAAATAAAAGAAATAGGTGAAAAGAAATTTAAGGCAAAACTTACCTTAGAAAACTTCGGCAATGAAGCCAAGACTTATAAGGTGCATACAAAGGCAGTATATGAGCCTATTTCTAATGGATATAGGTCTGAAACACCTGAGAGAGTTGATTTTAATCAGAGTTTTGAAGGGAGAGAAGTTACTGTAGCGGGACAGTCAAAAGAAACTTTAGAACTTGACTTTGATTACTCTGGCGCGGATGAAATTAAAATAAATAACTTTATAGAGGGATTTATAGAGCTTGACGAAGTGGCTAAAGCGGGAACTTCTGTAAGGGATATTTCAGAGGATGATGAAGACTTTACACCGGAGGAAGCCGATGGTGTTGCCGCAGGTAAAAGCACTCTCACTGTTCCATTTTTAGGTTTTTACGGTGATTGGGAGAGTGAAAAGGCTATAGATGCCTTTCAGGTAAAGGAAGTGGGTGGAGAAAAAAGAGATGTTCAGTTTTATGTAAACAAAGAGGCTGAATCTACCTCATCAATGTTTATGACAAGTGCTACCCTGAGACTTCCTGTAGTAGACAATACTCTTTATTTTTCACCTTCAAGTACCTACCATAGGGATGTGGCAGTAAGACTTGCTCCTCTCAGAAATATGGAAGAAATTGAGTATTCCGTTTTGGATGAAAATACAGGTAAAGTGCTTCGTACCATAGGTAAATCTCTTAAAGTAAGGAAGCTTAACAGTCTTAGAAGAAACAGAAGCTTCAATATAATGCCTGATTCCTGGTGGGATGGAAGGATAGACGGAAAGCTTGCGTCAGAAGATGTAAATTATGTATATCAGATAAAGGCTAAGCTAAACAGTAAAACTTCGGGCGGTGGAAATACAGAGCAGATTTATAAATATAAGCTAAAGGTAGACAATACTGCACCTGAACTTAGCGATAAGATAGAGTTGACCCCTGTAGCAGGAAAGAATAGGATTAAAAGGTTAAAATTTAAGGTAAAGGATACCGGCAGCGGAATTGAGCAGGTTTATCTTAATTCATTAAAATTTGTGGGTGAAGATAATAAGAATAATTCGAACGTTCCTTCTTTGCCTCCGGGAGTGGATCTCACCCCTCCTGGTAAAAAGAAGCCTTTAGCTGTAGGCAATGAATCCTTTACCGACAATAAGAATAAGCCTAAGATAAATGGGCTGACTGAGGACGACTTAAAGCTTGGCAAGCCTAAATTTGGCAAATATCTGCTCTTAAACTTTGTGGATACAGATACAAAGGATGGTAAGACTCTTCCTAAAATAATAGACGGGAAACTTACTGTAACAGAGGATATGATTCCTGCTGATTCTACAGAAAGTGCCCAGATATTTGTAAACAGGAACGGAAACCGCAATAAGGAGATTGAAATAGACAGCTGTTATCTGGCTGATTCTTCACATATTTACATTACTGTTAAAGATTATCTGAGTAATCAGAGAAGCACAGCAGTAAAAACGGGAGAAAATGAAAACTATAATTCCGTAAGCTTTTTGAATTTTTACAATTCAATGAAGGACAGAGGGGTGAAAGCATATGCTGACGGAAACCTTATGTCGGATTATAAGTATGATACACTTAAGAAAAAGGTTGACTTAAAGCTTGTTATGCCTGATGATTCTTACCACATAAGTATGCTTTACATAAAAGAAGGTCATTCTGTTAAGTACCTGATAAGAGACAGCAGGGTTCAGGCAGGGATGAGAAAGGAATTTAAATATTCTTACGATAAGACTGAGAGGGCTGTAAGCTTTACCATAGATCCTCTAAAGAGCGGTAAGGAAATAGTAACAGGTTTTGCCAAGGGAGCTATGCCTGAAGATGTGGAAGAGAAGGATATAAAAGTAAATCTTTCTAAGGCAGGGCTTGATAATTTTAAGGAAATAAAACTTGATAATAAAGACGTCACACTTGGAGCTGACAAGACGATACCGACAAAGAGCGGTTATGTAAAACTTGACCTTAGATTTAAGCCGGGAGTACAGGCTGTGGTTAAGGGAGTTACTCTTCATAAAAAGAGTGGGGGCAATATAGTTCTTCCTCTTAAAGGGGCTATGGATCTTGACACAGGAGCCGAGGGTTATAGCTTTAAAAAAGGATTTTCAGTTCAGATACATTATACTTTAACGGAAGATACCGATATTGAAATAGTTTATGAGGGAAGTGAAGCAGACAGGCTTGGCAGGCCGTTTGGCAATGACCTGTTTGAAGACGGGTATAACGGCAAGAATAATACCAAGACAAAATATCCTGTAGTTTTCCTTGAAAGTCCCGCACTTATGGCTGTCATTCCTTCAAATAATGACAGAACTGTAAAAATAGAAGGTTTTATAGGAAATGTTAAGGCTGATGACAAAGTAAAGCAGATAGAAGTAAAACTTGTTAATAAAAACGGTAAGACCTTGGGAAAAACTATAACCTTGACCGGTGATGAAATTACTGCAAAGCAGATGAAATATGCCTACGGTGGGGCTTCGCCTTACACAGGACTTGGTTATCATTTTTCGGTTACACTTCCTGTACATGAGTTCTGCGTGAATATAAGAGTTGAGGCTGTGACTGAGAAGGGAGAAAAGGCAAGCATAGTAAGAAGAGCCTTCTATGATTTGACCGATCCGGTAATAAGTTATGAAGTAGTAGGAAGAGAGCTTGATTCGGAGTCTGTCACAATAAAGATACATTCCTCCGATGATTCTTTAAGACTTAAGCTTTATAACGGAGATTCTCTGATTGACATAGTGGATAAAACCAACAAAACCATGGCAGAGGGTGGAGTCACTCTTGATAAGGAGATAACCATTCCTCTTAAAATAGGACAGAATAAGATAAATATAAGGGCTGTGGATTTGGCGAATTTTAAGGCAGAGAAGGAAATAAATATTTACAGAACAAAGTAGGCTGTAATTTGAGAACTTTTATTACTATATATAAGTTCTTTATCAATAATGAAAGAAAAAGAACGGTGTGTCCAAAACGGATATGCCGTTTCTTTGTATGATGTACAAAATATAAGCATTTTTAAAGCTAGCAAATACTTTAGATTATAGTATAATTTGATGTGGGTGTCAAAAGTATTTCACTCAACGATTTTTAATTGAATTTGGTAAATTTTAGTACTCTGACAACTGAATAAATCTATGTTTAACTGCCTGTTTGTGGTATAATAAGTATATCAAAAATACTTATTTAATGAGGTGTTACAATGTCATTTGTGTTAAACGGCTGCCAGCAGATTTCCCTTTTTGACTCCCTTGGTTTCCTGTCCGAGCGCAAGCAGAGAATACTGGATAAATCATGGGCGAAAACATTTTCTAAGCATATATTCACTAAGATAGATGAGATGATATTTGCACCGCTTTACAGTGATAAAAGGAATTCACGCCCCAATGCCCCTGTTAATGTTATTGTGGGTGCCCTCATAATAAAAGAGCTTAACGGCCTTAGTGATGACAAATCATTGAGGAATGCGAGTTTGATTTCAGATACCAGTATGCACTCCATACCACAAGCTTTAAGAATCAGCCACTCAGTGACCGCACATTCAGCAGGTTCAGGGAGAGGAACGCCGCATACGAGCTCACCACCGGCAGAGATCTTATCCACGAATGTATCAGTGCTCTGTCTGAAGAGATAAGAAGATACATGGACATTGAACCTACACTAAAAAGGATGGACAGCATGATGATAGGTTCAAACATCCGCCAGATGGGACGGGTTGAACTACTGTACACCTGCCTCTCAAACCTTGTGCATGAAGTGTCAAAGGATGGAAACGATGCCCTGCTTGACGGACTTAATGATTATAATAATCCGGACAACAGAAACCGCGTAATATATCATGACAGGTCTACAGCACAAAGCGAAAAGCTGCAAAAGATAATAGATGATGCTGTTTCATTCCTCCCAAAATGCAAAGAAGGGTATGAACACACCGATGACTATCAGCTGCTTTTGAGGGCAATAAATGAGCAGACAAAAACATTATCCTTTTAATAACAGACCTTCTTGACCGCAAACCTAAAGAGATTCTCGGAAAGTTCAAACTTGATGAAACAGGATTTGCTATAAACAGCTGTCCTGCGGGGAATAGTCCTAAAAGCGGTTCTTACATTAAACAGACAGATTCAATAAGGGTTTCTTTCCACCGGAATCAATGTGAGGGCTGCCCATACAGAGAGCAGTGCAGTCCGGAGCTGAAGAAGCGGACGGCCTGTATGCTTATTCCGTTAAAATCAAGAAGACGTGTTCTTCAGTCGGCTGATATGTCTGATGAAGATAAAAGAATGTTTATTACCCGTATAAGGAATGGCATTGAAACTGTTCCATCAGTCATCAGAAACAAATATCTGGTGGATAAGATGCCTGTAAGAGGAAAGCTAAAGACAAAGCTGTTCTTTGGCTTTAAAATTGTTGCCCTAAATATCAGTAAACTGATACGTTTTATAAGAGGGGAGCTAAAATGTAGAACCTTTAGTACTACTTAAGGGATAAAAACCCTTAAATTTCTGAGCTTAATTCCAAAACATAGCTTTATTCAGTTGCCAAAGAACAAATGAACCTTTATGAACAGTCAAAAATCATTTTAAAATTGACTTTTGACACCCACATCATGGTATAATAAAATAAATCAATTCAAAAAAGAAAGAGCGGAGGTAAAACATGAAAGAAAGCGAAGTTATCCTAAAGCGGCAGTCAACTAGATTATTTTTTAAAAATGGTGATACAGATTTTTTCTTTAATTGGTTACTAGGAATTGGCGAAGTGTTTGGTTTTTCACATGGGGAGCTTTATTACCTCGCACAACGGCTAGGGAAATCTCCAAAACCAAGTACTTGGAAAAAGGTATTTCTATCTCATGCAGACTACCTTGCACAAAAGCTAAGTAATCCAGATTTAAGCAAACAAAGTAAAGCCCAATATTACCTAGCACAAACCTATTCTATTCGTTCGGCTATCCAATTTATTAATCCCTTTTCCGAGGAGTATCTTCCCACTGTTCAACGGATGGAAGAATCTTTTAAGAAAGCAACTTATTCATTAAAAGCACCTATTGAGGAGTTAACTATTCACTATCAAGAATCCTACTTACCCGGTTATTACCTCCATAGTGGTGATGATTGTCCAACACTAATTATGATTGGTGGTGGGGATACGTATCGGGAAGATCTGTTTTATTTTGCAGGATACCCTGGATGGAAACGAGGCTATAATGTTTTAATGATTGATCTCCCAGGTCAAGGCTCTAATCCAAGTAGAGAACTCACTTTTGGTGTGAATGCTGCTACTCCAATTTCACTATGTATTGATTGGTTAGAAAACAAGAATCCTAAATTGAATCATTTAGCTATTTATGGTGTTAGCGGAGGTGGCTATTTCACTGCACAAGCTGTTGAACAGGATACAAGAATTCAGGCATGGATTGCTAGCACCCCAATTTATGATGTTGCCGAACTATTTAAAAAAGAGTTTGGATCCAGTTTAAAAACTCCTAGTTGGTTAATGAATGCTATTTTAAAACTGGTTGGAAATTTAAATGAGTTTGCCGATTTAAATCTTCAAAAATATGCGTGGCAATTTGGAACTACTGATTTTAAAAAAGCTATTGATGAGGTTTTTAAGGGGGCAAAGGTTGTAAATTATCACAAAGTTCAGTGTCCCTGTTTATTTATCATGGGAGAAGGAGAGGGTGCAGAATTACAACGTCAAGCAAAGGTAGTTTACGAAGCCGTTAAATCCAAAAATTCCCATACTAGACTTCAGATATTTGAAGCTGAAAGTGGAGCGGATGCCCATTGCCAAGTCAACAATTTGAGACTTGTCCATAATGTAGTTTTTGACTGGTTAAACACTATATTTGAATAAAGTAATAAAGTAAATATACTCGTGGTGCCAGTTAATCTCAAAATACAATAAAGAGCCCCAAAGGACTATACTGTAAGTGCCTAAACAAACAGGAGGTTAGTCCAAATCATTAGACAAGCAATGAATACTCGAATTTCTCTAGATACCATTGTTATCATAGACAATTTTCCCTTACCACTTTGTTAACCTATCCGTAATTATAGAGCTTGGATTTTTGATGGATGGGCAAACATTGGTTATAATGTTTCCAAATGCTTATGGTTCTATGGTGTCAAAGTACATATGCTGGTCACTTTGTCAGGCTATATTCTGAACTATGTTGTGACACCTGCCTCATAATTTGTCTAAACTAAAAAAATTGATGAAGTAGATGAAAACTGTTTAGAAAAATTGATTCAAGTGTCAGTGAGTGCACAGTGCTACAGAAATACTTTGTAAAAGGAATAATGGTGGGTGCGGTTAAGGGCTGATGGAATAGAATGGAGAGAAGAATGAGCTACGAATATGAAGAGCTTGATAAAAGACTGGTAAGCATAGTGCCGTCTAAGAGACAGGTGGAGTATCAGGAAAGAGAATTTTACGGATTTATTCATTTCACAGTCAATACTTATACTAATCGTGAGTGGGGACTTGGTGATGAGTCGCCTGAGATTTTTAATCCTTATAACTTAGATGCGGAAAGCTGGGGGAAGACTGCGGTATGTGCGGGTATGAGAGGACTCATCCTTACCTGCAAACACCATGACGGTTTCTGCCTCTGGCCTTCTAAGTATACAGAGCACAGTATCAAAAATTCTCCTTATAAAGACGGTAAAGGAGACATAGTGAAAGAATTATCAGAGGCCTGCAAAAAGCATGGGCTTAAATTCGGAGTTTATCTTTCACCTTGGGACAGAAACAGTGCTGTTTATGGTTCAGGTAAGGAATATGATGATTATTATATAAATCAGATGACAGAGCTTTTGACAAACTACGGGGATATTTACACCTTCTGGATGGATGGAGCCTGTGGAGAAGGTCCTAATGGAAAGAAACAGGTGTATGACTGGGAGAGGTATTATGCCAAGGTAAGGGAATTACAGCCTGAAGCGGTGCTTTCTATAAGCGGACCGGATGTACGCTGGTGCGGTAATGAAGCCGGAATAGTCAGAAAAAGTGAATGGAGTGTAGTCTCAAAGGCTATGACTTCGCCTGCATTAACTGCTGAATTAAGCCAGCAGGAAGACAGTGAAGAATTTAGAAAAAGAGCTATAGATCCTACCAAGGAGGAGCTTGGAAGCAGGGAAGTTTTAAAAGACGAACCTGAACTTGCCTGGTTCCCTGCTGAAACAGACCTTTCCATACGTCCGGGCTGGTTCTATCACCCTGAAGAAGATGATAAGGTAAGGAGCCTTGAAAATCTAAAGGATATTTATTTAAAATCGGTAGGCGGCAATACAGCTTTACTGCTTAATATATGTCCGATGAAAGACGGATGTCTGCATGAAAATGATGTTAAAAGGCTTGCTGAATTAGGTGACTTTATCAGAGAAAGTTTCAAAGAGAATCTGGCTGATAAGGCCGATATTACCTCTCTGCCTGAAAAAGGAGACAGAGGAGAGGATATAACCGGTATAAGAACTGACAGCTATGAAACTTACTTTAAGCCTGAGGACGGGCATAGGGAACTGAGTATAAATTTTACATGGAAAGAAGGAGTGAAGGCAGCCTATCTTGTATTAAAGGAGAATATCTTATTAAGCCAAAGAGTAGAAAAATTCAAGGTTTATGAGGATGTGAAAGGAGAAGGTCTGGTAGAGGTATATGACGGAACTGTAATAGGCTATAAGAGGATAGTTAAACTTAGCGGAAAGGAAATAACAGGTTTAAAGATAGATATAACAGATGCAAGAGTAGCACCTGCTATTTCATTTGTAGGAGTCTATTAGAATGTAAATCCAAGATTATTTACCACATATGTCATAATCTGTTCATTGTTATTATATGATACAAGTGTCAAAAGTATTGGATGCCCGCATCCTTATATAGCCCAAATAGGTATTCTAGGTTTGTAATAATTCAACATAATTTGTATTATACTGTAACAAAGCGAGGAATTTTCTGAAATATTCCTCGCTTTTTGCTTGACTAAATGTAGATAAGAGAGTAAACTGATTGAGTTAGTGACAACTAATCAAATTTATATCTTTAGGGGAAGTTTATGAAGATAAAAGCTATAAAAATAAATCCGTTTCTGGTTTTATTTTTCAATATTTTGATACCGACCCTGTTTATGTTTATGCCGGCATATCCGCTTAATTATGTACTTATGGTATTTGCATCACTGGTACTCCTTCTAAGCGGAAAGATTAAAAGAGCATTGATTTTTATCGTAATATATGGTTTGTTCTTCGGTGCATCTACATTCTTTATGAATGTATTTCAAGTAGGGGGTATTGTCATTTTCTTAAGTATAATGATGCAGTTTCTGCCCTGCCTTATGATGGCGACAATTCTTTTTAAGGATTATACTACTGCGGAGCTTTTATCTACCCTGGAAAAGCTTCCGCTTCCAAGAAACCTTGTGGTAGCAGTTATAATCACTCTGCGTTATGTACCTACATTTAAGAGGGAGTTCGGTTATATAAAGGAGTCTATGCGGCTTAGAGGAATAGCATTTACCTGGAAAAAGCCTATAGAAAGTTTCAGATATTTCATAGTTCCACAGTTATTCAGGTGTACTGCCCTGGCGGAAGAAGTAACCTCAGCCGGACTTGTAAAGGGAATAGATGCAAATATTAAAAGAACTTCTTATTATGAGCAGAAATTTAGAAAAAGTGATACATTTTTAGCTTTATTATTGATAATTGGGATTATGTGGGCAGGATTATGGAAGATATGATAAGGGCTGAAAAGCTGACGTTTAATTATGAACAGTCCGATGATGGGATAAAGGATATAGATTTTTCCGTTAAAGACAGTGAGGTTATCTTACTTGCGGGAGACAGCGGCAGTGGCAAGTCTACTCTTTTAAAATGTCTTAACGGACTTATACCTGAAACCGTAGAAGGCAGTCTTGAGGGAAATCTTTATTTTGAAGATAAAAAATATTCTGAGCTTAGGATGTTTGAGCTTAATGAAAAAATAGGCTCGGTGTTTCAAAATCCGAGAAGCCAGTTTTTTACTACTAATTCTACTGCAGAACTGGTATTTCCTATGGAGAACTATGGCTATACGAAAAAATTGATGGATGAAAGGCTTGAGGCTTTGACTGAGAAATTCGGGCTTAATTCTCTGTTGAACAGAAATATTTTTGAAATATCAAGCGGAGAAAGACAGCTTCTGGCCCTTGCATCCGCTATGGCACTTAACCAAAAGGTCGTAATTTTTGATGAGCCGTCTGCAAACCTTGATTACGGCAATGCTATGAAGCTTGGTAAAATAATATCAGGGATGAAAAAATCGGGTATTACGGTAATTGTGGCAGATCACAGATTTTATTATTTGAAAGGGCTTATAGACAGGGTATTTCTTATAGAAGACGGAAGACTGAGCCAATTTGACAGCGAGGAAGAGTTTAAGAAAAGTAAGTATGATACAAGAAGCTTTGACCTCTTTGCTTTAGACCTGCCTGTACCTGAAAAAAGTATAAATACAGAAGAGATTGCAGGCCTAAAAAATGTAAGTTATAAAAACATTTTAACGGATATAAGTCTTGAACTGAAAAAAGGCGAAGTAAGTGTGCTGGTGGGAAATAACGGAGTGGGTAAGACAACATTGGCAAAGCTTTTATGTAAGACTGTAAAGCCTGACAATGGTGAGGTTAGTGTTGATGAGCTTCCGTTTTATATAATGCAGGATCCTGATTTTCAGCTATTCGGAACCTCTGTATACAATGAGCTTGCTCTTGTAAATGACAATGAAGAGGCTATAGCTGAAACACTCAAATACTTAGGTTTGTATGATTATAAGGATAAACATCCTTTTGATTTAAGCGGAGGACAGAAACAAAGGCTTCAGATAGGAATGGCCATGCTTTGTGATAAGCCGCTTATAATCTTTGATGAGCCTACCAGCGGGCTTGATATAGTTTCTATGAAGAAGGTGGCTAAGGAAACAGTAAGGCTGAAAGAAAATGCTGCGGTGTTGGTCATTTCCCATGATTATGAATTTATAAGAAATGTGGCTAACAGAATAATATATCTTAAAAACGGTAAGGTACATGAGGATTTTGAACTTACGGACAACGCCTTGTGTAAATTAAATAATATTTTTAACAATATGGAGGAAGAAAAAGATGAAGAACGGTTTTAAAATGAAAGATGTGGTGACAATTGCCTTGCTGACTGCACTTTATATGGTGTTTTATATGATAACGATGGCTATAATCACTCCTCTCGGACCTTTCGGTCACGCAATAAGTCCGGGAATGTGTGCCGTACTTACCGGTTCGGTTCTGATTTTTATATCAAGAAAAGTAGGTAAGATGTGGCAGTTCACCTTTATGACGGCCATTCTTATGGCGTTATTCTGGATTTTGGGAGGAGGATATATTCCTTGGGTAGCAAGTTCCATGGTGATGGCTGTAGTTGCAGACCTTATAGCTTCAAGAGACGGGAAAACAGTTAAGATATGGAAACTTGCCCTTGCTTCGGGTATTATGCATGTAGGCCAGGCCTGGGGTGCTATAATTCCATCCTGGTTTTTCTTGGAGCAGTATAAGGCTGCCTGGGTAGGCAGGGCAGGAATGACAGAAGAAAGCATGAATGCACAGATACAATATACTCAGGGGCTTATGGGAGTGCTTTCTACCTGTATAACTTTTGTTCTGGCTTTTGCGGGAGTTTATTTAGGTTACGTAATACTTAAGAAACATCTTAAAGAGGAAAAGTAAAAGAAAACTGTATTATTAAATATTTAAAAAATAAAGGAACCGTTACACTAAGATTTAGTACCCGGTTTCTTTTTTATTAGTAGCAGTCGGATTCTTCCGGTAGTCCTTTAACACATAATTTATTTACAAATAATTGTATAGATGCTATTATAATAGTTAATTTAGGCTTATGCTATATATAATAGAAAAAGCTAAATAATGTATTGGAGTTTATAAATGTACAGAAGAGAAGATGATGCAATAATCCTATATAACCTAATTACACTGATATATCTGCCGCTTTGGTTTATATCATTCAGTATAAATAACTGTGAGATGTTATTGAAACCATATTCTTATTTGCGTGAACATCATTACACAGATGAAAATCTAATTGCTAAAATAGCAGTATTTATTGTTATTTATTTGGTTGAAGATATATTAGGATTTAAACTAAAATTTCATAAGTATATTGTAATAACAAGTAATCTGGTGGCTTTTTATCTGCTTGGCAGACTTGCGGGGAATTTTTATCTTGAAGAAAACAAAATGCCTGTTACATATTGGTTTATTTTGATTGTTTTAACAATAACCGCATTTATTTGCATATTTATAGAATTAAATGAAAAACTTAAGGATTATCTTTTATCGCTCGGAAATATGAGATGGATTTGCCCGATGTTTGCAGGTTATAAGTATCAGAAAGTTTGTAAAAAATATTGGAGAGGTATTTTTCGACTGGCGGTAGTTGCATATTTATTTAGCGTTATATATCCTATTGCAAGGGTGGCTGCGAAATAAAAAACTGAAGTTTTACCGGCATTCGGAGATTGAAAGGAAGAGTGCTGTCCCTTTAATGAGACAGCTCCTTTCTTGTTTAATAGGAAATTTTGAAGAAATTTCCTATTAAACAAGAATCTCTCCGAGGGGTGCTGGACTCGCGGTAGGGAAGTTTGCCTTGCGGCACCGCTCGCGCGCGAAGTGTGTACAAGCACACACTTTTTTATTTATCAAGGAAGCGCATACGTTCCTTTTCTCTTTCTTTTTTCTGTTGAACAACAGGTTTTGGTTTTTCGTAAGCATTATCGAGACTGTTTATCATCTTAGCTTTACATTCAGCGCAAAATCGCCCTGTTCTAATCATCTTACCGCAATTATCACACTCTATGCCGATTCCGGATTGCTGGGAGAAAGAAAGACGTTCTTCTCTTATCCATTTTTTTATCTGGGGTATAGAAACCTTACATTCTTTTGCAACAGTATTTATATTGGCACCCGGATTTTCGCGAATAAAATTTTTAGTTACCATAAATTTTTGCTCTAATTTTTTCATACAATTAGGACAAAGCCTTGGACCGGACTCATAATTAAACAGGTTTCCGCAAGCTTTACAGTTGGTTACTTCCATCTAAAATCATTCCTTTCTATATATTAAACATACTAAATCTTAGTACTGTATAATACAGAATAAGCTTGAACTTAGCTATAAACTGTAACTAATATTATAACAAAATTATACCGATAAGCCAATACCCTACTTATTCCAAATAATTTGGGCTTAAGTTGCCCTGACAGATGCGACGCAGAGTACATAGACTTTTTCGGTTCCTGCTTCCTTTAGTACGGCAGAACAGGCATCTGCAGTGCTTCCCGTAGTATAGATATCATCAATCAACAGAATATTTTTTAGTTGGATTTCATAAAACTTTGAATTGTGATTAATTCTGAAAGCTTCTCTGAGATTTTTTCGTCTGGAAACCGGATCAAGATTTTTTTGAGCAAGAGTATTTTTTGAACGTATCAAATAATCGGTAACAATAGGTAAATCCAGCTTTTTTGCCAAAATTTCAGCAATTAATTCTGCCTGATTGTAGCCGCGATTTTTCAGTCTTTCGGGATGTATGGGCACAGGTACTACAGCGCTTATATTTAGTTTGGGCAGGGCAGTATGAAAATGTTCATATAGTTTATCTGCATAGTATTCTGCAAACTCACGTCTTCCTCTATATTTAAAATTAGAAAGAGAAGTTTTAACTGTGTTGTTATACGGCCAGAGAGAAAAAGCCTTGTCAAAGCTGAAATTGTAGCTCATACAGGTATCGCAATATTCAGAAGAACTTGAAATGATTTGCCGTCCGCATTTATAGCAAAGAGGCTCCTGCAAAGGGATTAAGATATTTTTACAGGAGCCGCAGACTAATTTTCCTTTTGGGATGACAATATCATCACAGACAGGACATCTTTTGGGATAAATAAAATCGAGCAGCCTTATTAACATTGTTACCCCCAAAGAGAATTTGGATAAACACCGGTCTCTGCAAGTTTTTGAAGAGAGTTCTTCACCTGTTCTCTGTCCTCTTTGAAAGTGACACCAAACCAATTTGCATTTGTTTTTACCACTTCAACATCTATAACTTCATCTTTCAACATTTCATTAATAGCTATAGGAAGAAGAAATTCTGATTTTAACGGATCATTATCGCTAAGCTTATTCAGAAATGTTATAAACTTATCCTCAAGCATTGGAAAAATTGCGGGAGTAAAGCCCATCATATTCATTGATACGGTATTCTGCAATGAGAGAATGCGTTTGTTCCCGTGGGAATCAGTTCCTGTGACGATATTATTTTCACATTTTATTCCAAAAGTTTCTTCTATAGAAAGGAGGTTTCCGTTATCATCACATTTGCATATACCTCTGGTTACGCTTCCGTTATCGCTCAAAGTGTTTTCAAGAGTATATCCTGCTAAACAAAATTTCGGTTTTTTTAAGTTGAGGATAGAATTGGAAAGAAAAATCTGAGATTTTATATAAGGATCTCTTCCATAGAAATCATCCGCATTTATTACAAGGAAAGGTTCATCGATATATTCCTTTACAGAAAGTATAGCCTGCCCTGTTCCCCAAGGTTTGGTGCGTCCATCCGGCACCTTATATCCATCCGGAATATCATTTAATGATTGGAATACTATATGTACAGGAATATTAGTGACTTCCATCAACCTGTTACCTATAATATTCATAAAATCATCATATATGTCTTCTCTTAAAATAATAACAATTTTATCAAACCCTGCCTTAATTGCATCAAAGATAGAATAGTCCATTATAATTTCGCCATCCGGTCCGAATGATTCAAGTTGTTTGATTCCGCCATATCTGCTACCCATACCGGCAGCCATTATAACCAAAGAAGTAATATTCATACAGTAATCCCCCATATTTTGCTGGGACTGCTAAACTTAGTTTCTCACAATCCCGTATCGGTGGGTACCGAATATTTTTGCTACCCACACTGCTATTTTATCATAATAGATAATTACAGTCAAAAGAAATAAAAACACTACAAACGTAGAATAAATATTTATCTTAATTTTACTATTAGTGTAGAATAAAATGGCTTAAATGTTACAATTATTAAAAAAAGCTTAAGATAAGTATATTTACCCAAAAGAAGGCTTTATTAAGCGTATATTGACAGATTGTGACTAATCTGTGAAAAGAGTAATTGTTACAAAAATATTTAAAAATCAGTCAATATTTTATCTTCAAACGGTTGACAAGAAAAAAATATTGTGCTATTATTCCATTTGTGAAGTTAACAAATTTGTAATAATTGATTTAAGATGTAAGGATCGTTTTAAGGAGGTTGCGTAATGCGTCGTAAAGATTTTTTCCGCAGATGTGGGGTTGGAGCTGTAGTTATTGTGGCATCAGCGTCTATACTTTCTAATAATAATGGAGTTCAGGCTTCAAGTAATGCCAAAGTAAGCGGACTTGCGGGCATCTCACTTTTTGTAGATAATGCATATGTGCAGGGTGAAAACAGAGTTGTTAAAACTGAACTTAATCCGGTTGTCCCTGTTATTGATGTTCTCAGTTCTTTTGATACAAACTCAGTAAGCACATTCAGTCTTGATTCTTCGGAATTAGCCGGAGTACCTGAAGAAGGTGCTGAAAATGTTAAGGCAGATGATAGTCAGGCAGCAGAAGCTTCTGATGATGAAGAGGGAAGCGAAGGCAATAAGACTGCTGATGAAATGGAATCAACAGAAGAAGAAGTAAAATCAAAATATGAAAATATCGGTATTTCAATCGCAGACCCTTATGTTAATATAAGGAAGAAACCGGGTGAAGGGAACGAGATTATCGGTAAGCTTTACAAAGGAAGTAAATGCGATATTCTTAAGACCAAGGGTGATTGGGTTAAGATTGAATCAGGTAACGCCAAGGGCTATATTAAGGCGGAATATTTAGCAAGAGGCTTTGATGCGGAAAAGCTTATAGATGAGTATGGTACAAAAGTAGCTGAGGTTAAAGTAGAAACTCTTAATGTAAGATTTGAAGATAATACCGAATCAAGAATAGCAACTCAGATCCCGATGGGTGAAAAGCTTTTGGTTTTAAAGAAGAAAGGTGACTGGTATGAGGTTGCCATAAATGATGGTGATGAAGACAGGTTTACCGGTTGGGTTTCAAAAGATTTTGTAAAAGTTAAGATTCAGTGGAAGCATGCTATAACAATTAAAGAAGAAAAAGCTGAAGAAGAGAGGAAGGCAGCAGCTGAGGCAGCACTTGCGGCACAGCAGCAGGCACTTGCAGCTGAGCAGGCTGAACAGGCAAGACAGCAGCAGATTCAGCAACAGCAGGCCGCTCAGAGACAGACACAGCCTCAGACACAGACAAACAATACACAGAAGGTAGTTAAGCAGCAGCCTAAGGTAGAACAGAGGGTACAGACTACTGCAACCGGAAGTGCAAAAGGACAGAATATTGCGAACTTTGCGCTTAACTTCGTAGGTAATCCTTATGTTTGGGGCGGAACAAGCTTAACCAGAGGATGCGATTGTTCAGGTTTTGCGATGTCAGTATATGCAAACTTTGGTATCGGTCTTAACAGAACCTCAAGAGCACAGGCTTCAAACGGTTATGCAGTTGGAATGAATGAACTTCAGGCCGGAGATTTAATCTTCTATGCAGCTAACGGAAGAGGCATATCTCATGTGGCTATATATATTGGTGGTGGAAAGGTTGTACATGCAAGTACACCTCGTACAGGTATTATAGTATCATCTGTATACCATCAGTCACCATATTGTGCAAGAAGAATAGTTAAATAAATAATAATTAAGTTAATATCAGAAGCAGTTATATCGATGGTTTATATTGGTATGGCTGCTTCTTTTTGTTTACAGAAACTGTGAAGTTTACCTTTAAGCAGTTTTGCAGGTAAGTGTATATAAATTAAACGGCTATTATATTAAAATGTACTTATATATCTGTGGATAAGTCTGTTTTGAGGCTTAATTTTCAGAATTTTCTGAATTGAAGAAAGTACATAAATAACTTGACAATGTATTTTTTGTGCAAAACTAACAAAAATATAGGAAGCATTTATACAAAATGGAAAACGGACTTTAGAATACAGTAGAAATTAGTATTACTTATCCACAAAGATGGAGCATAAATAAGGCTAAATTAAGGTTATTCACAGACTTATCAACATTATCCACAATAAAGTGGTGGTATAAGACACTGTCAAGGATGAAAATCTGTTTTGGATGTATTGATAAAAATGGTTGGTATGTACTAAAAACATAAATTCAGACTTGACAGGCTAAAGTAAAGAAAACTTACGTGTTATAAGTATAATTTTCAGATAAATAAACAGAATGACAATAAATATAATTGATTTTTATAGGATATTATTGTATAATAGCCTTAGTACTAAACCCATACTGAATGGGAGATAATCTAGAGCTGTGGCTGAAGGCTTACAGCGGAAAAGAGGTATTGTATGAAGTATATTATCAATGGCAGAGGTACTAATGTTACAGATGGACTTAGGAATGCGATTGAAGAAAAACTTGGAAAACTTGAGCATTACTTTACACCTGATACAGAGGTTCACGTAACACTCAAGGTAGAAAAGGACAGACAGAAAGTGGAGGTGACGGTACCGGTTAAGGGACATATAATAAGGGCAGAGCAGGTTAGTGATGATATGTATGTTTCTATTGACCTCATTGAAGATATTATTGAAAGGCAGTTAAGGAGATATAAAACTAAGATAGTTGATTCTAAACAGAGTGCAAGTAACTTCACATCGGCATTTATGCAGGATGATGATTATGAAGATGAGGATGTAAAGGTTATAAGGACAAAGAGATTTGCGGTTAAGCCTATGGATCCTGAAGAAGCCTGCGTACAGATGGAACTGCTAAACCATAGTTTCTATGTTTTTAGAAATGCTGAAACAGATGAAGTAAATGTAGTGTATAAGAGAAAAAACGGGGACTATGGCCTTATAGAACCTGAATTTTAATAAAATAATGTGAACAAAATGTAAAAAATGCCCTTCGGGCGATTTTTTATTGAAAGATATTTAAAGTAATGGTAGAATGGAGAGCATGAGTAAATGTATCAATGATTACTCGTTATATCTATCCCCAGTTGTTATTGGGCAAAAAGTTGAGTAAAAGAGGAAGAATATGAGTTTTATTGAAAAGATTTTTGGAAGCCATAGTGAGAGAGAAGTAAAGAAGCTTAAGTTTGCAGTTGATAAAATAGAAGAATTAAGTCCTGCAATGGAAGCCCTCAGTGATGAAGAATTAAAAGCTAAGACAGCTGAATTTAAAGAGAGGCTGGCTAAGGGTGAGACCCTTGATGACCTTCTTATTGAAGCCTATGCAGTAGTGCGTGAGGCTGCCTGGAGAACTTTAGAGCAGAAACCGTACAGAGTTCAGATTATGGGTGGTATTATATTACACCAGGGAAGAATTGCGGAGATGCGTACAGGTGAAGGTAAGACCCTCGTATCAACCATGCCTGTTTACCTTAATGCACTTGAAGGAAAAGGTGTACACGTAGTTACTGTCAATGACTATCTTGCAAAGCGTGACAGTGAGTGGATGGGACAGATACATACCTTCCTCGGACTTACGGTTGGCTGCATATTAAATGATATGGAGCCGGAAGAAAGAAGAGAAGCATATAATTGCGATATAACCTATGCTACTAATAATGAGCTTGGTTTTGATTACCTCAGAGATAATATGGTAATCTATAAGAACCAGCTTGTACAGCGTGACCTTCATTATGCGGTAATCGATGAGGTTGACTCTGTACTTATTGATGAAGCCAGAACTCCTCTTATTATCTCAGGTCAGAGCGGCAAGTCTACTAAACTTTATGAGCTTTGCGATATCTTGGCGAGACAGCTTAAAAAGGGCGAGGCTAATAAAGAGCTTAGCAAGATAGATGCCATTATGGGTGAAGATGTAGTAGAGACAGGTGATTTCGTTGTAAATGAAAAAGATAAGAATGTAAGTCTTACTCTTGAAGGTGTGGCTAAAGTAGAAAAGTTCTTTAATATAGAGAACCTTGCTGATGCAGAGAATCTTGAAATACAGCATAATATTATACTTGCACTTCGTGCGCATAATCTTATGTTCAGAGACCAGGATTATATAGTAAAAGATGATGAAGTGCTTATTGTAGATGAGTTTACAGGCCGAGTAATGCCGGGTAGAAGATATTCAGACGGTCTCCACCAGGCTATAGAAGCTAAGGAAAAGGTTAAGGTAAACAGAGAGAGCCGTACTCTCGCAACAATTACCTTCCAGAACTTCTTTAATAAATATAAGAAGAAATCAGGAATGACAGGTACAGCTCTTACAGAGGAAAAAGAGTTCAGAGATATTTACGGAATGGACGTTATCAGCATACCTACAAACCGTCCGATACAGAGAATTGACCATGAAGACGCTGTATACAAGACCAGAAAAGAGAAGCTTCATGCGATTGTAGATAATATTGCTGAGGCTTATGAAAAAGGACAGCCGGTACTTGTGGGTACTATTTCCATAGAGAAGTCTGAAGAACTTTCTGAAATGCTTAAGAAGAAACATATTCCTCACAAGGTACTGAATGCTAAGTTCCATGAGCTTGAGGCGGAGATAGTTGCTGAGGCAGGTCAGGCAGGAACAATTACCATTGCTACCAACATGGCAGGTCGTGGCACCGATATTAAGCTTGGTGAAGGTGTGCTTGAACTTGGCGGACTTAGAATTATAGGTACAGAACGTCATGAGTCAAGACGTATAGACAATCAGCTCCGTGGTCGTGCCGGCAGACAGGGGGATGTGGGTGAGTCCAAGTTCTATCTTTCCCTTGAGGACGACCTTATGAGACTTTTCGGCTCAGAGAAACTTAAGGCCATGTTTGATTCTATGGGACTTCCTGAGGGTGAAGAACTTAATCATAAGATGCTGACAGGTGCTATTGAAAGAGCGCAGAAGAAGATAGAGAGCAACAACTTTAGTATTCGTAAGAATCTGCTTGACTATGATAAGGTTAATAATGAGCAGAGAGAAATTATCTATGCAGAGAGAAGAAGGGTGCTTGACGGAGACAGTATGAGAGAGGTTATTTACAGAATGATAACCGAAACTGTTGAAAATAAGGTTAATATGTGCATAGGTGATGATTCGGTAGCTGAAGAATGGGATATTGATGAGTTAAACCGTCTTCTTCTTCCTATCTTCCCGTTTGAGGAGATTAAGCTTACTGAGGATGAACGCAAGCACATGAGAAAGAATGAACTTGTTCAGAAACTCAAAGAACAGGCTGTTAAGCTTTATGAGGAGAAAGAAGCTGAATTCCCTGAGGCAGAACAGATAAGAGAGATTGAACGTGTAATCCTTCTTAAGGTTATAGATACTAAGTGGATGTCACATATTGATGATATGGATCAGCTCCGCCAGGGTATCGGACTTGCTGCTCTTGGTCAGAAGGATCCTCTTGTAGAATATAAGTTTGCCGGTTATGATATGTTTGAGGATATGACTTCCGCAATCAGTGAAGATACAGTGCGTGCTCTTATGCATATCAGGATTGAGGAGCATATTGAGAGAGAAGAAGTTGTAAAGGTAACCGGTACAAACAAGGATGAATCTGTGAAGAAGGGACCTGTCAGAAGGACTGAAAAGAAGATAGGGCCTAATGATCCTTGTCCTTGCGGAAGCGGAAGAAAGTATAAACATTGTTGCGGAAGGACTAATTAATTTTTGTTTAAATAAGATACTATTTAATTTATGCCCCAACTTATAAAGTGTTACCATCTTGAGCATTTGTAAGTTGGGGCTATTTTCCTTGCATTTCTGCGTAATTAGTGATAAAATAAGTAGTTGTAGTAGGTTGTAAAGCCTATTATTAAATGAATATCTTTTGAATGGAGTTGTAGATATAATGAAAAAAATTGAAGACTATATCAGAACAATACCTAATTTCCCTGAAGAAGGAGTTATGTTCAGGGATATAAGCACTGTACTTTCAGACAAAGATGGGCTTAGAATGGCAGTTGATCAGATGGCGGCATCTTTGGGAGACGAGGAATTTGATACTGTAGTAGGGCCTGAATCAAGAGGTTTTATTTTTGGTGTGCCTATTGCATATAATATGCATAAAGCCTTTGTACCTGTTAGGAAGAAGGGTAAGCTGCCGGGAGAGACTGTTTCAATAGAATATGACCTTGAGTACGGTTCTGCAGAACTTGAGGTTCATAAGGATGCTATAAAGCCGGGAGACAGGGTTGCTATAGTTGATGACCTTATTGCAACAGGAGGAACTACAGAGGCTATCTGCAAGCTTATCGAGAAACTTGGCGGGAAAGTTGTTAAGATAGTTTTTCTTATTGAGCTGGAAGGACTTAAAGGAAGGGACAAGCTTAAAGACTATAACCTTGTTTCTATAGTTAAGTATCCTGAGAATTAAAATATTTAATATTGGGCGTTAGTCGGGTTATGCTCAATCTATCCCAAATTATTCGCAAAATATCGAGAAAACGCATAGTAAAGCAGTAAGTATTTGACTATGCATTTAACAGATGTTTGGTAATAACCATCCATAGTCGCAGACCGAAAACCGGTTTATCCTGCTTTCTTACATAAAATTAAGAGGACTATGAAATCTGGTGTGAATAATTTGGGTTTATTTATATGATACAAGTGTCAAAAGTATAAAATCCGATAAATTAGGTTTTTTATCTTTTGCTATCCTAATCTTTATATATGGGGGAAACATGGGTGCTTTTTTTGAAATTATAAAAGCTGTTATTTTTGGAATAGTTGAAGGAGTGACGGAATGGCTTCCGATTAGTTCCACGGGGCACATGATAGTTTTGCAAAACTATATACCGCTTGATGTATCGCCGGGATTTTGGAAAATATTTGAGGTTGTTATTCAGCTTGGAGCAATTATGGCTGTGGTACTTTTGTTTTGGAAGAAATTATGGCCGATGAAAACTGTTAAGGGCAGAAACTTTTTGAAACTGGGAACTGTAAGGCTTTGGATAAAGATTATAATTGCCTGCCTTCCCGCAGCAATAGTCGGTATTGCTCTTGATGATTTTATTGATGAACATTTTTACAATCCGAAAATGGTGGCGGCTGCTCTTATATTTGTCGGAATTATGTTTATCTATATAGAAAGTAAGTTAAAGCTTGCTAACAAAGCTGCTGTTACAAAACTTTCCGAAATTACATATAAAGAGGCATTTTATATCGGTATATTTCAACTTATGGCGGCAATTTTTCCGGGAACTTCAAGGTCCGGAGCCACTATAATAGGTGGTCTTATGTTAGGGCTTTCAAGGAAGGTAGCTGCTGAGTTTACGTTTTTTCTGGCAATCCCTGTTATGTTTGGAGCCAGTCTTCTAAAAATTGTAAAGTATCTTATTGCGGGAGGAGTTGCATTTACAGGGCTTGAGGTAGCTATACTTATAATCGGTACTGTCACAGCTTTTGTGGTTTCCGTATTTGTAATAGGCGGTTTGATGAGCTACATAAGAAAGAAAGATTTTACGCCGTTTGGCTGGTATAGGATAGTTGTGGGTGCAGTCATCATAATAGGCTCGATTGTCAGTAAAACTTGATTTTTAACTGTAATGGAAATATAATAATACAAATTGAAATTTATAAGAATCCAAGTATAAATCAGAGTAAAAAATCATAATTGTAGCAGAAAGGATGGCTCAGAGGCTTTAGGTAAGGTATATGGCAGATAATGAAAATATGGTTGTAAAACAAGCAGATGATGTAAGAAGTCAGATTAATGATTATATATCATCAAATGAGAGTATAAAGAAAAAGGTAATGGCTTCTGAAAGGGAGCTTGATTCGTTTGCGGAATTTACTCCTAAAGAAGTATTATTTGATAAATTAATAAAAACCATATATAAATACCATCCATCAACAGACATAAGTCTTATAAAGAAAGCCTATGAGCTTGCAGATAATTGCCACAAAGGGCAGCTGCGTAAATCAGGAGAACCTTATATTTGCCATCCGCTCTGTGTTGCTATAATTTTGGCTGAGCTTGAATTAGATAAGGAAACTATAATTGCGGGAATTTTACATGATATTATAGAAGATACAGCCTGCAGCCCGGAGGAGCTTAAAGCTGAATTTGGAGAAGAAGTATTACTACTGGTAGACGGAGTTACCAAGCTGACGCAGTTACAATATTCTAGGGATAAGGTAGATGTACAGGCGGAAAACCTGCGCAAGATGTTTCTTGCTATGGCAAAGGATATAAGAGTTATTCTTATAAAGCTTGCGGACAGACTTCATAACATGCGTACAATGGAATACCAGTCTCCCGCAAAGCAAATAGAAAAGTCAAGAGAGACTATGGATATTTATTCTCCTATAGCACAGCGTCTAGGTATAAGTAAAATAAAGGTTGAGCTGGATGATTTATCATTAAAATACATACATCCTGAGGTTTATAAGGATTTAGATGAAAAAATCAGGGAAAAAGCTCTTGAAAAAGGTGAATTCATAAAGTCTATTGAAAGAGAAGTTGCAAGACATATAAAGGATGCTGGAATTGAAGCAACTATAGGCGGAAGAGTTAAGCATTATTTCAGCATTTACAAAAAAATGGTTAATCAAAACAAAACCTTTGACCAGATATATGATGTATTTGCAATCAGAATAATAGTGGACAATCTGAAGGACTGTTATGCCTCATTAGGTGTGATTCATGAGATGTATGTGCCGATTCCGGGCAGGTTTAAGGACTATATTGCCATGCCTAAGGCAAATATGTACCAGTCATTACATACAACGGTAATCGGGCCTAAGGGACAGCCTTTTGAAATACAGATTCGTACTTATGATATGCATAGGACTGCTGAGTATGGTATTGCAGCACATTGGAAATACAAGGAAGGCAGCGACGGCAAGAATAATAAGGCCAGTGAAGAAGCTAAGTATAACTGGCTCAGACAAATCCTTGAGTGGCAGAAGGACATGTCTGATAATAAGGAATTCTTAAGTGTTATTAAGGATGACTTAAATTTGTTTTCTGACAGTGTATACTGCTTTACACCAACAGGAGATGTAAAGAATCTCCCTGTCGGTTCTACACCGATAGACTTTGCTTACAGCATACATTCGGCAGTAGGCAACAAGATGGTTGGTGCCAGGGCAAACGGTAAACTTGTGACCATAGATTATGTGATTCAAAACGGTGACAGAATAGAGATAATAACCAGTCAGAATTCAAGAGGCCCAAGTCTTGACTGGCTTAAGCTGGTTAAGAGTACACAGGCCCGTTCTAAGATAAATCAGTGGTTTAAGACTGAGCTTAAGGAAGACAATATTATTCGCGGTAAAGAACTTATGCTCAATTACTGTAAGTCACATGCCCTAGTTATGAGTGATTTGCTAAAGCCTGAATTTATGCAGATATGTATGCAAAAATACGGCTTTAAGGATTGGGAGTCTATCTGTGCTGCTGTTGGGCGCGGAGGTCTTAAAGAAGGTCAGATAATAAATAAACTTGTAGAAGAAAAGAAAAAGAAAGAAATATCTGAACTTACAGATGAGGATATTCTGGATAAATATGAAGATCAGTCTGTAACACCTGTAAAGACAACCCGCTCTAAAGGCGGAATAGTGGTAAAGGGTATACATGATGTTGCGGTACATTTTTCAAAATGCTGTTCTCCGGTTCCGGGCGATGAGATAGTGGGCTTTGTTACCAGAGGAAGGGGAATATCAGTGCACAGAACGGATTGTATCAACGTGATGAATCTTCCGGAAGAGGACAGAAAGAGGCTTATTGAAGCTGAATGGTCGCCGGAAGCTACTTCCCAGACCGACAAACTTTATACAACAGAGATTAAAATATATGCAAATAACAGAAGCGGGCTACTGATAGAAGTGTCCAGAGTATTCACTGAGTCGGGTATAGATATAGCTTCGGTTTCGGCAAGGACAAATAAGCAGGGAATTGCCACCATCAATCTGATGTTTGAGATAAAGGGCAGAAACCAGCTTACAAGCCTTGCCTCTAAGCTGAGGAGCTTGGATGGAGTAATAGACATAGAGAGGACGGCAGGCTGATGAAGATAGAAGTTGAAAAGTTAGTGTTGGGGGCTGTAAGTACCAATGTTTACCTGGTTTTTTATAACGGAAACTGCCTTATTGTAGATCCTTCGGATGAGGCAGAAAGAATTATTTCCCATATAAATGAAAAACAGGTAAAACCCCTTGCCATACTTATAACTCATGGACATTTTGACCATATTATGGCAGCTCCCGTACTTGCTGAAAAGTATGGAATTAAGATATATGCGGGAGAGGCAGACAGACAGCTTTTAGAGGATTCCAAGCTAAACCTGGGACAGAGATTCTTAGGTGAAGACTTTACCATGGAAGCGGATGAATATTTAAAAGACGGAGATGAACTTGAGTTTGAAGGCTTTAGGTTAAAAGTTCTGTATACACCGGGGCATACTGTCGGCAGTATCAGTTTTTACTCGGATGACCTTGAAGATAATGAGGCTTTTAAGAAGGTTATCTTTTCCGGTGATTCTTTATTTGCAGGCAGTATAGGAAGGGTGGACCTTCCTACCGGAAATGAAGCAACTATGCGAAAAACTTTGGAAGAGGTCTTTAAGAAAATGTCGCCCGAAACAGTTGTATTTCCGGGACATGGGGCGGCTACTACCATTGAAAGGGAGTTAGCCCATAATCCATATCTCAGGTAAGGGTAATAAAGAATAATAGAGAATAAAGTTTAGAAAGAAGTTCAGATGATAGAAATCAGACTTGAAGATGCATCCTTTGAGCAGGACATAAGACCGCTTGTCAGAGCATTTTTCGGAAGAGAAGAGATGAAGGTTCTGATATATGATTTTGAAGAACCTGATAAGGCGGAAGTTCCTCCCTCAGACTACATATTGGCAGTTCATAACAGTGAAATGACCATAGATATGTGGTTTAAGGATGATGTAAAGAGAACTGTAAGAAAAAAATATGAATATAAAGAATTGGAAGAAGACAGAAGGCTGTATAAGAATGAACTAAAAAAGGTACTTTATAATATATTAAAAGAATATACCGGTAATGAACTTCCCTGGGGTACTCTGACAGGTATACGTCCTACCAAGATAGCCTGTGATTACATTGAAGCAGGGAAAAACGAAGAAGAAGTAAGGAATTTTTACCATGAGCAGTATCTTTGCGGTGAGGAAAAGACGGAGCTGTCCATTGAGATAGCAAAGAAGGAAAACGAACTTTTACAGAAACTGGATTATAAAAACGGATATAGTATATACATAGGTATACCGTTTTGTCCGACTACCTGTCTTTATTGTTCATTTACTTCATATCCGATTGGAGGATATAAGAAAAAGGTGGGAGAATATTTACAGGCATTGTTTAAGGAAATTGACTTTGCTTCTACTATTTTACCACATAAAAAACTCACAACTGTATATATAGGCGGAGGTACTCCGACTTCAATTTCAGCCGAAGAGTTAGAGCTGTTACTCGACTATATAAATATGAAGCTTCCTATGGCTTCGGTGAAGGAATTTACAGTTGAGGCGGGCAGACCTGACAGCATTACCAGGGATAAGCTTAAGGTAATGAAACGCTTAGGAGTAAAGCGTATGTCTATAAACCCTCAGACTATGTCGGATAAAACCCTGAAATTCATAGGGAGAATGCACGATTCTGAATCGGTAAGAAGGGCTTTTACCATGGCGAGGGAAGAAGGTATGGAAGACATAAATATGGATCTCATAGTGGGGCTTCCCGGGGAGACGGTGAAAGATACTGAGTATACCTTATCTGAGATTAAGAAGCTGGATCCTGATGACCTCACGGTTCACGCTCTGGCTATAAAGAGGGCGGCGGCACTTAAGCTGAAACTTAATGAGTTGACGGATATGATTCCCACGGATACAGCCTTGCAGCAACAACTTACTTATGAATTTGCAAGGGATAACGGATATGAACCGTATTATTTGTACAGACAGAAAAACATAGCAGATAATCTGGAAAATGTCGGTTATGCCAGACCGGGAAAAGAAGGGCTTTACAATATACTTATAATGGAAGAAAAGCATCCGATTATCGGCCTTGGAGCAGGTTCGTCCTGTAAGTTTGTATTCAGGGAGGGAAACAGAATAGAGCGTACCGAAAATGTAAAGTTTGTTATGGACTATATTGAACGGATTGATGAAATGATTGAGCGTAAAACAAAATTTTTAGAAGAATTTGGAGAGATGTTATAATGATAAAAGCCGACATCAGCCCAAGCTGTAAGATGTCACATGAAATTATTTTAGAAATTGACCTGGATGATTTATTAAAGCATGGCATGGTTGTGAGCAATTTGGCTGAAATGGTGGCTAAAGAGCTCGGAATGCCGGATGATTTTCTGACTTTGATAGCTCAGGCAGGACTTTTACATGATATTGGCAAACTGCGTATTGCTAATTATCTGTATGGTAGGCAGAACGGAGAGCTGAAGGTAGAAGAAATTAAATATGTAAGGATGCACTCCGTACTCAGCTATGGTATACTTAAGAAACAGGGATATGAGCATACTATTTTAGATGCGGTACTCTATCATCATGAAAACTATGATGGTTCAGGCTATCCAAACAATCTTAAGGGAGAAAACATACCGATTGGAGCGAGAATCCTTAGAATTTGTGATGTATTCGGTGCTTTGGTTGCCCATAGGCCTTACAGAGAGGCATTTTCACCGGACAAAGCCATAAGGCTTATGATAAAGGAAATTAAAAACTTTGATATGCAGTGTTTTCTGGCACTTCAAAGAGTGGTAAACAGTGCCGATTTTGCAAAGTTGGCAGAAATAATTGAGGATAATAAGAAAAGCAGTAAAAATGTTTATCAAAAAGCAGCAATGAATTTAGATTTGTGGTAAGGAGCATTATGATAACTAACAGACCAAAAGGAACTCAGGACTGGTTCGGAGAAAATATGTGGAAGCGTACAAAGATTGAGGCTATAGCAAGAGAACTTTGCAGCGCTTACAATATTGGAGAAATTATTACTCCGGCCTTTGAACATACAGTACTTTTTAATAGAAGTGTTGGTGACACTACCGATGTAGTGCAGAAGGAAATGTATACTTTTAAGGACAAGGGTGACAGAGAAATCAGTCTTAAGCCTGAAGGTACGGCAGGAACAATAAGGGCATATCTTGAAAATAACCTATATGCTCTGCCTCAGCCTATCAAGATGTTTTATTTTACTCAGGCTTTCAGGTATGAAAGACCTCAGAGCGGACGACTCAGACAGCATCACCAGTTTGGAGTGGAATTTGTAGGTTCACCAAGTCCTATGGTAGAAGTTGAGCTTATTACTCTTGTAAGTGAATTTATAAAGAGAATAGGGCTTAAGGATGTGAAACTTCATATTAACAGCATAGGCTATGGAGAATGCAGAAAGAAATATAATGATGCGCTTTTAGGCTATCTTAAGGGCTATGAAGCCGAGCTTTGCGAGGATTGCAAGGTAAGAATGCAGAAAAATCCTTTAAGGGTTATAGACTGTAAGGTGCCAAGCTGCAAAGCCATAGTTGAGAAAGCCCCAAGAACCTTAGACTTTCTTGATGAAGAGTGCAAAAATCATTTTGATACCTTGCAGAAAATGCTTACAGAGTTAAATATTCCGTTTGAAATAGACACAGGTATAGTTAGAGGACTTGATTATTATACCAAGACAGTATTTGAATTTGTGGATAAAGATGGCTTTACCCTCTGTGGAGGCGGAAGATATGACGGGCTTATAAACGAAATAGACGGCAAGCAGAATATACCGGCAGTAGGCTTTGGTATGGGAATTGAGCGTATACTTTATTTCCTTGAAAAAGAGGGAGTAAGCCTTGGAGAAATGCCTCATCCTAGGCTTTATGTAGGAATTATGGGGGATGAAGTTAAGGCAAAAGCCTTTGAAATTGTTACGAAGCTCAGAAATAAAGGTGTGATAGTTGAAACCGATTACCTTGACCGTTCGGTAAAGGCGCAGATGAAGTATGCGAATAAACTCGGAGTTGACTACACTGTAATTATCGGACAAAATGAAGCGGAGAGCGGTTTGGTTAAACTTAAAAATATGGAAACCGGAGATGAGACAGAAGTAAAATTTGAAGAACTGGAAGTAAAATTAGCAGGTGGATAAGGAGATAAGAATTGATGGGCAGAGATGGAAATGTAATGGTGTGGGATTCTGAGAGACAGCTTTTCAACGAACTTACACCGACTGAAATCTTATCAAATTTATTATCTGAAAACAGCATCGAATGTCAGCTTTTTATGGCATGGCTGCCTCAGGTAAAGAGTGTTTTTCTTTACAGACGTAAAAGAATGGAAATAGTATTTATAGACGGAATGACATATAATATTCCCAATATGCCTTTTTTATATGACAAATTATTTTCAATGAGGCATGGAGCATAAGAAATTTTATAGATTAAGAGGATGGTATTATGGCAGAATCAATGAAGGGTATGCATAGAACCCACAGATGCACGGAACTTAACAAGGAAGATATTGGCAAGACAGTTACGGTTATGGGATGGGTTGCCAAGTATAGGAACAAAGGTGGTCTTATTTTTATTGACCTCAGAGACCGTTCCGGTATTTTACAGCTTGTATATGAGGAGCAGGATTGCGGCAGTGAAGTTTTTGAAAAAGCCGCTAAGCTTCGTAATGAGTATGTAATCGCCGCAACCGGTGTAGTTACCGAGAGAGCTGCAGTCAATGAGAACATTCCTACCGGACATATTGAAATAAGGGTTAAGGAAACTAGGATACTTTCAGAGTCTGAAACCACTCCTTTTGAAATTGTAAATGACCTTAAAACAAAGGAAGAATTAAGACTTAAATACAGATATCTTGACCTTAGAAGACCTGATATGCAGGAAAAGCTTATGCTTAAGAGCAAGGTACTCCGCCTTATGCGTGATTTTATGGCAGACGAAGGCTTTGTTGAGGTAGAGACACCTATTATGTGTAATTCCACCCCTGAGGGAGCAAGAGATTACCTTGTGCCAAGCCGTGTAAATCAGGGCTGTTTTTATGCACTTCCACAGTCTCCTCAGGTACTTAAGCAGCTTCTTATGCTTTCGGGCTTTGACAGGTATTTCCAGATTGCAAGATGCTTTAGAGATGAGGACTTAAGGGCGGACAGACAGCCGGAGTTTACACAGGCGGATATGGAGCTTTCTTTTGTGGATGTGGATGATGTGCTTGAAGTAAATGAGCGACTTATCAAACACATAATGAAGGAAACAAAGGGAATAGATATAGAACTTCCTCTTCCAAGGATGAGATGGCAGGATGCTATGAATGACTATGGCTCAGATAAGCCCGATACAAGATTTGAAATGAAACTTGTGGATGTGTCTGAGGTAGTTAAGGGCTGTGGCTTTGGAGTATTTACATCAGCTCTTGAAATGAAGAACGGAAGCGTAAGAGGTATAAATGTCAAGGGGCAGGCAGGTATGCCTCGTAAGAAGATAGATGCACTTGTTGATAAGGCTAAGGGTTTTGGTGCAAAAGGACTTGCTTATCTTGCTGTGAATGAAGACGGCACATACAAGTCTTCCTTCTCAAAGTTTATGACAGAGGAGGAGCTTGATAAACTTGTACAGACTATGAAAGGTGAAAAGGGAGATTTGCTCCTCTTTGCGGCAGACAAGACTGCACTTGTATGGAATGTACTCGGAGCATTAAGACTTGACATTGGTGAAGAACTTGGACTTATAGACAAGTCTAAATTTAACTTCCTTTGGATAGTGGAATTCCCATTGCTTGGCTGGAATGAAGATGAAAATAGATTCCAGGCTGAACATCACCCATTTACAGCCCCTATGGAAGAGGACTGGGAAAACGCAGATAAAGATCCGGGCAGCATAAGGGCTAAGGCTTATGATATAGTATTAAACGGCTATGAACTTGGCGGCGGTTCTGTGAGAATTTATCAGAATGATGTGCAGGAGAAAATGTTTGAACTCCTTGGTTTTACTAAGGAAGAAGCACATAGTAAATTCGGTTTCCTGCTTGATGCCTTTAAGTACGGAGTTCCACCTCATGCAGGACTTGCTTACGGTGTAGACAGATTTGTAATGCTCCTTGCTGGTGCTGAGAATATTAGAGAGGTAATTGCCTTCCCTAAGAATAAGGATGCAATGGACTTAATGCTTGGCTCACCTAATACAGTTGATACAAAGCAGCTTGATGAACTTGGGATTATGATTAAAAAGACAGAAGAATAAGTCTGTGAATAAGCCAAAGGCATGCGTAAAGTATGCAGCGTAACCTTATGATTGATTCCTGCATTAGTTAAAATTCTTTCAAGGCTTCTCTGTAAAACTGCTATTTTATGCAGAGAGCCTTTTTAAATCCACAAAACTGATATTTTTAAATTAGAGAAATTAGAGTTTAAAAGTATTAAGTTAAAAAATACCGGTTTTGTGGATGATAGTTGGTATATCATTAAATATGTTACAGAGCCAGAATTTTTTTCTCAGGCAGGCCGGTAATTTCTGCAATCAGGCTAAAAGGCAAACTTTTTTTCTTCATATCCTTTGCTATTCTGATTTTTTCTTCATTAGCACCTTCTTTTTTACCTCGTTTCTCGCCTCGCTTTTCGCCACGCTTTTCACTTTCTTCTTTTTCTTCTCTGATAATCTTTTCTAACATTTCATTCATTTCTTTTCTTCCTCCTTCGCTTATTTTAAACCTAGCCTTAATTTCGCTTGTAACAGGGAAATCTTCCGTATTATAAGCATCGTCTTTTATGAACAGCTCCATGAGCTTTGAAACTCTAGAATCATCCTTTTTAACTGTGGTTACATATATCTCAGTAAGCCCGTCATCAATGATTTCACCGGTTTCACGAACCACTTTATCTACATGGTAGACAGGAAACCCACAGTTAAATATGTCAAATTTAGATATGAATATAATGCAGACATCGGGTACAGCTTCAAACTTAGTGCCGGGATTAGTTATATTTGTAGTCAGGATAGATCCGTTGTAGCGCACCCTTTTTAGATGGTCATCATCATTTCCTTTTTGGACTTCAATATTGATGTGCCTTCCGTCTCCGGATATGCACTTGGCATCAAGCACTACAGAACGTCCCTGCAGGTTTGTGCCTTCCCACTGTGCTCCGGATTCTGTTACTATTAGGTTGTCATCATCTAAGATTACTCTTAGGATCTCTTCGCAAAACTCCTTATGTTCAGCCATTTTTCTGAACATCACATCGTCTATAGGATTTAAAAGTCTTGAAAGTTCTCTGATTTTTCTTTTTGGCATTATAGTCCTTTCTTTCTGAAGAATCTGCTACAATACCATTAAGGACATTATAGCAGACATTTGAAAAATATAAAATAGAATTCTTGCTTTAGAAGTAACAAGATAGTGATATTATAATATATTTTGAATTTTCAGACAATGACAAAGTGTACAAAGTTTGGAAGCTTTAATGTACAGAATAGACAAAATTAAAACATTTATCAAACTTAGTCAAACTGAAAAGAAAGAAATTTGATTGTTGTAATTTATAGTGGATTTTGTATAATGTATGTATAGGAAATTCTTTAGTATATGAAAGTTTTAACGGAGGAGGATATTATGAAGGTAGAAATCAGTAATTTCGGAAAAGCAAAAGACGGCTCAGATGTGAAACTTTATACTATCAGCAATGAAAATGGAATGAAGGTTACATTGTTAAATCTGGGAGCTATTGTAAAAGATATAATTGTACCTGATAAAAACGGAAAATTTATTGATGTCAATCTCGGATATGATAATGTAGACGGATACTATGATAATGAGGAAGCCCTGGGAAGCTTTGTAGGTAGGAATGCGAACAGAATAGGGGGAGCTAAAGTTACTATAGCCGGAATTACCTATGAGCTTGAAAAAAACGATGGAGAAAATAACCTTCACAGCGGCTCAGATCGTTCTCACTATATGCTATTTGATGCAGATGTTTTTGAAGATGAATTTGCAACAAGAGTAAGATTTATGCATACTTTTAAGGATATGGAGCAGGGTTTTCCGGGAAAGGCTGAACTTAGCGTAACCTATACACTTACAGAAGATAACGAACTTATTCTTGAATATAGGGGTGTTTCGGATAAGGACACTGTAATAAATCCGACAAATCACAGCTATTTTAACCTGGACGGAGAGGGAGATATCCTTAAACATAAACTCTGTATAAATGCTGATAAATTTACTGCTATAGCAGACAACATGATACCTACAGGTGAATTGGTAAATGTTGAGGGAACTCCTATGGATTTTAGAAAGATGAAGGACATAGGTGAGGGCATAGACTCAGACTATCATTATATAAAGATAGCAAAGGGCTATGATCATAACTATGTGTTAAACAGTGTAGAAGGTGACATAGTGAAGGCAGCTGAATTATTTTCGGATAAGACAGGAATTTCAATGGAAGTAATGACGGATTTGCCGGGAATGCAGATATATACCGCTAATTTTCTTGAAAATAAAAAAGGTAAGTCAGGAGTTATTTATGGAAAAAGGTCAGGAATATGCTTTGAACCCCAATATTTTCCAAATGCCTGCAATGAGAAAAGTTTTAAATCAAGTATAATAGGTGCGGGCGAAGAGTATAGAAGTACAACAGTATTCAAGTTTAATGTTAAGGAATGATGAAAAACCGGTAGGCGATAAGCCTACCAGTTTTGCGTTACGGAGAAGAAGTTATTTGTTTTAAGCCTTTTGATATCTTCTTTATCAATCACAAGTTTCTTAAGTACAGGATCATTTTCTTTAAGCGGTCTGGTACTGAAGAGCATTTTAAAGGAAAGAGGAGTGACAGGGCGGAAGGATACGCCTGTAAACTGTCCCATTTTAGTTTCGGTTGGGGTGAAATTCTCCAGTATATGTATAGTAATTTTTTCTATTGGTGTAGCCTTATGTTTCATATAGATATTAGTAATTATATGATGAAACTCTATGTTCCCTTCATAGGCGTTTTCACAGAAGATATAATCATCCACATTTTTGACGTTCATGTAAATTTCAGCCTTATAACAATTAGGCGTAAACTCTTCTTTTTCAAGGATTTTAAGGACAGAAGTATTCAAAGAATTATTTCTGCCGTCCCAAAAGTAAAGATAGAGTTTTTTGCTGCTAAAAAAGACAGGAATAATAGAATCTGACTGTGGAGGAGCAGTTTTTTCGGATTTTTCTTTTATAGCCTCAATAAAATATTCCAGAGGAACCTGAAGTACTTTGGCAATTTCAACCAAGGTAGCAACATCTATGCTAATTTCCCCTTTTTCGTACTTTGCAAGGGTAGTATTGCTTTTGTTTATCAATTTAGCTAATTCCATCTGTGTAAGATGTCTGTTTGTTCTACATTTTTTAATGGAATTGCCAAGAACACTTTCTATATTGTTCATATTTACCTCTGATTCACTAATAATCAAATAATTTATTGTTAAAAACCATGTATAAATCAAAACTGTTTTATGGCAGGTAAAAGCGGTAAAAATTTTATTTTAAGTAAAATTTAACGAAAATTAATAAAAAAATTCTATTTAGAATAAAACCAGTACTATTTTACAATATAACTTAAAAAATGTAAACTAAGTATATATTGATGTGGGTGTCAAAAGTATTTGACACCCAATGATACAGGATTGCTTCGGCTTCACCTCTCCGGGTCCTTGCAAAAATATTCGTAATCCGCTCATTTTTTTACAAAAAATGGCTACTTACTCATATTTTTTGCGTGTCAAAAGATAATAAATTCTCTTGCAAGCAAGCTTGCATCGAATTTTTATACTTTTGACACTTGTATCATATATTAAAAGAAGTACAAAATGTAACTATTCATCACAAGGGAGAGAAGCAGCGCATCTCCGGTACTTCCACACGAGTGTGACACTAAGTGCCTGCGAGCTGATGGAAGGCAGAATAGTTACTACAGAACAGTAAAACAAAATACAGGATGGGAGGAATTAAACACATGAAAAAACCGGTTATTGGAATATCTGGCAGTCTGATAATTGATACTTCAGGTAATTTCGCAGGTTATAAGAGATCCTATGTAAATAATGATTATATTCTCTCTATAATTAAGAATGGCGGAGTACCATTTATCATTCCGTTCAATGAGAATGAAGAGGTTATTAAGGCTCAGATAGAAATGGTAGACGGACTTCTGATTTCGGGAGGACAGGATGTTACCCCTAAGAATTATGGAGAAGAGCCCCTGCCTAAACTCGGTGATACTTTCCCTGAGAGAGATGATTTTGAATATGGTCTTCTTAAAGCGGCTCTTGAGGCGAAGAAGCCTGTGCTTGGAATCTGCAGGGGAGTACAGATTATCAATACCTATTTTAAGGGAAGCCTATATCAGGACTTAAGTTATATGGGAATAGATGTGCTTAAGCATAATCAGGTAAATAACCCTGCCAGGGTGACACATTCAGTTACGGTTGATAAGAATTCTAAATTGTTTGAAATATTTGGTGAGGAGAAATTTATGGTAAATTCTTTCCACCATCAGGCAATAAAAGAGGTTGGTAATGGTCTTGTTAAGACAGCTGCAGCACCGGATGGTATTATAGAGGCTGTTGAAAAGACAGATTATCCGTTTTTGGTAGGTGTTCAGTGGCATCCTGAGATGCTACATGAGTCAGTAGAAATGATGAATAAATTATTTACAAGATTTGTAAGGGAGGCTTCTAATGAATAAGAAAATGAAATTCTGGTCTATAGTATTTCTGACCATCAACTCAATCATAGGTACGGGTATTTTCCTGTCTCCGGGTGGTGTTACCAAACAGGCAGGCAGTATGGCGCCATTTATTTATCTCTGTGCAGCTGTATTTGCGGCAGTGCTTGCAGTCACTTTTGCAGCAGCAAGTAAGTATGTAGTTAAAAACGGGGCGGCATATTCCTATGCAAAGGCAGCATTTGGAGCCAATACAGGTATGTTCATCGGTGTAACCAGATATGTATCTGCAAGTATTGCCTGGGGGGTTATGGCTACAGGTGTAGTAAAGAACGCTCTTTCAATACTTGGAATGGACTCTAAAAATCTTGTAAATGTAACTATAGGATTTTTGGTACTCATGCTCATTTTATTTATAATAAATGTTAAGGGTACTGCTTTCTTAACTCTTATAAGTGACCTTTCCACAGCCGGCAAGGTAGCAGCTCTTGCGATTACCATAGTTGCAGGTATTGTGATTATAATTATGACAGGTGAAAATCATATTACAGATGTAGATATGCTTAAGAACGCCGAAGGCGGTTCTTTAATACCTACAATGGATGCTACTATGTTTGTAACTGCTGTAATTTCAGCTTTCTATGCATTTACCGGTTTTGAAAGTGTAGCTTCAGGTGCAAGTGATATGGAAAATCCTGAAAAGAACCTTCCAAGAGCGATTCCTCTTGCTATTGGTATAATTGCAGTTATTTACTTTGGTATAGTACTTGTCGCAATGATGATAAATCCTGTTGCCCTTGTACAGTCAGATGAGGTTGTTATCCTTGCAGCAGTTTTTGGAAATAAAATAATCAGAGGAATCATTATTATAGGTGCTTTGATTTCTATGTTTGGTATCAATGTAGCTTCATCCTTCCACGCTCCAAGAGTATGTGAAGCTATGGCTAAAGATGGTATCCTTCCTGCTTTTCTTGGAAAACGTAACAGCAAAGATATTCCTATGAATGCATTTATTCTTACTGCTGCACTTGCAATAGTAGTGCCTATGTCATTTATGTATGATATGCAGGGTATAATGATAATCAGTTCAATTGCAAGATTTGCACAGTTTATCATAGTTCCTCTCGGCGTAATTGTATTCTTTATGGGCAAACAGAAAGAGGAAATCATTGATGCTAAGAAAAATGTTATTACAGATGTGGTTTTACCAATAATTTCAGTGGCTCTTACAGTTCTTCTCCTTTACAAATTTAACTGGAAGGGACAGTTCTCAGTTACAGGTGAGGATGGAGTAGCGCATCTTAACTGGTATGCTATTACAGCTATGATAATAGGTTATGTAATTCTTCCTATTGTAGCGTATTTTCATTTGAACTCTAAAAAGAAATAAAATAAACGAAATGTTTTCCCATAGTCATAGTCTTAAAATTGATTTTGTTAATTACATTATTAAATTTAAGGGGTTTGTGGCTATGGGATGAATAATTTTAGATTGAAGAGGTGATAATTTTGAAAGGAATAAATACAAAGATGCTACATGGCTATCCTGTAATAGATGGCTATACAGGTGCCGCTTCCATACCTAAGTATCAGACTTCAACATTTGACCAGAAGAGTTGTTATGTGGATGGTAAAAAATACAGCTATTCAAGATTTGGTAATCCTACAGTAATGGCGCTTGAAAGTGCGGTAGCTAAGCTTGAGGGAGCAAAACATGGACTTGTGTTTTCATCAGGAATGGCGGCCATCAGTAATGCACTTATGCTTGCGGGAGCAGGCGGTCATGTGATTTTTCCGAGTGAAGTTTATGGAGGTACTTTCCAGTTTGCCACGGAGGTTATGCCAAGACTATCAATGGAAGTTTCACTTCTTGATTATGATGATTTAGAACTTGTAGAGAGCAGTATTAAAGAAAATACGAAGATACTCTACATTGAAACTCCATCCAATCCTCTTCTGAAGGTCTCCGATATAAGAAAACTTGTGGAGATAGCAAAGAGACATAATTTGATAACAATAGCCGACAATACTTTTATGACCCCGTTTTATCAGCGCCCGCTTGAATTGGGAGTGGACATTGTTGTAGAAAGTATGACAAAGTTCATAAACGGTCACAGTGATGTTGTGGCAGGCATGATAGCCACCAACAGCGATGAGTATGTAGGTTGTCTTGGGTTTTTCCAGAAAAACTTCGGTGCTATAATGGGAGTTGAGGATGCCTGGTTGATACTTCGTGGAATGAAGACTATGGGACTGCGTATGGAAAAGTCTGTATCTAATGCAGCGGCTATTGCAGAGTTTTTAGCTAAGCAGGAGAAGATTAAAACTGTTTATTATCCGGGCATACCTACCTGTAGATATTATAAAATACACACTAGTCAGGCAAGTTCGGGTGGAGCTGTACTTTCATTTAAGTTCCGCAAGAAAGAGGATATGGATAAATTCATAGAGAGAATAAAGATACCTATATTCGCAGTAAGTCTTGGTGGAGTAGAGTCCATTATTTCTCACCCTGCAACTATGTCTCATAAGTGTATGTCCAAGGAGGACAGATTAAAATACGGAGTTACTGATGAAATCCTAAGACTTTCTTGTGGCATAGAGGATATTGAGGACTTGATTGAAGATTTGAGCCAGGCATTGGCTGATTAAGATATTAGGTTTACTAAAATTTATTTTAGTAATAAGAGAAATTCCCGCATTTTCTTTTGGGAGAAAATGCGGGAATTTCTATATAACATTATAATATAGTCACAATTCTCTACAACTGTAGACAGAAACTATTTCCAACAATGGGTAAGTTCGTGCATAAATGTTTTAAGCTGTGGATACATACGCTCATAAATAACTTGATATTTTTGGTATTTCTCTGCCCAATACATCAGAAACAATTTGCATCCAGACATCATTCTTAACCCCACCACCTACAATATAGATTTGTTCTATTTTTACATTCTCATGTTCTTCCATCATTTTAATTTGTTGATGAACAGAATAGGCTATACCTTCTAAAGCACTACGGTAAAGATGGGCTCTGGTATGTGCAAGAGTAAGCCCTAGAATACAGCCACTGGCAAAAGGATCGTTAATTGGGGTGCGTTCCCCTGCAAAATAAGGTAAAGTAATCAAACCGTCACTACCAATAGGGACGGCTTCAACCCCTTTCATCATAGTTTGATAGGCATCTTCACCGCCGGAATTTTCCTGTTCCAATGCATCCGGAACAAGTGATCACGATACCACTTTGTTAGAGAGCCTGCTGTATTTGTGCCGGCAGATATATCGCATAAATTAGGAACAATGAAATTTTCTCTCCAAAGTCTGTCATCATCCACCAATTCCTTTGTTCCCAAAATCATATATATAGAAGAACCGAATTGAATCATCATTTTGCCGGCAGAAACAACACCTACACTGATAGCTTCCGTGCCGGAGTCATCTGTGCCGGTAATTACGGGTGTACCGACTGCCAGTCCGGTTTCTAAAGCAGCTTTTTCGGTCACATGTCCGGCAATATCATTGGCTTCCAATATTTCCGCCAGTTGTTCAGGGCGGCAGATAGGAGCACAAAGTTCAGGATTTGGCCTGCCATACCATTTTTTGATTTGTATTTCGCCATACATTTCTGTAAGTTGTTTTATTTCTTCTACAGCTCTGGAATCAATTCCATATAAAATAGCCTGCCTCAGGGGATTACAGTTTTCATCTACAGGGAGACAGTCCGCTCCCAAAGCACTTATACCGACGGCAAGAATATCATTTGGATTTACGGTACTTTTTTCAATCAATGCTTTGCTGATAATACAAAAATCTCCCCACCAATCCTTTTCGGCATCATGTTCATAATACCCGGGACGTGGGTTAGTCATAATGTGTTCTGTTGAATGAGTTGCGATAATTTCACAATTTTGATCTATAATTACACCCTTACTGGAATTGGTACCGGTATCAATTCCCATAAAATAATGCTGTATACTCATAGAGATAACCTCCTGTACTATTTTTGGTAAACGATTTTTCCATTTACCATAGTCATAGAAACTTTAACATTGCGTATATCATCAAATGTAAGTGTAAAAACATTTTTATCCAATACAGTAATATCAGCCAATTTTCCGACTTCTAGTGTACCTAACAGGTTTTCCTGCCCTAAATTGTATTGGCCACCATATGTCCAAGCAGTCAGCAACTCTGCTGTAGTAATAGTATTTTCTTTGTTAAAAGTTTCTCCCCCTTCCGGGAAAAAACCTCCTACAGAATGATAAATAGATTCCGGAATATTATCAAAAAGCAGAGGCAGGTCAGTAGCACAGGACAAAGTGATGCCATTATCTATCATTTTTCGGCGATTCCAATAGTTTTTTCCACGATTCATTCCGATTTTTTCTTCAATCATAGCAATTTTATCCTGACGGTTGGTAATGGACATTATTTGTGGATAGATTTCACCGATAATATTCAATTCTCCCATTTTTGCTAAGTCAAGTACGTCACTACATTCCAAATCGGTAATAGCATGGCGATGTTTTAAAGTTCCGTCTTGATTTTTTTGACATTTATTAAAGATGGCAATGCTTTTAGCAATAGCTGCATCACCTTGTGCATGTAGGGAAAAACGGAAGCCATGTTTATCTGCGTTAAGTACATCCTCTTCCAGAGTTGTCCAGGGAATTTCCTTTTGACAGCAGGTGGGAGCACATAAATAAGGAGTTTTCATATCGCCTTCTAATTGGCTGATAGAGCCATCTGTCATTTGATTGAAGCCGGAGAAACGGACAAAATCAGATTGAAATTTTTCACGCATTTGGGAACCATAATCCAGATTCATAGGAAAAGCAACTGGTTGGCTCATAAAGTGAACTCTGGCTGTTAACGCTTGTTCATTTTCCAAATCTTTGATAATGTCTGTAAAACCGGAAAAATCGTCAAAGCCCATTTCTTTGATAGATGTAATTCCTTTACTATTTAACATTTTCAAGTAATTTAGAAATTCTGATCGAGAATTCTCTTTTTGATTAAGCAGATATGACAGCAATTTTGGATAGCCTTCGGAATAGCATTTATCGGGAGTGAAATTAAATTTTTCTTGTGCAGCATGATTCATATAGCAGCTTTCTCCATCAGCTGTAAATAAGATAATTGCTGTATCAGGAAATTTTTCACTTAAATAGGTCATGCTCAATCCTTTTAAATTAGGGGAAAGCCCTTTGCCCAAAAAGCAGTCTTGATCGGTATGAAGAATATTTGTAATTTCATGGATAACTTCACCTTCCGTTTTACAATTTTTGAGGTCTATGCCTGAAATACTAAGCAAATATCCGGTGAAAAAACAGTGGGTATCAACAAAACCGGGTAAAATTAGTTGATTTTTAAGATCTAAGACAAAGGTGTTTTCGCCATAATAGAGTTCAGGATGTTCATTTTCTACGGCAATGATTTTGTCATCTTTTATAGCAATAAAGCCATTAATAGGTTCTTTGGACATTCCGGTAAAAATATAGTTGGAAAGAAGTAAGATGTCAGCTTTTATCATACACGCCTCCTTAATAAATAAGATACTTTAATGTATATACCACTTTTATTGATGGTATCATATTTGGAATAACTATTCAAGAATAAAATGACAAAATACTAATTTATGTTGAAAATAACATAATAATAAGTAGGTAAATACAATTATATTACAATATTTAATTTAATTATTATTAAAATATTGACAATATATACAAAAAATGGTATCTTAAAATTGGTATATAAAATATATAAACTTATATAAATAAAAAAACAAAGTAGGAAATCATTATGAAAGAAAATAATGAAAGGAGGTCAATATAATGAAGTTAGGTTTATTTACATCAGGCTATCAAAGGAATCCTCTGGAACATTGTTTTGAGGATGCCAAGAGATTTGGTTATGATTTCATAGAATTGTGGGGAGGACGTCCACATGCCTATGCCTATGATTTAAAGGCAGGAGAAATCAAGCAGATACTGTCATTGATAGAAAAATACGAAATTCCGGTTCTCGGATATACACCGGAACACAATGCCTACCCATATAATTTTATGATTGGCAGTGAATTGCAAAGGCAAGATGCGGTTAATTATTTGAAGTGCTGCCTGGATATGGCAAAAGAGTTAGGAAGTGACTATATGCTGATATCCCCTTCTCATGCAGGATATTTAACTTCGCACCAAGAGATTTGGGACAGAATGTTAAAAACCGTTCGAGAATTGGCTGAGCATGCGGAAAAAACAGGTGTGAAGCTTGTGGTAGAGACATTGACTCCATTTGAAAGCAATGCATTTAAAAGTGCCAATGATGCAGTGGAATTGTTTGAAAAAGTGAATTCACCTTATGTGGTGGGAATGTGTGATTTGGTGCCACCTTTTGTTCAACATGAAAGTATTTTGGCATATTTTGATAAACTGAAAGATAAAATGTATCATCTTCATCTAATTGATGGTGATTACGGTACAGATACCCATTTGGTTCCTGGAGAAGGAACTATTCCGTTAAGAGAATTGCTCAAGGAATTAAAGGAAATGGACTATCGGGGAACAGCTACCTTGGAGCTTGTGACTAATTATATTAATGAACCAAGACTCTATTCCAGACGTGCTGTTGACAATGTCAGAAGTATGATGAAAGAAGCGGGCTTTTAGTATATAATTCATATTTACAAAAATAGAACAGCCTCTCTTGAACAAATATTTAATTGAAAGAATTGTTACATAATTAACATTAAGTGAAAAAATTAAGGAGAAAAGCGTATGTCAAACAAAAATCAAGAAGTTGGTACTAATGAATTAAAAAGAAAATTAGGGCTTGGTGCAGTTATTGCTTTAGGTGTGGGAACAACGGTCGGTTCGGGAATCTTCTCTTCATTGGGGGAAGTGGCCGGAGCAGCAGGTAGTAGTATGCTTTTGGTATTAGCTTTCCTCATTGGTGGTTTGGTGCAAATCCCGGCAAACTTTTGTTATGCGGAATTAGCCAGTGCTTTTCCGGAAGATGGCGGACAATATGTATATTTTAAAGAAGCGGGTTCCAGACCTCTTGCCTTTCTGTGCGGATGGATTAGTTTCTGGGCGACTGATCCACCATCAATTTCGATTATGGCACTTGCGATTGCAAATTATTTAGGCTTTTTTGTACCAACGGAAGGAATTGTGTTACGCATGGTAGCGGTAGTTTTGGTGTTGATTTTTATGGTAGTTCATCTTCGTTCTGTAGAAAGTGGTGGCAGGTTTCAAACGGTTATTACCGCTTTGAAAATCATTCCTTTTGTATTAATTATTGGTATGGGTATCTTTTTTATCAAAGGAGAACTATTTTTATCTGCAACACCAATGGCAGGGGCAGCAGCAACAGGATTTACAGCCTTGCTGGCCGGTATTTCCGCTACTACATGGTCCTTTGATGGAATGGGTGCTCCTTGTTATATGTCAGGTGAAATAAGAGAACCTGAAAAAAATATGCCAAAAGGTCTTATATTGACAGCAATTATTGTTTTGACACTTTATGTAGGATTAACAGTGGCAGCTTCAGGCTTGTTAAGTGTAGAAGAATTGGCAGCATCTGAAGCTCCGATTGCTCTTATGGCATCCAAAATTCCGGTTATCGGTAGTTATGCAGGTACAGTAGTAGCAATCATGGCAATTATTGTAGTTGTAGGTTCTTTATCCAGTTGTATTATGTTCCAGCCTAGAATCGAATATGCAATGGCAAAAGATGGTCTTTTCTTTAAGTCTTTTGCTAAAGTACATCCAAAGTATGAAACGCCATATTTTTCTATTATTGTGCAATGTGCAGTAGCGATTATTTTGATTTTTGCAACTTCATTATCAGATTTACTGGGATACTTTACTTTAGTAGCATTATTGAAGAATTTCCTGACTTTCGGAACTATTATTGTGCTAAGAAATAAACCAAATTATAAGCCTACTTATAGAATGCCGGCGAGATTTTTGATGATAGGAATTGCTATGTTTATGACAGGTACTCTGATTTGGTCAACCTTTGTATGGGCACCAATTCCTGGAATTATATGTGCTATTGTAGCAGTAGTAACAGGTCTTCCTGTTTATTATTTCTGGGAAAAGAAAAATAAAGAGGCTAAACAGTAGTGGTAATACTGCATCCTCGGTCTAATGTTGACATTTATCAGATGATGTCCTAAGATTATTTTAGCGCAAAGTATGCAATAAAATGATGAATTGGAGAATATCTGCCTTGAACGAGAAGAGTATGAAACCACGAGAGGAAGCTATAGAAAAAATTGAAAATTATATTGTAAAAAATGCATTGCAGGCAGAAGATAGACTTCCTTCTGAAAGAACGATGTGTGAGCTTTGGAATTGTAACCGTTCTACTCTCAGAAAAGCGATAAAACAACTGATTTTAGAGGGAAGAATCTATAATAAAAATGGCTCAGGTACTTATGTAGCACAGACAAAGCTGATGAGAAATTTACAGGATGCCAGAGGTTTCCAACAAGCAGCAGAACTTGCTGGAAGACAGGTGTCTACAAAGGTTTTGGAAGTTAGATTGACAGAAGTGACCAAGAGTTTGGGAAAGATAATGAAATTACCTTTAGGACATAAGCTATGGCTATTAAAAAGAGTAAGATATTTGGACAATATACCGGTAGTTATATCTACAGTATATTTGAATGCGGAATTTTTTCCGAATTTAAATCAATATGATTTTTCACAGAATTCATTGTACTATATTTTGGAAAAAGAATACGGTATTTGTACTAAAAGTGGTGTCTCCAAGCTAAGTATTTCTACTTGCGATGAGTGGGAAGCAACTGTGTTAGAAACAGAAGTTGGAAAACCGGTGATTTATCAAACCGGAATTAGTTTGGATGAAAATGAAAGAATTATTGAGAGTTTCAAGGAAATTATTATATCGGAAAAGGTTTGCTTCGCAAGTGAATTGACACGAAAATAACAGAATAAAAGGTGCGGAGGTAGAATATGAAACTGGCTGCAGTTGGAGATAACTGTATGGATGTATATAAATTGAAGGATAAGGCATATCCCGGTGGAAATCCGGTTAATGTGGCGGTTTATTTTGTCAGGCTTGGAGGAAAGGCATCCTATACAGGGGTAGTAGGTACGGATTCTTATGGTAAGTTGATGAAAGACAGCATTGCTGCAAAGGGAGTGGATACATCTCATGTACGTTTTGTGGAAGGGAATACGGCAATTACTTATGTAGAACTGGTCAATGGTGACAGAGTCTTTGGAGACTATGATGAAGGTGTATTAGCAGATTTTCAGTTGACAGAAGAGGAAATTGATTTTCTGTGCAGTCATGATTTAGTGGTAACAGGTCTTTGGGGTAATGTTCACAGTGATTTGAAGAAAATGAAGCAAAAAGGGGTGAGAATTGCTTTTGATGCAGCTACTCGTCCGGAGGATGAAGCAGCGCAGGTAGCGGTTTTGCAAGCTGATTATTTCTTTTTCGCATCAGATTTTGGTGATACTGAGGAATTAAGACAAAAAATGAAAGAGCTTCATGCAAAAGGACCGAAGTTGGTGATTGTTACTTTAGGAGAGAAAGGCAGCCTTGTGTATGATGGAAATGACTTTACATTTTTTGGAATTGTACCATGCCGGGTAGTAGATACTATGGGTGCAGGAGATAGTTATATTGCGGGCTTTTTAAAAGGTATTATGGAAGAAAAAAATATTTTGGATTGTATGAAAATGGGAGCTGAAAATGCCAGTCAAACTATTGGATACCATGGAGCGTGGTAAAGAGGAATTATTGTGAAAAATGGAAGAAATTAAGCGTGAAATAAAACAAGAAATAGATTATCAGTCACCTATTTATCTGCAACTGAGAGAAGTAGTGCGTGCTAAGATTGAGGATGGAGAGTATCCACCGGGAACAGCTATTCCATCGGAAAACGTATTGGCAGAGACATACGGAATCAATCGGTTGACAGTTAGGAATGCCATTGATGCTCTTGTCAAAGAAGGATTATTGAAAAGAGTACAGGGTAAGGGTGTTTATGTAATGGTTAAATTTGAGAGAGATTTGGAAGTATTGGGAGGTTTTTCTCAAACCATGAATGAAAAAAATGCAAAGTCGGCAAAAAAGATTCTAATTCGGGAATGCAGAGTGGCGGGTGAGCATATTGCAAGGATTTTAGAGATTAAGCCTGAGGATGTTATCTACTATATCAAACGTTTGGATTTTGCGGATGAAGAGGCTATTGCTATGCAGGAAATATACATTCCTTATAACTTAGTACCCAATTTGGAAGAAGTGGATATTTCCGTATTCAGTATGTTTGAAATATATAAATTTTACGGTGTAAATCCAAACAGAGCCTGGCAAACGCTCGATTTGGCACGACTTACCAAGTCAGATGCCAGATTGATGAATATTGATGATACACAGGCAGTATTTTTATTTTCTTGTACAACCTATGATGATAATCATCGAGTAATTGAATACTCAAAATCATATACTCGTGGAGATAAGTGTAATTTTACAGTTCATTTTCACAAATAAGAGGAGGAAAATTCAATGCTGAAATTTGATGAGCAAAAGCAAAGAGATAGCGTCAATGGGGCTCTTGCTTTAAGACCTGAAATAGAAAAAGTAATAGATTCCGCTCAAAAACAGGGTTTTGATCATATTTTCTTTTTAGGAATCGGTGGTACCTGGGCATCCGGTATGCAGGTGGAAGTATATATGAGAGGCAAAAGCAGTTTATCCGTACTTGTGGAAAATGCGGCAGAGTTTATCACAACAGGAAACAAAAGGCTGACTAAGGATTCTTTAGTGATTTTTTCTTCAGTGACAGGGAGCACGGAAGAAATGGTTAAAGCTATAGAGAAGGTCAGAGAAATTGGAGCAAGAGTGTTCGGCTTTGTGGATAAGCCGGATTCTCCAATGGTGGAGCAATGTAACTGGTGTATTTCCTATCCAATGAATGAGCAATTAAAATTTTTTATGGTTGCAAATCGTCTGATGTACAATAATGGAGAATTTCCGGAATATGAAAGATATAATCAGGAGATGGAAACACATCTGGCGGATATTTTGATTGAAGTAGAAAAAGAAGCGGATGACTTTGCCCGAAAATATGCTAAAAAGAAATACAAAGCTTATAAGAAGCATCCGGAAATGCCACATTACTTTGTGGCAGCAGGTAGTACCTGGGGCAGTACTTATTCCTACGCTATGTGTTATTGGGAAGAACAGCTTTGGATTCGCACCAAGTCTATTACTTCCGGAGAATTTTTCCATGGCATGCTTGAAATTGTAGATGCGGAAACACCTATTACCTTATTTATCAGTGAAGATGAACAAAGACCTTTAAGTGAAAGGGTAAAAGCCTTTTTACCAAGAGTTTGTCGGAATTATACCATTATTGATACAAAAGACTATGAACTGAAAGGAATCAGTCCGGAATTTAGAGGTTCGATTTCTCACTTGGTAATTCGTGCAGTTAACAATCGTGTAGATGCTTATATGGAAAAAGAATTTTGTCATCCGATGACGATACGTAGGTATTACAGGCAGTTTTCTTATTAATGGCATAATATTTTTCATAACAAAAGAGGATGTAAATCAAGAGGATTATTTAATCGAAATGCAAAGCGATAGGAGGAAAAAGATGGGTAAAATTTCAATCAATCAATTTGCAGTTATGAGTGTACAATATTTTCACTATTCATTTGATTATTATTTGAAGTCGATGAAGGAATGTGGTATTAAGATGGTTGATCTCTGGGGAGCGATTCCACATTATTGCCGCTTGGACTATCCTTTTATAGAAGATGCCAGACAAAAGCTGAATGAGATGAAGCAAAAGATGAAGAATAATGGTCAAAAGGTGGTTGTATATACACCGGAGACTTTAGCATATCCATATAGTTTTTCTTCACCGGATGAAGCGGTTCGGAAAAGAACTGTTGATTATTTTGCAATGGCAATGGAAGATGCTCTTTATTTGGGAACAGATAAGTTATTTATCAATTCCGGATGTGGGCTTTTGGATCATTTCAGAGAGGAATCTTTTGGATATTTGATTGATACATTCAAAAGGATTGCTAAATTGGCGGAAGAGAAGGGAATCAAACTATTGTTAGAACAACTTCAACCCTATGAAAGTAATCTGGTGGTCAATTTGCAGGATGTAAAAAGAGTTTTGCAAGAAGTGAATTCCCCCAATTTTTATGTTTGTGTAGATGTAGTGGCTATGGCAGTAGCCGGAGAAAGTTTAAAAGAATATTTTGAAGAATTGGGTAGAGACAGAATACAACTTATTCATTTTGCAGATAGTTGTCATTATATTTTGGGTGATGGCGAATTGCCATTGGAAAAATATCTTAAAACGTTGGAAGAGTACGAGTATGACGGACTTATTGATTTGGAAATCAATGATTCAATTTATTGGGAAAATCCACATGAGTCAATAGCAAGGTCTGTACAGTGGCTGGAGAATTATTTTAGTAAATAGGATATTTATAGCATCGATTCGGATTCTAAAGAATGTACTTGATGAGAATAAAAACATCAAATTTGGTATAAAATATGTTGTATAAGTGGCATACTTTACATTTTGTTGTGGGGTATGCCGCTTTGAGTTTAAGGGTAAACTTGACTGCGTGTTAAGTGCAGATGTTAAATACCTGTAAATGCAACCTGAACGATATTGTTTTTGTTTATTTTGTTAGCAGTTTGAGGTAATATTGATGTTATGTCAGGTATAGAAAAAAGTTAACGAATAAAAAAGGTGAATATATTAAGAAAATTCAATTTCTGTAAAGTTTCATTTTGAGACTCAACAATGTGTAAAAAAGTAGTATAAAATAAAACTGCCAATATGTAACCCCGATTTTGGTTACAATATTGGCAGTAATTTTATTTTGACCTTCTACTTAAAATCATTATAATTTGTATATTCAATTATCCCATAAAATGTAGCAAGCAGGGAAACAACAAGATTTGTGGTATATATTAGCTAAGCTAAACGCAATACCTATCTTATAGGTAAAATATACCGGAGATTTTTACAGAGCCATAACCACCATCCATTGGCAGACCAGTAAATTTTGTTATAAGTTCGGGATTTTCAAAGCCATAATCATCTTCTCTGAAAGCCCTGTAATTTCCGCAATTAGCTCATCCTTGAAACCTCTTTTCTTCAAATCACCGGCAATTTTAATTTTTTCATTTTTAGCACCCTCTCTTCTACCCCGTTTCTCACCAATTTCCTCACTTTCACGCATCCATCTCTGTAAAGTTTCATCCATTTTTATAGCACCTCCTTCTTCAAACTTAAATCTGGATTTAATTTCACTTGTCACAGGGAACTCATCTGTATTGTAAGTATCATTTTCTGTAAACACTTTCATCAGTTTGGAAAACTTTGAACCGTTGTCGATTACTGTATTTGCATATATTTCGGTAAGCCCGTCCTCTACAACCTGCCCCGTTTCCATAACTACTTTTTTCACATGATATAGCGGAAGTCCGCTCTTAAACATATCAAAGGCTGATATAAATATTATGCAGACATCAGGAACAAATTCAAACTTTGTTCCGGTTTCCGTTATATTTGTAGTTAATACAGAGCCATTATAACGGACTCTTCTAAGATGGTCATCATTATCTGATTTCTGGACTTCGATGTTAATATGCCGCCCGTCTCCGGTTACACACTTTGCATCCATAATTATAGAACGCCCTTGCAGATTTTCCACCTTGCATTGAGGTATATTTTCGGTAACTATGAGTTCATCATCATCTAGGATGACTCGGAGTATTTCTTCGCAAAACTCTTTGCTTTCAGCCATCTTGCTAAACATCAAATCATCAATCGGGTTCAGCCCTCTGGCATATTCTTCAAATTCTTTCTTGGTTGGCATTGTAGTCCTTTCTTTCCTAGGATTTGCTATAATGCCTATATGGCTATTATAGCAGATATTTTGGAAAATATAAACTTAGAAATTCCTGCTAAGTAGAGAAAAGATATACTCAGTTTAGAATTAACATAGATATGAGCCACAATAACCGGGAAGAATTTGATGCCTTTATAGAAATTTACAGAGTAATATGAAAAATAAAAATTGTAATAATTATTGTAGCTCATATTTACAAATAAAATTATAAGATATTTTTACTTTTTAGCCAACGTTAAAGTAAACAAAAATTTGAGAGTTTACTATACAAAATAAACAAAAATAAGTATACACGAATTGTATTTAGTATTAAAAAAGATTGTATTTCTAATGCTTTGATGATAACATGTTTCTGTAAACTGATTATGTATTAATATTGGGGGAAGAAATGATGGACTTTATTGAAGTAAAATCAAACGGAACTGTAATATCAAAAAAAGGTACTAATCCAAGAGTTCCTTATAATCATCAAAAAGATGCGATGGCAAAGCTAAACTTAATTGATAAAGAGGATTCTTTCAGTACGCTTGTTGTATTGCCAACAGGTGGTGGAAAGACTTATACAGCATCAACCTGGCTTTTAAAAAATGCGGTTGATAAAAAGAAAAAAATAATATGGATAGCACATAGACAAATGTTATTAGATCAGGCGGCAGAATCTTTCCAAAAATTTGCGTATGCAGAAGCAATGCCACATATAAGTGAGTTTACATATAGAATAGTTTCAGGGTCATCAAGCCATGACAGAAGTATAGATATTTCCGAAAAAGACAATATTTTGATTTTAAGTAAAGACAGTATAGGGCGAAATATGTCGGTACTTGATAAATGGCTTAAAGGAGAAAAAGAAATTTATCTTGTAATTGATGAAGCTCATCATGCTACAGCAAAAACATATAGAAAAATAATAAAATATATTGAAGAACGAGTTCCTAATTTAAAGTTGTTAGGTCTTACAGCAACACCATTTAGAACAGCAAAGGAAGAAGAAGGACTTTTGGCAAAAATATTTAAAGATGGTGTTGACATTTCGGGAAGTGCGGTAAAAGGTAATCTGGGGATAACATATCAAATTGGTTTAAAAGAATTAATAAATGCCAGAATATTATCTACACCGATTTTTGAATGCAAATACACAGATGAAGACTTTGGTGTAAATCTTGGACTGGATGCATTAGAGAGCATTCAGAGATTGGATGTATTACCTGATGAACTTGCTGAAGAAATGGCATCAAATGCAGCACGTAATAAGTTAATAGTTGATACATATGTAGAAAATAAAGATGAATATGGGCAGACCATTGTATTTGCGGTAAATATTATGCATGCAATCGCCCTGAGTAAGCTGTTTACAAAGGCCGGAATTAGGTCTGATTATATTGTATCTGATATTAGAGACAAGATAACAGGTGTGACGATATCAAGAAAAGAGAATGAGAGAAAGCTTCAAAAGTATCGAGATGGAGAGTTACAGGTGCTAATCAATGTTAATATTTTAACAGAGGGAGTGGATCTTCCGCAGACTAAGACTGTATTTTTAGCCAGACCGACGGTTTCAAAGATTTTAATGACTCAGATGATTGGACGGGCACTTCGTGGTACAGCTGCAGGAGGAACATCAAAAGCCTATATAGTATCCTTTGTGGATCAGTGGAATGAAAACATTGCTTGGTGCAATCCTGCATCATTGTTTAGCGGTGAAGGAGAATTTCAAGATATTGACACTAATAGAGATAAGCGTCAAATTAGTGCGATTGCAATTTCAAAAATTGAAGAGTTTGCATCAATGTTGGATGACACGATTGATACATCTGCACTGGAGAATGTTCCATTTGTTAAAAGAATACCTGTTGGAATGTATGCTTTTACATATTTGGAAGAAGACGGCATGGATTTATCTTATCAGGTAATGGTATATGATAGTACGAAAGAAGCTTATAAAAAATTGATGGATTCTTTACCTGAGTTATTTAAGGTATTCGATATTGAGGAAGAGTATCTTAGTGATGAATTATTAGAAGAGCTGGAAGAACAGTGCAGATCATCATATTTCTGTGGTGAAATGGTTCCGCCATATGAGAGCAGAGATATTAAAAGTATTTTGAAATATTATGCTCAATATGATGAAGTTCCTACCTTTTATACTTTCGATGATATTGATAAAAATAAACTTGATATTTCAATCCTTGCTCAGCATATCGTAGATGAAGATATGGGACCAAGGAAGAAGAGTGAGTATCTGGACGGAATCTGGGAAAATAATGATGACAACTTACTTAGACTTTTCTTTGGAAGAAAAATATATTTTATGAAGCAGTTGGAATTGGAAATTCTTAAAATTACAGATAAAGATATATTTCTGGAAGAAAGTAATGTGAAATATGGTAAACGTAATTTTGAGGACATGCCTCTTAATGAGATTGGGAAAGTAGCACCGGATGTTGAGAAGGAATTAAGGGACAAAACATTTGAAGCATCCTTAAATAATAAAGGGCAATATGAATGTGCAATATGTAAGAAAGCATATTCAAACAGGATACCTTTCCAGATAGATCACATAATTCCGATGAATAAAGGTGGAAAAACCGTTGTGAGTAATCTGCAAGTCCTTTGCAGACAATGTAATGCTTTGAAAAGTGATAACTAATAATTTATCCTACTGTGCTATGCGAGATAAGAGGCCTGTGACTTATGGCGTGAATAATTGTGGTTTATATATAGGAGCAGTAAAAAATGGAAGAGTTATTGTATGATGTGTCTACACTTGCAAGGATTATTATAGAAAGTGATTTATCAGCTAAGGCAATAAGCAGGTTTTTATCCCGTATCTGGAATTATGAGGGTTTATATTTACCTATAAACTACAGATTTAATAAAAGAAAATTTTTTACTGAGGTCTTAGATGAAGTCTGCTATTGGCAAAATAAAAAAGATTTTGATAAAGAGTTATCGGGGGTGAATAATGATCTTCAATCTATTGGAAGTGAAATTACATATATCGCAGAAGATGACTATTATAATCTGAAATCATATTTTATGGAAATAAGGCTCAGAATAATATTTCTTGATAATAAAGACTATATAAGAATGAAACTTAGAACTTTGCTGCAAGATCATGGATATAAGAGAAGAACCGCAGGGTTAAATTCATATTTTAAACAATGCATGTATTTTTATCATATTAAGACATTCGTTAGAGGCGGGGTACTCTGCGATATAGAGAAAATAGCTTTGGATGATATGATTGTATTTCGTGTACTCGACAATCCCAGAGAGTATATTGAAGCTTTTGAGCTTTATAAAGAGAGCGGATTAAACAGCTATTCTAAGTAGTTTGCGCTTAACTTAAGAAGGGTGGGAATCTTGTGATAGAGATACCTACCCCTCTTTACCGTTTAAGATGCTTATGTACAGTTTCTTTGCAGAAACTTAGTCTTACCTTTTGTTTAGAACAACAATTATTATATATTCAATTACCCCATAAAGAGTTGCAAGTAGTGAGATAACAAGACAAGCGGTATATATCTTAGCTAAGCTCAACACAATGCCTATATTATGGGTAGGATGAGAAACCGGTTTCACAGAGCCGTTACCACTTGCTTTGAAAGACCGGTAATTTCTGCAATTAACTCATCGGCAAACCCTCTTTTCTTCAAATCACCCGCTATTTTAATTTTTTCATTTTTAGCCCCTTCTCTTCTGCCTCGTTTCTCACCGCGTTTTTCTCCCCGTTTCTCACCAATTTCCTCACTTTCGCGCATCCACTTCTGTAAAGTTTCATCCATTTTTACAGCACCTCCTTCATCCAACTTAAACCTGGCTTTGATTTCACTTGTCACAGGGAATTCATCTGAATTGTAAGTATCATTTTCTGTAAACACTTTCATCAGTTTGGAAAATTTAGAACCATTGTCGATTACTGCATTTGCATATATCTCGGTAAGTCCGTCTTCAATAACCTGCCCTGTTTCCATAACTACTTTTTTCACATGATAGAGTGGAAGACCACTCTTAAACATATCAAAAGCAGATATAAATATCACGCAGACGTCAGGTACAAATTTGAAGTTGTCGGGCTAATGTGCTTGTTTAATTGATTAAGTCACGCCTTCGCTGATAAATGTCCAGACTCGCTCCGGTTTTTCTGAAAGAGGTTGTTTTAGTATTGTTCTGTTGACGAAAAACCTAATGCGCTCGCTTAGGCATTATCAGCTCCGGCTGTTTAATTGATTAGTAGTTAGAAACAAACACATTAGCCACATTGGGCGAGCGATAGGGGGCTGTCTTTAATTTGGTGTTTAAGTTGTTATTTACATAAGTCTATGGTGACAGCTCCGAATGATAAATTCTAAGCGAGCGCATTAGGCATAGCGAAGCGAATGCCGGAGCGAGTCTGAAATGTTATCATTCGGAGCGTCAACTTTGCTAAAAAATTTGAAAGCGAAAATTCAAATTTAAGTATATGTAAGATACTCAGTTTAGAATTAATATAGATATGAGCCACAATAATCAGGAAGAATTTGATGCCTTGATAGAAACTTATAGAATAATATGAAATTTGCAGAACATAATAATTATTGCAGCTCATATTTACAAATAAAATTATAAGATATTTTTACTTTTAGCCAACGTCAAAGTGTACAAAGATTTCAGAGTTTACTATACAAAATAAACAAAAAAATGAGTAAAACAAAACCGCCAATATTGTAAGCCTAATTCAGTTACAATATTGGCAGTTATTTTTAATTGAATCTTCTACTCAAAATTATTACAATTATATACTCAATTATTCCATATAGAGTAGCAAGTAGGGAGACAACAAGGTAGGCGGCAAGATTTGTTATATCTGAGATTTCTGTTGCTGCCATTGCTAAAGAAACAATAGTGAGTAAAACACCTGTTGGGATGGAAATATATCTTAAAAGCGTAAGGATATCATCCATAGTCCGCTTGCCTGATATAATTGCAGCACCCAAGTTTATAAAAAGAAGTATAATGAATGTAGGTAAATCATATAAATCTAAGAATACATCAGTAAAATTAGACTTTGAAAGAATTCCTATTAGAATTGAGGTTCCAATAAATAAAGAAAGCCCGGCAAATAGGCGGATTATAACTTTGTTTTTAGAAAAACCGTTTTCACGAATTATTTCCACAAAATTAGTTTCAGCCTTTTGCAGATAGACATCTTCGGTCAAAGCTTCCCCTGAAAGAAGTTCATTTACCTTAATGTTAAGCGCATTGCACAGAGATTCATAATAAGAAATGTCCGGAAGGCTTTTTCCTGTTTCCCATTTAGAGATAGTTTTATCGCTAACACCTATCTTGTCTGCTAGTTCTTTTTGGGTAAGGCCGATTTTGGTTCTTGTAGTTGCAATAAATTTGCTGATTTTTTCAGTATCCATATTTATCTCCTAAGTTTAGATTATACCTATATAATACAGAGAGAATGAAAGAGAGACAAGCTACGATTTGTAGAATGACTCTACAAAAGGGAGAATTGTACTGCTTAATGAATAACCGGGATAAATTATCTTTCCCATTTCTTTTCAAATAGTGTATAATAATTATACGATTTGTAAGTTTTGTTTTAATAATTTTGTTCTAAAAGAGGGGGAGAAAGGAAACAACAAGTATGACTGATTTAAAAAAGAAAATTAATTATACGGTGGTCTGTATAGCTGAGTTTGCAGATAGATTTGATATTGCTGTAAAAGATGCTTTTAATTATTTGTATAAATATCAGGGAATAGCTTTTCTTAAAGAACATTATGATATAGAACATACATTAAGTATTGATGATGCTATAGACGATTTGATAATAGTGTGTAGTAATAATGGAGGCTATTTAAAATGATTTTATACCATGGAAGCAACACAGACATTAGAACAATTAATCTTGCATTATGTCGTCCTTTTAAAGATTTTGGCAGAGGTTTTTATCTTACTGTACTGAAAGAACAAGCAGAAAATATGGCAAAAAGAGTTGCCGGAATTTATGGTGGAAGTCCGGTGATAAATGTATATGATATTGATGAAGGTTTCATACATATGAGAGAATTAAACATAAAGAACTTTGGGGTAGAAACATCTGAAGAGTGGGCTAGATTTGTCCAAAATAATCGCAATAGAAAATTTGAAAATTTCTCAAGTATTGAATGCAATTTCGATAATAAATATGATATTGTCATTGGTCCAATTGCAGATGATGATATGGCGCTTTTGTTTAGGCAATATGAGAATGGTATGATAACATTTGATATGATGTTAAATGGTATGATATATAAAAAAACAACAAATCAATATTCTTTTCATACAGAAAAGGCAATAAGTCTACTTAAAAAGGTGAAAAATTATGGATAAGAAAAAGCAGATGATAGAATATATGGTTCAGGATCTTATAGAAATAATTTCCGAAACACAAAACTTAGAATATGAAAATGCGATGAACTTGTTGTATAATTCAGAAATATATAACAAGTTATTAGATATAGAAACCGGACTTTATAGGGAAAGTCCGGCTTATGTGTATGGATTATTACAAGATGAATTTAATTTTGGACATATAATTCAAGCGGAAATGTGATTCACTTGGTTGAAAATGAAATAATCAACATAACACAATCCCAATAAAAGATTAGTCAGAAGGAGATTTATAATAAAATGGCAGATAAACAATATGAATTCAGTACCCGTCTTGCTGACCTTGTGGCACAGGCACAAATTAGCGGGAATAAGGTGCACGAAAGCGATATAAAAGAATTTTTTGAGGACTTGGAGCTTGATGACAGTCAGTTTGACCATATTTTTGCTTATCTTAAAGCTTCTCATATAACCATAGAAGGGTATGAAGCCAAAGAAGAGATTGAAGCAGAAGTAAGAGAGTATGAGAATGCAGCCAAAGAACAGCTTGAAGAGGCTGCAAGAGAAGGATTTGATAAAAAGAGCGGAATAAAGAAAAAAAGTAATAAAAAAACACTTAACTTTCAATCTGAATTTTTAAATATGTATTTGGAAGAACTGCGATATATAGAGAAAATGACGGTCAAAGAAGAAGAGAAACTAATTGAACTGTTATTAAAGGGGGATGAGAAGGCTGAGGCTTCTTATATAGAAAGAAAACTTCATAAGGTAGTTGAAATAGCAAGAGGCTTTGAACTGACTGAGGATTATTTTAAAGAACTTATCTCCGAAGGAAATGTAGGACTTTTAATCGGATTAAAAGAACTCAAGAACCTTGAAAGAGATGATAAACCGATTGAATTTATTGAAAGCAGAATAGAAAGTGCTATGCAGGATTTTATAGAAGAAAGCCTTGAGATGGAAAGTACTGCCAATGCTATGGTTGCCAAGGTAAACTTTGTAAGCGATGCAGCTAAAAAAATGAAAGAAATGAACGGTTCATCACCTACGCTTAAGGAACTGGCAAGTTATACTAATTTGACCGAAGCTGAACTAACTGATATCATAGAACTGTCAGGTGATAATTTAAAGAGTAAAGAGTGATTTACCGGTATTCACTGGTAGTTAATATGTTCAATCAAAAACAGGCAGAATATTAAGCAAAATTATTCACGAAATATCAAGAAAGCGCATAATTAAGCCGCAGGCTTAGAATTATGTGCTTGCGCAGATATTTTGATGTAATCACATTTAGCGAAGGCTAAATGCGTGAATAATTGAAGCGAATTTCTTGCAGTAAGATTTCTTATCTTTTGAAATGTCTCATACGTAAATGTTGAAGCAAATTGCCTGAAGAATAATTATCTATCTGAACGGCAACACTATGAAAGAATATAATTTATCGTAAAATTACAGGAGGATAATATGAGTACAGACCGTTATGACAGCCCACTTTCAGGGAGGTATGCAAGCAAGGAAATGCAGTACATATTTTCACAGGATAAGAAGTTTACCACCTGGCGCAGGCTCTGGATTGCACTTGCAGAGGCAGAAAGAGAACTTGGGCTAAATATCACCGAGGAGCAGATAGCAGAGCTTAAAGAGCATGTGAATGATATAAACTATGATGTAGCTGTGGCAAGGGAAAAAGAAGTCCGTCACGATGTTATGAGCCATGTCTATGCTTACGGAGTACAGTGTCCTAAGGCAAAGGGTATTATCCACCTTGGCGCTACGTCCTGCTACGTAGGAGATAATACAGATATTATTATAATGACGGAAGGACTTAAGCTTGTTAAGAAAAAGCTTCTTAATGTAATGAGTAAGCTTGCTGATTTTGCTGATAGATATAAAGCTCTGCCTACACTGGCATTTACTCATTTTCAGCCTGCTCAGCCTACAACTGTAGGAAAGAGGGCTACACTTTGGCTTATGGAGTTAAAACTTGATTATGATGATGTCTGCTATATGATAGACAGTATGAAACTTCTTGGTTCAAAGGGAACTACAGGTACTCAGGCAAGTTTTTTGGAGCTCTTTGACGGAGATCACGAGAAGATTAAAAAGATAGATAAGTTAATAGCTGAAAAAATGGGCTTTACAGACTGCTTCCCTGTATCAGGTCAGACCTATTCAAGAAAGGTAGACTCAAGGGTGCTGAATGTGCTTGCGGGCATTGCTTCAAGTGCGCATAAGTTTTCAAATGATATAAGACTTTTACAGCATCTTAAAGAAGTGGAAGAGCCATTTGAAAAGAGCCAGATAGGTTCATCTGCTATGGCTTACAAGAGAAATCCTATGCGCAGTGAGAGAATAGCCTCCCTGTCAAGATATGTAATGAGTGATTTGATGAACCCTTATATAACCGCAGCTACACAGTGGTTTGAGAGAACTCTGGATGATTCCGCAAATAAGCGTTTGTCTGTTCCTGAAGCCTTCCTTGCTATAGACGGTATACTTGATTTATATATGAATGTGGCAGACGGACTTGTAGTATATGAGAAGGTTATAGAGAAGCATATAATGGCTGAACTTCCATTTATGGCTACCGAGAATATAATGATGGATGCAGTTAAGCGTGGTGGAGACAGGCAGGAGCTTCATGAGAAGATAAGGACTTTATCTATGGAAGCAGGAAGAAATGTAAAGGAGAGAGGGCTTGATAACAACCTGCTTGAACTTATAGCAGCCGAACCTTCCTTCGGTATTACTCTCGAGGAACTTAAAAAGCAGATGGAGCCTTCTAAGTACACCGGTCGTTCCAAAGAGCAGGTGGAGGATTTCTTAAAGGAAGTAATAAGACCTATACTTGAAGAAAATAAGGCAGAATTGGGACTTGAAGCGGAGATAAATGTGTAAATTAATGATGTACATAATGAAGAATTAAGGAAGATTTAGAATAATTATAACAATTTAATAATGATAATGTTTGAAAAAATTAAATATTAAACCACAATAATTTGAGTTTAACAATAACACATTAAAAGAGGTTGAAGAATTATCTTTCAACTTCTTTTTCTTATTTTAGATTAAAACCTATCTTTTTTATAATCCCTTAGAATAAACACTATATCAAACTATTATGTTTATTAAATAGTACACCCTTGCATTTAAGCTGGTCATATTGTATTATTAGGGGAAACATTTGTAAGCAGGAGGAAGAAAGTATATGGAAGCTAATATTACTCTTATAAAAGGTGACGGAATTGGACCTGAAATAGTAAATGAAGCTGTGAAAGTGCTTGACAGGATAGCTTCTGTATATGGACACAGGTTTAATTACAATGAAATCCTTATGGGAGGCTGTTCGATAGATGAGTATGGAATTCCTCTTACAGATGAAGCTATAAATACAGCCAAGGCAGCAGATGCAGTCCTTCTTGGTGCAGTAGGAGGCAATACGGATACTTCCCCTTGGTACAAGCTTCCGCCTGAAAAGCGCCCTGAAGCTGGACTTCTTAAAATAAGGAAGGAACTGGGGCTGTATGCCAATATAAGACCGGCTATTTTGTTTGATGAATTAAGAGCTGCCTGCCCGTTAAAAGAGTCTACAGGAGAAAAGGGCTTTGACTTTGTTATATTCAGAGAGCTTACAGGTGGGCTTTATTTTGGAGAGAGAAGCACTACAGTTGTAGAAGGAAAAAGAAAAGCGGTAGATACCTTAGTATATACAGAAGATGAGATAGAAAGAGTGGCAAGAAGAGCTTTTGAGGCTGCAGCAAAGAGGAAAAAACAGGTATGCAGCGTTGATAAGGCAAATGTACTGGATTCTTCAAGGCTCTGGAGACAGGTAGTCTCTGAAGTAGCTAAAGATTTCCCGGAAGTAAACCTTACCAACATGTTAGTTGACAACTGTGCTATGCAGCTGATAGCTAATCCTGCTCAGTTTGATGTAATTCTTACTGAAAATATGTTTGGAGATATACTTTCAGACGAGGCGAGTATGGTAACAGGTTCGCTGGGAATGCTTCCTTCGGCTAGTCTCGGAGAAGGAAAATTCGGCCTTTATGAGCCAAGCCATGGTTCAGCTCCTGACATAGCGGGACAGGATAAGGCAAATCCTATTGCAACAATAATGTCTGCAGCTATGCTTCTTAGATATTCCTTTGGACTTGATGCGGAGGCTGATAAGGTGGAAGAAGCAGTTAAAGCGGTACTTAAAAAAGGATTTCGCACAATAGATATTAATACAGAAGGCAAAGTTTTGGTCGGATGTAAGGAAATGGGAGACAGAATAGTGTCCGAGATTGAAAAATAATATTTTCTAACTCCAAATTATTGTGGCTAAATTATATACGGGAATCTGACAACAACCTTCATGTATTTAGAGATCTGTAACTTTGGCATGAATAATTTTGATAATCAGTTAAATTAATGATACAAGTGTCAAAAGTATAAAAACCGATTGATGCTCGATTGTAAGGGAATTTATTATCTTTTGATATGCAAAAAATGAGCAGATTACGAATTTTTTGCAAGGTTTTATGATAGTAACAAGAAAGGAAATAATAAATGAGAAGTGATAACGCAAGAGCCGGTATGCAACAGGCACCGGCAAGGAGTCTTTTCAATGCGCTGGGTTTTACAGCGGAAGAGATGAGAAAACCTATAGTCGGTATAGTAAGTTCATATAATGAAATAGTACCGGGACATATAAACTTAGATAAAATAGTTGATGCGGTAAAGCTGGGAGTTGCAGAGGCAGGCGGAGTACCTGTGGTTTTCCCTGCTATTGCTGTCTGTGACGGCATAGCTATGGGGCATATAGGAATGAAATATTCTCTTGTAACAAGAGATCTTATAGCAGATTCAACGGAAAGTGTGGCTATGGCTCACCAGTTTGATGCCCTGGTTATGGTACCTAACTGTGATAAGAACGTGCCGGGACTTCTGATGGCGGCAGCAAGGGTAAATATACCTACAGTGTTTGTTTCAGGCGGGCCCATGCTTGCAGGAAGGGTTAAGGGGTGTAAAACCAGTCTTTCCTCTATGTTTGAAGCGGTTGGAGCTTATGCGGCAGGAAACTTAAGTGAAGAGGATGTACTTGAATATGAAAATAAAGCCTGTCCTAGCTGTGGTTCCTGCTCAGGTATGTATACAGCAAATTCAATGAACTGTCTTACAGAGGCTCTAGGAATGGGGCTTCGTGGCAATGGAACTATACCGGCAGTTTATTCTGAGAGAATAAAACTTGCAAAACACGCAGGTATGGCAGTTATGGAAATGTTCAGGCAGAATATAAGACCTCGTGATATAATGACAAAAGAAGCTATTATTAACGCACTTACAGTAGATATGGCTTTGGGCTGTTCTACAAATTCAATGCTTCATTTGCCGGCGATTGCACATGAAATAGGCTTTGATTTTGATATAGCTTTTGCTAATCCGATAAGTGAAAAAACACCTAACCTCTGTCACCTTGCACCTGCGGGACATACTTATATGGAGGACTTAGACGAGGCAGGCGGTGTATATGCGGTTATGAAGGAACTTGCGGATATAGGGCTTATAAATACTGAATGTATGACAGTTACAGGTAAGACTATAGGTGAAAATATAAAGCACGCTTACAACAGAGATGAAGAAGTTATCAGACCTGTAAGCAATCCATATAGTAAAACAGGTGGACTTGCAGTACTTAAAGGAAACCTTGCACCTGATGGAAGTGTGGTTAAGCGTTCTGCCGTTGCAGAGGAAATGATGGTACATGAAGGCCCTGCAAGGGTATTTGAGTCGGAAGAGGATGCTATTAAGGCAATAAAGGGTGGTAAGATAGTACCGGGAGATGTAGTTGTTATCAGGTATGAAGGTCCTAAGGGTGGTCCCGGGATGAGAGAGATGCTTAATCCTACCTCAGCGATAGCAGGTATGGGATTGGATTCAACAGTAGCCCTTATTACAGACGGAAGATTCTCAGGAGCTTCAAGAGGTGCATCTATAGGACATGTTTCACCGGAAGCGGCAGTAGGAGGTCCTATAGCTCTTGTCAAAGAAGGAGATATAATTTCTATCAATATACCTGAGATGACACTTAATATGAAGGTGCCGGATGAGGAGCTTGAAGAAAGAAGAAAAGCCTGGAAACCTAAGGAAATGGGAGAAATTACAGGTTATCTTAAGAGGTATCAGGCTATGGTTACATCAGGAAACAGAGGAGCTATTCTTGAAGTGCCTAAGATGTATTAGTAATCACAAATTTTGGATAATTAATTTTTTGTTTGATTGGCGGCGGAATTTATAATATACTTAAGTTATAATAGTTTCAGTATAATATAATATTTTTACAAAAATAAGTGAATTACTAATATTTTTGCAAGGATTGTGATAAGCAAAGCTGTAGCAATCCTGTATCGTTGGATGCCAAATACTTTTGACACCCACATCATATCATGCTGTATAATATTGGCATATAATCGGAGTTAACAAATTTAGAAAAAGGAGAATTTATGGCAGAACTTAATGGATCACAGATTCTTGTTGAATGTTTGAAGGAGCAGGGAGTAGATACTATTTTCGGATATCCGGGTGGAGCGGTACTTAATCTTTATGACGAGCTTTACCGCCACCAGGATGAAATAAACCATATCCTTACTTCTCACGAGCAGGGAGCTGCACATGCGGCTGACGGATATGCGAGAGCTACAGGTAAGGTCGGAGTCTGCCTTGCTACCAGTGGACCGGGTGCTACCAACCTTGTAACAGGTATTGCAAATGCTTATATGGATTCAGTTCCTATGGTTGCAATTACAGGAAATGTAGGCACCAACCTTCTTGGTAAGGATTCTTTTCAGGAAGTGGACATAGCAGGCGTAACCATGCCTATTACAAAGCATAACTTTATTGTAAAGGATGTTAAAAAGCTTGCAAAAACAATAAGAAGAGCATTTAAAATAGCTTCAACCGGCAGACCGGGACCTGTACTTATAGATATAACAAAGGATGTAACAGCTAATAAATGCGAATATATAAAGGAAGAGATAAAGAAGACAGAAAAGAAAAAACCAGGGGATAATTTCACTGATAAAGAGCTTGACAAGGCTGCAGAGATGATAGCGAAGGCTAAACGTCCTGTTATTTTCATAGGTGGCGGAGCCATCATTTCAGAGGCACATAAAGAAATTAAAACTTTAGTAGACCTTATGGATGCCCCTGTTTGTGATTCTCTTATGGGAAAAGGTGCATTTGACGGCACAGACAAGCGTTATATGGGCATGATAGGTATGCATGGCACAAAGACAGCCAACTTCTCGGTAACAGAATGTGACCTTTTAGTTGTTCTTGGAGCAAGATTCTCAGACAGAGTTACAGGCAATACCAAGAGTTTTGCAAAGAGGGCTAAAATCCTTCATATAGATATAGATCCTGCCGAGATAAACAAGAATATAAAGGTTGACCTCAGCATTGAAGGTGATATTAAGGATGTGCTTAAGGAGCTTAATAAAAAGCTTAAACAGCAAGATCATGAGGAATGGATGGAGCATATAGCTGAGATGCAGGCTAAATTTCCACTCAGATATCATGAAAACGAACTTACCGGTCCATATTTTATAGAAGAGCTTTACAGACTGACCAAGGGTGAGGCAATTATTTCTACAGAGGTAGGACAGCATCAGATGTGGTCTGCACAGTTCTATAAGTATAGTAAGCCAAGAACCCTGCTTACCTCAGGTGGTCTTGGAACTATGGGCTATGGCCTTGGAGCTTCTATAGGAGCACAGATAGGTTGTCCTAAGAAGCAGGTTATTAACCTTGCCGGTGATGGCTGTTTCCGTATGAACATGAATGAGCTTGCAACAGCAGCACATTATAATGTACCTATAATTGAAGTTGTATTCAATAACAATGTACTAGGTATGGTTAGACAGTGGCAGACTCTTTTCTACGGCAAGAGATACTCGCAGACCATGCTTTCTCAGGATATTGACTATGTAAAACTTGCTGAGGCAATGAGTATAACCGCTTTCAGAGTAACCAAGAAAGAGGAAGTAGATGAGATTATTAAAAAGGCCCTTAAGGTTAAGGGACCTGTATTTATAGAGGTAGTAATAGACAGGAATGAAAGTGTATGGCCTATGGTTCCGGCAGGAGCTACTCTTGAGGAGACCTTCTCTGAGGAAGATGTAAAAGAAAAGGAAGCTAAGGCTAAGAAATAAAGATATGAGTTAAAGAAACAGACTTTCATAAAGTGAGGGCTGTTTCTTTAACTATAAAGTTGAATTTGTGGAGGAGGACATTTGAAGGAAGGTAGACCCAATTTTAGAGATATAAAATCATTTGAAGAATTTAGTAGATACTATTGGTATCGAGAAGAACTAGCCGAAATTTGTAAGTCTCTTGAATTAGAATACAGATGTACAAAACAAGAACTAAATCATATTATAGAACAATATTTTAAGGGAAATAGAGTAGAAAAATCCGTAAAGAAATTAACCAAAAATCAAACCAAAGCGATAACCTTAAACACAACATTGTTTGAATGTGGTTTTTCCTTCAACCAAAAATTTCGAGAGTATTTTTCGGCTGTAACGGGTGTTAATCCATTTAAGTTTAATGCTGATATGGCAACTGCATGGAGAAAAGTAAAAGCAGAAAATGACTTAAACTTTACAATTAAAGATATGCTTAAAGTATATTATGGCGAGTCTGACTACGCTAAGTATGATAATTCAGCCTGTCAATGGAATCAATTCCTAAAGGACTTTTGCTCAGATGAATTTAGCGACTATTATTCTGACAAGTTAAAAGTTGCTGCTATTCTATGGAAAGAAGTTAGAGACTCAAAAAATGAAAAAATTTATTCGAGACAACTACTAAATGAGTATGGAGATAAAATAGAGGAGTATCATAAATAACTTCAAATTTGTAGCAGCATAATGTTGTAATATTATTTGTTAAATAAATAACAATGCATAGAGGAGGGAAAATTTATGGAAAGAGTATATAATTTTTCAGCAGGACCTGCGGTACTTCCTGAAGAAGTGCTTAAAGAGTGTCAGGAAGAGATGATGAATTATGGTGAAACAGGCATGTCCGTTATGGAGATGAGCCACCGTTCCAAAGCTTTTGAAAACATTATAAATACTGCGGAAGCAGACCTTAGAGAGCTTATGAACATACCTGATAATTATAAGGTACTTTTCTTACAGGGCGGAGCCTCACTTCAGTTTGCCATGATTCCTATGAATCTTATGAAAAACAAGGTAGCTGACTATATTATTACAGGTCAGTGGGCAAAGAAGGCATTTGCAGAAGCTAAACTCTACGGTGATGCAGTAGCAGTGGCTTCCTCTGCTGATGAAACCTTTTCCTATATTCCTGACTGCAGCGACCTTCCTATCAGGGATAATGCTGACTATGTGTATATATGCGAAAATAATACAATATACGGAACCAAGTTCAAAACCCTTCCGAATACCAAGGGTAAAACTCTAGTAGCCGATGTTTCATCCTGCTTCTTAAGCGAGCCTGTAGATGTAAGCAAATATGGCATTATTTATGGCGGAGTTCAGAAGAATGTGGGACCTGCGGGAGCTGTAATAGTAATTATAAGGGAAGATTTGATTACGGAAGATGTGCTTCCCGGTACACCGACTATGATGAAATACAAGACTCACGCGGATAACAAGTCACTTTACAATACCCCTCCCGCTTACGGTATCTATGTATGCGGTAAGGTATTTAAATGGCTTAAGGCTCAGGGCGGACTTAGTGTAATGAAGGAGAAAAATGAAAAAAAAGCTGATATTCTTTACAATTTCCTTGATAATAGCAAACTTTTTAATGGCACGGTCAGAAAAGAAGACCGTTCACTGATGAATGTACCTTTTATAACAGGCAATGATGAACTGGATGCAAAATTTATAAAAGAGGCAACAGAGGCAGGCTTTGTAAATCTAAAAGGACATAGGACGGTAGGCGGTATGCGTGCCAGCATCTATAATGCCATGCCTTTAGAGGGAGTGGAGAAGCTTGTGGAATTTATGAAAAAATTTGAGGCTGAAAATTTAAAATAAACCATTAGGACAGAAATTATAAACTGAAAAATATAAATAAAACAGATTTGAACTAGGAACTTGATTTATTACAGAAGCGTAAAATGCAGGGTAAGTATCTGCAAAACAGAAAGTATCCTGTGGGTGATGAAAGGGGAAGAGTATGTATAAAGTAAAAACACTGAACAAGATATCAGACATAGGACTTAAAGAGTTTACTGATAATTACAGCTTTACAGAGGAATTAAATGAGGCGGACGCAGTTCTTGTAAGAAGTGCGGATATGAAGTCTCTGGAATTCGGCGGTAATCTTCTTGCAGTAGCCAGAGCAGGTGCGGGAGTAAACAATATTCCTCTTGATAAATGTGCGGAACAGGGAATAGTGGTATTTAATACACCGGGAGCCAATGCCAATGCAGTTAAGGAGCTTGTAATTGCCGGACTTTTGCTTGCGGCACGTGATGTAGTTGGTGGAATAAACTGGGTACAGGCAAATAAAGGAGCAGAAGGTCTTTCTAAGCTTGTAGAAAAGGAAAAGAGTAATTTTGCAGGAAATGAGATAGAGGGTAAGAAACTCGGTGTAATAGGGCTTGGTGCCATAGGTGTTCTTGTGGCAAATGCCGCAAAGAGACTGGGAATGGAAGTTTACGGCTGTGACCCTTATATTTCCGTAGAACATGCCTGGAGCCTTTCAAGAGATGTAATTCACGTAAAGACGGTGGAAGAAATATTTAGAACCTGTGACTATATTACAGTGCATGTTCCGCTTATGGATGCAACAAAGCACATGATAAATGCTGACAATCTTAAGCTTATGAAGGATGGAGTCGTAATTCTCAACTTCTCAAGAGATGCACTTGTAAATGATGAAGATATAGAGAAAGCTTTAGCTGACGGCAAGGTGAAGAAGTATGTGACTGACTTTCCGAATGAAAAGAGTGCCAATATGGATGGAGTTATTGCCATACCTCATCTTGGAGCCTCTACAGAGGAGTCGGAAGATAACTGTGCAGTAATGGCAGTTAAGGAAATAATGAATTATCTTGAAAACGGAAGCATTAAGAACTCTGTAAATTATCCTAACTGTGAGGTGGCAAAGCTAATAAGCAAGGCGAGAATTACACTTTTACATAAGAATATCCCAAGTATGATTACCAAGTTTACTACTGTACTTTCTTCTTATAATGTAAATATAGAAGAGATGGTAAATAAGAGTAGAGGAGACTATGCGTATTCGGTATTTGATATAGATACGGAAGTCACAGAGGAGATGAAAAAGGCACTTGAAGAGATAGAGGGAGTACTTAAGGTAAGAGCTATACAAGACTGAATCTAAAATATAACTATACAAGAATCATAGGATGTCAAAGGTATTTTGCTTTTGACATCTTTTATTTTACATATATATTTACAAGTGTCTTGTCAGATGTAAAGTTATGTGTTATCATAACATTCCGAAGAACATATTAAAAGAGTGGGAAAGGTTTGTTATGGAAAATGATATTAAATCTACAGTCAGTAAAGTGAATTTATCAGAAAAGATAAGAGAGTTGTGTAGAGAAAAAGATGCAGCAATATTGGCTCATTATTATGTTGACGGTGAAATACAGGATTTAGCAGACTTTGTGGGAGATTCATTTTATCTTGCCAAGATGGCTAAAGAACTTCCAAATAAAATAATAGTCTTCTGTGGGGTGACTTTTATGGGTGAAAGTGCCTGTATAATGAATCCGGATAAAAAGATTCTGGTGCCTGATATGTCTGCCGAATGTCCTATGGCAATAATGACAGAAAAGGAAGAGATTGAGGCTGTGAGGGAAAAATATGAAGATCTTGCAGTAGTCTGTTATATAAATTCATTAGCAAGGACAAAGGCACTTTGTGATGTCTGCATCACCTCTTCTAATGCATTTAATATAGTAAAAAATCTGCCACAGAAGAATATTTACATGATACCGGATGGTAATCTTGCAAGATGGATAGCCACAAAACTACCGGAAAAAAATATAATACCCGGTAAGGGCTATTGTCATGTGCACCATAGGATAACACTTTCTGATATACTTGAGGCAAAAGAAAAATATCCCGGAGCACCGGTACTTACCCACCCTGAATGTCGTATAGAAGTGTGTGAAATATCTGATTATGTGGGGAGTACAAGTGGAATTATACAATTTGCTTCAGAAAGTGATTGTAATGAGTTCATTATATGTACTGAGATTGGTGTTGGGCATAAGCTTCGTGCCGATAACCCTGATAAAAAGTTTCATTTTATAAAAAAGGGTGTATGTACAAGTATGCGCAGACTGAGTCTGGAAAGTGTATATAATTGCCTGCTAAATGAAACTCCGACAGCCTATGTGGAAGAGGAAACAGGCAGAAAGGCAGAGCATTCTTTGGTAAGGATGCTTGAACTGGCAGGTAATTAGAATGGAGAGTGTTATGAATTTAACAACAGATGTTCTTATAGTAGGAAGTGGGGTTGCGGGGCTTTATTGCGCGCTTAATTTACCGGATAACTTACAAGTCACTGTTATTACCAAAGCTAAGGTATACGAATGCGATTCATATCTTGCACAGGGAGGTATCTGTGTACTGAGGAATGACGAGGATTATAACAGTTATTTTGAAGATACACTCCGTGCCGGACATTATGAGAACAGTAAGGAATCAGTAGATATAATGATTAAATCTTCACGGATGGTGATAGAGGATCTTGTAAAATTTGGAGTTGATTTTACCAAAGATAAAGCAGGGAATTTTATTTATACAAAGGAAGGAGCACACTCGGTTCCGCGTATTTTGTTTCATGAAGACATAACAGGTAAGGTTATTACAGAAGCGCTTATAAAAGAAGTTCAAACCAGAAAGAATATAAAGCTGATAGAATATCTTACTATGATAGATGTGATTAGTTCAGAAATAAAGGGTATGAGAAGGTGCAGAGGAATAGTTGCCGTACATTCAGGAAAAGATAGTTATACGTCTGATAAACTTATAACTATTGAAGCTGCAAATACGGTGCTTGCATGTGGCGGTATAGGCGGACTGTATGAACACTCTACTAATTATGAACATCTTAAGGGAGATGCTATAGGAATAGCAATTAAAAACGGAATAAGACTTAGAAATATTGACTATATACAGATACATCCTACAACGCTTTATACAGAAAAGCCCGGAAGAGCATTCCTTATATCCGAGTCGGTAAGAGGAGAGGGAGGAATTTTACTTAATGCAGAAGATAAAAGGTTTGTAAATGAACTTTTGCCCAGGGATGTGGTGACAGAGGCAATTTTTGCAGAAATGAAACGTACCGGAGCAAAGCATGTATGGTTGTCTATGGAAAATATAGACAAGAAAGAGATTGTAGGACATTTTAAGCATATATATGAAAAATGTTTGGAAGAAGGTTTTGACTGTACCAAGGAGCCTATACCGGTAGTACCTGCGCAGCACTATTTTATGGGAGGAATAGATGTAGACAGTTATAGCAGAAGCAGTATGAAGAACCTGTACGCAGTAGGTGAAACCAGCTGTAATGGGGTACATGGAAAAAACCGTCTGGCAAGCAACTCACTTTTAGAAAGTCTTGTATTTGCAAAGCGGGCAGCCTGCCATATAGGAATGAACAGAAACAATAAAGTATCAGATACAAAATTTGATGAAATAAGTAAAAAATTTCAAGAACAAAATAAATATTACAAAGACATAAGTGCATTGTTTGAAATGTATAAAAGTTCTATATTTGAAGAAATAGAAAGGGAAAGAAAAAAAGATGAACAGAATTACAATGGAATTAAATGCGGATGAGATGATATTGCTTGCATTGAAAGAAGATATTACTTTTGGGGATATTTCCTCAGATGCAGTTCTTCCAAAAGCTGCTATGGGTTCAGTAGAGCTTATAGCAAAGCAGGATGGTGTAATTGCGGGGCTGCCTGTATTTAAAAGGGTATTTGAGCTTATAGATGGCAGTATAGATATAAAGTTTATGGTTGATGATGGGGATTTGGTGCATTCAGGAGAGAAATTGGCGGTACTTAGGGGAGATTTGCATTCCCTCCTGTCAGGTGAGCGTACTGCACTTAACTATTTGCAGCATATGAGCGGTATTGCAACATACACCCGCTCCATGGCAGATATTTTAGAAGGAAGCGGCATTAAACTGCTTGATACAAGAAAGACAACACCATGTAACAGGATATTTGAAAAATATGCAGTCAAGATTGGTGGTGGAAATAATCACAGATTTAACCTGTCAGATGGGGTTATGCTTAAGGATAATCATATAGCAGCGGCAGGTGGTATAAAGAATGCGGTGGCGATGGCAAAAAAAGAGGTATCTTTTGTCAGGAAAATTGAAGTGGAAGTAGAAAATCTTAATATGGTAAGAGAAGCAGTAGAGGCAGGAGCAGACATTATAATGCTTGATAACATGGATTATGAAACTATGAAAGAAGCTTTAAAAATAATAGACGGAAAAGCTGAAACAGAATGTTCGGGGAATGTAACAGCAGAAAATGTTGCAAAATTAGCGGCTCTGGGTGTAAACTATATTTCAAGCGGAGCGCTTACACATTCTGCTCCGATACTTGATATATCCATGAAAAATATGCGTCTGGAGGAGATATGCAAAGTTTGAAAGGTGTCGAAAGAAGAAATAGAATTGTAGAAATACTCACATCATCAGAGGAACCTGTACCGGGTGGCACTCTTGCCCTGAAATTAGGTGTGAGCAGACAGGTAATAGTAACGGATATTGCCATTATAAGGACAAAATTTCCAGATTTAACTGCAACAAGGAATGGATATATATTATCCGGCAATACCGGAAACAGGCGTATTTTTAAGGTAAGACATGATGATGAGGATATTGAAGATGAACTTACCTGCATAGTTGACCTTGGAGGAACAATTTTAGATGTATTTGTAGAGCACAGGGTATATGGAACTATAAGTGTACCTCTTGATATAAGTTCAAGAAGAGATATAACTAATTTTATGAATGATTTAAAAAGCGGTGTCTCCACTCCGTTAAAAAATATTACTCATGGCTATCACTTCCACACAGTAGAAGCCCATTCCGTAAAAATAATAGATGAAATTGAAAACATGCTGAAAGAAAAAGGATATCTCATAGAGGCAATGAGTTCACAAAACATATGGAAACCTAAAAGCTATAAGGAGATGTAGAACAATAAATAATTGATGAGAATTAAGTAAAATAAAAAATAGCATCTTAGATTTGTGATAAACATTTTTTACTGAAAAAATTGTTGAAGAAACATTTTGAAAAGACGGGGATTGTATGCGGAATACAGTTTTATAGGGCTAGTTATAAAGTTTAGTGGGAAAAATTTGAAATTTATGGTATTATATATATGACACATATGTAAAAAATATAATAATCTGATATAAGCTTGCCTATGCGGGAATTTTTATTCTTTGCAAGGGGTAGAGGGGGCAGATGCAGATTGAAGGGGAGGATGTTAAGTATGAGTAAAAAATCGGAACGTCGTGAACAGCATAAGGTAAAAGTCAGGAAACAGCTTTACAGCTGCATATTTGTTGGGATAGTAGGACTTGTTTTTCTGATACTTGGTATTACCGGAGTGATAGGAAATTTTCTGGAATATAATGACTATAAGAATTCGGAGGAGATTACCACTGTACAGGCAGAGGTAACCTATTCCGAGGTCAAAGAGAGAAAAGACCCCAACGGAACCGTCGAAATGTATTGGGATGCAGAACTTACGTATTCAGTAGCGGGGCAGAAATATAAGGGAAAAAAGGAATTTTCCACAGCTGCAAAGACTGGAGATATCAGAGAGATAGAGGTATATCGCTCTAGAAACGGAGGATATAAGCTGCCAAAAATCAAAGGCTTCGAGCAGCTTATCATAGCGGATATTATGATGATAGTTTCTATCGGATTGGGAGCAGTTCTGTTTTTAATAGGTTTGATTATGACTATCGGAACAGGAAGAGAATTAAAAAAGATAAGTAAAGGGTAAGAAAGGGCGAATACCTGAATAGAATAAAATAATAAAAGAAACAGGGTGACAGAAATACTTTGCATTGTTATACTGTTTTTTACTGTTATATATTAAACAAAGGGTGAAAATCTTTTATAAGAGATTTCCACTCTTTATTATTATAGAAGATTTTTCTTTGATATACATCAAATAAAAATGTATAATATTTACAAGGGTATCAGTTGATTCACGCTGATATAGAGATAGAAGGAAGAATATACGAAACCTGGCTGTGTGCTTCAGCAGATTTTAAAGCACAGGGAGAATCTAAAGTAGCTTTAGACGATTATTATCAGATAAATACAGTACAGGGGACTTCACGCTACAATTTTTGCAAAGAGAATGGATGGCAGAGATATATAGATACAATGTTGGCGGTTGATTTTCTTATATTAAACAGAGACAGGCATGGAGCTAATATAGAAGTACTGCGTAATAGCAGAAAACATTATTTAAGAATAGCACCGCTATTTGATCATGGACTTTCACTGTTATGCTCTTGTTACAATGAAGAGCAGATAGAAAAATTTGATGTTATGGAAGATAAACCTTGTCAAAACTTTATTGGAAGCAGGTCAACCTCTTAAAATTTAAAATTAATAGAAGATAAGAAAAGCATTTTTAAGAAGCCTTTGAAAGAAAATGATAAGAGTATTTTATACAATACCTAAAGAAGCCGGTTTGCTTTGGGTTAAGGAAAGGGTGATACCAAGTGGAAGGCAGAATATTGGCAGCATATTGAAAAATCATAAGCTGAAGCAGTATAATGAGATGAAGTTATTAGAACTGTCCGGAGGAAGAAGCTCGCAGGATAATTGTTATATCAAGAAAGTAGAATATGAAGATATTCCTTTAGAAATCAGAAAGCGAAGTGAAGAAAATGTACTGGAATGTTTTACATCAGGAGAACATGATGTTATTATGCAGATTAAATCTTAAATGTTAATATTTTGGCATAAGGTGGCTTTTAGTAGCCACTTATGCTATTACGTTCTTAATTTGTGGCGATTGCAGGAAAGAGGTAAAATTATGTGGAGAAAAAAATTATTTGTAATAATTTTTATTCTATTAGTATTTGTGATGATGGGAATGTATTTCTATCCTAGAGATATAAACATTTCAAAAGGAGAGAAAAAAACATTTGTAGTATTTAGTAATTCTGGCTTGAAATTTGAGGATGATAAGGTTGAACCAATTGTTGAAAGTAAAACATATGAGTTGCCAAAGAATAATGAAGTGGTAAACAATATTTTAAAAAATATTAAATTATATCCGACTTTAAAGGGATTATTTGAGAAAGGAGCTTATCTGTTTGAGGATATTGATTATACGATAAATATTTATATATTTGATATGCCGTCAGGAAAAAGTACTGGTAAAATATTAAATCTGACTATTAATTCGGCGGGATATGTAATATATAGTAATAATGATATTGATGTAATTATGAGTCTTGGTTTTGATAAAAAAAATAAGGCAGACAAATTAAAAAAAGAATTAGAAGAAATAATTAAAAATGAAGGAATAAAAGTTAAAAGTATAGAATAAGTATAATGCACTCACGCCTCAGGCTTAATGATAAATCCCGTATGTGAAACTTTTTCTGTAAATAGCTATTAAGCAATAGGTCTTCTATGATAAAATATAAATCATAGGAGGCCTTTTATTATGGCAAAAAGAGAAAAGAAACCGGTACACAAAGTTGTAATGACTGAAGGTAAAAGAAACATTATTCAGCAGTTACTTCAAGAGTATGATATTGAAACAGCTGAAGACATTCAGGATGCACTTAAAGATCTGTTAGGTGGAACCATCAAAGAGATGATGGAAGCAGAAATGGATGAACATCTTGGATATGGCAAATCTGAGAGATATGACAGTGATGACTACAGAAACGGCTATAAGCCTAAGATGGTTAACAGCAGCTATGGGCAGGTCGGAATTGAGGTTCCTCAGGATCGCAAGTCTACTTTCGAGCCTCAGATTGTTAAAAAGCGTCAGAAAGACATTTCAGACATTGACCAGAAGATCATATCCATGTATGCAAAAGGAATGACAACAAGGCAGATTTCAGAGACAATAGAGGACATATATGGTTTTGAAACGTCTGAAGGTTTCATTTCAGATGTAACAGATAAAATCCTGCCTCAGATTGAAGACTGGCAGAACAGGCCATTAGATGAAGTTTATCCAATCCTTTATATTGATGCTATCCACTATTCTGTCCGTGATAACGGCGTAATAAGGAAGCTTGCAGCCTATGTCATCTTAGGTATTAATACTGAGGGAAAGAAAGAAGTGCTTACAATACAGGTAGGTGACAATGAAAGCTCAAAATACTGGCTATCCGTACTAAATGAGCTTAAAAACAGAGAAGTAAAGGACATCCTTGTAATCTGCGCTGATGGTCTTACCGGTATAAAGGAAGCCATTGGAGCAGCCTTTCCTAAAACAGAGTATCAAAGATGTATTGTTCATCAGGTTCGTAATACATTGAAATATGTACCTGATAAAGACAGGAAAGCATTTGCGACAGATTTGAAGACCATTTACCAGGCTTCTGATGAAAAGAAAGCTCTAGTGGCCTTGGAACACGTGACAGGAAAATGGACACCAAAGTATCCTAACTCAATGAAACGCTGGAAGGATAACTGGGATGTTATTTCTCCTATTTTCAAGTTTTCTTCCGTTGTTAGAAAGGTTATTTATACAACTAATGCTATAGAATCGCTTAATTCTACATACCGTAAGCTTAACCGTCAGAGAAGCGTATTTCCAAGCGATACAGCCCTCCTTAAGGCCTTGTATTTAGCCACATTTGAAGCAACTAAAAAATGGACTACCACGATACGAAACTGGGCACAGGTCTACGGTGAGTTAAGCATTATGTATGAAGGACGACTGCCTGAATAGAATACAGTGGTAAAAGATGTGGGTGGCTTAGCCACCCTATATTGACAACCCCTTTTTTAGCTGTTATATATATAACAAGGGTGAAAATCCTATTTAAGAGATTTCCACCCTTTATTATCATAGAAGATTTTTATTTACAGACTTATCTTCATAGTCTCGATAAATCAATGTATTGTTATTCCGTTTTTTTACTGTTATATATTAAACAAAGGTGAAAATCTTGTATAAGAGATTTCCACCTTTTGTTATCATAGAAGATTTATACTTGCAGACTTATCTTCATAGTCTAACTAAATCATGTTCGAACAACAGCTTGTTAGTAAAAAGAACACAGCCAAAATTAAAATGCTTGAGTCTAAACTATGAGAATAATGATTTTAATCCGGACAATATTCCCTTATTCTTTATACCTGCCATCTGTCTAAGAGTTTTTCCGTTTTTATAACCATGTAATTCTGCTTCTTTTATCATTTCATCTGCTCTTTTTAGGTCGCCTTGTTTTGCTATAACAACTGCATAATTTGCATAGGCAATCCAGTAGTCAAAATCTGCCTTATCAAATAAAGGCAGTCCTTTTTCATAATATGGCATAGCCTTATCATAATCACCCCTTAAAATATGTATGGTTCCTATATTGGAATATGCGGCAGCTTCATTAGGGTTAATCTCAAGAGCCATATTATAATATTCGATAGCTTTATCTATATAATTTAAACTCCTGTAACATCTTCCAAGTTTTGTTAGAATACCAGAATTATATGAATCTTTTTCATAACACTCAATAAGAATTTCTAATTCTTCTCCGTACTTATCGGCTTCATGCAGCTGATTAGCATATCCCAATTTGCGAATAATATCATCTTCAGTTAAACTCTTATTAATTATATTTTCGTTAGTATCTAAAATATATTTACTTCCACAAAAAGCACACTCATATACATTGCCCTGCTTTTTTAGCTGGTTTCCACCACAGGCTTCACATTTAAGTAAAATCATTTTTTATATCTCCTTTAATAATCCTTTCATAAATTCACAACTTTTCTGCATTAAGTATTATAATAATTCATATACAAATGATAGTGGCAAACATAGGAAAATATTCTATATTGTAACATTCTTTATTAATTTTTACAAACAAAAACTCTACTCTGTTGTTCTTATTTTCATATTGTTATTTGATATTTTAAAACTGAGAATTTATGCAAATTGAAATAACAACTAAATTTTCACAGTTTGGACTTAATAATAATAAATTTTATCAAAACCTTAAAATCTGAGTTGCTATTTTCTGCTTGACATCTCCCCTGAATACGTAGATAATTATATAGTTATGAGACATCAGCAAAAGATAGATAGAGGTTAGAAAATGGGAAATTTATTTAACATGGACAATGCTTTCTTTCGTTTTATGGGAAAGCTTTTTGACGTAGTTGCGCTTAATCTTGTGTTTATAATTGTCTGTATACCGCTTGTAACGATTGGACCAGCCATATCAGCACTTTATTATGCTTCGGTTAAATCCATCAGGCGTGACAGAAGTTATCCTATTAAAGAGTTTTTTAAGGCGTTAAAGAGAGATTTTAAACAGAGTTTTATAGTGGGACTCATCCTTGTTTTGGCAGCAGCAATAATCTATGTAGACATAAGATTTGTGGTTGATTATATAAAAAATAATTTTACTGCCATGCGATATGTATATTTAGTTATCGGACTGGTAATATCATTTATATCGGTTTATATTTTTCCGCTTATTTCGAGATTTTCACTAAAAATATCAGGACTTTTCAGATTGTCATTTTATTTGGCAATAAGGCATCTGCTTACAACAATAGTTTCGATTATCCTGTTGTTTGGAGGCTTTGTACTTGTATATATTTCTGCAGGTTTAGCCCTGCTTTTTGTGCCTGTGTCAGTCAACCTTCTTATATCTATTATGATGGAAAAGGTACTTGTAAAATGTATGGATATGGTTCAAACAGATGAGGACAATGAAAATAAGGATCAGTGGTATTTGGATTAGAACAGAGCCCGGTAAGATATTGTAAATATCATTTTATGAAAGAGGAAAAATATGGACACGGATAAGTTTGCACTACCCAGAGATTTTGCAAAAAATGTATTTAACGATGAGGTAATGAAGGATAGGCTTCCAAGTGATGTGTATAAGGAGCTTAGAAAAACCATTGACAATGGCGAAGATTTGAATGAAAAGATAGCCAGAGCAGTTGCACATGCTATGAAGGCTTGGGCTGTGGAAAGAGGGGCTACCCATTTTTCACACTGGTTCCAGCCAATGACGGGAATAACCGCTGAGAAACATGATTCCTTCCTCAAACCTGAGGGTAAGGGCGGCATAATAATGCGCTTTTCAGGAAAAGAGCTTATTAAGGGAGAATCAGATGCATCTTCCTTCCCCTCGGGAGGACTTAGGGCTACCTTTGAGGCAAGAGGTTATACTGCCTGGGATTGTACTTCACCTGCGTTCTTAAAGGAAGATACTGCGGGAGTAACACTTTGTATACCTACCGCATTTTGCTCCTATACAGGAGAGGCTCTTGATGAAAAGACACCTCTGCTTCGCTCTATGGAGGCTATAAGTAAGCAGGCAACACGTATTGCAAAACTTTTTGGTGACGAGGATGTAACCAATGTCAGCTGTTCAGTCGGCCCTGAACAGGAATATTTCCTTATAGACAGAGAAAATTTCTTAAAACGTGAGGATCTTTTATTTACAGGGCGTACTCTTTTTGGGGCTATGCCGCCTAAGACACAGGAACTTGATGACCATTACTATGGCAATATTCCTGAGAGAATAGAGCTTTTTATGAAGGAGTTGAATGAGGAATGTTGGAAGCTTGGAATCTATGCCAAGACTCAGCATAATGAGGTGGCTCCTGCCCAGCACGAGATGGCTCCGGTATTTACAACCGCCAATATAGCAACAGACCACAACCAGCTTGTTATGGAAACTATGAGGAAGGTGGCAAAGCGGCATGGACTTGAGTGTCTGCTTCATGAGAAACCTTTCGCAGGTGTAAACGGTTCAGGAAAGCATAATAACTGGTCTATAGTTACCAATACCGGGAAAAATATGCTTGATCCGGGCAAAACTCCTCATGAAAATATACAGTTTATGCTGGTACTTGCGGCTATAATAAAGGCGGTAGATGAAAATGCTGTATTGCTCAGGCTGTCAGCATCCAATCCGGGTAATGAGCACAGGCTCGGTGCGGATGAGGCTCCTCCTGCAATTATATCTATTTTCCTCGGAGACCAGCTTGAAGATCTGGTAGAGCAGATAATAGAGACGGGAGAGGCTACTTCAAGTAAACAGGGAAGAAAGCTTGATATAGGTGTACACAGCCTGCCTAATCTTTTTCTGGATGCTACAGACAGAAACAGAACTTCACCGTTTGCATTTACGGGAAATAAGTTTGAATATAGAATGGTTGCTTCATCAATGTCCATAGCCGGTGCCAATACAGTGCTTAATACCATAGTTGCAAATGTGTTCAGAGATATGGCTGATAAGCTTGAGGAAGCGGAGGATTTTAATCAGGCTGTACATGACCTTATTATAGATACTCTCACAGAGCATAGAAGAATTATTTTCAATGGAAACGGCTATTCTGAGGAGTGGGTTAAAGAGGCCGAAAGACGTGGGCTTCCGAATACAAAATCAATGGTTGAAGCTATACCTTCGCTTGTAAGTGACCATACTATAGAAGTTTTTGAAAAAGAAAAGGTGTTAAACCGCACAGAGCTTGAATCAAGGGCGGAAATCCAGTATGAGAAGTATACAAAGACAATAAATATAGAAGCAAAAACTATGGTAGATATGGTAAGGAGATTGTTTATTCCTGCTGTAATCAAGTATCAGACAGTGCTTGCAAAGGCTATAAATGAGATGGAACATACCGGCATAGGCCTTGAGTGTTCAATACAAAAGAATCTGCTAAAGAAAATTTCATCCCTTCTTGAAGATGCTGACAGAATGACTGATGAGATGGAAGTAATGATTATAGAGGCGAAGAAACTGCCGGAGGGCAGAGCGCAGGCAGAAGAGTTTAATGTTAAAGTTGCGCCTGCAATGCTTAAGCTTCGTGAAAGCATTGACGCCCTTGAGACTATAGTGGATAGTGACTACTGGCCTATTCCAACCTACAGAGACATATTATTTGAAGTGTAGATTTTGAGTGCATAAATATCCGAATATACAGATATTTATGCACTTTATCTTCTTAAAGTAAGAGGTTAATTTATGAATATTATTGATATACTGTTTATTGGATTGGGGCTTTCGATGGATGCCTTCGCAGTTTCGGTCTGTAAGGGCTTGGCTATGAAAAAAATGAATATTAAGAAAGCTTTGGTCTGTTCACTTTACTTCGGAGTATTTCAGGCTTTAATGCCGCTGATTGGTTATTTTCTTGGAAGTGGATTTAAGAATGTGGTAAGCTCCGTAGACCACTGGATAGCCTTTGTGCTTCTTGGAATCATAGGAATAAATATGATAAAAGAGGCAAAATCCTGTGAAGCGGTAAATGATGCCATGGATGTAAAAACTATGCTGACACTTGCGGTTGCAACCAGTATAGATGCACTTGCAATCGGGGTTACTTTTGCATTCTTAAAGGTAAGTATTATACCCGCAATCTCTATAATCGGCACAACAACCTTTGTCTGTTGCTTTATTGGGGTTAAACTTGGAAGTATATTCGGAGAGAAATTAAAGACCAAGGCTGAGATTGCAGGTGGAGTTGTGCTTATACTTATGGGCACGAAGATACTTATAGAGCATCTTTTCTTTCAGGGATAATGAATTCGCCCCCAATTTTACCATAACAGTAAAAATCACTCTTACCTGCTTATAGGTTTAGAGTGATTTTTTGCTTTAAAGTTATTTAAATTACAAGGTATAAAAGTTAATATATTCTTTCAAAACCAAAATATCTGCTTCCCTGATGTTCCAGTATACCGATGTCGCCCTCTATTAATGTTCCGTATTCATAATTGTTAACTTGAAATTCCTTTCTGCTGCCCTGTTCAAATTCAAATGTAATATAATAATCAGTACTTGTACTTCCTCCATGCATTCCATGTACGTTTGTTCTTCTTGATACAACCTTAGCCTGCGATTTTAATCTCGGAGCCGCATTATTTCGGGCATTTGTGCGAAGGGAAGATACGATAACTGCTATTATTAAAAAAATAATTATAGCAAATGTTATAACAAACATAACAGGCAATATGCTTAAAATAGTAAAACCCGTATCCGGAAAATAATCATCATTAAAAAAATTAAACATAAATTTCCTCCTTATATCCGAGCAGGCATTATATCAGCGGGGCAATTATAAAGTGGTTTTAAAGTGTGTTGTAATTATTCATATGCTTGATAGTATAATTATATCATCAATATCTTTAGAAATTTTTAAGAAAAACTGAAATATCACATAAAACCGGATAAATTAAATAGAAAATCCAAGTTTGAAACTAAATATTCATTTCTTAATATCCGTGGTTAACAAATCACACAGTGTAATATTAAAATAATAATGTATATTTATGCAAATTTATGCTTTAAATATTCAAATGATTATGCTATAATACCTTCATCACAAAAAGTAAATGAAGAATATTTATTCACAGAGAGGAGTAACAATATGAAAAAATCAATGAAATTTGTCGCAGCATTAACCCTTGCCTTTGCTACTATGCTCACAGCCTGCTCAGGCAATGGCTCCAATGCAGAAGGCTCTAAGAGTGCTTCCAAAACAAGTGCTTCATCGAATATGCCGGCAAGTAAGACAAGCAGTGCCGGTAGTACAACAAGTACTGCAAGCAATACCGCAAGTACAACAAGTACAGCTTCTACTGTTAATACTTCAGAAGCAACTAAACTTGACCTTTCATCAATAACAGGCGATGGCGACAGACTTGATAAGATACTTGCAGCAGGAGTTATAACCTGTGCAACAAGTCCTGATTTTGCTCCTAATGAATTTGTGGATTTAAGTAGCGGCGAAACAAAGTATGTAGGCTGTGATATGGATCTTGCCCAGTATATAGCGGACAGTCTCGGAGTAAAACTTGAGATTAAAGCTATGAAGTTTGATGCAATCAAGGCAGCTGTTACTACAGGCCAGGTAGATATGGCGATAGCAGGATTTGCATATACAGAAGAACGTGCAAAAAATATGCAGCTTTCGGATCTTTTTGGTAACACTGATGCAGATGAAGGACAGGGAATAGTTATTCTTAAAGAGAATGAAGCAAATCTTAAGACAGCTGATGATTTTACAGGAAAGACTGTACTTGCGCAGAACGGTTCCATACAGATTGATCTTACTACTAATCAGTTATCACAGGCTACCTGCAAGCCTATAACAGATGTAAATAATGGTATTATGGAGGTACTGGCAGGCAAAGCCGACGGACTTACCCTTGATCTTGGTGTTGCGAAGATGTTTCTTAATGCGCATAAAGAACTTGCGATAAGTGAGTTTAAGTTTGAGTATGAATCTAAGGGAAATGTAATTGCCTGCACAAAGGGCGAAACAAAGCTTGTAAATGCAATAAACATGGCAGTAAAAGATGTGAATGATAAAGGACTTTATAAACAGTGGAAGGATAAAGCAATTGAGCTTGCAAAATCACTTGGAGTAGAGGTTAATGAATAATGGACATTATTAAAAATATAATCTTCTTAATAAACAAGTATGGTAATCTGTTTTTAATAGGTACAGGATATACATTGTTGTTAAGCCTTATAACTGTATTTTTTGGAACTATCTTAGGTTCTGTACTGGCTATGCTTAAAAATAATAGATTTTGGCTTGTAAGATTTATTGTCTCAGCTTATATAGAGATAGTAAGGGGTACACCAATACTTTTGCAATTATGTATATTTACATTCTTGATTCCACTTGCTTTTTCGGCATTTAAGCCATCTGATTTTGTCAGTGTGACTGTAGCACTCATATTAAATTCAGCAGCCTATGTATCTGAGGTAATAAGGTCAGGAATAGAAGCTGTAGATAAAGGTCAGACGGAGGCAGCGAGGTCACTTGGTTTAAATAAAAGACAGACTATGTTTAAAATAGTATTGCCTCAGGCAATAAGGTATATACTTCCTGCACTTGGTAACGAGTTTATTATGATGATTAAGGAAACCTCTCTTGCATCCACTTTCTTTGTAGGTGATTTGATGACCAGATATCAGGTCATAACAGGAGCCACTTTTCTTGTAATTGAGCCACTTATCATAATCGGAGTTATATATTTTATACTTACTTTTACACTATCAAGAGGTGTGGCTGTGCTTGAAAGGAGGATGAAGGCAGGTGAATGCTAATCATAATGAATACTTAATTGATGTAGTAGATTTACATAAAAGCTTTGGTGAGCTTCAGGTACTAAAGGGAGTTAATGAACATATCAGTAAAGGAGAGGTTATATCTATAATCGGACCTTCGGGCGGTGGCAAGTCTACCTTCCTACGTTGTTTGAATCTCCTTGAAGTACCTGAAAAGGGTGAAATTTATTTTGAAGGAACCAATATAGCGGATAAATCAGTAAACATAGATATACACCGCCAGAAGATGGGAATGGTATTCCAGCATTTCAATGTCTTTCCACATCTTTCAGTTGGTGAAAATATTACACTTGCACCTACTTTACTTGGTAAGAAAAATGCTGAAGAAGCTAAGAAAAAGGCAATAGAGCTGCTTGACAGAGTGGGGCTTCTTGAAAAATATGACGAGAAACCGAACAAACTCTCGGGAGGACAGAAGCAGAGGCTTGCTATAGTAAGAGCCTTAGCTATGGAGCCTGATGTAATGCTCTTTGACGAGCCAACCTCAGCCCTCGACCCTGAAATGGTAGGAGAGGTGCTTGCAGTTATTAAAAGCCTTGTAAGTGAAGGAATGACAACTGTAATAGTTACCCACGAAATGGGTTTTGCAAGGGAAGTATCAGACAGAGTGCTCTTTATGGATGGAGGCATTATAGCTGAAGAAGGAAGCCCGGAAGAAATATTCGGCAATCCGAAGAACCCTAGGACTAAGGACTTTTTAAGCAAGGTGCTGATGTAAATATTAAAATAATAAGAATATATAATTAAGGTCGGGCTTTGGCTTGACCTTTTTTGAATTTAAAATACTTTTAAGGTATGTTACAATTAACTCGGAATAAGTAGAGTCAGAGGTAACCGAATGAAATTTTATCGAACTTATTGCATCGCCCAGTGCCAGACTTGAGAATGAGGTCTTAATGTACTTAAAGTCTGAGATAAAGAAAATTGCTAATGCAAGTGAGGTAATTGAAGCATTGGCAAAAGGGTATTTAAAATTTAGAGGAGAACCTGTTACTAAGAAAATGGTGAAAGATGAGAAAGCACAGGTTCAAAAGGCAGGGCTAAACTGCTATAGATATGGATTTATTTCGCGTTCGGGATTTAAGGATGTAAATAAGGATAATGATAGATTAGTTTTGATTAAGTTAGAGGACTTGTTTGGATAGTTTTTAAAACAGCATAGGAGCATACTATGAAAAGTTTAACAGATAATTTTGGCTATGCATTAAAAAATATAAGAGAGACTATGGGATATAGTCAGGATGAAGTATTCCATGGCATAATCTCAAGAACGGCTTGGAATAAGTATGAAAATGGAGAGCTTACACCGGATATGTTTATGTTTCAGGTTCTGCTTGAAAGACTTGGTGTCTCAGATGAAAGGTTTGAGTTTATTACACCAGATGCACTTCATAAGTTTTATGTGTGGTATCTTAATTGTTTTGCTTATGCAGAAAAAAGAGATTGGGAGAAGCTGTTAATTGAAAGGGAAAAATTTGATTCTTTGACTAAGGTAAATGTCGGGATATATTATCAATACAGAGATTTTATAGACTATATAATAAACAGACAGGTGAATAATAATTATGAAAAAGCATATTTTTATATAAAAAAAGCTATAGATTATACAATAAAAGATATAGACCAAATAGTAAAACAAAGAAAACGCCTTTCTGTATTCGAGTGGCATTTAATAACCAATTTATATGACATAGAGTATGAGCTGTTTCCTGATAAAAAAGAGAGGATAACAGGTAAATTATATGAGTTTTATAAATATGCAGACAGAAGCATAGAAGATGGACTTGTTAAGCATAAGATAGTTCCAAGATTGGGGCTTGCTTTTTTAAGAAATGATAGAGAAAGCTTTGATATCGGTGAAAAGCTTGAACTTGAGGAAGATATTCTTAAAATGCTTACAAAATTTTTCTGTATAAGAGAGCTTCCGGAGATATTGAGGCTTCTGATAGAAGATGAGCCGGCTTTTGGCAAAAAGAATATTTATATGAAGCAGAAAGAAGCAATAGAGAGTGTATTTGCTATGGTAGGAGTTTCTGTCGGTTTTATGCCTGAAATTCATATAACAAATGTAAAAAAATACATGGTTTTAAGTGATGTGTTTAGACTTAGAAGGAAAGAGACAGGTTTAAGCGTAGAATCTGTAATTGCAGATATTTGTGATGTAAAGACCTACAGTAGAGCAGAACTTGGTAAAAGTTATCCTAAAAAGACCATATTGAAGAATATAGCAAAAAGATTAAATTTAAGATGGCTCTACTTTAAGGGAGAGATAGAGAGTGCTGAGTATGAGGATTTTATGCTTATGAGTGAATGCAGGAGGCTTGCTTCGCTCAGGGAAGTTAAGAAACTTTGTAGAGAGAAAGAAAAACTAAAACAGAGGCTTGATATGAGCATTCCGATTAATAAACAGGCGGTAGAAGGACTGGAGATTTATACAGAAGAGATTTCAGATGAAGAGAAGATAAAAAGATTGTGGGAGATATTTTCGTATACAGGACAAGTTTCAGAGAATAGTATATATACAAGAGAAGAGATTGAGTTTTTGAGTAATATATCCAGGCTGGTGGGAATAAAAGAGCCTTATAAGGGGATAGAAATGCTTGAAAGGCTTTTTGCAGATGTAAGCAACAAAAAAAGTGCATTTAATATTAGGATAGCAATTGTTTCAAAAAATTTGGTATGGCTATATAAAAATACAAAAGAATATGAAAAGAGCTATAATATTGCTTTAAATGAGGTAAAGACAGTTATTATAGAAAATGATGTAGGATTTTTATTGAACCTGCTTGATTATATTTCTACTATAGAAGAAGAACTCAGTAATATAGAACAAGCAAAAAAGATTTGTAAGGATATGTTCTATATTGCCGAGTTATATGAAATGTATGAAGATGCAATGATGATAAAAGAGTATTATGAAAAAGTATTTGACAGTAATATAAAGTGGTATTAGCGTTTTCATATAAAACCTATTATTTATATAGATTTTATTCCTCTTGTAGTATCGCCTGTTTTGTCTGCACATATACTTTTTATAGATACACTTGTATAACTGCTTTTTGATATTTCTGAAATAGTGGTTATTGAAAATATAAGACAGACTATAATTGTAGTAAAGGCTAAAAGAACTTTTTTCTTTGTTTTCATATGAATACCTCTTTCTTAATTTGATTTATTTTTGATACACTTACGCAGAATAACATAATATTAAATAATAGAACAGACCGGTTGGGTTTACATTTTTTATTCATTTATGTAAACTCTAGTGGTATGTTAATGTGTAGGGATATGTGATATGATGAGGGCGCTTAATTAAGTGAAAAAATCTCGAGAGAATCTGATTGTTTTAACTTGAAAGGAGTTATATAATGAATAAAATAAGTAAATACTTTACATTTATGTTAGCTATGGTGATTTTGACTTCAAGTGTTTTCTCCAGTAGTGTTTATGCCAGCATTATGATTGGTATGAAAAAAATAACAAATACAGAAATTATTTATGTTGAAGCTGAAAAAGGAGTAATTGTGCCGGTAGAAGTTACTGAGACTATATATACTCGCGATAGAGGATTTAGCGGATTAAGGAGCATTACAAGATATTCAAACTCACCCAAAATAGGTGAGTATCGTACTTATAAAATTAAAGTTTCCAATGAGGTTATGGGTTTACCTTTGTATACAAGTGGAAGTTTATCCGCATTAGCTAAGAAGAAGGCAGCTAAGGCAATTTCAGCAGCAATCACTAAAAAGTTGGGTGCTAATTTTATACCGGGATTAAATTTCGTTTCTTGGATTTTGAACACTGTTGCAATTGCTAATGCAGTCGCAGGAAATAAAGGATTAGAAGTAACCATTGATATGAAATATACGGAGATTAACATGCATAAAGATGGCTATTCAGTGAGAGGATGGTCTGCTGTAGGGCTATCTATTGATACCTATTAAGATAGGAGATATAATAATGGGTAAAAAATATTTATATGCAATAACTTTCCTTCAGTTGATTGTGTCTGTTGCAGGAATTATACTTATAATAATGAATTTACTTGGAATACGCAAGACGGATAATTTATTTCTTTTTATATTTTTGACAGTATTAGCAATATCTCAGTGTATAGACAGTATTACTAAAATCAGAGATAAAAGTAATCACTGAGTTTTTTCTATACCAGACAAATTATTATAGTTTTTATTAATGAAACAGACCGTTAGGATTTACAAAACTAAAAACGTAAAACCTAATGGTCTGTTAATATTGTGGGAAATGTGTTAAGATAGAGAGTATTTGCTTATAATCCCATCTTTGACAACTTATTATTAACTAATTACAATATTTTGCAAATATTTTTTCAGTGTGGAAGCCCTTTTTTAATATATTGTTGTTATTTTTAAGTAAGAATAATTATACATAGTCTACAACTCTTCCATTTTCCCAAAGTTCATTACATGATAAGTCAATATCATCATTCCAAGAGATACCATATCCCCCGGAATCCACTTGTACCTGTTCAAACAAACCTTTGACATTTGAGAGAGTTTTAAATGATTCAAATTTGTTAAAAAGAGAAGCAACATTATATTGCTTGCATTCACCATTGACAAAATTTATAAGAAGATTATATTCGGGCAAAGGTTTAACATCTTTAATCTTATAAAACATCGTATCTCCTTTCTGCCGTCTATAGCCATTATAATGGTGGCAGCTTGATAAACTCCTGTGTATCCCAAATTTTTTGTAATTCCGTTTTATGCTTAACCGCCCATTCTTTCACAAGAGATTGTGCTTTAGCAGGTAAATCACCTTCAATCATATTAAGGGTATTAATATCAAAAGCGCCTATATATTCACCATATAAAGCATGAAAGTGTGGAGGGTTATGTTCGCTTTGTTGAAAATACATTTTTATTATAATACCATAAAATCGTGAAATGATGGGCATTCTTAAATCTCCGTTTCTATATGTTATAATTTAATTATATCAAGAAATTGTATTATTATCAATACGCTCTGCACTTGAGATTCTCTTTTGCAAAACTAAAAAGTATACTATATTGTGTTCTGTTAATGTTGTAAGAAATGTGTTAAAATAGGGCGTATTTATTTAGAGTAATAATATATAAAAATGAAATTCTGATAATAAAGGAGTCTCTAATGCTAAAAATAACCAACCTACGTAAATCCTTCCGAGAAAAATCAGTCCTAAAAGATGTATCATTTACCGTAAATACAGGTGAAATAGTCTGTCTTTTAGGAAACAACGGAGCAGGAAAAACAACCATAATAAATTGTATATTAAAAATGATACGCCAAGATTCGGGAGAGATAACACTTGATGATAAGGACATACATAAATGTAAAAACAGTGAGTATTTTAATAAAGTAAGTGCCTTACTTGAATCAAGTACCAATGTATATGACTATTTAACAGGCTGGCAGAATATAGAGTATTTCGCAGGGCTATCCAAGATAGACAGTAAAAGCCCTGAAATAGCTAGGTACATAGACGATTTTGAATTAAAAGAAGCTATAAATAAACCTGTAGGTGAGTATTCAAGAGGAATGCAACAAAAACTTGCTCTGATAATATCTCTTATGCAGTCGCCCAAGCTTTTGCTTTTAGATGAACCAACCTTAGGTCTTGATATAAAAAGTAAAAACTCGGTTATTGACAACCTTAACTGCTTGGTAAAAGAAAAAGGAATGGCAGTCATACTTACCACACACCAGATGGAAGTAGTGCAGAAGCTTAACTGCAGAGTTCTAATACTAAAAGACGGAGTAGTTAAGGATTTCTCAGAAAATATCGAAGATAAAAACCTAAGTTATATAGTTTCATACATTAAAGACGGGAAAATAGTGGAAGAAGAGGTAGAAGGAGAGTTTGCGGAAGTTTATGACAGCTTTGCAAATGAAGAAATAATAGAGATAGTGAAGAAAAAGAAAGACATGGAAGAAAAGGTAATGGAGGCACTTGATGAATCTGATTAAAGCTGAATTTAGAAAAAGTCTTATCGAAGCGGTAAGCTATTATCCTGATTATATAGTAGGACTTATTACAGATTTTTTTATATTACTGATTGTAATAAATACTGAGGGAAATACCACCGAAAAGGTATTTGGATATATATTGTGGATGCTTGCAAGCGGAGTTATATCAGAAGCCTCTATGTGCATATCCACAGAAAAACAGCTTGGAACTTTGCAAAATATTATGATTAAACCTTATTCGATAGCGCAGATTGTTACGGTAAAAACTGTGGTATGGTTTAGCATCAATGTTATAAAAGCTATTATAACCCTTATTATTGCAATGTTATTCTTTGGTATTGAAAACCTGTTCAGGGCAGAATATTTATACATTACAATTTTTGTCTGTATAGGAATAATGGGGCTGTCCTATGTACTGGCTTCTGTAACCCTTATGTTTACGAAGGTGGCTTCTTTTGTAAATATCATAAGCTACGGTTTTCTCTTTTTGTCGGGAAGTATAGTTAAAATCCCTGATGTTTTGGTTTATACAAATCCGATATCTTATGGGGTAAAATATGCTTCTTTAATCTTAGAGAACGGACTTAGACTTACAGATACAATAATTTTCTTGTCAATATGTGCAAGCTGGCTGTTAGCGGGATATTTGATTTTTAAGTTTATGTTTAACAGGAGCAAGCAGTTTAGGTGGACTTATTAAGATATTTATTCTTGTGTTTTGCATTGTATTGATATTTTCATTATAAAAACATATAATGGTATTAAAGAAACATTATAAAGGAATACAATATGTAAGGAGGAAATATCATGGGAGAACAGGTTTTGATACAATTTAGGGCAGATAAAAAATTAAAACAGGAAGTAACAGACATATATGAACAGTTAGGTATAGATTTACCTACTGCATTTCGGATGTTTATGAAACGTAGCAAACAGGTACGGGGTATTCCGTTTGATTTAATATTATCAGAAGATACTATAACAAGAACAGATGCACTTAAGGCATTTTATGAAGCCAGAAAGCAAACAGCTGATATACCGGAAATGTCTTTGGAGGAAATTAATGAGGAAATAAAGGCAGCCAGAGCATCAAGAAAGAGGTGATTAATTTGGTATATGCAGTAATAGATACAAATGTGATTGTATCTGCACTTATAACGAAAAATCCTGAATCTGCTACGATAAAAGTTTTGGAGGCTGTTTTATATGGAGATATCACTCCTTTGTACCATTTGGATATTATTAATGAATATCAGGAGGTGCTTCATAGAAGTAAATTTAAAATTTCAGATGCAGTAATAAAGAAAATAATTGGTGCTATAATACAATATGGAGTAGAAGTATTTCCAAAGCCAACAGGAGAAATTTTAATAGATATGGATGATTTAATATTTTATGAGGTGGCTATGGAAAAGCGGGATGATAACTCATATTTAGTTACCGGAAATCAGAAACATTACCCAATTAAAGATTTTATTGTGACACCTGGTGAAATGGTTGATATACTTGGTGAAAGTAAAAAATAATTAAGGAAAACTTATGAAAGAAATTTTAACAGTAAAAAATCTTACAAAAGAATATTTTGTAAAAACAGGTAAAGAAACCGTAAAAGTAATAAAGGGCATAGATTTAAGCATAACAGAAGGTGAAAAAGTCGGTTATGTAGGACTTAACGGAGCAGGCAAATCTACTACCATAAAGATGCTTACAGGTCTTATCAAACCTACAGGTGGTGAGATTAGTATACTTGGTTTCAATCCTTTTGAAGAAAGAAAAAACTATGTGGAGAATATAGGGGTAATATTTGGACAGAGAAACCAGTTGTTCTGGGATTTAAGAGTGGAAGATTCTTTCATATTTAATAAAAGCCTGTATAAGCTGTCGGATAAGACCTACAAAGACAGACTGCAATTTCTGAATGAATATACAGATATTGCACCGCTTATGAAAAAGAGAGTTCTGGAGCTTTCTTTAGGGCAGAAGATGAAATGTAACATAGCCTTATCTCTGCTGCATTCTCCGAAAATTTTATTCTTAGATGAAGCAACCATAGGCTTAGACCTTATAGTTAAAAATGAAATCAAAAAACTCTTAAACGAGGTAAACAGAGAGTTTAATACAACTATGCTGTTTACCTCACATGACATGAAAGATATAGAAGATGTATGTGAAAGAATTATCATTCTTGAAAAGGGAAATATTCTTCACGATTTACCATTAAAGGACTTTAGAAAGCTCTATGGCGGTACAAAGAATGTAAGACTTTTACTGGAAAGTAAAACTGATTTAGACAAAATAATTTATTTATTTGAACAGAAATGGGCAAATAAATTTATGAATTTTGGCACTGACAGGGGAGAAAATTCTATAAATTTTTCATTTAATGAAGAAAAAATAAATATTTTTGAAATTATGGAAGAATTAAAAAATGAAGGAATAAAGCCTACAGATTTCACGATAAACAGTGACAGTTTGGAGGATATAATAAGGGGAATATATAGATGAGCCTGTTAGTTAAGTTAGAAAAATACCTGTCAGTTATGGCTATTTCCATAAAAGCAAGCTCAGCTTACAAAATAAAGCTGTTTTTCTATGCCCTTACAGGCATAACTCAATTTATAAGCTATTATTACCTGTGGAGTTCCTTGTATAGCGGGGAGCGTGAATATAATGGCTTTACGGGCGAAACCATTCTCACCTATTTTGTGGTATCATTTCTGATTCAGAGCATTATTCCGAGGTGGATTGCTATGGAAATAGGCTGGGGAGTTAAAAGAGGAGAAATTATCAACGTCTTCCTAAAACCGCTTGGCTTTAGGACATATTATCTGTTATATGCTTTCGGAGATGTGATATTTACCCTAATATTTATGGGCTTGCCTATAATACTTATCGCATTGTTCAGTACTTCTTTAGTACCTTGCGAAAATATTTTGTTATTTATATTAGTTTTAATTTTAAGCTATGGCATAGCCTTTAACCTTTTTTATCTTGTGGGACTGGTAAGCTTTGTGACAACTAATATCTGGGGAATATTTCTGACCTTTGACCTTGTAAATTTATTTTTGTCAGGAGCCTTGCTTCCGATTAAATTTATGCCGGAATGGCTGATAATGATTACAAAGATACTTCCATTCAGGTATGTTGTAGACTTTCCGATTTCCGTATGGCTTACGGGAAAGGCTGATATTTATGAGATTCTTGTTCAAATTATGTGGTTTATTTTTCTTTGCATATTCACAAAAATTGTATACAAGAGGGCTATTTCAAAGTTAGATATTTTTGGAGGCTGAGATGGGAATTTATATAAAATTATTTTTTACAAAGCTGTCCATGCTTAAAATGTATAAAAAAGATTTTTACTTAGGACTTCTTTCCTGCATAATAAAAGCAGTAATAAGCATTTTTTTGATCGAATTCATATTAACTAATTTTAGCCTTGTGGGAGGTCTTGAAAGTGAGAAAGCAGCTTATCTGTATTTCCTTATAGTTTTTATTCAGGCTGTATCGTGGATGCTTTTGCCGGGAATTATCGGTTTTACAGGTATATACATAAGAGATGCGGAGCTTGATATGGTGCTTTTGAAACCGGTAAATAAGTTGGTTTATATAATTTTTGAAAATATAGACATAAAAGAATTTCCGAATGTAACAGTAAATCTTGTGATTTTTATTATATCAATCATTAGGCTTAACTGTGGTTTATTTATAAGTATAATGCTGTTTTTATCAGTATTTCCGGGAGTGATTATAATATTCTCTCTTTGTCTTTTAATTAATATTTTAGGTTTTAGATATAAGGATACACTTATGCCTATTAAATTTCTGTTTTCACTGGTTGATATGTGCAAATATCCCCTGACTGTTTATAATCCGGTGATAAGATTTATATTTACAGTTATAATTCCTGTTGGTTTTATCAGTTATTTTCCGATTATTCAGATAAAAAATATAGCCTGGATATTTGCATTGGGTATAGCGGTCTCAGGTGTATTTTTGATTGTTTCTGTGTGTTTGTTTGAAAAAGCATTTAGGTTGTATGAAAGTACAGGTTCTTAGAAAGAAGAGATAATTGGAAATAAGATAAACAGCTCCTACCTCACTTTTGGGATAAAAACCGTCGAATAGTTAAAATTGAAATGGAGATAGAATAAAAAGCTATAATAGTATATAAATAGAGCTGAATGATAGATTCCTAAGCGAGCGCATTAGGTTTTTCGCAGAAAAACCGGAGCGAGTCTGGAAATACTATCATTCAGCTCTATATTTTTAGCTATTTACATAATTTTGAAAGACCGGTTGTTTTATCTCCACACAAACCATATAAACAGATATCCCGCCACAACAGCAGCAACTGTAAACGGAAGTCCTATCTTCATAAAGTCCTTAAATGAAACCTCATAGCCTTCCTTGCGAAGAAGTCCGATACCTGCTATATTTGCAGAAGCACCTATAGGAGTGATATTACCTCCGAGGGTAGCACCCACAAGCAGACCAAAGAAAAGAAGATAAGGCGCAATTCCCATTTCATTGGAAACACTTGCAATTACAGGCAGCATAGTAGCCACATAAGGAATATTATCTACAAAAGCAGAAATGAGGACAGAACCCCACACTATAATAGTAAAAAGCAGCAAGACATTGCCACCGCCCATATGAGCAATGATATCAGCAAGGTCTGTAATTATCCCCTGCTCCTGAATGCCGCCGATTACAGTAAAAAGACCCGCAAGGAGTGCCATGGTAGCATAATCTACATTCTTTATATTCTCAACCATAGTATCTTTATCTTTGGTAGCAAGGTATTCCCAAACCACACAGACAACTCCCCAAACCATACAAATTACACCGTTTGTTATTTCAGGCTTATCAGGAATGAAAGAAGCCGCTATAAGAAAAACAATATGTCCTACCATTGCTATGGTTGGTATATAATCCTTTACCTCAGTATGTTCATCAGAAGATACAGGCATAGTATCTTTACGGAATAAGAACATCATAATAGGAATTGTAAAAAGTGCTCCAAGCTCAACAGCAAAGAAGATTCCAAGCTTACCGTTCATAAAGAAGAAGTCCATAAAGTCCATCTTAGCCGCACCTGCAAGCATAATAGAGGTGGTATCACCTACAAGGGTTGCCGCTCCCTGGAGGTTTGAAGATACTGCTATGGAAATTATCATGGCAACAGGTGAAATCTTTAGCTTTTTACAGATAGCAAGAGCAACCGGAGCAACCATATATACTGTAGCAACATTGTCTATAAAGGCTGAAATTATGCCTGAAAAAAGAGACATAAAAATAGTAGTCCACATTACATTTGGGGAAAGATTAAGTATATGATTGGCAATAAGGTTAGGCATTTTGGATTGAATAAAATAATCTACAATGATTACCGTACCAAAGATCATAAGTAAGATATTCCAGTCTATGACATGGGCGAGGTCTCCAAATGGAAGTACACCTACAGCTAAAAATATGGCTGCCGTTGTACAGGCTATCCAAGGACGCCACTTTGCCGGAAGGAATATCATAAGGGCATACATAATGACAAAGAGTATGATTGCGATTGTTTTTAACATGTAAACTCCTTTAATAACTATAATAAAAAATATCATCTAAGTATAATACACTATGAAGGTATTAGCTTGCAATATATTTCACTGAAAAATTATTATTTATGTTTACAAACACACTTCCATCCATTATAATTGTTTTGACTATTTCTTAAATTTACTAAAACTAATATAATATGTTTTCTAGTGTAAAAAGTGTTGCCTTATCCGGCATCAACGGAATTATTACCAATGTAGAGGCTGATATCAGGAATGGACTTCCGGCATTTAATATGGTGGGATTTCTTTCTACCCAGGTAAGAGAATCCGGTGAAAGGGTAAGGGCGGCTATTCTTAATTCGGGCTTTTATTTAGAGCCAAAGCGAATCCTTGTAAATATATCCCCGGCAGATATTAAAAAAGACGGAACCTCATTTGACCTTGCAGTGGCAATAGCTGTTCTTGCTGCTCAGATGGGCTTTGATAATGAGTATTTGAAAGAAACAGCCTTTGTAGGCGAGCTTAGCCTTAATGGAGAGGCTAAGTCCGTAAATGGCGTGCTGCCTATGGTTTGTGCCGCAAAAGATGCGGGAATCAAAAGATTTGTACTTCCCGTGACTAATTACAGAGAGGCAAAACTGGTTGAAGGAATTGAAATAATCGGAGTGGAAAGCCTTGCCGAAACAGTAGAGATTGTACAAAATAAAATTGTTAAAGGCAGAGAAATCGAAGAAATATTAAACTTAGGTGAAGATATAAAGCTGCCCGATTTTTCGGAAGTGCATGGACAGGAAGGGATAAAAAGGGCTATTGAGATAGCGGTCAGCGGTATGCATAACATACTTATGATAGGACAGGCCGGTTCAGGGAAAAGTATGCTGGCAAGCCGTATTCCGTCTATAATGCCGCCTATGTCTGTAGATGAAAGCCTTGAAGTGACTAAGATATACAGTATATCGGGGCTGCTTGATGAAGGGAGAGGACTTATCGAAACGAGACCGTTCAGGTCGCCGCATAATTCCATATCCCTGCCGGCACTTGCAGGCGGTGGAAGCAAGGTGAGAGCGGGGGAGATAAGCCTTGCCCACAATGGAGTGTTATTTTTGGACGAGTTGCCTGAATTTAACCGTCAGACCATAGAGGTGCTCAGACAGCCTCTTGAGGAAAAGAAGATAACCATTGGCAGGATAAACGGTACAGCCACTTATCCGGCGGATTTTCTTTTGGCAGCGGCTATGAATCCCTGCAAATGCGGATTCTACCCGGATAGAAAACTTTGTCATTGTAATGAGGTACAGATAAAAAATTACCTTTCAAGAGTCAGCAGACCTTTAATAGACCGTTTTGACATAGTGGCAGAAGTTAAAAGAATAAGCTTTGCCAGCATATTTGAAAAAGAAGAAAAAGAAGCGGAAAATTCTGAAGATATCAGGAAACGTGTCTGTGCTGCCAGAGACATTCAGGAAGAAAGGTTTAAGAATGAAGGAATTCATTTTAATTCTCAGATGGATTCTAAAATGACAGATGAATTCTGCAAGATAGATTCAAAGACCAAGAGGCTTCTTGAAGAGGCCTATAAAAATATAAATTTGAGCCTCAGAGGCTACTACAGGGTGCTTAAAGTAGCCAGAACCATAGCGGATATGAGGGAAAAAAGAGAGGTTACGGAACTTGAAGCTGCGGAGGCTATCCATTACAGAGAGATGATTGAGAGGTTCTGGGGATGAGAGAAGAATTACTTATGTTCTGGCTCTCCCTGGAAGGGCATGTAGCAAAGATAAAATATGACATACTGGTGGCAAATTATGGAAGTCTGGCAGAAGCCTATGAAGCGGTAAGTAAAGGAAAATGCCTTAAACTTAAAGGTTTGGGTGATAAACTTTTAGAAAGACTGAAAAAACTGTCTGATAAGTCGGAGATTGAAGAAAAATATGAATGTATGAAGGATAAGGGAGTGAAATATTCCCATTATTTTAATAAAGACTATCCGGATAAGCTAAGAAATATATGCTCAGCACCGATAGGACTCTTTTATAAGGGCAGCTTACCGGATAATGAAGAAAAAATAATAAGTGTAGTTGGTTCAAGAGATGCTACCGACAAAGGCCTGTATTATGCTAATAAAATATCTAAGGAACTGTCGGACAGCGGAGTAAGTATAGTAAGCGGTATGGCACTCGGCATAGATTCCTCGGCACATTATGGTGCTTTACAGGGAAATAAAGGGAAGACCTACGCAGTGCTCGGCTGTGGAGCAGATGTGTGCTATCCGCCCAATAATATAGAACTGTATTTGTCCATTATAGAAAAAGGAGGGGTGATTTCTGAATTTCCGCTGGGAACACAGCCTGTGAGGGCTAATTTCCCGCAAAGAAACAGGATAATAAGCGGAATTTCAGACGGAGTTTTTGTTGTAGAAGCAAGGGATAAAAGCGGAAGTCTGATTACAGCCGATATGGGGCTTGAACAGGGAAAAAATATTTACGCCCTGCCCGGCAGGAGTGAGGAACCGTTAAGCCGCGGAACCAACAAACTTATCCAGTACGGAGCCAAGCTTGTAAATGAAGCAAAAGATATACTTGAGGACTTTGATTTTCCGATTTTAAATATAAAACAAGAGTGTTTACAAAATTTAATACTTGAAAGCCATGAAAAAATAGTGTATGCTACCCTCTGTTTAACACCAAAACATATTTCTGAAATTTTATCTGAGACAGGACTGGATGAAGGTGAACTTTTTAAGGTTCTTCTGGAACTTGAATTTAAGGGATATGTAAGACGGACAAGCTTTGAATATTATATAGCTGTCCCACTATATTTATGATGCAGCATTAAAGAGAGGAAGATGAGTATGCCTAAGTATTTGGTAATAGTTGAGTCACCTGCAAAAGCAAAGACAATCAAAAAATATCTCGGTACGAATTATGAAGTAATAGCGTCCATGGGACATGTAAGGGATTTGCCCAAGAGCCGGATGGGAGTGGATATCGAGAATGACTATGAACCAAAGTATATAACCATAAGGGGAAAGGGAGATTTGCTCGCAACTCTTAGGAAGGCGGTAAAGAAGTCGGATAAAGTATATCTGGCGACTGACCCTGACCGCGAAGGAGAGGCAATTTCCTGGCATTTGGTAAAGGCACTTAAGCTTGAAGAAGGAAAATATAAGAGAATTACCTTTAATGAAATAACAAAGACAGCAGTGAAAAATGCTATAAAATCTCCGAGAGATATAGATATGAGTCTGGTAGATGCACAGCAGGCGAGAAGAGTACTGGACAGAATGGTGGGCTACAGTATAAGCCCGCTCCTTTGGAAGAAGGTTAAAAGAGGACTTTCTGCAGGCAGAGTACAGTCCGCAGCTTTAAAACTTATATGTGACAGGGAAGATAAGATAAATGATTTCATCCCTGAGGAATACTGGACTTTGGATGCGCATTTAACCGCAAAAGGGGTTAAAAAGCCTGTAATAGCCAAGTTTTACGGAGATGAAACCGGTAAACTTTCCATTACCTCAAAAACTGAGATGGACAAGGTAATGAAAGAGCTTAAGAAGGCAAACTACAAAATTACGGAAATAAAGAACTCTGAGAGAATGAGAAAGGCTCCGCTTCCTTTTACCACAAGTACATTGCAGCAGGAAGCTTCAAAGAGCCTTAATTTCTCTACCCAAAAAACAATGAGGGTTGCACAGCAGCTCTATGAAGGCGTGGAGATTAAAGGACAGGGGCTTGTAGGACTTATTTCCTACTTACGTACCGACTCTACCAGAATTTCAGAAGAGGCAGATAAGGCTGCAAGGGAATATATAGATAAGGCCTATGGAGAAAAATACTTAGCAGAAGCGGCGGTTTCAAAAGATAAGGGAAAGAAGATTCAGGATGCGCATGAGGCTATCAGGCCTGCTCATACAGAACTTTCTCCGGTTGTTGTAAAGGAATCTTTGTCAAGAGAGCAGTTCAGACTGTATTCGCTTATCTGGAAACGATTTATTGCAAGCAGGATGAAGCCGGCAGTTTATGATATTAAGTCTGTTAAAATATCAGCAGGAAAGTATGTGTTTACGGCTTCCGCATCTAAACTTAAGTTTGATGGATTTATGTCGGTCTATGTAGAGGCTGACTTTGAAAAAGAGGTGGACAGTATTTCGGCAGGCATTGATGAGAATACCGAGCTTAAATTTGAAAAATTTGACGAAGTTCAGCATTTTACCCAGCCGCCTGCGCATTTTACGGAGGCTTCTCTTGTAAAGGCTTTGGAAGAGTTGGGGATTGGTCGTCCAAGTACTTATGCACCTACAATTACTACAATTATTGCGAGAAGATATGTAGCCAAGGAGAATAAGACTTTATTTGTTACAGAGATTGGCACAGTGGTTAACAGAATAATGAATGCGGCCTTTCCTGAAATTGTAGATATAAATTTTACTGCCACAATGGAAGAACTTTTGGATAAAGTAGAAGTCGGCGGTATAGAATGGAAGGAAATTGTCAGAAATTTCTATCCTGACCTTGAAAAAGAAGTTAAGGCAGAAGAAGAAAATCTTGAAAAAATTGAAATTCAGGATGAGGTTACAGAGGAGATTTGTCCAAATTGCGGAAGAAATCTGGTTATTAAATATGGGCCTCATGGTAAATTTCTTGCCTGCCCTGGCTTCCCTGAATGTAAATTTACAAAGCCTTACTTAGAAAAGGTAGGAGTGGACTGCCCTGTATGTGGTTCGGATGTCGTTATCAGGAAGACAAAAAAAGGCAGACCTTTTTATTCCTGTGAGAAAAGCCCTGAGTGTGAGTTTATAAGCTGGCAGAAGCCTTCTGCGGTAAGATGCCCTGATTGTGGGTCTTATACTGTAGAAAAAGGCGGAAAACTTGTATGCTCAAATAAAGAATGCCAAAAAATTGTTAATAAACCGATAAAATCAGATAAGTAATGCTTCACAATAGCGTAAAAATACAAAAATAAATTAATAATTTAAACAATTAATTAATTTATCTTGATTATTGGTACAATTATGTGGTACAATTTCCTTGTACAAAGATATTCGTCCTCAAATCTGCCTCATAAAATAGAATCATAAAAGCTTATAGTTGATTTTGTTTGAAAAGATAAAACACAGTCTTTTATGTATATTTATTTTATAGGGTAATCGCGAATGTACATAAACTTAAAATTATATCTCAACATTATGATGCGAGAAACATCAGGAGGGGGCTGAAATGAGTGTTCAGTTATTGGATAAGACCAGAAAAATTAACAAGTTACTGCACAACAACGATTCTCACATGGTGGTTTTCAATGATATTTGCGGAGTACTAAGCGAAATATTGGACTCTAATATCATGGTGCTCAGCAAAAAAGGGAAGGTATTAGGAATAAAAAACAGAGATGACATTCCTGCCATAAAGGAACTTATAAAGGACAATGTCGGGGGGTATATAGACGGTGACTTGAATGAAAGGCTTTTAAGTATACTGTCTACCAAAGAAAATGTTAATCTTACTACCTTGGGCTTTGAGTTTGAGGGTGTTAATGACTATCAGGCTATAATCATACCGATAGATATAGCCAGCGACAGATTCGGAACCTTATTTATTTACAAGGTAAAAGCGCCATATACAATTGATGATATTATATTATCCGAATATGGAACAACAGTAGTCGGTCTTGAAATAATGAGGTCGGTAAACGAAGAAAATGCTGAAGAAAGCAGGAAGATTCAGATTGTTAAATCAGCGGTAAATACATTATCTTTCTCAGAACTTGAGGCTATTACTCATATCTTGAATGAATTAAACGGAAATGAGGGAGTTTTAGTTGCCAGCAAAGTGGCTGACAGGGTTGGAATTACCAGGTCTGTTATTGTAAATGCTTTAAGAAAATTTGAAAGTGCAGGAGTTATCGAGTCAAGATCATCAGGAATGAAAGGTACTTATATTAAAGTACTGAATGATGTGGTATTTGACGAACTTACCAAAGTAAACAACAAATGATGGAACATTTGTGGGTACAAAGGGATTTGGTTTATGACTGAGTCCCTTTATACATTTTAAAAGCTAATTTTAAACTAATTTTGGATTTAGGTTGTAATTTTGTTAAAAAATATTTATAATAGATATGTTAGGGTATAATTATTATGACTATGCCTATAAATGGCTTGCAATATTATTATACCCGATTAAGTCGGTGACCATATTTTAATATAGGAGTTGTTAATATGATTGCGTCAGATGCATATAATTTTATCAATGTACTGGGGAAGGCTGCGGATGCAAGTTGGCTTAGAAACAATTTGATTTCAAACAATATTGCAAATAACGATACCCCGGGTTATAAACGTAAGGATGTACAATTTGAATCCTATCTTGCCATGGAGCTTATAAGAGGCGGAAGCCTCAGGCACAGGGTTGCAAATGCTGATTTAGACAGACTTGACGGTATTGCATATACAGATTATGCAAGCCTTAGTTATCGTGCTGATGGAAATAATGTGGATATTCACACAGAAAATACATATCTTGCAGAGAATCAGATCAGATACTATACACTTTTAGATTCTATGACGCAGGAATTTTCCAGACTTAAGCTTGCATTAACTTCTACAAACCAGTAGGCTTAAAATAATAATATAATTGTAACAGCATAAAGAGAGGTATAATAAATGTCAATTTTTGGAGCAATGGATATAAGTGCCACAGGTATGACGGCGCAGCAGCTCAGAACAGATGTAATTGCACAGAATATAGCTAATATAAATACAACAAGAGATCAGAACGGTAATGTCTACAGAAGAAAAAATGTAGTATTTACGGAAAAAGACGTTACAGGTTTTTCACAAATTCTTTTAAGAACAGCCGGAAGAGTCGGAAACGGAGTAAAGGTGACAAGTATTTATTCTGATACCAAGAGCCCTGTAAGGCTTGTTTACGATCCTTCACATCCGGATGCGAATGAGGATGGCTATGTGACATACCCAAATGTAAACACGGTTCAGGAAATGACTGATATGATAGATGCCACAAGGTCTTATGAGGCAAATGTAACAGCGTTCAATGCGACAAAAAATATGATCTTAAAGGCGCTTGAAATGGGAGGAGCACAGTAGTATATTTCAGTTCAACAATTCAAATACAATATTTTGGAGATGATTATAATGGATATTGCCGCAATAGGTAGTTTAGTTCCGCTTAAAAATATTAACGGTATAAATACAAAGAGTTCACAGGCAGGCATAGTTCAAGGGAATGGTAGTGAGGGATTTGAAAGTATATTCAAATCAGCTCTTGATATGGTTAAACAGACTAATGATCTCACTAACGCAGCAGAGCAGGAGGAAATGAAATTTGCTCTCGGTAATTCTGATAATATTGCCAACCTTATGGTAGCTCAGAGGAAAGCTAATATTTCGTTGCAGTATACAGTAGCTATCAGAAATGCAGTAATGAGTGCTTACAGGGAAATAATGAATCTGCAGTTCTAAATTCACTTTAATACTGCTGAGGAGAAAATTGTAGATGAATACGTTTTTAGAACGCTTAAGAAAAATACCGGCCAGATTTTTGGAATTTTGGAATAAATATTCACCGGTGCAAAGGATACTGATGATAGCAGTTGGTGTAGGAGTCTTTCTTGCAATCATTTTGGTATCTTATTTTGTTACAAGACCGGTAATGACGACACTGGTAAAAGCCGAGAAAACTTCGGAGACAGCTAAAATTAAAGATTTACTTGATGATAACGGAATATCTTATGAACTGTCATCAGATGCACTTACTATATCGGTTGATCAAAAAGACTATTCAAATGCTTTGCTGGTACTTGCTAAAAATGATATCCCTTCAATAGGAATGTCGATTGATGAACTTTTTAATAACGGATTTTCGACAACCGAAAGTGAGAAGAAGTTAAAAGCAAATATATATAAGCAGGATTGGCTGAGGCAGGTGCTTCTTAATATGGACAATATTGAGAATGCTGTAGTGTCTATAACCTCACCAACCACAGGAAATACTCTTTTTGCGGAAACTAAGGATACATCTGTTAGTGTAATCTTAACAGTAAGCAGTGATTTTAAACAAGAAAATGCAAAGACTATAGCTAACATACTTGCCGGAGCTGTCGGAAATGACAGCACAAAGGCTATTACCATAGCGGATCAAAGCGGTAATCTTTTGTTTAACGGTGCAGATAATGATGTGTTTAGCGGTGGTATCAACTCAATAAGTGATTATGAAAAGAATGTCACCGGAGTTAAAAAGGAAGAGATATATAAACTGCTTGTAGGTCTTCCGGCTTATGATGATGCTAAGGTGGCGGCTAATTTCATATTCGATATGAATAAAATCAGCTCGGTATATACAGAGTATACACCTCCGACCGGAGCCGAACAGGGTTTAAAGTCACACGACTATAGCTATGAGGCTCAGAATTCCAATGCAAACGGAGGGACACCTGGAACAGATGCAAACAGTGAAACCGACTATATGGTGCAATCCGGTGGAAATGCCCAGGGAAATGTATCTATAAATGAAAATGATTATTTGCCAAACAAGAAGGTAACCAATACTGAAGCTGCTATGGGAGCGATCAAGCCTAATGAGTCCTCAATAGCCATAACACTGATTTCTTATGTGAACTATAATGAAACAGAAATGAAGAAGAATGGCAGGCTTGAAGGAACCACATTTGATGAGTTTATGTTTGCAAACCAGGCAGCAACCGAGCTCACTGTTCCGGAGAATGTTATAACGCTGGTTTCAAGAGCTACAGGAGTACCGGAAGAGAATATCCAGATTTTAGCCTGGCAGATGCCTATATTCCAGCCGGAGGAAGGCGGAGGTTTCTTCACCTTTACCAACATACTTATGATTATGTTGGCGGTTCTTATAGTAGCACTCCTGATATTTGTAGTATTTAGAGGGCTTGCGCCTGTTGAAGTTGTTGAACTTGAGCCTGAGCTTTCGGTTGAACAGCTTCTTGCTACAACCAAGGAAAATCAGTCACTTGATGATATTGAATTCTCAGATAAGTCTGAGACCAGAAAGATGATAGAGAAATTTGTTGATGAAAATCCTGAAGCTACAGCTCAGCTTCTTCGTAACTGGCTGAGTGATGAATGGGGGTAAATAATGTCTACTAAGACTTATTCTGAATATACGGGAATTGAAAAGGGTGCAATTCTTATGATTGCACTCGGACCGGAAAAATCTTCCGCAGTATTTAAGCATCTTAAAGATGATGAAATAGAAGAACTTACCCTTGAAATTGCAAATACCAGAAGTGTTTCACCGGAAATAAAAGATGCTGTTTTAGATGAGTTTTATGAAATTTGTCTGGCTCAGCAGTATATTTCAGAGGGTGGTATCGGCTATGCAAGAGACCTTCTTGAGAAGGCGCTCGGTGCTGACAAGGCTCAGACTGTAATCGGTAAACTTACGGCAAGCTTACAGGTTAGGCCTTTCGAGTTTGTACGTAAGGCAGATGCTTCACAGCTGTTAAGCTTTATACAGGATGAACATCCTCAGACAATAGCGCTTATTCTCGCCTATCTGCCTACATCGCAGGCAGCGGCGGTGGTATCTTCACTTCCGCCTGAAAAACAGCCTGATGTGGCAAGGCGTATAGCAATGATGGACAGGACTTCACCTGATGTTATAAAGGAAGTGGAAGATGTGCTTGAGAAGAAACTTAATTCTCTTGTAAATCAGGATTACACCATTGTAGGCGGTGTGGACAGTATTGTGGAAATCCTCAATACGGTTGATCGCGGTACAGAGAAACATATTATGGAGACTCTTGAAATTGAAGAGCCGGAGCTTGCAGATCAGATTCGCAGGAAAATGTTTGTGTTCGAAGATATCCTGCTGCTTGATAACAAGTCAATTCAGCGGGTACTTAGAGATGTTGACAATAATGACCTTTCTATTTCCCTCAAAAATGTCAGCGAAGAGGTTCAGACAGCTATATTTACCAACCTTTCGAAGCGTCTTGCTTCTATGATAAAAGAAGAAATGGAATTTATGGGACCTGTACGTGTTAAGGACGTTGAAGAGGCACAGCAGAAGATTGTTAATATTATCAGAAAACTTGAAGATTCAGGAGAAATCATTATTTCACGTGGCGGAGGAGACGAGATAATTGTCTAATATTATAAAAGGCTCTAGGGCAATAGACGGAGCCGAAGGCTTTGTAATAGATTCTAATGCAAGGGCTGATTCATATTTTTCTTCACTTGTTAAAGAGCATGAGGAAGAGGCCTCAAAGGATCAGGAAGGGAACATATTACCTTTAGGTGACATAGTTCCCGAGCCGGCTGTAGAGGAGGAACCTAAGCTTACACCTGAAGAAATAGAAGAAGAAGCAAGGAAACGTGCTGATGAAATAATTTTAGAAGCAGAAGAATTAAAGAAACAGATATTGAATCAGGCTGTTAAAGAGGCAAAAATTAAAGAGAAAAATCTTAGTGAAGCTGCTAAAGAGGCAGGTTACAAAGAAGGCTATGAAGCTGCTAAGGCAGAGTTTGAAATCAAGTTTAAAGAACTTGAAGATGAAAGAGTCAGACTCAGAGAGGAATTTGAAGCCGAAACCGAAAGATTGGAGCCGCTTTTTGCGGGACTTGTAATTGATTATGTAGAGAGACTCACAGGGATAGTGGCAAAAGAATATGAAACTGTCATATATAATATGCTGGTATCCGCAGTCAATAATGCAGACAGCAGCCGCAGCTATATTATTCATGTGCCGAAAGAGCAGTTTGAGTATGTAAATTCGCGAGAAGGCTATATTAGGGATCTTGTCGGGGATCGCGTATATATTGAGATAGTGGCAGACCATGTCTTACCGCTTAACAGTTGTAAGATAGAAACAGATTCCTGTGTTATAGATGCGGGTTTGGATACAAGGCTTACAACTCTTGTGAATTCTATTAAACTCTTAGCAGGTAGCAAAAAGCAAAATTGATTAAAGATAGGAGGGCATAGTATTGATTGACATAAACAGGTATTATTCCCTTTTAGAACAGCCTTTGGAAAAAAAATACGGCAAGGTAACCAAACTGATAGGACTTACTATTGAATCACTTGGACCAAGTGCCAATATTAATGATTTATGTATAATCTATGCAAATAATAAATACAGTAAGGGAACCTATGCAGAGGTAGTCGGATTTAGGGACAACCGTATTCTGCTGATGCCCTATGGTGATTTAGAGGGTGTCGGAGTGGGGAGCCTTGTTGAGAGTACAGGGGCTCCCTTTCATGTTGATGTAGGCTATGATATGCTTGGAGTTGTTGTGGATGGTTTAGGAAGACCGATAGATACAAGTGTTACCTTTGAAAAAGAAGACAGTTATTCGGTTGAGGCTATGCCTCCGGATCCGCTCTCAAGGCAGATGATAGAAGAAGTACTTCCGTTAGGAGTTAAAGCCGTAGATGCACTTTTAACTGTGGGCAAGGGGCAGAGAGTCGGTATATTTGCAGGCTCCGGTGTAGGAAAAAGTACCCTTATGGGTATGTTTGCAAGAAATACCAAAGCAGATGTCAATGTTATTGCCCTCATCGGAGAGCGAGGCAGAGAGGTAAGAGAGTTTATAGAACGGGATTTGGGCGAAGAAGGTATGAGGCGTTCTGTGGTGGTAGTGGCTACATCCGACCAACCGGCTCTGATAAGAAAAAAGGCTGCTAAGACGGCTACAGCAATAGCTGAATTTTTCAGGGATAAGGGTGAAGATGTGCTTTTGATGATGGACTCACTTACCCGTTTTTCGATGGCACAGCGTGAAATAGGACTTGCAAGCGGTGAGCCGCCTGTTACAAGGGGATATCCTCCAAGTGTGTATTCAGAAATGCCTAAACTTCTTGAAAGAGCAGGAAATGGTAAGGACGGCTCTATTACGGGGCTATATACGGTGTTGGTTGACGGTGATGATATGAATGAACCTATAGCGGATACAGCCAGAGGTATACTAGACGGACATTTTGTTCTTTCAAGAACTTTAGCACAAAAAAATCATTATCCCGCAATAGATGTTCTGCAAAGCATATCCAGATGTATGTCTGCTGTAGCGGATAAGGAGCATAAAAGGTTTGCCGGTATGATGAAAAATGTAATGGCAACCTACAATGGCGCAGAGGATCTTATAAATATAGGAGCTTATAAGTCAGGTTCAAATCCGGATATTGATTTTGCTATAAGTAAGATTAAAGAGGTAAATGCTTTTTTAATGCAGAGTACAGATGAAAAATTCTTGTTTGAAGATGAACTTGCAGGGTTGAAATCAATTTTTTCGGAAACATAATAATAGCAAAGGTGAAGTATGGCAAGATTTAAATATAAGATGCAAAACATACTTGAATTAAAAATGAAACTTGAAGAACAACAGAAAATGGCTCTTGTTACAGCAAGACTTAACCTCAGTGACGAGGAAGAGAAACTTGAGAGCCTGTATGCCCAAAAAAGGAAGTATGAAGAGGCACTTAGGGAATCCTGTAAAAATAAGTTGAATGTCAATGCTATAAAATTAGGAACCTCAGCCTATGAGAGCATGGATTATTTCATAGGTTTACAGAAAATTGAAGTAAAAAAAGCAGAGGGAAAAGTTGAACTTGAGCAGAATAAAATGCGTGAGGCTATGAAAGAAAGAAAAATTCAGGAAAAGCTGAGGGAAAAAGCTTTTAATGTTTTTCTGAAAGAACTTGCTGCGGAGGAAGCTGCAGCTGTGGATGAGTTGGTGGCTTATAAGTATGGAAGTGAGATATATGAAGAGGAGTGGAAGTTAGATGGCTGATATGGATGATTTAGATAATATAGAGGAAGCAGGAGAAACCGGTCAACCTGAAGGGAAAAAAGATAAAAAGAATAAAAAGAGTGAAGGAAAAGAAGGGATATTCAGCAGAATACTCACATTTATAATAGTTCTTTTTATAGTAGCTATATGGCTTGCCATTTTTGCTTTTCTTATTAAATATGATGTGGGCGGATTTGGTTCTACTGTACTGAGACCTATACTTAAGGACATACCGGGTGTGAATGAAATACTTCCGGATATACCTGATGAGCAGGCGGCAGAGGAGAATAACTATCCGTATAAAAATCTTCCTGATGCTATGGAAAGGATAAAAGAGCTTGAAGCTCAGGTAGCTGCCGCGAACGGAAGCCGCAGAGGAGATGCAAATTATCTTGCACAGCTTGAGGCAGAGGTGGCAAGGCTCAAAACCTTTGAAGAAAATCAGTTGCAGTTTCAGACGGAAAAGGACAAGTTTGACAAAGAGGTGGTATTTAACGATAAAGCTCCGGATATAGAGGAGTACAAAAAATATTATGAATCAATTTCACCTGACAATGCTGCCGAGATTTACAGGCAGGTAGTGGAACAGCAGGAAAACGAGAAAAAACTGGTGGAGCAGGCAGAAATGTATAAAAGCATGAAACCTGAGGAAGCTGCTAAGATTCTCAACGGAATGGGTGGAGACCTTGATTTGGTTTCAAATATTCTGCTGCATATGAAGACTAGAGAGGCGGGAGCAATTCTTGCCAAGATGGATTCGAATATGGCGGCAAAAGTAACGAAAAAAATTTCAATAATGCAGAGAAAATAGGCTTAAGTTTTTCTCCCTTTTATCCGATATATATTACAAGGTGTGTTGTACACCTAATATTAAGGATAGGAGGGAGATTTTTTATGGCAACGGCGCAGGTAAAACTGAATGCTGTTTCACCATCGGTAACGGCTAAGTCTAAGTCACAACCTGTAAAAACCGATACATCATTTTCGGATATACTTAATAAAGAAAATAACGTTTCAGGATCTAAAGGTGGTTCTAAAGAGTCCAAAACTAATAATATAGTTTCGGAAAAGTACTTTAAAGAAAGTGGCAAGACACCGGCTAAAGCTGATAAAAGCACAGGCAGCAAGGTGAATGAAAAAGGATATGCAGGCAAAAATGCTACAGCCTATAAGGCTAAGGATGCTGCGGAAAAAAACTTTGTTGAAGAACCTGAAAATGGTGAAGAACAGGATGAAAAAGTAAAAAATCTGATGGCAATACTTGCAAATATAATAGCCGGTATTTCTCAAAAGACAGGAACTGATGAAGCTGCCGTCAAGGATTTTATAGCAGAAAACAATTTAACATCTGAAAATTTGCTGGACATTAATAGCTGGAAAGGTTTCGTTACCGAGGTGAACGGACTTGACAATATTTCAGCTATACTCACGAATGATGAAGCTTTCCGGGAATTAAATGATATTTCGGAGATGCTTGATAAATATTTAGATGAGATGGAGCAAATGACTGCCGGAATGACAGAAGGGGTCACAGATGAGGGTGAGAAGGGAGTTAGGCTATTTTCGGAAGAGGGAATTAAGCTTGATGAACTCCTTGAAAAGAGTAAGAATGTTTTAGCCGGAAAAGAGGCAGGCACTGAAGAAACTGTAGAAAAAGATACAGAAGAGATGTCTGTAATAATGCCTTTGATGACAGATGAGAACGGTATCGAAGCTGCGCATACCAAATCAGGGTTTGAGCAGAACAGCCGTAGTTCACAGGGAGAGAAGCAGAATGCTTCCGCAGAGGTCACAGGAATTTCCTCACAGAATTTATTTGATAATATTGCGGCAAATCTTCAGAAGCTTGAGGGTGCCGGTTCACTTCCGGAGGGAACTACTGCCAAAGCCATACTTGAGCAGGTTACAAATCAGATACATAATCTTCATGCACCGGATAAGACAAGTCTTGAATTTATGCTCACACCTGAGACGCTTGGAAAGGTAGCTGTAAATGTATCTTCTAAGAATGGAGTATTACAGGCAGAATTTAGAGTAGAAAGTGCTCAGGCAAAGGCTGCACTTGAGAGTCAGATGGTTGAACTTAAACTGAATTTTGAAAATCAGGGACTCAAGGTAGAGAGCGTATCTGTAATGATTTCTGAGAACGGTATAGGAAATGATGACGGAAACAGAAATACCGGAGAAGAAGGAAAGAGGAATAACAAAAGAAACAGAAATTTTGATATCGAAGAGAGGATTGACAGCATATCTGTTTCGCCGGAAGAAGCAATCAGACTCTATACGGATGAGGATACGGGAAGTAATATAAATCTTGGTGCATAAGTTAATCCAAAATATAATTTGGATTTAAGAAAGGTAAAATATGTCAGATTTTAGTACAAACTATAGCTCTGCCAGAACTGACAAAGGCCTTGAGGCACAGGTCAGAGACGGTGTTATAAGCAAAACTAAAAATTTACAAAATGTCAAGACTGCTGATGACTTGAATAAACTTGGTAAGGATTCTTTCTTAAAGCTCCTTTGTGCTCAGATGGAAAATCAGGATCCGATGCAGCCACAGAGCAATACTGAGTGGGTATCGCAGCTTGCAACTTATTCTTCACTTGAACAGATGCAGAATCTGAATGCAACTATAGCAAATTCACAGGCTTATGGTCTTATCGGACAGGAAGTGGTTATGGCTGCCAAAGATTCTGACGGGCATGAAACTACTGTAAGCGGAAAGGTTGACTTTGTATCAGTAAAAGGAAATAAGTCTTATCTGTCTATTGACGGTAATTTGTATCCGGCTTCAGATTTACAGTCTGTCATTAATCCGGAATATCTGAAAGGAGCAACCTTACCAAAGGTTGAAAATAAGCAGCTTAAATTTAATAAAGACAATCCGGGGGCAGTGAAGTTTAGAGTGCATATGGGTGAAGGAATAGGAAAGGCAGATGCACTCGGACTTAACATTGCGGGAAAGGACATTCCTGCTAAGAACTTCCATGTGGATAAAGACGGAATTGTAACAGTATATCCGGAAGCACTGAAGGATCTTAAGCCGGGAACATACAAGGTGGATGTTAAGTTTAAGAATGATTTTAACACACATAATAATACCAATCTTTCGCTGACAGTTACAGAGGGTGATGAGCCAAAGAAGCCGGAAACACCAAAGAAGCCTGAAGAAGATAAAAAAGCCGAAGGTGATAAAAAATCAGAGGGTGATAAAAAGCCTGTTGAAACAAATAAGCCGGATGAGGCAAAAAAAACTGAAGAAACTAATAAGCCTGTTGAATCCAAGAAACCGGATGAAACACCAAAGACACCATAACCCTATAACAAAGGCAATATGGGGTGATAAAAAATATGTATAAGTATTAACTTTTGCCCCAAATTGTCGATAAACTTAATGTGGGAGGTGAGATTGTGAATGTAAAAAATGGAAGTTTAGGTTCCATTGAGCAGATTAGAGGAAGATATCTTGATCAAAATGCCAAAGAGAAAAAGGTCAATGATAATAGTGGCTTTACAGGACAAAGTTTTAGGGATATACTTATAAACGAGTCTGAAAAAGAAGCAGGAGCGCTGAGATTTTCAAAACATGCTAATGCAAGGCTTGCCAGCCGAAATATCAATTTGTCAAATGAACAGATATCAAGGCTTTCAGAAGGAACTGACAGGGCAAGACAGAAGGGAATCAATGAATCGCTTATAGTAGTAGATGAGCTTGCATTTATAGTAAATGTAAAGAATAATATGGTTGTAACTGCTGTAGGTGACAGTGAAGATAAAATTTTTACAAATATTGACGGAGCAGTAATAAGTTAAAGCCGGACCTTAATGGGGGCTTTTGCTTCTGAATGACAGAGGAAGCACTTATTATAAAATAAAAAGTTTACAATGGAGGTCATTTATTATGATGAGATCACTTTTTTCCGGTGTCGCAGGACTTAAAGTACACCAGACTAAGATGGACGTTATAGGTAACAATATAGCAAATGTAAATACAGTTGGTTTTAAATCAAGTTCTACAGTATTTTCTGATGTATTCTATCAGACTACTCAGACTGCATCAGGTCCTAATAAGGAATCTAATGTGGGTGGTGTCAATCCGAAGCAGATTGGTCTTGGTGCCAATGTTTCATCCATATCTAAGAATATAACTGATCCGGGCGGTTCACAGACTACCAATAATGCTCTTGACTGTATGATTAACGGAGACTCATTTTTTGTAACAAAGAATGGCGGAAGAACATATTTTACAAAGAATGGTGCTTTCAAGGTGGATACAGACGGTACTCTTGTAAATTCAGAGGGTGCTAAGGTACAGGGCTGGCAGGTAGACCCTGATGATCCTAACAAGATTAAGCCGGGTCCTGTTTCAAACCTTAATATAATGTCACCTGAAAATATGTATACAAATCCTGAGGCTACAACAGCAGGTTATTTATCGGGAAATATTGACAGAACAGACAGCCAGATTGCTCCGGGTTCTGCCGGACGTACTTTCCAGATGAATTTCTATGATAATCTGGGTTACGAATATACCGCTAAATTTGTAATGAAACAGAGCAAAAACTCCGATAATGCTTACAATATAGAACTTAAAGATATCCTTAAAGATGGCAAATCCATTATGTACAACGCAGAGAAAAAGGATGATGGAAGCATAGAATACACAACAACCGGCTGGGGAGCAACCCTTTCTAAAGATAAACAGGAGTTGAGCAGTGTAGGTACAGTTGACAGTGTTGATGACGGTAAGCCGAATTTTGGTGATCCGGGTAAATTCAACATGGTATTTGACGGAACAACCGGTAAGTTTAAGAGTCTTGTTGAAGATCCGTCTGATGAGTATGATCCATCAGGCATGGATGATACCGTAATTAAAAAGATGTATCTTAATATCGGTGGTAAAACACCTAACCCATTCAAGAATATTGAACTTGACTTTTCACAGATGACTATGTTTGCGAGCCAGACTTCATCTAAGATAGAGTCAACCATGGGTGATGTAGACGGCAATGGTAAGGGTAAGATGAAGGGTACTATGAAGGGTGCTACCATAGATAATGCAGGAAAGATTTATGGTTCTTATGACAACGGTGACCTTAAGCTTCTCGGACAGATTGCGGTTGCAAGCTTTAAAAACCCTTCAGGTCTTGAAGCAGTCGGTAACAGTAACTTCGTTGAGACCATGAACTCAGGAAAATTTGACGGAGTAGGAAAAGACATTACTACCGATGGCGGCAAGATTAGTACAGGTATGCTTGAAATGTCAAATGTAGACCTTGCGGCACAGTTTACCGATATGATTACTACACAGCGTGGTTTCCAGGCTAACTCAAGAACAATTACAACAACAGACTCAATCCTTGAGGAACTTATAAATCTTAAGAGATAATGTGAACGCGTAGTATCTATGATATATAAAAGTAAAAACCTCAGCACAATTCTTTATGAATGGTGTTGGGGTTTTTATCTTTTGATTGATTTTGATGTGGTAGCAAGCCTGTTTACAGACGAACCACAATTTGATATACTTAAAACTCAAATACTAACCGAAAGAAGAAAAATGATGACTTTTGATATAATAATACCTACATATAAGCCGGGAGCAGAGCTTATCGCCTTGCTTAACGGAATACTTATCCAGACCTCAAGGCCGGATAATATATTTATTATAAATACTGAGGAGAGATTTTGGAAAACAGAATTTGAAACTGTCTTACCCGTAAATGTAATCCATATTAAAAAGTCCGATTTTGACCATGGAGCTACAAGAAGAATGGGTGCGGAGCTGTCAAAGGCTGATGTATTTATATGTATGACTCAGGATGCAAGACCGAAAGACGGTAGGCTTTTTAGTAATCTTCTGTCTCCCTTTAATGATGAAAAAGTGGCTATAGCCTACGCCAGACAGGAAACAGATGAAAAGGCGGGAGAGATAGAAAGATATACCAGAGAATTTAACTATCCGAATAAGGATAGGATAAAAACCTCGGAAGATATAAAAACTATGGGAATTAAAGCCTGGTTTTGCTCGGATGTATGTGCGGCTTACAGAAAGAGTGTTTATAATGAGGCAGGCGGTTTTGTAAAGCGTACCGTATTTAACGAAGACATGCTTATGGCGGCAAAGGTAATGGAAATGGGTTTTAAGGTAGTCTATAAGTCAGATGCAAGGGTGATTCATTACCATGAATACAGTATGAAACAGCAGTTTTGCAGAAATTTTGACTTGGGTGCATCTCACAGAGAGTATAAAGAAGTATTTGAAAAAGTATCTTCCTATAAAGAAGGCGGCAGACTGGTTAAAGATACAGCCCTTCATTTGCTGAAAGCAGGGAAATTTTATCTGATACCGAAACTTGTATTTCACAGTGCTGCAAAGCTAATCGGTTATAAACTTGGCAAAAAATATGATAAGCTGCCTAAGAGTTTAGTGTTAAAATTCTGTATGAATAAGGATTATTTCAAATGATTGCTATAATTATGGGTACTTACAACGGAGAAAAATACATAAAAGAGCAGATAGACTCTATACTTTCACAGGATTATGCCGGATGGAAGCTGTTTATCTTTGATGATGGTTCAAAGGATAATACGGAGAAGATTGTAAATGAGTATGTGAAAGATTATCCGGATAAGATAAGTTTTAGGAAAAATAAAATAAACTTTGGGGCTGCGGGCAATTTCTTTAACGGAATAAAAGAAACAGCAACCGAGCTGGCTCCTGAGGCAGAGTATTTCTGCTTTGCGGATCAGGATGATGTGTGGGTAAAGGATAAACTCAGCCGTTCACTTGCTAAAATAAATCAGATAGAGGATGGTAAGCCGGCTCTTGTATTTTCGGATGTAGTCATTACTGATAAAAACTTAACAATAACCGCCACTTCATATTTTGAGGTAGAAAAAGTAGACAGGACAAGGGTTTCGCTTAATTACCTGCTTATGGAGAATAAGCTGATAGGTGGTACGGTTATGATAAACAAGGCTTTGGTAGGATTGGAGCTTAGGGCGGAAGAGATTGGACTTGTACCTCATAAAAAAGCTAAGATGCATGACTGGTGGTTTGGCTTAATTGCGGCAGGTCTTGGAAAGATTGGCTATGTAGAAGGCTTTACGGAATATTACAGACAGCATGAAAACAATGTAGTCGGAGGCGGGAATTTTACTTCTTATTTTAAAGCAAGAATTAGTAAAATGCATGAAAATAGAATGAGAATAAGGGAAAATATAGCTCAGGGAGAGGGATTTCTAAAGTATTTCGGAGAATATCTTGACGAGCCTGAGTTAAGTGCGGTGAAGGAGTTTGCTGCACTTAAAACTAAAGGATATTTAGGAAGAAGAATAAGTATAATTAAAAACAGATTTCTTAAATCAGGACTGATAAGAAATATAGCATTATTTATATTTGTGTAGGAGAAAAGAATGAAGATTTCAACTAAAGGAAGGTATGGCTTAAGGGCTGTACTTGATATAGCCATGCATGACGAGGCTGCTTCGGTAAGCAGTATAGCTGCAAGGCAGTTTATTTCGGAGAACTATCTTGAAAGGCTGATAGCTATGTTAAAAAAGGCCGGTATAGTAAACAGCCTCAGAGGGGCACAAGGAGGCTATGTGCTTGCAAGACCGGCTGAGGAGATTTCGGTGGGAGAGGTACTTAGGGCACTTGAAGGTGACCTTAACCCGGTAGACTGTTCTGAGATAGATGGTTCACTTTGCGAGGGCTCAGATACCTGTGTGACTAAATTTGTATGGAAGAGGATTTCGGACAGTATAAAACAGGCTGTAGATAATCTTATGATATCTGAGCTTGCGAATGAAGGTAAGCATTTATTGGAAGAAAACGGTTGTGATAAAAATTCGATTCCGGTATGTAACAGGAAATAGCCAATCCTGTATCATTGGGTGTCAAATACTTTTGACACACATATCATCAAATTTGAAAGATTAGATTTTTGTAAAATTAGAATAGGAGAAAAATGGCAAAAAAAGTAGTAGTTGGTTTGTCGGGGGGAGTGGATTCATCGGTAGCAGCCTATCTGTTAAAAAAGCAGGGATATGAAGTCTACGGAGTTACTATGGATATTTGGACAGAAGGAGCTGTAGATACGGTAAACGGAGGCTGTTTGGGCTCCCAGGCCAAGGAAGATGCAAGAAAGGTTGCCGAGACCTTGGACATACCTTATAAGGTGGTAGATGTGAGGGGGAAGTTTAGGGAAAATGTAATGAATTATTTTGCTGATTCTTACAAAAACGGAGAAACACCCAATCCCTGCACCTTATGTAACAGGAGGGTAAAATGGGAAGCACTTTTTAAGGGAGCAGAGCTTTTTGGTGCGGAATATGTGGCAACAGGACATTATGCAAAGATAAGAAAGCTTGCAAACGGAAGGTATACTATTGCAAATTCATACACAGCAGCTAAAGACCAGACCTATGCACTTTGCAATCTTACACAGGAACAGTTAAGGCGAACTTTACTTCCCATAGGAGATTATGAAAAGAGTGAAGTAAGAAAAATTGCAGCGGAAGCCGGTATAGAAATCGCTGCAAAGCCTGACAGCATGGAGATTTGCTTTATACCGGATGGTGATTATGCAGGATATCTTGAAAAAGAGTATGGAATTGCAGCCCATAAAGGCAACTTTGTGGACGTTGACGGTAATGTATTAGGAGAGCACAGGGGGATTGTACATTACACCATAGGTCAGAGAAAGGGACTGGGTATAGCCTTTGGCAAGCCCATGTTTGTAAAGGAAATAAGACCTGAAACCAATGAAGTAGTGCTTTCAGATAATGAAGGTCTCTTTACTGAAAGAGTAGTGGCAGAAAGAATTAATTTTATGGCTGAAACCAAAGAAGAAATAGAAGCTTCGGATAAAATTTATCTGGCAAAAATCAGATATAATCATAAGGGTGGGGAATGTAAACTGTCTTTTGAAGAAGATAGAATTGCGGCAGAATTTTTAGAACCACAGAGGGCTTCTGCCCCGGGGCAGACATTGGTTGTCTACAATGAGGCAGGAGAGGTTGTCTGTGGAGGAAGAATAGTTAGAAACTAATCTTTATAGGCTTTCTGTTTTCAAAAATATAATAACCGTCAAATTCAAGTTCTTTTAACAGAGCTTCGCATTTATCAAAATCATAGGCAAGATGTTCAGGTTTATGTCCGTCTGAGCCTATGGTTATTTTTGTGCCGCCAAGTTTCTTATAACGTTTTAATACATTGGCCTGCGGATTAGGTGAACCAAGTCCGTATTTATAGCCTGCGGTATTTACTTCCAAGGCTTTATCAAGTTCTATTATACGGTTCAGGATGGGATCGATAAGCCCGGCATATTCACGGTAAGAGTAGTTACCTTCTCCGGGATTTCCCGCTTCATCTCTTATGTATCTGAATATATAGTCAAGATGCCCAAGAGTATCAAAATCCGTGAAATTGTTTATCATCTCTGACATTATTTCAAAATATCTTCTTACGGCCTTCTTGCTGTCGTGATACAGCCAGAATTCAGGGTAATACGGATCCATACCGTCTATAAGATGTATGGAGGCAATTACAAAATCAAAATTGTTGCTTTTTAAAAGAGTTTCATATTCAGGAAGGGCTTTTTTGCATAAGCCTAATTCTATTCCTGTAAGCACATTTATTTTATCCTTATATGCAGCCTTCAGTTCCTTAATTTTATTAAGATACTCAGGTATATCAAGACTGAAGATGTTCACAGGGTTACCGTTATCGTCCTGAATTTCGGGATAATAAAGGTCTTCGTGGTCGGTAAAACAATAATGCTTAAGCCCAAGCCGTATGGCTTCTGTAAGCTGGTCTTCCATAGGAGTTTCAGAGTCTCCGGAGAAGGAAGAGTGTGTGTGCATATCCGCAATTATCATAAGTTCCTCCTATATCTGCTTAAGCCCCGAAATATCGGAATCAGCAGTTAACGAATAATTAGTATAATAAACTACATAGCCCGGTTTTGCACCGTTCGGCTTTTTAACTTCTTTTTTCTGTACATAGTCCACTTCGTGCTTTGTACCATCCCCCGAAGCTAGGGAGGAGGTATTGACAGAGGAATAATGGACAGCGAGCTTGCCGGCTTCTTCAAAGGTTCTGTCCGGAACTTCTCTGCCATTAGTAACAAGCAGGACATGGGAGCCCGCACATTTTTTGGCATGGAACCACCAGTCACTGTTTGAAGCCAGCTTGAAGGTAAGATAATCGTTTTGAATATTGTTCTTACCTACATATATATCAAATCCGTCACTTGAAATGAAATGAAGGGGTGTACCTTTAGCTTCTTTCGCCTTACCCTTTTTGCCGCTTATACCGTTTTTTTTGGCATAGCCGGCATTTTCAAGTTCTTTTCTGATTTCTGCAAGGTCTTCCTCGTTTTCAGCTATATCAAGAGACATTTTAATGGATTCTAAGTGGTTTAGTTCTGCCTGCGCTTCTTCCTGCTGCACAAGTACAGCTTCGTAAGTTCTTTTAAGACGGGCATATTTATCAAAATATTTCTTTGCATTTGCCATAACAGGAATAGTTGTATCTAAGTTAATATTTACTTCCTTACCTGAATAGTAATCGGTACAGGTAAGTACTTTATCCCCATCATTTGCCTGATAACCATAGGTGGTGATAAGCTCACCGTAAATTCTGAATTTATCCCTGTTTTCTGTATCTCTAAGCTGTTTGACAAAAATATCGAGCTTGTTTGCCGTTCTGGATATAGCATTAGTTATAAGTTTTCTGAGGTCGGTAGATTTCTGCCTTATTCTGTCGGTCTTGTCTTTGGAATTATAAAACTCCTCAAGCAAAGAAGAAATATCAGAAAAAGTTTTGCTTTCCATATCACTGTATATACTAAGCCTGAAAGCGGCAAAAGCCTTTGGTGCAAGGTTTGCACCATAATAAATAGTCGGTGTAAATTCACCTTTTTTAATAAGGTTGATGAATTTTTGAAAATTATCAAAAACCGCGCCTACATTTTCTGTATTAAGTGAAGCTGTGGACTGATCTGCATCAAGACCTGAAAGTGCGCAGATTTCATTTGCAAGCTGCGGAGAAAAACCTGTAAGAGATGTGTATATTGCTTTTCCTATAGACACAGGCTTCTTTGCAATTACATCGGTAAAGTAGTCTATACCGGCTTCCAGAGGGTTAATCCTGCCTTCCTGTTCAGGCACAAAGTAACTTTTCCCGGGCAGGATTTCTCTGACGGAACTCACAAGCATGGATACGTGTTTAATACTGTCCAGTACTTTTTCTTCATCATCAAGTAAGATGATATTACTGTATTTTCCCATCAGCTCAATCACGAGATTTTTGACAGATAAATCTCCCATTTCATCTAAATGCTCCGTCTTTATACGTATTATTCTTTCAAGCCCCGGCTGTGAAATATCAAGTATTTTGGCACTTCCGAGATGCTTTCTGAGAAGCATACAAAAATTTGGAGCCGTCATAGGAGACTTCCTGCTTTCTTCTGTAATATAGGCAAGCGGAAGGGAAGCATTGGCAGAGAGAAAAAGCCGGTACTGGGTTCTGTTATTTTTCACTGTAAGTACAAGTGCATCTTTCTCAGGCTGTGCAATCTTAGTAATGTAGCCGCCGGTAAGGTGAGTTTTAAGTTCATAAGTAATTCCGGCAACTACAGTTCCGTCAAATGACATATCGTTTCCTCTTTCTAAATTATTTATGTCCACTCCGTTTACATCGGATTCTTTAATCTAAAACTTTAGTCTGCCCGTAAATTTAGCAGTTACAACTGGTTTGAAAAAATCCGCTTCTTCAGCTGTCAAGCCAAAAATATAATATAACAACATATTATTATAACATATTGCTTAATCATATAGCAAGATATTGGAGAATCGTAACCTTATAAAAAGTTACAAAAATATTACAAAATGATTACGATCCTCTTGCATTATCATAAGAACTATGATAAGATGTGCTTAAAGGACTTGCGATAAAACTAAAAAATGTATTTTTTTGAAAGTTTGATGAGCTAATGTACACAGAAAGTGAAAAAATGAATGGGAATGAGGAAAATATGAAGCGATTTTTTGTAAATAAAAGAACAGCTTTGATTTTTAGTGCTATGTTCTTGCTTGCATCAATAATATCGATCTTAGAATTGAAAGATGATATAAAGGCTGATAACGGTACCGGTACAATCGGATTAAGTGTAGATTATCGTTCGCCGGAAGATATCAGAAATTATATTGCTAATTACGGAACAGAGGAAGATGCAGATGTTGTTTATGATGAAAAACCTATGGATACAAAGCCGTATTCGTTAGGAAAGCTATCCAAAGGGACTTTAGAGTCTGCACTTAAGCTGCTGAATCAGATGAGATATATAGCAGGTATTCCGTATGATGTCGAATTAAGCGGTAGATATAATGAATTGGCGCAGGCGGCAAGTGTGGTGTCTTTAGCCAACGGAGATATTGATCATAATCCTAAAATGCCTAAAGGAATATCGGATAGTCTGTATAGGTTGGGAAAAGATGGAGCATCTAAAAGTAATTTAGGCATGGGCTATAGAAGCATTAATAGCTCACTTATAAGCTATATGGAAGACGGTGGCTATAATAAGGACAGGGTTGGCCATAGAAGATGGATATTGAATCCGGCTATGAAAAAAACCGGTTTTGGTTTTGCAACAGATTCTAAGTCTTATGGATATACCGCTCACTATGCTTTAGATAGCTCAGGCAGCTCAAAATATAATTCACCTATTGTTTGGCCTGCACAAAACATGCCGGTAGAGTATGTCAATGACAGCTATCCCTGGAGCATATCTTTAGGCTATGAAATAAACATTTCTGACATTCATGTCGAACTTGTAAGAATTTCAGATAATAAAACATGGAAATTCTCATCCGCGTCGTCAGATGGTTACTTTACGGTTGACAACAGAGGATATGGGCAGAAGGGCTGTATTATTTTCATTCCTAATATGGGCTATAATGATGGAAGAGCTGAGTATATGGATGGGGATAAATTCAGGGTTACTGTTAAGGGATTGAAACATAAATTATCTTATCAGGTGTCGTTTTTTAATCTGCATCCTAAAGATGTAAGTTATAAAACTAAAGCAAATAATAAGAATAAATTAAGTTATAACGGAAAAAAAGTAAAATTTAATTCTGATACCAAAAATGAAAATATAAAAACTGCCAAGCAACAAAAATTCGGTAAAAAAACAGTTTTTTTATCAAGAAACAATAAACGGATTTTTTCCGTAAATATGAAAAATAAGTGTAAGTATATACTTATGTATTCTTCCGGTAAAGATATGGCTAAGTTTAAGATAATAAATCTAAATATTAAAACCCCTGTAATTAAACAATTAAAGCCGGGGAAGACTTATTATGTTAAATTATGTGCAGTTAAATCAAGTAAGATTAAGTGGGGAAAGGTGAGAAAGATTGTAGTGAAATAACCATTGATTGGTTAATAAATATTATTTCAAAGGCCGGCAGGAATTATGCCGGTCTTTTGTTGCCCTCCCACCCAAATTATGAAATAAAATTAATTGGCTTATATTTCAAAAACTGCTATAATCATATTGTATGATGTGGGTGTCAAAAGCATAAAAATTCGATTGGTCTTGCTTGCAAGAGAAATTATTGTATGTAATAATAAATTTTTAAAAGATTAAGGTGTGTAATAATTCGATACTGCTGATATAGGAGAAAATATGAAATATATTAAACAAACCTTTTACTGTGCCACACCGGCTATTATGCTAGCTCTTTGTTTATTTTGTAATGTTTTTACACAAATAGCTTTGGCGGCGGATATTACTCTCAATTTGAAATATACGGTAGAAAATGCAGAGGCATATTATGTTATAACAAAAGGAGAGACACCAAGCACCTTGCAGGTGATTTCTGAAGGTCATGTTGTGTCGGGTCAGTTAAGTCAGGTGACTTTTAATGATTCTGAAAAAATACGTATAATCTATTTCGTAAAACCTGCGGAAGGTTATCTGCTTACAGGTGCGGGAACTACAGGAAAAGGTAATATTTCAGCCATTCACGAGTTAAAAGATCCTTCTAAGTTTAACCGTACGGAAGCACATGTACCACAAGAAGTCATTGAGCGTTTAGAAAATGAAGGATATAAGCTTGCGTGGGGTTACACCAGACATGCCGGTAACAGAAATCATCTTGATGACAGGGTAGACGGATACCGTCCGAAGGTGGAAACGACAATTACTCACAATGCATCCAATATTGAAGTCGGCCAGACTTTGACTATGAATATTGTTGTGAAACCTCAAAGGCCGTTCCGAAACAATCAAGATAACCGTACATATGAAACCTCTATTCCGGATGGTGCAACCAAAGTCACTATTGATGGTAATAAGATTATAACAGTCACTGATTTGACGAAGGAAAATAATAATGAGTACAGAGGAACTGTCAGTTATGTAATAACTGAAGATGATGTTAAGGTAAATAATCATACAGTTGTTGTCAATTCTAGGGTGGATTATACCTTGGATTTATCTGTTAACACAGGAGATTATCAGGGAGCCAGAACAAGGACAACAACAAGGGTAGATGCTACACCGGGTACGGCAACTTTTAACCTTGTAAGCAGCCCGATACGAAAACTTGAATATGATTTAGGGTATGTCGGAGCTCCTTCAATTCCGAGTGAAACACACAACAGCGGAAACAGTGTGAATGTTAATGCGATAACCTCTACTCGTGACGGATATGAGTTTGCAGGATGGTCTTATAAAGATTCTGTGGGAAATACTGTAATTCTTCAACCATCTGATACATTTTCTATGCCTGACAGAGTGTCCGGTACTAAACTTGTTGCTTTGTGGAAGACGGGGCTGACAGTGGATAATAATAATGGTGAGTCGGTGTTGCAAGATTCAGCCATAGTAGGGCAGCCGATATCCTTAGTCAGGCCTGTGAAGGAAGGCTATGTATTCTTGGGTTGGAAAGATTCTGACGGAAATACATACGGTGCTGATAAAACTGTTATTATGCCTGATAAACGATTTACTCTGCTTGCCCTGTGGAGAAGTTTGTCTGAGGGAAATGCTTCGGTATTTCCTGATGAAGATGATTTAAATGACGGAAATGTAACCGCCACTGATAACAAACTTGCGACCGGCTCTAGTATTAAAACCGCAACCGAATCAAGTATCAAAACTGCGACCGATTCCGGTGTCAAACCGGTGACAGGCTCAAGTATCAAAAAGGCGACCGGAAAGAAAAATAAATCTGCAACAGGCTCTAAAAGTAAAACATCAATCGGTTCAAAAAATGAATCCGGAAACGGCTCAAAAGGTAAGCAGGCAGAAAGTTCAAGTGACAAACAAGCAGCAGGTTCAAACAGTAAACAGGCAGCCGATTCCGGTGATAAAATAATTGGAAAATCGAGGAAGTGGTCAAATAACGGGCAAATTGAGGAACTTAATATTGATCCAAGTGCCAATCCTGCAGCCGGACTAAATATTGAACCTGATGCTGCTTCCTTAATGGGAAAAAATAAAGCCCGTGGTACATTACCTAGGACAGGAGGTACAACAGATATAAGCTTTTGGCTAGGTCTGTTCATATTGTCAACACTTTTTGTTTCGTCAATATCAAATTACAGAAGGAAGAGTGTATAATACCCTAATATGTCATTTGACAAAAATCCCAACACTATGCTATAATCTATCAGTTACCGGGCATCTCATTTCGGAGATGCCTTTTTTTCAAGTTTTATGCAAGTAAAATGATATGAATGAAAGATGTTTAGAACACGAAAGGTGGAAATTTAATTGAAATTTAATGAAATGCAACTCGATGAGCGTATATTAAAGGCTGTTAAGGAACTTGGCTATGAAGAGGCAACTCCTATCCAGACTGAGGCTATTCCTGTAGCTATTACGGGCAGGGATATCTTAGGACAGGCACAGACCGGAACAGGTAAAACAGCAGCTTTTTCTATACCTATCTTAAATAATATTGATTCAGGCAACAAACATTTGCAGGCGGTAGTGCTTTGTCCTACCAGAGAACTTGCTCTTCAGGTTTGCGGAGAAATAAGAAAGCTTTCAAGATATATGCATGGCATCAAGCTTGTACCTGTATATGGAGGACAGGACATAGTTAAGCAGATAAAGTCGTTGAAGCAGGGAGCACAGATTATTGTCGGTACTCCGGGGCGTGTGATGGATCATATGCGCAGAAAGACTGTAAAGTTTGATCAGGTTAAGATTATGGTGCTTGATGAAGCTGATGAAATGCTTGACATGGGCTTTAGAGATGATATTGAAACCATACTTGCAGAAGTTCCTGAGGAAAGACAGACCATGCTTTTCTCAGCTACCATGCCAAAACCAATCCTTGATATTACCAGAAAATATCAGAAAAAGGCACAGAATATTAAGATAGCCAAAAAAGAACTTACGGTAGAAAATATTGAACAGTATTATTATGAAGTAAGAAGAAACTATAAAGACGAAATACTTTCAAGAATCCTTGATATGTATAATCCTGAGCTTAGCATAGTGTTCTGCAATACCAAGAAGAAGGTGGAAGAGGTTGCAAATGAGCTTCAGGGCAGGGGTTACTTTGCAGAAGGACTGCACGGCGACCTTAAGCAGCAGCAGAGAGACAGGGTAATGGGTAATTTCCGTAACGGTAAGACTGAAATCCTCGTAGCTACCGATGTTGCGGCAAGAGGTATTGATGTAAAGGGAGTTGACCTTGTTATTAACTACGATTTGCCACAGGATGACGAATACTATGTACATAGAATAGGAAGAACCGGAAGAGCAGGAAAGGCAGGACTCGCACTTTCATTTGTAAGCGGTAAAGAAGTGTACAAACTTAAGGAGATTCAGCGTTACTGCCATACAAAAATCAGGCTGAAGCCGGTGCCATCCCTTGATGATGTTACAAATACAAGGGTGGACAGCCTCTTTGATGAATTGTCTGAGATAATTGAAAATGAAGACTTAACCAAGATGACAGAGCTTATAGAGCAGAAGGTAAATGAAGAAGACTTTACCTCTCTTGATGTGGCAGCAGCCTTCTTAAAGCTTTATCTTTCTTCTAAGGAAAGTAACGGCGAAGATAATTCTGAACTCGACAGCGAATTTACAGGCAGTACTGAAAGCGGTATGGTAAGGCTGTTTATCAATATCGGTAAAAAAGACAGGGTTAAACCGGGCGATATCTTAGGCGCAATAGCGGGAGAATCAGGCATCTCAGGCAAGCTTGTAGGAGAAATCCAGATGTATGATAAGTATACTTTTGTAGAAGTTCCTGCTGAGAATGGTAAAGAAGTGCTTTTTGCTATGAAAAATGCTAAAATAAAGGGAAAGAAGATTAACATAGAGCCTGCAAACGCGAGGTAGTAAGATGAAGACGGAATATGTGGATTTAAGGGATGGTAAGGATGTAAAGGAAGGTCTTTACAAGGCTGCGGAAATTATTAAAAATGGCGGACTTGTAGCCTTCCCTACAGAAACTGTGTATGGGCTTGGAGCTAACGGGTTGGATGAAAATGCAGTTCCCAAGATTTATGAAGCCAAAGGAAGACCTTCCGACAATCCCCTTATTTTACATATAAGCGAATTTGACGAAATAAAAAACATTGTAAAGGAAATCCCTGATGTTGCCTTTGTTTTAGCAGATGAATTTTGGCCGGGACCTTTAACTATGGTGTTTAAGAAGAGTGACATAGTTCCATATAGAACTACAGGGGGACTTGAAAGTGTTGCTGTAAGAATGCCGTCAAATAAGATAGCAAGAGAGCTTATAAAGATAGCAGGAGTGCCTGTTGCAGCTCCGAGTGCCAACTCATCCGGCAGGCCAAGTCCTACTAAGGCAGACCATGTCCTTTGTGATTTAGACGGAAAAATAGATATGGTTATAGACGGCGGAACAGTGGACATAGGACTTGAGTCCACTATTGTAGATGTAACCGGAGAAGTACCTGTTATACTGAGACCGGGTTTTATTACCGAGGAAATGCTTTCAGAGGCTATAGGCAGGGTAGATATAGATGAAGCTGTAAAAAGTCTTACTCTTGATAAAAACTTAAAGCCCAAGGCTCCGGGTATGAAATACAGACATTATGCACCACAGGGAAAGATGACCATATATAAAGGAAAGCCTGAAAAAGTAGTAAAGATAATAAATGAAGAAACAGCAAAGTCAGAAGGAAAGAAAACAGCGGTACTTGCAACTGATGAAACAAAGAGGTATTATAAAGCTGATATTGTAATTTCGGTTGGAAGCAGGGAAGACTGTGAAAGCATTGCGCATAACCTTTTTGATACACTTAGAAGCTTTGATGATATGGGTGCGGAGATAATATTTTCAGAGGGCTTTGATGAGAGCAGGCTAGGCTTTGCTATTATGAACCGCCTGCATAAGTCTGCCGGTTACAATATTGTGAATGTTTAGGGTGAATTTATATTTATGGGTTTTCAGCAGGAGGTAATCGTGTTCGATAAAATTATTTTTGTATGTACAGGGAATCATTCCAGAAGTCCTATGGCAGAAACCATATACAAGAGTCTGGCTGAAGATGAAGGGCTGCCGTCTATATCAAGAGGGCTGGTTGTATTATTTTCGGAGCCGATAAATGAAAAGGCGGAGGCAGTTCTTGAAAATCATGGTCTGACCTGTGCGGTAGAGTCTTCTAAAGAGTTAGCTAAAGAGGATATCACGGATAACTCACTTATTTTGACAATGACAGATAAGCAGAAAAAACAGGCTCAGGAGAAGTTTGAACTTGAAGAAAATGTATTTACAATCAAAGAGTTTAACGGTGAGGAAGGCGAAGTAAAAGACCCTTACGGAGGTACCCTGGTTGATTATGAGGAGTGCTATAACGAGCTTTTAAGGCTTATCAAAAAGACTATATATAAACTTGATGAAATGGGGAAATAATTATGGAAAACAAAATTATTGCTATCGGAAGTGACCATGGCGGCTTTGAGCTTAAGCAGGAGATTATTAAGTATTTAACAGAAAAAAATATAGAGTATAAAGATTTTGGCTGCTATGATGAGACCTCCTGTGATTACACGGAGTATGGAAAAGCAGTTGCGGAAGCAGTGGCTGCGGGAAAATATGAAAAAGGAATTTTAATCTGCGGTACAGGCATAGGTATATCCATTACAGCAAATAAAGTGAAGGGTATCAGATGTGCCCTTTGCAGCGATTGTTTTTCGGCAGAGGCTACCAGAGAGCATAATGATGCCAACATTCTTGCCTTGGGTGGCAGAGTAGTTGGCACCGGAGTTGCACTGAAAATTGTTGATACCTTCTTAAATACACCGTTTTCAAATGAAGAAAGGCATATAAGAAGAATCAGCCGGATTGAGAGCTAAGGTATTTTTCAAGCTCTGTGACAGGCTCTTGAAGCATGGAATATTCATTATTGTAAACATAATTAAGCAGGTTGTGAAAGCTGTTGAGGGCTTTTATTTCCTGCTCTTTTGTTATGAGATTTTTGTTAATAGCGTCTGCAAATTCGTTAATATCCATAATTCTTATACTATTATCAGGATAAATAACCACATCAATAAGCAGGTCAGTGAAATTTATATCATTTCCGTTAAAAGCAAGCTCTGAAATATCATTATACCAATAAAGCAGTTTTCCATCGCTGTCAAAAAACTTGCTGGTCTTGATGCCGAGTTTCGGATAATAGGCAGAAAAACCGCCCGATATATCCTGACGGAGGCGGATGGCTTTCCAGCCTGAAACAATTAACTCGTCGGATACATAATAGATAGTATCATGATTTAGGGTTATAACCTCATCAGGTATATAACGTCTTCTGGTAACAGTATAAGCTTTATATTTTTCAGGGTTAAAATTAATCATTTTTTTACCTCAATTATGTTATATGTTATCATAAAAGTTAGATTGATAATTAGATTTATTAAGTTTTAATTACTTGTATAATATGGTATCATTTTATTTAGCAGAAGTAAACTGTATTTATAGGAGAAAAACATGAATATACCTGATTTTATAAAAAAAGGCGATATAATAGGGGTTACAGCTCCATCAGCGGGCTTTACGGAGCAGGTTGATTTGACAAAGCTTGAAAACGCAAAGTTTAACCTTTCTGAAAAAGGTTATGAGGTGATTGAAACCTGTAATGTGAGAAAATGTGAAAAGGGCAGGAGTTCAACGGGGAAAAAACGTGCAGAAGAATTTCTCTCACTTATAAGAAATGAAGAGGTAAAGTATATACTCTCTGCAAGCGGTGGTGATTTTCTTATGGAAATGCTTGAATACCAGGACTATGAACTTATAAAGGCCAATCCGAAGTGGATACAGGGTTATTCCGACAATACAGGGCTTATTTATCCGATTACCACTATCTGTGATATGGCAACGGTGTACTCAGGTAATGTTGGTGATTACGGGATGTCACTTTGGCATGATGGGGTAAAAAACAATTTGAAGTTACTTGAAGGAAAAAACATAGAGCAGAAAGAATTTGACCTTTTTGAAAATGAATATGTTAAAAAAGTAACAGGCTACGAAGGATATAATCTCACAGACAAGGTGAAATATGAGTTTGTTTCAGAAAATAAATCTGAGAGTTTTACAGGAAGGCTTTTGGGAGGCTGTCTTGATGTGCTTATTATGCTTTGCGGAACTAAATATGATAAGACTGAGGAGTTTGTGAGAAAATATAAGGAAGACGGCATAATCTGGTATTTAGAAAGCTTTGACCTTTCTTCCGCAAGAATCCAATGTGCGCTGTGGCAGCTAAAAGAAGCCGGTTGGTTTGAAGGGGCTAAGGGCTTTTTATTCGGCAGACCTTGTTTTTTCAGGGAGGAATATGAAACAGACTTTAACGAGGCGGTAAAGACAGCCTTAGACAGTATTAATCTTCCTATAATAACAGGCTGTGATATAGGACACAGACCACCGCGACTGACTATGATAAACGGACTTGTGGCTGAGATTAGTTTTGACGGAGAACATTTTAAAATGAAATACCCGGAATTATGCTAAATAAGTATAAAATCAAGTGAAAAGTAAGAAAGGAAAATGTGCAGGCATCCGGAATGCCCGGGCACAGGGTAATAATGTGAGCAGAGGTTTTTTTGCCAGATTTTTTGGACATTTGAGAACAGTGGGCAAGCATAGGGCACTTGTAAGAAAGCACTGTTTTAAGCTGGGCTTGTACTGGCAGGGACTTACACATGATCTGTCTAAGTATTCTCCGACTGAATTCTGGACAGGGGTTAAGTACTATCAGGGGGATAAAAGCCCTAATTTTATCGAAAGAAAGGCTAATAACGGCTACAGTTATGCCTGGCTTCACCACAAGGGCAGGAATAAGCATCACCTTGAATATTGGATAGATTATGACCTGAGTGACGGTGCAACTATGATGGGACTTGAAATGCCGCCCAGATATCTTGCTGAAATGTTTTGTGACAGAGTGGCTGCAAGCAAAACTTACAGAGGAAGTGCATATAAAGACTCAGATCCCTATGATTACCTTATGCTTGTAAAAGACCACTATATCATTCATCCTAAGACACTTTCAGAACTTGAAAAGATAATGACTATTCTTAAGGATGAGGGGGAAGAGGCAGCATTTAACTATATAAGGAAAGAAATATTAAAAAAATAGTATTTATGGAGAAAGCTTTATGATTTTTTCTATCAGACATTATGAAAAAATAAAATTATAAAAAAATACTGGACTTATGAGTTTTCTGCTGTATAATTATACACGTATCATATGACTAACTTTATATTTCGGGTAAATGCAGAATTGCCTGAAATAGTCAGAAAAAGGAGAATGACGTGGGTAAGAAGTACAGTTCGGTTAAAGATTTTCTGGTTAAAAAAGAAATTGAGATTTCATTCAAACGCTATGGTATTGATGTCTTAGGTTCAATGGCAATGGGACTTTTTGCATCACTTTTGGTAGGAACAATACTTAATACAATAGGCTTGAAACTTGGAATCCCTTTTTTATCTGAGACAATATGGCCGATTGCAAAAGAAATGACAGGTCCGGCTATTGCAGTTGCCATTGCAATGGCACTTAAAGCACCTAATCTGGTAGTTTTTTCTTCCCTGATTGTTGGATACGCAGGAAACCAGCTGGGTGGTCCCGCAGGGGCCTGGATTGCTGCCTGGCTCAGTGTAGAGCTTGGAAAAATAGTTTCAAAGGAAACTAAGATAGATATTATAATCACACCGGCAGTAACCATTATATCAGGTGTGGGTATAGGAACATTTTTAGGACCTGTAATAAACAATCTTATGAGCGGGCTTGGAGAGACCATTATGCTTGCAACCACCTTACAGCCATTCTGGATGGGTATAATTATTTCGGTAATTGTAGGTATAGTACTGACATTGCCTATAAGCTCTGCGGCGCTTTGTATGATGCTCTCCCTTGCAGGACTTGCGGGAGGGGCGGCAACAGCGGGTTGCAGTGCTCAGATGATAGGTTTTGCGGTAATGAGCTTTAAGGAAAATGGTTGGAGCGGTTTGCTGGCTCAGGGACTCGGGACTTCCATGCTTCAAATCCCTAATATTTTGAAAAACTGGAAGATATGGATACCGCCTACATTGGCTTCTGTTATAACAGGACCTATAGCCACAACTGTGTTTAAACTGGAAAATATTCCTCTGGGTTCAGGTATGGGAACCAGCGGACTGGTAGGGCAGATTGGCACAATCACAGCTATGGAGCAGGCAGGAGCCTCAGCATTTATTACTTATTCAGGAATTATAGTAGTTCATTTTATTTTACCTGCGATACTTAGTATTATATTTTATAAAATTTTGAAAAAAGTCGGTTGGATAAAGGATGGAGATTTGAAATTAAATTTATAGTAAAATCCAATAAACATACTTACGTATTTGATAAATAACTATAAATAACTTTTGAAGAAATGGCAGAATTGTCTGCTTGACAGAATCAGAATTATGTAGTACCATTCTAAACAAAGATATTCTCTTATTCAGAGTGGCGGAGAGTGAAGGCTCTGTGAAGCTACGGCAACCCCTGAAAGATGGAAGGTGCCAACCTGAGCGAAGTTTTACTTCGAGCAATAAGAGGATTTGATTATATTTGTCAAGTCCGATGAGGTTAATCAGAATAAGAGAGGTTATCGAAAGATAGCCTCTTTTCTTTGCGGAATTTTATGTTTTCCGGGGAAGAGAATCAGTTTTATCCAATAAATAAATGTTGAAAAGGAGAAGAAGATGGATAAATTTATATTTACTTCAGAATCAGTTACAGAAGGACATCCTGATAAAATTTGTGATGCTATTTCAGATGCGATACTTGATGCCTGCCTTGCAGAGGATCCTATGAGCCGTGTTGCCTGCGAGACAGCTACCTGTACAGGTTTTGTACTTATTACAGGTGAAATTACCACTAAAGCTAAGGTAGATTATGCCAGAATAGCAAGAGATACAATCAAAGAAATCGGTTATGATGATTCAAGAAAAGGATTTGATGGAGAGACTTGTGCTGTACTTGTGGCGATTGACGGACAGTCACCTGATATTGCAATGGGTGTGGATAAATCATTTGAAGTAAGAGAAAATGAAATGAGTGAGTCTGAGCTTTCTGCTATCGGTGCGGGAGATCAGGGAATGATGTTTGGTTATGCCTCTAACGAGGGTGACGAGCATATGCCTTATGCCATTTCTTTAGCTCACAAGCTCACAAGAAAGCTTACAGAAGTAAGAAAGAACGGTACACTCCCATATCTCAGACCGGATGGCAAGAGCCAGGTTTCGGTAGAATATGACAAGGATGATAAACCGGTAAGACTCGAAGCAATAGTTATTTCAACCCAGCATGATGAAGATGTCAGTCAGGAGACTATAAAGAAGGACATAAGGGCAGAAGTTATTGATAAGGTTGTAGATTCTTCTATGGTAGATGAGCATACTAAAATCTACATCAATCCTACAGGCCGTTTTGTAATCGGAGGCCCACATGGAGATGCCGGACTTACAGGAAGAAAGATAATAGTGGATACCTACGGTGGAGCAGCTAAGCATGGTGGCGGTGCATTTTCCGGTAAGGATGCTACTAAAGTAGACAGAAGTGGAGCCTATGTAGCAAGATATGTAGCCAAAAATATAGTTGAAGCAGGTTATGCAGACAAGATTGAGATTCAGCTTTCTTATGCTATCGGTGTAGCTGAGCCAACTTCCATACTTGTGGATACCTTTGGCACAGGAACTGTAAGTGAAGAAAGGCTTGTTGAAGCTATCAGAGAGGTATTTGACCTTCGTCCGGCAGGTATTATTAAAATGTTAGACCTTAGAAGACCTATCTACAGAGGAACAGCGGCTTACGGACATTTTGGAAGAACTGATATAGATCTTCCTTGGGAGAAAACTGATAGGGTAGAAGAACTTAAGAAAATTTTAGGATAATTTTTAATCAGAAATAATAAGTGATTGTAACAAAAAAGACTTCATAATTGCCGGTTAAAGCTTTTATGAAGTCTTTTTGTAAGCTCATTTTATAAACTAAATAATTACAATTCTATTATAATTATTCAACTGAAAGCAGATAATAATAAACAGGCTGACCACCAAACTGAAGCTCAACATCTAAATCCTGATAAACCTCAGAAATCTTCTTAGAAAGAGCATTGGCATCGTTTTCACCAACATCGGCACCATAGTAGAGGGTTATAATACCGGTTTTATCATCTACAAGATCTTCAAGCATTTCAAGTACAGCCCTGTCAACTGAATCACAAACTGATATTATGCCTGCATCACCTATACCCATTATATTACCCTGGCTTATATTCTTTCCGTCTATAACAGTATCACGAACCGCATAGGTAACTTCTCCTGATTTGGTATACTTCATACCCTCAGTCATTTTATCAGTGTTATCTGCCACGTCACCGTCATGAATATAGTTGATAACTGCGGAAATTCCCTGTGGCACAGTCTTGCTTGGGATAACAATTACATTTTTGTCTTCTGTAAGTTCTTTAGCCTGATTTGCTGCGAGAATGATATTTTTATTATTAGGCAGAATAAAAATATTGTCGGCATTGACTTTATCAATGGCATTAAGAATATCATCTGTACTAGGGTTCATAGTCTGTCCGCCTTCGAGTACAAAGTCAACTCCCAGACCCTTAAAAATCTCACTGAGACCGGCACCGGCTGATACTGCTATAAAACCGTCTTTCTTTCTTGGCTCGTTAGAAACTTGAGGAGTATTTTTCTCAGCTTCTTTCTGTTCACGAGCTTTCTGTGTGGCATTTTCAATAACTCTTTCATGGTGTTCTTCACGCATATTATCTATCTTCATGCTTGTGAGCTGGCCATATGTAAGAGCCTTTTGGATGGCAAGTCCCGGATCATTGGTGTGAACATGTACCTTAACTACATCATCGTCAGCAACCACTACTATACAGTCACCAAGCCCTTCCAGATACTGTTTGAAATCTGTCTCATCCTTTTCGGTAAATTCTTTTTCAGACATAATGATGAATTCTGTACAATAGCCAAATTTAATATCAGCAGTTTCTATGTCATCAGTAATTCCGGATTTGCCAGATGAAACAGCAGGAGTGTTTATATTTCCGTCTGCAAGCGGAACTATTTTACCAAGAAGCACATCATAGGCACCTTTAAGTACCTCTAAAAGTCCTGCACCGCCCGAATCGACTACGCCGGCTTCTTTAAGAACAGGAAGCATCTCAGGAGTTGAGTCAAGAACTTTTTCCATATGAGCAATAACCTCACCTGCAAACTTTGCTATATCATTAGTTGTGCCGTCAAGCTCAGCGGCTTTGTCAGCGCCTCCTTTGGCAACGGTGAGTATGGTTCCTTCTTTCGGCTTCATGACAGCCTTGTAAGCAGTTTCGGCAGCCTTATTAAAGGCAGAAGCCAGTACGGATACAGTCACGTTGTCGGCATGGGCTGTTATTTCTTTACAGAAGCCCCTTAGAAGCTGGGAAAGAATAACACCGGAATTTCCCCTTGCACCCCTAAGCGAACCGCTTGACATAGCCTTGGCAAGATTTTCTATTGTAAGATCCTCAACTGCATTTACTGCTTTTACCGCAGACATGGCTGTAAGAGTCATGTTTGTTCCGGTATCCCCATCAGGAACCGGAAATACATTAAGTTCATTAATTCTTTCTTTTTGAGACTCAAGTCTCGCAGCACCTGCTAAAAAAGCCTTTTTAAGCATAGATGCATCCAATTTAGATATTGCCACTTGTGAATCCTCCTTAATCAACGACTCTTACGCCTTCTACGTAAACATAGATATTTTTTACCTTCATACCTGTAAATTCTTCAACCTTATAAGTTACATTTTCAATAAGATTTTCAGCCACTGCGGAAATGCTTACTCCGTAAGCCACAATAATATGAAGCTTAACAGTAATTTCATTATTCTCGATTAAAATATCGACACCCTTGCTTAAGCTGTCTTTCTTTAATAAAGTTGCAAGACCGCTAATCATACTTAGGGAAGCCATACCAACTATACCGAAGCACTCAATGGCGGCGGAACCTGCATAGCTGGCAATAACATCGTTGTTGATTGAAACCTCACCTATATTTGTATTAACATATCCTTTCATAAAACCTCTTTTCCATGTGAGAACACATTGATGTTGATGTTTTGTGTATACTACAAGAATTATACCCATTTCTGTGTAAAAATTCAAGTTTGATATCTTACTTTATTTTTTCTTTTAAATATGGTAGTATTAATATACATCATTTATCTCTGATTATTTACAAAATATTGAGATTATGCTGTAAAAACATGAATATAAGGAGAAGAAAAATGTCAGAGTATGAGAATAGCAACGAAAAGGCTTATAGGAGTATGAATTTTGTGGGTATAGTCAATATTGCTTTAGGAATAGTGTTGGTGGTGGTTTCTGCTGTATGTGGGGCATTCATCATAGCAGGCGGGACAAAGCTGATTAAAGACAAAAAAGGAATAACTTTTTAATGGAGATAGCAGATGAAGCTAAGCACTAAAGAAAAAATTGCAAGAATTATAGATGCTATGCTGTATGGAGATTTTACTACCAAGAAGTATTTATATGGTATATTGATATTTACATTGATTACACTTGTCACCGGGATTATGGCTGTATTCGGTGCCGGTATATGGTACGGACTGACAGCTATGTTAGTGGGAGTGGTAGATTTGATTTGGTGGCAGTCAATGACGCTTACTGAAAGTGAGCTCAAAGAACAGGGCGATAAAGCCAGATATCTCCGGGAGAAACAAAACAAAAAGCTGGAGAAAGAGGAGGAGAAGGTAAGAAAAGAGGAAGAGAAAAGAGAGAAGAAAGAGCCTGAAAGTGAAGTAGAGAAAGCTTTGGGAAAAGCTGAAGAGAGCCTTGAAAAAAATGCAGAGTATAGAATAACAAGCGAAGAAATTAAATATGTACTAAAAAAGTATAAGGCAAAAAAAGACCACAGGGAAATAATTATAGATTCTTGTGAATCTTTGGGGTTGAAAGAAAGCCCTGCGTATATATGGGCAGACAGAAAGAAGTATTATTTTCTGATTCTTACAGACGGAGAACCTCTTAAGCTCGACTATCCGTTAGAATATAATATGAAAATTTATTATGAAAACGGAGTAAAGTCTAATCCTGATAAAGAATATAAGAGGTTTAAAGGAGTTTCTATGGTTTCTATGGCATTTAGTCCGTTTTTACCGGACTATTATCAAAAAAGGACAGATAAGGGAACTGCCTTTTATAAAAACCTGTATAGGCTGGGCAGTGATATGTATTTTACAAATACCTCTGCTAAGAATGTATTTGATATAACAGGTGCGGATTTTGAAATTAAAGATGATGTAACAGAGGATATCAGACATGGTGAGGACTTTAAGAATGCCTATAAAGCGAATATTCTCTGGAGAGACGGGGCAATGTCTTCGGATGAATATAAGAAGGTAATTACAGGACTCCTCAGCAGTCTTGCGAGAGCAGATATAAGGTTCGATGATTTCAACAGAATTTTAGAGCAGATGTATGAGTATAATTTTATAACAAAAGCCTATAAAGAGTTCTATACTAATTACAGAAAAAAATATAGGGAAGAAAAAGGGAAATAAACAGGAGTAATATTCATAATCCTTATTTTCGGTATGCAAGCCGTCAATAAGGATTTTTTTTTGATATTATTCAAAAACTAAAAATGGACAAAAGTGGACAACTGACCAACTTAGTATTAATGTATAAAATTAGCCCTAAAAACCCCTTTACAGATGTTGATTTTTTATTTTTTTTATGTATAATCTAATTGAAACTTGGTTATCTTTAAGCTAAATTTAAAGAAAATTACGATAAACAACAGGTTTATACTATAATTTTTGTATATTACCTATAGAAATAATCTATACAGGTAATAAAATCAGCTTTGGATAATTTAGGAGGAACTTACATTATAAGGAGGAGAACATGAAAAAAGGGTTTAAGAAATTCCTTGCAATGGGACTTGCAACTATACTTGCTGCAAGTACACTTACAGCTTGCGGCGAAAAAGGTGATGCCGGGAAAACAAGTTCACAGAAGACAAGCAAGACAAGTAAGGTAAGCAGTGCGGCAACTTCAGGAGTGGCACTTAATGAGGCGGGTACTTATCCGATAGTAAAGGATGGTAAGCTTGAGCTTTCTGTATTTACACTTAGCATGCCTAATGTACAGGATTTTGAAACAAATGACTTCACTAAATTCTTAGAGGAAAAGACAGGAATTCATATTAAGTTCGTAACAGCCGGAAGAGATGAATATGAGGAGAAACTCAACCTCTTATTACAGTCGGGAGATTATCCTGATGTAATACTCGGTGGTGCACCAAATCTTGCTAAGTATGGTGTAAAAGAGGGAGTTATTATTCCGCTTGATGATTATCTTACAGATAAAAATGTTCCTAATTACTTAAAGCTTGTTGCTAATTATGATATTAACAAGACAAAGGAAGCTGACGGAAAGATTTACTCTTTGGGTGGAGTAAATGACTGCTATCACTGCCAGTTTGCAAGAAGAATGTGGGTAAATCAGAAATACCTTAAGGAAATGGGAGTAGAGATTCCTAAAACTACAGAAGAATTTAAAAATGTGTGTAAGAAATTCTTAGAGTATAAGAAGGGCGGAATTGCAGTTGCAGGTGCGGCACAGGGCTGGCATACACGTATGCAGGATTGGCTGATGGGCGCATTTACCTTTGTACCTAGTAAATCTGCAACTCTTAATGCCAGAGATTATGTAGTACTTAATGATGAAACAAAGAAGATTGAAACTGTTGCCAATACAGATGCTTACAAAGAAGGTCTTAAGTATATGAGAGAGCTTTATAAAATGGGGGCTATCTATGACGGTAACTTTACACAGACAAGTGAACAGTTAAGAACATTAGCTAATCAAGAAGATGAACCTATACTCTTCTTCACAGCAGGTGTTAACTCAGATGTTATAGATCCTGACAGTAATAACAAGTTGTATAGAAATTATGTACCAATGGCACCTATAAAAGGACCTGACGGAACTCAGATTGCCTGGACAATACATAATTCAGGATTCTCATCAGGAGGATTCTGTATTACAGATAAGTGTCAGAATATTGAAGCAGCTCTTCGCTGGGTAGATTTCTTCTACAGTGAGACCGGTGATCTTTGCTCACAGTATGGTGCAGATGAAGGGAAAGACTGGGTACTTAATCCTAAGGGCAAGGTTGGCTTAAATGGTGAGCCTGCGCTTTACGAAGTACTTAATCTCTATTCATCAGATCCTCAGAACCATGACTGGCAGGATGTAGGCCTGAGAGTTGCTCCGGCTCCTTACCGTTTAGGACAGGCAGTAGATGCAAATGTAGATCCATATTCACCGGCAGGACTTGAGAAGCTTTTATTTGATACTTCAAAGAACCTTTATGAACCATACGCAAACAACACAAAGCTTCTTAACCTCTCAGAGCTTAAACTTACTGACGAAGAGAGTACAGCTGTTTCTACAATGGCAGTTGAGCTTGAGAAGATTATAGAAGAAAACTCTGTAGCATTCATAACCGGAACCAAGGATATAGATGCTGAGTGGGAGAGCTACAAGGATGCTATTAATAAAGCAGGAATTGAAGAAATCTTAAAAACATATCAGACTGCGTATGACAGACAGACTAAATAATGATTTTTTGCCTGAAATATAGGCAGATGAAATTAAGGAAGCTGTCCATACTTTGGATAGCTTCCTTATTCAATAGGAAATTAATCTGCAACTCCCTGTTGAATAAAGGTCCCTACGAGGGATGCAAGCTTACTGCAGGGAAATAGATTAATATTTTAGAAAGGAATTATGTAGCTATGGCAAAAAATAGTGCTACGGTAAGTAAAAGCAATAAGATTAAGTCTGCAAACTGGCAGTTCTGGGTTATTATAGCTATTCCTATTATTTACGCTATAATATTTGCCTATGTACCTATGGCGGGAATAGTCCTTGCTTTCCAGGATTTTTCCATAAGAAAGGGAATATTTGGAAGTGACTGGGTGGGACTCAAGTATTTCAAACAATTTTTGACTTCTACCAGCAGTGTTTTAGTAATCAAGAATACATTAATTCTTGGAATATATTCATTTTTGGCTTCTTTCCCGGTGCCTATTATTCTTGCGATAGGAATAAATGAAATGAGAGCTAAGAGATATAAGAAAACTGTGCAGATGGTTACTTATGCTCCATATTTCATATCTATAGTTGTGCTTGTAGGTATGATGATGCAGATGATGGATCTTAGAAGCGGTATAATCAATGTTCTTTTACAGAAAGTAGGTTTTGAGCCGGTAAACTTCTTTGGAAATCCAAAAATATTCAGACATCTCTATGTATGGAGCGGAGTGTGGCAGTCAGCCGGTTATGCTTCTATTATATACTTAGCGGCTCTTTCGGGTGTTAGCAAAGAACTTCAGGAAGCAGCTATAGTTGATGGGGCAAATAGGATTAAGAGAATACTTCATGTAGATATTCCCGCAATCCTTCCGACTATTATAATTATGCTTATATTTAACTGTGCAAGCATAGTGAGCATAGGTCTTGATAAAGTTTTCCTTATGCAAAACTCATTAAATGCTTCTGTATCCGAGGTTATATCAACCTTTGTATATAAGGTGGGTGTAGTTAATTCCAATGTGGGATTTTCTACCGCTGCCGGACTTTTCCAATCAATTGTATCCTTTGTGCTTCTTATAATAGTGAATAGAATATGTAAGAAGATTACAACGAATAGTTTATGGTAAAGGGGTGATATAATGGAGAATGCTAAATTCAGATACATGAGTATAGGTGACAAGACGTTCACAGTGGCGAACTATGTCATACTTACAACTATATTTTTAATGGTACTTTATCCGATTATATATGTGGTATCGGCTTCGTTTTCCAGTCCGCAGGCTGTTATAAGCGGAAGAGTTCTTTTACTTCCCGTAGAACCTACATTAAGAGGATATCAGGCTGTTTTTCAGAATGCAAAGATACTTACAGGATTTGCAAATTCAATATTTTATTTGGTTGCGGGAACTGCGGTAAACATAGTGATGACTATTCTTTGTGCCTATCCTCTGTCCAGAAAAGAATTCAGGGCAAGATGTGCCGTAGCCATGTTCTTTATATTTACAATGTATTTCAGTGGAGGTATAGTTCCTTCATACATTCTTGTAAAGAGCCTTCATATTATGGATACAAGATGGGCTATGATAATACCTACAGCTATGTCTACATATAATATGATAATCTGCAGGACTTATATAGTAAACTCAATTCCCGATGAGCTTTACGAAGCTTCACAGATGGACGGCTGCACTCCTTTTAAGTATATGCTTAAGGTAATAGTACCGCTCAGCAAGCCGATAATTGCAGTGCTTGTGCTTTATTACGGAGTTGCAAAATGGAATGATTATTTTAACGCGATGCTTTATCTGTATAAAGAAGGGCTTCAGCCGCTTACCATAGTTATGAAAGAAATACTTATTCAGAACAAGGTAGACTTAACAAAAGTAGGAAATGCTTCTGCGGTTGCAAAATTACAGGGAATGTCAGAACTTCTAAAATATTCTACAATAGTAGTGGCATCCCTTCCGGTAATGTTACTTTATCCGCTTATTCAGAAGCATTTGGTTAAGGGTGTAATGGTAGGAGCTGTGAAAGGTTAAATATGAAGGATTATATTTTGGAATGCTGTATAGACAGGCTGGAGTCTGCTATAAATGGTGAAAAAGGAGGGGCAACAAGGTTTGAACTTTGTGCCAACCTTATAATAGGAGGAACAACTCCGAGTTTAACATTATTCAGGCAGGTTAGGAAAAATACTAACCTGCCGATTCATGTTCTTATAAGGAACAGGTTTGGAGATTTTTGTTATACAGATAATGAAATTGAAGAAATGTGTGACTCTGTAAAAGAATTTGCCAAGGCAGGGGCAGATGGTGTGGTTGTGGGAGCCTTAACTCCTGAAGGAGATTTGAACGTGGCTGCTATGAAGAGGTTTATAGAGGCAGCAAGTGGTACAAAAACCGTACTTCACAGAGCCTTTGATATGTGCAGGGAACCATTTGCAGCACTTGACAAGGCTAAGGAGTTAGGTGTGGATACAATACTCACCTCAGGTCAGAAGGGAAACTGTGTAGAGGGAGCCGGACTTTTAAAAGAGCTTATAGAAAGAGCCGGTAATGATATAAATATTCTGATAGGCGCCGGAGTAAATGCAAAGGCAATAAAAAAAGTATTTGAAATGACGGGTGGAAAAAACTATCATATGTCCGGCAAGAAGGTTATTGACAGCAGAATGATATATAGAAAAGAAGAAGTAAGTATGGGGCTTCCATCACTTAGCGAATATGATATCTGGGAAACCTCAGAAGAAGAGATAGCAGAGGCTGTAAAGGTACTAAGGGAATTATAGAAATTTTGAAGCAGGAGGGACTATGTTTTCAAAAGAGTTTAATAAAAAAATCATTGAAAGGCTTGATTACAGAATAAAAGAGCTTAAGCTTACTTTATTAAAGGAAGAATTAGACAGGATAGCTGAAAGGGAAGACAGTGATGTAACAGAGGCTCTTTACTATCTTTATGCCTTTATGCCGCTTAGCGATATAGGAGATTATACTACTGAGACCTTTCTTGACTTTGCGAGGCAGGGAGCCTTTCTTTTTAAAGAGGGAGAGTTTAGGGGTAAGGTTGACGAAAAAATATTTGCTGAATATGTGCTTGGAGCCAGAATAAATAATGAAGATATTTCGGAAAACAGAAGTTTTTTTTATAAGGAAGTATCTGATTTAATAAAAGACAAGTCAATGAAAGCGGCTGTGATAGAGCTTAACTATTGGTGTTCATCCAAAGTAACCTATAGAACTACCGATAATAGAACAGCCGGTCCGATTACAGTATATAATAATACCTATGGACGCTGCGGTGAAGAGTCTACATTTGCGGTTTCGGTGTTTAGAAGTGTAGGTATTCCTGCAAGACAGGTTTATGTACCGCTTTGGTCGCATTGTGATGATAATCATGCCTGGGTAGAGGTATGGTGCGATGGAAGGTGGTATTTCCTGGGAGCCTGTGAGCCGGAAGATGAACTGAATCAAGGCTGGTTTTTAAATGCTTCCAAAAGAGCTATGATGGTACATGCAAGGTGCTACAATCCTGAACTTGAAAAAGATGTAAATGCAGGAGTAGGTATACCGGTTGCTGTAAATGTCCTAAGTACCTATGCACCTACTAAGGAAGTTACGGTAAAACTTGTAAATGAAGCAGGGAAAGCTGTTCCTGACACAAGAGTATATTTTAAGGTAATAAATTACAGTTATCTTGGGGACGTAGCCGTAACCTGTACAGATAAAAACGGTATTACAAAGCTTAAAACAGGTAACGGAAGTATTATAATATCTGCAGGCAGTGGTGGCAGTTATGGTGAAATCCTTGTAGATACAGAGAATACTACAAATGTAGAACTAAAGCTTAGCAAGGAGGGCTACAGAGAGGTAGAAAACTCCTTTGTTATGAGAGCGCCGGGGCTTCTTAATTCCGGAACCGGTGAAAATCAGGTGAAATCAGGCGGCTCGGATGAAAGAAAGAAGAAAGAGGCTAAAAAAAGAGCTGACAAAGAAGGAGGCTTATTTGACAAGGAAGCTGCAAATAAAGCGGTAGAAGGTTTTAAGGAAGATGACAGAAAGGCTTTGTTAGATATCCTTTCTAAGTCCTGCAGTAATCAAACTGAACTGCAGAAGTTTTTGACAGAGATTAATGAAATTCCTGCCGAGTGGAAGTTAGAACTGCTTAAAAGCCTTGCAGATAAGGATTATCAGGATACTGCTACCTATACTTTATTTGAACATTGTCTATATACGGACATCAATCTCTGTGAAAAATATCCTAAAGACATTTTTTATAAATATGTGCTTTGTCCAAGAGTTTCTTATGAAAAGATACTTCCGTTCAGAAAATATCTTTTAGAAAAATTTAAAGGTACAAAGGTATCAGATATTGACGAGATCAGGGAATTTTTTAGCAAAGTTAATTCAGAGCTTAAGGAAAAGCCTGAGTTTGAATATGCAAACTTAATCAGTACGGCTTATGGAGCTTATTGGTCGGGCTATGCGAGTGCAAGGTCAAAGAGGGTGATTTTCATACAGATTTTAAGAAGTCTTGGTATTCCTGCAAGACTTAATCCAAAGGATGACTCTATGGAAGTTTACTTAAATGGTGAGTTTGTTGCCATAGAGGTTTCAAAAGAAAGCCCTAAAGGAAAACTGGAGTTTGAATTTGCGGGGGATGTTCACTGGAGTTATTATGAAAACTTCTCATTGTCTAAATTTACGGACAATGAGTATGATCCTTTAAGCTTAAATACGGAGGATATTACAAAGGCAGATAATATAGTGGAACTCAGTGTAGGAACTTACAGGCTGGTAACAAGCAACAGACTTCCAAACGGTAATATATTTGCAAAATCTGTGATTGCCGATGTAGAAGAGGGGAAAACAACTAAGCTTCCTGTAAGCTTTTATGAGGCAAAAATAAGTGATATGCTTTCAGACTACCCTATAAGAAATATAAGCTTTGAAAATAAAAATGCAGAAAAGATTTCTATTCAAGAGCTTACAAAAGCTGATAACGGAATCTTTATCTGGCTGAATGCAAAGGCTGAGCCTACAGAGCATATCTTAAATGAGCTTTTTGATAAAAAGGAGTTGTTTAACAGGCTTAAAACGAAGATATACTTTGTGGTAAAAAATGAAAAAGAACTTGAAGATACCAATATTAAGAGGGTTAGTGAGGCACTTGTCAATAAAGAAATCCTGTTTGAAGCATTTGATACGGAAACAGGAAAACTGGCAAGAGAGTTATATCTTGAACCGGGACTTTATCCGCTTATCTGCATGGTAAACAAAGAAGGTAAGGGAGTTTATGGTACGGCAGGTTACAATGTAGGTACGGCAGACATGTTACTTAAAATATGTGGTTACTTAGAGGAGGAATAAAAGATGAATCAGGTTGTTAAAGACAGAACAGAGCGTACAAAATGGTATAACAGTGCAAGATTTGGAATGTTTATTCACTGGGGGCTTTATGCAATTCCTGCAAGGGGTGAATGGGTTAGAAGTGTATATGAGATTCCGAAGGAAGAATATGATCCTTATTTTGATGAATTTACTACAGAGAATTATAATCCGAAGGAATGGGCAAGGCTTGCAAAGAAAGCGGGTATGAAATACGCAGTACTTACAGCCAAGCATCATGATGGCTTCTGCCTCTTTGATACAAAATTAACAGACTTTAATTCGGTAAAAGCTCCTTGTAAAAGGGATCTTGTAAAGGAATTCTTAGAGGCTTTCAGGGAAGAAGGGATAAAGGTAGGTCTTTATTATTCCATTATTGACTGGAGACATGAAGATTTTCCGCATTTCGGTGATATGCATCATCCGATGCGTAATAATGAAAAATGCAGTAATGAAAACAGAAACTTTGACCGTTATCTGGAGTTTATGTTCGGACAGATTAAGGAATTGCTGACTAATTACGGGCATCTTGACCTTATGTGGTTTGACTTTTCCTACGGAGATATGAAGTGCGATAAATGGAAGGCTAAGGAGCTAATGGAAATGGTACGCTCCATTCAGCCTCATATCATAGTTGACAATCGTCTTGAAGGAAGTGCAGAGGATGCGGGCTCTATTAAGACCTTGGAGCCAACCACTTATTCAGGGGATTTTGCTTCACCGGAGCAGATGATACCACCTGCAGGAATAAGGGATGTGGCAGGTAATCCATTACCTTGGGAGGCTTGTATAACCTTAAACAATCACTGGGGCTACTGCTCTTATGACAATCATTACAAATCTTCTAAGATGGTTATAAGAATGCTTGTTGAATGTGTAAGCAAGGGTGGAAATCTCCTGCTAAACGTAGGTCCGAATGCCAAGGGTGAGATTCCCGAAGAATCAGTAAAGATACTTGAAGAGGTAGGCGTTTGGATGAAGCAGAACGGAAGAAGCATTTATGACTGTGGTTATGCAGAGCTTCCAAAGCCTGAGTGGGGAAGATTTACAAGAAAAGGAAATATTCTCTATGCCCATGTAACGGAGGAGCAGGCAGGAGCCATCTGCCTTCCTAATCTTGCGGGAAAGATAGAAAAAATGCGTCTTGTAAAGGACAATTCCGTTATAGATGAAACTTTCTACTGGAATTTAAAAGAATTTTCAGAGCATTCTTTCTTCTTCTTTTCACCTCATGCAGCAGACTGTTATCCGCTTCCTGATGAAACTGATACGGTAGTTGAGATATTTCTTAAGGAGGAATAAATGGAGATAAGTTTAGGAAACGTAGGAAATACAGAGATAATATACGTAAAAAGCAAAGAAAAAGACTATCCGTATGAAAGTAAGGTGAAGGATATTTTTAATGCAGAATATCTTGAAACCTTGCTGTTTCCTGTAGAAAATGGTAAGAAGATACTTTTGGTGGGATTAGGCAAAGAAAATGTAAAAGAGCCCGGCATCTCTATGGAAATCTCTGCCAAAGCCTGCAAGGAGCTTAAAAAGTATGAGATAAAAGAGTATAGCTTTAATATAGAAAGCCTTAAGCTTAACAAAGAAAGCTTTGTAAGTTTTGCCAAGGGGATTTATCTTTCGATTAAGCCTGCAAGGACATACAAGAGCAAGGTTAAGAAAGAAGATGTAAAAATAGGCATAACAGGAACAAAGCTTGATATAGAGCCACTACTTAAGAAAGCTGAGATAATAAGTGACAGTATAATCTTTGCAAGGGATATGGTAAATGCCCCTGCAAATTATCTTCATCCGAAAGAATTTAGCGAAAAAATAGCTGAATTTGTAAAAGATACAGCCATAGAAGTTGAAATACTGCCTGTCGAAAAGCTCAGGAAAAAGAAAATGGGCGGTATACTCGGAGTAGGGGGAAGCAGTGTATTTCCGCCTTATCTTGTAGTGCTTAGATATAAAGGAAACCCTAAAAGGGGAGAAATCACAGCCATAGTTGGTAAGGGTGTAACTGTGGATACTGGCGGATATTGTCTGAAGCCGTCACAGTTTATGGCAGGTATAAGAGGAGATAATGGCGGTGCGGCAGCGGTAGTAGGAGCTATTGCCATACTTGCTAAACTAAAGGCAAAAGTAAATGTAACAGCCATTGTTCCTACTGTAGAGAATAAAATTGCTCCTGACAGCTATGTAGACGGTGATGTGCTTACTTCCTACAGCGGCAGGACAATAGAGGTTTGTGATACGGATGCGGAAGGCAGATTGATACTGGCTGATGCGGTTACCTATGCGGTACGAGATGAAAAAGCAGGAAGAGTGCTTGACATTGCAACTCTTACCGGTGCGGTTGTAAATATGTATGGCTTCACCATAGGCGGAGTGGTTACAGATTCCGATGAAATGTGGGAGGAGTACTATAAAGCATCCCTTAAGACGGGAGAGAAGCATGCCCGTATTCCTTTTGGCAAAGAGCATGAAAAAATGCTTGAAAGTGATATAGCAGATATAAAAAATGTAGGCGGCAAATTCTGCGGTACTATAACAGCAGGGCTTTTTATAAGAAGTTTTGCCGAGAAAAAGCCTTGGCTTCATATAGACATAGCAGGTACAGCCTGGGTAGACGCGCCTGATTATGCTTATCAGGATAAGTATGCAACAGGTGTGTGTGCTGATACGATAGCAGAGTGGCTGATGTAAATTCGAGTAATTATTCAGCCTTCCCCAATCACAGACACTTAGGGTCACACTTGTGTAAGTAGTTATAAATTTGAGATAGATTTGCAAATTCCCTCTTGACAAATCTGTAAAAGAGTAGTATTTTATCCTTTGTATTATTGCGACTGAGTTGCAAAAATAAAATGAAACTATAAAGGAGAAGATATGAAAAAGAGAATAATGATGCTTACAGCTATGGCTGTAATGGTATGCGGAATATTTGCAGGCTGCGGAAAGACACAGACGGAAACTAAGTCAGGTTCTAAATCAGTGACATCTTCTGCAAGCAGTACAAGCAGTAAAAGTACTGTAAGCTCCGCAAGTACTGCAAGCGAGACTAAGACAGATGATACAAATAAGAAACTCAGTGTAGTTTGTACCATTTTCCCGGAATATGACTGGATAAGAGAGCTTGTAGGGGATAAGAAGGATAATTATGAAATCACTTATCTTATGGATAAGGGTGTTGACCTTCACAGCTACCAGCCTACAGCAGAGGATATAGCAAAGATTGCTAACTGTGACCTTTTTGTATATGTAGGCGGCGAGTCTGACGGCTGGGTTAAGGATGCACTTAAAGAGAGTAAAAATGATAAGATGCAGGTGGTAAATCTTCTTGAGGCGCTTGGAAACAATGTAAAAGAAGAGGAAGTTGTAGAGGGCATGCAGGAAGAAGATGAGCACGATCATGACCATGGTAAGAAGGAAGATGCTGACCATGACCACGAGCATAAGGAAGATGCGGATCACGATCATGATCACAAAGATGATGCAGATCACGACCATGATCACGATGAGGATGGTCATCATCATGACGAGGTTGAGTATGATGAGCATGTATGGCTGTCACTCAGAAATGCTTCTTCACTTGTAAATGAACTGGCTGCAAGACTTCAGATTATTGACCCTGAGAACAAGGATTATTATGCGGGAACCGCAGCTGAATATACCTCTAAACTTGGTGATCTGGACTCAAGATATCTTGCTGCGGTAAAGAAGGCTAAGAATAAAACAGTACTTTTCGGTGACAGATTCCCATTCCGTTATTTAGTTGATGACTACGGTCTTAAGTATTATGCTGCTTTTGTAGGCTGTAGCGCAGAAACAGAGGCAAGCTTTGAAACAGTAGCCTTCCTCGCAAAGAAGGCAGATGAGCTTAAGCTTAATAATGTTTTAGTAATTGAAAATTCTGATCAGAAGATAGCAAAGAAGATAGTTGAGACAACCAAGGCTAAAGATCAGAAGATAGTTGAAATGAATTCTATGCAATCTGTAACTGCTGATCAGATTGCAGATGGAGCTACTTATCTTGGTATAATGGAGGCTAACTTAAAGGCTCTGGAAGCGGCACTTAAATAATGATAATTTACTTACAAACATCCGACTGAATATTGTGCTTCATAGCAATATTTGCGGATGTTTGAAAGTTATTTTAAAGAATAGATAGATTTGGAGAAACAAAGTATGGCGTTTATCACTTGTAAAAATCTTGAACTTGGTTACAAGGATCAGCTTGTAGCCACAGGTATCAATTTTAAGGTGGAAAAGGGTGATTATCTCTATGTAATCGGAGAAAACGGAGCCGGTAAATCTACTCTTATGAAAACTCTGCTAAGGCTTATGAAACCTGTGTCGGGAGAGATTATTTACGGTGACGGACTTCTTCCGTATGAAATAGGCTATCTCCCACAGCAGAGTCTGGCACAAAAAGATTTTCCCGCCTCTGTGTGGGAGATTGTTTTGTCAGGAAATCTTGCAAGGATAGGCAGCAGGGTGTTTTACAGAAAAGAGGATAAACTAAGAGCTGAGGAAAATCTTGAAAGACTGCATATTATGGATCTTAAAAAGAAATGTTACCGTAATCTTTCCGGAGGACAGCAGCAAAGAGTGTTGCTTGCAAGGGCTCTTTGTGCAACGGATAAACTGCTTCTTTTAGATGAACCGGTAAGTGGGCTCGATCCTAAGGTAACGGCAGAGTTTTATGGACTTATAAGTGAATTAAATAAGTCGGGTGTAACCATAATTATGGTGTCACATGACTTGGCGGCAATAGAAAATGAGGCGGGAAATGTGCTTCATATAGGGAGTAAAGGTCAGCTTTTCTTTGGAAGTAAGAAAGACTATCTTAAAAGTGATGCTAGGGAAAGTCTTGGAGTATAGAAGGGAGTAATTTTGGTAGAAATTTTAGAAAAATTGCAGTATTATCTTCAATTTCCGTTTGTAATTTATGCCTTTATAGTAGGTGTACTTATAGCCCTCTGTTCATCGCTTTTGGGAGTTACTCTGGTGCTTAAAAGGTTTTCATATATAGGTGACGGACTTTCACATGTAGCCTTTGGAGCTATGGCAGTTGCAAGTGTAATCGGACTTACCGACAAAATGATAATCATCCTACCTGTTACTATAATAACAGCAATTTTCCTGCTTAAGACAGGGCAGAACAGCTCTATAAAGGGAGATGCGGTTATAGCTATGCTTTCTGTAGGAGCGTTGGCTATCGGCTATATGTTGATGAATTTATTTAATACAAAGGGAAATGTGTCTGGAGATGTGTGTACCACCCTTTTCGGTTCTACATCAATACTTACATTAAGCAAGGAAGAAGTTATCGTCTGCATAGTATTTTCCGTACTTGTAATGGTGTTTTTTGTCTTGTTCTATAATAGACTTTTTGCAGTTACCTTTGATGAAAATTTTTCAAAGGCAACCGGTGTAAAAACAGACAGATACAATCTTTTGATAGCTGTAATCATTGCTGTAATCATAGTTTTGGGAATGAATCTGGTGGGTTCGCTCCTTATTTCGGCCTTGATAATCTTTCCGGCACTTTCGGCTATGAGAATTATCAAGAACTTTAAGGGTGTGGTTATCTTTTCGGCATCTTTATCTGTAATCTGTGCTGTGATAGGGATGTTGGTTTCTATTTTAGTTTCAACTCCGGTAGGTTCTACAATAGTAGTGGCTGATATGGCGGCATTTTTCATATGTGCTGTTATAGGAAGAGTTAAAGGATGATTTGCTCACCATTTAAACACAAAGATTTGTTTTAATTACCTTAGGAGGCTATGAGGTATGAAAAAGAAAATTTTATTATTTACAAGTATTGTAATGATTTTTACAATTACAGCCTGCAATAAGGAACAGGCCGGAAATAAGCTGCAGAAACAGAATGTGGTAGAAAAGGCCATAAGTGCTCAGGTAAATAAGGAGATAGATGAACAGGTTAAAAAGCTTGAAGATGAAGAAAAGGCGACAACAAGCTCTGCTTCTGATACAGAAGGTCAGATTGTTACAGAGAACGGACAGGTCTTGGGAGCAACTTCTGACTTTGAAGCCAAGCTTAAAGAAGCTAAAAATCAGGAAGCTGTAAATGGTGTGGATTATGACCTTACTTCAATGGGAAGTGATATGGTGTATGCTACAGTTTATCTGCTAATGACACAGCCTGAAGATTTTGAGGGCAAAAAGTTTAAAATGAAGGGGCAGTACTTGTCATCATTTTTTGAGCCAACAAAAAAATATTATAATTATTGCTTTATATCTGATGCGGCAGGCTGTTGCAGCCAGGGAATAGAGTTTGAAACTAAGAAAAAACTTAAATATCCTAAGGGTTTTCCGAAAGATGGGACAGACATTGAGGTTGAAGGCGTGTTTGAAAGTTATACGGAAGAAGGAAAGCTTTATTGCCATTTGAAGAATGCTGAAATGACTGTGCTAAAGGATGAAAATAATAAATAAAATATTAAGAAGAGAGATACTGATTTGTACTGACCGCAAAAGTTAGAATTAAAACACTGACTTTTGTGGTCAGTATTTTTTTGTTTAATAGGAAATTTTTTAACAATTTTCTATTAAAAAAAATCTCTCAGTGGGATGAAAAGCTTGCGGCAGTGAAGCTTATCTTACGGTACAACTTGCACGTGAAGTGTGTGAAAGCACACACTTTTTGCAGATTTGATTATTTGTTGGGAAAGGATATTTACAAAAACACTCCAAAGTGATAATATGATTATCAAAGATAATTTGATTATCAAATAAAAATACTGAGGAGGAAGTAAATGTCTTACTGTTCAGATATAACTAAAAACAGAATTTTAGAATGTGCGAAAGATGAATTCTTGAATAAGGGTTTTGAAAAAGCTCAGGTTGCAGAAATTGCAGAGGCTGCCAATGTAACTACGGGGGCAATTTACCGGCATTTTAAGAATAAGGAAGAATTATTTTATACCCTTGTTAAAGAGGTATATGAATACACCCTGGAGATAGTGACGGCGGTAGAAAGCAGGACTGAAAAAGCAGGATACAAGAATGTATTGGGAGAAAATGATGATGAAAATATTGAGGCAATGTTTGCGGAAGTAATGGATTTTGTAAATTACATGTATGCACATTTTGAGGAGTTTAGACTTATTTTTGAATCCGGTAAAGGTTCAAGGGTTGAGAACTTTATTGATGAGATTGTCAACAGATATACAGCTAAAAATATCAAAATGATGAGCATTTCGGAAAGTAAGAATATTGAATTAGATGAAGAGGAAGAATTAGAAGTACATATTCTTACAAAAGGATATGTAACATCTTTATGTGAGTGCATACTGCATAATATCCCGTACGATTTTGCAGGCAGATATATTAAAAATATCATTGCTTTTCAATATTATGGCTGGAAGGGATTGATGAAATTTAAGTTAAAGTGATAAATATCAGTTTTCTGATATCTGTTGGTATAATTCTTTCGTTAAACAGTTAGTTATAACTAATAAAACTTTAGGGGAACAGACATGAAAAATAAAAAAACAAAGGTGATTAGCTTGTTGTTAGAGTATGCAGGCAATAAAAAAACAGAATTATATAAATCGGTTATTTTAGCAATTCTGGGTGAGTTATTCGGTATGATTCCTTTTCTTGTAATCGCTAAATTGATAGAAAAAATATATCTGTCAGAAGTTACATTCCAAATAGCTTTAAAAATGACTTTAATTGCTTTGGCAGGGGAGATATTAAAGGGGATTTTTACATATTATTCAACTATTACTTCACATAAAGCCACATATAATATTCTAAAAAATATAAGGAGTAAAATTGCGGAAAAAATGCTGAAAGTGCCTATGGGTGTAATAATTGATACTCCGATAGGTAAGTTTAAGAACTTGATGGTAGATACGGTATCGAAGCTTGAAGATTCAATGGCTCATTTTATGCCTGAGATAAGCTCGAGTTTAATATCCCCCATCCTTTTTCTGGTCTTAATTTTTGTATTGGATTATAGAATGGGATTTGCCTCCTTACTGACTATTCCTCTTGGAATGCTAGGCTATATAGGGATGATGAAAGATTACGAAACAAGAAGTAAGATATATACAACGGCACAGAATAATATGAACAGCACTTTGGTAGAGTATGTAAACGGAATCGAAATTATAAAGGCATTTAATCACAGTGTTTCTTCCTATGGGAAATTTATAGATGCAATCAATTTTTTTCATGACAGTACGTTGAGCTGGTGGAAGCAAAGCTGGTTATGGGCTGCTTTTGTTCAGGCAGTTATGCCGTCAACCTTGCTTGGAACCTTACCGGTGGGAGCTTATTTATATATGCAATCTTCGATTTCCTTATCACATTTTATTGTTTGTATTATTCTACCTATTGGCTTTATTGCTCATCTGATGAAAATAGGAACTTACTCTGAGCAGTTTGATATGGTTAGGGCAAATTTGGGGATGATAGAAGATTTTTTATCAAAAGAGGAGTTATCAAGACCGGAAGAAAGAGTGAAGTTTGATAATACAGTATTTCGTTTTGAAGATGTAAGCTTTGCCTATAATACAGATAACTTTGTATTAAAGAATATCAGTTTTGATATAGAGCCTCATTCCGTAACAGCAATTGTAGGAAGTTCGGGCTCGGGAAAATCTACTATTGCCAAGTTAATGGCAGGATTTTGGGATGCAGGTAAAGGTAAAATATATTATGGTGGGCAAAATATATCGGAAATTCCGTTTGAACAGCTTTGTGAGGAGATAAGCTATGTTTCTCAGGATAATTTTCTCTTTAATACAACTATAAAGGAAAATATTCGTTTAGGAAATCCTGAAGCAAGTGATGAAGAAATTATTGAAGCGGCAAAAGCAGCATCCTGTCATCAGTTTATTACGGAGCTAAAGGATGCTTATGATACAAGAGTCGGTGACGGAGGAGGGGAACTCTCAGGAGGAGAAAGACAAAGAATTACTATAGCCAGAGCAATGCTGAAGCAATCCAAAGTTATAATTTTAGACGAGGCAACAGCCTTTGCAGACCCGGAAAATGAATACTTGATTCAAAGAGCAATCCATAATCTTGTACAAGGTAAAACACTCATTGTCGTTGCGCACAGGCTTTCTACAATTATACAGGCAGATAAGATTATGGTTATGAAGAATGGAGAGATTGTGCAAAGCGGAAGCCATAGCGAGCTGGTAAATCAAGACGGAGAATATATGTCATTATGGAAAAACTATATAGACAGCATAGATGAGGATAGGGAGGTGAAATAGGTGTTTACGATTGTAAAAAGAATATTGAAAATATCAGGACGCTATCGTTCTAATATTATCTTAGGACTTATCTTTGGGGCATTAAAGTCTGTATCCGCATCTTTTATGTTATTTGCTGTTCTGCTCATCATGCTTAAACTTGAAAAAATGAATCCGGAGATTATTCTGCAGGCAGTACTAATTATAATTTTCAGCATTTTAGGGAGATTTTTGTTTCAGTATCTTTGTGACAGAAATTTAAGTGCTTCCGGATATGAGATTTTTAGAGATAAGAGAATTGAAATAGGAGAAAAATTGAAGAAAGCTCCTATGGGTTATTTTTCGGAAAATAATTTAGGCACAATCCAAACTGTGTTGACAACCACAATTTCTGACTTAGAGGGTATGTCAATGTTAGCAATGAATTTCATTGTGGGCGGTTTTTTTCATGCTTTTAGTATGACGGTGATGTTACTGATTTTTTGCTTCCCCGTAGGCTTGATTTCTTTAGTTGTTATCTTCCTTGGAGCGATTATACTTCAAATTATTGCCAAAAGGGCAGAAAAATACACACCTGTTTTACAAAAATCTCAAGAAGATTTGGTTACACATTCTATAGAATACATCAGAGGTATATCTGTTCTGCGTTCATTTAAAAAGGGAAAAGAGGGTAAGAGTAAAGTTGAGGAAGCATTTAGAAAAAAATGTGATGCAGATATTGAAGTTACACAAGCTACTGCCTTCGTTATGAAGCTTTATGAGATGCTTTTCAAAGTGGCAAGCTGTGTTTTGGTATTAGCTTCGGTTATATTATATCTGAACAATAGTATCCCGCTTTCTTATTCTCTGATGTTTATTGTATCCGCATTTTTAATATTTCTGGAGCTTGAACTGGTTAACAATGGAGCTTTTTTAAGCAGACTTCTGGCAACACAGTTAGATAGGCTGGATTATATTTCTGATATTCCTTCTTTAGATGAAAATGGGAAAGAGATAGCTCTTTCATCCTATGATATAGAGTTTAGAGGAGTTGATTTTGGATATAACGAGAGGAAAATTCTGGAAAATATAAATCTGAAGGTGAAATCAAAAAGCAGTCTGGCCATTGTAGGTGTTTCAGGCTCAGGGAAGACAACACTTTGCAATTTGATGGCAAGGTTTTGGGATGTACAAAAGGGAGAAGTTCTGATTGGAGGGCATAATGTAAAAGACTTTACCTATGATAACTTATTAAAAAACATCAGTATGGTTTTTCAGAAGGTATATTTATTTAATGATACCATTGAAAATAATATCAAATTCGGAAATCCCAACGCCACACAGGATGAGGTGATAGAAGCTTGTAAGAAAGCCTGCTGCCATGATTTTATAGTGAAGCTTGCAGATGGCTATAATACGGTTGTCGGAGAAGGCGGCTCAACCTTGTCAGGCGGAGAAAAACAAAGAATATCCATTGCAAGAGCAATCTTAAAAGATGCTCCGATCATTATTTTGGATGAGGCAACTTCGAGTGTAGATCCCGAAAATGAACATTTACTGATTAAAGCGATTAAAGAATTAACGAAAAATAAAACTCTTATCACTATTGCCCATAGATTGTCTACAGTCAGGGAAGCTGACAAAATAATTGTTATTGATAAAGGACGGATTGCAGAAGAAGGAAACCATGAAGAGTTAATGAAGCAAGAAGGTATATATAAACACTTTATTGAAATTAGGAAAAAATCCATTGGCTGGCAAATATAGGTGATGAAATGGAAAAAACAGTTATTGACTTAGATAATGTAAGTTTTAGTTATGGGGGACAAGCAGAAGGGTGCATAAAAAATATAAATCTTAAAATAAAAGAAGGTGAATTTGTCTTATTAACAGGGCAGTCCGGCTCAGGGAAAACAACAATTATAAGGTTGATAAATGGATTGATTCCACATTTTTTTGAGGGAAATTTGTCAGGGCAGGTGAAAATATTAGGCGCAGACACGAAAACAACTTCTCCGGGCGAACTTGGCAGAAATGTCGCATCTATATTTCAAAATCCCGGAAATCAGTTTTTTGCAACAGACAGTACCTCTGAAGCAGCATTTGCCTGTGAAAATTATGGTATTGAAAGAGAACTGATTAAAAAGAGAGTTAAAGATGCTTTTAAAACCTTTAGTTCTGAAAAACTTATGAACAGGGATATGTTTTCTCTATCAAGCGGCGAGAAACAAAAAATTGCAATTATTGCCGCAAAAACTCTAAATCCTAAAATTTATGTGTTTGATGAACCATCGGCAAATCTGGATATCCACTCTGTTACGGAATTAAAAGAACTTATGAAGAAGTTAAAGGAAGCAGGACACACAGTAGTTATTTCCGAACATAGACTATTTTATCTGAGAGATTTATGTGACAGGTGTCTGATAGTAAACAACGGTGAAATAGTTAAAGAATTATTTGAAAATGATATTAAAAATATTGATGAAAATGATTTGGAAAAATATAATCTTAGAACGTTTGATTTAGAAAAAATAATATTTAAGCCGGAGAGTAAAGCGGACGAAGATGATAAAAAAACTGATTTTGAAATTAGAAATTTATCATTTTCGTATGATGCTTCATATCCGATTTTACAAGCTTGCAATTTAAAAGGCAGCTATGGAGAAACAATAGCTATTATTGGGTATAATGGCACAGGTAAAACTACGTTGGGTAAAATTATTTCAGGATTGTTAAAAAATGAGGATGGAGAATTTTATTTTGAGGGTAGATATGTAAAACAGAAGGATTTGTATAAAAGTGTGTATTTTGTAATGCAGGATGCGGATTATCAATTATATTCAGATTCGGTTATATCAGAGTTAAATCTAAGCGGTGGATTTTCTGTGAAAAGGAAGGATGAAGAACTTGAAAATATAATGAAATTATTGAATATTTTTGAACTGAAGGAATGTCATCCTCAGGCTCTTTCGGGGGGACAAAAACAGAGGGTGACAATTGCAGCGGCGATTGCTTCCAATAAAAGAGTTATTGTTTTTGATGAGCCAACCTCAGGACTTGACTATAATAATATGAAAGCAGTTTCGGAGGCAATAAATACTATTCGTAAAAATAAGGTGATGAATTTTGTGATTTCTCACGATTTGGAATTTTTAAGCAGAGTCGCTACAAAAGCCGTATTTATCGAGGAAGGAAAAGTGAGTAAAACTATTCCTATAAAAAATAACGAAGATTTTGAGTTAATTAAAAGATTTTTACTGTAAAAAGAGGTTGAGAAATATGCTTAAATCTTGTAAACAGCATGGTATAAGATATGATCCGAGAATTAAGTTGTTGCAAGTTCTTTTGGTTGGAGTTCTGGTTTTTGTATTACCGGGGAAAAAATATGAATTACTGTTATTTTTCTCAGTCTTTGTATTTGCAATGCTTAGCGGGATGTATAAAACAAGTATGAAATTTTTGCTTTTTTATGGGGGCTTATTTCTTGTAGCGGAAGTCAGTCCGTTGTTTATTGCAACGACTATACATTATTTTGTTTTATGTTTTACAACAATAGTGTTTGCTGCTTTGAATCTGACCGGAACTACTAAGATTTCAGAACTGCTCGCAGCTCTTCATAATATGAAAATTCCATATTATATCAATATTCCTTTGGCTGTAATACTGCGATTTTTCCCTACACTTAAACAGGATATCATTTGTATAAAGCAATGTATCAAGACAAGAGGAATAGATATTTCTATTCCGGGGATATTAAAACATCCAGTTAAAATTTATGAAATGATGCTGATACCAATATTAATGAGGATGTTATCTGCTGCAACAGAATTGTCGGCATCTGTTGAGACAAGGGGGCTGGGTGTCAAATGCAAAAAAACAAGCTATGAGGAGTTGAGTTTTGGAATATTTGATATGCTGTTGTTGATAGCCATGATAATGTTTTATGTAGTTATAGTCGTTATGAAAATTAATAATTATTAAAACCCAATAATTTGGGTTAAATTTCCGGGAGGGTTTAACAATGGAAGAATCAAAGAAGTTTCAAATTAAAGATTTGATTATAACAGCACTGATGGTCTTATGCTCGCAGCTTATATACAGAGTGCTATCCTTTATGTTTGTATCTCCGTATACAATGCTTTTAGTGGTACCTGTTTGGGCTATTGCGGGAGCAATTACTTATTTTTTAGTGCCTGCTAAAACTAAAAATCCATGGATGATATTACTCTTTTGTGTACTTACAAGCCTTATAGGCTTTTATCCGCCATATATAATAAGTTGTATTGTCGGTGGAGTTTTCGCAATGCTTACAGCAAAAATAAAGGGAGTATTAAATTATAAAGGATTGACTGTCGGTTATATGATATTTTGTGTTCTGGCAGGTTTTGGAGGGATGTACGTACCATTCTTATTTTATGCAGAGCAGACAATTAATTCTTATAAGGAAATGTTTGGAGATAAATATTTAGTTATGTTAAATAAAATAGTTTCACCTATAACAACAGTAACAATGCTTATTATTATAGCTATCTGCGCCTTTATCGGCGGAATCGTTTCAAAGAAACTTCTTAAAAAACATTTTGAAAAATCAGGGATGATTTAAGATTTGCAGAAGCTTATATAAATAATTACATTCTTTCAAGTATACCGTCTTGATTTACAAGCTTTTTGTGCTATACTGAAAATGAAAAAATCAAGGAGGAGGAAAGTTATGAACCCAACTTTAGTAATCGCAGCATTTTTAGGTTTATGGCTGGTTCTATTTATACCATTTATGATTTTGAATGCTAAAAGAAAGAAAAAAGCGGAATCTTTTGTAAGTGGCAACAATGATAAGGCTGTTATACATTTGTACTGTAAAAATATTAAGATTAACGGCCAAAATGTCTCTGTATTTAATCCTGTAACAGGAGAAGGCCTGGAAAAGATAGTAGCGCTTGAACCGGGCAGTTACACATTTGAAGGAATTTTTGAGACAACAGAGATAGGATTGGTAACTAACAAAAATTTGAAAACTGAGGCAGTACAGTTTAATCTTAATCTGGAAAGAGGATGTAAATATTCGGCAGCTATGTATTCATATTCCCCTGAGGATAGAAAATCCTATTATAAAGGAGAGGTAGGAGAAGAGATTTTAAGCATTCCTTTAACCCTGTATGAAGGAAGCGAGAATGTGAAGGCGTATGTCATTTGTTATAAAGAAAATTGATGTTTAGCTGATAAGGTTAAAAATGAGACAGTGAATCGTAAGGTTTGCTGTCTTTTTTGTTTTGAATAATGTGTTGCAATTTGCAATACATTGTTATTTAGCCGTATCTTAGAGAGTGCATTAGAAGATCCTGAGCTTGTAAAGCATTATCTTTAGTATGTAATGGCTTAGTTATGAAGGGGAAATGTTTTTTTGTTGAGCAATGTCTCTTATGTTGACTAAAAATAAAAAATATGGTAATATACCAGTGGAATGTACCGCTGGTATATTCTGTTAATAAGAAATTTTGGAGAAATAAGATATGACTATATCAGAAACACAGAGAAAGATATTGGAAGTGGGCAAAAAAGAGTTTTTAGATAAGGGATTTAAAGACGCTTCACTCAGAAAAATAGTAGCGGAAGCAGGTTTTACCAAAGGAGCATTTTACGGATACTACCCGGATAAAGCAGCCTTATTTGAAGCACTTGTATCAGAAGCGGCTGAAGGACTGGTTTCCATGTTTAAGAATGCACAGGAGGCTCATTTTGAGCTTATCTCTGATGATAAAACAGCTGACAGCAGAGAGCTGTCAACTGAATATTTGAGATATTTTATAAATTATGTATATGACCATTTTGAAGAATTTAAGCTTGTTATATGCTGCGCAGAAGGCACAAAATATGTTAATTATATTCACGATTTGGTGGAGCTTGATGTGGAGCGTACCGAAAAGTACTATCAGATGCTAAGAGAAAATGGGAAGATTGAAGGTGAGGTAAGTAAAGAACTGCATCACATGATTACAAGTGCATACTTTACCGCAGCCTTTGAAACAGTAGTGCATGACATGCCGAGGGAGCAGGCACTTGGTTATATAGAGGAACTTGCGGTTTTCTTTAATTCCGGCTGGGACGGACTTTTAAGGCTTTTATGACATAGGTTGCCTTTTCATTTGCCGAAACTATGCTATCGTAAAATAACAAAATTTATGATATGATATATAAAAAATATTTATCGGTATTAAATAAATGAAAAGGCAAAGGGGGAAGCCTATGAATGAAAGGGGAAGGGAGCTTAGAAGAGACCTTGCAGTGATATTTATTGTTATGGCTGTTTCACTTTTTCGTCCATCTGAACTTTTGGGGATAAGTACGTTTACAAAGACTGTGCTGGCTAATATCAAACCTTTTGTTTATATAGGACTGTTCTTAGTTTGGAGTGCTATGGTTAAGCGGAGTATTATAAATAAATATTTGCGTGACTACCTTCTTGCTGTTGCCTATAGTGGAGTATTCTGGGTACTTATAAGGACAATAAAATTTGAAATGACTATAAGAGGAGATAGGTTAAATTTCTTTCTTCAATATGTTTATTATATTCCGGTAATACTGATTCCGACTTTCACTTTGTTTTCAGCCTTGCATACAAGAAGGGGTGAGAATTACAGGATACCGAAAGCACTGCTTATCCCTGTATTATGTATTTCAATTACACTTATTTTGCTTGTGCTTACCAATGATGGGCATCACTTCTTTTATGGTTTGAAAAATGGAGTGTTTTCAGTTTGGGAATATAGTTACGGAATTGTGTATTATATTATTTTAATATGGATAACCCTGCTTATTACAATAGCTATATTTCTTATACTAATCAGAGCGAAGCTTCCGAACAGAAAGTTCACAGTAGTAAAACCTTTTATTATAATCACCGTAATTGTGATTTATTTTCTTTTGGAGCGTATATTTCCCAGAATATGGGAATATTTTTCAAGCGACTGGGCATCTTTTACTTCATTAGCTTTCATAGCTATTTTAGATTCCTGTATAACAACAGGCATGATACCTGCCAATACAGATTATGAAAAGCTGTTTCGTGCACTTAATCTTGAGATGATTATAGCCGATGACATGGGGAAACCATGTTTTGTAACTGCCGGAGTATATGCACCTTATATCATACCTTCTTATGCTGAAAGTGATATTTCGGAACATAACACCATATTAAAAACATACCGTCTTAATCCTGGGATGGCGGTTTGGAAAGAAGATACATCTAAGGTTACAAGGCTTATAAAAAGGCTTCAGGACAATAGAAACGAGCTTTCATCAAAGAATGAGTTAGACAGAGAAAATGTCAATACAAAACTGGCAATACAGAAGGCACAGGAAAATAACAGACTTTTTGATTTGTCGCAGCAAGCGACAAAGAAGCAAAATGAGGCACTTGACGATATTCTTGAAGCTTATTCCAAGGAAAAAGAGAAAGAAAAAAAGAAAGCTCTGCTTGCTAAAGCAGCGGTCTTAGGTGCCTTTATAAAACGAAGAGGAAATCTGGTCTTTGCAGCGGAGAAATACGGGAATATAAGTTCAGGCGAGCTTAAACTCTGCTTTCACGAATCTATTAGAAATATAGAACTTACAGGAGCAGACTGTTTTTTGGATTTTCACCTTACTGAAGATAAAAGAATTGGTATGAGTACTGCATGTCTGCTATATGAAATCTTTGAGACAGTTGTAGAAAACTGTATTGATGACTTTGGTTCTGTTTTTGTGCGTATAAATGAAGAAGAGAAGAGACTTTCGGCATTTATAAGCATAGGTACAAACAGGCACCTTAAGGAAGGAAGTCTTCCATTTTATGTTTTAGCGGATAGTGATAATGGCTCTTTAAATATAAGTTTTTCTCTTCCCACAGAAGGAGGTGAAGAACTATGATGTTTCATGAATACAGTTATATAGGGAGAATAGCATTATTAATATGTTTACTCATTACCTCTTTATCACTATTCTTTTTAGAATATCGCCTGATAATTGGAAGACGAAAGAGGTTTTATAAAGTAATAAATGCTCTGATTTCATCTATCATATTTATTCTTTACTGCAAACTGCTTGAAAATCATATTCCGCCGCTTAATACTGATAAGTGGAAGCCAGTACATTTGCCGCTTCCTGTGATATTTTTATGGATAATTACCATTTTTGCAGGAATTTATGTGATTATTTTTCTAAAATCAGATTATGAAGCAGAGCAAAAAACTATAAGCAGAAGATCAATTAAACAGGCACTTGATGAGATTCCTGCAGGCATTGCATTTTTCAGGGAAGATGGTACTCTTACTCTTTATAACCATAAAATGCTTGAACTGTCAGAAATTTTATCAGGAAAAGCTTTAATAAACCGTGATGAACTTAGGCAAATGCTTGCCACTAATGAGGAACTAAAAGAAACAGAGGATATTTACCGCTTTCCTGATGGTTCTGCCTGGAGATACGAAGAAGCAGACCTTATTACAGGGGATGGAATGTGCTATAAAAGAGTAAGCTTTTTTGATGTAACAGAGCTCTTAAGACTGAAAGAAGAACTGGAGGAGCAGACTGAAGCTCTTAAAAGAATGCAGGAGGAAATCAAAAAACTCTCCGAAAACAGCCGTAAGTTAGCAAAGGAAGAAGAAACTCTTGCCATTAAAACAGCCTGGCATGATGTGATGGGAGAAGGTCTTACAGCAATCAGAAGACTTATGACTGAGGGAGAAAATGATAAAACCGCAGAGGAAGTAATACTAAAATGGAAAAAAACAGTTGCTTCCATACGCAGGGATAATGATGCTTCTATTTTCAGACAGGGAGACATGGAAGATTTGTATATGGATGCTCAGGCAGTTGGAATTAAGCTTACCACACAGGGAGAGCCGCCTAAAGCCGGTGACATTTACGAGACTTTTATACTCGCTATACGCACATGTCTGCTAAATGCAGTACAGCACGCAAAGGCTACAGAACTTTATGTGAGCTTTACTGAGAATGAGGGGAAATTTGCTCTTTCCATATCAAATAACGGTATGATTCCAGAGAAAGAAATAATACCGTCCGGAGGACTTTTAAATGTTAAAAACCGTGTAGAATATCAGGGAGGAAAACTAAATATTATATCAGAACCGGCATTTAAGCTTACGGTAATCTTTGAGGGAGGAGGTAAAACGGAATGAAAAAAGTTATGATAGTGGAAGATCAGAGAATCCATCGTGAGTATATGGAAAATATAGTGAAATATTCAGACAGTTATAAACTGGTTACATCAGTAACGGCAGCAGATCTTGCAGCTTCTGTATGTACAGATACAAAAATAGACCTCATCCTTATGGATATTGCTGTAAACGGTTCATTAGACGGAATAGAGGCGGCAGCCGGAATCAAGAGTAAATTTCCGAATATAAAGATAGTCATTGTTACATCAATGCTTGATGAAACCTGTCTTAAAAGGGCAAAAGACGCCGGAGTGGATAGCCTGTGGTATAAGGATGCCTCAAAAGAGAATTTGCTTGAGGTAATGGATGCTACTATGCTGGGAGAGAATATTTTCCCGGAAGCTGCACCGAAGGTTCTGATAGGTTCAGCCAGTAACAAGGACTTTACAAAAACCGAAGTCCTTATACTAAGAGAGATAGTAAATGGTCTCAGCAATAAGCAGATAGCGGAGAAGTTAGGTGCGACAGAGAACACAATAAACTGGCATGTGAAGAATCTTCTTTCAAAGACAAAGCTTGCCAATCGCACTATGCTTGCAATTTCAGCCGCAAGAGGAAATTTATTTAGTAAATGACAGAATAGGAAAGTATATTTAAGGCAGCCTTGGTGGCTGTCTTTTTGTATGTAGAAATGATTGTAGAAAAATAAAAAAAATTGTAAAAATTTCAAAAACCCACCAATTTGGGTAGGGTAAAATTTTTTGATTTATGATATTGTATAGACAAAGGTGAAGGGTGACATAGAGGCTTATGTGCAAAATTACAAAAATATAACTTTCACTATGAAGATTCATGATTCTAAAATATTTGTAAGAAAGGAAGGGGTAAAATGAAAAAAGCATTTGGTCTTATGTTGGGGATGTTGTTGGTAGTATCACTTGCCGGATGTGGAGGAAAGAAGAATGATATGCAGTCTTCGGCTGAGAAAACTGCCGGGGTATCAAGTACAAAAGGAGTAAGCAAAAGTACGGCGGATGATAAGACATTATCTGAAAATGTCAGTGCATCAGCCGGAAATACATCATTGGAAAATGGAAGCCAATCAACAGGAAACGCATCGTCGGTTGCCGGAAATACGAGCAATACGTCAGGTGATGCCGGAGCGGGCGGAGCTTTATCCAAAGTTGATTATTCTGACAGAGGTAATTTTTTTGTTTCATATCCATCAGATATATATACCTATGATCCTGATTACACAAAATTGAAAAGAAAAGACGGAGAAGGCGGTATCATGATGGATGCCTTGCTTGGAGATACAAATTATGAGGAATTTAGAAATAAATTTGAAACAGAATTCTCAGGAAATAAGAACTATTCTTTGGAGGAGACAGACATAAACGGTTATAAAACCATGGTCGTAAAATACGATGATTCGGATGGCGGGAATATGGTAGTCATTGTTGATTTTAACGGCTTTTTTGGTGAAGGAAGCTATTATGGCATGCGATTTGTGGTTTCAGGAAAAACAATCGCAGATTGTGATACCGACGTGGTATGGTCGATAATAAAGTCTTTTGAACTGGCTAAATAAACGTTTTAAAGAAACCATGGAACAGGCTGTAAATATAGAGCAGTAAGTTTAACAAAATTCTTTGTAATGATACTTTGTTCCATATTTGCAGAAGTATAACTTTTATCGGGGAAAGCTATATATTTTTATGCAGAAGGGAGAAAATGATGAAAATAAAATCGAAATTTAATGGAAGGTTCTTATCAATATTGCTGACTCTTGTCATGTGTCTGACGCTTTTGCCCATGACGGTGTTTGCAGAGGGAGGAGAACCGGAAGAAATTAAGGAAGTGGTAGCTACAGCGGAAATTGAGGTGCCGAAGCTTGGATACAAGCCGGGAAATCCGAAATTTACAATTATTTCTCCTACCGATAAGGGTGTGAAGATTCCGCCTGCCCAGATTTATTGGTTAAAAAAGGATGATAATGGAATGTTTAAACCTTATTTTGGTTCTACCTTTGAAGAGGGCAGATACCGATTGGGGGTACAAGTGCGTAGTGAGAAAAATGATGGGAAATATTATCCTTTGTCTGAATATGTCACTTTTAAAGTGAACGGAGATAAGTGGTTTTCGGAAAAGATTTGGCAATATTCTGATTATAGTTGCGTGAACTGTTATGGAGCTGAATATGTTGTAACCTATTCGGGAGAACAACCTGAAGAGATATTTACAGTAGCCTTTGATACAAAAGGAGGTACTCCTTCAATAAATCCTCAGAAAGTAAAAAAGGGACAAAAAGCTGACGAGCCTGCTGATCCGTATCTATTTGGGTATGAATTTGGGGGATGGTACACGGAGAAGGAGTGTACAAATAAATTTAACTTTAACACCCCGATAACGGAAAATATAACCCTTTATGCGAAGTGGACTGTAAAAGCACCGGTAGAAAAATTTGTAGTAAGCTTTGATAAAAATGGACACGGAAGCGGAGCGAGTATAACTCCGCGGATAGTAGAGAAAGGAAAGACGGTGGAAGAGCCTCTCGCTCCTAAAGATGAAGGCTTTGAATTTGGAGGCTGGTATACGGAGAAGAAGTGTATACATAAATTTGACTTTAACACCCCGATAGCGGAAAATATAACCCTTTACGCAAAGTGGACGGAAAAAACGCCTGAAATCATTGAAATTGATACTGTGGATATTACAGTGGCAAATTTGCCGGTAGTGGGTGGAGAGCCTACAACCAATGGGATTACTGTAAATACAGAAGGTCTTAACTTTAGTTTTGCCAAAAATTATTTAGTAAAAGACTCAAAATATTATACTATAGGTTCGGATCGTATCTACGAAGCCGGTAAAGAATATGCAATAGGTGTTACTATGCTCTTAAAAGAAAATTATAAATTTGCAAAAGATATTATCGTAAATGTAAACAACAATAAGGCAAAAATTGATAATTGTGATATAAATATACTCAGCATTGTATATTCCTTTGGTGTCCTGCAGGGTAAGCCGAAAACGTTCAATGTTAAAATATCGGATTCAATTTCTAACGGCAAAGTTACTGCAGATAAAACAAGTGGGATTTACGCAAAATCAAAGGTTAGCCTGACAGTAACACCTGATGACGGTTATAAATTGGATAAACTGGAAGTTGTTAAGAATATAAGTGATCAGAAAGTTACGGTAGATGAGTATAATACCTTTGAAATGCCCGGCTCTGATGTAACCATTACGGCAACCTTTAAGGAAATCACGCAGACTGCAGAAGAATACAATATAAAAGTAATTCCGTCTGAAAACGGTACAGTAACCCCGGATAAGGAAAAGGCAAAAGAGGGTGAAGTTGTAAAATTGACTTTTGATCCTGCAGAAGGCTATGAAATTGACTCTATTGAAGTTACTGACGGAAGTGGAGAGAAAATAGAATTAAATAATGCAACATTCAGAATGCCTGCATCCGATGTAACAGTTACGGCAACCTTTAAGAAAGCCGAGCAGACTCCTGTAGAATACAAGATAACAGTAAATGAGCCTGAAAACGGTACAGTAACTTCGGATAGAAAAACGGCAAAAAAGGATGAAATTGTAACATTAACTGCCAAACCTAATGAGGGTTATGACTTAGATAAGCTGACAGTTAAAGATAAAGACGGACAGGAAGTTAATGTAGGTGAGGGTAATACCTTTATAATGCCTGCCTCCGATGTAACCGTTACGGCAACCTTTAAGAAAGCAGCTGTTATTTATACCGTTAAATTCGAAACAAACGGAGGGATGCCTGAACCTGCGGAACAGAAGATAGAAGAAGGTAAAAAGGCGGACAAGCCTGCTGACCCTGCCAAGGAAGGCTATAAGTTCGTTGATTGGTACACGGAAGCTGAATGCATAAACAGATTTGATTTTGCTACTCCGATTAGCCAAAATATAACCTTGTATGCCCGCTATGTACCGGTTGAAACACAGACATACACAGTTACTTTCGATTCAAATGGAGGCACTGAAGTTCCTCCTCAGACAGTGCTTGAGGGCGAGAAAGCCATAAAACCTGCAGATCCGACTACTTTGAGCGATGAATTTGATGGTTGGTATATAGATAAAAATTTTGACAAAGAATTTGATTTTAACACTCCGATATCGGGAGACATAACTCTTTACGCTAAATGGGTGCCTTGGCAACATTTTAAAGTTACTTTTGATTTGCGAGGACATGGTGCTCAGCTGAAAGTACAGAAGGTTGGCGTAGGAGAAAAAGCGAAAAAGCCTAATCCCGATCCTGCGGCAGACGGCTGGAAGTTTGAGGGCTGGTACACTACTGCTGAATGCGTAATTCCGTTTAATTTTGGCACTGAAATAATGTCGGACACAACCATTTACGCAAAGTGGACAAAGGTAGAGAGTGGTGGAGACTACAGCGGTCCTGTAGTACCTATTCAGTCGCCGGTAGAGGAAAACAAGCACGAAGAAACCACAGTAACCGAAGAAACCCCACCTTTATCACCTACAAATACCGAAATTGTTGAAGATACTACACCTTTAGGCGATACTGATGATGAAGAAATTGGTGTAGCAGATTATGATGAGGAAGACGAGGAAACTGAGACAGACGGGACCTCTGATGAAGCTAAGCCTGTAGTTACAGATGTAAAAGAGGAAACTACCCCACTTGGCACAAGACTTCCGGTTACAGGAGGTTCATTTGGAATCATATATATCCTGATTGGATTTGCACTTTCAGTATTTGGCTTAAAGAAATTAAAAGAAAGATAGAGCAAAATAGAATAAGCAAAATATTATCAGCCCCAGGCTATGAGAGTCTGGGGCTATTATAATCTTTTCCAACATTTCATTCATCTCTTTCCTGCATCCTAATCTAATTTAAATATGGCTTTAATTTTGCCTGTGACTGGAAAATCATTTAAATTATAAACATAATCTTTGGAAAACAGTTCCATAAGCCCTGAAACTTTAGAACTATATTTTTAAACATAAAATCATTAATAGGGTTTAAGAGACTTGAAAGCCATCTGATTTTTCTTTTTGGCATTATAGTACTTTCTTTCATTGGATTTCCTACAATGCCTCTAATAAGATTCTAGCAGAAATTTGAAAAATGCAAAATAGAATTCTTTCTGAATAAGGGATGTCTAACTTTTTCCTTGACTAAAAATCAAATTTATGATAATATACCAGTGGAATATACCGATGGTATATCGAGAGAAATATAGTATAATATCAAAGATACAGCTGGACTTTAAGACTTTTATAAGTCTTAAAAAATATATATAAGTTAGCAGTGACTAATAATGAGGAGAAAAATGAAGAATTTTAAAAATATCAATGAAAAAAATTCCATACAATATCTGCTTGAGTTTGCAAAGCCTTGTAAGAAACTGCTTATAAGCTCGATTATTCTTGCTGTACTTGGAGCGGCTGCGGGAATTATCCCATATCTTGCTGTTTCTAAAGCCATAATTCAGATATGTGCGGGAGAGTATAGTATGAGGGGAATATTATTAATGGCATTAATCGCTCTCTCAGGTTATCTTGGGCAGTTATATCTGTCAACATTTTCTACAATACGCTCTCACAGGGCAGCTTTTATGGTATTAAAAAATATTCGGACACATCTGACAGCCAAGCTTGCACGTGTACCTATGGGATTTATACTGGATACTCCTTCAGGGAAATTCAAAACTATGCTTGTTGATACAATAGAAAAATTGGAATTACCGCTTGCACATATGATACCTGAACTTACAGCCAATATTCTTATACCTGTGCTAATGCTTATTTATTTCTTCTGTCTGGACCTGAGGCTGGCACTTATTTCATTTGCCACCTTTCCTCTGGGACTTATCTGCTATATGGGCATGATGAAGGACTATGAGAAGCGTTATTCAAAAGTTCTGGCTGCAGGCAAAAATATGGATGCCGCCACAGTAGAATATATTAGCGGAATTGAAGTAATAAAGGCATTTAATCAAAGCAGTACCTCATATAAAAAATATACAGATGCCATAAAGGAAAATGAAGCATCTAAATCAGAATGGTTTCGAAAGACAAATCCTTATTATGCGGCAGGAATTGCCATAGCTCCATCAAGTCTTTTGGGAGTACTGCCACTTGGAAGTTTATTTTTCATAAATGGAAGCATAACGGCAGGAAACTTTATATCCTGTATAATTCTCTCTCTCGGACTCATTGCTCCGCTGATACAGGCTCTGCGTTACACAGACAGTTTTGCAATGGTGGATTCTACCGTAAAGGAAATTGCAGGACTCTTGGAAATGGAAGAAATGAACCGTCCTGAAGAGGAAGTGAAGCTTAAAAATGATGAAATCGAATTTTCCGATGTTTCATTTTCCTATGGAGATACGGAAGTTTTACACAATATCTCATTTAAGACAGTAACAAATGGGATTACTGCCTTTGTCGGTCCGTCCGGCTCCGGGAAATCTACCATAGCCCGTCTGATAGCTTCATTTTGGGAAGCAAGTGAAGGTTCTGTCAAAATTGGAGGACAGGATGTGAGAAATCTTCCTTTGTCACAAGTGATGAAGGAGATTGCCTATGTTTCACAGGATAATTATTTATTTCATTTATCTATAAAAGAAAATATACGTATCGGAAAGCCTGATGCAACAGATGAAGAGATAGTTAAGGCAGCAAAGAAGGCAAGTTGCCATGACTTTATTACTGCCCTTCCAAATGGCTATGATACTGTAGCGGGAGATGGAGGAAACAACCTTTCGGGCGGAGAAAAACAGAGGATTGCCATAGCCAGAGCTATATTAAAGAACAGTCCGGTTATCGTGCTTGACGAGGCAACAGCTTTTACGGATCCTGAAAATGAAGCAATTATCCAACGCTCCATAGGAGAACTTATTGCGGGTAAGACGCTTATAGTAATTGCCCACAGGCTTTCTACTATTACTGATGCAGATAAAATAATTGTAATGAATAATGGAAAGATTGAAGCAGAAGGTGTCCATAAGGAACTTTTGGAAAATTCAGAGCTTTACAATAAACTATGGAAGGCACATATAAGTGCAAGCGACAGGAAGGAGGAGAGCGTATGATTAAAATGTTTAAGCGGTTGTTAGACTTTTCGGGCAGTGAAAAGAAAAATCTTATTCTGTCATTTATTTTTCATATGTGTAACTCCTTTTTTGAAATGCTTCCTATTATGGCAATTATCACGGTTTTGTCAGAAATATTAAAAGCATCTTCAGGCAGGACAATGCCGTATAAGGTGATATGGACTTCTTTGGTAATTATGATATTCAGTATCTTAGGGAAAATGATTTTTATAAATCTCTCCGCTGTGAAAAGAACTTTGGGAAGTTTTGCCATGTGTACTGACTGGAGAATGAAACTTGGTGAAAAGCTAAAACGTGTACCTATGGGATACTTTAGCAGTAACCGTTTGGGAGATATTACAGCGGCGGTTACAACAACTCTGGGTGATTTGGAAACAAACTCGGTTACTATACTTGAAGCAGTAGCCGGCGGCTTTATACATGCTTTTATTATCGGAATATGGTTGTTGACCTATGAATGGAGAATTGGTCTGCTTATGATGGCGGGGCTTTTGGTATCTTTCATAATTTATGCCCGTACACAGAAAGCAGGGGAAAAATATTCACCTCGAAGGCAGGCAGCTCAGGCAGGGCTGGTAACAGGAATTTTGGAATATATTCAGGGAATGACTGTGGTCAAAGCTTTCGGACTTGGAGAAAGGGCAGGAAAAACAGTAGATAATGCGATTTATGAGAGTGCAGAAGCAAATATAGTTTTGGAGAAAGTTTTTTCTTCTCTTGCGGCGGCTTTCCAAACAGTATTTAAGTTTATAAGAGCAGCTATTGTTATTGTAGCACCTTATCTTTTGTTTAATGGGAGAATAGATGCCTCCAAATGCCTGCTACTGTTGGTGGCGAGTTTTATGATTTATTCCACAGTGGAGCTTGCAGGCAGTACAGCGGCTGTTGCAAGAGTGGTAGATGCATCTCTTGACAGACTGGAAAAAATATCGGATATGCCGCTCTTAGATGAAAAGGGAGAGGAACAAACGCCTGATAATTATGATATTACAGTTAAAAATATTTCATTTTCATACGATACAAATGAAGTTATAAGAGATGTCGGTTTTTTTGTGCCACAGGGAACAAGCTGTGCACTGGTAGGAGCTTCCGGCTCGGGTAAGACAACTCTTTGCAGTCTGATTGCAAGATTTTGGGATGTGGATAAGGGAGAGATTTTACTCGGCGGCATAAATGTTAAAGATTATACCTGCGACAGTCTTTTGAAAAATTTTTCCATTGTTTTCCAACAGGTTTATTTATTTGAAGATACAATTGAAAATAATATCCGCTTCGGAAAACCTGATGCAACCGGGGAAGAAGTGATTATGGCTGCTAAAAAAGCCTGTTGTCACGATTTTATATCAGCATTTCCCGAAGGGTATCAGACTAAAATAGGAGAAAACGGAGCTACCCTCTCAGGTGGAGAAAAACAGCGTATTTCAATAGCTAGGGCTATATTAAAGGATGCTCCTGTAGTCATCTTAGATGAAGCAACTGCAAGCGTGGATCCGGAAAATGAACTGGAACTACAGGAAGCGATAGAAGGACTTACCAAAAACAAAACTTTGCTTATGATAGCCCACAGGCTTAATACTGTAAGAAGGGCGGATAAGATAATTGTTCTGGATAAAGGGCAGATAGCAGAAGAGGGCACTCATGGCGAACTTATGAAACAGGAAGGAATTTATAAGAAATTTGTGGACATTCGCAAAGAAGCCATAGGCTGGAAGGTAGGTGAAGTTAAACTATGAGATACAAACAGTTTTATAAAGGAAAGTTACCTGAACAGTTATTAGAACGAATAGAAGCAGAACATAAAGAAAAAATGAAGGCTCTTATCAGGCGATCCGAGCAGGAGGGGTGGACTAAAAAACAAAGAAAGAGGCAACAGAGCAATATTTTCCCCAATATAGCCCTGTATCAGGTATTCATAGATAATGAAATACCCAAAGAAAAAGCAAAAGAACTGGTAAAAGACTATTCTTTTTATCGTGCCCGCAAGTATCATAGTATTTTAAAAACTATGTTTATTATTCCCGGTTTTTTCAGAGTATTCCGCTTTTTTATGAGAACAGGAATGAAGGGGGATGAAATCTGGATAAGTAAAATCAGGTCTGATAATGTAAGGGAGTGCTCTATGGATGTTCTAAAATGTCTTTGGGCAGATACCTGTAAGTCATTCGGCTGTCCGGAAATCTGCGAGATATTTTGCCTGTGCGATCATATTGTGTTTGGCAACATAGATAAACTAAGGTTTGACAGAAGCCAGACCTTGGGCATGGGTGGTAAAAGATGCGATTTTTGCTTTAAATCGAGATAGGAAATGAAAAACAGGAGAAGATTTTAATATATGAAAACGAATGAAAATAAAGGCTTGCAAATAAAAGATGTGATAACTACGGTATTACTCAGCATAGTGCTTATTATGATACAGTTGGTTGTAAATATGATATGTATGGCAAACCATTTCATCAGTATGACTTTATCCGTAGGGCTTACGATGTTTTTATGCGGACCCGTGTATTGCCTGCTTTTACACAGAGTACGTAAACATTTTGTTTCATTGGTTTATATGACTATTCTGGGAGTTATATTTTTTCTTATGGGCAATTTATACCTTTTACCATATTTTATTTTAATCGGAATAATTTGTGAAATTATTTTATGGAAGGAAAGTTCACTTAGAAAACCTAAGCAGGTAATATTATCTTGGACAGTTGCAAGCCTTTTGTATAATGGGGTGAATTTGCTGCCAATTTGGTTTTTCTGGGATACTTACTACGATTTTGCGGTAAAAAGCGGTATGGAACAAAGCTACATAGACTCATATGTATATTATTATACGGTACCGGGCTGGATTATATTTATTCTGATTTTTACAACAGGAATGGGGCTTCTTGGGAGTTGTATAGGAAATAAGCTGATGAACAAACATTTTAAAAAGGCAGGGCTGTTATAATGAGGTCTTTTTCTTTAACAGTGCAGGCTAAGCTTTGCTCACTTGTTTGTGCTGTTGCGGCGGTGTCATTGGGAAAAGATGTTATATTTAGCTATGTTCTTACTTTGGTATGCTTTTTCACACTTATAATACAGAAAAAATGGCAAATCACAGTTACTTATGGCTTATTTTATATTTTACTCGGAATATTGCTGTATCTGATTCGTTATCAGGGATTACATATGTATGTATTTTCGGAATTTTACGTGCTTATGTTTTGGAATCTCTCACCGATTTTTTTAAGTTCGTGGGATTTAATGACAACACCTCCGGGAGAGCTTTCGGCTTTTATGAGCAGGATACATATGCCTACATCTGTTATTTTAGGTATTCTTGTTGTGTTTCGCTTTTTTCCTACTGTGAAGTCTGAATTAAAAAGTGTTTATCTGTCTATGAAAAACAGAGGATTGACAGGGATAAGACATATATTCAGACATCCGCTAATTACAGGTGAGTATGTCTTGATTCCGTTTTTGTTTAGAGTATTGATGATAGCAGATCAGCTTTCTGTCTCAGGAACAGCAAGAGGAGCAGATACACCGGGAATAAGAGGAAGTTACTATGAGAAAAACATGTGTATGGCTGATATTGCCATAATGATTTTATGGATTGTTGTTACTGTAGCATATTTGCGGATAGGAGGCATTAAAATATGATAGAAATAAAAAATGTCTCTTTTTCTTACAATGAAAGTGAGTATGGTGTAAACAGTATAAATTTATCTGTCCAAAACGGAGAATGTGTTGTTTTAACAGGGGAGTCAGGCTGCGGAAAAACCACGGTTACCCGTCTTATAAACGGACTTGCTCCTACATATTATAGCGGAGAAATGACGGGTTTCGTGTATATTGATAAGAAGAATATAAATGAACTTCCGCTCTATGAAATAGGAAAAATTGTCGGAAGTATATTTCAGGATCCGAGAAGACAGTTTTTTTCTTCAGAACTTGCAGGGGAAGTGGCTTTTGCTTGCGAAAATTATGGCTTTTCGCACAAAGAAATAGTGAGTAGGACTGATGCGGCAATAAATAAGATGCAACTTGAACATCTTAGAAATATACCTGTTGATGTTATTTCAAGCGGAGAAAAGCAACGTACTGCGGTTGCTTCGGTTTACGCCCTTCATCCTCGTGTATTCGTGTTTGATGAACCGACTGCTAACTTGGATTTGAAGGGAATTGCAGAACTTAAAAATGTACTTTCTGAGTTAAAACTGTTCGGCTGTACACTGATTATAGCGGAACATCGCCTTGACTGGCTCGAAGATATTGCAGACAGGTATATCTATATGTCAGGAGGGGAGATTAAAAAAGAATATTTGAAGACAGAGTTTTTGGAAATGGATGAAAAAGACAGAGCTGAATTAGGATTAAGGAGAAAAGCAAAAGATTTTACGATTCTGCCTTTACCTGAACCGGGCGTTTCATCGGCGATAACCGTGAAAGGAATATCCTGTATAAGGCAACGAAAAAAGATATTCGAAAACTTGAACTTCTTTATCAATAAAGGCTGTATAACTGCGTTAACAGGACATAACGGCATAGGGAAAACCACTCTTGCGCTTATGCTAAGCGGACTTATGCGTATCAAAGGAGAAATTTATATTGATGATAAAAAATATACGCGCAGAGGTCTGAATAGGGAGGTTTATTATTGTTCCAACGATACGGGAACACAGTTTTTTACAAACAGTGTTGCAGAAGAACTTCTTTTGAATATGGAGAAGAATTTAGAGAATATAAAGGAAGCAGGAGCGATTCTTAAAAGAATGCAATTATATGAGTATAAAGATACCCACCCACAGTCGCTGTCAGGTGGACAAAGGCAGAGACTTGCCGTTTGCTGTGCCTTGCTTTGCGCTAAAAAAATATTGATTTTTGATGAACCGACCAGCGGTCTTGATGGCAGAAATATGTTGTTAATAGCCAAAGAATTAAAAAATGCAGTAAACAAAGGAAAAACTGTGCTGGTTATTACGCATGATGAAGAATTGATAGCAGAATGTTGTGATTATCGCTTGAACTTGAATGAGTTATAAAAATATATTAAAGGGGGACTTTTATTATGGATGTACGAAATAAACTACTTACCGAAAATCCGTGGAAATTGATGATAACTCTAAGTGTTCCGGCAATTTTAGGGCAGTTTATAGTAGGACTTTATGCATTTGTGGATTCAATCTATGTAGGTCAGATGGTAGGTACAAATGCTATGAGTGCGGTATCGGCAGCCTCACCCTTTGTTCTTGTGAATAATGCCATTGCTGTACTTGTGGGTATAGGTTCGGGTTCGGTACTTTCCAGAGCAGTCGGCAAGAAGGATCAGGAAACCATAGACAAGATTATGGGAAATCTGGCCTTTTTGGTAATTTTACTTTCTTCTTTAGTAATGCTTGTAGGAATAACCTTTGCACCAAAATTGCTCAGTCTTTCAGGTGCAAGCGGGGAGGTCCTTGAAATGGGAGTTTCTTACCTTAGAACGGTTTATCTTGGCTCGATATTTGTAAACTTTATGCAGGGAGCAAACATGGTTATTCGTGCTGAGGGGCGTATGGGAATTGCTATGGGAATAATGGCAGCAGGAGCAATTCTTAATATTATCTTAGATCCGGTGTTTATTTTGTTACTTCATTCACGTGACCCGCAGTCGGTGGCAATAGCAACAGTTATATCACAGTTTGTTCAGGCTATGGCAACTTTGATTTATTTCTTAAAGAAGAGCCCGGTAGTGCGCTTTCATGGAATAAAACCTGCTAATAAACTCAATCCTGAGATAATTTCTGTAGGTGCAAGTGCAATGCTTATGCAGATTATGATGCTTGTACAGATGACGGTTGTGTATAATACCGCAGTTCGTTTCGGCGGAGATAATCAGATTGCTCTTATGGGAGCAGCGCAGAGGGTTATGCAGCTTGCTTTTGTACCTATATGGGGAATGAGCCAGGGTATGCAGCCGGCAGTCGGTACTAATTTCGGAGCTAAAGATTATACTAGAGTTAAAAAATTAACAAATGTATTTATTATAGGTTCTACCTGCCTTGCAAGTATATTTTTCCTTATTATTGAAATATTCCCGACTCAAATTTTGTCAGCCTTCATTACAGATACAGATATTGTGGCAGCGGGTTTAAGGGATTTCAGACTTATGTATTGTATTTTCCCTACTTATGGACTGTTAATTATGGTTGTTACATATTTTCAATCACTGGGAAAAGCAAAGAAAGCAGGGTTTTTAGTAATACTGAGGCAGCTTGTGTTGGTTGTTCCTTTAGTGCTGATACTGCCACATCTGCTTGGTGGCAATGTACTTGGAGTATGGCTTGCACTCCCTTTGAATGATATTATTATTTTGCTTGTGGCACTTATTTTGATAAGGGAAGAGTATAAGAAGTTGAATTAGATATATGAACAGTGATAAAGTCCTATATTCAGAAAATGCATAGTTCTGCATTTTAGCCGGATATAGGGCTTTTTAATTGTTTTATCTTATGGTAGTTTAACGAAAATTCAGAATATAAGAGTTAATATTACTTATATTATTTTAAAAAAAACCGATAATAATGTTATAGTAGAATTGTTATCTGTTGTACATAAGATAATTATCTTTATGGGAGGGAAAGTATGGACAAAGAGGTGGTTTTGCAACTTTCAAATGAACAATTATATGATGAATTTGTTGAAAGTGTAATTTCTGATTCTATCGGACTGGAAGGACTTGTTTCTGAACTGGAGCAATCAAGCCGTTTTAAAGAAGATTTTATATTTAGGATTCATGTTCAAACAGCAAGACAGTTTATTTTAGTTTGTCAGCAAAAATCAGATGCTGTGCTTGAAAAAGCAGAAGAACTGATTGAAAGGGCACATATCCTGGAATTGCCTAAAATCTTAACTTTGAACTATCATATTTTGGGCAATGCTTACCGCTTTTTGAATTTTCTTGAAAAAGCATTAGAATGTTTTATGAATGTATTGAAATATAGCAGAATTTACAATTTAAATAATCTCACATCTATTGTGTATTTTTATATTTCAGAACTTTATATGACACATGATGATGTGAATACCGGTCTTGAGTACTTGAACAGGGCCTTTTCAACATTGGAAGAGACTAAAGATAAAGAACCTCGTTATGATATGAAAAGAGTAATGTTCAGCTCAAATATGATTCAACTGCTTTATTTAACCAAGAAATATGAGGAAATAGAACAATATGTTAAAGTCATGCAGGAAAATTTCGAAAGAGATTCAAGTCCACAGGCACTTTACACCTATAAATTGGCACTGCTATTTTATTTTTTTACTCAAAATAATTATGAAGAAGCCCAAAAAATTTTTTATGAATTATTGGATTTGATTGGGGATTTAGATGCTAAATATTTTATTCTGAAGGCATACTGTGAGATTATGCTTGAACATAACATAGATTATGATTTCTATGAAAAAGAATTGCTGTTGGCCGAGACTTGGGAAGGGTCCGGAAACTCTTATATTAATTATGCATTAAATAATAGCCTTTATAAATACTTTGAAAAAAAGGGAGATAAGGATAAGGCCTTTTCCAGCTTGAAAAAATCATTTAATCAGATTGAGAAAGAGATGTCAGACTTAAAAACGGATAAGGTCAATTCTTTCAAAATTATAGAAAAAAATTTCTCCATTGAAGAAGATATTTCAAGTGTTGAAAAGAAAAACAATGAGCTTGAACTGATGGCTGAAGAGGCAAACAGAAATAAAAATCTTGCAGAATCCGCATTGCATAGGCTGAAAATTGTGAGCGAACTTGGAAAGAAACTGACGTATTCACTTGATGTACAAGATATTATTAAGACGGTATATAGAAGGCTGGTTAAGGGTATTCCCCTTACCAAATTTGTCATTATGATAAAAAACAGTGAGTTAAACCGGCTTGAGTCCATTGCATATTATGCGGGCGGAAAACAGAAGGATAATATTACTGTGGATTTTGATGATAAAAATTCCGTTTTTGTAGAAGTATTTAAAACAAATAAATTTATAAAAATCGATGACTTTAATGATAGTGAAGGATTTGCAAAGCAGAGAAAACTCTCGTCAGATATATTTTGCAGCTCGGTATTATTTCTGCCTCTCAGCATTGAGAATGAAGTTCTCGGAGTATGCAGTATTCAACATAAGGAGTCGAATATCTATAAACCGGAAGATGTGGAATTCTTAGAACAGTTGATGCCTTTTTTGGCGATTGCGTTAAACAATGCCTTTAAATCGCAGGCTCTTGAACAAGAGATTAATCATCATAAAAAGACACAGAATGAGTTAGAGGAAGTTAATCATAAGTTAGAAGCACTTTCCTATTTGGACGGATTGACTCAAATTTCAAATCGTCGTGATTTTGAAAAGAAAATTTTAGGATATTTGCAAAAATCAAGAGAGCAAGGTATTTCATTAAGCCTGTTTATGTTCGATATAGACTATTTTAAGTTCTACAATGACTCTTATGGGCATTTAGAAGGAGATAATGCGTTAAAAACTGTTGCAACAATTATTCAGAAGCACTTTAGTGAGGCAGGAGGAATTTCAGCAAGATTCGGTGGAGAAGAATTTATTGCAGCCTGTCTGGGATTGAATGAAGAAGAGAGCATTCTTTTAGGAAACAAGATTAGAGAAGATGTATTTGCACAAGATATTTTGAATGAAAAAGCACCTTTAAAAAAGTTGTCCATCAGTATCGGAATATCATATTATAATGGCTTGGAAGAATTGAAGAAGTCTTTTGTTATGAGATGGGCAGATGTCTCTCTTTATCAAGCTAAGCAAGACGGGAAGAACAGAGTGGTATTAAAAACAATCAAAGCAGGAGAAGAGCCACCGGAAGGCTTGGAGTAGAATTTTAAGATTTTTGAGTTTTATAAACGGAGTTTGGCTATCCCTTTTTACCATACGATATGGTAAGAAGGGATATTTTTTTTATTAGAAACTTCTTCGCAAATTCCCTATTTTAAAATCTCTCTAAGGGAACTTACTGTGATGTATAAGCAAATAATTTGGACTAAGCTATTGACAAATTAGCTCTTTCTAACTAAAATATATCTAAGCTATATTGAGAAAGGATATCAAAATGAAAACAAAATCTACGCAGGAATTAATCCTTGAAAGCGGAAAGAGGATGTTCCTTGAAAAAGGCTTTAAAAGTGCTCCTTTGAGGACTATTGTGAAGAATGCGGGATACACGCTTGGAGCATTTTACGGTTACTACAAGAATAAGGAAGACCTCTTCTATGCACTTACTGATGAGACTGCAAGAGGATTAAAAAAAATTATGGACAGTATGAATGAAAAGATAAAAAATCTGCCACCTGAGCGTATGGTTTTCGACATTATGGGATGCTACTATGAACAGCTTCCTGAGATAGCAGATTATATATATTCGCATAAGGAGGAAATGATTCTGCTTATAAAATGTTCTGCCGGGACAAAATATGAGAGATTTTTTGCTTCCGTTGGTGAGATAAACAGAGAACTTATAACTCTGGGTGTAGAAAGAGCAAGGTCAGCAGGAGTTATGATACATGGACTTGAGACTGATACTTTCGAACTTCTTATGAGAAGTTATTCTGAGATAATGGCAAAAATTATTGTTGAAGGCAAAGACAGGGAGCAGGTTTTCAGAATGATGAAGGATGTTGGAGCAGTTTTTAGAAATGGAATGTTAAGCCTTATGGAAGAAAAAAGAAACTAAAATTATTCATACAAACAGTAAGTGGATAATTTTAATATAAAAAGAAAGAGGAATAAAAAAATGGCAAGAAAAGAATTAAACAATGTTGTAACTAATGACAGTCAGAAGATGACAGCCAAAGACCTTATGTACGCCGGAGCATTTGCAGCAATTTACATTGTACTTATGCTGGTTATAGTTATGGGATCAGGCATAGTACCTGTTCTTTATGTAATATCGCCTATAACAGTAGGAGCGGTGTGTGGAACTGTATATATGTTAAGTGTGTTAAAGGTGAAAAGATTTGGAGCTGCTTTAATTATGGGTATACTTTTTGCGCTTATTGCCTGCGCAACCAATGTGCAGGGACTTATAATGGCAATATGTACCTCTCTTTTAGCTGAACTTGTATTGTTCTTAGGAAAATATAAGTCAAAAAAGATGTATCTTTTATCTTTTGTAGTATTTAACCTTAATATGTCCTGCCCATTTTCGATGCTGTTTTTTGCCAGAGATAAATTTTTTGCCATTTCAGAACAGTATCAGGGAAAGGAGCATACAGAGGCTCTTATGAAACTTTTGCCTGACGGGATATATTTCGGAATAATAGGCTTTGCTGTTATCGGAGGAATCTTAGGAGCCTTTATAGCCAACAAACTTATCAAAAAGCATTTTGAGAAAGCAGGAATTGTTTAATGAATACCTATGTGTATGGTGATGATGGGAAAGCCCTGATAAGGCTTGATCCGAGAGCAAAACTATTTATATTTTTCATAAGCGGAGCAGTCAGCCTTAACTGTTATAAGGCTGTTCCGTCAATTATTTATGGCACGGTCTTATGTACCGTGCTTGCTTTATGTGGGGAAAAACTGTTTGCCCTAAAGGCTTATGCATTGCTTGCCGTTGTTATATATTTCAGGTATATGATGGGTATGAATCTGAACGGTTCGGGGATTCTTGGTATGCTTTGTATGTCTTTAAGCAGTATAGTTATCTTTTCTTTCCCGGTAATGCTGTCCTTTGTGCTGGTTATGCGGACAACAAGGATAAGTCAGTTTATGGCGGCTTTTAGGGCTATGCACCTTCCGTTAAAGGTAATAATTCCGCTTGCGGTAGTATTCAGGTTTGTACCTTCTGTATCTGATGAATGGAACGGAATAAGAAAGGCAATGGCATTCAGAGGTATATCAATGGAGCCGGCGGATATAATAAAATCTCCGCTTAAAACCATTGAATATGTGCTTATACCGCTTCTTTTTTCCTGTATATCGGTAATGGAAGAGATGGCTGCCGCTGCTCTTGCAAGAGGCATAGAGAGTGAGGGAAAGCGTTCTTCCTTTGAAAAGGTAAAGCTTGGAGTTATGGATTATCTGATTATGGCGGTGTTTACAGGGCTTTTGATATATATAATACAAGTGGCAAAAGTATAAAAATATGTATAAATAGTCATTTATGCAAAAAATGAGTGGATTACAAATGCTTTTGCAAGGATTGGAAAAGGGAAATAAGTTTATGATAAAGTTTGAAAATGTAAGCTTTCATTATGGTGGAGAGCATGGAACGGGAGAAGGGGTAGACAATATTGATTTTGAGATTAAAAAGGGTGAATTTGTTGTCTTATGCGGCAGAAGCGGCTGTGGCAAAACTACCTTAACAAGGCTTATAAACGGGCTTGCTCCACATTTTTATCAGGGAGAACTTGAAGGAAGGGTTCTGGTAGAGGATGTTTGTGTAAACGAAGTACCGCTTTCGGTTACTTCGCATTATGTAGGAAGCGTTTTTCAAAATCCTAAGAGCCAGTTTTTTAATGTGGACAGTACGGGAGAGCTTGTTTTTGGCTGTGAAAACCAAAATCTTGACAGGGAAATAATAAGGGAACGGCTTGAAAAGACCAAAAATGATATGCAGATAGAAGCACTTATGAATAGAAATATCTTTGAGCTCTCAGGCGGTGAAAAACAGCAGATTGCGGTAGGAAGTGCTTATACAGCGGCACCTGAGGTTTATGTTCTTGATGAGCCGTCTTCAAACCTTGACAAGAAGGCTATTAAAAGACTTAGGGATATATTGGCTAAGATAAAAGCATCAGGCAAGACTGTAGTAGTATCAGAGCATAGAATATTTTATCTCTTAGGGCTTGCGGACAGATTTATCTATATGGATGATGGCAGGATAACAGGCTCATATACAGCTAAAGAAGTAGCAGATTTTTCTGATGAAGAATTAAAAGAAAAGGGTTTAAGACTGCCTGATTTAACCAGATTAAACAATATAGGAAAAGTTTACAATGAACAGACTGATAAGACTACAGCTGTAGATGTAATAGACCTTACCTGTGGCAGAGGCGGCAATCAGATACTTGACATAGACAGGTTTTCTATACCTAAGTGCAGTGTAGTGGCACTTATAGGGGATAACGGCTGTGGCAAAAGCACACTTTCAGAGGCACTTTGCGGTTTGATACCTGTTTCCGGAAGTATAGGATTTGAAGGAAAATATCTTAATGCCAAAGAGAGGGTAAAAAAGAGCTTTTTGGTAATGCAGGATGTGAACAGACAGCTTTTTTCAGACTCTGTGATGGAAGAAGTGCGTATGCAGTCAGACATAACAGAAGAAGAAACAAGGAAGGTGCTTGCTTTACTGGGGATAGAGGAGCTTGCAGACAGACATCCGGCTTCGCTTTCAGGCGGACAGAAACAAAGGGTAGCTATAGCAAGTGCAATCTGTGCAAAAAAGGATATATTGTTTTATGATGAGCCGACCAGCGGTCTTGACAGGGGTGGAATGGAGAACTTTGGCAGACTTTTAAATGAAACCAGGGAAAAAACGTCTGTCAATATAATAGTAACCCATGATCCTGAACTTATACTTGAATGCTGTACTCATGTACTGTACATGGAAAATGGCAGGATACAAAGTTTTTATCCGCTTAACGAAGACGGTGCAGAGAGATTAAAGACCTATTTTCTTTCAGAGGGAGATATAAATGTAAGTAAAAAGCGTGAAAAAATAGGCATGTTTACAAAGATTTTTCAGTATATGGGAAATTATAAAAAGGTGACCATAACCTCTGTTTTTGTACTGATTTTAGCGGCAACGGCAAGTATAATGCCTTATTTTGAAGTATGGAAAATAATTGATGCTACACTTTCGGGGGAAACTGTAAACTTAACTACTGTAGGCTGGAGCATAGTCTTAATAACTGCATACAAGCTGATTTATACTTTGCTTTATATATTCGGTTTGCAACTGTCGCACCATTCTGCTTACCACACACTTGAAAACCTGCGTTGCTCTTTACAGGAGAAGCTTGAGAAACAGCCGCTTGGAAGCATAATAGACAAAGGAAGCGGAGCTATAAAGAAGCTGTTTTCAGAAGATGTGGAGTCGGTTGAACTTCTGCTTGCCCATATGATACCGGAAGGAATATCTAATTTAATTGTATTTGCAGTTATGTTTTTTGCACTTATTACGGTAAACTGGCTGCTTGCACTTGTTACCTTATTTATGATTTTCTTTGGAATAAGTGCTTCCGGACAGGTTATGAAGATAGGCATGAGCCGGATGGGCAATTATTTTGCAGCCGCAAAAAGGCTTAATAATGCGATTATCGAATATGTAAACGGTATGGAAGCGGTTAGAATATTTAACAGACAGGATAACCATAGTGAAAAGTATGAAGGTCATGTAAAGAATTATCATAATTACGCGCTTGACTGGTACAAGGTATGCTTTACATGGATGGCCGCTTACGGAAGCTTCTTTTCGCAGATAACATTGTATTCTATACCACTGGGAGGGATTTTGATTGTAACGGGCTATCTTGAACTTTCAGAATACATACTTGCTCTGTGTATAAGCTTTGGAACAATGCCTCTCCTTCTTAACTGTATGAGATTTATAGGGGCGTTGCCACAGGTAAACTATAAGATACAGGCTATTGAGAAGACACTTGATTTTCCTCCGCTTAAAGAAGGAAAAGAAAAATTTAATGCTGAAAATCATGATATTTCATTCAATGATATCCATTTTTCATATAAGAATGATGAGATAATTAAAGGAATTTCGCTCGATATAAAGACAGGAGAAACTGTGGCTCTTGTAGGAGAAAGCGGCAGTGGTAAGAGTACGCTTGCGAAACTTCTGGTACATTATTATGATGTATCATCAGGAAGCATTAGCCTTGGAGGGCAGAAATTAACGGATTTAAGCCTTGAAGCACTTAATAATGAAATATCCTTTGTTTCACAGAATCTCTTTTTATTTAATAAAAGCATTTTGGAAAATATAAGGGTAGGAAAACCTGCTGCAACTGATGAAGAGGTAAAAGAGGCAGCAAGAAAGGCTGAATGTGAGGACTTTATATTGGAGTTGGAAGGCGGCTATGAAGCTATGGCTGGAGAGGCGGGTAACCGTCTTTCGGGAGGACAAAAGCAGAGAATAGCCTTTGCAAGAGCCATATTAAAAGATGCGCCCGTACTTGTGCTTGATGAAGCAACAGCCTTTATCGACCCAGAAAATGAGAAAAAAATGCAAAAAGCCGTAAAAGAACTTATGAAGGACAAGACTGTAATTGCAATAGCACATAAGTTAAGAAGTGTGAAGGACGCTGATAAGATAGTTGTGCTTGATAAGGGAAGAATAGCTGATACGGGAAAGCATAATGAGCTGATACAAAGATGTGAAATATATGGAAAACTCTGGAAAGCCTCAGAAGAAGCAGAACAGTGGAGTCTTATAAGAAAGGAAGGTGTGGCAGAATGATAGGCTTAATTCAGAAAATAGTGAAATATACCGGAAAGTATGCCATACGCATCCGTATTTCTTATATATTTGCATTTTTAAAAAGTTTTTGTGCCAAAGCTCCGTATCTGGTGGCTCTGTTTTTGATAAATGAACTTATGGAAAAAAGAGCGGATATTTCTACCTGTATAATTTCCGCTGTCATACTGTTCTCATTTTTAGTCTTACAATCTGTGTTTACGGCATTGTTAAATAAATATCAGGCAATGGCAGGTTACGATTTGTTTGCAGACAAGAGAATAGAGCTTGGTAATCATTTAAGAAAGCTTCCTATGGGGTATTTTACGGAGGGGAATATAGGAGAAATAAGCACAGTACTTTCAAATGATATGGTATTTATAGAAGAATTGAGTATGCAGGCTATAGGTGAGAGTGTGAGCGATATATTTTCACAGCTTATTCTTACGGTTTTTCTGTTAATATTAAATCCGCTCATAGGTCTGGCAGCTCTTATAACAGAAGTGATAGCGGTGTTTGTTGCAATTCCTATGAAAAAGGAAAGTATGGAAAGTTCCGAGGGCAGACAGGAAAGTATAAAGAAAATGACTTCTGCGGTACTTGAATATGCACAGGGAATAGATGTGATAAAGAGTTTTAATATGACCGGTGAGAGTGCTAAAGAAATAAGAAAAAGCTTTGCGGATGTGGCAAGGGAAAGCCTTAGTTTTGAGAAAAATCATGTTCCCTTTGAAAGAGGGCTGCTTATGATTTACTGTATCGGTGCAGGGGCTATTCTTCTTGTATCTGCATATCTTTTCGGAGAAAATGCTCTAAGGCCTGTGGAATTTATCGGAGTATTACTCTTTTCTTTTGGAATATTTGCTTCAATAGAGCATTACTACCAGCAAATGACACAGTTTACCATTATGGAAATCGGTTTAAATAAGCTTAAAAAGATAATGGATGAAAAAGAGATAGAAGATACTGGGAAGGATGAAATCCCTGTTGAATTTGAAAATGAGCTGGCATTTAATAATGTAAGCTTTTCCTATGGAAATGAACAGGTGCTTAAAGGTATATCATTTTCGGTTAGAAAAGGTGAAACTTTAGCCCTTGTGGGAGCTTCCGGAAGCGGAAAAACTACGATAGCAAGTCTTTTAGCAAGATTTTGGGATATAAAAGAAGGTGAGATTTCTTTCAGAGGAAAAGATATACGCTCACTTCCTTTAGAAGACCTGATGGAACAGATAAGTATGGTATTTCAAAAGGTTTATCTTTTTGAAGATACAGTTTATAACAATATTGCTATGGGACTGTCTTCGGTGGACAAAGAGAGTGTCTATGAGGCGGCAAGAAAGGCAAGATGTTATGATTTTATCATGAAACTTCCTTATGGTTTTGATACCTTTGTAGGAAGCGGCGGTGCTACCCTGTCAGGAGGAGAGGCACAGAGGATATCAATAGCAAGGTGTATCTTAAAGAATTCACCGGTTATTATCCTGGATGAGGCAACCGCAAGCATAGATGCGGATAATGAAAGCTATATACAGGCGGCATTGTCGGAACTTTGTGAGGGAAAGACAACTATAGTTATTGCCCACAGGTTAAATACAATAAAGAAAGCTGAAAAAATTCTGGTGCTTGATAAAGGACAGATTATACAGGAAGGAAGACATGAAGAACTTATTAAAGTTACCGGAGCTTACAGAAATATGATACTGGCGGGAGGTGGAGAGAGTGAATAGGGCGGTATATAGGATAATCGGCATATATACTCTTATCATCAGTATATTTTTTATACTTGGCGGGATTTTTATTCCCTCTGAGGGAAGTGGTACTGTTCATACAACATTTTCTCTGCTGTTTGGAGTGATTTTGCTTATAGTGGGAACAGTGCTGTATAAGATAGTTAAGGTGGAAGAGTAATTTGTCGGATTGAAAATACCGAATGTGTCGGATTGAAAATATCGAATGTGTAGGATTGAAAATGCCAAATGTGTCGGATTGAAAATACCGAATGTGTCGGATTAAAAATGCCGAATGTGTAGGATTGAAAATGCCGAATTTGTCGGATTGGAATTGCCAAATCTGTCGGATTGGAGTATAATAGTTTATGAGGTGATACTTATGAATTATAAAAAATACAAGCCAAGATTGGTTGATAAGAAGGTTTGCGAGTATTTAGCTTCATTTGGAGCTGTATGTATTGAGGGTGCGAAATGGTGTGGCAAAACATGGACTTCAAGTCATCATTGTAACAGTGAAATATTTATTGGGGATCCTGCCGGAAATTTTCAGAATCGTAAACTTGCAGAATTAAATCCGGAATTGATTCTTAGTGGAGAAAATCCAAGAATGATAGATGAATGGCAGGAAGTTCCGGGACTTTGGGATGCTGTACGCTACAAAGTAGATGAAGAGGGAAAAAAAGGAATGTTTATTTTGACGGGTTCTGCAACACCTAATCATAAAGGGATTATGCATAGTGGAGCAGGACGGATTTCAAGAATCCGTATGCGTCCTATGTCGCTTTATGAAGCTGGTTTTTCTACCGGTAAGGTATCGCTAAAAGAACTTTGCAAGGGAAACTTAGAGCCTGCTATGACTAAAGAGGTGAGAATACAGGATTTGATAGATTATATAGTCAGAGGCGGGTGGCCTGCCAATCTTGATATTCCAATCAGTCGTGCGAACTTAGTTAGTGAGGAGTATATTGAAGCAATTATAACTGATGATGCTTATAGAATAGACGGAATTAAGAGAGATACACATAAAATGAGATTGCTACTTCGTTCACTTGCAAGAAATGAAAGTACAACAGTCAGTAATAAAAAATTAAAAAATGATATAAAAGAGATTGATGATGAAGATATTGATATAGAAACGGTAGCTTCGTATCTGGATATTTTTACAAGACTGTTTTTGCTTGACAACCAGTCTCCGTATGGGACAAAGATAAGGTCTTCTGCTCGCGTGAAACAAGCTGAAAAAAGACATTTTTCAGATCCTTCATTAGCTTGTGCCTTATTAAAGGCTACCCCTGATATACTCTTAAATGATCTTGAAACCATTGGATTTTTATTTGAAGCACTTTGCGAAAGAGATTTGAGAATATATGCCGAATCATTTGATGCAAAACTATATCATTATCAGGATTATAATAATAAGGAAATTGATGCCGTTATTGAAATGAAGGATGGAAGCTGGGCTGCATTTGAAATAAAACTTGGGGCCAATCAAATTGATGCAGCAGCAGAAAGCCTGATTAAGTTAAAAAATAGTATTGTAGCCGATGAAAAGGGTATACCGCCAAAAGTTTTATGTGTAATATGCGGACTTTCAAATGCTGCATATAAACGAGAGGATGGTGTTTATGTAGTACCCATTACCGCACTTAAGGATTGATAAAGTGTAGTGCTATGTATACAGTATGCATACTAATACTTGGAGGATGATATTAATATTATGAAAACCCTATGGGAATTTTTTCAAAATCAAATTCTGGGAATGAAATGGTTGAATGAATTAATCGGTAAAGGTTTGGGGAAAATAGGGATTGATGTAGATAGCAGGATGGGAGGAAGCATTCAATTCTTCTTATATGACACGATTAAAATTATAGTATTACTTTGTGTACTGATTTATCTGATTTCCTATATTCAGAGCTATTTTCCGCCGGAGCGCAGCAGACAGATACTTGGGAAATTTAAAGGGATCGGTGCGAATATAACAGCAGCCCTGCTCGGAACGGTTACTCCGTTTTGTTCCTGTTCATCCATACCTTTATTTATTGGTTTTACAAGTGCAGGCTTACCGATAGGAGTAACATTTTCGTTTCTTATATCCTCACCGATGGTTGATTTGGGCTCGCTTATTTTGCTAATGAGTATATTTGGGGCAAAGATTGCGGCCATTTATGTTATATTAGGATTAATAATAGCTGTAGTGGGCGGTACGATTATTGATAAAATGAAGATGGAAGACTATATTGAAGAATATATCAAAAAGGCAGGAAGTGTAAATGTTCAAAGCCTAAAGCTGACTAAATCCGACAGACTTAAGTATGCATCAGAGCAGGTTGCATCTACTCTTAAAAAAGTATTTCCTTATATTATAGCAGGAGTTGGAATAGGTGCTGTTATTCATAATTGGATACCTGAGCATTTGATTGAAACAGTGCTTGGAAGTAAGAATATATTTTCGGTAATTTTAGCGGTATTGGTTGGAACGCCAATGTATGCGGATATATTTGGAACTATACCTGTTGCAGAGGCTCTATATGCTAAGGGAGCGGAGTTTGGTACGGTTTTAGCATTTATGATGGCAGTTACAACCTTGTCTCTCCCATCTTTGATAATGTTAAGAAAGGCACTTAAGCCAAGATTACTGGGTTTGTTCATAGGTATTTGCGTTGTCGGAATTATAATAGCCGGATATATTTTTAATTTAATAGGTGTATATTTTTAGGAGAAACTTATGGAAAAGAAAGAGCTATATGTACTCACAGGATTTTTAGGGGCAGGGAAGACCTCATTTCTGTTAAACATTTTGGATAATATCAAGGATAAAAAAATTGGAATTATTCAGAACGAATTTGGTAAAATAAATGTAGACGGAGAAATTGTAAGACGTAACGGTATAGAAATGACTGAAATAAGCAGAGGATCTATCTTCTGCTCCTGCCTGAAACTTTCATTTGTACAAGCACTGGCAGAAATGAGTAAGAAAGACTTAGATTATGTTTTCGTGGAAAGTTCAGGGCTTGCAGATCCTTCGAACATTGAGGAAATCCTTAATGCTGTGAGTATAATGGCGGGAGACAGCTATATTTTTAAAGGGGTAATCTGTCTTATTGACGGAGTGAATTTCCCAAACCAGGTTAAAGATGTTGAAACAGTTGATAGGCAGCTTGCCCATTGTAATCTGGCAGTAATTAATAAGGTGGATTTGCTTGACTTATCTGAACTTGAAGAAGTGAAAAACATTGTTCGAGGGGTTAATCCTATATGCATGATAAGCACAGCTTCTTATGGGAAAATAGATTTATCGTTTTTAAGTGAAGATTTGACCTCATTAAAATGGGCTGAATATGAAGATAGTTTAAATACGGTAGATAATAAGCCAAAGACTATATCATTAGAAACAGGAGAAATACTATCAAAAGAAATTCTGACTAACTTTCTTAAAAAGGTGCTTCCGGATTGTTACAGAATAAAAGGATTTTTTAAGTTAGATGATGGATGGCAACAGGTAGATGTTGTGGAGGAGCTGATTGACTATAAATTAACTTCGGAGCGTGAAATCTCAGAACTTGTTTTTTTATCTAAAACAAGTCCGCAGATAATTCGCACGATTGACAAAGCCTGGAAAGAAATAGTTGATAAACCGATGAAGTTAAGGAATTGAGGTAATTATGGAAATTAAAGTAATAGGTGAAGGTTGTGAAAAATGCGACAAGCTATATGAGAATACCTGCTTAGCTGTAAAAGAGCTGGGATTAGAAGCAAGTATAGATAAGGTGGAAGATTTAATGGACATAGTCAGACTGGGAGTTATGACTACTCCTTCAGTTATGATGGATGGGAAGATTATTATAAGCGGAAGAGTGCCAAAGGTAAAAGAAATTATTAAATTGCTGAATCCATAGGATTGAAAACGCCGAATCAATCGGGTTGAAAACATCAAATCTGTCGGATTGGAATATAAAATTATGGTCCAATTCCGACAGATAAGATGAAATAGGATAATCAAAACTTGTAGTTTATTAATACATACTCCCTCTTCTGAAACCACTATATCGCTGCTTGCAGCTATTGAGGCAGAACTTGTTGTTTAGTGTCTTATTTTAAGCGAAAAAGCATAGGGATAGGGATGAAATTGAAATAAGCAAGGGAAAAGTTGGCCCTTATTTCAAATTCGATTGACAAATTGAAATAAGGAAGTTAGAATCAGAGTAGTATTTCAATTTTATTTGAGGTGTAACCATGAAAAATCGTGCAGGAAAATATAGAACAAATTTTTCGGGAGAAGCTGAATATATGTCATTTGTTCCAGCTCCATTACCACCGGATCCGGCTATAGAAATTGATAGTGATATGATAAAAATGTTAGTTAGATCCAATAATTCAATTGCATCACTTGAAAGCATAGCTAAAAGAATTCCTAATATGGAGCTTTTTATTTCGATGTATGTAAGAAAAGAAGCACTTATGTCTTCTCAAATTGAAGGAACACAGGCAACACTTGAGGATGTATTTGATCCTATGATAACATACAATATAAATAGGAATGTTGTAGATGTCGTAAATTATGTTAAAGCAACAGAATATGCGATAAAAAGACTAAATAGTCTGCCGCTTTGTAATCGATTAATAAAAGAAGCACATGCAGTATTGATGGATGGAGTACGTGGTCAGGAAAAAAGTCCGGGAGAATTTAGGCATTCTCAGAATTGGATTGGAGGGAATGGAAGTACATTAAAAAATGCCAGATATATTCCGCCTCATCAGGATGATATGATAGAGGCTATGTCAGATTTAGAAAAATATATGAATGAAGATGATATTCTTGATGCCTTAATAAGGGCAGCTCTTATTCATTATCAGTTTGAAACAATACATCCTTTTCTCGATGGAAATGGTAGAATAGGAAGACTATTAATAACGCTTTTTTTGATGGAGAAAAAGATACTTACGACACCGGCACTTTATATTTCATATTTTTTAAAGAAAAATCGTATTGAATATTATGACAGAATGACAGAAGTTAGAAGTAAGGGAAATTATGAACAATGGATTAAATTCTTTCTTATGGCTATTGATGAATCTGCACAAAATGCTATAGATACAATAGATGAACTTAATAAGCTTAGTAGTAAAAATGAAAAAATTATTGAAAATATGGGGCGTGCATATAAAAATACCATCCAGGTATTCAGGTATTTAGAATCAAATCCTATAATAGACATTGGAAAAACAGCAGAAATCCTTGATATATCATTTAATACAGTTTCATCAGCAGTCAAACGTCTTGTTGAGGCAGGCATTCTTGTTAAAACAGAGAATGCAAGTAGAAATCGTGCGTTTGCTTATGAGGAATATCTTAATATATTGCGACAGGGTACTTAAATAAATAACTTGCCAACTGAAAGGAAAACAACCTATGAAACCCTTTGAAAACTTTGACTGGAGTAATTTCTGGGATGATGATGATTATTCGCTTAAAGAATATGTTGGAAAAGAGCCTACAGATGAAGAAATAAAGGAAATTGAAGATGAACTGGGATATAAACTGCCACAGTCATATATAGAGCTTGTTAAAAAACATAATGGTGGAACTCCGTTTGCTACATTATTTAGAAATGATGAAACCTCGGTCTATATTACAGGAATTTATGGTACAGATAAAGAAAAAATGAATTCACTTTGCGGTGAACTCGGTAATGAGCTTTGGTTAAATGAGTGGGGATATCCGGGTATAGGAGTTGCGGTAGCTGATACTATCTCTGCCGGTCATAATATGGTCTTCCTTGATTACAGGGAGTGTGGTAAAGATGGAGAGCCTAAAGTGGTAATGATAAATCAGGAGGATGATTACAGTATTGATTACCTTGCAGATAATTTTGAAGAATTTATTAGAGGGCTTACCATTGCTCCGCAAGATATTACAAAGGAAGAATTTGTAGAATACAGTGATGAGATAAAGGAAAAAGTTATTACTAATTTAAGTGATGAAAATGATTCTGAGAGTGTTATAGAATTTCTCACCTTTACCGGAGTGGAAAATCTAAATACCGGGCTAAAGGGAATGCTTGCCAGGGCCTACAACAATAATGAACAGATAGAAGAAGCTATGAAGGTAATGGATATGATTCCTGTGGAAGAAAGAGATGCTCTCTGGTATTACCGCTATGGATATTCTTATTCCAAGTTATCCTCAAACCGTAATTATGATACAGAAAAGGAAAGCTTAAATGCACTTGTAATGCTTGAAAAAGCTATTGAACTTGCAAAGGATGATAAGGTTGTCGGCTGGTGTATTGAAATTGTGGAATTTCATGGATTTAAAAGTATACTTGAAGCTAACAAAGAGAAATTTCCTCTCGTTTACAAACACTATTCGGAATATATAGCGAAGCTTACAGATGCTGAACTTAGCAGTTCAGGGAATAAAAAAACATATAAGAAAATTACTATAGAAGATATTGAAAAAATGGAAGATATCTGGGATATTTTAGATCCGGTATACTGGACAATCGATATTTACGGCACATACGAAGATTATCTAAAATCGGCAGAAAGCCTTACCTTAGAACAACGATACTTAAATGCAGTATCCTGGTATTTTATGGAAGTAAATAACGGAGGACATTTTCAGTTTTTAGATAATTCTACGGGAATAGTCTGGGAGGATGCCCTAAACGGACTCAGACTGTTTGAAATGAATGAACTGGCTGACAGTTTTCAGAAAGTTATAGATTTGTTTGGCGGAAAGATTCCTTTTGACAGAGAAGAGCGTTGGAATGCAATGGAAGAGCTTGATGAGAACTTGGAAGAGCTTTTGGATGAGGCAGATAAATTGGTGTATAAAGTATATGAATACGGTGGTGAATATGAAATTAAATACATAAAAGCTCATCCTGAAAAATTTCTCTTTGACGGATATTTTAATAAGATTGTATAAAAAATGAATAATTAGATTTATAAAAATTCCTCTATGTCGGAGACTTTGGCATAGGGGAAATTTTATTAATTCAATGGGAAATTTCTTAGATTAAACGATTAGTAAAATCGTTATTGACAATATTATATAATTATTATATTATAATATTTGAATATAATAAAATAACTCAAATTATTGGGTATAATGATAATAAACCCCGAAAGTTAAATAAGGTGACATTATGGAAAATATTAAAATGAACAACTTAAATGATGATGAACTTTATGTTGTAAACCTTGCAGAAAGGCTAAAAGCAGTTTCACATCCTGCCAGACTCTGTATAGTGAAGAAACTATATATTAACGGTGAATGTAATGTAAGCTATTTTACAGGCTGTATGGATGTATCCCAGTCAGGCATATCACAGCATTTATCAAAACTAAAAGACCTGGGGATAGTTACTGCAAGAAAGCAGGGAACAGAGAGCTATTACAGCTTGGTTGATGAAAATATTATAAGGCTTGTAAAAACATTTTTTACGGAGGGAAAAGATGAGTAAGAAAATTATAGTAATAGGTGGTGTGGCAGGAGGTGCTACAGCAGTAGCCAGACTTAGAAGACTTGATGAAACAAGTGAAATAATTATGCTTGAAAAGGGAGAATATGTTTCTTTTGCAAACTGTGGACTCCCTTACTATATAGGTGGAGTTATCAAGTCAAGAGATGCCTTGTTCGTATCTACACCTGAAGCCATCAGTGCTAAATATAACATTGATGTAAGAGTATTAAATGAAGCGGTTTCAATAGATAAAAACATGAAAACTGTCAAAGTAAGAGATTTAAAAGAAAATAGAGAATATGAGCTCTCCTATGATGAACTTATAATATCCACAGGCTCAAGACCAATTAAGCCTAATGTAGAGGGCTTTGACGGAGAAAATGTATTTACCCTTTGGAATATACCAGATACGGATAAAATTTATAATTATGTAAAAGAAAAATCACCTAAAACAGCAACCGTAATAGGTGGTGGTTTTATAGGACTTGAAATGGCTGAAAACCTTGCACATAGGGGATTAGCTGTGACAGTGGTTGAAAAGGTCGATCAGGTAATGGCACCACTTGATAAGGATATGGCAAATATAGTTCATCGCCATATGGCTGAAAAGGGCATTTCGCTTGTACTTGAAAATGGTGTGAGTAAGATTACCCATAGTCCGTCAGGCTCAAAGGTTGTACTTGAGGATGGACGTGAAGTAAATGCAGATATAGTAATACTTTCTATCGGAATCAGGGCAAACAGTGAACTTGCAAAGGAAGCAGGACTTAAGTTAAATGCCAGAGGTGGAGTTATAGTTGACGAATATATGAGGACTTCTGAGCCTAATATATATGCGGTAGGAGATATAGTTGAAACAGATGATTTTGTAATGGGAACGAGAACCATGGTTCCGCTTGCAGGACCTGCCAATAAACAGGGAAGAATAGTGGCAGATACCATAGCAGGTGAGATAAAGACCACTTACAAGGGTACCCAGGGTACAAGTGTAGCTAAGGTATTTGACCTTACTGTAGCAAGTACGGGAGCTAATGAAAAGACATTAAACAGAGAAGGAAAAGAATATAAAAAGGATTACAGAATTACAGTAGTACATCCAAATTCACATGCAGGTTATTATCCTGATGCAGCTACTATGTCAATTAAGCTTATTTTCGACTTAAAAGGCAAGGTGCTTGGAGCGCAGATAGTGGGCTATGATGGAGTGGATAAGCGTATAGATGTACTTGCTACTTCAATTAGGTTTGGTGCGACTGTATATGATCTTACAGAACTTGAACTTGCCTATGCACCACCATATTCTTCAGCAAAAGATCCTGTAAATATGGCAGGGTACACAGCTACAAACCAGTTAGATGGCTTGGTGGAGGTTGCAAGAATAGAAGAAATAAAGGATTTTGATAACAATACTGTAATTGTAGATGTAAGAGAGGATATTGAAAGGAAGATGGGATATATTCCAAATTCAATACATATTCCTCTTGGTAATCTCAGAAGCAGATTAAACGAACTTGACAGAAACAAGGAATATATAACAAGTTGTGCAGTAGGACTTAGAGGCTATATTGCTGCAAGAATCTTAAAGCAGCAAGGCTTCAAAGCAAGAAATCTTATGGGAGGCTATCGCAGCTACCAGTCAGGACAAAAGTTTGAAGGTGAAATAACCCCTATGATGAGAAATGTGGCTGACAGCGGTTTTGCAGGAACATCGAGTAATGAAATGGAAGAGCTTGATGTATCCGGCCTTTGCTGTCCGGGACCGATAGTTGAAGTATCCAAAAGACTTGAAAAACTAAATGTTGGAGATACATTAAAAGTAACAGCTACAGATCCTGGATTTTATTCAGATATAAGCTGTTGGACAGATAATACCGGGAATGAGCTGGTAGAAAAGAAAAGTGAAGGTGGCAAATTTTTTGCAACTATAAGAAAGAGTGGTGGAGTCGTGACGACAGAGTCCTGTGCCTGCTCTGAACAAGGTAAGAAAAAAGAAAAAACCATGATAGTTTTTGACGGAGATTTGGATAAAGCCATTGCTTCATTTATAATTGCAAATGGGGCGGCAGCTATGGGAAATAAGGTAAATATGTTCTTTACTTTCTGGGGGCTGAATGTGCTTAGAAAAAATGAAAAAGTATCTGTAAAAAAGGATTTTATCTCGAAAATGTTTGGGCTGATGATGCCTCGCGGAAGCAAGAAGCTTAAGCTTTCAAAAATGAATATGATGGGTATGGGATCTAAGATGATTCGTATGGTAATGAAGAAGCAGAATGTATATTCTCTTGAAGAACTTATAAATCAGGCTAAATCAGCTGGAGTGAAGATGATAGCCTGCCAAATGTCAATGGATGTTATGGGAATCAAAGAAGAAGAACTGATTGATGGAGTAGAGGTAGGAGGAGTAGCTACCATGCTTAATGATAGTGACAGATCAGATATGAATTTGTTTATTTAAAGAGGGAGGGGAATTATTCCCTCTCCCTGACCTTTATCCTGACCTCTGTTCCCTTATCAGGGACAGAGGTTATATTTATACCATAGCCTTTGCCGCAAAGCAGTTCTATTCTATGGTCTACATTTTTAATTCCAATTCCTCCCAGTCTGACTTTGGTATTAGGCTGGCAGTTTTTTTCATTCTTTAATTTTTCAGTATCAAATCCTTTACCGTTGTCAGACACAATTATAACAATGTCCTTCTCGACTTTCTCAAAAGAAATGCTTATCTTACCGCCGCCATTTGGACGAAGCCCATGGTAGATGGCATTTTCAACTATTGGCTGAATTATGAGTTTAGGAACAGTGGCATTTTCAAGTTTGCCGGCGTCACCTATTTCATACGTAAGCATATCTTCATATCTGAATTTTTGTATCTCAAGATAATTCTTTACATGTTCTATTTCTTCTTTAAGAGTGACAAAATCAAGCTCTGTGCTTAAAGACAGTCTTAAAAGTCTGCCAAGTGCGGAAGTCACCTTGATTACAGACTCATTTTCGTTAAGTTCGGCAAGCCAGAGTATAGTATCCAGTGTATTATATAAAAAGTGAGGATTTATCTGACTTTGCAGCATTTTAAGCTCAAACTGTCTTCTGGTTTCTTCTTCTTTGGAAATATTTTCAGTAAGAGCCTTTATCCTGTCTATGAGCCTGTTGTACTCATTTTCAAGCTCAGTAACTTCTTTTATGCCTGTAGCTATGGTTATATGATTCCATTTTTCATCTAGACTCATCATAGCAAGCTTAAGTTCGGTAATAGGCTTACTTAGCCTTTTAGAAGCAATTATACCTACCAATATGCTTAGTAATACAAGAAAAAAGGATAAAATAAAAATAGTTTTGGTTAAGTTATTTTGAAGTAATTTTACATTGTCGGCGGCAGCAACTCCAAAAAGCTTCCAGGTTGAATTGTTAACAGTAGCCTCATATACCACATTACCGTCTTTAATATCACCATCCATAAGGGATTTAAGTTCTTCACCTTTTTTCATATCACTGAATACAGTAACATCAGGATGATATATTATGTCACCGGATTCTGACATAATATATACATAGCCCCTTTTACCGAGGTCAAGGTTTTTAATATAATCTTCTATAAAATTATATGAAATATCCATAAGCACAACGCCCAGGTGCTCGTTGTTTTTACCGATAATTTCTCTGTATACCGATATAGTCCATTTGCTTTTATCAGCGGCAAAGGCACTATGTCCCGTCTCTGAGAGCATAGGCATGCGATTGGAAGCAATGGCTTTTTTGTACCAATCCTCCTTCATCATATCATCTGAGAGTGTCATAGACATATCACTGTCACTTGTGATTGCAAAACCATTTTTAGAGACAACAGCCACACCGCTTATTCTGCTGTCACTTTCTTTTGCAAGAGCAATAAGTGAAGAAATAGACTCTAAAGATTCAGGAGAGGATTTGGCAAGAGCTGCTTTTATGTCTTTATGTTCAGCGATGATATTGCTAAAGGCTCTGAGCTTTTCAAGGTAGGAAGAGATATACTCGCCTGTCTGGTTTACCATAGCTCTTGTGCGCATTACATCATCTTTAATCAACATATCAGAGGTAAAATGATAGATACTGCCGGAAAGCAGTGCTATTATAAAGAGAGAAAATATAAAAAAAGTAAGAGCTGTCCTTACATGTAATTTTGAAAAAAAGCTTAATCTAGTTTTCATTTGGTTTCATCCCCTGCTTAAACTGTTTTGGAGTAATGCCAAAGGTCTTTTTAAATCTGTTTGTGAAATAATTAACATCTTCATAGCCTATTTCCTCTGCAATTTCATAGTTTTTCATATCAGTGGAAAGACAGAGGATTTTTGCCTGCTCCATTCTTTTGAGTGTTAGATATTCCTGAAATGGAATGCCATATATCTGTTTTATTATACCGCTTAAATAACTGCTGTTAAAGCCAAGATTTTCAGCCATATATCCAAGAGACAGGTCAGAGTCAAAAAGGTGTTCATTCATATATTCTCTTACTGCTTTAAAACTTGAATTATCACCGGACAGTATACTCTCACTTGTTACGCTAAGTTCCGAAAGCCTGTTTTCAAGTCTGATTTTTTCTATTTTATCAATCATCCGCTTAAGTACGAGCTCTATATCTGTCTTATTTACAGGCTTTAACAGATAATCATCCACACCAAGTCTTATTGCGGTCTGCATATATTCAAAATAATCGTATCCTGTAACCATAATAATTGCAAAATTTTGATTTTTTTCTTTGAGCATTTTAGCTAAAGTCAGTCCGTCTGTATTTGGCATGTTTATATCAAGCATTATTATATCAATCTGCTCTTTATCTGTTATTTCAAGGCATGTTTCAGCATTACCGGCTTCAAATATTTTATTTATACCTATTTCAGACAAGATGGCGAGAGATTTTATCCCTCGCCTGATTACTGGTTCATCATCAACTATAAGTAGATTATACATTGTATCTCCATTAAAAGTTATCTTATTACTTATTATTCATGGAAGAATCTGTCATATTATCTGACATAGAACCTTTTTCCATATTTTGTGTACTGCTGTCTTTCATCTCCGAACCCGAAGAGTTATTTCTCATAAAGCCTCAGGTACTGCAACCGCCTGAGCCACAGCCTGTTATAGCAGTTGCAGCAGTTATTATACCGGCTATTAAGCCTAAAATTTTCTTTTTCATATTATTTTAATTTCCTTTGTATTTCTTGATTTTACTTTATTAAGTATTTTAAATAACTATATCCTCTTTTATCCATTTCTGCATATGGAATAAATTCAATAGATGCACTGTTTATACAGTATCTTTTACCACCGAGCTCTTTAGGACCGTCATCAAAAACATGACCTAAGTGTATATTGCCGCTTCTGCTTCTGACTTCAGTTCTTATCATATTAAAACTACGATCTTCAATGTATTTTACAACATCTTTAGCTATAGGTTTAGAAAAACTTGGCCATCCGCAGCCTGACTCAAATTTATCTGTAGAGGAGAAGAGTGGCTCTTTGGTTGTAATATCTACATAAATGCCTTTTTCAAAATTATCCCAATATTCATTTGAAAATGCATATTCTGTCTTGTTTTGCACAGCAACTTTATACTGAATATCCGTAAGAGTTTTTTTGAGTTCTGCATCAGATGGTCTTGGATATTTTGTAGCATCTATCACAGGTTCTTTATCAGGTGACAAAGGTTTCTCAGCGAGAGAGAGGTCTATATGGCAGTAGCCGCCTGGATTCTTCTCAAGATAATCCTGATGATACTCCTCAGCTTCAAAAAAATGTTTAAGTGGCAGAACTTCTATTGCTATAGGTTTGTCATACTTGGTTTGTTCTTTATTTAAAATTTTATCAATTATTTTTTTATCATTATTATCTGTATAATATATACCGCTTCTATACTGTGTACCAACATCATTTCCCTGTTTGTTTACACTAACAGGATTTACAACTCTCAGATAATGTGTGAGTAAGTCTTCAAGGCTGATAATTTCAGGTTTGTATATAACTTTCACTGTTTCAGCATGACCACTGGTATGTAAGTCTCTATAGGTTGGATTTTCAGTTTTTCCGTTTGCATATCCGCTTATGGCATCTTCTACACCGTTTAATTTCTGCATATAGGCTTCAAGTCCCCAAAAACAGCCTCCTGCAAGATGGATTTCTTTTAATTTATCAGATTTATTCATTTTTTTTGCTCCTTTATTATACTTAACTTTATTTTGTTTCACTATTTTATTTGCAGCTTGTATCTCTTGTTGATTTTTAAACCAGCTTGCAGTTAAGTATAAAGCAATTGCTGCAAAAAATATAGGTATTATCCAAAGTAATTTATTTTTACTCATATATAATATTTCCTTCCTGCTTGTTTTTAAAGCAAGCCTTAACCATAACAGATTGTATAAGAAGTGATATTATTATGGCTAAGGTGTAAGATTAACACACATCTGCAAATATCAGAATTAGGAGCCAAGGATTTGATTGAGGTATTTTGCAAGATGGCTTGCAAATAATTTGAATTAAATTATTTAAGGTTTTTGATTGTATCCTTTATATAGTCATTTGAGTTATGTCCTGCCTTAACTGTGGTATCAGTTCCATTGCTTGAAACATATACAGAAGTAGGATATACTTTTACACCATAATGTTCAGTAACTTCTCCTGTTTCATCAAAAAGTACCTTGAGGTTTTTATAGCCTAATTCCTTAAACCATTTCTTAAAAGCAGCGGTATCCATTTCTCTGTTTTTTCCGGGAGCAACTACAGTAACTATTTCAAAGTCATTGCTTTCGCCTGCAAGCTTGTCAAGGTCTTCAAGACCGGTAAGGCAGATAGAGCACCATGAAGCCCAAAACTTCATATAAACTTTTTTGCCCTTATTGTCACTGAGTTTATAATCATTACCATCTAAGTCCTTGAGAGTAAAATCGTACATATCCTTCTTATTCATCATCTTATCTTTTTTCATGCTCTTTTTTTTCATAGACTTTGAATTCTTCATATCATCATGCATCATGTTATCATCCTTTTTCATATCACCATTCATCATATCGTCTTTCATCATTTTTCCGGACTTATCTTTTTTCATATTGTCCTTCATCATGTTGTCGGATTTTTTCATTTTTTTGCCGTTATTTTTTTTCATCTTCATTTTCTTGCCGGCTTTTTTCTTCTTCATTTTTTTATTGGATTTGTCCATTTTCATATCGCCATCCATCATCTTACCGGACTTATCCTTCATCATCTTGTCATCATCCATCATTTTATCAGACTTATCCTTCATCATATCATCGGATTTATCTTTTTTCATATCGTCTTTCATCATGCCATCGGATTTACCATCTTTCATACCGTCCTTCATCATCTTGTCATCATCCTTCATCATGCCGTCAGACTTACCTTTTTTCATATCATCGTCCATCATCTTGTCGGACTTATCTTTCATATTATCCTTCATCATGTCATTATCTTTCATCATATCGCCGTCTTTCATTTTATCTGCCTTTGTCTCCATTATGGCAGCTTTTGCAGGAGTCATATTATCTCCCTTTGCGTGATAGCCTGCTAAAACAGATGTTGTTACTAATGCTCCTACAAGAAGTCCTAAAGTTTTCTTTCTCATTTTTTTAATTCCTTTCAATTGTGTAATATTTTCTCCGAATTTTTTGTTTAATTAACTTATCTTAAAAGTGTTAATTTGTTTCGGCTTGATGTTCTATATGATAAAATAAAATTGTTCTCAATATAATAGAATTTGATTGAAAAAAACATGAATATTATTACATGTATCATTGCAATGTTGGAATTATGAATAATATAGGTTATAATACAGTACTAAGGCAAATATAGAAAGGAATTATATTATGAAAGAAAATTATTTTGACACAGTAGCAAAGGAGTGGAATAATCCTAGAAGACAAAGTGCAAATGAAGAAATAAAAGAGGTTATTTTAAGAAGGCTTGCAGTAGATAAGTCTGAATCTGAGATAAAAGCTCTTGAGATAGGAGCGGGAAGTGGAACTCTGGCCCTGCTCCTTGCAAAACATTTCGCAAAAATAGACGGTATTGACAGTTCGGCGGGAATGAGAGAGGAATTTCTTAAGAATAAAGAAGCTTTTTCGGCAGAGAATGTAAATATATATGATGAGGATTTTCTTAATATAACGGATGAAAAATATGATTTGATATACAGTCATAAGGTTTTTCATCATATAGTGGATGTGGAAAATGAATTGCAATTATTAAAAAAATTCCTGGCACCAAAGGGGAAACTCTATCTTATGGATTTTTGTACAATACCTGCAGCCTTTCATAAAGATTTTCCGGATTTTGACGGACATAACGGATTTTCAAAAGAGGAAATTTGCAATTATTTTAAGAACACAGGTTGGAAGCTTGTAGACTATGAAATAATTAAGCAGGGGAAAAAAGATGATATAGAATATGAAGTGTTTTTGGCAGTAGGAGAGGTGGAATAAATAATTACTCCATAATATACAAGAGCTTTTGGTTATAATTATAGCTGAAAGCTCATTTTTAATTTAATAAGAAATTTCTTATTAAATAAAATCTCTCCATATAGTTATTGGTAAGTTCAAATCCGTAGAAAAAAATAAAACTACTACAGTAGTGTTGACAAAAATACAAGACTGTGGTAGTATGAAGATACAAACTACTGTAGTCTTGTAAATGGAGGTAATAATAATGGATGTTAAATTATTTGATTCAGAATTAAAGATAATGAATGTATTATGGAAAGAAGGTGATACTACAGCCAAACATATTTCAGATGTGTTAAAAGAAGAAACCGGCTGGAATATGAATACTACTTATACTTTAATAAAAAGATGTATAAAAAAAGGTGCTATAGAGCGTTCGGAGCCTAACTTTATGTGCCATGCCCTTATAGCAAGGGAAGAAGTACAGGCAGCAGAAGCCGGAGAACTGCTTGATAAGATATTTGACGGAGCAGTGGACAAAATGTTTGCAGCTCTAATAGGTGGAAAGAAACTTTCGAAAGATGAAATAAAAAACTTAAAAGAGCTGGTTAATAAGCTGAAATGAGGTGAAGTATGAACCTTTTACAAATGAGTTTGTCAGGGGCTGTGCTTATAGTTGCTATCATAGTAATAAGAGCATTGTTTTTGCATAAATTACCTAAAAAGACATTTACAATCCTATGGACTTTGGTGCTGATAAGGCTTTTACTGCCATTTTCAATACCTTCATCCTTTAGTATATATTCTTGGTTTCCAAGTATAAATTCTGCAAGAGAAAGCTATATAGCAGATAATAATACATCAGAAAGAGTAAAAAACCTGACAGTTTCAAAGAACATAAAAGAAACTGTTATAAAAGAAAGTAATACGAATAAGTCGCATAATTATATAAAGTATAATAGGGCTGAAGACTTTGAAAAAACAATTTTTCCGTCAAATGAAGCAATAAGATTTGCGGGTATGATAATAGGAATTATAATTTTCCTTTTTCTATACATTAGAAATATGAGGGAGTTTAGGACTTCTTTGCCAATAAACAATGCCTTTATTAAAGATTGGCTTGTTAAACGTAAGCTGAAAAGGAAAATTTCCGTAAGATATTCTGATAGGATTTCTACACCGCTAAGTTATGGGATTTTTAGGCCTGTGATACTCCTTCCCAAAAATCTTGATTTGAGAGATACCGGACTTTTAAGTTACATTTTAACACACGAATATGTGCATATAAAAAGATTTGATATTATAACCAAAATGTTTCTTATAGCGGCACTTTGTGTTCATTGGTTCAATCCGGCGGTATGGGTTATGTTTATGCTGTTTAACCGTGACATAGAATTATCCTGTGATGAAGCTGTTGTGAGAATATTTGGTGAAAAAAGCAAGGAAGCATACGCGTATGCCCTTATTGATATGGAGGCAAAGAAGGGCAAGCTTATGCCGCTTTGCAGTAACTTTAGTAATAATGCAGTAAAAGAAAGGATAATATCGGTTATGAAGATAAAGAAGATTTCATTATTTATGATATTATTTGCAATAATATTTGTAACAGGAACTACTGCTGTATTTATGACTTCTGCAAAAGAGAAGGAAAATGAAAGTATTTCAGGAATAGATTATAAGAAAATTGATGATTTAAAATTTAAGGATTATGAAAAAATGTCTGTTGCAGCATATTCGGATAAGGTGCTTAAGGCTGTTGACAGTGAAGAATATGCAGAAGCCTTGAATAAGATTGCAAATAATAAAGAATTCTATGAAAAAAGAAATATAGATGAGAAAGCACGGTTCTTTAATTATGTACTTTCACCTATCCTTGCAAGAAACCGGAGATATGGAATAATTAGTGGAAATATTGAAATAAATAATAATCTATATCAGGTAGAGTATGCACTTAATATTGAAATATTAAACCCTGAAAAGCTTAAGGTAGGAGAATATATGAATGCCATAGAAAGCATTGATTCAGGTGTAAATTTATTAAAAAACAATCTAACTAAAAAAGCGGTGAAAAATGCTAAAGAGGTGAGTGAAAAATTTAGAACAGGGTTAATTAAAATTTCAGAAAAATTAAGCAATGATAATTTAAAAATAACCTTAGGAGGTATTTCGGAAATAGAAGAAGTTTCGGAAATGGTAAGTGAAAAAAATAATGAGTTAGAAAGTGATGAAATTGCTGTAGAGAAAGTGGATGACAAAGCTGAAACAAGAAGCTTTAAGTCTGCAACTAAGGAAGATTATGACTCATTATTTAACGCTCTGAAAAAGCCTGATTACAAGAATATGAAGTTGGATGACTTTAATAAAAGATTGGCAAAATGGGCTTCCGCAGATGATGATAGAATGCGTATGGACAGGATAAATGATGACATAAATTATGAAAATTTTGCAGTAAATCTGACAGATGAAGAAAGGGAATTTGTAACAACAACCATAAATTTCTCAGGGCTTGAAAATGCAAAAAAATTTAAGGCATTATATACAAAAGGGAAGGAAGAGCTGCCGGTTATCAGTATAAGCTTTAGCGAAGCTACAAAAGTAGGAGATGGAAGATATGAAAGCTACGATTGCAGCTATTCATTTTCATACAAGATAAAAGAAAAAGATAAAATTACAGTGGCTGAAAGGGATAATGCGGTAAGAGGCTTTATGCTTGCAGCCGGAAAGATTTGGAGTAATCCGGAGTTTAGCGATTTATCGAAAGTAGATAAGGAAGATATTATTAAAAAGCTCAATGAGACAGCTAAAGAGCATAGTGGAGATAAAGTTAGTTTTAATATCTTAGAAGACCAACTTGTTTTTGATAAGATAAATGAAACAATAAGATGATTTTCTTAATAACAGTATGTAATCCCTGATTTTGTCTGATGGAATAAGAGGACAGGATTGGGGAGTTTTTATTTAATGAATATCGAATAAAATATATTGATGTGGGTGTCAAAAGTATTTGACACCCAATGATACAGGATTGCTTCGGCTTCACCTCTCGCAATCCTTGCAAAAATATTCGTAATCCGCTCATTTTTTTGCAAAAATGGCTACTTACTCATATTTTTTGCGTGTCAAAAGATAATAAATTCTCTTGCAAGCAAGCTTGCATCGAATTTTTATACTTTTGACACTTGTATCATATATTATTTTTAATGCTAAATTTTATCGACTATAATCGAAATGATATCATAATTTTAAAATTTATCGACTATAATCGAAACTGGGTTTGATTTTTAGAACTTTATCGTTCATGTTATTCAGAATAATATAGTAGATATAAAAGAATTAGTATAGGTATAAAATATTGTCTGTCGCATTAGGGCTTTAGGCTGGACAAGTTTACATCAATATAATATATTTATACTAAAAATAGTTAATGAAACAACAGGAGATTTAAGATTATGAACGATTTGATTTTGGTATTTGTAAAGCTCTTGATAGGTTTTTTGTCTGCAATTACAATCATTAATTTTACCGGAAAGGGAAACCTTGCCCCTAACTCTGCCAGCGACCAGGTACAGAACTATGTTTTAGGTGGAATCATAGGCGGTATAATATACAATAAAAATATAGGTATTCTTGAGTGCCTGCTTGTCATGTTTGTTTGGTTTGTTCTTGTTACAGGATTCAGATGGATAAAAAAGCATAATATTAAACTAAAACAGTTGATTGACGGTAAAGCTCTTATAATTATAAATAACGGAAAGGTAGATGTGGAAAACTGCAAGAAAGCAGGACTTTCTGCACATGATGTGGCATTTAAGTTAAGAGCCAACAATGTGTATTCGGTAAAAAAGGTTAAAAGAGCTGTGGTAGAGCAAAACGGACAGTTTATTATAGTGCTTGAAGGCGAGGAAAATCCAAAATTTCCTATAATTACGGACGGACATCTTCAGAAGAATATATTAGAAATAATAGGAAAAGATGAAGAATGGCTTAAGGAAAAGCTTAATGAAAAAGGCTATGAAGAATACAGTCAGATTTTCCTCGGTGAATATGTTGATGGCAAGATTGTTCTTGTGTCTTATGAGTAAGTAGCCATTTGTTGCAAAAAAAGTGAGAGGATTACGAATATTTTTGAACTCTACATTATTTAATTTTGTTTGAAAGGTTTACTATGATTGTAGAAGAAATTACAAATGAACTATTTAAAATGCAGGATGTAAAATACAGAGACTTTAACAGCAAGTTGATTCCTACAGTTGACAAGGAGAGCATGATTGGTGTAAGAACACCTGAACTTAGAAAGTACGCTAAACAACTTGTAAAAAGAGAAGATGTGAGAGAATTTTTACATTCAGTTCCGCATAAATATTTTGATGAAAATCAGCTTCATGCTTTTATACTTGCAGAAATAAAGGATTTTGGGGTTTGTCTTGAAGAAGTAAAAAACTTTCTTCCTTATATAGATAACTGGGCAACCTGTGATCAGCTTTCACCAAAAGTATTTAAGAAATATCGCAAGGAACTTCTTACACATATAAAAGAATGGATAAACTCAGACAAAACATACACAGTAAGATTTGGTATAGGTATGCTTATGGAGCATTTTTTGGATGAAGATTTTGACCCGGCATATCCTGAGATGGTGGCAGAAATAAGGTCTGAGGAGTATTATATAAATATGATGACAGCCTGGTATTTTGCTACAGCACTTGCAAAGCAATATGAGCAGGTACTTCCGTTTATTGAAAATAAAAAGCTTGATACATGGACACATAATAAAGCTATTCAAAAAGCAGTGGAAAGTTACAGGATTACAGATGAGCAGAAGACTTATCTTAAAGGAATTAAGGTGAAGGGCAAGTAACAGTTGTCAGATAGACTGGAAATGAGATTGGAAATAAATAGAATATTTTAAGAAAAATTGAAATTATATAAAAATATTGAAGTTATAGTTGAAATAATGTGTGCAAAGTGATATTATACCTAAAATACTTGTAAACTTAAGCGCTTTAAGGGGGTTAGCTATGAAGATAAAACTAATAAAGTGGAGCAAAGATTTAAGCAAAGAGCTGATAAACATTTGCAATAATATAGACCGTTCTTATCTGTCAAATCGTATACCGTATCCTTATACTGAGAAGGATGCAGACTTTTGGTTTGGTATGACAACGGAACATGACGGTAAGGATGGTATATTCAGGGCTATTGTTGTAGATGATAAGGTTGTGGGGAATATTGCGGTTGAACAAAACTCGGATGTCAGATGTAAAGATAGTGAAATAGGATATTTTTTGCTTACAGATAACTGGTCTAAAGGCATAATGACAGAAGCAGTAAAACAAATCTGTAAGCTTGCTTTTGATAATCTCGATATAGTACGAATATCGGGAACTGTGTATTTACCTAATACCGCATCGCAGCGTGTGCTTGAAAAAAATGGTTTTGAAAGTGAAGGTGTGCGAAAAAATGCTGTTTACAAAGATGGCAAGCTTTACGACTTGTGTTTATATGGCAAATTAAAACAATAATAGATAATAGATGGAGGAGTAAGAGATTGAATTTTCAAATAATATTCTTAGAGTCGGCTGCCTGGTCGCTGCTATGGATTATTATGGTGGCTATATCGGTAAGAATATTTCCGTTTACTATAGAGCATGATTATCCAGAAGCGGCAAGAAAGGTAGCGAAACTTCCGGAACTTACAGGGAAACATAAGCGAAACGGAGCTGTTTTTGGGGTCATAAGTTTTGTTATACTTTTTGGTTTACTTATTGCTTTTGCAGTTTTAATGCACAGGTGTGAAGAATTATCATTTTTTAGAATATTTATTCATCTTTGGATTGTTTGTATGACTTGGAATGTAGTGGATTTAGTAATCATTGACTGGCTGTTCATTTGCTTGTTTAGGATTAAGTATTTTGTACTTCCGGGAACTGAAGACTGTGAGGGAAATAAGGATTATAAGTTTCATTTTATAGGTTTTTTAAAAGGTATTTTTGCAATGACTATAGTGCAGTATTATTTTCAGGAATATCATATTTTATGTTACGAGTGTCAAAAGTATAAAAAATTCGGTGCAAACTTGCTTGCAAAAGAATTTATTATCTTTTGATACTCACATCGTTTTATATTTGGTTTATTAAAAAACAATTATTACATCCCCTGCCTGAGGACTTTGGGCAGGGGATATTTTTATGAATTTTAATATTATATTTGTCTAATATTACATTTATGTATACATATTTTATATGCAAAATACAGACATAAACTCTTGAGTATTGACAATGTATATGATAATATGCTAAAATGTAAACGTTTACAAATTAAACATAATAATCATATTACACAAAGGGGGTTATGTCAATGTTACAATTAAAAAAAGTAAAAGCTGTTTCTGTTTTTATGGCTGCCATATTGGCACTTACAGCCTGTGGAGGTGGAACCACAAAACCGACAGAAGATAATGGAAGCAAAAACGGTTCGGGGAGTGCTGTGGCTAAAGTAAGCAGTGTCAAAAGTTCCGATAAGAAATCTAATGAAAAGGTAGAACTTAGATTCTTATTATGGGGAAATCAGAAGGAAATTGAGTACAAAACTAAGTGGACAGACGAGTTTAATGCAGCACATGATAATATTCATGTAAACCTTGAAGCAATACCAGAAGGTTTTCATGATAAATTGACAGTTCAGGTTTCCTCTAATACACTGGCAGATTTAGTACAGATTGCGGGAGATTTTGGTGGAGAGTATTTTAAGAAAGATGTGTTTGCTCCTTTAGATTCATATATAGAGAAAGATGGATTAAAAGGTGCCTGGGTTGACAGCCTTATGAGTGGATTGTCATATAATGGAAGTGTTTATGCCGCACCTACTACATTTTATTCAGGATTTATTATTTACAACAAGACAATGTTTAAAGAAAACAATATACCTCTTCCTACAAATGATTGGACAGAAGAAGACTTTTTAAAAGCTGCCAAAGCTTTAACCAAAGGAGAAGGTGACAGTAAAGTCTGGGGAGCTGATTTTTCTTCATGGTGGGCTTACTCTCTTGCAAGAAATTTATATGACGGTTACAAGGCGTGGGACTGGGAAGCCGGAAAGATGACTGCAGACACCGAAGGATTTAAGGATGGAGTTCAGTTCATAACAGATTTATACAGAGTACATAAAATTTCACCTACACCTACTATGGCAAAAGATGTGGGAGGAACATTTGAAACAGGTAAATATGCTATGACTGTAGGGGCTTCATGGGATATGGCAAGTTTTAATGAAGCAATAGGCGATAAGTTTGAATGGGATATTGTAACCTTCCCATCAAATTCTAAGTACGGAAAATGGAGATCTCCTCTTTGGACAACTGCAATAGGTATTTCTGCAGATTCTCCTCATAAAGATGAAGCCTGGGAATATATAAAATATATGTCTGCTCAGGGAAAAGTACAAGAAGAAATGGAAATTATCGGACTTCCGGCTTTGAAATCAATAAGTGAAGACAGTAACTTTATAAACTCAATACCTGAGGGGTGGAAAAAATTTAATAAATCAGTATTTTTTGATGCTCTTGATTATGCAGTAGATGGTGTAGTGTTAAATGAAATACAGGATGAGATTATTAAGGTCGAGCTTGAGCTGCTTTTTGCAGGAGAGCAGGATATTGACACAACCTTAAAGAATATACAGACAAAAGGACAGCTTAAGTTAGATAGAATGAAAGAATAATTGATATTTTAGTGTTTTACGGTATTAAATGATAATTAAATCCGAATTGTTCATACCATAGGTCACAGACCGGTTAATTTATAATATACAGTCATAAAATATTTTCGGTCTGTGACTATGGGATGATGTTCTTAAACATTTTCTAAAACACATAATTTCAAGCGTTTATTTTGATTATGTGGTTTGGTAATATGGGTTAAAATATTGGGGAGGAAATATTATGAGGCATAAAAAGAATCAGGCTAAATATTTTTATATGTTCATAATGCCATGGTTTTTGGGCTTTTTTTTATTGACTTTTATGCCGTTGGTATATTCTATATATTTGTCTTTGACACAATATAATGGTATTTCAATGCCTAAATTTATTGGATTAAGAAATTACATAGATTTGCTGTTTTATGATGATCTATTCAGAAAAAGCCTTTTTAATTCTTTTCATTATGCGGTGCTGGCAGTTCCTACCAGCTTAATATTGGCACTGTTTATGGCCTTTTTATTATCAAAGGAAATTAAAATAAGCAATATTTTTCAGATAATTTTCTATTTTCCTTCAATAGCGGCAGGAGCAGCTGTTTTTGCAGTGATAAAATATTTATTGCGAGGAGAGGGAGGCTTGATAAATTATGTATTATCAATTTTTCACATAGAAGGTCCATTTTGGCTGACTGATTCAAAATGGGCAATGACTTCTCTTGTAATTGCAAATTTGATATTTTGTGGACAACAAATGCTGATATTTTTAGCAGGTATAAAACAAATTCCTGTTTCATATTATGAGGCTGCTAAAATAGATGGAGCGGGAAATATCAAATGCTTTTTTAAGATAACATTTCCTCTGATATCAAATGTTTTTGTATTCAATCTGGTTATGGGGATAATAGGTGCCTTTCAGGTATTTGTTCAGCCGCTTATAATGACAGAAGGAGGGCCGTTTAAAAAGACTTATATGTATGGAATGTATATATATGACAGCGGCTTTAGTCATGGAAGGTTTGGCTATGCAGCGGCTCTTGCATGGATTATGTATATAATTATTCTGTTTATAAGTTTGGTTATATTAAGGTCTTTGAAGAAACTTATGAACTATACTGAATAGGAGAGGAGGGTATTTATTATGTCTAAGAAAGTGAAAGTATTGGCATGGATTGTGATTTGTTGTATTTTAGGAGTGATATTTTTGCTTCCTTTTATTTGGATGTTGTCCACATCTTTGATGGGAACAGAGCAAATTGTTAAATATCCTCCTGAAATTTTTCCTTCACCGTTTACATTAAGGTCATTTAGATACATATTTGAAAGCACACACTTCTTTATGTATTTTAAAAACAGTAGTATAATAACCATATTAAATATTGTCGGAACGTTGATAAGTACTACTTTAGTCGCATACGGATTTGCAAAATATGAAGCAAAACTCAAAGGTTTGTGGTTTACTATACTTATCTCTACTATGATGGTTCCTTATTTTGTAACTATAATACCTTTGTATAATATATATGCAAAACTAAGATTCACTAATACCATCTTGCCGTTAGTACTGCCCAATATGCTTGCGGGCAGCAGTTTCAGTATTTTTCTTTTACACCAGTTTTTTAAAAGCTTTCCAAAAGAAATAGAGGAGTCGGCAAGGATAGATGGTTGCAGTGAACTTAAAATTTTATTCAAAATGGTTTTGCCAAATTCAAAAGCAATTTTATTTGTAGTGGCAATTTTTATGTTTGTGTGGACATGGAATGATTATTTTGGACCGGCGATATTTTTAAATGATGAACCCAAATATACATTGGCTGTAGGACTGGTATTTTTAAATTCTTCCATAAGCGGATATAAGGATGCATTAGATCAGGGACCGGTTATGGCTATGGCATTACTTACGGTATTACCGATTATTGTGCTTTATGCCTGTTTTCAGAAATATTTTATAAGAGGTATTGTGTCAAGCGGATTAAAAGGATAAGGTTATAGTCTTGGAACAGTGAATGTAAGAAATGTCGGAGAAAATATAATGAATAAAAAAATAACTATTATAGAAATAGCTGAAATGGCCGAGGTATCTACAGCTACAGTTTCAAGAGTAATAAATAACACAGGGAAGGTTGAGACCGGCAAAAAAGAAAAAATTTTGGAACTGATTGAAAAATATGATTATAGACCAAATCAGATAGCTAAAGCTTTGCAAGCCAGGAAGTCTAATACCATAGGCTTTGTTGTTCCACATATTAATAGTCCTTATTATGCCGGAATATTTTATGAAACTGAAATTGCTGCCAAAAAGAGAGGATACACGCTGTTATTATGTAATTCAGAGGCTGATAAGCGCTTAGAGAGTAACATACTTGATACATTTGTGTCTGCTAATGTAAGGGCTATAGTTTTTATGGGTGGACGACTTGATGATATGTCTATCGATAAAAAATATATTAATGAAATAGAAAAAATAAATAAAAAAATCCCAATTATATCCTGTGTTGACATTCCGGAGTTAAACTGTGCGCAGGTATACCAGGAACAAAAAATAAGTGCCGATGAGCTCCTTAAGCATTTATCAAAAGAAGGATACAAAGATATTGCTTTACTTGGTGGGTATGCAAATATAAGGACTACAGCAAAGAGACGAAAAGAGATAATAGAGAATGCAGACAGATATGGAATTAGTATACGAAAAGATATAATTGAGAGTGATTATTCTGTAGAAGGTGGAAATGTTGCTATGCAAGAACTGCTGAAGTCTCCGCAATTACCGGAAGCTATTATATGTATAAATGATCTTGTGGCGATAGGTGCACTTAGTGAAACATATAAGAGTAATGTAAAGGTTCCGGACGATATAGCTATTTCAGGTTATGATAATTTGGATATATCAAGTTTTATTTTCCCGGGAATTACTACAATAGCCTGTGATTATAAAGCATATGCCGAAGCAATAGTAGATATGATACAGAATATAGATAATATTGCTAAAAATACAAGAAGAACAGTTCAGGCGAATTTGATTGTCAGAGGTTCTACAAAAAGAAACGCATAAGATATAGGAGAGAAAATTGTATGAAGAGCTTGCCGCAAATAAGAAAATTTAATAAAAAATATATGTTATTTATTGATGACAAGCCATTTATAATGTTTGCAGCAGAATTGCACAATTCAGCAGCTTCCTCAGTAGAATATATGAAAATAGCCTGGGAAAAAATAAAGGAGTTGAACTGTAATACTCTTTTAGTTCCTGTGTATTGGAATTTGATTGAAAAGAAAGAAAATAAATTTGATTTTACTGATGTAAAGCGTATGATTTCGGATGCAAGAGAGTACAAAATCAAATTGGTTCTGTTATGGTTTGGAAGTTGGAAAAATGGATTGTCAGGATATGCACCGGACTGGGTGAAGATGGATTGGAAGAGATTTCCAAGAGTTGAAAATGAATATGGAGTAAAAACAAAAATTTTAAGCATGTTTCAGAGTGATATTTTATCGGTGGAATTAAATGCTTTTAAAAGTTTTATGGAATACATAAAGGAAATTGATGAAAAAGAACAGACAGTTATAGTTGTACAGGTAGAAAATGAAGTAGGAATTTTAGGTGCAGTAAGAGATTTTTCAAATGGAGCTAATGAAGCATATAGAGAAACTGTATCGGATAATCTTACAGAGTATCTTAAAAAACAAAATTTTTTATGTTTTAGGGATATGACATATAAGGGGGATACTGTAATAGGTACTTGGGAAGATGTATTTGGACGTTATGCTCCTGAAGCATTTATGTGTGTAAATTATGCAGCATATATAGAAAAACTGGCAAAACAAGGAAAGGAAATCTATAACCTGCCTTTATTTACTAATGTTTGGCTGAAAGGTAATAATGATGAAAAAGCTGGAATTTATCCTTGTGGAGGTCCTGTGCCTGAAATGATTGATATATGGAAATGTATGGCTCCAAGCTTGGATTTTATTTCACCGGATATATATTCATTTGAATTTGAAAAAGTAGCTGCACAGTATGCCAGAGACGATAATCCGTTGTTTATACCTGAAACAAGAAGGGATAAATGGGCAGTAGCTAATTTATATACATCTGTAGGAAAATATAATTCGCTATGTTATTCTCCTTTCGGGGCTGAAAGCATAGGTGAAGACAAATCATTTATAACAGGAATATTACACACAGATATTAATGATAAAAACATATCAAATGAAATGGTGCAAAGATATCTTTCAAAAAGTTATAAAATGCTTTGCAATATGCTTCCGATTATTACAGAGTATTATGGAACAGAGAATATAAAAGGTTTTGCTCAAAAGGAAGGTGAAATAAGCAGGCAATTAAGATTAGATAAGTACTTATTGACAGTAGAATTTTATCACAACATTAATGAGAATAATGAATTTATTCCCGGAGCAGGTATTGTCATACAAATAAGTGAAAATGAATTGTTATTCATAGGATATGGGTATAAAGCGGAACTAGAGAGTTTTACAGTAGGAAAACAGCTTGACTTTTTGTCTCTGGAAAAGGGAAATTATGATGAAAATCACAAGTGGATTAAGTATATGGATTTAAATGGCGATGAGCAATATATCAGGATGGAAGAAGAACCAACTTTGTTAAGAGTTTTTTGTTATGAGTTTTAAAAAGAGTAAATCAGAGTGTATATTATCTTGACTTTTTGAAACCCATTTCATATAATTTAATTAACCCATTTCAAATATAAAAATACGGAGGAGATTATGTCAGGCAATAAAAAAATATCAGTTGATATTTCTTTGCAAAGAGAAAGCAGAAAATTTGAAGGCTGGGGCACTTCTCTTTGCTGGTGGGGAAATGTGATAGGGAGATGGGAAAATAAAGAGAATGTAGAAAAAATATGCAGTCTGCTTTTTGATAAGATGAATGGATTGGGACTGAATATCCTGCGTTATAATTTAGGAGGTGGAGCAAATCCTCCAAATAAGAAAAATTTTAGGGTTGGAGCGGATATGCCATGCATTTTAACAGAAGATGGCAGTTTAGATTTAGAGGCAGATAAAGCACAGTTAAGTATCTTAAAGCAGGCTGTGAAATATGGGCTTGATACTCTTGAGATTTTTTTAAACAGTCCCCCGTTAAGTATGCTTAAATATCCATCTACTGCGGGAGCTGATGACGGTCTTTGCAATCTTAAAGAAGAGATGACAGAAGCTTTAGCAGGGTATTTAGCTGATTGTGCACTGGCTATTGAAAAAGAACTTGATATAAATGTATCGACTATAGCACCATTTAATGAGCCTGTTTCTTTTTGGTGGAAGAGTGAAAATGATCAGGAAGGCTGTCATTTTGATGTAGAAGAGCAGAGTAAGCTCATTGAAGCTTTGGCAGATGCCATAGAAAGAACAGGGCTTAAAAATACAGGAATAAGTGCCCCGGAGTGCTGGAGCACTTTTGAGAGTATATATTGTATTAATCATTATTCAAAAAAAGCATTAAGTCAGGTGAAACAGATAAATACTCATTCATATTTTAGCAATGAGCAGAGCAGGAAAGAATTGTATGAAATAGCAAAACGCTTAGGAAAACCGCTTTGTATGTCTGAAATAAGCTGTGGAGGAAATGCTTCACATAACCACAGTGATATTAGTGGAGGAATAGAGCTTGCAAAAAATATAGGAGTACATTTAAATGAAATGAAAGCAACTTCCTGGATTTATTGGCAGGCAGTAGAAAATGAACTGATGAAGCATAACCATGGTCTTATGCATGCCAATTTTGAAGGCAAGGAAGAATTTTTCTTAACAAAACAATATTATGTTTTGGGAAATTATGCTAAATTTATAAGACCCGGAATGAATATATTAGATAGTGAAAATTCAGATTTGGTTATAGCGGAAGATGAAGAAAAAGGAAAACTTGTAATTGTGGCTTTGAATGACAGTGAGTTGTCTAAAACCTTAGAATTTCCTTCTGACAGTATTAAAAAGTGGAAAAACTGTGCTATATACAAAACTTCTGAAACAGAGAGTTTAGAGAGTATAAATGAGACTGTTGATGGCGAATATGAGCTTAAGCCATATTCTGTTACAACCTTGTTGTTTGAAAAGATAGGTTAACACAAATTATTTACGCCATAGATCACAAACATCTTATTTTGCATAGTATAGTAGGATAAACAATTTTCGGTCTGTGGCTATGGGGATATTACCAAACATATGCAAAATATCGTAATTGGTGGCCTACGGCTTGATTACGATATTTCGCAAGATGTTTCGTGAATAATTTGGGATTAAACAAAGAAAGTAGGAAGAATATGCAGGAAAAATCAATGACGATTTATGATATAGCAAAAGAGGCAGGGGTATCTCCGGCTACCGTATCAAGGGTTTTGACAGGGAATGCAAGGGTAAAGGAAGATAAGAAAGAAAAGATTTTAAATATAATAAAAGAAAATGATTTTAAGCCTAATGCTCTTGCAAGAAGTCTTATAAATAAAGCCACAAAAACAATAGGCTTTATAGTGCCGGATATCACAAATCCGTTTTTTTCAGGTGTATTCCTAGAGGCTGAAAAAAAAGCGTTAAGTCTCGGATATACAATGATTTTATGCAATTCTATGAATGACAATAAGATGAATCGTACAGGAGTTGAATCCCTGTATCTGGACATGTTACGCGAAAAGCAGGTAGACGGTATAGTTATTATGGGGGGCAGAGCGAATGAGAAGAAATCAGGCAGAGGGCAGGCAGAAGAACTTAAAGCAATAACGCAGAAAATTCCGGTTGTTTTCATAAATGGAGCTATGTCAGGGGTAAAAAGCTATCATGTGGCTGCTGATGAACAGAGTGGAATGCAAGAACTTATCAAGTATCTGGCAGCTCTTGGGCATAAAAGGGTAGGCTTTATAGGAGGAAGAAAGGGGATTACTTCGACAGACATAAAACATACAGCATTTTTGGAAGCTGTGAAACAGGGAATATTTCAAAGTAAAGAAGAATGGCTGATAACAAGTAATTTTTCAGTAGAAGACGGTTATGAAAGTATGAAAAAATTACTTGACTGTAAAGAATTGCCTACTGCGGTTATGGCGGTGAATGATTTTACTGCTATAGGTGCTATAAATGCAGCTAAAGATAGAGGACTCAGAGTTCCGGAAGATATATCCGTTACAGGATTTGACGGGATATATATGACAGAAGCGGTTCGCCCCAGAATAACAACTGTCTCGCAAAATTACATGGAGCTTGGTGCAAAGGCTATAGAAATTATAGATAAGCTTACACTTGGAGAGAAGGTAAAAAGAAAATATACTGTAGATACAATGGTATTAATAAAGGACTCTTGCAGTAGTCCTTTATAATTAAAATTAAACATGATTTTATATAAATAAGCTTGAAACCCATTTCAAAAAAGTGCAAAAAAGTATTGACATAATGCTATAAACTTACTATAATCAAAGTATGAAATGGGTTTCATAAATTTATAACTAAGGGATGTTTACAAAAACTATTGCTTATATAGCAGTAAGTGAGAAAGAGGAGGTAGTATATGAAAAAATTAAATTTGCGTGTTTTAGCAGCTACTTTGGTGGCAGGATTGTTTTTATCTGGATGTGGGGCAGCTTCCGGTAGCAATTCTTCTAAAAAGGATGATATGGCTTCAAAAGGGAATGTGAAGACGAGTTCTGTTTCAAAAAATGATAAAGAGAGCGAAATGCCTAAAGAAGCTGTCAACCTTAAAATGGCTTGCTGGGGAAGCGAGAATGATATTAAGACATATGAAGCCAGAGCAGCTATGGTACATGAAAAATATCCGGAGATAACATTAGAGGTTATGGCAATTCCTAATGATGGTTATGATACTAAGATACAGACTATGATAGCCTCAGGGGATGCACCGGATATTATACAGGTAGGAGAGGCGAGTAACTCTTATGCTTCTAAAGGAGTTTTAGAGGACTTATCTAAGTTATCTGAAACGGCTGGACTCAACCTTGCAAAGAGGTTTGGAACAGCAACATCTACTTATACATGGCAGAATACCTTGTATGCTATGCCAGATAGAGGTGGAGCCATGATAGTGTACTATAATAAGGATATGTTTGATGCCGCAGGAGTATCTTATCCTACAAAAGACTGGACCTGGAAAGATTTACTTGAAGCTGCCAAGAAGCTTACAATAACAAAGGATGGTGTTGTAGAGCAATATGGATTCGCAGCAGGTGGATGGTGGCCTTGGTGGATGAGCTTTATGTATCAGAATGGTGGAAGTATTCTAGATAGTAATCTTGAGAATGTGACAGTTAATTCACCTGAGAATATAGAGGCAATAAACTTCTATAATGATCTTGTACATAAGTACAAAGTAGCTCCTTCCGCAGATGATTACAGCCGTTTTGGACTTAAAGACGGGCAACCTGATCCTTTATTTGCACAGGGACATTGTGCTATAAATATAACAGGCTTCTGGAATGTAGGTTCTCTTGAAAGTGTAGAAGGGCTTAACTGGGATATGGCACCTATGTGGAAGAATAAGGTGGGAGCGACCTTTTCATTCGGTAGCGGTCTTGCCATACCTAAGGGAGGCAAGAATGTAGATGCAGCTTTTCGTGCCATTGAATTTCTTACAAGCCTTGACGGACAGAAACCTATAGTAGAAAATAAACAGGATGCACCTGCAAATGTGGAGCTTCTTCAAAGTGATCTTTTCTTAAAACCTGCTTGGGCAGAGGGAAGAAATATGAATTTTAATGCTTTTGCAGATTCAGCCGACATAATAGTTTCTCCTCCTCTTCATCCTAAGTGGAATGAGATACAGCGTGTATTTGACGAGAACTTCAGCGTGTTGTTTGCAGAAGGAGGAGATTGTGCAGAAACACTTAAAAAGATAGAAAAAGAGTTGAATGATGTAATAAAATAATAAACTATGTGTTTAAGAACGGGGGCTGTCGTGACGGATAAGATCCGTCTTGGCAGCCCTTGCTTGAATAGAAGGAGGGAGACTATGGGCTCCAAAATGAAAGCAGCACAGAGAGAGGCAATTTGGTTTTATATTTTTGTTTCTCCCTGGGTTTTAGGATTTTTATTTTTTTCTCTTGGTCCTATGATAGCCTCTTTATTTTACAGTTTAACAGACTGGAATATGTTTGGGGAAGCTAATTTTGTGGGATTTAAAAATTATATCAAGATTTTTACAGCAGATAAAAATTTTTATAAAAGTTTGTTGAATACATTTTTTTATGCAGGCTTAACGGTTCCGCTTTCTCTTATAATTTCTTTATTGCTTGCATTTTTATTAAGTTATAAGATTCGTGGAATGAAGATTTTCAGGACTATATATTATCTACCTGTTCTGGTTCCGCTTACAGCAGTAGCTTTTGTATTCTTTTGGATATTTAATACACAGATAGGTTTAGTAAATCAGTTTTTAGGTTTGTTTGGCATAAAACCGCTTTCCTGGCTTTATGATGAAAATCTCATAAAATATGTAATTGTTTTTATGGGATTATGGCAGGGCGGTGGAAGTCTTGTGCTGGTACTTGCAGCTATAAATGGTGTACCTAAGGCCTTGTATGAATCAGCAAGCCTTGACGGAGCAGGTATTTGGAAACAGTTTTGGAAAATTACGGTACCTCTTATTTCACCGGTATTATTTTTCAATCTTATTACCGGGCTTATAGGTTCTTTACAGGTATTTACTCAATCTTATGTACTTACGGACGGATATTATAAGCCAAACAATGCAGCTATGATGATAAGCAACTATTTATATTTGAAAGGATTTTCGGATTTGGAGATGGGATATGCCTGTGCACTTGGTTGGGTAATTTTTGTTATAATTATAATTCTTAGTGCCATAGTGTTCCGTTCGTCTGCTATGTTTGTATTTTATGAAGGAGAGGTGAAAAAGAATGGGAAACGATAGAAAGCCGATTGAAAAAGCGGTAGTATACATTTTACTTATTCTTATTGGGATAATGTTTATTTCACCTTTTATTTTTATGATTTCAATTTCGCTGGCTTCAGATGCAACTAATGTAAAGGGAGCATTTACTTTAATTCCTAAGGAATTTCATTTTGAAAATTATTTAAAAATATTTGAAAAAAATTCAACTATGGGAAAACATTTGATAAACAGTATAGTTTTTGTGTTTTTTTGTATGGTTGGACAGGTATTTTCAAGTTCGTTTGTAGCATTTGGCTTTGCAAGGCTTAGAGCGAAGGGGAAGAATATATTATTTTTAATGCTTTTAGCTACATTGATGATACCACAAGATGTTTATATCATACCGCAGTTTATGCTTTTTAAAAAATTAAACTGGCTTGATACATATCTTCCTATAATAATACCTAATTTCTGTGGAGGAGCATTTAACATCTTCTTGATGCGACAGTTTTTTATGACAATTCCTACAACCCTAGATGATGCGGCTAAAATAGATGGACTGGGATATTTTGGAATTTATAGAAGAATAGTCCTTCCTCTGATGAAACCTATACTTATAGCAGTTGCTTTATTTACTTTCCAGTTTAACTGGGGTTGGTTCTATGGACCTTTGGTTTTTATACAGAGCAGAGAGAAATACCCGCTTGCAGTAGCCTTAAAATATATGCAGGCATCATCCGGAAATGCAGTTCCCAATTGGCATTTGGTAATGGTGGGTGCTATGTTTTTAACCATTCCACCGCTTATTACATATTTCTTTGGACAAAAATACATACTTGAAGCTAATATAGCAGCAGGAAGTGCCTCAATAAAGTAAAAAAATATTAAATCAAATTATTCCCTGATTTTACCCAGGTAAGATCAGGGAGTTTTTATGAAAATTTACAGAATTTCCGGAAACAGTCTTACTCTTTTTTTCCAAAGAAATATGATACAACAGCGATTACTATAACTGAGCCAAGTACAGATGGTATAATAGCCATTCCTGCAAGGCGAGGTCCCCAGTGTCCAAAGAGACTTTGTCCGACAGCAGAGCCTATGAGTCCGGCTAAAATATTTGCAATCCAACCCATAGACTTATTCTTTTTAGTCACAAGACTTCCTAACCAACCTATAAATGCACCCACTAATAATGCCCAAATCATAATATCAACCTCCTCACGGTGATTTTATTTTAATCCAAGCAACTTATCTAAACCATATTATGATTTATATGGCTTGGATTTAAGTAGTATATCATATCCGGATTAAAATGTCTTTACTAATATATAGCTAAAGTATTAATTATTTGACAATTATTTGGCAGTAGACCGGAAATTGACTTGCAAATGTTGAAATTTAAGTGTAGGGTAATAGAAATAGCATATTAAAAAATAGTTATATAATTTCATACAAGAGGAGGGAAGAAAAGTGGAAGAAAAGCAAAATGCTGAGAATAAAATGTCAAAACAGGGGATTGACAGTGTAAAAAGTAACTCAGATTTTAGAACCAAAAAGATAATTCAAACAAGCATAGCAGGGATTGTAACCAATATATTGCTTGCTGTATTTAAGGCAGTTATTGGTATTATGACCAATTCAATAGCTATAGTACTGGATGCTGTAAACAATGCTTCAGATGTAGCAAGTTCTGTGGTAACGATAGCCGGAACGAAGCTTTCTAAAAAAGAGCCTGACAAGGCGCATCCGTTCGGACATGGACGAATAGAATATCTGAGTGCGATGATAATAGCTGTTATTATACTTTATGCAGGTATTACCTCTGCCGTTGAGGCGGTAAAGAAAATAATTACTCCGGACATTCCTTCGTATTCAACAGTTCCGCTTATAATTGTTGCAGTTGCGGTTGTTGTAAAAATAGTTTTAGGGCGTTATGTGAAAACAGTAGGAGTTATGGTGAAGTCAGACTCACTTATTAATTCAGGTATAGATGCGAGTATGGATGCAGTGATTTCTGCAGCAACTCTTGTCGCGGCAGTTATATATTTGAATTTTAATATTTCAGTTGAAGCTTATCTTGGAGTGATAATATCAATTTTTATCATAAAAGCGGGAATCGATATGCTGAGAGAAACACTTTCGCACATATTGGGAGAAGCCGCGGATTCTACGTTGGCACAGAAAATAACGGAAACAGTGATGGAATTTCCGGAAGTGACAGGAGCTTATGATCTGGTCTTACATGACTACGGACCGGATGTTTATCAAGGCTCACTCCATATAGAAATTCCTGACATATATACAGCAGATAAAATTGATATGTTAACAAGGAAGATAGCAGTGGCTGTGTATGAAAAACATAATGTTGTTCTTACTGCAATAGGCATATACTCATTAAACTCCACTGATAAACTTGCTGTTCAAATTAAAGATACTATTGAAGAGCTTGTAATGATGAATCCATATATTCTGCAAATGCATGGCTTTTACTTTAATAAGGAAGAAGCCTCTATACGCTTTGATTTGGTTGTCAGCTTTGAAGCAAAGGATAGAAGGCAAGTATATGAGTATGTTGTAGGTAAGATTCAGAAACACTATCCGGAGTATAAGGTAGAAGCTGTTATGGATACTGAATATAGTGATGTGACCGATAATAAATAAATTACTTGAAAATATTACCTATCAATAAAATTCCTTATCTACAGATTAAAAATATATCTTGTGATTATATTACGTGGATTGTGAAAACTGTAATTTATGGTGTGATTAATTTTACATAAAATACATGAAGAATAGTATAAAAACAGCATGCTGAGAGAATTGTTAAAAACATATCAAACTTATTTCAAAAAACTTTAAAATAGTTGTTGACAAATATGTCAGATCTGTGTTAGAATACTATCCGTTGCCCCACAAGAGCTACTTAATAAAAAGCTTCAAAAATGTAGTAAATAAGCGGCTCTTAAGGCAGAGAACCTTGATAATTAAATAGTGAGACAATCTTGAAAATTCAAACGAACGCATACAGATAGTAATATCTGTATAACCTAGACATTAAATTCTTAATGAATACAAGTCGAAGACGAAGTATGAATTTAGAATTTAAGTCGTTCTTTCGAAGCTTAGCGAGAAAGAACACCCTTAAAAACAGTAAAAATTATCAACTTTAGCCGGTTGATAACGGAATAAGCAAGAGATGATAAATGTCAGCTTGTTCTGACAAAGGCAAACACTTTTTATGAGAGTTTGATCCTGGCTCAGGATGAACGCTGGCGGCGTGCCTAACACATGCAAGTCGAACGGAGATTACGGACGGAAGTTTTCGGATGGAAGACTGTAATTCTTAGTGGCGGACGGGTGAGTAACGCGTGGGCAACCTGCCCTATACAGGGGGATAGCAGCTGGAAACGGCTGGTAAGACCGCATAAGTCGGTTAAATCGCATGATTTGATCGGGAAATGAGCAATCAGGTATAGGATGGGCCCGCGTCCGATTAGCCAGTTGGCAGGGTAAAAGCCTACCAAAGCGACGATCGGTAGCCGGACTGAGAGGTCGGACGGCCACATTGGGACTGAGACACGGCCCAAACTCCTACGGGAGGCAGCAGTGGGGGATATTGCACAATGGAGGAAACTCTGATGCAGCGACGCCGCGTGAGTGAAGAAGTATTTCGGTATGTAAAGCTCTATCAGCAGGGAAGATGATGACGGTACCTGACTAAGAAGCCCCGGCTAACTACGTGCCAGCAGCCGCGGTAATACGTAGGGGGCAAGCGTTATCCGGATTTACTGGGTGTAAAGGGAGCGCAGGCGGTTTTGCAAGTTGAGAGTGGAAGCAGGGGGCTCAACCCCCTGACTGCTCCCAAAACTGTAAAACTTGAGTATGGGAGAGGCAGGCGGAATTCCTAGTGTAGCGGTGAAATGCTTAGATATTAGGAAGAACACCGGTGGCGAAGGCGGCCTGCTGGACCAAAACTGACGCTGAGGCTCGAAAGCGTGGGTAGCAAACAGGATTAGATACCCTGGTAGTCCACGCTGTAAACGATGAATACTAGGTGCTGGGATGCATAAGCATTTCGGTGCCGTCGCAAACGCATTAAGTATTCCACCTGGGGAGTACGTTCGCAAGAATGAAACTCAAAGGAATTGACGGGGACCCGCACAAGCGGTGGAGCATGTGGTTTAATTCGACGCAACGCGAAGAACCTTACCCGGTCTTGAGATCCTCCTGAATACTGAGTAATGTCAGTAGTCCTTCGGGACAGGAGAGACAGGTGGTGCATGGTTGTCGTCAGCTCGTGTCGTGAGATGTTGGGTTAAGTCCCGCAACGAGCGCAACCCCTATTTTTAGTAGCCAGCGGTTAGGCCGGGCACTCTAAAGAGACTGCCGAGGATAACTCGGAGGAAGGCGGGGATGACGTCAAATCATCATGCCCCTTATGACCGGGGCTACACACGTGCTACAATGGCAGTTACAGAGGGAAGCGAAGATGTGAATCGGAGCAAATCTCAGAAAGGCTGCCTCAGTTCGGATTGTAGTCTGCAACTCGACTACATGAAGCTGGAATCGCTAGTAATCGCGAATCAGAATGTCGCGGTGAATACGTTCCCGGGTCTTGTACACACCGCCCGTCACACCATGGGAGTCGGAAATGCCCGAAGTCAGTGGCCTAACCGTAAGGGAGGAGCTGCCGAAGGCAGGTCTGGTGACTGGGGTGAAGTCGTAACAAGGTAGCCGTATCGGAAGGTGCGGCTGGATCACCTCCTTTCTAAGGAAGAAGAAGTAGAGATTGTCTTACTGTTTAGTTATCAACGAGCAACGTGGATGCGAAAGAAAAAATTGTGAAAGCTTGCTTTCAGACAAATTTTTATGAGCGGACACAGTGCGACTTACTCTAGCGAGGACGAACGAAGTGAGTTCAAGCTAGGAGGAAGGTGCGAGTTGTGGATAACGAAGTATTTCTAGTGACGATGCGTCCGGGGGTCACACCCGTTCTCATCCCGAACACGAAGGTTAAGGCCCGGGCGGCCGATGGTACTGCACTGGAGACGGTGTGGGAGAGTAGGTGGTTGCTAGATTTATGGGCTTATAGCTCAGCTGGTTAGAGCGCACGCCTGATAAGCGTGAGGTCGATGGTTCGAGTCCATTTAAGCCCACTCAGGATAATATCCTGAAATGTACCTTGAAAACTGCATACCGAAACATTGTTTTCTTATATGAATGCAAGCCGTAGGCGAAGCATGAATTTAGAAAACAAGTTGTTCTTTCGAACGTAAGTGAGAAAGAACTTCAACAACATCGAGCGTTCTTTTTTTGTAAAACAAAGAAAGAACAAAACAATGTATTAAAAAGATTTAATACTGATACGCTAGTCAGTGTTAAATTAAAGAGAACCAAAAGAGTTATCTAAAATACAGTTGAGATAGGTCACTCGCAGAAATACTTCGTATTTCCGCTCGTGATAGGCGTTTCGTAGAAACGCCACCATCTGTCTATAGACCGCCGTTTACAAGCAAGCTTGCAACGACGTCCCATAGACATCTGGCCTTCCCATCTCAACTCAGGTCAAGTTACAAAGGGCGCAGGGCGGATGCCTTGGCACCAGGAGCCGAAGAAGGACGTGATAAGCTGCGAAAAGCTGCGGTGAGGAGCAAATATCCATTGATCCGCAGGTATCCGAATGGGGAAACCCGGCAGAAAGAACTTCTGTCACCGTATGATGAATCCATAGTCATACGGAGGGAACCCGGCGAACTGAAACATCTAAGTAGCCGGAGGAAGAGGAAGAAACATCGAATCCCTAAGTAGTGGCGAGCGAAAGGGGACGAAGCCCAAACCAAGGATTTATCCTTGGGGTTGAGGACCACAGACGAAGAAGCAGTAGGTAGTAGAACGGTTTTGGGAAAGCCGGCCAAAGAGAGTGAAAGCCTCGTATACGAAACAGACTGTGATTCAGTGGTATCCGGAGTACTACGGGACACGAGAAACCCCGTAGGAAGCAGGGGGGACCACCCCCCCAAGGCGAAATACTACCTGGTGACCGATAGAGTATAGTACCGTGAGGGAAAGGTGAAAAGAACCCCGGGAGGGGAGTGAAAGAGAACCTGAAACCCTGTGTCTACAAGCTGCGGAAGCACGACTAACGTGCGACCGTGTACTTTTTGTAGAACGGTCCGGCGAGTTGCCGTTGCTGGCAGGTTAAGTACTTAAGGTACGGAGCCGAAGGGAAACCAAGTCTTAACAGGGCGATAAGTCAGTAACGGCAGACCCGAAACCGGGTGACCTACCCATGGCCAGGATGAAGTCTGCGTAAAAGTGGATGGAGGTCCGAACACACGTCTGTTGAAAAAGGCGGTGATGAGCTGTGGGTAGCGGAGAAATTCCAATCGAACTCGGAGATAGCTGGTTCTCCCCGAAATAGCTTTAGGGCTAGCCTCGGTATAGTCTAATGGAGGTAGAGCACTGAATCGCTGCGGGGGCGTCAAAGTCTACCAAAGCGTATCAAACTCCGAATGCCATATAGATGTTTACCGGGAGTCAGACTGTATGAGATAAGTCGGACAGTCAAAAGGGAAACAGCCCAGACCATCTGCTAAGGTCCCAAAGTGTATGTTAAGTGGTAAAGGATGTGGGGTTTCGAAGACAACTAGGATGTTGGCTCAGAAGCAGCCATTCATTCAAAGAGTGCGTAATAGCTCACTAGTCGAGAGGTCCTGCGCCGAAAATGTCCGGGGCTGAAACATAACACCGAAGCAATGGAACATACCGTAAGGTATGTTGGTAGGGGAGCATTGATAACACGAAGAAGCGGTACCGTAAGGAGTCGTGGAGAGTTATCAAGAGAGAATGCCGGAATGAGTAGCGAGATGAAGGTGAGAATCCTTCAGGCCGTATATCCAAGGTTTCCAGGGTAAAGCTGATCTTCCCTGGGGAAGTCGGGACCTAAGCTCAGGCTGAGAAGCGTAGGCGATGGACAACTGGTTGATATTCCAGTACCTCTGGCTATCAGAAATGTGGGGACACGGAGATTCAGGAAGTGCCTGTAAAGGATTCAGGTGCAAGCATGGTTTATGCCGGGCAGGCAAATCCGTCCGGGAAATTGAACTGTGTGATGCGGACCGAAATATAAGTAGGGAAGCTTCTGGGAGAGCCGTCAAGAAAAGCCGCTATTGTGTAGTCAGAGCCCGTACCGTAAACCGACACAGGTGGATGGGGAGAGTATCCCAAGGCCGGCGGGAGAAGCATTGTTAAGGAACTCGGCAAAATGGCCCCGTAAGTTCGCGATAAGGGGTGCCTGTAGAGATACAGGCCGCAGAGAATAGGCTCAAGCAACTGTTTAGCAAAAACACAGGTCTATGCGAAACCGTAAGGTGATGTATATGGGCTGACGCCTGCCCGGTGCTGGAAGGTTACGGGGAGTGCTTAGGAGTAATCCGAAGGTACGAACTTAAGCCCCAGTAAACGGCGGCCGTAACTATAACGGTCCTAAGGTAGCGAAATTCCTTGTCGGGTAAGTTCCGACCCGCACGAAAGGCGTAATGATTTGAGCGCTGTCTCAACAATGCACCCGGTGAAATTGAAGTACCAGTGAAGATGCTGGTTACCTGCGCCAAGACGGAAAGACCCCATGGAGCTTTACTCCATCTTGGTACTGGGATTAGATATATGATGTACAGGATAGGTGGGAGACTGAGAAGCAGGGACGCCAGTTTCTGCGGAGTCAATGTTGGGATACCACCCTTCGTGTATCTGGTTTCTAACCTTTGCCCGTGATCCGGGCAGGGGACAATGCCAGGAGGGGAGTTTGACTGGGGCGGTCGCCTCCGAAAGTGTATCGGAGGCGCTCAAAGGTTCCCTCAGAATGGTTGGAAACCATTCGCAGAGTGTAAAGGCAGAAGGGAGCTTGACTGCGACACCGACGGGTGGAGCAGGTACGAAAGTAGGACTTAGTGATCCGGTGGTATGTAAGTGGGAATGCCATCGCTCAACGGATAAAAGCTACCCTGGGGATAACAGGCTTATCACTCCCAAGAGTTCACATCGACGGAGTGGTTTGGCACCTCGATGTCGGCTCATCGCATCCTGGGGCTGTAGTAGGTCCCAAGGGTTGGGCTGTTCGCCCATTAAAGCGGTACGCGAGCTGGGTTCAGAACGTCGTGAGACAGTTCGGTCCCTATCTGGCGCAGGCGCAGGATATTTGAGGAGAGCCGTCCTTAGTACGAGAGGACCGGGATGGACGAACCGCTGGTGGACCGGTTGCAGTGCCAGCTGCACGGCCGGAGAGCCAAGTTTGGCAGGGATAAACGCTGAAGGCATCTAAGCGTGAAGCCCCCTCCAAGATAAGATATCCCATAGCGTAGGCTAATAAGACCCCTTAGAGAGTATGAGGTTGATAGGTCAGTGGTGTAAGCAGAGTAATCTGTGTGCCTTCTGATACTAATAGGTCGAAGGCTTGACCAAAGAAAAGGAAAAAAGATGTTGTATTCGGTTGCAGTTTTGAAGATATATGAGATAAAGGACACTTAGGTGTTCTTTTTTTTGTGTATATCACAATAAAAAGAAACCACCGGCTATGCCGGTGAGTCTCCAAATAGCTTTAGTTTCAAGAAAAGATTTCCTGTGATTAACAAAAAATTTTTCAAAATTTCCTATTAAACAAAAATCTATTCGATGGATGTAAAGCTTTCTGTAGCGAAGTTTGCATTGTGGTACTGCTTGAGTGCGAAGTGTGTGTTTGCACAACTTTTTAGAGAAATTTAAGTTAAAAGTAAATGAAAGTAAATAACCATATGCTAATATTAAATGTATGATATATATTCATTATAATAGTAAAGGAGAAGGATTTATGAAGAAAAAAATAGCTCTTTTAATGTGTTGTGCGGTTATGACATCAACACTTTTTGCCTGTGGAGGAAAAAACGATTCTAAAAGCAGTGCCAATGTGCCAAGTGCGGGTACATCCCAAAGTAAAAGTACAGCATCGGGGACAGGAAGTTCAGGTAATGGCAGTACAGCATCAGGTACTGATAATTCAAGCACCGGTAATTCTAAAGGTAGCAGCAGTACCTCAGGAACAGATATTTCCGGCTTGAGGGTAACCGAGCTTTTAAGTAAGATTTGTGAAGATACAAAGGTACCTGCTAATGATGTATTTGACTTGAATAAGGAGAGCTTTGAAGGATACAGCTTTATTAAATGGGTTGACGGAATTGAAGCTGCCTGCTCAGAGGGACAGATTACCACAGATGCCCATTCTTTGGTGCTTATAAAAGCAAATGGTGCTGATGCAAAGACTATGGCTGAGGACATAGCTAAGAAGGCGGATCCAAGAAAGTGGATTTGTGTCGGAGCAGAGGTAGGCAAGGTATTATATACTGATAAATATGTATTAATGGTTATGACATACGAAAGAGCCTTTGACGGAATTAAGACAAATTTTGAAAAACTTATGGGCGGAGATGAAGTTAAGGTTATTGACATGGAAAAATCCGGTAAACTGGAGTAAATGAGAGGAAACTAAATGGAATTAAAGAAAACTAAACAGCCGATTATGGGACTGGCAGCACTTCTTATTGTCTTATTTCATTTATTTCCGGCGTCAAGAAGTAATGATGTATTAAGCAGTGTTGTAAGATATATTGTAATGACAGGCTATATCGGTGTTGATATCTTCTTTTTTATGACAGGATATATGGCTCATTTTTCAAAGACTGACAATTACTTTCAGTATATTAAAAGGAAATTTTTAAATATATATCCGATATTTATCTTTTCCTGTATCCTGTTTGTTATTATGGGTAAGCTGTCAATAATGAAGGCGTTGTATACGGTTTTGGGAGTTGAACTTTTTTTAAGCGGGGGAGGATCTTTTCTATGGTTCATCCCTGCAATTATGATATTTTATCTTCTTGTACCGTTTTATAAAAAGCTTATAAAAAAAATGGGCAGTGCTCAGACTTTTGTGGCTTCTGTTATTGTTTGGGCTGCCTTGGTATTTGCCCTTGAAAATATCTTGACAAATCACAGTGTAAATATATTTTTATGCAGAATACCGATAATTCTGTTAGGAACAATGCTTGCAGCTTATGAAGGGAAATGGAAACAAACCTATAAGCTTACAGCGGGAGTTTTTCTGGTTGTCGTAGGAGTATTTTTGACTTGGAAATTTGGATATATGATAAAGGCGGATTTTTTTGTAAGTGATATATTTTATGTAATTGTAATTCCTAATATAATCGGAATTATCCTGCTTGCAGATGTAATCTTTGGAAAAGTCAAAACATATGTGTTTGAAGGTTTGGGCAAAATATCACTGGAATTATATTGCCTGCAAATGGTTTTTGGAAGCTTAATTTTCGGAAAAGTAATAAAATATGTAAGCAACAGTAAACTGGCTTTTTTAGTTGTATTTATATTGCTCATAGTTTTATCAGGTTTGATGCACACTGAAAAAAAGATTATAAAGCGATAAGTTTGGAAAACACTTTAAAAAAATATGTAGTTATAATAAAATAATACGAGTATGAGGTTCTTGAGATTTTTAAATTGGGTATAAGATAGGAGATTTATATGCTGGAAGAATTAATAAAGATTTGTGGGAACTGTGCCGAATTATTTTATCAGAATAAAAGTGAGGAAGCTTATAAAATATTGGATGGGATACTCACTTTTACAAAAACCAATCTTTTAAATATTTTTGAGGGATATTCAAACGAAATTGTGCAGTTGTTTATGGGGAAGTTAAGGATTCTCATAGATAGATATAATCATAAGGATAATCTTGGAATAGCAGATCTTTTGGCTTTTGAGCTCTTTGATTTTGAAAAGACAGTTTGCAAAGAAAGTGATTCTGAGAATGGTGTAAATCTGGGAGATGGATATTTTTACAGAGAATACAGTTTATATGACAGAAAGCTTGCAGGAAGAACCTTTGCTGAACAGTTTGTTAATTCAAAACCATATTCTACAGTAGTAGTGTTTGGAGATGATGAAACTGCAAATGATGAGCTTAAACATATTTTTGAGACAGATGATACAAAGACTCTGTATCTCGTGACAACTGAAATGGCAGGGAAGCCGGAAGTAGAGGAAAAATTATCTTCTGTTATAAATGTGCATAACAGAGAACTGGTGCAGCTTGTGTCATTTCCTAATTTTGATAGGATATACGAAAATAAATTTAATGAACTTAAAAGCAGGGTTAAATATTATATTAAACTGGAAACTTTTACGAAAAATTCGGGTATCAGAGATGCAAGTGAGATCGGGAAAAATATTTTAGACAATATTGAGTATATTTTAAATGGAAGCTCTGTAAACAAACTGATAGAGAGATTTAAATCAGAGGACTTGGGAGAGATTCCGGCTATCATAGTATCTGCAGGTCCATCATTGGATAAGAATATTAAAGAACTTAAGAAGGCGGAAGGTAAGGCTTTTATAATAGGTGTGGATTCTGCACTTCGTTCACTTCTTGATAACGGAATTAAGGTAGACCTGGCAATCAGTGTAGATCCTGCCAAGCATAGACAGCCTTTTGAACACGATAAAATTAAGGAGTTGCCTTTTGTATTCAAGGTGAATTCTCCTAACTTTGCTGTTAAAGCGAGCAAGAATAAAATCTTTTTTGAAGACGGTTATGGATTTAAGTATTATTCAGAAATGCTGAAATCTGTAGCTGGTGTAGAACTGGGAGAGACCAAGACAGGCGGCTCGGTTGCCAATAATGCATTTTCGCTGGCAGTGGATTTAGGCTTCAAAAAAATAATTTTTGTAGGTCAGGATCTGGCATTTACAGGCGGAAAGAACCATGTTACAGGATTTATAAATAAAGAAGTTTCTCTCAGAAATAAATCAATTCCAAGTATGGCAAAAGCAATAGGCGGAGGCATGGTAGAAACAAGTCTCCAAATGTCCTTCTACAGAGAATGGTTTGAGCAAAGAATACTTGAACTGGAGGGTGCTATAGAGGTAATAAACGCAACTGAAGGTGGAGCAGCTATAAAGGGAAGCAGTGAAATGTCTCTTGAAGCAGCTATTAAAGAAAATTGCAGCACAGAATTTGATTTTGAAAGTATAATTTCTTCAGTAGAACCTATATTATCAGAAGAAAAACAGCAGCAGATACATCTAAGACTTGATGGACTGAAAGAGGAGCTGGATGCCCTTGAAAATAAACTGAAGTCAGGGATAAGAGATTACCGGAAGCTGATTGAGTTTGAAAAGCTTGGTAAAGGAAATGAAAGTGAATACAGAAAGCTTATAAACAGGCTTGGTGAAATAAACCGCCTTGATGAAGAGGTAGCTCTGCTTGATTTTACAAGGCTCTTCTATAAGGAAGGCGAAGAGGGAATTACAGACGATATCTATACCGGAGAGGGACTTTCAGTTACTGATATAGCGAGGAAGGGTGAAGCCCTGCTTAAAAGCTATATCAAAGGAGTAGATAAATGCAGAGTGGCTATTGAGGGTAATAACTAATAAATTTGAAGTTATAGAGGTATTAAGATGGAAAACTGTGTTTATATTATTTCCGGTCCTCCGGGTGTTGGGAAAAGCAGTGTTAGTAATGAGCTGGCCTATACTTTTAATAAAAGTGCCGTAATAGAAGGAGACATGATTTATTTAATGGTCAAAGGCGGTTTGGTAGCACCCTGGGAAGATGACGGCTACTATATGGATTTGTTCTGGGATAATATAATCAGTATTACCAATAATTTAATTGATAGGAATATTACAGTAATAATAGAATACGTAATATTCGAAGAACAAATCAAAAAAATTAAAGAGTTTCTTCAAAAGCGGCAAATTAAATTAAAATACTGTGTTTTACTGGCAGAAGAACAGACTCTTAAAGAAAGAGATTTATCCAGAAAAGAGATAGAAAGAACCGGTGATTTATCAATTAAATCAAGAAATGAGTTTTTATCTAAAAATATTAATAAGAATAATTTGCTTTATACTGATAATTTAGATATTAAAGAAACTGCAAATATAATAAAATCTTCAGATAGATTCTTTGTTTAAGAGAGACAATACAGTTTTATAAATGTAATTATTTTAGTTGCAGAAGTCAGGTAAGCAAGCGCATTACCCGACTTCTGCAACTTCCATCATCAGCTCCAGTCTATGCTTATAAGTGTGTCCGGACTTAACCTTTTCATAAGCATTTCTTGCAATTTCAGCCCTTTCTTTATCATGGCTCAGGTAATAATCAATCTTAGCAAGAAGGCTCTCCTCACTGTCATAGAAGTCAAAATCCTCTCCGGGAGTAAAATAATCAAATAAATCAGCCTGATAGTTGGTTAAGAGGAAACCACCCGCACCGAAAATATCAAAGCATCTTAAAGGAATACCGGTCTGAATACTGCGAAGAGTAATGTTCAGGTTTATCTTGCTATTTTTAAATACAAAAGGCATGATATCATAATAATCCACAGCCCCCATGTTTTTGATTTTTGGAAGTTCGGGAGTTTTATTATGAGTGTAGAGTTTGGTTTCAAATCTATTTGAAACGGCAGTAAGTAAGCGCTTCCTTTCAATGGCAGTTATTTTTCTGGCTATGAAATAATTGGCGTATACATACTCTACAGTTTCAGTTCCGTATTTATTAGGGCTGTAGTCAAGCGATTTTTTCATAGCTTCAATTATATCTTTAGTCAGAAGTTCCTCAATAAAGAAATATCCGCTTATTTTAATCTGAGCCTCTATTATGGCATCTATATAGCCCCTGGTATAGTCGTCAAGGTCAGTCATTCTGTCAAGAAAATTATGCTTTTCGTTATAAAGAGAGCCTACAAATGAAACATCACTTGAAAGAATTTTATTTTTATCGGCGGGAAGAGCCATTTTATCAAGGCGTTTTACATTGGCACAAAGCGGAAGATAATAAACTGTGGTAATGCCGAGTTTTGCAAGTTCTTCGTAAGAATGTTTATCAAAAATAAATACATGGTTCACAGAACTTATAATAGTATAAGAGTAGAGTGAAGTCAGCGGGTTATCATAAACAAATGCCAGGTATTTTATATTATGCCTCTTGCATCCGTTTGAAACAGAAGGAAAATAATTAAAAGAGAATACAAAGAGATAATTCTTCTTTACAAACATATCATCAAAGGCCTTATCAAAGTCCGGGTCATTCGGATATGAAAATATATTGTCATGGTAAAAAAGTTCTACCTCAAAACCTTTTTCCTTCATTGCCTCTATCATATCAAGTTTACCAAATGAAGGAGAATCTATAAAAAGGATAGTTTTAGTCATTGTTTACCTCTTTTTTCTTTCCGAGAAATGCCATTTCAAGCATTTGCATTATTCTTTCAGGATAATTATGATACTTAACAAGCTTTTTATAACCGTTATTAGCTATTTCAAGTCTGTCATTTTCATGCGTAAGGTAATATTCTGCCTTATAAAGCAAATCTTCCTCACTTGTATAAGCTTCCAAATCTTCGCCTATGTTAAATATATCAGGCAGTTCAGTCTGATAGTTAGTTATTAAAAAGCCATCGCAGCCCAGCACATCAAAGATTCTAAGCGGAAGTCCTTCGCGTATAGATTTGGCGGTAAAGTTTAGATTAATCTTACTGTTATGAAATACTAACGGCATTTCGGTAAGAGTTTTAACCCTGCCTTTATTGTTTACCGGAATTCCATCAGTCAGACTCCCGGTATAAAAATCTACCTTAAATTTACTTCCGAGGGCAGTAAGTAGGTCTGTTCTTTCCATTGAAGTAATTTTATAGTCCATATAGAGGCGGACAACAGTCTTTTTATCCTCAAGAGTGTAGCTTTCGGGAGGAGTATAAAAGTCAGGCATATTTTTAATAAATTCTTTTATCGCCTCATCTGAAATTACTTCTTCTATAAAATGATAGCCGTAAATCTTCTGCTGGGCTTTCATTAGCCCCATAAGGTAGCCGCTTAGATAAGGAGACGGATTTAATCTGTCATAAGGACATTTCTCGGTATAAAGTGAGCCTACGAAAGAAATATCCGAAGTGAATCTTTGTTTCTGCCGGGGAGTGGCTGAGTTTATAACACTTGCCCATCTTTTTGGATTGGTGGCAAGAGGAAGATGGAAGATACATTCGGGATTCAGAGGGTGAAATTCCTTATATTGAGACAGGTCAAAAAGGAAAATTCTGTTCCATTCATTTTTTACAGTGCATGAAAAAAGCTCTATAACAGGACTGTCTACAGTCTGGCAGATATATCTTATCTTATATATATTACAGACTTCGGAAAGAAAGGGATAGTAATTTATACTGAATACAAAATCATAACTTTTTTTATTCAGTGCAGCAGAGACCAGTTCCACTCTCTTTGCAGCCGGAATATTTTTATCCTCTATTTCATAAGTTAATTCATCTACTGTATTTCCTAGCTCCTTAAAACCTTCAATAAAATCAGGTTCACAGATGCTTCCATAGCGGTAAAACAGAAGGTTCATAGGAACTCCTTTCAAAATCTGTCATAGTTTGGCCAAAGCTCTTAAATTGCCTGAACTTGTAACAAATTATAGGCCGGATAGCAGTTAAAAGTCAAGATTTCCATTTACAAATCACCTCAGTTCTGCTAAACTGATATAGTTACCAAGAATTTTAGATAAAGAAAAGGAGGCACAATTATGATTAAAATAAAAACAGATACCCATACTCATACCCTGGCATCCGGGCACGCCTACTCGACGATAGAGGAGAACTTAAGGGCAGGAAAAGAACAAGGGCTTGAGTTAGTTGGAACAACCGACCACTTTAGCTCTTTTTTTGTGCCTTCAACCACTTTTGCCTGCTATGGTTTTTTTATAAATAGAGGGGATTTGCCGGAGATTTGGCATGGTGTAAGGCTTTTATTCGGGGCAGAAGTGGATATAGTAGACCTTAAGGGAAATTTATTTGGGCATGATATTTATATCCCGTTCCCATATAAGAACGGAAACAAGGTTACCTATGAAGAAGGCATATTAAACAGGTTAGATTACCTTATTGCAAGTGTACATTTTAAAGAGTTTACAGCTAACTCTACTGTTGTAGAAAATACTGAACTTTATATTAAGGCACTTGAGCATGATAAGGTGAAAATCTTAGGCCATATAGGACGTTCAGGGCTTGAGTTTGATGTGGAAGAAGTTGTAAGAGCGGCTAAGGCTATGAATAAAATGATAGAAATAAATGAAGCCTCCTTTGGTCATGGTGATATTATAAAGGAGAGATGCCGCAGGATTGCAGTTACCTGTGCAGAGACCGGAACCAAGATAGCAGTAAACAGTGATGCACACTGCTCATTTAAGATAGGCAAATATCCTAACGCAATTAAGATGCTTGAGGAAATTGATTTTCCGGAAGAGCTTATAGGAAACAGAGATGCCGAAACTTTCTTAAGTATGGTGTGCCCTAAGTAGAATATAATTATTCACAGAATTTAAGGGTGAATAATACAGAAACATAGACTACAGTTGTAGTGTAATGAATATACTGTTATGGGGATTCTGCACTTAATATTGTTTGACAGGAGAAGATATGAAACAAAGTAAATTTAATACTAATAGAGAACTTCTTTTATACTTTTTAAGGGGAAGCAAGAGATATTTTATAACTGCGATAGTCTGTATTTCTCTTGTGAACCTGCTTACCCTTATAATACCGAGGGTAATAAGTTATGTTGTAGATACACTGATTACAGGTAAAGAGAGTAACTTTCCGAACTTTGTAACAAATTTTATAGAAAGTTTGGGAGGTGCGGCTCATCTTAGAGAGAATCTATATGTGGTGGCAATCTTTCTTATAATTATAGGAATATTGGCAGCAGTTTTTAACTATCTATACAGATATTACAATACCAAGGGAGCCGAAACTCTTGTAGAAACCATGAGAAATGATATCTTTGCGCATATAGCAAAGCTTCCTTTCTCGTGGCATACAAAGAATCAGACGGGTGATATAATCCAGCGTTGTACCTCAGATGTAGATGCAGTGAAAAACTTTGTATCCAGACAGTTGACCGAGATGGTGAGGACTGTATTAATGCTCGCCTTCTCTATTTATTTTATGTTTGGAGTAAATGTGAAGCTGGCTCTTATTGCCCTTGCAATTATTCCGATAAATATAGCCTATTCGATATACGGTCATAAAAAAATGGGCAAAATCTTTGAAGAAGCCGATGTGGAAGAGGGAAAGCTTTCAGCTGTTGTACAGGAGAATCTGACCGGAGTAAGAGTAGTAAGGGCTTTTGGCAGAGAGCTTTTTGAAAAGGAAAGGTTTGAAAAACAGAACCATGATTATTGGAAGATGTGGATTAGGCTTGACTGGGTACTTGCCTGGTTTTGGTCTATAGGAACATTTTTTCTCAGCATCCAGACCATGATAGTGGTCGTGCTTGGAGCAGTTTTTGCTGTTAAGGGAGAAATGCTTGCAGGTGAATATATTGCGTTTTTTTCATATAACATTATGCTTGTGTGGCCTATAAGAATGCTTGGAAGGCTGGTTTCAGGCCTTAGCCGAAGCGGAATCGCAGCAGAAAGAATAAGATATATTATGGCTTCGGAAGAGGAGGAAGATAAGGGAAAGAAGCTTACTCCTAAGATGACGGGGGATATAGTATTTAACAATGTAAATTTTGCTTATGATGATACAAAGGAAATTGTTAAAAATGTATCATTTACCATAAAGGGTGGTACTACAGTTGGCATACTCGGTGGAACAGGTTCGGGTAAATCCACACTTATGCATCTTTTAAACAGACTCTATGAACTTCCTAAGGAAAACGGAAGCATAACTATATCTGATGTGGATATAAATGATATTGAAATAGGCTATCTTCGTGAAAATGTAGGAATGGTACTTCAGGAGCCTTATTTATTTTCAAGAACCTTGGCTGAAAATATAGCACTTGGCGGTAAGGAGGCAGAGAGAGCAGACATAGAAGAAGCAGCAGGTACTGCAAGTCTTTTAGAGACTATTGAGAATTTTAAGGAAGGCTTTGAGACTACAGTTGGAGAAAGAGGTGTTACACTTTCGGGTGGGCAGAAGCAGAGAACAGCCATTGCCCGTATGCTTATCGGAAAGTCACCTATTATGGTATTTGACGATTCGCTTTCTGCCGTTGATGCGGAAACTGATGCAAAGATAAGAAAGGGACTTATGGAAAAGGGAAAAGACAGCACAGTTATTATCATTTCCCACAGAATTACAACCCTTATGGCAGCAGATAATATACTGGTATTTGATAAGGGGAGCCTTGCTGAATCAGGTACTCATAATGAGCTTTTGGCTAAAGAGGGCATTTACAAGAAAATCTATGACATACAGTCTGTAGCTCTTGACTACGAGTCGTAAGGAGGTTATATGCAGGATAAAACTACGATAAAGTTCCTGCCCTGGCTTGGCATACCTAAGCTTTGGCCATATTTTAGGGCATATAAAAAAGAGATGGTAATAATGTTTGTAACAGCGGCTATTTCGACCCTTTTTGAAATAGTATTCCCGCTTTTTAATCAATATGCAATAAATAATTTCATAGGGAAAAGAGAATTAAACGGAATTGGAATGTTTGTGGTTCTATATTTTATAGCAATCGTGATTCAAATTATAATGCAGTTTATTTCGCCTTATGTTGCTTCAAATATAGAGATAAGTGTTGCAAGAGATTTAAGAAATTCAAGTTTTAATCATTTACAGTCACTTTCATTTTCATATTTTAACCAGAATAATGTAGGCTATATACACGCAAGGGTAATGAGTGACACCGGAAGAATCGGTGAGATTGCAGCCTGGTACTTCTTTGACATTATGTGGTCAACAGTCTATATTGTAGGTGCTTTTGCGGTAATGTTCAGTTTAAATGCAAAACTGGCACTTGCAATAGCAATCATTTTGCCGATTGAAGCCATAATAGTTTCAATCTTCCAAAAAAATCTCTTGCACCTGAATCGTGAAGTAAGAGAGATAAACTCTGCAATTACAGGAAATTTTAATGAAGGAATCACAGGTGCAAAGGAGATAAAAACTCTCGTTGCAGAAGGAAGAATGAAAGAAAATTTTGACAGAGATACTCTCAACATGAAAAGAAAATCTATAAGAGTGGCTCATTTTTCAGCACTTTCTTCTTCTTTGGTTTCACTTGTAAGTTCGGTTGTAATTGCGCTTGTACTTATGCAGGCAAGTATTTTAAGTCTTGAAGGAGTTATGCTTATAGGAACCCTGTCTGTATTTATGTCCTATGTGCAGGGGATAATAGAGCCTATAAGTAATATCACACTGACATTTGCAGATCTCATTGCTTCATCTGTAAATATTGAGAGATTTACAGGGCTTATGGCTACGGAATCGGATGTGGCAGACAGCAAAGAAGTTGTGGAAAAATACGGAGATATATTTAATCCAAAGAAGGAAAACTGGGAAGAGCTGCATGGTGACATAGAGTTTAAGGATGTGACTTTTAAATATCCCGACGGAGATGAATATGTGCTTGAGAATTTTAATCTGAAAGTTCCACAAGGCACTAATGTGGCTATTGTGGGAGAAACAGGTGCGGGAAAGTCAACCCTTGTAAACCTCGTCTGCCGTTTCTTTGAGCCTACCAAAGGGCAGGTGCTGATAGACGGCAGGGATGCAAGGGAGCGTTCCGGACAGTGGTTACATTCAAATATAGGCTATGTATTGCAGTCTCCGCACCTTTTTTCAGGTACAATCAGGGAGAACCTGAGATATGGCAAGCCTGATGCAACTGATGAGGAGATAATGAAGGCGCTGGAGCTTGTGTCTGCTACAGAAGTAGTAGAGAAGATGGACAAGGGGCTTGACAGTGAAGTGGGAGAAGGCGGAGACCTGCTTTCAACCGGTGAGAAACAGTTGATTTCATTCGCCAGGGCAATAATTGCAGAGCCTAAGATACTGGTACTTGATGAGGCTACTTCTTCTATAGATACTGTGACCGAAAAGATAATTCAGGACGCGATAGATAAGGTAATCACAGGAAGAACTTCCTTTGTAATAGCCCACAGACTTTCAACCATAGTAAACGCTGATGTAATCCTTGTGGTAAAGGACGGTAAGATTATAGAGCAGGGAAAACATAAGGAGCTTATGAGGCAGAAAGGATATTATTACGGGCTGTTTACAAGACAGTTTGAGAACAGTGTGGTGGATGAGATAGGATAAATTTTGATTTAAAGTAAATAACAGACTGACTTGGAAGCAATTCTTGGTCAGTCTGTTATTTACTTTGCAGAAACATTTGTAATCTGCCCCAATATACCAATAAAAGGGATATTTTACCGGCTTAGCTGATTAAATACTTAGCTAAAGCGGAATAATACCTGTCTTATGGGTAAGGTATGACTAATAGTTTTACAAAGCCATAACTACTTCCATTGGCAGACCTGTAAATTTTGTTATAAGTTCGGGGTTAACTCCTTCTTCCCTCATACTTCTGGCTATTTTGAATTTTTCCTTTTCAGCACCTTGTTCTTCACCACGAGCTTTACCACGAGCTTCACCCTCACTAATCCATTCCTCTTTCCATCTCTGTAAAGTTTCGTCCATTTTTACAGCACCTCCTTCATCAAACTTAAATCTGGCTTTAATTTCGCTTGTCACAGGGAATTCTTCCGTATTATAAGTATCATTTTCAGTAAACACTTTCATCAGTTTGGAAAATTTAGAGCCGTTGTCGATTACTGCATTTGCGTATATTTCGGTAAGCCCGTCTTCAACAACCTGTCCTGTTTCCATAACCACTTTTTTCACATGATAGAGTGGGAGTCCACTCTTAAACATATCAAAGGTAGAGATAAAGATTACGCAGACATCAGGAACAAATTCAAACTTTGTTCCGGTTTCTGTTATATTTGTAGTTAAGATAGAACCGTTATATCTGACTCTTCTAAGATGGTCATCATTATCTGCCTTCTGCACCTCAATATTAATATGTCGTCCGTCCCCGGTTATACATTTTGCATCCATAATTATAGAACGCCCATGAAGATTTTCCACCTTGCATTGAGGTATATTCTCAGTAACTATGAGTTCATCATCATCTAGGATGACTCGGAGTATTTCTTCACAAAACTCCCTGCTTTCCGCCATCTTGCTAAACATCAAGTCATCAATCGGGTTCAGCCCTCTGGCATACTCTTCAAATTCTTTCTTGGTTGGCATTGTAGTCCTTTCTTTTTTGGATTTGCTATAATGCCTATGTGGCTATTATAACAGATATTTTGAAAAATATAAACTTAGAAATTCCTGCTAAGTAGAGAAAAGATATACTCAGTTTAGAATTAACATAGATATGAGCCACAATAATCAAAAAGAGTTTGAGACCTTGATAGAAACTTACAGAATGAATGAAATTTATAAATCATAGTGATTATTATGACTCATATTTACAAGTAAAATTATAAGATATTTTAAGTTTTTAGCCAATGGTAAAGTGTACAAAAATTAGGGAGTTTACTATACAAAGTAAACAAAAAATAACAGACTGATTTAGAAGTAATCCGCTATCAGTCTGTTATTTAATTTGTAACAATATTTTTAATATGCTCATTTTTACAAAGATGACGGTATATGAATATCTTTTGATATTTATATACTATAGCCCAATTATTCACGCCATAGGTCACAGACCTCTTATCATGCATAGTATAGTAGGGTAAACCGTTTTTGGTCTGTGACTACGGGGGATATTACCAAACAACTGTGAAATATCGTAAATCAAAGACTGCGTCTTTATTACGATACTTCAAAAGATGTTTCGTGAATAATTTGGGCTATATTATTTTACGTATACCTTCGCATATTTTTCTGGCAACGAGGGGATTGTTCATTGTATATAAATGAATTCCGTCTATGTCACTTGCAAGGAGGTCAATAATCTGGCTTAGAGCATAGGACATTCCTGCTTCGAAAAGTGCTTCCTTATTATCCTCATACTTGTGTATAATTTTTTGAAAGCGAAGAGGAAAAGCAGCCCCGCACATCGTTATCATTCTCTTTATTTGTGCGGCATTTATTACAGGCATAATGCCCGGAATAACAGGAACATTTATATCTGCAACCTTGCAGTTTTCCTGAAAGCGAATGAAGATATCGTTATCAAAGAATAACTGAGACAGCAGAACCTCTGCCCCTGAATTAACCTTTGTTTTTAAGTGCTTTATTTCGTTAACCACACCGTCTGATTCAGGATGACACTCAGGATAGCAGGCAGCCAAAAAGCAGAAATTCCATCTTTCCTTCATATAAGCAATCAGGTCGGAGGCATGCTTAAAATCATCTTTTTCCGGGAAGTTTGGATTCTTATCTCCTCTGAGAGCAAGCACATTTTCAAGTCCCGCATCTGAGAGAACCTTTGCAAACTCATCAATTTCAGCTTTGTTGTAGTGAAGGCAGGTAAGATGAACTACAGGTTCTACATGGTACTCGTGTTTTATTTTCCTGGCTAATTCTATGGTGCGGTTGCAGTTTGAACTGCCCCCGGCACCAAAGGTTACACTTATATAATCGGGCTTAAGTTCACAAAGAACAGCCAGAGTTTCATCTATATTTTTTAACTCACTATCCTTTTTGGGCGGAAATATCTCAAAGGATAGAACCTTTTTATCTTTCTTTTCTTTGTAAACTTGGGAAACTTTCATAAATTATGCCTCATTCCTAATTATTTTTGCCGCAGCCACCATATTTTTCAGGCTTTCTTCTGTCTCAGGAATGCCTCTGGTCTTTAATCCACAGTCAGGATTTACCCAAAGTTTATCTCTGTCAATTTTAGAAAGCATAGTATGAAGGGTGGCAACAATTTCATCAACTGAAGGTACCCTAGGTGAGTGAATATCGTATACACCCGGACCAACCTCTGTTTCAAAATTATGTTCTTTTAATGCTGTAAGTATCTGTAAGTCGGAGCGGGAAGCCTCAAAGGTAATAACATCCGCATCCATATTGTCAATAGCAGGGATAATATCAGTAAACTCGCTATAACACATATGTGTGTGAATCTGAGTTTCAGGTCTTACTCCGCTATGTGTAAGGCGGAAAGCAGGGATAGCAAAGTCAAGGTATTCCTTCTGCCAGTCGGATTTTCTGAGAGGAAGTTTCTCTCTGAGAGCTGCCTCGTCAATCTGAATGATTTTAATTCCGTTCTTCTCTAAATCAAGAACCTCATCTCTTATTGCAAGAGCTATCTGAGAAATGGACTCCTTGATTGATATATCCTCTCTTGGGAATGACCAGTTAAGTATAGTAACAGGGCCGGTAAGCATTCCTTTCATGATTCTTTTTGTAAGTGACTGGGCATAAGCAGACCATTCTACTGTAATAGCCTTCTTTCTGTAAACATCACCCCAGATAACAGGAGGTTTAACGCATCTGGTACCGTAAGACTGTACCCAGGCTTTCTCGGTGAAGAGGAAGCCACCAAGAGCCTCACCAAAGTACTCAACCATGTCATTACGCTCATATTCACCATGGACAAGAACATCGATATCAATGTCTTCCTGGAATTTTACACAGTCGGCAATCTGCTTTTTGTTAAACTCTTTATATTCTGCCTCTGTTATATCGCCCTTTCTGAAAGCTGAGCGGTTTGCCTTTACCTCTCTGGTCTGCGGGAAGGAACCGATAGTAGTAGTCGGGAACTCAGGAAGACCAAATTCCTTTTTCTGTAATTCCTGACGTTTCCTGCGCTCAGGGCTTCTTGTATAGTCACTTTCAGTAACAAGTGAAAGCCTTTTATGTACATCTTCGCTATAGCAGTCTCTTTCTCCGGCAAACAGCTTTACATTAGCCTGATATGAAGCCTCATTCTTATAATTTGCATTTTCAGCAAGTGCCTTAAGTTCAGCTAGCTCGCAAAGCTTCTCTTCAGCAAATGCAAAGTATGAAAGATGATTTGCTGATAACTTGGTCTCGTGCTTTGTTGTATATGGAACATGTAAAAGTGAGCAGGAGGTAGATAAAACGCAGTTTATTCCCTTTTTCTGTAATCTTGTTAAGGTCTGTAAAGTCTTATCGTAGTTGTTTCTCCAGATATTCTTTCCGTTTACAAGGCCTGCAAATAAAAGTTTGTCCTCCGGGAAACCATGCTTTTCAACAAGAGAGAAGGTTTCCTTTCCCTCTATGAAATCAAGACCGATTCCGTCAAAAGGAAGTTTAATTAAATCTTCGTAAATGTCTCTTACATCACCGAAATATGTCTGAACTAAAACCTTAGAACTATTCTTGGATGAGAGAAAAGCAGAATAAATCTTATTAAATAATGCGATATCTTCGCTATCTGTATCTCTTACAAGAGCCGGCTCATCAAACTGAATCCAGCTTATGCCGGTTTCTTCAGCTTTCTTAACATAACTCTGATATGCACTGATAAGAGCATCTACAAAATCATTTGAAGATTTCTCACCGGTAAAGCGGCATAGTTTAAGCAAGGTGTAGGCACCGATTACAATAGGCTTAGTCTCTATACCAAGTGACTTTGCCTCGTTATACTGCTCAAACGGCTTGTTGCCTGATAACTTGATTTCTGTATCATCTTCAACCTCAGGCACTATGTAATGATAGTTTGTGTTAAACCATTTTTTCATTGCAAGAGCCTTTACATCGCCGGAAGCCCCCTGATAACCGCGAGCCATTGCAAGATAGGTATCAAGCTCCGAGAGATTAAGTTCCTTATAACGCTTAGGAACAATTCCGAATAATACTGCTGTATCAAGCAGAATGTCATAAAATGAAAAATCATTACTTGAAATGAAGTCTATACCTGCTTCTTTCTGGGTATTCCAGTGGATTTTTCTAAGTTCCTTTCCTGTCTGTAGGAGTTCATCTGCTGTGATTTCTTTCTTAAAATATTTTTCAGAAGCGAATTTTAATTCGCGTAAAGTACCAATTCTAGGGAATCCGATTACCGATGTTTTCATAGTTTCCTCCAACTCATATTTATTCTTTATCTGTAAACTAGGTTTATTATACGTGGTAAGCCTTACTTTGTATAATACATATTAATATAGGATTGTTATAAGATAAAACTATATCAAATTCGAAAGATAAGGGAGAAACTTTTACAGTAAGTTGAGAAGATTAACCGAGGGAGCAACCCAAAATTATTAATTATATAAAACAATAAAAAGGCTAAATATCTATTTGTTTTATTCATTGAATGTACGGCTTTTATCTTATGTGCATTGCTATCATATCAAAAATCTGTAAAGAATTTTGATATAATTGATTTGCAGACAAAAACATATGAGATAATGCTTGAATGCGGGGAATGAGCGTTACTTGAATTATACTTGCCATACAACCAGCTTTCAGATAGAATATAGATGTAGTTTAAGCTGTAAAGCTAAACATAAAAAATTCTAAAAAGAATAATTGGTTGACAAACAGTGGGCTCTCGTGACAACGGGCTCTATGGAGAATTATAACAGTTGTAACATAAGCCGGGGAACTCTTGGAAATATCCGGAGTATAGACGGGAAAAGATGGAAATAAAGCAGAGCAACAGGGTTTACGCCTGTTAAAAATTTTAACAAATAGGAAGTAAGTCGGGTAGGATAGGGGGATTAACTATGCTTTGGCTTGAGATAAAGAAAAATACAATTACTTACGCATTCGTATTGGCAGTAGGACTAATGGTGGCTTTTACATTACAGTTGCTTACTCCTCGTACAGATTATTATTACGACAAGCCTCTAAGCTCCGGAGAATATACATATTTTAAATTGAAGGAAGATATAAAATACGGTAGTATAATTGTTTACGGCGGAGAAGAAGGAAACGGAATACCTGTTGAGTTAGAGCTTAATGATGAAATCAGGGACAGGATAAGAAATATAATAACAAAGATAAATCCGGATTACAAAGCGAATGAGAAAATGCCGGATGTCAATATAGCTCTAAACGATGAAGAAATCATAAAACTGGTACGGGAATTTGAGAAAACCATAGGGTACAGAACAAACTACCATTATGGTGATAAATCAAGACTCTATGTCGCATATAAGAATAGAAGATTTGGAATAAACAGAACTCATGAAGACGGCCGCAATACTATAGAAGAAGAAAGAGCGGATTTTGAATCTTCATTAAATGAAGGCCTGTCAGAGGGCTACGCAAGATATTTAATGAACTACTTGGGTATTCTGGCAGTACTTTTGTCTGCTATTATATCAGCCACTGTTTTTATCAAAGACAGGAAAAGTCGTATCAGTGAATTCTTATATACTTCAAATAGAAAAAGCAAAGAGATTGTAATAACAAGGCTTGTATCCGTTATTTTGCCAATGCTTGTTGTAACCTTAGGGATTACAAAAATTGGTATGCTGCCTTTTTATGATTCGGCAAGAGAGTACGGGCACAGCTTGTCTGACATTACATTTATTAAATATTGGCTGATATGGATAGTCCCGTCAATAATAATTGCAGTCACACTTTCTGTTTTTCTGGATATTTTATTTAATAATATATTTGTGGTTGTCGGTGTACAGTTCATATTGTGGCTGTTATCTGTATCTGCATTTATTGGAAACTATGAGCCATGGAGAATCGTAATAAGATTTAACTCCTTTGGGATGAGCAAATATTATGACAGCATAAAAAATGCCATATATGTAAATCGTCTGTTCATGGTAATTTTGTCAATTTTGATTTCAACAGCTTCGGTATATTTGTATGATAGAGCAAGGAAGGGTAAAAGAATCAGGATAAATGCGTTTAATAACCTGTGGAAGCGACTGATTCTTGGAATAAGCTTAAGAAAACAACAAAGTATAAACTTCAGAAGCAGAAGTTTTTTATCTTACCAGCTCGATTTTGCCTGTAATATAAATGTTTTGATGAGCATATTGTTTTTAACACTGATACTTGTCGGAACCTGCGTAGGCAGAAGCTTGACAGAATCTGATATAAAAACTGCGGGGGAGAGTATAGTTATATATTTTTCAATGTTTATGCTTATTCCACTCTGCAACATAGAAAAGAAAAACAGTATGTCAGAATTTACATGTGTAAGTAATACAGCATATACTAAAATATTTTTTACGAGGCTTTTATCCGGAGTCATAATGACTGTGGTGCTGATAACATTTTCACTATACTTTATGTCAACACTTAATAACGTAGCTTTAGGCTTGTGGGTATTATCAATCTGCGTAAGTTCACTGTATCTTGGGTTGCTTGGGGTAATATTCTCTGAAGTAACAGGTACGGATAAAACAGGCTATATATCTTATCTGGGATATTATTTTTTTTGTGTGAAAGAGAAGGAAAATTTCAAATTATTTAATGTATGCTGTTATACCAATAGGCTTAAATACTCGGTAATATCTCTGATAGCAGGTATTGTTATAATGTCGGTAATACTATTTTTCATAATAAAGAGGAAGGGATTGGGTAGGAAATTATGGAATTGCAGGTAGAAAGACTGTGCAAATCTTATGTATATAGCAGGGCACTTAAAGAAGTAAGCTTTCATATAAAAGAGGGAATGTACGGACTGCTTGGAAAAAACGGAGCCGGGAAAACTACACTTATGAAGATATTGGCAGGTATTCTTGAAAAGGGTTCGGGCGAAATTTATTTCGATGGCAGTGAAGTAAAAGATATTAATGAAATCAGACACAGAATAGGGTACATACCTCAGAAATTTTCATTTTATCCAAATATGACCGTATTTGAGATTATGGATTATTTTTCGGTATTAAATAAAGTAAAAAAAGATAAAAAAGGCAAAATAGAAAAATTACTTGACTTAGTTCATCTCGTGGGGCAAGAGCATACTAAAACTAAAAATCTTTCCGGAGAAATGAAGCAAAGACTTGGGATAGCGGTTTCTCTTATAGGAGATCCCGACCTGCTTCTGGTGGACGAGCCGACAATGGAACTTGATCCGATGGAAAGAACAAATTTAGGTAATGTGCTGGCTTCTTTAGCAAAAAACAGGACTATTCTGCTCTCATCACATATAGTTTCAGACTTTGAAACTACCTGTAAAAGGCTGATTGTTCTCGATGAAGGAGAAGCTGTGTTTGCAGGAAGCAAGGATGAACTTATGGAAAGATGCAGGAGAAATGTATGGGAAATAAGAGTAGCGGAACATGAGTTAATAAAATACGAAAATGAATATCTTATTTCGAAAAAAGAACTGTTTGAAGAAGGCTTCCTTCTAAGAATAGTTTCGGTGGAAAAGCCTATGGGAATGGCTTATGAAGTATCCCCGACTCTTAATGATGCTTATATGTATCTGGTCAGGTGACTGAAATCAGACAAAATGACTGTGAATTCCCTATGACACAGGATAAAATGTAAGCAGGATATAAAACAGGAGAAGAAAACATTAAGCTCATCAATAAGATATGTTGCTTTTTCGCGGAGAATGTTATTCTTCTTTAGTCGGAGTACATAACCGGCGCCGTTTTCTTCACACTGTTTATAAAGTTCAGATCTGGCAAATCTGCTGTTACCTTGAAGCAAAAGTTTAACGGACGGATAATCTTCCAAATATTCATCCAAGATTGGCTGCAGGAAATTCCCACACCTGTACAGAATATTGGATTCCATCATGAAGCTGTATTTTGATAAGTTCTCTTGCAAGTCGGAAAGAATTATAATAATTTTGACACTTGTATAATGACATTTAAAATTACAGTATTTTAACTATATTTAATTCTTTATCAAGAAGTAATAAATCTGCGTAGGCACCGGGTTTGATTATACCGGCTTTGTCACCGAGACCTATGCTCTTTGCAGGGTTGGTTGAAGCCATTTTAACCGCCGATTTAAGCGGAATTCCTATCTCAACCACGTTCTTAAAGCAGGTGAAAAGGTCTGTGCAGGAGCCTGCAATTATACCGTTCTCAAGGGTTGCTTTGTTGCCTGTTTTATTTACCTTCTGTCCGCCGAGAGAGTAAGTTCCGTCCTCCATTCCGGTAGCTTCCATAGAATCACTTATAAGAATGATTCTATCCTCACCAAACAGGCGGAAGGTACTTCTTATCATACAAGGATGGATATGTACCTTATCGCAGATAAGTTCAGCCATAACTCCTGTATTTTCAAAGGCTGCACCGACTATGCCGGGATCTCTGTGGTTAAAGGCAGGCATAGCGTTGAAAAGATGGGTTACATGGTTTGCGCCATTCTTAAAAGCCTCGTCAGCCTGTTCAAAGTTAGCTTCAGAATGTCCGACAGAAATGGACACATCATTTGCAAGTTCTTTAATAAAGAGGTTAGCACCCTCTGTTTCGGGAGCAAGTGTCACGAGACGGATATTGCCGCCGCTTACCTTGTTTAGCCTTCTAAATACTTCTACATCTGAATTCATTATATATTCAGGGTTCTGAGCACCCTTTTTGGAAGGAGAGATGAAAGGACCTTCCATATTGATACCAAGTACCCTTGCATGCTTTTTCTCGGGCTTGTAATCATTGATTGTAGCAAATATTCCTGTAAGCATTTCTTCTGAAAGAGTCATAGAGGTTGGACAAAAGGCTGTCACACCCTGACTTTTTTCAAACTCAGCTATCTTATAAAGCCCGTCAAGGTCTGCATCACAGAAGTCATGCCCTACTGCTCCATGCGTATGCACATCTATAAGCCCGGGAATTACATAAAGTCCTTCTGCATCAATAACTTCGTTGTCAGCAGGTGCTTTATCTGTGATAAGTTCACCATCTATATAAATCTCTCTTTTTTCAAAGTCGCCATTCTCATTATATACTAATCCGTTTTTAATTATCATGATAACCTCCGTATTTCCTTGCAGGCTAAGCTTATTTCTTTGCGATAAGAGCATAAGCAGCCTCATCAGCAACTATAGTTACATTATTGTGGAACTGAAGTGCGGAAGCCGGAACCTCAGGAGTTACAGGTCCGTAAAGCGCCTTGCAAAGTGCATCTGCTTTTTTCTCGCCTGAAGCTATAAGTAAAATCTGCTTAGCAGAGAAGATACTTCCTACACCCATAGAATAAGCAAACTTAGGAACTTCATCTATGGAATTAAACAGTCTTGAGTTGGCATTAATGGTGCTCTCTGTAAGGCTTACCTTGTGAGTACCCTTTGCAAAAGAAGTATCAGGCTCATTGAAACCGATATGTCCGTTTTCGCCAAGTCCGAGAAGCTGTAAATCAATAGGACCACGGGTTTTTATAACCTCATCATATCTTGCACATTCCTTAGCCTCATCAGCCTCCATACCGTTTGGAAGAAATACATTTTCCATCTTTATATTTACATGATTAAAAAGATTATCCCTCATAAAATAAGCATAACTCTGATTGTGCTCTGCAGAAAGCCCCACATATTCGTCAAGGTTAATGGAAGTAATCCCGGAAAAATCTAAATCACCCTTCTTATAGCCCTCTACAAGCAGCTTATATGCCCCAATAGGTGATGAACCTGTAGCAAGACCAAGCACAGAATCAGGTTTCATTACAACCTGTGCAGCTATAATATTTGCAGCCTTTTTGCTCATTTCCTCATAGTTTTTAGTAACAATTATCCTCATAAAACCCTCCTAAATAATAATAAGTGTTATATAATTAATTTACCCCAATTATCCTACTATACTATGCAGAATAAAAGGTCTGTGACCTATGGTGTGGATAATTTGGGATTTATTAACCTATCAGCATATTGGATATAAATTGCTGATAAAACATACAAAATAAGTATACCCCTTTGTTAAAGTAAAAGCAATCTCAATTAGAGCCTACTTACAATTTAAGATAGAATTGATTATTTCTTCAGTCTGCATTCCTCTTGAACCCTTAACTACAATGGCATCCCCTTTTTTAAGTAAAGATTTAAGGTAATCAGACGCTTCTACATTTGTAGAAAAATGTCTGGTAACGGGATTGGTTTCAAGGTCTTCTGATTTTACACCAAGTATGATTTGCTCACTGTCTTTGCCTACTGTTATAAGGCAATCTATTTTATTTTCTGTATTTTCTTTATTGTAAAACTTGATATATTCTCCAACCTTATAATGCTCGGTTTCAGCGTATTCACCGAGTTCAAGTACATCTGCAAAGACTACAAACCTTCTGTTAATAGGTTCTGTGCCTCCACGCATTTCACCGATAATCTGTACCGAGGCCTTCATGGAATCGGGGCTTGCATTGTAGGTATCATCTATTATGGTAAGCCCGTTAGACTTGATGATGTTGCCACGTCCCGGAAGAGGCTCGTATTCAGCAAGGCCTTTCTTTGAAACAGCAGGTGAGATACCAAGCTTAAGGGCTACAGCTATGGCAGCAAGGGCATTTCTTACATTGTGAAGCCCGAGAGTTTTAAGGTGAATCTGTTCCGATACAGCTTCTCCGTTTTCAGACTTATAGTTTGCCACAAAATCAGTACCGCTGTCAGAGATTGTTATAGAAGAAGCATAAAAATCAGCCTTTTCATTTATTCCAAAGGTGACTATGTGTTTTACGTTCTTAGGTCTGAATTCGCTGTTTTCTGCGGCGACTTTCATAAGCAGCTCATCATCTGCATTTATAAAAAGCACGCTGTCCGCAGTAAAACAGTCAGTTATATGCAGTTTTTCTTTGAGAATATTTTCTTTGGAACCAAGGTTTCCTATATGGGCGGAGCCAACATTGGTAAAGATTGCATGGTTTGGTCTGCCTGCCTCCACTAGTTTTTCCATTTCGTGAAATTCACTTATGCCCATTTCTATAATAGCTGCTTCATTGCAAGGTTCAAGTCCAAATAATGTCAAAGGAAGCCCTATGGTTGAGTTGGCATTTCCTTTGGTTTTGTGGATATTTATTGAGGAGAGGGCAGCGGCAACCATCTCCTTTGTAGTAGTTTTACCTACACTTCCGGTAATACCTATAAAGGGGATGTTAAATTTCTCACGATACCAGAGTCCGGTATCAAGCAGAGCTGCTTCTGTATCTTCAACTTCAATGGCGGCAGTTTCGCCTATGCCGGAAGGCAGTTCATGCCCTTTTTTTATAAAGAAGGCCTTTGCACCGTTCTCAACAACCTGAGGGATAAAGTTATGGGCATCCACCCTTTCGCCTATAATAGGCACAAAAAGTGCATTCTTAAAGGGAAGACTTCCGATTTCTCTTGAATTGGTAAAAAAGCCGTTTATTACGGTATCGGCACTTCCGTTTAGCAGCCTGCCATTTGTAGCATTTAATATGTCTTGTACTGTAACTTGCATAAATACTCCTTATTGTATATCTCAATTTATCCTGCTGTACTATGCAGGTTAAAAGGTCTGTGAACTGGCGTGAATAATTGGGATTGATATATATTTCATTTTATACTACAATGCTGCCGCTAAAGACGGTTTCACAAGGACCGGTCATAAAAATGTGACCTGTAGCCCTGTCATATTTTATAATTAAATCTCCTCCTAAAAGATGTACGGTTACTTCATCTTCCACAAGATTATTTAATATGGCAGCATAGGCGGATGCACAGGCTCCCGTACCGCAGGCAAGGGTTTCGCCCGAACCGCGCTCCCATACACGCATTTCAAGTTCAGTACGGCTTATTACCTTTATAAACTCAGTATTGGTACGGTTTGGGAAAATCTCATTAAACTCAAATTTTGGACCGATAACAGGCAGGTCAAGGCTCTTTGTATCATCTACAAAGGTTACTGCATGTGGATTGCCCATCGAAACACAGGTAAAATACCAGTCTTTTCCTTCGATATTTATAGGCTCATTTATGAATTCATTTTTAGCTGATACAACAGGGATTTCACTTGGAGTTATGATAGGTCTTCCCATATCCACAGTAGCAGCCCTTACGTTCCCGTTTTCAACCTTAAGTTGTAATACTTTTATACGGTTTTCAGGGATAATTCCTGTTGTTTCTTCTTCGTTACTTCGGACTCCGGTTTCTATGCGGACCTCTTCTTTGTCAGTAAGGCCGAAATCATAGACAAATTTTCCTACACAACGGATACCGTTTCCACACATTTCTGCTTCTGAGCCGTCTGCATTGAAAATTCTCATTCTAAAATCAGCTGCTTTAGAAGGACAGATGAGGATGATACCGTCACTTCCGATTCCGGTATGTCTGTCAGACAGTTTAACGGATACTTCCGTCGGGTTATACAATTCATTTTTAGTACAGTCTATGTAAAGATAGTCATTTTTACAGCCATGCATTTTTGTGAAATTTATTTTTTGCCTGTTATTTTCCATAAAATTCTCCATTCATATATGCTTTTTCATGACTGTATAATTATAATACAAAATAAAGTGGAATAAAACCCATAAGAAAATATAAAGAACAATTCATATTGAAAACTAATAAAAACTATGCTATTCTTAAGTAGAACTTATTATAATTTTGAAATATAAAAAACTAAAAGTGTTTGGAGTGAAATTTCAGGAGGGTATTATGATTTCAATCGGTGAAGTATTGGCGGCTAAAACTTATCCCGGCAGGGGAATAGTTGTGGGTAAGAGTAAAGACGGGCATTATGCTGTGACAGCCTATTTTATTATGGGAAGAAGTGAAAACAGCAGAAACAGAATCTTTGTAGGTGATGGCGAAGGTATAAGAACGGAAGCTTTTGATGAAACTAAGCTTTCAGACCCAAGCCTTATTATCTATTCGCCTGTTAAGGTAATAGGAAATAAAACCATAATTACAAACGGTGACCAGACTGATACCGTCTATGATTTTATAACTACCGGAAAATGCTTTAATAAAGCTCTTATGAGCAGAGAATTTGAACCTGATGCACCTAATTATACTCCTAGAATCTCAGCTATAGTGGATATTGAAAAAGAAAAACTTCATTTTAGAATGAGCATACTTAAAAGTAATGCAGGTAATCCTGATTGCTGTAACAGATATTTTTATGATTATGACAATATACCTGCCGGTGAAGGCAGATTCATCCATACTTATAAGGAAGATATTGAGCCGCTTCCAAGCTTTGAGGGTGAGCCTGTGAGAGTAGAACTTTCAGGCAATATAGATGAATTTACTGAAAATATCTGGAACAGCCTTAACGAAGCCAATAAGGTGTCATTATTCACAAGATTTATTGATATAAAGACAGGAAAATATGAAACTAGGATTGTAAATAAAAATAAGTAATAGCCTAAGGGAGAGAGTTAAAATGAATGAAATGGAACTTAAATATGGCTGTAATCCAAATCAGAAACCAAGCAGGATATTTATGGAAAATGGAGCTGAGTTACCTGTAAAGGTACTATGCGGCAAACCGGGATACATTAATTTTTTAGATGCCTTCAACGGTATCCAGCTTGTTATGGAACTTAAAAAGGCTACAGGACTTCCTGCTGCAACCAGCTTTAAGCATGTATCTCCTGCAGGAGCTGCTATAGGTAAACCGCTTACAGAGGAGTTAAAGAAAGTTTACAGAGTAGAAGACAGGGGAGAAATGAGTCTCTTAGCCTGTGCTTATGCAAGAGCAAGGGGAGCGGACAGGATGTCCTCCTTTGGTGACTTTATAGCACTTTCAGATGTGTGTGACTTAGATACGGCTATGATAATAAAAAAGGAAGTTTCAGACGGTATCATAGCGCCGGGCTATACTGATGAAGCCCTTGAAATACTTAAGGAAAAGAAAAAAGGTAATTATAATATTATTCAGATAGATGAAAATTATAAACCTGAGCCTATCGAGAAAAAGCAGGTTTTTGGTATTACCTTTGAGCAGGGCAGAAATGAATTTAAGATAGATGAGGAACTTTTTAAGAATATAGTCAGTGAAAATAAGAATCTTCCTAAGGAAGCACTTAATGACCTTATTGTTGCTATGATTACACTTAAATATACCCAGTCAAACTCGGTCTGCTATGCAAAAGACGGGCAGGCTATCGGTATAGGAGCAGGGCAGCAGAGCCGTATTCATTGTACCAGACTTGCGGGAAGCAAGGCTGATGTATGGTGGCTGAGGCAGGCTCCACAGACACTAAATCTCAAATTCCTTGAAAATTTAGGAAGGGCAGACAGAGACAATGCAATAGACCTCTATGTTGGTGATGAAAGTGAAGACCTGCTTCAAGACGGTGTATGGGAGAAGTTTTTTGAAGTTAAACCTCCTGTATTTACAAGAGAGGAAAAGAAGGAATGGCTTAAGAAAAATGAAAATGTAGCACTTGCTTCCGATGCCTTCTTCCCATTTGGAGATAATATTGAAAGAGCCTACAAAAGTGGAGTAAAGTACATAGCTGAGCCGGGAGGTTCTATAAGAGATGATAATGTAATAGAAGTATGTAATAAATATGGTATGGTACTCAGTTTTACAGGAATGAGACTCTTCCATCATTAATTATCCTAAATTATGCAATCTAACTGTTATAAAAAATAACAGTGAAAATTATAACTGCCACAGTCGGAATAATTAACAGGTGAATACATAATCCTGATTAACTTGAGATTACATTCTGTTATATTTTACCGGCTGTGACAGTTATTTTGGTTACTGACTATCTTCGGTTAGGAATATAGGAAACAATGTCTTCGATTCGGCAATCAAGAATCTGACAAAGTCTGCCTAAGGTTGCAGTAGTAACAGACTCATTCATTTTCAATCTATGAAGCTGAGAGTGGCTTAAACCATAATAAGTGATAAGTCTGTACTGTGAAAAACCTTTTGATTTCATAGTTTCCCATAGCTTGTCATAAGTTATAATAGTAATCACCTCTTGCTTAAGATAGAATAATAAAGTGAGATTGGCAAGAGGAAATTAAATAAATTTTTTGAATAAGAATTCAATCTGACTTTATATGTACAAGGCAATGTATAATTTGTTTAGAGCAGAGTACCTCCATCTCTGTAAAGTTTCATCCATTTTTACAGCACCTCCTTCATCAAACTTAAATCTGGCTTTAATTTCACTTGTCACAGGGAAATCATCTGTATTATAGGTATCATTTTCTGTAAACACTTTCATCAGTTTAGAAAACTTAGAACCGTTGTCAATTAATGCATTTGCATATATTTCAGTAAGTCCGTCTTCGACAATCTGTCCTGTTTCCATAACAACTTTTTTCACATGGTAGAGTGGTAGTCCACTCTTAAACATATCAAAGGCAGATATAAATATTACGCAGACATCTGGCACAAACTCAAACTTTGTTCCTGTTTCTGTTATGTTAGTAGTTAAGACAGAGCCGTTGTAGCGGACTCTTCTCAGATGGTCATCGTTATCCGCTTTCTGTACCTCAATGTTGATATGTCTTCCGTCTCCGGTTACACATTTTGCATCCATAATTATGGAACGTCCATGCAGATTTTCCACCTTGCATTGAGGTATATTTTCAGTAACTATGAGTTTGTCATCTTCTAATATGACTCGGAGTATTTCTTCACAAAACTCCTTACTTTCTGCCATCTTGCTAAACATTAAGTCATCAATAGGATTCAGCCCTCTGGCATATTCTTCGAATTCTTTCTTGGTTGGCATTGTAGTCCTTTCTTTTTGAGATTTGCTATAATGCCTTTACCGGTATTATAGCAGATAATTTGAAAAATATAAATCAAATTTATTCTTGTCATAGGTCACATAGTTATAATTTGAGGGATACTGTCATAAAAATTTGCTCTGTGGCTTGGTAATATTTTATGAACAATTTGGGATAAATATAGAAATTCCTGCTAAGTAGAGAAAAGATATACTCAGTTTAGAATTAACATAGATATGAGCCACAATAATCAGGGAGAATTAGATGCCTTGATAGAAACTTATAGAATAATATGAAACATATAAAACATAATAATTATTGCAGCTCATATTTACAAATATAATTATAAGATGTTTTACGCTTTTCGCCAACGTTAAAGTGTACAAAAATCAAGGAGTTTACTATACAAAATAGACAAAATTTCAGAATATTGGAAATTAATATATCCTATGTGAATTAGTTAGTTAGCGGGGAAATTTACATTAAAAATAAAAAAGAACGGACTGTCACATTAAAGGAAAACACTACAAAATATGATAAATCTACTTTTAACTAATCACAATATTTTGATATCTTTTTCCTTGTGTGACAGCCCTGTCTTCATAATTAGCCCTAGGAGCGTAGTCAACAGTTGCTATATTGGTGCGAGATAGGTGAGCATTAGCTGTTCGATTATCCTCTTTCTAACTACGTAGTCAGGGTGCTGCTAAGGTATTTGTGAGTTAATGCTTATAGATTTTAAGGAAATGTTAAAAGTCTATAAAATAAATTTTATAATATCAGGTTTTGTATATAAAATTATATATAACATGAGGGTACAATAATAGAAGGATGAGATAAGTACTACAATTTTACCGATATTTAATGATAAAATCTTAAAATTATAGCGTTTATTGACAGAATTTCGTATAAATGCTATGCTTGTGGAAAATAATATTCTACGAGGAGGATTGATATGAAGAAAATTAGGAAAATATGTGCTGTAGTAACAGCAGTAACACTGTGCTTTAGTTATCTTATAACCCCGATTTATGCCTCAGATGAAAGGATAAACCCTAAGGACATATCAGAGATTTTAAATGAGGCAACAATTGCAGGTAAGGCTTGGGAAAGCATAGGATTTAAGGCTGAGGACATAGCTGAGCTAACAAGAATGAAGAGAAATGAAAAGCAGACCGTCTTGATAAATTACTTTTTGGCTAAAATAAATAACAGACTCAGGATTACGGAAAGTCAGGTGTAATCTTGAGTTTGTTTATTTTCTGATGTTCTGTAAAAGACAATAATGAGATAAATATAATAAACAGGCAATATATTGGAGATTATAAATGTATAGAAGAGAAGATGATATTATAATTATATATAATTTAGCAACCTTAATCTATCTGCCTATTTGGCTTGTGATGGCTTTTGTGTATCAATATGAATTCCCACCACCATCGCATTTAGCTTCATACTCAGGAACTGATAGAGTAATTGTATTTATTATTGTTTATGTGATTGAATATATATTAGGTTTTGCACTTAAACTTAACAAGTATATTGTAATACTATGCAATCTGATAACTTTTTATTTACTTATAAAGCTTGCAGGATATTTTTTCTTAGAAGCAAAAGAGTTGCCGATTACATATTGCTTTATTTTTGTCCTTGTGACGGTAGCGGCATTTTTAAATATACTTATTGAATTAAGTGAGGAACTTAAAAATTACCTTCTGCTTCTTGAAGATGTCGAATGGTTCTCGCCTATGTTTACAGGGTATAGATATGAAGCGGCCTGTAAAAAATATTGGATAGGTATTGTTCGCTTGTTTTTGCTTGCTATTGTAATTAAAACTATATATTATTGGGTTAATGGAATAAACTAAAGGCTTATGGTACAGTTTAATAACCGGAGTTTAAAATGAACAGAAGACTAAAAATTTCTGTAGTTATATACAACATACTTTTTTTATCATTTTTAGGATTGCTATTTATTATAACAAAAATTTATGACAAAGAAATACCTTCAAACTTTTATGATCATACTATTGTCGAACATAGGTATATTGAAATTCTGATTTTTTTTGCGCCTATTTATCTTGAATATTCGCTAGGATTGTGTTGCAAATTTAACAGAGGTTTTGTTATAGGCTGTGAAATTATAGCTTTTTTATTGCTTAAAAGTGTGATGGGATATTTTTTTATAGAAAGTGTAGAAGCTGTAAATACATATCTCTGGATTTGCGGTGTTTTAGTTTTTAATATGTTTTTCTGTCTTTATATTGAATTTAATACAGAGCTTAAAGAATACCTTCTAAGCTGCAAAATGAAAGAATGGTGTGTTGTAGAAATTCCGGGTTCTAAATACAATGGAATATTTAAAAAAATTTCTTTCCTAATTTTTGGTATATATATATTGATACTTCTAATTTAACCCATAAAGATAGCCCCACATTTTAATGGGACTATCTTTATATATAGTCTTAGCTCCTAAGTAACTCATTTTCTGCGGTAGCAAGCATCAGTTTAATTCTGTTAAGCTGATTTACCTCACTTGCACCAGGATCGTAGTCAACGGCTACTATATTGGTACCCGGATAATTAAGCCTTAGTTGCTTGATTACACCCTTTCCGACTACATGGTTAGGCAGACAGCCAAACGGCTGGGTACAGATAATATTGGTTGCGCCGGATTTTATAAGCTCTATCATTTCGCCTGTAAGGAACCAGCCTTCGCCTGTCTGATTGCCGAGAGAAACTATAGGCTCGGCAAATTTTGCAAGCTCGGTTATGTAGCTTTGTTCTACAAAATGTTTACTTTTTCTTAGAGCCTTTCTGGCAGGCTTTCTAAAGAACTCTATAAGGTCGATGGCTCTGTTGCTTATAAAGGCATTGCGCTTACTCTTGCCGAGAGTTTCAGCCTTAAAGTTGGTGTTGTAGGCACTGTAGAGAAGGAAGTCTATAAGGTCAGGTACAACAGCTTCAGCTCCCTCATTTTCAAGCAACTCTACAACTCCGTTATTTGCACTTGGCAGGAATTTAACAAGGATTTCTCCCACTATACCTACCTTGGTTTTGGTAAGTCCTTCTACACGAGGCAGATTGTCAAAATCAGCAACTATTTGCTTACAGTTTTTATTAAAGGTAAGCATATTAGCCCTTTTCAGACTTTCTATACACTTTTTCTCCCATTTTCTGTGTAGCTCGTCAGCAGAGCCTTTTACAAGCTCATAAGGTCTTGTAGCATACAGTACCCTCATAAACAAATCACCATACACCAGAGCCTGTAAACAGCGAAGCAATATAGGAGGAGTGGCACTAAAGCCCGGATTCTTCTCAAGTCCCTGTACGGAAAGTGAAATAACAGGTATATGAGCCAGTCCTTCCTTTTTCAATGCTCTACGGATAAAGCCTATATAGTTGGAAGCACGACAGCCTCCGCCGGTCTGGCTTATAAAGACTGCCAGCTTGTTTACGTCATATTTGCCTGACTTAATCGCACTCATAATCTGCCCTACCACTATAAGTGAAGGGTAGCAGGCATCATTGTTTACATATTTAAGTCCTGTATCTATTACAGAATGTTCATCAGCAAGCAGTTCGATATGGTAGCCGCCCCATTCAATGGCAGTCTTAAGCATTTCAAAATGAATAGGTGACATCTGAGGACAGAGGATGGTATAATCCTTCATTTCCTTTTCAAATACAGCCCTGTCGGTAGCTGAGGAAATATCAAAGTTTTGCTGTGGATTAGCTTCCCTGTCTTTAACTGCTGAAAGTAATGAACGGATTCTTATCCTTGCAGCACCGAGGTTATTTACCTCATCTATCTTAAGTACGGTATAAATCTTGCCGGCTCTTTCAAGGATGTCACTTACCTGATCGGTAGTTACCGCATCCAGACCACATCCAAATGAGTTGAGCTGGATTAAATCAAGGGCAGGATTGGTCTTTACATAGCAGGCAGCCTTATAAAGTCTTGAATGGTACATCCACTGATCCATAACCACAAGAGGACGTTCTACCTGACCTAAGTGGGAGATAGAATCTTCTGTAAGTACAGCAACTCCGAATGAAGTGATGAGTTCAGGTATGCCGTGATTAATCTCAGGATCTACGTGGTATGGTCTTCCCGCAAGAACTATTCCCTTTTTGCCGGTTTCTTTCAGGTAAGCAATGACTTCCTCTCCCTTTGCCTCTGTATCCTTTTTGGACTGGAGAAGTTCATTCCAAGCCTCTTTAGCGGCGGCTTTTATCTCACTCTTTGGAATTCTTCCTTCAAATATTTTCACAAGTCTGTCGGTAAGTATTTTCTCGGACTCAAGTGAGAGGAAAGGATTTTCAAATGTAATGGAAGGATCTGCAAGTTCTTCCATATTATTTTTTATATTTTCACCGTAAGAGGTTACAATAGGGCAGTTATAATGGTTATTTGAGTCAGGTGTTTCGTTACGCTCGTAGATTACACAAGGGTAGAAAATATGCTTAACACCCTTTTTAAGCAGCCACATAACATGACCATGTGCAATCTTGGCAGGATAACATTCTGACTCGCTAGGTATTGACTCTATTCCAAGTTCGTATATGCTTCTGCTTGAACGTGGAGAGAGTACAACTCTGAATCCGAGCTTGGTAAAGAAGGTAAACCAGAGAGGATAATTCTCATACATATTAAGCACTCTTGGTATACCTATGGTTCCCCTAGGGGCTTCTTTTTCAGTCAGAGACTTGTAACCGAAGATTCTCTGCATCTTGTACTCAAAAAGGTTAGGAATATTGTCCTTGTTCTTCTCAAGACCAAGTCCTCTTTCACATCTGTTACCCGATATATAATTTCTTCCGCCTGTAAATGTATTTACTGTGAGCATACAGTGGTTATTACATTTCTGGCATCTTTCCATATTTGTTTCATAGCTTAAGTTTTTAATCTGCTCATAGGAAAGAGTAGTGGTTTCGTCACCCTTTCTGTAATGCTTTCTTGCTATAAGGGCAGCACCGAAAGCGCCCATTATACCTGCGATATCAGGTCTTATAGCCTTTGTGCCGGACACCTTTTCAAAACTGCGAAGCACTGCATCATTATAAAAGGTTCCGCCCTGAACCACTATATTTTCGCCAAGGTCTTTTGGATCGGTAAGCTTAATAACCTTAAGCAGGGCATTTTTAATAACCGAATATGCAAGACCTGAGGAAATATCTGCTACACTTGCACCCTCTTTCTGAGCCTGCTTAACCTTGGAGTTCATAAATACAGTACAGCGTGAGCCGAGGTCGATAGGGTTTTCTGCCAAAAGTGCAACTTTTGCAAAGTCTGCTACCTCATAATTAAGTGATTTAGCAAAGGTTTCTATAAATGAGCCACAGCCCGATGAACAGGCTTCATTTAGCTGAATACCGTCAACCGTGCCGTCTTTTATTTTGATACATTTCATATCCTGGCCGCCTATGTCAAGGATACAGTCTACCTTAGGATTGAAGAAGGAAGCTGCGGTATAATGTGCCACAGTTTCAACTTCACCCTCATCCAAAAGGAAGGCAGCCTTAAGAAGAGCTTCACCATAGCCTGTAGAACAGCTTCTTGCAATCTTACAGTCCTTAGGCATAAGCTCATGTATTTCGTTAAATGCCTTAATAGAAGTCTTAAGAGGGCTTCCGTTATTACTGCTGTAGAATGAGTACAAAAGGGTTCCGTCCTCTGCTACAACTGCTACCTTTGTAGTTGTAGAGCCTGCATCTATACCTAAGAAGCATTTTCCATGGTAATCTGCAAGATTTCCTTTTTTTACCTCAGCCTTTTTATGTTCAGCCTTAAATGCTTCATAATCTTCTTCGCTGTTAAAAAGCCGTTCAAGTCTGGCTACTTCAAAGTCCATGCTTACCTTATTATGAAGGGTGTTATGGAGATTAGCTAAAGTTGTAGCTTTCTCATACTTAGAACTCATTGCAGAGCCCATAGCTGCAAAAAGATGTGAACCCTCAGGGGCAACTATATTTTCAGGGCCTAATTTAAGGGTTCTTACAAAAGCAGCCTGAAGTTCAGTAAGGAAGTGCAGAGGGCCACCAAGAAAGGCTACATTTCCCCTGATTGGCTTACCACAGGCAAGACCGCTTATAGTCTGGTTTACAACTGCCTGAAAGATAGAAGCTGCAAGGTCAGGCTTTGTAGCGCCGTCATTTATAAGCGGCTGTATATCGGATTTTGCAAATACACCGCAGCGGGCGGCTATAGGGTAAATGGACTGATAACTTTTTGCATACTCATTAAGACCGGCAGCATCAGTCTTTAAAAGACTTGCCATCTGGTCGATAAAGGAGCCTGTACCACCGGCACAGATTCCGTTCATTCTCTGTTCTATACCGCCTGTAAAGTAAATGATTTTAGCATCTTCTCCACCCAGCTCAATAGCAACATCAGTCTGAGGAGCAAAAGTTTTAAGGGCGGTGGCTACTGCTATAACTTCCTGCACAAAAGGAATGTCAAGATGTTTGGAGAGAGTAAGCCCGCCTGAGCCTGTTATCATAGCGTAGACCTCTGCATTTCCACAGACCTTTATTGCATCGTGGAGAAGGCTCGCAAGAGTTTCCTGTATGTTGGCATAATGCCTCTGATAATCTGAAAAAAGAACTTTCAAATCATTGTCTATAAGTGCAACTTTAACTGTGGTAGAGCCTATATCTATACCTAAACGGTACTTTGTTTCTGACATATATTATACTCCTGTCTAATAATGGTGCTTTTACATAGGGGTACAAATTTTCACAAATTTGACACTTTATACCATTAAAATGTATTTGGCACAATTAGTTTGAATACACGCTATTATACCACAACGAAAAAAAAAGGGTAGTATAAAATTTTTACAAAAATGTGCTTTTTGTAGAACATTTTTATATCATAAAATCCCACCATTGTTGACAAGGGTTTTGTTAGAAATTATAATAGTAGGGTGCATCCGTTTTAGGGATGATAGATTAGGAGAATATTGAATGAATAATTTTCTGGATAAGATGGAAAGGAAGCTTGGAAGATTCGCTGTTAAGAATCTTATGCTGTATATAATAGGTATATATATTATAGGGGCACTGCTTTCCGTAGTGGCACCGACATTTTATTACTTATACCTTTCTCTTAATATAGAGAAGGTAATGCAGGGCGAAGTATGGAGGCTTGTTACCTTTATTCTTGAGCCTTTAAGCAGTATGAGAGGCGGAACTTCGGTAATTTTCTTCTGCATAACTCTTTATTTTTACTGGATACTGGGTACAAATCTGGAATATGCCTGGGGCACGTTTAGATTTAATGTGTATTATATTTCGGGAATCTTACTTAATATAATAGCTGCGGTAATCACCTATGCAGTAACCGGAGATGCAAGTTCCGGTATGTATTTTGGATTAAACTACATAAATGAGTCATTACTGTTAGCCTACTGTGCAATGTATCCTGATTATCAGGTACTGCTTATGTTTGTACTGCCTGTAAAGATGAAGTACTTAGGTATATTTTACGGAGCATTTGTAGTGCTCCAGATAGTGCAAAATGCGGCAGCAGGTAATTTCATGTTTGCGATAGCAATAATTGTTGCCCTTCTTAACTTTATTTGGTTTTTCTTTTCAACCAGAAATTACAGGCAGAAATTTAATAATAAAATGCGCAGGATGAAGTTTGAAGCGAGAAGAAAAACAGCGGAAAAAGGCTTTAATACCGAAAAAGGTGTTGCAAGGCATAAATGTGCGATTTGTGGCAGGACAGAGCTTGATGATCCGAATCTTGAGTTTAGATTTTGCTCAAAATGTGAGGGAAACTATGAATATTGTAACGAGCATTTATTCACCCATCAGCATATAACAAAGTCTTAAGTATGGTAAACCCGTATCGAAGAGGATATAAGGGTTTGCTATTAATTAAATATATTAAGTGAGGAAATTAAAATGAGTAAGAGAACAAATGCTATGTTAGATATTAAGAAGGGCAAAAATCTTGAAAGAAGCCTTTCTGCCTTTGCTGAGGAGTTATCGGCGGTTTACGGAAGTTCTGCTATATTGAACCTTTCTATGAATTATGCAAATTACTTTGTAAATTCAAAGGAAAAAGAGACAGACAGAAGCTTTGCGGGGCTTGGAGATAAAATCAACGCTCTTATTAAATCTACTATTGTAGAAGGAAATGTTTCTAAAAAAAGCATAGAAGAAATTGAAAGTATAAGAGAGGAAGTAAAGGCCCGGGTAGATGCAGCTACAGCCTTCTTAAGTGCATTTGAGAACTTTAATTATGTACTTTCCAGGAAACTTCCTAACAAGGAATATGACGGTAAAGAATTTGATACTGATGATGAATCCAGAAAAATTCTTGCATATATTTTTGAGGATGATGATAATATATTGATTAACTCCAAAATTCAAAGAGTAATTTCAGAGCTTCCGATCAGATATACAAAGGGTAAGTTTTTTGATATAATTGAGTCTTCGGTAGACCGCTATGCGGGTGCTGAGAAGAAGGCTCTTAAGGCTTTTGCTTACATGGTAAGACAGGCAGGTATGATTTATGATTTAGATAATATGCAGAAATTATATCCTGAGCTGGCTGATGAATTTGAATATTTTAAGAATTTTGAATTTGATAAGGCTACAAAGAAACAGATTCTTACTGAAAGTGTAAAACTTAATTCTACTATAGCCAGATGTTCAGAACTTACTGATGACGGTATTTTGGTTATGGAAGTAGTAAATGACTTATATGCTGTGCTGATTAATTGGGACAGTATTAATAAAGAAGATGCAGAGCTTGAAACAGAAATGATAACCTTTACAAATGAGAGCTTTGCAAATGAGGATAGAAGCCTTGAGGAATTTGAGGCAAAGGTGGTCGAAATCTTTACAAAACTTGAAGGAAAGCTTGAAGCTGTTTATGAAGATTTAATGAGTTATGAAGGTACACTTTTTGATGTTCAGAGCAGATTTGTTAAGGAAGCTTCCGAATATGGATATAAAGATAAATATGATGACCTGTATAAGTGCAGTATCTTAAAACAGGGTAGTTTATTTGCTGACTTAAATGACCTTGAAGATACAGGACTTACAGAAACTGCAGACTTAGACAAGCTTAAGGACACACTTAAGAGTGAATTTGACAGAATTTTTAACGAAGTGGACAGAAGTGTAAGGCGCGGAATTATGGCTCAGGTAATCGGAAGTATACCGGTTTACTTTGAGAATCGTACAGAAGTTATGGACTATATAAGATCTTCTCTTGCATCCTGTAACAGCAGGGAAGAACTTGTAGGAACTATACATGCAGTAACTGAAATTATTTGTGAATAAATGGTGATATAATGATAATAATAGGCGAAACTCTCATAACAGAAGGATTGATGAAGTCTGATATGATAAGGGGAAAAGTTATTTCTTCCCTTAAAAAGGGGAAGTTTTCGCCTATTGGTGCATTCGGAATATTTGAACCGCAAAATCCCTCTAATTTATATGAAATAATTTCACTGAATGAGCTTAGAAAACTTCCGTACAGAAAAGGGCATTATAAAATGATAGGGCTTACAGGCTCAAGGTTAGAAGCGATTATGCTTGTTGCAAAGCTTTGGATGAAAAAAGAGAAGCAGAAGGAGTGAGGGAGTTGGGAATTATAGCTGTAATACTGACCGGTCTTAAAATTATAGGCTTGATTTTACTTGCTCTGCTGATAATTCTGCTTGTAATAATAGTATTATTTTTATTTGTCCCCTTTGTCTATAGAATCAGAGTAAAATATATAGCCGAAAAATTAAGTTTGCAGGGAGAAATCAGTTTTTTATTTAAGCTTATATATGCCGGGGTTTTATATGACAATGAATTATCCTATGGCTTAAAGCTGGCATTTCATACACTGGCATCAAGCGAAAAAAAGCCTGACAAAAAGAAGGCAAAGTTCATAAAGGAAGCCCCAATTAAGGAGAAAACAAAGGAAGAAGACAAAAAAGAAAATGCTGTAGCTGAGCAAATAAAAAATGAACCCCAAAAACAAAATATAAGTAAAGACTCTAAGGTAAAAACAGAGTATGAATCCAAAGAAAAGTCTGAAACAGGTATTAAGGAAGATATGGTATCAGAGAAAAGATCTGAATCAGATATTAAGGATGAAGTGATACCGGAGAAAAAGTCTGAATCGGATATTGGTGAAGATGTAAAATCAGAAAAAAAATCTGAAGTTAATAAAGAAGCTGCTTCAGAAGAAAAAATACTGCCTGATGAAAATAAAGAAAAAAATGAAAATAAGACAGCAAAGAAGAAGGTAAAGAAAACAAAGAAAATAAAAAAGAAATTTAGTATAATTTCAAAAATAAAACAGATAGCAGAAAATATTAAAGCTAAATGGAAGGCATTTAAGGACAGATTTAAATCACTTAACATAAAAAAAGATGCAATAATCCGGTTTCTGAATGCTGATGGTACACTTAGCGGAGCGGGTTATCTGCTGACACAGGGGAAAAGACTTCTAAAAATGGTTTTTCCTAAAAATATAGAGGGATGGCTTAGATTCGGAACAGGAGATGTATATACGGAGGGGCAGTATTTATCCTATCTGTGTCTGCTTTATCCGTTGTATGGCAGAAAATTTGAAATATGGCCGGAATGGGATGAGGAAGTGTTTGAAACAGACGCTGCTTTTTCAGGAAGAATTACCATGTTTATAGTACTTTTAGTAGCTCTGAAAGTATTATTTAATAAAAAAGTCAAGCAGTTACGGAACAATTACAATAGGTGCAAGAAAAGTATGGAAAATAGCTAAGGGGAGGAAGTATGGCTGCTAATAATTTTGATGAAACAATGACTGCCTTATTTAAGGGAATGGATGGATTTATAACCAGTAAGACTGTGGTCGGAGATGCAATAAAATTTGAAGATGGAACTACCATACTTCCGCTTGTTGATGTCTCCTTCGGAGCCGGAGCCGGTGCTTTTGCCAGTGAGTCCAAGAAGAAGGATAACGGAGTGGGAGCTATGTCCGGTAAAATCACTCCAAGTTCAGTGCTGGTTATAAAAAACGGAAATGTAAAACTGGTTAATATCAAAAACCAGGATACAATTACCAGGCTATTAGATATGATTCCCGATCTTTCAGAGAAATTCTCAAAAATGCTGAAAAAGGATAAGGAAGATAAAACAGTGGCAGAAGAAAAGGTTCAGGATATGCCTGAGACAGAAGAAGATGTTGCAAAAAAAATTAATTCATAATTGGGTTAGTAAAAGTTTAAGGAAAAGAGGAAAAAATGTTAGAAAATCTTACTTTGCTCACAGATTTTTATGAGCTTACAATGATGCAGGGATATTTCAAAAATAAGAAGGATCCTGTAGTGGTTTTTGATATGTTCTACCGCCATAACCCTTCCGACAACGGATTTGCTATAGCGGCAGGACTGGAGCAGGTGATTGAGGTAATCAAAAACCTGAATTTTAATTATGAGGATGTGGAATATCTTCGTTCTCTTAAAATATTTGATGAGGATTTTTTGGATTATCTTTCCGGATTTCATTTTACCGGAGATATATATGCGGTACCTGAAGGAACAGTGGTCTTTCCTATGGAGCCTATTGTCAAGGTGGTAGCCCCTATTATGCAGGCTCAGCTTGTAGAGACGGTAATTCTTAACCTGATTAATCATCAGAGCCTCATAGCTACCAAGGCTTCCAGAGTGTGTCACGCTGCACAGGGGGACTTTGTGATGGAGTTTGGATTAAGGCGTGCTCAGGGACCCGACGCGGGCACTCTCGGCGCGAGGGCGGCTGTGATAGGCGGTTGTGCAGGTACAAGTAATGTAATCTGTGCAAAGAAGTTTGGAGTACCTGCACTCGGAACCCATGCACATAGTTGGATAATGAGTTTCCATGATGAATATACGGCTTTTAAGGAATATGCAAATCTTTATCCTGAAAATGCCATTCTTCTGGTTGACACCTATGATACCCTTCGTTCGGGAGTTCCTAATGCGATTAAGGTGTTTAATGAAATGAGAGAAGCAGGTATAAAACTTGGCAGATACGGAATAAGAATTGACAGCGGTGACCTTGCCTATCTGTCAAAAAAGGCAAGGAAAATGCTCGATGCGGCAGGCTTTAATGATGCCAGTATAGTAGCATCTTCTGATTTGGATGAAAATTTAATATCTTCACTTAAATTACAAAATGCCAGAATTGATTCATGGGGAGTCGGAACCAAACTTATTACAAGTGCAGATTGTCCTGCTTTTGGAGGAGTCTACAAGCTTGCGGCTATACAGAATGAAGACGGAGTTTTTGAGCCTAAGATTAAACTTTCCGAAAATACTTGGAAGATAACCAATCCGGGAAATAAAACCATATTCAGAATTTATGATATGGAAGGAAAGATTAAGGGAGATCTCATTGCATTTGCAGATGAAAAAATAACTGAGAATGAAGAATATATGATGTTTGATCCTATAGAAACATGGAAAAAGACTCTTTTAATTCCGGGTGAATTTAAGGTAAGGGAACTCCTTGTACCTGTATTTATTAAAGGACAGTGTGTATATGCTTCTCCAAGCGTGATGGAAATAAGAGAGTATTGTAAAAAAGAAATGGATACTCTTTGGGATGAATCCAGAAGACTTGTGAATCCACACGAGGTTCACGTTGACCTGACACAGAGTCTTTGGGATGTAAAGAAAAAATTACTTGATGATTATAATAATGCTCTTCAGGTGAATAAGCATGCTACAGCGCTATAATAGGAGACAGGATGAGAATTATATTAGTAGGTTTATATTTAACTATATTTGGAATTTTTAGTATAATAGCTTTACCCCTGCTTTGGTTGACAGGTAAATTTAATTCGGGATTACAGCATAGAATAAGCCAGCGGATAGTGAAACTTGCGTTCGGTAAAGTATTGTTTTTGTCAGGAATCAAAAAAAAGGTCATAGGAGTTGAACGGGTTCCCAAGGACAGGTCTGTACTTTTTATAATTAATCATAGAGGATTTTTTGATGTAATATTAGCTTTTTATACAGTACCCGTACTTTCAGGTTTTGTTTCTAAAAAGGAAATTGCAAAGGTTCCGGGACTTAGGCTGTGGATGAGGCTGATCAGATGTGTATTTTTAGATAGGGAGAATCCTCGCGAGGGTATTAAAGCCATACTTAAAGGTATTGAAAATATAAAAAACGGAACATCTATGTTTATTTCTCCGGAAGGTACCAGATATAGCGGAGACGGACTGTTGGAGTTTAAGCCGGGAAGCCTTAAGATGGCGGAAAAGGCAGGCTGCCCTATAGTACCGGTTGCAATTACAAATGCAAATAAGGTATTTGAAGACCATCTGCCTTGGATAAAACCTGCCGAAATGACTATCGAGTACGGTGAACCTATCTACATACAAGAGCTTTCAAAAGAAGCAAGAACAAAGCTTCTGGAACATTGCAGGGAGAAGGTTTTGGAACTATACGAAAAAAATCTATAATTGGCACCATAAAAAAGTTAAAAACTGGATATTTATAACATGCCAAAAAACCTTTATTATATAATTACTGAAGAGTTAAAATACTATGAGGTATGAAAGGAGTTTTGGTATGAGTAAAACGGAAAAAGAGTTGGTAAGAACCGGAGTTTCCGGTGAGAATGTAAAAAAGCTTGCGCTGGCAGCTTTGTTTGCAGCCTTATCTTATATAGGCTTTCAGGTGTTCAGATTTGATATACCGGTAGGAACTGAGAAAACGGCATTTCACCTGGGCAATACCTTTGTAGCCCTCGGAGCTTTATTTATCGGAGGAGCTATGGGCGGAGCAGCAGGAGCGGTAGGTCTTACAATAGCGGACTTAACCAGCGGCTATGCCACAAGCGCACCCAAGACATTTATCTTAAAGCTTCTAATAGGTCTTATTGTAGGATTTATGGCACATGCTGTATTTAAGATAAATGAGATTACCGAAAAGAAAAAGCTTTTAATGGCAACGGTTTTATCTGCAGCCTGTGGTCTTGCTTTCAATATTGTTGCAGATCCTCTGGTGGGCTATCTCTATAAACAATATGTTCTTGGTATACCTCAGGAAATATCCGCAGCCTTTGCAAAGATTGCAGCACTTACTACTTCGGTAAATGCAGTGGCTTCGGTGATATTTGCAACTATTCTCTATATTGCATTAAGACCGGTGCTTAAGAAAGAAGGCTTCTTAAACTGAATAGTACGTAGAAAGTATAAGCACATAATGAATTTGGTTATGTGCTTATAATATTTTTAAACTATGTGAAAATTTTGTAAACATCTTGACTTTTTTTTGCCACCTTTGTAGAGTAGTCTGTATAAAGAATGATGTTAATAAATTACATAGATATTGGAGAGCTTATGTTTAAAAAAAGTTTAGTTAAAGGTATATTGTCGGTATTTGTAATAGGTGCTTTTTGCAGTAGTGCACCATATATTGCTACAGGTTTAGGTAACATAACAACTGTGTATGCTGCCACAAAGAAGGTTGCAGTATGTACTGTTGATAAACTTAAGGTAAGAACTGATGCGGGAACTGAATTTGCACAGCTTACTTCTGATGGTGTAAATGTTTATCTTCTTTTAGACGGGAAGGCCGATGTTAAAGGCGAGAAGAAAGATAAAGATGGTGTAACATGGTATAAGATAAGTTTTAATTTCAGTGGGAAAAATGTAACAGGCTTTGTAAGAAGTGATTTTGTAAAACTTGAAAATAAAACTGTAAATTCCGGAAATGCCGAAAATAAAGGAAAGGCGGGAAAGACCGGAAAGATAGGAAAAGCCGGAAATGCAAAGGATACCGGAGATAATACCGGTTCGGTAACTAAGATAAAAGAAACCTCAAGTTATACGTATAAGGGTGAGGTAAAGACTAAAGGACTCAGGGTCAGAACAGGTGCAGGCACGGATAAGCCTCAGTATAAGCTTGATAATGCAGGTGTGGTTCTGCCAAACGGTCAGATACTCAATGTAACCGGTGAGAAAAATGACGCTAAGAAGATAAGATGGTATAAAATAAATACCAAGATTAACGGAAAGACTGTTAAAGGTTATGTGCTCAGCAGTTTTGTCAAGCTTTCCGTCAATAAACAGACTCCGGCCTATGCAAAGGTTATAGCCAATAAGGGCGCTGTTATAAAGTCAAAGGCTACATCAAAAGGAAATGAGCTTAAGGACAGTAAAGGCAGGAAGGTTGTACTTAAAAAAGGTACCATAGTAAGTGCATTTTATGAAATTACCTTAAGTGATGTAAAATATTATAAGGTAAGCTTCTCTTTGAACGGAAAGACCGTAACCGGATACCTTGTAGCAAATCAGGTAAAATTCGTGGGTGTTGCCAAGGATACGTCAGACGGAGATAATTCAGATGATACAGATAATTCGGATGATAACACCGATGATACGGATGGCGGAGAAGGCGGTAACGGAAATGATCAGGGAGGAACAAATAACAGTGGTCAGTTTGCCCCACAAAGGGCGTATATAACTTCGGATAAGGTTGAACTTTACAATGAGGCAGACTATAAGGCAGACATCTTAAAGGAAAGCGAAACCGGAATTTCTTATAAACTTAACATGAACCAGGAAGTAATAGCCAGAAAGCAGTACACAGTCGGAAATGAAAAATGGTATTTGATTACTTACATAGTAAATGACAGTACCGGCAAACAAGTAATCGGAGCCGGATTTATACCGGAAAAATTTATTAAACTAAGCGGAGAGCCTGTAGATGATTCTACAGGCTCTAGTAATAAAAAGAAACTAAGCGAGAAGCAGTTTGAGAAGTCATTAACTGCTCAGGGTTTCCCTGAGGATTATAAGCCGTTTTTAAGAGAACTTCATAAAGCTCATCCTTATTGGCATTTTGAAGCAAAACATTTGGGACTTGACTGGGAATATGCGGTAGCCGGAGAAAGCGTGGTTGGACTTAATCTTTTACAGAATTCAAGCAATTATGCATGGAAGTCAATGGAGGATAAGGCTTATGACTGGGCAAATGATGCCTTCATAGCCTATGACGGCAGTACCTGGGTTACAGCTTCAAACAAGGCTGTAAGGTATTATATGGATCCGAGAAACTTCTTAAATGAGGACTATATATATCAGTTTGAATTGCTTACGTATAAGCCCGAACACCATACTGAGAAAGGTATATCAGCCATACTTTCGGGACCGCCTATGAAGGATACGGTTTTTGATTATATATCAGGTGACGGAACAACAAAAAGCTTAAGTTATGCAGAAACTTTTTTGCTTGCAGGAGTATATTCCGGTGTTAGCCCTTATCATCTTGCGAGCAGGGTGAAGCAGGAGGTTGCAGGTGCAGGAAGATTTTCAACAAGTGTAACCGGTACAGTACCGGGATATGAGGGATATTATAATTTTTACAATATAGGGGCCTATAATAATACCGCTCCCGGAGGAGCTGTTGCAAGCGGACTAAAATTTGCTGCAAATGGCAGCTCATCTAAGGCAATAATAGGGAATAAGAGTTTTAATGATTTTATCAAAATTCCCTGGAGCAACAGGTACAATGCAATACTTGGGGGGGCTGCTTATATAGGTCATAATTACATTATGAGGGGACAAAATACTCCTTATTTGGAGAAATTTAATTTTACAGAGAAAAATACATTTTCTCATCAATACATGTCAGCCATATTTTCACCGAGTTCCGAGTCTCTGCTTACAAAGAAGGCTTATGCAGAGCTAAAAGATGAGCCTTTGGTATTTTCAATTCCTGTATTTATAAATATGCCTGCTGAGATAAGCGAAAGACCGGTTGATATACCAAGTCCAAATAACTGGCTGACAAGTTTACAGGCTACAGGTTATTCCATAACACCAAATTTCAGACCTGATACTACCGAGGGTTACAGTATAGTAGTAGGGAAAGATGTGGATGTTATAGAATTTACGGGAAAAACAGCCAACAGAAGGGCAACGGTAAAGGGACTGGGGCAGGTCAGACTTGCTCCGAATGCAGTTAATGAAGTCAATATAGAAGTAACTGCAGAAGATGGGACTGTAAGGGTGTACAAAATTCTTGTGGCAAAGGAGGGATGAGGATATGAGAAAAAATATATTGTGGATATTAATTTTTGTATCTGTATTTTTTCTGAACGGAGAAAAGACTTTTGCTTCAAGCGCCAATGTTGAGCTTAAAAGTGACGGAGCTGTAATTGTCGGTGATAAATTTGATGTGACAATGGAAGTAGATTCAGAAGAAACTCTGAGCGGTATAGAAACTTATATTTCCTACGATGCGGATATGGCTGAATTTCTCTCTGCGGATGATGGTATAGCAGGAGGGAAGGGGCTTTTGAGGGTGAATATAAAGAACTTTGAGGACTTGGAGGGAAAACTTAAATATAAAATGAAGTTTTTGGCACGGAAAGTAGGAAGCTTTACAATGAATTTTTCAGATGAAGTACATTTATATGCGGTAGATACAGATAATGAAATGTCAGTAGCATCAAGAGATTTGGAAATGCGTATAAAAAGCAAGAGAGATGCTTCATCAGACAGTTCGCTTGCAAATATCAAAATAGCAGGAGGAAAGCTTGTTCCGTCATTTTCAAAAAGTATACTTGATTATACGGTAAATGTAGGTTCTGATGTAGAAAATATTACCATAGGAATAGAACCGTCTGATGGGAATTCGAGCTATAGTTATCGCTCTAGTGATGGAGATAAGCTACAAGAGGGAGAGAATAAAAGAAGTATTATAGTTACGGCAGAGGATGGAAGTACAACAACCTATACAATAACAATTATTAAAGCGGCTATGTCAGAAAAAGAGAATAATGGAGTGACAGGAGCAAGTGTGAAAGAAGGAGATGAGATTTCATCTAAAACAGCCGGTGAATCTGCTGTATCGGAGATACCGGAGTATGTGCCCGATCCTCCTAAAGAAGAATCTCAGACAGAAAATAATATAAAGGATAGTAAACAGACAGTCTTATATGTTATAATAGGCGCTGTAATTGTTTTAGGTATTATGCTTGTTTTAGGAATAGTACTTTATACAAAGAATAACAGAAATGATGAAGATGAGGACTAATGCCTCATGGAGGTAAAATGCAGGATAAATTTACAGATAATGCAGTAAGCGCAATAGAAGCGGCTAACTCTGCGGCAATATCCCTGTCACAAAATTATGTGGGATCGGAGCATCTTTTAATAGGGCTTTTGTCGGTGGACGGAGTTGCAAAGAGGGTATTGGAGGAAAACGGAGTTTCTTATGACAGATTTATGGAACTTGTCAATAAGCTGCTTACTCCGGGCAATGTAGCAGTAGGTTCTACAGAAGCCATGACTCCGAGAGCAAAGAGAATTATCTCTTTAGCTGCGACAGAAGCTTACAGACTGAATTCAGGAAAGATTGGTACAGAGCATATTCTTATAGCTATGCTAAAGGAGGGAGACAGTATTGCTGTCAAGCTTCTAAATACCATAGGAGTGAACTTGCAGAAGGTATACATAGACATACTTACGGCTCTCGGACTTGACATATCTCAAGCAAGAAATGATTATGCCAACTTTAGAAATTCAGGAAATAACAATAAATCCAAAACTCCTACCCTTGACCAGTACTCAAGAAATCTTACGGAGTATGCAAGAGAAGGAAAACTTGATCCTGTTATAGGAAGAGAGGCTGAGATACAGAGAGTAATTCAGATTCTTAGCAGGAGGACAAAAAATAATCCTTGCATCATAGGTGAGCCGGGAGTCGGAAAGACAGCTATAGCTGAGGGTCTTGCACAGAGAATAGTAGAAGAAAGAGTGCCTGATGTAATAAGAGGTAAGCGTGTAGTAACCCTTGATATGTCCGGTATGGTTGCAGGCTCTAAATACAGAGGTGAATTTGAAGAAAGAATAAAAAGAGTTGTTGATGAAGTAATAAAAAGCGGGAATGTACTGCTTTTCATTGATGAAATGCATACTATAATCGGTGCAGGCGGAGCAGAAGGTTCGTTAGATGCATCCAATATATTAAAGCCGTCCCTTGCTAGAGGAGAGCTTCAGGTTATAGGTGCCACAACAAGGGAAGAATACAGAAAACGTATAGAAAAGGATGCCGCTCTTGAGAGGAGATTCCAACCGGTGGTAATAGAGGAGCCTTCGGAAGAGGAGTCTGTTCTTATCTTAAAAGGACTTCGTGAAAAATATGAGGATCATCACAAGGTAAGAATTACCGATGAGGCTTTAGAGGCTGCGGTCAAGCTTTCTGCAAGATATATAAATGACAGATACCTGCCGGATAAGGCGGTGGATCTTATGGATGAGGCGGCTTCCAAGGCAAGGCTTATGGTATTTGATTCAAAGCCTCAAAGCGCGGAATTGGAGAAGAGAATTTCAGAGCTTGAGACAGAAAAAGAAAACGCTATAAAGAATGAAGCCTATGATAAAGCAAGCAATCTAAAGAAAGAGCAGAATAAGCTCAGACAGAAGCTTAGTGAGCTTAGATTATCGGAAGAACAGAAAAAACAGCAGAAAGTTCTGGTTGTAGACTATGATGAAATAGCGGGAGTGGTTGCAGATTGGACCAAAATTCCTGTAAATAAACTTAAGCAGGCTGAAACAGACAGGCTTATCAAGCTTGAAGCCGTTCTTCATGAACGTGTGATTGGTCAGGATGAGGCTGTAGTAGCAGTTTCAAAAGCTATTAGGCGCGGCAGGGTTGGCTTTAATGTGGCAGACAGACCGATAGGTTCCTTCCTTTTCCTGGGGCCTACAGGTGTAGGAAAAACAGAGCTTAGTAAAGCACTTGCAGAGGCTATGTTTGGCAGTGAAAACTCTATGATAAGGGTGGATATGTCGGAATACATGGAGAAGCACAGTGTCTCTAAGATGATAGGTTCACCTCCGGGCTATGTCGGACATGAAGAGGGCGGACAGCTTTCAGAAAAGGTAAGGCAGAACCCTTATTCTGTCATCCTTTTTGATGAGATAGAAAAGGCACATCCGGATGTATTCAATATACTTTTACAGGTGTTAGACGATGGTAGAATAACAGATTCTCAGGGAAGAATGGTAAGCTTTAAGAATACCATCATCATTATGACATCAAATGCCGGGGCTCAGAGAATAATCACACCTAAGAAGCTTGGTTTTAAGGCGGAAGAGAATAAAGAGGCCGATTATAAACTTATGAAAGATGGGGTGATGGAAGAAGTTAAAAGAATCTTCAAGCCGGAGTTCTTAAACAGAATAGATGAAACCATAGTATTCCACACACTTTCAGAAAATGAGCTTAAGAAAATAGTTAAGATTATGCTTAAGGGGCTTGCTACAAGGGCAAAGGAACAGATGGGGCTTAAACTTAAGTTTACGGAGACGGCAGTTAAGCATCTTGCAAATATTGATAAAGAGGCGAATTACGGTGCAAGACCATTGGCAAGAAAAATAAAGACCGAGGTAGAGGATTTACTTGCGACAGAAGTGCTCTTAGGACATATTAAAGAAGGAAATGAAATTAAAATCGGTTGTAAAGATGGCAAAATTGATGTAAAATTATCTTAAGATACAAGTGTCAAAAGTATAAAAATTTCATTGAGATTTGCCTGCAAAAGAATTTATTATCTTTTGATAACTACATCATCTTGATAAAAATTGAAACAAATACATATAAAAGGAGATTAAAATGGCAATCGTAGAAGAATTAATCCGTAAATCAGAAGAAGGAATTGACTTTGGAAATTATAAGCTTGAGGGGAAGGCTAAGCTTGAAGGATTTTCCTTTGAGGGAGATGTGTATAAAATAAAAACTTTTAAGGAAATCACAAAGCTTGAGAGAAACGGACTTTTCGCCTATGAATCAGTACCGGGAACTGCTGTTTTTAACTATAAGCGCAGTGAAAACGGAGTGAGTTTTAGCGTTGAGGGAGAGTCGGATGCGCAGATTACCCTTGAACTTGGTGAAGAAAAAGAATACGAAATAGAAGTTGACGGAGTAAGTGCAGGCAAGATGAAAACAAACCTTGGCGGAAAGCTTACTATAAGTGTAGAAACAAAAGAAGACAGAGAAACCCGTGTAGTAGTAAAAGAGGCGTAATGGCAAAGAGTAAATCAGTATTTTTTTGTGGGAAATGTGGCTATGAGTCGGCTAAATGGCTCGGTCAATGCCCTGCTTGTAAGGCTTGGAATGCTTTTTGTGAAGCTCCGGCAGTAAAGAAAGGAGGCAGCAGCCTGAAACAAGGCGTGGCTGCCTCTTTGCCGATTAAAATAAAGGATGTATCACTTGAAACTGATGAGAGAGTAACCACAGGTATCTCGGAACTTGACAGAGTATTGGGGGGTGGAATTGTAAAAGGCTCGCTTGTTCTTGTGGGCGGTGATCCGGGTATAGGAAAATCCACCCTGCTTTTGCAGATGTGCGCAAAGCTGGCTGATAAAAATATTTCCGTACTTTATGTGTCGGGAGAAGAATCTGAAAGGCAGATAGCCCTTAGAAGCGAACGACTTGGAGGTAAATTTTCGGATATGCTCCTTTTTTGTGAGACGGATATAGAAAAGATTGAAGCAGCTATAGAGTCGGAGAAGCCGGAGGTGGTAATAGTCGATTCCATTCAGACTATGTATTCTTCCAAGGCTGATTCGGCGGCAGGAAGTATATCACAGGTAAGGGAAGTGACCTCTACCCTGCTCCGCATATCCAAAGGACTTGGAGTGTCTATCTTCATTGTAGGTCACGTTACCAAAGAGGGAACTGTAGCAGGTCCAAGAACTCTTGAGCATATGGTGGATACTGTACTTTATTTTGAAGGAGAAGATGTGGCTTCCTACAGGATACTTCGTGCAGCAAAAAATCGTTTCGGCTCTACCAATGAAGTCGGCGTCTTTGATATGGGACAGACCGGACTCAGAGAAGTAGCCAATCCTTCTGAATATATGCTTAAGGGGATGCCTGAGAATGCACCCGGCTCAGTAGTTGCCTGTACTATGGAGGGCAGCAGGCCTATATTGGTTGAAGTTCAGGCTTTGGTTTGTCAGACAAATTTTAACTTTCCAAAGCGAACTACAGCAGGAGCTGATTATAACAGGGTGAACATCTTAATAGCAGTTCTTGAGAAAAGACTGGGGCTGAATCTTGGTAACTGTGATGCCTATGTAAATGTAGCCGGTGGACTTAAGATAAATGAGCCTGCTCTCGACCTTGCTATAGTAGCGGCTCTTATATCAAGCTACAGGAACAGGGAGAGCAAGGGTAAGATTATAGCCTTTGGTGAAGTCGGACTTACCGGTGAGGTGAGAGGAGTAAATCTTGCGAGGCTGAGACTTGAAGAAATAGCCAAGTTTGGAGAAAATCTTATTATCATACCAAAGGTAAATTATACTAAGGATTTACCTTTTAAGGTGTTGCCGGTGAGCAATGTAAGGGAGTTAATGGATATAATATAATGGGAAAAACGTTGATTATAACTGAGAAGCCGTCAGTGGCAAGAGAGTATGCAGACATACTCGGAGTGCCAAAGCGGGGACAGGGAGCTTATAATAATAATGACTACATAATTACCTGGTGTGTGGGACATTTGATAGAGATGAGTTATCCCGAAAAGTATGATGAAAAATACAAAAAGTGGCGGATGGAGGACTTGCCGTTTCTCCCACAGACCTATAAGTATGCGGTTATACCAAGTGTTAAGGAACAGTATGAAATTGTACACGGACTGATGAACTCTGCTGAAGTGGACACCATCCTCTACGCGGGCGACAGCGGACGTGAAGGAGAGGTTATAATAAGGCTTATCAGGAATTTTGGTGGGGTAAGAACAGGAATTGAGGAAAGAAGAGTCTGGATTGACTCTTTTACCGAAGATGAAATAAAACGCGGTATGCGTGAAGCTAAGCCCATTTCAGCCTATGATAATCTGGCAGGTGCAGGGATAATGCGCGGAATAGAGGATTATGCTATGGGAATTAATTTTTCCAGAGCCCTGTCTGTAAAGTATGGTGGTTTGTTAAACAATAAGGCAGGTACTAAAAAATATTCCGCTATAGCCATAGGCAGGGTTATGACCTGCGTGCTTGGAATGGTAGTAAGAAGAGAAAGGGAAATAAGAAACTTCGTTCAGACAAATTTCTATAAAATATCAGGAAATTTTGGAGCAGAAGGAGCAAGCTTTTTAGGAGAATGGAAGTCAGGTAAGACGAGTAAATATTTTGAAAGTCCTTTGCTTTACAATGAAAAAGGATTTAAGAAAAAAGAAGATGCCGAAAAGCTGATTAGTGAACTGGATATTTCTACCGCTGTAGTCCTTAAAAAGGATAAGACCAGTGAAAAGAAAAAAGCGCCTCTGTTATTTAACCTGGCTGAACTTCAGGCGGAGTGCACCAAGCGTTTCCATATAAGCCCCGAAGATACCCTGAAAGCGGTTCAGGGGCTGTATGAAAGTAAGCTTACCACTTATCCGAGAACAGATGCCAGAGTTATAACCAAGGCTGTGGCAGGGGAGATAACTAAGAACTTAAGCGGTCTTTATGCTTATAAACCCGTAAGTGAATTTGTGCTTAAAATCAGGGATGAAGGGCTTTATAAAGGCCTTGAAAAGACACAGTATGTGGATGATAAAAAGGTAACCGACCACTATGCTATTATTCCGACAGGCAATGTAAATGCACTTGCGGGGCAAAGTGATTTGAATAAAAAAATCTATGATGTAATAGTCAGAAGATTTTTAGCCATTTTCTATCCACCTGCTGTCTATGATAAGGTAAGTCTTGTGACGGGAATTAAGCATAAGGAAGGCGATTTCACAGAGGAGTTTTATTCTTATGTAAAGGTACTTAAGGAAAAAGGTTATTTGGAGGTTTCGGGTTTGCCCTCTAAGGAAAAAGAAAAAAAGGAAGAAACTTCGGATAAAGAGGATAGCGAAGATGAAGTTTCCGACAATGAAGCCTTGTTAAACCTGCTTTCTTCGCTTACAAAGGGGAGTTCTCTTTTGGTTAATAAACTTGAAACCAAGGAAGGCAAGACAACTCCGCCTAAGCGCTATACCTCAGGTTCAATGATTCTTGCCATGGAAAATGCAGGTCAGTTGATAGAGGATGAGGAACTGCGTGCTACCATAAAAGGAGCCGGTATAGGTACATCTGCAACAAGGGCGGGAATTATAGAGAAATTGGTAAAAATAGGCTACCTTGCCCTGAATAAGAAAACGCAGATACTTACTCCTATGATGTTCGGAGAAATGGTATATGAGGTTGCGGATATGGCTATTCCTGCCATGCTTAACCCGGAGATGACAGCAAGCTGGGAAAAAGGACTTTCGGGAGTTGAAGCAGGAGAGATAACTACTGCCAAATACGAAGAAACACTCAATACCTATGTAAGGAAGTATATAGAAAATATAAGACATAAAGACCTTAGCAGGGAGCTTGGAAGCAGGCTGGAAACGGTTAAAAAACACAGCAAATAAAAACAAAATATTCTACATATGTAGTAAAAAAAGTATTAAGTCAGAATTAAATTTGTCAATATAAAGGAGTAAAAATGGAAAGTATTAAAATTACGGAACTTTTCGACCCTACCAAAACTATTGCGGTTGATTATTTAAGTAAATTTACTTATCCCTTTGAAGCACTTCAAGGAATAAGCGAGTTGATAATCAGTTTAGGTGAGAGTCTTGACAGCTCGGTTTATGAAAAAAGAGGGGAGAATGTCTGGGTGGCGAAGTCTGCCAAAGTGGCTCCTACTGCGTTTTTGGGAGCACCTTGTATTATAGGTGAAAATACAGAAGTAAGGCATTGTGCCTTTATAAGGGGAAGCGCTTTAGTCGGAAATGATTGTGTGGTAGGTAATTCCGTAGAGCTTAAGAATGTGATTATTTTTGATAATGTACAGGTTCCGCATTATAACTATGTGGGAGATTCCATTCTTGGATATCATTCACATATGGGGGCAGGCTCTATTACAAGCAATGTAAAGTCGGATAAAACTAAGGTGGTAATTAAGTCTGAAAATGAAAGTATGGAAACAGGGCTTAAGAAGGTAGGAGCATTTTTAGGTGACTATGCAGAAATAGGTTGTAACAGTGTACTTAATCCGGGTACAGTGATTGGAAGAAACTCCAATGTATATCCGCTTTCCATGGTAAGGGGAGTAGTGCCTCCAAATAGTATATATAAGAAAAAAGGAGATATTGCAGAGAAAAATGCGTGATTTAACTCTTGATAAATTTTCAGAAGAGCTTTTTAGCAAAAATGCTGTTCCGGGAGGCGGAGGAGCCACAGCTCTGGTTGGTTCACTTGCTGTTTCTCTCGGAGCTATGGCGGCTAACCTTACAGTAGGTAAGGAAAAATATGTAGAGTACACCTCAAGGCTGGAAGAAATTTTAATAAGGGCGGAAGAGCTGAGACTTCGTTTGCTTGAGCTGATAGATGAGGATGCAAAGGGCTTTGGCGAGGTAAGCAAGGCTTATAAATTAAAACCTAAAGACGAGGAAGTAATTGAGAAAGCCCTTGTAAGTGCAGCAACTCCTCCGTTAAATATGATGGAAGCTCTAAAAGAGGTGATAGAACTTCTTGATGAACTTTCAGATAAAACAAGTGTGCTGGTGGTAAGTGATGTGGGAGTTGGCGCCAAACTTGCAGGTTCGGCCTTAAGTTCGGCTTATTTAAACGTAGTGGTAAATACAAAGCTTATGAAGGATAAGAATACAGCGGAAAGTATTGAAAAAAAGGCTGAAAGTCTGCATTCATATCCGGGAAAAGCTGATGAAATATATGAGAAGATTCTTAACAGGTTAAAGGTACAATAAATTACCTGAAAATAATTACCAATAAAAGCAGAAATACTTATAATAATTTTGTAAAAAATAATAATTAATACCTTGATGATTTTTCTTGTCTTTTAGTGTATAATCACACTAGGGAAAATTTTAAAAAAATTTTCATGTTTGGTTAAACTAACAGTACAATATATTTAAAGAAAGAAAGAGGTACAACAGAATGGCGAACATTGATTTAACACAGTATGGCATTACCGGTACAACTGAAATCGTACACAACCCTTCTTATGATGAGCTTTTCAAAGAGGAGACCAAGGAAAGCCTTACAGGGTTTGAAAAAGGACAGGTTACAGAGCTTGGCGCTGTTAACGTAATGACAGGTATTTATACAGGTCGTTCACCTCAGGATAAATTCATCGTTATGGATGAGAATTCTAAGGATACAGTTTGGTGGACAACACCTGAGTACAAGAATGATAACCATCCTGCCACAAAGGAAGCTTGGGATGTAGTTAAGAAGCTTGCTCAGGACGAGCTTTCGGGCAAGAGACTTTTCGTAGTTGATGCATTCTGCGGTGCTAATAAAGATACAAGGATGGCAGTTCGTTTCATCGTTGAGGTTGCTTGGCAGGCTCATTTCGTAACAAATATGTTCATTCAGCCAACAGCAGAAGAGCTTGAGAACTTCAAGCCTGATTTCGTTGTTTACAATGCTTCTAAGGCTAAGGTTGAGAACTATAAGGAGTTGGGACTTAACTCAGAAACAGCGGTAGTATTTAATATTACAAGTCGTGAGCAGGTTATCCTTAATACCTGGTACGGCGGAGAGATGAAGAAGGGTATGTTCTCTATGATGAACTACTACCTTCCGCTTAAGGGAATGGCTTCTATGCACTGCTCTGCAAATACAGATATGGACGGAAAGCACACAGCTATCTTCTTCGGTCTTTCAGGAACAGGTAAGACCACACTTTCAACAGATCCTAAGCGTCTTCTTATCGGCGATGATGAGCATGGTTGGGATGACAACGGAGTATTTAACTTCGAGGGCGGCTGCTATGCTAAGGTTATCAACCTTGATAAAGAGTCTGAGCCTGATATTTATAATGCAATCAGAAGAGATGCTCTTCTTGAGAACGTAACTGTAGATGCTAACGGAAAGATTGATTTTAAGGATGGAAGCACAACAGAGAATACCCGTGTATCTTATCCTATTAACCATATTGAGAAGATTGTACGCCCTGTTTCAGCAGCTCCTGCAGCAGAGAACGTTATCTTCCTTTCAGCTGATGCATTTGGAGTACTTCCTCCGGTATCTATCCTTACACCGGAGCAGACACAGTATTACTTCCTTTCAGGATTTACTGCTAAGCTTGCAGGTACAGAGCGTGGTATCACAGAGCCTACACCTACTTTCTCAGCTTGCTTCGGACAGGCTTTCCTTGAGCTTCACCCTACAAAGTATGCGGAAGAGCTTGTTAAGAAGATGAAGAAGAGCGGAGCTAAGGCCTACCTCGTAAATACAGGCTGGAACGGAACTGGAAAGAGAATTTCTATTAAGGATACCCGTGGTATCATTGATGCCATCCTTAACGGAGATGTAAATAAGGCTCCTACCAAGAAGATTCCTTACTTTGATTTTGAAGTTCCTACAGAGCTTCCGGGCGTTGATACAGGTATTCTCGATCCTAGAGATACTTATGCTAATGCTTCTGAGTGGGAAGAGAAAGCAAAAGATCTTGCAGGCAGATTTGTAAAGAACTTTGCCAAGTATGAGAACAATGATGCAGGTAAGGCACTTGTTGCAGCAGGTCCACAGCTTTAATTTATAACTTAATTATAATATCTAAAAATTTCCTCCCCTTAGCCCGTCTAAGGGGAGGATACTTTTTACTAAGTATTTGTTTCCGGAAGAAAGAACGGACTTTATAAGAATATTTATCATGTAGAAATGATAACAGGATATAATTTATATGGAGTAGATGAAAAAGGGTGTCCAAATGTAGGATTAAAATATGTAAGACTTGCTGAATCTTCGGATAAAATGACAGTTGCAAGAGTGAAGGTGAAATAAATAAAAATATCAGATAGCTATGTTTTTTTGTTATATTTTATTATATAATAGAAAATGTGGTTTGTCTGGTATTTTTTTGTGCATATATTACAAAGGAGGGGTTATGCCATTTTTTATAAATGATGATCAAAGATTAAGTGTTAATCTAAGTGATTTTGCAAATTACATAATTGAGACTGATATGGTAACATTTAGCATAGAAAATAGATCAACTTTTATCAATAGAATGTTAGAGAATTTTATTGATAAAGCCAAATCAACTATCTCTAATTCATCGGATGAATACAGAGCTAACTTAGAAGAAAAGCTTATCAATAGAGGTATAAATATTAAAGAATATAAAAATATTATAGATGCTTTAGTTAATGACTATGTTGATAGTATTAAGAATAAAAAATATAAAAGAGGAAATTCATTTAAAATAAGGTTAAATAATGGTAATACTAAGTATTTTAAAGGGGCAGTCATAGATAGTAAATATTATGATAATACACTGGGAGCTTATGTAAATGCCTTAATAGAAGAATATGCAGAACTTAACTACAAAGATAGGGAAGCTATAATATATAGAGAAGAATTTAATCAAATAACTAGTGCAATTAAAGACGAAAAACTGATTAAAACTACGCTTGTTTTTGGGGAAACTTTGAAAATTAAACCGTATAAATTACTTATGGATAATTAAAAGCTGTACTATTATTTAGTGGGATATGATAGGGAGAGCATGAAAAGCGTATCATATAGAATTATCGATTTTGATAGTATTAACTGTCAGCAGGGAAAATCAGTGTTAACTAAATCAGATATAGAAAATATTGAAAAAGAGATACGTAATAAAGGTGTGCAGTTTATGAGGGGAGAGTCTCATGAGATTAAAATCAGGTTAAATGAAGAAGGTCAAAAATTGTATAACAGAATTCTTCACTTGAGACCTAAATATGTAAGAATTGAAGAAAAAAATATTTATGTTTTTGACTGTAGCTTAAAACAGATTGAATACTATTTTTTTAAGTTTGGCAAAGAGGCTGAGATTATATCGCCACCACAATTAAGGGAAAAATTCAAAAATGACCATTTAGAGGCTTATGAAGTATATAAATAGCAACTTTAGAATTGGAGGAAATAATGCCGGGGAGATTAGTTATTGAGTTAGAAAATAATAAAGGGATACCCTATAATTACAGCTTATCTACAGCTTTTCAGGGCTATCTTATGGATTTGATTGATGAAGGCTTTGCGGATAAAATGCATAGTTCCGGATATCATCCTTATAGCCAGTTTGTGATGATTGCGGATGGGAGGCTAAGATGGATAGTAAATGTGTTAGATGAAGAAGCAGAAAAATTTATTGTAAAAAAACTATTGGAAGATGATGTAAAAACTGTTCATATCAATAAGCTGGAAGATGATTTGAATATAATAAATAAAGAATATTCTGCGACAACCTATGATGAATTATTTAAGGAATGTTACTTTAAGAATGATAGTCGATATATTGAGGTCAAATTTTTGACACCGACTGCCTTTAAGCAGAATAACAGATATCAGTTTTTTCCGGATATAAAGCTGATATTCCAAAGCCTTATGATGAAATATGATGCCGCATCCAGTCAGAATGTAATTTTTGATGCAGAACTATTAATACATTTTGAAGAAAATGCAGAAATAGTATCTTATAATTTAAGAAGCACTAATTTTTTTGTAAATTCAAATAAGATACCTGCATTTACAGGAAGAGTTGTATTTAAGGTAAACGGACCTATGCAAATGGCCAATTTAGCTTACCTATTGCTTAAATTTGGAGCTTTTTCAGGAGTTGGAATAAAATCAGGAATGGGTATGGGAGGAATAGAAGTGAATATAAATAAGGGAAAGGAGAAAAAGTCAGATGTCAGAGAAACAGAATAAAATAATACTTGCAGCTCTGCTTCATGATATTAATAAAGTATTTATTCCGGATACTTCATACAAAACTTTAATAGAGAAATTTAATATTAAAGATAGTGAATTAGAAAATGGAATAAAATGCCATCATGAAAAAGACTTTGAGAATGTAGAACTGGCAGGGAATAGCATAGCCTATGTCATATATGCTGCAGATAAAATTGCTACTGCAGCAGAGAGAGGCAGGGAAGAAAGCGGTAAGTTAGAATTTACACCTCTAAAGAGTATATTCAATACCTTAAATGAAAATAATCAAAACAAGGTATATAACCCTGAGATAATATCGAAGAATAGTACTATAAATTATCCGGTGGAGAACTGTACAGAGGATATTGCAGACAAGTTAGATAATATAAAGCAAGATTTACAGAAGAAGATAGGGACTATAGTTTACGAAAGAGAATACTTGAACTATCTTTTAGAAACTTTTGAAATATATTTATCTCATTTTCCATCTTCATACTTAAATGAAGAAAGAGCTGATATATCGCTTTATGACCATATAAAGATAACTACAGCAATAAGTAGCTGCATATATCAATATTTAGAAGAAAAAGGGATAAAAGATTATAAAAGTGAACTCATTAATTCCAAAGAGGAGTTTGAAAATAAGAATATATTTTTGCTTCAAAGTATGGATCTTTCGGGTATTCAGCAGTTCATATACAAACAGTATGATACTAAGGATGCTTTGAAAAATCTAAGAGCCAGAAGCTTTTATCTGGAAATTTTATTGGAAAATTTTATAGACGAGATTTTGACTGATTTGGAGCTTTCAAGGGCAAACCTCTTATATTCAGGAGGTGGACATGCATATCTCATTCTGCCAAATACTGATAATGTAAAGAGATATTTAGATGAGATAGAAGTGAGAATGAATAAATGGCTTTGTGAAACTTTTGACATAGATTTATATCTGGCGATGGGGTATGAAGCCTGCTCACCACTAAACTTGCAGAATAAACCTGCAGGCTCATATAAGAAAATGTTTATCAATGTATCTCATACTTTGTCCGGCAAAAAGAGAAAAAGGTACAGCTATGAGCAGATACAAGCCTTGAATAACAGAGCGGTAAAGGATGATACAAGAGAATGTAGAATCTGCCATCGTTCAGATAGGGTAGACTCTGATGGAGTTTGCAGGGTTTGTAATGGACTTATAAGATTGTCTAAAGGAATATTGGATAAAGATGTTTTCTGCATTACAGGTGAAGAAACAGAAGCTTCTATGAAGATATTTGAAAATGAATATTTATCTACAGCTACAAATGAAGAGATAGGCAAACTTCAAAGTGAAGGTGTACTGATAAGAAGATTTAGTAAAAATCTCAGAAGTTTCGAACCATTTAAATCCGGTAAGCTTTGGATAGGAGATTATAGCAGTGAAAAGACCTTAAGTGGACTCGTAGATAAAGGAATTGGAATAAAAAGGCTGGGTGTGTTAAGGGCAGATGTTGATAATCTCGGACAGGCTTTTGTAGGAGGATTTAGTGAAGAAAGGCAGACCTTTTCAAGAAGTGCAGCGTTTTCCAGAAAATTATCCTTATTTTTCAAATACCATATAAACCATATTTTAAAAAATGGTGAGTACTTTCTTACATCTGATAGAAATGATAAAAATAGAGGGGCTTCTATCATATATTCAGGTGGAGATGATTTGTTCATAGTAGGTGCTTGGAAGGATATTATTGAATTTTCAGTAGATTTACATAGGGCAATTAAAAAATATACACAGGACAAGCTTACCATATCAGCAGGAATAGGCATATATCCGGATAAATACCCGATTTCCTATATAGCAGATGAGGTAGGAAGGCTTGAGGATTGCTCTAAAAATGTAGATGGAAAGAATGCTGTAACCTTATTTGACAGGGAATTTGCATTTGGTTGGGATGATTTTATAGACAAGGTTTTGGAAGAAAAGTTTAAGCTTATAAATGAATTTTTTGAAACAACTACAGAGAGGGGAAAAAATTTCCTTTATAATCTTCTTGAGCTGCTTAGAAATAAATCAGAGAAGATAAACCTTGCCAGACTAGCTTATACCTTGGCAAGAATGGAGCCTAAGAGTGAGGCAGATGAGAAAGAAAAGAAATTATATGCCAAGTTTTCACAAAAACTGTATGAATGGATGCAGAATGATGAAGATAACAGGCAGTTGATAATGGCAATATATATTTATGCATATTTAGTGAGAGGAGAAGAAGAATGATATTAACAAATGAGAACTATCTGAAGGAAGCAGAAAAGGTTATTGACAATCTCTGCAAAGACAAAAGAACAGGAAAACAATTGTATGCACCTAAAATAACAACAACCAAACTCAGGAAAATATTATCTATGGTTTCTGAGATTTATAGTGATGCCAGCAGATTGAGAGAAGAGAAATTAGATACAGAGATGAAAAGCAGGTTGCAGTATCTAAAGCTTCATATAATATATGAGGAAGGAAGAGAAGCGGTAGTTAAAGAATTTGTAGAAGAGTCAAAATTGACAGCAGCACTTGATGAAGTTAAAGATAGTAAGTCACAACTTATTAATTTTTGTCACTATGTAGAAGCTCTGGTAGCATATCGTAAATTTAAAGGTAATGATAAATAGGAGGGGAATTATGTTTGCAAAAATTGAAATATCAGGAATAGTGGAAGCAGTTACAGGTATACATATAGGCGGTAATGACCAGTTTTCAGCAATAGGTGCTGTAGATTCACCTGTAATTAGGGATAAGATGTCAGATAACCCGATAATACCCGGCAGCAGTCTTAAGGGAAAGCTTAGAAGTCTTTTAGCCAGACAATATAATACCGGAATGGTAAAGGATTGTAATGAAGATGATGTAAGGATTAAAAGACTTTTTGGTTCTTCAAAGAAGGATGAGAAAGGAAGAATATATGCCAGTAGGCTGATATTCTCTGATTTAATGCTTGATAATGCTAAGGAGCTTAAGGAAATAGGAGTGTCAGTAACAGAGGTAAAATTTGAAAATACCATAAACAGATTGACGGCTATTGCAAATCCAAGGCAGATAGAAAGAGCTATAAGAGGAACAAGATATAAGCTAAATATCATTTATAACCTTGAGAATGAAGCAGAATTTGAAGAAGATATGAAGACCTTAAAAGACGGAATGAGACTGATCGAATATGATTATATTGGTGGACATGGTTCAAGAGGCTATGGAAAGATTAAGTTTGAGAAACTTGAAATTAAGTGTGTAACAGGACAGATAGCTGATGACAAACTGGAAAAAGCAGTTAAAATATTAAAGGGTGATGAATAATGAAATATAGTTTTTATAAACTAAAATTTTTAACAGGTGTGCACATAGGAGCAGGTGCACTTACAAGAGGAAAGTATACTCTTTATGCAGATACTGTTTTCTCGGCACTTTGCAAGGAAGCCTTAAAACTTGGCGAAAATAAGCTGAGTAGGCTTGTAGAGGCTTGTAGAGATGATAAGATAAAACTTACAGATGGTCTACCTTTTATAGAAGACAGATACTATGTTCCAAAGCCTATGTTAGAGCTTGATATTAGTACAGAAAGCGACCGTACTGTAAAAAAAGCAGCAAAGAAGCTTGAATACATATCCATAGAAAAAATGGATGATTATCTTTCGGGCAGTCTTGATGTTAAGCAAGAGAATGAATACTTTTCTAACAATATAGGAAGACATAATCTGGTTGGTAAAGCCAAGATTATTATAGGTGAGGATGCCAATCCCTATGTAGTTGATACCTTTGTTTATGGTGAAAAAAGTGGATTATATGTATGTGTAGGAGTTGATAATGATGAGCTGGAAGCCTTTGTAAAAGAGATATTTACATCACTTTCGTACTCAGGTGTAGGGGGAAAGATTTCAGCCGGTTACGGTAAGTTTGAACTGGAGGTTGTGCCTGCCACTGAAAACTTTGTTAAAAGACTGGATAATACAGCTTACAAAAAATATATGTCTTTATCTATTTCACTACCTAGTGATGATGAACTTAAAGATGTACTATCGACTGCTGATTATCTGCTTATAAAAAGAAGCGGCTTTGTTTCTTCGGAAACTTATAGTGAAACTCTTAGAAAAAAGAAGGATAAATACTGTATGGCAGCAGGCTTTGTATTTGAGAAAGAATTTAAGGGAAGCATTTTAGATGTCTCAAATGGTGGTACTCATCTGGTTTACAGATATGCCAAACCATTTATTATGGGGGTGAAGTGATGGAAGATTATTTAATAAATTATGAACTAAAAATAAAAATCCTTACACCGGTTTATATTGGCAGTGGTTATACGGTAGGAAAAAGAGAATATATACATGACAAGTCTAAAAATCTTGTATCATTTTTAGATTTGGAAAAGCTGTTTAAAGGAATTCTTGATAATGGCTTATATTCAGAATATGAAAAATATTTTACAGCAGATAACAAAAACAGGGAAATGAATGTGGAATTAAAGCAATTCTTAGAGAGAGCAGGAATTGGAGAAGATAAATATTCTGAGTGGATAACTTATAGTGAGTATATGGGCAGCAGTAATTTGAGTCTCCAAAATACACATGAGATACAGACATTTATAAAAGATGCCTATGGTAATCCGTATATACCGGGAAGCAGCCTTAAGGGGGCTATAAGGACTATACTGGAGTCCAATTATATAAGAAAGAAATATAATGAATTTGACAGAAGTAGAGCTGAAGTTAAAAAAGAGGGAATGAAAGGGAAGACCAGATATATGTCAGTTCCTCAAAATCATCTAAAAGAAAAGGTTTTTCATCGCCAAATTACTGATGAGAGGGTTAAACTTGAAAACATGCAGAATGACATCATGCGTGGAATAATAGTAGGTGACAGCCTTTCTATTGATAAGAATTCACTCTGTATCTGTCAGAAAATAGACCTTTCAACTAAAGGCAATAAAAAATCTTTGAATGTACTTAGAGAATGCCTAAAGCCGGGAACGGTAGTTACTGTGCCGCTTACCATAGATAGTAAGATAGTGAGAAATATGTATGGTAAGAAATTTGACTTAGAAGATATAAAAGCTGATATAAATATGTTTTATAAAAATTATAAAGATGAATATATTACCAAGTTCAAAAACTTTCCTCAGATTATAGAGGAGAAGAATGCTTTTTATCTTGGTGGTGGCAGCGGTTATGTATCTAAGACAGTGACACATTCTTTATTTAATGAGGATAATGCAACAAAGGTTGTAAGTGAAATTTTAAATGAAGTATTTACTCAGAAAAGCAAACCATCTGCTAATAAAGATGATGAAGTGTTGGGAGTATCACCACATACCTTGAAGTGTACATATTATTTGGAAAATCTCTGTCAGATGGGATTATGTAGGATAGTAGATTAGTTTTAACACGATGCACATTGCAAGAGGGTTGTAGACTGTTTTGCAATGTGTTATCATTAAAAAGAAGCGATAAATGTATTTCACACGCAATCTGCTTTTAGAAGTGGCTTAGACAGTAGCTTACAAAGGGTAGGAGAAATAAGAAGAAAACCCCGATAGGGGATGAAAACTTGTCCCCAAAGACCCTGCGGTGAACATCGTGTCATAGAAATAAGAAGAAAACCCCGATAGGGGATGAAAACTATTATGTTTTTGACCGAAATAGGCAAACCGTCCAGAAATAAGAAGAAAACCCCGATAGGGGATGAAAACTTACTGTCAGAGTCAGAATCGACACTATCAGTCCAGAAATAAGAAGAAAACCCCGATAGGGGATGAAAACACATACGCTTGATTGCTTTATATACATGGGGGTGAAAAGAAATAAGAAGAAAACCCCGATAGGGGATGAAAACACTCTCAACATGTCTTTTGTTTCCTTTCTTAAAAGAAATAAGAAGAAAACCCCGATAGGGGATGAAAACTTGATAAAATGGCTTTATTCATACAATCTCCTTCTAGAAATAAGAAGAAAACCCCGATAGGGGATGAAAACACATGCATACTTAATCTAGATCGCATATTATCACAAGAAATAAGAAGAAAACCCCGATAGGGGATGAAAACCTACAAAATTGTTATTAGTAAACATATTACCTCTTAGAAATAAGAAGAAAACCCCGATAGGGGATGAAAACATAGGTATAGTGTATCATTGCGACGTCGTATCAGAGAAATAAGAAGAAAACCCCGATAGGGGATGAAAACTTTTACCATTAGCACTTAATCTAGTACTGAAATTTAAGAAATAAGAAGAAAACCCCGATAGGGGATGAAAACAATGCATTCTTTTCATTATTACTAATATCTCCCATCAGAAATAAGAAGAAAACCCCGATAGGGGATGAAAACTGTATCAGTTTTATATGCCGAATTTGATTCTTCGAGAAATAAGAAGAAAACCCCGATAGGGGATGAAAACGCAGTCTTTAAGGGCTGCAGAAAACTTTCATATTACAGAAATAAGAAGAAAACCCCGATAGGGGATGAAAACAATATCTTCCAACATATCTTCGATAATATACATTGAGAAATAAGAAGAAAACCCCGATAGGGGATGAAAACTATCAAAACTTTACCTACCAAATTCAACATACCTGTAGAAATAAGAAGAAAACCCCGATAGGGGATGAAAACTCGAACATAGTTGTTTCTCCACCCTTATCGGCACAGAAATAAGAAGAAAACCCCGATAGGGGATGAAAACTCAGTACTATTTACAGTTTCAATAGCTTCAATAAAGAAATAAGAAGAAAACCCCGATAGGGGATGAAAACATTATTAATGACATTGAAATTTACCATAATATCTAGAAATAAGAAGAAAACCCCGATAGGGGATGAAAACGTTCAAATATCTAACATATAAAAATATAAATAAAAAAAGAAATAAGTAGAAAACCCCGATAGGGGATGAAAACACGTCTGTTGCCTTTGTTGTTAATCTCTCTTCTAGAGAAATAAGAAGAAAACCCCGATAGGGGATGAAAACTTTAATAATTTCTTTTTCAATGCGGTTACTTCTGGAGAAATAAGAAGAAAACCCCGATAGGGGATGAAAACCAATTCGGATTTTCAGATAATGTAAGAAAGGAGGAGAAATAAGAAGAAAACCCCGATAGGGGATGAAAACATTATCTGGACTAGATTCTCCAATTATAAATGCATTATAGAAATAAGAAGAAAACCCCGATAGGGGATGAAAACTTCATAAATACCTCTTTCCGCCTCAATTATTTGAAGAAATAAGAAGAAAACCCCGATAGGGGATGAAAACTACAACACCGACCATTTTAGATAAATCTAAGTATAGAAATAAGAAGAAAACCCCGATAGGGGATGAAAACATGTATAAGGATATGAAGACTGGGCAGGTTTCATATAGAAATAAGAAGAAAACCCCGATAGGGGATGAAAACACTTTACAAAAAAATCGTGATAGGCTAACTGTTATAACAGAAATAAGAAGAAAACCCCGATAGGGGATGAAAACTCAGATAATTTTTCAACTTCACTTGTCATTTTTCTAGAAATAAGAAGAAAACCCCGATAGGGGATGAAAACTCTATTGCATCAGTACCAGGCATATACGTTATATAGAAATAAGAAGAAAACCCCGATAGGGGATGAAAACTCCAGAAAATCCGTCGTAACCGTAGAGAATATAAAAGAAATAAGAAGAAAACCCCGATAGGGGATGAAAACCCTATCGCCTCTGCCTTTATGTCAGTTTTTATAAGAGAAATAAGAATAAAACCCCGATAGGGGACGAAAACTCAACACTAACTTATTCTTTTAAGACAGCTTCCTTTAGAAATAAGAATAAAACCCCGATAGGGGACGAAAACAAATCAACTATTGTGCCATCCATATCAAACCATATCAGAAATAAGAATAAAATCCCGATAGGGGACGAAAACTGATCAAGCCCTACAGATGTCAGTGGCTTAATGTAGAAATAAGAATAAAACCCCGATAGGGGACGAAAACTTTATATAAGGTAACTTCTTAGGATTGATAGGTATAAGAAATAAGAAGAAAACCCCGATAGGGGATGGAAACCTGACCTAAACATCATTAGCAGCATTTCTGTCACAGAAATAAGAAGAAAACCCCAATAGGGGATGGAAACACAAGCCTTCCTGAGTTGATAAAGTAATTTTTTGAAGAAACAAGAAGAAAACCCCGATAGGGGATGGAAACACAAAAGAATCGAAGCCTGTTCCTATCTGGTTTACAGAAATAAGAAGAAAACTCCGATAGGGGATGAAAACGCGTCAGTCTGCTTCCAGTAGTCTAAGACCTGTATGAGAAATAAGAAGAAAACCCCGATAGGGGATGAAAACTTACGGTTAATAATTATTCTTCAGTTTCTTCCTAGAAATAAGAAGAAAACCCCGATAGGGGATGGAAACTCCGATTTTGTTTATTTATAACCTTTTCTGAAACAAGAAATAAGAAGAAAACTCCGATAGGGGATGAAAACTTTTACAATCTTCTTCACAATTGATAAATTAATACTAGAAATAAGAAGAAAACCCCGATAGGAGATGAAAACCCTTGATTTTAAGCCACTTTTTAAAACATTTGTTAAGAAATAAGAAGAAAACCCCGATAGGGGACAAAGCAAACAATAATCACTATATGAGAGAGGAAACAGCTATGTCATGCTTATATGTTGTAGAACAAGGAAGTAAAATAAAACATATTGGAGGACAGTTCATCTTAGAAGTAAAAGATGGTGAAAACAGGGTTGTACCTGATGAAATATTGGAAAGCATAAGCATATTTGGTAATTCAGTACTTACAACTCAAGCTATAAAAGCTTGCCTTGAAAAAAATATAAATGTATCATTTTTATCTACAAAAGGCAGGTACTTTGGAAAATTAATGTCCAATACAGCAACCAATCCGGATAGATTAAAAGCTCAGGCTTATCTTTCTGATAATATTGATGAATGCCTTAAATTTGCTAAGATTATATTAAAAGCCAAGATAAATAATCAAGATGTAATTCTAAGAAGATATGCAAAAAGCTCCGAAGCTGATATTAGTAGTCACATTAAAGACCTTAAAATATATGAAGAACATATAGAAAAAGGGAAAGATATAAATAAAATAATGGGATATGAGGGGATTGCAGCCAGAACATATTTTGAAGCCTTATCAAAGCTTATAAAGCCCGAATTTAAATTTTCAGGCAGAAATAAAAGACCACCCAAAGATGCTTTTAACTCAATGTTAAGCTTAGGCTATTCACTTATTTATAATGAAATATTTTCAGAGATTGAAAATAGAAATTTAAGCCCATATATAGGCTTTATACATAAACTAAAAGACAGGCATCCTGCGTTAGTCAGTGACCTTATTGAAGAGTGGAGAGCTGTGCTGGTAGATGCTACAATGATGAGTCTGATACAGGGAAATGAGATACTGATAGAAGAGTTTACTAAAGATGAGTATTCAGAGGCAGTTTTTATATCCGATTTGGCTGTAAAACAGATAGTGAGAAAAATAGAAAATAAGCTTCGTTCACAAAATAATTATTTAGAATATCTAAATGAGCCTATCAGCTTCAGAAAAGCAATCTGGTGGCAGGTAAAATCTTTGGCATCTTGTATAGAAAGTGGTAATTTAGCAGAGTATAAGCCAATAAGGATAAGGTAAAGGTGATGGAAGGCAGAGAAGAGATTAAATATATAATTCTTATTATATATGATATTACTGATGATAAACATCGTAGAAACTTAGTTAAAATATTGTCAAGCTTTGGACTTAGAGTGCAGAAATCTGCTTTTGAAGCCCGATTGAATAAAAGACAGTATAATAAATTGTTGTCTAAGATAGAGAAATTTTATAGAGATAGTGATAATATAAGGATATATAGGCTACAGGAGTATGAAGAAGTAAGGGTGTATGGAACTGAGGATTATTCTGCTGAAGAAGTAATTGTGATATGAAGAATTAAAAGATATTAAAAAAATTAAAGGACAGCCTGAAATCTAAGACTTAGTGCTGTCCTTGTTAATGGAAGCAAGAAAATCATTTACGGTATAAAAACATCATAGGTAGAAAGGAATTAAAGGATAAAAGAAGTAAGGGTAAAAATATTATTTTTTGATATAAGAAATCTCCTTAAAAAGATGGTTAATATTGTAACTAAAGGAATTAGAGGAAGGTGGATTAAATATCCACAACATCCTCACCCAAAACAGCATGGATAACCTCGATAGAGGTAAGACCAAGGACAGATGCAATATTAGTATTCATAAGTATCTCCTTTGCATTGAAAGTTAACAGCTTATAATGAATGGAAAGCAAATGGGTAAGGCTGAAGAGATTAACTCTTCTTAATAGCCTTAATAAGGGCAGAAACAGCAACAGAAACGAGCACGCGACCTGCAAATGTAATTATTTTATTCATAATGACCTCCTATAAAAATAGATGTTTGACTTCTAATATAATGGTATTATAGAGAGTCTAAAGTAGAATCTCATTTTTTGATAATGTAATTACCATTTGATTGACAAGCAAAGAAGAGTAGAGGGAGGTTAAGCTCCCTTTATAGCCTCTTCTATAGCAACAGCAATAAGCTTAATAGCGGCAACAGCAAGAATAGATACAATTTTAGATTGCATAAAATAACCTCCTAAGTGTTAAACAATTTATTGTTAAGATGATAATAGTACATTAGAGCCACAAAGAGGGATTAACCCTCTTTAGTGTACTCCTCAACAAGAGTGCGGATGACATCCACAAAAGCATAACCAATAATAGAAAGGATCTTGTTCTTCATAGAAAACCTCCTTAATGACAATGTTTACTTGTTGGTATTATTATAACAGTTTATTTGTTTAGGGGTAAATGGGGAATGTTAAATAGCATTTGGTTCACAAATTAAAGCAAATCTGATTAAAATCTAATAAAATTGGTTCATACTATCTGAATAGCTTTAGTTGAAATCTTTTGAGATGATAGCAGAACATCAGAGCCACAAAGAGGGATTAACCCTCATTAGTGTACTCCAAGACAATGGTGCGGATGACTTCCGCAAAAGCAAGACCGACAATAGAAAGAATTTTGTTCTTCATATGAACCTCCTTAGTTGAAGTGGTTTTTGCTTGATGATATAATTATAAGATTATTTCCTTATTATGTAAGAGGGGAAATTCAAAAATATTTTTGGTTCATATTAGGTGAAAAATTAGTTCAATATATTAAAAATTGGTTCATACTATAGGAACTAAAATATGGAAATTAAAAAAATAAAGGTAAATATATGAGCTATATAATGGAATATTTCTTAAAAATATGGTAACTTAATAGTAAGTTAAGCATTATAAAATACAAAATATATTTGGGGGTATTATATGAGAATATTATTTTCACCTGTGGGAACGACTGATCCAATATCAAATAATAATTATAAAGATGGCTCTATGCTCCATATTGCTAGGGTTTATAAGCCGGATAAAATTATTTTATATATATCAAATGAGATGTTGGAAAATCAAGAAAAAGACGATAGATATCGTTATTGTATAAGACAGTTAGATAAATTTGCCTCAACCTCAACCGAGATAGCAGTTATTGAAAGACCTGATTTAAAGGATGTAAATGACTTTGATTATTTTTACAAAGATTTTAAAGAGATATTGGATAAGTATGTGAAAACGTTGAATGAAGATGATGAACTTTTAATCAATATTTCGTCAGGAACGCCACAAATGAAGAGTGGTTTGGCTGTATTGCAAACAATGTTAGAATATAGTAACTGTAAACTTATACAAGTGTCTACGCCTGAAAAAAGGAGTAACGAACATTATACTAGTAGTGATGAAAACATTGAGGAGTTATGGAATATCTATATTGAATATAATGGCGTAGAATCTTTTGAAAATAGATGTAAGGAGGTAATTTTTCCAAGCCTGTCTACAATAAAAATGGAAGAAATAATAAAAAAGCACATTTTAGCATATGATTATGCAGCAGCCTTGTCAATAGCAGAAGAACTTCCCAAAGAAAGCACAGAATCATATATTCATTTATTAAGATATGCAAAAGCAAGATTACAATTAAATGAAATTGACGTTAATAATATTAAATCTGCAAATAATGAGTGTGATTTTTTGCCGGTAAAAAAATCGGAACAACGTAAAATTGTGGAATACACTTTGGCATTAGATGTAAAAAGAAAAAGAGAGGAATATGCGGATTTTCTTAGAGCAATTACACCTTTATTAGTAGAACTTTTTGCGAACATATTAAAGAACTGTTTTGAAATTGACTTAAATCCATATACGGAAATAGAAAAAGGTGAGTTCAGATGGAATGGTACAAAAATTAGTGAAGATATTGAACAAACACTGAAGGATGGGAATATAGATTTATATAAGAATTCATTTAAACCTTCAGTGACTTCATTTCATTTGTATACAATCATGAAAAATTTGCCTAAAAAAAATGATAATATGAGGAAAGCATTTGAAATAATTGATATATTACGTGCAGTAGAACAGAATATAAGGAATAAGGCAGCACACCAAATGGTAAGTGTAACAGATGCTAAAATTGAAAAAATTACAGATATGAATGCGGAAGGAATTATGAAGAAAATTAGAGAACTATTTACTTATTCAGACATTAATATACCTAAACAAGGTGGATGGAACTCTTATGAGTTGATGAACGATAGTATTATAGCAAAAATATCACAAAAATAATAAAATAATTTTAAGATACCCATCAACCTTATAACCTGAAAGGAGTCCGTTATGAAAAAGTATTTATCAATTTTTACCCTATTAGTACTTGCTTTTGTTTTATGCACCAATACGAGTGTTTATGCGGCTAATAAAAGCAAAAAATCATCTTCAAAACAGAAAATTTCTGTATACTATGAAAATGATGTAAAGTCCAAATACAAAGATTACAAAACATACAAGCTTAAATCCGGCGAGCCTGCGTACAGGGTTTTCTTTGTCCCAAACAAAAAAGTTAAGAACTTTAAGATTTTAGCCTTAACTTTCGTGTCTATGGATAAAAACAGTAAGATTACCTATGATACAAAGATGCTCTACTCCACCAAAACTCTTACTCCTAAGAAACCGTTGCTGGCAGATATTGAATATCTTTCGGAAGGAATACCTAATTTGGGCATATCATATGTGGACAGTTCAGGCAAGATACAAAAATATATTGTTTATGAGAGTGGAAAGGACGGCTCGATACAGCTTGGCAAAGAAGATTTTTAACTTATAATGACAAGATGTTGACAATAACCGAGTTTTGGCGTATTGCTCTTTAGAGGGGGGATTATTATGAAAAAATTTATATTAACTTTTTAATACTTGTTTTTGCATTTTTTTTGTGCACCAATGTTTATGCAGATACAGATGATGAGTCAGAAAGCTATGCTGACAGCTATGATACAGTTATAGATGATTATTATGACTATGTGGCAACCTATAACAGTAAGTCTTCAAAGGCTGAAAGATATAAATGCCTGGCTGAAATGGCATTGTTTAGCGGAAAACTTAATCTTAAAGATATTGGTTACACTATTGAAGATATCACAGGAGATGATATTCCTGAGCTGATATTCGGCAAGGTTGAAAAATATGACGGAGAGAATTCTACAGGAAAACATGTCAGGGCAGTTTACAGTATTGTAAAAGGAGAGCCAAAGCTGATATTCCAGAGTAAAGATGGCAACAGCTATTCCAATATTGGTGACGGTAAGTTTGCCTACTCTGGAAATAGTGGTCAATATCAGACCTTTGGTGTATGTGGTTTGACTGAATCAGGCAATAAGCGTAAATGGGATAATTTTTATTTTATAAAGACTAAAAAAGTCTACGGTTATTATAGAACAATACTTTTTAATAATAAAACCGGAAAAACAGATGAAAAATCTTCAAAAGAAAAAACCATCAGAGATACTGAATTTACAAAAGTATGGAAAAAAGTGTTTGACAGGGTTAAGCCTATGGAAATGACTCCTTTCAGTCTTTACACAAGAATGTCGGTATATTATAAAGAGGATGTGAAAGGAAAATTCAAAAATTACAAAAAGTATGAGTTAGAGTCGGGTGAACCGGAAGCAAGAGTTTTCTTTGTACCAAGTAAAACTGTAAAGAATTTTAAGCTGATAGGTTTGACATTTAAATCTAGTGATGATGAGGGTAATATTGTTTATGACCAAAATGTACTATATCAGACAAAAACTCTCACCCCTAAAAAGCCATTGCTGGCAGATGTCCATATGTTTGGGACTATTCCAAATTTAGGTATATCTTACGTGGATGATTCAGGAAGGACACATAAATATATAGTGAATCAAAGCGGAGAAGATGGCTCCTTACTTTTGACAAAAGAGGATTTTTAAGCATTATTGATATTAAATATATGCAGGATAATAATTGGGCTTGTTGATGATTATCCTGCTATTTTTATCTTATAATCTGTAAGCTTATGTAATGCTATTATGTTGACATTAACCGAACTCTTCGATATACTTCTTTAAAAAGGAGGAAGCTTATATGGTAACAACAAATTTAAATATTCGAACAGATAAAGTTATTAAAGAACAAGCAGAGCAGATTTTTAATGAATTAGGTCTAAATATGACAACTGCTATAAATATGTTTTTAAGGACAACAATTCGTGAACAGGGAATTCCTTTTGAATTAAAGCTAAATGTTCCAAATGAAACAACAGAAGAAGCTATTAAAGAAGGGAAAAGAATGATGGCTGACCCATCTACACCTAGATATTCCAGTATTGAAGCTCTGAAGGAAGCGCTTGAAGTATGAAATATGATATTGAATTTACCGGTAGTTTTAAGAAAGATATAAAGCGGGCTAAGAAACAAAATAAAGATCTTGATAAATTGTTTGAAGTAATTGAAATTATCGCAAATGGTGAAAAGTTAGAAAAAAAATATAAGGATCATACTCTTAAAGGAAAATATGAAGGAAGTCGCGAATGCCATGTAGAACCTGATTGGTTGTTAATCTATGAGATTTGTGATGATGTTTTAATGCTTATGCTCTATAGAGTTGGAAGTCATTCAGACTTATTTAAAATGTAGATTTTATAAAACAAATAGAAAACTAAATCAGTATAAATTATGTCAAAATTATTAACATTTCTGTAAAGTGTTGCTATATTTACTCAAAAAAGGTAGAATGAAAGAAAATACAAATAATTTACGGTATGGCACTTTATAGGAGGTGTTTATGAGAAAACAACTTAAGGGGCTATTACTTGGCGCAGCATTCTTAACAGCTTCCTTTGGAATATTTGGAGAAATTAAGGCAGATACAACTACCGAAGATATAATTCCTAATGTAAATATAATAAGAAGCCTTGAGGAAAAAGACCGGGTAAATATGTACAAGACTGTGGTGGATGAAACAGGCTACCAGAATATAACCTTGAACTTTGATCTTGCTCAAAAAGATAAGGTAAAAAATGGCTGGACATTGAAGGTATATGACGAAAATAAAGAAGAAATTTATAAGGTTGAAGGCATAAAAACACAGTTTACCAGTGGAAATTTCTCGTTTGCTAAAGACAAAACAATATATATTTCGGTTGAAAGTTCAGGCACTACTGCTCTTTTCATCCCCAAAGGCGTAGAATACAATCTGAACTTTCATACCTATGCAACAACTGATTATGAAAGTGAGCCAAATAACAAATATACCGATGCAAATGAGATATCATTGGGTGGTTATGTTAAGGGTAATCTTATAAATAAAGCGGATGAGGATTATTACAAAGTTAAAATAAGTGAAACAGGTTATGTAAATCTTTTCTTTGAAATAGTGGATTTTGTTCCCGACAAGATAGGAAATGGTTGGAATATAGAAATCTATGATAGGAACAAGAACCTTTTATACAGAGAAGAAAATATTAAAAAAGATGTGAAGCTTCCTGAATTGCCGTTTGCTAAAGAACAGGAAATTTATATCAGGGTTATGGCGAATGAAAATGTACTTTCGTCCGCACCTGAAGAAGTAGAATATAAGCTAAAAGCTGATATAACTAAAACAAACAAATGGGAAGTAGAAGATAATAATACCTTTAGTAAAGCTAACAAGTTAAAGGGAACAATGTCAGCCAATATCTTAAACGATAATGATGTGGACTATTTTACTTTTAATGCTTGGAAAACAAGCAGTTACAGGGTAAGCTTAAATACAGGTGATAATGTAGCTGGTGAATATAAGGTTGAAATTTTTGTTAATAACAAGAGCAAAGCTAAGGTAAATAAAATTACAAAGGCTGATAAAAATTTCACATTTAAGGCTAAAAAAGGACAGAAGATTTGGGTGAAAATCAGCGGTGTATCGGGACGTTCTCCGATAGGCAACAAGTATATGCTTAAGTATAAAGCGGTAAAGACTGTTAGAAAACCTAAGAAAAGTATCAAGAAGGGAACAACTATATCAAAAAACATAATAAGCATAACACAGATGATATTACAAAATTGATTTTGTAAAGGAGGTTGTATGAATTTTTTAGAACTGGCAAAAGAAAGATATTCCTGCAGGCAGTTAAGTGACCAAAAGGTAGAAAAAGAAAAACTGGATAAGATTATAGAAGCAGGCATACTTGCACCTACGGCAACCAATGCACAGCCTTATAAAATCTGGCTTATAGAAAGTGATGAAGCTAAAGAAAAACTTGCTAAAGCGAACAGATATAAGTTTGGAGCTGAAGTTTTCTTTGTGGTTGGGGCTAAGAAGGATGCAGCCTGGGTACGCAAGTTTGACAATCATAATTTTGCGGAAGTAGATGCCTCCATAGTGGCTACACATATGATGCTTGAAATAACTGAGCTTGGACTCGGTACGACTTGGGTAGGACATTTTGATGAACCTTTGCTTAAAGAAGAATTTCCTGAAATGAAGGATTATGAACTTATTGCTATTTTCCCGGTGGGTTATCCTGCAAAAGAGGCGAAGCCTGCTGAGAAGCACACTATAAGGAGAACGGTAGAGGAAGCGGTCACATATTTATAAAGATTAGTGTGTCAAATACTTGTGACATCTTAATCTGATAAGAAAATAAAACTTTTAATAATAGTCACAAACCTGTTTTAGAGACACTGGGGTATGCTTTCGGTGTCACATGGTTTGTGTCTATTTTTAATTGTGATTAATTTGTGATAATTTAAAAAAATACTTGCAAATTTGGGTTAAAGAGGTTATTATATGATTATGGTTTAGCACTCATAAAGAAAGAGTGCTAATAAAGTAAGAAAAAATGATTTAATATACAAAGGAGGAACTAAAATGAAGTTAGTACCGTTAGGAGACAGAGTAGTATTAAAGCAGATAGCAGCAGAGGAAACCACAAAATCAGGTATTATTTTACCGGATCAGGCACAGGAGAAGCCACAGCAGGCAGAAGTTATAGCTGTAGGTCCGGGTGGAGTAGTAGATGGAAAAGAAATAACCATGCAGGTTAAAGAAGGACAGAAGGTTATTTATTCTAAGTACGCAGGAACCAATGTTAAGCTTGAAAATGAGGAATATATTATAGTTAAACAGTCCGATATACTTGCGGTTGTTGAATAAAAAACAGAAAACTTTAGATAAATTTAAGGAGAAAGAAAATGGCAAAACAGATTAAATTTGGTACAGAAGCTAGAAAGGCTCTTGAAGCCGGTGTAAATCAGCTTGCAGATACAGTTAGTGTAACTTTGGGACCTAAGGGAAGAAACGTAGTGCTTGACAAGAGTTATGGCGCTCCTCTTCTTACCAATGACGGTGTTACTATTGCAAAAGAAATCGAACTTCCTGATGAGTTTGAGAATATGGGAGCACAGCTTGTTAAAGAAGCAGCTACCAAGACAAATGATGTAGCAGGTGATGGTACTACTACAGCTACCGTACTTGCACAGGCTATGATAAATGAAGGCATGAAGAACCTTGCAGCAGGAGCAAACCCTATCATCCTCAGAAAAGGCATGAAGAAGGCTACTGAGTGTGCGGTAGAGGCTATTTCCAAGATGAGCAGCCCTGTAGAAGGCAAGTCTCATGTACAGAGAATTGCGGCTATTTCTGCGGGTGATGACGAAGTAGGAACTCTTGTAGCGGACGCTATGGAAAAAGTTAGCAAAGACGGTGTTATCACTGTTGAAGAAAGCAAGACCATGAAGACTGAGCTTGACCTTGTAGAAGGTATGCAGTTTGACAGAGGTTATGTATCTGCTTATATGTGCACAGATATGGATAAGATGGAAGCAGTTCTTGACAATCCATACATCCTTATTACTGATAAGAAACTTAGTAATATTCAGGATGTACTTCCGCTTCTTGAGCAGATTGTACAGCAGGGAGCAAGACTTCTCATCATCGCCGAGGATGTTGAGGGTGAGGCTCTTACAACACTTGTAATCAATAAACTTCGTGGAACATTTAATGTAGTAGCTGTTAAGGCTCCGGGTTATGGCGACAGAAGAAAAGAAATGCTTCAGGATATAGCTATTCTTACAGGCGGACAGGTTATCTCAAGTGAGGTAGGTCTTGAGCTTAAGGATGCTACTCTTGAGCAGCTTGGACGTGCAAAGAGCGTAAAGGTTCAGAAAGAAAATACAATTATAGTAGACGGTGAGGGTGATTCAGAGGCTATTAAGTCAAGAATTGCTCAGATTAGAAGCCAGATTGAAGAAACAACCTCTGATTTTGACAGAGAGAAGCTTCAGGAAAGACTTGCCAAGCTTGCGGGCGGTGTTGCGGTTATCCGCGTAGGTGCTGCTACTGAGGCAGAAATGAAAGAAAATAAGCTTCGTATGGAAGATGCTCTTGCAGCTACCAAAGCAGCTATCGAAGAGGGAATAATTGCAGGTGGCGGTTCAGCTTATATCCACGCTTCTAAGGATGTAGAGAAGCTTGCGGACACACTTGAAGGTGATGAGAAGACAGGAGCAAGGGTAGTGCTTAAGGCTCTTGAAGCTCCGCTCTTTAAGATAGCGGCAAATGCAGGCCTTGAAGGTGCAGTAATTATAAGCAAAGTTAAAGAAGGTAAGGTAGGTTTTGGCTTTGATGCTCTCAAAGAAGAGTATGTTGACCTTGCAAAGTCAGGTATACTTGACCCTGTTAAGGTAACCAGAAGTGCACTTCAGAATGCTACCAGCGTAGCTTCTACACTTCTTACCACAGAAAGCCTTGTTGCAGATATCAAAGAAGCAGTTCCTGCCGCACCTGCAGGAATGGGTGCCCCAGGCATGGGAATGATGTAATGATACAAGAATAGAGAAGAAGAAGTGCCCGCTGCGAGCTCGCTCGTAAGCGGGCACTTCTTTCTTCTCTATTCGCCAACAATACGCACGCGCCGCCATTTTTCGAAGAAAAATGAGCAGAGCGTGCGTATTGTTGTAGGACTGCGAGAGTGCGAAGCACGGAGCAGTCCGGTATCATTAAATGATACAAGAATATCAGTAAACTAAGCCGCCATTTTTCGTAAGAAAAATGAGCAGAGCGTGCGTATTGTTGTAGGACTGCGAATGCACAAAAATTGAAGTTGCTTCATATGCAAAACAGATAAATTGATAACTGTAAGACAAAACTAAAGATTTATTCGTTAATAATTAATAATAATGGCATACTTTTGACACCAAAACATGAAATTGTATGCATAGATAACAGAAGGGAGGGGAGTAAAGCATGAAAAACAGTAATCCTCAAAGGTATAAAAATGGAGACAGTTATCAGGCAATGTAAACTGAAGCAATATAACCACGATTATTAAGGAGGGAGCACGTAATTATGATGACGAAAAGCATTAAAAATTGTTGTATTGTTTTTTTGTTAGCTTTGATATGCAGTGTTTCGGCTCCTTCTCCGGCCTTGGCTGAAACAGCCGACTTAGACCTCAAAGAAAAAGACAGAGTAGTGTTGTCCGCTGAAATCGGAAAGAGTAAGGGAGAGCTTGGTTACCCCGAGAGCTTTGTGGGAGGGGCGAAAGGACCTGATACATTCGCGGTATCTGAAGATGAGACTGTTTATATTTCAGACAATATAAATGACAGGATAAATGTGTACAGGGACGGTAAGTTTTTATATGATATAGAAACTCCTTACGCAGCTTACATCAAGAGCATAGCTATTTCTGATGAACTTATATATTTGATGGATTATGACGGAGCGAAAATCTTTGCTGTAGATAAAAAAGGTAATTTAGTTAAGGATATAGACCTGCCGGAAGATATGGCAAATTTTCTTATGACTGATTTATATGTACGGGAGGACGGCAGCGTCTGGGTATGCTGTCTGGATGGTGAAGAAGAAGGAGATGATTTAAGTTCAACGTATTTTCTTGTTGATTCTTTCTCCGACAGGCAAAGAGTTAAAACAAGTGAGTTTCCGGTAAGCAGAGATGATTATTGTACTATAGATTATACTGATGGAAAGACTATATCAATAAGGAAAAGCAATAATCCGAACATAACGGGGACTGACAGAACTGATGATATTCTGATAGATACCAAAGGCGGAGATGTATCTGCCTCTATATTGGAAGTCGATAAATATGGTTCTGTATACTTGGATGTGGATGAAAGCGTAGGTACTTATATGTTTGCCGGTGAAAATACGGTAAGAAAGTATTCACAGGGTAAATGTGAAGGGATTGCAGGGATTGATTTGGATGATTATTGCTATATTCCTTACGGATTAACCTGCGTAAACAAAAACGGGGAATTATATCAGATGGTCTGCTATGATAATAAAGTGGATGTAATAAAAAAGACGTTTGTGCAGCCTTACGGTTTTGAGTCAAGGGTCAATGAAATCAGGGAAAAAACCTTGAGACAAGAAGCAAAAGAAGATGAAACGGATCTTAGAGAAGCAAAGAAAATTATAAACGCACCGAATGACGTAAGTACTACAAGGCAAAATACCAAAAAACCATCAAATCAAACCGGAATACCTTACTGTTGGGGAGGATTTAATGGATTTAAAATAATTAAAGGTACTTCATGGGTGAGTTTCTTAACAGCAATGAAGAAAGTAAATTTGCAGGTAATATTAAAGCTACCGCTTCAGGTTATCAGACCGATACGGCAGGTCTGGATTGCTCAGGCTTTGTATCCTCCACAGCCGGTTTTTCGTATAAACTGTCGACAACCAATCTGGCGTCATCTGACTACACAAGAACAATAAATAAAAATAAAGCAGTTGCCTATGATATTTTTGTTATTAGCGGGAAACATGTGTTTTTTTACATTGGATATGATAAACAAAGAAAATTATATAAAACGTGTGAAGCAACAACAGATGGAACTGAAAAAGTGAAAATTTTCTATAGGTCAAAGAAAGAGTTGGATACTTATAAAGCAAGGAGATTTAATGGCTGGTAATAATTATAAATTGTAGCTGTTGGCAAAGTCAGCAGGAAGGAGTTTTTGTGAAGAATAAAATATCTCTTATTCTCAATATTGTTTTATCGGTAATGCTGATTTGTTTGCTTATTTATACAGTAATATACAAAGATTCTGATAGAGGTAAGGGTGGTAATACTGTTGCCGTTTCCGATACAGCAGCCGACAACGGTAATGAGAAAGGAAAAGTGAAAGAAAAGGAAGAAGGCGAAGTTACAGCAACCGAATCAGTAACGACCAGAATCGAGGAATTCGTAAAGTCCAGATTCGGATTCGATTTTGAAAATCATTACGGCACTGTAAGTATAGATAATGACGCAGGGGAATATACTGTGAATATTGAGTTTGTGCCCGTTGTTTTTTCCTATATTGTTAAATCCGATATATATGAAACTGCCGGAGAAGAATCATATATGATAGCTGCTTTTTTTCCTGAAGTGAAAAGGTTTAATTATACAGTCTTATGGAATTGGCTTGAGAAAAAAGAGGCTATGAAGCTGATAATTGATGAAGAAGCTGTGGAAGATTTGTACGACCGTTATTGGGACGCGGTTGGTCGTAAAAATGACGGAGAGGAGAATCCTTACAAAGATATTTTTTCATCAATAATTGAAACGGAAGAGTCAAAGACATGGAGAGAGGTTGTGGACAAAAATGCTACAGTACCGTGAGAAATTTCACATTCGTAAGTAAGAATAGTCAAAGGAACCGGCTGGTGTCAATCCTTTAAACAAGATTCAGGCGGCAGGAGATTGTTAAAGTCCCCTGCCGCTCAATTTATATAATAGGAAATTCATCCTAAATTTTATAGCGTTTTGTGAAGGATATAAATATATGAAAGAAACCTTAGCCGGTGCTTCACCATATAGCGAATATGAGCCCTTTCATAAAGTTCTTGAAGAGAAACCTGGTGTTTGTTATGGCAAAAACAAATTTTCCTTATCCATACTCTTTACGATAACATCATATTCTTTTTCATTTATATCATACAGTCTTGCAACTCTTATATCCAACTCATTATAAAGCTTAATTGTCCTGAAAGTATCTACTTTAACACCAAGCCTTAATATCTTATCCACAACTTCAATAATCTTATTTTGTTCGTCTATCCCCACAACCGGGATTGGAATTTTCTCTATATGTGCCCTCAATACTTTGACGGAATCAAACATCTTCCTAAAGTAAAATTGCACTATTCTGGAGTTTAGTATTCCCATTACATATTTTGTATACAGTCCCGGAATCTGTGGAATAAGCACATTACAGCTGTTAAGGGTAAGTGTACTCTTGTTATCGTAAGCCATAACTATCCGGTTGCTGATAAATCTGTATATCAGCTTTTCTTTTGCTCTGTAATATTCAGTCGGAGCAACCTGTTGATAAAGTTCGGGCCTAAATTCAATATATTTTGAAGAGTTTTTGAACTTATACTTAAATATATTGTTACCGCTGAGAATTTGTTCATTTTTATCTGATTTAATATTCGACAAAAATCTTTTATTGTCTCCGGTAATTATTCCGAGTGCAAAGGTAGACTGACCGGCTAAAGTGGTATGTCCGGGGGTAGCCTCTATTTTTTCTATTACCCTATATTCGTCGTCGGTAGTATTAAATGAACAACAGTCAGGATTTAATTTTCTTTCAATATCTATGGTATATTCTCTGTGTTCCTCTTTAACCTTCATTCCCAAGGCAGAAAATGGAAGTCCGGTATATTTCATTTGTAAAATTATGCTTGGACAACATACATTGTCGAAGGTTTTGCTCAAAAATTCAATATAATCAAAGGAGCATTTTTCTAAAATTAATTTTCTTATAGGTGTATGTGACTTAACGTTTAAGACTGCATGCGGAAGGATGAATGAAAGGGTTCCGTTTATTTTCAAATTGTTTAAAGCCTGTTCAATAAATACATCATAGGATTCAATTGAAAGTGAGGTTGCACAGTTAAATCTGCAATGGAGTTTGATTTTTTCTTCGTGTGAATATTTATAGCCCCAGGGCGGATTACCCAGGATATAGTCAAACTTCCTGTTTTTAGGAAAGTATAAATAGTCAAGTTCCGTAATATGATTGTAAATCAATTCTTTATCGCCTACTTTGTAGCGAAGAGCATAATTTATTCTTGCTAACTTAACACTCAGACTGTCTATATCATTTCCATATACATTTTTATAGTCAAAACAATCCGGTATTTGTAAAATGAAATTTCCGGTTCCGCAGCAGGGATCTAAAATTTTTTTATTCTCTGTTTTGCCGAAAATGATGAGATTATCACAAATTTTTTTAGCAACCTTGGAAGGGGTATAGTAGCAGCCCTGGCTCTTTCTCTCTCCGGTATTTTTTAAGGAAATATATAAAAGCCCTATTACATCAACGTCTTTTTCGTATACATAGTTGACATTGAAGAGTTCAGGATATTCATCTGTTATATCGTCTGCATCGTCTGCGTCTTTAAGCAAATCATCTATAAGAAAGGTGTAAGGTTTCGGTGAGTATTCTCCGCTTAGATATGACTTGAGTACAGGTTTATAAAATTTTAAGCCGGATTGTGAAAGGATTAGCTTTAAAGCGCAGTCTGCTATGATTGACAATAAAATATCAATAGTTACCTCTATATCATTTTCCTCAATATATCTTAAAATCTCCTGAACAGGGGCGAGATTTTTTGAATCATTTGGAATATAAGAATAATATAAGCCTCTTCCTGAAACAAAATTTTTATTACGCCTGCTTTTCAGGGCAGAATTTTTACCGTTTGAAATATCTGATTTAAGCTTTTGCATATACTCTATAGAGAAATATGTAGTGCCAAGTTCGGCCGGTATTAATTTGCCAAGCTTAATCCAATTTTTGGCAGTGGCTTCCGAAATAGATAATTCCCTGCATACATCAGCAAGAGAAAGCATATTCTTGTAGGACTGTGTCTTCATGTCGCACCTCCTCTGCACCAAGCTGTTAACGTGAATGATACAGGATTGCTTCGGCTTCACCTCTGCGGGTCCTTGCAAAAATATTCGTAATCCGCTCATTTTTTTGCAAAAAATGGCTACTTACTCATATTTTTGCATGTCAAAAGATAATAAATTCTCTTGCAAGCAAGCTTGCATCGAATTTTTATACTTTTGACACTTGTATCATTATATTGTACGGGAAACTGTAAAGCTTCCTTCTATGATTTTACTCCCTATCTCTATTATAGTCTTTAAAATGACTATTGTCGATATAAATATAATATTTTTTTGATTATTATATATTTCAGGTTATCCTACTCTGCTATACGGAATAAGAGGCCCGTATCCTATAGCTTAATAATTGGGATATATTTATACTTTTTGTTTTGAAAAATAAAGAATGCTTGACACTAAAAATATAATAATGGATAATGGTTTATAGAAGCTGTCAACCCACAATAAAGGAGAAAAGAATGGAAAACTATGTACACTCAATCCCTACTCAGGTATATTTTGGTAAAGGTCAGATTTCTAAGCTTGCAGAATCTCTTAACCGCTTCGGAAAGAGGGTTTTGCTTACCTATGGCGGAGGCTCTGTAAAGAAAATCGGCCTCTATGATGAAGTAATTAAAATTCTTAAAGAAGGGGAGTTCTTTGTTGTTGAATGTGATGGAATTGAACCGAATCCACGCATAGAATCTGTAATTAAAGGTGTTAAGCTTTGTAAGGAAAATAATATAGACGTTATCCTTTCGGTCGGAGGCGGAAGTACACTTGACTGCTCAAAGGCTATTGCCTCAGGTGTATATTATGAGGGTGATGATCTTTGGGAAATGGTAAAATCAGGCTGGGAGCTTAAAAAGTCATTGCCGCTTGTTGACATTCTTACCCTCAGTGCTACCGGATCTGAGTTTGATGGAGGAGGGGTTATAAGCAATATGGCTACCAATGAAAAGTTAGGTGCTATGTATACCTATCCTTCGGTGTCAATCTGTGATCCTACTTATACTTTTACGGTATCCAAGTATCAGACGGCTGCGGGGTCGGCTGATATTATGAGCCATATTATGGAAGGCTATTTTTCAAGAACGGATGACTGCGATATGTCAGACGGACTGGCAGAGACTGTACTTAAAACAGTAATAAAGAATCTTCCGGTCGCACTTGAGAAACCTGACGATTATGCAGCCAGAGCAAATCTTATGATGGCATCCTCGGTGGCCTGTTCAGGTATACCGGAATACGGAAAACTCGGCACAGGATGGCCTTGTCATGGTTTAGAGCATGAGCTCTCGGCTTATTATGATATTACGCATGGAGTGGGACTTGCTATCCTCACACCGAGATGGATGAGACATATACTTAAAAAAGATCCTTCTGTAACAGCCAGATTTGTTAAATTTGCAAAGAATGTATGGGGACTTTCAGAAGGAAGTGACGAAGAACTTGCGCAAAAAGGTATAGATGCACTTGAAAACTTTTTCAAAAAGGCGGGCATTCCTTACACTCTTACAGAGCTTAATATAAATGATGAGAATTTTGGTAAAATGGCGGAACATGCAAATCAATTAGGAAGGCTGACAAAGGCCTATGTTCCTTTAACCGATGAGGATATAGTTTCAATTTATAAGGCCTGCCTGTAGAATTCAAGGCTTTTAATACAGTATTTTTGCAAGGATTGTGGGAGGTAAAGCCGAAGCAACCCTGTATCATTGGGTGTCAAATACTTTTGACACCCGCACCATTTTATATAGTAATAAAATAAAATTCCAGTAAGAATGATATTGCTTGTACCTTGGGTATAGTAACATCATTCTTTGCTGTATTCTAAGGAAAGTAAAAAAATTCTCAGAGGGATTTGTTATTCTTCCTTAAGGAATTGTTTTGAAAAAAGTAAACAAAAATAGAAGCAAAGGGTTTATAATAAAAAGAAACAGAATATTTTAAATGCTTGAATTATATTAAGGAGGTGGAGTATGGATTTTCAGTTTTGGCTTATGGCATTTATCATACTTGTTGTAATGGAATTCTTAACTATGGGACTTACGACTATATGGTTTGCAATAGGTGCTCTGACAGCTTTTTTTGCAAGCTTGTTCGGGGTTTCGTTTTGGATACAGATTATACTGTTTTTAGTAGTTTCGCTTGTAGTACTTGTAGTATACAGGCCGCTTGCGGTTAAGTATGTAAATTCCAGGAGGACTAAAACCAATGTGGATGACTTGGTTGGAAAAGAAGCCAAGGTTACCGAGAAAATTGACAATCTTAACCAGACAGGCAGGGTAGTCTTAAACGGAATGGACTGGTCGGCAAGAACTACAATAGGAGGAACTATAGATGTAGATACTATAGTAAAGGTTGTAGAGGTTCAGGGTGTTAAGCTGATAGTAGAGCCTGTTATATCTGAGGGAGTTTCAAGCTTTGACTCCGGTGTAGCTCAGCAGGTTCAGTAAGATATTTAATTAAAATAATTCAGATATCGAAAATATGTTAAATTTATGATATAATGTGAACACTTAATGAATGCAAGCTGTAAAGCGAAGCATGAATTTAGTGACGACGCACCGAAGGTGCTAGTGCTGTGCAAGGCGAGCCGATTTTGGCGAAGACTGAACTTAGTACTTATGATATAATATTTTGGAGTGGATGTAATGGTTTTTCCATTTACATATAAAATTAAAGAAAAGAGGTATTTTTATGGGCGAATTGTTTAACATGGCAAATATTGCAGTGGCATTTGGAGGAATGATAGATGGACCATTTTTTGCTCTGGCTTTAGTAGCCATAGTAATCATTTTGGTTTTTGCATCCTGTATCAAGATTGTGCCACAGGCAACAGCTCTGGTTATTGAAAGACTGGGTGGTTATCAGGATACCTGGCACGTAGGTGTACACGTAAAGATGCCTTTCATTGACAGAGTAGCAAAAAAAGTTACGTTAAAAGAGCAAGTGGCAGATTTCCCACCACAGCCGGTTATTACCAAGGATAATGTTTCTATCAGAATAGATACCGTTATTTTTTATCAGATAACCGATCCACAGCTATATACTTATGGTGTGGAAAGCCCTATCTCGGCGATTGAGAATATCACTGTTACCACGCTACGTAATATAATCGGTGATCTTGAACTTGATCAAACGCTTACGTCACGTGAAAAGATTAATAGAGATATGTGCAAGGTACTTGATGTGGCTACCGATCCTTGGGGAATCAAGGTAAACAGAGTAGAGCTTAAGAATATTATGTGTCCTCCTGATATCCAGGGAGCTATGGAGAAGCAGGCTAAGGCAGAGCGTGAAAGACGTGCTGCTGTTACCAGTGCAGAAGGTGAGAAGAAGGCAGCCATCCTTGTAGCGGAAGGAAATAAGGAGTCTACCATCCTTGAAGCAGAGGCAGAGAAAGCAGCTCAGATTCTTCGTGCTGAGGCTAAGAAGGAAGCTACTATCCGTGAAGCGGAAGGTCAGGCTCAGGCTATACTTGCAGTTCAGAAGGCTAATGCAGACGGTATCAAGCTTCTCAATGAGTCAGCTCCTTCAAGCGAGGTAATAAAGCTTAAAGGGCTTGAAGCTTTTGGAAGAGCAGCAGACGGCAAGGCAACCAAGATAATTATTCCATCTGAAATACAGGGACTTGCAGGACTTGTAAGCGGAATTACAGAAGTAGCTGCACAGGCTAAGAAGCAGGTGGAGGAATAATGAAAATAAAACTTCCTGAAAAATTTCTGCCAAGACTTATAATGACATTGCTTGGAGTAATAATATGTGCAATAGCAGTAGGATTTTTTAAGAATTCACTTTTTGGAATAGATCCGTTTCAGAGCTTTGCACAGGGGTCACATGCAAGACTGTTTTCAGGGGTTAGTTACGGAACTTATTATATGGGGATAAGTTTCATTATGCTTGTTATAGTTCTGATATTGGATAAGCATTATATTGGAATAGCAACTATTTTAAATTTATTTTTTTCAGGCTATATTGTAGATTTTGCAAATAATTATATTGCGGTAATGATTCCTGAACCGACTCTTGTTGTGAGAGTAGTTATGTTGCTTATAGGGGTAGTGGTGCTGTGTTTTGCATCATCACTGTATATGACTTCTGATTTGGGAGTTTCAGTCTATGATGCAATACCGATTATTATTTCAAAGAGGACAGGTAAACAGTTCAGGATTATGCGTATATGCAGTGACTTAATCTGTGTAATCATAGGAGCTCTCTGTGGCCTACTGCCGGGGCTTGGAACTCTTATAACCGCATTTTTTATGGGACCGCTGATAGACTTTTTTAACCGAAAGTTTTCAGCACCACTACTTGAAAAATTTAAGGCGTAAAATGGTAAGGAAGTACAATAACCTTACATCAATAAAATCAGCTTATATCTTATTAAGGTATGGCTGATTTTATTTTGTTTAATAGGATATATTGAAAAAACGGTAGTTTTATGTGAAAAAAGTTTTGAAAAAACGGTAGTTTTATGTATAAAAAGTTTTGAATAAATGGTACCTTTATGTGTAATAAGCTTGGAATAAATGGAACACACACTTAAAACTAGAAGTTTAAGTCTTTTAATATATAGCTTACTATATTTACAACAAAGTTTGATATATGATATTATAGGACAGAAATTTTTAACTTCTTAATTATATTTAGAATAAGACTGTTCCTGAACGTGACAATGAGGGGATATGTGAGAAGAGGTTTTTTAATAATTTGAGATAGATTTAGGAGAAAATATGAATTTACTTACAGCAGAAAATATATCGAAAAGTTTTAACTCAGATAAGATTTTATTCGATAATATTTCTTTAGGTATAAATGAAGGCGATAAAATAGGACTTATAGGTATAAACGGTACAGGGAAGTCCACCCTTTTAAAAATCCTTGCAGGAGAGGAAGAGGCAGACAGTGGTAAGCTTACCAAGGGAAATGCGGTTCGTATAGCTTATCTTCCGCAGAATCCTGAATTTGACGATAACGAAAGTGTAATATCAGAAGTAATTAAAGGCAAAAAAGCCAAAAATGAGTTTTGGGATACGGAAGGTGAGGCAAGAAGTCTGCTTGCAAAGTTTGAAATAGATGATGTGGAAGCTAAGGTAGGTACACTTTCAGGCGGACAGAAAAAGAGGGCTGCCCTTGTGCGTACCCTGCTGGACGATGCGGAGATTCTTATTTTAGACGAACCTACCAACCACCTTGATACGGCTATGTCGGAGTGGTTTGAGGATTATTTGAAAAAAATGAAACAGGCACTATTCATAATCACTCATGACAGATACTTCCTAGACCAAGTAACCAACAGGATAGCAGAGCTTACACATGGAAAGCTCTATTCCTATGTGGGCGGTTATATGAAGTACCTTGAGCTTAAAGCAGAACGTGAAGAAATGGAGATTGCGACCGAGAGAAAGAATGCCGCTCTTTATAAGAAGGATTTGGCCTGGATGATGAGGGGAGCAAGAGCACGCTCAACCAAGCAGAAGGCACATATAGAACGTTTTGAAGAGCTTAAAAACAGAGATAAGATTATAGTGGATAAAGAAGTAGTAGTTGATTCAGTATCAAGCCGTCTTGGAAAGCAGATTATAGAGATAGACAACATTTCAAAGTCTTACGGAAATAAAGTTTTGTTTACCGATTTTACCTATATGTTTAGAAGGATTGACAGGATAGGTATAATCGGTAAAAATGGTTCAGGCAAGTCAACCCTGTTAAAAACAATTTTAGGACAGGTAAAGCCTGACAGCGGAAATATTATCATAGGACAGACTGCAAAAATAGGCTATTTCTCACAGGATTCGGGAGAACTTAACCCTAATCAGACAGTTATAGAATCGGCAAAAGATATAGCAGAATATGTACAGACCAAAGACGGCACTATTTCAGCAAGTAAAATGCTTGAACGTTTCCTTTTTGAAGGGGCTATGCAGTATACAAAGATAGAGAAACTTTCAGGTGGAGAAAGACGGAGGCTGGCACTTTTACATACCCTCATTTCAGCTCCTAATATCCTTATTTTAGATGAGCCGACCAACGACCTTGATATAACCACACTTTCAATTTTAGAGGACTATCTTGACAGCTTTGACGGAGTGGTTATTACAGTTTCGCATGACAGATACTTCCTTGACAGGGTGGCAAATAGGATATTTTCATTTGAAAATGGCTGTATAAAGCTTTATGAAGGCGGTTACAGCGATTATCTTGAAAAAGCAGAGCCTAAGACAGAGGAAGTGAAGGCAGAGAAAATAGAAAGCTCTGCGAAAAAGGACTGGAAGGCGAACAAAGCTACCAAGCTTAAGTTTACCTATGCTGAACAGAAAGAATTTGAGACTATAGACGAGGATATTGAAAAGTTAAACGAGGCTATAGAAAAGCTTGATGCGGAAATAGAGGAAAATGCTTCAAGGTATGGAAAACTGGGTGAGCTTATGGCGGAAAAAGAAAAGCTGGAAAAAGAATTGGAACATAAAGAAGAGAGATGGCTTTATCTTACGGAACTTAATGAGAAAATAAAAGCCGGAGGAAAATAAATGCAGGTTACATCATTTGTACTTAAAATAATTGCGATAATATCTATGCTTATAGACCATACTACAGTTGCCCTTTATTATTTTATTCCTACTGAAATGGATTATATATATGATATAGGGAGAGGAATAGGAAGAATTGCATTTCCGCTTTTCTGTTTTATGATAGTGGAAGGATATTATCATACACGTAATAAATGGCGCTATTTGGGGAGTTTGATATTACTGGCATTTATATCCGAATTGCCGTTTGATTCCTTATTTTCGGACAATGGCTTTCAACTTGAGTATAATTCACAGAATGTATTTTTCACGCTTGCAATGGGGCTGCTTATGGTAATCCTGCTTGATGCCACTAATAAAAGAATGAAGGCAATCATAGAAAAACAAGAAAAAGGAGTTAACAGATTTGAAGCAGTTGCAACCAATGTAATCGTACAGATTTTAATCATACAGCTTATGTATATGCCTATGAGCTATATAAAATCAGATTATGATAGTTTTGGTCTTGATTTAATCCTTTATATTTATTATTTTGAAAAAATACCCGGTTTGCTTAAAAAAATCAATGAAAAATTCGAAGGTGATAAGGTAAAGTTTATATTTGCGGGACTTGCGGTTCTTTTCTGGTTTATTGAATTTGATTTTGCAAGAGGCGGTATAACAGAAAGTCCCGGTTTGCCGGCAGTCATCCTGATTATGCTTTACAACGGTCAAAGAGGAGACTACAAAATACCTAAGTATGTATTTTACTTTTTCTATCCGATTCATTTGCTTGTGCTGTATTTTATAAGAAAAATGCTGGTCGGGTAATAATCTATGACGGAGAAGTTGAAATTTGTACTTGTCTGCTATGAAGGACTGCCTGAAAAAGAGATTGATTTTGTTCATAAAATACTGAAAGATTTTAAAAAATATAAGATTGTTTGTCTTGAGTATAAAAGACTCCCGGACTGTGGAGCAAAATTAGTTAAACAATTAACAGACTATTGTAATGAAACTGATAACTTTGCTTCCGCCGGAGACACCGGGGTGCATCAAGCCTCTTTTTTGTTTAGCTTGCAATCGGTAATCAAAAATTTAGCATATGAAGAAAAAGACGGAATAATTTTTATTTCCGCTGATAACTGTAGTGAGGAGCTGCTCAGTTCGGGTCTTACAACTGTTATATATGATAAAAATATGGGAACAGGCTTGCCTTATGGATTTGACCTTATAGTAGAAAGTTTTGAAGAAGTGGAAACCGATTTTCTAATCAAGCTCAGGTGTCATAAAAACGGAATTCCTTGTTCTGTTGCAAATACGGAAAGAACCGTAATAAGGGAACTTAGTGAAAAAGATGTTGATGAAATGATAAAAATAAGCAGACAGGAGCATATCATCAGATTTGTGGAAGACGGCAGGATATCTGAGTCTGAGCAGAGAGATAAACTGCTTGCTTATATGGAAAATGTTTATAAATTCTATGACTTTGGTATCTGGGGTATATTTGAAAAAAAGACAGGTATTCTGATAGGTGTTATAAGCCTCGACTTGCTTAAAACTACAGAAAATGCAGAGTATGAAGCAGGATTTTTTATCAGAAAAGAAAAACTTGGTCTGGGCTTAGGAAAAGAAGCACTGGATGCCGTAGCATATTATGCGAAGAATAAGCTTGAAGCTTTAAGGCTGACAGCGGTTACTGATAAAGAAAATATTGGAGCTGTAAAATTGCTTGAAAAATGTGGATTTAAGCAAAAATGTATAAATGATAAAAGAATTTTTATAAAGATATTAAAGGATTAGAAGGAGAGAGAAATGGAATTACCAAAGGATGAAGTTATACTTTTAAGTTATGTAAACACAAAGCTTAGAGATTTTTATCCAAGTCTTGATGAGTTTTGTAAGGAGGTAGGGGTAGACAGAGGTTATATCATAGAAAAACTTGGCAAGATAGACTATGTGTATGATGAGCGGTTGAATAAGTTTGTGTAAAATAAAGTCTTGAAAAGATTAGTTATTTAGGCTATAATGTTGATAGCTAAAGTAATAAGTGACATATACACAAACCCCTGAGAGGTGCGAGCTCTCAGGGGTTCTTGTACATATAGGCTAGTTGTCATTATTAATTCCGTCTAACCATTTGCAAATGAGATAGCTAGTCACATTTGCCATAACGGAAATTATAAAAGTAATAAGTTCCATATACACACCCCCTTTCCGCTGTCGGTCTGGAGTATGACAACAAAATAATTTTATATTATAATTTTTTGATAGTCAATTGATTTGAGGTAATAAAGTTACAAAATTTTCTATTTTACTATAAAGTTTTACAAAGAGTAACTGCTTAGACTATAATGGTGATGGCTAAAAAAATAACATTTTGATGACATAAACCCTTGAGAAATGTAAACTCTCAAGGGTTTATGTACATGTAGGGCAGTCGTTATTGTTGCTTCAGCCTAACCGTTTGCAGAGGAGATAGCCTGTAACAAAAAATATTTATAAAAATTTAACTTTAAATATGCGTTTTCGTATGCTATGATATGTAGTATTGAAAACTACATGCAAGGAGAAGCGTATGTCATATTTAATTTTGTGCGATAGTGGAACAGATTTTACTAAGGAATTAAAGGAAAAAGAAGAGGTTATAAAGATTCCGTTGACCTTGAGACTTGGAGATGAGGACTTTGTAGATGATGACAATCTGGATGCACTGTATTTTCTTCAGAAGATGAAAAACTATCCGGATACCCCTAAGTCAGCCTGCCCATCACCTGAGGACTATATGAAGCATTTTGATAAGGCAGATGAAATCTTCATCATAACTATATCATCCAAATTATCTGCCTCATATAATTCAGCTAAGATAGCAATTGATATGTACCATGAGGAGCATGGAAAAAACAAGGTTTACCTGATAGATTCTAAGGGAGCAGCAGCTTCGCAGGCTTTATTGGCACATAAAATAATTGAGCTTAAGGAAGCAGGACATGGGTTTGAGGACACAATTAAAGAAGTAGAAAAACTTAACTCTAAAAAACAGACTATTTTTGTATTGGAAACCCTTGAAAATCTGAGAAAGAACGGCAGGCTTACCGGAATCAAGGCATTTATAGCTGAGGCACTCAATATAAAACCTGTTATGACAACAGACGGAGAAGGAAATATAATTAAGGCAGATCAGGCAAGGGGAATCAACAAAGCCTGCGGCATTCTTGCGGACTTGGCTGCAAAACACGCTGAAAAAACAGGAAGTAAGGCGCTTGTGATTTCTCATTGCAACTGCCCTGAAAGAGCTGAAAAAATAAAAGCTATGATTGAAGAAAAATATAAGTTCGACAGAGTAGACATTGTTATGACAGGCGGTATTGCTACACTTTATGCAGCGGAAGGCGGAATAATAATAGGTTGTTAATTTGCATTGTGTTATGATTTTGCTAAATAGAAAGGGGTATATAAAATGAGTGTTACTATTGATTTAAGCGACATTGAACAGGCCATACTTGAAAATTACGCAAAACAACATTCTTTAACCATTGAACAGGCCATTAAAACAACACTATTAGAGATAATAGAGGACAAAGTTGACTTGTTGGCAGCAGAGGAAGCGCATAAGGAGTTTGTAAAAAAACCTGTTACTTATTCACATGATGATGCTTGGGCAGAGATAATGGGGGAATAAATGAGTTATAGTGTGGAATATTCAAAGCAAGCTGTTAAGTTTCTTAAAAAGCTTGATAGAACTGCCAAGATATTAATTAAAGAATGGATAGAAAATAATTTAATAGGTTGCACAAACCCATTTGATAAAGGTAAGTCGCTGACAGGTGACAAAAAAGGCTACTGGCGGTATAGAGTAGAGAACTATAGAATAATATGTGAAATAGAGCAAGATAAGTTAATTATTACTATTATAGAAGTGGGTCATAGAAGCACAGTTTATAAGAGATTTAAACAATAGGAATTAGTGGATAAAGCGATTAAATTCCTAATGACTTTGCAAATTTACTTGAATTTGTCTGGCTTATCAAGCTTAAAGTACAAATAAAAAAGGCTACTGATCGGACTCGAACCGACGGCCTGCTGATTACGAATCAGCTGCTCCACCAACTGAGCTACAGTAGCAAATTGCCACACTATTATAGCTGAAAAAAATTAAAAAGTAAAGTATCAAGTGTTTACAAAAAATAATAACTATGGTATAAGAAATAATATGCGCTTGTAGCTCAGCCGGATAGAGCACCGGCTTCCGAAGCCGGGTGTCGCAGGTTCGAATCCTGTCAGGCGCATATTTTTAATTTTAAATGAAAAAACATGATAAAGTTTGATAAAAAAATATCAAAATATAATGAATTGATACTTGATATTTTTCTCTATTCAAGTTAGAATAATAGATAGATTTGGTAAACAATATCAACACATAAATTAGGAGGATATTAAAATGGCAGTTAAAGTTGCAATTAATGGTTTTGGTCGTATCGGTCGTCTTGCATTCAGACAGATGTTCGGACATGAAGGTTCAGAAATCGTAGCTATCAATGATCTTACAGATCCTAAGATGCTCGCTCACCTTCTTAAATATGATTCATCACAGGGAAAATATGCACTTGCAGATAAGGTTACATCAGGTGAGGACAGCATTACTGTTGATGGCAAGACAATCAAAATCTACAAGGAGAAAGACGCAAACAACCTTCCTTGGAAAGAGCTTGGAGTAGATGTTGTACTTGAGTGTACAGGTTTCTATACAAGCAAAGAAAAGTCACAGGCTCATATCAATGCCGGTGCTAAGAAAGTTGTTATTTCCGCTCCTGCCGGTAACGATCTTCCTACTATCGTATATAATGTAAACCACGAGAATCTTAAGGCTGAGGATGATATCATTTCTGCAGCTTCTTGTACAACAAACTGCCTTGCACCTATGGCAAAAGCACTTAATGACTTTGCGCCTATCCAGAGCGGTATCATGTCAACCATCCACGCTTACACAGGCGATCAGATGACACTTGACGGACCTCATCCAAAGGGAGATTTAAGAAGAGCAAGAGCAGCAGCAGCTAACATCGTTCCTAACAGCACAGGTGCAGCTAAGGCTATCGGTCTTGTTATTCCTGAGCTTAACGGCAAGCTCATCGGTTCTGCACAGAGAGTTCCTGTGCCTACAGGTTCAACAACTCTTCTTTATGCAGTAGTTAAGAGCGACAAGGAAATCACAAAAGATGATGTAAATGCAGCTATGAAGAAGGCTTCAGATCCTGAGACCTTTGGTTACAATGAGGATCAGATTGTTTCTTCAGATATCGTTGGTATGACATACGGCTCACTCTTTGACGCTACGCAGACTATGGTATCTAAGGTCGGCGAGGGACTTTACCTTGTACAGGTTGTTTCCTGGTATGACAATGAGAACTCATACACATCTCAGATGGTTAGAACAATTAAATACTTCGAGAAGTTTGTGAAGTAAATAAAATGCGGTTAAGCCGCCGGGGGCAATGGCTCTCGGTGGCTTTTTTCATAATGGAAAATAAGGAGAATAAACCAATGGCAGGATTAAATAAAAAAAGCGTTGACGATATCAATGTTAAGGGTAAAAGAGTATTAGTACGTTGCGATTTTAATGTACCTCTTAAAGAAGGCAAGATTACAGATGAAAACCGTCTTGTAGCAGCCCTTCCTACAATCAAGAAGCTTATAGCTGATGGAGGCAAGGTTATTCTTTGCTCACATCTTGGCAAGCCGAAGGGAGAGCCAAAGCCTGAGCTTTCGCTTGCTCCTGTAGCGGTAAGACTTGCTGAACTTCTTGGTCAGCCTGTAAAATTTGCAGCTGATGATGAAGTGGTAGGTGCTAATGCAAAGGCTGCGGTAGAAGCTATGAAGGACGGAGAAGTTGTGCTTCTTCAGAACACCAGATACAGAGCAGAAGAGACAAAGAACGGTGAAGCTTTTTCAAAAGAACTTGCTTCACTTGCGGATGTATTTGTAAATGATGCTTTCGGTACAGCTCACAGGGCACACTGCTCAAACGTAGGTGTTACACAGTATATCGATACCTGCGTGGTTGGTTATCTTATGAACAAGGAAATTGAGTTCCTCGGAAATGCTGTTGAGAATCCTAAGCGCCCATTCGTAGCTATCCTCGGTGGTGCGAAGGTAGCGGATAAGCTTAACGTAATCAACAACCTTCTTGAGAAATGCGATACCCTCATTATAGGCGGTGGTATGGCTTATACCTTCCTCAAGGCTCAGGGCAAGGAAATCGGACTTTCACTTGTTGACAATGAAAAGATTGATTATTGTAAGGAAATGCTCGCAAAGGCTGAAAAGCTTGGCAAGAAGCTTCTTCTTCCGGTTGATTCAGTTACAATCAAGGATTTCCCTAACCCGATAGATGCTCCTGTAGAAGTAGAGACTTATGATTCAGACAGTCTCCCTGCAGACAGAGAAGGTTGCGATATCGGTCCTAAGAGTGCAGAGCTTTTTGCAAATGAAGTTAAGTCTGCAAAGACAGTAGTTTGGAACGGACCTATGGGTGTATTTGAAAATCCTACACTTGCAGCAGGTACACTTGCGGTAGCTAAGGCGCTTGCAGAGACGGATGCAACTACCATCATCGGTGGAGGAGATTCAGCGGCAGCAGTAAACCAGATGGGATTTGGCGACAAGATGAGCCATATTTCCACAGGTGGCGGTGCTTCCCTAGAATTCCTTGAGGGTAAGGAGCTTCCGGGTGTAGCAGCAGCTAACGATAAATAAAAAATAAAATACATTTACTCTGCTAATCTCATACTTAGCAAATATCTGTAAAATATCGTAATTTTAAGCCTGCAGCTTGATTATGATATTTTACAAGATGTTTCGTGAATAATTTGGATTAAATGAGGTTAGCGGAATAATTTGAAAGGTTAATACAATGAGAAGAAAAATAATTGCAGGCAACTGGAAAATGAACAAGACTCCCAGCGAGGCAGTTGCATTAGTAAATGAATTAAAAGATTTAGTTAAAAATGATGAGGTAGATGTAGTTTACTGTGTACCTGCTATTGACATAGTTCCTGTAGCAGAGGCTGTTAAGGGAACCAATGTTAAGATTGGCGCAGAAAATATGTACTTCGAGGAGAGCGGTGCTTACACAGGTGAGATTTCAGCAGCTATGCTTAAAGATGCAGGTGTAGAGTATGTAATCATCGGTCACAGTGAGAGAAGAGATTATTTTAAAGAAGATGATGTACTTCTGAACAAAAAAGTAAAGAAGGCTATTGAGGCAGGAATTACTCCTATTCTTTGCTGCGGTGAAACCTTAGAGCAGAGAGAGATGGGCATAGCAGTTGATTTTATCAGACTTCAGATTAAGTCTGACTTAAAGGATGTTGCTGCGGCAGATGTAGCTAAGCTTGTAATAGCCTATGAGCCTATCTGGGCTATCGGTACAGGCAAGACAGCCACAAGTGAGCAGGCTGAGGAAATCTGTAAAGCAGTTCGTGACTGTGTAAGAGAAATGTATGATGATGATACTGCTGAGAAGGTTCGTATCCAGTACGGCGGCTCTGTAAATGCCGGCAATGCAGCGGAACTCTTCACAAAGCCGAATATTGACGGTGCTTTGGTAGGCGGAGCAAGCCTTAAGGCTGATTTTGGAAAAATTGTGAACTATAAGTAAGAATTTGACTTTTAAGATTAGAATGGATTACAATAAGAATGTATTAATGTTGTAACAACTCCAATGAAATTCAAGAAAACGAACACCCCGGAGTGGCTTCTCCGGGGTGTTCGTTTTTAAAGGCGGTTTAACTTATTAGACTAAGTGTCATATCTAAAAAAATACTCTATTAATCTTCCCCTATCTGTGCTAAAATTCGTCTGTTGCCTCCCCAATCAAGCAACAGAAAGGGGGTGAGTTCATTGGAGTATATTATAGCATTTATTATCTCTGTTATGGCTGGTATAGTTGCCAACTATATAAGCAAATGGTTGGACAGAGAGAAGAAAAAGGGCAACCGGCCTAAAAAGGATTAAGCCGCCTTGTAAAACATAGGAATAGAAAAACCCGGAGTTCTCAGGCTTCCGGGTTTTTCGAGTTTCATTGAAACATATTATAGCTTTTAGCTTTACGCCTATATGTATTATAAGGCATCATTACATAAAAAGTCAATAGTCACCTTAGCTTCATCTTTCTTATCAAGCAGTTATTTTCTCGTCCTGTTATTCTAAAAAATTATCAACTCTATTCTCTATTCATCTTGCTAAATTCCCTCATAAATGCTATCATACAAAACAAAATAAGGAGGTAGAAAATGGAAATAAAATATATAAGTACCAGAGGAGATAAGGAAGCGGTTACGGCTTCGCAGGCAATACTTAGGGGAATAGCCCCTGACGGAGGACTTTACGTACCTGACAAATTCCCAAAACTTGACAAGAGCTTGGAGGAACTCGGGAAGCTTAATTACAGAGAAGTAGCATACGAGGTTATGAAGCTTTTCTTTACCGATTTTACTGAAGACGAACTAAGATCCTGCATAGCTTCGGCCTATGATGAAAAATTTGACACAGAAGAGATAGTTCCTTTAAAAGAAGCGGACGGGCTTACATATTTGGAACTTTTCCATGGCCCTACCCTGGCCTTTAAGGATATGGCACTTTCCATCCTTCCGTATCTTATGGTAACATCGGCCAAGAAAAACGGTCTTAAAGAGAAAATCATCATCCTTACAGCTACCTCGGGAGATACAGGAAAGGCTGCCCTGGCCGGATTTGCGGATGTGGAAGGGACGGGAATTATAGTATTTTATCCAAAAGACGGTGTAAGTCCTTTCCAGAAACAGCAAATGGTTACCGAAAAAGGTAAGAATACTTCTATAGTAGCCATAGAAGGCAACTTTGACGATGCACAAAACGGAGTAAAAGCCATATTTTCAGATAAAGAGCTGGCGGCTGAACTTAAGGAAAAGGGCTATGTATTCTCCTCTGCCAATTCAATCAACATAGGCAGACTTGTACCTCAGATAGTTTACTATGTGTATTCCTATGTGAAAATGTATGCCGCAGGAAAGCTTGCAAAAGGCGAAGCTGTAGATGTTTGTGTGCCTACAGGTAACTTTGGAAATATTCTTGCTGCAAGCTATGCCAAAGAAATAGGGCTTCCTGTCGGGAAATTCATCTGTGCTTCAAACACCAATAAAGTACTTTACGACTTCTTTAATACAGGCACTTACGACAGGCAGAGAGAATTTACCCTTACTATATCTCCAAGTATGGACATCCTTATTTCAAGCAACCTGGAGAGGCTTATTTACAAATTATCCGGGAATAATGCGGCTAAAAATGCTGAGTTTATGAAAGAACTGGTAAATGCAGGAAAATACACCATAGATGAAACTATGAGAGCTGCGCTGTGTGATTTTGAAGCAGGTTTTGCCACAGAGGAAGATACCCTTTCTACTATTAAATATGTATTTGAAAAAACAGGCTATGTCATAGATACCCATACAGCGGTTGCGGTATTTGTGGCAAATGAATACAGAAATAAGAATATTTCCGAAAATAAAATCCTGGTAGCTTCCACCGCAAGTCCCTTTAAATTTGCGGGAAGTGTCCTAAAGGCACTTGAAGGAGAGAAGGCAGATACCTTTGCCTCGGAATGGGACAAGATAGCCGGGCTTGAAAAACTTTCAGACAATAAGCTTCCGAAGGTAGCGCTTGAAATAAAGAATGCAGAGGTAAGACATAAGGAAGTATGCGGTAAAAATGAGATGAAACAGGTGGTTAAGGACAAGATATTAAAGGGAACCATAGCTTAAATTTGAAAAAATATCATAAAATATTGTAAAAATACCAAAAAAAATATAAGTTTGACATATACTTGTCACAAACTAAGGCTATACTGGTGCCTGTAAAGTAAATCTTAGCAAGTAATCTTTTAAATACAAAAAGGTTGTAATATTTTAAGAAATTCTTAAGGTATGAATACTTGACCTTTAGTGAACTTATTGTTATAATCGTTTTGTTATTGGAAAGATTATATCCTGTGACAGGACTCTTACATAAGTCACACTGCTTAGTACCGGCCATGTGTCAAAAAGTAAGATATGGAAACAGGGCATAAGTAAACCCAAATTTAAGGAGGAAGAAAAAAGATGAAGAATTTCAGTAAGAAACTCTCATTCGTTATGGCTACCGCTATGGTAGTTACATCCCTTTATGCACCTCAGAATGCAGAGGCAGCTACAAAGAACGCAATTGTTGTTAAGGGCAGCAAGAAGGCTGTTAAGTCTAAGAACATCTATATAGGTGGAAAGACAGTTGACTTTGATGCAATCGTTAAGGGAAAGAATGTAAAAAAAGGAACTTGGAAGACAAGCAACAAGAAGGTAGCTTCTGTTGATAAGAACGGTGTTGTTAAAGCTCTTAAAAACGGAAAAGTAACAATCTCTTTCAAGACAAAGGCGACAAAGAAAACTAAGTCTAAAACAGTTAAGATGACAATCTATGCAAGAACAAGAGCATCTAAGATGACTCTTACACCTGCTGCTGTTACAGTTAAGGAAGGCGCTTCTGCTGATGTTGCTGTCTCTTACGAGCTTTCAAAGAAGATTAAGGCTGCCGGTGGAAAGACTACAACATACAAGCTTTTCGCTGAGTCTTCAGACGAGAAGGTTGCTACAGTTAGCGTAGACGGAAACAGCAAGGTTACAGTTAAGGGTGTTGCTAAGTCAGCTACTCCTGTATCTGTTACAGTATACGCAGCTCAGGTATCAAGCCTTGCAAAGGCTAAAGAAGTTAAGTTTAAGCTTACACAGAAGTTTGATGTTAAGGTAAATGCAAACCTTGAAGCTAAGCAGACAGGTGCTAACAAGATTACCGTTACCGGTAGTGATTTTATAGCTAGTAAGGCTGCTTTCGTAGTTAAGAATTCAAGCGGCGTTGTTCTTCCGTTAAAGGATGAAGTTAAGGTTAACGAAGCTAAGACAGAGGCGGTTCTCGAAGGAGATACAGCACAGATTCCTGTCGGAAAGTATACACTTTCATACAACAACAGCGATCCTGTTGAGTTTGAGGTTGTTAAGGCTGTAGTTAAGAGAATTGAAATTGTTCCTACAAATACTGCTATTATGATTAAGCCTGCAAATCCTGCAGACCCTGTTACCAAGGCTCGTGTATATTATAAAGTATATAACCAGTTTGAAGAGGATGTAACTAAGAATCCTATTGCCGCAAGAATTCAGGTTTCAGGTTCTGATAATGCAACAATGGTATCCAGAGGTGTGATTGAGTTTACAACAACTGTTGCAGGTGGATATCAGCTCAATCTCAGCAAGTTTAGTGTTGCAGTAGTTGACCTTGAGACAGGCGTTAATGCTCAGGCTGTACTTACCGCCGGTGAGGCCTCTAAGGTTTGGGAGACTGAATACAAGGGACTTTATGACACAACCAAGAGAAAATTTGTAGAGAGCATAACAGATGCCGATAAGCTTGCTAATTATTCTGTTATTTACAAGGCAAAAGATCAGTACGGCAATCCACTTGTAAATGATGCTAATAAGAAAGAAATTCAGCTTAATCTTATCAGTGTTACAGGTGTAATCACAGATGTTAATGCAGTAAAGGTTATAACAATTGCTGATGAAGATTATTATGCGTTTCCGCTTAAGGAGGCATCAAATAAGGAGACAGCTTCAAGACCTGGTGAGGTTTCGGTTCAGAGCATAGTTATCAATAACGGAAAGGCTGAAAACCACAAGTTTGAAGTTGTTTCTTCAACAAAGGTAGACACTCTTAATGTAAGATCTGGTGCTTTAGGTGTATATGCTTCTCAGGATAACTTCCTTGATTTCACAGCACTTGATGCTAACGGTAAAGAAGTGACAAGCTGGGATGTGTTAAAGGAACTTAATGATTCTAAATATATTCAGAACTATGCAAACGGCAGCGGTGCAGATGGCAGAAAGTTAATGTTTGTTAAGAAGTCAGACGGCAAGGTGGCCCTTGTTTACAATCCTGGTACAGTTGCCGGAGCGACAGGTACATCATCAGTAACTCAGGTTCTTACATTTGTAACAAAGACAAGTAAGTTTTCAACTGCAACTATAGCTGTTAGAGCTAAGAGAGTTCCTAGCACAATTCTTGGTCTTGCTTCAGATGCTGCAAGAGGTGTTACAAAGACAAAGACATTGACAGTAAAATCCGGTAAGATCAGATTCCAGGATCAGTACGGTAACAACATGTCTGCAAGTGAAGTGAAAGCTTCAGCAGAAACTGGTAAGAGCTACAAGGTTAAAGTTACTTTACTTGATGATAACAACTTTACTTTGGCAAATACCGGTACTACAAATATAACAGGAAGTGATGATGAAATTATCAAGCTTACTGCTAAGGATGTAGATAAGTCAGGAACAACTAAAGTTAAACTTGAATTATACTACAATGATACTGCAACTGCGGTAACTCCTAATGATAAAGTTAAATCTAGCGAGGATAAAACCGTAGAGATGAGTGTTGCTCTTCTTGCAGATATGAACAACTTTGCTATAGAAGATCCGGGTCTCAGACCTGCTAAAAACCTTGATGCAGAAGCAGCTAAGGGCTTTGAGCCAAGTGTAATCGGTTATTATAATGGAGATAAGATTTCTCTTGCTAAGACACAGGATTTCACCGTTTATGGTGCTATAGCTCCTGATCTTACATTCGCTCCTGTTCCTGAAATTGATTCATCTATAAAGAAAACTGTTGTAGAGAAGACAAAGGTTAGAGTAATTATTGCTGATAATAAGGGAACTGAAGTTGAAAGAGAATTCTCATACTCAAATGAAGCACGTAAGGTGAACAAGGTTGAGATGAGCAATACTACAATAAATCTTGCTGATGGTAATGCTAAAGCTTGGACAGATATTAGTGGATCATTTGAGATTAAAGATCAGTATGATGCAGTAATTAATAAAGCTCCATACATCACATACAGTGATTATGATAAAGATAAGGTCGAGGTTGCAAATAATGGTACTTCAACTGCTACAGTTAAAGTTGATAGTGCAAATACTGAGACAACACTTACAGTTAAGTTTGCATTCCCTGGTTCAAGTTATGTATTTGAAAAGGTTATAACACTTAAGAGAGCTTAATCTCTTGTTAAAGTTGTTGTTATAATAAGTGCATAATGTACTTATCAGTTAGGATGTAATTATTTGCCGCTGTATTTATGATATTATTATCGTAAATACAGCGGTATTTTTCTGTTTTAAATTTGGCTGTTCTGTACTCCAAAATCGCTGAATTTTGCATGCATTAAATATTGTAATTTTTCCGTCAGCATTATGTAATTATTTTATTATGTGAATTCCCAAAGTATCTAACACTTGTATCTTATTATATTATGATGTAGAGTTGACGCAACAAGCAAAAGTGCAACACGATATAGTAAATTTATCATCAAATTATCACTGTATTTTGTGTATCTTATTCTTAATGCGACAACCCCAATGATACAGGATTGCTTCGGCTTCACCTCTGCGTGTCCTTGCAAAAATAATCGTATTTCGCTCATTTTTTGCAAAAAAATAGCTATTTACTCATATTTTTTGCGTGTCAAAAGATAATAAATTCTCTTGCAAGCAAAGCATAATCGAATTTTTATACTTTTGACACTTGTATCTTCTTATATTAGTCAAATTTACAAGGTATCTTATTGTTTGAATAAGTGATATTTTTATATTTTAACCCAAATTATTCACGAAACATCATAATCAAGCCGTAGGCATCAATTACGATGTTATATAGATGTTTGGTAATATCCCCCATAGTCAGGATAAAAAAATGTTTGTACTACTGCACTATGCAGAATTAGAGGGCTGTGACCAATTGCGTGAATTTCGGGTTGATAATTTCGATAATTATCATTAAATATATAATTAACTCCCTATGTGAAGTTCAAATTACTCTATTCCGGCACAGGGAACAATAGGTGTATGGAATATGGCTTAGTATTTGAAACGGAGATTTCTGAATAATCTTAGAAGGTGATAGAAACTATGCAAATGGGTAGTATTAAAGCCCTAAAATATCATTGACTTAATTCCGGTAAGAGTTTATTATAATTGGAATAAACTAACTCATAAGTTACTTCTTTATGATTCAGTTAATTTTTATGATGAAGAATAATCTAAGGCAGAGATTTTTTGCTGAGAAATTGCAGACTAAAAAAAGTTGGGACTCTCGCCCCAACTTCTTTACATCGTGAAAAATCTCATCCTTTAACACGGTCAAAACTGATAATTTTCTTGAAATTACCCTCTATATATTCCCGGATTCTGTTTTCTCCGGCAATTATACACATTAGCTTTGTGAGGGTAGTAGCCTTTCTATTTGCTCCCTAGACAAACCTGTAATCTCCATTATGCTATCAATACTATAATTATTCTTAAGCATATTTCTGGCAAAGTTAAGGCTGGTATCAAGTTTGCCCTGTTCAATACCCTGTTCAATGCCCTGTTCAATCCCCTTGTTATACTCCTCAAGTTTTATATACTCCAAAGCCTGTTCAGGTGGAATCACAGTCATCATCATATCTTCTACCTCCTTCTGATGTAGTGTAAGGAAATCTTTAAGGATTCCGTTATCAATACAGTCTTTTATTACTTTTTTTAGGCTGTATGCCTTTTCTTTGGAAGGTTTTACACTACGTACTTTTTCATCATACATTTCGCAAAATTTCAGGTATTCCTGTATAAATCATGATACTGCGTAATCCATTTTTCTTTCATAGTTTTCCATAGGTTGTCTTAAGTTATTATTGGTAATACCTCTTTAAAATTTATCTTATTTTACATCTTACAGTGACAGAATCTCATCTTCGGTAAGCCCGGTCAACTCTGAAATCAGGCTAAGTTCAAGACGTTTTTTCTTCATATCACTTGCTATTTTCTTGGCTTTATTTATTTCCCCCTCAGCAAGCCCTTCAATACGGCCATCTTCTTTCACTATTTCCATTATTTCACACATAGTTTGTATACCTCCTTCTGTTTCTTTATACCTTTGTTTGATTTCGCTCGTTTTAGGATAAAGCTCACTATAGGCATCATCTTTAGTAAATACTTTCATCAATTCCGAAATATTAGAGCCATCATCAATAGTTGCATTTACATAGATTTCTGACAATCCGTTTTCAACAACCTTATTAGTTTCTCTTACAACTCTGTCTACATGATAAAGTGGTAAATTTCCTTTAAATATGTCAAATTTTGATATAAATACAATGCATACATCAGGTATAAGCTCAAACTTGGTTCCGGTATCTGTAATATTGGTCGTTAATATAGAGCCATTGTATCGAACTCTCTTTTGGTGATTATCTTCATCAGACTTCTGTATTTCCACATTTATATGTTTCCCGTATTTAGTTATACACTTAGCATCAAGGATAACTGAACGCCCTTGTAGATTTTTGCCGGGCCATTGTGGAATATTTTCAGTAATAATCAGTTCATTATCACTTAGTATAACTCTGAGAATTTCCTCACAGAATTCTCTGTCCTCTGCCATTTTACAGAACATCGGATCATCAATCGGATTTAGCATTTTTGCATATTCACGTACTTGTTTCTTGGTAAGCATTGGTCCGTTAGCTTCCTTTCTTTTATTTTAACATTTTTTTGCCTATAATTCCATAGTTGGGGAAATTAAGATGCAGATAAATATTTTAATATTATTGATTCTGATATTAAGATATCTTTCAAATTTGAATCGGACAAAATAATTATAAAAGGTTGTTTGAGAATTCACAATGTTTAAAGTATACAAAAAAATGAGGTTTGGCATACAGAATAACGTAAACCCTTAAAAAGTTGGGACTCTTGCCCCAACTTTCTTACTTAGTGAAAAATCTCATCCCCTAACACGGTCAAAACTGATAATTTTCTTGAAATTATCCTCTATATATGCCCAGGTTCTGTTTTCTTTGGCCAGTACCCACATTAGCTTTGTGAGGGTAGCCTCTAAGGTCATATCGGCGGCTTCAAGGTATTTATATTTTTTAAGTTTCACACCTACTTCATAAATATCTGTGTCACTGCCCTCATTTTGAACCTGTGTGGTTATAACCAGAACCTTATCCTTTGCTTCATATTTATCTAAATTTTTAAATATTGTTTCCTGTATGCTGTCGGGAACTCCCCCTGTACCAAAGCTTTCCAGAATGATTCCGTCATATTTTTCAAAAATAGTAGGAATAAGGCTGTCTGAAATTCCCGGGATAAGTTTCATTACATATACATTTTCATTTAAACTATGGTAAAATACAGGCTTCATATCATTTTTATTCTGAGATATATAGCGAATAATCTTGCCGTCATATATTTCGGCTAAAAATGGATAGTTGATACTGGAAAATGCTTCAAAACTAAATGTCCTTGTTTTTTTAGCTCTGGTGCCAAGGATAACCTTTCCGCTGAAAACTATCTGTACCCCACAGGAACTGTCATCGGCAGCATATATTATACTGTCACGAAGATTAGACTTAGCATCCGTAATCTCCATTCCTATAGGCTTCTGAGCCCCTGTAAGAACTATTGGCTTAGGAGAATCCTGTATAAGATATGATAATGCCGATGCGGTATATGCCATTGTATCGGTTCCATGGCAGATAACAAAGCCGTCATAATTGTAGTACTCATCCTCAATAGCCTTAGCTATAAGCAACCAATGTTTAGGACAGGTATTGGTACTGTCTATACTGTAAAGCTCCCTTGTATTTATTTGTATATCTTCCTCAAGTTTAGGAAGATAGGATAATAATTCTTCAGAATTAAGGGTAGGAATAAGCCCGTAAGGTGTACTGACGGATGCGATAGTGCCGCCGGTGGTGAGCATTAGTATCTTTTTCATAGTTTGGCCTCATCTTTAGGTACAAAAGTTATAATGTCCTCAATCCTGCAATTCAAAACGCTGCAAAGTCTTCCTAAAGTATAGGTAGAACTTGGAAGATTATTTTTCATCCGTCTAAACATACACTGGCTGAAATCATGATACTGCATAAGCCTATACTGCGTAATCCCTTTTTCTTTCATAGTCTTCCATAGGTTGTCGTAAGTTATCATTGGTAATACCTCTTTTAAATTTATCTTATTTTACATCTTACAGTGACAGAATCTCATCTTCGGTAAGCCCAGTCAGCTCTGAAATCAGACTAAGTTCAAGACCTTTTTTCTTCATATCACCTGCTATTTTCTTAGCTTTATTTATTTCACCCTCAGCACGCCCCTCAGTACGCCCTTCAATACGGCCATCTTCTTTCACTATTTCCATTATTTCACACATAGCTTGTATACCTCCTTCTGTTTCTTTATAGCCTTTTTATTTGCTCCCTGGATAAACCTGTAATCTCAATTATGCTATCAATACTGTAATTATTCTTAAGCATATTTCTGGCAAAGTTAAGGCTGGTATCAAGTTTGCCCTGCTCAATACCCTTGTTATACTCCTCAAGTTTTATATACTCCAAAGCCTGTTCAGGTGGAATTACAGTCATCATCATATCTTCTACCTCCTTCTGATGTAGTGTAAGGAAATCTTTAAGTATTCCGTTATCGATACAGTCTTTTATTACTTTCTTTAGGCTGTATGCCTTTTCTTCGGAAGGTTTTACACTACGCACTTTTTCATCATACATTTCGCAAAATTTCAGGTATTCCTGTATAATTCCTTCCTTTACGTTATTGCCTCCAATTACTTTTACAACAAGTTCAATATTAGGAGCAGTGCCAGACTCGAAACAATCTGACAGCCGGATTTCTGTAATATCAGTTTTTTTGCTGCCTGAGTATATTACTATAAACTCAGGGTTTGGCAGTCTTATAAGTTTCTCGCTGAAAATATTAAACTTATATTCAGATATATAGTCATGATAAGATTGTGCTATGTAAATAAGAAGTCTAAGTCCCATATTAGGATTAAAGGTACTTTGAGCCTCAGCAAGTATAATAACTTTGTTCTTCACAGTAAAACCTAAATCATTATATGGGGCATTTATAAATACATTTTCTAAAGTTATTATCTTAAAGTCTTCATCTGAGTAGCTGTCGGAATCATCATGTAAACTTTGATACAGTTTCCTTATATTTTTTATATCGCTGAATAGTAGTGTAAATACGCTGTCCTTAACTGCATATTTTATTTCCTGTGTCTTACCGTCCATTAGCTTCCTTTCTTTTATTTTAACATTTTTTTGCCTATAATTCCATAGTTGGGAAATTAAGATGCAGATAAATATTTTAATAATACTGATTCTGATATTGTGATATCTTTCAATTTTGAATCGGACAAAATAATTATAGAAGGTTGTTTTAAAATCCACAATGTTTAAAGTACACAAAAAAATTGAGATTTGATGTACAGAATAACCAAAGATTAAGCGGACTTATACAAAATAACACATAAATATTTTTAATAAAAATTACATAATGATAAATAAATATAATAAGAATATATGCTGGTAGAAGAGAGGAAAATATGATATACTAATATGATATCAGATTTATATAATTCTTGTTTGAAAATATAATAAAGGACTAAAAGAGCAGGAGGATATTATGGAACTTATTACAGTCAGAGAGCTTTTCAAAGAAAAAGAAAAGTTTGCGGGAAAAGAAGTGACAGTAGGCGGATGGATCAGAAGTGTAAGAGATTCAAAGACCTTTGGATTCATAGTGCTTAGCGATGGTACATATTTTGAAACCTTACAGGTAGTTTATCATGACAAAATGGAAAATTTTGCTGAAGTAAGTAAGTTAAATGTAGGCTCAGCCATCATAGTTAAGGGAGAACTTACACTTACACCTGATGCAAAACAGCCTTTTGAAATACAGGCTACAGAGATTATAATAGAAGGAAAATCCACCAGTGATTATCCTCTTCAGAAAAAACGCCACAGTATGGAGTACCTTAGGACTATTTCTCATCTTCGTCCGAGAACCAATACTTTTCAGGCTGTATTCAGAGTGCGTTCACTTATAGCCTATGCTATTCATAAGTTCTTTCAGGAAAGAGACTTTGTCTATGTGCATACTCCAATCATTACAGGCTCGGATGCTGAGGGTGCGGGAGAGATGTTCAGGGTAACAACTCTTGACCTTGACAACCTTCCTATGGGAGAGGACGGAAAGGTAGATAACAGCAAAGATTTCTTTGGCAAAGCAACAAACCTAACTGTCAGTGGTCAGTTAAACGGCGAGACCTATGCGATGGCATTTAAGAATATCTATACTTTTGGCCCTACTTTTAGAGCCGAGAACTCCAATACCACAAGACATGCTGCTGAGTTCTGGATGATAGAGCCTGAGATAGCTTTTGCAGATCTTGAGGATAATATGGATCTTGCAGAGGCCATGCTTAAGTATATAATTAACTATGTACTTGAAAATGCTCCCGAAGAAATGGCTTTCTTTAATCAGTTTATAGATAAGGAGCTTATTGAAAGACTTAAAGGAGTTGCAGGTTCTGACTTTGGCCGTGTATCCTACACAGAAGCTATCGAACTCTTAAAAGAGCATAATGATGAATTTGACTATAAAGTAAGCTGGGGCTGTGATTTGCAGACTGAGCATGAGCGTTATCTTACAGAGAAAATTTTCAAACGTCCTGTGTTTGTAACCGATTACCCAAAGGATATCAAGGCGTTTTATATGAAGCTCAATGAGGATGGCAAGACTGTTGCGGCTATGGACTGTCTTGTTCCGGGGATTGGTGAGATTATCGGCGGAAGCCAGAGAGAAGAGGACTACGATTTACTTACGGGAAGAATGAAAGAGCTTGGCTTAAATGAAGCAGACTATGATTTCTATCTTGACCTTCGTAAATACGGTTCAACAAGACATGCAGGCTTTGGACTCGGTTTTGAAAGATGCGTAATGTATCTTACCGGTATGAGCAATATCAGAGATGTGATTCCTTTCCCAAGAACAGTAGGAAACTGCGAATTGTAATATAAATAACAAAGGTAACCTATGGTTCAGCTTTATTACTACGATAGTAGAATAGGCTGGCTATAGGTTATTTTCATTTACCGGGGAATTTTATTTTGCTGTCATTTGTGCAAGTTAGACAAAACTAATCATAGAAAAATTTAATAAATCAGAGTAAATATAGTATAATTTCATAAATAAACCCAATAAATATAATTGAATATTATAAAAATAGTCATATAATGAAATGTAGGCATTGTTTTATATTAAGTATTTTTAACATTTTGCCTAAATAAAATATTTGTTTATAGGATTGAACATATTAAATATAATCAAATATTGAATTTAATTAATCAAATTTAATGTATTAGGAGGGTTTATTTATGGCAGATTATGAGAAAATGTGGGAAGAGCTTGGTATGAATATGGAACTTCATGACCGGCTTTGTCAGGTGTTGCCTACAGCCTTCGGCGATGTCTATCTTTCACAGGAAAACAGACCGGAAGGTATGGGCTTCTGGGATTTTGTAGTTTCGGGTATCCATGGAATCAGGCCGGCAGAGCTTATAGAGGCTCAGAAAAACGGTCAGAAGGTATTCGGTACTTTCTGTGTTTATGTACCCGATGAAGTTGTAATTGCTGCAAAAGGTATAGTTACCGGACTTTGCGGCGGTTCTCAGTTCTGGGTGCCGGGTGGAGAAAAGGTGCTTCCAAAGGGTACCTGTCCGCTTATCAAGGCTTCTGTAGGTGCAAGATTGGATAAGACTTGTCCCTTCTTTAGAATAGCAGATATGTATGTGGGTGAAACTACCTGTGATGGTAAGAAGAAGGCCTGGGAAATCCTCGGTGAAGATGTGCCTATGCATATAATGGATATTCCTCAGATGAAACGTGAGAAAGACATAGTTAAATGGGCGGGAGAGATAGAGGAATTTAAGAAGGTTGTTGAAGATTTTACCGGAAATAAAATTACGGTTGAAAATCTTAACGAAGCCATTAAAATAATAAATAACAAGAGAAAGGCACTCGGCAGGGTATTTAATTGCAGGAAGGCTGCAAAGGTTCCTATCAGCGGTAAGGATGCCCTTCTTATGATGCAGATTGCTTTCTTTGATGATCCTGTACGTTGTGCCGAAATGTGCAATAAGCTTGCAGATGAGCTTGAAAAGAGGATTGCAGACGGAGTTTCTGTCTGTCCGGAGGGAACAAAGAGGATACTTGTCACAGGCACACCTCTTGCCATCCCTAACTGGAAGCTGCATCACATAATTGAAACAAGTGGTGCAATAGTTGTCTGTGAAGAAATGTGTACCGGAACCAGATATTTTGAAAACATGGTTGAAGAAGACTTACCTACTCTTGAAGCTCAGTATATGGCTCTTGCAAGACGTTATATGAAGACCAACTGTGCCTGCTTCACACCTAATACCGCAAGATTCGATGACATTCTTCGTATGGTTGATGAGTATAAGGTTGACGGCGTCATTGATGTAAATCTTAAGTTCTGTAACCTTTATGACACAGAGGGCTTCTTACTTGAGCGTACCCTTAAGGAGAAGGGCATACCTGTACTCGGCATTGAGACTGACTATACCGATGCGGATGCTGAACAGCTTAAGACCCGTATCGGAGCTTTTATAGAAATGTTGGGATGATTAAATGAAAAATTATTATATCTTATTCGCTAACTATACAGAAGGATTATTGTTACATGACTTGCTTAAGGCAAACGGACATAAGGCAAGAATCTCTCCTACCCCCAGAACCATACAGGGCTCGGTTCCCTGTGGTATGTCGCTACTTGTAAAGGAAGAGGATATAGAGGGAGTAAAAGCCTGTATTGAAGAGAATAAGGCGGTATACCACGACATAGTGGAAACAGAGTGTCTGATAAAATCAGACAGGAACAAGTTCTGTTAAATAATGGGTTAGTATTAAGATAAACGATAGTTAAATAAACCCAAATTATTCACGCCATAGGTCACAGACCTCTTATTCTACATAGTTCAGTAGAATAAACAGCTTTCGGTCTGTGACTATAGGGTGATATTACCAATTATCTGCAAAATATCGTAATTGGGGCTGCGGCTTGATTACTATATTTCGCAAGATGTTTGCAGATAATTTGGGATAAGTATTATATTTTTTGGGGCGGTTCGTTTTAGCAGCTCCTATAGGAGGTTAAGACTATAGTATGGCAAGGATTAATTTTGGACTTGATTTGGGCTCTACCAGTACCAAGTATGTGGTTATGCAGGATGGTAAGATTCTTTATAAACACAGGCTTCCTACAGGCTGGAGCAGTAAGGAGGCTGCTGACAATGTGAAGGCGGATCTTATAAAAAGGGGTTATTCATTTGATGATTTCCGCTGCGTATCCACAGGTTATGGCAGGGTAAGTGTAGACTATGCAAACAAAAATATAACCGAGATTACCTGTCATGCCAAGGGGGCTGAATATCTGTTTGGCGAGCAAGAGGTTGCCATTATAGATATAGGAGGTCAGGATACCAAAATTATTGTGCTTGAAAACGGGCAGGTTAAAGACTTTATTATGAATGACAAATGTTCAGCTGGTACGGGGCGTTTCTTGGAGGTTATGGCAAATGCGATGGGCTATGATCCCGCTTCTCTTTGCGAGCTTGCCAGGAAGGGCAAGGGAGTGAAAATAAGTTCTATGTGCACTGTGTTTGCGGAATCTGAGGTAATCGGACTTGCAGGTGCAGGTGCTCCCAAAGAGGATATTGCCTTTGGTATAGTTGAGTCAATTACAGAAAAAGTAGTATCCCAGTGCAGAAATGTGCCTGAGGACTTCAAGGTATTTTTAACCGGGGGGCTTTGCGGCTGCCCATACATCTTAGAATCTCTTTCTGAAAAATTAAAAAGAAAAGTGGAAACCCACGAAGATGCTATGTATGCAGGTGCAATCGGGGCAGCAGCTTTCGCAGAGAAAATGAAATAATATACTATAACGATAAAGAGACTGTATTATAAAGAAAATATTTCCAGTATTTTTCAGTATAATACAGTCTTCTTTTATACAGAAATTTATAATAATCTAAAGTATTTTGGATTTTTAAAGTTTCAAATTTATATCTTATATGGAACAATCTTATGCCAGATAGGATACAAAACAGAAAGTATTAATAATCCAAGTATTCCACAGGAAATTATCTCGCCTATGCCTACTGTTAACATAAGGAATGGGATTCCGTCAGGTACGTGATAAGCATAAGTCAGTACAAGAGGAACTATTATCATATTTGCAACAATTGGTGGAATAGGGGAAAGAAATTTAAGAAATCTGCGTTTGGTTTTCTTAAAAAGGATGCCCAAGTACCAGGTACCCATTGCACCGATAAAGGTAGCTAATGTTCCAAATATAATATCGAAGATATCAGCTCCGGTTACTATATTGGAGATAAGACAGCCTATGGTAACGCCGGGAATTCCGATAAAGCTTAAGAAAGGCAGTACAGTAAGAGCTTCTGAAATTCTCACCTGAATTACTCCGCTTGCAAGACCAAACAAATTGGCAATGAGCGTGAGAACAGTGTAGAGAGCAACTATTATAGCAGCCTGGGTGATGACGAGGGTACGTGAAATACTATGCGCCTGCATGATTTTAGAATCTTCCATTATTTTATTCTCCTTTAGTTTTTATATGAGTGGGAAGGTTTTAACACTCGGCTTTTTAGTATAGTACATTTAGTTTTTTATTTCAAGGCAAAATTTTGACAAAAATAGCCTATATAATCGAAGCTTAGCTAAAATATAAGTTAAAACTTAAAAAAATATTAGTTTAATTTTAAAGAAAATGTGGTAAAATACAATAATCTGAAAAGGAGGTAAAGGTTTTGGCTAAAAGAGAGAAGAAGCAAAAGAAATATAAAAGCCCTATGGGCAGAGCCATAGGAATTATTGTTAAAATAATAATTGCACTCTTGCTTACTATAGTAGTTGCCGGCGGAGTTTTACTATATATGAAATATGGTAAAAGAGTAATGTCTATGGAACGCGATGCTAAGAAAATAGTGGCTAAGAGCAGTCTTGATACATTCAGGCAAAATGAGACCAGTATTATATATGATGCAAACGGTACAATCATATCCAAGTTAAAGGGTGAAAAGGACGTTTACTATATAAAGTATGAGGACATTCCTAAAAAAGCGGTTGATGCGATAACAAGCATAGAAGATAAGAACTTTTTTAAACATAAAGGCTATGATTTAAAGGCCATTCTAAGGGCGGGAATAGCTTATATAAAAAATAAAGGTGTAATAACTCAGGGTGGAAGTACCATAACCCAACAGCTGGCAAGAAATATATTTCTTTCTTTTGAAGAAAGCTGGGAGCGAAAGGCAAGAGAGATATTTATAGCCATGGAGCTTGAAAAAAAGTATTCCAAAAATGAAATTATGGAATTTTATTTAAATAATGTTTATTTTGCAAACGGATATTATGGAATACAGTCAGCCAGTCTGGGATATTTTGGTAAAGGAGTTAATTCACTCTCTCTGTCTCAGATAGCCTTTCTTTTAAGTATTCCGAACAGCCCTACAAGGTATAATCCATATGAAAATATCAAGGATACACTTGGAAGAAGAAACCGTATCTTAGACCAAATGGTAAAAGATGAGAAAATAACCGAAGCAGAAGCAAATGCAGCTAAAAATGAAGAAATCAAGGTTAAGGAGCCAAAGTCTGAAAAAAGCAGCTACATGCTTACCTTTGCACTTGACAGGGCAGTTAAAAGTCTTATGAAGGCAGAAGGATTCAAATTTAGATATTCATTTTCATCAGCAGAAGATAAAGGGGAATATAATGAAAACTACAGTGAGGTGTATTCAAGTTGCCAGAGCAAGCTTTATTCTGGAGGATACAGGATCTATACCTCACTGGATCCTAAAAAACAGAAATTGTTGCAGGAAACAGTGGATAAGGGACTGAGTGTGTCTACCGAAAAAAGTAAGGCAGGAATTTATAGTTTACAGGGCTCAGCGGTTACCGTAGACAATAGCAGCGGAAGGGTTGTAGCTATTGTAGGCGGAAGAAGCCAAAAGCTTAAAGGAAGAACATTGAACAGGGCTTATCAGAGTTTCAGACAGCCCGGAAGTACAATTAAGCCGCTGATTGTCTATACTCCTGCTTTTGAACAGGGTTATACTCCTACTAGTATAGTAAGAGATGAGAAAATAGAAGGCGGTCCTGTAAATGCAGATGGAGTATTTAGCGGCAGCATGACTATACTTAATGCTCTTGCAAGGTCAAAGAATACTGTTGCCTGGAGACTTTTTACAGAAATATCTCCTACTGTCGGCATAAATAAACTTGTAGAAATGGGCTTCTCTAATATTGAAGAAACAGATTACTATCCGGCCGCTGCGCTCGGTGGTTTTACAAAGGGTGTAAGTGCCCTGGAAATGGCGGCTGCTTATGCGACAATAGAAAATGACGGAGAATTCAGAGAACCAACCTGTATTATGAAAATGACCGATTCTGAGGGGAATGACATAGTCAAAGATGGTTTTTATCAGAAAGAAACAACTAAATTTATCTATGATGAGAATGCCACGAAGATGATAACTACCTGTATGGAAGCAGTTATGGCTAAGGGTACGGGTGTGACCGGCAGACTTGCTTCTATGCCTTGTGCAGGGAAAACGGGAACTACCAATGACAGTAAGGATCTATGGTTTGTAGGTTTTACAAAGTATTATACAACCAGTGTATGGGTTGGCTATGACATACCTAGAAGCCTTGCCGGCCTGCCATATCAAGCTACACCTCTCGGTATATGGAAGACTTATATGGAAAGCCTGCATCAGGGATTGGAAGCTATGCCTTTGGATGATTATAAGTCTGTAACTACACCTGTAGAAAACAAGAACGGAAAAGGCAGAGAAAAATCAGAAGAAGAGAAGAGACTGGAAGAAGAAAAGAAGAAAGCAGAAGAGCAAAAGAGGCTTGAAGAGGAAAGAAGGAATGCGGAGGACGAGGACGACGAATCTGAAGATGATACTGATACTGTTGATGATGAAGGTGAGAATCCTGAGGATGGAACCGATACTGAAACTCCTCCTTCCGATGACGGAACGGGAACTGTAGATACCGGTGGAGGTACAACCGATGAAGGAAATGCGCCGACAGATACACCGACAGAAACGCCTACCGAATCAGAAGACGGAACTGCGGAAACACCATAATACCATTCTTGACTAACAGAGAGCTATGAATTATAATGAGAGAGTGCTGCGGTGAAAATGAAATTCCGCTTTTTAAAATAGTCTATTGAAAGAGGTAAAGTATATGTCAGAACAGAGAATAACAAAAGATATGATAATTGCTGATATAATTCAGATTGACGAGAATCTTATTCCGGTACTCCTTAATGCAGGTATGCATTGTGTGGGCTGTCCATCTTCTATGGGAGAGACGCTTGAAGAAGCAGCAGAGGTTCATGGAATAGATGCAGATGAGCTTTGTGATTTGCTTAATGAATTTATAGATTGATGAAATATAAAAAAGAACCGTACAAACGCCTATACGGTTCTTTCTTTTGTTTAATAGGAGATTTCTTCGAAATTTCCTATTAAACAAAAATCTCTCCGAGAGATGCTGGACTCGCGGTTGGGAAGTTTGCCTTGCGGCACCGCTCGCGCGCGAAGTGTGTGCAAGCACACACTTCTTTATGAAAATTCGTTTTAACTGAAAGCTGCAAGTATGGTAATTGCATCATTTCCTATTATTTTTTCACAGTGTTCGTTGATAACTGCGGTTGTGGCATAATTGCTCCGGCTCTGAGTAGAATATTCGGAAGCTATGTTGCAAATCTTACCGAAAACATCTTTATCCGAAGGATTCTTTTCCAGTATCAGAAAATACAGACCGGTCTGCGGATTCTTATATAAGGAGCTTTTTCCTGTAAATAATCCGTTTATATGGACAGCCAGTTCGGTAACTGCTTCAAGAGATTTGAAAATAAATATCCTGGTAGCAGCTTCACCGACCGAAGTTTTTTCCGTAGCTTTATCTTCAAATGATTTAACCTTTTTTTGGTGTGAGTCGCTTACATTAAGCATATCTGTAAGCGGGATGAACTCATTTTCACTATCTTCCGCAACACTTTGAAAATCAGGAGAAAATCTTGAAAATCTTGTATCAAGATCGTCTGCCGTAGGATTTTTAGTTATAAAAATAATGAGATTTCCTTTGGAGGTAGGAACAGCTTCTATAACCAAAGCGCCCTCTTCACTTTCAAAGCCAAACTCGGATATAGCCTGCTCCAGTAATTCGTTATAAAGGTCTTTTGTCTTCGGAGAACCATAAGAAAGCTCAGTAAGGGCCAGCCCTCTTATACTTAAGTCTTCGGGTGCAAGGGTTATTTTTAATTGGTTTTCATTAAGTTTTTCTATTTTCATAAACTACCCTTTCTGCTTTTAACACAGTAACTTATCTAAAACATTAGTATAGGATAAAAGGAAACTATTGTCAAATAATCAAATATAAATCCGGCCTCTTAAATTCGGAAATTCGGAAATCACAATTTCAAAATATTTTTTTTGTTTATTTCGCTGAAAATTTCTTAAATAATTTGTACAAAATGACATTGCAAAAATCCTAACCGGTAGGTACAATATAAGCACATTAATGTTTGTTTTGGAAATTTCCTAAAGTGAAAGGAGATGGTATGGATTAACCTATGGTTAGGTAAATACCATATTCTCTCAATTCTTGATTCCCTAAGTTCCAATCCGCATGTATTCCTGGCTTTTCATGTGAAATTACAGGAATATCGTGTGATCAAAAAAATTTCAAAAACTCATCCCTTTTTTAAGCAATTAAAAAATGAGGCCGAATTTCTGTCCGCATATAGTTCTGAATACATACCGAAACTGTATGATGTGGAGGAAGATGCGGATAATCTTTATTTGGTTGAAGAATATATGGAGGGTGTAAGTCTTGCATCAGAGGCTTTTTTGGAAAGCAGTCTTAAAGAAAAGGAACTTGTAAGTATAGTTACAGGATTGTTTGATTTTCTAAAATTTATAAATTCTTTGGAAGAATCTGTGCTTTACATCGATTGGAAACCCGACAATATAATACTCACAAAAGCAGGTGTAAAAATAGTAGATTTTGGCTCGGTACTGTTTTTAGAGGATAATGATGATTTTACAGGTTTGGCGACAGACGGCTTTGCAGCACCTGAACTGAAAAAGGAAGGCAGGCTTGGCAGCTATACCGATGTTTTCGGATTTGGAAGTGTGGTAAGGTATCTGGCGGGAAGAACTGAAAACAAAAAATCTGTATTCAATATGTCTGTAAAAGACAGGCTTCTAAAATTATCAGATAAATGCACAAGAGAAAATCCCGGAAACCGTCCCGATATAAAAGAGCTGGAAAGATTTATACGAAAGCTTAAATGTAAGCAACGATTGGCTTTGCAGACAAAACAGGCAGGTAGCATAATTAGGGATATCACTACCGGTCGTATAGGAGTCTGCGGAGTTTCAAACGGAGTAGGCACAACTCATATTGCGCTTTGTGTGGCAAAAGAGTTGGCAGGTTTAGGAAGAAAGGTCGCCTATGTATCTTTAGCTAGGGAAGGAGATACTGATGCGACTTTCGGAGGAAGTCCGGAAAGCTTAAAAAATGTTCATATCTGTAAAGGGGCCTATGAAGAGGATATTCCGTATTTTCAAAGAAAAGGATATGACAATATTATAATAGACTTTGGCAGAATGGAAGAGTTTTCTGCTTTGTATTACAGTTGTGATGAGAAGCTTATTGTAGTACAGAATAATTATGTCAAAGCTGCGGATACGGAAGAATTCTTAATTAACCATCAGGGTGAGATTGGAGAAAAAGGTTGGCTGGTTTTAGACAATTTAGCTGATGAAACACAGCTTGAAGCCACTAAAGCCGGACTTAAGAAGTTAGGATTTAGGACGGAATGCAAAGGAATAGGAATTAAGAGAATATGAGTTAAGGAGGAAGGATGTTTAAAAGTAAGGAAGAAACAAAACTATTATCTGATGACGATTTTGAAAGAGTTGGCAGAAGAAGGAAAACTGTAATTATTATTATAGTGTTTATAATGATAATGATGGCTGCAATACCGGCGTTTAAGCTTATAAATAAGGCTTCGGATAATAACATTAATGCAGAAAAGCAGGAAACCGGCATAGAAGTTGAAGAAAAAGTTGAGGACGAAACAACTGTTTCCGAAAAAGAAGCCGTAACCGGGTTAAGCAAAGTAGGTGAAAATCTTCCTTCTTTGGTTAACAGAAATACAGTTGTGGGTGAGAATGAGTTTATCTGTGAATATTCGGAGATTCATCTGCCTACACTGTTAAAATCCGGTGATTATGCGGATGTCAGGCTTTCATTGGCTGACGGACGTAATTATACCGTAGTTTCTGAAAAGAAAATAATGGATTTTAATAATTCTGAGGAGAAGTCTCTGATATACCTGGCACTGTGTGAAGAAGAAATCATAATTTTGGAAAGTGCTCTTGCAGACCTTAAGCTGTTTGAGGGTTCTAAGCTTTACCTGGTTATAGGCAAACAGGAAACTAAAAATAAAGTAAATTATCCTGTAAATAAAAATGCGGACAAACTCTTGCATGCGAGGAAGACTGTAAATAATCTTTCAGGTTTTGGTTATCAAGTTAAATTTGACAAAGAGCTGGAAAAAGAGAGGCTTGCAATCAGAAAAAATACCGGCCTTAGGGGGCAGGAATGGAAAGAAGCTGCTGCCTACTGGAATGAAAAGGAATAATTACATCACTACCTAAGACTTATTGAATGTCATCCGGGCTTTTCCGGTTTGAAAGCCCGGAAATATTGGAGAATAATTATGGAAAATAAAGAAGATATATTAATGATTGAGATGAAAAAATATTGGAAGAGAGGTGTCAGATTTTCTTGCGGAGAAAGGCTTTTGGAGGAATTTAGTTCTGCTGAAGCTTTAGCGGAAGATGGACGTTATATGATGGAATTCGATATAAATATGCAGGGCGAAGTAGTGGAGGTTAATTTTCAAGATATAGGTCTGTAAAAATAAAATGACAAATACCTGTAATAGTGTTATTATAAAGTGGATTAAAAATTTGGCTGGAGGTACCGATGAAGAAAAAAATAATTCCTATTACAGTTATAATCTCGCTGATTGTAATAGCGGTAATATCTGTTCTTGTTATTTTAGTGGGTAAGATAATGAAAGATGGTATACCAAATAAGACAGTAATCTCATTGACAGATTATTATAAGGTTCCTGAAGGGGAAGCAAGGCTCATTGTTGATATCAGAAAGAGCGATGAGAATGCACTGATAAGAAATGAAACTGCCTATCTTCCTTATGATGTGGCAGAGAAAATCCTGTCGAGAATATACTATGATGTAATGGATGACGTGATAGTATATACGACCGCTACAGAAAAATATATTTATCAGGCAGATGAAAAAGAGTATAAAGTAAACGGAAAGAGCAAAAAGGAAGATAATCCAAGCTTCACGGAAGAAGGCGGCAATATCTTTGTTTCCGTTGATTTTATAAAAAAATGGCATGATATGAAGGTTGATATTTTTAAAGATCCCGGACGGGTAATTATTTTTGAAAACAATAATGAAGAATATAAATTCTGTGAAGTTAAAAAGGAAACTGAATTAAGAGAAGGCGGAAGCAACAAGGATGCCATATTAAAAACATTGAATGCCGGTGATAAGGTATATCTGATTGAAGATACAACAGCAGATTATATCAGAGTATTTACCGAAGATGGTGTAACCGGTTATGCAAAGGTTGATAAGCTGGATATTGAGAATGTTGAGACTAAGAAGTATGCTTTTGACAGAGACAAGGAAGACGATGGGTATACAAGCATAACCAGAAAAGAACCTGTAGTGCTTGGTTGGCATCAGGTTACGAGTAAAGCGGCAAATGCGGGCTGGGGGAGTGCCCTTGCCAAAGCAGAGGGAGTTAATGTAGTATCTCCTACCTGGTTTAGCGTGGCTGATTCAGAGGGAGAACTTACGACCTTTGCTTCCAAAGACTATGTGGATAAAATTCACAATATAAATATAGATGTATGGCCTTTGGTAAATGATTTTAATAAGGATGTAGACTTTAAAAAGCTTTTAACAAGTACAACTTCAAGGACTAAGTTAATAAATAATATAATTTATTTTGTTGAGGAATATAATCTTGACGGAATCAACATAGATTTTGAAAGGATTAAGGCTTCTTATGCCGGAGGCTATATCCAGTTTTTAAGAGAGCTTTCTATTGAAATGAGAAGGAGAAATAAGGTACTTTCCATAGATAATTACATACCTTTGGATTTTAATTCATTTTACAATCTAAAAGAGCAGGGAGTACTTGCTGACTATATCTGTGTGATGGCTTATGACGAGCATTACTCGGGTTCTTCGGAAGCAGGCTCGGTATCAAGTCTTAACTGGGTGAAGAAGAGCATTAAAAACACTGCAGCAAGTGTTCCTATGAATAAGATTATTGTCGGTTTGCCGTTTTACACCAGAATATGGAGAGAGACTAAGGATGGAAAGCTTAAAACCAAGGCCTTAGGTATGGAAGGCGGACTTAATTTGGTTAGTGCAAATAAAGCTAAAAAAGAATGGAACAAAGAAAACGGTCAATACTATGCTGAATGGAAAGACGGAAAAGACAGGATGAGAATCTGGCTTGAAGAAGAGAAGTCTGTTGCGGCAAAGCTTAAACTGGTGGATAAGGACAAGGTTGCAGGTATAGCTTTTTGGAAGCTTGGACTTGAGAAAAAGGAAGCTTGGAACAGTGTGTTAAACTGGCTTAAATAAAAGTAAATTTTAGATAATTCTCCTATTGCCATAGTAATATTACAATGCAATAGGGGAATTGATTTTTATTATCAATTTTACTTGACGGAATATGGCACTTAGGGTAAAATATAAAACCGATAGTATTACTAGGAATAAAAATAATCAAAATAGGAGGGTATTTATGGAAAAACAGAAGAAACTTCCAATGTTACTTTCGGTGATTTTACTTGCACTAAGCCTTTGTTTGACTTTTGGGGTAAAATTTGTATTTCATGCCTGCCCTATGATGGGACATGAAATGGGTAAAGTTATGCCTTGTCATTGGGCTGAAAGAGCAGTATTTACTACAGGTGTGGTACTTGTTGTGATGTCATTATTATTGTTTGTTTTCAAGAACAAGGGTGAGAAGGCTGCTATATCGGCCTGCATGGTACCTGTGACAATAGCAGCTATGTTATTTCCGCAGACTATAATCAACCTTTGTATGAAGCCTGATATGATGTGCAGAACTCACATGCGTCCGGGAGTAATCGGTGTTACCGCAGTTTTAATAGTTGTTGAGTGTATCAGTATAATAATAAACCTGAAAAAAGATAAGTAATTAACTTCCCCTAATCAGTTTAAGAAAGTTGGAGAGAAAATGTCTGTATTTAAGAGTATTTCATACAAGAATATAGCAAGGAGACCAAGCAGAACCTTTATTTTGATATTACTGTCTGCGTTGCTATGTTTCTCTGTTACAGGTGGTTCTTTGGCAATAACAAGCCTTAAGGGAGGATTGATGTCTCTAAAGTCAAGACTTGGAGCGGATGTTATGGTTGTTCCGTATGAAGCGACAACAAAGACTAATTTTTCTAATATGATTTTGCAGGGAAACCCGGGATATTTCTACATGAATAGGAGTATTTTGGAGAAAATAAAAAAAATAGAGGGAATAAAAGAAATTTCTGAACAGTATTTTCTTGCTTCCGCAAAAGCAGGCTGTTGCTCTGCAAAGCTCCAGCTTATAGGCTTTGATCCGGCTACGGATTTTACTGTAAAGCCTTGGGTTAAAGAGTCTTATGACGGAAAACTGGGTGAGTTTGAAATGCTTGTAGGTAATGACCTCAATGCTTTTGCGGGAGACCAACTTACGTTTTACAATAAAGTATGTACTGTTAAGGGAAAACTTAAAAAAACCGGCACTTACTTGGATACAGCAGTATATATGAGTATTGATTCTGTAAAAGCCCTTCTGAAATCAGCTGAAGATTTGGGCATGGTAACCAATGGCAAGGGAAGCCCTGATGAGCTTACCTCCTGTATACTTATAAATGTAGCTGATGGTTACACTCCTCTGGAAGTAATGAGCGAAATAAATACAAAAACCCGCGGAGTAGAAGCTATACAGACAAAGGACATGATTTCGGGAGTTGCCGGACAGCTTGAATCTGCATCTAAAATCATCGGTTTCCTTATTGTTGCAATCTGGTTACTTTCAATCTTCATACTGATACTTGCATTTACAATGATTGCTAATGAAAGAAAAAAAGAGTTTGCAATACTTAGGGTTTTAGGTTCTTCAAGAAAGATGGTGGCAGGTATTATTCTTAAAGAGGCCTTTATGGTAAATCTTATGGGAAGCCTGATAGGAGCCGTAATAGCTGTGCTGGCGGTGATGCTCTTAGGCGGAATCAGTCTTAGCAGCTTTGATCTTCCGTTTTTGCTGCCGGGATTTACTGAAATGCTTTTGCTTGCTGTTATTACAATTATAGTATCTGTAATTGCCGGTTGTCTGGCTTCTTCTCTGAGTGCATTTAAGGCATCTAAAATAGATACGGCACTTATCTTAAGGGAGGGCAACTGATGAAACTTACGGCAAATAAAGTAAGTAAATGGTTTTTAAGAGCAAGAGAAGGCTCTAATAAATTTTATGCGCTAAACGAAAGCGATTTTGAACTAAATCCGGGAGAACTGACGGTATTATACGGACAGTCGGGGAGCGGTAAAAGCACCTTATTAAACATTTTGTCGGGACTTCTGACACCAAGCTCAGGTAAGGTTATGGTGGGAGAAACTGATATACATGCATTGGATGATGCAGGGGTGTCTAAGTTTAGAAATGAACATTTCGGTATTATACTTCAGGGACAGTCAGCTATAAATACTCTGACTGTAATCGAAAATGTTCTTCTTCCGTACAGTCTTTATCCAAAGTCAGGTAAAAACTGTGCGGATATGGAAGAGAGAGCCGGAGAACTTCTTAAAAAGACAGGGATAGAAGAACTTAAAAATGTTATGCCTACAGAATTATCGGGTGGTGAACTTAGGAGAATGGCTATATCAAGAGCGCTTATAAATAATCCTGAATTTATACTTGCAGATGAGCCGACTTCCGATCTTGATGATGAAAATACCGAGATAGTGTTAGAAATGTTTAAAACCCTTGCAAATGATGGAAAATCGGTGCTTGTAATAACCCATGACAAAGAAGTTTTTAAGTTTGCTGACAGAATTTTTGAAATGAAATCGGGAAATATACTTGACAAAAATTAAAATTTGGGATAGTTTATTAAGGGTTAGTTATAGCTAATTTAAAAGAGAGGCAAAGCTGATGTTTATAAAAAAGAGAAGAATATTGTTGGCAAGAATTTGGATTGTATTATTTATCTTCCTTGCCGGTTTAGGATTTAGAACTGTAGTTAAGGCAGAAGGCGAGTATTATGCAACCTGGAAAGAGTACAAGGAAAGCGGAGCACCTTCCGCTAACTGGGAAGATGTTGCCAACGCTATGGATACTGTCTTTGAACATGCAAAGGAAGTGTACAAGGCAGGAGATGCAAAAGGTGCTTATGATTCTGTAAATCATGGATATTATGGCTACTATGAGACAACCGGCTTTGAAAGACTTACACTTGGTAAGATATCGGGAGCCAGAAAGTCTGAGGTTGAATTACAGTTTGCGGCTTGTAAGGCTGTTACAAAAAATAACGGCTCTACAGATGAATTTAATAAAGAAATAGATAAGCTTAAGTCAATGATTAGAAATGATGCAGCTATTCTTGACGGAAAGAAGCCGACAGCTTCGGGCAAAGGAAATGCTAAAGCAGGAAGTGCGGATGAAGCAACCATAAGACAGGTTGTTGAGGAAGTGCTTGCTGAGCAGTCGGGCGGTTCTACCAGTGCCGCAACTGCTACCTTCATAGCCTGCTTTTCTATTATACTCAGAGAAGGCTTTGAGGCGATACTTATAGTAGGTGCCATTATTGCGTATCTGATAAAGTCATCAGGTGGCGATGCGGAAAGAAAAAAGAAACTTACAAGACCGGTTTATATCGGTTCATTAGTCGGTATAGTTGCAAGTTTTGCTTTAGCCTGGCTCTTAGATGTACTTACACTTGCAAACAGTGCTTCACAGGAAATTATAGAAGGTGTTACTGCACTTACGGCGGTTGTAGTACTGTATTATGTAAGTAACTGGATGCTTTCTAAATCTGAAAGTGATGCTTGGACAAATTATATTAAGAGTAAAACAGAGACTAATGCAAAGAGCGGAAGTACTATGGCACTTGCAATTACGGCTTTTCTTGCTGTGTTTAGAGAAGGAGCGGAGGTAGTGCTGTTCTTCCAGCCTATGCTTAAAGATGAAAACATACATATGGTATGGGCAGGTCTTATCGTCGGATTTATAGTACTTATATTTGTATACTATGCAATCAATGCATTTAGTTTAAGGATACCGCTTAAACCTTTCTTTACTGCAACAAGCATACTTATGTTTATTATGTCTATATCATTCCTGGGTGCAGGTATTAAAGAGTTTATAGAGGGTGATGTGCTTGTTATGACTTCTCCGGACTGGCTTGCAGGGCTCATACCTTCAAATGAGTTTTTTGAAGTGCTTGGTATTTATCCGATACTTGAAACTCTTATTCCTCAGTTGATACTTTTAGTTATTACTATAGTGGTTTACCTCAGCTGGAGGAAGAAAAATATTGCAATCAGGGCGGAAGCTGACAAGAAGAGAGCCGAAGAAAAAGCTAAGAAAGAAGCTCTTGCAAAGGAAGAAGAAGAGAAGAAGTTAAAGGAACTTATCAGAACTGTGGTCAAGGAAGTAATGCAGGAGAAAGAGGCTCAGGCTTAATAAGGAATTGTGTAATCAGGGTGATAAACGAATTATTTTTCGTTATCATATAAATTTTCATTTTCACATTTAATAGGAGGAGAACATGAAAAAGAAATTTTTATCACTTGCTATTGCAGCTACTTTTGCTGTAACAGCAATAACAGGATGTGGACAGAAGGCAAACAATGCTTCTACTGCAAGTAAAGCATCAAGTGCTAAGACAAGTACAGCAAGTACCAAAAGTACTGCAAGTACAGCAAGCGTACCTGCAAGCAAGGTATCCAATATTGTAGCAGACAATAAATCAGCTTCAACTACAAGTGCGGCAGCACCCGGAGATGCAGCAGGATTTACTGAATATCCGATTTTTGAAGATGAGAAGGTAGCTTTCCTTAACGTATCTGCTGTATATTTCCAGCCGGTTCCAATGTCTCCGGGTCAGGAGAAGATTGACAAGGAGAATGAGATTCATCTTGAGGCAGATATCTCAGCGCTTGAGAATAAGCTTGGTTATGGTACAGGTGACTGGGTTCCATACCTTACCATTGACTACTTAATATCTGATAAAGATGGTAAAGAAGTAGCTAAGGGAACATTTATGCCAATGAGTGCTTCTGATGGTCCACACTATGGTGCAAACATCAAGATGGGTGAGTCAGGTTCTTACAAGCTTAAATTTACTATCCATAGCCCTGCTGAAAAAGGCTACTTAATTCATAGTGATAAGGAAACAGGCCCGGGAGAGGTTCTGGAGAAATATTTTAAAGATGGCAATCTCACAGTTGAAAAAGACTGGGATTATGTAAAACAGAGCTGGTAATTTTAAGTTAATATCAGACTTTACAGACAATTTGCTGCATTGGGAGTAAAATCCCGGTGCAGCTTATTGTGGTATATTAGGATATCCCATTTTCATACAATGAACATCTGCATATAGCAGGATGTACCTTAATATCTTGCTATATTCAGGTGCTTATACAAGGATTTGGGATTAATAGATAAGGAGAAAGAAGTGCTTAAGTATTTTGTTTTATCAACAGAGCAGCTACTTCCTATGATGCTGCTTGCAGGACTTTTGATTTCGGGTGTTAAGTTTGCCGGACTTAAAGAGTATAAAAAATGTCAATATGCCTCAGTTATAGTCGGTATTATAAGTGCTGTTATTATGACTGTCTTTAAGACTACGACCAATAAAGTAGACACAGGTATGTGGAATGTCAGGATATATATGGTAAATGCGGCAGCCTTAGTTTTGTATATTCTTGTAAGTCTGCTTGCGGGAAAGGTTGAAACAATAAAGAAAATATTGCAGTCTGCTATGCTTAGTATTATGGCAGCAGCCATGTTTTTATATTTCTTACCACCGTTTTTTGAAAATCCGCATGCTATTTTGTTTGCTGAACAAAGCATACTGTCCGCAAACTTTTTATATAGCATAGTTGGTATGTTCTTTGGTCTGGTTTTAAGTTTTGTAGCAGGGCTTGCAGTTTATAAGGGTAATATAAGGCTTAAGAGCGGATTTGCGATGACTGTAATATTTATATCCGTACTTATAAATATGGTTAATGAACTTGGAGATACATTTAGTGTATTTCTTGCAAAGAGGATAATCAAAACCAATCATACTCTGTTTGTTTTTGCCGTATTTACTTCCAATAATAAAATATGGTTTACCTTGCTTATTGCAGCAGTATGCCTTGTTATTCCGGCCGTTTTACTGATTAAGAGTCGTAATGTAAACGAACCATATGAAAATAATGCAGAACATAGAAAAATAAGGGCAAAATGGAGAAATATCAAACGCTGGAGTATGACTGCGGTTGTCTGTGCCATATTTTCGTTTGTAACTCTTACAGGTCTGAGGGTATATGCAAATCAGGAAATAGAGATTTCTCCTATTGAAGAAGCCAAGGTTACAGATGACAGTGTAATTGTATCCTTTGAACAGGTGGCAGACGGTCATCTTCACAGATTTGGCTATACTACTGAAAAGGGAAAAACCATAAGGTTCATAGTAATCAAAAAACCTAATTCGAGTGCTTACGGTATAGGACTTGATGCCTGCGATATCTGTGGTGAGACCGGATATTATGAAAGAGAAGGACAGGTGGTCTGCAACCTATGCAATGTAGTTATGAACATAAACACTATAGGTTTTAAGGGGGGCTGCAATCCGATAGTGATTGATTACAAGATTCACGATGGCAGTATAATTGTGCCTATCGCTGAACTTGTTAAACATGAGGATATTTTTAAGTAAGGGAGATAAATATGTTTTTTAGAATGGTAAAAGGAACTCTTATCCGCCAATGGAAAAAAATGATTCTTATTGCCTTTACTATAGGCCTCGGTGCATCTCTTGCAACAGCCATGCTAAGTGTGGTGTTGGATGTGGGAGATAAGGTAAATAAAGAATTAAAGACATTTGGAGCAAATATAACAGTAATGCCAAAACGTCAGAGCGTGGTAAGTGACCTCTATGATGTGAGTGGAGGCAAGTCAAGCGGAGCTTATCTTAAGGAGAACGAATTAGGTAAGATTAAGACTATATTCTGGGCATTTAATATAGTTGACTATACTCCGTTTGTAAAGAGTAATGCTAAACTTTCTGACGGTTCTGATGTACAAGTGGTAGGAAGCTGGTTCAACCACCATATGAATTTGCCTACAGGTGAACAGCTTGATGCAGGCATAGCAAGTCTTAGAAGCTGGTGGGAGATTAAAGACGGTAAATGGATAGATGAGCAGGCAAATTCAAACGAAAATGATTGTATGATAGGCAGTAAGCTTGCAGAAAAGCTTGGTGTAAAAGCAGGTGACAAGGTTAAAGTAAAGGGAAGTAAGGAAGAAAGAGAATTAAATATAGTGGGTGTATTTTCCTCGGGAGGAGATGAGGATGAGCGTATATTTACAGGACTTAAGGCGGCTCAGGCTCTTAGCGGACTTGAGGGAAAGATTGATTCCATAGAAGTAAGTGCTCTTACTACTCCTGATAATGAGCTTGCGGTTAAGGCAGCTAAAGATCCTCAGTCTTTAACTGTTGCTCAGTATGAAATCTGGTATTGTACTGCTTATGTAAGCTCTATCTGTTATCAGATTCAGGAAGTTATAACCGACTCAGTAGCAGCCCCTGTAAGACAGGTGGCGGACTCGGAAGGAGCCATCCTTGACAAGACGCAGCTTCTTATGCTCCTTATAACCATACTCAGTCTCATAGGCTCGGCTCTAGGTATATGTAACCTTGTAACAGCATCAGTTATGGAGAGAAGCAGTGAAATAGGGCTTATGAAGGCAATAGGAGCTCATAATTCTGCGATTACGGGACTTGTACTTACTGAGATAATTATAACCGCGATTATAGGCGGAACAGTCGGTTTTGGGTGCGGAATAGGCTTTGCCCAGATTATCGGAGAGAGTGTGTTTGGTTCGCTTATTACACTCAGACCTATGGTTATACCTATAGTTGGGGTGCTTGTGGTAATAGTAACTCTTATAGGAAGTATACCTGCTATAAGAATGCTTCTTAAGCTTGAGCCTGAGGCAGTATTACATGGGAGATAGAAATGAAAAATAGAAGAATGTTTATTAGAATGATTACAGCCTCTCTTATGAGACGAAAGTCAAGAATGGTGATAGCTCTTTTAGCGATAGCAATCGGTGCTGCCATACTTTCAGGGCTTGTAACCATTTATTATGATGTGCCAAGGCAGATGGGAGCTGAGTTTCGTAACTATGGTGCCAATATGATACTTACCCCTACAGGCAGCAGATTTACCTATGATGAAATGAAGGCAGCAACGGATATTGTGACAGCTAATGAACTTGTGGGAGCTACACCTTTTCGGTATGAAACAGTTCGTATGCATGAACAGCCAATCCTGGCTGCGGGAACTGATATGGAGGGGGTTAAAAAGACAAGTCCGTACTGGCTTGTAGATGGAGAATGGCCTAAGGCGGAAGCTGAGCTTTTACTTGGAAAACAGATTTCGGACAGCCTTGAACTTAAAATCGGAGATAGTGTTACGGTAAGCTTTACTCCTGAAAACGTAGCTAAGGATCAGGAGGATAATACCATAGATTTCAAGGTGACAGGCATACTAAGTACTGGCGGAAGCGAAGAAGACTATGTATATATGTCAATGTCCGATATTGAAAGACTTGCTGGAGCAGAAGGAAATATTGACCTTGCAGAGGTAAGTATATCCGCTTCGGGAGATAAATTAAATAAATATGTTTCTGAGATAAATGATAAGATACCTGAGATAAGCGCCGGACTTGTAAAAAGGGTTACAGCCTCTGAAACTACAGTACTTTCAAAGCTTCAGGCTCTGGTATTTCTTGTAACTGTTATAGTGCTTGCACTCACTATGATTTGTGTGGCAACAACAATGACGGCTGTTGTTACTGAAAGAAGAAAAGAGATAGGACTCAGAAAAGCAATAGGAGCTTCTGATTCAAGCATAATCAAGGAATTTATGGGAGAAGGTATCCTTCTAGGAGGTCTTGGCGGAGTTATAGGCTCACTTATAGGTTTTGCCTTTGCTCAGACTGTCAGCGTAAATGTATTTGGAAGTTCTATTTCGTTCAGACCTTTGCTTGTACCGATTACAATTATAGTTTCAATAGTGGTTACGGGAATTGCCTGCCTTATACCGATAAGGACAACAACTAAAATAGATCCTGCCTTAGTATTAAAAGGAGAATAAAAATGAGCTTGTTAGAGTTGAAAGAAGTATATAAAATATATGGAGACCTTCATGCACTTGATAATGTAAATTTTAAGGTTGAAAAGGGTGAATGGGTATCTATAATGGGACCATCCGGCTCCGGTAAGAGTACAATGATGAATATAATCGGCTGTATGGACAAGCCTACCAAGGGCTCTGTTCTCTTAGACGGAGTGGATATAGCTAAGGAAAGTGCCAAAAACCTTACCAATATCCGCAGGGATAAGATAGGACTTATCTTCCAGCAGTTCCATCTTGTAAATTACCTTACAGCCCTTGAAAATGTTATGCTTGCACAGTATTATCACAGCATTACCGATGAAAAGGAAGCTATGGAGGCTCTTGACAGGGTAGGGCTTGCAGACAGGGCTAAGCACCTTCCAAGTCAGCTCTCAGGCGGTGAGCAGCAGCGTGTATGTGTGGCCAGGGCACTTATCAACCAGCCTGAGATTATACTTGCAGATGAACCTACAGGAAACCTGGATGATGCAAATGAAGAGGTTGTAGTTGAACTTTTCAGAAAGCTTCACAGTGAAGGTACAACCCTTATAGTGGTTACACACGATATAGAGGTTGCAGAGGTGGCACAGAGGATGATAGTGCTTCGTAACGGAAAGATATCCAAGGAAAATGTCAATAATAACTTTACAGGACATATCAGGTTTCATGAATAATAAGATTTAATTTAGTTAGATAAAGTTTAAATCGTTTACTATAGTTTATGAAAAAATATGAGGAGTGAAATAATGAAAAAATACATTAAAACGGTCAGTCTTTTCACGATAATAGCTATGTTGACTGCCTGCGGGGGAAGTACAAAGCTTGCTGACGGAAGCTATGAGGGTAAAAGCTCGGTCTATACCAATCCTGACGGCTCAGATGCGGGTAATGGTTATGGTGTGGTTAAAATCACTGTAAAAGATAATGCAATTACAGAATGCAGCTTTAAAACCTATGAGCCTGACGGTAAGGAAAAAGATTCTGAATATGGTAAAAAGCAGGGCAGTGTAGCAAACAGAGATTTCTACAACAAAGCTCAAAAAGCAGTAAAGGCCTGTGATGAGTATGCAAACAAGCTTGTTCAGAGCGGAAATCCGGATGATATTGATGCAATTTCGGGAGCAACCATTAACCATGATCAGTTTGCAGAAGCTGCCAAGATAGCTCTTGATGCGGCAAAAGCGAAATAATAAATGAAAATAACAAAATTTTTTATGCATCTCTTTTTAGTGGCAGGTGCGATATTTTTAACAGTGGGAGTCCCTTTTATGATGACAGATTATTATAAGGGGCTCTTCTCTTCTAATGAGGTGGATGCAGTGTCAAGTCCGTCTGTAGTTATAGACAAGCCTTCAGGAAATTATATAGTGCTTATCAATACAAGGCTTCACAAAGATAAAACTAATCTTGACCGGTGGATATCTTTTTTCAGCGGAGAAGAAACAGACATTATTTTTGAGGATATAGCCTGTACAGTGGCGGAGGGGGATGCCAAAGGACTTGAAATGGCACAGAGTTTTCAGTCTAAGCTTCCTGAGAATCAGATGAAGATAAAAGAGGAGGAGGCTGTGTTAGTTGTTTCAAGAGCGGAAGAAGGAAAATTTGATATTCTACTGATGTCGAAAGATTTTGCCGACTCCTACAAGCTTAGAGAGAAAAATCAGAACTATATTGAGGATATAAAGTTTACAGAGGAGAAAAAGTCTGAATGAGAAAGTTAAATGCTATTGTCAGTCTGCTGCTAATAATATTATTTTTAATTCATACTATAGCAGGTTCATTTCAGATGATGAAAATAATTCCGGGTGGAAATGAGATGATGAAAAACCTCTCCTACTTTATGCTTTTTCTGATAGGAGTGCATATTCTTATAGGAATCAAGCTTACAATTGACTCTGTTAAAATAGGGAGAAAATCAGGTAAATTTTATTTTAGGGAAAATGCAGTTTTTTGGACAAGGAGAATAACCGGCTTTACTATGGTAGTGCTTATAATCTGTCATGTAGCATTATTTACAAGTAATGGTATGGTATTTAGATTAAATGATTATAATGAAGTACAGCTTGTTTTATCCATACTTTTAGTGCTTGCTCTTCTTATACATATACTTGCCAATATAAGACCTTTACTTATATCCTTTGGGATTTCGGGTTTTAGGCTTTATGTTAAAGACATATTACTGGTGCTTGCGATAATATCACTTTTGGGAGCATTCGCTTTTGTGATTTACTATCTCAGATGGAATATAATGTGGAGGTACTAAATAGTGGTAAATATAATAGGGGCAGGACTTGCAGGACTGTCGGCGGCCATAAGCCTTGCTAAGAGCGGAATAGCCTGCAATCTCATTTCCAATTTTCCGTCTGAACGGGCACAGTCTGTTATGGCTGAAGGCGGTATAAACGGTGCACTAAATACTATGGGTGAAGAAGATAATACTGAAAATCATTTTGAAGATACTGTGAGGGCAGGCTGCAATATAGCTGATGAGGCTATGGTAAGGGGGCTTACGGAAAATGCTCCCGGTATAATCAGGTATTTGAGCAGCATAGGAGTTCCTTTTAACTTAAAGAAGAATATTATACAGCAGAGAAATTTCGGCGGTCAGAAGAAAAAACGAACAGCCTATGCAAAAAGCAGTACAGGCAAGGTAATTATGACTGCTCTCATAGATGAAGCAAGAAGATATGAGGTTTTGGGACATATAAGAAGATATGCCAACCACGAATTTTTGCACTTAAGGCTTGAAAATGACGGAAAGATCTGCAAGGGTGTGGAAATAAGGGATAGTTACACAGATAAGTATTATTATCTGGAAGGGAAAGTAATACTTGCTTCCGGCGGATTTACAGGAGTATTTAAGGGACTTACTACAGGGACTACGGCCAATACGGGAGATATTACGGCTAAGGTATTTGCTCAAGGGGTAAGACTTGGCAACCTTGAAATGATACAGTATCACCCTACTACAATAGGAATAGCGGACAAGGTCTGTCTTGTGTCAGAGGCTGCAAGGGGAGAGGGCGGAAGACTGTTCATTTACAAGAATAATGAAAAATGGTTTTTTATGGAAGAGAAATATCCTGAATTAAAGAATCTTATGCCAAGAGATGTGGTTTCAAGGGAGATGTACTTTGTAAGCAGGGATAACGAAAATGCTCAGGTTTATCTGGATATGACAGGACTTAGCAAGGAAGTCTGGACTGAAAGACTGCCTGACTTAAGGGAAGAAATCATTCATTATTTAGGTATTGATCCTAAAAAAAAGCCAATCCCTGTTAGTCCGGGCATCCATTATTTTATGGGTGGCATAGATGTAGATATAGAGCATAAGACAAATGTGGAAAACCTGTTTGCGGCAGGAGAATGTTGCCTGGCTTATCATGGAGCTAACAGGCTTGGAGGCAACTCACTTTTGGGGGCTATCTACGGTGGCAGAAAGGCTGCAGAAACTATAATTGCCTTGACACGTAAGGAAGAAAAGTCTGATAAAACCAATGAATCCGTCACAATACAGGAAATTACTACAGATGTAGAAAAATATAAAGCTGAATTTGAAAATGCTAAAGAAAGCTTTATAATAGAAGTAAGAGATATTTTATTCAAAGCTATGGGCATAGTCAGAGATGAAAAAATGTTGTCAGAGGGCTTAACTGCACTTGATAAAATATCGGAAAAAAATTTGAATGAAAGAGAAAAAGATAGGCTGAGATTTGCAAAAGCTCTTATTTTAAGTGCGATTTACAGGAAAGAAAGCAGAGGAGCTAATTACAGGGAAGATTATCCCGAAAGAAATGATGAGTATAAAGGTATGACAAGAGCTATAATTAACGGAGATACAGTGAACATAGAGATGTGGAGAACAGATGGAAGTATTAATTGAAATAAAAAGGCAGGAGACTTCAGAAAGCAAGCCATATTTTCAAAGTATCAGACTTAACTTGGAAAAAGAAAATCTCACAGTTGCAAGCCTGTTACGTGAAATCAATGCTGAACCTGAGATAAAGGACATAGAGGGGAAGCCGGTTTCACAGATAAGCTGGGAGTGCAGTTGTCTTCAGAAAAAATGCGGAGCCTGTGCCATGCTTATAAACGGAAAGCCAAGGCTTGCCTGCGATGCATTTCTAAGGGATTATGTTAAAAAAGGCAAAATAAGCCTTGCTCCCTTTAGTAAATTTCCTGTTATAAAAGATTTGATTGTGGATAGGAGTATACTGTATAATAATCTTAAAGACATAAAAAATTATCTTGATAATGAAATAAGCCTTACGGATAAAAACACCGATACGGCTTACGAGGCTTCAAGATGCCTTATGTGCGGCTGTTGTCTGGAGGTCTGTCCTAATTTTTATGTAGGTGGAGATTTTTATGGAGCGGCTTCTTTTGTACCTGCTACAAGGCTGATAACAGGATCTGAAAAAGGTGAGAATAAGGGGCTTAAAAAAGAATATAATGAGCATATTTTTAAGGGCTGTGGAAAGTCGCTTGCCTGCAAGGACATTTGCCCGGCAGGAATAGACATGGATAAGATGTTAAGCAAGTCAAATGCGGTAGCTGTATGGAAAAGGCTTATGAAAAAATAAATGGAGGGTTATTATGAATAGTATAGTTTGTCTGGATTTGGAGGGAGTTCTTATTCCTGAGATATGGATAGAGTTTGCGGAGGAGACGGGAATAGAGGAACTTAGACTTACTACAAAGGATGAGCCTGATTATGATAAACTTATGAAACGCCGTCTTCAGATACTTAAGGAAAATAATTACGGAATTAATGAGATACAGAAGGTAATAGAGCGTGTAGAACCTTACAAGGGGGCTAAGGAATTTCTTGATGAGCTTCGTACCTTTACTCAGGTACTTATTCTAAGTGATACTTATAAGGAATTTGGCCTGCCTGTAATGAAGAAGCTTGGAAGTCCTACGCTTTTTTGTCATGAACTTGAAATAGCGGAAAACGGAGAGATAACAGACTACAAGCTTAGAAAAAACGGAACTAAACTTGAAACAGTTAAGGCTTTACAAAGCGTAGGCTTTGAAACCATAGCGGCAGGGGACAGCTACAATGACCTTGGAATGATAAAGGCAAGCAAGGTGGGATTCTTATTTAGAAGCCCGGATAGGATTAAAAATGAGAATCAGGATGTACAGACAGTGGAAAGCTATGAAGAGCTGCTTGAGGAAATTAAGAGGATAACCTTGTAAAAGTGAATGAAAAAGAGTATTATATAGTCACGTCCTTATACGGATGCATAATTATAAAAGAATAGGAGCGGAAATTATGAGAAACAAGAAGAAGATTTGTATTTTACTTACGGCGGCAGTAATGCTTGGCAGCTTTACATTACCACAGGTGCCTGCGGTTGTGAAAGCGGATGAAGTAACAGTAGGAAGTGACAGTATATCTCCTTTGGGTACGGTAGAAAATCCTGCAGAAGGTAACCTTGCTGTTTCAGACAAGTTTCCGGGTAAGGATAATCTGGAAGTGTTATTTTCGCAAAAAACACAACTCAAATCAGCGTTGACTTCGTCAGATAAGGCAAAGCTTGACAATTATTTTAAGTTTACTCTGGCAGAAGATGCCTGGGTTTATCTAGGAACAGGCCTGTCCTTGAATAATCATGAAGGTGTGACTGTTAAGGTTAAATTATACAGTGATGCTGCCTTTTCTAAGGAAGTAGGTTATTTTGAGTACGGGTATTGGACCTCAAAAGCAAATAATGAATTTACTGATGTTTTAAAGGCAGGTACATACTATGGACATTTGCAGGTTAACCATGCAAACTACGGAGACTTTGACGGAAATATTAACTTAAAAGGAGTTGCCTTACCTTTAAAGAATTTAATTAAAACTGATTATAAGGTAAGTAAGAATAAAAGTAAGGCTACTGTAACCGTATCCACAGGGCTTGGAGAACTCTTTAATTTTGCACAGTTCAGAAGCGGCAAGGTAGGAAATGATGCCGATAAAAATGCGACATACTGGGGACGTAGAAACAGCTATGGCTGGCTTAATTCCGGAGACAGAAAAGCTATAGAAATTAAGTTAAATGATAATAATACAATGAAGTTTGATGTAAAGAAAAACGGATATTATACAGTCAGAGTCACTGATAAATATATGGTTGATACAATTTATGCCGAAAAGAAGGCTACAAGCTTCTCTAAGTTTTTCAAGGTGAAAGGAATAGACGATAAGGCTCCTGTAGTTAAAGGCGTTAAGAATGGCGGAAGTTATAGAAACGGTGTAAAAATAGTATTCTCAGATAAAGATACGGGCATCAAGTCTGCTAAGCTTAACGGTAGGTCTGTAAAGTCAGGAGTGACAGTGAGCACAAGAGGCAGTTATAAACTTGTAGTAAAAGATAAAGCGGGAAATTCCAGTATTATAAGTTTTAAGGTTAGATAGTATAAGCCGGGATTTCGGATAATATAGGCTACAGAACTTTATATCAGGGTTTTGTAGTCTATTTATATTTCGCTTATGCAATCTTCTGCCGGCAAATAAACCTGCAAAGCAGTATTATTTATTGTTGAAATGTTACAATTTTGGCATTTGTATGAAAACTCACTTGACAAATCTAATTGTATGCAATATAATCATACGAAAATAAATAGTTAGTTCTATAAAATAAACTTCAGTATACTGTTTATCCGACCTCACTATACAGAATAAGAGGTCGGTGACCTGTAGCGTGAATTATTGTTGGTTGTTTAAGAAGTTGAGGAAAGTATGAGTTTTTATGATTTTAAAGCAAGACTAATAAACGGCAGGGAGGTGTCGCTTGAGGAGTATAAAGACAAGGTGGTACTTGTAGTAAATACTGCCAGTAAATGTGGTTTTACACCGCAGCTTACAGGGCTTACTAAACTTTATGAAAAATATTCGGACAAAGGTTTTGTAATTCTCGGATTTCCCTGTAATCAGTTTGGAAAGCAGGATCCTGACAGTGAAACACGTAATGCATGCCTTCTGAACTATGGAGTAAGTTTTCCGATGTTTGACAAAATAGATGTAAATGGTGCTAATGCACATCCGTTATTTAATTATCTTAAGGAAGAAGCCGGTGGTATTTTAGGAAATGATATCAAATGGAATTTTACTAAGTTTCTGATAGATAGAAATGGCAAGGTTGAAAAAAGATTTTCTCCGTTAACTAAGCCGGAGAAAATAGAAACCTATATAACGGAACTCTTATAATTACTTAGAATTGAGGTTTTATGAACAGATATGATATTGCCATAGTAGGTAGCGGTCCCGGTGGGCTTGAGGCTGCTATTACAGCAAAAATCAGAAATAAAGACATAATATTATTTGGAAACAAGGACTTGAGCCTTAAAATAACAAAGGCTGCTGAGATTAAGAACTATCTCGGTTTTCCGGATATTACAGGTGAAAATCTTGCAAAGGCATATAATGAACACTTGCAAAAAATGGACATTAATATAAATTATTCCAGAATAAATGCAGTATATGCAATGGGAGATTATTTTGCCCTGCAATCCGCAGATGAGATGTTTGAAGCAAAGTCGGTTATTATTTCTACCGGAGTAGTTACAGGCAAGACTGTACCGGGTGAAAATGAAAATCTTGGCAGCGGAGTCAGCTATTGTGCAACCTGTGATGCAGCACTTTATAAAGGTAAGGAAGCCATAGTTGTGGGATATTCCTCTAAAGAAGAGGAGGAGGTTATCTTCCTTGCAGAAAAGGCAAAAAAAGTAACTTATATAGCTTTGTATAAGAATGTGCCGTTTCTTGCAGATAATATTGAGGTAGTAGAGGGATTCCTGCCACGTGAAATCATTAAAAATGAGGATAGGCTAACTTTAGTTACGAATAAAGGCTCGTATACAGCAGACGGGGTATTTTTCCTGAGAGATGCCATATCACCTGAAAAGCTTGTTCCGGGACTTCTTATAGAAGAAGGACATATTACGGTGGACAGGTCTATGCGCACCAATATTGAAGGGGTTTTTGCCTGCGGAGATATTACAGGCAAGCCGTATCAGTATATGAAGGCGGCAGGTGAAGGAAATGTGGCTGCACTTTCAGCCGTATCTTATCTTGCAGGACGAGCTTAAATGACTTTTGTTCATCATGAGATATTGTAAAAATGTTTATACCCGGATTGTTTAATGATATAGGTGTCAAAAGTATTTATCTCCAATATCATTGAATAATTTGGATTATATTATAAAATAACTCATTGAGGTTATATGATAAATTTGGGTGAAATCACCGGAAAGAGGATGTTATGGTAAAAAAAATTAATGAAGCAGAATTTTCAGAGGTTAAGAACAGTAAGTTTGCAGTTGTAGATTTTAATGCTACCTGGTGCGGACCTTGCAAGATGTTAGGACCTGTACTTGAGGAAGTATCGGAAGAACTTGGTTCTAAGGCAGCTTTCTTTGCTGTTGACGTAGATGATAACCAGAGCCTTGCTATTAAAAATAAGATTCAGAGCATACCTGCCATTGTTATTTACAAGTATGGAGAGCCTGTAGACAGACAGATAGGTTTTCTTCCAAAGGCACAGCTCGTTGATTTTATAAGCAAGAATGTAGGTTAAAAATCTCGTTAAATAAGGATGAATCATGCAAAAAGAAGATAAATATAAAATGTTAAGACTTTCCAGCCAGCTTTGTTTCCCGCTTTATGCCTGCGCCAAGGAAATAGTCAAGAAGTATAAGCCTTTTTTAGATGAACTTGACCTTACATATACCCAATACATTACAATGATGGTTATGTGGGAAAATGAAAAAGTAAATGTGAAAGAACTCGGTGAGCTTTTATATTTAGACTCAGGTACACTTACACCGGTTCTTAAGAAGCTTGAACAGAAAAAATTTATCGACCGCCATAGGGATAAGGATGATGAAAGGGTACTTAATGTAACCCTTACCGAAACCGGTAGGGAGCTTAAGGATAAGGCTTTAGACGTCCCTAAAAAAATGGGAGCCTGTCTCAGACTTACTGAGGAAGATATGTCCACCCTTCATAGGATACTTGATAAGATGCTTAGGGAATTTTAATTTTTATAAGTTATACGTAAAAAAGATTGTCGCCCATACTTCGGTGACAATCTTTTAATATAATAGGAATTATTTCTGAGAGATTATACTGCGACGGATATGTTGATGTCGCTTATGCGACCCACCGCAGGAGAAAAGTCATGAAAACAGGATTTTTTCTTTCATAAAAGTCTCTGTAAATTTTTATTAATTTGTTGCTGTCTTTTAGCTTTTAGAATTCAAATATTCCTTGATTGCAGCAAAGCTTTCTTTACTGATTACATGCTCGATTCTGCAGGCATCTTCTAAAGCGGTTTCTTTATCTACCCCGAGACTTATAAGCCATGAAGAGAAGAATTTATGCCTTTCATATATCATATCGGCAACTTCTTTTCCAAGCGGGGTAAGTCTTATATAGCCGTTTTCATCAACAACAATGTGCCCTGTGGTTCTAAGGTTTTTCATAGCCACACTTACGCTTGATTTCTTAAAGCCCATTTCGTTGGAAATATCTACAGAACGTACATTTCCAATTCTTTCGGTAAGCATAAGTATTGTCTCTAAATAATCTTCAGCAGATTCATGTATTTCCATTAACACCACCTCCAAGCTTTGTTTGTAATAAGTATAGCAAAGATTAAATATCTTAGCAAGGGTAAGTAAATTTAATCAGAATATTTGCCATTGTTTTTTTACTATAAATAATTTTTAGTTTTAAAAAGTTGCGTAGATGCTTATTTTATCATATAATTAAATAAAGAAATACGAAGGGATTAATGTAGTTTTGAATACAGAAATAAAGAATGCAGTTAATTCTGCAGGAGACAAGGCACAGTATGATGCCAGGGTTAAGAGAATACTTGCTGAGACATTAAATACTTAATGAATGCAAGCTGAAGGCGAAGTATGAATTTAGTATTTAAGTCGTTCTTTCGAACGAATGTGAGAAAGAACCTCAATAGATATAGTCACATACATTGAAGGTGAACCTAAGATAGGTATTGTACCGATTGAACCGGGACTTACTAATATAGAAAAAACAGATGAGTCAGGGCAGAGAATTAAAGGATTGAACTCGGAGAGTGTTGAAGCAAATGAAGGTCTAATAAGGTTTGACATCATATTTTATGTACGCTTAAAGAATGGACTTTCACAGATAATAGTGAATGTTGAGGCTCAGAAAGATGACCCGGTTTCATACAAGATACTTAACAGGGCAATATTCTATGTGAGCAGACTTATATCATCACAAAAGGAAAGAGATTTTGTAAATACTAATTATGACGATATAAAGCAGGTATTTAGTATCTGGGTGTGTATGAATATGAGTAAGAACAGTTTAAGTCATTTTCACATTGTAAAAGATGAGATGTTAGAGCCATACGACTGGAAGGGAAATGCAGACTTACTAAATATTGTGATGATTGGAGTTACAAACGAACTTCCAAAGCATGATGAAAAATACGAATTACACCGTCTTATTGGGGCTTTATTGTCGGATAGATTAAGAGAAAATGAGAAACTGGATATTATTGAAAAGGAATATAAAATTCCTCTCAGCAATGATTTTATAAAGGAAGTGGATACTATGTGTAATTTAGGTCAGGGAATAGAGGATAGGGTAACAGTAGAGGTAACAGCAAAGAACTTAATAGATTTTGTTATGAATATGTATAAAAATAAATTCTCGTTGGAACAAATCTCGCTTGTAACAAAAAAGAGTATAGATGAAGTAAAAAAGATAATCGAAAAAAATGATAAGGTTTTGGCATAACTATAGCAAAAATTTGTCCGCTCACAGCGAACAAAACGAACCAAAATCCAATCAAAATTAGCCCTCATGTATGACCAAAATTTAATAAAATATTAAAAAATATCAATTTATGAGCCTGGAAACCGCAAATTTCCGGGTTCCTCTTTTCTGTACTTTTTCTGTTTTTTATGCTATATTTATACTAAAATCAACCCATTTAGTGACTTATAAAATCGCCTGTACCATGCAGTATTACTGAGTTTCAGCCAGTCCCACAATATGGTTTTGGTGACCTACATTCGTATTTTACACCCTTTGTGCAAAATGACGAAGGATTTAGAGAACGCATGATTACGAATTTCTGGCGAATAGGCGAACTTTTTTGTTTAATAGGAAATTTCTTTGAAATTCCTATTAAACAAAAATATCAGAGATAGATGCGCAGCTCGCGGCAATGAAGTTTGCCTTACGGCACCGCTCGCGCGCAAAGTGTGTGCAAGCACACACTTTATAATATGACTTTTAGGAGAATTTAACCATGGATCACTTCATTTTACACAGCGAATATGCACCTACGGGAGACCAGCCACAGGCTATTGAGGAGCTTGTAGAAGGCTTCAAAGAAGGCAACCAATTCCAGACCCTGCTTGGGGTTACGGGTTCCGGCAAGACATTTACAATGGCAAATGTCATAGCCAAACTAAACCTGCCCACCCTTGTCATTTCACACAACAAAACCTTAGCGGCTCAGCTCTATGGTGAGTTCAAAGAATTCTTCCCTGAGAACGCAGTAGAATACTTTGTGTCGTACTATGACTACTATCAGCCTGAAGCTTATGTTCCCTCTTCAGATACGTATATAGAAAAAGATTCTGCAATAAATGACGAGATAGATAAACTTCGCCACTCTGCTACAGCAGCACTTTCGGAGAGAAAAGATGTGGTTGTGGTTTCAAGTGTGAGCTGTATTTACGGACTTGGAGATCCTATTGACTATGAGGATATGACACTTTCTGTACGCCCGGGACAGATTAAGGATATGGAAGAAGTTATAAGAAGACTCATAGATATCCAGTACACAAGAAATGATATGGACTTTAAGCGTGGTACATTTAGGATTCGTGGTGATGTGGTGGAAATATTTCCGGTTGCATCCACAGATAAAGCTGTAAGGCTGGAGTTTTTTGGCGATGAAATAGATAGGATTTCTGAGATAGATGTGCTTACAGGAACTACAGTAGCTGAACTAGCCCATGTGGTTATTTTTGCTGCATCTCACTATGTAGTTGCTCCTGAGAAAATGAAAGAGGCATTGTCCAGGTTGGAAGAAGAATTAGATTTGCGTGTCAAATATTTTAAAAGTGAAGATAAGCTAATCGAGGCTCAGCGAATAAAGGAAAGAACAAATTTTGACATAGAAATGATGCGTGAGACAGGGTTTTGTTCAGGAATAGAGAATTATTCGGGACCTCTTTCGGGCAGACCATCAGGAAGTATGCCGTTTACACTTATAGATTACTTTCCTGATGAATTCTTAATTATAGTGGATGAGTCGCATATTACCATACCACAGATTGGCGGAATGTATGCGGGGGACCGTTCAAGAAAGACTACACTTGTAGACTATGGATTCAGACTTCCATCTGCTCTTGACAACAGACCGCTTAATTTTACGGAATTTGAAAATAAAATAGACCGTATGCTCTTTGTATCTGCAACTCCGTCTGAATATGAGGCAAAGCATGAACTGCTTAGAACAGAGCAGATAATAAGGCCAACAGGACTTGTAGACCCTGAGATTATTGTAAAGCCTACAGCAGGACAGATAGATGATTTAATCAGTGAGGTAAAAAAGGAAACTGAAAAGAAAAATAAGGTTTTGGTAACAACACTTACCAAGAAAATGGCGGAAGACCTTACTGATTATATGAGGGAAGCCGGTATAAGGGTGCGATATCTCCATTCGGATATAGACACCCTTGAAAGGTCCGAAATTATAAGGGATATGCGTCTTGATGTATTTGATGTACTGGTAGGTATCAATCTGCTCAGAGAAGGACTTGATATACCTGAGATTACACTGGTTGCCATCCTTGATGCTGACAAGGAAGGTTTTCTACGTTCAGAGACTTCACTTATTCAGACCATAGGCAGGGCTGCAAGAAATGCAGACGGCCATGTAATAATGTATGCAGATACTATTACAGGCTCTATGAACAGGGCAATAACAGAGACTGAGAGAAGACGTGCCATCCAGATGAAATACAATGAAGAGCATGGCGTAGTGCCTCAGACTATAAAGAAGAAGGTAAGGGATTTAATAAGCATTTCAAAGAAGGTTGAAGAAGACAGCTCTAAGATTATAAAAGATGCGGAGTCTATGAGTGAGGCAGAATTAAAGGCAGTAATTAAGGAACTTACAAAGAAAATGAATCAGGCTGCGGTTGAGCTTAACTTTGAGACGGCTGCTAAACTTAGGGATGAGATTATAGAACTTAAAAAACATCTGGTGGATCTGACGGCTATGTAAATGATACAAGTGTCAAAAGTATAAAAATTCGATTGGGGCTTGCTTACAAGAGAATTTATTATCTTTTGACACCCACATTAAAATATCAAATCATACAAAAGCAGTAAATTACATATAAAACTCTCTGAAACTATATTCCCATTATCTTTCTGCGTTTTCTGAGCCAACCGCCATGCAGATAATATACAGTGAAAACAAATGAAGTCAAAAACCAAGTCACAGGGTAGACGGTTAATACAGTTCCTATATGCGGATTTGCAGGAACAATAAAGAATATCCAAAGTATTCTTAAACCACAGATTCCTACCGCAGTTATTACAGTAGGAATAAAGGAGTCGCCGGTAGCCCTTATTGCACCCGAAAGTACTTCTATCCCTACAAAGAAGATATAGTACTGACAGTAATGTCTGAACATATATACTCCTACATCTATTACAGCAGTTTCACTTGTGAAAAGGTTAAGCAACTGTTCACACCCAATGTATAAAATCAGACTTAAAAGGATGGCTGAAAGTGAAGTAAAAAGATATGTGATTCTTACACTTTTTTTTATACGGTCAAAATTCCCGGCTCCAAAGTTTTGGCCTACAAAGGTAGTAACAGATACTCCGAAGGCACCTATTACCATCCAGTAAAAATTATCATTCGTTGTAAAAACAGTCCAGGCCGCAACAGTATCAGTTCCGAAGCTGTTTACTGAAGACTGCACTATCATATTTGAAAGATAATACATTACAGCCTGAAAACCTGTAGGCAGACCTATTTTTAGCATTGCGGTCAGTTCTTTTTGGTGAAAACTGATTTTCTTTAAGTCTAACTTATAGCTAAACTCTGCTCTCATAAGCATTGTAATTACAACAGCGGCACTTATGACCTGAGCGAGCAAGGTAGCCAGTGCGGCACCGAAGATTCCCATTTTAAATACTGCAACAAAGAGGATATCAAGTACAACATTGGCAATAGTACAGACTATGAGGACATAAAGAGGACTCTTGGAATCGCCCACAGCCCTAAGTATGCTTGAACCCATATTGTATATAAGCACAGGTATTGAACCCAGAAAGTAGACCCTGAGATAGGTGGTAGAAGGTTCAATTATATCAGCGGGAGTATTCATAATTTTAAGTATCATAGGCGAGAATACTATGCCTACTATCATTATTATTACTCCGCTTACGAGGGAAAGAGCTATGGCGGTGTGGACAGAATCACTCAAATCTTTGCCCCTATTTGCCCCGTAGAACTGTGATATGATTACTGCCGCGCCTGCAGACAGACCGACAAAAAAGCCGATTAGGATATTGATGATGTAGGTGGTTGCACCTATTGCGGCAAGAGCTTCTTTATTTACATATCTACCTACAATAAGAGCATCTGTAGTACTGTAAAGCTGTTGTAAAAATGAGCCTAGTAATATAGGAAAAAAGAACATCAAAATACTTTTGCTTATTGAGCCTGTAAGTATTGAATTTTGGTTTTGTGTAGCTTTATTCATTTATTTAACCATTCTGTATTATAATTTTTTTAATTTTTTTCATAACCATAATAAATGCCGGTATCAGGAAGATATTTGCGGCTATCCAGGCTGCGGCATTGGAATAATAAATCGCATCCGCACCGAACCAGGCAAGACCGAGGAAGGCAACCGCACACCTTGCAATCATTTCCATAATTCCTGCTGCCATGGCAAACATACTATGTCCAAGTCCCTGAATACCGTATCTGAGTATTATAAGCAATCCGAGAGGGAAATAGAAGGACGCATTGGCAAAAAGGAACTTGCCTACATAGCCCAACAGTACTGTTTCGTCAGCATTTACAAAAAGGAGGGCAACATATCTTCCGCCGAAGATAATGGCAAAGAATGCAAATACAGTATATATACCCATAGCAATTATACCCTGCTTCATTCCCTTATTTATTCGGTCAAGTTTTTTTGCGCCGAGGTTCTGCCCACAAAATGTAGCCATAGCTGTTCCCAGGGTATCATAGGCCTGAGTGAAGAGTAACGATACCTTACTTCCTGCTGTAATTGCAGCAACATAAATCGAACCCAGACCGTTAACTGCTGCCTGCATTACGGTAGAACCTATAGCGGTTATGGAGTATTGCAGCCCCATAGGAATGCCCATTAAAAGAAGCCTGCTTACAAGAGCCGAGTTTAGCTGCCAGTCGCCTTTTTTCATTTTCAATATCGTATATTTTTTCTTTATAAATAAAAAGCAAAGTATACAGGATATGAACTGTGAGATATCAGTCGCAAAGGCTGCTCCGAATACTCCCATTTTAAATACAATTACAAAGAGTAAGTCCAGAGCAATATTTACAAAGGAAGAAAATATTAAAAAGTACAGAGGTGTCTTTGAATCACCGAGAGCCCTCATTATTCCTGAAAGCAGATTATAGAACATAATCCCAAGTATGCCGGCAAATATAGTGGCGATATATTCATAAGAGCCCTGAAAAATATCATCAGGAGTATTGGTAAGCCTTAACATTGCACCTGTGAAGGTAACAGTTATTATTGTAATCAAAAGTCCTACGATAAGCGAGAGCCAGGCAGCATTGGTTACATATTTTCTGAGCCTGTCAAAATCCTTTGCGCCAAAGGCTTGAGAAACAGGTATCATAAAGCCGCCGCTTACACCTATGATGAAGCCCAGTACAAGGAAATTGAGCGCACCTGTACCCCCGACAGCGGCAAGTGCATTTACGCCTATGTATTTTCCTACAATTATAGAGTCAGCCATATTATACATTTGTTGAAAAAGATTTCCAAAAAGCATAGGCACCGCAAAACCAAGAATTGCTTTGATGGGACTTCCCTTTGTCAGATCTTTAATCATCGGCTTTCACTCCTTTTCATATATTATTGTTGATAAGATTAGGCTGTCAAAGATAATAAACTCTTGTAATCAACTTTGTATCGGATTTTTATAGTTTTGACACTTGTATCTTGATAAGTAATAATAATATAAATAAGTATTTTTTTCAATGAGTAAGTTGCCATATTTAGTTGATTTCTAATGGGTAGTATTGCTATAATGAAGAGAGATTATAAACCTGTGCTAAATAGTTAAGGTTCATATATTAGTTATGCTTAAGAAAGAGGAAGAAGAATGGATTTGCAGAAAATGAATGACTGGATAACGTCAATGGGAGGAACGAAATGGCTTATAGCTCAGGTACTTAGCCTTATAGGTTATACACTTATGGTGGTGACAGGGTATATTAAAAAAGAAAAGAAGATGCTCAGAACTCAAGATGTACAGCTTCTTTTCATTATAGGAATGGGAGTGCTTCTTAATGCATTTTCAGGAATAATAATCAATACAATTCAGATTATTAAAAACGAAATATATCTGAGAGGAAAGCTGAATAAGTACTCAAAGGCAGCCATTGTGGGAGTTGGTGTGGTAATGACGCTTATATTTAATAACGGTGGAATTGCAGGCTGGCTTCCGGCAATAAATTTATTTATATTTACTTATTTCTTGGGAATGGGTGGAGCAATAGGCATAAAGATACTTATATTTATAACCACCTGTGGCTGGGGAGTATACGATTTTTCGATAAAAAACTATGTAGGTCTTATATTTGACATACTCACAATTATAAGTTGCATCTTAGGTATATTCAGACTTAAAAAGGAAGCAGGTGTAAGTAAGGAGACAGTTTTAGAAAATTAATATTTTAACCCAAATTATTCACGAAACATATTGTGAAATACTGTAATCAAGCCACAGGCTCCGAGTTACGATATTTTGCGGATGTTTGGTAATATAACACGTGTACATTAAGGAGGAATTATGAGTAAAGTAGGAATTGTAATGGGAAGTGACAGTGACCTTTCTGTAATGAAGGCGGCTATGGAAATGCTTGAAAAATTCGGAATTGAGTATGATGTAACAGTTATATCTGCTCACAGGATGCCTGATATTTTCTTTGAATACGCAAAGGCTGCAGAGAGCAAATATGATGTGCTTATAGCAGGCGCAGGCGGAGCAGCCCACCTTCCGGGAATGGCAGCAGCCGTAACTCCGATTCCTGTAATAGGTGTACCTATCCATACAAAGAGCCTTGGCGGAGTGGACTCACTTTACTCTATAGTTCAGATGCCTGCAGGCATACCGGTGGCTACAGTAGCTATAAACGGGGCTAAGAATGCCGCTATCCTTGCAGCTAAGATTATTTCCGTAAGAGAGCCTGAAATAAGACAGAAGATTAAGGACTTTGCAGAGGGGCTTAAAGACGAGGTACTTGCTAAAAAGACTAAAATAGAAAATGTAGGTTACAAAACCTATTTAGAAGAAATTAACTAAGAAAGGGAAGGTGGATAATGGATTACAAAACTTCCGGTGTAGACATTGAAGCGGGTTACAAGTCGGTTGAACTTATGAAAAAATATGTGGCTGAAACTAAGAGAGCCGAAGTACTTGGAGGTATCGGTGGTTTTTCCGGCGCATTTTCTCTTGCAGCCATTAAAAATATGGAAGATCCTGTACTGCTTTCTGGTACAGACGGAGTAGGAACCAAGATTAAGCTGGCCTTTGAGCTTGATAAACATGATACCATAGGGATTGACTGTGTGGCTATGTGTGTAAATGATGTAGTCTGTGCAGGTGGTGAACCGCTTTTCTTCCTTGATTATATAGCTTGCGGTAAGAATGAGCCCGAGAAAATAGCTTCTATAGTAAAGGGAGTTGCAGAAGGCTGTAAGCTTTCGGGTGCGGCTCTTGTTGGCGGTGAAACAGCCGAGCATCCGGGACTTATGGCTGAGGATGAGTACGACCTTGCAGGCTTTGCGGTAGGTGTGTGCGACAGGAAAGAACTTATAGACGGAAGTAGCCTTAAAGCAGGAGATGTAATCATAGGTATAGCATCCTCAGGAGTGCATAGTAACGGTTTTTCTCTTGTAAGAAGTGTATTTAAAATGGAAAAAGAAGCCCTGTTAAAATATTATGATGAGCTTGGAAAGACCTTGGGAGAGGCTCTGCTTGAGCCAACTATCATATATGTAAAGGCTCTTAAAGAAATAAAAGATTCGGGAGTAAAGATTAAAGCCTGCAGTCATATTACAGGTGGAGGTTTCTATGAAAATGTACCCCGTATGCTTAAAGAAGATACTCAAGCCATTATTAAAAAAGACTCCTATGAAGTGCCTGCTATATTTAAAATGATTGCAAAAGAGGGCGATGTTTCCGAACAGGTTATGTACAATACCTTCAATATGGGTATAGGTATGATGGTTGTAGTGGATAAGGCTGATGCCAATAATACTATGGAATCTATAATGAAGTCAGGAGAAAAGGCTTTTGTTATAGGTGAAATTAAAGAGGGAGAAAAGGGAGTAACCCTTATATAATTATGAAAAAAGTTGCGGTTTTAGTATCCGGTGGCGGAACTAATCTTCAGGCTATTATAGATGCAAAGACAAAGGGTATTATTAAAAATGCTGAGATTTCTCTTGTCATAAGCAATAATGCTTCTGCATTTGCACTTGAAAGAGCTAAAAAAGCAGGGATTGAGGCAAAATGTATAGCACCGTCTATGTTTGATACGAGAGAGCTGTTTAACAAGGCTCTTATAAAGGCCTTGGATGAGGCTGAGATTGATTTGGTGGTACTTGCAGGCTTCCTTGTTATTATTCCTGAGGAAATGGTTGCAAAGTACAGAAACAGGATAATTAATATTCATCCATCACTTATTCCTTCATTTTGCGGAACCGGTTATTATGGACTTAAAGTACATGAAAAGGCACTTGAGCGAGGAGTTAAGCTAACCGGAGCAACGGTACATTTTGTAGATGAGGGTACAGATTCAGGACCTATTATATTGCAGAAGGCTGTAGAAGTAAAAGATGATGATACTGCTGAGAGCTTGCAGTTAAGGGTGATGGAGGAAGCTGAGTGGAAGATACTTCCGGAAGCGATTGAGCTTGTTGCAAGCGGAAAAGTTCAAGTTGTAGACGGAAAGACTAAAATAATGAGATCTTAATGCGGATAATTTATAAGTTAATAAGTACTTGTTCTGGTTGCTTCTTTAAGCGGAAAATGGAGGAAAGGAATGAATGTATTAATAGTTGGCAGCGGAGGGCGTGAACATGCCATAGCCTGCAAGGTGGCTGAAAGTAAGAGAAGTAACAAAATTTATGCTGCACCCGGAAATGCGGGAATTGCTGAAGTAGCTGAATGCGTAGATATTTCTGCAATGGATTTTCCAAAACTTATAGAGTTTGCAGGGGATAAACAGGTGGATTTTGTCATAGTCGGAGCTGATGATCCCTTGGTAGCGGGGGCGATAGATGAATTTGAAAAGGCAGGCTTTAAGGCTTTCGGACCTAATGCTGCGGCAGCTATAATAGAGGGCTCTAAGGCATTTTCAAAAGATTTGATGAAAAAGTACAATATTCCTACTGCAGGATATGAAGTATTTAACTCTGCGGATAAAGCATTGGAATATCTTAAAGATGCCCGCTATCCTATTGTGCTTAAGGCGGATGGGCTGGCTCTCGGTAAGGGAGTGCTTATCTGTGAAAACAAGGATGAGGCTTTTAACGGCGTAAAGACTATAATGGAAGATAAGAAATTTGGAAATGCCGGAAATACTTTGGTTATAGAGGAATTTATGACAGGACCGGAGGTATCTGTGCTTTGTTTCTGCGACGGAGAAACTATTAAACCTATGACTTCAGCTATGGATCACAAGAGAGCAAAAGACGGTGACAAGGGCTTAAACACGGGAGGTATGGGCAATATTTCTCCAAGTCCGTTCTATACAAAGAAAGTAGAAGATTTTTGTATGGAGAATATCTACAAACCTACTATGGCGGCTATGAAAAGTGAAGGCAGACCTTTTAAGGGAGTTCTTTTTGTGGGACTTATGCTTACTCCTGATGGGGTGAAGGTACTTGAATACAATGCAAGATTCGGGGATCCTGAAGCTCAGGTGGTGCTTCCGAGAATGAAGTCTGATATTTTAGATATAATGGAAGCCTGTGTAGAGGGCAGACTTAATGAAGCGGAACTTGAATTTGAGGACAATGCTGCGGTTTGTGTAGTGCTGGCTTCTGACGGTTATCCGCTTGATTATGAAAAAGGTAAAGAAGTTGCTGTTAAAGAGGGCTTTGGCAAAAACGGACTGTATCTCTATCATGCAGGTACAAAGCTTGTGGATGGAAAAGTTGTTACGGCAGGCGGCAGGGTATTTGGCGTGACTGCGACCGGTAAAGACTTAAAGGAAGCAAGGGAAAAGGCTTATAGGGCAACAGAACTTGTGGAATTTGAAAATAAATATATGAGAACCGATATTGGTAAAAAAGCTTTGGAGGCTTAGATAAATCAAAAAATAGGGAAGTCAGGTATAATAAACCGGTTTCCCTATTTTTGCTTTTCTTGTTTGTAGGCTGAATCAGGCTGTTCAGCAACTGCATCTAATGTTTTATCTTTAGTTGAAGGTGTTTCAGGTACAAAGGTAATAATGTCTTCAACCCTGCATTGTAAAATTTGACATAATTTTTCAAGAGTTGCGGTAGTTATATGTTCGCCCTTCTTTATTCTGCTTATTTGAGAATTACTTACACCGTAATAGACCGCAAGTTTATATTGTGAAATGTTTTTGGCTTTTAAAGTTTTCCAAAAGTTATCATAAATAATCATAAATTTGACCTCAACTGATTTACTGCACCTATAGCCGATAATGCTGTACTTACTCTTTATTTTAAAATATAGTAATGCCATAAATCGGACAAGTCCAAAAATTCGGACAATGTCCATTATCGGGGGATATCGGAGGGTTGACGAAGGAGAAGATAAGCAGCTTAACCTGGTAGCACGCAAATTTTGTTTTAGAATTGAGTTTTAAATTCATTTATAGTATAATTCTTTCCGAGATATATGTTAATGCTTGAAAGGAGCAAAAAAAATGTCTAAAAAACCGGTAGTTCTTATTATAATGGACGGCTTTGGTATCAATGAAAGAGAAGATTACAATGCTATAGCACAGGCTAAAAAGCCTAACCTTGATATACTTATGAAGACCTATCCTTGCAAGAAAGGCTATGCAAGCGGACTGGCGGTAGGGCTCCCTGACGGACAGATGGGTAATTCAGAAGTAGGACATATGAATATGGGTGCGGGAAGAATTATTTATCAGGAGCTTACAAGAATTACAAAGGAGATAGAAGACGGTGATTTCTTTAAGAATGAGGCTCTTCTTTCCGCTATAGAAAACTGCAAGGCAAAGAACAGTGCATTACATATGTTCGGACTTTTATCAGACGGTGGAGTGCATAGCCACAATACCCATATGTACGGACTTTTAGAGCTTGCAAAGAGAGCGGGTCTTGAGAAGGTTTATCTGCATTGCTTCCTTGATGGAAGAGACACACCGCCAAAGAGCGGACGTGATTTTGTGGCAGCGGCTGTAGATAAAATGAATGAAATAGGTGTAGGTAGGGTTGCTTCTGTTATGGGACGTTTCTACGCTATGGACAGAGATAACCGTTGGGACAGAGTAGAGCTTGCTTATAAGGCAATGGTTTACGGTGAAGGTAACACAGCCTCTGATCCTGTAGTTGCGGTAGAAAATTCTTACGGTGCAGATGCAACCGATGAATTTGTAGTTCCTACTGTAATCGAAAAAGCCGGAAAGCCTATAGGCACAATTAAAAATGATGACAGTATAATATTTTTTAACTTCCGTCCTGACAGAGCAAGAGAAATTTCAAAAGCTTTCTGCAATGATGATTTTGACGGATTTGAGAGAAGAGGCGGAAGAGTTAAGACTAAGTTTGTCTGTTTTACCGATTATGATTCCAATATGCCAAACAAAGAGGTTGCGTTTAAGAAAGTTGAAATTAAGAATACCTTTGGTGAGTATATGTCAAAGCTTGGCAAAACTCAGCTTCGCACTGCTGAAACCGAGAAATATGCTCATGTTACCTTCTTCTTCAATGGGGGTGTAGAGGAGCCATATCCGGGCGAGGACAGAATCTTAGTTAAATCTCCGAAGGTTGCTACTTATGACTTGCAGCCTGAAATGAGTGCTTACGAAGTTTGCGACGGTCTTGTAAATGCCATTAAGAGTGGGAAATATGACACTATAATATGTAACTTTGCAAATCCTGACATGGTTGGACATACCGGAGTTATGGAAGCCGCGGTAAAGGCTATTGAAACTGTTGATACCTGTGTAGGAAGGGCGGTAGAGGCTCTTAAGGAAGTGGACGGAGCTATGTTTATCTGTGCTGACCATGGAAATGCAGAGCAGATGATTGATTATGAGACAGGAGAGCCTTGGACAGCTCATACTACCAACCCTGTTCCGTTTATTCTTGTGAATGCGGGAGACTATGATTTGGCTGAAGAAGGCAAGCTTTGTGATATCATACCTACAATGCTTGAACTTATGGGAATACCACAGCCTGAGGAAATGACAGGAAGATCACTTTTAATTAAAAAGTAAGTAATTAATACGACATATCTGCAAAAATATAAAAAGTTTGATTATTAGTCAGGGTGTTCTGAAATGCTACAAAAAGCAACCGGCGTTTTGCTTAAATATTGGCCGATAATCACCGATAAATATGTTTAAATTTGCAGAGGTGTCGTATTTTTTAATGATAAAAGATATATTTTATAGTAAAAAATACTAAAAACCGGAAAGGAATAATACATAAATATAGCATGGTTTTATGATGAAAAATAATGACATAAAGCTTAAAATGTGTTAAGATAAGCTAGAGTGTTGATAGTCAATCAACATACTTTAAGTAAGTATAAATTTATCTGAATAGGGCTTGTGCGTATGACTTAAAGTGCATAATTATATGCACTTATTTGTGTGCTTAGGTCTTATACAGAGTAACAACAGGAGGAAAATACAATGGCAAGAAAGTGGGTATATCTATTCACTGAAGGAAAAGCTGAGATGCGTGAGCTTCTTGGCGGTAAGGGTGCTAACCTTGCAGAAATGACAAATATCGGTCTTCCGGTACCTCAGGGCTTCACAGTAACAACAGAAGCTTGTACTCAGTACTATGAAGATGGTAAGAAAATTAATGATGAGATTCTTGGTCAGATAGACGAGCATATAACAAAGCTCGAAGAAATCACAGGAAAGAAATTTGGAGATCATGAAAATCCACTTCTTGTTTCAGTTCGTTCAGGTGCAAGAGCTTCCATGCCCGGTATGATGGACACAATTCTTAACCTTGGTCTTAATGAGGAAGTTGTAAAGGTTATCGCTGATAAGTCAGGAAATCCTCGTTGGGCTTGGGATTGCTATAGAAGATTTATTCAGATGTATTCTGACGTAGTTATGGAAGTTGGTAAGAAATACTTTGAAGAGCTTATCGATAAAATGAAGGAAGAGAAGGGAGTTACTCAGGACGTAGACCTTACAGCTGAGGATCTTGAAAAGCTTGCAGGTCAGTTCAAAGACGAATATAAGTCGAAGATTGGTAAAGATTTCCCAACTGATCCAAAGGAGCAGCTCTATGGAGCAATTCAGGCTGTATTCCGTTCATGGGATAACCCACGTGCAAATGTTTACCGTCGTGACAACGACATCCCTTATTCATGGGGAACAGCCGTTAACGTACAGTCTATGGCATTCGGTAACATGGGTGATGACTGTGGTACAGGTGTTGCATTTACAAGAGACCCTGCTACAGGTGCTAAGGGACTTTTCGGAGAATTCCTTACCAATGCACAGGGTGAGGACGTAGTTGCAGGTGTTCGTACACCTATGCACATCGATGAGATGGCTAACAAGTTCCCTGAGGCTTTTAAGGAGTTCAACGAAGTTTGTGCTACACTTGAGAAGCACTATAGAGACATGCAGGATATGGAGTTTACAGTTGAGCATGGTAAGCTTTATATGCTTCAGACCAGAAATGGTAAGAGAACAGCTCAGGCTGCTCTTAAGATAGCTTGTGACCTTGTAGACGAGGGAATGAGAACTGAGGAAGAGGCAGTTGCAATGATCGACCCTCGTAACCTTGATACTCTTCTTCACCCACAGTTTGATTCTAAGGCTCTTAAGGCTGCTACACCACTTGGAAAGGGACTTGGAGCTTCTCCTGGTGCAGCTTGTGGTAAGGCAGTATTTACAGCAGATGACGCTGTAGTTTGGGCAGGACGCGGTGAGAAAGTAGTTCTTGTTCGTCTTGAGACCTCTCCTGAGGATATTTCAGGTATGAAGTCTGCTCAGGGTATTCTTACAGTTCGTGGCGGTATGACATCTCACGCAGCAGTTGTTGCTCGCGGTATGGGTACTTGCTGTGTTTCCGGTTGTGGAGATATCGTTATGGATGAGGCTAACAAGAAGTTTACTCTTGGCGGCAAGACATTCCATGAGGGAGATGAAATCTCTATCGATGGTACAACAGGTAATATCTATGAAGGCTTAATCCCAACAGTTGATGCTACTATCGCAGGTGAGTTCGGTAGAATCATGGCTTGGGCTGACAAGTATAGAAGACTCAGAGTTAGAACAAATGCGGATACTCCTGCTGATGCTAAGAAGGCTCGTGAGCTTGGTGCAGAAGGTATCGGTCTTTGCCGTACTGAGCACATGTTCTTCGAGACTGACAGAATTGCAGCATTCAGAGAGATGATTTGTTCAGATACAGTAGAGGGAAGAGAAGCAGCTCTTGAGAAGATTCTTCCATATCAGCAGGGAGACTTCGAGCAGCTTTATGAGGCACTTGAGGGAACACCTGTTACTATCCGTTTCCTTGATCCACCTCTTCACGAGTTCGTTCCTACAACAGAGGAAGAGATTCAGAAGCTTGCAGATGCACAGGGCAAGAGTGTTCAGGCTATTAAGGATATAATTACAGGACTTCACGAGTTCAACCCTATGATGGGACACAGAGGACTTCGTCTTGCAGTTACCTATCCTGAAATTGCTAAGATGCAGACAAAGGCTGTTATCCGTGCAGCTATCAATGTACAGAAGAAGCATCCTGACTGGAAGGTTCTTCCTGAGATTATGATTCCTCTTACAAGTGAAGTTAAAGAGCTTAAGTTTGTTAAGAAGGTAGTTGTAGAGACAGCAGAGGCTGAGATTAAGGCAGCCGGAGCAGACCTTCATTATGAGGTTGGTACTATGATAGAGATTCCTCGTGCTTGCCTTACTGCAGATGAGATTGCTAAGGAAGCTGACTTCTTCTGCTTCGGTACTAACGATCTTACACAGATGACATTCGGTTTCTCTCGTGATGATGCAGGTAAGTTCCTTAACGCTTACTATGATACAAAGATTTTTGAGAACGATCCGTTTGCAAAGCTCGATCAGCACGGTGTTGGTAAGCTTATGGAAATGGCTATCAAGCTTGGAAAGCCTGCTAATCCTAAGCTTCACATCGGTATCTGTGGAGAGCATGGTGGAGATCCTTCATCAGTTGAGTTCTGCCACAAGATCGGTCTTGACTATGTATCCTGCTCACCATTCAGAGTACCTGTAGCAAGACTTGCAGCAGCACAGGCTGCTATCGCTGAGAAGAAGGCGAAATAATTAAATAAGATATGTTAGGTACAGAGGGCTTCGGCCCTCTGTATTTGTATATCACAATAAAAATAAACCACCGGCTATGCCGGTGAGTTCCCAAATAGCTTTAGCTTCAAGAAAAGACCTCCTGTGGTATAATAAGTACAGGTTTGGCGACCGCACAACAATAATACCACAGGAGGTATCCAAGATGGACAAGAATAGTTTAGCACATACTACATGGGAATGTAAGTATCATATTGTATTTGCACCAAAATATAGGAGAAAAATTATATATAATAAGCTGAGGGCAGATATAGGAAGAATTCTCAGCGAGTTGTGTAAGAGAAAAGGAGTTGAGATAATAGAAGCAGAAGCTTGCCCGGATCATATACACATGTTTGTAAGAATACCACCCAAGTATAGTGTTTCAGAGATAATGGGATATTTGAAAGGGAAAAGTTCTTTGATGATATTTGAAAGACATGCGCATTTAAAATACAAGTATGGCAACAGGCATTTTTGGTGCAGGGGCTACTATGTAGATACAGTAGGGAAAAATGCAAAAAAGATAGAAGAATATATCCGAAACCAATTAACAGAGGATTTGGAATATGATCAAATGTCGTTAAGTGAATATATTGACCCGTTTACGGGTGAGCCGGTAATAAAAGGCAAATAAACAGGCTCTTTAGAGCCAGCCAGAAAATGTAGTGCGGAAGTCAAACTTTTCAGTGCCCCTTTAGGGGCAGGCAGGAAAGAGCGGCTTATAGCCGCAGAGCAAACCACCAGCTAAGCTGGTGGTCATGATTAATAGGAAATCTCCTTGAAATCTTCTATAAAGGCCAGAGTGACAAAAGATAATAGATTTTCTTGCAAGAAAGACTGGTAGAATTTTATACTCTTGACACTTAAATACTTTAAATTAGAATTTCTCAGAGGTAATTGCCGTAAGGTGCTTATTGCACACAAAGTGTGCGCAGAAACAACCTTGATATTAGAATTAGTGATTATGTAATATCTGTATTGGACTAGTGTTGTAGGAAAAATATATCATAACACAGTAGAGAAGATGTAACAGTTGCCTGCCTGCTGTGAAACCACATAGGGAGATAAAATGATAAAAAATATTGAGCCAAACAATACAAGTCTTGAATGTGATGGAAATGAGAAAATAAAGGATATATCAAAAGAAGAATCTCTGCTTGAATCAGCGAGGTTATTATCGCAGAAAGCGCATAGTAATCAGGTTGATAAGGCGGGGATTAATTATTTTACCGGACATATTCAAACTGTTGTTAATTCAGTTCACACTCATAAGGAGAAGATAGTAGCCTATCTCCACGATACAGTAGAAGATATAGAAGTCATGATAGAGATGATATGCGAAGAATTTGGTGAGGAAATCGGAAGGGCAGTCGAAGCAATCACAAAGCCTAAAAAACTTGATTATACCAGGTATATCGAAGGGATTAAAGCAAACGAACTCGCTAGAGTGGTTAAAATCGCTGACATAAAGCATAATATGGATTTGTCGAGGCTGAAGGTTGTAGGGGAGAAGGATATAAAGAGGGTTAAAAAGTATAGGAAGGCGCTGGGGGTGTTGGAGGAGGAGAATTGACAATATATATAGGATGATAACTTAATACTGATAATAATACCAAATTGTATTAAAGATAAAGCTGAATATCTGTAGTGTTTACGGTGTGTTCAGCTTTTATTGTATTTCACAATAAAAATAAACCACCGGGTATGCAGTGAGTTTCTAAATGGCTTTTGCTTTATGAAAAGACCTCTCGTGTTTGGAGTTAAATAATTGTGAAGGATTGATAGAGAATAAAAATGGATAAATGCAAAATGTTACAAAAGGTTGATGAGAATGAAGAGAAATATTGAAATATAACTAAAATGATTGTGGTTTGAGGTAGATATTTTGTGGATAAATGATATAATAGGGAGTGGTTATACGATATGAATACTTGGAACCACATTATAGTGTTAAATGAGGAGGTGAAAAATAGGATTTTAATATGCTTTAATTGACTTTGGTGAATATGAGGTGTATTGAAGTAGGATTTATCATTCACACAGATGAAGATGGGAAAAAGATTGCTCACTAATATCTGGTGTGTAAAGGTTATAAGATAGCGATTAGCTGTTCATAAATATATGAACATTGAGATGCAGTTATTTTCTGCTTCAAGGAAAAAAGCCGTTATAACAGACCGCAATATAACCGCAGATTTTGCCCACAGGACACTACAAAAGGAAATTGAATTACAGTCTAAGATTGACCTAACCAAGCTACTAATCCATTCAGACCAAGGAAGTCAGTACACTCCTAAAGAGTACACAGAATTTTGCGAAAAACTTGGAATAGCAAGGAGTATGAGTAAAGCAGGTTATCCATACAAAATGCTCCGATGGAAAGGTACTTCAATACGCTAAAAACAGACCAAATTTATCAGCATCGCTATCATACTGAAAAAGAGCTTTATGCTGCAATTGAGGAATTTGCTTATGTTCATTATAACCATGTCAGACCACATGCTTATAATAAATATAAAACGCCTTACGAGGCTCGTTATGGGGTTAAATAATCCCGTAACTAATTTTAGGTTATGGTGTTACAAAAATGCTTGACCACAACAATATTAGGAGAAGAACATTATGAGATTTGATAAAGAAGCATTGTTTCAGAAACTAGTGTATTGACATATTGATATTTAACAAAATATTTCTGGCTATTTTTGCCGTTTTATGATAAAATAAAAGAAACGGCGGTGATTTATATGGCAAGACCAAAAAAGTATAAAATCGAACTTACGGATAACGAATTAAAAATCTTAAAATCTGTCATCCGAAAAAACAAAACATCCAAAACAATTCGATGCAGATGCCAGATCATTATTGATTTGGATGAAGTACATGGGAAAGTATTTACCTATGAACAATCTGCAAAATCAATTGGTGTATGTCTGGCAACAGTAACCAATACCGTGAAAAAGTATTTTGAAGGCGGTATTGATGCAGTGACTGAGTTTAAACGTAATGTTAATTCCGATAATGCAAGGCGTGTGCTTGATGGACGTGCTGAAGCACGTATAATCGAACTCGCCTGTGGCCCGGTACCGGAAGGGCATTCAAGGTGGACCATCCGGTTGCTGGCAGAGAAATCAAAAATTGTTCTTGATACTCCTGTCAGCCGTGAGGCAATCCGCAGAGCCTTAAAAAAAACGAACTTCGACCTCACAAAAACGACTACTGGTGCATCCCCGCAAAAGATGATGCCGAATTTGTAGCATGTATGGAAGATGTTCTTGATGTATATGAGTCCCCATACAATCCTGAAAGACCGGTTGTCTGCATGGATGAAAAGCCCTACCAGTTATTGGGTGATGTAAGGGAACCACTGCCCATGTGTCCGGGCAGTAATCAGAAAATAGATTCTGAATATGTCCGAAATGGCACCTGCAGTATATTTGCTTTTGTCGAACCACTTGGCGGTACACATCATGTCAGTGTTCGAGAACACCGTACTGCCTTTGACTGGGCAGAAGAGATAAAATATCTCGTTGATGTCATGTATCCTGATGTGGAAAAAATAATCCTTGTAATGGATAACCTGAACACCCATAAACCGGCGTCCTTGTACAAAAGGTATCCGGCGGATGAAGCAAGAAGGATTATCAAGCGTCTGGAAATTCACTATACTCCCAAGCATGGAAGTTGGCTTGACATCGCAGAAATAGAACTTAATGTGATGACCAGACAGTGTCTGTCACGAAGGATTAAAAACATTACCAATCTTCGCGAAGAATTAGCAGCCTGGGAGGTAGAGCGAAATATTTTTGCAGCAAAGGTCAATTGGCAATTTCGAACTGTTGATGCCAGAGTAAAATTGAATTCATTGTATCCTAAGTTCACAACAGCTTCCAGATAGGAAGTTGTTGTAATACTAAATATCAATATGCCAGTACACTAGGAGGTAAAACATGAAATTTAATAAAATATTAAAGCCTCTCGCTGTATCACTTCCGCTAACCCTTTCGCTTACAGGCTGTAATGCGCCATTAAGCAAAAGACCTGTAAAACTGATAGAAGACAGTTATCGTGTCGCATACGAAATCTTTGTTTCTTCATTTTATGACAGTAACGGAGATGGGATAGGAGATTTGGAAGGAATAAGGAAGAAACTTGACTATATAAATGATGGTAAGGCGGAAAAAGGCAGTTCCCTGCTTGCAAACGAAATCTGGCTCACCCCTGTTTCCCCTTCCCTCTCTTACCATAAATATGATGTTATGGATTATAAAAACATAGACAAGGATTTTGGTACTCTTGAGGATTTTAAAGCTCTTGTGGAAGATTGCCACAAAAGAAATATCAAGGTGCTTTTTGACCTTGTTATGAATCACTCCTCTTCAGACCATCCTTGGTTTTTAGAAGCCGTTAAATACCTCAAAGGGCTTAAGAAGGGTGAAAAACCTGATTTTAATGCCTGTCCTTATGTTAATTATTATAATTTTACAAAAGAACAACAGGATGGCTATGCCCCTGTCGAAGGCACCGACTGGTACTATGAAGCCAGATTCAGCCCCAGAATGCCGGATTTCAACCTCGAAAATGAGGCTGTAAGAAATGAATTTAAGGATATTTTCAAATTCTGGCTGGACATCGGTGTAGACGGATTCAGACTTGATGCTGTTACTTATTATGTAACGGGAAGCATTACCAAAAACACCGAAATACTTGCCTGGCTTAATAAAACAGTTAAAGAAATAAAACCTGATGCCTATATAGTGGGAGAAGCCTGGTCTACGGAAAGCGAATACGGAGCTTACTATGCAAGCGGAGTTGACAGCTTCTTTGACTTTGAATTCTCCGGAAGTGACGGAGTCATAGCAAATATACTTAAAGGAATGAAGCCTGCAGGTAATTTTGCAGAAAGAATGATTAAAGCAGATGAACTTTTTTCCGGAAATAATCCGAACTATATAAATGCACCTTTTTATACAAATCATGACATACCACGTTCGGCCGGATATTACTCAGGCGATCACAGGGTAGACCAGATTAAGCTTGCAGGTGCTATGAACCTGCTTATGACAGGAAATGCCTTTATTTACTATGGAGAAGAACTTGGAATGAAGGGTTCCGGAAGGGACGAGAACAAGAGAGCCCCTATGCAGTGGGCAAAAGACGGCAGTGCAACCGGAATGTGTAAAGGTCCGAAAGATATGGAAGAGTTTGAAATGATGTACGGCACTCTTGAAGAACAGGCCGAGGACAATAATTCCATTTATAATTATTATAAAGACGCTATTAAATTAAGACATAGCTTCCCTGTCATAGCAAGAGGAAAAACCAAGCTTTATGACGGATTTGAAAACCTTGATTCCGATACTGTTTCAGCCTTTACAAGAAATATGGCAGATGACAGCTATGAATCTGTATTGGTTGTCATAAATACTTCTGAAAATAGTATAAGTCTTAAACCGGGTAAAGACTATACCAAACTTGGAAGTTCCCTTGTTACCGGAGAGGAAGAGGTAACAATAAAGGACGGAATGCTTAACATCCCATCCTTCGGTATTGCAATACTTACACATTAATCTTGTTTAATGCCTGCTTAAGTGCATTTCCTAAAATTACGGAAATAACTATTTTTGCCACATCAAAAGGTATAAACGGATATACACAGTAGCCAAGAGCCTGTGTGAAGTTTATGCCTTTTGTGTTTACTGTTGTAAACCAAACAGTTCCAAAAAGGTAGCAAACCATAAGTCCTAAAAGCAAGCCTATTACCTGAAAATAAATCTTTTTAACTCCAAATCTTTCTATAAAAAGCCCGCTTATAAATGCCATGAAAATAAATCCTATAATATAACCGCCGGTAGCCCCGAATAATGCAGCCATGCCGCCTGATGCACCCGCAAATACCGGAAGCCCTACGAAACCTAACAATACATATACAAAGACTGCAAGTGCTCCCTTCTTAGCCCCAAGCACATAAGAACAAAGGCAAACCGCTATTATCTGTAAAGAAATAGGTACAGGTCCGATAGGAATCTGCCAAGGACCGAGCACGCAGCAAACAGCCGCCATTATACCTATAAGAGCTATGTTTTTTACGTCCGGTTTTGATTTAACTGCTACATTTTCATTTGATGACATTTTCTTTCTCCTTTATCTTATACAAAAATACTGCCTGACGGATATAGTAATTACAACTGAATTTCTGTATGGACTTTCGTATAAATACAATATCCGAACCGGGACAGCTATATGTCTGAGGTTCGGATATTATAATACATTAAATTTTGATGATTGTAAACCTTTTTTTGCGTTAAGGTTTACAATATTAAGTATTTTAATGCTGTACAAATTGACATTTAAATGTAAATGGCATTATAATACCGTTTACTATGACTAATATAGTATATATACTCCTATTAATAATTAACATTAATCAATTATTTAACAAAGGAGAAAAAAAGCTAAAATAATCGGGCATGCAAATATAGAATAAGGAGCAGTACTATGAAAACTAACAGGCAGATAAAATACTTAATAGCAGTAGCGGCAGTAATAATCATTATTGCAATTTTAGGCTATATAACTGTTTCAGTAAACAGATCAAACGGTAATCCCGGCAATGATTCTGCCGCTGATACAAAGAGTAATATCTCCGGCAAACAAACAGATGATTTAAATAATCAGGTTGAATCATTTACGCTTGATGATGACTTAAGAACGGCGATAACAGAGCTTGCGGGCTCTGATGAGTATCTTAATAAAAAATCCGTAACATCTGATGAAAAACACTGGAAGGAGCAGTTTATCAGCGACTTTATTCAGAATTCCAGATTATCTTTCTCATATCTTGACAAAATTTCTAAGGAAAATGATGGTATGGTAAGTGTTAAAGAGCTGAATTATATGCAGAGCTCCCTTACCGGAGTTGAGCTGGATTTTTCTGATATTGTGGATAAGGCAGTTGATGCAAACCGGTCTTCCAGCAAGTTAAATCAGGGAACTCTGTCAAATTATGTATATGAGTCTGCAAGTGACGGCATAGACCTTACTGCCATACTTGATATAGAGAGCGAACCCATAGGTCAGGATTTCTGGATAGCAAAAAGAATAGTTACAGTACATTTAATCAAAAATCCCAAAAGCTGTTTTGACGGTTACACCATAACTTCTCTGACTTCAACAGACTTGGGAAACAGTACCGGGGAATATCAAAAAGACATATTAAAAGATGGGCGGATTAAAGCATTTTTACTTGGAAATGATATAAAATCAGCCATAATAAAGCTTGCAACCTCCAACGAATATTTTAACGGAAAAGATATAAAAGTCGGTGAAAAAGCTTGGAAGGAGCAGTTCGTCAGCGATTTTATCCAGAATTCCGGGAAATCTTTCTCATATTTAACCAAAATATCTAAAGAAAATAATGGTATGATAGATGTTAAAGAAATAAATTATATGCAGAAATCCCTTACCGGGGTTGAGCTGGATTTTTCTGATGTTGTAGACAAAACGGTTGATATTAAGCAGGCTTCAGATAATTTAAGCTCCGCAACTTTGTCAGGGTATAAATATGAGCCTGTCGAAAACGGTGCAGTCATTACCGGAATACTTGACACCGGGATAAAAAATGAAGATGAGGGCCCTTGGAGCGGAAGAAGAAAAGTTAAAGTATATTTAGTAAAAAATCCGGAAAGCTGCTTTGATGCTTTTACGATAAGTTCCCTGTCTTCTATTAACATAGAAAATTAAAGTGATATGTGTAATAAGAGCTGTTGCGTTAAAAATGAAATATAATCAGATGTATTTGTTTTCATTTACTGCAGCAGCCCCTTTTTATTACAGGTCTTACAGATATGACTTATTCAAAATCATTAACAAAGTATATCTAAAATGATGTGATTAAACCGTAACCCGAAAGTTACCATATTTTGCAGATATTTGACTAGCATACTACAATTTCATAAACAAATCCGACTTTTCATGCAGATTCTTCTTGTCTTTAACCTTTTCCATACTCTCCACAAAGTCCAGTACCAGCGGTCTGCTGTACTTTCCTGACCAGTGACCTCTTATAGGAGGTTCTCCTCCTACTTTCCCCTCTGAAAAATGCTCCTCAAACTTCTTTACCTTACTCCAAGGACCGATAAAGTAACTTTCTCCGCCGGAAGAAAGCATAAGCAGTCCATATTTTTCAGTCTCTACCAGGCGGTCAAATACTGCCGCCGGTTTGGCTTCAAACATATCTACCACAGTTACGCTGCCAATAAGATAGGACTTCATTACCGCTCTCTCCGCCTGTAACTCCTGTTCCTGTGTAATCCCCTGTGCAGCCCGGTCTTTCCTTCTTATCTCCTTTATTACGAGGCCTATTCCTGCCCTATAAGCTTCGGGAATTTTCTCCATCCCTGCCTCACCTGAGTCATAGACCTTTTGTTTATAATCCTCTAAATCATAATCTGTAATACCGGCATCTTTTAATATACTCTTATACTTGCTTCTTGCACCAAAACCTTTCAGTAAGGCTTCTGCCTCTTCACGCATAGCATAAATTACTCCCCTGCTGTTTGCTCCGATAAGTTTATAAAAAGGCGGTACCTCCTTTTTGATTGCAAGTAATAACTGTTCTATAGGAGACAGAGGTCTGTCTTCTTCATCCCCGTCATGCCACATAGAAGCAATAGAGAGTATGGCCTCAGGCATATTTCCTTTTATGCAAAGGCTGATAACCCGCCTTCCGCTCAGTATTATTTCATTGACTTTTTCTTTAATATCCTCAGGAACTTCTTCCCAAAACGGAGATTCATGCGTTAATTTTACGCTTTCAAATTCTTTCTTTTCTTTTTTCAAAAAATTGCAGATTTCTTCTCCCTCTATATCACTTACACCTACAAGTATGAAGGGATTATTCTTTAATACCTCTCTGATTTTGCCAATATAATCGTCTTTCCTCATAGCCCCTGTTCCTTTCATATTTCAAAACATCATACTTAGATACAATATATCACAAGTAGGTAAAAATTTAAACCCGGTCAAACTTAGCTGATAATTCCTTCACAATCTCACCTGCAATTATAAGCCCCATCACAGAAGGTACAAAGGACACACTTCCGGGAACCACCTCTTCTCCTTCCGCAAATGAAGGTTTTATGGGCTCTTCTTTGGAATAGACCACCTTAAGTCTGTCTACCCCTCTTTTTTTAAGTTCTCTTCTCATAACTCTTGCAAGAGGGCATACATTGGTTTTGTATATGTCAGCCACCTGAAATGCTGTCGGATCTAACTTATTGCCGGCTCCCATAGCTGAAATTATAGGCACTCCTGCATCTTTAGCTTTTAATACAAGCTCTATCTTGCCTGTAACAGTGTCTATGGCATCCACCACATAATCATATTTCTCAAATTCAAAACTATCCGAGGTTTCCGGCAGAAAAAAACATTTGTATTTATTTACAATCAAATCTTTATTTATATCCTTAAGACGTGCTTCAAGGACATCCACCTTATTCATGCCTACCGTGCTGTGAAGAGCTATGAGCTGTCTGTTCAGGTTACTTATATCTACAGTATCCTTGTCTATAATATCAATTATTCCTATACCCGAACGCACAAGCCCTTCGCAGACAAAGCCGCCTACTCCTCCTACACCAAAAACCGCAACCCGTTTTTTGGCTAAATTCTCTACCGACTTTTTTCCTAAAAGTAATTCAGTCCTTGAAAACTGATTTTCTTCCATATACTTCCTTCCTGATTAAAAGCTCTTTTATCTTCCCGTCACCTTATCCCAAAGTGTTCCTTTTATCTGCTCATCCGCATTTACCCCTAAAACTTCCGCTATAATGAAAGCAAATTCCATACTGGTGGCAGGTCCTCTTGAAGTAATTACATTACCGTCTTTTACTACAAGTTCCTCCCTAAACTTACCGCCCTTTATATTCTCGCCTACTCCGGGATAAGCCGTAAATTCTTTCCCCTCAAGCACTCCTGCTCTTTCAAGGGCTATAGGAGCAGCACAGATAGCAGCAACGATTTTTCCTTCATTATTCATTTCTTTAAGAATAGTTATTACCTTGTCATCATCTCTGAGATTGGTAGCCCCGGGAAGTCCACCCGGAAGGATTACGGCATTATATTCCTCTGATTTAATCTCTTCTAAAAGCCTATCCGATTTTATAGTTATGTTATGAGCCCCTGTCACCTCAGAAGTCTTACCTACTATATCACAGGTAATATCAAGCCTTCTAAGCATATCAACTACCGTAAGTCCCTCAACTTCTTCAAATCCGTTCATAAAAATTACTGCTGCTCTCATTGTTCTACCTTCCTTTCTGTAATTGTTAAACTCCGATTATTCACATCAAAACATAAGCTCTATATATATCTTGCAGTCTGCCACAAATTCACCGTCTATGGCAAGTTTATATTCCAGATTTATAAAGATATTTTTCTTTCCTATTTTAACATCCAGCTTTTTTGTGTCAGTAGTTATTATAAACGCTCCAAAAGGTGTCCTATAGCTGCCTTCTGTTTTTATTCCTTCTTCAAAAACAAGAGTACTTGCCGCTTCGCCCGATTTAGTCATTTCAAGCAGCTTCTCTTCAAACTTTAACAAAACCTTATTCTCTTTGCCATCATCAGTTTTTTCGTTGTATTTTACAAAATGCCTGCCATTTATCAGAGAATAGGTGCCGGGGGCGGAAACTTTGATTTCCTCCGCCCCTGAATCTGTTTTCTGATACGATGACAGGCTGACCTTCACATTTTTATTCATCTAACCTTCATATCTCCTAAGTGCCAGGTTTATAAGCTCGTCTATAAGAGCTTTTTTATCAAGTCCCTGTTCTTTCCAAAGCATAGGATACATACTTATCGCTGTAAAGCCCGGAAGGGTATTTATCTCGTTAAATACTATCTCATTTGTATCATTTTCAAGGAAAAAGTCTACTCTTGAAAGCCCGTAACCATCAAGTGCCTTAAATATCTTAACCGCAGCCTCTCTTATCTCCTCAGTTTTACCCTCAGGAAGCTCCGGTGAGAGTACAGTCTTAGACTCTGCATTGTTATACTTGGCATCAAAATCATAGAACTCAGCCGCAGCAAGGATTTCTCCCACACCGCTTGCCTTCACGTCAAAGCCGCCAAGTACCGCACATTCAAGCTCCCTTCCGACTATAGTTTCTTCTACCAGAATTTTCCTGTCATGTTCTGCCGCTAAAAGAAGGGCTTTCTTTAATCCTTCCCTGTCAGCCGCCTTGCTGACTCCCTTTGAAGAACCTGCATTGGAAGGTTTGACAAAATACGGATATGGATAGGCTTTTTCTATTTTATCTATGACCTTGTCCATTTCTTTAAGTTCATCTCTGTAAACCGGCACAAAACGAGCCTGTCTTATACCTGTTGTATCGACTACCTGCTTGGTATACCATTTGTCCATACCTACAGCGGAAGCTATAACTCCACAGCCAACATATGGAATACCTGCCAATTCAAACAGCCCCTGAATAGTACCGTCCTCACCGTAAAGCCCATGTAATACAGGGAATACTGCATCTATTGCAAGCTTTTCCACCGAGCCGTTTTCATTAAAAACAAGTAAAGCCTTGTCCTTTGCATCCGGTGAAATAACAGCCTTTACCTTACTCTCTTTCCAAGAACCATCTTTTAAAGCCTCTGTGTTAGGGGCAAGCAGCCATTCTCCTTCTTTACTTATGACTATAATCTTTACATCATATTTATCTGTATCTATACCTTCAATTACGCTTTCTCCGCTTACAAGCGAAACCTCGTGCTCACTTGAACGTCCTCCGACTATTACTGCCAATCTCTTTTTCATTACTTTTTCTTTTCCTTCCCTGCCTTTATATCAAGACTTACCTGTTCAACCTGATTGGTGATATGCTTTCTGATAGCCCCTCTTGCCTCTGAAGGCGCATTTTCTTCCAGATAACGGATGATATCATTATGCTCTTTAATAAGCCCTTCGTATACACCCTTATTCTTAAGGTATTCTATTCTATATCTGTACATTCTCTCAGACAGGTTGCCCACAAGCTGAATAAGGCGTTTGTTTCCTGTAGCCGAAAAAATGTGATTATGAAATTCCACATCCTTTTCTGCCATCTCAGAAATATTCCCCGACTTGGTCGCCTCTATAAAAGCCCTTGCCGCCTTTTTGATATTAAACATATCTTCTTCGCTTCTTCTTGCGCAGGCAAGTTCAACCGCAAGCTCCTCAAGGGCGCACCTTACCTCAAGTACATCCTGCAAATCTTCTTCTGTAATATCACTTACGGAAGCACCTCTTCTTGGTATTATTTTTGCCAAACCTTCTGTCTCAAGCATATGTATGGCTTCCCTGACCGGAGTTCTGCTTACTCCCAGTTTCTTGGTAAGTTTTACTTCCATCAGCCTTTCACCCGGCTTTAACTCGCCCATAAGTATCTGCCTTCTGAGGGTGCGAAAAACTACATCTCTTAAAGGAAGTTCAGATTCATTTAGCATATATTTATCCATATATCTCCTTTACTGCCCTGTATAACACTTTGCAATTGCTACCAATTCCAAACCTTCTTGCTTTCTAAGGTTATTACAGGCTTTTTTTGCCTGTTCTTCATTTTCAAAAATTCCAAATACTGTAGGACCGCTTCCTGTCATCATAGAAAATACAGCCCCGTTATCAATCAAAAGATTTTTAACAACCTCTATTATTTCATATTTTTTTGCTGTGACTTTTTCCAATACATTTCCTAAAAGCTTTACAATCTCTTTAAGACCGGCACTTCCCAGCGATTTCACAAGTTTTCCTACATCCGGATGATTAACTTTTTTAAGACTGTCAAAGGCTTCATACACTTCTTTGGTTGACACTCCCAAATCAGGCTTTGCTATAACAAGAACGCAATCTGGAAAATCCGGAAGTTTAGTCAGCTTCTCTCCTATACCTTCTGCAAGAGCTATACCACCCTTAATAAGAAATGGTACATCCGCACCAAGTCTCACTCCGAGTTCTTCAAGTTTTTCATTACTGAGTCCAAGTTCAAAAAGTCTGTTCATCCCTCTTAAAGCGGCTGCTCCGTCACTGCTTCCGCCACCCATACCGGCAGCTATGGGAAGATGCTTTTCTATATGGACACTTACTCCTGTATTTAACCCATACTCTTCTTTGACAAGCTTAACTGCTTTATAAACTATATTAGTTTCATCTAACGGCAAAGTATTCACATTGGCAGTCAGCCTGATTTCACCGTCACCTTTAAGTTTATTTAGCGAAATTACATCATATAAATCGACAGTCTGCATAACCATGCTTACATCATGATATCCGTTTTCTCTTCGCCCTATTACATCCAGGCTCAGATTTATTTTACCGTAAGCTCTTTCTTCAACTCTGTCCATAACCCTCTTTCTATAATATTTCCCGGTAAACAAAAGGCACTCCAAACCGAGTGCCCTTTCATCAGGTGCACATTATCTTTATTTTTTAAATATGCCCTTTACCCTATCCAATAATTTTTTCTTCTCAGGAGCCTTATCAAGCCCTGCCCTTAGTCCCTTAACTCCTGTTATATAAATACCCGAAACCATAGCCTTAACTTCTTTCTTAACAGGTATGGTATTAAATACCTTAGGATCGCACATAAGGCTCATAACCTTAGGTCCAACCTTCGCCTTTACAACAGGTACTTTGGAAAGTTTAGAAAGCTTTGGCGCCTGATCCACAACTATCTGCGGAAAACCGGCTTCTGTAATCTTCATCATCTTTTTATCTATGACAAGCAGAGAAACCGCCTGTTCCATTTCTCTCATCTGCTCATTTGCTATTTCCTGCTTTTCCTGAAGCTTCTTGGCATATCTCGACAAAAAATACAAAACCACCAGTAAAGCAATTATTATAACCGCCACTATTATAGCCGGTATATATGCTGACATATAAACAACCTCCCAAACCTTCTTTTAATACTTTAACCTAAATTAGCATTTAATAATTATACACAATCTTTAGTATTATACCACAAAAGAATTTCAAATACAAACATTTTAGAGAAGTCTGCTTATAAAAAGTAACCCCTAAAAACAGTGAAGATTGTGCAAAAAACACAAAACTTTTAAACATAATAATATCCGGAGACAAAATTAAGATTTCATCTCCGGAAAATAGTTTTTTAGAAGAAAGATTTACTCTTTTACTTAAATTTTTTCTCTTTACTCTTGTAAGCATCCCTTATACTATCAGCCTTTTCATCCTTTAATTTCTTTATTATCGGTTTTAAGTCCTTAAATGCTTTCTTTCCTCCATGTACAGCTATCACATCAATGGCACAACAACGTGCCAGATAATCTGCATTTTTATCTTTAACAATATCTGTCATAACCTCAACAATCTCTTTTGGCTTATAGTACTTTGCCTTTTTCTTCCAAGCGTCAAACTTATCCTCATTGACTTTATCCAAGTGCGAAACCGCTATCCAGTATGGAACATCCTTTGTTCTTGGTTTCTTTTTGTAATAATCCATGCTAATCTTATAAGCTTCTTTATTGTATTTTTCATGTGATGGATAGTTTAACCACATATATATTACAGAATCCATACAAGAACCATGTAATTCATATTTTTTATCATCATTAAGAGCTTCCTTGAGTGCCTCTAGAATACGCTTATCAGTCATATTATTACAATTTCTATACGCCGCATCCGCAACCTTAATATCCTCATCCTTCATAAGCTCCAGTTCTGCTTCTACCGCGCCTTCCATTTTGTCATTCCAATAGCTACCAATCCAACTTGCAGCGGTCTCTCTGATACGTGGATCCTCATGTTTTGCAGATGCAATCAGGAATGCTCCAACCTCAGGATCATTGCCGCTGTTACCCAGAATTGCTATTGCTTCCTTTATTACTGCAGGTTCTGTCTCGGTTTTAACCAGTTCCTTTACCATTTCCTTGTGTTCATCACTCAAACCAAAGAATGAGAACATATGCTCCATAGCTCTTACCCTAAGCTGTGGATATTTACTTTTTAAAAGTGTTTCAATATTCTTTTCACTAAACTCGTATTTTACTCCCTTATCATTTAAGAGATCAAATGCTTTATACGATATACAGTAAGGCAGATTAAGAAATTTATCAAACTCCACATATCTGAAAGTAGAATCCAACCACAAAACCTCTTCTTCAGTAAGACTTTCTTTATTAATTAAGTCCTTAACTAAATCATCTTCGGTCATATTGGCATAATCAAGCTCTTCGGAAGCATCCCCTTTAACTTCTGTATTGCTTGCTGTTGAAGTTGTACTGCCTGTATTACCTGTTGTGTTACTTGCTATAGTGCTTGTAGCAGAATTTGTACTGCCCGTGTTATTCTCTGTTTTATTTGAATCCCCTGTAGAACCTGTCTTCTTATCTTCCTTACTCTCATTTGTTATTTGTTTTTGTTCGCTCGTCTGCTTCTGTCCGCTTCCTGCATTCCCCTTATTTCCGCAGGCAGACGTACCTACAGAAGCCACAAACATTGCCAGAATAATACCGGCAATATATATTCTTCTGTTCTTCATATCTTCTACCTCACCTTATTATTTCTTTTGTGTCACAATAAACGGTGACAGCATCTCTCCAAGTCTAGGAAGGGACATAGTCTGGATATATGCCTTTCCCGGACCTGTTACAACTGTATCTATAAGTCCCTCACCACCAAACAATTTATTCTTCAAACCTTTTACTACACGCACATCCATCTTACAGGTTTCATCCATAAGAGCAACTACACCTGTATCGCACACCAGCTCCTCACCTGAGGCAAGATCATATTCCTTAACATAACCATCCAGTTCAAGGAATACCGTACCGGGACCTGTAACCTTCTGCATAATGAAACCTTCTCCGCCAAATAGTCCTGATCCCAACTTCTTTTGGAAATGAATTGAGAGCTCTACTTCAGAAGTAGCACAAAGAAAGGCTGACTTCTGGCAAATAATGCTCTGTCCCGGTCCAAGTTCCTTTACAACTATACTTCCCGCAAATGATGATGCAAAGCCAATCTCTGCCGGACCGTTTGCGGTATAATAACTCATAAAGAGACTTTCGCCGGAGAACATACGTCCTATACTTTTACCCAGTCCACCCGGAGCCTTTGTTTCCGTAGTCACATTTCCCTTTGCCCAGGTACGTCCTCCAACCTCACTTATAATAGTCTCACCGGATTCAAGACTGAGAACAGCCGCAGGTAAACTTCCTCCTTCAATCTCATAACGCATAAAAATTTCCTCCTTTTTTATTTTTTTAAATCTTAGCGTCTTCAATGAAATAATAAGTCTTTTTTATCAAAAATAATATTACCCCGCAGATAGTTTTTAAATAAAAAGGTCAAAATAAACAGCATATTATTCACCAGATAATATGCTGTTTTCACAAAAAACGCGCCACGTTATTGTGCATATTGCACAATAACGTGGCAGCGAAAGATTTTAATACTATCTCATTTTTACTTTAGACATGTTCATCTGTTTCTCTTTCCAATTCCGCTATACGTCCGCAGCGTTTCAACAAATCGGTATAAAGCCTTAGTTCATCATTGGACTTTACATTTAGTTTTTCATAAATACTTCGATTATGCTTTCTTACGGTATTCATGCTTATGCAGGCAAGATCCGGTACATCAGCAATCTCATATCCGGCGATATAATACTCTAAAATATTATATTCAGAATTCGTAAGTTTCCCGGCATTTTCAATGAAATTGTTAAACAGCTCTTCTATTTCCGGCGGAAGCGCAGACTCTATCTTATTTCCGCTCTGATACTCCTTATTTTTAAGTTCTAAAAATTCCGCAAGTGCATCTATCTCTGAAATTCCGGAAATCTTATGTACTTGTCCCGCATCTTCATTTTTTAAATCCTCAAGCCCCTTTACTATCGGTTTTACAAAATGATGTGACAAAACAAATGCAGCTATAAGCATTACCGGTATAAATATAAGTACAGCTACGATAATTTTCAATCTCTGTCTGGCTATCTGTTCATTATAGTCATTAAAAGAAAGGAATACTGCAATTGCCCATTCTCTTCCCTTCTCATCCTTTGCTCCTTCTATAATCCTGTGCATTCCAAGATAGTTACACACACCGCTCTTATAGACATTAAAATCATTTCCGGGTTCAACATCAAATGTTTCAACTCCATTTAAATAAGCAACTCCCTGTTGTCCTATAAGACCGTCTGACAAGTTCAGCTTATTATCCGCTACCGGTACAAGCGCAGTAATTATTTCACCATAACCGCTCTCTACCGCAGGATACCTGAGACCAAATAAAAGGTTACTTATTTCAAGTCCGCAAAGCCCATAATTCCCTCCACTGTTACCTCTGATAGGTACACTTAAGAATATACCGTTTTCCCAAGTTCCCGGCACAGTATGTCTATCAATCCAAAGATAGTTTTCTTCCTTATTTTTAGAAACAATCTGAGACTTATACCACTCCATCTGATTCTTATTAAACTCCATATTCCAGCGGTTATGAAGCTGAATATGGTTCTGCATGGCAACTTCCGGATCTCCTCTAAATAAAAATATGTCATTCTCCGGTGCATTACCGCTGCTTATATTTGCTACTCGAAGATATACTCCGCTGCGTGAATCCTCAGCTCCCGGAGCATTTTTATTTACAGTAGTATCAAAGACTGCAAAAACACCGGTTACACGGGTAATATTTAAGGTATTTTCGATTAAGGGATAAATATTTAGCTGCATTTTCTTAATTGCATCTGCATTATTCTCAAGTTCTTCTATATTGTACGGATAGGAAAGCGTATCATTTTCCAGGGCAAATTTTAAACGCTCTGACAACCTAATGGCATTTCCGACTTGAAAGTCCATAAGCTCTCTCACATCTTTTTCACTGTTTTTCAGCTGTAAAGTAAGATTCTGTTGAATTCTTCGCCTTCCTTCCTTAAAAACTCCTACAGCCATCAATATTACTAAAAAAGTGCAAATGCCCGCAACAACCAAGAGGCACATGTAAAACAGGAGTTTTCTGCGCATTGACCGGCTCTGCGCTTTTATCCCTTTTAGCAACTGTTTTACTGATAATATTTTACTCATATCGGTTCTCCCCCGATCTGCTTTTCTTTACTTCTCTCATCTTTAATCTTACTTCATAATATTCACCAGGTTGTTGTATGCCTCTTCTATATAGTTTTCCTTCTCCTGCTGTTTCTCCGTTTCTGAAAGTTTTCCTCCCTCTTTTTTCTTTTTCAAAACAGCGTCATACTCCTGTTTTGCTCTGGATAGCTCCAAACGCACATTTTTCTCAAAACGCATCTCAAGGTCAAGATAGTTTGCCAGCTTTGGTGCAGTATAAAACCGGTATTCTGCCTGAGTTTTATCTATTGCCTCATAAAGGCTTCTGTATTTTGAACTTTCAAGTCTTTTTACATACTCCGGAAGTATCTTAAAGGCATCTTTTGTTACAGGCATATACCCCGTTTTGGTTACAAATTCCACATTATTTTCCGGTTCCGTAAGCCATTTTATAAAATCGGCTGCAGCCTTTTCTCTTTCCTCGGTAGATTTTGTAATACAGAAACCTGCTCCCCTTTGCATAACAAGTTTCTCTCCGCCTTCAAATATAGGTGCAGGATGAGCCGCTACCTCAATCGGTTCCGATACATTATTCTCATAGGTAACAACATCTTCATAATATAGTACACTGGCAGAAGATGCCATACTCACAATAGCTCCTCCCGTGCGCAAAGGCTCCGTAGCATAACCTTCTCTAAGCCATATTCCACCTGAAATAGCCGCATCCGCATAAGGACGCCAAACCCTCTTAAACTGAGGTCCGAAGGTAAGGCTTCCCTTATTATCATTTTCTGCAAAGAATTTTTCTCCCAAAGATTCACAGCCTACCTGAAAATAGTTAAAATGGTAGTCATGTACAAAAAAATTCTTTCCGTCATTTTTTATATCCGGCGTCTTCGCGTCTGTCCACTCATTATACTGCTTAGCCATTTTAAAAAGTCCTTCCCAGGTGGAAAGATCCTTTTCATCCGCTCCTGTTTCAGCGGCAAATCGGTCAAAGAGAGTTTTATTTACAAACATAATCTCTGTGGATTTTGCAACCGGAAATACCAAAAGCTTATCACCTATCATTCCTTCTTCAATAAATTCCGGAAAATATTTAGACAATTCGTCTTCTGTAAAATATTTTTTATAATCTACCAAAATACTTGGATCAGGTAAAGAAAGTACAGTCTTGGGATAGGAAACGAAAATATCCGGAAGTTCTGCCGCTCCCGGCTCATTCTTCCCGGCAGCAAGTACGGCTTCATGTATGGTATTGGTATTGGATACACTTGTAACCTGTACATAGATACCTTCTTCCTTGCCATAAGTATCATTAAACCGGTCGATAATTTTGTTTAAAGGAGAATCTACCTGACCTCCGTACACATGCCAAAGCGTCAGAACTACCGGTTCGCTTTTTTTGGCAGAACCTTGACAGCCTGATACGGTAAACGAAAGTATAAGAATCGATACTGCAACAATTAAAAATCTTTCCCTTATTTTTCCCTGTTTTCTTCCCATACCTTCACTCCCTTGTATAATTTACAATTTTTTACTCTTTTTATACATTATAACAAATTCATGCATTAATTTAAATGCAAAATGTCCAAAAAAATAACCCCCATTACTGAGGGTTATATTATATGTCGGGGCTTATTTTTTGTAATGGCTTTTACCGCTTCGGAATGAATATTGATATGGAAAATCCGGTTTTTACGGAATTAAGTTTCAACCCATAGTCATTCCCAAAATATAGCTTCAGCCTTTCATGAACACTTCTCAGTCCAAAACCGCAGTTCTTGCTTTCCCCAATCAATTCGCTCAGTTCTCTATCTCCGCTGCCAATTCCATCATCTTCAACTCTTATTTCAACCTTCTCATCTACCGGGTTAGTATAAATTCTAAGATGTCCAAAATGTTTTGCAGGTTTTATACCATGATAAATTGCATTTTCAACCAATGGCTCTATACTAAGTTTAGGGATAGGCGTTTCCATAAGCTCTTCTTCTATTTCTTCTATTGAGAAATCAAAAATATCAGAGTAACGATTCTTTTGAATCATCAGATAATTTCTGACACCATTCATTTCCTCTCTTAATGAAATTATCTCTTTGCCACCACTTAATGCTACACGGTAAAAATCCGCCAATGCCTTGGTCATACCTCCGGCTTCCTCACTTCTGCCCATGCTGCACAGTACATAAATCAAATCAAGCGCATTATATAAAAAATGAGGTTTTATCTGTGTCTGAATAAGTGAAAATTCATATTCTCTTTTCTGCTTTTGTTCTGTCTTAATATCATTTAGCAGAGCCTTTATTCTATCAACCATTTCATTGAATACAGAAGTGAGCACACCTATTTCATCTTGCGAATGATATACAGATACAACATTCAAATCTCCTCCCTTAACCCTGCTCATGTCCCTCTCAAGTCTTCTTAGCGGATTGACTATTAGCTTAGCCAGAAGCTCCAGACAAATAACCGATATCGCAGAACAAATCAGAGCTATTATAATGATGTATTTTATAAGTCTGAAATTATCTGAGAGCAATTCATTCATATCCGATTCTGTAATTAAAGTCCAGTCAAAAATACCTATATTATATTCTGAACACAATTTTTCTTTACCATTTTTTTCTTTATTGTAAAATACAATATTTCCTTTATTGGGATTAGTATTCAGGTTAATCTTACTAAAAATTGATTTAGTTTCCACAGAAGAAATAATCTGTCCGGACTCCGCGATGGCAATATCCATATTCTCAGAATACTTACTGTTATAGATTTCCGATATTGTTTTTTCTTTAATATAAATAAGCAATATCCCAACCGGTTCATGTGTATCTATCTGAAGTATCTTCCTTGCTAAAACTAAATGCGGTTCTGTCTTTTGCTTTGTCATAACATCAATATCGCTCATAGGATACCATTTTGTCAGATTTGAATCTGACAGATCATCTTCAATACTGTCCATATAAATATCGCTGACTCCTCTGTTACCGGTACATATTACATTACCATTCCCGGCAACAAATACAATCCGATCTATATTATTAAACATTTGTCTTGCAATATCCAGATGGTTATTGATACCATGATAAAACTTCAACTGTCTGATCCCGATTTTCTCATACCTAATCAGTGCCAATATATTATTAATGCTAAGGTTTAGCATTTCAGAACAGCTTTCAGCATTTTCTATTACCGAAATTATCTGATTACCTATAAGTCTTGATTTTTCTGTTATATTGTTTTGTGCCCCCGATACAGCCACCTCAGTATAAATTGAATTAGCTAAAAAAAGAATTACTCCAATCGGAAAAAGTAGTAGTGAAATATAAGCAGTAACTATTTTCTGCCGTATTGTTAAATTCTTAAAAAAATCCTTGACATTTTTCATCCTATTCTCCCCATATGCCAATAGTTCATCAGACTCTAATATATTCCGGTTAAATTAAATATATAGGAAACGTATGATTATTTCCATACATTTCCTATATATTTATCCTTAATTATCTAATTCCTGCATAATCCGTCTGACTATCTTTTCCAGCTCCTCCAATGAAAAATTATTTTCAGCCAGTTTATAATTCTTGTCTACAATTTTTTTATACTGTTCCTTATCATGTAAAACAGAAATAATCTTTTGTACGGCTTCCGATATTATATTTTCAGGTAGTACGGCAAGCCCAAGTTCATCATATGCTTTAACCTTATCACCTAAAGAAATAATATCAAAACCCACTTTTTTCAAATCAGAGATATACACCGGGTATTCAAATGCAATAATTGGAAGTTTTGCAAAAACGGCTTCAATAAACTGATTTCCCCATCCCTCCCATAAACTCGGATAAGTAACTATATCTGCATATACATAGCTATCCCAAAGAGAATATATTTTTTCTCCATTAATTTTCCCACGGCTATGGCTTATATGTGAGCCAATAAACTTTATTTCTACACCTTTTTCGACTGCTTTCTTTTTAATATTTTCATAATAATTACCTGATATTCCAAAGTTCTCAACATAACCGGCACATAAAAGTATGTTACGGCTGTCAGCAGTAAACACCTTACCATTATACAGAGTTTTTCCTAAAAGTTCATTTCTGTTTTTATTTAGTTTTGCGATAACTTCAATAGCAGATTCGATGCCTTTTCTGTCTAAAATCCGTGTTGCCTGTAAAAATACAATATCATTTTCCTTTATGCCAAAGTTTTTTCTAAAATCCCGGTTGTACTCATCCTTTTCCCAGGCATTCTGCTTAAAATCAAACACATTGGGCACTGTCTCTGCAGTAATTCCTTTTTTCTGCTCTAATTGCTTTTTCGCAAGATAATTTATTACTATATTTTTTACGTTTTTCCCTTGCGGAGGGGCATTATTATCCAAAATATCCCAAACAATCTTACAGGTTGGCTCAACTTCACCACTATCTTCAAAATAAAAGTCATGGCTATGCACAATAGTCGGTAACTTAGTTTCTTTTATTACCTCATTAAGTGCAAGAACCGCCGGAATGTGGTATCCTACTGATAACAGATTATTAGGTATTAAAACTTCAATTTTATTCTCTCTGATAAAATTTATAATATCCTTTTTTAAAGTTCGGGCCTGCTCTTCTATTTCTCTTTTCAGTTCCTCCTCACTATTATAATCTGTCAATTTTACGGTTGCATTACGTAATATTTTATAGGTGACAGGATGATTAAATGATAATTCCGGTATACAAAAAACTCCTTCCACATCGTCATTCCCTGCACAATAAAAAACCTCATGTCCCATTCTCTCCAAAACTACTCTCCATTTTTCAACTTCAAGAGAGACTCCGTCCGTTTTTCCCAATGCATTATGTATAAAGGCAACTCTACTCATTTTCCCTCCAATTAATCCTGATAAACCTCAATCAGTCTGACTGCATGCCCACTGTTTGCATTTCCGCCGACAGTTTTTTCTACATTCATTCTTATGAAACGGGCTACTGTACTATCAAAAAGATAAACCTTAGGCATACCATCATTTCTTCTCTCATAGGCAACTACTGTCCAGTTTTTATTATCAACCGATACTTCCAAATTGAAAATTTCAGCATACTTCTCCCTGTCAGTTGTAACATGGATACGGTTTATAATAGTTGGTCGTCCCAAATCAATACTCGGAATCCATGGTATATCCCTATTAGCCTGTGTATACGCTGACAGACTTCCGTTCGTACAATTACTAAAGGTACCATCAACACTTGGTACTATATCAGCCCTTACACCTTTACGATAAGCCAGATTTTTCTTTACGTTCAGCATTCTTAGTTCAATTTCTATTTTTCTTGTTTTTCCTTCCGTTATGACAGTGCCGTCTTTATCTTCCAAATATCCGCCATTTACTGAGATTATATTCCATTTCATAAAAGGCAAATCTATAATAAATTTTCCTTTAGGGATATCACCCGAGAAAAATATTTTAATATATTTCTGTGCCTGCCCTTCTATACGAACGCCAATCCTGTGATTTCCCGCTATAGGATAGTTATCAAGTTCAATAACTTTTCCATCATATAGCCACTCTTCCGGTATTCCTCTTCCAACAATAATATCTCCGTTTGCCTTTTCCGCTAATATTGATTCAATCAGGGCTTTGGACGCACAGGCCTGTCCCCACATATGCGGACAAGATCCGTCACCGCTGACAGGATGAAATCCATACCACTTCCCTTGCTCTGCTTCCCCGGCGCTCTCCCACCAGCTATAAGGACCTGACATTCCAAATGAAATCATAGCCTGATAACAATAAATTGCTTCTGAACGATATTTTTCGCTTCGCAAACCTGTAGCTGCAAGACCGGCATTATATGAACCGATTCTGTCACTATACGTACCTCCACCAAATGAATGTGGAAATAGTCCGGCTTCTCTCCCTCTTGTAAAACCATAATCATATGTCGCATCAATCAGTTTAATCATGATGCTATCCTGCTTTGCACCAAACAGATAACCATCCCAAGCCCAACGGCCAAATAAGAACATAGATGCCCAGTTAGTGTTACGTGGGTTACGGCATACATTTTCACTATTCGGCTCCACCATAGAGCAGGGTAAATAGTTAATGCCATACCTTGAAATTGTTGCTTCCAAAGTTTGATTACAAGCCTTCAATAGTTTCTGATAAGTTTTAACCGCCCATTTTTCTTCATCCTTATGTCCAAGTATTTCACAAATATACTTGAATGCTGTAAGTCCCATTAAAACTGACCAGTTATCCACCGTCCAGTTTCCTATATTATCAATATCCCATGTTTGTTTTACTATTCCCCCCGGGCCTGTCAAGTCAGCTTCAATCTTATATGCAAATCCCTTTATGATTTCATATTTTTCTTCTATAAATTCCTTATCCCCTGTCTTTAGCAGATATAATGCAAACGGCCAGGCGTATTTCCATTTTGCATCATCATATTGAATCTGTGACTCTATCCCATCCAAGAATATTTTTGCATCCTTAAAATCTCCCAATGTCAGAAGTCCGATAAGGATTCCAATCGCATCGTGATCAAAAACTTCATCATATCCGTTCTCACCAACATTGAGATGATATCCGTCTTTTACAATATGAGTATATATAAACCCCGCTTTGTAGGCCTCAATCAGTCGGCTGTCAGGCAGTTCCTTAAGTCTTACAATTTTATCCAATCTGTCATCCCAGTAGACCTTCATCCTTTTATAGTGTAGTTCAAAGCCTCCAAGTCCTACCATTTCTTCATCTTCAGGCCATCCCTGTTCACCTCCTAAACGGTCTGCTGCTATCACATAATCAAAATTTGTACTTTCTCCCGCTTTAATCTTTTCTTCCGCTTTATTTAAGCTTATAACCGGTCCGACCGGCTCGGGCAAAAGCACAATATCCTGCTTAGTTTTATTCTCAATACTCACACGGCTGTAAACAGCAACAAAATCCTCTCCTTTAACTCTTACTTTATCACAAAAATTTAGGATTTTTACTATGCAACCCTTCTTCTCAAACTCTGTTATCAGGCAGGGCAGATATCCCTCACTATTATACCAGTCAAAATGTTCTACTCCCCGGCTAATAAGAAAATCTACAGTTACATTCTTACTATCCCGAATATAGTATCCACCCTCCATATAGGCGATTACTCCATCCTTATCTCCATCCCAGCCAATTACAGAAGCTTTGCTGGTATCAACCTCTATTTTCTCCATACTTTTCCCCCTTCTGCTCTAACCCTTTATTGACGAGCCTGCAGCCACTGCCTTTTCAATCTGCTGACTGAAAGCCAAATACAGTAAAATAGTAGGGATACTGGAAATGACAAGCGAGGCAGCCATTGCTCCCCAGTCTGTTGAAAACTGTCCCTGAAACTTAACCAGACCTATCGGCAGGGTATTAAGCTCTTTTTTTGCAATTACTACTAAAGCAATCATAAACTCATTCCAAGAAAATAACATAGTAAAAAGTGCACAACTTACAATGGCAGGCTTTACCAACGGTAAAATGATTTTTAGAAATATTGAATAGATACTTGCGCCGTCCATTGCCGCAGCTTCTTCCATTTCCACAGGCAGTTGTCTTAAATACCCATAAAAAATCGTAATTATGAATGGTGTCTGAAATGCTACATATGGCAGAATTACAGATAATAAGGTGTCATTAACATGTAAATCCTTTACAAGAATAACAAGCGGAATTAGAATTATCTGCGCCGGAATAAACATTCCCACGCTAACATAAGTTTTTACCGCTCCGGACAGTTTCCAGTCCATTCTTGCTATTGCATAGGCAAACATCATAGCCAGGCAAACTGTTAAAAATACTGTTGCAACCGTTACAAATACGCTGTTACTGAAATATTGCACAACATCGTATTCAAACCAGGCTTTCACATAATTAATAAACCTAAACTCTGTGGGTATGCCAAAGGGATTAGTTGAAAAAATCTCTTCGTTATTTTTGAACGAGTTAAAAATCATCCACAACAAAGGATAAACAGATAAGACAGTATACAATCCCAAGGCACTGTATGTTACAAGACAACTGATCTTTCCTGATTTTTTATCCATAATTCCTTTATAATTCAAACCCTAAAGAGAGATTGAATTTCCCCTTTCTCCCGGATATCACCGGATAATCATCAATACATCAGTCTTTCTCTTGCTACAAATCTATTAATAAGCAAGGTAAAACACAGGCATTCTAAAACTAAAGATATTGCTACCGCACAGGCATATCCGAAGTTATTCATAACATAGGCACTTTTATACATCATATAACTTAATGTTGATGTCCGGTTTCCCGGACCACCGCTTGTCATTATAAATATATGTTCAAAAGCACGTAAGCCACCTGTCAAAATCAATATTAAAAGTAGTTTGTAGGTTTCTGCCAACATAGGAATAATCACTTTAATATAAGCCTGTATAGGCCTTGCACCATCGGTTACCGCAGCTTCATAATACTGATCCGGAATAGCCTTAATTGCAGTATATATTAATAAAATAGTATTACCTATACCCTGCCAGGCAGCCACAAATGCCATTATCAGAATAGCCGGTATTCCCTGCGCCAGCCAATTTTGTCTATATGATAATCCAAGTAATTCAAATAATTTATTCAAAAGTCCCATATTACTGGCATCACTGGCAAGGATTGCAAGCCATAATTTGCACACAATAACAATTGAAAGAGTACTCGGAATAAAATATGCTGAGCGGAAAAATTTCCTTCCCCTAATTTTCTTTGATGCCAATGTAAATGCAATTACACTCCCCAGTCCTATCTGATATACAACAGTTACAAGCGGAAACAGTAATCCGTTTATAAGTGAAACTTTGAAAGTTTTATCCCGGGTAAACAATTTTATATAGTGCTTCAGACCTACAAATTCACCTATATTAATTCCATCCCATTCATACAGACTTTTAATAGCCGTCTGTATTATAGGATAAAAAACCAATACTGTGTAAAGCAGCAGAGTCGGTAAAACAAAAATAGCAATCGCCACCTTATTTCCTGTAACTTTCTTCATGCTATCCCTCTTTTCTGTATGATTGACTCTTATATTTTATAAACGGGCTGCCAAAATACAGCAACCCGTTTTTTATATCATTTCTAAAATTAAAAATAATAACTAATTATCAATCCTATTTTTTTATTGCATCATCAAGATCTTTAACAAAATCTTCTGCAGACAGTGAACCTGTTAAAAGCTCTTGAGACTTATCTTCCATTACTGTTTTCAGTTCCTGATTAGTAAGGTTCCAGTCAAAAGCTGACATACTCTTAAAGTTCTTATTATCTGCTACATATTGCTGCATAACAGGTCCAAGCTTAGCCTTTGTATCAGGAACAGACTTATAAATTGAAGCTCCGCCTTCCAGAACAACAAAAGCTTCGTTTAACTTTTGGCTCAACCGGATGGCAAATTCAGCAGCTATTTCTTTATGTTTGCTGTAAGAGGGTACTGAAAATCCTCCCTGACTATAACCGCCACTCATATTCCAGCGACAGTCTTCTTCCTTGCCTGCATCCGCCAAAGGATAATAGAGCAGAGCCAGTTTATCCCCCATCTTCTCTTCCAAACCATTAAGCGCCCAGGTTCCTGTCATAAACATAGCCGCCTTACCCGAGGTAAACATGGCTTCAGCCTGATCATATGTTGTATTAAATACATCCTGTGATAACATACCTTCCTTAACTAAACCCAACAGTTTATTTGCGGCCTTTACATAAGGCTCCTCCGTTGCGGAAGCCTCTCCTCTGTCCAGTGCGGCTATCCCGGCCGCCTTTTCCCTTGTTACCATAATATCATAAAGGTGAAGACACCATGCTTTTTCTTTTCCAAACAGAGCATAAGGCAAAATATCTTTTTTTCTAAAAGCTTTCACTGCCGCCAGGAACTCATCATAATTTTCAGGAATCTTTACTCCATTGTTCTTAAAAACTTCTTTATTAGCATAAAAAGAGTTAATCCAAGGAGACTGCCAAGGAACAGCATAAATATGGCCATCAGGCATGTATAGAGCATATTTGTATGAATCAACCATACTGTCTTCTATTCCTGCTTTCTTTACATAATCATCAAGCTGTAGCAATGCCCCTGATTTATTGAACAGTTCTATTCCTACTCCATCTGACTTAAATACATCCGGCAGATTACCTGATGCCGCATACGTCATCAGTTTCTGTCCATCATCCTGTGGTGCCGCTTCTATTTCCACAGTCACATTTGGCATAATTTCTTTCATTTTTTCCAAAGCATAGTCTAAAGTTCTGATTTCCTGATCTGCAGAATAGTTTGCAAACAAAGTCAAAGTGACCTTTTCATCTGTTGTTGATTTATTCTCCGTTACTGAAGCTTTAGCGGATTCAGTTCCCTTAGTTTCAGCCTTGGATGACGTCACACTTTTTGATGTTTCCGGGGTTTTAGCAGTTGTTCCGCACGAAACCAGAAACATTGCTGCTGCACACAAGCTTGCTACTGTCTTAACTGTTTTCTTCATAATCCTCCTCCTCGCTGTAAATAAAACTTTTCATATTACTTATCAATACTCCATGACACCGAATCAGCCTTAAGACTAATTTGAGGCTATCAAAGCCCTCACATGGATTTATTGTCTTTATTATACCTAAAAATTCTCTTCCTAAGAATGTATATTTCGTGACTATTTTGAAAAAAACGAGACAAATTTAGAATTTTTATCTTATTTTTTCTTTTAATTCTTAAGTTCTCAAATTTCATAATATTCACTTGGGGATTTACCAAAATATTTTTTAAATACCTTACTTAAATAGCTACTGTCATTGAAGCCTACCATTTCTGAAATATCACTCAACTTATAGCGGTCTTGTACCAATAATTCCCTGGCTTTTTCCATGCGGATTTGTGTCAGAAAATCTGTGATTTTCATGTTGAATTCTTTCTTAAATGTGCGACGCAGATAACTCGAATCTACATATAATCCTGCTGCAATCTGCTCGACTGTAAGTTCCGGCTTAGTATAATTTTCCTCTATATATTTCTTTACATTGTAAGCAATCTTTCTTGAGCGGGAATATTTATTGTGATTAAAGAATTCTATTGTTTTTCTATAAACCTCCTTGATATCCTCAAACACATCTTCAATATATGATTTTTTGTGAATATCTATGTATGCACTAATATCTTCACCCAGAACTTCTTTAATATCCTTATTATTTTCTGTAATATGTGAAAAACATATTGAAAGAAGTCCTAAAGAAATAACATATACATATTCTATTTGCAAATGCTGTCCAATAATATAAATACAAACCTGATTTAATATTCTATCCACGCCTTCCACATCATAAATACGCAGAGCTGCTTCAATTTTTCTATTCAGCTCCCCTGCATAAAACCCTATATTCTGATATTCTCTTGACAGTTCATTATAAAGCATAACTTTTCCACTACCATACAAAAGTTTACTTTGTAAAACAGTAATTGATTGTCTGTATGAAACCTTTATATTTTCAAGGCCTGATTTAACCTCACCTATTCCAACAGATACCGAAAAGCCCAGATATTTTTTCACATTTTCTGAAAAAACTGAGTATTCCTTCATTGCAATATTATTATCCAGATTATAATCTTCCAATTCCAGAACCGAAATTATCCTGTCCTCTGCCCCCAAAAAAGCAAAGTGATTCACTCCAATTTCTATTGATTCTTCCAGTATATTTAATACTGCGTTTTTCCACAGTCTGATTTCATTATTTGTTTTAAACTTATCATAGAGGAAATCAATTTCAATGCTGCTCACCCTGAAATTTTCCGTCTTAACAGTTAAGTCATACCTGCTTAATTGCTGCCTTACTTCCATTATATTTAGCATATTCTCTTCATCAATTAACGAACGTAAAAAAAATTCTCTCAGCAATTTCTGTTCCTTCCTATGAAGGCTCTTTTCTTCTACCAATATCTGTAAACGTTTTTTTTGCTTTAACAGTATGCTAAGTAATTCATCTTTACTAAATGGTTTCAAAATAAAATCATTAACTCCGATTCCAATTGCTCTACGTGCATATTCAAACTCATTATATCCTGTCACAAGTACAATAATAATATCATTATACTTTTTGTGTATTATTTCTGCTGCAAGCAGTCCATCAAGTTCAGGCATATTGATATCAGCAAAAATTATATCAGCTCTTTTTTTATCCACTAAATCCACCAGTTCTTGTCCGTTTTTCGCCTCACCTGCTAATCTGAATCCATAATCCTGCCAGTTTATAACCGTCTTTAAGTATTCTCTAAAAATACTTTCATCATCTGCTATATATACATCAAACATTCTATACCCTCACCTTTTTAGAATAATTGCAATAAATTATCATAGATATTCTCTATGCTTTACAGTCTTATTCTAATACAAATAATATCATTTATAAACTATTTATCAAATTTCTTGCAGGTGCTTCAATGAAAACAGGAATAAAATACTAAAGACCGTGACAAAAATAAAAATCGTTGTAACCCACCATACTCAGGGGATTACAACGGTTTTTGCTTATATAAGTGTCAAAGGCGGGATTATATACTAAACCTTAATTTTTGTGACAGCTTTTACATTTGATTCAAGCTGTTTACTCGTTTCAATAGCTTACTTTAGTACAATCCCTGTAACTGTTATGCTATTATTAGGTTCTCCTTCTGGAACCGATAAATAGCTGAAGTCTTTTTCATTCCTGAAACTGTAAGTAAGGTCAATTTTCTTTTCTCTGCTGTTCTTTAATTCTTCAAGGGCGGTTTCATTTAACTCCAGTTTAAGTTTTGAGCCGGCTAAGGTAGCTGTAATATTGCTGTCACTTGTAAGAACTTTAATATTAGCAGCTCCGATTAAATCCAAACCCTTAACCTGTGATTCAATTTCTGCAACAGAACCACTTACACCGGCAGCTTCACCTTTATATTCGGCAATCTGTCCATTAATAACAAGTGTGTAAATTCCTTCCATGCCTGCAAGAGGGACAAAATTGTAAACCTTATTACCAGCAATTTCTATACTTCCAAGTTTTGTAAAAGCTGATACCACAGAAATATCTTCCACCTTATTGTTTGAAAATCTTAGGCTCTCAAGTCCGGTGTGCCCTGAAAGAGGTGTTATATCAGAAACTTCATTTCCGCTAAATCTAAGCATCTTGAGCTTTGTCTTGTCCTTAAGTACATCAAGGTTTGTAAGCCTGTTGTTGTCTAAATACAGGTTAGCAAGCTCAGTACAGTTTGCCAAGAAATCAACACTTGTTAATCTGTTGTTGCTAAGGTCTATCTCAGTAGCCTTTGTAAGACCTGCAAAAATATCACCTGCAGTATCTGAATCATCTATTCCGCAATTATTTAAGTTCAACTCTTTTAACTCCGGGAAATTCTTAATAACCTTGATATCTCCAAGGTTTTTGTTATCCTCAAGGTTAAGAGTTTCAAGTTTTACCAAATCTTTAATACAGTCAATGTCCTTTACATCATTCTTCTTCTCATTGAGTATTTTCAAACCTGTGATTTTTTCAAGAGCTGATATATCCGTAATCTTATTTCTGATAGCATTAAACATGGTCATTTTACTAAAGTTCTTTGCTACATCCACATTTGCAATATAATTTATGGAAATATCAAAATCCACAAGGTCTGTAAGTTTCCCTAAAGAGCTTACATCTGCAATTCTGTTGTGTGAAATATAGAGATGCTTTAGGTTTGTAAGGTCTTTAAGAGGGGTAACATCCTCAATATTATTGTGAGATAACCTTAAAAACTCCAACTTCTTCAAATCTTTAAGAGGGGCTAAATCACTGATTGAGCCGGCTGAATATCTGATATCACCACCCGAAGGGATATCACTTGAAGAGAATGTAAGCATTTTTAATACTGCTGCATAATTAGATGCATCAAAGGTTGAACCGGCTTCATTTGCTATTAAGGTATTTTGGCTTGTAAACTAAAGCCATATCCGATAAGTTTCACAAATTATATCCAAAAGCAAGGCTTATTGTAGCCTTTTTTCAGATAGTTTTCAATAATTATAGATAAATACAATATTTTACTGTATTTATATGAAAATATTATCAATCATCAACTGTTTATTTTTCTGAAAATATCCATCATTGAAGTTTTACAGACATTTTCTATTTATTGCAAAAATAATCACAGTACCCACCTGTCTTTTCAGTACCTAAACAAGTTATATTAACTATAATTTTTGTTTGACAATAATATTATTATTAGTTAATATACGATTATTGATAGTATCTGTTCTAAACAGAATACAAAAATTAAATAACAGAAAAGGAGTGTAATAAGCTATGAAAAAACGAATCAAGACCGGACACCTTGTCGGCGGAACCGCAATTGCTCTTGTAGCTGCTGTTTCTATTTCCATGACCTCTGTAACATTCCCACAGAAATCTTTTCCTTTCGGTAATGTCCTATCTGTACAGGCAGCTGAACCTCTTCTTATTAATGAGGTTGCTGATTTTGATGTACAAGGTAATGAAGTTAAAGGCCTTACAGCAGCAGGTAATGCCAAATTAAATACACCCGGACATGATTCCGTTATTCTTCATTTTCCTGCTACCTTGCCTGCAATAAAGATTGCCGACAATGCATTTAGAGAAAAATTCACCGGCAAAGACGTTAAGTTAGAATTATCTGAGAACATTCAGGAAATCGGAAAATGTGCATTTGCCTCAAACTCAGCTATTACTTCTGTTACTTTCGGTGCTCCGGATGCAGAAAAGAAACTTAAAAAGATAAATGAGAAAGCTTTCTTTAGTTCCGGATTAACCGGAGACCTTAAGTTGCCTGAGCATCTGGAATTGCTCCATGAAGAGTGTTTTAGGCACAATAAGCTTAACTCTGTTACCCTGCCTGACAGTCTTACGACTATCTATGGTATGGTCTTTGCCGATAACCAGATTTCTTCCGTTGACTTCGGAAGTTATGCTAATGTGGATCCCAGAAATGGTTTCGGTGCAAGGAGATGGGACATTGATACGGCACTTGCGGGAAAAATGATAGCTTACGGAATGTTCGCCAACAACAAACTTGAAAAAGTAGAATTTCCTGAAGGTATTTGGGCTATCGGCTCACATGCTTTTATGAATAATGATATAAAAGAAATTAAAATTCCTAAGAATGTAACAAAAATTTATAAATATGCATTTAAAGATAATAAAAACTTAACTAAACTTGAATTTGAGCTGGATGCCGATGGCAAAGGAATAAACCAGATCGATCGTGAGGCTTTTAACGGATGCTCTATTACAGGAAAAATAACATTCCCTAAAGATATGGGAGAAATGGGCAGCCGCTCTTTTGCAAACAATAAAATAACCGGCGTCGATTTTGGTCCTGATGCTCCTCTTATAGGACACTATTCTTTTGAAAACAATCCTATTGAGAAAGTAAGTAATCTGAACAGTTGGGGATTTGAAATTTCTCCTTTCCGCAATACAAAGGCTCTTAAAAATATAGAATTTGAGTACGCCAACCCTAAGTCAGGCAGCCGCGGAACATTCGGACAAAGCGAAGATAACACTATAAGTCCAAATGCTTTTAAAAACGGACTGCTTAGAAGCTTAAATTTCCCTGCTTACATAAATGTCTTAAAATATGATATTAACGGACAAAAATATAATATTTCAAGTGCTTTTGCTGATAATAAGGGCTGGACAGAGGGTACCAATAAAGTTGCTTTATACAGACTTAATGCTGATAAGACCACATATGAGACCAATAATAGACTTGATGACGGCAAATTCTATGTATTTAATCCTGTAGCTGTAAAATTCGAACTAAAAGACCAGTACGGCACTGTTTTACCTGTTACAAACATAGAAGTACAAAGAACCAGAACTGTATCTGACGGTTCCATACAGGTCACAACACACTCAGCTTTAGTAACAGATACCGCCAACTTCAAGCTCGGTGATAAGATTAAGTTTACCCTGCCTAATGCTCCTACAGGATATGAGTTTGCAACAAATCCCGTTACTCAGAGCTGGCTTACAAAGGTTACTGGAAGTGATAATGATTATGAAGTGACTTTAGATCCTGCTAATACATCCATAGTATCTGATGTAGCTTATGGAGACGGTTATGAAGTAGGGTATAAGCAGACGGTTATCACTCTAAATTACAGAAATACCAATGTCGGTCCTGTTATACCGGGCCCAAATCCCGGTAATCCTACTACCCCCGAACCTAATCTTTCACCGGAGCAGCCTTCAACTCCTTCAGTTGATGTAGATAGTCAGAATACTCCTCGCGGTGATGCAAATACAGATACAACCGATGTTTCTGATGACACGAACCCTCGTGGCGACGCAAACACAGATACAACGGATATTTCTGATGATACCAGCCCTCGCGGAAATGCAAACACAGGCAAGAACGTGATTGCAGATAATAAAGACGAAGTAGACGTCAATGATACCAAGGCTCCTCTTGGTAAACTTCCTAAGACCGGCGGAAGTAACGAAAGCAGATTCATACTTCTTGGCGCTGCTCTTATCGGTTTAGGTCTTGTTGTAAAAAAGAAAATCAGATAGATTGTAATTGATTACTGACTTTCACATAAGTTTTATACTAAAATATGGGCTGTCACACTAATTCTTGATGTGACAGCCCATATGCTGCTCTTCTCTCCCCGGAGCAAATCATATATTTCATATCTTACTTGTTTTCTTAATGTAAAAAACTTAACATTCTTTCGATTATTTGGTCTCTTTGATATAATAAAACTCATCCTTTGGCAACTTCGCCTTTGCTTTCTTTCCCTTCTTTTTAGCTGTAAGAAGATAATCCTCAGTTACAGATTTCATTTTTTCCCCTATCAGACAGGCTTTTTCCCCTGAAGATACAACTTTGTCTACATTATCAGCTTTTGCTGCATCATATTCTTCGATCAATTTTACAGCCTCTTCTATATTTTCTTTATTGGTAATCCATACAGCAGAATACCTGTAATCGCCCAGAAATGCATCAACTGCATTTTTATTTTCCCTAATATAATCTTCAGTAGTGAAAGCTCCTGTTATAATACGTTTTTTCTTATTATCCGACTTTTTCTGCTTCTCACTGATATCAATCTCACCGGTCACAAGCATTCTTACTCTGCTGTCTTTTTCACCGTAAAGTTTAGCCCCCGCTTTCACAGGTAAGATAATCATATCCAGTTCACCGCCTAACAGCTTTTCACCAAGCTCTTCTGCTGTAGAAAGCACTTTAAAATCATATCCGTTTACTGTCTTGTCCTGCTTCGCATTATCAAGGAGTTTAACCATTCCTATAAGTCCTCTTCCTTTGGTTCCTCCCAGCTTTACCGTCACACCCGTATCTGTTATAAAACCACAGCAGTTATATACTTCCTTTGTCTTTTTGCCGGAAGAGTTTGTCTCTTCCGGCTTTTCAGATTCTGTCGCTGTATTCTGACTTGTATTTACCGCCTTTTCAGATTTAATCGGCCTATCATCTTTTTTTGACTGTATTCCGCAGGCATTAAACACTAATGCCACCATAACAGCTATGGCTAACATACTTTTTTTCATATATTTTCACATCCTATCCTTTTATCAAATGAAATATTACACCTATATTTATTTCAGCATATAAAGTTCTTATAATCTATTTTGTAGTGCTTTGTAAAATATAACATATGTAAACTTAGTTTACAAGAAAAAATACCGGTTTAAGCTATCAAAAATTCAACTAATTGATAATTATTATCAACCATTGCTATAAATCACTTCATTTATTTGTCTATTTTTTAACTATTCTTGATTTTCCATTAGCTATTTTGTACAATTAAATTATCGCGATTAATATATGTATTTGTGAAGTTTTTGAAGTATTAATCTGTATTTTTTGCACATTTTTACAAAGTACGATTATCAGCCCCAAAAATATGATGGTAAAACCAGGAGGTAGGTAAAATGAGCCGTTTGGAAATCTTTACACCGGACAGAGCGACACTTGTAATCGAAGACCTGTACAGAACTTTAGACAAGAGAATAGAGGCAAGCCCTCCGGGACTCTGCCCTGTAGACATCACCAGGGCTTTTATTGAAATGTGCCATGCACAGACTTGTGGCAAATGTGTTCCCTGTCGTGTGGGACTGCTTCATTTGAAGCACCTTATGACTACTGTGTTGAACGGAAATGCAACTATGGACATCATCCCTCTCATAGAGGAGACTGCAAAATCCATATCTGAAACAGCTGACTGTGCAATAGGCTATGAAGCCGCAAATATGGTATATAAGGCTGTAACCACCTGTCGTGATGATTTTGAGGAACATATCAGAAACGGCCGCTGTAACTGCCAGACAAAGCAGCCTGTTCCTTGTGTTGCCCTCTGCCCTGCCCATGTTGATGTGCCGGGATATCTCGCCCTTGTAAAGGAAGAACGTTATGCAGATGCCATAAGGCTTATAAGAAAGGACAATCCTTTCCCTACTACCTGCGGCTTCATCTGCGAACATCCCTGTGAGGAAAAATGTAGAAGAAATATGGTTGATGATGCCATCAATATCAGAGGAATTAAGCGTGTAGCTGCCGATATGGCAGGGAAGGTACCACCTCCTCCCTGCGCACCTTCAACTGGTAAAAAAATTGCCGTTATAGGCGGAGGCCCTTCAGGTCTTTCTGCTGCCTACTATTTACAGCTTATGGGACATCAGACTACTGTCTTTGAAATGCTCCCTAAACTTGGCGGAATGTTAAGATACGGTATACCTAATTACCGCCTTCCAAAAGACAGACTGGAAGAAGATACAGATGCTATTCTTGCTACAGGCGTAGAAGTAAAATACGGGCTTAAACTCGGTGTTGACCTCCTTCTCCCTGACTTAAAGAAAGAGTATGATGCCGTACTTATAACCATAGGTGCATCTACAGATAAGAAGCTTGGTCTTGAAGGTGAAGATGCCGGTGGTGTTATGTCTGCCGTTAAATTCCTCAGAAATGTTGGAATAGGACAGTATGATGATTTAACCGGTCAGAATGTAGCTATTATCGGCGGTGGAAACGTGGCTATGGATGCAGTCAGAACCGCTGTAAGACTCGGAGCTAAGAAAGTAAGCTGTGTCTACAGACGTAGAATAGCTGATATGACTGCCCTTCCTGCCGAAATAGAGGGAGCTTTGGCGGAAGGTGTTGAAATGGTTACACTGAAAGCTCCTTCAAGACTTGAGATAGAAAACGGTCATGTAAAGGGTGTTTGGGTAACTCCTCAAATGATATCCAAAATTAAAGATGGCAGAGCCAGTGTAATACCAACGGGTGAGCCTGATGAATTTATCCCTTGTGAAACTCTTATTGTAGCTATAGGACAGAATATTGAAACCAAGTATTATGAAGATGAAGGAATTCCTGTTCAAAAAGGTAAGATGTTTACCATGCCAAACGGCGGATTTACCGGACTTCCGGGAATATTTGCAGGCGGTGACTGCGCTTCCGGTCCTGCCACAGTTATAAAAGCCATTGCCGCAGCCAAGGTTATGGCTGCTAACATAGACGAATTCTTGGGTTACAGGCATGAGATAACCTGTGATGTAAGTATCCCTATCCCCAGCAAGGAAGATCATCCTGCCTGCGGAAGAGTTGAACTTACAGAAAGAGAAGCTTCAGAGAGAGTTAAGGATTTTGACGGAGTTGAAAATTGCATGAATAAAAAAGAAGCTTGTCAGGAATCCGGTCGCTGTCTCAGATGTGATCACTATGGCTTTGGAATATTCAAGGGAGGTCGTGAGAAGATATGGTAAATTTAATTATAGACGGAAAAAATGTAACTGTACCTGAAGGCACTTCCATAATGGATGCGGCTTTCAGTATAGGAGTACCTGTTCCACACCTTTGCTTCCTAAAGGAAATCAATGAAATAGCAGCCTGTCGTGTCTGTATCGTGGAAGTAGAGGGTAATGACAAGTTTGTAACAGCCTGCAACAATGAGGTTGAAGAAGGTATGGTAGTCTATACCAACAGTCCAAGAGTCAGACTTGCAAGGCGCAGAACCGTGCAGATGATACTTTCACAGCATGACTGTAAATGTGCTACCTGTGTAAGAAGCAGAAACTGCTCGCTCCAGACTCTTGCAAATGATTTAAATATTACAGATACCCTTTATGAGGAACGCCTTGAGATTCAGGAATGGGACAAAACCTTCCCGCTTATAAGGGATTCTAAAAAATGTATAAAATGTATGCGTTGTGTACAGGTATGTGACAAGATTGCAGGGCTTGGAATCTGGACTCTTGAAGGTACAGGTGCAAGATCAACCATCAATGTATCCGGTGCCAGAACAATAGCTGAAGCTGACTGTTCTCTCTGCGGCCAGTGTATAACCCACTGTCCTGTAGGTGCTCTCAAAGAAAGAGATGACACAGAGGAATTCTTAAGAGCTATAGCCGATCCGAAGAAGGTTGTTGTGGTTCAGGTGGCTCCTGCTGTCAGAACGGCTTGGGGAGAAGGTCTCGGCCTTGACTTAAGCGAAGCTACTGTTGGTAAGATTTTTGATTCCCTGAAGAAAATCGGCGTAGATTATGTATTTGATACCGCGTTCTCAGCCGACCTTACCATAATGGAGGAAGCAAGCGAATTCATAGCAAGATTTTCAAACGGAGAGCTTGCGGAAAAACCTATGTTTACCTCCTGTTGTCCGGGTTGGGTACGCTTCCTTAAGAGCAATTATCCACATCTGACAGGCCAGCTCTCATCTGCGAAATCACCTATGCAGATGTTTGGAGCAGTTATGAAAACCCATTTTGCAAAGGAAATCGGAGTTGCTCCCGAGGATATATATTCTGTTGCCATTATGCCTTGTGTAGCTAAAAAAGGCGAGCGAAACATGGAATTCTTCCACGAAGAATACGCAGGATATGACACAGACTGCGTACTTACTTCAAGAGAACTTATAAGAATGATTAAAGCCTTCCACATCCTTCCTGAAACTCTTGAAGATGCCGAGCCTGACCATCTTTTCCATGATGTTACAGGTGCAGGTATAATCTTCGGTGCTACCGGCGGTGTTATGGAGGCTGCTCTCAGAACTGCTTATCACTCTCTTATGGGCGAAAATTGTCCTCCTGATGCCTTCAAGGTGGTAAGAGCTGAATCTCAGAAGACAGGACTTACAGAGGCTACATTCAGCCTTAAGGATACAAATCTCCGTATAGCTGTTGTAAACGGACTTGCTAATACAAGAAAGCTCATGGAGGAAATCGACCGCGGGGAAAAGAAATATGACTTTGTAGAAGTTATGGCTTGTCCGGGCGGCTGTGTAGGCGGAGGCGGACAGCCTATCCATGACGGTGAGGAACTGGCTTTTGCCCGTGGCAAGAACCTTTATTTCCTTGATGCAAATGCCAAGGTACGCCATTCACACGAGAATCCGGATATCAAGACACTTTATGAGAATTATTTTGGAACTCCTAATTCACATAAAGCTCATAATGTACTTCACACAGACCATTTTGCCTGGGAAATGCCTAAGAGTCCAAGAAGGGACAGAAACGGGTATATAGTGAGAGAAAGATGTGTATAACTCGATTTATTAGCCATAAACATATAGTTTAATCCTTAAAAAATAACCCTTATGTAAGATATAAACTCTATAAGAGTGAATAGCCTTACATAAGGGTTATAAAATTTTAATTTAGTTTTATTCTACACAAAGCTGTAACTGAACATCCTTTGTAAGAATATCTGTATAAGTGTAAGATACGGTTTTAGCTGTATCATCTTCACTGTCATTTAATTGAATCATAAACAAGTGAGGGTAAACCTCCTTAATCACTCCCTCATTCACATCAAATCTATGCCTTCCTCTGTTGGCTTTAACTACAACCCTACTTCCGATGGCGCGGTATACTGCATTACGGACTGCCTTTACATCAACTTTTCCCATGACTAAGCCTCCAAACTATTAAGCTATCAACCTAACCCCGATAACATCGGGATATGCAACATACATTTTGTATACAAGTGTGCCTGTATACTCACTTTGTTATCATACCATGTTTATAGGTAAAAGTCAAATTAGACGAAACTCACATGTTCACAATCTATAATATTTATTCTCTCGCTTTAACCATCTCCGGAAAACTAAACACAACATCCTCTCCGTCATCTTCGATATTCACGGTAAAGGTCTGAGTCTCGTATCCGTCTTTTTTCAATGTTATCTCATGCTCACCCGTTACCTTGGTTATTTCACAAGGAGCATCACCTATTACCCTGCCATCAAAGGATATGGTTGCACCCTCAGGTTTTCTAAAGGAAATAGTCTTGGTACTGTCTGTACGCACCTTTATTTCCTCATCTTCCTTATTCTCTGACGGAGTATTATTGCTCTCATCTTCTTCAGAGTCATCTGTGTTGTCCACGTTTATTCCTTCCAAATCAGTATCAGGCTCTGCCATACCGTCATCATCCTTATCTTCTTCCTCAGGCTTCTCCTTTTTAAGAGCCAGGGCAATGCTCATAACAGTTTTAGGTTTTGATATGTTTACTACCCTTTCCCAGCCTACGTAGCCTTCAGCTTTTACCCTGACCATGTACTCGCCGTAATCAAGTTCAAGCTTTTTATAAGCGTCCACTTCCCTGCCATCTATGTAAATAGAAGAACTGCTTGGAGAAAGATTGAAAGTAACCTCTGAGCTTTTGCTCATTTCCTTGGTAAAATCTGAAATCTTCAGGACTTCCGTTCTGTCTCTTTTTATATCAATAATTTTATTTACGGAAAGCTTCCCGTTTTTCATTATTACCTTATACTTGCCTTCACGAAGTACGTACTTCATATTATCCGATATGTCATCAAACACATCATAACCTATTTCAACAGTTCCGCCTAAGAAATCATCATAATCAGTGAAATCCAGCACTCCGTGACCTGTTGTAATATTTATAGAAAGTATCTTTTCACCTATCCCGCGAACTTCAAGTATGTCCTTTGAAGTATCAATATTCCTAAGACTCACATTGTCCTTACCGCTTATTACAGTAAGACCGGCATCATACATAAAGTTGCTTTCTCCGATTTGCATTTTGGAGAGCACCTCATCTATCTGTAAGTTCCTTACACCCTTATAATCCCAGGCCTCTTTACTTACAGCTACCTTGGATAAAATCCCTGTCTCATCATTTACTTCCAGATCCAGAATGCTTCCAAACGGCAACTCCGCCATCACCAGTTCCTGATCATTTACACTCTTTACGGAAGTAGCCAGGTCATAAGGAAAGCTGGTCTCTTTCATTGTATCTGTGAGATAAACGCCTATTCTGCCACCTTCCTTATCTATTCCCCTAAGCACCGCTGTTATCTTCTTTTTATTTCCGGTTTCAATAGCAGGCTGTGAGGAAACTGCAACTACCTCAGGATGGGAGGTGACAAGAGGAGCACTTTGATTTGTGGTTAAAATAGTCTTGATTCCTATGAATACGCCCAGACCGGTTAATAACAATATAACCAGTATAGGCAGTATGCGGTTATTCTTCATTATTTTTTACCTCCGAGAGCAAGCCCTCCCTGGTGTTTAATTCAGGGTTCTCTATAACCAGTTCCAACAATCTCTCAAGTGTCTGTCCAATCATAATACCCTTAGGAATACCGGCTTCCATAAGGTCTTTTCCGTTTACTTTAAGTCCTGCAATATCGGTACATTCTCCTCTTACAAGGAGGTTTTCATAAAGCTTGGAACTGTCAGTGAGGGCTTTTGCCCGCCTTGCTTCAAAAAGCAGCGGCATTATCTTATGCCCTGCTTCTTTAACAGTCCTTCTCATTTCAAGAGCTGAAGCTTCTACCTCTCTTTGCAGTAATCCAATAAGTTTTTTCACTGTATTTATAGTATCGTTATCCAGCTTAAATCTTTTAAGCAGCTTAGCCGCACTATCTGCTCCGAGCCTTTCAAGAAAAAGAGCTGTTCTTATCTGATATAGTTCCTTTTTTTCGGGATATGAAGTACAACTGACTGCCTTTATCGAATTATAAATCTCTCCTTTATCAAAAAGCGCAGCTATTTCAGGGGCAATAACCTCAAAAATACCGGCTTCATATACAAGACCTATATATTCAGGATTTCCCGACAAAAGAAGTTTTTCAAGCTCTTTAGCAATTCTTTCAACGCTGACTTTTGAAATATTAGGTGACAGCTTTTTTATGGCATCAAAAGTCTTTTCTGCTATATCAAAGTTTAACTGTCCCGCAAAACGTATAGCGCGAAGCATTCTGAGCGCATCTTCCGAAAATCTTTCTTCGGCATCACCTACAGCCCTGATTATACCGTCTTCAAGATCTTTCTCACCGTCAAATCTGTCTATTAGCCCTGTGATTTCACTATATGCCATAGCATTGATGGTGAAATCACGTCTTTTTAAGTCTTCTGTCAAAGACGATGTAAAGGCAACCCTGTCGGGATGCCTTCCATCTGAATAATCTCCGTCAAGCCTGAAAGTAGTGACCTCGTAGCCTTCTTTTTCTATGACTACGGTTACTGTCCCATGCTGTAAGCCTGTATCTATGGTAGCCGGGAAAAGTTTCTTTACTTCCTCAGGCTTTGCAGAAGTGGTTATATCCCAGTCCTCAGGGATTCTGTCCAAGATGGAATCCCTAACACAGCCACCGACTGCGTAGGCTTCATAGCCGTTTTTTTCAAGTCTTGATATTATATATTTTACCTTTGCAGGCAATTTAATATGCATTAATATGCCTTTCCCCAATAAACCAGCTTCTTGGCAGGCTTACCACAGCATACGCAGACTCCTTCGGAATTACCATCTTCAAAAGGAATACATCTTGCTGAAGCAGAAGTATCTTCTTTAATCTTATCTTCACATTCTCTGCTTTCACACCAGTGTGCCTTTATAAAGCCCGGTTTATTAGCAATAGTTTCTTTAAACTCATCATAGGTTGTAACGCTGTAAGTATGGCTGTCTCTGTGTGCTCTTGCTCTCTCAAGCATGTCTTTTTGTATACTCTCAAGTATTTCAGCAAGTTTCGTCTCAAGTTCATCCAGGGAAACTTCTGTCTTCTCTCTGTTGTCTCTTCTTACAACTATACATTTATTTGCTTCTATATCCTTAGGACCAATCTCTACTCTTACAGGAATACCGCGCATTTCCTGGTCCGCAAACTTAAAGCCCGGTGTCTTGTCACTGTCATCAAGTTTAACTCTGAAGTCTGCACTGAGTCTGTTTTTAAGCTCATTAGCCTTCTCAAGCACGCCTTCCTTATTCTGCATAATAGGAATTATCATAACCTGTGTAGGAGCAATTCTAGGCGGAAGCACAAGTCCGTTGTCATCTCCGTGCACCATAATAATTGCACCTATCATTCTGGTACTTACTCCCCAGGAAGTCTGGTGTGCATACTGAATACTGTTATCCTTATCAGTAAATGTTACGTCATAGGCTCTTGCAAATCCGTCTCCGAAGTTGTGGCTGGTACCTGACTGTAAAGCCTTACCGTCATGCATCATCGCCTCTATGGTATAGGTAGAAACAGCACCCGCAAATTTCTCCTTTTCGGTTTTCTGTCCCTTTATAACAGGAATTGCAAGTTCATTTTCAAAGAAATCCACATAAACATTGAGCATCTGAATAGTTCTTGCCTGCGCCTCTTCCTCTGTTGCATGTGCAGTATGTCCTTCCTGCCACAAAAACTCCCTTGTACGAAGGAAAGGTCTGGTCTCCTTCTCCCATCTGACTACCGAGCACCACTGATTATAAACCTTAGGTAAATCTCTGTAGGAGCGGATATCCTTTGAATAGAAATCGCAGAAAAGTGTTTCTGAGGTAGGACGCACACAAAGACGTTCCTGAAGCTCTTCGGAGCCTCCATGAGTTACCCAGGCTGCTTCAGGCGCAAAGCCCTCAACATGGTCTTTTTCTTTATTTATAAGACTCTCGGGAATCAAAAGCGGCATGCATACATTTTCTACTCCTGTAGACTTAAATGCACTGTCAAGAGTCTTCTGGATATTTTCCCAAATACCGAAGCCATAAGGCTTAAGCACTACAAAGCCCTTAACACTGGAATAATCCGCAAGCTCTGCCTTCTTAACCACATCAGTATACCACTGTGCGAAATCCTCATCCATCGAAGTAATTGCCTCTACCATTTTCTTATCTTTTGCCATTTTGTTCCCTCTTTCTGTATGTTTTATTAATAATTTCCAAATTTTTACAAACTCAAATTCCCTCAAATCCTGTGGTCTGCTTACCAAAATCCTGTGAAAAAGGCATTTCTGTTAAAATATACTACTTTGTCATATTTCTGTAAATATTATCACAGTTCACAGGTAAATATAAGTTTAATATATTTAAATGCATGAAGTTACTGAGATATGACCTGAAAAATACTGTAATTTTGGTTAATCTTTAACTTTTTAATTTTAATACAGAGCCCCTATTTTGTCAAACTATCCCTAAAATATTGACACTTATCGGCTAACTCGCTATAATTAAAAGATATACAAGCATCAGATAAGGCTTGTATCATTACCTTAAAGGACTTAGTAAAGGGGCTAAGATGAATGAATTTGTAATTAAGGGCGGTAAGCCGCTCGTTGGTGAAGTTTCCATAAGCGGAGCTAAAAATGCTGCTCTTGGCATACTGGCCGCCGCTGTTATGTGCAATGAACCTGTTAAAATTGAAAATCTTCCTTATGTTAGTGATATACAGGTACTTTTAAGTGCTATTGAAGAAATAGGTGCCATAGTTGAAAGAATAGATAATCATACCGTCCGCATAAATGGCGGTACTATAACTAATTTCTGTGTAGACAATGAATTTATCAGGAAAATAAGGGCTTCTTACTATCTTTTGGGAGCACTTTTAGGAAAAAATAAAGATGCAAAGGTTGCCTTTCCCGGCGGCTGTAATATAGGAAGCCGTCCTATAGACCAGCATATCAAGGGATTTGAGGCACTCGGTGCGGAAATCGATATCAGACACAGCCTTATTGCGGTAAAAGCAGATGAACTGGTTGGAAGTCATATTTATTTTGATGTATCCAGCGTAGGGGCTACAATAAACACCATGCTTGCAGCTACTCTTGCAAAGGGAAAGACTATAATGGAAAATGTGGCAAAAGAGCCTCATGTGGTAGACGTAGCTAACTTCCTTAACAGCATGGGAGCCGATATCAAGGGTGCAGGTACTGACGTAATCAGAATAGTAGGAGTAGAAAGACTTCATGGAAGCGAGTATTCCATTATACCTGATATGATAGAGGCGGGAACTTATATGGTAGCCGCTGCTGCCACTAAGGGAGATGTACTTGTTAAAAACCTTATACCTAAGCACATGGAAGCAATAAGTGCAAAACTTATAGAAACAGGTGCGGAGGTTTATGAATTTGACGATGCAATCAGAGTCTGTGCTAAGAACAGGCTTAATCATACTCATGTTAAGACCTTACCTTATCCGGGTTTCCCTACAGATATGCAGCCTCAGATAACCACTCTTTTAGCTATGTCAAACGGTACAAGTGTAGTTACCGAAAGTATATTTGAAAACCGCTTTAAGTTCACTGATGAACTTGCCAAAATGGGAGCAAATATCAAAGTTGAAGGCAATAGCGCCATTATAGACGGAGTAGAAAAGCTTTCAGGCGCAAAGCTCAGTTCTCCAGACCTTAGAGCAGGAGCTGCCCTTGTAATAGCAGGTCTTTGTTCTGAGGAAGTAAGTGAGGTAGACCAGATAGAGTTTATCGAAAGAGGCTATGAGCATTTTGAAGAAAAGCTGAAGGAACTTGGTGCTGATATTGCAAAGATTCCTGTAGATGATGAGAAAGAGCTTATGAAGTTTAAGTTAAGGGTTGGATGAATATTAAAAGTGATGGAAATTGATTTTGAAGTTTCCATCACTTTTTTGACTTATTTAATATCTCTAAAAATTCATTAGCTGTGACTATCATTAATCTCATCTATACTTAAATCCTGTACACCATTTTCTTTAGCCTGTTCTCTAAGAGCAAGAAAAGTCTGCATCCCCAGTGCTTTTAATGTATCAGTACTTGTGGCTTGAATTTCAAATGGTATTTTTCTTTCACGAACAACTGCCCTTGCAAATACATTAATCGCTGTGGTTGCATTCATTCCAAATTCTGAACAAATTATATCAAACTGTTTTTTTAAATTCTCATCCATTCTTACACTAAAAGTTGCTAAAGCCATAGATAACCCCTTTATACTTACTCTCTATATATATTCACTATACCTCATTTTTTTATAAAAAATCAACATTTTGAACCTATTAGAACCATTTAGGTTCAATTTTTATAATTTGCTGTTTCCTTATGGAAAATGTACATCTCCTCAGTAGTCTCAACAGTTTGGATTAATACTTTTCATAACAGCCTCCTTCCCAAAAGTTACCTTATAAAAAGTATAATTGCAAGTATGAAAATGCTTTTTATACTCCTGGTTAAGGCTGTAGGTATAATCAAATTAACCATATCATTCCTCTTCATCAAAACTATCGATTAATTTTCTCATTTCTTCCAGCTCTTTTTTACTTACTTTTTTCTCACTGAAAAATGCCTGACAGACATTTATAATCGAGCCTTTAAATAATCTCTCTATCGCTTCCTGCTTCTGCTTTCTAAGTGCCTCCTCTCTTGAAATAAGCGGCTTTATGGTATACTTTGGATACCTCCTTGTTATTGCCCCCTTTTCAAGCAGTCTTCCAAAAAATGTGTAGCTGGAAGTCTTACCGAAGCCATATTTTTCATCTAATAACTTAGATAATTCCAATGCCTGAATCTCTCCGTTTTCATCCAAACATTCTCCCTCCCACAACATTTCCATTACTGTAAGTTCTCCGTTTGAAAAATTCATTTTATTACCTCACTGTTTTCTTATTTTTATAAAAGAATATTATTATGCCACAAACAAATATAACTCCAATAAATAAAACTAATATCACTGAATTATTATTTTTAGATAAATTAGGTTTCGCAATATCTAAAAAACCATATGGTCCCGCCTCATCACCCGATATCTTAGGTAATTCATTAATATATTCTTTTATGTTTTGATAATCATACATATCATTAGTTTCCATTTTATTTGTCTTTACACGCAAGTTTTTAATCTTTTCTACACCCGGAACATCACTAAGTGGTACTATTCCCTCAATTCTTCCATCTGTATTTGGAATCAATGCAACAGCATATCTAAAATAAGGTAATCCACCTATTAAGACCGTATCTTCAGGTACTGTGCCTACCCTCTTCTTCAACTCTGTTCGATAATCTACTGTTTCATTTTCATAATATTTAATTGCTGTTACTTGCCACTTACCTTCGCCCTTTAAAATATTAGAACGCTCCTCATTGGTAAATTCAACATTCTCATTTAGTAGCTGTCCTTTTGATATATTAACAATTACAGTATTATTGTCCAAATATATTGGCAATTCATATATATACCCATCAGCGCCAAAAATTTTCGGAATATCTTTAATCAAATCTATATCTTTAGAAAAAATATTCACACCAACATAAATTTTAAACACATTGTCAAAATCTAAATCATTCTCAGTAATCTCTCTTGGTAACTTATCTTTATACAATTCATTTGTTGTCCGAATAATCTCATCCGCTAATACTGTTAAGTCATCTTCTTTTTCATTTGCAGCAAAAACTATTATAGGTGTAATTAATAATAAACAAATTGAAAATAAAAAAATTATTATTTTTTTCATAGTTTACCACCTCTTTTTAAGTTTTAGTAAGATGTAAATCATTATTGCAATTAACAATACCAAAATTACTACATAAGTCATATTATTATTTTTTGACACTCCATATGAAGATCCACCGCTAAATAATTCTCTACTTGGAGATAAAGTAATATACTTATTTATTACTTCTAACATCTCATTCGATTTATATGTTTTACCATTATCAATTTCCAATAAATCATCTCTCGAGGCAAACGGGATAAAACTAATAGTATTTGTATCATCAATAACAATTAAATCCATATTCATATTAGAAATTGACAATGCATATATATTATTAAATTCATTATTCTGTACACTGATTAAATCAAAATTTTGCTTTTGGTTAAATATATAATCAACCTGTTTTATTCCGGTCTTTGTCGTACTCGCAGTATAATATGAAAATTTGTCATTAGGAAGTTTATATACAACAGCATAATCGCATCCGTCTTTTCTCAATCTTATTGGTACTTTCCAACTATAATCATTATTATTTCTGATATTTTGCAACAATGTTCCATTTGAAATATTATTAATCAAATCTTCCGGTGTATAATTATAAGTCTTAACAGCTTTTGTAAAATCTATTTCAGACACCGGATATTCATTGTAACGTAAATCAGTCCCATAAATATCCGATAACATATCATCTTGGAATTCTATTATTTTATTATATTCTTTTGAATTTTCTATGTTATCAAGGCGAAAATCATAATTTGATTGCGCTAATATTAAGTCAACAAATGTCAAATAGAATAGACAACCAATTAATATACCGAATATTTTTTTCATAATTAATTACCCCTTTCCCTAATTTTTATAATCATCAAAATATACAGTAAACTTACGAGTCCGACTATCATGACTCCAATTTCCAGAATCAAAGTCACTCCATGTACAAGTATATCTAGTACCATCCCAAGGATCATTTAAAGCAATTTTTTTATTTTTTTCATCATATCCTCTTATAACATAATAATGCCCTGTTGATAAATTTCTTACAAGTGGAATTACCGGATAACCATTGTCTATAGATGTTTTAATTTTATCCCAATTCCATCTTATAAAAAAAGTTGCAGATAATTCACAGGTATTATTTGTTACATATTCTGTCGCATTCTCGGTTTCCCAAATAGTACCTGTCTCATTTGCATCACTACCTTTAACGTGTTTAACTATATCCGTTTGAGACAGACTTGAAACCGAGTATTTATATCTACATTTCATGGTAACTTTTGCTGAGATTTGTCCAACAGGTTTCAACCTCTATGTCTGCCAGAAGAAGAAATTGTCCTTTTTTGTCAATTCATCATCCATTTAATGTGCTGCCTCATAACGGCTATCATCATTTACTTGGATTTTTAATGTGCCCTCAGGTATCTCCAACTTTTTTATAAACAACTTATTACCATTCGTTTTTCTTTAACATAATATTCTCTTTTTATTTATTATTCTCAATTTGAGAATAAAATTTCTAAACAATTTTGTCAAGCATTTTTATATTTTTTTGTAATATAAATACAAGTGTCAAAAGTATAAAAAGTTATTGAAATCTTTGTTTGAAAATTTCAATAACTTTTCTGGTTTATTTAAAATCATAAATCCCTGCTTATTTATCTTTGGGATGATTTTTATTCTGATTGCTCCTTATTTACCACTAAGCTTTTTAATATATCCATTATTTCTTTCTCGTGTTTACTTATTAGGGATTTGTCCTCAAAATAGACATTTGCACCATAATATCCACCGGCGTCATCCTCATCATATAATACTCCCCACGAAAAAATATCATTTCTTTTATATACTTTTCCCTTTATGCCGCCTTTAGTAATAAATGTTTCTTTACTATCGCTATCCTCTTCTAAGTCATCCGCAGATATTGAGCTTACCATTCTAAATATATATATTCTTTGATCCTTATCAGTACATTCTTTAGGATAAATATAAAAGCCTTCACCCGGCCAACATTCTCCACTTGGGGCACATTCCTCCCTATCTTCTCCATCTGCTTTCCATCCAGCCGGAATGGTAACTCTAAAATAAGCATTACCGACTTCAAAGTCATGTTCAGAATTTTTAGTTTTAACTATATAAATACCCGCCAGCACTCCTATTATAATAAAAACTATAATTATTATTGAAATATTTTTCTTTTTCATAATACTTTACCTCTTTCAATCAGAGATAGTGGCAAAACTACCTGTTTTTTATGTTAATATACCTGCTACCAATTAAATTTTGCAATATATTCTAAAGTCTCCATTCTTGCACCTTTGCGGATTTATTTTTCTCATAAACCCCTCTCTTTCTAACTTGTGTTATATATCTCTTAAAATATGATTTATCTCTATAATTCTTTTGGGATATATTTAATCACTATCCTCTGATTTTTTAACTCAAATGATATTACTTGGAATAAAGCAGTTATCCTCATCAATAGGTATTACTTCCTCACACATACATACTATGCCGCCTTCTCCCCTTTTTAATGAAGTCTTATCAATAACCGAGTACTTCTTTACCTCTCTTCTGTCAGGATTAGCTGATTTTTTTATTTCAATAGGATGTATCATGTCATTTTCTTCAATAAATATATCAATTTCCTTTGCATTTGAATCCCTATAATACGAAAGGTTTGCTTTTGCTTTTGAATAAGCATAAGTTTTTACAAATTCCATTACAACATAATTCTCATAATAGTGTCCGCTTGCAGCACCATTCATTAAAGTTTCAACTGACAACCATTTTGAAAGATAGGCACAAAGTGCAGTATCACAAAAGTACAGCTTTGGCATTTTTACCAATCTTTTCAGTTCATTATTTTCAAATGGAGGAAGCAGATATATGATTCCAAGCCCCTGTACTACATTCAGCCAATTTTTAGCTGTCGTCTGAGATATATCAGCAGCTTCAGCCAAGGTTGAATAATTTATTTGGCTAGATATAAGTGCTGCGCAGGCTGTCAAAAATTTATTAAACTTCACTGTATCGCTTATTCCACCGACTTCTGTTGCATCACGCATAAGATAGGTTTCAATATATGAGTTAAAATATTCCTCCCTTATTTCACTGTCAGCCTCCTGTATTTCAGGCATTCCACCAGTCCATATATGTTTATATACATCAATTATGTTATTTCTTTTGAATAATTTTTGACGTTCTAATAATGCCTGTAAAGAAAAATCAGGCTCATCCTCAAGTAATATCCCTGCTTTTTCTCTTTGTGAAAGGCTATAAAGGCTTAATATACCTATTCTACCCACCATAGTCTCTCTTACCTTACTCATCATTTTATACTGCTGTGAGCCGGTAATCCAAAATCTGCCCTTTTCTTCACTTTCATCACACATAATTTTAATCTGTTCAAACAGCTCCGGTGCTTTTTGGATTTCATCTATTAAAATTGGTGGCTTATATGTCTGAAAAAATAATACGGGATCACTTTTAGCAAGCTCCCTTGCCATCCTATTATCCATGGTCACATAAGTTCTATCCGTCCCCTCCGCAAGATGTTTAAGCATTGTAGTCTTGCCCACCTGCCTTGCCCCTGTTACCAGTATAGCCTTAAAGTTTCTATTCATCTTTAGAAACTTTCTTTCTAGTTCTCTACTTTTATACTCCATGGTATCACCTCGTTTTTAGGAAAATTCTAAAGTCAACTTTATATTATCCTAAAATTAGAAAGGTGTCAACCTATGACTATATGGCTGTCATATTCTATTTTATCTCTCTTCTGCTTATCAATTATTTCTTCTATAATATTAACAATATTCCCATCCGCTTAATAGTAGTAAATCCCATGAGCTTCAACTTTAACTCCTAAATCTCAATTTTACTATAACATCTTCTCACACCTACATAGTGGATAGTTTATAAAAAGGATGGAAAGCCTACATTTGCTTCCATCCTTTTTATCTATTTTTTCAATCTAGGCAATTAAATTATCAAATTACTTTGCCAGAATACATTTACCTCAATATCATAGTTTACAAAGCATTTGAGTCAATCCAATAAAACACCTGTAGTAATTCTCCAAATAATTTTGACCATATTCTAGATGCTATCGCCAAGAGCATATTGCCTCTCCAACCCCATTCTTTGGTACCGTAAATATATTATTATCTCCGCTTTGCCATACCACAGAAGAATTTGAACCTTTTTTCACTGCTTTCCATTCAATATTTTTTCCAACCGGAACATCAATATGTGCTTCCCAAGTCGGGTAGTTAGGGCATAATGCCGGACCTGCTGCCATATTTACATTCCAATAACCTAGTTCATCAACATTACCTACAATATATATACTTTCTCCTAATTTTGTATTCGCATTTGTAATAATAAACTTAATAGGTACTAATTCAGTTACACCTTTCGAGTTCCAAGAAAATGATAATGCACCACCACTGTCTGGAACAATATAATTACGGTTATCGCCATTTTCCCATTCCATAGATATCCCATTATACTTTACAGCTTTAAATTCTATCTTTTTACCAACTGGTAAATTCAGTGAAATACTCCAGTTCGGATATGTAGGGCAAGAAGCCGGGGCTATTTTGTCACTTATACTCCAATTCCCTAATTCCGCTATATTCCCTAGAATATAAATATTTTCTCCAAAGTTTGTTGTTGCACCATGAACATAGAATGTAACAGGTACAGTAGTTTTTTTCTGATTACTGCTTACTTTATATATTTTATTTGAATTTCCCTCAATATTCAATGCAATTTTATTACTCTGCGATACAGTTATTCTATCATTTGGATCCATAACATTTTCTAAAACAGTACCTGGCTTGATAGAACTTTCAGCACGTAAAGAAACATATACACTCTTTGAAGAATTAGAATTGTTAAATGCACAAATCACTTCATCTTTCTTGGAATCAACTCTACGTGAAAATACATATATATTCTCTGATGACCACATTTCCCTCTGAGTTCCATAACTAAGTGCAGGATATGTATCTTTTAATTTATTAAGTTTTGCAATCAATTTATATGTATCTGTATTTGTGTTGAAATAATCCTCAATCACATTTCCATTTTCATCTTTTTTAACCATTGACCAACGATTCCATGTATCAGCCAAACCAATCATTAAATCATCATACATGTTACCTTTATTTTGCTCTGTGCCTTGGAATACTATCGGATTCCCTCTTACTGTAAATAAAAATGTTAATGCATTTTGTAATCTTTTAACATTTTTGCCAGCTTCAGTAAGAAATCTATTTCGATCGTGATTATCTAAAAATACCATCATTTCATTTGCATTATTACCATATAAATAATCCTTATCTAACACCGCTTTGATATTAGAATTAAAGCTGTCCCCATGTGCAAACGAATTAACCATAGCCTGAAACAATGGAAAGTCAAGCATTCCAACTTCTCCATTCTCACCTACCCACTGCGACACAAAACCTACATCCATATCAAAATTTTCACCAAAGGTAGGAACATCCAGATATTTTTGTAAGTCATGAATGTCATAAGGATGCATACATTTCGCCGCATCAATTCTTGCACCATCAGCACCAGTATAATTGTACCAGTTTTTCATTGCTTCAAGCATTGCTTGCTTTGCCTCTGGCACATCATAATCAATGTCATCCAACATACTTAAATCATGATCTTCCATCATTTGTATGCTCTCTGCTGTTCTGGGAAATTCTTTATTCCAATCAATATCACCCAAATTATGATACCATTTAGGTTTATTAAAAGGTGCTGCCGGCTGAAGTTGTGTTCCTTTCTTGTATACTGTTGCAGATGAATAGTGTGCATTATCTCCTATTCCCTTTAAAAAATCTCCCATATGATTTGGAACAATGTCAAAAAAAACTTTTATATTAGCTTCATGGCATTTATCTACTAACTTTTTTAATATTTTTTTACTCTCTTGTGGATTCTCTGTACCAAAATATCTGTTTGCACGATTTACATCATATGCATGATAACCATGGTAAGCTGTAGGTCCCTGAACTCCATTTTCATCAGGAATACTCCATAATTGCGGATCTGTTATAGGAGAAATCCAAATAGCTGTATACCCCATTCCTTTAATATACGATATCTTTTCTATAATACCCTGCCAATCACCGCCTTTCATATATGCCATATCATCAGCTGTGGCTTCCTGATATCTCAAGGCCTCACCTTTTGCGTTATTAGTTATGTCTCCATCATAAAAACGATCAGTCATAATCTGATAAACACGCTCACCCTGTAATGTCAAATTACTTCAAGTCACATTTTGTTGTGTACTGACAGTTTCTGAAGCCGATACAGGTAAGGGCAAAGCCGATACCATAATCGATAGAAAGGCTGTTGTCAGCATAATTTTTCTTTTGATACTTTCAAATAAATATTATTTTTCAATTACATCCAAATTACATACCCAAACGGTCCTAAAATTTTGTCTGAATATTCTGCAGATATCAACACATTGTCAACAGATACCATATTCAATGCAACCTTCAAATTACGGGCATTTATCGCCACTGTTATTGTTTTTCCTTTCAAACTTCTTTCATATATATATAGTCCGTTTTCATCCGAAAAAACTTCCTTAAAAGAACCTGTCACAAAAGTTTCATTTTCTTTCCTTAGATCTATAAGTTTTTGCAAAAATTCACGCTCATCAGATATTGGATTGTTCCAAGGCATAGGTCCGCGTAGTGTAAATTCACTGTTTCCATCCATTCCTAACTCATCACCATAGAATACACTCGGTACTCCCGGTGATGTAAAAAGAAACACTTCCGCAAGCCTGAACCTTCTTATATCTCCCTTGCAGTATGACATAAATCTGCTTACATCATGGCTGTCTAATAAATTCAACTGTCCGTGCAGGATTCCTGTTGGATAACGATACATCATATCTGTAATTCTACCGGCAAATTCCTTTGCATTAATTTTTTCTGTCCCAAAAAAATCTCTGCAATTTTTTCTGAAATCATAATTCATTGTGGAATCGAACATATCACCACGAAGCCAACTCTCCGCACTTTCCCAAATTTCACCTATCATTACACTTTCAGGATTTGCTTCTCTGGTTGCCCTTTTATATGCTCTCCAAAAATCTCGATCTACTTCATTAGCCACATCAAGACGCCATCCATCCACATGAAATTTTTCTATCCAATACCGACCAACCTCTACAAAATACTCTCTGACTTCAGCATTTGAACTGTTCAACTTCGGCATCTTCCTTTCATAGGCAAAACAACTGTAATTAGGTTTTTCATTCGGATTTTCAGGTCTTATAACCGGAAATTCTAAATCATAAAACCAATCTTTATATCTTGAACGTACTCCGTTTTTTACCACGTCATCAAAAGCAAAGAAATACCAGCTACAATGATTAAATACTCCGTCTATAATAATGTGCATTCCCTTATTATGAATTGCCTCTACAAGCTCTTCAAAATCCTTATCTGTTCCCAGATTCGGACTTATATGATAATAATCAAGCAGGTCATATTTATGGTATTCTGCAGCAACAAAAACAGGGTTTAAATAAAGACAATTAAATCCCAATTCTGCTATATAATCAAGATTCTCTATTATTCCTCTTATATTGCCGCCAAGTCTTGAGTGAAGCAAAATTTTACTTTCCCAGGGTATTTCATCCGGATTTCCTTCAATGTTTCTTTTTCCGGAAGCAAAGCTATCCGGAAAAATATTATACACAACTGCATGTTTTAACCACTCCGGCACAGTATTTATCTCTTCTCTCCGCATAAACGGATATTGATAAAATTCACTCCGTTCTTCAGGCAGTTCCTTAGAGAATATATTTGAATATAAATAAATTTGTTCTTCGTCATCCTCAATATCAAAGTAATAACACACCCTGGTATACGGACTTTCAAATGTTACTTCATAAAAATCAAAATATAAATCCGAAGCTACCTTATACATCTCAACCGGTGTAAAAATAATCGGATCTGTGGGATATACACGATCTCCGTAATACAGTGTACATCGTTTTAAATTATCCTTACCTGTGCGTATACGAATTGTTATACTGGTTTCACTGTTTATAAAAGCATACTCCGATAACGGAATATGAACTATTGTTTCTCTGCAAATCATTTTTCCTCCAAACGTAGCTGACAGCTTTATCTTGTTTATTATTCTTTAGTTACAGTTTTAAGATATTCGTCATCTATCCCTTTACACCACCGGCAGTTAATCCAAATGCCATATACTTCTGTATTTTAAAGAAAACCAATACTAATGGAACAGACGTGAGTATTGAAGCTGCTGAGAACATTGACCAGTTTCGACTGTAATCATTTGACTGTAACTGGTAGAGTCCTCCCGCCAATGAATATGTACTGCTGTCAAGCAAAAATGTTGTCGAAAATAAATACTCATTCCAAACAGTAATCAATACCATTACACAAGTAACAATTATCGCAGGTCTTGCCAAAGGCATTATTATTCTTCTTATTGTCTGCAAGTCACTTGCACCATCTGTTTTAGCAGCTTCTTCTATTTCAATCGGGATAGTATCAAAATATCCCTTCATATTCCATATAGCAAATACACACATAGAACCTGCATATATAATAATTAATCCCATGTGCGAATTTAACATTCCCGTTATTTTCAACACGCGAAAAAGCGCAAAAAGTGACAGTACCTGTGGAAATGCATTTAATATAAGTAAACTTCTAAGCAATGTTTTTCTTCCCTTAAAACGCCATCTTGAAGCTGCATACGCAGCCGGTATGGCACAGGTCATTGCAACTAAAATAGTCCCTACACTTAATAATAATGAATTTTTCAGCCATAATAAAAATGGTTCATCTATAAGAATTGTACGATAATTCTCTAACGTAGGGTCTTTAGGAAGTATCGACAGACTTCCTGATAATACTGCACTTTTCCCGCCAAATGATACAATTAATGCATAAAATATAGGGAGCAAAGCAGTAAGACAGAGCAAAATATAAATGCTGTTAAGCACAATCCCCTTTACCGCAGTCTCTGTTCTTAAATGTGTTATTTTTCTCATAACTATTTCTCCTAAAGGCTACGATTAGTAATTATCGAAAACAGTATTATAATAACAAAAAGCAATATGCTTACCGCACCGGACAATCCGTAGTTATTTGATACAAAGGCATTTTGATGTGCATATGTAATAACCGTATTAAGATTGGCCCCTGTCATATATCCTCTTTGTTGTGTCAAAAGATAAACAATATCAAATTGTTTAAATGTAATAAATGTTGTCATAACAGCTGCCGGTGCAATGATTGGTTTTATTGCAGGAATTGTTATACAGTATGTTGATTCCCAAAAACCTGCTCCGTCTAAAATAGCACTCTCATATAAACTACTGTCTATACTATGTAATGCGCCATCAATCGTTGAAATCATAAAAGGAAGTGCCATCCAAAGATTAAGTGTCAGACAAGAGCAAAATGCAATAATATTATTCCCGAGAAAATCAACTTTACTAAGTCCTAATAGTGTCAAAAGTTTATTTAAGATACCAAATTCCGTATTAAACATACCTACACGCCAAAGTAAAATTGAAATATATGCCGGCATTGCCCATGGAAGCATTAATAATGTTTTATAAATACGACTTAATCTTTTTAATAGTGGCGAGTTTAATCCTAATGCTATTAAGAAACCCATTCCAATTTGTAATATCATATTTATGGCAGTCCACAAAATCGTAGTAAGCAATGCTTCCAAAAATCCTGAATCAAATTTAAAAAGGGCTCTTATATAATTAAAAACACCTATAAACTTATAATCATTCCAATGATACATATTCATGTTTGTCAGGGAAATATATCCCGTATACATGATTGGAAATACCAGAATTATCAAGAGTAATAACAGTGCCGGTAATATATAAATCCATGGCTTTATTTTTTGTTTTCTTATCATTATCGTATCCGGTTTCCTTATATAAATCAGGTGCAGCAGGTTTTGAAGCACTCTACTGCATATCCTTAATTGCCTGCTCTGCTGCTTTTTGAGCTTGTTCTGCAGCTTTGGTTATATCTTCGCCATTTTTATTGACTGCAACAAGAAATGATTCTGCCGGTCCCCACATCACACTCATTTCAGGTATATTAGGCATTGGTTGTGCTGTAGAAGCAGTTCTCTGAATCGCCGTAATCATCTCATTTGCCTTAACATCCGCATTGTCATATGCTTTGCTGTTCGCAGGAGCACAACCGGCTTTATTGGCAAGTGCGATACCTACCTCAGGAGTTGACATTGCGGTTAGTACCTTTGCAATAGCATCTTTCTTTTTTTCAAGCGCAACTTTTAGTACTCCAACACCCTGTACACCCGAAAAAGGTGCCATGCCTTTACCGTTTGGAAGCTTAATATCTGAAAGTGAAGCAACACCATAATTAATACCTGCCTCTTCTATCCCTGATGTAAGCCAAGGGCCACCAATAATGGCAGCTGCTTTTTTCTCGTTAAATAAAGTTGTTACTGTATTGTAGTCACCATCTGCCTGGAGAACACCAAATTTCTTATTATATTCTACTGCTTTAATAGTATTCAAATCCGTAAATCCCGGCTTTGCATCCTCGTTTATTACATATCCGCCAAAACCATTAATGAACGGTGAAACATTGTATGCATTTGTATGCTGATTTACAACAGCATATATTCCTTTGTCAACATCTGTGTGTGTCTCCATGTATTTATACATTTCATCCGTTGTTGACGGCACTGTGCCTTCCCAAAGTTCTTTGTTATAGATGAACAAAAGAGTTTCAAAATATACCGGCAATAAATACTGTACATCCTTCAACTGTCCGGCTTTCACTGTCATTGGAAGTTCATCCGCAAGTAGCTTATCCACATCCGTTACATCTGATAAAGGAGCTAGCAAATCCATTGCTACAAAGCTTCCAAGCACGTCATGCGCATAAAAATACATATCTGGTCCGTTCGCTACATCTGTACCGTATAGCTTAAGCTGACTTGGCATATCTGTCTTTTTTTCAAACTGTACCCTGATATTATCTCCTGCAAGCCTTGCATTGACTTCATCTGTAATTGTCTGCATAATAGCCTCATTACCATCATGCCAAATCTTCACAGTTGTTGTATCTCCTGATGTCTCAGGCTTTGTTGCTTCTGCCGACATTTTTTGCGATTTCCCACCAGTTGCTTTCTCTGCTGATACCGTCTGTTTGTCACTTGTAGTACCGCTTTTAGTTGTTCCACACGCTACAAGTGTGTTTACACATATTAAAGCTGCCAACATTAAAACCATTCTTTTTTTCATATTAATCTCCCTTCTGTTGTTAAAAATATTTATTGTTTTACTTATTCATAAACCGATTTACTTATTTTCTTTTACTAAATTACATCTTTTTATTGCATTTTCTTGTATAATGTTGTATCTTTTAATTGAATATTAGCACCATACTTATGCAAAGTCAACAATTTATCTCTTGGCATTTTATACAAATTAGTTAAGCGTTTTACTATTTTAGGGAGGTGTTTTATGCAATATACAATTTCAGATGTCGCAAAAAGAGCCGGTGTTTCCACAGCCACCGTAAGTAAGGTAATCAATGACAAAATGTATGTTTCGTCCAGAACAAAGGAAAAAGTTCTAAAAATAATGAATGAACTTAATTACACACCTAACGTATCGGCTTCAAATTTAGCTAAAAAAGTTACAAAAAATATCTTGTATGCAGATAGGTTTTACAAAGGGATTCCTTTTAAAAATCCACATATGTTTGATATTATATGCGGTGCAGAAGATGAGTTGAGTCGTCGTGGTTATCACCTTACACTTTTAAATCTGGATAAGGATACAAAAAAGATTGAACAGATATTAGAAGATACAATGACAAGTAAATCTGCTGATGGAATGATTCTTAACGGTGCTTTGGTTACTCCGCGGATTGAACGGATAATGCTCAACTTTGATTTTCCTCAGATTTGTATAGGTAAGCCTAATTTCGATACCATTCTTTCATGGATTGATATAAATAATTCCTTATCCGCTAATATGGCAGTTGAGCACTTATTAAATCTTGGTTGCAGAAAACTTGCTTTTATGGGTGGACAAAGCGGAGATGAAATTTTTATTGACAGGTTAAGAGGATTTCAGATAGCTTTACAAAAAAATGATATTATTGTTCAAGAGGAATTCATTACATATAACGAGCCGGATATTGATGTGATATATAATTCAGCTATGCAATTATTACAATCTCCAAACAGACCGGATGGCATTATTTGTACCAACAGTCTTATGGCAGTCGGTACAATGAGAGCAATTAAATCTATGAAGCTTACTATGCCGGATGATATAGCACTCGTTGCTTTTGATGATTACCCATATACTCCGCTTATTTCTCCCAAACCGACTGTTATTGAGATAGATGTATTCAGTCTCGGAGTACATGCAGTAAGCCATCTTATGCGTAAAATCAAAGATCCCGCTACTATTATTCAAACATATACTGCATTACCGAGACTCATCAAAAGAGAAACAAGCTGATATCCCCACTTGACATAAAGCCCCATTTTCACTATACTATTACTACCATGCAGCCGGGGAGATAGCGGTGCCCTGTACCTACAATCCGCTCTAGTAGGGGTGATATTTTGTCTGAGGGACAGCCTTTGCAAAGCCGCCCTAAGTGGAGGATGTTGAAGTCTTGGTCTTACGCAATGAGAGCTTGTGAACCGTGTCAGGTTGGGAACAAAGCAGCACTAAGCAAAATCTTTCATGTGCCGTAAGGGTGCCTGGGCCGAGTTTTTCATTTAGGTACCGTTTGTGAAGCTGCATCGAAGCAAAATGCATGGCTTTTCTTTGCCCTTAATTCTTTAAAAAACATACTCATCATTTCTGAACATTCATTTTCAAGAACCCCTCTTACCACCTCAGCCTTATGGTTAAATCTGTCCTCCTCAAGCAAATTGAAAATAGAGCCTGCACAGCCCGCCTTCTTATTCATGGCTCCTATAACCACGCGTTCTACTCTTGATTGCACTATGGCTCCTGCACACATCTGGCATGGCTCAAGGGTAACATAGAGGGTACATTTTTCAAGCCTCCAGTCCCTAATCTTCTTACAGGCCTTCTTTATAGCCATCATTTCAGCATGCGCAAGCGAAGTATGATCTGTATTTCTCCTGTTATAACCCCTCGCAATAATCTTACCGTCTAAAACTATAACACAGCCTATAGGTACCTCATCTAATTTTTTGGCCTTCTCTGCCTGTTTTATTGCCTCTTTCATCCATTTTTCGTCTGTCGTCATTTGAATCCTTTCTTATCGGGTATATATTAAGTTGAAATTTTTACCAAAAATAATTTTATTGGCATTTATATATTGACTATTGGCTTGATATCAGATAATGTTTAAACTATATGTTCCATTTAAACTATATACATAGGATAGGTGATTTTGATGAAAATTGCAATAATTACAGACAGTAATGCGGGAATATCTCAGAAGAGAGCAAAGGAACTCGGAATGTTTGTACAGCCGTCTCCGTTTTTTATAAATGACAATCTTCAATTTGAAGATGTTACCATGACGCATGAGGAATTTTATGCAGCACTTCTTGATGACAGCATAGATGTAAAAACCTCTATGCCTTCTCCGGGCGATATGACTGACCTGTGGGATGAGCTTCTAAAGACTCATGAACAGGTAGTATTTATACCTATTTCAAGCGGTCTTTCAGGTTCATACTCTACCGCTTCAATGCTCGCCGAAGATTATGACGGAAGGGTAGAAATTGTAGACAACAGAAGGGTATCCGTCACACAGTATCAGTCTGTACTTGATGCGCTTGAACTTGTAAAAATGGGAAAAAATGCAAAAGAGATAAAGGAATATCTTGAAAAAACCGCAGACAGGTCTTCTATCTATCTTTCACTCGATACACTGAAATATCTTAAGAAGGGTGGACGAATCACTCCGGCCGCCGCTGCTATAGGTACCCTGCTTAATCTTAAGCCCGTCCTTCAGATTCAGGGTGACAAACTTGATGCCTATGCAAAATGCAGAGGCAAGGCTCAGGCTAAAAAGACCATGATAGAAGCTATCAGGAAAGACATGGAAACTCGCTTTAAGAAAAGTGCAGACAAACATAATCTTCACCTTGCTCTTGCCTATGGCGGCAATCTCGAAGAAGCTTTAGTCTGGAAGGAAGAGGCTCAGGCAGCCTTCCCTGATTACGAATTAGAACTTCATCCGCTTTCCCTTGCAGTTGCCTGCCATATAGGAAACGGAGTACTGGCAATTACCTGTACGGAAGGTATGGATAATACGTTGATTTGATATTATATATTTTCTAAAAGATTAGGGGCTGTCGCGACAGCCCCATTTATACAGTATTACTATTTTTACTTCTTAAAGTTCTTGCAAAAGATTTGTAATCTGCTCATTTTTATAAAAATGCCTACTTGCTCATATTTTAAACAGCCATTTCATATATCCTTCTTATATCATCCTGATCAAGCACCTTGATAGAACCAATCTTCCTGCTATAATTATACGTGCATTCTCTGACTAAACTAACAATTTCTTCCTCTGAAGGCTTATGTCCCAGAAGCTTAGTAAGGGTAAGCGGCATCTCGATTTTCTTAAAAAATTCCTCTGTCTTTTCTATTCCTTCAAGTGCCACAGTCTTATCCTCTCCCTCAAGTCCAAATACTCTTTTTGCATAATCCGCAAATCTTGCCACATCAGCCTCCAGCACATATCTTGCCCAGCTTCCCCAAACCGCTGTAAGAGTAGCCCCATGGGTAGAATCGTAGATGGCGGAAATTGCCATTCCAAGCTGATGGCAGGACCAGTCTCCGTCTCTTGTCGTATCCCCCTTTGCACCAAGCCCTGTAAGCCCTATATGTGAAACACTGCCAGACCACATAATCTCACTCATAGCCTCATAATCTGTAGGAGTATTATAACCTGTTACACCGTATTTCATTATATTTCTGATAAGCCCAAGAGCAATTTCATCTGTTAAATGATTTCCCTGTATATTTGTAAAAAATCTTTCTGAGGTATGCATAAATATGTCAGCAACACCTGCGCCTATCTGCCCTTTAGGAAGTGTCATGGTAAGCTCCGGATTCATAAGGGCAAATTTAGGGCGGTTAAATTCTGTAGTTATTCCTCGCTTTGTAGGCTTATCCTCTTCATCATTGGTTATAACAGATGAATTGCTGGTTTCACTTCCTGCTGCTGATATTGTAAGTATAGAACCTATATTTAAGCTTTTCTTCACTTTTGCCCTGCCTGCCCAATAATCCCATACATCAGTTTCCGGAGATGCAATACCATGTGCCGCCGCCTTTGCTGTATCAATTACACTACCGCCGCCTACAGCAAGCACAAAGTCTGCTCCAAACTCTACTCCCGACTTTATTATCTCCCTGACTTTTGAAAGCACCGGATTAGGCACTACTCCACCTACAGAGATAAAATTCAGACCACCGGCAGATAAATTCTCCTCCACCTTTTTCAGAAGTCCGTTTTCTGTAACTGACTTCCCGCCATAAACGATAACAACCTTTGTTCCTCCAAACTCTTTGACTAACTCTGCTGCCCTTCCCTCTGTGTCCTTTCCAAATACAATTTTCGTTGGAGAACAATATTCAAACTTCAGCATAGCGACCTCCCTTTCTTCTCCGTTTTTTCACTACCTGTGCAATCCACCTGTTACAAGTATCTCAAGTATAATTTCCGATTAAGTTTACTTGCAAAAGTTTTATTATCTTTATACTACATAATCTTTATATAGTATTCTTACAGTATAGCACATTATTTTTGGTTAAAACAGCTATCTTTATCAACTTTTTTTGGGCTTATACCTTGATTTTCAATCCAAAATAGCTTAACATTATTATTTGCAGATATGAATATTTAAGAAAGGAAGAAAACATAAATGAAATTTAGCGAAATGCCTTATAAAAGAGCAGATATTGAAGAAGCAAAAGCAGAATTTGCAAAACTTATGACAGACTTTGACAATGCAAAATCCGGCGAAGAGCAGTTTGAAGTTCATAAAAGATATTATAAAACTGTAAATCGCATATTTACCCAGATGACACTTGCTGAAATCCGCCACTCTATAGATGTGACAGACGAATTTTATAGCAGAGAAAATGACTATTATGATGAGAATGGTCCTGTACTCCAGTCATTACTTGTAGATTACGGTAAGAAACTCTATAACTCCGAATACCGTACATTTTTGGAAAGCAAAATCGGCAAGGTTGCATTTAAGAATCTTGAGCTGGCTATGAAATCCGTAGATGATAAAATAGTTCCTCTTATGCAGGAGGAAAATTCTCTTAAAAGCCGCTATGATAAGCTCCTTGCTACCGCAAAAATTGACTGGAAGGACGAAACCCTTAACCTCTCACTTATGGCTCCGTACCTCAACAATTCTGACAGAAATGTGCGTGTAGAGGCTTGGAAGAAGTATACAGAGTTCTTTAGCAACAATAAAGAAGAGCTTGATGACATCTATGACAGACTTGTAAAAAACAGAACCGCACAGGCAGAAAAACTTGGCTATGACAACTTCATACAGCTTGGTTACTATAGAATGAACCGTAACTGCTATGGCAGGGAAGATGTTAAGCGTTTCAGAGAGCAGGTTAAGCGTGACTTTGTTCCTTTTGCGGAAAAATTACACGACAGACGCAGAATAAGACTTGGGCTTGACAAACTTCATTTCGAAGATGAGGGTGTATACTTTAATAACGGAAACCCTGCCCCAATCGGTACTCCCGATGACATTCTTGCGGCAGGAAGAAAGATGTACAACGAGCTTTCACCTGAAACAGCTAAGTTCATTAACTTTATGTGCGATAACGAACTTTTCGATGTACTCGGAAGAAAGACAAAGCAGACAGGCGGATATATGACCTATCTTCCTGATTATAAATCACCGTTCATCTTTGCAAACTTCAACGGAACCGCTGATGATGCAGATGTAATGACACATGAGTGCGGACACGCCTTCCAGGGCTTCTGTATGGTGGATGATCCTATTAATGAGCATTCCGACATTACCATGGAAACAGCCGAAACCCACTCGATGTCAATGGAATTCTTTACCGAGCCTTGGATGGAGCTTTTCTTCGGTAAGAGAAAACAGGATTATATTGATATGCACCTTGAGTCAGCCGCTGCCTTCATTCCTTACGGAACAATGGTAGATGAATTTCAGGATATAGCTTATTCCAATCCGGGGCTTTCTCCAAAGCAGCGTAATGAAATGTGGAGAGAGCTTGAAATGCAGTATAAGCCTCACCTTGATTATTCAGGAAATGAATATTACAGCCAGGGTGGTTTTTGGCAGAAACAGCGTCATATCTATGACAGTCCGTTTTATTATATTGACTATGTGCTTGCCCAGACCAATGCCTTCCAGTACAAGGTTATGATGGATAATGACTATAAGGCAGCTTGGAAGAGCTATCTTAAGCTTTGTAACTTAGGTGCAAAAGACTTCTTTACAGGTCTTGTAAAACAGGTAGGACTTAGAAGCCCGTTTGAAGACGGAACCCTTAAAGATATGGTCGGTAAGCTTCAGGGAGCTTTAAAATTATAAAAATATATTCGTTATGGGAGGTGAGTTCGTGCACAGTTTTTTGAGAGCAGTCGGCTTTAGCAATATAGCTTCAAGAGAAGAACTTGATAAGGTTCTCGGGCTGGTCATGACTCATCCGACCCTTGATAAATTTGCTTTTACGTCAGATAACGACCACAGGAAAATAGTTGAAAAAAGCCTGGACTTTTCAGACAGAATGGGTATTACCGTTCGAGGCGAATATGACGAAAAGGGCTTTTTCCATTTGGAACATTATTATCCGTACCTGACAGGGCGAAAGCCTTGCTGTTATCAGGAAGTATCTGTGTTTAAACGTATGGACACAGATGCCTATACAGGTATGTGTGACGATTTGCATTTTGGCACTTCTTTAATATTTTATTTGCAGAATTCCATAGATTACCTTTCTGTAAAGGAATATATGAATGCTAAAAAAGAACTGCCGCTAACTCTTGCCGGACTTTCTACCTCCGGCAAAATACTGCTTCCCATAAATAAAACCGATGAACAGGTCAGAGTACAAAACGAAGATGCCCTGCGACATGATACTCTTCTTATGGCTGCAAAAGAAGGCAACGAAGAGGCAATCAATACCCTTACCCTGATGGATTTTGACACCTATACAATGATATCAAGGCGTATACTGACCGAAGATGTATACAGTATAGTAGAAACCAGTTTTATTCCTTTTGGCTCAGAATCGGATAACTATACTATTTTAGGAATAATTAAAGAGGTAATCCCTCATACAAACAGTCTTACAGGGGAAGCCTGTACGGAAATGCTTATAAACTGTAACGGTTTTGATTTCCACATAGCCATAAACGATGAAGATTTGCTCGGAGAACCTTTGCCCGGGCGTAGATTTAAGGGCGAAATCTGGCTTCAGGGAATGGTAGACTTTGAAAAAAATTAGAATTATACAGGATTTTGGGGTTAAATATAAAAAGAGAGGATGATTTATTATGAACAATGAAACAAATCAGGAGAATAATCTCGATCCCTTTGGGCGGGATAATGAGCGAAGCTCATTTTCGGGAAGACTCGGTTATGTACTTGCTGTAGCAGAATCTGCTGTAGGACTTGGTAATATCTGGCGTTTCCCTTATCTGGCGGCAAAGTATGGCGGCGGTATCTTCCTTCTTGTGTATCTCATACTTATGCTTACTTTCGGATACGTGCTTATCGTATCTGAGACCACTCTCGGAAGGATGACCAGAAAAAGCCCTGTGGGTGCTTTCGGAAAGTTTGGCAAGTCTCTTCCGTTTAAGATAGGCGGTTGGATAAATGCCATCATTCCTATGCTCATCATTCCTTACTACAGTGTAATAGGCGGCTGGGTATTTAAGTATTTATTTGAATATCTGCGCGGCAGTACAGAGGCTCTTGCAGATGATAATTATTTCACAAGCTTTATTACAACCGGCGCAAGTGTTGAAGTATGGTTTTTACTTTTCTCGCTTGTAGTCCTTCTCATAATAGTTGCAGGTGTTGAACATGGTATAGAAAAGGTGTCAAAAATGATGATGCCAATCCTAGTTATCCTTGCAATTATAGTTTCAATTTACTCTGTAACCAGACCGGGAGCTCTCGAGGGAGTTAAATACTTCCTCATCCCTAACTTTAACAACTTTTCCTGGATGACAGTGGTTGCGGCTATGGGACAGATGTTTTATTCTCTTTCTATAGCAATGGGTATTCTTTACACCTACGGCTCATATATGAAGAAAGAGGTGGATATTGAAAAGTCAACATCACAGATAGAGATTTTTGATACTGCCATAGCCTTCCTTGCGGGACTTATGATAATCCCGGCAGTGTTCTCCTTCTTCAACGGAGATCCCGAAAAGCTTCAGGCAGGTCCTTCCCTTATGTTTATTACCCTTCCTAAGGTATTTGCAAGTATGGGTATGGGACGAATTATCGGTATAGTCTTCTTCCTGCTCGTGCTTCTTGCAGCCCTTACAAGTGCTATTTCACTTGCTGAATCCTGTGTATCTACCATAGAGGATCAGCTTGGCTGGAAACGTAATATAGCCAGTGTGGTTATCGGTATCATTATAGTGATACTCGGTTCATTTTCAGCACTCGGCTTTGGTATGCTTGATTTTGTACAGATACTCGGAATGTCCATCCTTGACTTCTTTGACTTCCTCACAAACTCACTTATGATGCCTATAGCAGCTCTTTCTACTTGTATACTCATAGTTTATGTGATTGGGATAGATAAGATAGTTGAAGAGGTTGAACAGTCATCTAAATTTAAGCGAAAAGGGCTTTACAAGTTCTTCATCAAATATTTAGCCCCTGTATGTATACTTGTTATTCTGGTAAGCTCACTTGCCAGCGTATTTGGTTTAATTAAATTCTAATATTTACACAGAAACAGCCACTGTAAAAAGTCTACAGTGGCTTATTTTTATGTAATCACACAATTACTCTCTTGCAATAACATATTTCTTATTCATAAACAATTTCCATAATACTAAATTAGCTGCTATCATAACAGCAATTCCTAAAATCTGCGACGAAATTGATTTTAAGAAAAAGGCATGTATAAAGCCGGCTCCACCCAAAAGAATCATATTTATAAGGAACATAAGCATATTGTAACCTGCGTTACTGGTGACAATCTCCGTCGAAAACGGTAATACCCAACCGCTTATACGTATTTCAAAGCTTGTGATAAATATAAAGGCAATATAAGCTAAAACTATATCCGGAAGGACTTTTATTCCGCAAATGACAAAAAATATTGCCGATAAAATCATAAATACAGGAGTGATATAGTGGAAGAGGACAACTTTAATTCCCGCCCTTATGCACTTACTGAGATTCTCTATAGGCAGTACCTGATAAAATAACAGGCTTTCCTTATTGTCAGACTGGCTTATAATCTTATAAATAACCGACGATGTCAGTCCGACCGAATAAAGAAGAGCAATAGTCCATCTGCCCTCTCTTATGGTTGTTATAAGCCCCTCAAAGTTGCCAACCCTCGGAAGCTGTGACAGCAATATTATCACAGGTAATATAATCATATTGGTAAGCTGCGGATAGATCTTTAGCTTTATATCTCTGTTTCTTGAAATCTGTATGAGTACGAGCTTCATAAAAGCATTTTCCTGTTTATCCTTTGACAGTACCTTACATATAAACGTAGAAAAAGCGGAGAGGGATTTATTCTCTTTTGCCGTCTCTGTCAGCTTGTCAAGTTCACCTTCAAACTCAGGCATTACTTTTTTATTGTATACAACTTCAAGCAGAATTATAGCTCCTACAGCCATTCCTGCAAGTATATAGTAGTATCCTGCCGATGTGGCTGCAAAAAACACAGCTAATATGGCAGCAAACCAGGCAGGTGGCAGAATAACAAAGAAAGGAGAGAAGGTCAGCTCTGCCTTTGCAAACTCAGCAAAGTTTATCACTCTTGGAACAATCTGATACGCAAGCACCATAGCTATCGTCATAAATATCTGAAAGCCGCTGAGTATATCTTTAAGCTTCTCTCCCGAAAATACCTTTAGCAACAAAAAATAGATGGTTCCTGCCAAATGGAGACAAAATACAGTAATAACCACGGACATTACCACAAATGACAAACCATATAAGGGTCCATGAAAAACAAAGGCTGCAATCATAGAAGGCAACATCATAGAAAATGCAATAGTTCCTATATAGTAGGCTATATGTATATTTTTGGCCGTGTTTATTTCATTATGCCCTATCGGGAGTGCTCCGTAAAATGATTTTTCTGTCGTATCCAAAAGTACCGCAGAATATTCGCTTATATATGCTGAAAACAACATAAAAATAAGCATAGAAAATCCCAGCATATTTGCTCCGAATATATTTGGCATAGACTGCATCGCCGCTATGAAAGCACCTATAAACATATAAACAAGGCAGGTTAAGAGCATTGACCTTCTGGGCTCTTTTTTTAATTTCTCTGCATTTTTCTGTGTGCCTATCGGTATCCTTCTGCTGTCCATGATAAGCTTTAATTTGAGCATTTCCCTGATTTGATTGTAGTTTAAGTCTTTACTTAAAAACGGCTTTACACATTTATCAACAATCTTTAATACAAGCGGTTCGCTATTTTTCACTTTCAATAGTCTCACCTCCAGTAAGGGTATCTACAAACTTGGCTGCTAGGTCATGACCTGAAGTAAAACCTGTAAGATTGTTGAAAATATCCTCCATGCTACTGCCGTTACTGTTATTTTTAAGCTCCTCAACTGTCGAATCTGCAATTACAGCCCCGTCTTTAAGGAGGATTACCCTGCTGCTCATCTGTTCAACCACTTCCATAATATGGGAGGAATAAAATATAGTCTTGCCCTGTCTTGTAAGAGTTTTAAGAACCTCCTTAAATACAGCCACACTGTTTGTATCCATTCCGTTTAGCGGCTCATCCAAAAATAAAACATCCGGATTATGTATCAAGCTTCCTATAATGGCAATCTTTTGCTTCATACCCTTGGAATAACCTGAAATACGGGTTGTAAGGGCTTCATTTATCTGAAATATCTCGGCTAACTCCTGCATCCTGTCACGCCAGTTACCAAGCTCATATACGGAAGAGAGGAAGGAAATATATTCTTCTCCGGTAAGGCTTTCATAAAGGGAAAGAACCTCCGGAACATAGCCTATCTTACGCTTGTAGCTTACAAGGTCTTCTTCGATATTCTTCCCAAATACTTCTATTGTACCCGAATAATTTCCCAAAATTCCAAGCATAAGTTTTACAGTGGTAGACTTACCGCTTCCGTTTGGACCGATGTAGCCAATAAGTTCGCCCCTGCCCGCTTCAAAACTTACATCATGAAGGACATGATGCTCTCCAAAACTCTTGTTTACATTTGTAAGTCTGAGTACTGTATCCATGTGTTTTCTCCCTCTGTGATTGTTTTTAGTATGTTAATATTTGTATGTGTAAAAAACTGTAGCAGCTATTGTAAAATATTTCCAAGAATAGAACTATTTTATCACATAACAATTTAATTATTAAGTAATAATTCATGAAATTTTCTTTACATTTTTTTCAGACCGGCATTATATGTATTGTTTTTTATTAATATAAATGATATACTATATATCACCAGCCGGATTGATACATATTATACAAAGCAAAAAAGTTGGAAGTATTGCGAAAGTTACTTAAATATCAATTCTTAAACAAGCCGGTTTAATATAACCATTATAATATAAGTTACAAGGAGGTTTTATCATGTTGTCAAGTTATCCTGCATGTTTTATTAAAGAAGAAAATGGGTATTCCATTATTTTTCCTGATTTAAACTATCTCGCTACCTATGGAGATACTTTAGATGAAGCTATTGTTATGGCCATTGATTGTCTTGCAAGCTACTTATACTGGTTGCAGATAGATAATGAGCCTGCTCCTACACCTTCACCTATAGACAAAATTGTTTTAGCAGATTTCTTTAAAGAATTAGAAATTGTAGACTGTTCTCTTACTGAAAGTTTTGTAAACTATGTAACTGTAGATGTTATGGAATATGCTAAAAAACATTTTGAGAAATCAGTTAAAAAAACTATCATTATTCCTAAATGGCTCAATGATAAGGCTGTTAGCATGGGTATAAGTTTTTCAAAAACCCTTCAGGAAGCATTAATGCAGAAAATTAATGCATAGTCTTTTCCAAAATTTTTCTCATACAAGCCTCAACTGAAGTTGTGTCCGCTTCTACGACTACATCTGCGTACTTTTCATAGAGCGGACAACGTTCTTCATAGAGGTCTTTTAAGGTTTGACCGTCTTTTAGGGCTACACCTCTGTCCTTTAGATTGCCAAGCCTTTTTTCTACCCTTTCATAAGGCAGCTTGAGATAAACTACAGTTGAGATTTCTTTTAAATGTGCCATAGCATTTTTGCAGTACACTGCACTGCCGCCGGTTGCTATAACCGATTTCTCACAGTCAAGCCCTGCATTTATTTCATCTTCCACCTGAAGGAAACCCTCTGTACCTTTTTCTGCTATAATTTCCGAAAGAAGTTTCCCTGTTTTCTCCTGTATCACAAGGTCACTGTCCACAAATCTGTAACCCATTACCTTTGCAAGTACTACTCCTACGGTGCTTTTCCCTGCTCCCGGCATACCTATTAATGTTATATTATTTTTCATATTTAACCGCAACTCCTAATTATTTTCTTTTAAGCACTTGTATATAGTCTCTATTTTATGCCTGTTATACGTTTGCCTGTGTTGGATTTCTTACTGTTATTCGGCTGTTTTTCCGCCAATTTATTCTTCTTCACACTTTGTCCGGCAGCCTTCTTTATCCTTACTTCTTTAGCGGTATTTTGCATTTTATTGTCGGTTTTGCCTTCTTTTCTGATTGAATACCCGAAACTCCCCAGTTCTTTTCCGAGTTCATAATATTTTCCATGTGAATAGGCTATAAGCTCAGACTTGGCAAGGTTGAACCTTCCTTTTTCATCCAAGAGCCTTCCATCCACCCTTATATTTACAACATCAGCTATAAAGAGACTGTGGCTTCCAAGCTCCATTATCTCCCTTACCTTACACTCTATATTTACAGGGCTTTCCGCAATGGCTACTGCCTTTATTTTCTCCGAATCCAGTTTTGTAAGCTTCATTTCCTTAAACTTATCCACATCTCTGCCCGACTTAACACCACAGTAGTCTGTCGCATAAGTAAGTTCCTTAGTAGTAATGTTTACCACAAATTCACCGGTTTCTTTTATAATATCATAAGAATAGCGTTCAGGTCTTATAGACACAGAAAGCATGGGCGGATTGGTACATATAGTACCCGCCCATGCAAGAGTTATAATATTGCTGTTTCCGGTTTTATCGGTAAGGCTTACCATAACCGCAGGCAGAGGGTAGAGCATATTTCCTGCCTTCCAGGATATTTTATCTGCTTTGTTTTTCTTATCTGAATTTATTTTTTTCTTTTTAACAGCCTGTTTCTTTTTTTCAACCATAAGTTTCCTTTTTAATACCTATTTCTGCAAATCATTTTTTATCTGGGTGGTAGATATTTCCGGTGTTCTCGGAAGGTAGACCACTTCACAATATTCTTTCAGGAAATCAAATTTTCCCTTCCAGTCATCACCCATAACAAAGGTATCTACCTTGTACAGTTTCACATCCTCTATCTTCTGCTCCCAGCTTTCCTCAGGAATAACAAGGTCTACATAGCGGATTGACTCTACAAGCTGCTTTCTCTGCTCATAAGAAAAATAGCATTTTTTCTGTTTCTCATTCCAGTTAAATTCGTCTGTAGAGATGGCAACTATGAGATAATCTCCATATTCCTTTGCTCTTCTTAAGATATTGACATGCCCATAGTGAAGCAAATCAAAAGTTCCGTATGTGATTACCCTCTTCATTTTCCTTCTCCTTCCGTAAGCTTTCTTACTGCCTCATAAAGCCTCTTGCCTGACTGGCGGTCACTTTGCACAAAGAAACTTTCATATCTGCCTTTATATTCCTCTTTAAGCCTGCAATCATTTTCTATATAACCGCAAAGTACATCTATAAGCTCATCAGCCGACTTGCATATCTCTCCGAAGCCTATGTTTTCATAGTCAAAATTGGTTATTCGCCAATAAGGAAGTACAGTATCCTGATAATATACCACAGGCTTTCTCATATAGGCAAAGTCATACTGCACACTGCTAAAATCAGTTACCATGAGATTGCTCTGTTTCATTATGGTTACATAGTCCATGTCTTCTGTCGGACTGAGCGCCTCTACTACATCTGTAGTCTCAAAATCCACAGTCTGAGCCTCAAATTTAGGATGGAAGAAGAGTTTTATCTTATAACCCTTCCTTCTTGCGACACTCAGCAGCTTTTCATCAGTCAGAACCTTATTGTAAAGCCGGTAAAAACTGCTTTCCTTAAACTTAGGATTGTATTCGGTTTTCCCGTTTGGTGCAGTCTTCCCGACCAGAGCCGGTCTCCAGGTAGGTGCAATCAGTATCTGATTTTTGCTGTCATCTACAAGGTCATCATATCTTGGATTGCCTGAAGGTATAATCTGCTCGTCCTTAAAGCAGTTATCCTCATTTGTATAAAGCTCTCTTTCATAATTAGAAGCCACCACTACTGCAGCCGCATTACTTCCCATCTGAGCATAAGAGGAACTTCTTGTTATAGGATAACCATGATACATTCTTATTATCTTAGGACTCAATAAATCCCTGAAGTATATCAACTTATCCTTTTTGAATCCCAGCTTTAAAAACGGCGGTATATGTGTCATAAATATTACTTCGGCAAACAAAGCATAGAATGCCCCTTCATCACTGCCCGGTTCCACTACCTTGTAGCCTTCTTTTATAAGACGCTCTCCATCTTTGGAATATTTTTCGATAAAATATACCTTCTCAATTCCGTCATCCTGAGTAACCGCATATTTTATCGCATATTCTCCGTTATCTCCCGCCTTATAACTCTTGTCATAATATACCCAGATACGCCTGTTTTTCATTTCCGGCAAGGCTTTCATATATGCCTTTCTCCATTTAAGCACAAGAGAAAGTTCTTCTTTATCCTTTGAGTCAGAAGGTGTTGCTTCAAATTTATCCTCTATATACTTAATATAAGCATCTTCTGCCCTTCCCCTTGCTTCATCATCTGCCTTGGTTATAAGGATGGCATTCTCCTTAAGTCTTGCAATATGTCCGGCAAAATACCAGTATTTAATCTCATTTTCATCCTCTAACTTGCTCTGCCAGTTATCTTCAAAGAAAAGCTTAGTCTCATAATCATCTCCAAAGATTGACAGATGCAGTGAAATTTCCTGTGCTTCTGCATTATTTAGCGGAATAAAACATTCATAAGCATCTCTTCTGAATATTTCTTTGTCAAAAAATGTAGTTATAGCTGCAAGTTCGGTAGTTTTTTCTGCCTTATGCTCTGAAATCTCCCCGTTATAATTATTTACAAATCTAAATTTACATTCATCCCAAGGTAAATAATCCGGCAGACTGAACTTTATAAACAGCCCCTGTTTACCCTGTTCTTTTCTATACTCCAAAGTATTAATCAGCGGACGTAACCCGCTTATTTCATTTACTATGCCGTATTTTGAATCTTTAAGCCTTATTACACCCTTACTGCCGAGCCTTGTGTACTCAAGTTCCAACTCTTTATCTGGATTTCTTAGCATAGCAAAATATCTTCTCAAATTTCTGTCCAATTTAAGTGCATTGGAACGCATAAAGAGAATCTCATCACTGACCAGCTCCATTCCTTTTCCGACTTCAGAAAGATACTCTTCCCTTTCTTCATCACTGTCAAATACAAGCTTTACATGTTCATTTTTATTTGAAAGAAATCTTGTACAGCTAAGGTATAAGAAGCCAAACTGTGCTATTTTGGATAACTTGCCATCATTTATAAGATTAGCCAGATATCCCTTTGTAGTTGAAAAATACCAGTCTTTGTTATGGCTCTGACCCATTTTAGGTGAACTTTCATCAAGTCCTCTGCCCGTAGTATATCTCATATTACTTACAACAAGACCCTTAGATGACTTCTCCAGGTATTTTGTTGCAAAGAGCTCAGCCTTACAATAGGCGAGCTCTTCATTAAAGCTAAGTAAATTGTTTTTAATTATATGTGTGCGGCACAATGTTCCGACTAAAATCGGAGCACTTTCCACTTCCTTTGATACATCATACTTATAAATGTCATCTTTAATCTTTTCAAAGTGAGCGAGCGGTTTCCCATTACGTGCAATTATTCTTCCCGAAGCATAACCTATACCGGGATTTTTTTTAAGCTCATCTCTTAATTTTACAAAATACTCATCTTCAAAGACAGCATTTGTATCATAAAAAGCTATAAACTCTGCTTTGGTTTTTTTTAACTCTCTATTTATCAGCTGAGGTTTCAAGTTGAGGTCAATCATCAGGATTTTAGAGTTTTCAAGCAGTTTTTTTGTTATTTCTTTTTTCTTTTTTCTATAAATGCTTTTCGAATAAGGTATGATTCCACCTTTTTTAATGGCAGTCAATACCTCTTTAATCTTCATTACAGAATCTCCTCCAATCTGCATTTACAAAGCTCAGGATCGTACCTCTTTCCACTCTCCGACCTTATTAATGCAATTATTTCGTCATTGGTAAGTACACCCACAATTTCCCTATGTCTTTTCAGAAAGTAAATATCATAAATCAGCTTAAATATCCTGATTGCAAGCGGTATCTCCTCACCTGCAGCACCATACTTTTTGCCTGTTCCATCCCAGTTTTCATTAATTAAATATAACTCTTCCGATGAAATTATATTATCTTCTGTTTTGCTTATAATATTTAAGATTACGGCAGTATTTTCAAGAAGTTTACCTGAAAATCTGAGAGTATGCATGTTTTTGCCTTTCATATCCCAGTCAATTCTTGGGGTTATAAGCTTTCCTATATTTATATACGAGATAAGCTTATCTAATTTCTTTTCTACATTAGTTTCCACAGCATATATTCCCTTAAATTTTTCCAGTAAAATTTTAAGGTTACTGCTCGTTACCTCTTCTTCGGGACACATTTCATATAACTTATCAACCATATTATCAAGGAAGATTTTTCTGTTTTTCTCTCTTGAAGCAGATTTATTCTCATACATCATTTCATCTGCTTTCTTAATTATTTCATCAAATCCGACTTTATCAAACAGAGTTTCCTTTACGGCATATCCTATAGAAGCCGATGGCTTTACGGAATCATATGTTTCAGCATCAAGTTTTCTGTTAATTCTATCCACTAAACTTTCTGCCGTCTTTTCATCTGTATTGGTTAAGAAAATTGCAAACTCATCTCCGCCTATTCTTGCCACTATATCATTGCTTCTGCAACAGCTCTTAAGTACTGATGAAATTTTAATAATAAGTTCATCACCTTTGGCATGTCCGAAAACATCATTTGCAAGTTTAAGACCGTTTACATCCGCCATAAGGTAACATACCGGGTAATTTTCAGGATTTGACAGCCGCTTCTTGATAACCTCATTAAAGTATTTCCTGTTTGCTACATTGGTAATCTCATCATATCTTGCTTTGTGAAGTATTTCCTTTTCACGTGTCTTTCTTAAACTTATATCTCTGGCAGACAGGTAGATATATTCATCAGTGGGAGTTTTGAGCTTTATCATAAAGGCTTCTATAAGTAAAGTCGCAAACTTTCTGGTAGCTATCTTTATTTCCGTGCTTATAGTTTCTCCCTTTTCAACTCTTGCAAAAAGCGTCTCTATCTGTACTCTTCCCTTATTCTCAAAAGGTCTTATCTCCACAACATGGGATGAAAATTTCATGCCGATTATTTCTTTCTTCCTACGATAACCAAGCATTTCCATACCCGCTTCATTAATATCAACTATCTTATTATTTTTAATAAGAAAAATAGCTTCGCTTGAATAATAAAACATTGTTTTAAAGTGTATTTCATTCTCTCTTAATTCTTCTAATCTTCTGCCAAGCTCAGCATTCATTTTATTGAACTTTTCTTCACTTTTATAGAGTTCGGTAACAAGTCTGTTACTGTTTCTTATTGATTCTATTATCTTGTAGGCTGATATTGCAAGTATCGGATATACAAACACCAATATAACCATTGGCAGTAAATATTTCTCCCATTTTTCTCCTACCATTATGAGAATACAGGCACTACCTCCTAAACCTGTCGCAAAAGCTATAAGAGAAAAACTTTTCGTGTTCATATTTCTTTTTCTTATTTTTAAATAACATAGAACCAACATTTCGAGGATAAAGGCCAATATTATCCCTATAACCGGGATTTCCGCGTTTCCCATCGGGTTTATAGACCTTATAACAACAGTTGCAAAAGCTGTAATAGTAACTGTCAGAGGTCCATATATAACCGAAAGATTTAATACTATCTCTCTTGAATCATATACAATTCCGTACTCTTTAAGCCCTATAGGCTCTGTATTGCTGTCCATATATATAAATAAACTAAATAGCAGACCTTGTACAAGCTGAATAATAAGGCTTTTCATAATTCTTTCATTTTTTGTTTCTTGTATAGCATCATCCGGCATAGATGTGCCCTTGGGTTTTGTGGCAGATATAAAATATTCCTCAAAAACTACCGAAACAAGCAAAAGTACTATAACAACCGCTAGTTTAGATATAAGTTTTACGACTTGTTCCATATAATATTCTTCTCCATATAAAAGGATAACATAACCTTTTATATATTTTCTACTTTAATCAGGTTTGTACTTCCCGAAACTCCGTTGGCAATTCCTCCTGTTATCACAAGTTTATCTCCCTTTTGAAGCTCAAGCGTATCCTGAGCTACCTTTTTTGCCGAATAGAACAGTACATCAGTTGATTCAAATCTTTCACACATCTTAGGAGTCACACCCCAGGAAAGTGCAAGCTTTCTCCAGGTCTTCTCATCTGTGGTAAGTCCGATTATATCCACAGGTCCTCTGAATCTTGATACAAGGCGGGCTGTAATACCCGAAATAGTGCAGACTACAATTGCCTTTGCATCTATATCTATAGCCATACCGCAGGTCGCATGTGAAATGGCATCAGGCTCATTTTTAATATAGAAATCACTGTTATAAAATCTCTTTTTATAATTAATGTTTTCTTCTGTATTTTCAGCAATTTTAGCCATGGTAGCTACTGCCTGTATAGGATAATGTCCTGCTGCCGTTTCTCCTGAAAGCATAATCGCAGAGGTTCCGTCATAAACCGCATTAGCTACATCGGAAGCTTCTGCCCTGGTAGGACGCGGATTATTTATCATTGACTCAAGCATCTCAGTTGCTGTAATTACCCTTCTTCCGAGAAGTCTGCACTTGGTTATGAGGTCTTTTTGGATAGCAGGAAGTCTTTCAAAAGGTATCTCCACTCCCATGTCTCCTCTTGCAACCATAATTCCGCTGCAAAGTTCACATATCTCCTCTATGTTATCATAACCTGACTGATTTTCAATTTTAGCAATAAGGCTGATGTCACTGCCACCGTTTGCATCCAGAAATTCGTGTACTGCCTCAAGATCCTCTTTTACAGATACAAATGAGCAGGCAATAAAGTCCAAATCATTTTCTATTGCAAAGAGCAAATCTTCTTTATCCTTGTCAGAAAGGTATTTCTGATGTATATGTTTTCCCGGAAAAGCCATACTCTTTCTGTCCGAAATAATACCGCCTATAATTACTTCACATTCTATCTCTTCTGCTGTGGTATTTACCACCCTTAACTCAATAAGCCCGTTATTTACGAGAACGGTATCGCCTATATTAAGCTCTTTTGCAAGGTTCTTATAGCTTACCGAAACCTTTGTGTTATCTCCTATTATCTCATTGGTGGTAAAGGTAAATTTATCACCTTCATGAAGCTCTGCTTTGCCGTTTTCAAATACACCTATTCTGTACTCAGGTCCCTTGGTGTCAAGCATGATTGCTATAGGAAGGTCTAACTCAGTACGTATCTTCTTAATTTTCTCAACTCTGGCTTTATGCTCCTCATGGCTGCCATGCGAAAAATTAAGTCTGGCTACATTCATTCCTGCCTTACAAAGTTCCCTAATCATATCTTCACTTTCACTTGCAGGTCCTATAGTACAAATTATCTTAGTCTTACGCATACCCTTCCTCTCTTTCTTTTATACACTAATATGAAGTACTGCAACCGCAATCGTAAAGTACACAATCAAAGATACTGCATCTACAATGGTTGTAATCAACGGGCTTGCCATAACCGCAGGGTCAAATCCTATCCTTTCAGCTATCAAAGGAAGCACACAACCGATAAATTTGGAAAATACTACAACTGCTATAAGAGTTACACAGATTACAAAAGCTACCGGAAGGGCAAGTTTGTCCACCAGAAGCAATTTTACAAAATTAGCAGATGAAAGGGTTATTCCACAAAGAGCCGCAACCCTTAGTTCTTTCCATATTACCTTAAATATCTCTTTAAACTCTATTTCTCCAAGCGAAAGTCCACGTATGACTGAAACACTTGACTGTGAACCTGCATTTCCGCCTGTATCCATAAGCATAGGGATGTAGGCTGTGAGAATTACATAGGAGGCAAGTGCCTCCTCATAGCTTGTTATAATTGCACCTGTAAATGTTGCAGATATCATAAGTAGAAGAAGCCAAGGCATCCTCTTCTTATAGGTCTCAAAGGTAGTCATCTTGAAATATGGCTTATCAGTAGGCAAAATCGCCGCCATCTTTTCAATATCCTCTGTAGCCTCTTCCTGCAAGATATCCACTACGTCATCCACAGTAATGATTCCAACCATTCTGTTTTCATTATCTACTACAGGCATCGCTGTAAATCCGTATTTCTGAATGGTAAGAGCGGCTTCTTCCTGGTCTGTCTGTGTATTTATGCTGATTACCTTGGTGTTCATAATGTCACCGATCAGCTCGTCTGGCTCCCTTAAAAGCAAATATCTGAGAGCTACTGTACCTTTTAAGATACGCTGATTGTCTACCACATAACAGATATTTACCGTTTCGGAGTCAAGTCCTCTGCGTCTTATCCTGACAATAGCATCCTCAACAGTCATCTGTTCTCTAAGATCTACAAACTCGACCGTCATTATACTTCCGGCACTGTCCTCAGGATAGCGAAGAAGGTGATTTATGTCTGCTCTTGTTTCAGGACTTGCATTTGCAAGCAGCTTTTTTACCACGTTGGCAGGCATTTCTTCCAAGAGGTCAACAGCATCATCCGCCATAAGATTTTCTATAATATGTGAAGCCTCAGTATCTGACAGGGATGAAATTATGTATTGCTGGTCATCGATTTCAAGATTGGCAAATACATCCGCTGCCATATCTTTCGGTAAAATTCTGAAAAGCTTTAACGATTCTTCATCCTCCATCTCATCCATTACAAAGGCGATGTCAACCACGTTCATGTCTTCCATCTTTTTTCTAAGGGCTCTGTATTCTTTATTTAGAAGCAGTTTTTCAAGTTCTTCCCTATAGTTTTCTTCTAAAATATCATCCACAACTTATGCCTCCTTCCGGTTATTCATATTGTTGGCGCATAATATAAATCTTTATACGGCAACATCTTGTATAAAGATTTATCCTTGCTGCTCCTGTGTCATTAGATGATGATTCCCTCAAGGTGGTCACATTCATGCTCAATTATCTCTGCAATATATCCACTGTAAAGTTTGATGTGTTTCTTAAAATCCTCATCAAAATATTCGAGAGTAATATTTCTGTGTCTGACAGCCTTTCTCTCTCCTTCAAGGCACATACAACCTTCCTCAGTCTCATAAGCCCCGCTCTTTTTAATTATCTTAGGATTAAGCATAACTGTCATTACATCGCTATTTTCAGGCTGTATGGCTATAACCGCCTTATTTATACCTATCATATTGGCTGACATACCTACACACTCATCTGCATATGCCTTTAAGGTGTCTTTTAAATCCTCTACTACAGCCATGTCATCTTTCGTAACAGGCTCCGACTTAAGTCTTAAAAAAAACTGATCTTTAACTAATTCCCTTACCATAAGTTCTCTGTCCTTTTTATTTTATTTAATACAGCATTAACAATTTTTTAATTCTTACTTAATTACTTCTTTTACAGCCTTAACAACATTTTCTACCGTAAATCCAAATTCCTTAAACAGCACATCGGCAGGTGCGGATGCCCCAAATCTGTCAAGGCAGACTGTCTTACCGTCAAGTCCCACATACTTGCCCCAGCCAAATTCTGAAAGTGCCTCAACTGCAACTCTTGCTCTTACAGTCTTTGGAAGTACCTTTTCTTTATATTCATCAGACTGTTTCTCAAATATATCCATACAAGGCATGGATACCACTCTTACATCCACTCCTTCTTTAGCCAGCATTTCCTTAGCCTCTATGGAAAGGCTTACCTCTGAACCGCTTGCAATAAGGATTGCATCCGGTGTCTCTTTAGAAGAATCAGCTATTACATAGCCACCTTTAAGCGCTTTTTTAGAAGAACCTGCAAGCTGAGGAAGATTCTGTCTTGTAAGCACAAGGGCAGTAGGTGTTTCCTCGGATGTAACCGCACTGTACCAGGCTGCAATAGTCTCTGTGGCATCAGCAGGGCGGAATACATTGAAGTTAGGCATAGCCCTAAACTCTGCAAGCTGTTCTATAGGTTCATGTGTAGGTCCGTCCTCTCCTACTCCGATAGAATCATGCGTAAGTACAAAAGTAAGAGGTATCTCCATAAGTGAAGCCAGTCTTGCCATAGGCTTTACATAATCGCTGAATACAAAGAAGGTAGATACATAGGCTTTAAGTCCATGTAGTACAAGACCGTTACCAATACCTGTCATTGCAAGCTCTCTTACGCCAAAATGTACATTTCTTCCTGCATAATTTTCTGCTGAATAATCTCCGGCTCCGTTTACATAGCTCTTGTTAGACGGAGCAAGGTCAGCAGAACCTCCGAAAAGTGTAGGTAGTTTTGCTGAAAGCTTATTTAATACCTTACCTGAAAGGTTTCTGGTTGCATCAGCCTTATCCTCATAGCTCCAGAAGTCCTCATCATCCAGTAAATTTAATGCCTTATTTTCATCCTTAAATTCATCCCAAAGTACCTTCATCTCAGGGAATTTCTCACAATATTCCTTAAAAAGACACTTCCACTCTTCTTCTTTCTTCGCAAGACTCTCTGCCTTTGCCTTATAGTTCTCATATACTTCTTCAGGCACAAAGAAAGGCTCTTCACTTGGCCAGCCGAGCTTTTTCTTCATAGCTATTATGTTATCTGCACCGAGAGGAGCACCATGTACATCTGCCGAGCCCTCCTTAGGCGAACTAAAGCCAATCTTGGTATTAATCTTAATAAATGAAGGCTGTTCTTTATTTGCCTTTGCTTCTTCTATTGCTTTACCTATTTCGGCAAGGTCATTACCGTCTTTAACCTCAAGCACCTGGAATCCCATAGCCTTAAATCTCGCCGGAACATCCTCTGTAAAGGCAATATCCGTATTTCCTTCTATGGAAATTTTATTTGAATCATAAAGCACAATGAGTTTATTTAATTTAAGTGTGCCTGCAAGAGAAAAGGCCTCATAATTGATACCTTCCATCATACAGCCGTCTCCGCCAAGTACATAGGTATAGTGGTCAACTATAGGGTATCCTTCCTTGTTAAACTTAGCCGCAAGATGCGTCTCAGCCATAGCCATACCCACTGCCATAGCCATACCCGCTCCGAGAGGGCCGGTTGAAGCTTCTACACCTGTAGTAACACCATACTCAGGATGTCCGGGAGTCTTAGAACCCCACTGGCGAAAATTCTTCATATCCTCAAGAGTAAGTCCGTATCCGAAAAGATGAAGCAATGAGTAAAGAAGGGTTGAGCCATGTCCGCCCGAAAGAATAAATCTGTCTCTGTTGTCCCAATAAGGATTCTTTGGGTTATGGTTCATGTGATTAGCCCAAAGCTCATAACCGATGGCCGCCGCTCCGAGCGGAAGTCCGGGATGTCCCGAATTTGCCTTCTGTACCGCATCTGCGGCCAATACTCTGATTGCGTTTACTGACATATTTTCAATATTATTACTCATTGTTTCCCTCCTAAAATATTATTGTTAAAGAGCTTTAGTTATCTTGTATCTTAATTTTATCTGTTGATAATTATATCCTCTGCATAAGGAAGTGTCTTAATCCAATCACAAAGTGTATGCCATTCTTGAAGCTTATGAGCCTTTCTCGCATAATAAATATTGGACAAGGTCTCATAGTTTAATGTACAGGTTCTGAGCTGGTTATAACTTGACGGAAGCATCTGTATAAGGTCATACCAGCAGGCCTTATCCTTAGTCTCCACAAATTTCTTTCTGACTTCTTCCATATAAGCTACAAAGTCAAGAAAATGTTTCTTTGTCTCCTCTGTCATATGGTCGGTTGAGAAATCTTCCTCTTCAAAAGCCTTGCTGTGTATCTTATGCATTGTGCTTGTAGAATTTGCTACAGTTGCTACCTTGTAGGTATCATACTCCTTCCACCAGTAAAGTGGTGCAGTTATATCAACCGATACAAATATCTGCCTGATAAACTTTCTATGGTCAGGTCCCGCCTTGGCAAGTCTCTTTGCAAGGTCAAGATCATTCGGTCCTAATACATAATTTCTGTCTTCATCATAATAACTGTCTGTCCTTGCCCATGAATTCATAGGGTTCCTTGCACCCCTCATAGCGTTTTCAAGGTTAAGTACAGAAGTTCTCTCTAATTTTATCATATTTATGCCGCCTTTATGCTTTCTATTTTAAGTTTTCACATGAAGCTAGTTTACCACATTCTCAGCATACTTATCAATAGTTAAACCATCTCTCAGCAAAAAACCTTGCTATAACCTGTTTTTTGCCTTATAATATAAAAAAATAATTGTTTCAAATTTATAGTTATATAAAAATCCCGCAAAAGAGGTATGAAATGAAAAAAAATAAAATAATTCCATTTTCACTACTTTTTATCACTCTTACTTTTTTAGAGCTTTTCTGCATAATAAAATATTCTGATGTTTTTTATTTTCCTTTGACAGTAGGTGCGACACTGCTCGGTTCTTCCTATTTATTATTGACTGAGATTACAAATACCGTAAAATCTTTTATAAAAGAAAGGGATGAAAAAGCAAACGAAATAAATGCAAACGAAGCTGCTTTGGCGGAAAAGGAAGAAGCTGTCAAACTTGCAAAGGCAACCTATGTGCTTGAAAAAAGAATTCTCAATCTTTTAGAAGAACGTATACTGATGCCGGAGGAGAACGTGGAGAATTTAAGCAGTCTTCAGGCTGAAGTAATTCGTGCGATTAAAACCTCTATAAAATATGATATAAAAAATATAAACCATATAGCTGATGTTATTACAGATAATTCGATGGCACAGGCTGACCTAGCTCAGATACTTTCCAAATTCGATGCTCTTGCACTTGAATTAAAGAGCAATCAGCTGACTATGAATGCTGTAAAAGAACAGCTTCAGACTATTACAGACATAGCAAGACAGATATCTAATAACAGAATACAGTACGCAAGCCCTGTTACACAGGTTTCAGATAGTATGGCAGCAAATAACGTATCTGTTTCTGAGAATACTGCCGGAGAATATACAAAACCTGTAAGTAAAGCAGTACCAAGTGAGACCGTAGCAGACATTGCTTCTTCCGGCACAGAAGCCGTATACAGTGAGGAAATAACTGTCGAACCTGCTCTTCGGGAAGATATACCAATAGTCGAAGATTCAGTTCCTGAAACCGAGGAAATTGTTCCTGAAACCACAGAAGCAGTCACAACTGCTGAATCTGATGAGGTTGCGGGGAGCACACCTGAATTTGTGGACACTATGACAAAAGATGAACCTGTTTCCGAAGAATCTGCTTCCGCTCCGGCTAACGACGATCCGAACAAACAGATGAGTCCTGAAGAAATTGCCGCTCTTTTTGCAGCTTCTTCTCCTGAGCCTGAACCTGTTGTACAAGAACCGGCTCCCGCTAATGACGATCCGAACAAGAAAATGAGCCCTGAAGACATTGCTGCTTTGTTTGCTTCTGCCAGCCTTGCACTCGAGCCCGAGCCAAGTACTCCGGTACCTAAAACCGCCATAGAAGCACTTTCAAAGCCTGCACCGGCAGTCACTCCGGTCTCAGACGATCCTAATAAAAAAATGAGCCCTGAAGATATTGCCGCCCTATTTGCTTCAGCAGGGCAGTAAAATAATCCGGAGATAAAATGAGATATATAGTTTTTGACCTTGAATGGAATCAAGGATATCCTTCAAAGGAAGAGTCTGAGAAGTCTCTTCCTTTTGAGATTATTGAAATTGGAGCAGTAAAGCTTGATGAACATTTTAAGATTATCGATTCTTTTCACAGAATAATAAAACCTGTTGTATATCCTGAATTATTCAAATATACAAAAGAGCTTATTCCGCTTACCGAAAAAGACCTGTCTAAGGGAACCGACTTTGTGACTGCCTGCAAGGAGTTCTTAAAATGGTGCCGCAAAGGAGACCGAAATTATTCATTTGCAACTTGGGGCACTCTTGACCTGCTTGAGCTCCAAAGAAATATGGCTTTTTTTGAAGTATATAACTGTTTTTCAAGACCACTGTACTACTACAATGTTCAATATTTGTTTAATATTTTTATGGAAAAATATGATGAAACAGTATTTTCACTTGAAAATGCGATTAAATATCTGGAGTTAGATGAAGATAAAGCCTTTCACAGCGCCATTTCAGATGCTGAGTATACCGCCGAAATTCTCCGGCATATAAGTGATATTAATATAAGACTGTATCCTTCGGTAGATACTTACAAATTTCCTCTCAACAAAAATCAGGAGGTAAGTATAATCTATCCGGATCACAAACTAAGCATCACGAGAGCTTACAGTTCTAAAGAAGCTCTGAGAAAAGCCTCTGAAAGTGAAGCCTTTTGCTGCCATATCTGCGGTAAAAAACTCCACCGGATAGTGCCTTGGTATACCTCTAATTCAAAGAATTACTATATAGTCGGAGAGTGTAAGATGCATGGTTACATCAAGGGAAAAAGACTTATTAAAAATCCCGATGACAGACATTATTTTGCCATCTCCACCCTGCGTTCTCTCTCAAAAGATCAGGCTATGACAATGCTTAAGAATTATAACAGTAGGAAGCAGAATCCATAACGAAAAGAATGATACATATTTCACACACAACGTTATAAGGCAAAATTAAAACCGGCTTACCATTTAAGCCGGTTTCTTTTATTTATCCCTCTTCTATGCTTTCTATATCTCCTGCGTGCCACCTGTGATGGCTTCCTGTATACAAATATATACCAAAGCAGTGCCAATATCATAAACACAGAAGCCGCAATCATGCCTATTGCCACAAAATTTATCCCTTTTTCCGCCTCTTCTACAGGCTCTGTTTCAGGTGTAGGTTGCGGTTTATTAAAAGGATAAGACTTTGAGCTTGTATATATAAGTTCCACATTTCCTATGCATTCACCCCCGTATTGATATTCAACATTTCCAATACAGTTAGCCCCCGCCTCTACAGCGGTAAGTTCATTTTCTGTAATCTTGGCAGTAACTCCGTTTATATCACATTTTTTGGGTACTGCAAGTGTCGCCGTTCCGGATACCGTAAACTCTGCCGATGGATCATTTTCCAAAATATGGGCATAAGTACCTCCGGCATTCTCACTTAAATTAAGGGGGATCTTATCTGCCTGTAACATTCTGAATCTCTTAAATGTATAGTCCGTAAGCTTTTTAGTGTTGGTATACTGTACATCTCTGCTTTCAGCATTCATTATTACGCAGACTACATCCATGGCTCCTTTTTTTACATAGGAAACCAGATTAAATTTAGCTTCTCTGGTGTAACCTGTTTTGCCGGCATAGCAATATTCATAAGCGTGTTCAGGACACTGCATCGGATTAAAAAGCTGATGGGTATTGGATAACGGACGTTTCTCCTTCATCAGGTTGGTTTTCGGTAGCACATATTTTCTGGTACTTGCGATTTCTTTAAAAGCATCTATCTTTATAGCTGCTCTTGCGATTTTTGCAAGGTCTGCCGGTGTGGTATAGTGATCATCTTCATAAAGCCCGCTCGGATTTCTGAAATGGGTATTGGTACAGCCAAGCTCGGCCGCCTTTTCATTCATCATATCGGCAAAGGCATCTATACTCCCTGCCGTGTGTATAGCAAGTGCATTGGCTACTTCATTGGCAGACGCAAGCATCAGCCCATACAGACACTCTCTCAATGTGAGTTTTTCACCCGGTGTAATCCCTATACTTGAGCTTCCTCTGTCTGCTGCATCAATAGCTTCTTTAGTAAATTCTACTTCTTCATCAAGCGACTTTGCATGCTCTATAGCAAGCATAGCTGTCATTATCTTAGTCGTACTCGCGGGGTACCACTTCTTGTTTCCGTTTTTTGAAACCAGAATCGTACCTGTTGCAAGATCCATAACCACAGCTTCTTTAGCTTTTATAGATGGGCATTCCGGCCAAAGTGCAGAATCGGCCGCAAAAACTGTATTTATTTTAAGAACTGAAAATAAAACCATTATCATCAAAAAAAATGCAAAACTTCTTTTTATATATAATTTTTTCATAATCTTCTCCCAAATTATCGTACAGAACATTCCCTTACATTTAACCATAGATATAAAGCTATTTCAAGGGCTAATAAAATAAGAAATTTTTCTTCCTTGACTTTCCCGCATATTTGTTGTAAAAACTCTTTAGCAATAAGCAAATAAAATAAGTTTATGTGAGGTCTGTATGAGATTAAGAAATGTACCCGGTTCCAGAGAAGATATAGCTAACAGTGAGTTTGTTATACAGGAGGCTGAAAAGCATAAAGGTGAGATTTCCTCATTTTTCCCTGTTAAACAGCCACTTTTTATAGAAATAGGCATGGGAAAGGGGCAGTTTATAACCACACTTGCAAAACTTCATCCCGAAATAAATTATATAGGAATTGAAAAATATTCAAGTGTACTTGTAAGAGCTATTGAGAAGCAGACAGAGCTGGTGCTTCCCAATCTCAAATTTATCCGCATGGATGCAGAAAATATAAATGAAGTTTTTGGTGAAAATGAGGTAGACGGAATTTATCTCAACTTTTCGGATCCCTGGCCAAAGGACAGACATGCGAAGAGAAGACTGACTTCAAGACAGTTTTTTGTAAGATATGAAAAACTGCTTAACCCTGAGGGTAAAATTCAATTTAAGACAGATAACTCAAACCTCTTTGACTTCTCTTTGGAAGAGGTTGAAGCCACAAATTTTAAGGCCACGGAAGTTTCCTATGACCTTCATAACAGCGAATGGAATGAGGGCAATATAATGACAGAGTACGAGGAAAGATTTTCTGCTAAGGGTAATCCTATAAAAAGGGTTGTGTTTATAAGGAGGTAAAAACTCTGATAGCAGTAAAACTCCGCTACAGCTTCAAACTGTAGCGGAGTTTTTGGAGAGATTTAGGTTTATTTCTGTGGATAAAATCCAGACGGAGCATCACTTAAATTAATAAAAATGTTCTTCTGCTGTGTATAAGCATCTAAAATACTTAAATCTGTCTCTCGTCCTATTCCTGATTTCTTGTAGCCTCCGAACGGAGCACCTGCAGGTATCTGATTGTAGGTATTTACCCACATACGGCCTGTCTCTACTCGTCTTGCCACATTAATTGCCTTAGTTATGTCCTTGGTAAAGATTCCGCCTCCGAGTCCATACTCTGAATCGTTTGCCATCTTAATTACATCTTCTGCATCTTTGAACTTGATAATTACAGCTACAGGTCCGAATATTTCTTCCCTGGCCACCCTCATATCATTGGTTACATCGGTGATAAGTGTAGGCTTAAAGAAGCATCCGTTTGCACAAGCACCTTCGGTATTCCTTTCACCTCCGATTGCAATTGTAGCACCTTCCGACTTAGCAATGTCAATATATGAACTTACCTTTTTAACCTGGTTTTCATTTATAGAAGCACCTATCTGAGTATTCAGACTCAGGGTATCTCCCTGTTCTACAGCTCCAAAAGCCTTCTTTGCGGCTTCTACAAATTTATCATAAATACCTTCCTGTACAAACACTCTCGAACCTGCACAGCAAACCTGACCCTGATTAAACAGAATACCGACCTGAAGACCGTCTATTGCCTGTTCCAGGTCACAGTCATCAAAGAATATATTTGCGGACTTACCGCCAAGTTCAAGCGTTGCAGGGATGAGTTTCTCTGCTGCCGCCTTCGCTACATTAAGCCCTACCTCTGTAGAACCTGTAAATGCAAGTTTTCTGAAGCCCGGATGGTCGAGGATATACTGACCGGACTTAGAACCCTTACCTGTAATAACATTTATTACTCCTGCAGGAACTACATCTCCGATAAGCTCCATAAGCACATTAACGCTGAGAGGAGTTTCAGATGAAGTTTTAAGCACTGTACAATCACCTGCAGCCAGTACCGGTGCAAGTTTCCATGCAGCCATAAGGAATGGGAAATTCCAAGGAACTATCTGTCCTACTACACCTATGGGCTCGCGAAGTACGAGGCTCAATGTCTCGCCCGGAAAATTCGGTGTATTTAAAACCCTTGCCGAATCACTATGAGTAAGTACAGCTCCCGCAAAGTAGCGGAAATGCTCTACTGCCCAAGGCACATCTATGTATGTAGTCTCTCTTATAGGTTTTCCGTTGTCAAGAGTTTCAACTTCCGCAAGCAGTGCTGAATTAGCCTCAATAATGTCTGCTATTTTATATAATATAGCCGCTCTTTCCTGAGGAGATACCTCTCTCCAAGCCGGAAATGCCGTCCATGCCGCATTAACTGCATCATCTACATCTTCTTTGGTAGCCTCTGCGCAGTACGCAAGATGCTCTCCCGTAGCCGGATTCTTTGTAGCAAAAGTTGCCCCATCCGAAGCATCTCTCCACTGTCCGTTGATATAAAGCCCATACTTTTCTTTGAGTTTAACATTCATGACCTTCACCGTTTACCTTTCTGTAAATTAAGTATTTAACTTTTATTTAATTTGTATTATACTGGACTCTGAATATTTTAAAATATCCAAAATTATAATATTTAAAGATACCAGTTTTATAGAAAGGCAAAACCATGTATAGATATAAACTTGTGGGGCAAAACGATAAACCTGTGTATGAACTGCTGTATGAATATATTAGAAATGATATATTAACCGGAAAGTTAGTATCCGGAGACAGGCTTCCATCAAAGAGAAATATGGCCTCTGATAACGGTATCAGCGTTACCACCGTAGTCAATGCATATAATCAGCTCCTTATGGAAGGCTATATTAAAAGCTTTGAAAAAAAGGGATATTTCGTCTCTGATATCTCCGCCCTTCCCAAAGTGAAAAAGAAAAATCTCTATGAAAATCCTTTATATGTTGAAGACAACTGGTTTGCTGACTTTGGTTCAAACAATATTCTGTTTAAAAACTTCCCTCATTTTACCTGGAAAAAGGTGGTAAGAGAAGTACTTTCAACTTATGAGACAGAGCTTATTATGCGCGGACACCCATTCGGAAATGAAGAACTTAAGTCCGAAATAGCTGATTATCTTTATAGAAATCGCGGAATTACCGTCTCACCGGAACTTATTGTAATAGGCGCAGGCATTGAATTTCTCTACAACCGCCTGATTAATGTTTTACCGTCCTCATCAACCTATGCCGTTGAAAACCCGGGATATAAGAAGATTCCGAAACTTTATAACTCTTTCTCTCTTAATTGGAAAAGTATAGATATGGATGATGAAGGCATAAATATGAGAGATTTAGAAACAGTCAATCCCAATATCGTACATGTATCCCCCGAACACCATTATCCTTTGGGAACATTTATGCCTTTGAAACGCAGGCAGGAGCTCTTAGCCTGGGGATGTGGGGCAGCTAACAGATATATAATTGAAGATGATTTTGACTGTGAATTCCGCTATGGTTCAAAACCTATGCCGGCTCTTAAAAGTCTTGATGTATGTGAAAAAGTTATATATATGAATACCTTTAGCAAAACCCTGTCTCCTGCAATAAGAATCAGCTACATGGTGCTTCCTGAAAAGCTTATGAGAAAATATATAGAAAGTACTTATTTTTTTACAAACTCAGCCTCTACTTTGGAGCAGCTTGCACTTGCTCTTTTTATAAAAAAAGGATATTTTGAAAGACATATACGAAGAATTAAGAAACTCTACAGGCAGGAAGGTGAGACACTCAGAGAAATATTGCTTACGAATAAAGATATTCCGATTATCTCACTTTCCGAAACCCAGAACGGTACACATATACTTGTAAAATTGCGGACAGAACTTTCTGATGATGAGGTCAGAGAAAAAACAGCCAAAAAAGGTGTGCAGGTAAATTTCTTATCAGATTTCTGTACTAAACTTGAAGCAAAATACGAGCACACCCTCATATTAAATTTTTCTGACCTTGACGAGGATACTCAGAAAGAAGCCATATCAAGGTTAGGCTCTGTTTTTACCGTGACTACTTAAATGTAACCACAGTAGCTCCGGTCCCGCCTTCATTGTACTCGCCTTCCCTGAAGCTCTTGACATATTTACATTTTTTAAGATAATCATGTACCATGCCTCTGAGTGCTCCGGTACCGCGTCCATGTATTATTCTGACCTGTGGAAGGTGGGCAAGGTAGGCATCATCTATGTACTTAGCAAGTTCCGCCCTTGCATCATCATAACGAAGTCCCACAATGTTTTTCTCGACACGCACATTCAGACTTTTACTCATCCCTATGCTGCCCCTGCCTGATGAAGACTTGTCTTTAACTATTTTTACAGAATTATCCTCCTCAACAAAGGCAAGGTCTTTTACATTTACATTTGACTTCATTATGCCCATTGTAACTGTAAGATTACCCTTTGAATCAGGAAGGGTGCTTACAGTACCCTTAATACCCATAGTAAGTACAAGCACCATATCTCCTATATGAAGCGGTTTGTTACCAACACGGTTTCTCTGACTTTCTTTGGCTTTGATTCCGCTACTCTTGGTTACGGCATCTATCTTCTCACGAAGCTTGCTTCTCTCTTCTTCCATCTCTCTGGCTGTAGCACCGCCAAGCCCCCATTTATTGTATTTTTTAATGGAAGCATCAGCCATTTCCTTAGCTTCTGAAAGTATCTTAGAAGCCTCACTCTTGGCATCTGCAAGCAGGCTTTCTCTTTTCTCCGCAAGCTTTTCTACATCTGTTTCAAGAGCCTGTTTTTCTTTTTCTATCTCAGCCCTTCTTTTCTTTATCCGCTCTTCCTCTTCTTCTATGAACTGACGGCTGCGGTTAAGCTCCGCTATTACATCTTCAAAACGCTTGTCATTGGTATCTATCCTGTTGGTGGCATCCTCTATTATCTCATCCGAAAGCCCCAGCTTCTTTGATATGGCAAAGGCATTACTCTTACCCGGTATTCCTATGAGGATACGGTAGGTAGGCATAAGTGTCTCAAGACTGAACTCCAGGCTTGCATTCACCACTCCGGGCGTTGTAAGTGCATAAACTTTCAGCTCACTGTAATGAGTGGTTGCCATTACCCTTGCATCCCTGTTTTGCAGATTTGCAAGAATTGCCATAGCAAGGGCCGCACCCTCTGTAGGGTCAGTTCCTGCTCCAAGCTCGTCAAAAAGCACAAGACTTTCTCTGTCAGCCTCTTTTAATATATTTACTATATTTACCATATGAGAGGAAAATGTAGAAAGACTCTGCTCTATACTCTGCTCATCTCCTATATCCGCATAGATTTCTCTAAAAATTCCAAGTTCGGACCTATCAAAAGCCGGTATATGAAGCCCTGCCTGTCCCATCAGAGTAATAAGTCCTACGGTTTTAAGCGAAACTGTCTTACCGCCTGTATTAGGTCCTGTTATCACCAAAAGCTCAAAGTCTTTGCCCAGATTAATATCTATAGGTACAACCTTTTTCTTATCTATCAGCGGATGTCTGCCCTTCTTGATATTTATTCTTCTGTCGAGGTTAAATACAGGCTCTGTTGCACTCATCTCCTTTGCAAGCTCCGCCTTTGCAAAGATAAAATCAAGTTCTGGAAGCACACCTACATCATATCTGAGCTCCTCCAAATGGCCTGCTGCCTCATTTGAAAGTGCCGCCAATACCTTTTCTATTTCTTTAGCTTCCTCGATAACCAGTTCGCTAAGCTCGTTATTGTATTTAACTACTACAGCAGGCTCTACAAACACAGTCGAACCTGTGGATGACTGGTCGTGAATAAGCCCGTTTACCTTGCTTCTGTGCTCATTTTTAACAGGCAGACAATATCTGCCGTTTCTCATAGTTACCTTGTTATTCTGCAACAGCCCCTTTTCGGAAGCCGAATTTACAAGACTGTCAAGCTGTTCCCTGATTTTTGCATTGGTAAACTCTATCTTCCTTCTTACATTTTTAAGTCCCGGGCTCGCATCATCAGCCATTTCCTCCTCAGAAATGATACAACGCTTAATTTCGTTATTATAAGGTGACAGCGGAGCCAGCAGCTCCAGCCTTTCAGAAAGGCTGTCCGGTTCTAACGAACTGTCCCTTTTGGCACCAAAGTTTTTCACACGAAGTGCTACATCAAGAGTTTTGCTTATATTTATAAGCTCTCCCATGCCAAGGGTAGAGCCCACTTCAAGCCTTACTAAAGAATCTCCTATTTCACTAAGTCCCGAAAATGAAATATGCCCTGACTGATATACTCTTGCAAGTGCATCCGCTGTTTCCTTCTGTGCCTTATTTATCTCATCAATATCCGCCATCGGAATAAGCCCGGATATTTTTTCTTTAGCCTTACTTGACGAGGCAAACTCACACAGTCTTTCCGTTATTTTGTCAAATTCCAATGTATGTAATACTTTTTTATTCATATATTTTTCCTTTTTTCTATACTGCCATCCATCTCTTGCTTTCTCTACATAGTAAAAATGTGTGTACTTGCACATACTTCGTGCGCGAGCGGTGCCGTAAGGCAAACTTCCCTGCCGCAAGCTTTGCATCCCTCAAAAAAAGAGCTGCCAATAGGCAGCCCTTTCCTGTTTACATAATCTGTCTAGAACTCGATAAACTTACTTTCTGCCTGTCCATTGATTACATAATAAGCCCTGCGCTCATTTGCATTAATATAAACCTTAACGGACTTAACATCATCAAGGCTGTTCCCTTCTGCAAGGTAGGCCTCTTTGGTCTTTTGAATCATTTCGTCTGAATTAATCTGTATACCGTTAAATTCAAAATAAGTCTCAAGTTCAATCCCCATAGCTGCTTCTTTCTTTGCATCTTTGTTTACAATCATACACCCTCCTTCTGGCAAAACTACAATTACTTTATATTGAAAGGCTATTCGCCTAACAACCGATTTAATTGCTCCATTTGAGACGATGTAAATCCCCTTTTAACTTCATTCCTTCAAAGTCCTGCTGTCTTAGTGCCTCATAGAGCATAATTGCAACCGAATTTGATAAGTTAAGCGATCTTATCTCACCTATCATTGGTATCCTAACCGAAGTATCCTCGTATTTTATCAGGATTTCCTCAGGAATCCCCGCACTTTCTTTACCAAACATAATGAAATCATTTTCTTCATATATAACTTCCGTATATGCTTTTTTCGCCTTTGTGGTAGCCATATATATTCTTGCATTCGGGTTTTTACTTACAAAATCATTGAAATCTTCATATACATAAAGTTCAAGATCCTTCCAATAGTCCATTCCCGCCCTTCTTACAGCCTTATCGGATATGTCAAAACCGAGCGGCCTAATCAGATGAAGTGCTGTCCCCGTAGCAACACAGGTTCTGCCTATGTTGCCGGTGTTGGCCGGTATCTCCGGCTCATGCAAAATTATATTCATAATTACTCACCGGTTATAGCTATATTAAAATTAATACATTTTCCATCTTCATATGAAAGCGGAATGCATAAATTCTTAGTAAATGAAGTATTAAAGCTCATTCCTCCCTTTCCTACCGTTGGCGGTGTAATATCTATTCCTATGCCCTGGCTTGAAAACAATGTAGCAGTATTGCCAAGCACCATATTTCCAAGCTCACAAATTGCACTATGTCCAATCTCATTCAGCTCCGGAAGCGGTCCCTGCATCATCATTTTCCCCGCTATGTCACAGGCCACATCATTGGTAAATTCTATAATTACCTGTCCTCTGACGTCACCTGTAATTCCTATCATTATTATCACCGAATCAGGTGAAAAGTTCATATCTTTAAGCCCCGGTCTGCCAATGACAGTATCAATCATACAAGTCTGCTTAAGTATAGTTGTCGCTGCTGCAAGGAAGGGATTGATGTATTCAACACTGAGTCCTGCCATTTTACTACCTCCGATAATATTATTTCGCCTGATACATAATTACTGAGATTATACTTGTATCATTATCTTAAATGTCTTTTTGCAAAATTTTCTATCCTTGACATCGCAATTCTTAAATTATCAATGGAATATGCATAGGAAATCCTGATAAAGCCCTCTCCGCACTCTCCAAAAGCTGTGCCCGGTACAACTGCAAGCTTTTCTTCTTCAAGCAGCTTCGTTGCAAATTCCTCACTTGTCATACCAAATTTTTTAATACAAGGAAAGATATAAAAGGCTCCAAACGGTTCGAAGCAGTCTATTCCTATTCTCTTAAGCTCTGATATCAGAAACCTTCTGCGTTGATTATAAGCCTCACGCATATTTTCAACATCAGTATCTCCGTTTTTAAGTGCTTCTATAGCCGCATACTGACTTGTAGTAGGAGCACACATTATCGCAAACTGATGAATCTTTAACATTTGACTTATAACTCTCTTAGGGCCTGCTGCATAGCCCATACGCCAGCCTGTCATTGCAAATGCCTTTGAAAAACCATTGATATAAACAGTTCTTTCCTTCATTCCCGGAAAAGCCGCTATGGAAACATGCTTTCCTTTGTAGGTAAGTTCGGCATATATCTCATCAGTAATTACAAAAATATCCTTTTCTGTAACAAAATCCACTATTGGCGCAAGCTCTTCCTCTGTCATAATTGCACCTGTCGGATTGTTCGGAAATGGCATTATTAAAATCTTGGTCTTATCCGTATAATATTCTTCAAGTTCAGCTCTTGTTAACTTAAACTCATTTTCTGCCTTAAGCGGTATGGATACAGGCTTTCCTCCCGCAAGATGGGTACAGGGAACATAAGATACATAACAAGGCTCAGGAATCAGTACCTCATCCCCTTCATCAAGCATTGCTCTGAGTGCTATATCTATCGCCTCACTGCCTCCGACAGTAATTATAACTTCACCGCCTGCATCATAATCCAGATTATATTTCCTTTTTACATATTCCGAAACATTTTCCTTAAGCTCTTTAAGTCCGGTATTTGAGGTATAATGTGTCTTACCGCGCTCAAGCGAATATATACCCTCTTCTCTTATATGCCAGGGTGTCTGAAAATCAGGTTCGCCCACACCAAGAGAAATTGCATCCTTCATTTCACTCACTATATCAAAGAACTTTCTTATACCGGACGGCTTTATCTCCTGTACTGCATTATTTAATATTTCCCTCAAGGTGTAATTAACTCCCTTTCATCTTTTTCTTCTTCAACATAACTCATTCCATGCTCTTTATACTTCTTTAGTACAAAATGTGTCTCAGTACTTATAACCGATTCAAGAGGAGAAAGCTTGCTATGTACAAATTTTGCAACCTCTCTCATGCTTTTACCCTCGACTATAACCATAAGGTCATAGTCCGCAGACATAAGATAGACATAGGACACTTCCTCAAACCTGTAAATGCGCTTTGCCATAAAGTCAAAGCCCTCATCTCTCTTAGGCGCAACCTTTACCTCTATAAGTGCGGTCACTGTCTCGGTATCATCTATCTTATCCCAGTCTACAAAGGTCGGATAACCACAGATTATTCTCTCAGCTTCTAATGTCTTAATTTCAGCAGTTATCTGCTCCGGAGAAACACCTAACATAGCCCCCAAATCCTCTGCGGACAACTTACTGTTTTTTTCAATGGCTCTCAGTATTTCAAGTCTTAACTTTTTATTTTCCATAGCAATTTCCTCTTTATAGCAAATATATTACTATAATACTATATTATCAGCTTTTCAACAAGTGCAAAATAGTCCAAATTAATTCAAATTCTTTTGCCAAATATTCAGGCCGGGAGAGTCTTTTGTTAACGGAAAATCAGAACTTATATCCGGGGGATTCTATATATCTTTCCTCATCCTCAAACATCACAACCCTTTTTTTGTTCTTTGTCACTTCCCCTATACAAACAGCATCTATTCCCGCACTTCTGAGAGCAAGTGTCAGCTCCTCACCCCTGTCTGTAGCAAGCAGATAGGCTCCTTCAGAGTTTAACTCAAGGGGATTCAGGTTAAAATGATTGGAGATTTCTATGGTTTCCTGTTCATAATTAATCCTGTCGGCGTATATGACAAGTCCTGCTTCTTCTCTCTCTCCGAGATTCCACAGCCCCGCCGTAAGACCTCCCGGTCCCAGAGGAAGCATAGCACTGACCTTATAAAACGGGGCAGTCTCTGTCTCTGCATACGGCAGCCTGTCAGCAGACTTATTAGACATTTTTTCTATATAGATGTCAGGGTAGATCTGCTTAAGGTCCTGCTTATTTTTATCAAATAATTCTATCATTCCCGATTTCCCTACACTTCCGGTAAGAATAATTCTCTGTCCTTCAAATATTCTTTGCCTCTGCCAGGGTGCATCAGAAGTTTTTTTCAGGCAACCCTTCCCCGATATAAATACAGTTTTTCCCGGTTCTGCACTTTCCCTTAAATAAACAGATACTTTTTTAATCTGAACTTCAATCTTATCCGCTAATTTTTTTAGAGAAGATGAAAACTTCCTAAGCTCAGCTTCTTCAAATCCTCCCGCAAAGACAATATCCGCTCTAAGTTCTGTAAGATTTCCGCCCGCACACATAATTTTTCTCAATATCTCATTAAGAGCCTTCTCCGTCAGCACAGGTTCTCCCTTAAAGCTTAGAACTTCTGATGCTTCTGCGACATATCCTGTTATCTGTTCTTCCCTATTTATAGAGACAGAGTAGGCATTCTTTTGGAACAAATGCCTACTCTCCTCCTTTAAATATAATTGCTTTATTACGCTTCTCTCATAAATATAATCAGGAACTTCTATCATCCTTCTATTTCCTCTTCCAAATCATCATCTATATTCGGATCCTCTGATTCAGCCGGAGCCTTTTTCTTCTTTTCTTCCTCTTTCTTCTTTTTCTCTTCTTCTTTTTTCTTCTTTTCTTCCTCTTTTTTCTTCTTCTCTTCCTCTTTTTTCTTCTTTTCCTCTTCAGCCTTCTTTTTAGCTGCTTCAATTTCATACTCGTGAGGCTTATATGTACTTGTATTTAATAGTATTCTATCTTTAAGTACTCCGTTCTCATAAACAAGTTTATAGAGCTGTGCCTTACTTCCGTTTCCTCTGGAAAGGACAACAGAGCTGAGCTCCACCTTTCTGTGCGCCATATCCCTGGTCTCATGTCCGTACACATTGAAGGTAATCTGTCCTCCGTTTGTTATTCCCTCCACATACACAGGATAAGCTGTAGTATTCTTAAATACGAAATCCTTCCAAGTACCTGCTATAGCCGCATCTCGTGCAAGTTCGACATAGTCTACCGTAAGTGAATGATTAAATCTCTGTACCACACCTAATTCTGAAAATAATACCGCATTGTAGAGAGTCGAAGATACCTGACAGATTCCTCCTCCCATATCCGGCACTACCTTACCGTCTACATAGGCAGTACCCATGCCATAACCATTCTGAACAGTATAAGGTGCCATCTTATTATTGGCAGAAAGAGTTTCTCCCGGCATTACAACAGAGCCGTTTATAAGTCTGCATCCGTTGGCTACATTCTGTCCCCTTCCACCGGATGGGTTATATCTTGTAGTGTAACTTCCAAGCAGGTCTGTTACCTTGCTGAGAGCCTCCTTATCATACTTAGGCTTCTTGGTCTCAAGTGCAAGCTCAACATTGGTTTCATCTTCAATCTTTCCGGGAAGTTCATTTAAATATCCCTCCACAACTGCCTTTGCGGAAGCGAAAGCTTCTTTTTGATTAAGGCTTCTTCCTTCCTTACCTCCGCTTACAATAAATTTACCTGCTTCCCTTCTGAGAGTTGCATTTTCGGGAACTACATCATATTTTTCAGCAATACTCTTTATGAATTGATCTACCTTCTTAGAATCATACTTAAATTCAATATTATACTCAGGTTTATTCTCTTTCGCAGACTTTATTGCCTTATATCTGTCAATTATATTGCCCTTTTCGCCTATCTGTACAATTTCATCCACAATATTATTGCTTTTTACCTTAACTCCCAGATCCTTAAAAGAGATAGATTCAGAGCCTTGCTCCTCACCGTTTTCAGTGACAGAAACTACAAGTTCTTTGCTTTTTACCCGATTTGTATAATCAGATAAAAGCTTCTCGGCCTCTTCTTCTGTCTTGCCCCCCATCTCAATTCCGTTTACGCTTATACCCTCGCAAATTACTCCTTCCTGCTTTGAACTAAGCGCCGAAACTGTGACAGCAAGCCCGGCAGTAGCCACTATTAAAACTACCAATACCGAATATACCGCAATTATTAACTTCTTTTTACGCATTTAATACCACCTCTCAATTATCTCCCCAGCATACTTGCAACCATTGGAATAAGCATTGATAATACTACTATAATTATAATAATTTTTGAGACCAGTTTCTGGTTTTTCCTATTATTAAAGTTCATAAGTCATCTCCCAATCCTATTTTTATACTTTTTATAAGTATTTTGACCGCTTTAGTTTATTATGATATAATAATTAAGTGTCAAAAATATGAAAATCAGAACAAAATTTGCCAATAATTATTATTTTCACAATCGGAGGTCAGTATGCCAATTTTCCTTTTATTTGTAATTCTCTTTGCAATGTGGATAAGATATGAAATCAAAAAAAATTCCCAAATTGAGTCTGATAATAAAACAAGTTTCATAGAAAGAGAACGACAGGCAAACTTTGCAAGAAGAGCAGATATTGCAAACCTTGACTATGTCTCTGTTCCTCTTGCCTCTCTTCCCTTTTCGGACAGCTATGATGAGGTGAAGTCTTCATATAAGCTGTCCTCCGACATAGATGCCGAGATAAAGAGCGAAATCCTGACCTGCGAAAAAAATGTAATAGCTTTAAGCCAAAAAAAGATTCTTAACCTTAACGGTTTAAGCAACACCGATATTAAAATGCAGTATGGGGTTGCAAATCTTCAAATCCTGATACAATATGATGAAAATTTTTCAAAACTCTCAAGAACCCTTGCCAAATGGGGCAAGCTTCTATTTGCTGCCGGAGAACTTACCGCCGCTGAAAAGGTTCTTTCTTATGCTGTTGCCTGCAAATCCGATATAGAAGATGTATTTATCACCCTTGCAAAAATATATCATCAAACCGGCAACGAGCTTGGCATAAGTGATCTGGTTAAGTCCTGTGACTGTTTCGATGAGCTTCGCAGGGAAAACATCATAAACCAAATCACATCTGTCTAATTATTCTATAACAACAACAGCCTACATACAATAGGATTTTTTGCTGAATTTTATATATGTTTTTGATATTTTTTATGTGATAAAATTAATAAAAGTCCGATTATCCCTTACAGGAAGGACAGACATCAGCAAGGAAGCACCTGTCACATTTCGGTGTTCCGGCAACACAAATTTCCCTTCCAAGTGCTATAACATCCAGGTTCCAGATTATCCAGACACTCTCAGGCAGCACTTCCATCAGCTCAAACTCCGCCTTTACCGGATCTTCTGTAGTGGTAATGCCCAGTTTCTTTGATATCCTCTTTACATGGGTGTCTACTACTATACTCGGTATATCAAAAATATTACCCCGCACTACGTTGGCTGTCTTCCTGCCGACACCCGGCAATACTATAAGTTTCTCAAGTTCTTTCGGCACCTCTCCGCCATACTCACTGAGCAGCATCCTTGCACAGGCAATAATGTTCTTTGCTTTATTATGATAAAACCCTGTAGAATATATATCCTTCTCCATTTCTTTAAGGTCTGCACCGGCAAAATCTTCCAGAGTTTTGTATTTCCTAAATAAATCCTTTGTTACTATATTTACTCTTGCATCCGTACATTGGGCACTGAGTATGGTGGCAAAAAGCAGTTGCCAGGCATTATTATGTTCCAGATAAGTACGGCTCTCCCCACCATACCTCTCTATAAGACGGCGGATTATCTCATCTATCCTCTCTCTTTCCTTTTTTGACAGTTTTTTCATATATTCATTCTCCGTTAAATTTAATTTTGCACAATCTAATATAACATAGATAGAATATATAGTCTATAGGGGTTATTGTAGTTTTCCCTTCATCTCCTTAAATTTCCTTTCGACATCACCTTCAAAACCAAGCAAAAATACTTTTCCACCCTTCTCAGTTATCTTTATAAAAGGCTTGTTATCCGGTCTTACGAGCAGTATCATATTCTCTTTTCCGCTCCTAAAGTTACCTTTTAAAATATCCTCAAAGGCTGTACCGTATACTCTTACCAAATCGTTTGGAAGCTCATTTATCAGTTCAATATTTTCAATTTCTGAGAACTTAATATTATATTCTGTAATTCCCTGACTTGCAGTTATTTCCTCTTTGCTTACCTGTATTTTGATAGGTTGTTCATAATAAATATGAAGTGCGGGACCTATAAACGGCAGAGCCAAAGTAAAAATCAGTATAAATCCCATTATTACCTTGCCTGATGTGCGGGCAAGATTCATTGTAGTATTCATTCCTACCCTCTCATTTACAATAAGCTTGCTGTCATTAGGATTGTAATATATCATTCCTCCAATCCATTTATCATCCTCATCTACAATTGCCCCGATTCCGCTTCCTTTTGTAAGCTTCTCCTGCATCTTCCTAATCTTTATTTCAATTGCCACAGCTTCTATGCAAATTGCCGTAGAAAGTCCCAGCACAAGAACCAATGCAAGAACCTGATTATTTATAAAAAGTAGTCCTGAATAGCTTAATACTGCTGTCATCCAGGATGCAATAAACCAGATTTTAGACCAGTTATAATGCCTGATCTGAGTCAGTACTCTCGTCAGATCTTTTTCTTCATTTACCGTTTCTGAGCGGTTTCTATAAAGATAGCGATACATAAACCAAAATATAATTATAGTTAATCCCGAAACAATATACAGCATATAAAAGGTTTTATCCCAAATCAAAGGCAGTAAACTTAAAATACATGGAATTATAAAAAGAAACGGAGAAAGCTGTTTAAACTGGGGAATGGTTGCAGTATCAACAGATATGCTACCTGTTGCATTATATACCCAGCCTTTTTCTCTTTTAATCTTTTTTAAGTCTCTGTTACAAAGATAAAAAGGTATTGCATATAGAAAAATAACAAGGTCTGTCCACACAAGCCAGTAGGTAAGCAATATCCAAAGTTTTGATATAAAAATTCCCGGAATAATTGCGAGCAAGAAGAGTAAAGTCAGGATTTTTACCTGCTTTTTATATTTATTAAGCCTTGAGATTACATCTGCATCACGCTTTCCTTCCTCCATAAATGTTACACCGACTGCTATATTTTTCTTAAACTTTGCATTATTTATAAGTAAATATCCCATAAGAGGAGCAATCCAACATATACTCGCCCACATAAGTATTTTATAAAACATTACAATCCCTCCTTATAGTATTCCTTGCAAAGGGTAAGCACTTCATCTAAGGACAGCTCTGAAAGCTGGAGTTCTGAAATGATTACTCTTAATTCCTTCAATGTTTCTTCTTTAACAGGACTCTCTTTAGCCTTATTACTGATTAGAGTTCCCTTCCTCCTGTCTGTTACTATATAACCTTCATTATTTAACATCTGATATGCCTTGCTCACAGTCATCATATTGATACCGCTTTCATCTGCAAGTGCTCTAATAGTCGGGAGCCTTTCCCCCGGACTAAGCTTCCCCTCCGCTATTCCAACAACAATCTGGTCACGCAGTTGCTGGTAAATAGGGGTTTTACTTTCAAAATCAAAGATTAAACGCATATCTTCCTCCTTTCCAAAGTAAAATTATTTATGAATTATTTATCTTATTTGAATTATAACATATAATGCAAATAAGTCAATCGTATTTTTCATCTTCAATTAAATAATCAGGAGTTTTTATTCTTTGTGGATATAAAATTCTTGGAACCTCTTGACAAAATTACTTCTATATAGTATCATTCCAAAAAAATAAATTTCTATATAGAACTATTTGGAGGATATATGAAAACAGAAGGCGGATATTTAATAGGGCGTATCAAATATTTAAGCGGAAGGCGGTTAAATAAACTTTTTTCGGAGTCAGGATTAAATGAGTTCAATGGAGAACAGGGGAAAATCCTCTATCAGCTTTGGAAAAAAGAAGGTATCAGCAGCAAAGATATAGCCTCAGAAACCGGGCTTGCAATCAATACTCTTACAAATATGCTTGATAAAATGGAAGCTTCCGGGCTTATTTTCCGGATACCCTGCGATAAAGACAAGAGAAAAAAATATATTTTTTTAACTCCAAAAGGAAAAGCTTTAGAGGATAAATCACAGGTTGCAGCCGAAAAAATGAGTGAGATTTTCTATACCGGCTTTAATCCTTATGAAATAGAAATATTTGAAAACTATCTAAGAAGAATAATTGCTAACTTGGAGGAAGAAGAAAATGGTAAATAATCTTGTAACGGAATTTACAGACAACTCTGCATTCTACCTGAAACTACTGTTTGAGCACATAGGAATTACCTTTGTTTCTGCTATAATTGCTATAATAATAGGTCTATCTGTAGGTATATGGATAAGCACGAAACCTAAACTTGCAAACTATGTTATCTCTATAGTAAATGTGGTTTATACCATCCCTTCCATAGCCCTGCTCGGATTTTTAATATCTTTTACGGGAATTGGCAATACTACAGCAATAATTGCCCTTATCATCTACGCCCTGCTTCCTATAGTAAGAAGTACTTATGTAGGAATAACAACCATTGATCCTAAAATCATCGAAGCCGGCAGAGCCATGGGCAGTAAAGAATTTCAAGTGCTATATAAAATTAAGCTCCCCTTGGCATTTCCTGTAATTTTTGTTTCCATAAGAAACATGGTTACCATGACTATAGCTCTAGCCGGTATAGCATCCTTTGTAGGTGCGGGCGGACTCGGAGTAGCCATTTACCGAGGTATTACCACCAATAATAGTGTACTTATTTTTATCGGAAGCCTGTTAATTGCCCTGCTTGCCTTAACAACAGACGGTATTTTGGGAATATTCGGCAAGTTGATTACTACCCACAAATTAAAAAAGTTTCGAGCTAAAACTGTTATAGCCGGAGTTTTGATTGTAGTTGTATTTTTTTCTGTAATAGGAATACGTGAAAGTCACAAAACTGATACTGTCAATATTGCTTCAAAGCCTACCTCTGAGGGCTATATCTTGGCAGAGATTACCGCAGCACTAATAAAAAGTGACACAAATCTAAACGTAAACATAACTCATGGAGTAGGCGGGGGAACTTCAAATATACATCCTGCCATAGTAAAAGGCGATTTCGATATGTATCCCGAATATACAGGTACTTCCTGGCAGATAGTTTTAAAAAGAAACGAGCCGTACACCGATGATGATTTTGATACATTAAATAAAGCTTATCAGGACGAATATAAGCTCACATGGAAAGGAATGTTCGGTTTTAACAACACCTATAGCTTGGGTATAAGAAGAGATTTAGCCGAAAAATATAAAATTAAAACCTTTAGTGATTTAGTAAAATATGCTAAAGACTTTACCTTTGGTGCAGAATATGACTTTTTTGAAAGAGAAGATGGCTTTAATGCTCTGTCAAAGGTCTATAATCTAAATTTCAAGAAAAATTCAGATATGGATAACGGACTTAAGTATCAGGCTTTATTTGATAAAAAGTTAGATGTAATGACTGTATTTACAACCGACGGGCAGCTCAATGACAAAAGGATAGTCGTACTTGAAGATGACCTTAACTTCTATCCTAAATATATGGCAGGTATGGTTGTAAGAGAGGAAGTACTTAATAAGCATCCTGAACTAAATACTGTACTTGACAAGCTGAACAATCTTATAGATGAAGGTACTATGGCAAAGCTAAACAACAGGGTTGAGACAGGAAAAGAAAATCCGAAGGATGTTGCAATCAGCTTCTTAGAAGAAAAGGGCTTTACGGAGGTAAAAAATGACTAAGTTAATTGAATATAAAAATATATGCAAATCCTATTCCGGCACTCCTATCCTTCATGACTTTAATCTTGAGATAAATGAAGGTGATTTCCTATGTGTTGTAGGAACTTCGGGCTCAGGAAAGACCACTATGATGAAAATGATTAACGGCTTATTAACCCCTGATGAAGGTGAGCTTCTTATATCAGGCAAGAATATAAAGGACGAGGATATTATTTCCCTCAGAAGAAAAATAGGCTATGCCATACAGGGAAACGGATTATTTCCGCATATGACTGTTGCCGAAAATATAGGCTATGTGCCAAAGCTTGAAGGTGCTGACGATAAGGCTATAGAGGGCATTGTCGATAAGATGCTCAAACTTGTGGGGCTTTCTGCTGATGTAAAAGGAAAATACCCTGACGAACTCTCAGGCGGACAGCAGCAAAGAGTAGGTCTTGCAAGGGCTTATGCCAATTCACCGCTTATTTTGCTGATGGACGAGCCTTTCGGTGCAGTTGACTCTATCACAAGATATCAGTTGCAAAAGGATTTAAAAGAAATCCATAAGGCTACAAATTGTACCATAGTTTTCATTACGCATGATATTCAGGAAGCTTTTAAGCTTGGAACTCATATTTTGGTAATGGATGAAGGCAAGATACAGCAGTACGGAACAACCGATGAGGTAAGGAATAATCCTGAGGGAGATTTTGTAAAGAAACTGATAGATATGACTAGATGATACAGAAAGTGGGTGCCAAAAACAGCACCCACTTTTATTTATTCTTTTAATCTGCCTATTCTCTTACTTATCAGCTTATTTATAAAAACAAGCAAGACTACCACGATAATAAAACTAAGCCAAATAAATACATGATAATAACTATTGCTAAGATATCCTCTCTCAGCAGCATCCATTTCAGGCGTTATCTTTGCTTTAGCTGCATTTAACAGATACTCCCCCAAAAACTGTCCTATCAATATACCGATTACATTACCGATTGTGATAGCATAGGAATACAAAGTCCCGCCAAACATTGTAAATAAAATTATAGCAACCCAGATATAGGCAAACTTATTATGTGTCAGCCAACCAAAGAAGTAGATATCTTTAAGCCTTATCGATATAAGATATGTTATTCCAAAAATAATTAGCTGGATACTTAGATGCTTTATTCTTTTAAGTATTATTTCTTTCATGTATGATTACTCCTCGTAAATTATTCAACCCATATTTTTATACCTTCAATATTACATGATGTGGGTGTCAAAAGGTAATAAATTCTTTTGCAAGCAAGCTTGCACAGAATTTTTATACTTTTTACACTTGTATCATTACATTAAAATTGTAACAAAAAGAAATTATTCTGTAAAATTTCTAAGTCCGCAAAATTAAATTGTGCTTGATTTTATTTTTGTTATATGCTACTATCTAGTTGTAAAAAATATCACAAATTGAAAGGAGAGTTTTATTATGGAAAAGACAATGAACATTTACTTATCAAATTTAGTACATTTTTATCACAAACTACAGAGCTATCACTGGTATGTACAGGGAAAGACCTTCTTTCAGGCACATGCTAAACTCGAAGAGTATTATAACTTTATTAACGGACAGATAGACGAGCTTGCTGAACTTATGCTTATGGATGGCAAAAAACCTGTTTCTACTATGAAGGGCTTTGCTGAATTGGCAACAATTAAAGATCCTGCAGGTGATTTTGTTCAGGATATGCACGCTGTATTTAGTGATGTACTTGCAGACTTTGAAACACTTCACGCTTGTGCAAGACTTCTTAAAGAAAAGGCTGATGCTGAAAATGATACTCTAGTAAGTGCAAAAATGGATGGTTTCCTTGAGGAATATGCAAAAATTCTTTGGATGCTGAGGAGTACTTTGGCATGATTTATTCCTAATTTGGAATTATTTCAGGTTTAATAAAATGGGCTGTCGCATTAAGTAAAAATACAACAAGATATAGCAAATTTGTCATTAAATTATCACTGTATTTTGTGTATCTAATTCTCAATGCGACCGCCCTTTTTCGCTTTTATCACCTGTCTATTTTATAAAATCAAATATACTCATCTGCTCTACTCTCCATTTTCTTTGGTCTGCCTGATGGATTACATCCCCCTCTAAACTCCTTCCTATCAGAAACGGTGAGTTTTTGTCATGCATGGCCATATTTCTTCTTACCGTATCATCACTGAAATTTGCGTAGCAATATTTACACCCATGTCCACAACTGTTATAGGCTCCTATATCTGCCGTGATAAGGCAGGCACATTCTTTCCTGCCCGGTTTCAGCTTAGGGGCATCAAGCCTTGCACCGAGTGCTGTTTCAAAGGTTTTAAGAGTGGCACAACCGCTGCAGTCTGCTCCGTATTTACTTAATTCATCGCCTTCCGCACAAGGCTTTATAATAAAACCGTATTTTCTTCCTATATCTGTAAAAGCCCTTCCAAGCTTTTCTCGGTCCGCCTTTGTCACAGCTTTAGCTTCGGGGAAATTCTTTTTCACCTTTTCAAATAAGTCTATGAAACTTATTACACAGGTTCCGGTGTAGCCCGAAAGCTCCTTTGCCATGATCTCAAATTCATATATATGTCTGTCTGTACTGTATTCCTCCGAAATGAAAATCGGATCATAACGCCAGCCCATACAATTACTTCCAAGCCTATCAGAAAGCTTCTTAAATCCTTCCATTACCTTCATTTTATCGGGAACTGCAGGCTCTATATCCCTGCCGTAAGGGGTTATGGTCACAAACCAGTACTGCCCGAACGGATTTAATATATCCATTTTATCAAGCATAGGCAGAGGGTTTTTGGTACAAAATGCAATCAAGTCTACTACATCAGGATTTATGTTATATCTGGTAACCGCCTGCGGATTGTAAGGGTTTCTTACAAGCACATAGCCCTCTTTCACCCTGTTTACAAACCACTCACTGTAGAATGCGGGGATATCGGTGCGCTGACCTGTTTGGAGTATCATTTTAGTATATACTCTCCACCATTGCCAAATTCAAAATGTCCGCCGTTTTCAGCACCTGCTTCAAAATTAAACTTGGCGATTCCGAGGTCTACCATATCCTGAATATATTCATCTGTAACCTCCGCCCTTACTTTGCCGTTTTCAAAATAAAAATGTGGTTTCTGAGTATTCTTGGCACTTGGAGCCATTCTTACAGCTTCCATTCCGTTTTTTACCCAGTCAGGCAATTCTACAGTTGTAGTAATTCTATCCTTCACAGACTTTTTCTTGTCATGAAAGCCTATCTTCATCAGTTTTTCCTTAATACCTAGTTTTTCAACTTTGCCAACCACAATTACATCAGGAATTGACACTCCTTCAGGCAGGGTAAACACGCTTCTGTCAAATGTTCCTCCTACCCAACAGGTTCCAAAGCCCATATCCACAAGGTCTAACATTATCCTTTCACCATAATATCCTACCTTTTCTCTAAAATTCTCAGATTCTGTCCGTCCTTTAAGTATGATAACAGACCTTACATTCTTAAAAAATCCATAGGTAAATTTTACATTTGAAAATGCTGACCTTGCATCTTCCACAAGCTCTGCCTCAAGCCCCGAGTCCTCGTTTAATTTCTTTACTAAATCTTCTATATGTGCTATTTCTTCAGGTGTAAATGCTTCTCCTGTAAAGGTTCTTCTTGAAATTCTTTCTTCTACAGCTTTACGCATAGACTTTCCCTCCTGTTTAATTTTGGATTAGTTGTATCACATTTTTACAGCTTATATTTAGTTCCCCTGCCATTTCCCGTTACTGAAATATAATTTTTTCTTATTAAGTTCTTTAGTAAGGTGGTTACCTTTGATTTGCCAAATGGTGTCATATCTGTAATTTCACTGATTGATTTAGGCATTGTTTTACTAAGCACTTCATATACTACCTTTTCATCCTCAGTAAGGTCTGAATTACCAATAACCGGTAATATAACCTTTATTGAATTGTCAAATATCTCAAATACAGGCTTTTTGTCACTATATTTATAAGCTTCCTGTATTCTCACAATTCCGGTTCCTAATATTTCTACAATATGAAGGCGATAAAATACATTGCCTAAAATAGGATTCCTTAATACAAATACATTTCCTTTAAGGTATTCCTCTTCTGAAATGCCGGTAGGTAAGCCTCCCGGAGATGATATTTCAATTCTGTCATCAAACATCATTACTCTAATATGTGCGTTTACATCCCATGTTCTATGTATTAATGCATTAGCAATTGTTTCTCTGAAAGCTTTTTCCGGAATTTTTTCTGCCTTTTTTCTCTCTATTCCCTGAATCTCTTCATACTGATAATAATCCCTATATATACGGACTGCTTTTTCCAACTCTTCCAGTACTGACTCATGTTCAAATGTTACGCGTTTCAATATTATGCTTATGCTCTCGCCAAATCTGGCTATATCAATTCCCGGAAATTCATTTTCATCCGCCAACAATGCTGCTGCCTGTTTATATCCATCTGAATCACTGTATAAATTCAAAGTTTTAAGAACATCCTTATTCAGTGATTTAATACCTATTTCCTGTTTTGCTCTTTTCTCCAATATTTTAAAAGAAAGTTCCTGGTTATCTGCAGGCAATTCCTCATAATTTATATTTTTCCCCTGTAAAATCAGTCTGGTCAGTTCCAATTCATCAACTTCAATAGTAGCTGTGTCATTTCTCCTATATGCCTTAGACTTATATGTATATGGCTTATTCCGGCCTGCTTCTACTGTAAGAATTACAGTTTTATCAGACTCCTGAACCACCAGTTCATACTGTGGTTGTGGGCGAATTGTATCATTAATTTTATTTTCTATATCAAGACAGGACTGTACCGGATTTTTAAGTCCTATCACTTTGCCATCATCAGCTACACCAAATCTAATCTGCCCACCTTCATAATTTGCAAAAGCACTGACTGTTTTTAAAAAAGTATTGGTTATATCTGATTTAAATTCTAATTTCTTTGTTTCTTTCATAACTGACCTCCAATATTTACGATTATATTTTAACTTAATTCAATCGTATTTTCAATCGTAAAAATTTACGACCGAATTTATAGCCGTTATAAATCGTAAATCAGCCAATTACTCCAATCGCTTTTTTATATCATTTACAGATACATCGCCTATTAATACCAGTGAAGCACTATAATCCTCATTACATAAAATTACTTCCTTATCCTTAGGAAAATAAGCCCTAAGCCATATAATAAATTTTGCAAAGTCTTGTAATCTATCACTCGAATTAAAATAATCTATTGCAAATGTACACCTGCTTTTATGCATGCTTAATTCAAACTGATATTTACCCGAATAATTTTCCCATCGAATATCATACAATCCGCCGCGAACTTCAGCAGTAACACCGGGATATCTTTCCTCAATATCTCCGTTAAATTTTACTGTATCAAAGTCATATTTCTCTTCACCATTCATAGAAATAAAATATGTAACAGACATCGATACCTCCTGTTTAATTTTTTACTTACCAAAACCGGAAGTTATATTATTCTTTTAACAATCCGCTTACTATTGTGTAATTGTGCATTTTTTCATTTAATCCGGTTACTTATCCTGAACCGTACTTATATATCCTGCGCCGGATAAACGATCAAATAAAAAACGCTTACTTAACAGCACTGATGCAATTGTAAATATCGCAAACAATATCAAGGCAAAAAAAGTAACTGCTAATAAACATAGGAAGAATAGAGAATCTGCGCCTTTGTTTAACTCATTCATGAGATACAACAGCCCTAAAGGAAGCAAACAAAAGTATTCTGTTAGTAATAATCCTCTTAAAATTGTACGAATCCACCTTGCATTTTCAAATACCAGGCCAAACTTTAGTAAAGCACTGCCTAATGTTTTGCCATTCAATAAAGGTATTAAGCTAAAGTATATGGCTAAAAACAGCGAAAACGGAAGTGATGTTCTTGATATGATATACGGAATATAAACAATCACAGTATCAATAATAAGCGATAGGCAAATACGAATTCCGGAAACCCGGGTACCTGCTTCTAAAGATTTCTCGTCAATTTCCTCTCTGGACGGAAGCAGCCACATTACAATCCTGCCAAGAGCGTATCCGACACAGCCTCCTGTCGTATTTTGAATAATATCGTCTATATCACATAACCGATACGGACCGGGATATATGAAGTAGAGACCTGACAATTGAGTTAACTCAAAGAATAAGCTTAAGAGAGCAGTCAAAAGCATTGTCTTCTTAAAGCTGCATTTAAAATAGTAGCGTAAGTACATTCCAAACGGAATTAACATCAATACATTGAAAGCAGGTACATAAAAGGTAGGATGCTTCAATGCCATAAGCCAAGTTGCAGGCGTAGATATATTTAGCGGATTTTCTTTTATAAAATCCATAACAAATGAAAACGGAACCAAATTCAACATTTCCTCATAGTCGCAGTGGATACTGTCTGCATCCGGCAGCGGTAAAATAACCAATAAATAGATTGTTAGTAAATACAAAATAAATGAATATAAAATCAAGGTACGTAATTTATTTACAGAACCATATTTTCTATAGTTAATAATCATGTATGGCAATGTAATAAGTAATGCCAAAACCGGAAAAAACAGCATTGCAGCTTTGATAGAATTTATATATCCCATTAGTTCTCCTTCATTTCACGAAAATACACCTTCTGTAGCAGAACGGAAGATGCTATTATATATTTTTCACCTTTTCTTGCCTTTGATATATCCACAAATAAAAACAGCAAGAAGAATCACAACAGAAATAGCCTGTACAGCAAGGAATGTTGCTCTTCCAATGTAATTAGGCTGAGATTCAAACAGGTTTGCTAACCAGCCAAACAAATAAATCGGAGTAGCTGCACTATACATCTGTGATAATCCTGCAATAAAAATATCCCTTGTTCCATCTGTTTCAAACAGAAACTGCCAAATATATAAAGCAAGAGAAATAAGCCCCGTTGTACTGCTGATAATTATTGATACCACAAAGCTCCAGTCCGTTTTGGCATATTGTTTGCCAAGCCAAAACCAAAAAATCATCACTCCAAGAGGAAGCACATAAAATAATAACATTCCGATTATAGGAGTCATAATTAAGCGGTTTATCAGCCATCCGATAACTATAGGAACCAAAGTCAGTAAAACTAATTTTGTTTTCTTCATAGTATATCCTCCCAATCCCTCCAACTCACATACGATGTTCCGCCAATATTCATACTTATATCAGATAAATAAAATACCACATTTTTTGCGGTTTCATCATCCAGTAACTCCAGATATTTTTTGGTGTTTGCAGACAGTTTTGGTTCCGGAGAAATTGAACTTTTTATCTCAATCGCAAAGGTGTTGTCCCAATCTGCAATCGTGTCCACCTCAAAACCTCTATTGTCTCTAAAAAATGTTAAATTTGGTTTTTTCGCCTGATTCAAGCGGTGTTTAAGCATTTCTGCAACAGCAAATGTCTCTACCGCAGCTCCCTTGTACCTGCTAAGAAGCAAATCCTCTTTTGAAGCCAACCTCAGAAGATGGCACATAAGCCCCGAATCAACAAAGTATAATTTGGGTGTTTTCACGATACTTTTCCCAAGATTGTTGGTATTTGGTTCAAGAAAATGAATAATAAAAGATGCTTCCAAAATAGAAAGCCAGCTTTTTACTGTTGGTGCAGAAACCCCAACATCTCTTGCAATACCGTCCATAGACAACATCTGTCCACTATGTATTGCACAGATTTGAACAAACTTTCTAAACAAAGCCACATTACCGGTGTTAATCTGATCTCTTACATCCAAATCCAGGTAGGTATCTATATAATTTTCATACCAATCTTCTCTGATAAAATTTCTATCTTCATCATAAAGTGGCGGATATTGCCCCGAAAAAATAACCTCATATGGGTTATCCGGTAGAATCCCTGCAGTCTTTAGCTCATTAATCGAAAATGGAAGTAACTTCAAAAATGCCGCTCTTCCCGCTAAACTGTCAGTTATGTTTTCTTTAAGCCTAAACTGACTTGAGCCTGTCAGTATAAACTTTCCGGGCTCACTCTTTTCCTTATCTACCTGCAATTTTATTGCATCAAAAATCTCAGGTACTTTTTGTGCCTCATCAATAACGGCTCCCTCCGAAAATGCCATAATAAAGTCATTTGGATTTGATTCAGCCATCTTACGCATAGTAATATCATCAAAAGTGACATATTTTTTATTTGAAAAAACAGTTTTCGCCAGAGTTGACTTTCCGCTTTGCCTTGGCCCTGTTATCCCAACAACCGGAAACTGTGATGCCAGTCTGATTAGGGATTTTTCTGCTTTTCTACTAATCATTTTTTCTCCCTTGCTGAAACTAAACAATTATTTTTGTAATAATCTAAAGTTTAGCATGCGTAAAATCTAAAGTCAATATATGTAAAAATCTAAAGTTTCATGTTGTAAAAATCCAAAGTTTAATATTTATCCCAAATTATTGACGAAACATCTTGTGAAATATCGTAATCAAACCACAGGTTTGAAATTACGATATTTTGCAGATGTTTGGTAATACCACCCCATAGTCACAGACCGAAAGCTGTTTATCCTACTATACTATGCAGAAAACTCCGCTAAGTATGTCAACCCTCAGTTGCAAAACTTTTCAAATATGGAAAGCCCTCCCTCCGAAATCATATTAAACCCATTCTTTTTTGCAATATGCTTTGTTATCTCCTGTGCTCCCGCACACTCAATAATCAGCCCGTTTATATTGTTTTCGTTAGCAAAATCAATAAGAGCCTTTGTAACTTCATCCGCTATACCTAAGTGCCAATAAGCTTTATTTATTATCCAGCCTATTTCATAACGCTTATCATCATACTTATGAAATATTATTTGTCCAATCACCCTGCCTGTCTTCTTTTCTTCCAATGCCCATACCAGAGGTTCTTCGCATAAGCCTGCTTCTTTTATAAATTTCTTTGTCTTTTCAAAGGTAAACACAGGCTCTATAAACCTCATTGTCTCTGCATCGGAAAACATAGCAAACAGTGCCTCAGCATCAGACTCTTTCATTTTTCTTATTATAAATCTTTTTGTTTCTATCCTCATATATTTTAAACTCTCTTACATTATTTGCAGTGACAATACATCTTAAAAATCCTTTACCTCGTCAAATATATCAATCATCCTGTTCTTATCAACCCCTAATTCATCCGGAATCAGGTCTAAAATTTCAGACAGGGCGGTGTAAATATCCTCTCTCTCAACTGTCTCAATGAAATATTTGCCTTTATCCATCTTATTAAAGCCCTCTGTATATGCTCTCACCAAGGCTTCGACATTTTTCGTAATTTCAGCCGATGAACTTTCTATAAGCTTTACTACCTCAGCTCTGGTCTTTCTATATAAGGCAGCCGCTTTCTTTGCATTAGCAGCAGAAATGTTTTCCTGCCCGTCCCATGAACGAAACGGATTATCCAGATTCTGTGCCAACCATTCAGGTTTTCTTGGCTTGGTAATCCAAAGGTCAAGGCCTTCTTCTTTACGTTTTTTATAGAGTTTTTTTGTGATTTTCGCTGCATCCTCAGGCAGGCTTGTCATCCAGAACATACGCAGTTCAGGCAGGCTCTCAGGCTTTGGAATATCCTCTGCGGTAAAACCGAATAAATCCATAGTTGTAAAAACTTCTAACTTATTAAACTCCGAGAGCTTATCAAAATTAACAAGATTGCCCGGTTTCCCCCATAATCTTAATTCCCTAAGGTTCGGATATTCGCCTAAAATCTCCCCTAAATCAAGTTCTTCTATATCGGTAAAATGCAATTTCCCTAAATCTTTCAGTCCACATAACTTAGGGAGAGGTTTAGAAGCTTGCAAACGCAGGTTAGTCCCATTCTCTTTAGTCTGTATTTTACAGCCTTCCATTACCTCACCTAATAAAATAAGTTCCTCCAAATCATCATTTAAGACAAGCTCTTTCACCCCTGTCATATCAATGGAAAGTTTATGTAAATGTGTGTCTGAAAAATCCGGTTTCGTTTGTTTATGATTATTAAGTAGCAATGTAGCCAAAAAAGGAGAAGTCCGCAAATATTCATATAAATTTTCATGCCATTTCTTTAAGGTCAGGTCAGATAAACAAGGAAAGACCTTTAATTCCATCGTATCTTCAAAAGGCCTCCATTCATCATTCAAATTATGTCTGGAAACACTGCTTTCCTCTCCTGCAAATATTACCTTTTCCTTGCTTTTATCAGCCGCCTTAAATGCATCTCTTTGTTCTTTAGGTATTTCCTGCCATTTAAGCTGTCTGTAGACTTCATAACCGTTTCCCCATCCCATGGTGTATGAGTTTGTACTTTCATCTGTAAGAGAAGTAACATTTCCTATAAAAATATAATTTGCCGGCACTGTTACATCAACATTATGTAGATGTAAATCCTTATTCCAGTACATAAAATCTTTATAAAGCGGCTTTATTGAAGATAATTTCTCCTCTTTAAGCGGCTGTTCTCCTGTCCAGTCTAACGAAAGAATCACAGCCTTTAGCTTCCCACCATCTTCTTCTATCTTTGTTATCTGACAAGCTGTATATTTTTTCAGATACCTATTATAAACACAGTACACATCTCCTGCTTTTGCTTGCATCATCAGTACTCTCCTATTATATTTGTTATATGATAAATTTTCTTCTGTTATTTTATTATCTCCATTTACACCTTTGTATAATCAAACTCTTCAAAATCAATCAACCGTATACCTTTCTTTTGATATGTAAACATTGGGAGTAACAGTTCTGAAATATGAAAATGCCTTATTACTATAGTATCATCCTGCGTGGATTTCTTCAATATTATATCTTTATATGCAAATTATTTACTATATTTTTCGTTAAGGAAAGCCCCCGGCAAAATACCGGAGGCTTAAACTAATATTTTTTATTTACTTCTTTTGTACATACTTTAAGCAGTCAAGAGTTACCGCTACAAGTATGATGATACCTTCAAATACGAACTGTAAGTTTGTGTCTATACCAAGGATGGTAAGTGAGTAAGTAAGTGCTGTAAAGATAAGTACACCCACAACTACACCTGAAATCTTACCGATACCACCGGTAAAGGAAATACCACCAACCACGCAGGCTGCAATAGCATCCATTTCCCAGCCCTGACCATAAGCCGCTGAGCCTGAACCAACCATTCTTGCACACTCAAGCCAGGCACCGAAACCGTAAAGAATACCTGCAAGTATAAATGCTCCCAAGGTAACTGCAAATACGGAAATACCGGATGCAGAAGCCGCCTCAGGGTTACCGCCTACAGCGTAAAGATTCTTTCCAAACGGAGTCTTGTTCCATATAAACCAAACTACGGCAATCGCTGCAACTGCCCAAAGAATAATGGTTGGGAAGCCGTTAAGCTTAGGAATTATTATGTCAGGAATATTTGACTCAATAGCACCAAATGACACACCCTTTGTAGCATAAGTAGCTAAACCGAAGATAACAAGCATGTTCGCCATTGTAGAAATGAACGGATGCATCTTAAATTTAGCAGTAAAGAAACCTGCTATGGATGTGAAGAAGGTACAAAGTATTATACAAACAACTAAGGCAAGTACAACTCTTGCTACTACAGGAAGCCCTGTAAAGTCGAATGCGTGTCCAAATACCTGACCTGTATTTACACCCTGGTGCATGATTATAGTCGCTACCGTCATACCCATACCTATCATACGACCGATAGAAAGGTCGGTACCTGTAAGAAGAATGAGTCCCGCAACACCGAGGGCAAGGAACATCTTTGGAGATGCCTGTTGTAATACGTTAAGTACGTTGTTGTAAGTAAGCAGGTGTGTCTGTGGTCCCTTTAACATAGGCGTAATTATACTAAGTCCTATGAATATCAGGATAATTGCGATGTACAGACCATTCTGCAAAAGATATTTCTTAATACTGAAACTGTACTTATAATTCTCTACCTTAATCTTATGATTCTGCATAAAGGTAAACTTAGACATTCTAAGTAAATCAATAAGATGGTACTTATGACTGAAAGCCTCCATCTTTCTATCCTTTATATCCTGAATGCGCTTCTCATACTCAAGCTTCGCATCAAAAAGACGATTTTTATATACATAGTTTTCATCTTTTATTTCCTGATGGTCAGTCAGTCCTGTAAGATTTGCCTTGTGTTCTGTTGCCAACTTGCTAAGTTTTGCCCGATATTCATCCTTAGCTTCTTTTTTTGCTTCGTTACAGCTTGCAACTAAAGGCTTGTAGTATTCTTTGTCAAAATGTGCAGCTATATAGCTTTCTGCTTCGCTTATGTATTTTGCAATCTGAGCCTTATTGGCATTCTCAACCATCTCAGCCTGTTTAAGCTCTGCCTGGAGTTCTGCAAGTTCTTTGTTTCTCTCATCCGTAGAAAGAGTTTTGTCTCTTTTTATGCTTTCTATCAAGCCTTGGAGAGAGATAACTTTATCAGTACCGTCAACTCTCAGTGCATCGATTTTTTCCTGAATCTTACCCACGTAATCGTCTATAGGCTTACGTAGCTTATTCTCTTCTTCCACTGTTAATATTTTACTCATAACCTTTTATCTCCCTCACTTATAGGTATTTTGCACTTAATCTAAGAAGCTCTTCCTGATTAGTTTCTTTGGTATTTACTATACCTGATAGTCTTCCGTTACTCATAACTCCGATACGATTAGTAATACCTAAGATTTCCGGCATTTCTGAAGAAACAACTATGACAGTTTTACCCTCTTTAGCCATCTTTATGATAAGCTCATAAATCTCATATTTTGCTCCAACGTCAATACCTCTGGTTGGCTCATCCATCATAAATACCTGTGGCTGACGCTCAAGCCATTTTCCAAAAATAACCTTCTGCTGGTTTCCTCCGGAAAGACTGGAAATAAGGTCTGCCGGTCCCATACACTTGGTACGCATTATCTTAATTTCCTTAGCAGTTGCCTTAACCATCTTCCGGTCTGAAAGAACAGCCCCTGACATATATCGGCTCAGGTTAGCTATGGTCGTATTAAAGGTCAAATCTCCCTTTAGGAACAGTCCGTTTGCCTTTCTTTCCTCAGTAATCATAGCAAAGCCGCTTTCCATAGCCTCTATCGCACTGTTAAAGTTCATCAGCTTATCCTTAAAATAAACCCTTCCCGAAGCTCTGGTTCTTACACCGAAGATAGTTTCAAGAAGCTCTGTTCTGCCGGCTCCAACCAGTCCATAAAGTCCGAATATCTCACCTTTTCTTACATCAAAGCTTATATCCTGAAGCTGAGGCCTAAACTTTGTGGAAAGGTTCTTAATAGAAAGTATAGGTTCTCCCGGCTCATTATCTACAGGCGGAAAACGATTCTCAAGAACTCGTCCTACCATTGCGGTAATAAGCTCATTCATATTAGTTTCTTTTGATGGTTTGGTCATAACGAGGTCACCATCTCTGAGTACAGAAATTTCATCACAGATTTCAAATATTTCATCCATCTTATGAGAAATGTAAATGAGAGCGATACCCTTTTCTTTAAGCATTCTCATCATTTCAAACAATTTATTTACTTCCTGAATATTCAGCGAAGAAGTAGGCTCGTCAAGTACAATTACCTTTGAATTATAAGAGATGGCCTTTGCAATTTCACACATCTGACGCTGTGAAACTGACATTTTACCCATAGGCTGAGTCAGGTTTATAGTCATACCTAATTTACGAAAGAGCTCGGAAGCTTCTTTTCTCATTCTTGCTTCATCTACTATTCCTAACGAATTTACAGGGCATCTGCCTAAAAATAAGTTGTCTACCACACTTCTTTCCAGACATTGGTTAAGTTCCTGATGAACCATTGCTATTCCATTTTCAAGCGCATCCTTAGGTCCTGAAAAATTAACTTCTTTTCCATCTAAAATAACTACTCCATCATCCTTCTGGTAAGTACCGAAGAGGCACTTCATCATTGTAGACTTACCTGCACCGTTTTCGCCCATAAGTCCCATAACAGTGCCGCGTTTTACATCTAAATTAATATGCTGTAAAACCCTGTTTCTACCAAAAGACTTACTCAGGCCACGTATCGATAAGATAGTCTCATTGTTTTTTTCTTCCATATTCATACCCCTGTTATATCTTATTCCAATACTTTTTTCTCATCTTCAAATCTTTCACCTCTTTTGTACCTTAATTAAAAGTACAAAACTGTTATCCCAAAAACAAATTTACTGGGGCTTTCTAAAAACTACCAAAAATCCTAAAGGTATTTCCGGTAATCAGAAAAGGCGGCGGCAAAAGCCGCCACCTGATACTTTCACACTTTAATATCTGTTCTTACAATTATTACTTAAGAAGAGCGGTATAAGAAGCTGCATTATCTGTCTTAACCATGTTGATTGCAAATGCATCATACTCACCAGGGTTACCAAGTCTGTTTGTGATATTTGACTCTGTCTGTCCATCACCTGCGATGTACTCAACATTAAGGTTAAGGAGCTTGTCATACTTCTGAAGAAGTGGCTGATATGTAGCACCTAAGAAGTTATCAGCTGAGTTGTAGATATTGAGCCATACCTTCTTCTCCGGATTCTTAGCTGCATCAAGCTGCTTAGCAACAGGAGCAAAAGGAACTGTAGCATCAAGGAAATCCTTGTAGTTATCAGCAGTTACAGCAAGGTTCAATGCATAGTAAGATCTCTGTTCTGCATTATATACATAGTCCTCACCCTCTTTAAGTACGTTTCCTGCTTCATCAGCAGTAGAAATACCTGTATTTACATCTACACCGTCAAGCGCATTACGAAGTACACGAAGTGTTAAATAAGCCTGAACGTCTGCATGCTGGCTGATAGTTCCGCCGTAGCCATCAGCTATAGCTGCAACCGCATCGCTGTTTGCATCATAACCGAAGGTAGGAACCTTGTTCTCTTTTGACCAGGCATTGAACATTGCCATACCCATACCGTCGTTGTTAGAAGCTACGATATCTATCTGATCACCAAAAGAAGCTGACCAGGTACCAACTGCATTACCTGCTGTAGGAGCATCCCAGGTAGCACCTGCTGCTGTCTTCATTTCCTGAGAAGCAAGCTCACGAACCTTATATTTCTTTCCGCCTACCTCAAGCTCTCCGTCTTTAACTACTGTAGCTTTACCATCTGTATTTGTTCCAACAGGATCACTTACAACAGAACCATCTTTGTCAACTGCTGTTCCAAGTGCGCTACGAACACCTCTTGTACGTGCAATAGAGTCATTGTGACCAACATCACCGATAGCAAGTACATATCCGATTACGCCATCACCGTTACGGTCAATCTTATCTGCATTCTTCTCGATATAATCTTTAATCATCTTACCCTGTAGCTCAGCACCCTGCATAGCGTCGAAACCTACATAATAGGTATTCTCATTGAAATTAAGTGCTGCCATATCAAGCTCACCAGTAGTACTGTTAGATGGCTGACGGTTAAACCATACTAAAGGCTTCTTTGCATTCTCAACTTCTCCTGCAGGCTGTACTGCCGATGATGTCTTTGAAGCGGAAGCTGTTGATGTAGTGCTCTTTGCAGCACTTGAAGTCTTTGTGCTTGAAGCAGGCTTTGAACCGCCGCCGCAAGCTGATAATGAAATTGCTGTAGCAGCAACTAACATAAGTGATAATGCTCTCTTTTTCATAGTAAATATTTCCTCCTTTTTTAATAAACCCTGTCTGAATAATGGTTTAATCATTTACAATGACGAGTATATCAAACTTAAGGAGGTTAATATATAGAATTTTTTTCTGTCTTTATAAGATTTTTTTAGCTATTTTTTACAACGGAATAATATTTTTTTTGTATATTCATATTAATTAAGGCTTATATCTCCTATTCTTCAGCCGGTTAGTGAGTAATTTTTGACAGACTCTCTACCGTCACAATATACTGACTTACATTATAATATTTTCCGTTCACTGCTTTATCTTTGATATCCTTCGGCAGTTCCCTCCCTGTCGCCTTGGCTATCGCAAACTCAATTATAGCTCTTGCGTACTCAGGCTTATCACTGGATACACTTCCAAAAAGCTCTCCTTTTTTTATTGCTTCAAGTGCCGGAGCTGTCGCATCAACACCTACAATTTTAACATTTTTAAGAGATTTTTCATTCTTTATTATATCTATTGCACCAAGCGCCATATCATCATTGTTTGACAATACAAGCTCTATTTCATCTCCGTACTTTTTAACCCAGCCTTCCATAAGGGCTGCTGCCTGATTTCTATCCCAGTTAGCTATGTCTCCGGCAAGTTTTTTTATAGGAACTCCGCCATCTTTCAAAGTTTTAACAGACCACTCGGTTCTCACTATTGAATCCTGGTGGCTGGCTTCACCCTCCAAAAGTATATAGCTTACCTCTCCGTCTCCGTCCAGGTCTAACACCGAGCTATCCTTTTTGTAAGCATCCACCAGAATCTTACCTTCAAGTATAGCGGATTCCTTTGGAGGAGCACCTACATAACAGAATTTATCCGAACGTTTCATATCATCCTCCACCGGCTCCCTGTTAAAAAATACAACAGGAATGTCTGCTGCCAAAGCCTTATCTATAATCACAGAGGCATCTGCACGTTCTACCGGATTAATACAAATCACATCGTAGTTCAAGGAAATGAAACGGTCTACCTGTTTATTCTGCGTAAGCTGGCTTCCTCCCGCATCCACTATTTCCATATTGAGTTTTATTCCGTTTCCCTTTTCATAATACTTTACGTAATTTTCCATTTCCTTTTTAATGCTTGATATGAAGGTATCATTGAAACGGTAAAGGCTTACCCCTATTCTTATGGTTTGTCTGTCTGTCAGCCCTTCTTTGCTTTTGCTAAATATTATGAAGGCAAAAATTGCCGCTATTATTACAATACCTGTTAAAAAGGCAGGAATTATTTTTTTCTTCATCGTTATCTCCTTAGCCGTTTATCGGATAAAGCTTTTTTATATAATCTTCATCTTTTAAATCCCCGGCTGTAATATAAAATACTTCTATTTCATCCTTCTTATAACCACTTTTATCTGTGAGCATTTTTAAAAGCTTTTCTACCATGAAATATCCCATATCATACTCATTCCAAGCTACCATTCCTGATATTTCACCATCTTCAAGCTTGCCAAGCAGATAGTCTGTCGTCCCAACGGCATAGATTTTAGTGTGTAAGTTATTGTCATCATTATATTTAACCAGTCTTACAGTGCTTTCCTTATCCAGGGTAATAAATACAGTTTGTTTTTTGTTAAGGGCCTTAAGCTGTTTTTCCAACTTAGGTCCTTCACCTTCTGCAAGGTTTAACTTATAACCCATAGCTTCCAGCTTTAACTTTAACTCTTTAGCAATACTGTCTTCATTCAAAAAATCTTCTGCAATTATGCATACCTCATTATTCACACTTTCATTAGCCCTTATGTTTTCTGATATAAGTTTAACAATATCGTTGTAATTTAATGAAACACTTGCCTTACCTTTTTCATCCTTCATACTGCCGGCAATGAGTACCGGAATTTCAGGGTGATTTTTTCTAATCTCTTCCGCAATTTCTCTTTTCCATCTATTTCCTATAATTATGGCTTTTGCCCCAGCCTCTATCTCTTCTTTGGCCAGTTCCAGCTTTTCTTCCATAGTTATATTATCCGCAATCGCAGGAAAACTCATATCTACATTATACTCATAAGCAGCCTCATCCATACCTTTTTTCACATTTTCCAGATTTTCTCCCGAAATCCCGTCTATAAGTATTGATATGGAATAAACCTTTGCTTCATTTTCTTTGATTATAAGATCTGTACCTGAGAGAATGTACAGGAAGACAAGGATAGCTGCATATATGAACCAGAAAATTATTGTTTTTTTGTTCATAGGATCTCCTCTCACAAGAGTTTGGGTATAGTATAACATGTAGTTTGCCTGTGAACCACTACTATTTATCTCAACCGTTCATAGTTTTTTCTTACTTACAAGTCTAAAACTTTATATTTTTATATATTTTCTTACTTATAAGTTAGAAACTTGATTTTAGTATTGTTTTATAGTATTCTAAAAGCATAATTCTGATAAGGAGCAGCTTATGAAAAATTTAATTAAAAGACCGTTATACCTTAATGAACTTATAGAAAATAAAGATGTGGATTTGATAAAAATAATTACCGGCATAAGAAGATGCGGAAAATCATCGCTTATGGAACTTTTTTGCCAATACCTTTTAGAGACCGGCATAGATAAAAGCAGAATAATCCACATGAATTTAGAATCTCTGAAATATAACGACCTATCAGACTATCTTTCATTTTACAATTATGTAAGTGATAAAATTGAAAATCCCGGAAAAACCTATTTGCTTTTTGATGAACTTCAAGTTGTATCCGGGTGGGAAAAAGCTATCGAATCTTTTAGGGTAGATTATGATGTTGATATATATATTACCGGCTCCAACGCCTATTTACTGTCTACTGAATTTGCCACACTGCTTTCCGGAAGATATGTTGAAATAAAAATGCTTCCCTTATCTTTTAGTGAATTTTTAGATTTTTATAATTTTGACGATAAAACAGGACTTGAAGAAAAGTTTATTTACTACCTCAAATTTGGCGGTATGCCTGTACTTCGTGAGTATAACTTTAATGAGCTGAGAATCAATCAGGCTCTTGAGGGCATATACTCTACTGTAATCTTAAAAGATATTTTACAAAGGCATAATCAAAGTGACCAACTTTCACTGGATAAAATAGCACATTTTCTTTCCTCAAATATTGGAAGCATAACCTCCCCGAATAAGATCGGAAATATCCTTTCAAGTGAAGGTGACATTGATAAAGGTAAAATCAAAAATATAGCCGGAAAAACTGTTGATAAATATATTTCAATGCTAAATAATGCCTTTATTTTTTATAGAGTAGGACGATATGATATAAAAGGAAAGCAGCTTTTAAAAACATTAGATAAAAACTATATAGTAGATATGGGATTTAGAAACATGTTGTTAGGATACAGAGATGCTGACAGAGGGCATATTTTAGAAAACATCGTATTTCTTGAACTTATAAGAAGACACTATAGAGTATATATAGGGAAAATCGGTGATACCGAGGTAGATTTTCTTGCTGAAAAACCTAACGAAAAACTGTATATTCAGGTTACTGAGAGCCTTGCTTCACCAAAAACAAGAGAAAGAGAGCTTCGCCCTTTGCTAAGTATAAATGACAACTATGAGAAAATTATACTAACCTCCGAGCGAAATTTCATTACTTCCGAAAACGGTATTAAAATAATAAATGTAATTGACTGGTTAACGGGCAATTAACTTTAATATAAAGTTTTAGACTTTTAAGTCTAAAACTTTATATTTTAATAAACTTTCTGAGCTATAAGTCCAAAACTTAATTCTATATATTTTCTTCCTCATACTTCTTTGCAGGTAAATGAATAATAATAGTAGTCCCTACATCAGGCTCGGAGTCTATTTTAAGTCCATAATCCTCACCAAAATAAAGTTTTATCCTCTCATTTACATTCTTAACTCCTATGCCTGAACCTCTGCCGTTGCCTGAATTACTTTTGCCCTCAAGCACCATAGCCACCTTTTCCTCTGTCATACCGAGGCCGTTGTCAGTTACTGACAAATAAAGCTCATCAGCTTCACGCCAGGCTTTAATTTTGATAAGTCCGTCCCCATCCATAAATTCCATGCCATGATAAATTGCATTTTCCACAAGGGGCTGGAGCATCAGTTTCAATGAAGAAAGCTCCAATACATCTTCCGCTATGTCAAACTCATAGTCAAACTTGTTCTTAAAACGCATATGCTGAATCATAAGATAGTTTTTTACATGGTCTATTTCAGCCTTTACCGTAACTATGTTTTTGCCCTTTCCCAGTGAAAGCCTGAAAAATCTCGCAAGGGCAGTAACAGTATGCACCGCTTCGGATTGCTTTTCATTTTCTATCTGCCAGACTATAACATCAAGGGTATTGTAGAGAAAATGAGGATTTATCTGCGCCTGTAGGGAATCAAACTCACTTTTTCTTTTCTCCTCATGCTCGGTGACAATATCCTGCATCAACCCCTTTATCCTGTATTTCATATCCTGTACGGACTTTCCGAGATGCTGGATTTCATAGGAGCCTCCCATGTATATGTCTGCATCCAGATTACCCTCTTCAAGCTTTTTTACAGACTTCTCAAGTTCTCTGATCGGATCTGTAACCCTGAAAGAAATATATGAATTTATAAATACTACTATGAAAACAATGAGAAAAATTACAAATACAATAAACAATCTGGTTTTGATGGTATTTAGTGAAATTCCGGTTCCCTTTATAACTCCGACCAGCTTCCAGCCTGTATATCCTACCGTCTTTATTACTACAGTACGGGCTGTATTATTAAATTCTTCTTCTATACTTCCGTCACTGTATGTTGCCGCAACCAGATTATTTTCCTTAACCCTACCTGAGGCAATAAGCTCAAATTTCGGATGCCAGATTATCTCTCCTGTTGAATCTATAAGGTAGATGTAGCCGCCATTTCCAAGTGAAACCTCGTCAAGTACACTGTCAAGCCCCTGATATACCATATCAATAAGCAAAACTGCCTGTTCTGTACTTCCTCCGTTAGTGATTTCAACGGCTCTTGACATGCTTATTACCCACCTGTATCCATTGTTCCCTTTTTCAAAAAGCTTTTGTACGTGCGGACGGGTAAAATGTATATTTTCAGTTTTATTCAGGGCATTTACAAACCATTCCTCTTCCCCCACATCAAAATTTTTTCTGAATCTTGCCGCAGGTACTACGCTTATAGGCTCGCCTTCCTTAGAAATCAAGGCGATATTTAACACCTGATCCTTGTTATTGTTGTAAAGGAAAGTCATTTCTTCATTGATTGATTCTTCAGAAAGGTTTACATTTTTAACAATTCCATAATATATCGTGTCCGAAAGCTGGGAAGAAAGCCTTGAATAGATTGATATTACTATCAAAAGCACCGCTATAAGCGAGGTTATTGTAAAATAATTCAAACTTAGTTTGGGGGGGGATAGTCAATAAGTACAAAAACACAATAATTTAACCAACATCTATATAATAAACCAAAGGCTCCACCTTTTCAGATGAAGCCTTTAATCATTTTAATCTAACACTATTTTGTTAAAAACCTTTATACTTTTTCTTCTTGCCCGTGACAAGCACATAATCTTCAAGTCCTTTAAGTTTGAACTTAACTGTACCGTTTTTGCTTATTTTTGTCTCAAGTACTGTTCTATATCCGTCTTTGTCTTGTTTTAACAAATAAGCAAATAAGCCTGCATTTTTCCTGCCTATATTCATTTCTAAGGTAGCTGCTATCTTTACATTTTTAGCAAAGCTTAAATTTCCTATGTATTTAAGACCTTTTATTGCTGAAACCTTACCGGCAATATCCTTATTTTTGCCCATTGATACTGTAAAATTAACTTCGCTTCCTTTTACTTTCTTTATGTCTTTGCCGTTTATTATCCACTTAATCTTATTATCCATATTCAGGATAAGACTCTTTTTATTGGTTTTTACAAAATTAAGTATGTCAGCAGGGATAATTCCCGCATTTCCAACTCGGACAGTGAGTGAGGATGCAATTTTAAGATATTTTTTTGCCGCATTCCAATTAAGTTTTCTTGTCTGAGCATTGTCTGTACCGGCAATTCTTCCTGTTTTTTCAGTCTTTTCTTCCTTAGGTTTTTCTTTTTTTACATTTTCTTTTTCAGTTGTTTTAGGAACTCCTTCAAACACAGCAGAACCTGATGAGCCGCCTGCTCCGCCGTTATTTCTTCTTAGGATAGTTCCATCTTTTCTGACTATGTAAAAATTCTCACCCGGCTCTACACTACTGTTATCAGTGATTACACTCACCTGTCCATAAGCATTTTTATTAAACGCCGTACTGTGTATATAGCTTACAGTCGGTGGCGGTGTAACTGTAGTTAACATATTTTCTGCAAATGTAAGCTCTTCTATTCTCTCTAAACCATGTTTTCTTTCCTCAGGCTTTGGCATTATTTTTACTTCTTTAAGTCTGTTATTCATAAATGCAGCCTTGCCTATTTCTTCAATTTCTCCGTAAATAAGAAGTTCCGAGAGTTTATTGCCTGCAAACGCATAATCTCCGATATGTCCTGTATACTTTCCAAGTAAAAGGCTTTCAAGTTCATTATTTTCAAATGCTCTTTTTTGTATTATGTGAGCAAGTTCAGGCAGTTTTACTTCTTTTAGCTTATTATTCCTAAAAGCATATTCTCCTACTGTTCTAAGTGCGGCACGGTTTACATCCTCATTCTTAAAACTGAATCCCTCTAAACCTGTTTCCATAAATGCACCTGAACCTATGGTTTTTATGCTGTCAGGAAGAGTGACCTCCAAAAGCTTAGTTCCATAGAAAGCAAAATCTCCTATTTCTTCAAGCCCTACTCCATTGCCTACAGAGTTCGGTATGGTTACCTTCTCATCTTTTCCTACATACCTGAGAAGTTTTTTACCTTTTGTGATAAACTCTGAACTTCCGCTATATTTTTCCGCCTTTAGCTTTCCTATAAGCATATCATTTATGGATAAAGTTATTTCAGCATTTTCAGTCGGCTCTTTATCTAATGAAAGTCTGAATAATCCGTCCTCATTACTGTCTACCTTATAGGTTTTATCGGATATTTTAATGTTTATCACCGTATTTGGAAGTGAAAAGCCTACTATTTCCTTATCGGTTGTAAGAATCGGCAATCTAAGTCCGGGTTCTTTTTTGTAATAATAAAAACTTAAATTGTTTTCTTTCTCTAAAGTAAGTGTTGCATTATCCTTTGTTATGTACTCAGTTCCGGTTTTATCCTTTATTATAGGAATGTCTATCTTTCTTTGCATACCTATCTTAAAGAATCTGTCTGCCTCTATATTTCTTCTATAAGACTGCGGTTTGTCATCTCCGTAAATCAAGCCTATTTTAAGTACATTTTCCGTATCCTTTGCATCAATCATATTTACCGTTACTTTGGCAGGATTGATAAGATACTCTCCATTTTTTGAGGTAAGGGCGGTATTTAGAGATGTATATACTTTTGCATAATCAAATTCGGCAGGATTTATAGGTGTACCAAATGCCCCATCTGCTATTTTAGTGAGGTTAGGGGCGGTAATTTCTATCTGCTTATTTCCTGCAAAAGCATTTTTCTCAATACTTTCCACATTATCCATTCCTGTTATAACAAGCGGATTTCCTGCACTTTCAAAAACACTTTCAGATATGGTTTTTACCCCTCCGAACATGGTTACTTTAAGACTTGTATTTTCAAGCCCCGACTTATACTGCCCTTTAAAAGCTCCGTTTTCAATAGTTTTAAGACTCTTAGGCAAAAGAACTTCAGTTAAATTATTATTTATAAATGCTTCTTTTCCTATCTGCTCTATTCCCTCTGAAATTGTCAGCTTTCTTATCTTCCTTATTATATCCTTAGAAGTACCGTCAAATGCCCTCTCACCTATTTTTTTAACGGGAATGTTCTTTATAAAAGCCGGTACTTCCACCTGTGTACTTCTGCCTGTATAAGCTGTAATTGTGCCTGTTGCGGCATCAAAGGTAAATACCTCTTCTCCTTCTGTTATTTTTATATCATTTTCATCTTTTGAACTGCCCTCTGTGATATCTGATTCAGGATTAACTTCTGCATTTTCGTCATAAAGCCAGGTTGTTTTCATAGCATAAGCACCCTTTGCAGGCATTACCGTAGTTTTTATGAAGCTTCCGTCATAAATGAAAGACCTTTTGATAGCTTTTTCTGAAGCATTTATATCATAAAAAACTCCCATGCTTTCATCCACATTTTTCTCATATCGGGTAGCTACATATACAGGATCATCAGTTCTTATTGCATATTCTGATACATCAATCTTATTCCATTCATTAGGCTTCGGATCTTTTACCTGCTTAAAAGGAATCAATTCATAAAGTCTGCCATGCTTATTATAGCCAAGCACTGCAACCTGAATGTGGCTGCCGCTATATATCTTGTTATTTACAAGGAAAATCTCTATTTCTTTAAGCATTCCTCCCTTGTAGCCTGACTGAAATCTGACCGCATTTCCTTTCATACTGCCTATGAAATGAGTTGTCTGATAACCTTTTGCAGGATCTGCAAATATCTTAAATCCATAATCTTTCTTTTCTTCTTTTTTTCTGTTTATGGCTATAAGCTTTAAATCTTCTGTTTTATTTTCCTTATCTGCTTCTACAACCGCCTTTATCTCAGAAGAAATATAATTATTCTTAAATGCTCTTAAAGTATATTCTCCTGTGTATATTTCAGGAAACTTAAAACTTCCGTCTGCACCTGTCTGAACAGGAAGTATTTCATCCTCTCCTACTACCCTTACAAAAGCCTCTGCTACAGGAGAGCCGTTTTCATCAACCACTCTTCCGCCCAGTGTAGCTTTTTTAGCCTCTTTAAGCAGAAAATCTTCATTAAAGTTTTTAGTGTTTGAAATATCTATCTTTTTTTCAATAGGCTCATAACCTTTTGCAGTAATTTTCAATGTGTAATGATTACCGGCTGCGTTAACAGAATGCGGAATTTTAAAACTTCCGTCCCTAAGGTCAGCATAAGTGTATTTTCCTGTTTCAAGTATCATAATCTTAGCCAAAACAGGTACTCCTGTTATGTTTACAGGTTCTCCTGAATTAACCCCAAAAAGAGTTGACTTCACATTCATTGTCTGTATGCGGACATTGTCTGTTTTCTTCTTTAACAGGGCTGTTTCTTCAAAATGCTTTCTTTCAGGCTCAACCGATACATTATCTATATACCAGCCAAGTTCATAATCACTGATTATTCCTCCGCCTGTCTTAAAATGAAATCTGATTTTTACTTTTTTACCTTCATATTCTGAAAGACTCTTCTTTAAGGTCTGCCACTCATTCTGTTTCCTTGCATTTTGAATTACATCAGAGCCGAACAAGGTCTGCCATTCATTCTTTTCGGTATCGCTTATTTCTATATCACACTTATTTGGTGAAACAGTATTAAGCGTAGAAAAAGAGTCAATATAAATATAATCTCCGCTTTCTACCGTAAACTCAGGCATATTAAGACAGGTGTCCTGATTTCTACTGAATATTCCCTGAATCTTGGTTCCCCACATACCTGTAAGGACCGCCTTACCTTCCCTGTCCATTCCGTCCCATACACTTCTCATATTAAAACCGCTTGGCATTGGATTCGGACGTTTGGGTATGCCCCATTCCCAATCACTTGGGATATTATTTAAGCTCTCTGTGCTAAATCCGTTAGCATCAGTGTCAAAGCTATATTTATATTTGATTTTATCTGTTCCTATAATCGCAGTAAGTTCTTTTGAGTTTTCTCCTTCATTACCAAATACACTTACAGCTCTGACTCTATAAGTATATGTCTTGCCCGCTTCCACACTGTCATCATAATAATTAACTCTCCAGTGTGTCTTGCCTGTGCCGTTGTTTATAAATTCTCTGATTAATTCATTTTTATTAAGCTCTTTAATCCTTGCAAATTCACCGTTTTCCGTCTTTCTTTCTATTATATAACTTTCTATGTCCGTTTCCTCAAGCATCCTGAAGCTAAGCTTAAAGCCTTTAGCACCGTACTCTCCTTTAAGTTCTGTGACCTTTGGAGGTTTTTTAGCCGTACCGTAATCAAGCTTTATATTATCTAAATACCAGCCACAACCCTGATCTGCGTCATGTCCATGAAAATAAAACCTTATAAGCAAAGGTGCAGACTGACCTTTGTATTTACTTAAATCATAACTGTTATTTTCCCATTTACGCTGATCCAGTGTAATATCCGGACGAAGTTCAACATTATGAATTAAATCCCATTTTTTACCGTCTGTTGAAGCTTCTATCTTAGCAACCGTAATGCCGGTAAATCCCTTATATTCATCAAGCGTAAGTGCTATTTTCTTTTCAGAAACCGTACTTAGGTCTAACGGCGGAAGATAGAGATAACTGCTTATATTCTTCTCAAATACTGAACGCCCTGCATCTATTCCTACATAGGCAGTACTGCCGTTTTGCATAGGTGGTTCTCCTGCAGATGGTTTATTTGTTACCTTCCACCTGTTTTCAAGGATAAAGCCGTCTGCCCCACTCTCAAAATCCCAGCTCCATGGCAGGGTAATACCCCCTTTAACTGCTACCGTTTTTTCCGCTTCTGTTTCATTATCAGCAAAATCTACTGCTTTTATTTTTATATTCAAACCGCCTGCTTTAAGGGATGCACCCGGTATTGCAATTCCGTATACTCCCGACTTTCTGTCACCTGACTCAAGAAGCATATCATTTTCTTTAAACTCGGTTTCATCCGCTGATTTATACAATAATTTTGCACTTTTTACCGCTATGTCATCATCTATTTTAGCACTTACCTTATAGTCTCTGCCTGCATAAGCACTATCCTGTGAAGTTACGGTGATTTCAGCTTTTCTTTCATCCTTGCCCGACTTAAATACATGCCCTGTTATGCTGCCCATTTCCCTGCCCTTCATAACCGCTATAGCATCATAGGCATTTACCAGACCGTTACCATAAGCCATATTTGGAGCCTTGTCAAACTTAATATCGGTAAGAGGCTCGGCTGTTTTTATCATCAGTTCTTCTATTTCCTCTGGTGTTAAACTTTTATCTGCCGACTTTATAAGTGCCGCAACTCCTGCTACATGTGGAGCTGCCATACTCGTGCCGTTCCAAGACACATAGTTTCCGCTTGCATCTACGGAACGCACCTGTACTCCGGGTGCTACTACATCAGGTTTTATTTTATCCTTTATGGATTCAAATGCAGAAGGTCCTTTTTTTGAAAATGTTCCAAGTTTTTTATTTATATCATTTGCACCTACTGCAAATACATTTGGCATATTTCCCGGATTGGCTATAGTTCCAAGTCCCGGCACAGGCTCTCCTGCTGCCTGATTGCCTGCTGCAAATACTGCCAAAATGCCATTGTCTCGCCAAGTCTTTGCAACTTCTAAAAACCACTCGTTATTATCGGCATCACCGCCCCAAGAGTTATTGATAATATCAGGCTTCTTATCAAGCATCCACTGTGCCGCCGCAAGCAAATCCGCTGTAGCGCCGCCTTTATCACCGATAGCCCTCGCACTTATAAACTTAGCGCCCGGTGCAACTCCTATCTGATTAAGATTGTCACCCTCTCTTCCACAGATAGTACCTGCCACATGGCTTCCATGGTCATTTACAGGACTTGCCGCAGGCTCCATAAGTCCATCTACAAAGTCTTTATAATACTGTGTATCAAAGGTATCTGTTTCTTTGTTATATCCTTTATAAGCGTTCTTCAATGCCGGCAATTTGTAGTTTACACCTGTATCTATAATACCTACAGTTATTCCTGCACCTGATACATTAAACTCTTCCCATACCTTATCTGCATGTACCTGGCTGACTCCCCATTCTATCTCTCTTTCATCAGGTACAAATATTACAGATTTTCTGCTCTGTCCTTTTACATTTTTAATGGGTTTAATCTCATAAATCCTGCCATTGTTGGTTATGCTTTTTACAGTTGGAAGCTTTATTATTTCGCGCAGGATTTCATCATCAGTTACAACCGCATGTACTCCGTTTGCAATATAAAAAGATTCTACTTCAAGTACTCTGCCTTCAATTCTTCCCCTGTTAAGTATGGATAAAACTTCTGTCTGAGAGTCTGCTGCAATATCTTTTAACTCCATAGCCACGGTATTTATACCTACAGGCTCACACTTAATAAGGACATCATATTTATCTTTTTTATCCTTTAATAATTCCTCAAGTTTCTGAAACTTATCCGAGTTATATGTTTCTTCCGCTTTTACTTCTTTAGTCATCGGAAATGATAATGACATAACTAATGACAATATCAAAAAATAAGCCAGAAAACTTTTTAACTTTTTAAATTTATTTATTTTTTTCATTTTACTTTCCTTATGGCATTGTTATTATTTTTACTTCACTTGCTCCTAAGCCCTCTATCTCTATGGTAAGATAAAACTTTTTATTAACTTTAATTCCGTTGTAATCTGAAGGAATTCTCAACTCTAAAGAAGGTGAGTTCCATTTTTTCAGAAGCTGTGTTCCATGTTTGTTTACGGAAAATTCTGCACCGTCCGAGCTGTTATTATATCTGCCGGTAATTTTTAATTTATCAAGTACATCATCTCTGTTAAGGACAACACCGTCTTTTCCGGTTAAAAGTATCTTTATATTTTTCCCTTCTGCATATTGGAATATTACAAAACCGTCCTGTGTAGTGCCGTCCTCACTTTCTATCGCTATTGCAGTAAATTTTGCATTTTCCGTATTAGGTTTATTTTTCTTGCCTTTCAGATATTTTATGGTCAGATTTGGCAGTTTATTTGTGCCAACCGTTACAGAAAGTACCAGTTCCGTATCTTGGCTGAATTCATCTCCTGCCACTTCCCCGCTGAACACTTTATCTGTAAAAATAACTATTTTACCTGCATTAAACTCATAAGCAGTTTCATCTAAGCGGGTTTCAACATTATCTTTAATTCTGCTTATTTTTATATCATTATTATGGCTTTGCCAGTTCTCTATTGTTATTTCAGGCTTTTCTTCATAATAGTATTCTGTCTTATTTGTTTTAAGCGACATAGGCAACTGCTTTGGAACTACAGTGATATTGGCATAGAACTTAACCTTTTTACCACTTGTATCTTCTTTTTCTATATCCTCAGGTAAGTCAAATTCCGCTTCACTCTGCCTTGGCACTCCCGGAGTTGTTGCTGTCCTTGTACCTACAAAGCCCCAGCTCTTTATCGCAATATCCCTTATACTATTATCAGAGAGTTCCACCGTAAATGAAGCAGGCAATTTTCCGTCAGTAACTAATTCCTTTACCTTATTTATCCAGCCTGTTCCCACTTCTACAGTTATTTCAGGTATCTGTGTAATTATCTTAACCACCCTTTTTTTAGCCGGATTAAAATTAGGATCAGGTGCATATTGTATGGTTATTGTACCCGGTACTCTTTCTTCGTTTATTGTAACTTTCACATCAAGTTCTATATTTTTATCAAAATTCTTTACCGTACTTTCAAAAATTCCGTCAGTAATAAGTGTTATCTTATCGCCTGCAACCGTATACTGTTTAGGCGAAGAAATTTCTTTTGATGTTTCAAAACCTTTAGCTGCCTCAACCTTTATTGTTTTCACATCTTTTGGCATATTTTTAACTGTAATTACGGGATTATCCTTGTAATAATATGTTTTATTTTCAAATTCAAGTTTTGGTTTTAATACTGCCTGTGGCTTTACATTTACAGCTATAGTACAGGTTGGCATTTCTCCGACAACTCCGTCAGGAAGATTATATATAGCTGTAGTACTTGTCTTACCTGCCTTATATGTATTGCAATAGCTCCATTTTACTCCATTAATGGTAAATTTGGTGTTATCACTAAGTGTAGCTGAAAGTGTCTTTGGAAGTTGATTTTCTTCTATCTTCTTCCAGTCAGCTCCGTATTCAACCGTTATTTCCTTTATATCAGCCTCTACACTTATAATAGTTTTTATCTGCTTTTTCTTTATTTCTACTGTAGTTTTAACTTCTTTTTTAGCTCCCGTTACCCCTGAAGGTAAGTCATATTCTGCTTCAATTTCATATCTTGCAGGTTTGTTAAAGTCAATCTTTTCAAGACCTTTCCAAGACTTTATTGTAATTTTTACCTTTGTTTCATCACTTAGGATTGCTGTAAATAACTTAGGCAGTTTAGCATTTACTTCTTCCTTCTTACTTCCCTCTGTTAGGGATATATCAGGAATTTTCTCCACAGATTTTATCAGCTTTTCTGTTTTCTTAGGCTCATTTGCGCCGCCTGAAGAACCGCCGCCAAATCCGCCTCCTACACCTCCACCAAAACCTGAATTCCCTGAATTTGCAGGTTTTTCCGTATCAGGCTTTTTTTCTTTAATTTCTTCTTTTTTCTTTGCATTATCATTATGGTTGTCTGCAATTTTCTTCTCTGTATTTTCATTAACTGTATTTTCTGCACTGTCAGTTAAATCAAGGTTCATATTGCCTATCTTTTTACAACCCTTGAAGCTGTCGCCCTTTACCTTTGTTTTACTGCTTTTAACAGTTAAATCGGTGAGATTTTTACAATTAGCAAAAGCTTTACTCCCTATGCTCTTCACGCTTTCGGGTATTATTATTTTCTCTAAAGAACTGCAGTTTTCAAAAGCCTTGTTTTCAACTTTTTTAATACCTTTTGGTAACTTAATACCTTGTAAATTCCGGCAATTAGAGAATGCTTCTTTACCTATGGTTTTAACCGTGGAAGGCATGATTACCTTTTCTATACCAATATTGCCATAAAAAGCTTTAGCTCCTATCTTCTTCACGCCTTTAGGTATTCTTACCGTTTTTTCATTTCCGGTGTATTTTATAAGTACAGCCTTTTTTATTATAAAATTATTACCTGCCGCCTTTAATGAGGATGGCGTGAATAACGAAATTAACATTAGTATAATCATCAAAATACTAATGTTTCTCTTTTTATTTGTTAACATAATTCTCTCCTTTTCTTTTGTTAGTAACAACTAACTTTAGTATCTTTTGAAGAATTTGTCAACTGTTTTATTATGTTTTACTTTTACAATATTTTACACTATTTCCCACATTCTATCCAAACATTTATCAAAAAACATCTTATAACTTAAACAAAACCTGTTTTCATATTCTCCTGTTTTCTCATTAAGCACTCTGTTTCTCATACATCCTCCTCTGCATATCTGAATATATGGACAGACTTTGCAGGATTCCGGCAGAGGAATGGAGCGTTCTATAAACTTACTCTTAATTCTGTTCTCATTTATCACATCAAGATTATCTGTGTTAAAATTGCCTAATTTATACTCATCAAGCGCATAAAAATCACAGGGGTAGACACTTCCGTCTGCCTCTACAGTATTTTGTATTCCGCAAACTCCACGCTGTTCACAAGCTTCCGGCATATAGCCCATAAGAATCCCGACATAGTTTTCAAATCTTCTTATATAGGGCTGTCTGCCCTTCTTCCAGTCATCAAACCAAAGGTCAAAGAGTTTAATAAGAAATTCTCCGTAAGCCTCTGCGGTAAGGGCAAATTCTCCTTGTTTATTATCTTTCGTAAATGCTTCAAGACAGGGAATATACTGCTGATATTTAAAACCTTTTTCGGCATAATCCCTGTAAATTTCCTCAATATTCTTTGCAACATCAGCAGTTACCACTGTCAAAATATTGTATTCCACCCCAAACTTATCAAAGAGCTTGGCAGTTTCATAGGTCTTTTCGTATGCTGATTTTCCTGTCAAATGTCTGTATTTGTCATGTATACATTTTGTTCCGTCTATTGAAAGTCCGACAAGGAAATTATTCTCCTTAAAAAATCGGCACCATTCCTCATTAATAAGCGTTCCGTTTGTCTGGAAAGCATTATTTATCCTTACATTGTTTTTATTATATTTCTTTTGAAGCTCTACGGCCTTCTTAAAAAAATCAAGTCCCCTGAGTGACGGCTCACCACCCTGAAACGCATAGCTTGCCATACCGGAAGCCCTGAGTAAAGTCTTTCTTATTAAATTTTTAAGGGTTTCCTCCGTCATAAAACCAAAGGATGCATCTGTGCGGTTTTCCATCTCATCCTTGTAAAAACAATAATCACAATGCATATTGCAAAGTCCTGAAGCGGGTTTTATAAGTACACTGATAGCGGGCATATTATCTCCTATACTACTTCCTCAATTTTTCACAAAGCAGCACAAAATCTTCTGCATCTCTCAAATTGATAGTTCTGTGATACCTCGTGAATATAGTTTAGTCCAAATTATTCACGAAACATCCTGTGGAATATCGTAATCAAGTCTTAGGCTAGAAATTACGATATTTTACAGATGTTTGGTAACATAACCTATAGTCTCAGACCAAAAATATTCTATACTACTTAACTATGAAGAATAATGATTCTGTGACCTATGTCGTATATAATTGGGTTTAACTATTCCCATTATAAGTATTTATATCCATTATTTCAATTATCTTTTGACACACATATCATCTTATAGAGAAAGGACTAATATCCCATATCTTGCCATTTAGAATATTAGTCCTTAAAATCATTCTTTAATTATTATCTTTGCTTTTCCCTCACCAGCTTCTTCTATCTTCTCTATTAGCTTTTCCGCCAGTTTTTTTCTTATTCCCAGAGTAGATTTATCATTTACAAGGTTATTTAACTCATAAGGATCATTTCTTAAATCATAGAAAAATTCTTCCTCATATACATCGCTTCTATCCTCATCCCAGCCGTTACTTTCAGGGGCATATACACTGTAGAGGTAGTCTTTGCTTCTTATACATCTTCCAAGTCTGCTTTCACTGATCTGGGCATATACTACCTTGTTCTCATCTGTTTCTTTGTCTATCAGAGTTTCTAAGTTCTCACCTATCATAGCTTCACCCACATCAACTCCTGCCATAGCCAAGATAGTCTTTGGTATGGAAGATGTAGAAACCACTTCCTCTACAACTTTTCCACCCTTAAATCCTCCTCCTGCTATGATTAAAGGCACCTTAAGCGCAGAACTGTGACAGGTTCTCTTGTAGTCATCCGAGCCCTTTAAGTAAGTTTCCCTGTTTCTGGTTTTAAAATGTGAGCCATGGTCTGATGAATAGATTATTATCGTGTTATCGTATAAACCTTTTTCTTTTAATTTTTCAACCAATTTTCCGAAATTATCATCTATGCTCTTACAGCAGCCCAAATAATCAGGATACATCTGCCTTGCATCTCCGCCCAGAACCTCTAAATCCTTTGGCAGTTTGCAATCCTTAAATCTCTCTTTTGAACCATCAGGTCCCTCATAATCTGCCCTGTCATTCTGGTGGTGCGGCTCAATATGAGATACCGTAAGGAAAAATGGTTTTGCTCCGTCATATTTATCTATAAATTCCAACGCAAAATCATTAATTCTATCAACTCTGTAGCCCTTAAATTCAAGCTTATTCATATTTTCATCAAATACATAACCATCGTAGCCATGTGAGGTAGCCTCAAGTACATCTGACACTCTCCAGAAACCATTATATCCACCACGTCTCTCCAATGGTATGGCACTGGTTTCATAGTCAGGATTGGCAGGTACACTGTAGCTTGCCCTATCACTTGCCAGATGCCATTTACCTACATAGGCATTTTCATATCCTGCTTCTTCCATATAATTAGCCAAAGTTTTGATATCCCTTGGAAGAGACTGTCCATTCCTAAAACAGCCTATATCCGTTGGATACTTTCCGCTCTGAAATATAGCTCTGCAAGGCCCGCATACCGGCTGTGCGGTAAATGCCTCTCTAAACAGCACTCCCTCACCTGCCAACCTGTCTAAGTTCGGACTTATATCAAGCTCCTGTCCGTAAACCCCCATTGTATCAGCTCTCTGCTGATCTGAAAAAAAGAAAATTATGTTTGGCCTCTCCATATTTACCTCCAATTTTAACCCCAAACCGCCATTTATCCGGCAAAATTTTTAATCTTCAATTATTTTCTTGATTTTATCAGATTATTGGCTTTAGATATTTTATGATACAAATATCAAAAGTATAAAAATTCGATGCAAGCTTGCTTGCAAAAGATTTTGTCATCTTTTGACACCCACATCATTTTATGCTTTAGCTACATGGCTGTCAAGATTTCATTATAATTCTTTTTCTCAAACATAAATAAGACCTCACTCTTATGAATGAAGTCTTAATATTCCCACTATACTGTTATCTCAATCTGATTTCCCTCTATACCTAAAATACAGCTCTCATAATAACCATCTCCGGTAGTTCTTGGTCCGCTTAAAACCTCATAACCGTCATTTCTGAGATTTTCCGTAAGTTCATCCACCTTCTCCTTACTTCCTACCGAAAATGCAAGGTGAATATATCCTGTACGGATTATTCCCTTACTAACATCTTCCATCTGAGGTTTATTCATAATTTCAAGCCTTGTACCATCTTCAAAGCTTATAAAATAAGAGCGGAAATCAGTATTTTTGTTATAATAAAACTCGTTCGCCCGACCTCCAAAGTATTTTACAAAAAAAAACTTTGCAGCCTCAAGGTCATTTACATACATTGCCACATGTTCTATTTTCATATCAACTAACCTTTTCTTTCTTTAATAAACGATAAGCCACCTCAAGCATTGAAAAATTTATTAAAGCAAATATAAGTATGTAAACAGGCATAATTTCTATACCGACTTTTTGCTGCAATATTCCAAACACCATAGGCATGAAGGTACTTCCTACATAGGCTGATGCCATTTGCAGACCTATAGCCGCTGCACTGTATTTCTTTCCAAAATTAGCAGGAGCCATGTGTTGGATAGCGGGATATACCGGTCCCATACCCGTACCTATGATAACAAAACCTGCTACCGCAATCCGATAATCTACATCAGGTAAAAACACCATAATTATTCCAAGTAATTCTATAAAAATTCCGATACGAATAAGTTTTCTGTCTCCAAGCTTATTTGAAATAAAGCCTGAAATCAGTCTTCCAAGCATCAGCCCTCCAAAAATCAATGCGCCAAAGGATGCAATGGTATCAGCAGAAAGTCCTTCCTTTGTGCCTGCAAAATAGCTTGGAGTCCATAAAAAACAGGTAGCTTCACCTGCGCAATAGGCATAAAATGAAATCAAGGTGAAAATGATTGCCGGTACCTTAAGTGCTTCCCTTATGCCTGCACTATTACTATGGTCTTCTTCCTCATCTTTGCCGTTTGCCTTCCAAAGAGGGAGTGAAAATATACATACAAGTAAAATTAATATCTGAATATAAGAAGTCCATCTGTAACCTTCATTCCATCTTGCATATTTAAGTGCAAGCGCCATAATATAAGGGCTTATAACCGCACCTACTCCATAAAAACAATGTAAGAAATTCATTACTGAACCTGAATAATTATTTGCAACATAATGGTTTACAGAAGCATCTATGGTTCCGGCTCCGAGTCCGTATGGAACCGCGAACAAAAATAACATCCAGTATTCTCCACAGACAGAAAAACCTAACAGGCCGATTATTGTCAAACCAATCGACACTATGGTAATCCATTTTGTATGAAACCTCTTTATCATTCTCGGACTCAAAAGAGCTGAAATTATTGTCATAAATGATATTGTCATAGATACGTAGCCTGCATAAGATGAAGGCACCGAGAAATTAACCTGCATTTCCGGCCAGCCTGAGCCAAGCAGTGAGTCCGGCAGTCCGAGACTGATGAAAATTAGGTAGATAACCACTAAGAGTAATGAAGCCATTAAATTTCCTCCACATTTATTTAGTTCAAATTATTCACAAAACATATTTGAAATATTTTTGCAAGGATTGCGGGATGTGAAGCAAAAGCAATCCTGTATTATTGGGAGTCAAATAGTTTTGACATCCACATCACTTTATAGTATGTATATAAAAATTCTGTGATTTATATCAGAGTAATTTGACTATAATATTCTTGACCTCTTAGGATTATATCGTATAATACTAATAAACAGATAGCATTTTATCGCCAAAATCTGCAGATATTATAGTATTATTTCGTCAAGAATAAGGAGAAATATTTATGGCATTATCATACTCGGTTGATAAGACAGACAGTAGCGGAAGGGAACTTCTTACCTATGGAACCTCGGACTTTCCCATAGCATTTTTTGATGATGACCTGACAAAGGTCAAGGTTCCCTGGCACTGGCATGATGAACTTGAAATTATAATAATAACAGAAGGTTCTGTCTCTGTACAAATAGCAAACAGCAGTTTTGTATTAAATAAAGGAGAGGGATATTTTTTAAATAGTGGAATTCTTCACTCTGCAAAGCTCTTATCTCCCAAGGGACATCAGCGTGCTCTGATATTTTCCCCTGAAATTGCAGCTCATAACGAGGACATAGTATGGAAAACCTATATAAAACCAATATTTAAAAAACAGGCTTTGCCCTTTATAAAGCTAAGTCCCGGCATTTCATGGCAGAACAGCATTCTACGGCTGTCTAACGATGTCTGGCTTACCGGTGCTTATGAGAAAACCGACTATCCAATCACAGTCCGTCATAACCTGACCAAGGTTTTCAGTCTTATTAAAAGTAATATAGACTTAATTGAAAATGAGACAGAGTTCACCCATAAAACCAAGCAGGATGAACTCCGTATCAAAAAGATATTGTTTTTTATTGAAAATAATTATTCCACAACGATTACGATAGCTGACATTGCAAAGAGCGGAGATATAAGTATAAGTTCCTGTCTTCGTTTGTTTAAACAGATATTAAAAACAACTCCAATACAATATCTGATTAAATACCGTCTTCAAAAAGCAGTTGAGGAATTTGACAGCCTTGAAGGCAGAAGCATAGGCGATATTGCTTATTCCTGCGGTTTTTCCGATGCGACCTATTTTAACAGATGTTTCAAAAAGGAGTTTGGCTGTACCCCTACAGAATATATGGCAAAGAAAAGCGCATAGAAGTTAATGATTCTCCTATGCGCATTATTCCTAATTATTGGGGTTGCTCAATTTATTGCCAAGGATCATCGGATTTTGGTGCGCGTATGTCCACAAGAACAAACTGCTCCCACAGAAACCACTGATTACCCTTTTTACGCAGCTTAATCTGGCGCGGACTGTCTGCTCCTCCTGATTTCAGATGCATTACCGCATAATTTTGATTCTGGTAAGAATAAGGATTGTCACTTATTGTTAATGTAAATGGTTCGTCAGGTGTATAGTCGTTGTCAGGCTTTGCCCCGGCAAAATAAGAGAATGGCACATGGGTTCTTCCTGTTATTCTCTCCTTAAGGAACTGAAGTTCAGCGTTCGACAAAGGCTGTGGTCCCTTGAGCCAGTTCAACATTTCCTTTCCGACTTCCTCATCTTTTGAATAAGCACATAACGCGCATAATGTGAGTGCCGCGGTTTTAAACGGAGTATCAAGAGTGGCTTCGGGAAGCTCTTTAAGTTCATCCAGACTCTCAGGCAAACTCTGAAAAGTAAAAGTTTCACTTTTATTTCCGCTATTGTTTATGTCAGAATTAGTAACGGCTTTCTTTTTGTTTTTTCCTGTTTTGGATTTTCTTTTTTTAGATTTTCTTTTTTTGGATTTTTCTTTTCGACTTGTGTTTACTTTAGCAAGCTCCATACGACCGCCATCCTCAGCTGTATAATTCATAACCGGCGCTTTATAACCGTTTACATCTGTCTCATTCTTCCCCTCTTTCACTGCCCCCAGCACATAATCTCCTGCATCAGACTTATTTCCGCTACCTACAGAAAATGATAAAATCATAATCATAGCTAACATAAAAGCAATTATTTTTTTCATTTTGTAACCCTTCCTTTCTGCTCTGTAATATTTTTAATATTTAGTATAGCAAAAAATCAGCAAAAATCATATGGTCATCGTGAGTATTTTGTGGCTTTAGACATAAAATACTCACAATGATTAGGCAAGCTGCACAATTTACCTGTACTTAAATTGTGCAGTTTGCCTAAGAGTGATTAATCAATTTAATTTCAGTGTGGGATTAATTCATTAAGCAGACCTGTACAGCCCTCCAGCACATCTCTGTAAGTTGCATCAAAATCACCTGTATACCATGGGTCTGCTATATCTCCCGATTTACCTGCAAAAGACAGGAGCTTGTTTATCTTATTTTTAGGATCTCCTTTTAAGATTCTGTCGAGGTCTCTGATGTTATTTGTATCCATGGCTATTATATAGTCAAATTTCCCATAGTCTGCCTTGGTTATCTGGGTAGATGTATGAGGCAGGACAGGAACTCCGACTTTCCTCAGCTTCTTCACCGTACCATAGTGGGTAGATTCTCCGAGCGCATCTGTGCTGGTGGCTTTTGAGTCTATAAAGAAGCTGCCTGTAAGACCTGCTTTGTTAACGAGGTCCTGGAATACGAAATGTGCCATGGTGCTGCGGCAGATGTTGCCATGGCAAATAAAAAGTATTTTTGTCATAAAATTTTCCTCCTAAAATGCAGTAAATCGCCTTGTTTTGCTTGGGTTTATCTTGTACTTTGTCATATTCTTCTTAAAATAAATATGATTTATAAACAGAATGTCATATACGCCGGTATACACACTATTCTATCTTTCATTACAAGATTTCTTGGATGAATAATATAACTCTCACCTATTCTCGATTTATATTTTTCATTAAACCTATCCAGTGAAGCTGTAGTGTATTTTTTCCCTGACTTTACTTCTATCGGATACATTTTATATTTCAGCTTACTATTGTTGGATATAATGAAATCATCAAGCTTGTTCAGGTATTTTATCGCTTTTGTTTCTCTGCAACCATTTTTCCAATCCAATAATTTGTTATAAATTTTTCTTTTTAAATCATCTGGTTCTCCTCATCAGCCACAATATACCTCAATTTGCACACTTTTGATTATACGCGGAATTAATTTATGATATTTCTTTGATTATGCGCATATTATACCAATGTTTTTCGATTATACGCAAGATAATATTATATGATTTTATGATTATACGCAGCTATCTTATGCCATCCACTTGCCACTACCAGGATGGATTAGGGGCTTTCAGTCTTTAGAGACTCGTACCCCAGGAAACACGAAAAACAGGCGGTATTTTGCTTTACCACCTGCCATAAATTCATATGAAAATGCACTTATCTTTGGTTGAAGAATTTGCGAGTTATCAGGCATAATAATATCTAATTCCTTGATTTGCTTAACTTGTTGATAAAGCGATGTTGAGTAGGTTTAGAAACTGGGATTTAAATTATATCTATTTATCGTAAAATAGTTGAGGTTTCATTCCATCCTTCTTGCACAGAAACAATACTTTTTCTGCAATTTTAATTTTTTCATTATTGTTTAAGTTTCTATCTGAATCCATACGTTTTATACTGTCTACATATATAGCATAATCATATTCATCATATTCATCTCCCATACATAATTCCGAATCCACAAAATATTTTATTCCTTTTTTATCATGATATTCAAGACCAGCTCTCCCTAAAAGTACGATATAATCTTGCATATTTCTCTCCCAATAAATTCAAATTTGTTATTATATAATTAGAAAATTAACCGGTCAATAAGATCATAAGTTAACTCTCAACTTTGTCTGGCGCAAAACATCATACTCGTCGTAAGTAAATCTCGAAAACTCTGATTTTGACTTATTTCATTGTTTATTCGTTCTTTCTAACAATAATATCCACTTAGTCTTATTTCATGCAATTTATGATAACTGTAATCATCATTTCCATCTCTTCCGGTTTTGATTCGGCAATCATAATTGTGAGGGCTACAAGTGTATGGTCATCAATTGTTTTCTTACCATCAACAAATAGTACTCCATTCTTATCCAGAAAATACAAAAACATTGTTGCAGCAATTCTTTTATTTCCATCCAAGAAACTATGATTCTTGGTTACAAAATATAATAAATGTGCTGCCTTCTCCTCTAGAGTCGGATATAAATCCTGTCCGGCAAAAGACTGATAAATATTACCGATACTTCCTTCAAAGGAGCCGTCTTTTTCTTTTCCAAAAATGTCTGATTCATCACCAAATCTCATACTTGCAATTATCTCCATACATTCTTCATATGTAAGCACATATGTTGCTGCATTACCTTTTGGTCTGGACATATTCTGGTGATCATAAGCATCCAGCAAATCCAGAGCAGTACTGTATCTTTCAATAACTGAAAGAACTTGCTTACTATCCAATGAATTCTGTGTACGCTTCATAATCTGTATTACCTCACCAAGCTGTGCGATACGATTATTATTCACCGCATATCCCCTCAATATATACTGTCTTAACACAGAGTTTGCCCACTTACGAAATTCCACGCCACGTTTAGATTTAACACGATATCCGACAGAGATAATAACATCAAGGTTGTAAAAATCTGTCATATGTGTTTGCGTTTTGCCCTCAATAGCTCCATGTTTAGTGGTTGTCGCAAATTTTGCGACAACCACTTGATTATCCAATTCTTCACTCAATGCATTTTTGATATGTTTGCCAATAGTCTTTATATCTCGATCAAACAGCTCAGCCATTTGATTTCTACTCAGCCAAACCATCTCTTGATTCACCGGCACTGATAATGTTACTGCCCTGTCTTCTGTTTCAAACAGAATAAGTTCATTGTCTTTATTACTATTGTCTTTCATTCTCATCATCCTCCCCACTTACAATTTTCTCAACTCCCTTTTCTTTCATCAACTCCTGCATGCGAATATAATATTCCAAAAATCTAAATACATACGGCGGAGCATTTCTATGGCCTAACTCCCATTCTGTCACTGTTCTATAAGGAATATCAAATTGTTCACAAAACTCTTTTCTATTAAGCCCTGTGGATTCCCGCAATTCTTTCATCCTATTCTGAAATGTCTTTTCTTCCATAGCTACCTCCTTTACTCATTGAGTAAATTATATCACATTTCATAATTAAATAAAAGGGTATGCAATTATACACACCCTTTTTCATCTTACTGAATCCTGTGATATTTCAAATTCTACTTAGTTACCCACATTCCATCCCTTTTTGAGCCTTTTCTTTCCAATAACCCATGTTCTTGAAGTTTTGAGCATATTTTTTTGACTCCTCCCAAACTTAGGCCGGTAGCATCAGCTACCTCTTGTAAATTACTTACTATATTAGATGACATATATTCATAAACATGTTTCTGATTATCTGTCAGGTTATTTTTCACTTTTTCCTTGTTTACACGGTTTATAATCTCTTCACGCTCAAATTCCAAAGGAATAGTAACCTTAAGCATTCCATCTGCAAATGAAAATGCACTCCGTCCATATTTGTCAAAATTCTCTGACACGTTTTCTACCTTCTACATTATCAATACTCCTAAGGTTTGGATTAAGCTTATCGATTATGTTGTGTATCTTCATATCTGTAAGTCGCACATTTACCTCATAGGTAGCGTAAACTCTAAACGCTAACGGTGTACATTCACTTCTGTTAAGTTGATTTACTCTTTCTCTGACATCATCAGCATATCCTATCTTTACATACTCTGGAAAAGATGGATTTGTTAAGATATAAACGACGCCTTTCTTTTCACTCATAGAACGTACCTCACAATTTACTCAATCTTTTATTTTATTCTCGTTATACCTCAAAAAAAAACATAACCATTATTGCAATGGTATTAATGCATCAATCTAACATAAAATTATATCACGGATACTGTAATTTTACTATTCCCTACTTCGTTTACATAAATCGGGTAAGATGTAAATAATTATTTTATCTACTGACCTCCCACACCATCGTGCATACCGTTTGGTACTCGGCGATTCTTTAGTTTTCACATATTTTCATATCTGAAAATATGTGATGGTGTCGTTTCTTTCAGCAATCTTCTGATGGTCGGACACTTCTGCATACTCTTTTGCGTTCCGCAGATACCATTTGCAGACAGTCCTCGATATGAAGTTGTCTGTCCTTAAATCCATCATTGGTTACATTCATTTACTAACACCTCCTAAAGTTCAGTCCTTCCCATTATGTTTGCAACCGTAATGGTACTATGACTTCTGCTGACTTCTTGCCATTCATTGTTACTATGGCTTCTTACCCTGTTTCCACCACTGACAAAACCTCCCTAGGTACCACACGTTTCTTTCTCTCCACCTATCTACCACATTTACCACAGCTAATTCCGAGTAGTTATTGGACTTCAGTTTGTCAGGCAACCTTATCCTTAGCCATAGCCTGATGTGATTTCTATTTGTCAGACTGGAGATTTGCCATCCGACTTTCTTCAGATTCCACCTCACAATGGACACCCTTGTCCTCGGCGCATCCTTCCCACTACTAGGGCGGATTAGGGACTTTCACCCTTTAGAAACATGCACCTCAAGGCGTACAAAGAAAAGGCAGACGGCATTTCAACTTGCCACCTGCCATACCTTGAAGCGAAAAAATATCAATTTAATTAACTTAGTCCTAAAATACATTTTACTGTATTATACATTTCGATTTCTGACTTTGTTCCATCATTAACGATACAAGTAATACCATTGACTTCACAAGTTGCCTTTACACGATTTGCAAACATAATATCTCTCTGCATCAAATTATCAAACGCTAATGCTTTATCAGTGCGGTCTTTCAAAACATATGGAACCCATTCACGTAGTTTATAATGTGATATTTGAAATTCTGGCGACGGAACTATGCACATGTAGTTGCAATTCTTGTTTTTCATGATATCAGGGGTAAATGCAGCTCCCTCTGCGATGACAACATCAGCATCTACATCATTAATCTTTTGAAATACAGATTCTGATATTTCTTCATAGAATAGAAATTCTTCATCGCATTGCTCTTTTGGAGTTCGCAGCCAATTCTCATCTGCCGTCATATGTCTAACCTTATTGCAAATCGGAAGCCCTTTCTTTACTGCTAAAGAAGTAAAATCATCCAAATAATCATCTGCCTTAAAATAAAAAGCTCCACACTCTTTGGATATTCGTTCTGCAACTGTGCTTTTACCGCTACAAGGAGAACCACCAATAAATAATATCTTTTTATCCATTTTTTTATCTCCCTATTTCCCTTTTTCCCTGCAATCAGAATTAACCTTTGAAAAAGAAATGCTCTTCCTAACTCTTAACATCTGATCAAAAACAATATGTTTTCTCTTCTTTTTTCCCATTTGAAACCTCTATAAAATAACGTTTTAGATTTCAAGCGCTGTCCAAATATCCATAAAAAATCTCCTTTTTTATTTCTTTTATTCACTGAAAAATCGGAATTTACCACGGAGTAACACTCCATCCAATATATCATTTATCATAGCATAACACCCGTGTTTTTTCTACCGAAAAATAACCCCGACAGCAACATTGCCACCGGGGTAAACACCCTTATTTTTTATTAAATCGCCTCGAACATTTTCCTGTCTACCAGCTTTTCTCCGGCTACCTTTTCAACTTCCTTCTTTGCTGCATTAAGTTCTTCAAGCCTTACCATCTCATCCTTTGAATCATCAAAGCTAAGATGGGTATCCTCATTCATCGGATGTTTTCTTATTTTCTAACTGAAGATTAAACATTTCCTTCTGTGTTTCAATCTCAGCTCGTAATTCTTCTTCTGTTGGAAGATATAACTTATATTTCGATGCAAATAATTGCTCGTTTCCATGAAGAATTGAATACTTGGCTATATCTTCATCCGTATCTGCACATAGCACAATACCAAGAGTTGGATTATCTCCTTCCTCACGTTTGAGATCATCATACATTCGAATATACATATCCATCTGCCCTACATCCTGATGCGTAATCTTAGTTGTCTTTAAATCAATCAGAACAAAGCATTTAAGAATATAGTTATAGAAAACAAGATCAATATAATAATCCTCTTTTTCTGTATGAATATGCTGCTGTCTTGCTACAAAAGCGTAGCCTTTTTCAAGTTCCATTAAAAACTTTTGGAGATTATTGATAATACATTGCTCTAGGTCAGACTCCAGATAAGACGTATCCTCTTTCATACCCAGAAATTCAGCAATAACAGGATTCTTAATGAATTCAAGCTTTGTCTGATATTCGGAAGTCAATTCCTTCATCTCAGTTTCTACTGCTGCTTTATCCTGTATTTTAAGTATTCTATAGTAGTATTGCGAAGATATATTCCTTTGTAATGTACGTACACTCCAGACCTGTTCAAATGCTTCTTTTTCATACCATTTCCTTGCTTCAGAATCTTCTACTTGTAGCAATACTCTATAGTGCGTCCATGATAACAATCCAGATTGTGGATTCACTGAGTCCACAATCTTCGGGTACATCTGATAGAATCGTGCAAACTTATACAGAGAACTCTTATCAAATCCTTTTCCATATTCCTTAGTCAATTCTTCAGACAGTGATACAATTATCTCTTTTCCATATCGCTCCGCACGCTTTCCTTCCAGTTCTTCTTCAACAATTCTCTTACCAAGAAGCCAATTTCTGTGAACAAGTGTTAAATTAACCTTAGAGTATGCAACTTTCTGAGCAGTTTCAATAATATTACAAGCATCTTCAAAAACACTACCTGTTTTTACATATTTCAATAATTCGTTTGCCATAAATAACTCCATTTTGTGTCACCACAAGTAACATAAATACAATTATTCAATATATTCCTTATGCACAATCTCATTTCCCCGTATACTCAAAAATTCTGCCTATCTTTTAATCCACTTAATTTAATTATAGTACTTAGTGATTATACTTTCAATCCATTTTGGCTTTAGAAAAAATACTTATCTTTGGTTAAGATTTGCTGGTTATCAAACATCATACTATCCAATTCCTTGCTTTGCTTAAATTTTGGATAAAGCAATAGTGAGAAGGTTTACAATCTGGGATTTGGCTGAGCGATTAAGCCGAAATCTCGCCACTGTTAATCACATGATTCGCCCATTCTCTTATGACTGCGTTCGTGCGATCTGTGATAGCATCATGGTAAAGACGATATCCCTCTGCATCATTTTCTTTTAGATATGCCACCGCTTTTTTGCTACCAAAATAGAACAAATCTCTAAGCAGGAAATAATCTGTTATACTCTCCCATAGAAATGCTAAAGCTCTGTAGTTTCCTTCATCGTCATTCTTCTCAACCCGGTGCATTGTTTTTTTGATCCAACTTATAATGAATTTTTTCTCATCGGAAGAAATAACAGAATGTTCTTCCACATATTTCCTTACTCGTGTCTTTAAATCTGCAGCGATTTCATCTGTGTCCATAACAATATTGCCGTCATAGACTGTAAGAAAAGTATCCGGATCCTCACCGATTGCTTCGTCTTTTGTGAAAATAAAGCAATCCAACAGAATTCCATCAATAACGGTATCGTCATGACTATTGTCTTTTTTGTTAACAATGATCATGCAGTCATAATCACTGTATGAATCATTCATACCACAACTAAACGAACCATAGGTAACAATTGCCAATGGGTTATATTTTTCTTTCAGATAATCAATTATCTTCTTCATTAACTACTCCTTAAATTTGTCAGTTTTCTTTGCTCTTTTTATTATCCCACAGTCTATATACAGCATAGATAACCCAAATAAACCATGACCACGACCATGCATGAAGTGTAAGGCTAATATCCAGATATACGATTGCCACTGCTATTGCAATATACCACTGCTTCATATACAACGCCTCCATAAATTCTAAGCTGTAAACATTAAGGCCTATAAAAATATGGTCCACAATCGTCCTCGTGTGTCTTCATATATATCCATGACCAATCGAATGAAACTACATATATTTCGTCAAACTTATCTATATATTTCGAATCCATTTCTTTTTCAAGAAGTTTAAGAGAAGGATTAGTTTCCCACAAGTCAAAATACTTAGCTCCAGATTTATCAAGTTCATCAAATATTTTTCTTGCGTTATCTCTTGTAAAATACTTATCTGCATCAACAATATTCCAAGAAAAAATATGCCAAAGAAAATTACCTCCTCCTACAACTCTTTTTTTCAAAAGTGATTTTGATATGTTATTTGCAAAATGTAATAGCCATTCTTTTTCAAAATCCATAGTACCTCCCCTAAAATTCAAATTAGTATAGCGAAAACTTTTAAATACCTTTTACCATTTTTATATTGTTATATCGTGTTCCATTCTCCAAAATAAAAGCATTAGGAGTTTCTCCCACTTTGATGAATCCAATTTTCTCATAAAGAATCCTGCCTCTTTCATTGCCTGAGAAATAATCCAGTTCAAGTTGGGAAAGCCCCCATTCCTTAGCATAGTCTTCAAGACATATAAGCAGCTTTTTTCCTATTCCTAAGTTCCAGAATTCTTTCAGCACAGAAACAGCGACATTCCCTCGATGGCACATTTTCTTTTTACTCAGCCTTGTAAGCGTGCCATTTGCAATCAGTCTTCCATCCATTTCGACAACAAGCATAAGAATATTATCAGATTCATTAAAGCCTTTTATTATTTTTTCTTCCTCTTCTGCAGACATGGTTATTTCTTCCGGATAAGAATACAAAAAATCAGATTCTCCCATAACAGTTTTCAAATATTCAACAGTTTCTGCAGCATCCTTTACTTGAATCTCTCGAATTTTGCAAATTCTGCCATCTTTTAGTTCAAAATTTATTGGTGTGTATTTCATATTTATAATCTCACTTCCATCTATTTATTTTAGTATAATGCCAAATCATTTCTGTTTCGATGTGTTTGTATTGTTTTTGTGGTAATTTACCTCATCCCATCATAATGTGTCCACATACGCGCCATCTTCACTATTCCTTCATATACTACATCATCTTCATAAGTCTCCTGAAAATAAACTTCGTAAACTAACCTATGCTGTATATTTATTCTTCTTGAATAGAAACCACTTAGATTACCAACTAGCCTCTCATATGGTGGCGGTTCTTTGAATGGATCATTTGCTATGATATTCAGAAGCTCTTTTGCTTTTCCATCAAGCCTTGCACCCTTTAACAGTTTTTTATCCTTATCTGCCTGTTTACTAAACTTAATTAAATACATCTACCACTCCTCTTCCGGATTATAAGATGTACACTCAGAAACATCTTCTTCTCTGGAGTCCAAAATACTTTGTGCCATACTCGGTATGGAATTAAGATACAAAGTTTCCTGAATCGCCAGCCAATCATCTTCTGATACTAATACTGCATTTTTCCCTCTATTATTTGTTATTGTTATAGGCTCAGAGTATTCATTGACATCTGAAACTGTCTTATATAAGTTAGCTCTTGCCTTTGTTATACTAATTGAAGTCATGACATCATCTCCTTTCGCCTTAAATATAGCGTACTTTTTAGCGTACGTCAAGCTATAGTCAATTACAATGTTCATTTATTAATATACAGTAATTGAATTTTTGCATTCATTTGAATGTTACATTAGAATTTAGCGCATAGAGCAAGCCGCCTGATATATCATTTATCATCACATAACATCTGCATGATTACTATCAAAAATGACCACAACAGCATATTGCTACCGAGGTCATCATCCTTATTTTTTATTAAATTGCCTTGAACATTTACTGACTTACAGGCTTTTCTCCGGTTACCTTTTTAACTTCTTTCCTTGCTGCATTAAGTTCTTCAAGCCTTACCATCTCGTCCTTGGCATCATCAAAGCCAAGGTGAGTGTAAACATTCATTGTGACGGAAATGTCAGAATGCCCCATAAGGTACTAAAGGGTCTTGGGGTTCATCCTTGCCTTTGCCTAAATTCATTCGACAACCTCCCTGCTCTATAATTATAAAGTCTACCTTAAAGTCTACTCAAAGTCTACTTTGCAATTTTAACTTTTGAATTTATTAATTTTGCCATTAATCTCGTACTTTGGCCAATAAAGAAATGAAGCCCGTCTTCGAAGCTTCTCCCCTGGCATAACTTTTCATTTTTATCGTAGACAGTCCAAATGTTATTTATTTAACATTTTCAAAAACAGATGGCATTTTACTTTGCTTAATTTGTTTATACTCTCAACTTTGTCTGGCGCAAAACATCATCCTCGTCGTAAGTAAATCTCGAAAACTCTGATTTTGACTTATTTCATTGTTTATTCGTTCTTTCTAACAATAATATCCACTTAGTCTTATTTCATGCAATTCATGATAACTGTAATCATCATTTCCATCTCATCCGGTTTTGATTCAGCAATCATAATTGTGAGGGCTACAAGTGTATGGTCATCAATTGTTTTCTCACCACCAACAAATAGTACTCCATTTCTATCTAGAAAATACAAAAACATTGTTGCAGCAATTCTTTTATTTCCATCCAAGAAACTATGATTCTTGGTTACAAAATATAATAAATGTGCTGCCTTCTCCTCAAGAGTCGGATATAAATCCTGTCCGGCAAAAGACTGATAAATATTACCGATACTTCCTTCAAAGGAGCCGTCTTTTTCTTTTCCAAAAATGTCTGATTCATCACCAAATCTCATACTTGCAATTATCTCCATACATTCTTCATATGTAAGCACATATGTTGCTGCATTACCTTTTGGTCTGGACATATTCTGGTGATCATAAGCATCCAACAAATCTAGAGCAGTACTGTATCTTTCAATAACTGAAAGAACTTGCTTACTATCCAATGAATTCTGTGTACGCTTCATAATCTGTATTACCTCACCAAGCTGTGCGATACGATTATTATTCACCGCATATCCCCTCAATATATACTGTCTTAACACTGAGTTTGCCCACTTACGAAATTCCACACCACGCTTAGATTTAACACGATATCCGACAGAGATAATAACATCAAGGTTATAATACTCAATAAATCTTTCAACCTCTCTACTCCCCTCATTTTGAACTGTCGCAAATTTTGCGACAGTTGAATTATCCAATTCTTCACTCAATGCATTATTGATATGTTTGCCAATAGTCTTTATATCTCGATCAAACAGCTCAGCCATTTGATTTCTACTCAGCCAAACCATCTCTTGATTCACCGGCACTGATAATGTTACAGCCCTGTCTTCCGTTTCAAATAAAATAAGTTCATTGTCTTTGTTACTATTGTCTTTCATTCTCAGCACCCTCCTCGCTCACAATTTTCTCAACTCCCTTTTCTTTCATCAACTCCTGCATGCGAATATAATATTCCAAAAATCTAAATACATATGGTGGGGCATTTCTATGCCCTAACTCCCATTCTGTCACTGTTCTATAAGGAATATCAAATTGTTCACAAAACTCTTTTCTATTAAGCCCTGTGGATTCCCGCAATTCTTTCATCCTATTCTGAAATGTCTTTTCTTCCATAGCCACCTCCTTTACTCATTGAGTAAATTATATCACATTTCATAATTAAATAAAAGGGTATGCAATTATACACACCCTTTTTCATCTTAAGGAAACCTGTGATTTATCTCATTCCATCCCTTTTGGAGCCTTTTCTTTCCAACGACAACCTCACTGCTCTATAATTATAAAGTCTACCATAAAGTATACTCAAAGTCTACTTTACAATTTTAACTTTTGAATTTATTAACCTTACTATTAATCTCATACTTTGACCAATAAATAAAAGAAGCCCCTATCCGAAGCTTCTCCTCCCCTTCATAACTATTCATTTTTATCATGGACAGTCCAATGGTCAATTAATTAGCAATTTCAAAAACAGGTGTAAAATAGGGGCACAAATCACTCTCTTACACTCTCAAAACCTTGATTTTAAGGCATTTTCAGAGAAAAATACGATTTTGCCGTAGCAGATGAATAGGACTTTTATGGGTGTCATCATTTACCTCCTATTGCTCTAAAACATCCTATTTTATAAGGATTTACAAGATTATTGTGAAATGCTCAGAAATGACGTAACACAGAAAATCAGAGCAATATTTAGCAAGTTATTACTGAAGCTTAGTAGTAAAAATATTAATTGAGTTTCCGCAAACGTCTCCGCAAACTGTATTGAAGTATTTTTGTTATCAAATTTTGCTGCAACCACTTGATTATCCAATTCTTTCATCCCAGTTAAGCCATCACCGATCTCGTGTCGACGACACACTATAATACCCTGAGACACTGTTCTGGAAAGTTAGTCGGATCATTCAAAAGATACTCACTGGCAAAGTTGAATTTAGTGAAATTTAGCGATTCAGCCATTCCTTTATCAGCGTAAACACCTTTTCTTTATCTTTATCAGGTATTGATCGGTTTTTATTTACGGTATAATGATGACCAAACTCGTTATCAATATATGTGTTTCCGTTAAGCATCACCGGTTTATCATATCTTGGCCTAACATGAATATGAAGATGAGGGTTAGGATCTGAATCTTTATAGAAGCTATTCATCAAACAACTCCAATTACTTAAGGTTGCTCCTAAAGCAGTCTTAATACAGGTCTCTACTTTATAAACAAGCTTGTGAAGCTCTTCCCATTCATCATCTGTTAGTTCTGACAATGAACCGCAGTGACGCTTTAAAACCAAAATACATCGTCCGATATAATCCTGTTCATCGGCAAGAAAAATAGACTAAAATGTACTTTCGTACACCAGAAACTGTTTATCTTTCTCAGATAGATTGCACCAACTACAATTTTCCATTTTTCTTACCTCCAAATTCAAATTTGCTATTAAATTTCCATGAACATTTTCTGGCTTATCGGCTTTTCCTCGGCCACCGTTTCAACTTCTTTTCATTTACTCACATTGATAATAGCAATATCGCAAGACATTCGTCCTCTTACAATCTCAAATGTAACATCATCATATCCCATTTCTTCAAAAAATCTCTTATAGGATGCCTCATCAAATCTATTGCTAAAATTTGCCCCTATTTTCTCTAATAACTTAACTGCCAGCTTATTAGTTCTTTTATCGCCTTCTATGTATGTTGGAATTATAAGTTTACCACCATCTTTACATACACGAGTTAATTCCCTTAAGGCAGCTTCCGGTTCCGGCAATAAATGAATTACATTACCCGCTACAACCGCATCAAATGAGCAATCTTTCGCTTTTAATGAGGTAATATCAGCTTTCTTAATAATTACATTATCAAATCGACTAAGCTTCTTTTTTGCCTGCTTTAGCATTCCTGTAGAATAATCTGTTGCATACAGTTTACTGCACTTTGGGGCAATGTATATGCTTATCGCACCTGTTCCGCAAGCACACTCAAGGACTGTATCTTTTTGATTTATATATTTTGCTACACTTATTCCTGTTTCCCTATATACTTTTTTATTATAGATATTTTCAAACAGATCATATAATCCTGCAACTTTATCCCAGAACATAACTCCTCCTTTGCTACAATCTGCAATTCCTTCACAACCTTTTTTCTCACAATCCGAAACATCCTTCATTTGATTTCCATTGTTTTACGTAGAAAGCAATCAAACTCATCCAGAATATCTGTCATCAAGCCTTTATCAATTCGATTTCTGCATTCTTCAATCAAAACTGCAGGTATTCCATAAAAAGCTTCTGCAATACTACCTGTAATAGCTGCCAATGTGTCAGTATCTCCACCAAGTGATACCGCATTACGGATTGCATCTTCAAAATCTTCAGCTTCCAAAAAGGCAATAATTGCCTCCGGTACAGTCCTCTGACAGGTTTCATCCATATGATATTCCGGTCTGATTTCATCAAGGGTTCTATCCAGATTATAATCAAATTCCTTCTCAATATACGATTTGATTTCATCTTTTGAGGAACCATTTCTTGCCATAAAAATAGCACTCGCTGTTGCTTCTGCACCCTTAATCCCTTCCGGATGATTATGTGTAACATTCGCTGTAGCATTTGCTACCTCTCTGGTTCTTTCAATAGACTCATAAAGCCATCCTGCAGCCGATACTCTCATGGCAGAACCATTTCCGTAGCTGTCATATGGTTTTGGATTACTTTCCCTAAGCCAGTAACCGAACCTTCCGCCATATCCTGCATCCGGATACCGTCTCCCCCATTCCTTCATATTAACTGCAACAGCCTCTTCAATATCCTTTACCTTCGCATCAACTCCGACAGCAAGCAATGCCTCTCCCACTGCAATGGTCATAACTGTGTCATCCGTAAATCCGCAGCCTTTGCTAAATAAATCAAATTTCTTTGTTTTATCTCCTCTGTCAAACTCAAACGGACTTCCAATAATATCCCCTAAAATTGCTCCGTACATATATACCTCCAGTCTCATAATTGCACAATCAATATCTCTTTTCTTGTTACCATCACGAGTATAATATATAAGCATCTAAATTTGGTCGCTCATCAGGCGACAATTTTTAAACAACAGAAAATATAAAGACTATTCGATTGGCCAGCTGCCATATATAACTTATAAAAATAGAATTTTACAATGCATTCTTCGGACAATTCTTCTCTAATTATCACCTTGCCCCCTCTCCATCAGTGATAACACTATCTATAGGTTTTGTAAAGTTTTTAGATTAAATTCCAAAAACAATTATTATTTAGCTGTTTTTTTGGTTTCTTTTCCAAAAAATATCTTTCTAAGAATCAAGTTCTAAATATCTTCACATATCCAAGTTAATAATAATAGACCATAACTATTCACGTCATATTTACTAAAGATTTGTTATCTAAAATAAGATATCATATTTCCCTCAGATATAGGTCTCATTCCAAATGACTTGTAGAACTGATTATCTCTTTCATCTTCTATATCTGTATTTACCTGAAACATCCTTACATTAGCGTACTTATCCCAGGCCTTCTTAAACAATATTGTGCCTATTTTTCTACAAATGGAATTATTTTTCTTCCGGATATCTCAATCCCCATTCACTTCGAAATTTTGTCATCAATTCCATAACATCACAGGTATAATTTAAGCACATATGATTACTTTTACCTTTAATTGCATCTTCCATGTCTGCAAATTCATATGCAAGCGCATCTTCATTTTTGCCTGCCTTTATAACTTCCACTTTTCCTGTTTCAGCATCTGTAATAGTAGCTTCCCAAGCTCTGGGGTATTCCATTATTTCGATATAACCCTTTTCACAACTAACCATTCCTCTTTTTGGCTGTTTAGAATGAAGCGACAACATAACAGTAGCCATCTGGTTTTCATCATTTTTTAATAGAAGGCTTGCTGTCTCGTCTACACCGGTTGGTGCCAAATTAACCTGTGACATGATTGTTGTTGGATTTGAGTCCATAAACCACCTTATAAATGATAAGGCATACACACCTATATCAAGCATTGCTCCACCGGCAAGATTTTTACTAAAGAATCTATTATTCATATCATATTCTTTAATACTTCCAAAATTCATTGTTATCAAATTCACTTTCCCAAGTCTTCCGGAAGATAATATTTTCTTAAGCTCCTTATATATTGGCATATGATATATTGTCATTGCCTCACCGATAATAACACCCTTTTGATTTGCCAAAGAAATTGCTTCATTTAATTCATTAATATTTAATGTAATTGACTTTTCTACTAACAAATGCTTGCCATTTTCAATTGCTTTTTTCATGTATTGAATGTGTGTATTATGAGGGGTTGCAATGTAAATAACATCAACTTTAGGATCCTCAAAAACATCCATCATATTGTCATATACTTTTTCTATTCCGTATTTTTTGGCAAAATCCACACCTTTTTCATAAGTTCTGTTAGCAACAGAATAAATCATTTTCCCATTTTTGCTAAGTGCTTGAGCCATTTCATTCGCAATGACTCCGGTACCAAGTACAGCCCATTTAATATCTCTCATCTTTATCATCCTCCTCGTTTTCCCTGCAGATAATGTAAAATGTTAGCCTAAAAAATTGGAATTTAACCGGGAACACTTCACCTGATATATCATTTATCATAACATAATAGCCGTGCTTTTTCTATCAAAAAAACAACCCCGGCAGCAACATTGCCACCGAGGTCATCATTCTTATTTCTTATATATTAGATTTCTTTGAACATCTTTTGAGTAACCGGCTTTCCCCCGGTTATCTTTGCCACTTCTTTATTTGCCGCCTCCTGAAGTTCCAATTAAAATCTCTAATATTCTGTAATTATTTTTATTGATACTGCACAATTGTTTTTGCGAAATATCACAACAAAAATCCATTACCTTTTGTAGTCATAAATTTGTGTTCGAATTTGTCATGTGATAATCCTATTAAAGATTGAAGGAAAAAGTATCAACAGCTTATTGTTTAGCGTTGACATCTTCCGTTTCGTATACCATACTAACATCTTTACGCCTGCCCCAAATCAGGATCCAACTGGCAAGCATGGCGATAGCACCTCCAATTGTAAGACACAGGCGGTAATCAAGTATCTCTCCAAGAAACCCCATAAGTAGGGCAAAAACACCGGATCCGGCAGTAATAAGTACACCTTCGAAAGCATTGATGCGAGACCTTAGCCTTTCAGGAATATAACTTTGTACGGCTGCACTTCGCATAATTGCACTGTTGCTACCCAGAAATCCACAAATTCCCCTGTTAAGCAACATAAGCGGATAGGGAAGCCAGAGCAAACACATATCCATGGTTTCATAAACCTGATAAACAAAAAACGCAAAACCGTACTTCTTCTTGTCAGGAATATTGATTCGATATTGCAGTGCACTACCGATTGTCCGCCCTGCAAATTCTACAACAGAAAATGCTGAATACATGGTAACAGTGAAGCCCGGAAAAGTACGGAAAAAAGCTACAAGAATAGGAGAAAAGCCGCGGGCTACTCCATTGGTAACTGCCATATATTCGTAGATACCGCGAAGGCCGCGTTCTTCCTTCAAATACTGCACTGCCTCCCGTATATCACTGGTCCATTCCCCCACAGAATATGGAGTACGATTATGTCGTTCTGTTTCATCCAATTGGATAAAGCTCTCAGTAAGAGTGGCAACCAATGACAGCCCACTCTGTGCAATCAGAATCCATGCAACTCCGAGTGTGTCCAGGAGAACCGCAGCCAGTGGTGTCATGATGACTTTCAGAACCGGATAAAGCATGGATGACACAGCATAGCCCTTTTGCTTAGCTCCTTCCGGAATCAATTCCGGGTAGATGCTGGTGAAAGCCAACTCATCCACCGCCCCCAGGCAAGCTAACAGCAAAGACACTGCCAGATAACCGATATAGGAAAAATCAAAGAACAGTAACCACAATCCCATTCCGGCTAACGCAAAAGCATTCGCGGCATCGCCCGCTACCAGAAAAGTTTTGCGCGGTAATCTATCCATAAACGGAGCAATTACAACCGGGAGTAATAGGTGTGGAATAAGCTGGATTGCCACAATCAAAGCCGATGCCAATGTACTGCCGGTTTCATCAAATACCAGAAAAGCTAATGCAAAACCGCCTGCGATTGCACCAACTGTACCAATAGTTGATGCAATAATCACTAAGCTAAAATTCCGAGTCCATAGTTTTGTTGTTTTCATATTTATCACCTCTACAAATAGTGTAGCATTTCTATTAGACAAAGATAAGCCCGTATATTTGGGAAAATTATTCCAAATATACGGGCTTAATTCCTCTTTATACTGTCTTTCCGGGAAATTCCTCCATCAATTCACACGCCTTCTTATACTGTCTGGTCGCCTTATACCATTCTAACACCCAGGGCAGGTGAAAGATTGCATAGCCGGAAGGCAGCTCTCTTTGAAGACGATGAAAGCATTCCAAAAGTAGTGAGCCATATTCATCATGAGTAAGATAATCCGGAAAATCCAATCGATAGCGAACAAGGCTAAGTAACTGCAACGCCAGAGAATGATTTATCTCGTCAGCATCCATGGTTTCTGCCTGATTCAATGCGGCTAGAGCTTCCTCCCGCCTCCCGGTTTTTTCACAGCAGATTGCCAATTTGTGCAGTGACATCAGTGTGGGCTTTTCCAACTTAGAAAACCATTTATAAGCTTCCTCATAGCGTCCGATTTCAATCCATGATGATGCTGTGTTATATCCGATAAAGTATAGAGTTCTCTGATCTTGTAAACCCTCTGCCAGTCGTTTCACAACCTGATAATGACGTTCCATATTTGGGATATCCTGCTGGCTACCATAGGCATTGCCAAGGAAAATTTTTGCATCCAGCATAATCTTTACCCTACCTTCTCTGCTTGCCAAATCATAGGCCGTCTGAAGCGCATCCACTGACGATGAATAGTGTCCAACCTTGTAGTCAGCAATTCCTAACTTCAAATAGGTATATGCATTGGGCGTTAGCCGTACTGCCTCGTTCTCTTGTCCCTGTAATATTCGCTGCATAGCCAGTTGACGTGTATCCATACAGGCCTCTATTGCCTTATCTAACGGAGTTTTGGAAGAAAGCAAGGTCAAATCCAGCCAAGCAGGAGTAGCCCTATAGTATTCTATATCCTTTGTCTGCAACAAATCATTTAGCTGATCAAGCCTACCGTCAAGCAAAAATTCCCAACCTTGTTCTGCCAGTTCAGCAGCTTCTTGTTCGATTTCTTTATCACACTTTAGCTCAAGTCTTGCCAGGAGAAGCCTCAAAACTTCCTCTGATGGCTCTGCTTTGCCGGTTTCAATTTTAGACAAATATGATACTGTGCAAATCCCCTTGCACAATCCCGCCTGACTCCAATTTCTCCTAAGCCTTTCACGATAAATGATATACCCTTGATAATTCATGTAATTATATACACCTCACTTTAGCAGACTGATTATTTCGGTCTTCCCATTTCGACTCCAATTTAACGCCGGTACAACGGATTCTGCGCATGCTTCATAAGCTGTATTACCTCGCCAAAATGTGCAATACGATTATTATTTACTGCATATCAATCTGAATATATCTTCCTGAAAATGCTATTCAATTATACTTTTATCTGGTCTTGTTTCCATTATTGGACATCTGCCACACATTACGCTTAGCATTACAGTGCGTCTTTCGGGCAAGCCTTCTTACATTCGAAACAAAGAATACACTCGGTTCCGTTTTTTCGTTTTCTTGAATTATCTGTCATATCAACATCCATCGGGCAAACTCTTTTGCATTTTCCACAAGATATACATTTTTCTTTGTCGCACTTAACTCTGACTATAGAAAAATAACTCATAGGCTTAAGAAAGACAGTAATTGGGCAGATATATTTGCAAAAAGCTCTGTTATCTTTAAAAGCAAAAGCAAGTATTATTCCGGTCAGGTAGTACAAAACATTTCCCACAATAAATGCAAATAACATTATTCTCTCAATATTGCCAACCTTTGCTAAGAACAATGCAGAAACAAATATTAGTGATATCGCAAATGTAATATATCTTATCCAACCAATTTTTCTTCTTGGTTTCTCCGGCACTTTATAAGGCAAAAAATCCAATACCATTGCAGTCCAGCAAGCATAACCACACCATCCTCTGCCAAAGATTAATGGACCAAAGATTTTTGCTACCGCATAATGAATTGTTGCTGCTTCAAATACACTGGCGAAGAGATAATACCAAAACCCTTCAATTTGCATATTTTCATTACTTATCAGTCCTAAATATACCAGCATATAAAGCCCGACCAGAAGTTGAGTAATACATCTTCCGTATTTATTCTTTGCAATCATCAGCGATAATCCTAAAGCTATAGAAAAACCGATATAACTAAAATTGAATAAATAAAATAAATTATCTTTTGATAACCATAATGAAATTGCTACTGTTTCAAAAATGCAAAGCATTATAATCGGAAATAGATACTTTTTCATAATACCAAACCTCTCAACAGACAATAAATTTAGTTTGTCACTGCAAAAGAGTTCCTTAACATCATTTATGTACAACTCAACACCTATTTGATTTCCCTTTTGTATTTGAGTAACTCCCATCTGGCAGGCTGAATGCCGATATAATTCAACCTTGTATGAGTGCAAGATAATTCTTTTCTTTACATATTATGTGGCATAACAGCAAAGTATTTGCTTTGGCTTACATAAAATCGGAAACTACTTACCCGGCAAGTCCTTAATTAAAGGTTGTATGGTTTGATAGATTTGAGACACAATGCTACCATCATAATATATTCTCATCAAATTATTATTGACTTGTTGCCTGCTTCTTCCTGAAAGAATCGCATCCACAATATCTTCTTTGCATTCAGTATATATCTTGCTCTTAAAATATCTGCCCAAAAAAGACCTTACCTGAGCCTCTCTCTTTGAGTCTTGCTTTCTATCTCCGACAAACTCACGAAGAATTTTCTTAACATCCGAATATACCTCTTCATAACAATTAGGGAAGTTAGCTCGAATATCATTGTGTAAACCACTCAGCATACGCTCCTCATTACAATGGGCAATTACATATTTGCAAATTTTATTAGCATCTCTAATGGTATAATCATAATCATCTGTAAGTGCATGCTGAATATACAAATTCAACTTGCTTCTATCGCTTCCGGATAATGTATATGACAATCCTGTACTAATCACACTATTGATTGTTTGCGCCTGCTTTCCGTTGGTAATAGCCGTAGTAGTTGTTGTCATCTTGTTTGTAGTTTTGACCGTTGACGTAATCTTTCCCGGCAACTTTTCTTTACGGGAAATATTAGGGTAACCTTTTTCTTTCCAAAATTTAACGATATTATCGTAATCCTTGTCTTTGCTGACAATCACATAACTGCTTTCCTTTCCATTCACACCCAATAAATAGCCTAAGTAGGAAACCAAATGCATATCCAATGATTGCTTACGGGCAGGAACCAAGTGAGATTTGATGTCCCCATTCAGCCAAAATATGTCCTGTCTAATATTTGTTGCATTCTGTGTAGAGAAAACATGCACATGGTCGTCCTTAGCCAAGTTCTCAATATTAGAAATTCCATCATTATGAACATTTTCAAAATCAATTAAATAATACGTTCCCATCTATTCACATCCTTTTTAAGGCAAATATATTTCGAAATATATTATACATTCTTAGCTTATTTTTTTCCACAAAAATAACGTTACAACTAAAAAACATTTTTTCACTCTTAACTACCTATTCAATCCTAACAGCCAATCTCTCACATTTATTATTTTGATACCTTCAATATCTCTTGATGGGTCATCATCCAATGTAAGTATTACTTTGGGATAATCATCCTGAAGCATTTGAAGCGGTCTTATTTCTCTGGCTAATGTAGTTTCATCTCTTACAGTCAATGCAACCTGATAATAATGATTGCCATCCTGATTCTGTGCAACAAAATCTACTTCAAATGAATCTGCTTTTCCTACATATACATCATAGTCCCTCCGAAGCAGTTCAAGATAAACTATGTTTTCAAGAATATACCCCGCATCCATACCGCGTTTACCAAGAAGCATATATCGAAGTCCGATATCAATCACATAATATTTATCCAATGTCTTGAGATATTGTTTTCCTTTTATATCATACCTTTTTGCCTGATAAATAATATAGGACTCCTTAAGAGCGGTAAGATATTTTTCTATTGTTTTAGAGTCAATCTTTCTGACATCGGAAGACATTGTATCAGCTATTTTTTTTGTAGAAAGCGGATTACCGATGTTGTCAAAGATAAATTTCAAAACACTTTGAAGCATCATTGAATCTGTTACCTGTTTTCGATTCATAATATCTTTAATTACAATCGTGTTATAGATACTTTCCAAATAATCTCTGATTATATTAGGATTGGAATCCAGTTCTAATACATAAGGAAATGAACTTGATGACAAGTAATCAGTGTATTTTGTTATTCTGTCTTCAAAGCCATCCTTGGCAATACAATATTCCTTAAATGACAAGGGAAGCATTTCAATCTGAATATATCTTCCCGATATAAGTGTAGCTATTTCGCTTGAAAGCATATAGGCATTGGAACCGGTCACATACAAATCTACATCAGGATTTAACTGAAGACTATTCAATACTTTGGGAAACTTATATACACTTTGAATTTCATCCAGGAAAACATAGGTCTTAACATTTTTCTTCAAGCGTTCTTTAATATATTTATGGAGGCTTTTATAATCGGTTAAGTCCTCATACTCCAAATCTTCAAAATTAATCAAAATTATCTGAGATTTCTTAACACCGTGTTCTATCAGCCAGTCCCTAAACTGAAGTAATAATGTTGATTTTCCACATCTTCTGATTCCTGTTACAATCTTAATAATATTCTTATTCTTAAGTACCTTTAGTTTATTCAGGTATTCTTCTCTAATTATCATTCTGCACCCCCTTACAACAATGATAACACTACTCATATGTTTTGTAAAGTTTTTGAGTTTTATGCCAAAAACAATTATTTTTTAGTTGTTTTTAGGATTATATTCCAAAAAGTATTTATCATTTTTCCCTCTCTTCTCCCAAGGCTTTTCATCTTCCCCTGCCTTAAAATTATAAACAGGCTTTATAATATCTACTATATCCACCGCCTCGTTAATAACATCCAGAATATCATCAAGGGATTTATACACCATAGGTGCTTCATCAAGGGTGTTCTCATTTACGGAAGTTGTATATATGCCTTCCATGGAAGCCCTGTATTCTTCCAAACTTAAGTTTTCCTTTGCCTTTCCTCTGGACATAATACGTCCTGCCCCATGAGGCGCTGAATAATTCCATTCAGGGTTGCCTTTGCCCACAGCGATTACCGAGCCGTCTCTCATATTTATAGGTATAAGTACCCTCTCGCCTTTATGGGCTGCTATTGCACCTTTACGAAGAATCATCTCATTCGTATCTATGTAGTTATGGATTGTATGAAATCCTTCTTCTTTAGACATACCTGTCCTTTCCAGTATAGTTTCTGCCATTATTTCCCTATTTTTGCAGGCAAATCTCTGGCATATTTCTACATCATGCAAATAGTCTCCAAGAAAAGAACCGTACAACCAGCAAAGGTCTTCAGGAACATCAGGAGTCTTGGCAGTGTATTCTTTAGCCAGTTCCTTTAATGCATCCTGTATCTCTGCCCGTCTGCCCGCTTCTTTATATGTACGGATAATTTCCTCTCTTCTTATAAAATAATCCTCTTTTCCTGCATGAAGATCTATTGCAAGCTGCTGATAAATTTCCGCAACCTGCTTTCCAAGGTTCCTGCTTCCTGAGTGGATTACCAGATAATGTGTACCATCTGCTGCCTTATCTATCTCTATAAAATGGTTTCCTCCCCCAAGCGTACCTAAGGAGCGTGCCAGTCTCTTTGTATCCTTTAGCGCACGATAGCATTTCAGTTCCTGTATATCAAATCTCTCCTTACGCCCATCCCATACGTTCCTGCCGGATGGAATATAGTGGCAGGCCTCATCTATTTTCTCAAAGTCAAGGCTCTTGTCGGCAAGTTTTACGGTATACATCCCGCAACCAATGTCTACGCCCACAATATTAGGGCAGGCCTTATCCGTAACTGTCATTGTAGTTCCTATTGTACAGCCCTTACCTGCGTGTACATCAGGCATTATTCTTACCTTGTTTCCGGCAGTCAGTTCATAGTCACACATCCTTTTAATCTGTTCTATAGCCACATCTTCAACAACCTTTGCATAACAGATTGCAGTATTCATTTTTCCTTTAATCTCTAACATAATCTCAGTCCTTTCTAACCCCCAATTATTCACAGCATAGGTACAGACCTCTTATTCTACATAGTACAGCAGGATAAGCAGTTTTCGGTCTGCGACTATGGGGTGATGTTATCAAACATCTTGTTAATAATCGTAATTTCACGCCTTCTGCTTGATTACTATATTTCACAAGATGCTTTGTGAATCATTTAGGCTAAATAATATTTCAGTGGATATAAGTTATCTTATTTACAATATCATTTTACCTTTTCAAAAATGATTATTCACGGAAAAAAAGTTGCGAACACCTACTGCTCACAACTTTTCTGGCTGATTAGTCTATGTTTTATCAAATTTATAAAATGCTCCGGTGCTGTGGCTTTAACCAAAGGTCCGAATGAAAGAACTCTGATTACTACTTCTGTCTCATCCTCTTTATCATAATGAATCGTAATGGCATATCTGTTTTTATCAATTCTTTCTGCTGTTTTTTTAAAGTGTGCAAAATGAAGAAGTACTCTCTCAAGTACATTTCTGCTATCTGTCAGTTCAAGGACAACTCTGCGAGGCAGAGCCTTATTATGTTTCATACTCTTTATTCCCGGTGGATTGTCACACCTCCTGCAGCTTATTATCCTTCCTAGATTGATTGTCAGACCAAATTTCTCTCCCGCACCAATCAGTCTGAATTTATCATCTTTTTCTGAGTACTCCAGATACTTAGGCAATATAGTCCGATTTGCGGCTTCTCCCCTTCTGTTTTTTACATCTATACTGAGTGGATACTGCTGTTTTATTGCATCAAGAATAAGTCTGAAGTTGGCAATATAATCCTCATCCGAATAATTGTCACCATCATTACAACTGTCAAACACAAATATATCCTCAGGACGAAATAATGGCTCTACATCAGTAAAATCTATATCTATATCGCCAAATAATCTGATTCTTTGATCACAGGCAACTGCCTTTAACCACTGCTTCTGTAAAAGAGACAAGGGCAAAGACGGATTGTTTTTTATCGGTGTCATTCCATCCTTAGTTATTAACTGCCATCTCTCACTTTTTATTGCTTCCGGAATTACTGCTTTACTTTCACCAAAGGCCTGTTTTTCAATGATTTCCCTTATTTCCGCCTCCGAAACAGGATGTCTTACCGCCTTTTTAATCACAGCAGCCACAGTATTATAATATGCACCGTAAACTTCGGAAAAAATCATTTACTCATCACCTCCGATTCCATATAATGCATACATATCATTTATATCTTTCCTGAATTGCTCTTCGAGGATTTTATCTGAAAAATGAATCTCCGTTATTCTTCCTATAAATGTCCTGATCCACGGAATCAATTCCCCGGAATCAAACACTGTCATCGAAAATCTGGCAGTATTACTGTCAATATGCTCTACCGTTCCGAAGCGTTTCTCTCTTTCTAATCGATTAATGATATACTGTTCGTCATCCTTATAATGAATGGTAAAAGAGACCTCTTCCATTCTGGCACCTGATGTGCTTTGAGTACTTACACCCCACATATGGGGAAGCATTCCTGCGAGCTTCTCACGGAGTTCATCAAATCTCTCACTTACATTTTCGGCCTTTACGGAGATGATATTGTCCGTCCTAAAGGAATTAATCCTGTTAAACTTGGACGAATATGCCATCAGATAGCTTCTACCGCTCTGTACGCTTATCAAGAGCTTCAGCGGCACTACCTGGGTTTTAGTAGTTTTATTCTTATTTCTGCTTATCATCTCAAGGCTTACGCTTCGTTTCTCTCTTAAGGCATTAAAAATTAAGTAAATGACCTCACTGTCCATAGCCCCTGTGATATAATGGTGCTTGAATGCAAATCTGCTTTCGTGGGCTTCTGCTTTATCAAGCAGGAAGGAGCCAATCACCCCACAGGGCAACACCTCTGAAAAGAAATCAAGCATATCCGGATTCGGTAAGTCAAAATCATCTGCTCTCCTGTAATACATCGCTCTTCCTTTTCTTTCCGTAATTATTAGGCCTTGCATAGCATATTCTTTCAGTTTCTTTCTGATTGTAGATTCATCAAACATTCTGGGCTTTACAAACTTTGCCAAGTATCTGTCTATCTCCGTTATTATTTCATCTATTGTAAGACTTACTTCAGAGTTACAAAGAATGTCAAAAAGTATGAAATGAAGAGTAATGTCCCCATCCGTAAAGCTTTTTGCCTTCCAAGCCTTAAATAAAGGATTATGGTAAGATTCTCGGCTGTCTATGGAAATGAACACATTTTTACCGGCGGGAGTATGACGAAATCGCATATATTCTCCAAGCCAGCTCTCAAGTCGGCGGCGTTCATCATCGTAAGAGCGGGTGCTTTTTCCGGTAAACTCATCCCTGCTTTTGAATCCGTAAACATAAAATTCCCTCATATAGTCACGTATTTTGTTAAAGTTCTTTAATAGCTCGCTATATGCCATAATCCCTCCTATAAAACCACATAAGTGCTAAGACAGCCTCCGCACTGTAGCCTAGCATATGGCGGTTTGCTATCTATGTCTTAAAAGCCAAAAATGATTTTTATCATCCTCAGACTTCTCAATATTGCAGGTAAAGTTGCTCTCCTTATCAGTATTTCTTGCAATCAATATTCCAAGCAGGGTATTTGCAAAAGCCATAGTAGAAGCCTCTTTGGACTCATTTATACGAAAATACAGGGCATATTCCAGTTTATCTTTAATGTCATTAAATTCATCAAGAAAATCTTTGGCATTGTCCCAGCCATGTTTTTCATAGACAACCTCATAGTCAGGATTATTAAGTAAGTTGAGATACTCTTTCCCTTCTGCTGCCTCTTCCCCTCTTTGAAATTCTTCATAGTCAAACTTACCTGTGTCTGAAACAATGATATTATCAAAAAAATTATTCACACTACCAATGATATCTTCATACTCTAATGCATCAATTCCAAATTCCTCTGATGGATCATAGTCCTGCATTGTCTCTGTAATTCTTTTTCTTGCTTCATTGATTTTTTCCCTAATATTATTCATTTCAGTCTGATATGACCTTTGGATGTCTTTGATTTCCTGCAATCTTTTTTCTTCTTCAGCTATCTTTTTTTCGAAAGCCTGATAGATTACAAGATTATCCTTATCAAGGAGCCCTTTTATCTCATCTATTGTAAATCCTGCTTTTTGCAGATTTTTTATTTTAACAAAAGCAAGAGCCTGTTCCTCCTCATAAAATCTGTATCCTGACCACTTATCAACTTTAACCGGTTTCAGTAGATTTACATGATCATAGTAACGAAGTGTCTGAGGGTTACAGCCACAGAGACAGGCAAATTCCTTAATCGTCATATCATGTACCTCCTTTCTGAAATGGTTATATCATTGCAGTTCGCTGTAAGGTCAATACCTATTTTAACAAATCCGATATTAATCACTTACAATTCCAGACGCATATAAATATAGCTGTCTTCAATGCTGTCCGATAATCCAAATCCCAGCTTTTTCCAGAACTTACATGCAGCCAAATGACGTTCATGTACCGGAACAGATATCCTTTTTGCACCATAGCTTTTACTTAAATAATCAATACAGATTTTTGCAGCTTTTGTACCTATTCCGGCTCCCCGATACATATCATCAATCAAAAAATTAATTATTTGATAATTTTCTTCTCCGATATACATAGAAACAAACCCTATTATGTTACTACCAAGATAGATTGCAAAAGGTTTCATGTCTTTATAATAAAGCCATGCTTCGGCTAGCGAATACTCTACCGTATCGACAAATTGGCTGTCCGGAACACTTGCTTTTAATTGCAAACACTGTTGAAAATTTTCTTCCGTAATTCCCTTTATCAAAATATCACAGGCAGCAGGAGAAAGCTTTATTCCGTTTGAAAGTTCTGATACAGTTTTATCATCTTCACTATTATTAACCATTGATTGATATTTAGATTCTCAATATCTCTTTATTCCTATATTCTCTTCGTTATACTTCATTCCACGTTTTTCCGAGTTTGATTCAAAAAGTTCTTTCATTCCTATTTAATCTCCCCAATAAATCTTCCATACTTTTTTCAATATTAGCAACATCAACAAAAAATAAAGATACTGTTACACCATCACCGCTATCAAACTTGATTGTACCGCAGTCTCTCATTGCATCATTTACCGGATACAATAACCATATCTCTGACGTACCATACTTTTTTGAATACCCATACATCTGATACATATCAGCCTGAGAAATTCCGTAATTGGTTCCTTTATCATTCACCAAACTCTTCCATTTTGTATCAAGAATAATTACACTTTTATTTTCATCATTTTTTGTAACCACGAGATCCGGTCTAAGTGCAAATCTTTTATGATTTTCTCCATTTAATGAATTAAACAAATAATGACCTTTATCCTGAGCAGACACTTCCCATCCTATTCTACTAAATACTTTTTTCATAAATTTTGCTACATAGGCTTCAAATACTTTTTCCATTGGAAACATCAAAGCTCTGGCTGATTCTGTTCCCGAAAATGTAGTAAAACTTTTATTTTTAAGAAATACCTTTGACCACTTAATTAGCATTTCATATTCTTTTGTACTCCTATCAGTAACTATCTTAGAAAAATCCTTGTCATAGTTTATCGAAGATTCAACTAGCTCAAATGCTGTGAGCAGTTGCCTTATTTCCTTTGAATTTTCTACACTGGTAGTTAATTTTTGTAGTTTTAATAGTGTAGATTTGATTAGTTTATTTTCTGCCCGATTCACCTGATACTCATCAAATCCTACATAAAATCGCTCCTTATGAGTCAGATTGTGTTTTATATGTTCATTCACAATGAGCTTTCCTTTATATACCATAAGATTATCTTCTTGCCCTACATATGATGATTTTATTCCGTGCTTTACAAGCTGTCTGACTTCCTGAATATACATATTAATGAATATTTCGTATAGGTTCATGCGATCCATTTTAAGGTTTGCATTTGTAAATACTTTACTGGGAAAATCCTTCATACTACGAAGCATTCTCATAAATACCCGCTTCGTCTCATCTTTTTCGCCCTTAGCAAATTCTATCTTTGGAAGAACCTGTATCTGATAATTATTCTTCACTTGAATAAGCCCAACATAATTTTTGAAAGTTACTGTCTCTCCAATATTTCTCCTGTATCCGATTTTAATAAAATCCAGTATGTCAGACTCTTCTTCACCATAATCAAAGGCATGGATGAACTCAATCAAACCAGAAAAGATGCTTTTATCCATACATCTATATTGATCCTTAAAATCTTTATTGCCGATAATAGTTTCAAATTCTCGCACTTCTAAGAGTTCACCCATGTTCTCACAATCTCCCTTAACCCATAATTTCAATATAACTCATAATGTTATTAAAGGCAAACTCCTGGATTCGATGCGAATAATCCGGAATATCAATATCTGATGTATCACCTCTAAAAATTGCATTTGATTTTGTTTCCGTTGCAAGAATAAATTTATGACTATCATTCTCTTTTCCGTTATCTCCCAAAACGAGCATAATCTTACTATAATCTTCATAGAAATATTCCTGAAGTAAAGGAATAACTGATTTCTTGAAAATATCAGCTAATTTAGCTACTGTGGGTTCAGCTTTGAGTCCTGTAAAGAACGCATGCCCAATAGTGTGTTCTCTATCAAACAAATACTCAATACGTTTATTTATACATTCCAGCATAGATGCCACATCCAGTTCTATGCCTGCTTCATTAACCCTATCTGCACCAATTTTTCTAAGTACATTTGCATCCGGCATTTTTTCAATAAATCGGAAGCGACGACGCAGAGCTGTATCCATAAGCGCAATTGATCTATCAGCAGTATTCATTGTGCCTATAATATAAACATTATCAGGCACTCCAAATGGTTTCTTAGAATATGGTAAAATAGCCTCCATTGCTTCTAAAGCACCCTTCCTCTTCGTAGACTCAATCAAGGTAATCAGCTCGCCAAAAATCTTAGAAATATTACCACGATTTATTTCATCAATAATAAATACATACGGCCTAGTCTCATCTTCAACTTCAGCATCAGAATTTGTCGGGATTTTACTTAATAGTTCACTTACATTGACTCGATTTAATTCATACACAGATTTTCTATCAAGTCTTGTTCCACCATTAAGTTCAATAATATCAATGTCCTTTCCCTTATAAATCCATTTGACTTTACGCTTTCTTGGATAACCTTCTACCGAATTGTCTATTTCTGGTTCCCCATAAACTATTCCTACACCATCAACATCACTAGCTGTTGAGTGAGCAACAACAAGGTCACCTATTTCCATTTCATCTTGAAAATTCAGTAAGATTCGGCGCTCTATATCATTTAGATTTTCAGTTTCTTCTGTTATTTTGTCCGGCCATTTATCCCAGCCAATCCTAATAGTTCCTTCATCAAAACAAATCTGCTTTAAGTTCGGTTTTTCATTGCCACCAAGAATTACACTCCAGATACGAGCACCATCTCTAATTTTTATTCCGGCAGTTTCAACCTTCTTCTGTCCTGCTCGATCACAAAATTCTTTGAATATTCCATCCTTTATTGTATACTCAATATCATTTGAATCACTATCTGTTTTAGGCTTAATGCCTTCTATAAACTCTTCATAACCGTATGACTGATGGAAGGTTGTAAATGCAATTCTTTTTTCTTTGTTTTTTAATTCTCTGTAACGCTCTAACACATTTTCATAAGGCATAGCCTCAACTTCTGCAAGGCTCTTTTCATCGCAAATTGCTACAGCATATATTGCAGTATTATATGTTTTTCCTGTTCCGGGAGGTCCATATAAAATTAAATTTTTATCAAACTCAACTTCATTCATTCCATCATCACCACCTTTATATTTACCCTGAGAAGGTCTGTGTTCCATTTTCTCAATACCTAATACATAATCATAAAATGGAATTAGCTCTTCTATTCCTTCCAACATAGACTGCTCAATTTTATCATTCGTAAGTGTTTCATCAAAATCAACCACTCTACAAAGCTGAACTTTCTTATATGTACCATCTGCAATCTTTGCTTTAATTGTATCCACATCTTCTTCTAACATAACCGGATGTCCAAATTTATTACTTCCTGACATATAAACCAACTTACTCTCAGCTTTCATCGGCAACTCAAGGTATCTATGATAATTTACTACTGCTTCCTCATCTGAACCATCATTCTTAAGTTCTAAACCAAATCGATATCTTGGTCTATTTGTCACATCAGACATATCAACAAACAAGGATATACTTTCCGGTCTGTTTCCATATGAACTGTATTTCATCTGAGCCCATAAATAAGTTCTCGTTCTAGTGTTTGAACCATCGAGCCATGAAATTGGTTCACATTTATTCAACCCATATTTTTCTTTACAAAGCCTAGCCATCTTTTTCATTTCATTTACTGCATTTCGACCTTTTTCCCTTACAGCCAATAATCGTTCTTTCTCTAATTGTGTAATTCCGGGCGCTTCCGGATTTGAATACTGAATTCCACGATTATTTTTCAAATAGTCTAATACACCCAAATAATCTATGTTAGTGTATTCCTTTGATTTTCCAAGATCCAAAAAACCTTTTTTAAATCGATCGGTATACTCGCGGTTCATAAACTCAAATATTCTTGTTGTATCTGCTAGCTTTTGTATTACTTGATATTGTCTACCTTCGTTAATGACGTTGGTTATTGGACACTCTTTAACCCCTGAAAATTCACCCATGTATGAGACTCGGCGCAATCCATTTTCATCAACCAAATAATTAGCTTTTGAATCCTCTGTATTAGCAGTCGCAGATGATAACACAGTTGAAATATCTATCTCCTCTTCCGTAATTTGTTTTGCCAAATCCAATATGGTTGACGCCTCAAAACAAACATCCCGCAAATTAAACTTACTTTTTTTCCTTGAGGTTGCTTTGGTAGCCAATGCGGCTGCTGCAATCCACACCGCATCAATTGCACTAATCGCCATAATGTCGCCTCCTAAAAATTATACTTATCTTATTGAACAATCATTTCACTATGTCATTTATCATAACATAATTCCACTTCTATCCCAACAAATTTCTCCTATCAGGCATAATATCTATTCCTTCCCTACAAAAAAACTCGCTATAATTATCTGTTTCAAATATCTCCATAAGTTCTCTCATATTCCATATCAGATTTGCAGTTGGAATATCCCTTCTGTCAAGCCAAAATACACGCCCTTCATCAGAATTTTTTATCTTTCCGGTGTATTGATTAGTCTTATACAGTAATACTAAATATCTAGTCCCGTCTTTTAATATCCAATCTTTATAACCACAAGGCTGTGGGTTAGAAATTGTAAGACCTGTTTCTTCTTTTACCTCTCTTATTACCGAATCCCTCAAAGATTCACCATCTTCAACATGGCCTCCCGGAAATACCAAGCCTTTCTCATAACCTGTTCCAACCTTTTCCTGTACAAGCACCCTCTCCTCATCATATATAAGGCAAAGGTTCGTAAGTTCTATTTTTACTTTTCTTTCCATAATATCCTGCCTTTCTCTGAACATGATTATATATCATGTTCAGAATTATTTTTCAATACATTAGAACTCCCTGCCAACTTGAATATCGGCAGGGAGTTCTAATGCTATTTAATTATATTATTTTTCTTTTCTAAAGCAAGGGAACCAATCCAAGCAATACTGCTCATCAGCCTGATTTTCCATGCGTTCCTTAGCAGTTCCACAGCTTCCTACGGTTGGCACGATAACATCATCACCCGGGCGCCAGTCAGCAGGTGTTGTACTGTTGTCTGCATCTGCCTTTTGAAGCGCAAATATAATTCTCTTAATCTCATCAAAGTTTCTTCCTGTTGAAAAAGTAAAGGTAACATTGATATTCTCTACTCCCCTATCATCATACTTATAATTTCATCATTAGTCTCTTTCATTCCTTCTTTTCCAAGTCTTCCTACATTCTTAATAGTAGACTCCACATCATCTGTAACAATGCCATCTCCACCCTTAAAACGCTGTCCTTCTTTACTCATATTAAATCCCATAATTCCTGCATCAACTGAGGCAGCTATTTTGGCTGCACAGGAAGCTTTGGCACCATCACATATAATTCCCGATGTTATTGCCAAAGCATTAATAATAGTATCTTCTACCTCTGAAAGTGTGGCTCCTTGCAAATATGCGATTCCCGCCCCGCTACCTACACCTGCACTAACAGCTCCGCAATATGCTGAAAGAGTACCAATAAAGCTCTTCTGATGAATAGCTGTAAGATTTGATAATGCCAAAGCCCTATACAGCTTGTCTTCAGAGCATTTTAATTCATTGGCATAAACGATTACCGGAACAGAAACCGTTATCCCCTGATTGCCACTTCCTGAATTGATTACCACCGGCAGCTCACAACCACTCATTCTCGCATCAGAACCTGCTGCTGCCATAGCTTTTGCTTTCGTTTTAACATCCTCTTCATACATTCTAAGTAGAATCTTGCCTATATTGGCACCGTAATCATGCTCCATTCCTTCTCGTGCTATAGCAAAATTACACTCTGCCTGATTTTTTAGTATAGGCTTGATATCTTCAATATCTACCGTCTGGATAAATTCCCATATATCTTCCATGTTAAGTAACTGCCTATCATCACGATACTTATCACCACTTATTTCTTCTTTTTTAGAAAATAATATTTCCCCATCTTTTTCTATTAATATTACATTAGTATGTGTATTTACAATATGAACCTTTACATACGATTCTTTATTTTCAGCTCTTATAATAATCTCAAAAAGTTCTGAGTCTTTTAAATGCTCTACATTTATTTCTGAATTTTCAGAATATTTTTTAATTTCAGCTTTTTCACTCTCAGAAACTTCTGATATAACTTCCAACTCTTTTTCAGCATCACCTGCTATTATACCTGCTGCCACTGCAGCTTTAATACCCTTCAAACCACCTGTGTTTGGAATAACTACTGACTTTACATTTTTAATTATACTGCCACTTACTTGTACATTCATCCTATCTGGAATTAACCCCAGAAATTTTCTCACAAGTGAGCCTGCGTATGCAAGCGATATAGGCTCTGTGCAGCCCATTGCCGCCTTTAATTCTTCTTTAAGAATATCTGTATATGCCTTATATATCTTGCTATCTTTCTCCATTTTATTACCCAAACTCCTCAAATTTATATTTTTTAATTTTTCTGTAAAGAGTGCTTCTAGAATAACCTAATATCCTGCAAATATCCTTCTTAGACATTCCTTTAACCAATAGCTCTTTTAATCTGTATTTCTCTATCTCCTTGTTAGTAAAACTTATAGCTTCTTCATCTGAATTTTTAATTTTATCTTTCCCATCTTTCACAAAAACTTCAATTAATGTTTCCAGCATTCCTAAATCATACTCTTTTCTTTTATTCCAAAGTTCCTCAAAAAAATCTTCTGTTTTATCTGTATGAGTTTTACCATATATACGATTATAGTATTTTATTCCACTTTCAAAAAATCTTGAAAATAACAGTTTATTATTGTAAACAGTTTCGACATTTTTTAATGTTATCTTACTTATCTGTTCATATAGAGCCCTACTGAATAAGCCCTCTCGTACAAGTTCACTCAGATTTTCAGTTGTACAAAATATACTTCTTACACTTGGTTCGGATTTTTTGTTCAATTTTATCATAGAATATTCATTCTTCAAATATTCCGCTAATTTGTTCTGAATGTGCAGTAGCATTTTTTCCGGCTGTACAATAACAATAGTGCCTTTATCCATACTCCAAAGCAAGCCATGCTCATCAAACAAAAATGAATCCATCAAATCTCTATATACATTTTGCATATATATTACCTTCATATTCTGAAGCCTTCTGTCAGAATAATTTATTATTGCTTTTGCAATCAATTCGTTTATCGCATTGTCATCACTCTCAATTAAAATAGAGGTATTCCCCTGTGATATTTCTTTGGCTTTATCTGTTATTTCTTTTCCTATATATTTTGACAGCCATGAAAAAGTAACAAGAGTTCCGCTTGCAAACAGAACTGAATCACTCTGTATACTTCTGTAAGACCTGAAGCAACATAAAAATTCGTCAGTAATTGATGCATTTGAAAGTATCGGTTCACAAGTTAATGTTCCATAAAAATATACCCTGTTATACTCGATAGAAATTTTTATATTCTCTATTTTCCTACCTTTTCTTATTATTCTTTGTAATTCAGGATAGATATCACACACATTAGTGACATCTCCCTGTTTCTCAAAAATTGTCTGAAAAGCCTTATTTTTATATATTATGTTCCCAAAACGGTCAGTATATGCCAATGCATCCTGCATTATATTTATTATGGTTTCGATTTGATTTACTTTAGCTTTAAGTGACTTTCTAACATTATGCTCATGAATTCTTTTTGCTATAAGGCTTGCCATGTTCTCCATAAATGTGACTGTCGAGTCTATTTTCTCAAACATTTTTTTACATTTACTTTTTTGAAGTATTAGTGCTAATACACCCAGAACTTCTTTGTCATATATAATGGGGATGCCTATAAAGCCTCTCATCTTACATTCTTTGAATGCTTTACATTTTTTACAGCTTGGTACGCCTGCCTTATTACTAATACATACCTTATTGCCACTTGTAAGAACAACAGAGATGAGAGAACCATAATTTATTTTATTATAAAGCGAGAAATAGTTAAATTTTCTCCCTATTATTACCATATGTGTATCAACAATAATGACATCAGTATCTAATACATCTGATATAACCTCAGCAAATTTATCTAAATATAATTTGCTTCCTATGGTTCTCTCCTCCTTTCAACTCTATCGGTTTTTATACTCAGCTGCTGTTTTTCTAATAAATTCAAGTCTTTCAGGTTTAATATCTTCACTTACGGTACAGTCTGCTCCAAGTGCAACTCCTTTTGTCCCTGTCTCATCGAGTATCCTATATATTTCTTTTTTCAATTCATCTTCATTTGCTTCATAAAGAATACTGCCCGGAGCATTATCAAATCCGCCTAACACTGGCTTTCCCTTAAATATTTTTTTCCCCTCTGCAAGTGAAATATTTTCAGAATATATAGCCCAGTTAAAAACTTTCACCGGGTAATCTGCATACCATTCAAGATTATTGGTGTATTTAGCATAACCACAAATATGCAGCATTACATTATCCGTGAATGTATTTATATAATTAAGAACTTCCAAATCAAGCGGTTCAACCAGCTCTTTGTGTACTTCCTTTGTAAAACTCTTATCCTGTACACATTGTACACTATAATATATGCCATCAATAGAGGTTTCTTCAAATAATCTTTTAACAAGCACTTTAATATCTTCTGCAATATTTTTTGCTGCTTGAGTCATAACATCCTTATCTTTTTTAAATAGTCCGGTAAACTTCTTAAAATCTTCGTCATATTCTTCAAAACGAAGCCTTATGTACTGTAAAGGGGAAAATATATTATAATATTTATATACATTATCCCCTGCATAGTCTGCGACTTCTTTAACATACTCAACTTGTCTGTTTATCCAGTTATGATTAGCCCCTACAGACTTTACTTCTCTTAATTCATCTAAAGTTGTAATTACTTTACTGCACACAGAAGGATGCCCAAAAAATCCATCTGACATTATTTTCAGTAAATCCGGCTTTACCTCGTCTATATATTTCTTCTGCTTAGTTAATATTTCGTCATATATTTCCTTTACATCACCGTTATAATGATTATGAAATGAAACAAAATGATGCCAGAAAGCAGTTACAACCCTATCTGATTCTTCGTTATTTAAAAATGCCTCTACCACTTTTTTTCTATCATCCATAAACGCCTCCTATTTTTCATTCAATTCTTTATTTGCTATATCTGAAATCCACCTGATACGTCCATCATCTATTCTATTTGGTATCGAACAGTCAGCCCCCAGAATATAGCCTTTATAACCGCTCTCTCTTATAAGTTTTTTAGCAAAGGCTTCAACTTCCTCTTTTGACCCTGTATCTATCAGAGTATCCGGATTATTGTCAAAACCACCTAATATACACTTTCCCTTAAACAGTTTCCTGCCCTCACTAAGCGATACTCCTTCTGTAAATACTGCCCAGTTATAAGCTTTACTCTTATAATCAATATAAAATTTCAGATCGTTTTTATGATGGGCATATCCACAAATATGAAGTATATTATAATCGCTCAGGCGATTTGCCAGCTCTAGCAGCTCTATTTCTGTAGGTCTGATATACCTGTCATATACTTCCTTTGTATACATAGTACTTTGTATATTCTGTACACAATAATATATACCATCTAAACTTGTTTCTTTGAATAATTTCTTAAGTAAAATCATAAGATCTTTTTGTATTTCCATCCCTGCTTTGTAAAGTTCCTCAGGAAAATTTTCAGCTAGGTATACAAATCTTTCAAAATCTAAATCATAAAACTCAAGTCTTATTCTTATTACCTGCACCGGTGCAAACACATTGTAAAAAGTCATAACCTCTTTCCCAAACAAATCAGTTAGCTTTTTAACATGCTTTACCTGCTCTGTAATCCATGGATGATCCTCTCCAATGCTTTTTATTCTTAAAAGATCTTCTCCTGTTTTTAGCTCATTATCCATAACAGGCGGATAACCCATAAATCCCTCATTCATCAACTTCATCATATCGGGATTTACCGTTTCATAATACTTTTTATGACCCAGAACAGCTCTATCTCTGATATCTTCGTTTTCAAGCCCTTGAAACTGCTCCGTCCCTAAAATGAAGTGATGCCAAAATCCTATTGGTATTCTATCTGTTTCCTGACCGTCAAATGCTGCCTTTAACAACTCTCTTTTTGACTGTAACATTTATTTACCTCAGCCTATATTATTCTCTCTTTCGCGATATTCATCAGCTCTGATATCTGGTATGACATAGTAACTGCTCCGGGATCCAGATGTCCAATCCCTTTATCTGCCTGATATGTAGCTCTTCCTTTTACTGCTTCCATATTCGATGTACTATCAGCTCCATCTTTAGCAGCTTTCTTTACTCTGTCACAAAGTTCCTCATCTGAGACTCCTGTTTCAAGACAATTTTTATATTCTTCAACCGCAGGATACAGACTGTCTATCATTGTTTTAAATCCCGGCTTTGCCTGTCCTCTGGACATTATCGCATCCAACATAGCCTCAAGGATTTCATATAATCCATTATTATCAAGATATTCTTTATCAACACTTACCTTCGCCGCTGCAATATATGCACTTCCATAAAGTACACCTGAAGAACCTCCTATTACAGCCATCATTATTTTCCCTATTTCCTTCAGTTCATCACTTATACTTAGCGATTCAAGTACGGTCTTTACTTCAACGAGCTTTTTAAAACCCATATTTAAGTTAGACCAATGATCTCCGTCACCCGTAGCTAAATCTAAGTCTGTAACATAGTCTCCGTTATCATATATAACTTTATATGCTCTTTCTATATATTCGGCATAATCTTTTGATGTTAATCTGAATGCCATTTTAATCCTTCCCCTTTCAATCTATTTTTAATGCCGGAGTATCACAAGAAGCATCAAGCAGTGATCTCAATTTATCATTCAGCTTCATAAGAGTTAATGAGCAACCGGTCATATCAAGTGAAGTAGTATAGTTTCCTACAAGTGTCTTATGTACCTTTATGCCTTTTTCTTTAAGCAATATTTGTACTTCACGATTTAATATATAAAGCTCCATAAGAGGGGTTCCGCCGAGTCCGTTTACAAGAATAGCTACCTCACTGTTGTCATAATCATAGTCACTCAGAATTTTATCCAAAAGGATTTCCGCCACCTCTTTGGCTGTTTTAATCTTAGTTTTTTCAATTCCGGGTTCTCCATGTATGCCCATACCTATTTCAATCTCGTCATCTTCTAAAACAAATCCCGGTTTCCCGACTGCCGGAAGTATACATGGTGTCATGGCCATACCCATACTCCTTATATTAGAAACAGCTTCTCTTGCCACTCCCGCTACTTCACTTAAAGATGCACCTGTTTCTGCCATAGCTCCTGCTATTTTATGCACAAAGACAGTTCCCGCTATTCCCCTTCTACCTGTAGAATATGTACTGTCTTGTACTGCTACATCATCTTTTACTACCACACTTTCAATCTGTATTCCTTCCAGTTCTGCCATATCTGCTGCAAGTCCAAAGTTCATAATATCACCTGAATAATTTTTTATTACAAATAATATTCCTTTCCCCTTATTAACCCTGTTTACCGCTGCTTCTATTCTGTCAGGACTAGGTGATGAAAATATATTCCCTGATACTGCTGCATCAAGCATCCCTCTCCCTACAAAACCTGCATGTAAAGGTTCATGACCGGCTCCTCCACCCGAAATAACTCCTACCTTGTCTTTTACAGTTTTTCTTACTATTACTTCTTTTTCAGGTATGTAATCTAAGGTATCACAATATGCCATCTGCATACCTTCAAGTGATTCTTTGACCACATCCTCCGGATTATTTATAATTTTTTTCATATATTCTTCTCCTTTCAACTCATACCGAGGTAAGCCTTTTTAACTCTTGGGTCCTTTGATATATCTTTTGCCGGACCACTCATGGTTACCAAACCATTCTCAATAACATAAGCCCTGTCTGATGCCATAAGTGCCATATTGGCGTTCTGTTCAATGAGCAGAATAGTTACGCCTTGTTTGTTTATTTCCTTTATCATCTCAAATATCATTGCTACGTAATTTGGAGCCAAACCAAGCGAAGGTTCATCTAGAAAGAGCAATTCAGGACTTGACATGAGTGCGCGTCCTACAGCCAACATCTGCTGCTCACCTCCGGAAAGAGTCCCCGCCTGCTGTCTTGCCCTCTCTTTTAACCTTGGAAATAAATCATACACTCTCTCATAGTCAGATTTAATTTTAGCTTTTTCTTTTACCGTATAGGCTCCTATTCTCAAATTTTCTTCCACAGTAAGCTCAGGAAAAACCTCTCGCCCTTCAGGAGAAATGCTTGCTTTCATCTTAGTTAAGTTATAAGATGGCATATTAGTTATTTCCTGATCATTTAAAAATACCTGTCCGCTACTTGGTTTCACTACCCCCGTTACAGTATTAAGCAACGTAGTTTTGCCGGCACCGTTACTTCCGATGAGTGATACTATTTCTCCCTTTTCAACTTCCATATCTATACCCTTTAAGGCATGAATGGCACCATAATAGGTATTAAGCTTCTGAACTTTCAGTACCACTGTACTCACCTCCCAAATATGCTTCTATTACCTTTGGATTATTTGCTATTTCTTCCGGAATACCATTAGCAATCGGTTTCCCATGGTCAATTACATATATCCTGTCAGACACATTCATAACCACACTCATATCATGCTCTATCATAAGTATAGTATATCCCATACTCCTTAATTCTTGTATAAATCTCATAAGCTCAGCAGATTCCTTAGGATTCATTCCTGCTGCCGGTTCATCAAGAAGTATAAGCTTTGCTCCGGTAGCAATAGCTCTTGTTATCTCAAGTTTTCTCTGCTCTCCATACGGCAGATTCGAAGCATAGTCATTTCTTCTGTAATCAAGTCCTATCAATTTAAGTAACCTTATTGCCTGAACGACCTTAACATCTTCTTCATTCCTAAACTTTTTTGTTCTGAAAATAGACCCAAAAAATCCATACTTTGTTTTTATATGTGCACCTATCATTACATTTTCTATTACTCTTAAATCACTGAACAGTCGTATATTTTGGAAGGTTCTTGATATTCCTGCATTTACTATATGAAGCGGAGACTTATTTTGTATTTCTTCTCCATTAAATACTATACTTCCCTCATCCACTTCATACACTCCGGTTAACATATTAAAAACTGTAGTTTTCCCGGCACCGTTAGGGCCAATTATACTTATTATCTCACCCCTGTTTATTTCAAGACTTACTCCGTCCACTGCAACAATACCGCCAAATCGCTTTGTTATATTTTTTACCTCAAGTATTTTCGCCTGTGTCCTCATACATTACCTCTTCCATTTTTTTCAATTCAGCTTCAGCGTTCTTTGATATTCTATAAGGCAACCCAGATTTCCATCCAAGAATTCCCTGTGGCCTGAATCTCATCATTAATACCAGAATCGCACCATAAAGCACAAACCTATATTCCATCAAAAATCTTGACACTTCAGGAAAAGCTATAAGGATAATTGATCCTATGAACATTCCTCTAAGAGTTCCCATTCCACCAAGAATAACAATACTTAGTATCATCGTTGAAACATCAAAGTTAAAAGTATTCGGATCTATATATCCAATTAAGGTTGAATACAATGCTCCACCCAAGGCACAGATTGAAGCCGAAATGACAAAAGCCAGTATCTTATATCTTGTTACAGGTATCCCCATCATTGTGCTTGCAAGTTCATCTGCCCTTATTGCCATAAAAGCTCTTCCTGTTTTGGATTTTACAAGTGATAGACAAAATAATGCAGTAATAAGCACGAAAACTATCATAAGATAATACAATCCATGATTAGTAACATTAAAATTAAATCCGAATAAAGATGGTTTAGGTATATTTTTTACTCCAAGTGTTCCTCCTGTGACATCAGCCCAGTTCATAAGAATCATCTTTACTATTTCCCCAAAACCAAGAGTTATTATTGAAAGATATGTTCCTGTAACTCTTAACGTCGGAAGTCCTAAAAGAACTCCTATAATTCCTGCGGCTATCATGCCAATTACTGTTGCTATAAAAAAATTTATATTAAATTTTATTGCAACAATTGATGCAGTATATGCTCCTATCGCCACAAATCCGGCATGTCCAAGCGAAACAAGACCTGTATATCCGGTAAGAATATTTAATCCCATTGCCAGTATCGCATAAGAGCCTATTTTTATTACTACAGTTAACAGATACTGATTATTAAAAATCATAGGAAATACAATCAAAAAGGCAAATAAAGCTATATACAGTTTGTTTCTGTGAAGATGTATTATACTTTCCATCCCATGCAGTTTGTTCTGCCCGGTAAGTTTTTCATTGCTCATTTTTTACACCTTTTTAATCCCTTTCCGTCCAAAAAGCCCATGTGGTCTAACTATAAGTACTATGATAAGGATAATAAAAGCTATAGAGTCTCTATATGTCGAACCTAAAAAAGTGGCTGCCATACTCTCAGAAACTCCTACAACCAGTCCGCCGAGAAGTGCTCCGGGCAGACTCCCTATACCTCCTAATACTGCAGCAGCAAAGGCTTTTAATCCGGCCATAAATCCCATGTTAGGATAAACTATTTGGTAATAACCGCTTACCAAAGCCCCTGCTATAGTTGCTGAAACTCCTGCTAGGAAAAATGTAAATGATATTACAAAATTTACATTCACTCCCATAAGATTTGCTGCCTTTGTATTCTGCTCAGTGGCTCTCATTGCAAGTCCTATTTTAGTTTTATAAACAACAAACATTAAAGTAGCCATAAGCAACAGAGAAACCACACACATCATAATCTGTGTCATTGATATACTTATTTGTCCTATCTGTATAGTTGTCTGCCCAAATAGAGACTTAAAATTCCTTTTTTCAGAACCTAAAAATATTATAAGCAAATTAGTTATTATATTTGAAATTCCTATAGTTGTGATCAAGGAAGCTATTGGCATTGACCTTTTCTTTCTAAGTGGCTCAAGTGCTGCCTTATCTATTAAGATTCCCAATATTCCTGTTAAAACCATTGCCGCCAAAATCCCCGGAAAAATTCCGAAATTCATTCCTATAAAAACCATTGCCATTTCTGCACCAAATGCGTAAATAGCACCGTGAGAAAAATTAACCAATCTGAGTATGCCAAATACCAAAGAATATCCAACCGCTATTAAAGCATACCCCATCCCAAGCGCCAGACCATTAAATACCTGCTGTATTAACATCTGTTTCCTTTCCCATTAATCCATTTTTGTGAATTTACCATCTTTAATGGTTACTTTTACAAACTGTTTATCCACATCTCCATTTGAATCGAACTTTGTATCTCCGGTCACACCTTTATAGTCAATCTGATAGAGTTTTTCCTTTACTTTTTCTGAATCTGTTGTTCCAGCTTCTTTTATAGCTGTAAGTAAAATACCCACAGAGTCATAAGCTTGAGATGTAAGTGCAGATGGAGCACTTCCATACTCTTTTTTAAATGATTCTACATAGTTTTTAACCTCTGGATCATCTGACTCCGAAAAGAAAATCACAGGGAAACAAACTCCCTCAACAGCCTCGCCCCCCAGCTCTATTAACTGTTGGCTGTAAGAATTTGAGAATCCAACTATCCTTATATCAGGATTAATTTGTTTATACTGCTTAGCTACAGGAGCAACTAAATTATACATACCACAACATATAACAACATCTGCCCCAGCCTCATTAAGTTTTGTTATAGCCGGAGTATAATCATCAGAACCTTCCATTACCTCTTCATGTGCTACAACCTTGGCATCAGTCTTCTCCACCATCTCTTTTATCATTTTGGATGTATTAGTTCCCCAGTCTGTCATAATGGAAATAATGCCTACTTTCTTTTTACCCAAATCATTCACTGCAATATCTATACTGGCAGCACCCTCCTTGGATATAACTGTATTGTTCCTGAAGATAAAGTCACCTATCCCTGAGTAATCAGGATGAGATGATGACGGAGATATTTCTATTATTTTATTCTCCTGATAAATAGGAGCTGCCGTCATACATACTCCTGAAGAAAAATGTCCAATTACCCCGACAACCTTTTTATCTGACACAATTTTTTGTGCAATTGTGGTTGCTTCCTCTGAAGTGTTTTTATCATCATACTGCACTATTTCAATCTGCTTACCTAAAACACCACCATTGGCATTCCATTCCTTAGCCTTAAGCAAAGCTGCATTATAAAAACCAATACCATACTCAGAGTTATCACCAGTCATCGGTGCTGCCACTGCTATTTGGATTTTATCCTCACCAGCAGAAATACCTGCATTTCCACTTTTTGCTGTTTCACCCCCCTGTTTTCCACATCCTGATAAACCGACAAAAACAAGTGACATCACAAGCAAACTACTTAGCAAACCTTTTTTCATATAGAAATCCCTCCTTATATTTTATAGTTATATATTATCAAAAGAATAATATTGTGTCTACATATCTTTGGTCATTTTGCTTAAATTCGTAGATATTATATAAGTTTTATTTATTTATTTTTTATATTGATATATAATATAACTATTGTATGTGTCATTCTGACACGTATTTTTTTGTACAAAGTTCACATTAATTCAAATCAAGTAATAAATACGTTAACACGATAAATCTATAATATGAATTTTTTCTTGAAGTAATAAAATACACAATAGCAAATAATGGGAATTTCAGTGAAATTTTCTATTACTCAAAAGAAAAAAGATGCATAAACTATGCATCTTTTCATTTTCAGAATCTTTAATCCGATAAACGCTACCACAAAAAGTGCGATAGCATTCCCCCTCAATGCCACCGCACTTTTCTATTTTTATCTTTCCCCTATCTTACTTCTCTTCCCTCACTACGTCATTGTAATGTTTACTCTCTATTTAGCAGGTTCCATTGTAAATTTGTAATAATTATCCCCACTATAAGTTATCATAAACTTACCATCCTTGTAATCACCGTATAGACTTGCACCTCCGGCCACATCACCCTCAAATGATACCATACCCGAAAAATAGCTCCACTTAGGTTTAGCAATTTCTTCACCTTTATAGGTGATAGTACAAGTATGGTCTGCGTTTAAGGTTGCCTTCATAGAATCAGGTGAAATCTCTCCCGATGCATCCTTGTCAAGCGCATCAACTACTGAAGCACCTACCCAGTCTCCTAAAAGAGCTCTTTCCTCCTCAGGCAAAAAGTTCTCAGGTTTAGCTGCATCTGTTCCTTCTTTGGCAAATTTCACATCCATGGAGGTACCAATCATTTCCTTTAAGATACTTTCAAATGTAATTGTATCTTTATCAAGCTTTCCGACCATGTCGGTTTTTTCAATGGTAAGTGTAATTGTTTTATCATCATTTACCCATTTACCGTCTGCAGAGGTACCATCTATAGTCATTGTTACCTTGCCTCCGCTCTTTAATTCAAGTGTAAAACCTGACATATCAGCACCCGAAAGAGTCATTCCCATAGATGTTCCGGTAACAGCTAAGTATTTTCCTACCAAAGCTTCATCTGCTCTCCCTGAACTTCCACAGGCTGAAAGTGATACCGTTAAGAACAATGCCAACACAAGACTAATTACTCTCTTCATTTTAAAACCATTCCTTTCTGTGAAAGATACCAATGATATTTTTCATCCCAGCATTTCCACTTCCATAGTATTTTTGCATGTCTTGTGACTGTTATATCAAAAAAGTATCTAAATTCATATGGTCTTTTGAAGTATTTTTGGCTTTTTATATAAAAATACTCCAAAAGACCAGACAAGGTGCACAATTTAATCCTATGATAATTGTGCACCTTGCATAAGGCTTAAGATATTAAATTTTAATAAGTTCTTTATTTATTCCTTCTTCTTTCCGGCAAATCTTTTTATCAATACAATCAAAATTATTACTACAACCACTCCAACTAAAACATAACCTATCAGCTGAATAGCACCAAGTACAAGCATACCTAATACAAACCATATTGATCCATAACTTTGCTTTTCAGGTTTTTCTCTCTCACTCAAGGAAAATTTAAGTTCACCCTCAGGTAATCCATCTGATTTAAAACTATATCCTGATTTGTTTTTTTCAAAACCTTTCTGGTTTGTTTCGGTCATATAAAATGGAGTATTTATATCTATATTCAGTTCTCCAAACTTTGCCCAGGTGCTTGCAGGGGAAAGCAGATAGGTATACCCGTATACCCCCGGCTCATAGTTCAGGTCTATTGACGGATACATTGGTGCCTCTACGGTATTCACTATTTTTTCTCCCGGTTTAAGGGTAATCTCATATTCATACCACCGCATAAGATACCATAATATATCACGCGTAGTATAGATATCTGTAATTACAGCAGAATTGTCTTTTCCTCCCATATTAAATAAATATACAATTACATTATACCAGTCAGCTTCCATAATACCGGTTTTTTCATCATATTCATACAAAGCAAGTTCTTTAAACGATAATTCTTCTGTATTTTGCAAAGTCATAGTTCCAATTATCTCTTCATTCTGATCCCCTATAACATTATAAATTTTCCATTCCGGAGGGGCTGCAACCGTTTCTCCTATAACATATAAATCTATAGTTTGCCCATTTGTAGCATCTATACTCAATTGCCCTCTTCCATCTTCTTTTGAATTATAACCATTTCCATCCGGTAGCCAGAATTTTCTTTTTCCATCAAATGCAGGGATTTCAAGCGTTGCTGAAGCATTCTTATACTTTTCCTCATCTACCCCACTTAATGTATAAGTATATTTTGTCACAGGCAAATCAGGCGAATAGAAACTATCCTTTACATACCCATCCTGAATCAGGCTTATATCATTATCAAGGTTAAATTCATCTCCTTGAATAGAAAAAGTATGCCTGAGTACCGCTTTAACTTCTTTACCGTCTATTTTGACACCATATTTGTATACATCATCTGCCCTGAAAATTATATTGTTGCTATCATAATAATTATGGTAGCCGTAAGAAGGATAGGTTCCGAAAGGGAACACAAGCTTTGCTGTCACTGTGTAATCTGCCGGATTGTAAAAGGTATATTCTGCCTTAACCCTTCCATTATAAGCCAGGAAATCAGACTCTTTCTCATAATATCCGTCCGGAAAATCTGTAATATCAAAGGTAAGCTGTTCTTTTTCTACTTCTATCGGACAATCTTTGTCCTTAGAAACCATCCCCATAGCATCTGTTCCATACCAGAATCTCTGTGCTGAATTGGCAAATACAGATAACTTAAAAATATCACACAGCAAAAACATAATTATTAAAAAAACTGTAATTCTTTGTTTTTTCATATTACCCCTCTCATTATAATATGCTTATTATTTTTCTTCTTCTAAAATCGATACTTCATATACTTCTCCCAATTCTATAGGATTTGACATTTCAGACTTATCGCCCTTTATCTCGCCATCAAACCATACCTTTATTTTTTTACCCTTTAATTCACTACTCTTTAAACCTTTAATTCCATTTAACATAACTGAATCTTTAATAATTATCTGTACCGGCTTTATTTCCTCTGTCTTTTTATCTCCGAAAATATAGCCAAATTCCTTAGGTAAGTCTGTAATTTTAACTAATGTTCTTTCACTATCTCCTTCTATTATTTCCGCATCAAAATGTGCCACACCTTCAGGTATTATCCAAGAACTTATTGCTATATCCTGAAAAACCTGCCATTTATTATCTATCTCCACATATAAATATTTAATATCGTCTTTCTGATATTTATATCCTGTACCAAAGTTTGATTCATCATTTTTTTCAGGAGCCTCATCATTGCTTGTAAGAATTTCCCCATCTTCTTTACCGGATTTTAAAGCACTCAGAACATATCCCATATCCATATACAACCTGTCATCTACCTTGACCATTCGAGTCTTTTTCACTTCACTTTTAGTATCTTCAGATGGGGTTGCGGCATTTGTACTGCCGGCATCTCCGACAGTTGCATCTACTGTAGAATTTAAGTTATTATCCTCATTTTCTGTTTTTTCACCGGATACACTGCTTCTAACTAAGTCTTTGCTCCCTGAATTTTGTGATTTTTCTTTATCCTTACTGTTTCCGCAAGCTGTAAATACTATAATTACTGCTACAAGTGACAATACCGTCAAACAAATTTTTCTGATACTCTTCATAGGTTTTACCTCCTTATTATAGCAAATTTTACATTGCTTAGATATAGTTATTTTCATATTTATCTATTCTAATGATAATTATATGTCATTTACTTTACTTTTTAGTTTATTTTTTCTTAACATTTCCGTAAAACTGCATATTTTATCCGCAATAATGCTTCAGACAACAAAAACGGCTGTAAATTTGATTAAACAGTTTTTCTGTTATCTCATTTACAGCCGTTTCTCTATTTTTTAATATATTCCTCCATAGCCACAGCCCGAAAACAGTTTATCCTACTGTACTATTCGGAAGTAGAGGTATGTGACCTACAGTGTGAATAATTGGGCTTAGCCTACTTTTCTTTTTCTTAGATGTATAACTCCAGCGGATAGGTAGGATACTGAATCTCATCAAGCTGATCCATGGTTACCAAGCCGGCAGGTGCTCTGAGTACAGCAGGTATTCTGTTTACAATAGTTGCACAGGTATGCTCTACTGTGGCAGGCTTTACAACATGGAATTCAGTGTCAGGCTCTCCTGTAATCTTCCAGTCACACATATCTCCGTCATCCGGCCCGTAAACCTTACCGATACACCTTGTCTCAATAACCGGTCCCTGGAAGGTTTCGGTAGTAACAACAGCAGCCATTCCTATACAATTACCCTTTACAATAGTTGAATTAAGAGTAGATGAGAACATATCACTATCATGGAAATAAGGTACACACTTTTGTGTCTGGCTCTTAATTGTCCAACCCATTTTCTGTGCAAGCGCTTCATTGGAATTCCAAACATAGGAAGGCTCAATCTCCACAGGATGAGCAATCTTCTCTTCAAACTCTTCCGGCGTCAGACCTACTCCGTGAGCATTTGCAAGTGCAAGACCGTAGTCCTCTACATTGTAGCTTACAGCTCCTTCAATCTTTGTAATCTTATGGCAGCCTCCAGCAATAAGTCCAACCATATTTACCCAGAAACAGTCTTCCATGCCGGAGCCTAAAAATGTACAACCATTCTTTTTTGCGGTTATATCCAGAATGTTGGCATGTACAGCATCGGTAGTCCAGCAATAGGTCGCCTCTTCACAGGTAGTTATTACGTTTATTCCTCTTTCAAGGCATTTCATAAAATGTGGAAAACAATCGCTCACAAGGCTGAAGAGGGTTACAACAGCAATATCCGCATCACAATTATCAAGAACCTCATCTGCCTTATCGCTTATTAAAATTCCTGTTTTAACTCCAAGCCCTACATAATCTCCCACATCAAGGCCTACAATGGCAGGATTTGTATCAATTGCGCCGACAATCTGACAGCCTGTTTCATACAAATATCTTAGGATATACTTGCTCATTTTACCGCATCCGTACTGAACAACTTTAATCTTCTCCATATTTACCCCTTTCTGATGTTTCTGCCCCAAAATTTCATCTTGCCACATAGTATCTGTCTTTTTCAGGGCAGATTTGTTAATTATTTAACAAGTATGCATATGCAAGCTCTTTGCTTGTATTTTAATTGTACACTCTTTAGTAATAATAGAGTCAATATGAAAATCTTAAAATTATTCACGGCATAGGTCACAGACCTCTACTTCCGAATAGTACAGTAGGATAAACTGTTTTTGGTCTGTGACTATGCGGAGATATTACCAAACATCTTGTGTAATATCGTAATTTCCAGCCTCCTGCTAGATTAAGATATTCCACAAGATGTTTCGTGAATAATTTTGGTTAAATACTGTCATTAAAATTTACCGGAACCTGTAAACGTAAAAACATAGAACGCTTTTCACAGTCAAAAACATTAAATTCAGTCAGCACTTCGCATAGATAATTTCCTGCAACCTCATAACCCATCTCTTTGCAATGGCGCAATAGCCTTCTCCCATATTCCTTTTCTTTATCAAAATCGTCAAGATATATACAGGCGTACATCCAGCTCGGTATCAGCTCAGTATCCCGAATAAGCGGAAAGTGAGAATCTACGAATACAAACATTTTATGAGAAACATAATTCTGATTTTTAAAATCTTCTTTTTCCAGTACTGTCCCCACGTTACAATAGTATATCTGAGGAATATTTTCAAAAAACATCTTATCCCTAAACTCTTTTAATATATTTTCGTAGGTATCAATATCATAATCATAGAAATTTATATCCGTTTCCATTGAATAAATCCTTCGTTCCGGTATATATTCAAGAGTCATCGTCCCCTTCCGCGGAGACCTTTGATAACGCTCTATACTTGCTATTGTTCTGTCTATTCCGTCACATTTGATTTTTAACTCCTCAACCTCATTTAATATCTGTTCCCTCTTTCTGATTAAGATTTCTTCAATCTTTAAAAGATCCTCAGAATCCATTACAAGCTTTATTTCTCTAAGCTCCATGCCCAATTCTTTCATATACCTTATCATATCAAGCCTTGCATTCTGCCTTATGTCATAGTAACGGTACCCTGTCTTCGGGTTCGTATAGCATGGTGTAAGAAGTCCCATTGAATCATAGAGTCTTAAAGCATTTATTGTTGTCCTGTTTATTCTTGCCATCTCTCCAATACTGATAAGATTGTTTTTCATAAGCCACCTCCGCTGACAAAAACACTGTTAAAACTCTACTGCAGGAATAGAGTTTTGCCTTGATACAATCTGTTTGATTTTAGTATATCATATTTATTTTTTCCTTAAAATATGATAATCTTTTTTATCAAGGGAAGATTTAAGTAAGAGAGGAAGTTGGGGTAAATGAATTATATCGGTTCAAAATATTCTTTGCTGGATTTTATTGATTATGGGTTAACCAAGGTGAGCGGTTATAAAGACGGGGCAGGCTGCATTTTCGCAGATTTATTTGCGGGAACGGGAGTTGTCGGAAGTGCTTATAAGGCTAAGGGCTGTGAGGTTATAGCAAATGATATCCAGTACTACAGCTATGTACTGAATAAGCATTATATAGAAAACATTCCGCCTCTTAACAATGATTTACTTGAGGAATTAAACTCGGTTGAACCACTCTCAGGCTTTATTTTTAACAACTACTGCGAAGGCTCAGGTTCGGGGCGTAATTATTTTACAGATGAAAACGGGAAAAAATGTGATGCCATCAGAACCTATCTGGAAGAAATACATAGTTTAGGAAAAATAACTGACAACGAATATTTTTATTACCTTGCAAGCCTTATTAATTCGATTGATAAATATGCAAATACCGCCTCTGTGTATGCCGCCTTCTTAAAACATATCAAAAAAACTGCCGCCAGGGATTTTCAGCTTACTTTATTACCTGTTATTTCAGGAAAACCCGGCAAAGTTTATAATGAAGATGTAAATGTTTTGATAAAGAAAATTCAAGGAGATATACTCTACCTTGACCCTCCGTATAACACAAGGCAGTATTCCGCTAATTATCATATACTTGAAACAATAGCAAGGTATGATAGTCCAAAACTCAGAGGTATAACAGGAATGCGTGATTATAAAGATCAAAAAAGTACATTTTGCTCTAAGCGTACAGCCTGTGAAGCTTTTAATGACTTAATTAAAAATGCTGACTTTAAGTATATTTTCTTGAGTTATAACAATGAGGGGATTATACCTGTGGATAGAATCAGTGAGATTATGTCAGGCTACGGAACATACAGTGTCTTCACCAAAGAATATAAGAGGTTTAAGGCTGACAAAGATGAGAATAGGAAAATTGCAGGAGACGGAGTTACCGAATATCTGCATTGTTTGGTGAAGAAGTAAAAGGACTGTCGCTATAAGAAAAATATCTCAACATATACTTGGTATAAATAAATTTTGCCACCATATCTTGAGTATTTAATGCTTAATGCGACAGTCCCATACAGGTTATAGGCATTACTAAGGTTATCACAGTTTTGAATGCATATCTCTATATACCGATGGTGACATTCCCTGCTGTTTCTTAAAACTCGTACTAAAATAATATTGGTTTGTGTAACCACACTTAATACTTATTTCTTTCAAAGAAAGGGCAGTCTTCTCCAGATATCCCTTTGCCGCCTCAATACGGCATCCCATAATAGTATCACTTATGCTTTGTCCGACATTTTTTTTATATAAAGCACTTAAATAGGTCGGACTCATATTTGCGAACTTAGCTATATCATTCAGACTAAGCGTATTATCCTCAAAATTGCTTTTTATATAGTTATCTACCAGTTCACAAGTCTGGTCATGATAAGATTTAAGCGAAACATTCAGTTTATCACATACCAATGTGCACAATTCATTCATCCATAAAAAAAACTGTTCATAAGTATGAAAGGTTTCAAAATGGCTGTATACCGAAATTATCTTCTCTTCTAAATCACTTGTATCTATGTTTATTTCATATAAAAATTTTAATATTTTACCTAATAACGAATAAATTCGTATAAACATGAGATTCTTATTTTCATATCTCATAGATAAATTTTTAAAGAAATTCTCCAACCATTCTTTAATTGCTTCACTGTCTTTTTTGCATAAAAGGCTTATAAGTTCTTCTTCACTTGAATCAGAAAAGGACAATAAACTGAATTCCTTGCCTGTTGCTTCCAATGCATCAAATATATTCTTATGAGGGTAGAAAAAACGATATTTAAGGGCGTGACAGGCATTTTCGTATGAAACATGCAATTTCCATATACTGTCAACCACAGTTCCTATTCCAATACTGATATTTAAAACGGAATTCCCGCAACTATCCATAAAAGATGAAACTACCTTATGGATTACATACTGAAAATGTGCAGGATTTTTGCTGTTTTGTGCTATTATAAAAATCAGACTGTTCAGATCCTGAATACAATGTACACTATCAAAAACCCTACATTTTTTCAGAAATATGTCTGATAAATTTAATATTTCCATCTGATAGGTCAAAACTCCGTCATTCTCCCCCAGCAATGAATCACTCTCTACTTCCAACTTTATTATATTAAAATGTGAATATTCCGTCTTTAGTTCCAGATATGCTATATATTTTTCAAAATTCTCGGAAAGTTTGTCAGGAGAATAGTACAGCAAATCCTGAAAAAACTTTGTAATCATAAGTTGTCTGCTTTCCTTTAAGATGGATAAATTGCGCTGCTCCCTGTCAATCGTTTCAAATGCATTTTTTATTTTTTCACACAAAAAAGTATAATCTATCGGTTTCTCAATATAATCACAGACGCCCAATCTTACTGCCTGCTTGGCATACTCGAACTTGTCATAGGCACTTATTAAAATTATCTTAATATGCGGATTAATTTTCATTGCTTCACGACTCAATGTAATTCCATCGATATTCGGCATCTCTATATCTGTAATAATCAAATCCGCTTCATCAGCTTTCATATACTCCAATACTTCCTGCCCATTCTGCGCAGTAAAAACCACTTCTGCTTCTAAATTATCCCATTCAATATTCATCCTTATTCCTTCTGAGACAATGTAGTTATCGTCTGCTAATATAACTTTTTTCAAACATTTTCCTCCATTTGTGCATATTTAATCGTTATGCAAGTTCCCTTTTTTTCTTCACTTTCAATAAGAACAACACCGTTCCCAAAATCAGCCCCTGAAATTCTCTTATTTACATTACATATACCAAAATGCTTATTATAGTCTACTACATGATTTACCAGTTTATATCTTATCTGTTCCAATTTTTCTTTTGGAATGCCGCATCCATTATCTTCTATAGTAATAATAACCTCATCATCTCCATAGGAAACTGTTATCACTATATGTATAATCTGATTCTCTGCTGAATATCCATGTAGAATAGAGTTTTCCAAAAATGGCTGTAAAGTAAACTTACAGATCAGATAATTTTCTATACCATCCTCAGTATTTATTTCCCAGCTAAGTTTATCTTTACGGCAAAGCTGCTCCATCTCAAGATAAAGTCTTGCAATCTCCAATTCATCCTTAATCTTTATTTTTTCTCCCGATTTTCTTAATGACATCCGATAAAACTGTGTTAAATTACTTATCATATGATTCGCTACATCTATTTTTCCGATTGATTGACAAGTTTTAATTGTCCCCAATATATTATACAAAAAATGAGGATTTATCTGAGATTGTAATAACCGGTATTTTAACTTTTCTTCCGACAAAGTAAGTTCTAATATTGAATGCATATTTTTATTAATAGATGACTGCATATTTAAAAATGTAACTCCCAATTTATCTATCTCGTCAAAATAATTAGGATTCTTAGCCGTTGTTAATGAAATCTGCAAATCAGCACCTTTATTTCCAAGCTTAAAATTTTCCATTGCAGACGATAATTTACTGATTCGCTTTGTTAAATTTCCGGAAATCAGGAAAATTATCATCAGTATAATAGGAATTGATATAAACATTATTAATATAAATGTCTTAAGTATAATATATATACGCTTATATATATAATCCTTAGGAATTTCGGTTACCTGATACCAGCCGTTACTAAGCTTAACCGTATTATAATAAACATTTCCGTTTTCTTGTATATTTTTACTTTGATTCAAAATAAAGCTTAAATCTTCATCTTTTAATTTTAATCCTGTGAGATTCTGATCTGTATGAGCTATAATTGTACCGTACTTGTCAGAAATATATCCCTTTAGCTTCAGACTTTCAAAGGTATCGGTAAGCATTTTTGAAAATTCACTTCCTCTTAACAATACCATATATGCATACTCCGTATCTCCTGTAGCCTGATTATTCAATATTCTGACACAGGCTGCCACATCCTGAGAGATTCTTTTGTTATTCAGCACGTAAGGCAAGGTATAATTTCTTTTATAAATCCATTCAGAATCTATTTTTGTAATATCATCTATACCTGATTTCCCTAACTCTTTTAATGAATGAAAATAAAGCCCCTCCGAAGCCGCTATATTTTTATCATCTATAAAAATATCTATATGATATAGATTAAAAGTCGATTTAAGCAGCGAAATATTATCTCTGACATTGGCCAATACAGAAAAATCCTTTGTATTATTGCGCATTTTCCGTATTAATGAGTACATATCATATCTCATTGAGTCTGCTACATTTTTTACCTGATTTATGCGGTTATTTATTCTTACATTCAACTGGTCATCTGCAAGAATAACAGAATTCAGTATACTGTCTCCTGCAATTTTATGAGCAATCCCATAGAATGCCGAACCCATTATTATAAGAGGTAATGCTATACATATTAAAAAAGAAAATAACAGTTTGTAGTGATATTTGGATAAAATAAGTGCTAACAATTTTTTATTAACAGGCATATCAACCTCCTTGTGAGTATATCATAATTATAATCTGTGGTTTTTTTCAAAGCAATACAAACTAAAATAATATAAACAAATCATAATATATTGTATTTTTGAATAACATTTCTTTTGGTATTTTATAAGTATCATAAAGCAACCGTCCGAACCTTTTTGGATGTAAGATTACTGTTCTGTAATCATAATTTCAGAAATTTTATTTCGGACAGAATGGAGGAAAAATGAAAAAGAAAATCGTAAATTTTATGTTAAGTACGGTGTTGGTATCAAGTCTTCTAATCGGATGTGGGAACAATGCTAATCAATCCGGAACTACTTCCACAAATAAATCATCCGCAAATTCAAAGGCCGGAAACTATGATTTGACATTGTACAGTGTTAATACCACTGATCCTGATTTTGAAAGCTGGCTTCAGAATGTAGAAACCGCTACCGGGTTAAAAATCAATGTTATTGCTGCGCCTACCGATTCTGATACCCGTCAGCAAAAAATAACCACAATACTTTCCACCGGTGATTCAAGTGTAGACATTTTGGAAATAAACGATGAGATGAGTGCATCTTTTAAGAATTCAGGTTGGTTGGAAGGGCTTAACGACACTGTTATGACTGATGATATCCGCGGTGAATTTGCCAAAGGATATCTGGAACAGATGATTACAAATAAAGACGGAAATATCATAGGGGTTCCGGGATATGCAGGGTATCTCGCATTCTGGGTAAATCAAAAAATAATGGATGAAGTCGGAATTAAATCCCTGGATACAAAGGAAGATTTCAAGAAATACATGGCAGCTGCCTCAGGAAACGGAAGATATGGTTATGGCGGTTCTTGGGAAAAAACATATGTATTTAATGAAATTGCACAATTTGTAAACATGTTCGGCGGAGATTATTTTGATTGGACAAAGCCTGAAAATAAAGAAGCAATTCAATTTTTACATGATATGGTTAAAAATAACCAGACCCCAATTGATCAGATTGCAGACAAATATGAACAAATGAATCCTAAGGCAAATGACGGAAAGTATGGCTGTTGGTTTATGTGGGGATTGGGTACTGATTATGCTAAGGCTGATATGTTAGGTGCGGATAAAATTCATATGGCAATGGTTCCTTCAATGACTGCAGACGGAAAAAGAGCTATATTTACGGATTCTTGGAGCTATGTACTTAATACTGCTTCCAAAAATAAAGATGCAGCAATAAAATTCTTAAAATATATGGCTGCTGAAGGTGGAATGGAGGCTTCATATAAGGCTTTCGATCGTTATCCCGCAAGAAAAGATGTTGCAGCAAAAGTCGTACCTGATTCTGATCCTGCCAAGGAAATGTACAGCAGATATGCATCTGAATGCAATGTAAACGGCCGCCCTATGCTTCCTCAGACTATGGAATTTATAACAGATATGGGAACTATATATCAGTCCTGTATGAAAGACGAAATATCTGTTGATGATTTCTGTAAAAAAGCACAGGAGCTTGTAAACAAATATAAATAATCCATAATTAGTGATTAGAAATTATAAAATCCTACGGCGGTGGTGTCACATCTTAATTTGCTCTTATACACACCACCCTGTAGGAGATTTCATATTTTAGTCCGATTATTTATGCCAACTGAAAGGAGAAACATTTTGACTGTCGGTAAGAAATCTATGAAATGGATTCCCGTAATTATGATTCTTCCTATAGTTCTGATAAGGGGATTTACAACAATTTATCCAATCCTGGTCACTATGTTAAACAGCCTGTATAATATCAAAGTATTATCCGGCATCCATGAATTTACCGGATTATCAAATTATGTAAATGTTTTCAAAGACGATAAGATTATTTCTTCAATTAAATTTACGGCAATTTTTGTTATTGTATCCATGGTATTTCATGTTGTATTGGGGGTTATCTTAGCACTAATCCTTAATATGAAACTCAAAGGACGCCGTTTTTTAAGAACAATAGTCCTCATTCCTTGGGCTATGCCTGCTGTTGTTATAGGAATGGCTGCAAAATGGGGATTTAACAATGATTATGGTTTAATAAACGATTTTATACGAAGGTTCTTTTCGGACTTTCAATATAACTGGTTGATCAACAAAGGCTCAGCACGTGCCGCCGTTATAGCAATGGACTTATGGAAAGATTTGCCGTTCTTTGCAATACTTGTTCTTTCCGGACTTCAGTTTATTTCCGGTGATATTTATGAAGCCGCCAAAGTAGACGGGGCTAACAGTTTTCAGAGTTTTAAAAGGATTACCCTTCCGCTTATTATCCGAAATGTACTTACCTTATGTATACCTTTTACATTGTGGCGTTTAACCTCTTTCGATTTAGTATATGCCATGACATCGGGCGGTCCCGGAGAAGATACATCCCTGATTGCATACCGTATAGCAATGGAATCATTTACAAACTTAAACATAGGATATGCCTCCACCTTGGCAATTATGCTTTTTATTGTAATGGTCTTCTTCAGCTGGTTTAATATCCGATTTATGCGCCGGTATACGGAATAACGGAGGATTTATATGACTAATACAACAAAATATGCTATCTACAGAAAATGTACTGTTATTGGCAAATGGCTGTTATTCCTAATAGTTTCATTTGCGATTCTTTTCCCCGTATACTGGATTTTTATATCTTCAATAACACCTGCGGGAGAATTATTTAAAAAACCGATTGATTATTTACCGGATAATCCCACTCTTGACAGTTATAAATTCCTTATTGAAAATGTAGGATTATTAAGTAAAATAGGAAATACAATACTAATTGTCGGAAGCACATTAGTGATTGGCACTGTATTGTGTGCAATGGCGGCTTATGGCTTCTCGAGATTTCGGTCAAAATGGATAAGTGTTGCCTTTGCATTTATTCTGGCTACATTACTCATACCGGAAGTAGTGACTGCAAGGCCTCTTTACGAGTTTATGAAAAAGGTGGGGTTATTTGATACTTACCCGGGATTGATATTACTGTATGTCAGTTCCGTAATTCCTTTTACAGTCTTAATACTGAATAATTTTGTAGGGAAAATACCTATTTCACTTGAAGAAGCGGCTGCTATTGATGGTGCGAATTTTATGCAACGGCTTTTTCATATTGTCCTGCCTTTAATGAAGCCTGCTATAGCAACTGTATGTATTATCAACTTCATAAATTGTTTAAATAATTTTTTTACACCCCTGTATTATTCCAATGGGATTCAGGTTTTATCGGTTGCAATAGTTCAGCTCCCTTTGAGAGATAATATGTATGGAGTTCCTTGGGATCTGGTAAGTGCTATGGGATGGATAATTCTATTACCGATAATTATCTTTGTAGCTGTATTTGAAAAACAGATTATGGACGGCATTATGGCCGGTGGTGTAAAATCATAATACAGATAAGGAGGAAATCTCATGTATGGATTATATGGAAGTTTAAGCACTCTGCCATTATTAAATAACAGAAAGAGCCGGGCAATCAATGCAGAAAATCCTACCGGAGAAAAGGGGAAAGGGGGAATGGCTGCGAGCCATTTAGGCCCTTCAAGAAAAGGCAGCCCTTGTCTTAAGGATATCCCAAGCGGTTCTACCGTGACTTTGGCCGATATAGACGGTCCGGGTATAATCAATCACATTTGGATTACCGTAACTAACAAAACTACGGAAGCAGACTGTTTTGTCCTTAGTGACTTAGTTATCAGAATGTACTGGGATGACGAAAAGGTTCCCTCTGTGGAAAGCCCCCTCGGAGACCTATTCTGCTGTGGTTTTGGAAGAGAATGTATAGTAAATTCCATACCTATCGCCGTAATTCCAAATCGTGGATTAAACAGCTATTTTCAGATGCCTTTTAGGAAAAGGGCAAGAATAACCTTGGAGAATCAGCATCCAAATCCTATTCCGGCATTTTTTTATCAGATTGATTACTGTCTGCTTGATGATATGCCTGAAAACATAGCCTACTTTCATGCCATATGGAAAAGGGAAAAAATCACGACTCTTGGAAAAGACTATACAATATTGGATAATGTTAAAGGTAAAGGGCACTATGTAGGAACATATATGGCATTAACAACTTTGGAGCGCTACTGGTGGGGTGAGGGTGAAATTAAATTTTATATTGACGGAGATATCGAATATCCTACAATCTGCGGAACCGGAACTGAGGATTATTTCGGTGGCTCCTGGAGTTTTGCTAAGCAGGTAAATGGCAAAACCGTTGAACAAAATTATAATACTGCTTTTTTAGGATATCCTTACTATTCCTCACATGACGAGCTCATTCATAATGACTACCACAACGATGACTGTCTGCCTATGAGGGGCTTTTACAGATGGCATATACAAGATCCGATATATTTTGAAGAGGATTTAAGAGTCACTATTCAACAAATTGGTGTAGGACACGGAGGGCTTTTTGAGAGACAGGATGACGTGGCAAGCGTAGCTTACTGGTATCAGACAGAACCTCATTTCCCTTTTGCTCCACTTGCAGATAAAGAGGCCCGTCGTCCCAGATAGGAGTAAATTTGAAAAAAATATTTCTCTGTCTGCTGCTTTTTATAACAATAGGTTTAACCTCTTGCGGCAATCCGGATATTCGTACCGGCAAAGTATCATCAGAGCCTCCCTATAAGGATGAGATAACTGTCATGCATATTGAAGCAGAAAATGATGATTTTAGGAATTATATTGACGAAGCTTCTCATAAATTAAACATTAAGATTAACCTGATTCCCTGCCCTTCAGATGCAAATAACAGACAAGCCGAAGTTGCTACAATTCTCGCATCAGGAAATACAGCTATAGATTTAATTTCCGTTAATGACGAAATGGTAAGTGAATTTAAGTATAAAGGTTATCTTGAACCTTTAAATGATGTCATGACAAAAGAAACTCTGCAAGCATACCCAACAGATTATATACAATCAATAGCCACATGCAAAGGAAATATTTTTTCCGTACCTTATCTGATGGATATTATGATGCTGTGGGTAAACGAAAAATACTTAAAGGTCTCGGGACTTAAAAGCATTAAAAACTTAGATGATTTTTCTGTATTTTTAAGCCAGAAATATGCCTCTAATACCTATGGATACGGTAGTGCGTGGGAAGAAACCTATATCTACAATGACTTATCACAATTTATAAATATGTTCGGCGGAAACTACTATGACTGGAACAATCCCGATACAAAGGCTGCGGTTCGTTTCCTTCATGATATGTTGAAATCAGGCAAAACACCCGGAAGTCAGATGATAGACCGCTATGAGCAGATGGAGCAAAAGTTTATAGACGGAAAGTACGGCTGTGTGTTTATGTACAGCGGAGCAATGAATATTTTTTACAATTCAGGAAAATATAGCAAAAATGAAATACATATAGCCAAACTTCCTATCTTTAAAAAGGCTTCCACTAATATCGCGACTTGGCAGTATGTATTAAATAAGTCTTCAAAAAATAAAGCTGCTGCAAAGCGTTTTCTGAAATACATTTCAGGAAAAGAAGGAAGCATAGCTTACAGCAAGGCAATGAAACAAATCCCGGCCAGAACCGATGTTATTTTAACCGAAGATATTTCTGTTCCCGATCTTGATATTATACGTAAATATGTAAGAGATATCCAGCTTAAAGCAAGACCCTTGTCTTCACAGCCAATGAGGGATATCTCAGAAATGGGAAATTTATTACAAAAATATTTGTCAGATGAAATAACCTTATCGGAATTTTGTAATTCAGCTCAAAGTTTAACAAATCTTAGCCAATCCAATCAGTAAAATTATGTCCGGCTACGGAAAATACAGTGTATTCACAAAAGAACATAAGAGGTTTAAGGCTGACAAAGATGAGAATAGGAAGATTGCAGGAAGCGGAGTTACTGAATACCTGCATTGTTTGGTGAAGAAGTAACGCAATCTAACTACTTATGTAAAAAACTTGCAGCAATGACTCTTCTCTCATTGCTGCAATAATTTCATACTTATTCCTTGATTATTATTCTTACATTCTTTTCTCCTGCAAGTTCCATTTGTTTAATCAATTTCTTTGATAATTCTTTCCTTATATCTAATGTAGTTTTATCGTCTATAAGATTGTTTAACTCATATGGATCTTGACGTAAATCATATAAGAATTCTTCCTCATATTTATAACTTGTTCCCTCATCCCATCCGTTACAATCTGGGGCATACACACTATATAAATAGTCCTTTGTTCTTATGCACCTTCCTACTCTACTCTCACTGATTTGAGCAAAAATCACCTTATTTTCATCAATTTCTTTATCCAGTAGATTACTTAAATTTTCTCCTATCATCTTATCACCTACATCCACTCCGGCCATAGCTATGATTGTCTTAGGTAAAGATGATGTAGATACTATTTCCTCTACAACTTTCCCACCTTTAAAGATGCCCCCTGATATGATTAATGGTACCTTTAATGCCGAATCATGACAAGTTCTCTTGTAATCATCAAAACCTTTCAAATAAGGCTCTCTATTTCTGGTTTTAAAATGTGAACCATGGTCTGATGAATAAATTATTACAGTATTATTATATAATCCTTTTTCTTTTAACTTTTCAATCAATCTACCCATATTATCGTCAAGGCTCTTACAGCATCCCAAATAATCAGGATACATTTGCTTTGCATCGCCACCTAAAATCTCTAAATCTTTCGGCAATTTACAATCCTTAAATCTCTCCTTTGAACCATCCGGACCTTCATAATCTTCCCTATCATTCTGATGATGTGGTTCAATATGCGATACAGTCAAGAAAAATGGTTTTTTGCCATCATATTTATCCAAAAATTCCAATGCAAAATCCGTTATTCTATCGACTCTATAACCACTAAAATCAATCTTATTCATATTTTCATCAAAAACATAACCATCATAACCATGTGATGTAGCTTCAAGAACATCCGATGCCCTCCAAAAACCATTATAGCCACCTCTTCTATCCAAAGGTATAGCACTTGTCTCATAATCAGGATTTGCAGGTATGCTATAACTTACACGATCACTGGCCAAATGCCACTTACCTACATAGGCATTCTCATATCCTGCTTCTTCCATATAGTTTGCAAGAGTTTTTATATTTTGAGGTAAAGATTGTCCATTTCTAAAACAGTTTATCTCTGTGGGATATTTACCAGTCTGAAATATAGCTCTGCAAGGACCGCATACCGGCTGTGCAGTAAATGCCTGTTTAAACAGCACTCCTTCCCTAGAAAGTCTATCTATATTAGGACTTATATTCAATTCCTGGCCATAAACTCCCAATGTATCAGCTCTTTGCTGATCTGAAAAAAAGAAAATTATATTAGGTTTTTCCATTATATTTCTCCCTTATTTTAATCCTGAAGTTACTATCCCATTTATAAAATATTTTTGTGTAACAAGGAAAATTACTAGCATAGGCAATGCCACCATAACCGAAGTAGCCAGCATTTGTCCCCACTCAATTCCTCCTTCAGTTTTAAACATGCTGAGCGCAAGCTGAACAGTTTTCATGTTCTCTGATTTTATCATAACTAATGGCCACATATAATCATTCCATACAGAAACTGCTTTTAAAAGTCCCAGTGTAGCCAGTATAGTTTTTGAATTTGGTACATATATTAAGAAAAAAGTTCTCCATTTACCTGCACCATCTATCGTGGCAGCTTCATCTAATGATTTTGGAAAACTTTCATAGAACTGTTTGCACAAAAATACACCATAAGAACCCGATACTAACGGTATTATAAGTCCTAAATATGTGTCTATCAGTCCCTGCCCACCCTGGCCAAATATGTTGTTTCCACCAACTAAAGGCAACTTAGCCATAATCAAAAATGTAGGAAGCATAGTCACCTGAGGAGGCATCATTAATCCTATCATCAAAAATAAAAACAAGATTTTCCTACCTCTAAATTTAAGCCTTGCAAAAGCATAACCCGCTATAGAATTAAAAAGCAAAGAAAAGATCACAGCCGCAATTGTTATTACTGCTGAATTAAAAAAGAATTTATACCACATTCCTGACGCTAATGCATCTTTATAGTTTTTTAGACTAAATTCTTTTGGAAACAAATGAAACACAGAAGATTTTATTTCATCTAAGGACTTAAACGAGCTTAAAAACATCATCACTATAGGTATTAGCATAATAAGTGACAATGCCGTCATGGCGATTATCCATACTATATTATTCCTTTTTTGCATCAGACTTCCTCCTTAAGAAACATCGGTATCATGACCCGAACCATACTTAAATACCATCAAAGTTATTAATATAGAAAATGCTAACAGTACCATTGCCATTGCACTTGCATATCCCATCTTAAACTCTAAGAATCCTCGTCTGTATATTTGGTGAACTATGGTGGTAGTTGTTTTTAATGGTCCACCACCTGTCATAATGTTTACCTGTTCAAACACAGAAAACGAGCTTACCAGTCCTGTTACTAAGAGGAAAAATAAGGTAGGTCGTAACATAGGCCAAGTTATATTTACAAATTTTCTAAATGATCCTGCACCATCTAGTGCGGCCGCCTCATATAGACTTGTAGGAATTCCTGTTAAACCTGAAAGAAATATTACCATTGAATAACCACAGTTTTTCCATATACTCATTATAACTATACAAAGCATAGACAACTTTGGATCCTGTAACCAGCTCTGTATAGAAAATCCAAATAATTTAAAAAGCATGTTTAGTAATCCAAAAGTCGGATCGTATATCCAAAGCCAAATCATCGATATACATACCATGGACATTATATTGGGTATATAAAATGATATTCTGAAAAATGGTAATAGCTTTGATTTTCTATAAAGTAATATTGCTATAAACAACCCTATTGCTAATTGCGGAAAAAGTGTTAATACTGAATATACTAACGTATTCTTGACTGCTATTAAAAAATCTTTATCCTTAAACAAGGCAATATAATTAGATAATCCTGTTAACTCCGGCTTTGTGTACATATTGAAATTAGTTATACTGTAATACGCAACTATGAATACAGGTAATAACACAAACACACTAAATATTAAATATGCCGGCAATATCATCAAGTATGCACTATTATCATATTTTTGTTTAATCTTCATAAAAACTCCTAAAGGGGTATCTTGCCAAATATTCTCCTTTTAACAATATACCCCTTATTCATATTATAATTTGCTTATGCTTAACTAAACTTATTGATTATTTATTTCCTGTTTTATTGTCTCGGCAGCCTCATCCAATGCTTCTTTAGGGCTTGCAACTCCATACATAACTTTTTCCATTGCATCATTTACTGTATTATAAACAGAGTTTGCATATGCAACTTTAGGTGAGCCGGTTCCGGTATTAATTGAGTCATATATTGCTTTATTGTTCTCAGGCTCTAAATCCACAAATTTTTTCTCTAAAGATTTTCTTAATGGTGGAACTCCAAGTTTTTCATATCTATTCCACATTTCTTCAGCACCGGCAACATAAGCAATAAAATTCCAAACTTCATCTTTATGTTTGGTCTCTCCACTCATAAACATAAATCCCATTCCACAGAATGTTGCCTGTTTTACTTTTGATGTTGGAGCTGCCATTGCCAGTTTTCCTTCCAAACCACCCTTGTTATAGTTATAAAACTCAGATGTATTTCCAAGAGTCATAGCCGCCATACCTGTTGCAAATGGATTCTGTTCCCTATTATTGCTATCCCATTTAATGATTCCTGCATCTGCAATCTTTTTCAAGAAAGCTGCTGCTTCAATAGCTTCCGGCCTATTAAACAGAATAGTATTATCATCTTCATCAATCAGATTCTTAAGTCCATTCTGTTCTGCAAAAACAGATAAATAATGTTGCATATTTGTGCCTGAGGTAGGTACGCCAAATCCTGTTTGGACTACAGTATCACCATCCTTTTTAACCAACTTTTTATGGTACTCAAGTAATTCATCCCAAGTTGTAGGCGGTTTATTAGGGTCTAAGCCTGCTTCCTTAAACATTTCTTTATTGTATATAAGTATTCTTGGGTCAGGAAAAGTTGCAATTCCATAAATTTTTCCATTGATAGTACCTAATTTCAAGGCGTTATCCATAAAATCATCTTTACCTTCCCACTTATTCACATACTCATCTAAAGCTGCATATTGTCCTAAAGGAACTCTTGTACCCATGCTTGCCATAGTAAAATTAATAATATCCGGTGCAGTACCTGATGCAAAACCCGTATTAAGTTTAGTCTCAAAGTCATCACCATATCCTGCTTCCTGATACTCAATTTCTATATTAGTATGCTTTGATATATATTCTTTAATAAGATTTTCCCAATACTCCTTCTTTTCAGGCTCTGTCCCAACTCTTAAAAAAGTCAGTTTTGTTTTTTCATTTTCAGATTTACTGGCTGTACCTACAGTACTTCCTGAATTTGTTGTACTCTTAGCACTGTTGCTTCCTTTATCTGTTCCTGTACCACAGGCAACTAGTGAACAAGCTAGAGAAAGCGAAAGTAATGTGCTCATAATTTTTTTAAATTTCATAAGATTCCCCTTTCTTATCTTAAGCATCTTTTTACTCAAATTATTCTGTTATTAATGAACAATTTTATTTATATTATAAAGTAAACTAAAGATAGATTCTTTTACATATCTACTCATCATTTTGTATATAACTTATTAGTATCTTTATATTTTCATATAATTTTGATTATTTGTATATTTCTATGAAGTTTTTGTATATTTCTTTCTATATTCCAATGGAGAATCACCATATTCCTCTTTAAAAACTCTACTAAAATGCGAAATATCAAAATATCCTGTGTCCAATGCTATTTCTGATATGCTTAAACTTGTTCCCAAAAGCAACTGTTTTGCTTTACATAACCGTACCTCCGTAATATATCTGCTTATTGTAGTACCTGTGTCTTTTTTAAATAACGCTGATATGTAGTTTCTGCTAAAAAATAGCTTGCTTGACAATTCACTTACAATTGCCTGACTCTTATAATTATCATTTATATAGCTTAATATCTTTGTTGTTGTCTCTGAATATCTCCTAATACCTATATTTGACTCAGTCTTTTTAGTGAACTCTGAAATTAACGTTAATATTTGCTCTTCTATGATATATATATTTTCTGAATTTCCGACAAAAATCTTTTCCATTAATTCACTATATTTTGCTTTATCTCCCTCTTCTAAAAGTTCTTCGCCTGCATGGTAATATGCCCTAAGAATCTCATTAAATAAATTCTTCACGTATCCTACCGAAAGATACGAACTGGATTTTACTTTATCAAATAGGAAACTGAGTTTAGAATATGCTACCCTATAATTATTTTCATTTATTAATATTAGTATATTAAGTTTTTCTTCATTAAAGCAGAGTTCTAAACTATCTTCTTCTTTAAAAACATACATATCCCTGTAGTTAATATACGAAGTATCTCTAAAAAATAATCTATTCTCTACGGCTAGCTCCGCTTTTCTGCGCAATTCTGCCAAAGGATTCTTATTTCTCTTTTCAATCAGAGATTCGTCATGGTCAAAAGAGCTTATTCCCATGTATATATTTTTACCTATAAAAGAGTCTAAACTAAACTTCAATTTAGCTGTCTGCTCCATTCTTAATGATACATCAAAAATAATAATATATTCATATGATCCTGATTTTTCATGCCAGGCATTAAACCCATTATGTACTAAGTACTGATTTATGAAATCCTCTATTTCGATTTTTGATATGTCTTTCTCAAAGTGTAATAATACACACATTTTTTTATTAATATCACGACTTAAACCATAAAACTCCAAAAAGTTGTATATATCAGACATTTTTACATTTGGAGAATATAAGATAGAATTTGAGTCTGCAACATCAGTATTCTTAGAATTTATACTCTTCTCAACAGAGCTTAATACCTCTTTAAGCTTTTCTTTGGTTATTTCTGTTTTGAGCAGAAATTCTTTAATCCCTATCTTCATTGCTTCTCTGGCATAATCAAATTCATCATATGCACTTAAAATAATCTTGTAGGCATCAATATTCCGTTCCTGAATCTCATTTAAGAATTCCAGTCCATTCATAATCGGAAGCCTTATATCCGTAAATATAACATCTACTGAATTTTCCCTTAAAAATTCTAGAGCAGATATCGCATCTTCAAAACATTCTGCCCTATAGTCTGAGTCTATTTCCTCAACTTTCTTTTTTATCCACTCTCTTGTTAACCCCTCATCTTCCACTATAAGTATTTTCATATTTATCTACCTTCTTCACTACAATTTGTTATTGGTAAAGTAATGACTGATGATAAACCTCCTTCATCATTCTTATATGCCTTAATCCCATAATTCTGTCCAAAAAATAATTTAATTCTCTTTTCTACATTATTTATACCTATTCCGCCACTTTTTTTCTTATCAAAAGCTTCTTCCGGGGCACTTATTTTTTTCTCTATCTCCTCTATGTTTGCTCCAATACCATCATCCTTTATAGTTATTGTATAACTGTCGCCAAGCTTATTCAAACTAATTATGATGTGTCCTCTATCTGTTTTTTTAGAAAAGCCATGTAAAATGGTGTTTTCAACTATTGGCTGTATAGATATCCTTGGAATTAGGTACTCATCCATTTCGGGTTTCATTTCTATATCCCAAGTAAATTTATCCTGATATCTGTTTTGCATCAATATCAAATAATTTTTTAATGCTTCTAATTCATCTCTCAAAGGTATTAATTTTCTATAATCTGAAAAAGTTATATTTAATAGTCTTGCCAATGCAACCAAGCATTCTTCTGCTCTTTCCGGAGTCCCCATATCTATTAAAAACCTTATACTGGCAAGAGTATTATATAAAAAGTGCGGACTAATCTGAGCCTGTAATGCCCTAAGTTCTAATACTCTTTTTTCTTCATCTTGCTTAGATACAGTGCACATCAGCTCTTCAATTTTATTTACCATTTTATTAAATTGAACACTTAACTCAACGAGCTCATCATCACTATTTTCATCTGCTCTAAAGCTAAAATTTCCAACCGAAACCGTATTCATACCTCTTTTGAGCTTTTGGATAGACTTGTTTATATATTTAGAATTATAATATGACATAAAAATTGATAATACCAAGAAACCCATAGATACTAAAATAATGATAATACCCGGACTTGGAATAACAAACTTGACATTTTTTTCATACATGATAAGCTTCCATGACGTCATATCATTAGTCACAAAAAATAACTTTGAACTATTATCTTTTATCTTGTAATAACCCTTATTTTTAGAATCTAAATTAGTTAAACCGATGTCATCCGGTTTTAAATCCACACTACCCTCTATAGTTTTATTATTCTCATCAAGAAGAACAATACTATATTTATTATTATCAATACTTTTATTAAATAAATTATCAAAATAGGTTCTATTTATTACAATATTCATTAGTGCTATTTCTCTTCCACTATTAAAGTTCCTAATTATTCTCATACAGTTTATTGAATATGCTCCCTTTTTATACAGCTCTTTGTTATAATATTCGGGAATATAATATATTCTACTATTTTCCCGTAGCCTCATATACCATAACTCACTTTTTAAGCTATTTAAATCACAAAAATCTACCTTGATATCATCACTTAAAGTGGAATATTTTTTCCCATTTTCTGCTAATACTTCTACATAATAATTATCATCTCCATAAAGAACAAAATTCTTTACAAGGTTGTTTTTTATAAGATTGTCAGTCTTGAGGCTTTCGTACTCATTATTAAAATTATTCATTGATAATAGTTTATTTAATTCTTTATTTCCATATAGAAAATCGGAATAAACTTGTATATTTCTAAGGTTTGTCGATATCGTTTCATTGATACGTTCCAATAATAAAAGCTTGGCCTCATCAAGTTTTCTTTCACTATCCTCCTGTATTAACATAACAATCCATAAAAATAAAAAGAAACATGGAAGTACCAGAAAAAATATATTAGAATACAATATTTTTTTAGATAATTTCACCTTGCCCTCCTACCTATATAGTTGCTCAAAATCTCTAATCCAATAAGTATTAGATTTTCTAATTCATTTTATTAAGTCACCAGCTTATTACCAAATCACTTCATAAACACATTAAAATACACCACCAACATATATTTGCTTTACTACAACTAATAGTCTAGTATTTAACACATTAATCTTTCATAAAAAGTAAATTTGAAATTTAGTATAATTTTTATTTTTTATACTTCTTCTGCAAGCTGTTGGTATTTCTCTCCCAGAACACCCCGTCTGCATAGCCTTGGATAGTCTTATCAGTTTCTGCCATATGAAGGCGTTTTTCAGCCCATACACAGTACTGCTCATTCTGTTCAATCCCTATATAATGCCTGCCAAGCTTCTTTGCCGTTACAGAGGTAGAACCTGAGCCCAAAAACGGATCAAGTACAACATCCCCTTCATTGGAACTTGCTAAAATTAGCTTTGCTAAGAGCTTCTCAGGTTTCTGCGTAGGGTGGGCTGTATTTTCAGGCATTGACCAGTATGGTATGGAAATATCGTCCCAAAAATTGGACGGATAGGTATTGCGAAATCTACCTTCCTTGGTTTCTTCCCAGTCTTTCGGTTTCCCATCTTCCTTATAAGGCGCTATTACGCTTCTCCTTACCTTGACAGCTTCCACATTGAAAGTATATTTATTAGAATTAGTTGCAAACCAGATGTCTTCCATTCCGTTTTTCCAGTTGGTAAGGGCTCCCCTTCCCTTTTCTCTCTGCCAGGTAATGCGGTTTTGCACATGGAAATACTCCTTAAGTACCATAAATATCTGAGAGCTTGAAAGCCAGTCACAGCAGACATAGATAGTTGCATTTTTTTTAAGTAGCGGTTTAACAAGCTTTATCCAGCTTTCTGTATATTCTTCATATATTTCACCACTGGTTCTCTTAAATTTATTACCATGAAAATCCTTGTCAAGGTTATAGGGCGGATCTACTATAAGCAAATCTACGCTGTTTTCAGGTAATAAGCTCAAGATTTCGAGGGTATTTCCAAGTATTGTCTTATCTAAAATCTCTGAAAGTTCTGCCTTTTTGTCTAAAACCATACATCTTTTCAAATATTCCTTCCCTTCCTCTACCGATATATCAATCGTCTTATTTCTATCCGCTTTCATCTTCTATCCCCTCTTTATAATTCTTCTTCATATACGATCAGCCTGTCAAAAAACAATAACCCACAATTAATTTGGAGTAAATCATCTTGCAGGTAAGCCTGCATCTGATTTTTATACCTGTACCCTACTATACATTATGAATATCCTATATTCAATAACAGCTATGTATTTTATTTTTTCTTAATAAAGAAGAAAGCTTATCTTCCTTGTATTTTCTTCAAAAATATGCCACTATAGTACTAATAACTTAATCCAAATTATTCACGAAATATCTTGTGAAATATCGTAATCAAGCCACAGACTGGAAGTTACGATATTTTGCCGATGTTTGGTAACATCACCCAATAGTCACAGACCGAAAACAGTTTATCCTGTTGTACTATGCGGAATAAGATGTCTGTGAACTATGGCGTGAATAATCATGGTTTAAAACTAAGGAGTTACTATGGGAAAAATATTTATAGCTGATGATGAAAAAAATATAAGGGATCTGCTTGGCAAATTCCTTGCGGATGCAGGACATGAGGTAAAACTTTTTGAAAACGGAAATGCCCTGCTTGATAAACTTGAAGAAGATACACCCGATATAGTCGTTTTAGATGTAATGATGCCCGGTATTGACGGCTTTACCGCCTGCAGCAAAATCAGGAAATCCCACCCTGATATCACTATTCTTTTGCTTACCGCAAGAGATACTGATGCAGACTTTATGACAGGCTTTACTGCCGGCTGTGATGACTATCTAACCAAACCGTTTTCACCTCTAAAACTTACTTTGAAGGTAAATGCCATTCTTAATAAACTTGGTAAAACTGAAGGCGAAAAGAGTACAGAATCAAAGACTTTCGGAGACATTTCACTCGATGATGCTTCATTTTCCTGCAAAGTCCATGAGGATGAAGTTAAGCTCACCAAGACTGAATTTCAGGTGCTTTCTCTCTTGCTTGCTACCCCTGAAAAAGCTGTTTCAAGAGATAAACTGCTTTTGGATATCTGGGGTTACAGCGAGGTTGAAACGAGGGTTACGGACGATACTATGAAGAGGCTGAGGAAAAAGTTAAAAGATGCAGGAAGCACAGTCCACATTGAAACCATCTGGGGCTTTGGCTTTAAGCTAACTTTGTCGGAGGCGGTATGAAAAAGAAAAAACTCCTGCACAGAATCTTTGTAATACCCTCACTGATTGTACTGCTTTCCCTGCTTGCAGTCTTTCTGCTGTTTCAGGTTATTTCAGACCAGTATATCAATTCACTTACCAGTGATGCTCTAAAAAATGAAATGGACAATATGGGAAATGTTACCTTTGAGACAGAGGATAATGTTGTAAATATAGATGATGAGCTTTCAGACACTTCCTTCATAGTACCGGTTATGCACCTTGTAGTTGATACTGAAGGCAAACTCGTCTTCCCTTCTTCACCCTGGTATTATGAATATGAAGTTAAAATTGCCAAGACAATATCTGAAATAATAGCAGAGAATCCCGATTCCTATAAGGATTCTCCTCATAAGCTGAATGTAAATGATAATTTCTATCTTGTTCAGGCAAAGAATTATATCGGGATTATGGAAGACGGCGCTTTCATCCCTGATGAGTCAGATAAAAACAGCAAAAATTACTATGTGCTCTTTTATATCAATATTACTCCTATACAGAATTTTATAGATAAGGTAAATCTTGTACTTATGGTAGCCCTTGTGCTATCAGGTATTGGCTCGGTTTTCTTCCTCTTTCTTACTACCAGGCGGGTAAATAAGGACTTTGAAAAGCTGAAAGCCTATCTGCTTTCCATAGGCAAGCATAAGAAGGAAAAGACCGCAAGCCCTGTTTCAGATTATTCTGAAATAGAAGCTGTTATAACTGCTGTGGATGAAATGTCTGATATGCTTTTAGAAAGCGAAAATGTTCAGAAAAGATTTTTTCAAAATGCCTCACACGAACTCAGGACCCCGCTTATGTCCATTCAGGGCTACGCAGAGGGGATCAAATACCATGTAATCCCTGAAAATGAGGCTACAGATGTTATCCTTAAAGAAAGTGAAAAAATGGCTTCACTTATAAATGAAATTCTGTTTCTTTCAAAGATGGAAACTACAGAGCCTGAATTTGTAAATGTAAATGTAGCCGAACTGATGGCGGAAGTCAGCGATAATTTCAGGCTTATGGCTAAGGAAAATAATATAAATATTATATGTGAAACCAAGGCAGAACCTGTAATTTCCGCCGATGTTAAATTACTTGACAGGCTGCTTGGAAACCTTGTGTCAAACGGGATAAGATATGCAAAGTCAGAAATCAAGCTTTCTTGTGAAATTTCCGGCAATGATGTGATTATTAAGGTTTCCGACAATGGAAGCGGCATAGCAAAAGAGGATTTACCACATATTTTCGAGAGATTTTACAAGGGAAAGGGCGGTAAATTCGGTATAGGACTTTCTATGGCAAGCGACATCGCAAAACTGCACAAAGGCAGACTGGAAGCGGCTTCCGATGAAAACGGAACTATATTTACATTTACTTTGCCACAAATTTCCCACACTTTTTCCTAAAACTCCTTACACTTTTAAGGAGATTTTACCTAGATTTAGGCGTTATACTATACACAGATAAAGAGAGAAGATATCAGTTATAAAAACTAATAACAAAACTTAATTATGGAAGGAAGGTATTTATTATGAAAAAATTAGCAATTTTATTAGTAGCGGGAAGTTTAGTAGTTTCAGGAGCCACAGCAGGTTTAAGTACAGTTAAAGCAGCAGATACCAAAAAACCTGCAGAAACTAAAATTATTGATAAGAGTATGGATTTAAAAGAAACTGACAAAGATTTCTTTGCTTATCCGGGGGATATTGATTTCAAGGAAACAGACAAGAAATTCTTCGCTTATCCGGGTAAAAGTGAAAGCCTCAAAGCTCTTTCTGAATTCCTAAAAAAAGACACCAAGCTTACAAAGGCAGAGAAAAAATCGCTTACAAAGGCTTATGAGAATATCTTAAAAGCACGTGAGGATATAGATGCCACATATAATAAAATGAACAGCATTGCTAAAAAAGTTACAAATAACTGGGCTATAGAAGGTAAGCTGGACAAACTTGTAAATAAGCATCAGTCACTTTGGGACAAGGTTTATGAGAAGGCAACCGATAAGGAGCTTGCAATAGATGACAATATAGAGTTTATCAAATCTTCAAAGGCTCTTACCGACGAGGAAAAAGAAACACTTATTAAGGCGGAGAAAGAGCTTGATGAACTGAATAAAGAGTATGAAAAGTTGTATGATAAGGTTGAAAAAGCAACCAAAAAACTTAATTCCAAGCTAGATTCCCTCTATAAAAAAATCGAAAAACTTACGGACGAAGCACAGCCTTTAGCTGATAAGCTCGGAAAAAAATTTAAGGAAAAATTTGGATTCACAGAGATGATTCCTTATTAAATTCAAACCTCAATTATTATTTACATAAAAATTCATAAATAACCTCAATCCATCCAAGCAGGAAAACCCTCCTGCTTGGGTGGATTGTTATCATTTGGTGTTTTAATACACTACAACATCAATCTATATGAATATTAATTGGAAGTCCTACTCTCATGAAATATCGTGCAAACGCTTGTGAAAGATGCTCTCTATACGGTGGACACAACCTTAATCTTTTTCCATTATTGTGGGCTGTTGCTCTTGCCACAGTAACCGGAACACTAAATATATCCTTAAAATTAACTATATAGTAATCTTGCGAGAATTCATTAGATTTATAGTTATTTATAATATGATAGGCATTTTGCTGTCCCTTTATTATACCATCAATATTTTTTCTTATTTCTTTTTCAGTTTTTCCCAGCCCTATATGTATTTCCTCGAATTCACTCTTAGACGTAATTGCACATAGAATAATATTTTCAACCTTTTTATTGGCAATATCACAAGCCTGTGTTAGTACAATTCCATCTATTTTTTTTATTTCAGCTTTTACATTTTGACCTTGACTAATATCAAACTCTTTAAGAAGCGGAACAGGACAGCCTTTAATTATATCACCCTGAGTAATATCATCGCTATTTTCTTTTAATTCAAACCACGGATAGTCCATCAAATCTCCTCATATTCTTCCTCAAATTCAAAGTGTGATACATGCTTAGTAACCTTTTCAATATTAAGTGTTACATTAAGTTTTTCATGTTTCACCTCATAGTCAGCTTTTTCTTCATTAGCTGAAACAATGTCTCCTATTGCTTGTTTGGACAATATTGATGAATTACATAGATTATTTTCATTACTAAGATAATTATACACACTATGATAATCTTTATTAATATTAAAATTTGCAAAAGAATTACTTACAACACTTGAAGACATGGTCAATAACCCAAATACCGCAACTATACTAATGCTTGATTTCTTATTTATTCCAATTTGTCTTTGTGACATAAAATCACTCCCATCTATTAATGTTATCACATAATAATTCAAAAATATTATCTATATCATTGGAACAGTCATTTATAGAGTTTTTCTTATTTTTATATATATATTGATATCTGTTATTAATGTCTAATACTAATGCAACACCTTCAGATATAACCTCAGCATTATCAGCTTCGAAAAGACTTGGTACAATTCCAAGTCTTCCCTGAAATTCCTTATATGTTCCAATTTGATGATTAATAAAAAATTTATCATTTTTTACATATGCCATACTTTGTGATGCCTCATATAAGTCATCCTGCAAAATATTTCCACCCAAAAATTTTCTTATATATTCAGTAGGCTTTTGTTCTAAAATATCAAGATGAGTATTATATGTTATTCCACAAAAAAGATATTCATTGATATTTATTTTTCTTAACAATTCAATTATTATATTAATTCTCTTCTTGATATATTCTCGTGTCATTTTAAAATCATTTAAAAATTCATTATCAAAATTCACCATAAGATCAACTGCAATCTGCGAAAAACTAACCTGACTATGTCCATTCTTTGAATATAAAATAATCCTTGGAGCTTCCGGGGCAAATTCATCTGGTAAAGGCATAGTTTGTGGAGTTCCATAATGCTCTTGCAGAAAATCTTCAATATCATTCACTGATCTTCTTATTTTAATCTGCGGTTCATATTTAAGTGAAAACTGAGCTTGAACAAATTTCATCCTATCACCTCCCAAATGTATATCTATCATTAATTATATGTCAAATTTATCTGTTTGGCAATATGCTTTATTCTATCCCACCTTGAGGTAAATTCCCCATTACGCCTATACTTCTTTTATCTTTATGAGAATTCCCGAGTTATTCTATATTTAACTTAAATATTCCCCAATCATACTCTCCTGATAAACTGCCCGCCTTTCTTTTCTAATAAGTTCCGCAATCCTTAAAAGAGTAATATCTGAAACTCCGTCTAACTTCTTAATTCTTTGTTCTGTCAGTTTTTTCTCCGAAATATATTTCAGGTAAATTTCAGGTTCATACTTCCAAAAAGTCAATCTTTCTCCATATCTTTTCTTAAGCTTTTCAGCTATAAGGAGTCCTTCCGGGTCAAAATCCCCTGCATATGAGAATGTTATATTTTTATCAAATAAATCTAAAAGCATAAAAACTGCCCTTCTTATCTGTCCATAACTGCATATAAAGGCTCTGTCCGGAAAATGACTTATAAGTATCGAAAATACAGCAGGATTTTCAATTATATAAACCCTTTTAATATCCTTAGTTGCAAATGTTTCTTCCAAATTGCCCAAGGTAAACAGGCTTAGTTTAAGCGGTTCTTTCTGAGTGAAAAAACCTTCCATTCCCTGGTGCAAGCTTCCATCCGGATATCTTCCTCTTATTCCGTAAGCTATCACATCATTGGACAGGCTGTCTTTTATAATTCCTGCCTTAAATAAAATATCGCTTTTATTCTCGGACTCAGATAATCCGTCTTCATATTCATACTTATAATAATCTTTTAAAAATGCTATGAGCAGGCTCTGTGCTATAGTATCATCATCAAAGAAATGCGGATTGGCTGTAGTTTTTGCTGCAAATACTGCCAGCAGTTCTTTCTTTTCACCTTTTGTAAAATCAGGCATTAACGGAATTGCCTTTACAAGTTTTATTATCGTATTTTTAAGTTCTTCTTTATCAGTATTATAATTTCTTATAATAAGCCCTGCTCCCTCTGCTTTTCCATAAAATACTCCCTGCAGCCAGTCCTTTATATAAGTTTTATCTGTGTATTTTTTGAGTTCTGCAAGGTATTCCGCCTTTCTAATCTCATCATCTTCGTTCTTTTCTTTTTTAGTACGAAGTTCTTCCCCAAAATAATAGGCAAGTATATTCTCTGTTGTGAGATTACTGAATTTACTTTTTAAAAGAGCCTTTTCAAATAATTTTACAGAAACCCTTACTTCTTTGTCCTCTGTAAAATCCTTCATCAAAAAATCTGACAAATCAAGTTTCTCTCCCCTGTCAAGTCCGGTAAGTACAGCTGTTCCGGAAATTTTCCCCAGACTTTCATACTTCTTCTTAAATACCTTAAAAAGTTTTTCATATACAGATTTCTTCTTAAAATACTCTAGCGCTTCATTTATCTCAGACAAAGATTAACCCCTTTCACGTGCATTATCTGCCAGTTCTCTTCTTATTCCATTCCACCTGTACCTGATTACCGTCACATATTTTGCATTTTCAGGGCGTACAAGTTGATAAATTGCAAGAGCCGGAACAGTGTCATAATCTCCCCAGAGGCTCTGAGAATTAATCACAAAGTTGAACTTAAACTCCGACATCAGTCTGAACATATCCCTAATATTGGTTTCGTCAACTCCTGCAAAAGCTTCATCCAGTGCTACCAACAATGGCGCATCCGCCCTAGCTCCCTTATACTTGGCAACAACTGCTGAGAATAAAGGTACATACATAGCCATGGCCTTTTCTCCTCCACTAAAGGTAAAAAATACTCTGTCTGTAAGCTCTTTCTTATTTTCACCTGCTCTTTGGTACATCAGGTTAAACTCATACCATTTTCTATAGTCAAGAATATCCCTTATTACTGCATAAAAGCTTTTCATTCCTCCTGACTCCTCTGCGGTTTTCTTTGCAGCATTTATCTTAGAGCGAAAATGTCCTGACAGATTTGCAGAGTCTTCAGGTCTAAGTATCTCCTCATCTCTCATAAGGATATCTACTAAAACTTTTGTACCAATCTCCTCTTCCTTTTCAGCCTTCTTAGGCTTCCAGGCAAGACTTAAAGTTAAACCACTGGAAGTTTCCATAGATTCCATAAGCCGTTTAATCTTTTCCACCCATTTTTCAGCACGACGGATTTTTGCCCTTATCTTTCTTCCTACAGTACCTATAAGGATATCTTCATAGATTTGTCTGTCACTTTCTTTAAGAATATTTTCAAGTTCTAAAACTTCACTATCAAGTGCGCTTACAAGTCCTCCAAACTTAACTGTGCTTCCCTTGTATTTTGCAGAAATCTCCTGTCTTTTCACATTTTTACTGCTGCCATAGTCCACTTCTTCCTCAGTAAAAATAGGATTCATATTTATATTATACCTTGCAAGCCCTCCTCTGTATTTTTGGAAATTCTCCTGCAATTTACCCAATATATCTTCCCGCTTTGTTTCACCTATTCCCTGTTTTAGACCGGTCCTAAGCCTTTCTGCCGTACTTAGTACATCCTCATCAAGTTTTATAACTTCTACCAAACCAAGCCTTAACTCGTCGGCAAAGGCTCTCTTCATATCTTCCCTATGTTTCAGGCTTAATTCAAGCAGTGGTTTAAATCCCTCAAGCTTTTCTCTAAGATCAGTTTCTTCCTGTTTTCTGCTGCCAAGTTCTATTGAGACTTTCTGTCTTTCCTTAGGTATTTCATTAAGCCTTCTTACTATATAATCAATCCTGTCTTTTATCTTGTCGTAGTCGGTAAGTTTTAACTGCTCCTTTATGGACTCAAGCTTTGCTTTTGCTTCTCTTAGTTTTGCTCTCTCCAGTGATAGCTCATAACGGATATTCTCAAGATATTCCTCTACTTCCTCAAGGTTGGTTTCCTTAGAACATATCAATTCCAGCCTACTAAGGTATTCCCTGTGCGAAGCCCTCAGTTCCATAAGTAAAGCTCTGTAATTATCAAGTGCTTCGTTAAGTTGTATAAATAAATCAAGCCTTGCCTTTACATAGCATTTTCCGCAGGCTTCATTTGCGGCAAGCCTTATCTCATCCAAGGCCTTTTTCTCCCTGTCAAGCTCTGTCTTTAACTTCGCTATATCCTCTAAAATCCCCTTTAGACTGCTTCTTACTTTATTTAATTCAATAAGGGCTGTATTCATACTGTCAGGCTTTGGAAAGCTCTCCCATTCATTAACAAGTTCTTCTTTCCTTGCCTGTACCGCCATCATCTTTTCTTTTCTAAGCCTTACTTCTTCTTGCAAGCCTTTTATATCATTTTCAAGTTCATTTATTTTTGCAAGCCTGTAGTTTTCCCTCGAAAGACTACCTATAAAACCTGCCTTATATTCTCCTGTGGTTTTTCCTTCTATTATGCCCAGTCCAAAGCTTCCGTTTTCACCTATCCAAGTTCCGCCCTTTTCAGATTTTTTTAGAGAAATGCCTGAAAGAGCAGCCGTTATTTTAAAATTCGAAAAAATATTGTTGTATTCTTCTTCGATTTCAAATTTATTTAATATATTATCATTTACTGCCTGTACATCATCAAATATATACCTGTCGCTAAGCCCTTTATCAAAGGCAAGTATCCTCTCCCTGTCCTTGCCCGAAACTATAATTGCATCAAGTATTCCCATTTCAAGCAGAGTTTCTTCAAGACTGTTTCTTTCATCTTCTGAAATATTGGCAGCAAAATCCACCGTCTTATAAAAATTCAGGTATTCAATACCTTCTGCCTTTAGTTTATCCCTGTTTTTTATAACACTTTCGCTTCTTTCAGGCTCAGGATCTTTTTTATTTTGCCATTCTGCAAGTTCTTCCTCTTTTTCTTTTATCTCTTTTCTAAGAGATTTAATCTCATTTTCAATTCTTATGTTATCTTCAAAAATTTCTCCGGAAACCTTTTCATAAGCAGGCTTTGCAATATTTTTTATGTCAAAATAGTTTTTATTCTCGTCATAGTTTTCTATTTCTCTTTCTATATTTTGCAAAATCTCTGTTTCAGGATGTAATTCAACATTTTTCTTTTCCCAAACATATATTTCTTCCGTCAATCTTTCTTTTTCATCAAAGAAAAGAGTATCACACTGCTTCTCAGTCTTTTCTAAATCATCCTGTTTACTTTTATATTCATCAAAAGTTTTAAGAATGCGGTCATATTTTTCATTCTGATTTTTTTCTTCCTCTAAAAGCCTTTTTCCTTCCTTTGCTCTTGATACATAGGCTTCAAAAGTCTTAATATGAGCTTCAAAAGAATAGTTCTCATTTTTATTTTTTACAAACTCATCTCTCATAAAAGCAAACTCATCAAAAGGTACGGCTTCAAGTTCTGCTTCCATATCATTAAGAGTAGCTTCACAGGATTTCCATAATGAATCTGCTTCTTCTTTATCTTCTCTGATTTCTTTTTGTAAACTTCTTTCTCTTTCTTTTTTCTCCTCTTCTTTCTCTTCTTTATCTTTTATTGTCTTTTCAAAAAGCTTAATTTCATTCTCAAGCCTTCCCTCATTTTCCTTTAGTTTTACTATCTCATCACTGTCTAATGAATTTTTTTCTTCTTTTAATATATTCTCTTCACTATCCAGTTCCTTTATCTTCGTGCTTTTTAACTCAATTTTTTCCTTAACATCTTCAAGTCTTTTAAAACTATCTGTTTCTTCTTTTTTAAGCCTCTTATAATCACCATCTGCCTCTACGAGGAAACCCGCCTTGTTAAAAAGCAAGACTTCATTGTAAAGCTTATAAACTTTTTCTATCTGTCTGGCTGAAGCAAGACTTTCCTTAAGATTTTCAAGGTTTAACTTGGTCTCGTCCATTTTCTCTATTGCATCTGACATCGGCTTTAAATCATCATCTGAAAGTGCCTGCAAAGAAGAGCTTAAAATCTCACTTATAAGTGTAGGTTTGAGGTCTTTTGAAAGCTTAGGTGCTCTAAGTCTTATCAGTATATCTATGAGTTCCTTGTATTCATCTTCATTTTCAAACCCAAAAAGTGTTTTATTTACTGCTGCTGAATAATCACTCTGGCTCTCTATTACCCTTCCACCCTCTGCTATTTTATTCTTAAGTTCAGTTTTTGAGAGAGTAATCCTGCCATCCATTTCCTTGTATAAAAATATGTCTTTTCCTATCCTTCTGCTGTCTGTAATTTGAAAATACCAGACTTCCAAAGGTTTATTTCTCCTTGCCCTGATGCCTATACCAAAGGAAGCATATTCCTCATTTTCCTCTCTTTTAAGTTCCATATAAAGATAGCCTGTGCGTTCTTCTCTGTCATCATCTTCTTCAAGCAGATAGTTCTCCATTTTTCTGGCTCTTGTACCGAAGGCATCCAGCCTCTCAGGACGCATGTTGCCATCTAAAAGCAGAGGAATAAGGCTCTGCATTGTTACAGATTTGCCTGAACCGTTTGCACCCCTTAAAAGCATTCTGCCATCATCAAAGACAAATTCCTCGTCATCATAATACCAAAAATCTACCAGCCCCACTCTGTTTATCTTCCAGTTGCTGTTCATCTGTCACTCCTTAATATTACGCATTTTATCCTACTATAATCAGTCCTCGTTACAAATAATACCAAAACTGATATTGCTTATTTAGCTTAAATACAGCTTTGTGAAATAGTTTACATTATTCTTGTACACTTTCAAAATCCTTTGGATATCTTCCTGCCACCTTGCCTACAATCGGATTTATTTTCACATCATTTCCAAGATATTCTATAAACCCAAGTTCCATCATATACTCAGTTACCACACTGCAAATCTCCTTCGTTGTCATATCCCTGTAAGTCTTTGCAAAGCCGTTTCCGTACAATCTCTTAGTTTCCTCAATCAGCTCATTAAAATTCTCTAAAGATAAAATTATACTTTCATCTACTGCAGGAGTCAGTTTATTTTCATCTATCCTGCTAAGTATCAGATCATTTACAAGGAGTACTATATCCGATAAGGTACTTTCTTCCGGAAATGCCCTCCCAAGTCTTGAACCTTCATTTATCACCAAATAAGCACTGGACTTATGTATATGAAGATTACAGTCAAATAAACTTTCAAAGTCATTCGCTATTATTCCCCTGAAATTTCTTATATAGTTAAAATCCTCTTCAGTATTTTCATTTCTGTATAATCCTGCCGATAGCAAAAGCTTCCTATATACCCTCTGTCTGCGGACTATTCCCCTATCTTCATTCGTATCTATAAAATCTCCGTCGTAAAAATCAGCCATTCCTTTAAAGTTTGATATATCTCTGGTGAAATTCTTTACAAAATTTCTTGAAACTCCGGTATTTTCATAGAGAACTTCACTTATACCGTCTTTTTGAAAATCTTCCTCGCTTCCATCATTAATCTCTAAAATCCCTTCTGAAACCAGATATTTCATAACCTTTACAAGATATTTTCTACTTCTGTATACTGTCCAATCTATACTTTCCACCTCTACTGCAGTCTGGATGTATTCGGTAAGTTCTGAAAGCACAAATTGCTCTCCCATATCTTTTTCTTCCAAAAACATAAGTACAGTCATAAAAATTACATATTCCATCTTATCGCTAAATTCTTTTATTCCCATCCAGTTTTCAGCCACAGCGGGAATTTTCTCAAGCTTTATAAGATAAGAATTGACAACCACCTGAAAGCCTAATTTTTCTATTAAAAATGACTTAAACTTGGGAAGTTCATCTCTTACAGAATAATACAGCTCCCTGTCTCTTGACTTTAATATCCACCTTTTACTAAGCAATACTTCCAATGCTTTCATTTATTTCATCCTCAAATATAATCTCATAAGACGGCATATACAACACTCCATCTTCACTTTTAAGTTCACAAATCTCTTCTGTCGTAGGAGAGATAAGTCTGAATCTTTTCCCTTCTTCAGTCTTTCCCCTGCCTTCTTTATTCTCCAAAGCCCTTGATATCCAGGTTAAAAACACATCTCTTACAAATGGTGTTATCTCAGGCAAATCCTTAAATACCAGCCTGCCGTCTTTAATATATCCTCTTAAAAGCTCTCTTTCAGCAGCAAGTTTTTCTATTGTAGCAAGTCGCAGTTCTTCTTTTGCTTTAAAATTATCCTTAATTCCGCTTCTTTTTGCTTTCTCTCTGTAAGTCCTTACCCTTGGAGTAACTGTTTTTATGCAGGTCTTTTCCTCATATACTCCGCTATTTATACTTTCTGTCTGCCTTTCCCCTATTCCTCTTAAATGAAATGTAGTTGCCGTACCAAAAACAAGCCCTGCAAAACGATGTGCTTCACATATATCTTCACAATTATAAAAAACTTCAGCCAGCTTTTTATATTCTTCTTTTCTATTCGCACTGCTGCCGCCACTCTCACTTATTCTTGCGGCATAACCTGTAATTTTACGGATTATTTCATTAGTGGTATCAAAGACTTTCACTACCTCAGACTCTTTATTGCCATCACTTACAAACCAGTCTTTAAGACTTTCAAACCTGCCATTTATATTATCTAAAATTCTCTCCTCATCTACAACAGTTTCTAATCTCGGAATAGAAAGTTCATACCGGAATATCCTGTTTATAAGGGATTGCAGCATTGTTTCATCAAAGCCCTTAATAATAGTCTCAATTATACCTACATTTGTTTGCAGCCCTTTAACAAAATTTCTCAAATATTCAATCAACCTGTCCTTAAATATAAGGAATTCCTTAGTACGCATAAGATTTTCAGCTTTTACACTATTAAGCTCTCTCATATAATCCTGATAATTCTGGTTAAGCCTTTTAAAATCATTATTTAAATCATTCCAGTATGAATACAACTTTTCATCATTTTCAGCTAACATAGAAGGTAGCCCTGCAAGGCTCATTCTTAGTCTTTCAAGCAGGCTTGGTTCTAAGGAAGAGCTCTCTATAAAAAGATTTTCTATCCTAATTACCATACGTTCTACTTCTACTGCGGTTTCTGAGAGCTGGTAACGAAATTTTTTATTGGCAAATTCTTCTAAGGTAGCTGCCCTTCTCGTATCCTGCATAGCAAGAAGATTGCCCCATTCAGTAAGCGTATTTAAGTCTTGCTTACACTGCTCAATAGTATACCCGGCAAAATATGTATCCTCTTTTAATTCCTCAAATACCTCTTCCTGATACAGCCAGTATTTTAATTTTTCGTATTTTAAATAAAAAAGCCTGATAATAGGGCGATATCTGTCAGCATTATCTACATTCAGATACTTTGCCTCTACCACAGGCTTTTTAATAATTTCACTGACCTTCATAAGCACTTTCCTCTTCTTTTATTCCTCGGATTCTATATTTAATCAACTTTAGTTAAGCATATCCTTATTATATGTCAAAGTTCCGCTATTTGGCAACATTCTTTTACTGTCACGTATTTTCTATATCTCTGCTTTGCCTCAATTTTCCCACACTTTTTCCTTATACTCCTTACATTTTTAAGGAGATTTTACCTAAATTTCGGCGTTATACTATACACAGATAAAGCGATAAGACATCGGTTATCAAAACTATAAAACAAATAAACCAAACAACGAAAGGAAGGTATTTATTATGAAGAGATTAGCAATTTTAGCAGTAGCAGGAAGTTTAGTAGTAGCAGGAGCTACAGCAGGATTAAGCACCGTTAAGGCAGCAGAGACAAAGAAGAGTGTAGAAACCGTCAAGAAGGGCAGCAATAAAAATATTGATTTTAGAGAAACAGATAAAGATTACTTCGCTTACCCTGATGATATGGATTTCAGAGAATTGGATAAAAATTTCTTTGCTTATCCGGGAGCAGACGAAGATTTCCCTTCTCTTTCAGAATTCCTAAAAAATGATAAAAAGCTTACAAAGGCTGAGAAAAAATCCCTGACGGAAGATTATGATAAGCTTGAGAAAACACGCAGGGATATTGATGAAACGGCAGAAGAGATAGAAAGGATTACAAATAAGATTACGGATAAATGGGCAATCGCAGATAAGATTGATGAAGTTGCAAATAAGCACCAGGATATCTGGGACAAGGTTTATGAGAATGCAACCGATGAAGATCTTGCAATCGAGGATAATATTGAGTTTATCAAGTCCTCAAAGGCTATTACCGACGAGGAAAAGACAACTCTCATAAAGGCAGAAGAAGAACTTAGGGCACTTAACGAAGAGCACAGTAAGCAGTATAACAAAGTTGAAGAAGCTACCAAAGAGCTTACTGCAAAGCTTGATTCTCTTTACAAGGATGTGGAAAATCTTATGGATAAGATGCAGCCTTTAGCTAATAAGCTTGGTGAAGAATTTAAGGAAAATTTCGGATTTGCAGAGATTATGCCTTACTAAACCCCAATTATTTATACATAAAAATTCATTAGGTAACCTCAAGCCCTCAAAGCAGGAAAATTCCCCTGCTTTGAGGGCTATTTTATTTTGTTATAAAAATCAAAAACTACACTTTAATCACAAACTATTATGTTATAATCTGACTTGGAGGTAAAATTATGAATAAAATACTGGTAGTTGAAGATGACTTAGATATACAGGAACTTTTACAAAATTTTTTACAAGAAAGCGGTTATGACATAACTGTTGCAAACGATGGGCTTGAAGCTATAAATCTTTTTTCTGATGACGATTTTGATCTTATTTTACTTGATATATTGCTTCCTAAAATAGATGGTTTCAGTGTTTGCGAATTTATACGAAAAAAATCTCAAATTCCTATTATTATACTGACCGCCTTAAATGGAGAGAAGGAACAGATAAAAGGACTGGATTTACAAGTTGATGATTATATTACAAAACCTTTTTCTATGCCGGTTTTGGTTAGAAAAATAGCTGCTGTACTCCGTCGTGCAAGTAAAACATCAGATCAGGAACATAAAACCATATCTTATGATAACCTGATTTTAGATTTTGATGATTATTCCGCATCTGTTAACGGCATTTCTTATGAACTGACACAAAGAGAATTTGAAGTGCTTAGAGAATTGCTGTTAAACCGGGGGCGTATTCTTACCAGACAAAATCTTTTAAATAAAATTTGGAAATATGATTTTTACGGTGATGAACGGGTAATTGACACACATATCAAAAATCTTCGTAAAAAGCTTAATATTACTTTTATTCAGACAATCAGAGGGGTGGGGTATAAAATTGATAAAGAAAGTTAAAAGTAGCCTGTTTGCAAAAGTTTTTAGCATTACAATGTTTTCCCTGTTATTTACTGGCTTTTTAGTTTTTGCTATTCTTGCCTTACTTATGCCAAAAACATATTCACAGCAATTAAATAATGACCTCGATATAAAAGTTAAAGCTTTTGTTATAGAACTGAAACAATCTTCTTTTGCAGATAGCGGAAAATTATTCGACCGGTTTATTTATGAAAATAATATTTTTTCTATTGAACTTTATTCAGACAAAGGAGAATTATTAAGCCTACCGACTATTCAGCAGGAAGAGTTTAGTCAAAGTGTCGAAGGATTTGACAGTGCCCAACCGACTTTATCAGCTGCTTATCATTTTTCCTTCCTTGACAAAACAGAAAAATACTCACTTGTTGTATATGGAAAAGCCGAACAGATTCATCAGTTACAACAAAGTTTTCTGCAAATTTTCCCCATTATTTTAATCATAATAATTATAATTGCTTTTTTAATTTCTTGGCTTTTCACACACATTGTCACTTATCCTATACTTAAAGTCTGTAAAATAGCCACTAAAATGTCAGATATGCAGCTTGACTGGCAATTTGAAGAACAAAACACCGATGAATTGGGAACACTGAAAAAATCACTTAATATCCTTGCAAAAAATTTACAAAAAACCTTAACCGATTTACAGGAAGCAAATGCAAAACTTGCAACGGATATAGCACATGAAAAGGCATTAGAACAGGCACAGCTTGACTTTTTTTCTGCCGTGTCACATGAACTCAAAACCCCGATTACTATTATCAAGGGGCAAACAGAAGGCATGCTTTTAAATATCGGAGATTATAAAAATCGGGATAAATTTTTATTCCGTTCACTCGAAATAATAAATACTATGGAAAATATGGTACAGGAAATTTTAACCATTGCATATATAAAATCATCCAAAATAAGTATCAACAAAGAAAATATAGTATTTTCAGATATAATTATAGAGGAATGTAAGCTTTTTGAAGATATTATCATAAACAAAGATATTAACTATATTCAAAATATTTCTCAAAATTTACAAATACAAGGTGATAAAAAATTGATTCAAAAAGTTATCAACAACTTAATATCCAATGCAATCTCTTATTCACCAAAAAATTGTACCATTACCCTGACCGCTTTATCAGAAAATGAAAATGTACTTTTTAGCATAGAAAATACAGGAGTTCATATTCCTGAAAATGAAATTTCCAAATTGTTTGATGCTTTTTATCGCATAGAACAATCACGCAACAGGCAAACAGGAGGTAGCGGTTTAGGTTTATATATCGTAAAGACAATTTTAGATGAACATAATGCTTTATATGGTATCAAAAACACTGAGAAAGGTGTTTTATTCTATATAAAATTTATTCTCTCTACATATTAAAAACATATTCATCACAATGCTGATACAAAAATATCTGATAAGATTAAACTATCAAAAGAAAGGAGGGTCAAACCCTATGAAGAAAAAATTTGCCGTAACTTTAGCTGTTGTAATTGCACTTGGCATAACAACAATGTATACCTATCCGCATATTGCAGCCGGAGCTTTCACCTCTGCACCTCCGCAAAGCGAAACCTCTTCTCATGCTTTAGAGGGTGTAGATATTATCAGTGAAAATGATACAAATGAAACTGAAACAAAATACTCTGTCTACAAAACCTATGGGATGACTTATGATAAAGAAAAAGACCGTTTTTTCTATGAGGGTAAAATGGTACGCTTTTTCAAGGACGACATAGGCGGAGGCAATCTTAATTCATTTTTCTATAGTGAAGGTGTTATAGATGTTTTGCCTATCAGAAATGCAGAAGGCATTTTAACCGGATTAAAGAAAGCTTCCGATGAAGATTTCGCCGCAAGAACAAAGAAAGAAAAAGAATTAAAAAGAGGGATTGAAGATTCACAAAAAAGTATTTCCGATCAATATGACAGCTTTGAAGGAGGTGAGCCTGATTACAAAAATGACAGTATAAGAGATGTTTATGCTCCTTATGGCGTAACCTATGATGCTTTTTCGGGAGCCTGGTTATTTAAGGGAAAAATAATCCATTTTCTGCAAGATGAAGGACAGGCTACCTACTGTGACAACAGTGAAGCTGCTATAGCAAATGGTATAAATATTGAGGTTATTCGCAGTAAAGACGGTAAAATCAAAACTCTGAAAGTAAAAGACTAATCATTAGTCAATTAACCAAATTCTCATATCTTTGTAACTGCCATTAAACCCCCAAAGTCGGAAATTACCCCTGCTTTGGGGGCTTATTATTGTTTCGGGGTTATTTATCACTGTCTTTCTTTGCCCCACTTTTCCCACATTTTTTCCCGAAACTCCTTACATTTTTAAGGGGATTTTACCTAAATTTCAGCGTTATACTATACACAGATAAAGCGATAAGACATCGGTTATCAAAACTATACAACAAATAAACCAAACAACGAAAGGAAGGTATTTATTATGAAGAGATTAGCAATTTTAGCAGTAGCAGGAAGTTTAGCAGTAGCAGGAGCTACAGCAGGATTAAGCACAGTTAAAGCGGCAGACACAAAGAAGAGTGTAGAAACCGGTAAGAAGGGCGGCAATAAAAATATAGATTTTAGAGAAATAGATAAAGATTACTTCGCTTATCCGGGTGATACTGATTTCAGGGAAACCGACAAGAACTTCTTTGCTTACCCTGATGACATGGATTTCAGAGAATTGGACAAAAATTTCTTTGCTTATCCGGGAGATAGCGAAGATTCCCCTTCTCTTTCAGAATTCCTGAAAAAGGATACTAAGCTTACAAAGGCAGAAAAAAAATCCCTGACAGAGGATTATAATAAGCTTGAGAAAACACGTAGGGATATTGAAGAAACCGCAGAAGAGATAGAAAGGATTACAAACAAGATTACGGATAAATGGGCTATAGCAGATAAGATTGATGAAGTTGCAAATAAACATCAGGCTATCTGGGATAAGGTTTATGAGAATGCAACCGATGAAGACCTTGCAATTGAGGATAATATAGAGTTCATCAAGTCCTCAAAGGCTCTTACCGACGAGGAAAAGACAACTCTCATAAAGGCAGAAGAAGAACTTAAAACACTCAATGAAGAGCATGACAAGCAGTATAACAAGGTTGAAGAAGCAACCAAAGAGCTTACTGCAAAGCTTGACTCCCTTTACAAGGATGTGGAAAATCTTATAGATAAGATGCAGCCTTTAGCTAATAAGCTTGGTGAAGAATTTAAGGAAAATTTCGGATTTGTAGAGATTATGCCTTACTAAACCCCTATTACTTACACATAAAAATTCATTAGGTAACCTCAAGCCGCCAAAGCAGGAATTCTCCCCCTGCTTTGGCGGTTTTAATTATAATAGTTTTCAGTTTATCTCCCGGATACGTATATTTAACCTTAGGCTATCGCATCTGCACAAAGCCGCTTATTACAGCAACAATGCCTAATACAAAACAAATAAGACCGGCATAAGAGGCACCTTTCTTCTCTTTTAGTCCCCTGTTTTTGAACAACAGAAAAATTCCTAAAAGTATAAGTACAATCCCGGATCCGATGCTGAATACATGCAGCCCCGGTGATATGCTTTCAAGCAATTTATCTACTGTTCCCTCTATCTTCTTTTCCATTATTCAACCTCCATAACATTTACTTTTTTAATTAAAAATATTGAAAATACTGTTCCGACAAATATCATCACTGTCGTTAACACATACATCGTAACCCTGTTTAAGCTTGCATTTATCACTATATTGCACATTAACGAAGCAATAAGTACTGCAGAAACTATGGTAGTCGGTATCGATTTTTTTATAAACCCGATTCCTACAGCCGCCACTCCGATACTTGCGGCTATGAGAGACATGATAAGAGTGTTTTCAACCACCTTCAGCATAATGGAAAGTGTAAAATCTTTTCCCACGAGATGAATGAAATTTTCGGTTATACCGAATGTCAGGAAAACAATAAGGTTGCAGGCAATCATAGAAATGACGGAAAAGCCTGATACAACGCCCAGCTTTGATAAAATAATTTTTTTACGACTCACCGGGTATGAAAAAAGTAAAATAGGCCGTTTCCCCGAATAATCTTCAATAATAAACTTTGAATACATAACCGATGACATCACACAAAATACCGCCATACTGAAAACTCCGAACAAAGGAATGAGATTATTGTATCCCGAAAAAATCGCCATATCTTTATCGTTAGGCTCTATTAGGGGTGCATAGGCAAAAAGAAACAGGAAGCCTAACATTATGATTGTTATAATAGTCCCGGCTATTATATAAGTATTAAGTTTGTTTTTTTTCAATTCTAATCTAATAAGTGTTTTCATTATCTTCTTTTCTCCCTGTCATTATATCCATAAAATAATCCTCAAGTCCTGAAGGATATTCTGCTTTTACTTTCGCCATCGGAACCTCTCTTATAATCGTTCCATTGACGATTACTCCAACGATATCCGCAATATGTTCAACTTCAGTTAAAATATGGCTGGAAATGAGCAAAGTCATTCCTTCCGTCTTCGCCAGGTTTACAAACAAATCCCGCATTTCCCTGATTCCCATAGGATCAAGCCCATTAATCGGTTCATCCAAAATCAGCAGCTGAGGCTTGTGGATAATTGCTCTTGCAATGGCTAAACGCTGGCGCATACCCAGAGAGAACTTTGATACAGGCTGAATACCCGTATCATCCAGGCCTACTTTCGATAAGATATCTGTTATATCACCACTCTCCTTACCCATATATTCCAGATGTATTTGTAGATTTTCCGCTGCTGACAAATGTTCATAAAATATCGGCGTTTCAATCAAAGTGCCAATTTCAGATAAAATACTGCTTCTTTCCAAAGTAACGTCCTTTCCTAAGACGTGAGCCTTGCCCATAGTTGGTGTAATCAATCCCGATAAAAGCTTGAATATGGTTGTTTTCCCCGCTCCGTTTGCCCCTAAGAAGCCGTAAATCGTGCCTTTTTCCACACTCATATTGCAGTTTTTGATTACTTCTTTACCCGAGAAAGTTTTTGTAAGATTCTTTGTTTCAACTATTAAAGTATTATTCACCGACTTTGTCCTCCCTGCCATATAATTTGCGTAATAATTCCAGAGATTTTTCAATAAATCCATCACTTAATACATCTATTCCTATTGACTTCATAAGGTATTGCAAAAATTTCAATCGTGATGACAGCTTATCACCGGTACAGTCAAAAACAGCGGGATCACACCATACATTTAACAGCAGCAGAAAAACCTCTGCACATTCATCCGGGGAATTCGTAACCAGTGAACCATCCGCAATTCCCCTCTTGATAATCTCCGAAACAAAGGCAGAATCTTTGTTTACACAGCTTTGCATATATGACAAAACAAATTCCGCACTTTTCATTCTAACGCTCATCACATCATCCAGATAATGTGCTTTTTGGTTTTCAAAATTTCTTTCCAAAATAAGCTGTAATTGTTCTTTACCGCTCAATGAGGATGTTTCTGACAGAAAACTCTCCATCGCATCCTTTACTGACTGCGCCTGCCTTTCCGTAACAGACTTGATAATTTCATCTTTTGACTGAAAATGATGATAAATAGCACCCTTTGATATTCCGGCAGTTTTAGCTATATCCATCATACTGGTCTTATCAAATCCCTTTTCCAAAAACAACTTTGCCGATACGGATAAGATAGTTTCAATAGTTGCCTGTGAATTGTATTCTTTTGACATAAAAATAATACTCCTTTAACAAAACCGACCGTTCGGTTTTTTTATTTTGATAATACACCTTTTACGATTTCTTGTCAAGCAATTTAAAAATAAACTATCATATTCCGGTTTTGCCCCAATTTTCACACACTATTTCCCTACACTCCTTACGTTTTTAAGGAGATTTTACCTAAATTTCGGCGCTATACTATACACAGATAAAGCGATAAGACATCGGTTATCAAAACTATAAAACAAATAAAACAAACAACGAAAGGAAGGTATTTATTATGAAGAGATTAGCAATTTTAGCAGTAGTAGGAAGTTTAGCAGTAGCAGGAGCTACAGCAGGATTAAACACCGTTAAAGCGGCAGACACAAAGAAAGGTGTAGAGACCGACAAGAAGAGCTGCAATAAAAATATTGATTTCAAAGAAACCGACAAAAACTTCTTTGGCTATCCAAATGATACTGATTTCAAGGAAACTGATAAGAACTTCTTCGGGTATCCAAATGATACTGATTTCAAAGAAACTGACAAGAACTTCTTCGGCTATCCAAATGACACTGATTTCAAGGAAACTGACAAGAACTTCTTCGGCTATCCTAATGACACTGATTTCAGAGAAACCGACAAGAACTTCTTTGGGTATCCAAATGATACTGATTTCAAAGAAACAGACAAAAACTTCTTTGCATATCCGGGAGATGATGAAGATTCCCCTTCTCTTTCAGAATTCCTAAAAAATGATAAAAAGCTTACAAAGGAAGAGAAAAAGTCTTTAACAGAGGATTATGATAAGCTTGAGAAAACACGCAGAGATATTGAAGAAACCACAGAAGAGATAGAAAGGATTACAAACAAGATTACGGATAAATGGGCAATCGCAGATAAAATTGATGAAGTTGCAAATAAGCACCCGACTATCTGGGACAAGGTTTATGAGAATGCAACTGATGAAGACCTTGCAATTGAGGATAATATAGAGTTTATCAAATCATCAAAGGCTCTTACCGATGAGGAAAAGGAAACTCTTATAAAGGCAGAGGAAGAGCTTAACACACTTAAAGAAGAGCATAACAGGCAGTATAACAAGGTTGAAGAAGCTACCAAAGAGCTTACTTCTAAGCTTGACTCACTTTACAAGGATGTGGAAAATCTTATGGATAAGATGCAGCCTTTAGCTAATAAGCTTGGTGAAGAATTTAAAGAGAATTTCGGATTTGTAGAGATTATGCCTTACTAAGCCAAAATTATCCTCACCTATAAACCATATACCTCTTTATAGTGGTTATCCACGAAATATCAGTAACTGTCACAGTCTAAGAATTGCGGTAGTTTACAGGATATTTCGTGGATAATTTTATTTGACTTATTACTTATTTAGCGATACAAGTGTCAAAAGTATAAAAACTCGATTGGGGCTTGCTTGCAAAAAAATTTATTATCTTTTGACACGCAAAAAAATATGAATAAGCAGCTATTTTTACAAAAATTAGCGGATTATGAATATTTTTGCAAGAATTACGATTGACGAAACCGGAGAAATCCTGTATCAATATTTCGTTCACTATTATTTCTGTGTATTTTATTCCGATGGTATTTTAAGTCTATATATAAAAATTATATTAATTTTTCAGTTAATTGTTGATTTTGAGAATAATTATTGGTACACTTATAAAAATGACAAGTATATTGCCATTTTTATAACAATATTTTAAATCTTTATTGATTTAACCAATGAGAAAAGGGGGACTAAATTATGAGTAGGAACAAAATGTGGTTAAAAGTTTTCAAAAGGTTGAGTATCCTTTTGGTATTTGCAATGGTAATCGGACTATTCCACACACAGGCTGCCTTCGCCCGGATAACTGCCAAAAAAAAGTATGAGGTAATAAGAGCTTTTAAAGATCTTTCGGTTGTAAAAAAAGGTAATAAGATGGGGATCATAGATAAGGACGGTAAACTGATCGTTCCTTTCCTGTATGATTCTCTTTGGCGAACAGTCGGCACTGATAGGTTCCGTGCAACAATAAATAAAAAAGCAGGTGTTATCGACAAGAATAATAACCTCCTTGTCCCGATTACCTACTTCGATTTACTTCCATTTGGCACAAAAGTGTATATAGCTGTCAAACAAGATGAGTCAGGAAATAGAACTTATGGAATCATCGACTACAATAACAATACTACATTGGAATTTGAGTATAGTATATACTATGATGACAACTATGAAGATGCGGATGATACCAGCGATGATAGATACAAACCTGAATACGGAACTAAGGAATATGAGTACGCTGAGGTAAGAAGTTCTAACGGAAAACGTGGTTATGCCGACAATAACGGGAAATTGTTTATTCCTTGTAAGTACGATGACTTAAACAATACCGGTAACGGCTATATCACAGCAAAAGATGGCAATAAATGGGGCATTTTAGATAGTAGGAATCAGGAAGTTATTCCTTTCATCTATGATGGACTGGGATTTTTCGATGAAAATGGTCTTGCCGTTGCAAAGCAGAATGAAAAATATGGCATGATAAATAAAAGCAATGAAACCGTAATACCTTTCAGCTATGATAATTTATACACCTTTGACGGAAACGGTCATGCACTTGCAAAGCAATCCGGCAAATTTGGATTTATAAATAAAAACAATGAAATTGTAATTCCTTTTGAGTATGAGTATCTAAATCATTTTTACGAAAATGATTACGCTGAGGCAAAGAAGTCCGGTAAATATGGATTTATAGATAAAAATAACAATATACTGGTTCCTTTTGAGTATGATGCTTTAACGTTTTTTAACGACAGCGGTTTAAGCATAGCAAAGAAATCGGGAAAAGCAGGAATTTTAGATAAGACCGGTAAAGTAATTATTCCTTTTGAGTACGATGAAGTATACAGTTTTGACAAAGATGGTCTTGCTATCGCAAAAAAGTCAGGAAAATATGGCATGATAAATAAAAACAATAAAACTGTAATTTCTTTCAAGTATGACGATATTGATTTTAATGGTTTCAATTACGGCCTTATAGCTTTAGAAAAATCCAAAAAATGGGGATATGTAAACAGGAAAAACAGGGTTGCGGTTCCTTTTGTATACAGTTATGGTTATCGTTTTCAAAAGAGCGGTTTTGCAGTTGTGCGGAAGTCAAAAAAATACGGTGTTATAAACAAACTCAATAAAATAATAATACCGTTTCAGAATGATGGCATTCATGAGAGTGGCTTTAGTGAAGGTCTTTTAGGTGTAAAACGGTATGGTAAATGGGGATTTGTAAATACGAAAAACAGGGTTGTAATTCCATTTAAGTATGATACAGTCTATCCTTTTGAAAAAGGAAAAGCTGTTGTCGAAAAAAGAGGTGTCAAGTATTATATTGATAAGAAAGGAAAGCTTTATGAATACACAGAGGAGTAGTTAAAAATTATAACTTTTATCATAGATTAAAATCAGAAGATGAATTTTTAATAAACTACTCATTAAACCCAAATTAAATTTATTTAAACTAATAGGGCTGCCGTACCAAGAAAATGATATACAAAATACTATCAGTTAACAATAAGTTTACCATATTTTGTAGTATTTTCCGTTAATGCGACAGCCTTATTTTATATTGTCTTATTTTATATTGTCTTATTCTATATAGAAGATTACTTCCTATCCCATCTCCACCATTTCATCCACAATATTCATAGTAGAATCCCTGTGTGAAACAAGAAGTATGGTTCTGCCCTTACTCTTTTCCTTCAGTGCCTTCAAAATGATTCCTTCATTTAATGAATCCAGATTGCTGGTTGGCTCGTCAAGTAAGATAAACGGTGCATTGTAAAGAAAGGCCCTTGCTATGCCAAGTCTCTGCTTTTCTCCGCTTGAAAGCGTATCGCCGAGCTCTCCCACCTTAGTGTCGTAACCATTCGGAAGACTTGTAATAAATTCATCTATTGAAGCAGCTTTTGCCGCTTCCTTTATTTCACCAAGTTTAGCCTCAGGCTTGCCAAGTGCTATATTTTCAGCTATTGTGCCTGTAAAAAGGTGGGTTTCCTGTGTCACATAGCCCTCTAATTTTCTTAAGTCCTCTGTGACAATCTTCTTAATATCCTTGTTTGAAATAAGAATCTTACCACTGTCAGTCTCCCAAAATCTCATAAGGAGCTTAAGGAAGGTGGACTTACCTGAGCCGCTTGCCCCATGTATGCCTAAAATTTTGCCCTTCTTTATATCAAGAGTAAAATCTTCAAGTATCTTCTTATCTCCGTAAGAAAAGTCCACAGCCTTAGCCTTAACCCCTGTAAACTTAGACAGAGAAATACTGCCATTTCCTGCTTCTACCTCTGCCACCTCAGGCTCTTCCTCAAGCAGGGCAAGTACCCTTTCTCCGCTTGCAAGAGTCTGATTTAAATTATTTGAAAGGGCTGAAAGTGCCACTACAGGTCCAAAGGAACTCATCATTGCTACAGTACAGATTACAACAGCTTCAAACTCAATAAGACTATTACTGTAAAGAATAAGAGTAAGCAGCAACATTCCATACGAGAATAGCTGAATGGCTCCGACCGTAAATCCTCTCTGCCTGCCCTCTGCCTCTGCAAGTTCTTTCTGAATTTTAGACAAATTGACCGACTTATCATAAATAGCCTTTTTCTTTTTCTCCCCTGCTCCATACTGTATAGTCTCATCTATACCACGAAGCTCACCGAGAACAAAGCTCGAAAGCTCGCCCACGGCATTTCTGAATTTCATTCCGAGGGTACCGCCTCTTTTACCGTTTATAAGCGGTATAACTACACCGATTACAATATACGCAATAAGTGCAAGTACTCCTGCTGCCACCGAGTAGCTTCCTATGAAAATAATCATTATAAGTGAAACTGTAATAGCTATGGCTATAGGTGAAATCGTATGTGCATAAAATACTTCCAAAAGCTCAATATCAGTCGTTATTATTGAAATAAGATTACCCTTGTCCCTGCCTTCAAGCTTGGCAGGACAGAGTTTTCTAAGGGCCGCAAACACCTTATGTCTGATAACTGCAAGCAGCTTAAACGCTATAAAATGATTGCAATACTGCTCTATATAGTGGAAAATTCCCCTAAATACGGCCACCAGTATCATAGCTGTCATAATACCTGTTATTTTCCCGGAAACTCCCGCATTGTCAGTAAGATATTTTACCGTATCCGACAAGAAGCCTCCTGTAGCCATTCCCAAGGTCTTAGCTCCAAGAATAGTCAGTGAAATCGCACAGAGATAGCCTGTTACTCCAAGTAAAACAGCTATAGCCATAATGTGTAATAACGGTTTTATCAGAACTATAAGCTTGCCCATAATGGCTATACCGCTTCTGCGTCCTTCTTTAGCTTCCTCATATTCTGTTTCTTCTCCGGCTTCCACACCTTCAGCCACTACAGCCTTTCTTATATTAGGCTTTAACTCCTTTTTCTTAGCATAGGCTTCAAGGGCGGTCTGCGAGTTAAATAACTTTGCGTATTCTCCCTGCTTGGCCAAAAGCTCGTTATGCGTACCGCTTTCAGTTATTTCACCCTTATTCATCATATAAATATTGTCAGACTCTGTTACATTGTAAAGTCTGTGGGAAATCATAATTACTGTACGCTTACCCGCAAGACTTTTTATTACTTCCATTATCATTTCTTCGCTTTCGGCATCTATATTGGAAGTAACCTCATCAAATATCATTACCTCTGATTTAGAAAGCAAGGCTCTTGCAAGGGCAAGTCTCTGCGCCTGACCTCCTGAGAGATTGCCTGCTTTCTCGGCAATCACTGTATCAAGTCCGTCTCTTTCCCTAAAAAGTTCATCCAGACGTACCTTCCTAAGCACCTCCCACAGCATTTCAGGAGCCGCATGCATGTTTGCCATCTTCAGGTTTTCTTCTACAGTTCCCTTAAAAAGGTAGCCGTTTGATTTAACCAAGGTCACCTTTTTAAGAAGTGAGGCTTCATTTATATCTCTTAGTTCCTTAGTTCCAAGCTTTATACTGCCGCTATAGCCTTTATTCCTGCCTGAAATTATTCCGACAACAGTACTTTTACCGCAGCCTGATTCACCTACTATGGAAGTAAAGCTTCCCTGAGGAAAAAGCATATTTACATTTTTTAATATCTCCCGCTCAGCATCATAATTAAAATTCACATTTTCAAGGCTGATTACAGGTATGCCTCCCTCAACATCTTCCTCTCCCTTTTCGCCCTCTTCCATGTCAAGAAGTTCAAATATCTTGTCCGAAGCAGACATTCCGTTCATGGCTATGTGGAAATATGAACCTAAAAGCCTAAGCGGAAGGAAGAATTCAGATGCAAGTAAAATTACTGTAAGCATTCCTGCAAGAGTTATTTCTCCCTTCAGAAAATAACTTATTCCCACCAGCATACCGACTGCCGCACCGCCGTAAGCAAGTATGTCCATAACAGTTGTTGAAATAAGCTGCATGGTAAGCACCCTCATTGTAATTTTTCTAAAATGAGAAGCTTCTACATCCATTTCTTCAGCTTTTCTCTCATCCGCCCTGTATATTTTCGAAGTTGTAAGTCCCTGTAAATTCTCTAAAAAAGTATCTCCGAGGTCTGAATAAACTCCCCAGTATTTCTTAAAAAGCCTCCCGGCTATTTTCATAACCGCTACTATGGAAACCGGAATGAGTGGAACTAAAAGAAGAAGTATAAGGCTTACAACAAAGTTCACCTTTATGGCAAGCACAATAAAAAGTATAATCGGAGCCGACATACTGTAGGCAAACTGTGGAAGATATCTGCCAAAATAGGTCTCAAGCTGTTCAACTCCTTCTGAGCTGAGCTGAACCACCTGTGAGGTTGAAACCTTTTCCCTGTATCCTGCACCAAGCCGTAGAAGCTTGTCGTAAATCTTCTCCCTTATTACCCTTTTTACGTCCACACTTGCAAGATAAGCTTCTTTTGCTTCCAGTTCCTCACAGGTCACCCTGATTATATAAACTATTACAAAGGTTATAATTGCAATGAGGAGTGCATCCCTGTCAAGCTTTCCTCCCACAGCGTTCTCAAGGACGTTTGCGAGTGTAAATACAAGAACAATCTGAGCTGTTAAAGACAATATCTGCAATAAAATATGATAAATAATATGCTTACCTGCCTGCGACAAAAGTCCTATCAATCTCTTTTTAATCATTTTCCCCACCCTCAATTTCTAAAACTTCAGTAGGCTGTCTCTCTTCTTCCAAAGTTTTGATGCCAAATATAAAGTAAAGTACATGACACACCCAGACTATTGCAAGAACAATCCTGCCAACCGGAACATGCTTCATCATAATGAAACCAAATGCCATTACCAAAGTTACACAGGCTACTATCCTGATTTTGGTTTTAACCGTCATTCCCTTTTTATTTACAAAACTCTCAAGGTTTTTCTTGTAAAGCTCTGTTGAAATAAACCACTTATGAAGCCTGTCAGAGCTTTTGGCAAAGGCAAAAAGGGTAAGCATATAAAACGGAAACGAAGGCAGCAAGGGTACTATAACTCCTACCGTGCCTAAGCCAAAGCCTATGAAACCAAGTATTATCCATATTATTTTTATAATTTTATGTTTTTTCATAATGACCTCTTTCATTATAACAATTCCGCAAATAATCTTAGGAAAAGCTGTCCCAATCTTATTACAGATTTTCTGCCCGTCCTGTATTCTTCAGTTACCTCCCTGCATTGCTTAAATGTCCTGTCAAAATCTTCCCTCATGGCTATAGCACAGGTGTTATCCACTATGAAGCAGCTATTTTCAAAACTATGATAAAGGCTTCTGTAATCTAAATTTATAGTACCGCAAACCGCCATTTTATCATCTGTTACGCTCATTTTCGAATGGCAAAACCCGGGAGTCCACTCGTATATTCTCACTCCGTTTCTTACAAGTCCGTTGTAGAAAGAGCGTGTCACTCTGTATACCATTTTCTTGTCAGGAATACCGGGGGTGATTATTCTCACATCTACACCTCTTTTAGCCGCAAGCGAAATAGCACGAATCATTTCATCGGTAATAATAAGGTAAGGTGTCATAAAGTAGCAGTATTTCTCCGCCTTATCCACCATGCTCATATACACGTCCTCACCTACCTGCTCATTATCAATCGGAGTATCAGCATAAGGCTGTATAAATGCCTTTCCCTTTGCCACATAATCAATATGCGGAAGATATTTCTTAAAATCCGTATCATCTTTGTCGGAACGCTTGACTGCATTCCACATTTCTAAGAAAGTGATTGTCAACGACCTAACAGCATCTCCTTCAAGTCTTATTCCGCTGTCTTTCCATAAACCATAGGGGTGAGTTATGTTAAAATACTCGTCAGCAAGGTTATATCCCCCTGTGAAGCCCACCTTTCCGTCTACTATAGTCATCTTCCTGTGATCTCTGTTATTTAAGAATACATTGAGACCGGGCATAAACGGATTAAATACCCTGCAATGGATTCCCAGGGTTTCAAGCCTGTTTGCAAAATCCCTGTTGATAAAGCCGATTGAGCCGGCATCATCATAGAATACCCTGACTTCCACGCCGTTTTCTACCTTTTCTATGAGAATTTCTTCAATTCTTCCCCAGGTAACGGCATTTTCTATGGCAAAGTATTCCATAAAAATGAATTTCTCGGCTCGTTTTAATTCGGCAAGCTGTGCCTCAAGTGCCGCCTCCGCATTATCATAATAAATTATATCCGTATTCTCATACATTGGATAACCTGAGGTTTTGCTTATATATTTGGCAATTCCCGAAGCTGTGGGCTCAAGCTCCGTAAGCTTCTCTATGATATGTTTATTCTCAGGTAACAGCGGAAAAATCTGCTCATCTACTTTCTTGTAGCGCTCCCTCATCCTCCTTGTACCACCATTTAAACCTATCAGAAGATAAAGGGTGATTCCGACTACAGGAAATGTCAGTATAATTATTATCCAGGGCATTTTCATAGAAGAGGTTTTATGCTGACCATACAAGACTAATCCAAGCAACACCGATATTACTCTGGTAGCTATATTTACCCATTCAAAGCTACGATTGAGATTGGTCATAAGCGCAATTATAAGCCCTATCTCAAGCAATATGGATAATGCTGCAAAACTCATTCTCTTTATACCGTTTCTGGTTTTACTCTTACTTTCTACCGTTTTTACTTTAACGGGCATCTGCACCTCCGTATCAGCCAGATAATCAATGATTTTCAATATCAATGCTATTGTAACCTAATACGGGATTTTAATCAATTGGAAAAAAGAGGAAAATACTGTAATATGGTACTTAAAGAAGGGCTTAATAACTAAGCTGTCGCAAATTTTGCAACAGCTCAAATAATCATACATTCAGTTTTTTGTAAATATCCCCTCTTGATCCTATATCAATGACATATACAAGCAATTCATTGTCTATAATGCGAAACACAGCCCTATAGTCACCTATTCGTAGTCTGAAGATATCTTCATAGGTTTTAGAATAAAACTTCTTCACATCATAAAATTTAATATTCTCCTTGTCTTCTGCTAATTCTTCAAATGCTTTGAAAAACCTGATACCTATCGCCTTGTTTTTCTTTATGAATTTTTCAGCGGTTTTCGAATACTTAATCTTGTAAAAGTTCATCTAAGCTAAGTTCCTTTCCGCTTAAATTATCAAAGTCAATATTCAAAGCTTCAATTTCTTCCTGTTCATGTTTGTCCATATAAGTGCAATTTGCATTTATATACTCTAACAGGCTCAAATTCTCGCTTTTAGCAATCGCTTTTAAGGCAGTATCTCTTAAAAATTCAGAAAAAGACATACCGCATTTTTTAGCGTAATCATTAATAGTTTCATAAGCTGTAGCAGATAAAGTGATATTTTTTCTAACCATGTTCATAGCATCATCTCCTTATATCTCTATTATACGCACTATACACATTATGTCAACTTATCTTTCTATATTCTTGTACCTCAAGTTCATTCCTCAATCTCTACAAACTTCTCTCTTCCCCTCTCTGTCAAATCATAAATATTCTTATTTATATCTATCCTTATTAACCCTCTTCTAATAAGTCTCCCGGCTATCTTGTCAACCTCCGCCTGTTTCCATTTGAGATGGTCTCTGATTGAGCCTAAGCCCAGTTCTTCAAGTTCTTCTTTCTTGCCGCTGTGGTTTCCTATATGGGTAAGGAAGAGTTCGGGTTTTAACTCACTTTTTCTCTTAAGTCTGATAAATATAGCGGTAATCAGCCCTTCCCTATTAAATAAGAAGGTAATTAAAAATGTAACTCCTGCGACTGCTGCCGTCATTCCCGACATAGATACATTCATAAGAAGCGAAAGCACATAGCCTATAATCGAATTAATAACCGCATAGCCTACCGATATAGCTATCATCACCTTCAAATCTTTGCTTATAAGATAGGCAGCCGCCCCCGGAGTAATGAGGAATGAAACTACCAGAATAGCTCCCACCGCATCAAAGGCTGTAACTGCTGTAAGCGATGAAAGTGTCATCAAAGCATAAAACAGGGCTACAGAGGAAAAACCGGCAAGCTTTGCAAAACCTTTGTCAAAAGTCGTTATTTTAAGTTCTTTAAAAAATATAATTATAAATAGTAAATTTACTATAAATAATATCCCCATTTGTACAAATGCCTTAGGTAAGTCCATTCCAAGAAACTCCGTTCTGTTTAACGGAGCTATTATGACCTCACCCATAAGCACTATGTCTGTATCAAGGTGTACATTTCTGGCAAACTTTGTAATAAGAACTACTGCAAGGGCAAAAAACATAGGGAAAACTATGCCCACCGCATCATCATTTTTAACAAGACCTGTTCCTGAAAGAAATTCTACCGCAAAAACCGTAATTACACCAAATAAAGCCGCCCCCGCTATCAAAAGCGGAGAGCCTACATCTTTTACTATAAAAAAAGCAAGGACTATGCCAAGTAAAACCGAGTGTGAAATTGCATCCGAAACCATTGACAATTTTCTAAGTACTAAAAAAGGACTTAAAAGCGCACAGGCTGTTGCAGTTGCTATAAGCACCAAGAGAGACTCATAGGATATGCTAAAATAAGATATTAATGATTCAATCATTTCCTTCCCGCCTCCTCATCTTTATATTGGAAATCATGCCATGAGGGCCTATTACAAGCGATATTACAGCAAAACTTCCCATCACAAGAATAATGGTCGCTCCTGTACTCATTCCGTCATAAACGGTAGAAATATAAGTTCCGATAAGAGCGGAAACTCCCCCTGTTACACCGGCAATAATTAAAACTTTGCTAAATTTTTCGCTCCATTGCATAGCTGTAATTGCAGGTATTATAAGAAGAGATGAAATGAGGATAGCACCCACTAATTTCAAGCCTGCTGCAATTATTCCCATAGTCATAATGAGAATAATTCCATAAAGTAATACTGTGCGTATGCCTATAGTCCTTGCGTAAATCTCATCAAATAAAAACAGCTTGATTTCCTTGTAAAATAAGATAAGTAAAATCAAAGTCGGTATCCCTATATAAAGTATAAGCTTTACATCATCTTTCATAATATAGGCAGCCTGCCCGAAAATATAGCTTGAAAGCCCTGACTGAGCCGCATCTTTGTATGCACTGTTCCCCTGAATATGGCTCTTTAATACCATGCCTGCTCCAAAAAATGAGGATAAAGTCACAGCCAGTATTGCATCCAGTTCAAGCTTTGAATTTTCTTTTATCACCTGAATAAGCATGAAGGCAGTAGTACCTGATACTACCGCCCCCAGAGTTAAAAGCACAGGCTCTCTTTGCAAGAAGAGCATAAAAGACAGGACAATGCCCGGAAATGCCGCATGTCCTATGGCATCTCCTATAAGAGATTGCCCCTTAAGTACTGTAATACAGCCAACCGCACCGGCTATAGCAGCCAGTAAAAATGTTCCGCTTCCAACTATTAAAAAAGAATAGCTGGTAAGTACATCCATATTAAACATGTTTCATCATCGCCTTTTCTAAGTTCTCGTTTGTAAATACCTCATCTACCTTGCCTGCTGCCACTACCCTTTTATTGATAATGACAACATGGTCAAAATATTCCCTTATTGTAGCAAGGTCATGATGAACTATTACAGCAGTCTTCCCTTTTTTCTGCTCTTCTTTTACAAAATCTATAATTACCTTCTCCGTAACCTTATCTATGCCCGCAAGCGGCTCGTCCATAAAGTACAAATCCGCTTCCTGTGCTATCAGTCTTGCTATAAATACCCTCTGCCTCTGTCCGCCGGAAAGCTTTGATATCTGCCTGTCCTTAAACTCATACATTCCTATCCTTTTAAGTGCAGCCTCCGCCTTTTCCCTGTCTTCCCTTTTAGGATGCCTGAACCAGCCAAGATGTACGTACCTTCCCATAAGTACCACATCCATAACCGTAGTCGGAAAATCCCAGTTTACCTCAGAAGTCTGCGGAATATAGGCTATTTTCTTCTGAACCTTTTTAAGCGGCTCTCCCATAATCAAAATTTCACCTGAAAGTTTCTTTTGAAGTCCCAATATTCCCTTTATTAGAGTAGATTTACCTGCTCCGTTAGGTCCTATAACTGCCGTGACAGAGTTCTTTATTATGTTTATATCATTATCCCTAAGTACAGGTTTGTCGTGGTAGGCTATGGTCAAATCCTCCACCTTTACTATGACTTCTTCCATACCTACCACTCCTTTCTTATTTTAAGTTCTCTGTAATTAATTTTACATTGTGTTTATACATATCTATATAGGTATCTCCGGGCTGTCCTTCAGGTGCAAGTGAGTCTGAGAAAAGTTCGTTTCCTTCACCTCTTACTACTTTCACATCAAAGCCCTTAGCCTTGCAAGCCTCCTTTAACTTCTCCATTCTTGCCGGATCAGTGGTGGACTCTGCAAATATTGCCTTTACCTTATGCTCTACGATAAAATCCACGGTTTTATCTATGTCTTTGTTTGCAACCTCTGAATCAGTACTTACACCCTGTGGTGCTACAACTTCAATATTATACCTTCTTGAAAAATAATTGAAAGCATCGTGAGGTGTAATCAGATATCTTCCACTTTCAGGAATCTCTGCAAGAGCTTTTTTATTTTCTTCATCAAGGGCTGTAAGCTTTTCCAAATATGCCTTGGTATTCTTTTCTATCTCATCCTTCTTGTCAGGAAGAAGTTCTGAAAGCTTAGCTCCCGCATTTGATGTAGCCTCTTTATAAAGGTCAATATCAAACCAAAAGTGAGGATCTATTATAGTCTCTCCGTCCTCTTCCATTTTACCTATCTTGTCTTCCGGAAAAGTTGATGCAACTGCATAACCTTTCTTTTCAAGTACTTCCTGCATCTTGCCTTCAAAGTGAAGCCCATGGAAAAGCACCATATCGGCTTCTGATATCTTCTTTAAGTCCTCAGGCTTTGCCACATAAAGATGTGGGTCTTCTCCGGCAGGAATAATAAGTTCCTTATCTACCATATCGCCTGCCAACTGATTTACCATATCATATAAAAATGAAGTGGTAACTGTTACTTTTTTCTTTGTCATCTGAGAGTCAGTCTCTCCTGAACTTCCCATCACACCGGAACTCATGGTACTTTTAGAGCCTTCATCTTTACTAGAAGTCATTGCCTCTCCCTGACTTCCGGATTTAGCCGAGCTCATTGTATCCTTATTAGTGCCGCCTGTTTTTCCACAGCCTGTTAAAAGCATAATTCCTAACAATAAAAATAATAATGTCTTTCTCAATTTCTTATATTCTCCTTTTTCAGTATAAATTTCAAGCTTGATATTGGTTAGTCTTAACTAACCAATAGATAGTATATTCTTTAGGAGAAGATATGTCAAGGGGTTTTTTTAAGTAATGGAAATCCTAAATTTTATGAATAAATTTCTTAGTTAACGCATCAGGTTTTTCGTAAGCTTTTCGCTATTACGGCGCAGTCACTTACAGAAAAACCATAGCGATTCCGAAATATTATCATTTTATTTTAGTTTTAATATATGTCAATCTACATATTCTACATCCATATCCACTTCAAACATTCTTTTCCATGGTAATGTAAGACTTAATATATTCAGTTTATTCCCTATTGATGATAGCTCATTTTTTATAAATTCTTCAAGTCCTGCTTTAACTACCTGACTTATTATTCCGTCACTCTCCTTAATATCGAAATAATCCATATTGTATTCGGGAAGTTCATTTACCACTTTTTCTCTGACTGATGAACAAAAACCTAAATCCTCAACATATCTGAGTCCCAAAAAATTCTTATGTCTGACCGTATTACCAAAATGATAGAAGTCTACGGCTTCGGCAATAGCTGTACCAACTGTATTTGCCGATGTATTCCATCCTGCATAACCTCCTAACTTCATAAGCAGATTGTTAGAATTTAAAAATCTGACAATCTGTAAATCACCTCCATTGGCATAAGCATTATCCGCTATAGTAATAATCTTTCCCTCTGCCAGTCTGTCAGTTATAAAGTCAAACATTTCAGCTATATTTCTTTCTGCATAATACTCAGGATACTTGGACGGTTGGTTAACCGCCTCTTCCATATTGCCTGCGGGCGCGGTGACTGCCATTATAATATCAGCCGCCTCATAAGATTCCGTGAGCTGGCAACCTGCTGACAAGATATGATACCTGAGTGTACCTGACAGCATATTCCCTTCATATAACGGTATAATGCTCCTTGCCGCATCTGTAGCGTATTTGATATATATCTTCGGTTTCTTGCCTTTAAGCACATTTATCATCCTTGATATAAGAGTAAGAGCCACTTCATCTGCTCCCGGGTACATAAGCACCTTATTCTCCAATCCGTTTTTTATAATCTCTTTTACAATATCCCTTTGATCTATAGCTGCATATCCATATTTACAGCAGTCATCCTGAGGTACTACCAGAGCATCAATTATATTTTCTTTAATAAGCGAAAGCGCAGCTAAGTTAAGTGCCTTATTCACCTTTCTTCTTGAAATATAATCGTCAAGATACTCCTCCGGCACCTTCTCTATAATTTTATCAAGAGGGAATACATTTTCTATTCCCAGATGCCCCTTGTGCATTGCTTCTCCGATTTCATGAATTTCTCTGCCATACTCTCCGTAATAATCAGGTTCTTCAATATCAGTTGAATAAGTCGGACATCTCATTATTATATTGAAGGCATAAATTAATAACTCCGGATTTTCATTTCTTATATTTTTTATTATATTCAGTCTTTCTTTTAATTTTTCTTCTTTTTCATTGTGGATTCTTGAAGGCACAAGTCCCCCATAAAGAAGCATGTCTAATGATATTACAAGACCAGTCGCATCTTTACATTCTTCCATTAAAAATCTGTCTATTTCCTGTAAATTTGCAGGACTTTTTTTATATCCGAGTTTTTTAGGAGTTACTATTTCAAATTCTTCTCCGGAAAACAACTTTTGGGGGAAAATATAATTACAAGGTCTTTCATCTAATGATAATAATACTATTTTTGCTCTTATTCCGTCATATTCTTTTATATTATTCATTTGAAGAAAACTCCTTTCTCTCATCTTTTATTGTCTCGAAGTATAAACGATTTGCCGAACAGTATGTGTAGATTACGTCCATAATTATTAAGATTACCATCTGCCTTGAAACCATATTTGACATTCCTTTGGTGCAGTTTGTCATAATCACTTCATCATACAGTTCCCCCTGTCTTTCATCTGCTGTTATTAGCACCAGGTATGCTCCCTTAAACTTAGCCTTCCTTACCGTTGCCCTTACATCTTCCGTTTCTTCTGACAGATTAAATATAATTATTATGCTGCCCTGCCCCAATGCAGATACTCTCGGTTCCAAAAACTTATTTTGTGTAACCGTACTTATGTCCACTCCAAGATTAAGAAATTTCAGTTTAAAATCTTCAAGTATCGAACTTTCGGCTTCAGAACCTACCATTACTGCTCTTTTCCCACTATTTAAAAGGGAAGCGATTCTTTTTATTTGATTTTCATTTATAAGCTTGAAATTCTCTTCTATCAGCGTATTATAGGCGGACTTTAGGTTATTAGTCAGATAATTTACCTGTTTTTCATTGATTTCATTATTTTTCTCATTTTCAATATCCTTTTCATAAGAATAAATAAATTCTCTGTAACCTTTATATCCGCATTTTTTTGCAAATCTGTGAAGGGAGGCTTCTGAAACATATAAAAGTCCCGATATTTTTTTTGAAGAAAAATTCCTTATTGCTTTATTGGTAATAAAAAATTCACCTATACTTTTTTCAAGCTGTGTCAATTCCGCAAAGTTTTTCTCAATACTCTGCTTTGTTTCATTGTGATAATACTCAAAAAAATAGTTATTCATTATGTTTCCTTTACCTGATTCCGTATTTCTTTAAGTTCAACCATTATTTTGTAAAAAAATATACTGTCCCAGTCAAATTCAAAACACGAAATTTTCCCCTGATATGAGCTATAACATTGACTTAAAAATATATTAAACCACGATTGCAGTTCAGTTAAATACCTTTCTCTTACTATACTATAATTCTCTTTTAATGCATAGGGATTAACAATAGTGCTCCCTTCTTTTATCAACTTCGGAGTTAAGTCAGCCTGACATCTCCAGTCGGATAAAATAAAAGAAAGCTTTAAGCCTTCACTTATCATCCTTTTAGACTTTGGTAAAGAAGTGTAAAAAGACAGAATTATTGTATGCGCCAAAACAACACCTATGGTATTTTGTGCTGTATTCCACCCCCCAAAGGCAGCAACATTTTTAAGTATCCCTTTTTTTAAGGCAGACTTCATAAAATTTTTTTCGCAACCGTTGCAACAGCTTATTTCTGCCAACCCCACATTTTTATTAAACTTCGTTATGTAAAATTCTATAAATCTTAAAAACTCGGGTATATTCATACTAGCCTTAAATGAAGGATCAATTTTTTCTTCCTGTTCCGAAGCTTCTACCTGCTTTGTTCCCGAAACATTTACTGCAAGCATACAATCAGATGTTTCATATGAGTCTGTCAAAAATCCCCCTACAGAATAAATCTGCCATTTTATACTTTCATTTACTGCCCTGTCTTCATACTTAGGTATTACAAAAGGACCGTTTGTCGCGGAATATCTAACATAAACCTTAGGCATATACTGCTTACTTTCACAAAAAACCCTTGCAAAGATGACACTTCCTACTTCATCTGCTCCCGGATGAATAATGACACATTCTGCAACTCCAAGCTCATTTATTCTGTCAAATATAACCTGTGAATCCATAGCTGCCATTCCGTACTCACTGGTATCATCTTTAGGGATAGTCAGTAATTCAAATATATTTTCCGAAAGCAAATCTACACAGGAAAGATTTACAAATCTGTCTGTTTCTCTTCTATTTAAAAAATCATCCAGATATATAGCAGGAATACCGAGTGAATCCATTTCATATTCTTCTTCTTTTGTCAGCTCTCCCCTTTGCTTTCTGTCAAGCAGACAGGTGTATCTCCATATCTTATATCCGTACTTATCCCAATAATCCGGATCTTCAAAACTGCTGTCATATGCGGCAACTCTTGCAATTAAATTAAAGGCATGAATCTTTAACTTTGGAAACTTTTCTTTCAGTATCCTGAAATTATCAAGTCTTTCCCTGCATATTTCTTTTGAAAGAGTATGTATCCTTGAGTTAATGAGGTTTCCATATATCAGGGTGTCTACCGAAAAAATGGCATATTCGCAGTCTGTGGCATTGTCAAATATCCACTTCCATAGCTCCGCTACCTTTGCAGGCTCCTTAAGAAAACCAATTATTTCTTTGGGCGGTCTTAATAAAGATATGTTGTCAGTCAATGTTGACAATAAATACGGGAATTCATAATTACAAGCCCTGTCATCTAACGGAATATATAAAATCTTCATGCTGCCTCACCCCTTTAATCCCGATGTGGATATACCTTCTACAAATTGCTTCTGGCCTATTAGAAAAATTATCAGAATAGGAATCATAAATATTGTCGCAGCCGCCATAAGTGAAGTCCAGTTTATGGAATGTTCATTCAAAAATGCATACAATCCCAATGACAATGTGTACAACTCTCCTTTATTTGCATAAAGTAAAGGTCCTAAAAAATCTGAGAAGGTATACATAAATGAAAAAATTGTTATTGTTGCAATTCCCGGTTTTACGAGCGGAAGTGCAATACGTGAAAATCTCTGCCAGGCATTACACCCGTCTATTCGTGCCGCCTCTAAAAGTTCATCCGGTATTCCAAGCATAAACTGTCTAAGTATAATAATATATAACGGTGCTCCGAAAAAAGCCGGAATTATCAGTGGCCAGAAAGAGCCTGTAAGGCCTATCTTAACCCACATTCTATATAGAGGAATCATGATGGCGGTATACGGTATCATCATAGTCGCCGTAATAATACTAAAAATTATATTTCTTCCTGACCACTTTACTTTAGATAATGAATATGCAATCATCGGTGTGACAATTACTGTACCCAATACATTCATCAGTGTTATCCACAGTGTATTCCCAAGGTACTTAAAAAACGGAATTGTATTAAACACGTCTATGTAATTTCCAAGATAAAACGCTTTTGGGAATAATCCGATAGTACGGTCAAAAGCCTCATTGTATGTTTTAAATGATGTTGTTACCATAACTAAAAGAGGAAAAACATAAATTAGTGCAAGCAATAAAATAACTGCTATGGTCAGTATTTTGCGCAGTTTTCCTTTCATGCGAACCATTATATACCTCACTTTCAATATGGGTTTACTGCTTATTAACCCATTTCTTTGAAATTTTTGTAATTAAAAATGTAATAATGCAAACTACCAGAAACAGTATCCATGACATTGCCGCTGCTTTTCCCATCTTAAGTCCCGTAAATGCATTATAAAATAAATAAAGCGGATACATCATAAGGGAATCTCTCGGTCCTCCGTTTATACCCTGTGAAATGTTGCCACTCTGTGCCCTTATAATAATGTAAACCTGAGTAAAATACTGAAATCCGTTTATCATAACAAGAACAATCTGGTATAGAATGACATGAGCTATACCCGGCAATGTAATATTGGTAAACTTTGCTATGGAGCCTGCACCATCCATTCCTGCTGCTTCATAAAGTTCGGTCGGGACATCCTGCATTGCCGCCAAAAATATAACCATACTAGAACCCATTCCCCAAAGCGTTATTATAATTACACTTGTCATAGTCCAAGAAGGATCTCCGAGCCAGTTAATGGTTGGAACACCAAATTTTCCCAATATTTTATTCAAATAACCATTGAGCGGATCAAACACCCATACCCATATCATGGTTGATGCTACTACCGGAACCACTGATGGTAAAAAGAAAATTGAACGAAAAATTGTTCTTCCTCTCCACTTGCCATTTAACATCGAAGCAATAATAAGTGCCGTAAAAATACATAAAACTACCGAAAATGCTACATAGATCAATGTATTGATCATACTTTTATAAAAAAGAGGATCTAAAAAAAGATCTTTATAATTGTCTATTCCAACCCACTTTGGATCTTTTATAGCGCTAAAATCAGTAAAGCTGTAATATCCCGACATAAATATAGGATATAAGCTGAAAAGAAAAAATCCTATTATCCAAGGCAATACAAATAAAAATCCTTCCAACTCATTCTTCCATCTTATTTTTCGTTTATCTGCCTTTCTTATTCCGGCCTTTGTCATTAATATCCTCACCTCTATCCTTAAAGGCTGTCGCACTAAAGATGCTGCGACAGCCCTTATACTCAATTAATATTTATTTCAACGTTTTAGTTGCTTCTTTCAAATCTGATAAAGCTTTATCCGTTGTATCACCTAACAACACATTATTCACAGCATCTCTTATGGCTTTGCTATACTCAGTTGTCTGTAAAAATGAAGGTAATCCGCGAAGATTATTTTTTGCAATAATATCAAGATAAACTCCATATGCTTCCGATTTTGATGCTATCTCAGGATCTTTCAACAATGCTTTTGTAGGAGGAAGATCACCTTTTAATGTACAAAACAGTTTATTTCCGTCTCCCATGCACATATATTTCATAAAGTCCCAGGCACCTTCTTTATGTGTACTTGTTGAAGAGATGTAAAGCATTGATGTGTCAATTATTGACCATCCGTCACTGTTAACACTCTTTGCTCCAGGCATTGGCATCATCCCAAAGTTAACCTTTGCTTCCTTCGCCATATTATAGAACCACGGTCCATCAATTCTAAATACCTGTGTTCCATTTAAGAAAGGATCCTGAGGTGTATTTAAATTTGCATTACCGGATGTTACAAAATTTCCCATGGTATCTTTACCAAACTTCTTTACCTGACTTTCCATAAACTCAAGCGATTTCTTAAAACCTTCATTATCCGGTGTCAGATTACCAGGTGTACCAAAGTCAGAACCAAATGCATATGCAAATGTAGTTGGCCAATAGTTGGCAGGAACAAAAGGCGCTCCAATCTGTTTCATAACCCCGTTATCCACGACGGTGGTCTTTTCGCTTACTTCCATAAGCTCTTCCAAAGTGGTTGGAAGCTTGGTAATTCCTGCTTTATCAAGCAAATCTTTGTTATAATAAAGTGCAAATGTATTGACACTTATAGGAAGTGCATAATAGCTTCCGTCATACTTCTGTTGCTCTAATGCGGAGTCTACAAATGCAGAAGCATCGAAGTTATCCTTTTTCATAAACTCATCCAAGTTCTGGGCTATATTCTCATTTGCATATTTTGGCACATTGCCGCCAAAATCATCTGTAATATCAGGCCCCTGTCCTCCTGAGATAGCTGTAATTATAACCTGCTGGTCAGGCGTACTTGTTCCCACAACTTCATATTTATCCTGGCTTTTATTATATGCAGCAATCATCTGCTCTATCAGCTTAGCCTCATCTCCACCCCAGAGATACCAGAAGCTTATTTTTTCACGTTCCCCATTAGCACTCTTTTCCCCTGAACCGACCTGCACCGTACTTGCAGTTGCCGAGCTCACCTGTTTTGATCCTTTTTCTTCTGCCGCCTTATTACATCCGACTAATGAACTGCACATTATTCCCGCAACTAAAGCAAATATCAAAGATTTACTTCTCTTTTTCATAGCTGACTCCTTTCAAATATATTGATTTTAGTTTGCTTTTCTAAAATCATTTTATCATCGCAAAAAATAATTTCAATAACTTCGCCTTAAACTGAAATAACTTTCATATACTGTGGTAATTATGCACAACAATCAATCTTAACTATTGTATATTATTTTGTTAAACAGAATTCAAATACATCCCATTCCTTTTAGTTTCCCTATTCTTTATCTCTCCCTCATTCTCCCTTGTAAAATCGCTTAATTTGTAAGAACGAATACGCTCTTTTACTACAATAGGTACAACGAATCCATTTTTTACAAGGGTTGAAAGCCTGTTAATTATTGTCTTATTGGTTACTCCAAATTCCTTGCTTACCTCAATTGGTGTAAATTCTCTTTTATAGCTTTTTATTAAAAATAACAAAAGCTCTTTTTCTTTACTTTTTAAATAAGACAAGCTGCCATCTAATTCTTCGCCACTCTCACTTTCTGACAATTCACAGACTTTACTTGAATATAAAAGCACCATTCTTAGAAAATAGTTAATCCAAAGCTCAGGATGAGGCGGATTATCTCTTCCTGAGTAATACAGTGCGGGAAGTCCCATTTGTATAGAATCATAATATTCTTCTACATCATAGGCAAAATACTCCTCAAGCGAGCCAACCCCATTAAACCCATATCCATTGATATCTAAAATGTATCCCGAAAGAAGCCTGGCCGTCCTACCGTTTCCATCTTCAAACGGATGAATAGTCACCAACTGATAGTGCACAACTGCTGCCACTATAAGCGGATGATCATCTGTTGTGTTCACATAGTCTGCAAGTTCTTCTAAAAGTTCGGGGATATCAACATACTCTGGCGGAATATAGTCAGAATTATCGCTTTGAGAATCATATACCGCAAATAAAATCCCCGGCGGCATCTGACCTCTGAGTCCTATTTTCTCCTTTGAAGCACCCTTTTCCACAAATTTTTGTACATCAAGAATCAGTTTAATTGAAAATTTCTCTTTCTTTTTTGCTTTCTCTTCCAAGTAGTTTAGTGCAAGAAAATAATTACGTACCTCCTGCTCCGGTTTAAGATAATGCTTTCTCTCATCATTTTCTATAACTTCATCAACCTGCTTCTGAGAGAGAGGATTGCCCTCAATTTTAGTTGAAGCATAAGAGCTTTTCTTTTTCGAGTTTTTTCTCAGCTTATTAACAACCGTTCTTGTAAGTTTTACTGCAGAAAGTTTATATCTGTTCTTATCTATCTCTGTTATATATTTTAAAATTTCATTATTCAAAGTTACTTTTACCATAAAATAAGCACCTCCTGATGTATTTATTGTATCAGAAAAGGTGCTTTTATTCCATTAAAATTACACTATTTTTTCACTATTTTACTCTATATAATTTAAGAAATAGTAAGCAGATTTCTTAAAGATAAATCCCTTCCTTCTCTAAAATTTCATCAATCCCAACTAAGTCCTTTTTAACCTGTTCTTTAATTGCCGATGAAAAATAAACTAATTTAAATTCTTCCTTTCTGTATCTACATAGTAAAAGTCTCAAGATTACATAGCTTTTTATGGAAAAATCTATCCTGAATCCCTTTTCACCAAGTTTATTAAATTCTTTATATTTTTTATCGTCAAACACTACAAATAATGAGTTCCATAACCATTCCAAAAATTCCTCAGATATAAAATGTAATGCATTAATTTTTCTTATCGTTTTACATAATTTCTGTATATAATTGCTTTCATTTAATTCATCTATACTTTCACCCTTAAAGGTCTTAAAATTAATATTTTTCCTCCATATATCAAATTCTTCTACTTGCATTATATCTCTATCTGATGACCTTTCACAGTAAGCTAAATTAAAAATTAATACCTCAATAATTTCATTTAAATTCAAGAATTCTAGTAAATACTCCATTTGATTAGCCGATAATTCCACTCCATCCATTAGTATATTTCTGCTATGATATCTTGCCTCGGCATACAAATATGAACTTACATATTTAGATTTAAGTTTTTTAAAAAATTCTTTTATTATTTTAATATCTTTAATCTCTTCTTTGTCTATACATGAATAAATTTTACCAAATATATTAGTGAAATAATGTGTAGTTTTTGTTTCATCATCTATGTCTTTTAATTTTTTCAATATATCAAAAAATATATCTGTATCATTCAATTTATCTAAAAAATTTATATCTTCTATTTTTCTCTCAAATATATCTTCAATTAAAGATACACATAAATTACTTTCTACATACTTTTTTTCGAAATAAATAGATTTATGTTTTCTATATTCACCCCAAAAAATATTTCTATATAAATCATTTAACTTTAACTTCATCTCTATTTCAAGGAGAGATCTTAAATCTTTGCGAGCAATTTTCAAAAGGATTAATGGTGGAATGTCTAATGAATCAATGTTATCCCATTTCATTTTATAATACCAGTACAATCTTTCAATATACTTTTTTATTAGGTGACTCTTAATGAATACAATTATTTTATTACTTATTTTGTTGCCATAAATACCAATAATCCTTTTTAATGAATTTTCAATTACACTTCTCTCTTCAAAAAAAGCCAGTTCAATATATTTATTAATTTCTTCTTCATTATTACTTACTTCGTTAGCCCTGTTAAATATATAGTTTATCAAATTACTAATATCTGTATCAAATTTATTATCTTTTTCTAATACATACTTAATTGAAAAGAGATTATGAAATATTTTTTTAAAATACCTTTCAACTTTATTTTCAATTACAAGCTTATCTCCCCATCTGGAATTATTGTATAAATTACTTATTGAAAAAGACCTTCTTGATAATGATACAGATTCTATTAAAATAGCCACACAATAAAAGGCACTAATTACAAATGTTGCTACCCATATTGAAATTATAAGCCTAGAATTTTTATTTACAACATTGGTAACTCCATCTAAGATTTTAATATTATGCTTTACTTCTGTGCATAATATAATTGTAGGAATAACAATTATAATCCAAAAATACAGTTTTATAGGGATATCATTAAATTTTTGTAACCAAAAATTATCATGAAATCTCCGTCTCATGATATTAAAACCCAAATAAAAATTTTCTTTTTTGTCTATATCAACTACCTTAGATTCTAAATAGTTGGTAATAAAGAAAACTATAGCAAGGGAACCTAGAGAAAGCGAAAACATTTTCTCCGCATTCAGAGATAATTCTACATTTATATTAATAATAT
>NZ_KI535368.1:709030-772742 GCF_000160035.2 Catonella morbi ATCC 51271
TGCTACATCATAAAGCTTATTTCTTAAGTTCAACCTGGTGTTCCCTTTTATTTATATTTTACAAATCATATTCCTTAGCTTTATTTTTAAATTCTTCCTCTACTCAAACTCAATCTCTTCCTCTGCCTTACTATAAACATCAATCCTATTCTGTACATCAATTCTGTTAACTACCCAGTTTTTCATCATACATAGTTTTATAAACTCATCAATACGATTTACACCATTCATCTCTTTTAGTGTAACAACTACACCAAATTTTAATCCTCTGCCTGCCTTAGGAGCAAGTCGTTCCTTTGTCTTAATGCTCAAGCCCCACATTCCTGCCTCATAAACTTTGCGTGGTTTAGCTTTTTCCTTAATTTCCTCACTGATATGCTTTATATTATCCCATTTACGATAAAATTTTCTCGCATTTTCTTCATAAATGCTTTGAATCCCTTCATCTGCCTGCTTATTGTAATCTATGGCTTTAATTACGGCTTTTCCACCTTTTTCCATTATTCTGCCAAAATGTAAATCCATTTCCGTACCGGTGTAATCCACACCCTGATTCCTATCACCGGTTGGAAAATATGCCAAGGTTGCCTTTGCAAAAAAAGGGTGTGCTTTCATATTTTGCGGAACCGGAATATTATAAGTATATGTTTCATATTCATCTATAGTTCCATTCATTATAAATCTTATTTCATCATCTTTTGAATGTATAATATCCTCAATATTCTTTGGCACAATACCATAGCCCATTGAAAAATACCTGTTATCCTGGCGGTTCCAGCCTGCTGCCGAATCTATTATCAAAGCTTTTGCAACTTCTCTGCTTAATCCTACAATATGGATTAAATATGCCATTTTTCTTGTAATCCATGGTGCTGCAAAAGAAGTACCGCATACACTAGCCTGCCCTAAAGGTCCACAGGCTGTAATCATTTCATTCTTATCCCCACCATAGTAGCATATATCCGGCTTGTAAAAGAAAGATAATACCGGGCCTACTCTTGTATATGAAGCCGGTTTCCCCTGAAAATCAACAGCATTTACAATCAATGAGTTAAGCGAATCTGCCGGTGCACCTATTTTTACTGCCTCTGATATTTTCTTAGACTTATTTGTTCCGGCAACAATAAATATAACATCATATTCACACTGAATCTTATCTAATTCTGCCGCTTCCGGAGATATAAAATTAGGATCGATTTCAAATGCAGAACCTAAAGAAAAATTCCACACTTTAATATCTCTGTTATTTGCGACAATTTCCCTAATCAATTTCAATATTGTAAATGAACTAAATTTTCCTGCAGTCGCCACCCCAAAATGTCTGACTCTGAATCTACCGCAACCATCCTCCAGTTTAGGATTAAAACTCGGACCATCTACAATAATTGACGTTACTGCTGTTCCATGAAAACGATCTTCTGTGGTAACTGTTATATTCGGATCAAGCTTATTTTCTGAAACAACCCAGTCATGAAAATATACCCTATCATCAAATTGCGTATCGATAACACCAACGACAGGCTCATCCTTAGGCTTTGGAATTGATATTATTCCATTTGACATTTCACTTTTTACTTCTTCATCCCAAACAACCTCTCCCAAATCTCTCACTTGCATAGCAATTAAATATGGTGCATTGTTCTGTAAAATTTCTATTTCTCCGCCATCAAGTCTCAGAGTAGTATCATCAATCATTTTTGCTTTAATCATTTCTATGCCAAACTTGCTTAGCAGCTCTACTGTATCTATTCCCGTTTTATAAATTGTTATGATTGATCTGTCTTTTATGCTTTCATCCGCACAGTTTAACTTAAAATCCTCTACATAGTTTGCATCTACAATTACTCGTAAAAACTTGGACTTAGACATTATACTATCGTTATATTTACCATTATTTATTATTTCAGTTTCTTTATCTGTTATTTCTCCGTTATAATATTTTATTAAAACCGTTTCGCAGTCTTCTAAATGCCTTATAGATTTTTGTAATGCTTCAAGGGAAATAAAATAAGTAAAAATATGTTTCTTTGTTCTACTATGACCATCTGTAAATTTTGCTCCCCTAATTGACATATTGGGATGTGAATTCTTCTCTCCAAGTAAAACCTGTAGCCTATTGCTTTTTGCAACAATACACTTATAATACACGCTTATTAATGCTCCACCTATTGTTACTTCGCCTTGCCAATAATTCTCCAAGTTCTCTAACTGTCCCCTTATCTTTCTAATGTGTTCCGATGTGACTTTTGAACCTTTAGGAAGATTGACCGGCCCAAAACTGTTCTGATTTTTCCGTTGGTAAAACTGCCCTCTAAGTTGTAATATACTATTCATCAGCCTTCTCCTTAAGTTCTCTTGCTACTGTACTTTTAGGAATTTTTGATAAAATCTCTATTTCTCTTATTGTAAATTTTTGGTATTGTAACTCTTTTAAGTCATTAGGCTGTTTATTATTTACTGCATAATATAAACGCCTGAAATAATCCATCCCATCATCAGGATCGCTAAATGCAATGGCTGTTCGTATAAGGTTTTTTAAATCTCCGGGATATGGCATAGGTTCTAAAAGTCCTATAATTTTACGAAATAAACGAATATCCTTATTTGCCAATTTAAATTTCAGTAAGAATTTATTAAAAAATTCTTCTGCAATCGAAACTAAATCCTCCTTTGTATATCTGTTAAAATCTATTACAGAATCAAATCTTCTAATTAATGCTTTATCAAAATGTTCATATAGATTAGTTGTTGCAACCAAAATTACTCTTTCATCCATATAATCCAGACCTTTGAGCATAGACGATGTCACCCTTCCCATTTCCCTTAGGTCATTTGCATTAGTCCTATCAAGAGCAATTGCGTCTATCTCGTCAAACAGTATTATAAGCTTCTCCAAATGAGTAAAGTTATTAATTTCCTTAAATAGTGAGGATATATTCTTCTGTGTCTGCCCCAATTTACTATCAATGATAGCAGTAAAATCAACCATATAAATATCTCTGTTTAATATACGTGCCAGCTGCTTTACTGCCTCTGTTTTTCCTGTTCCGGGTGCTCCCTGAAACAAAAATTTATTTATACCCACCTTATGTGAAGTCGCATGTACTATCCCAAGAATATCCTGCATAACCGGTTCCGGAAGCCATAAACTATCTGCCGATAATTCTAGTTTTTCAAATAAAGCAGAATCACTTTCATTCATTTGCGGCACAAATACATTTGCATTAGACATTAAAGCAATAATGTACTCAGCCAGTTGATGGTCACCTGATTTATCAAATTCATTTGCAATTTCATATGCTTCATTTCTAAAACCTATATCATTTTCTTCTGAATAATACTTTATTAAATTAATAACACTTTTCTTTTTCATGGTATATCACTCCTATTCTTACTTAAGTATAGCTTCTTGGGACATTTTAGTCAATATTGGGACAATGTTTTATTTTTATTTAATTAACATCTTTATCTTGTCTAAGCATATTTATTTTAAACTAAAAAAATCCAAGAACCAAAAAATTATTCCGGTTCTCGGATTTTCTCTATTTTTAACATTCCACCTCCCCTACATAAGCCATACTCCCACAGGCTTCCGGTTCTAAATCAGGGAAATCGTCCACCGATACACCCCATATTACATTTCCCTCTAAAATCCCTTTCTCTTTACATTTTCTCTCAAATTCATCTAAGTCTGCAATATAATCTTTTGCCAGCTCTCGCGTATTACATAAAGAAGTCCTTACAGAAAACCAAAAATCTTTTTTATCAAATTCTTCTAAGCCCATTTCCTTGCAAAATCCACATTTTAAGTCCTCGCCCGGTTTAGCTCTCTGTCCCTTCTTCCATAGTTCCGTTTCATTTTCATAAGTCTCATTATCCCAGTATTCTTCAAAATCACACTCTTCAAACGTTCCAATCCATACATAATAAGTTTTCATATTGTCCCCTTCATTTTAATCCGCATCCACCCAAAGATGATATTTTCCACAATGCAGGCAACGAAACAAATAACCGCAAAGCGAACCGTCTTTTACAAGATATTCTCTAACATCTTCAAATTCATTTCTTGCAGCATACTCCTCAAATACCTCATCTGCAATATCCATAGCCTTTAGTTCTCTAGTACCAACCGTTCCTAAATATGCACAATAATCGTCACAGCAGGAGAGCCAGTATTCGCCCTGCCAGCTTATATACCCCGGTGTACGGCAGAAAAGCTCTTCATCCTTTTCTTTATCAGGTTCACCATTCCACTCCGCATCCTGAACAAAGGTAGCATCATATTTTTTTGCAGCTTCACCGTTTGATATACAAAGAGGGCAGAGATTTTCCACATTTTCAACGCAATATGGCATAGTAGAATAATAGACAGTACTCTTCTTACCGCAACAAGGGCAGGTCTTTGCCTCACCCTCTTCAAACGCACCCGTACCTACCGGATCCGGATAATAGCGAAACTGCGGTAAATCCTTCAGACGCTCTCTCCTTGCAGCTTCTTCTTTCTCAGTCAGAGGACGTGACAGAGCAAAATTATCAGCATGACTTTTGCTTAACTCTTGTAAGGTAGCTAATTTTTTTATTTGTTTCCTATCCTCTTTATTAACAATGGTTGAAAACAGAAGATATGCACTCTCCATCATTCCCAATAACCAGTAAACATCCACCAATACCTCTTTTGCCTCTTTTTCACCTGTTACAGCCAGCCTGTCCGCAAATTGATACAGAGCCAATACACTTGATTTGTTTCCATCTTGAAGTTTGTAATTCTCTTTTAGGCTTATAAATTCTTTTAGATATTCGTTCATTGCAACCTCCTGTTTTATTTCAAACATTTAATAGGTTTCATAAATAAGTTTTTTATCAACTCGTAACTGCTTATCAAATTTTACCAGTATATACAGTCTGCCTGCCGGAGATTCTCCCACATCATATCCTAAGGCAAACTCTCCATAACAACCGCTTTTATCAAATATAATCTCCGTTAAGTTTAATTCCGAAACATCTTCATTCGGATGGGCATCTTGTATAACCTGATGGGCTTCGTCATCTAGCTTCTCCAATTCTCTGAACAATCTTTGCATAAAATCATCTGACAGTAGAGACATATCCTTCTCACTATATCCGGTGAAGTTGAAATTTACTTCTTTCTCAAAATATTTACCGGTAAAATATATTCCTGCATTACTGTTCTCCCAGTCTTTTCCATTCCATAACGTGAGCAAATCTTCTTTATAAGTATTGGGGTTACTGTTATTTTCTTCATTTTCATTCATGGCTTTTGTTTTCCTTTAGTAGATTTATTAAATTAAACAGCTTATTTTTTTCCTTTTAGCCACATATTTCTGTAATCTGCTTTGCGGCTTTTCCGGTATAGTGTATTCAAGCTTCCCCATCTCTAACAATGGTTTAATGAAAGTTCTCGTCATATAAGTTAAGTTTTTGTACCCTATATACTCTGAAATTTCTTTTTTAGTTCTTGCTATTTCACAGAAACCAAGTATTTTTGTCATAACATCATTATTTCTGACTTGGTCACTGATACTTTGTCCCCCTACCTTCTTTGTAGCAATCCTTTTTAGTGGAATAATTGTTTTGAAAATATCTCCTTCTTCAAAAGCCGGATTTTTCCCGGAATAAAGTTTTGTGTATTTATAGGTATTACGCATACCCGAACCAAGCTCATCAGCAAGTCCAATTTATCCATCAATTGATACATCAAACTCTTCATACATCCCTATTACTTCAACATCAATAATATGATCTTCATCTAGTTCATGCTGGGCATAAGTAATAATTGTGTTTATGGGCAAAAATCTAAAAATTGGTCGTCCAAGCTTGCTTACAATACTTTCAACAGTTTCACCTTGAAACCAGTCGTTAAACCATTCCAGTCTTATACAGGCCTTAGCAATTTCTCTTACCTTAACAGTATAAAGTTCTACAAATTTATTCATAAACTCAATGACATTATCATCAAAATATTCCTCAGAAATTTCCACCTTGAATTCTTCTGTATTATATTCATAGCTTGATGAATATTTTGACTTTTTTAATATAAAATCTAAACGGCTTATCATATTACCCTTCCTCTCATCACTCACAATATGTTCTATCCCATTATGCTCTCTACTTAGATAATCTTTCATAAAGCTTGGAAATGCCCTATATTTATCCAAGTCTTTTATCGGCAGCCAATACATATTTTCTTTTACTCCCCTAGTTGTACTATTGCTATGAAGTTCCATAGTACCTCTTGGTTTCATCAAGAAATACAAACAAATCTCATGACATTTTAATCCTGCCGAAGTACCATTATTTTCATTAAAAAAATTCTCATGGATTACTGCCAGATGATCAATTTCATACGAAACACCCGTTTCCTCGTAAACCTCTCTTTTTACTGCATCCTCGGCAGTTTCTCCAATGTGAACTGCACCACCTATTGAATAATAATAGTCATCAAGTTCATTGCCGGCAAACAAAACGTGCTTATCTTCTACAATAATCGCTGCTGCACGATATCTAAAACGGTTATTTTCTCTTGTAAATCCACAATCAAAGTTTTTCATTATCACCTCTGTTTAATCTGCGTAAAAATCTCTCAGTCCTGGGATTTCTTGGAGGGCTTTTTATTTTAGCATTTTCTATGACCTCAGGTACACCGTTTAACCTCCGTCCTCTATTGCAGGACAGCGCATTAATCGGACACTGCCAGCCACAGCCCTTACAGACTTCGTTTGAGGTATTGGTTTTATTGTTATTTTCTTCATTTGCATTCATTATTTATTTTCCTTTAGTAGATTTAGTAACTCCCAATGTGGATTACTTTCTTTTATAATTCCAAGCTGTTTTCATCCAGCAGAAAATCATAAATGCTCATTGTGAGGATTCCATCATCATCATGCAATGGCTTTACAACATCCTTTACTATAACAATCTTCTTAAATGAATCACCCACATTTATAAGAGAAGCTTTTTCTTGTGCTCTCTTCTCATCATCAGGCAAACTAAAAGCTGACTGAATATAATACCTCTTACTTCCCAAGTTGGCAACAAAGTCTATTTCCAGTTGTTTCTTTTCCTGCACACCTTTTTCTATCCTGCAACGCTTTACAACTACACCTACATCGACTTGGTATCCTCTCACACGAAGTTCATTATATATAATATTTTCCATCAAATGTGTTTCCTCCACTTGTCGAAATCCCAGTCTGGCATTCCGCAAACCCACATCTTCAAAATAATATTTGAGTGGCGTCCCAATATATTTTCTACCTTTTACATCATATCTGTTTACTTCATTAATTATAAATGCATCCTTTAGATGCTCAATATATGCCCTTATGGTATTAAGACTTATATCCGACTTGATAATACTCTTAAATGTTGCTTCTATTTTCGAAGCATTAGTAAGCGAACCAATGCCGGACGCCAGAACATTTATCAAATCATTCATTTCCTGGATCTTTTCAATATGGTTGTGTTCAATAATATCTTTGACGTATGTTTCTTCAAATAGCCTTGTAAGATATTCCATTCTTTGTTCATCCGTAGCCATCGTAATAGTTAATGGCAAGCCTCCAAAACTAACATAAGAGCTCCATCCCTCATATTTATCCCCTCCAAATACTTCCATGTATTCGCTAAAACTAACCGGATAAACATGAACTTCATCACCACGTCCTCTAAATTCTGTAATAACATCTTTTGACAGGAACTTTGAATTGCTACCAGTCACATAAACATCCACATTACGCATATGAAGAAATGAATTTAACACTGATTCAAAGGACGGCAGCAGCTGTACTTCATCTAGAAAAATATAGTAGTCTCCTTCATCTGTCATCCGGCTTTTGGTATACTCTAATAACGTGTGTGGATCCCTATACTTCTCATTTTCAAACATATCTAACTCTATTGCGATAATATTGTCATCTGCCACGCCTTGTGACTTAAGGTAATTCCTAAAAATAGTAAACAGAAGATATGATTTCCCAGAACGTCTAATTCCTGTAATAACCTTTATCATCCCGTTATGCATACGGTTTATTAATTTCTGTAGGTATATGTCTCTTTTTATTTCCATAATTCCTCCAAATTGATAATTTAGGGATATTGTGCACCTATTTTTCAATATTATACTTTATTCTAGAATAATTCTCAAGCAAAACTTGACAATTTAGGGGTAATGCGCCCCTACTTTTCAATAGATATTCATTTTCAACATCTAAAATAGGTTTCATCAACTTTTTTGCGCAAATAATAAAATCAGGCTAAATTCGATTAAATTCAGTCTGATTTTATTGATATAATTTGATTATCTTATCTGGTAATAGTATTGTTTTTATCGTTTTTACAATATATGCTCTCACCATGAAAATCTATCCGATAAATTGTTCAGCATTCCACATGGCAGTATATTTACCTCCCAGAGCCAGAAGTTTTTCATGGGTTCCGGACTCCACTACTTTTCCATCAGCCACCACGAGAATCTGATTGGCATTTTTTATAATAGACAATGTGTGGGCAATCATCACAACGGTTTTGTTTTCTTGCAGAAGATTTGAAATTGCCTGTTTTACAGCGAATTCATTTTCAATATCCAAAGAGGATGTCGCCTCATCAAGAAGCAGAATCGGACTGTCTTTCAAGATAGCACGTGCTATAGAAAGACGCTGCCGTTCACCACCTGAAAGCAAATTTCCATTCTCGCCAATGTGAGTATCATAGCCTTTTTCCATTTTGCGGATAAAAGCATCACAGTTTGCCTTCTTGCAGGCGTTCTCTATTTCTTCATCTGTAGATGAAGGTTTTGCATAGCGTATGTTTTCCCGTACTGTGTCATTAAACAGGAAGGTATCCTGATCTACCATTGAGATTAGAGCCAGCACATCTTCTGCATTGACATAACGGATAGATTGCCCTCCGATGTCAATTTCTCCGCGCTTAGGTTCATAATACTTCGCAATCAGATTCAGAATTGTTGATTTGCCCGAACCTGAGTCCCCAACGATTGCTGTTAGCCCGCAATCCGGTATCGAAAAACTAATATTATTCAGAACAGGCTCCCCCTGCACATATGAGAACGACACATCGTGAAACGAGATGTCATACTCTTTTGGAGAAAAAACATCTGTACTTTTCGATTCTTCATTTTCTGTCAACACATTTTGAATGTTCGTCTTTGATATCAGAAGATTCCTGTAACTGAACATATCAACCGAAATCGAAGCGGTCAGCTTTGCTAAGACCATAGGCAGCATACATAGAAACAGGAAAGTGATTGTACTAATGCTTCCGGATTGCCATGGAATGTATCCAATCCACATAATTAGCGGAACTGTAAGCCAATTTACAATATTAAAAGCAAAATTAACAGGTATACCATGTGCCTCATATTGATAACTGACTGTGCTGAATTTTCGCAATGTTTCTGTTGTATTCCTGTTTTTAGCACCACCCATTCCATAGGAACGTAAGGTCTGGATTCCGTCAATGTACTCGACAATTTGTCCTACGGCTTCCGCTGTAACGGAATTCTTCTCCATACCGTACTTTTTCACAATTCTAAACGACAGCCACATTTCAGGTATTAGTAGAAAAAGTGAAACCATAAGAATGACTGCAGCCGGGAAATATAGTACACAGACAAAAGCAATCACTATAACGGACAGAACCCCGTTTTTTATAAGTGAAGCAAGCTTGTGCGTCAGAATCTGCTCATAACTGTTCACATCTGCCGTCATAATATTTATATATTGCCCTTCGCGTTTTTTGGTAAAGCCGGATAATGGAATCCTCCTTAGCTTATCTCCAAGTCCCAGACGAATATTTTTAGATACCTCAGCACCGCCTATCTGGCTCTGTGTAAACCCGATACTGTAAATGACAAGACGTATAACAAAAATTATTCCAACGATGCAGGATATACTGAAGATGCTCTTCATATCAGTAACTCTCTCATACAGCATTTTAAGCACCAGGTAAATGACAATATAGTTGCTTCCGGAAAGTACTCCTTCCAAAATGGTCAATATTATACCACTGTAAAACCGAGGGTTCTTATGGAAAAGTTTTTTGTCTGTCATCTTTTACTTCCTCTCATAGGTGATATTTCTTGATAATTCATAACTTTTCCAGCTTTTTTGATAATATCTGTTCCGTGAAAGCAGTTCGTCATGTGTACCAATATCTGAAATCGTATGATTCTCTACCACCAGGATCCTGTCGCACATTCTGACCACACTAAGCCGGTGTGCAATAATGATGGCGGTTTTTCCTTTGCAGAGGTTCTTGATTGCCTTGTCAATCTCCATCTGATTTTCCGGATCAGCGGCACTCGTTGCTTCGTCCAAAATAAGAATCGGCGCATTTTTTAATATTGCCCTTGCAATGGCAATCCGCTGCTTTTCTCCTCCCGAAAATCGGGAACCATAACTTCCGACCTTTGTATCATATCCATCAGGAAGTGACATAATAAAATCGTCAATCTGCGCTTCTCTTGCAGCCTCCCGCACCTGCGTGAGGGAAGCATTCATCCCCATGCAGATATTGTCAAAGACAGAGTCTTTAGTAAGAAAAGTCTTCTGAAAGACAATAGATATATTCTGAAGGAGAGTTTCATATCGGATGTTTTTGACATTTTTCCCTCCAATCAGAACCTCTCCCCGGTCCACGTCATAGAAGCGTGCAATAAGTGCTGCAATCGTGCTTTTACCAGCTCCGGATGGTCCCACAACAGCAATCTTTTCACCATCCCTGATGCATAGGTAGCAATTTTCAAGCACGTTTGTTTTCCCATCATAGGAAAAGCACACGCCTTTTAGCGCAATATCGTGGTTTTCAGGTAAAGTATCCCCACCTTCAAAGGTCGGAAGTTCCAATATCTCTTTTGCTTTTGTGATTCCGCCAAACGCCTGTGCAAAATTGCCTGAAAGCTGCTGAAGTGGAAGCAATTCTGTCAAATACAATGAACCAATATAGGCAAACAGGAGAAATGCGCCGGCTGTGATAGAACCCTGCATAAAAAGCCTCCCTCCAATGGGAACAATTAGCAAAAGCCCGGACTCTAGCAACAGGATGAATACAGCATACAAAGGGGCAGTCTTTTTCGAAATCTTGTTCCATGCCCTGTTGCCGTCAAGAATAGCTTCTCTGAATTTTTTAAATGATTTGCTGCCCATCCGGTATGCCTTAATCAGACGCATTCCGCGGACATATTCGACCATGACGGAATTGAAGTCTGCAAGCGATACGTTAGCCTCTGGCAACATATCAGACATTTTCTTAAACACTGCCATCATCACCGGAATATCCAAAAGAAGAGGAAGCAGAGAAATAATTGCCAATGTGGCATTCACCGTCATAAGATAAGCAAAAATTACGACAGGGCCGGTGAGATAGCTGACAAGCTCAGGAATGTTATGTGCAAGACATAACTCTAACTTCTCAATATTCTCATTCAATACGGTTTTGATTTCGCCGGTACTCCGCTCATTGACGTATCCAAGCGGAACCTTCGCCAGGTGTTCTATAATCATACAGCGCACCTTGAACAGGGTGTTATAAGCACCTTTATGCGAGAGTACACCTGACAGGCCAAGCAGTATCATGCGAAGAATTGTTGTGACTGTTACCAAAATAATACAGTCCGTCAATACTTTCTTTGTCAGCGTTCCAAAGAGTACTGCGTCCATCAGACGATAAATACCGACATATGCTCCGATTACAAACAATCCGCTAAAGAATGCACACAAGACAGAGGCTAACAAGTACCATTTATCATTGCCTGCCCATTTAAGAAGTAATTTCACCGGTTTTTCCTGACCTTTATTCAAAAAAATCACCTCCAATATTTTCACCCGTGGCACGAAAAAACAACTGCCTAACCTCCTCCTTATTATCTTCACGACATTTTAAATCTATGCTTATTTTACCTTCAGAAAAAACAAGCATACGGCTGCATGTCCTGCAAAAAAATTCATAATCATGTGTAACAACAAATATAATTTTCCCCTGTTCGGAGAGGCCACGTACAATTTTAGCTACCTTTGCCATGCTTTCATAATCCAGTCCACTGGTAGGCTCGTCAAAGATGATTAGTTCTTTTTTACAGACCTGACTCACAGCGACAGCCAGTCTTTGCTTTTGTCCTCCTGAAAGAGTGCCGGGATGCCTTTTAGCAAAATGTATCAGCTCCAGCACATCCATCGTATCTGCAACTACATCTAAATCCGGGTTCTTTATCCCGAAGGAACATTCTGCTTGTACACTCTCTGCAAAGAGCTCATAATTCACATCTTGCATGACCATATAGGAGATCTTCTGTCGTTTTTTCTTCGAGATGACTTTGCCATCCCAGTAAAAATCTCCTTTTGTCTCTCTATGCAATCCGCAAAGAGCCCGTGAAAATGTTGTTTTCCCTGTGCCATTTTTCCCAACAAGCGCTATCACCTCTCCCCGTGAAATTTTTACACTAATATTTTCTACCACGGATTTTTTCCTGTAGAACAGGGAGACATCTTTTAGTTCAAGTCTTGCTTCCGGTTCTTCCTCTGAGATTATCTCCGGAACCTCTTTTCGTAAGTCAGTCGTTCGAAGACCCATAAGGTTTCGTTCTTCATCTGTCAAAGTCAGGAATTCTTTGGCAGAGTAAACCTTTTTTATCTGACCCTCATCAAATACAACGATGCGGTCAGCGATGCCCATCAGATAGTATAGCCGATGTTCGACAATCAGAACTGTCTTTCCCTGAGCCTTAAGCCTTTTTAGATGTGTCCTTAACGCAGCTACTGTTTCCATGTCCAGATTGGATGATGGTTCATCCAACAGATAGACAGAAGGGTTCATGGCATATACGGAGGCAAAAGCAATCTTCTGCTTTTCTCCTCCTGAAAGAGAGAAAATATTTCTTCCGCGTAGATTTTCAATCTCCAAATCCTTTGTGGCAGCCTCAACTTTCTCTCCAATCTGTTCCCTTGGTAGCGCTTGATTTTCCACTCCAAAAGCAATCTCACTGTCTGTGTCTACATTAAAGAACTGTGTCCTTGGATTCTGAAATACCGAGCCGACAAAAGATGCAGTTTCATACATTGGCATTTTCGATATGTCTCTTCCGTCAAACAGAACTTCTCCTGTCAGCTTACCGGGATAAAAATGCGGGGCAAGCCCATTTACAAGGCGTGTCAACGTGGATTTTCCACATCCGCTTTTCCCACAAAGAAGGACGCATTCCCCGTCATTTACTGTCAAATTGATGCCGTGCAAATCATCCGTTTCCTTTGTATCTTCCTGCTCACTGTTTAAGTCATACGAGAAAGATACATGCTTAAACTCAATCATACACTATACTATCCTTTCCCAGACAAAACCCAAAACAAGTACACATATCGCAAGAGCTGTGGCGGCCACGTCTCTTCCCCGAAACCGTATCCGGAGAAGACAGGTGCGTGGTCTTGGATTCTCTATCCCTCGTGTGAGTGCTGCAGCAGAGAGTTCATCTGCTGTATTTGAAGCCGTCATCAGCAATGGAACATAAAGACATTCAACCGTCATTGCCGGTTTTTTAAGGAATCCAAGCAAGGAAGGAGTTATATCTCTAAGTCGCATAGCGTCTTTGATATATTCCCAGTCTTCACGGACCGTAGGAATATATCTAAGCATAACTGCCAAAGGAATAACCACCTTATTAGGAATATGTGCCTTATTCATGGCAGTCAGGAACTCACCCACCTTAGTTGTGGAAAGAATAATGCCTGCTAAGAAAGCACAGGGGTAAACTGTATAAAACAAGCCAAGCCAGGATGTAAAGACAGTGTAAAGCCCCCCTTTTTCAAGTGACATAATAAATAGCGTCAGCATATAAAAGACACCATAAAACGCCGCACATAAAAGTGACCTGAGAACTTTCCCACTTGCACATCCGAATACTGCAACCACAAAAATAAGCACACTCTCGTACAGAAGCGACGGAGCAATTGTTGCTGAAATTACGCATAGAATCAGCAAAATGATTTTTGTACGTGGGTCAAACTGCATCCCGGTACTGTTTCCCGTGTATTCTCTTAAAATCATGCCGTTATTCCCGCTTTTTCAAATTGTTTCTTCAATAGTTTACTTCCGACAAAACCGCTGAAAAGAGCCACTATAACCGTACCTGTAAACATAGTTATCAAAATAAAATTGTTAACTGAAGCCGCCATTGTATCCAGATATTCATGCGGCGTTCCTTTCTCCAACATTCGACTCACCCAAGCCCTTGGATTGATGAAATATGCAATATATGACCCGGTTCCGCCGAGGCAGAAAACAATGTAGGAAAGAATGTTGATTTTTATGCTCTTATAGCGCCTTGTCCATGCCACAAATTCCGCCAGTACGCTTCCGGCAAGATATCCGATAGTCATGCCGATATGCATACCGGTCACATAGCAGAAAATTGCCATCAACAGTCCTGCGGTAAAGATTGGTCCGGATTTTGGCACTTTCGCAATCAGTAAAAGATACACCGGTCCTGCAAGAAGTGCCCCTCCTACCGGATAATAAAAGGTTAATGCCGGGAACATTGCAAATGGCCCTCCACTCAAAGAGATGCATATAAAAATAATTGCAGAAAAAATACCGATTGTAATAAGTTCCTTGATCGTAAGTTTCTGTTTCTTGATGTTTGCTTCACTTGTCATAACTAATAACCTCCTTATGCGTATGTATTGAATTCCAATAGATGCTGTGTTAATATTCTGTTAGATGCAACTAATAGCAAAAATAGTATAGAATAACAAGGAAAGCAAAACAATACGACCGAGAGTTGTTTGACTGATATGTATGAAATAATGTCCGATATGTATGATTTTGAGGTGATTATATGGAAATAAACGAATTTTACAGAGAATGGCTTACCCGCAGCGGATTTGTTGAAGTAGAGTCATCCCCGGACTTTAGCCCTGCCGGAAAATTGTATCTTGCTCCAACGGGAGTTGGCTGTGGATATTACTGGGTCTATGGAGAAAAAGATTTGTTTGATATTAAAATCCATGATTTCTATTTTTTTGAAGATAGCTTTATATCTCTTAATACACCGGAGTGTTTAAGCATTACCTACTATGATTCTGTGTCCGGTGAGGAGTTAACTCCTTATCGCCGCTTAACTGCAGGATGTGTAAAAACCTTTTACGGAGGGCATGATGAATATAAATCCATTATGCATAAGAATATCCCGATTCGTTCCGTGGGGATAGAAGTATTTCCTGCATATTATGAAAAATATCTGAAAGAAAGCTACCCTGATGACTACCTGCCTCCGCATGAGGCTTTTATCCGCGTTGGACAGACACTCGACTTCCCGGAGATGTCACATCTTTTGCGTCAGGTTTGGGATTATAAGGGAGAAGGCATACCGGCCAAGTTGTTCTATGAGGCCAAGGTCGCAGAAGCTGTCTCTCTTGTTTATGAACACGGAAGGAGAAGCAAAGATAATCTTTGTGCACGAATTTCCAAGCAGGACATTGATGCCTTGAACAACGTTACCTCATATATAAATGACCATTTCAACTCGGAACTTCCACTTGATATGCTTGCACGAATAGCCTGTATGGGTACAACAAAGTTAAAGAACTCTTTTAAGCACATATATCGCTGCACAATTTCTGAATACATCAGGCAGCGTCGTATGAGCCACGCGGAAATGCTCTTAACATCTACAGACCTTGCAATTGATCAGGTTGCTTTGGCTGTTGGATATTCCAATGCAGGAAGATTTGCAGCAAATTTTAAAAACAATACAGGACTGTTTCCATCTGAATATCGTAAAATGGCACATAGGAAATAAAAAGTTGTAAAGTGGTGTTTCATACTCATAACAATGTTTTATACGAGGTGTTGCAACCGATTGTATTAAAAATCGGCCATCGTATTAAAGAAAAATTCTTAATACAACAGCCTCTTTTCTCTTAGTGTTCTATATAAGGAATGGCAGGAATACTTACGGTAACTGTAGTGCCTTTATTTTCTCTACTCTCAAAAATCAAACCATAATCAGCACCATAGTATAATTTAATTCTCTCATTAATATTTTTAACTCCGTAGCCTGAGCCTCTGTGTCTAACCTCATTTGTTTCTTTCAGTAAATTTTCTATCTGATTTAGAGACATTCCTACCCCATCATCCTCGATAGTTATATAAATTCTGTTATCTTTAAGTTCAGAACTTATTTTTATCTCACCTCTGCTATCTTCTTTTTCTAAAATCCCATGCATTATGCTGTTTTCCACTAACGGTTGTAGAATTATCTTTAGAATGGCATACTTCTTCATCCATGGCTCTTCTATTATTTCAAGTCTGATCTTCTTCTCAAATCGCATATTTTGTATACGTACATAAGTCTGTACATGGCGCAGTTCATCATACAAAGATAAAATTTCTTGCCCCCTATTCAAGCTCAGCTTATAAAATTCAACCAGGCTATTAATCATATCCGCAATTTCGGGAACATTATGTTGAATAGCCAAACAATTTACCAAATCAAGTGAGTTATAAAGAAAGTGAGGATTTATCTGTGCCTGTAGGGCTTTTAATTCGGCATTCTTTACTTCCTTACCCATTCTGTATTTTTCATCAATCATTTCTTCCATGCGAAGCGTCATTGCCTGAAAGCTACTCATCAGTTCTCCAATTTCATCTGAACCTTCCGGTTTGATTTTATGGCTTAAATCCCCGGACTCTACCCTCTTCATTTCTTTATTTAAAATAAATATTCGTTTCAGACTTGATTTGATAGTTGAATACGCAAGTCCATAGGAAATGAGTGCAATTCCAAAAAGTGTTATCAAAAGTGTAAGATAAAGAATCTGTTGTTTCTGTAATATTGATGATTGAGGTACAAGGGAAGTCAAATACCAATCATTAGCATTCAGCATTTCAGTCCTAAAAATATATTTTAAGCTATTGTACTTAACAAACGTCCAATTACTTTCATCCTGTTCTTCCTGTAGTTTACTTAATTCATCTACCGAGATTTTTTCTCCATTTCCACTGAAGCCGTAAACAATATTTTCTCCACCTGTTAATAATACCGATGTTTCTGAATTAAATTTAATTCTTTGCAAAAGTTCCTCAATTTTTTCTTTATCTATATCAATTCTTAACACAGCCAAAGGTTCACTTAAAGCATCCGGTCTGTAAATAACTCCCAAATAAGAAAAAAATCTTGAGCCCTCTCCATCCGGTTCTTTTATATAATTGGGAATTATCCAATGTCTGCTATTCTTTTCAGTTCTTAAATTTTTGTACCAATCAGAGTTTTCGACAGCGTTCAATGAAAAAATTTCCTCATCATTTATTATATATGGTCTGTCACTTTTTACATACAGCCTTATACCATCAATGGGTGATGACTGACGTATATACCCTATTCTTTTTATAAATGAGTTGTAATAGGCTTTTTGCCTGAATACAGTATCCCCCTCAACACTTCCTACCGCTACCTTATAAACTTCTTCATTGGACAGAATATTTCTCATAGCGGCTTCCATTGAATCAAAATATCTGTCAAGCATTGATATTGCTTCGTTATAAGTATATGACATTGTATTTGTTGTCTGTGTTATAATAAGCTGATTCGTCAGAAAATATGAAACTGCCGTAAAAAGCAAGAGGGGAAGTACCAGAAAGAATACAAAAACCAGATTAATTTTAGTGCTCAAAGCCGTATGAGCCAACAGCCCCGTCCACTTTCTTCTAATGGAATTCATCCTTCTCACCTTTCCAGCCTCCAGCTACATACTTTCCCTAAATGCTTTTGGCGTCATTCCCGTTTCTTTCTTAAATGCCTTTGAAAAATAATTAGCATCATGATACCCTATCTTCTCAGCAATTGAAGTTAAAGGAGTTCTATCCTTTCTTAATAATGCTTTTGCCTTCTCTATTCTTACCTCAGTTATAAACTGGTTTATGGTTTTACCTGTATCTTTCTTAAATAATAATGACAAGTAATTCGGCGATAGGTATATTTTACCTGCAATCTGCGAAATACTCAATCTCTCATCCGAATAATTATCAATAATGTACTTTGTAACCTTATCAGCAATTTGAGAATATTGTGATTTACTGTCTTTACTGTTAAAATAAAATTTTGCTGCATCCTTCAAACACTCACTCATTTCTTCCAAACAGCAAGCCTCACCGATTGCAGATAAAGATGCCGCACTAATATCCGCAAAGTCAATGCTGTCCTGACTTTTTGCTCTTTGTGTCAAGGTAAGCAAAAGTGTTAAGTAATAACCGCGGACACTGTCTACCGAGGTTTCCGAAAACTGTGAGATCTCATTATAAAGTGTTTTTAATGATTTCTCCAATTCATTATAATCTGCGTATTTCCACAAATTTAAAATTTCCTTGGGCAGATTTCCCGAAAAATTATACCGTCCCGTTTCAGGTAGTTTGGCATCATAAATCACACCGCCCAGGAAACATTTTCTCCTTGCCGCCTTAGCCTGTACGGCCGAATCCTTTAGCCCCAAAATATCTCTTGCAGGCCTTCCCATCCCTGCAAAAACCCTACGTAACTGCGGTAATTTTTGCAATAGTTCCATCCTCAGCTTTTCAGTAATATGATAAATCTTTTCTTTCTGTAAATCCTTATCCATATTGAATAATATAACAATATGATTTAGGTCTTTTACTGTGAACAGACAATATTTTCTGAGTAGAATTTCATTCGATTCGTACACTTCAGGTAGCCGAATCTTTATTAATGAAGCAAGAATTTCTTCCAAAAGTGAAGATAAACTGTTCTCGTCATATTCCACATCCGCGGAAGGGTCTTGCGGATAAAGTCTCAGTTCTGATGCAATATATTCAGTTGCAAGCAAAAACGGATATTCCGTTGTATCTGCCGTAAGTCTTTCTCCTCCCAAAATTTCTGTGCATATCTTTTTCTGCTCTATATAATAATTTTTACTTTCCAACCTATGCTGTTTCTTAATTTCATTTACCGCAGATTTAACCGCCTCTTTGACCTCATCAGGTTTTATGGGTTTCTCAACATAACTGACTGCTCTTAACTGTATCGCTTCCTTTAGATATTCCCTGTCAGAGTACGCACTTAAAAAAATAAATCTGCAATCCTCCTGCTCTGATTTTAAATTTCTGGCAAGCTCTAAACCATTCATTTTAGGCATTCGAATATCACTCAGCACTATATGCGGTTTAAAACTTTTGGCTATCTCAAGAGCTTCTCTTCCATCACCTGCTGCTTCAATCTTAGTTATTCCTATTTCTGACCATGGAATATAATTTAACAATACATTTCTCGTAATTTTCTCATCATCTACAATCAAAAGCCGCATACCTGCTCCCCCCTTCCGGTTTACCCGAATGTTCGAAAATCACGGGACTTAAAAGCAGCCCCGTGAAATATCCCCTTATATAAGTTCAAATGAAATCTTATTTTCTGTAGCACTACTGTTGCCAATAAATAAATTAAAATGTCCTTTTTCGCTGCCTACCGTATAGTCCTCTCTTACAAAGCGTAGCATAGGTTCTGTTATTCTGAAAGTAATCTTACCTTCTTCTCCCGCTTCCAAGGTAACCTTTTTAAAGTCCTTAAGCTGTTTGATTGGTCTGGCTACACTGGCTGCTATATCATGAATATAAAGCTGAACTGTCTCCGTTCCCTTTACACTGCCTAAGTTTTTCACCACAACTTCAGCCAGAATTTCTCCTTCTTCACTCAGTTTATCAGAGGACAAGCTAACAGGTGAAATACTGAAATCTGTATATGTAAGACCATATCCAAAAGGATATAATGCCTCATTTGGAGCATCCAGATACTTTGATACGAAGCGTTCTCCTGCATCTTCCGGAGTAAGCGGACGTCCTGTCTGTAGTATATCATAATGAATAGGAACCTGCCCTACATTATATGGGAAACTCATAGGCAATTTACCTGAAGGCGAATACTCTCCGGTAAGCACATCCCAGATTGCAGCTGCTCCCATAGTTCCCGGCATCCATACTACAAGAATTGATTTTACCTTGTCACAAATATCAGTTAGTGCAAGAGGTCTTCCGGTAAACAACACAAGGTTTACATTTTCATTTACTGCACAAATTTTCTCAAGAAGTTTCATCTGATTTTTCGGAATTGTAATATCTGTCCTGCTTGCAGCCTCACCGCTCTGTAAGAAATGTTCTCCCATAAACAGTAAAACTTCGTCAGACTCTTTAGCCGCAGCAAGGGCTTCTTCCTCCATAGCCAGTGTTTTATCTACATTATAATCTATCTCCTCCAACTGTACAAAGCCCGGCATCTTTGTTCCTTCAGGAAGTATCTGACAGCCTTCACAGAATGAAAGTTCATAACCTTCAAGTTTCTTGCTGACTTCTTTTACAGTCTCTACAGGACCTTCTTCACCCATTATTGCCCAAGAGCTTAAAAGTTTTTTGCGATTTGTATAAGGTCCTATGCAGGCAATTTTCTTTCCTTTTTTAATAGGAAGATTTCCTTCATTTTTAAGCAAAACAAACGACTCACGGGCAGCTTTTTTAGCGAGTTCTTTATGCGAATTACAGAGGCATAACTCCTTTTCCTTGACTAAATCTAATCCTTTATACGGATTCTCAAACAGACCCAGCTCATTTTTCAGCTGCAGGATTCTCATAACACTTTCATCAAGCAGTTCTTCGCTGATCCTTCCTTCTTCTATAAGCTCATCCAAATGTCTTGAATAATCGCCCGCCATCATATCAATATCACAACCTGCTTTTAGTGACATCTCAGCAGACTCCTTGCGGTCAGCACATACTCCGTGCATAACAGTCTCCCTGATAGCGGCAAAATCCGATATGAGAACTCCGTCAAATCCCATCTTCTCTCTTAAAATGTCCCTCATAAGCCTTTTATTTACTGTAGCAGGGATACCGTCTATTGTATTAAATGATGTCATTACCATTGCCGCTCCTGCATCAATGGCGGCTTTGTAAGCCGGAAGATAATATTCCTGTAAGGTATGTTCCGAAAGCTCTACCGTATTGTAATCTCTGCCTGCTTCAACACCGCCATAACCCGCAAAATGTTTAACGCAGGCTGCAAGTGTATCCTCTGCCTTAAGATCTTCTCCCTGATAACCATGAACTATGCTTTCAGCCATCACTTTATTCAGATAAACATCCTCACCGGTAGATTCTACAACTCTTCCCCATCTTGCATCTCTGACCAGGTCAACCATAGGGGAAAATGTAACATGCAATCCTGCAGCTGCCGCCTCTCTTGCCGCCATTTTACTGCATTCCTTAAGCAGTTCAGGTGAAAATGTTGCTCCCATTGCCAAAGGCATAGGATAAATGGTTTTATAGCCATGGATAACATCAACCATAAATATCAGCGGAATATGATGAGGATGTTTCTCCATGTATTTTTCCTGAATTTCTTTTAACTGTGCTCCGCCACTGCTGCCAAGTCCCAAAACTGTTCCGGCCAGGGCTATATCCTCATCTGACAGCCCGAGATCTTTCAAAGGTCCGGTTAATACTGCATCACTTGACAACATATGCCCCATAATCTGAAATAACTGTCCTATCTTTTCTTTTCTGCTCATTGAACCAAGCAGCTCTTTTAATTTGCTCTGTTCCATTTTATATCCTTTCTTAAATAAAATTTGGATGTTTTATGTCAGATTATGCAGCCATTTATCTGACAAAACTCGAGGAATTCCCCATATAGGTTTTATCATATCCTCAGCATTTACAATCAAAAATACAATCCACAGCGGAAGCCCCAGCTTTACCCCTATGAAGCCAAACGGCACGCTAAACAGCCATACCGGGAGTATATCTAAAAAGCAGGCAAAAGTCGTGTCGCCACCGCTCCTTAAAATACCTACAACCATAACTACGCTGAAGGCCTTTGGCACAAATAAAAAGGCGTGTAAAAATAAAAGCAGATTAACGCTGTCCATCGTTTCCGGACTCACTTCATATATAGATAACAGCAGAGGTCTGCATATAATGAGAATTACACCTACAACTGCCGCAAGCATGGGAAGTAAAACCAGAAAACGCCTGCTGTCTCTTTTTGCGTCTTCTTCCCTACCCTCTCCTATTGTATTTCCGAGCATTACCGCAGTAGCGTTACCTGCTCCTCTGACAAAAACAAAGAGGATTTGTGCAACAGCCGAGGCAATCTGTACTGCCGCCACAGTAGAAGTTCCCATCAATCCAAAGGCTACCATATAGAGAGAAGTCCCGACAGACCATGCTATTTCATTAAATAATACCGGTGCCACCTTATTAAAATACTCTTTTACAAAGCCCCGTTTCCATCCGGTAAGCTCTGAAAATCCTGCAGCACCAATCATATTTTTCCTATAAACCGCAATTAAAATTATAAGCATTTCTATAAGCCTTGCAAGTACCGTAGCTATTGCCGCACCTGTAAGTCCCAATGCAGGAGCTCCCCATAAGCCAAAAATAAGTATGGCATTCCCGATAACATTGGCTGCCATAGAAACAAAACCCGCAACCGTGGGAAGCCCCACATTGCCTGTACATCTGCACACTGTTGCAAGGGAAGTACTTATTGCTGTGATAACATAGCTTATGCTGACTACAAACAGATAACCTGTTCCATATTTTACAGCATCAGTATCGTGAATATAAAAACGTATAACCTGCTCAGGTAAAAACAAACCCAAGCAGGTAAAAAGTGATGATACTCCTCCGCTTAATACATAGATTAGACCAAGCACCTTTTTTATGTTTTTTGTTTCTCCTGCCCCCCAATACTGGGCAATGAATACCGATGCTCCCGAACTTATACCAAACTGTATTATAGTCAGCAGAAAAAATATCTGATTAGCCGCCCCTGCCGCAGCTATATTGGCATCACCCAGCTTACCTATCATCATTACATCAATTAAATTAACCGTAGATGATATTAAAAGCTGGAGTGAAAAAGGCAGGGTCAGTCTAATAAATTTCCTTAAAAATTCTTTATCCTTTAGCACAAAATATCTCCTTAGGACAGATAGTGTACTGATTCAGTAAACACCTTACAATTCTTGTCCGAATAAACTTCTGTCCTGAATTCCTTAAGTACCTTTTCAGGTCGTGGGTTTGCAATAAGACACTTATACACTGTCTCTTCACCCTTTCTTATAGGCAAGGTGGTAAGAGACATTTCAAGAAGATGATCTTCAAGTTTAAATCCGTGATTATATCCCGGATCTCCATCCTTGGTACGTGCCCAGTTCACGTTTTTATTACCTATATTATATCCGTAAGTCAAAGGCACTTTCTCTGTTGAACCATCTTCATAATCAAATACTAACTCACCGATTTCATATACTTCTTTTTCAGGAAACACTCCATCTACAAAAAACTTAAATTTAACGTGATAATCGGTAGTGTGAATCAATTCAACGTAAGCCGGATGTCCGTCATGGCTCTCTTTAATTTCCAGTCCTTCTGCATCTGTATATTTATAATGATACAAATACTCAAATGTTTTATCCCTGATTGCTTCATAGTCGCCATCTTCATAATTATGATTCCAGAACATCTCATAAGCATAGGAAATACCGAAGAATATTGTATTTCTCTGTAAAATCACCTCATTTAATGAACTCCAATTTGATATGAAAGCTCCATGACGTCCACTTTTTTCAATATGTTCTTTCCAGTTTGAGAAGAAATAACCCTCAAAGTTACCATAACGAATATTGAAGTTTTTATCCAAAAATTCATCTTCAAGATATTCCCCGAGATTCCAGTTCCAGTGCAGAATCAGAAGATCTTCAGGCACCATATCAATAGCCTGATGTGTAGCAGGCATAATTCCTATTTTTTTACCGTCTTTCCTATGGAACTGAGGCATATACATCTGTATCTCCGCTCCGCCAAACGGACCTGCATCCGGCACCACAGCATTCTTCAGAAGCTTATCACCCCAAAGCATGGTTTTTACACCCTTTGATTTCAGATAATCATATATCTTATTTACGTCACCCGCAAATATATCTGCTCCGCTCTTTCCCCGGCACTTTTCACAAACTCCTATAGTATAATACTCATCATGTCCTATATTTATAACTTCAGGATTAAACACCTCTATAACTTCATCAAGTACATCAAATAAAAGTTCATATGATGCAGGGTTTGAAGGGCAATAGGTATCTGCATACGGATCTTCCGGTCTTTCCGCTATATCCATATGCCCCATCATAAGATAATCGCAATGACCGAGCGAAGGTACTTCCGGAATAACTTCCAGCATTCTTCCCCTACAATAATCAGCCAGTTCTTTGACCTCTTTCTGGGTTAGGAAATTACCTCCTCCGTTTTCCATATGTATGGCATTCTTGTACCAAGGATAGGTATAATCCTGTATCTTGGTTGTTTTCCCGGAGTATTCGCTCATTTCGTCACAATACTTAATCCAGCCTTCGTTAATTTCGGGATGCCTCTTGTATTCCATTGCACCACCGATTTCTATCATGATACTGTTAAACTTAAAATAACATATCATATCAACGAATTTTTTGAAAAACTCTATATCTTTTGATGCAGGAAGAAATACTTTCATGCCTCTTTCGTCACACACAGGGTAGTCATAAGCAATCAACTCATCAATACAGCCTTTTTCCAGCAGATGGATGACAGATATTGCACCATAAAATAAACCTCTTTCGCTTAAAGCATAGACATGTATTTCATCTCCCTTAGCTTCAATAATATGGCATTCACTGTGTTCCGGCCTTGGAACATTAAACTCACTGCTTACACGATTACTTACAGCATCCGGTATTTCCTTGTGAAAGCAAATAGCCTTATAGCCTTCATCCTGTCCGCCACTCTTAAGCTTTTCCTTCAATATTTCCTTTATAACCGGAATATCTGTCTGTATTTTAGTTTGTTCATTTATATGTTTAGCGACACCTGTTCTTTTTATATACTGTGGAATAATTCCTCTGCTCATCAGAACCCCCTTTTAGTTATTTAATGATATAAGTGTCAAAAGTATAAAAATTCTGTGCAAGCTTGCTTGCAAAAGAATTTATTATCTTTTAACACGCAAAAAATATGAGTAAGTAGCCATTTTTTGCAAAAAAATGAGCGGATTACGAATATTTTTGCAAGGATTGCAAGAAGCGAAGCTGTAGCAATCCTGTATCAATGGGTGTCAAATACTTTTGACACCCAAATCATTTAATATCTTCAATATAAAACAGACTTATTTTTTAGCCGCATCAAAAACTTCCTGCGCCTGCCTGGTAATTTCCTGATTAAACTTCTCCTCGCCTGCCGCTTTAAGTTTCTCCTTAAATTCTTTCAGGGTTGCCATAGGGTCTTCTGCAAAACCTAAGTACAAAATAGGTGTATACTCTGTTCTTACATTATATACATTTGCCTGCTCTGTATTTACAGAATCGAGTACAAATGACATTCCGTCTACAGGATTGAACACAAGCTGCTTGAAGTAATATGATGCCTGAATTTCACCATAGTTAGGGAAAGAATCTATAGGAAGACTTGGCGCATTTGCAAAGCACCAGGTACTGATTCCGCCATAAGCATCAGGTTTAAGGACTTCTACCTGCTGGAAATCATGTCCGTCAATTGAAACAGTGCCAAGAAGCTTGCTGTGTACTCCCGGTATACCATTATTAATGAGGAAGTTAAGATCCTTATCATAGTTAAGAAGATCGGTTGCCATTAACGCTCTTTCTATATTCTTGCTTCTTGCATTAAATCCAACACCGTTGCCGGTAAAGCCTGCCGAGCCAAGTGGCTTATTTTCAAGAAGATTAATATATTCCACTTCCCAGTCAGGATGGTTCTGTTTAGCATTCTGCCAAGCTGTATTTGCATCACCGATATTTCCAAACTTAACCGCACTCTTACCTGCATCAAAACGATTTGTATTAGATGAGGTCAGGTCACTCTTTGAAATATACCCCTTCTGATTCCAGTCTTTCATACGTTTAATATGCTCTTCAAATCCCGGAAGGTCATAAAAAGGTACAAGATCAAGTTTATCAGAATTGGTGTAATCATAGCTCAGTGTATGTGAAAGATAGTAACGTCCCTGAGGATACATTACAAGCGCACGCATGATAATTTCAGCATTATTACTGGAAACATCGAGAGGAATCATTCCGGACTCATTCTCTTTAACCTTCTGCATGAACTTCTCTATATCTTCAACTGTCTTAAGAGGTTCCATGCCATATTTTTTACGAAGGTCGCCGCGCACAAACGCACCATAATGATTTGCCCAGTAATTGTTCTGAGGTATCATATAGTTCTTTCCCGCAACCTGAGTATTCTTCCAAGCTGCTTCAGGTAAAGCAGCTTTTGCAAGAGGACAATACTTTTCTACCATTTCAGGTGTTATCTCATAGAAACCACCCTTTGATGCTGTCTCTGCATAGAAAGCCCAAGCCGCTGTATAAATCATATCAAAGTCTTCACCCGAGGAGAATAAGAGCGGATATCTCTGTTGATAATCTCCCCAAGATAAATAATGAGGCTCAATTTTAGCATTGATTTTTTCTGTCAATAATTTGTTGATTTCTTCAAAAACCATATCATTATCAGACTGTGGCTCTCCTAAGAAATACATTTTAAGTGTAACAGGTTCAAGTGTACTTGCCTTACTTTCTGTTCCCGCACTTGATGTCTTAGACTGAACCGAAGCCTGCTTGACTGTGCTTCCGCCTGCACTGCTTTTAGTTTCATTTTTTGTTCCGCCTCCGCAGGCAACTAAGGCTAATGCCATAGTCATTGATAATCCTGCAGCCAACCATTTTCTTAACTTTCTCATAATGCTCCTCCTTTTATTTTAACCTTTTACTGCTCCGATCATAATTCCGCTTACAAAAAATCTCTGTACAAACGGATACAGTAATAAGATCGGTCCAATTGTTACCAGTGTCATCGCCATCTTAAACGATTCTTCCGGTGGGGTTACAGCTGCCAGTTGCGGCACCTTTGCAATCAGATTCCTAAGCATTGATATCTGTGACAGCATTCTATACAGATAATACTGCAACGGAATCAGTTTCTGTGCATCTACAAACAACATAGCATTGAACCAGTCATTCCAGTAGTTAAGAGCTGTAAACAGTCCCATTGTAGCTAAAATCGGTTTTGAAAGCGGAAGAATCATTTTAACAAAGATATGAAATTCTCCTGCTCCGTCTATCTTAGCCGACTCTGTAATTGAGTCAGGAATACTGTTGCTTATAAAGCTTCTTATGATAATGATATAAAACACGTTGAAAAGATTTGGCAGGATGAGAGCCATAATATTATTCTTCATGTTAAAATATCTAATCATCAGTATGTACCAAGGAACGATTCCTCCGTTAAAAATGGTAGTAAAGTAAAAGAAGAATGAGAAAAATGTCCTTGGTCTGAATTCTTTTCTCTGTAGTACATAGGCCGCCATTGAAGAGAAAAATATACCTACTACTGTTCCGACTATTGTAATAAAAATCGTGACTCCGTAAGCATTGAAAATATTCTCCGGAACCGCAAATACAGCCCTAAATGCTTCAAGTGAATACTCAATCGGAATTAATGAAAAACCATGTTCTAAAATCGATTGCTCCGACGAGAACGCACCTGATATGATGAACAGGAAAGGAATGAGGCAGCAAAGCGACAAAAATATAAGTATCGAATATGCAAATATCCCAAATCCTACATCTGCTTTTGATATTTTTTTAATTGGCATTGATGTTTACTCCCCTTTCTCAGAATAATGCGTAATCTTTCTGGAATCTCTTCACCAGACTGTTTACTCCCAGAAGAATTACCAAACTGATTAATGACTGTATCAGACCGGCCGCAGATGTCATTCCTACATCCTGAATCTGTAAAAGAGACCTGACTACATAGGTATCAATTACGTCTGTGCTGTCATATAAGAGCGGATTGTTTGCCGTAACCTGATAGAACATATCAAAGTCGCCCCTGAATATCCTGCCCACATTAAGTAAAGTCATTATTATAATCTGAGGTGTTATGAGCGGAAGTGTTATTGAAAATATCTTACGCATCCTTCCTGCACCGTCTATAGCGGCGGCTTCATACATCTCACTGTCTAAGCCCGTAATAGCCGCAAGATAGATAACGGAACCATAACCTACCCATTTCCAGGCATTAGCAATTACAAGTACATATTTCCATATTCCCACATCATTATACATATCTACCGGAGTAGCACCGACTGCCTTAAGCATAGTATTTAATGAGCCGTATTCATAATTAAACAGGTTATAAAGGAATCCCCCCACAATTACCCAGGAAATAAAATATGGTAAAAATATAACCGACTGCGAAGCTTTTTTAAAAAACTTAGATTTTATCTCTGTAAGTAAAATGGCAACACCTACCTGTAAAATAAGGTTTACCACTATAAACACAGCATTATACGCTATTGTATTAAAGGCAACCTTGAAAATCTTACCTCCGCTGAACAGAAATTCAAAATTTTTGAATCCCGACCATGGGGATGCAATAATTCCATCTGCGTAGTTAAACTGCTTGAACGCCAGTATGGTACCTCCCATAGGAAGGTAAGCGAAAATCAGATAGTAGATAACCGCCGGAAGTATCATCAGGTATAGTGTAAGATTTAATTTTTTAAACCCCTTTTTGGCAGTTTTTTTATTTCTGGCCATAAAACTACTCCCTTCTCAAACTTTCTTTTGTATAACTTGCTTTATATCTCATATATCAAGCTTACACTTTTAGTATATTTGACGCAAAGCACTATTTCAATGGTAAGAATCTATGATTAGGGTAATTTTCTACTTACACTGATCAAATTCTCAAAAATACAATAAAGCTGCCACATGATACATAAAATGTGACAGCTTTGATAAACAAATTTCAGATAAATTACTTTGTTAACAGCCATACGGCTATTTCTTTCTTCTTATCTTTTCCCGCCGAAGCATAGTCCTTCAAATGTAAATTTCCTGTCGATGTTTTTACCTCAGCTTCAAGAATTGAATCTGCATCTTCTTTTTCTGTAAGAACATTTACTAATAACTTCTCTTTAGTTTCGAGATCTATTTCTTTACAGCCATTTGATTCAGGCAATTCTTCCGTTGCCAGCATGAGAGGACCTCGCTCCAGCGCAATATGTCTCTTTGCTAACTTATCTTCGATATCATGTGTAGGAACAAGATAGTCATATTCAAAAAGCATATTGTTGATAAGCATATCTTCACCATATGCAATCGGATATAATGCAAAGGTGCGCATATCAAACGTAAGTAAAATCTCATCACCTTTTTTCCATTTTCTTTTAATTCTCAAATATCCGCTTCCTTTTGTGAGGTCAGAAGCAGAAATCACAGGCTTTTCGTTCAACGCCTCATCTCGTATTTCTTCACCGTTAAGCCTTGCAGTTGTAACCCTGCTCCAGGCAGGTATACGGAAATTTACAGTAAATTCGTCCGCTTCATTTTCTTCTACCCTAATCTTTACATCCCCTTCAACCGGATATTTTGTTTCTATATTAATACTAAACTTTGAACCCGAAGAATTTTTTGTCTCAATTCTTCCGTTTTCATAAAAATTCAGACTGAATCCGTCATCTGACTTAATAAACATTATTTTAGGTATGGTACCGATTCCCGCAGAAGCAATACTTGCACAACAACCATAGGTATTTCCTCCTTCAAGAATCATAAATCCGCCGGCCTGTCTGCCTCTTCTTCCTCTGGTTAACGGTGCATAACTGTCGTACGGAAATCCTTTTTTAATAATTCCCTGCATTCCCTCCGCTCTGTCATCCATAAAGCCATTCGGATTTTCTGCTCCAAGATAAGCATTATAAAAAGAACGCTCAATTGCATCCGCAAATCTGCTGTCTCCGGTTAATTTTAATATTCTTCCGAAAAACTTCATAAGTGTAACAGTTACACAGGTCTCCTGCATAATAAAACCGTTAGTGGTATTTGCCTGTCTCACCGTAGAATGGTCAAATAGCTCATGTGTGCATCCTGCGCTTCCTATAACGGTAAAATCTGTCTCAATAACTTTATACGCATAATTTATTACAGCCTGTTTCCATTTTTCATTACCTGTTACCTCAGCATACTCTAAAAGTCCTTCAAAACATGAAGTCATTTCATATGCTTTTGTAACCGGAAATTGATATGGCATAGTGCTGTTTTCCCAGGCAAGCTCAAAGATATCGGCAATTGAAGTTCCTCCATGACCTACTATATGTTCGGCAAAATCCAGATATTTTTTTTCTTCCGTCAATTTATATAACCGTACAATAGGCTCCAATATTGAACTGGAGTTTAGCCCCCTCCAACAACCCGAAGCAAATACTATCGGAGTTTTTCCTTCCTCATCGCCGATAAAGGCCATGATATAATCTGCCTGTTTTTTGATACAATCAATAATTTTTATCTTAAGAGCTTCATCCTTACATATCTCCAGAAAGTACTCCATGCCTAAAATCACATATTTTCTGCACCACATATCCCAGCCGTTAAATTCAGTTTCCACAGAATAACTGCTTATACGGCCATTTGATGCTGTGACAGAAATCATATCCCTTACAGTGTCTTCAAGAATATTATATAGTTCTTCATTTCCGGTATATCCGTAGACAAGCGATGCCCCACGCATCATCTTACCCCAGAATTCTCCTCTCCAGCCTCTGTCATTTTTGTCTGTTTCACCTTTAAACTGGTTAACAAAACATCTCCATAATCCGGCATCTAAAAGCTGTTTATTTTCGGCAAAATGCATTGCTCTGTCAGCCGGTCCATTTAACGAATATTTTATTTCCATTTGCACACCCCTTTTAACTATATGATTACAGGGGACTGTACTTAACACAAATCCCCTGTTCTTTAGATTTTACCAATTTTCTGTTGTAATCTTATCTATTTCCTTAAGCTCTTCCTCAGAGAAAGCAGCACTGTTTATTGCACGAATATTGGTGAGCAACTGCTCAGCTCTTGACGCACCTACAAGTACAGACGTTATCCTTGGATCCTTTAACAGCCAAGCCAATGCCATTTCCGCAAGACTCTGCCCCCTCCTATCTGCAATTATCTTTAACTCCCTTGCCTTGGAGATATAATACTCTACATCACCCTCCTTTAAGAATCTTCCATCAGTCCTTACACGGCTGTCCTCAGGTATTCCGTTTAGATAGCGGTCAGTAAGTACACCCTGTTCAAGCGGACAATAACAAATTATTCCTTTTCCCAGTTCACCGGCAGTATCTTTAAGTCCGTTTCTTTCGATTGTTCTGTCAAAGAGATTGTATCTGTTCTGGTTTATAATAAACGGAACATGGCGTTCTTTAAGAATAGCGGAAGCCTCAGCCATTCTTTTTCCATCATAGCTTGAAAGTCCGACATAGAGAGCCTTTCCGCTCTTTACTATCTGTGCAAGTGCCTCCATAGTCTCCTCAAGCGGGGTATCCGGATCCGGTCTGTGATGATAGAAAATATCAACATAATCAAGCCCCATACGCTTAAGGCTCTGATCTAAAGATGCAATTAAATACTTTCTGCTGCCAAAATCCCCGTAAGGTCCCGGCCACATATCATAGCCTGCTTTTGTGCTTATAATAAGCTCATCACGATATGCACTGAAATGTTCTTTAAGAATTTTCCCAAAATTTATCTCCGCCGCACCGGCTTTGGGGCCATAGTTATTGGCTAAGTCAAAATGTGTTATTCCGTTATCAAATGCCGCAAAACATATTTCTTCCATATTGGAGTATGATGAAGTGTCCCCGAAATTATGCCACAATCCCAGCGATACTGCCGGGAGCTTAAGTCCGCTGTCTCCCGAACGATTATACTGCATATTCTCATATCTTGATTCCTTTGCCTGATACATATTTACCTCCTATAAAAAACTAAACTCCGATTTCTTTGTCTGTACTGAAAATATTCGTAATCCGCACATTTTTATAAAAAAACGGCTGCTTACTCACACTGTATCCGTGCCCTCTTCCAATGCCACTAATGCCCACAGGACAGCCGCAACCGCCTCTTTAGCGTTTACACATCTTGTATAATCCACATATTGATCATAGTTATTCTGCACACACACACCGTCACAGGCATCTATTATATTGTATCCGCCATCAAGTCCTGCAAAACATTTTGAAAGAATTGCACGATAGCCTTTCTCTATAACCTCCTTGGCGTATTCATTCTCTATAAGAGAAAGATCGTATGCTTTTTTTAGGATATATACAAACATTGCACTCCCTGAGGTGTCGTGGAAATTCCTTGGAAAACCCTGTTTATCAACTACTTGATACCATAATCCACAGTTCCAGTCCTGAGTTTTTAAAAGATCCTCACAAAGTAAAAGCAGTTGATTTTCAATCTCCTGTCGTCCTTCAAAGCTGTCAGGGATTATTCCAAGAGTTTCTACCAAAGCCATACCATACCAGCCCAATCCTTCACTCCAGACCTCAGGTGAGCAACCGTTTAACGGACTTGCCCATCTTGTTCCCGGATTTTCACTATAGGCATGGTAAACAAAGCCTGTTTTATCTTTTCCTGCCTTTTCAAAAAACAATCTTAATTGTTTTATCGCCTCTTTATAGCTGCCTTCTTCATCTCCGATATATTTCCCATATCTTACCAAAAACATTAGTTCCATAAACAAACCGTCTGCCCACATTTCTCCCTGAAGATGCTTGCCATGCAACCATCCTCCCGAAGAATTTCTTGGATATAAGTCCAGGGATTTTCGCACCTTTTCTACAGCAAGCTTAAATTTTTCTTCCTTTGTTCTTGTATATAGCCATATAAGGATTGATGCCGGCATAATATCATCAAGACAATCTCCAACAAACTTAGTAATTGTTCCGTCCTCTTCTACGTGGGTATTCCCGTAAGCAAGCACATACTCATAATACCTTTCGTCTCCGGTTTTTTCAAACAACCTGATAATTGCCCAAAGGTAAAAGCCTTGCGGATAACTCCAGCTTTTGTAGGGATAGCTGTCAGCCAGAGGATATTTTTGCATTAAATACTCTGCTAATTTAATAGCATTACATCCCATAATCATCCCCCTATCTCAATATTTTTAATGTTAACAGACATAACTGTTGCCGGTACTTTCACATAATTTTAGTATATTAATCTATCTCATATTTTTCAACAGTAATTATCTACAAAAATGGCATTATTCTACTTTTATCTCATTGATTTAATCAGATTTTTTATTGAAAATAACGTAAATGTTTACGTTTAAAAACGTACAATCCTAATTTAAATAGTAATTTTCAACAAACATTTTAGATATTTTATCATTATTATTGACAATATTAATCATGAACATTATAATGGTCAAAAATTATCATGGTAATTATGTAATGTCAAAAACAAACTTAATATCTTGGGTACAAACTAACAGAAAGGGGTGTTATTCTATTGAAAAGAAGAACAGGTAGTATGAAAAAAAGCACTTTGGGACTATTATTATCCACTGCTTTATTAACATCTGCAATCTTTCCGACAAATGCTTCAGCAGGTGAAATGTCAAAAAGTCTCAATATTTTTAAGACTGCTAATGATGCCGTTCCACTCGGATCTTCGCTTGCAGACAATACATCGACAACTGCCCAAATGTCTAAGGCAGAAAAAAAGCGTGCCATTGAGCAAATGGGAAAAAATCAAGGTAATGTATGGGTTTGGTCAAAAGAAAATGTAGTAAAAGATCAGGAGCGCGGTCCAAACGGCGGCCCCGGACAATTTAACGGAGGCTCAGTAGTATTAGGCGGCAGAGCATCTTACGATCCGCCTGCTGACTGGTACTATTTAGGCTATAAGCGCGATGGAATGACAGATGAACAGGCCAAAGAACTCTTTGACAGCCAGCGGGGAAAATACTTAGACCGTATGGATCCTTGGGGTGTTGTCATGGAAATGCAGGACAATAAGGCCAAGAATGCCTGGTTTGATGTACGAAATATGCAGGCTTTTGTATTGCGTGAAAATGAAACAACCTGGGAAAACCTTATCAACGATCCTGTAGCTGTTGACTGGATTGATTATTTTGAAGGAAACATGTACGGTTGGATAAAACCGGCCAAACGCGAGAAAGTATACGGCTTTGGTACCTCTGTAAAAATGCAGCCAAAAGAAGATAAGGTTGCACATTGGGGCTCTAAGCAGATTCTAAGTGTTCCAAGTCCTGAAAGCATCCGCGCAGTATTGATTTCAGTTGAAGCTCGTATTTCCGAAAAATCTGATCCTAATGCGAAATTAGGCATACAGGTAGGAGCGGATTGGAAATTCTCAGATGAAAGTCCTGCGGAACATCCATTATGGTATCCGGGAGCAGGTCTTTCGGGTGTTCAACGTCTTACTAAAGATTGGGCAAGATATTACTTTGTAAGCGTTGAAGGTATTCAGGATGCGATGCCTGAACGTGCAATATCTGTAGAGAAATTCTATTCAACTGTTGTTCCTTTAGCAGATATTAGTACAGACGATAATACTACTACAGTTGCGGTAAGCAAAGATGAGCTGAAAAGTGCTTTAGATAATAAAGAAAAAAATATAGCTTTGGCGACTTCTGTTGCTAAGTTTGAGCTTGATAAAAAGGCCTTTGAACCTCTTTCCAAAAAAGGTGATGTTACCCTTTCCCTAACACCTGCAAATAAGCTTAATAAACTTGTTCAAAAAGCTGTAGGAAGCAGACCGGTATATGATATCATCTTAAAAGCAGACAACAAGAAGGTTACAACACTTAAAGGAAATCTTAAGATAAGTCTCGTATACAAGAAAGATTCCAAAGAAAATGCAAACGGTCTCTATGTTGCTTATGTAAATAATAATGGTAAAATTGTTCGTGTAAAGGGTTCTTCATACAATAACAAAACCGGCAGAATAACCTTTACTACAAAGTCATTAAAGAGGTTTGCCGTTATGTACGAAGCTTTGAAAAAGGCTAAATAATAAGCCGAAGTCCCGATATACAGTAAAACTTGAGCTGTGTAGCCTCAAAAGCTGCACAGCTCTTTTTATAAAATTATTGATTTGTTTATCAGCTATTTTCATTGGCTAAAGCCTGATTATCACGTCTGTTTAATCTGCGCAGAAATCTTTCAGTCCTTGGATTTATTGGAGTTTTTTTAGTTTTAGTGCTTTCTATGACCTCAGGTACACCGTTTAATCTCCTGCCTCTGTTGCAGGACAGCTTATCAATCGGGCACTGCCAGCCACAGCCCTTACAGACTTCATTTGAGATGTTGGTTTTATTGTTATTTTCTTCATTTGTGTTCATGGCTTTTGCTTTCCTTTAGTAGATTTATATGTAGTAATTTTGGGATTAATGATATCTTGAAAAGATTTGATTAAGGGAACTACCTTATAGTTGACTGCAAGTTTGAACTCTTCCTCATACTCCCCTTCTTTTTCAATAATCCAACCTGTATCTTTAAGCCTTCTGATAAAACTGCCTGCTATGTTGCGGGCATCTGCCATATTGCCCTCTATTTCTTCCTCTATATCCAGTTCTACCTGCTCATCTAAGCCATTAAAATACTCCTCTGCCATATCGAAAATAGTACTTTTTTCTATGGCAAAATTAGGCTGCCTTTTGCACCTTTCCCAAATCAAAGTAAGAATATCCACATATTTTCTTTTATTAATTCCTGTTAATGGACGAAACAGGTTCTCGTCCACTTCGTCAAAAATGTTCATGTTTAGTTCCTTCCATGAGGTTTACTACTTCATTACGATAATAATATATTACTGTATTACTTTTCTTCCGTTTTTGGCATTCCATAGCGTTAGCAAAAATACGAACAAATCTCAGGACATTTCAATATATCGCAAATTACTTGTTGCTCCTTTCTTCTTTAAGTAATTCTTATTACACATCTCTGATAATATTTCCCTAGCCCTTCGTTCCTTTATATTCAATAATTTACAAGCTATAGCAGTTGTTATCATTTCATGCTCTCGAACATATTCAAATATTGTCTTTTCTTGTTCCGTCATATTTTCAACTTCGGTACTCTTCGGCACTTCTTCGGCGCTCTTCGGCACTGCCGAAGCTTCTTGAACAGCACTTTCTGTCTTTACCATATCAAGTTTCAATGTAACCTGATTTAATATGGTATCTTCAATCAGCTTCGGTTTCACCCACCCTTCTGCATCCCAAGCTGCAACAATTGTAGGGAAACCGGAACCTGCATTATCACCAAAACCAACCATTCTAAGCATTGTCTGCATATGTGAATTACGAGGTTTGGAATTACCCCCACGGAAAATATCTTCAACCGGCAATTTAAGTATTCCGGGGTTAGTAAACTCAAATGACTTATTCTTCTTAATTACTTTCAATGTACCGGCATCCATCAAATAATCTGCATGGATTATAAGGTTAACAAACGCCTCCCTAACTGCCTTATGAAGCGGAGTTTCATCAATTCGCTGTATACCTTCAAGCTTAAATGGTTTTGGTAAGTCTTCTGTAAGCTTTGGTGTTACCTTAGAAAAGAAATTAAATAAATTATTCTCCCAAGTACCATCATAAGTAATTCTATCATTCCAGCGTACATCAATCGTAACTTCTGTTTCCTCACGGTAATCCATAAATATATTTGAAAATCTTTCTCTAATCGCACGTCCTGTTCCAAACATCATAAGTCCGGCTATTGTAAGGCCTTCTACACCGGTTCTGCGATCACGACTGTATCCTCCAAGTTGTTCAAGAAATGCTTTATCATCAAGAGAATTCCATACATGACCATCATTTCTAATTTCAAAAATCTGACGATATTTTCTAAGAGTTTCTTTATCAATATCATCCATAATGTAGTATTCCAGAATAGTTCCATCATTACCCTCCAGATTTTGGTCACGAATCATGCCCCTAACCTCATGCTCTGTTGCATGATAATCACCTTCATGATTTCTCTTATAAGTTCCCTTATATGGATTCTCACCTACATACACAGGACGCATATTAAAGTCTGCCCTAGGCACATGAATAACAAGAAGTTTAATATCTCCCTCTTCAACAACAAAAACATCTTCATCTTTTAAAACATTAACATTTACTTTATTTCCATTGATGGTATTCCAAAAGTCCTCTTTTTGAGCTCCAGGATCCTGAACTCCTTTAATGATATAACGTTATTCCGACAACGATTTTGATTTATCTTCCAGTATTCCCAAAATAATATATCCACCTTTTGTATTTGCAAATGCCGAATATGATTCATATACAGATTTAGGAATATTGCCTTCTGCCTTTTTACACTCTATATCCACTTTTTCGCCTTGGTAGATAAGGCTTTTCAATTTCTGCATATCCATTGCGACACCTTCTTTCATATAACAATATCTTTATAACTCTACAATTGACTCATTAAGTAAAAAGTCTTCCACTCCGATATCCATGTTATATCATAAGGTTGCAGCCTAATCAACAACCAACAAAGAATTTAGGCGGATTTACACCTTTTTATTTCGAGTTTAGCTGGTTGAGAATAAAACATAATAAACCCCAATTATTCACGCCATAGGTCACAGACCTCTTATTTCACATAGTAAAGTAAGATAAAATGTTTCCGGTCTGTGACTATGGGGTGATATTACCAAACATCTTGTGAAATATCCTAATTTCAAACCTGCGGCTTGATTACGATATTTCGCAAGATGTTTCGTGAATAATTGGGGATAAATTAAAAAACCGACCTCTAATCGCTAGATTTTTTAGTCTAACTTTTGTAGGTCGGTAGATTATTTAAATATTTTACTTGTTAGAGAAAAACTTGGCATCCCAAAATTTATCTTCTGATTCTTGCTGTTCTGAAAATGTCCACACTTCCTGGATTTTTCCATTCTCTATTCTAAACAAATCAATACCCGGATTATTAAGCTTTTCTTCTCCTCTTTCAGCTAAAGAAACTACACTTGCAGCAACAAAACAATCATTACTTGCAGCCCAATTTGTAATAACTCTAAATGTTCCATTGCTTCTCTTTGTAAATTCTCCCAAACGCTCGCCCAATGCCTGTTTTCCTTTAATTATACCAGAAAGCGAACTCTCTCCACCCATATGCCAAACAATATTATCTGATATTGTTTCAAATACAGCTTCAAAATCTCCCTTTGATAATGCTTCTGTGTAGGCGTTAAATACCTCAATCACTTCGTTTTTCATAACGATCCTCCTTGAAAATTTATAAACAACATTCTTTTGCCATTATTATAATCTTATAGTCTTGATTTTAGAAGTACGAACATTTATAATACATAGTATCTAATCAGATACTATAATGTTTCAGGAGGTTTTTATGTCGAATATATATGATAAATGCCCATATATCACCACGCAAAGAGTATTGCAGGGAAAATGGGCAATTGTGATACTGTACCATCTAAGTACAGGTACTAAAAGATCTAATGAGCTTGAAAAACTTATTCCAGATGTTACACGAACGGTTTTAACAAGGCAGCTCCGCCAACTGGAGCATGACAAACTGATAAACAGAAAAGTGTTCCCCGAAGTTCCTCCTCATGTAGAATATTCTTTAAGTAATGTAGGTGCTAAATTCCAAAGAGTGTTAGATGAAATAGAGGTTTTTGGATTGGATTATATTGCTGAACTTGAGAAATTAGAGTAGTTTTAGTCCGATTTTTATTATGGTTTTATTTAGTCCTCATCAGCTAAGCGGTATTTTCTATTGGTATTTGTACCTTCATACTCAACATCTGACATTTCTTTTAAAAGAACTCTGGTTCGTGCAGCTCTTAGCCCTATAGCTGTGGCTATATCATTTGTTTTTGATAATCCATTTTTGCTTAAATAGTCGCGAATCAGTTTGCAGTTATCTTCAGTTTTTCTTCGTCTATTATCTTCGCTTGTTTTCTTTGCTTGTTTTCTTCGCTTGTTTTTTAGCAAATTCAAGCGATAAACGTGTTCTATCAGGATTATAGCTTTCCTCTACAACAGGTGTATCCCATCCTTCATTTTCCCATACATTGTATATATCCGGGATACCGCTTCCTGCTCTTTCGCCAATACCAATCATATTGAACATTTTCATCAATGTTTTATTTCTGGGATCCGAAATACCCCCACGAAGCATCTGCTTCTTGCCGGTACGTATACTTCCCGGATTCTCCATTACCAGCTTATCATCTTCCTTTTTAATCACTACTCCACAAGGCAAGAAATAGTCTGTATTAACCAAACAATTAACCAAAGCCTCTCGAACAGCCTTATGAACCGGTGTATCGTCAACCCTTGTAATGCCCTCAAGCTTAAAAGTTTTTTTGATGTCTTTTGCAATTTTGCTATTTACTCTAAAGAAGAAATCAAATAAATTGCCACTCCAATCACCTGAACTAGACATTATTAATGTAAACAGGCTTTTGCTCACGCTTAGCTCTTGGCACATTGATGACCAAAACCATGTCATCGTTAACCTCATAAGACTCTATGTTTTTATCAGATAAAAGATTTATGCTTACTTTCCCCATATCATGGATTGTATTCCAAAAATTTCTCTTTAACTTGTCCACATTCTTCAAACCCGTTGTTTACCAACTTCCATCTTGGTGCTCTCCAACACCAAGTATAATTACTCCGCCATTAGAATTAGCAAATGAAGAATACGACTCCCATAATGATATAGGTAGTCCACCTTCTGCCTTCTTCTCTTCAAGGCAGTTATCTTCTTTATATTTATCAAAGTTAGATAAATCAAATAATTTTGACATATGAGAATCTTAGCTCCTTTCCATCAAATACAAAACACATTTTTTAATATCTGCTCCATATATTACTTTTCCTTTATGTATTTTCCACTTTTTACACGCTCATCGCTTGGCTTTTCTGCATCTGCTGGTATCGCCCAGTAAAAGCCTATCTTCGTCGCTCCTGAGATACGTCCTTCTGAGCATAAAACTTGAATTCTCCTTATGGATATTCCCCACTTCTCAGATATTTGTTTTATAGATAAATATTCCACACAATCCTTTCTTAAACTATAAAAAGTCATTTATAAAATCTAATAATAATTATATGCTAAACCACGAATAAAATCAATATTCATCTAGCGTTGTATCAAGTGCTAATTAAATATTTTCTTTGACAATTTTAATACAGGTCGGATCAGCCATCCATTTCTTTTGTCATTTTACTCTATTAAGGCTTGTTAATTACGGCGATAAACACTGGTACGCAGGAGAGTGGTCAAGACCAGTGCAAAAATGGTAAAAAGCGCAGTTACAGCTGCAACCACTGCTTTGCAAAGATTGTTGTCTGTGGTGACTGCGGTGAAATGTTCCGCAGAATTCACTGGAACAATCGCGGCTACAAATCCATCGTCTGGTGCTACCTCAGCAGGCTGGAACCTACCGGGCAGGAATGCCATGCAAGAACCGTTAATGAAACGGTATTAGAGAATATGGTAGTTCAAGCCATTAACACTCTCCTTGGCGGTAAGTCAACCTATCAGGCACAGCTACAACGGAACATTGCTAAGGTCATCAGAGATGCTCAGAAAACCACTGCTGATGGCATTGACGAACAGCTTATGCAACTCCAGAAGGAGCTTCTCAAAAAGGCTAATAACAAGGAAGCCTACGATGAAATTGCCGACCAGATTTTCAAGCTCCGTGAGCAACGCGAAAAATACACCGTTGACACTGCTGACAGAGATGCTCAGATTGCAAGAATTAATGACCTGCAAGATTACATTAAAAAACAGCGTATCGACCTTGCTGAATTCGACGAGGCTTTGGTAAAACGTTGGCTAAAGCAAATAATAATCTGGGAAGACTATTTCACAGTAGAGCTCAAGTCCAGACTGAAAATTAATATTGAAGGATAATACTATAGACTCAAAAAGACTCCTGACCACTGGAATACAACCGGTGATGAGGAGCTTTGCTTAATTATTATGCGAATAAAAATCTATGATAGCTACATTTTTTTCAATAAGATAATTTCCAATTCCCAATTCCAAGTCTCCAACTGAACGATTTCCAAGTATATCTGATGTCATTGGAAATATCATTACAAAAGATTTATCCCATGATTCGCCAACCTCTTTAACCAATACATCCGAACTTATCGGCTTTCCATCATCATTCTTACTATCAAAGTTAATGTCAAAGCTTTTTGCTACAACACCCACATGACCTTTTTGTGTAAACTTTAGCCATATAAGGTTCTTGGGTTCCCCCGTATGAAAAACAGAGCTTATAACATCATACTTATAATCCCATTTCACATAGCCTCTTTTTTCTTTATCGTATATTGGCGCTTTCCAATTAAGCTGGTTACAGATAATTCCATTGTCAATAATTGAGTGTATAGAATTATCAAGAACCATAGTATTGAATCTTACATTTTTTTCGTAATATCCATTTGATGTCCTTAGTAATTCAATGAATTCATTCACATATGAAAAAACGGTGCTAATTGGAGTAGGCGGAAGTTTTGACTGTTCACTTGCCTTATCGTTTCTTAATGTATCCCCATAGTATTTAAGTACACCTCGAAACTTTTTTTCACCTTTGCCGTTAGTATAAAACGCATCTTCTTTTTTTGAAAAATATTTTTCTAAATCCATCATTTAAAAGTCACCTCTTCTTTTTTTTCATATTTCGTTGTCTGAAAATACCCTCACATAAAGTTGTCGCATTTATACCATTTTTTCTAAATTAGCTTCCATAAAATTTATAAAGTCAGTTGCGCAATTCAACAAATTTGAAAATGTTTCTGCATAATTTTCATTTTTCATATCAAGTGTTTTAGTTATTTTTTGATAGCCTTTTCCTTTACGATGCCCTGTTCCGCTTGAACGTAACTCTTGCAAATTCCTTAAGAATTTTATATATTCATCACTATTTTCAATATTTTTTTCAACTAGCCAAGCTTCTAATTTAGATATACTTCCCACCAATTTTTCATAACTTACAGTCAACTGACTGGTAATTTTCTTTTCATTCATAGAATCAATTAGTATTTTTACTAAAGATAGAACAAGCATATCCATCTCTGCAATTGAATTATTAACTGGTATTCGCAAAGTTTCAAAGTTATACGCATCTTGCTCTGTTAATGGCAAAAATAATGACCAACCTAATTTATCTTCATAAGCTTGGTTTACTCTCCTATATGTTCTTTTAAACACGAAATCTGGAGACTCAGAATCAGCTGCAATGCACATAAAATCTCTTTTTACTTTTGTAAGACTTAATTTACCGCCAACTGCTTTATTAAACCCTCTCCAGTAATGCTGCTCTGATTCACTTGGTAAATCTCTTCCTAAATCTCCTAAATATGTCGATACGTAATCAGGGTTACTATTATCAACATATATAGCCCACAGTACGCCGCATCGTATAATGCCATCCTCAATTTTATAAATCTCCGGCTTAGAATAATACTTATTTAAAACTGCAGTATCGAAATAAACTGGTGTTAGATAATGAGGGGCCGTTGGATTAGCACCGTAATAGTTACTCAAGCAATTTGGATTACAAGTATGACGTATTTCTCTTCCATTTTCATCTATTCCAATAATGAAATCAACATAGGCTTTTTCTTCATTGTATGGCCATATATTACTATCACATAAACTACAACCCAAAATTACATTTTTACCAAAAATGTATGAATAATTTTCTCTTTTGGTTCCAGTAGATGTATTTCCAATGTTCAGTGTATAAAATATTGAATTCTCATCATTTCTGTACACTAATCCATCCTCTTCAACTTTTTTTGTTGCATCAAGAGCTACACATCTGCTGTCAATATGAATAATCAATGCTTTTTCTTTTACAGCTAAATATGTCTTTAAATATCTTTTATGTATAGTAATGTATCCATTATCATTCATTTTAACAACAGTAAGTCCTTCACCATCAGAAACGTCAACATATTCATTTTTTTGTGAATTAAAATATAGATTAAACAACAGTCTAAATTCTTCTGCAACTTCAATCGAAGCTGCTGCTACCCCATTGAAATTTCTTCTAATGATAAGAGGTTCAAAACCATCACCATTTCCCCAGCGATGATACACTTTTTCATCATTTTCCCACGAACCATATACTGTTATTCCCGGCTCCATTGAATGAGCATTATACGTGTCGTTCTCCATATCTGCTTCAACAGCATCAATAGGGAGCAAAAAACTTTGAATATACACATCATATTTTTTATCAACTCTGTTTCCCGAAACTGGAACCATAATTTCAGCATCTAATCCATCTTCTATCCATTCACGTATATCCACTTGATACAAATAATTTTTATCCATAAAAAACATTCCTCCCATAACATCTAATCTACTCCCCGAAAATACCTTTATCATCGAGTTGCCGGATTTGTTGTTAGTTTTCAGCACTTAATCAAAAGTCACTGACATCTAATCCACTAACTCAATTTGCGTAATCTAAGCCGAGGTTACAACCTAGCACACATTTTCGCAGTAGATATGTTTCCATATAATAAAACCGAGCCTTTTCGTGAGTTAGGCTTTTAATCCCAACTTTCGAAAAAGCCGGGAATACGCCACTTTCTGGTACTTATTTTTCTTTTCTTGTCATCAAACACACACTCTCCACATGCACCCCCCTAGAAAACTGATCCACCGCCTGTACTTCCTCAAGTTTATACCCCCCATCCCCGCAAAGCACCTTCAAGTCCCTAGCAAGTGTAGCAGGATCACAGGACACATATACTACTCTTTCCGGCTTATAATTCATTATTGTTTCAAGAAGCTTCTCGTCACAGCCCTTCCTTGGCGGGTCTACCACAATCACATCAGGTTTTGGCAGCTTCTTAGCCTCATCCTCTGCCTTGCCTACTGTAAAATATGCATTCTCTATTCCGTTTAATTTGGCATTCTCCTTCGCATTCTCTACTGCCGCCGGAACTATTTCTACTCCGTAAACTTCCTTAGCCTTCTTAGCTAAAAACAGGCTGATGGTTCCGATGCCGCAGTACAAATCCCAAACTACTTCCTCTCCTGTAAGCCCTGCAAACTCCAAAGCCTTACCATAGAGCTTTCTTGTCTGTGCAGGGTTTACCTGATAAAATGAAAAAGGAGAAATCTTAAATTTTATATCCTCTATCATATCCACTATGTAAGGCTCTCCGTATATGCATTTTAACTCATCACCAAAAATCACATTAGTAATCTTCTTATTTATATTCACGCAAATGCTTGTTATCCTTACATCATTTCTGCCTTCAAATGCCTTTAACATCATATCCGTAAACTCAGCCGCATTGGGCAGAGTATTTCCGTTTATCACCACACAGATACCTATTTCACCTGTGGCAAAACCCTTTCTGGTCATTATATGGCGGACTAAGCCCTTTGCTTTTTCAGGCTTTCTCGTTTTAGGGTTTATTTTCTCCTCATAGGCAGATATTTTATATTTTTTCATAAATGCCTTGAGTGTCTCTAAAATAAGCTCATTTTCCTCTACATGAATACAACACTTGGTTGTATCAACTATCTCATGGCTTCTCTCAGCATAAAACCCTGTAACTGTTTCACCGTTTTTATCTACTCCAACCGGAAACTGTGCCTTATTCCTATAATGCATAATTTCCTCACAGCCGATTATAGGAAGCATAGGTATTTCTTCATCCTTAAATCCGCCAATACGTTTTATGCAGTTAAACACCTTTTCCTGCTTAAATTTCAGCTCTACCTCATAAGAGAGATGCTGGAACTGACAGCCTCCGCATCTCTTAGAAATAGGACAGACAGGCTCTATTCTATCCGGTGACGGTTCTATTATGCGCTCACATCTTGCATAACCGAAGTTTTTTCCGGTCTTTACCACCTTTGCCTCTATCCTGTCTCCCGGAACCGTATCCTTTACAAAGAGGGTATAACCATTTACATGAGCTATACCCTCTCCTTCACTGCCTATTGCTTCAATTTGAAGTTCTAAAATTTCATTTTTCTCAAACATATTATTCCTTATTTTTCGTAGCTATTCTTATATTTGACTCAAAAAGTTTATTGTAACCAAGCCAGTCGGTTCTGCCCTCATTTACTTCCAAAAGCTCTGTAAATGTCTCCATCTTGGCATCCATATTGTCAGCCAGACTGAGCGCAAAAGCTTCCATAAGTGACGGCATTTTAGGGGAGCCAAATTCCAACGAGCCATGATGCGATAAAATACAGTGAATAAGCTCATCTGCCTGTCTTCTTGGAAAATCCTCTATTTTGTTGATTTTTTCACTTACCATATTTGCACCGATGTAAATATGTCCTAAAAGCTGACCTGAGTCTGTATATTCATTGGTCGGAAAACCGCTTAATTCAACCATCTTACCTATGTCATGAAGAGGTGCCGCCGTTATAAGCAAATCCCTGTTAAGCATAGGATACTGCCTGGACATAAAATCACAAACCTTTATTACTCCGAGAGAATGCTCCAAAAGTCCGCCTACAAAGCTGTGATGAACTGTTTTTGCAGCCGAATGATTTTTGAATTTATTTGCAAATTCCTTATCCCTGAAAAATGAATCAAGAAGCTTTTTATAATACGGTATTTTCACTGTATCAATTATTGATAAAAGTTCTGCATACATCTCATCCCTACTGTATCTTGAAGTAGGGATATAGTCCGCCAAATCATACTCACCTTCATTACATCTTCTGGCTCTGATAATCTTACCCTGCAAGGCTCCCATAAATATGCTTATCTGTCCCTGCACACAGATAAAATCTCCGCCTGCAAAATCTTCTATTCCGTTTGAATTGGTATCCCAGACCTTACCGTCAAGGCTTCCTGTCTTATCCTGTAAAATCAGCGAATAATAGGGTTTATCATTTTTACTTCTAAGCTCCTTTTTTTCCTTGCAATAATAAATCCCGTTCAGCTGGTCTCCGTCTTTAATATCCTTTATATATCTCATTTTATTCCTCGACTGTCTCCTATTTCTATCTCTAATTCGAGTTTTTTTCCTTCATTTCTGGTCACCCTGTATATAAGTGCTTTCACCTTGTCCTTAGGTTTTTTACTCTCAAGCTGAGTTTCATAATCATCCATAGTCTCTATATGTTCGCCGTCCAGCTCGTATATTATGTCTCCCTCTTTAAATCCTGCATCATCTGCAGGCGAACCCTTGGTCACACTGTCTATGAGTACACCTCCGGAAATGCCTGTCTTTTCCTCCGCTCCTTCAAAATCTTTCGACTTAATCCCTATATAAGGCAAAGCCTCGTCATTTATTATTTTTTCAAGGAAGGTCATTATCTTTGATATGCTTACAATCTGAGTAGAGTCGGAGCTGCCTTTAAAATACATACCTATAACATTTCCGTCAAAATCTACAAAAAGCGCATCTCCGTTTTTTGAAATAGTAATATCTGTAAACTGTGAGTCAAGGCAATAATCATCTACGCGCAGCATAGTCTCGGTGCTTGTTATAACTCCCGGTAATACTGAATAGATATTTCCATTCGGATTGCCTATAGCCATAATAGGCTCACCTATGTTTTTATAGCTTATTTTGTCTAATTCAAGCGGCTCTATCTCATCCTTTTTTGCAATACCTTTCAGGTTGACAACTATAAGGGCGAGCTCCAAATTCACACTGTAATTTTTTACAGTTCCGTCAGTAAGAAAGCCCTGTTTGAATTTCACCTTTATCTTATCTGCCTCTTTAATACCCTTATAGCTTGTTAAAATATAGGCCTCATCATTCTGCAAAGCAATAATATATCCTGCTGCCTTATTTACCGCCTCATAAGGATTCTCAAACCAGTCCTTGCTCTTAACTACAGACTGCACCTCTACCACAGACTGATTCTGCTTGTCGGCAAGCTCTCCAAACTGCTTAAGCGCCTGCTTATAATCCGATAAATCAGCTGAAATCCTTTTTTCGATTATTTTCACCTGTTTTTTATTAGTTGCAGGTTCAGGCTCTTTTTTCTCCTCAACCGCACCTTCTGAGGCTATAGCAGTTCCTGTCGCAGCTTCTTCTTTTTTCCCGAGTTCAATAGAATTATTTTTCTTAAATATTTGAAAATGCGGAAGAACCTCTCCCGTTACTTCAAATACAACTCTTTCTACAGCTCCGAATATCAGTCCAAGCACTATAACCGCTATCAAACCAAGTAAAAACTTTTTCACAGGATGCATCTTCTTTGGAACTATTTTCTCATTTATGAACTTATAATCCTTGTCATCACTCATAATTATACCCCTGACTTACTAAGTGTGAATACAAACTCCGTTCCTGCATTTTCAGTACTGATTACATCTATTTCTTCTCCATGTGACTGAATAATTTCCTTCACTATCGCCAGCCCCAAGCCACTTCCCTTCTTATCCTTCCCCCTTGAAGAATCTGTCTTGTAGAAGCGCTCCCATATTTTTTTAAGGCTTTCCTTAGGTATTCCCACACCATAGTCTTTCACAGACACTATAACTTTATTCCCCTTAGACTTTGTGGTTATAGTTATATCTGAATCATTATGGCTGAATTTTATGGCATTATCTATAAGGTTGTAAAATACCTGTTCAATCTTTCCCTTATCTGCCATTACGGGAGATTCATCACCTTCAAATATAAGATTGAGTGAAATGTATTTCTCCCTGCATTTTCCTTCAAAAGCCTCAACAGTCTGCTTTATCATGCTGTGTAAATCAAATTCCTTTATATCTAAAAGAGCCTGGTGACTGTCAAATTTTCCAAGCTCAATCAGACCGCTTGTCAGCTTTGTCAGTCTGTCGGTTTCAAAGCAGATTGTATTCAGATACTTATTATACAGCTCAGGCGGTATGGTGCCGTCTATCATTGCTGTTGCAAAGCCCTTTATGGAAGTTAACGGAGAACGGAAATCATGTGAAATATTGGAAATAAATTTTCTCTGATAATCCTCCATAAGACTGAGCTCTTTTGCCATATACTCAATAGTATCCATCAAATCCTTGAACTCGTCATGTCTGTTTGGCTGTATTGTCAGCTTGTATTCAAAGTTTCCCTTTGCATACTCCCTTGCAGCCTTAATTACAGCTCTTAGCGGAACTATTGATATCCTGTACAGGAACAATAATGCTATTAAAAATGTCACTCCAAGTATCAGAAAACATATATTTAATGTATCTATGCTATAGGCGGCATCCTTATTCACCTCTGACATTTCCATGGAAAGTACAACATAGCCTTTTAGCACAAAATCTATATCAATGGGGGAAACTACAACAACTACAGTATTATTTGAAAGTTCGTTTATATTACCGCCTACATAAGAATCTTTTGCCAACAGCCAGTCCGGCAACTTCCTTCTTTCTTTATTTTTATCAAAAGAAGCTCCTCTTGTATCAGAAATCACCTCTCCCAATGTATTTACAATCATTATTCTTGCATCGGCAAAAGTATCTATAGTTTTTAAGCCGTTATCCACGTCAAAGAGCGACATATTACCGGAGTAATACCCCTTCATATAATCGCTTGTAATCGTTTCTGCTTCTACCTTCATTGACCTTATGCTGTCTTCAACAATTCCGTTTCTGATTCGCCCCGCTCCCACTGTATTTAGTATAATCAGAGAACTAATAACTATGAGGAGATAGCAAATCAGATATTTAAAAAAAAGATTTGCTTTCATAATATTACTCTTTCACCGGTTTGTTAATTCATACGACTACAGTATACCGAAATTTGAAGAGTTTTACAAGAATTATGTGGTTTTATTTAAAAAGTTGATAACCACCCGGTTCAGCAGTTACCAACTTAATTGAAATAATATCCGTTTTTTATAAATCCTTAGTTGCCCCATATACCTTTTTATAACTCTCATAAGCCTCATTATACTTTAATACATTCTCTTTGACAGGGCTTATTCCTGATTTATAGTGTACAAAAGTTTTCGCACATTCTTTAAGATCCGCAAACCATCCTGTACCTACCGCTGCCATCATAGCGGCTCCTAGCCCCGGTCCCTGTTCTGTGGTAAGGGTAATTATCTCTGTATCAAAAATATCTGCCTGCATCTGAAGCCAGTCTTTATTTTTGCTGCCTCCGCCTACTGAAAGTATCTTGTCAAATTTTTTCGCTGTAAACTCAGACATAAGCTCCATAGAATCTCTTAGAGAGAATGTTATTCCCTCTAAAACAGCCCTTGCAAAATGTGCTCTTGTATGAGTGGTATCAATTCTTGTAAAACTTCCTCTCACCTTACTGTCTGCATAAGGAGTACGTTCACCCACTATATAAGGGGCAAAAAGCAAGCCATCAGAACCGGCAGGGATTTTATCTATATTGGAAAGCAGTTCTTCAAAACTCTCCTTAGGCGCAAAAGTTTCCTTGAACCAATTCAGGCTGTGTCCCGCTGCCAGGGTTACTCCCATAGAATAATAAGCATCAGGTATTCCATGGTTAAACAGATGCAAACGTCCCGAATAATTGCTGTGAGCCTCGTCTTCGTAAGATAAAAATACTCCCGAAGTTCCTATGCTTACCATTCCGATTCCGTTTGATACTATTCCCGAACCGACTGCGGCACAGGCATTGTCGGCTCCTCCGCCCATTACTTTTACTTCTTTTTCAAAGCCAAAGTCCTTCTGATATTCAGCCTTGATTTTGCCTACACAGTCTATCGAATTGTAGAGTTTCGGTAAAATTTTCTCATCTATATTATATTTTGCAAGTATTTCATCCGACCATTTTTTAGCTGCAACATCCAAAAGCAAAGTGCCTGCAGCATCTGAATAATCAGTAGCAAACTCTCTGGTAAGCCTGAATATAAGGTAATCCTTAGGCAGCATAATATGAGCTGTCTTCGACCAAAGCTCCCTCTCTTCTTCCTGCATCCAAAGTATCTTAGGCAGGGTGAAGCCCTCTAAAGCCTTATTCTTAGTTATGCTAATAAGCCTGTCTCCAAAGTCTTCCATAATCTCAATACACTGTTTTGTAGTACGGGTATCGTTCCAAAGAATTGCAGGTCTTACAACTTTATTTTCTGCATCTAAAGTCACAAGCCCATGCATCTGTCCCGATATCGCAATTCCTTCAAGTTCAGCCTTAAAGTCCTCAACCTTTTCAGAAAGTGATTTAAATACATTTTCACAGGCTTTCACCCATTCTTCCGGGTTTTGCTCGCTATAACCCTTCTTTGGATGTAACAAAGGGTAGTCATATCCCGCAAAAGCCACCACTTCTCCCGACTTATTCATAAGTAAGCCTTTTAATGAACTTGTTCCAAGATCAATTCCCAATACATATCCCATAACTCGTCCTCCCGGTTAGGTTATTTTTATATGATACAGTATAACTCAAAAACCATAAAATTACACCTGTGAATATTATTCACCGACAATCTTATCTAATACCTTAAAATAATCCTTAAATGTCTTTGCTGAACAGCCCGGGTTTTTAATCACTACACCTTCCCTTCTAAGACCGATAAGTGCAAAAGCCATAGCTACCCGGTGATCCTCATAGGTTTCTATTTCTACCTCGGAAGAGTCCATTGACATCGGAAATATAGTTATTTCACCTTCTCCAATTTCCGTTTTTATTCCAAGTCTTTCAAGCTCTGTCTTTATGGCAAGCAGCCTGTCTGACTCCTGCAAACGTATGTGGGCTACACCTGTTATCTTTGTAGGACTTTTGGCAAATGCACCGACAGCCGCCAAAGTGAGGCTTTGGTCTGAAAAACTGTTAAGATTTGCCTCCAAACCCTCATAGTTTCCGTCCTTAGCCCCTTGGAGTACAATTCCCTCCGAATTTTCAGAGAGTTTAGCTCTCATCTTGGTTAAAAGTTTAACAAACTCTATATCCCCCTGAATACTGTCTAAGTGAACTCTTTCTACTTGTGCCTTACAGCCAAGTATTTCTGCCATAGCGTAGAAATAGCAGGCTGCGGAAACATCAGGCTCTATATTATATTCTCTTGCAGTATAGCCATTTCCTTCTTTTAAAATGTATGAAGCCAAGCCATTTTCATGGACTGTATCCACCTTAACTCCAAAGCCTTCCATTACTTTAACTGTCATATCCACATAAGGAAGGCTCTCTCTTTCCCCGCCTATGTCCACCTTCAGACCGTTTTTAAGTAAGAAACCTGTCATTATAACAGCACTTAAAAACTGACTGCTAATACCGGTATCCAGGCAGATTCTTCCGCCTTTTACCTCTCTGGAATCGAGTGTGAACGGAAAATGCCCCTCTTTTTCATCATAGCTTATAACAACTCCCAGACTTATTAAGGCATCTAACAAAGGTTTCATAGGGCGTTTTTTCATTTGCTCGGAAGCATCCAAATGATAAACTCCTCCGCTAAAAGCGAGCAGAGCTGTTATAAATCTTGCGGCAGTACCGGCACTTCCCACATTTATACCTGCTTCCCTTACCGGAAGTCTGCCTCCGCAGCCCTGTACAACTATGGTTTCATTTTCTTCGTCTATATCTGTTTTTATACCAAGAGAATTGAGACAGGCTATCATGTTCTTTGCATCATTTGAAAAAAGTGCCCCACTAAGCCCGCTTTCTCCTTCTGCCAAAGCCGCAATAAGCAGAGCCCGATTGGTTATACTCTTAGAGCCTGGAACTTTAACTTTGATTAGTTTTTCACTGCTTATCTTACCAAAAATACATTTAACCCTATATTTATCCATTTTTTCTCCTGAAATTTTTTAAAAGGGGGTTGTCGCATTAAGAATAAGATATACAAAATACAGTGATAATTTGATGATAAATTTACTATATTTTGCTGCACTTTTGCTTGTTGCGACAGCTCCGGTTTGCGCACGAGCGGTGTATCTCTCGGAGAGATTTTTTATTTAACAGGAAATTTCTTCGAAGTTTCCTATTAAACGAAAAACCCACCAGGCTTTCACATGATGGGTTATATTTTATCTGAAGCTAATTTTTATTTCTCGTCTCTCTGACTTTGTATTTTTCTGTTCGGTCTTTCCCGCACCTTCTGCTGCATCTATTGTATCCAGTCTTGTAACTGCATCAAAGGTCTTTGAAGCAGATTCCGAAAAGGCTGCTTTCAGATTATTGCCAAATCTTTCAAACTTTTTAGCTTTGCTGTTTCCCTCAGAAGAAACATTTATAAAATCATTATCCTTCTTTTCCGCTTGAGCACGCAGTTTTTGCCTGCTTGACATCTCAGAATCATAATCAATCTTTGTAATTTCACCTTCAAGATAAAGTCTGGTTATATCTGAGTCGGACTTTCCGGTAAAAGAAACAGCCTGTTTTTCCTCTGTATGAACTACCTTTTTCTGCTCATTCTTTACTGCTTCCTTTAGTATCTCTGTTCTTCTCGCAGCCTTTAACCTTGCTTCCTTGCGGGCATTTTCCGCTGCCTCAGCCTTAACCTCAGCTTCATCTGCCACATTTCCTGTTACTTCTGTACCGGTATTATCAGAGTCATCCTTTACTTTAATCTCTTTAATAGCCGCATCAAGCTTAGCTACGGCCTTTGGACTAAGTTGTAAGGTGTCTCCGTCCGTTGAGACAGCCACCTGATTCTCAAGCGGTTTTCTCTCTGTAACCACACTCTTTTCAGCTTCAACTGCATTTTGTCTGCCGGATTCTGTATTTCCTGAAGTTCTGTTTATTGTTTCCCGCCCTAAGGCACCTATACCGCCTCCGCCGGTATAGCCGCTATATCCACTTCCTGTGTTTATACCTGCTATTGCCATAGTCACTCTCCCTCCTTGAATGGTGACGCATTTTATATCATCTTTATATAAAGACATCAATCAATTTTCATAATAGCACAAATTTCTTATAATAGCAAAGATTTTCTTTATAATATTTTAAAAAAATCAAAAATGTAACCAAAATTCCCTTTCAAGCTTGAAATATGTCTGTTTTGGGTATATTTACTAAATATTATGATGTGGGTGTCAAAAGTATTTGACAGCCATTGATACAGGATTGCTACAGCTTCGCTTCTCAGGGTCCTTGCAAAAATATTCGTAATCCGCTCATTTTTTTACAAAAAATGGTTGCTTACTCATATTTTTTGCGTGTCAAAAGATAATAAATTCTTTTGCAAGCAAGCTTGCACAGAATTTTTATACTTTTGACACTTGTATCATATTATATTTGAAAAATTGGGCTAACCGCTATATAATTGTACATATAGACTAGGCTTAACTTTTATGGGGAGAGTGAATAATGACTGATAATAATAGTTTTATACAAACAGTGAAATCGGCGGAGATACCGTGGCACAGGCTTACTACAGCCTATGGAAGAGCCACCGGTTTCCCAGAATATTTTGATGTTTTATCTAAAATGGAAGACCTTGAAGCAATAAATAATGCAGGCGAAGAAGTAGCCATTAATATAGAACATCAGTCTACTTTGTGGCATTCAACACCTTTTGCCCTCATTTTCCTTTGCCGGATATTTAAGCAGGCTTTGGACAGAAGGAAGCAGAACAATATAGCCGACTATCTTGTAAATGAGCTGCTTGAGCTTTTTATAGAAATTGCAGAAGCAATAAATGGGGTAGAGAAGTTTGAACACGCAGACCGGCTGCCGTATTTTTCAGATTTGCTTAAAGAAGAATATCTGTGGTCTGAAGAATATGACGAAGAGGCAGATGAACTTCGTTATGAAAGCGATGAGGTATTTCCCGATGACTTATTTTACAGCTTTTATTATTACTCTCATCAGGTTCTTCTGTTATGTAAGCCTATGCTGCTAGGCTTGGATTATGAAAGAGCTAAAAAACTGTATGAGTTACTGTAAAATCGGAGCTTTATAATTTATCCCAAATTATTCACGAAGCATCTTAGGAAACACATAATCAAGCCGAAGGTTTGAAATTATGTGTTTTAGAAGATGTTTGGTAATATCACCCCATAGTCACAGACCGAAATCTGTTTATCCTACTGTACTAAAAAGAATAAGAGTTCTGTGATCTATGGCGTGAATAATTGGGGTTTATAGTACAAGTGTCAACAGAATTTATTATCTTTTGGAACCTATATCATTTTATATACATAAAAAGGGGGTATTATATGAGAAAATTATGTAGTAAAATTTTAGTTTTTACATTGGTAGCAGGAAGCCTTTTGCCGGTGATGCAGCCAAAGGCGGCTGAGAGCAGAGTCCAAAATGACAAGGCTTTTGCTCCGACTGTGTGTCATTCACACAAATACTTAGCAAGTAAGAAATCACAATCCGGTCTCAAGCTTAACAAGCTGTTTATTGAAGACCTTTCTCTTAACTATGGTGAAATAAGGGATAAATGTGATGAGGAATTAACTCCTGAGCATGTCGGTCATGGTGAGTATTGTACTGAAATCCCATATTCTTACAACGTCAGATATTATTTTGATACCTACGATCCTGATTTAAACTACGAACTTAAGGATACTTCGCCTTGTATAAGAGTTGAAGGTGCACTTAACGAAATCCTTTCCGGATTTAAGGCAGGTTCAACTAAAAGAATGTCGGTAAAGAGCTTTATAAAATTACTTAAGAAAAACAACTATAATGTTAAGTACAAATACCGCAAGGGTGAGCTCAACAGTTATTATGTGGCTGAAGAGTTTGAAGAAGTCACATTTAAAACAAAGAAGTCGAGCAAAGTTACCTATTGCCTGCATATAGGAGTCAGCAGCAAGGATAAGAGTGTATCTCCATATAGCATTACCTGGCTGTTTGTTAAAAAATAATCAAAGCATATTATAGCAAATTGAAGTTAAGCAGGTATAAGGAAGTGTGTACTATAAGATAAATATTGTATAGTACGAGGCTGTCGCAATAAGTAAAAGTACAGCAAGATATAGGAAATTTGTCATCAAATTATATCTGTATTTTGTGTATCTCATTCTTAATGCGACAGCCTTTTTTTAGTTAAAAGGGGAGCATTGGCAATTACTATCGTGTACTTGTACCCGGGTGCGAGTTTAATTTGTGGGGGTTAAAATTATAAGTTTAATAAAAGTAGTAAATACGCATTTATTTTAAAAGTGATTCTTGAATACATAGATTCATAATACTATAGTGGAAGCAATCGGAGTTGAGGATTTTTTACTGGATGAAACGGTGATGGCTATGTAGAAATATCGGTATTAAATTTAATTTAAATGCGTATTTATGAGATATTTTTAAATGCATTTCGGTTTTAAACATAAAGCTGAGGAGGAAAAACTCTTGAAAATAAAATGTGTATGGGAGCATAACGGAAATGATAGCTTGATTTATTCCTGTAATTTAATCGGTGCGTTTACCAGAGGAGTGTCAAAAGAAGATGCTTTGAAAAAAATGGAGAGCGAAATTATTTCATACTGTGCATGGGCAGGGCAGTCTGTTACGCTTCCGTTGGATATTATAATTACGCAAGAAAAGGTGTCTGAACTAAATATTCGGGATGCTGACAGCGATGTGATTTTTGATTCAGAACGAACCGGATTAACAATCAGTGAATATAATAGGTTAAAAGAGCTTGCACTAAAATCAGCGGCTGATTTCTATAGGTTATATGATTCATTTCCTGATAAAAACAAGTCCTGTTTACCGGAGAGAGATACATTTTATGGCAAGATACCCCGCACAGCTGAGGCGATGTATCAGCATACAAAAAATGTCAACTCTTACTATTGGGGAGAAATTGGAGTAGAGGTAGGTAACGAAGGAACAATTTTAGAAAACCGAACACAAGGCTTTGAAATATTAGAAAAAAACGTAAACTTCCTTGAAGCGAATGTCCTTGAAGGAAGTTATGGAGAACTATGGTCATTATCTAAGGTATTGAGAAGATTTATCTGGCATGACAGAATCCATGCCAAAGCTATGTATAGAATGGGAATAAAAACATTCGGCATAGAGCAAATTCCTAATATCTTTAATTTTGAAATATAAAAGCATAATATTATTTTGGTTACTTAGTCATTTAAAGTTTTTAATTAAATGTATTTTTACTGCATGCTGAAAAATATAATATACCGAAATGAAACTAAAGAATTACCTAACTACGGGAAAAATAATAATTACCACTAAAAACCCGGCTGTCACATTAAGGAAATTTATCGGGAAATATAGAGTTATTCTCCTAACAGATCTCTATATTTATACTTTTTTAATGTGACAGCCATTATATTTTTAACAAATCAGAATTTCAAATGCAGAATTTTTACCTGTTTCTTACTCTCCGCCACCTTCATGGAAATTGTTGTAATCAACTTCAGTTTATTCTTCAAGATTTTAAGTGCATCCGGGAAAAATGTCCTTTCTTCCAGTAAAACGGCTCCGCATTTATCCGCAAACTCCCTGCTATCATCTATACCAAAATACATTAGGGCAGTTTTATTGCCGGTACGCTTAATAAACCAGTTGGTAAATATCAGCCCGCTTTTACTGGTTGCATCAAATATCATTTCTCCCTTTGCAAATTTTTCCTTACAGCCTTTTATAAACGTTATAACATCTTCTTCGTGAAAATATTGAAATACACCTGATACAATTAACAAGGTCGGCAATCCGGTATCTATTTCATTTACCCATAGGAACTTAAACATATCGCCCCCAATCAGGGTTTCCTGCTCACGCTCACCGAATACCTTTTTACGAGCCTCTATAACCTCAGGTAAATCCACCTCATACCAGTTTACTTTTTTATCAATGAATTTACTATGCATACGGTCATAGGCAGTTTCAAGCCCCGCCCCAAGATATACAATATTGCAGGTATCATGGGTATTTACAAAGTTTTTAACCATTTCATCCATATTGTAATATCTGGCTACTGATGCCATATTGCTATACTGCGAGGCCCCTTTGGCGGCATTTTCAGGCAGATAAGCTTCAAGCTCAAGTGCTTTTTCATCCTTAAAATACTCCGGAAATTCCTTTGATACGGCTATTCTTGCCACCAGCGGAACAAATAAGGTATTGGCTACTCCTTCAAATTTTTTCATACACTGCCACCCCCTGTATTAAAAGGTAGTGTCAAAAGACACCCCTTGTTTTCTTATAAAACCTTTATTTTCAGGGGTTTTGCAAATAAAAAAGCAATTCCCCCCTTTTTAAGGTATAATGTTAATCGCCAAACCAACATAACCACAAAGGAGTTAATTGCTCATGAACATTATACTTTATTTACTTCAAATCATTCAATACCAATATAAAATAATTTGCCAACTTTTTAATTTCATCTGTAGATATATTCCACTCAAGCAGTGGGCTTTCGATGATTCTCACTCTCCGAAGTACCAAAAATTTAAGGTTGATGAACTCCCTAGAATCATATCCTACGAACAGGACTGGAAGTGGAATGATCTTATTCCTTACTACGAAAAACGCTATGGTAAAACCATTAAACCTACATTTCGTAGAGTTGAATGTGACATCCCTGAGGAGTGCACATGCCCTATCTGTAATGCACCACAACCTTATCTCACTTGGAATGATGGCAAGAAAAAATCACAGATTCGTTGCAAGGTCTGTCTTAATCTCCACTCTCCATCTGAAGATAACCGATTCTCTAAGACTCATAAGCTTCGTTGCCCTCATTGTTCTCATATCCTTGAGCCTTTAAAGAATCGTAAACACTTTATCATTCATAAATGTAAGAATCCCAAGTGTTCTTACTACCTCCACAATCTCAGAAAGGTAAAAAAAGAACATCTACAAGAAGACAAGTATAAATATAAGCTCCACTACATCTATCGTGAATTCCAGATAGATTTCTTTAGGATGGACTTAAACAGCTTACCTAAAAACGCTTCATCACTTAAGTTCTCCAAGTTCGACCAACATGTAATGGGACTCTGTCTTTCCTACAAAGTCAACCTTGGTCTGTCACTACGAAAAACAGCTCATGCATTACACGAAATTCATGGAATTAAAATATCCCATCAACAGGTGGCTAACTATCTTAAAACAGCCGCCGTTTGTGTTAAACCTTTCGTTGATAACTATGATTATCAAGTCGGCTCCGTTTTTACTGCTGATGAAACCTACATTAAGATTCGTGGAATTAAAGGCTATATCTGGTTCATCATGGATGCCGCCAAACGTTCCATCATCGGTTACCAGATATCCGACAATCGTGGTGTTGGACCTTGTATCATGTCAATGCGTATAGCATTCAAACACTTAAAAGAGTTACCTAAAAACTTCAAATTTATCGCCGATGGATACAGTGCATATCCTCTTGCTGCACAACAGTTCTTTATTCAATCCAAAGGTAAAATAAACTTTGATATCACCCAGGTTATTGGACTTACCAACAACGATGCTGTGTCCAAAGCATTCCGCCCTTATAAGCAGATGATTGAGAGACTCAACCGAACTTATAAACAGTCTTACAGACCATCCAACGGCTTTGATAACATCGACGGTGCCAACTATGACCTATCTCTTTGGGTTGCCTACTACAACTTCCTTCGCCCACATAAACATGCTGGCTATAAAGTTTTAAACAAAGTAGACAAACTCGAAGGTGCTTCTAACATGCCTGGTAAATGGCAACTACTAATCTTCCTAGGGCAACAACGAATACTAAAAATGCAACAAGCCAAAGGCTCTAACTGTTCTTAGATTCTGAGCCAGAGGTAAGAAAACAGCCACCGCGCAAGCGGCTTGCCCTTGATGGCTCATAAAAGAACTGCTACACTGCTGTAAGCGACGGAGAAGTACTAACTGTTCTCATCATCTTCGCCGTCGGTAACGACCTTCCAGCAGTTCTTGTTGTGCTGTCAAGGGTGGCGTGCTGTTAACACAACCTAAAATATCTACAGTTTTCAAGGTGCAAAAGTGCTTTTTTTCTTACTAACGTTTTTTCATATGTCAGTTGACACTATCTATTAAGTTAAGTATAGCAACCTTTATTAGGAAAACAATACCTATTGCAGAAATCGCCCTTATTTTGCAGAAAACGGCAAAAAAAGTGACTTGCAACTTACAAATCACTTTTCTGCTCTATATATTAGTATTGAAAAATAGAATTCTTCTTTATCATTTTGTATGGTGTATGAACCTTGATATTTTTCTATGACATCTATAATATTCTTTATTCCAATTCCATGTTCATCATTATCATATATTTTTGAAGTTTGTATCTCTCCATCCCTAATCTCCAGCTTACCATTATAAGTGTTTTTAACAGATACAATAATATTATCTCCCTCTTGAACAAACTTCAATTTTATAACTTTTTTGCCTGAACATTTTTCACACGCCTCTATCGCATTGCTTAAAAGATTAGATAAAATAAGAACAATGTCTTCATCAGATATATTTATTTTTGATAAGTCATTAAGCTGAAAGATAAATATGATGCCTTTTTCTAATGTTTCTCTATATTTACTGTTTAATATAGCATCTACAATCACATTATTTGTCTTAATATAATCCGGCTCTGTACTTAGATGTCCGCTCATATTTTTTATGTAGTTCTTAAGTTCCTCATAATTTCCGGCATTTATCAGCGATTCAATGCACAGAATCCGGTTTTTATATTCATGTGTTATTTTACGCTGCTTAACAAAATTTTCAGAAACAGAGCGATACATATCTGTTTGATTCTTAGCTCTCAGTCGAAAAAGTTCACTTTCCCTTACTCTTATTTCACGCTTTAATATATCATTAATCATATAAAACACAAGCAGATTCATGCCTGTCAAACACAAGGATATAACTAAAAATACATTGTTTTGCCGCTGATTCTCAATACTTCCGGAGGTAATAATCAATGCAATAATGGTAAAGATTGTAAATATCGGAAAGAACATAAACCTAAGAAAGTCTACATTGCTTAAAGCATCTGCCGTCTTATCTCCTATTCTCTTTCTGATTAACACAACTATTAAAAATAAAATTATTTTTGCTAACACTACTATCATACTTGCCCCAATTAAGTATGACTTGTTTATATCTGCAATGCTCTTAAACAGTGATATGTTTACCCAAAAGGTCAGGTAATCTATAGAAAGCAGTAACCCCTGAAATAATAAAGATAAAACTATAGATTTAATTAATTGGACTTTAACGTATACACTCATAAACAATGCAATCATTGCAATTATCAATATCTGTTTTAAAATAAACTTGTTATGAAAAGTTAAAACAACTAAATAACAGCATATAATTGTACAAAAAATAATAGCACAGTTCTGCCAATTGCTATCACGCCTTTTCTTTCCAAAACTTTCGAAAAATATTTTACAACATATTATTTCCAATGCTGCAAGCATAATACCTTGTATATAACTTAACATAAGCTATATTTCTCCTTTGTAGGAAACAAACTTTTCTTTGACAAACTTGTATCTGTCTTTTGAAATTTTTAACTTGATACCGTTATTCAACACCGCTTCATACCTATATATACTCACTATATGTTTCATATTAATCAGATAACTTTGGTGTATTCGCAAGAAAGCTTTATCTTCCAGTTCTTTTTCAAATTCATCCAATTTTCCATATAGCGAGTATGTATTTAGCTTATCTTCCATGATATGGAAATTCAGCTTATGCAGCTTGCTCTCAATATACAACAATAATTCTAACGAAATATTTTTTACACCTTCACTAAACTTAAATTCTTTCTTTTTTACAGAATAGTTCATTTTTTTGCTTATTGTATCAATACACTCAAATATTAATTCTGCGAATTTTTCATTATTCTTCAAAATATACCTTATGGCATTTACGCTATATCCCTCTACTGCATAGCTAATAAATGCTGTTACAAAAACTATAAAATAATCAAATTGTCCATTGCTTCGCTTTCGGTAGGATCGGCTTTCATTCCACCGGTCTGTATCCTTACTCCTAATTCACCCTTTTCCCTATGCATGTTAATTTCTTTGAAAATAATTTCTCTGCCAAATCTTCCTTTGTCATTCCTCTTTTATTTCCTATGATAGCGGTAGTGCTGAACTCACTTAGATGAACTTTATCGTTTAGGAATATGTTTCGCTAATGGTTAAGCTTACAGTATATAAAGTTGAGTACGTACTGTATGCTTCAGTTGCTTTAATGTTGTACTCCTAAAGCAGTTGCTGAATAATGTTTCTTTTACCTTCAGTCATTACAACTTTATGGGCAAGTTTTTTCTTTTAGCATAATAAAAGGTCTTCTATGATTTATATTTCATCATAGAAGACTAATTGCTTAATAGCTATTTACTGAAAAAGCTTCACATACTCATTTTATTATTTATCCGGATAAGTCTTTTTCATCGTTTGATTTCAATGCTCTTTGCCACACTTTCCAATTGCTCATCAGTTATTCTTTCTTGATTAAACTCAAAAGCGACATAAACTGACATATCCTTGTTATAAGAAACGATTCCTTTATTACGCTTTTCTTTTCCATCATTTACTGCTGCCGAATAATACACATCTGTAACAGCAGTAACTCCGGTTTTGGTTTCATTCATTACTTTGTAAGTTTCCCTAACATCAAACTGATAATCATTTCCCAAGGCTATCTGATTATAAATGGCTGCCGGCTCATTCTCTGCACCTTTGTAAACTTCATATTTATTATAGCCTGCAACGCCGACCAAAACCTTATCTTCATTTAAGATATTATACTTAGAGAATACAGATAACAGCTTAAATTTATCTTCTGAAACTTCCTGCTTTTTTACACTCCAGCCATCAGGGAGAGTTAATGAGAGTGAAAATGGCTCTACAGCATATACCTGGGCATTAAACTCTGTTTTTGCATAATCATCAGCAGGGAATGTAAGTGTAGCAACGTTACTTCCTGATGAACGACCACATGATATGACAAAAACCACTGTAATAAGTATGAGTAATAAATTGATTGATTTTTTCATAATATTCCTTTACTTTCCAATTTTAACCATTCCTACGCTTGGATTATCAAATGAAGAAAAACGGTGATTCCTGATGCATTGGCAACTTTAATAGTTTTAGGAACACTACCCGGTAAAGTTTTGAAATTTTTTGAAATAAATTTTTTGTTTTCATATTGATTGCTCCTATATAATCTAATATTGACTTTAAGTATAGCACCCTTTATTAGGAAAACAATATCTATTGCAGAAATCGCCCTTATTTTGCAGAAAACGGTAACAAAGAGGATGATACTGTTACGTTCCATTATAACCGACATGAAGATAACAAATATGTAGAAAGAACACTTCCAGCTATTGAATTTATCAAACTACCGATGTAGCATATACCTGAAAAATATTTCAAAATGATTCGCTGCTATGGTATTTATGCGAGGCAGCGTAAAATTGATAAAAATCTCCACAGACTGCGCACTCCTGAACAGCGTCGTATATTTGCAACATTTACACACTGGCGTGAGGCGATTCTCCTTACCTTTGGATATGATCCTATTCAATGTCCTAACTGTAAGGAAACAATGGAAATTTTAGAAATTTACCATAACCATCACCGGGTTTCTCTTTGCATAGCAAAAAAGCGTAGGAAGCTACCAAACACAAATAAACTATAGATAAGCCAATCCCACTAATCTCCATAACACAAAAGGGGAGTCGATTTCTATCGGCTCTCCTTTTGTGTGCTTGTCTCATTTATTAAGGTGCTCTTGTAAAAGAAATATAGCGCGGATCACAATACAAATAAGCGCAATGAGCGTCAAAACACTTGAAACAACCAATATGGTGTGCGTTTTGTTGTACAATGCATCATCGGTGATTCCCCTCGCTATCATTTTGGAAGTAATCAAAGTAGAACATCCTGCAACAATCAAGACGCAGACCGGAATAATAGTAAACAACTTATTCTTCATAGTATTGTTCATGTCAGTACTTAATTATAGATATTACTTACCTTAGTTGTGTGACTGTGACTTTCAGAGTATGTTACAGGATTTGCCCCCGTTGCTTCTGTCCATATTTGGAATTGCAATGTCATATTAACAGTAAGGGAAGTAGGTCGTGTGGAAGGCGATAATGTATGAGTTGCACTTGTAAAAGTCAATATACCTGATGTCGCCCATGTATAAAACAGAAATCCTTTATATGCGCTTACAGTACAACTAACACTTTTAAAATACCAGCCCGTTCCGCTTGGCATCGGCGATATTTTATAATTTACAGTATAATTCCACGTTACGCTAGGGGTTCCTGTATCTAAACGCGCCGAGGTGAAAGTTCCTGTTACATCACCTGCCCTCGTGGTAACAACATTTTGTGACTTTGCTAAAAGTTCATCGACTGAAATTGTATCGCACCCAGCAGAAAAAGATTTGGGCCCATTTTGAATATAGTCAACTATTTCAGCATTGTTGGAAAAATCACTATATTTAGGTGCTTTTGGTAAAGCTTCACGATATTGTGTGTTTGAGCCCGAAACTTCTATCGTTTGAGTGGATATTACTTCTGAAATTTGTTCGACGGAGTTGCTTTCATTGTCTGCTGCAAAAGCAACGGTTGGGAAAACCATTACAGCCACAAGAAGAACAGACAAAATTTTTGATATTTTTTTGCCATAAGCGGAATCCTCCTTTAATGTATGGTAGTGTCAAAAGACACCCCTTGTTTTCTTATAAAACCTTTATTTTCAGGGGTTTTGCAAATAAAAAAGCAATTCCCCCCTTTTTAAGGTATAATGTTAATCGCCAAACCAACATAACCACAAAGGAGTTAATTGCTCATGAACATTATACTTTATTTACTTCAAATCATTCAATACCAATATAAAATAATTTGCCAACTTTTTAATTTCAGTTGGAACCGAAAGGGTTTGAATCCCGGGTTTTTTAAAAA
>NZ_KI535369.1:0-1632 GCF_000160035.2 Catonella morbi ATCC 51271
CTACTACCTACTGCTTCTTCGTCTGTGGTCCTCAACCCCAAGGATAAATCCTTGGTTTGGGCTTCGTCCCCTTTCGCTCGCCACTACTTAGGGATTCGATGTTTCTTCCTCTTCCTCCGGCTACTTAGATGTTTCAGTTCGCCGGGTTCCCTCCGTATGACTATGGATTCATCATACGGTGACAGAAGTTCTTTCTGCCGGGTTTCCCCATTCGGATACCTGCGGATCAATGGATATTTGCTCCTCCCCGCAGCTTTTCGCAGCTTATCACGTCCTTCTTCGGCTCCTGGTGCCAAGGCATCCGCCCTGCGCCCTTTGTAACTTGACCTGAGTTGAGATGGGAAGGCCAGATGTCTATGGGACGTCGTTGCAAGCTTGCTTGTAAACGGCGGTCTATAGACAGATGGTGGCGTTTCTACGAAACGCCTAGCACGAGCGGAAATGCCTAGCATTTCTGCGAGTGACCCATCTCAACGGTATTTTAGATAACTCTTTTGGTTCTCTTTAATGATTCTATAACAGCTAGCGTACTGTTATAAAATCTTTTAATAATTATCTTATTCTTTTCATTAAACAAAAAGAATATATGAAGTTCTTTCTCGCTTATGCTTGAAAGAACGACCTGTTTTCTATATTCACACTTCGTTTTCAACTTGTGTTCATCAAGAAAACAATGTCTCGATGTTGTTGAAGTTCTTTCTCACTTACGTTCGAAAGAACAACTTGTTTTCTAAATTCATGCTTTGCCTACGGCTCGCATTCATCTAAGAAAACAATGTTTCGGTATGCAGTTTTCAAGGTACATTTGACTGTGATTACAAGCTTTTCTTCTCATTTGAGAAGTCTTAGCTCATCTTCAATCAGTCATTTGGTATAATCAATTTTTTACAACTAACATTTAGTTTTTGATTACATCAAATCACTAATCGAAGTTCAGTTGCTTCCGTTTGAGCTTCGCTCTCACTCGAAGAGTGTAGAGTTAATTAATGAAGTTCTTTCTCGTTGCACTCGAAAGAACGACTTGTTTTCTAAACTCGCTCTGCGTCTTCGACTTGAGCTCGATAAGAAAACAATGTCTGGCAGCCACCTACTCTCCCACACCGTCTCCAGTGCAGTACCATCGGCCGCCCAGGCCTTAACCTTCGTGTTCGGGATGAGAACGGGTGTGACCCCTGGACGCATCGCCACCAGACGTATTTTGGCATTTCATCTCGCAACTTTCGATCCAAACTAGCTCGAACTCACTTCGTTCGTCCTCGCTAGAGTTTGGCTCGAGATTGTTTCCTCGCTTTCGAAAATGTCTGAAAGCAAGCTTTCACATTTTCTCCCGCTCGGCAACAAAGTTGCTCGCTTGATACCTAAACAGTAAGACAATCTCTACTTCTTCTTCCTTAGAAAGGAGGTGATCCAGCCGCACCTTCCGATACGGCTACCTTGTTACGACTTCACCCCAGTCACCAGACCTGCCTTCGGCAGCTCCTCCCTTGCGGTTAGGCCACTGACTTCGGGCATTTCCGACTCCCATGGTGTGACGGGCGGTGTGTACAAGACCCGGGAACGTATTCACCGCAACATTCTGATTTGCGATTACTAGCGATTCCAGCTTCATGTAGTCGAGTTGCAGACTACAAT
>NZ_KI535369.1:1732-447361 GCF_000160035.2 Catonella morbi ATCC 51271
CTTCGTCTGTGGTCCTCAACCCCAAGGATAAATCCTTGGTTTGGGCTTCGTCCCCTTTCGCTCGCCACTACTTAGGGATTCGATGTTTCTTCCTCTTCCTCCGGCTACTTAGATGTTTCAGTTCGCCGGGTTCCCTCCGTATGACTATGGATTCATCATACGGTGACAGAAGTTCTTTCTGCCGGGTTTCCCCATTCGGATACCTGCGGATCAATGGATATTTGCTCCTCCCCGCAGCTTTTCGCAGCTTATCACGTCCTTCTTCGGCTCCTGGTGCCAAGGCATCCGCCCTGCGCCCTTTGTAACTTGACCTGAGTTGAGATGGGAAGCAGGAAATGCCTAGCATTTCTGCGAGTGACCCATCTCAACTGTATTTTAGATAACTAATTATGGTTCTCTAATATGTTTAATACTGACTAGCGTATCAGCATTAAACTTTTTAATACATTGTTTTGTTCTCCTTTTTGTAAGACAAAAAAAAGAACGCTCGATGTTGTTTCATATCTAGCTGTATAATTTCTATTGAAATCATACTTGCTTGAATATTTTGTTCGGTATGCAGTTTTCAAGGTACATTTCAGGATACTATCCTGAGTGGAGATAAAGGGATTCGAACCCTTGACCCCCTGCTTGCAAGGCAGGTGCTCTCCCAACTGAGCTATACCCCCATAAATCTAGCAGCCACCTACTCTCCCACACCGTCTCCAGTGCAGTACCATCGGCCGCCCAGGCCTTAACCTTCGTGTTCGGGATGAGAACGGGTGTGACCCCTGGACGCATCGCCACTAGAAATATTAAGTTATCCTTTGATAACTAAACAGTGAAACAATCTCTACTTCTTCTTCCTTAGAAAGGAGGTGATCCAGCCGCACCTTCCGATACGGCTACCTTGTTACGACTTCACCCCAGTCACCAGACCTGCCTTCGGCAGCTCCTCCCTTACGGTTAGGCCACTGACTTCGGGCATTTCCGACTCCCATGGTGTGACGGGCGGTGTGTACAAGACCCGGGAACGTATTCACCGCGACATTCTGATTCGCGATTACTAGCGATTCCAGCTTCATGTAGTCGAGTTGCAGACTACAATCCGAACTGAGGCAGCCTTTCTGAGATTTGCTCCGGCTCACGCCTTCGCTTCCCTCTGTAACTGCCATTGTAGCACGTGTGTAGCCCCGGTCATAAGGGGCATGATGATTTGACGTCATCCCCGCCTTCCTCCGAGTTATCCTCGGCAGTCTCTTTAGAGTGCCCGGCCGAACCGCTGGCTACTAAAAATAGGGGTTGCGCTCGTTGCGGGACTTAACCCAACATCTCACGACACGAGCTGACGACAACCATGCACCACCTGTCTCTCCTGTCCCGAAGGACTACTGACATTACTCAGTATTCAGGAGGATCTCAAGACCGGGTAAGGTTCTTCGCGTTGCGTCGAATTAAACCACATGCTCCACCGCTTGTGCGGGTCCCCGTCAATTCCTTTGAGTTTCATTCTTGCGAACGTACTCCCCAGGTGGAATACTTAATGCGTTTGCGACGGCACCGAAATGCTTATGCATCCCAGCACCTAGTATTCATCGTTTACAGCGTGGACTACCAGGGTATCTAATCCTGTTTGCTACCCACGCTTTCGAGCCTCAGCGTCAGTTTTGGTCCAGCAGGCCGCCTTCGCCACCGGTGTTCTTCCTAATATCTAAGCATTTCACCGCTACACTAGGAATTCCGCCTGCCTCTCCCATACTCAAGTTTTACAGTTTTGGGAGCAGTCAGGGGGTTGAGCCCCCTGCTTCCACTCTCAACTTGCAAAACCGCCTGCGCTCCCTTTACACCCAGTAAATCCGGATAACGCTTGCCCCCTACGTATTACCGCGGCTGCTGGCGCGTAGTTAGCCGGGGCTTCTTAGTCAGGTACCGTCATCATCTTCCCTGCTGATAGAGCTTTACATACCGAAATACTTCTTCACTCACGCGGCGTCGCTGCATCAGAGTTTCCTCCATTGTGCAATATCCCCCACTGCTGCCTCCCGTAGGAGTTTGGGCCGTGTCTCAGTCCCAATGTGGCCGTCCGACCTCTCAGTCCGGCTACCGATCGTCGCTTTGGTAGGCTTTTACCCTGCCAACTGGCTAATCGGACGCGGGCCCATCCTATACCTGATTGCTCATTTCCCGATCAAATCATGCGATTTAACCGACTTATGCGGTCTTACCAGCCGTTTCCAGCTGCTATCCCCCTGTATAGGGCAGGTTGCCCACGCGTTACTCACCCGTCCGCCACTAAGAATTACAGGCTTCCATCCGAAAACTTCCGTCCGTAATCTCCGTTCGACTTGCATGTGTTAGGCACGCCGCCAGCGTTCATCCTGAGCCAGGATCAAACTCTCATAAAAAGTGTTTGCCTTTGTCAGAACAAGCTGACATTTATCATCTCTTGCTTATTCCGTTATCAACCGGCTAAAGTTGATAATTTTTACTGTTTATTTAAGGTGTATAAGTATTACTACTCATACGCGTTCGTTTGAATTTTCAAGATTGTCTCACTATTTAATTATCAAGGTTCTTAGATGCTTTTTGCCTTTCAGCAATTCAGCTTTGTTATTCTATCACATTGTTTGGCTCCTGTCAACACCTTTTTTTAATTTATTTTCAAAAAGGAACGGAGAAAGAGGGATTTGAACCCTCGCGCCGCTCACGCGACCTACACCCTTAGCAGGGGCGCCTCTTCAGCCTCTTGAGTATTTCTCCAAAAACTGAACAATGCGATTATAACTATTTAATTATATACATCCGACAAGCGAATGCATATATAAGTGTATCAAAAGAGAGAGTTAATGTCAACAACTTTTTTAAAATTTTATTAATTGTTTGCTCATTTAATACAATTTGTGGTTTGTACATAGTTTCTACCTATATATAGTATAAGTTAGAGTTATAAATTTAATTTATCTCCCAGCTGCTCTGATATAAATCTCAACTTTGTATATAGAGTGATAGCATTTTTATTATTCTCATTTACATATAACACTAGCTTTTTATATTTTTCTTTCAAAACTTTTGAAGCTAGCAGTGTTAGTTTTGTTGCAAGACCTTGTCTTTGACAGGACGGTAATGTGACAAGTGAAATGATATAAGGATAATCATCTTCCAAGCCTATTATAATTCCACTTGTTAATTCACCATTTTTACATATAATAAAACTTGCATCATCAATTCTCTCTCCGAACTTATCCGCCTTAATATCTTCAATAATTTCTTCCCAATCCTGCAAAGTTTCACCTTCATCATCCACAGAACCATGATAAGCACTGAGGTACAACGGTGCTAATTCTCTGCTATTATAATTTTTGAAATATCTCAAATCCTTGATACTATTATCATAATTTACATTTTCTAAATTTAAGTACATTTTTAATCTCATAATAAATCCTTAACTATTATTCTCTTTATTTTCAAATCTACAAACCGGGATTGTTTAAATGTATCTGCGAACCTCTTTTATATAATCTTCATAATTTTTTCCAAATTTTTCTAAACACCATCTCTCTTCCGAGACAATAATCCAGTGAGCAGAAATCTGGAAGATTAACACTACTATCAACATTATTAAAGACTGTGTTAATAAGGACATCCCTAAGAAGCAAACAAAATAAGCCACATACATCGGATTCCTTGAAAACTTATAAATACCATTGATATTTAACCCCTCATCATTCGGGAAAGCAAAACACACAACAGAAATTATACATAATAATATGCCTATCGTAAAGAGAAATAGTCCTAAGTAAAATTGAAGAGAAAAATCAATTTTTACTGATGACACTATTAAGCATATTAATAATATTATATTTGATGATTGATAGATGTAATACGCTGCTTTTTCAGATTTTTGTACTGGAGCAAAATATCCGGCTCGCTGTATAGCCTCCCTTTTTATGATAAACAGCAATCCAAATCTTACTATTAAGAATAATAACAATAGCCAAAACCCACTCATTTTAATACCTCTCTAAAAGTTAATATCAACAACTTTAAATTTATCATGGTCTTCACATAGATAAAATTACAATTTTTCCTTCCATTATTATCTCGATAAAAATTGGGTATCTTTTTTATATATTGCATATTAAATCCAAAGCAAGGTGTAATGCTCTGGAGTGTGACGAAATTCCCCAATTCCTTTCATCATGTTCAGTAACACTTGCAAGCGAATCCGCAGTAAAAAAGAATTGACCAAATGATGCTCCTCTTTTTTGTGAACACGCAGCAAGTGCAGCACATTCCATTTCGACAGCAGAACAGCCTTCATTTAATCTATACTGAACCATTTCCCTTGTTTCCCTGAAAAAACCATCTGTTGTCCAAGTTATGCACTCTTCAAATGGTATGTCTAATTTTTCAAAAAAATCCTTAATTTCACCAATCATTTTCCGGTCGATTTCAATATATCGTGATGGTGGTAAATAATGGAATGATGTTCCCTCATCTCTCAATGCTTTTGTAGGAATAAGGAATGCATTTTCTTTTATATCCCTCAGAACCCCACAAGAACCTGTTGCAATTATTTTCTTACAACCACAAGCAATCAGCCTGTCCAAAAGCTGGACGGACGCAGGTGCACCAATATTAGGACGGACAAGGCATATTCTTTGCCCTTTATACTCAATCACATATATATTTGTAGTTCTACAGCAATTTTCAAATTCTTCGGCAATTATTGCATTGCTACTCATTGCAAATTCATCTACACAGTCTCCTAAGAAAGCAAACACACACTTTTCCGGAAGTTTCAACTCTTCGCAACCATGATTTGGTTTAATTACCTCTATAGAAAAATTGTCATATTCAAGTATAGGAATTTCATTTTTTATTATCATCTTCAACATTCTCCTCCAAATATTAACTATTCATCAATTCATTATTAATTAATCTAAACGAGTGGGAAATAAAATTTGTCAAACCGGCAAATTTATTTTTTAAATCTACAAACCGATATTTAGTTATCAATCCTATAAACCATATCACCGGTATTCCAAATATACATGATTGCTGACACAGGCTCTTTTCCTTCTATCCAAATCCATCCTGTATATGTTGTATAATATCCAAAGTATCCTTCTATTAAAATTTCAAACTCTGCATTTGAATACTCTTCCATATACTCAATTAAACTTATGGCTTTTCCTGAAAAATCACCTTCATAAACTGTTCTATCAAATATTAAAATACTACATTCGTCTAAATCGCTGTCATAAAACAAAACTTCTCCTGAATATATTTTTTCTCCGTCTTTTGTATATTGAAATATTTTGTTAAGGTGTAATGTCAAAATATTGTTTCTAAATGTAATTTTCCTTATCTTACTATCATGTAAACTAAACAGAATATTGCTATTCCTGTCATGTATTAAATCCATCTTAACCCTCACTGATTTCAATTTATCTTTCACTGATTTCTCTGGCTAATCTACTCTTTGACAGTTTCCCATTTTTAATACGTTTCAATAAAACTAAAGGATTATAGCTGTAAGATAATCGTATTTTGTAATAGTTTATCCACTCAATTGCCGCAAAAGCCAGAATGAAAATTGCAGATATCATAACAGTAACATTGACATAATTAAGTATAATTATCGGAATACCAAGACATAATAAAAGAAAATCAACAATTTTAAGTATACTGTATACCTTTCTTGTATTTGTAATAGCAAATTGCGGCGTGGATAACCTCTTTAACAAAATTAACCAGAATATTGAGCCTTGAATAAGAATCAAACTTAGTAGGATCAACGGATATATGACAGAAATTAACATTTTTGTATTTATAAGCCACTTTTTGAAAATAAAAAAACATATCCAAAATGATATAACAGCCACAAGTTCCCCAGTCCATAATTTGGTAAGTTCGTGTTTTATCTTACTTTTTGGTGATTTCATGCTTTTCCTCTGTAAATATGTTAAATGTTGATTTTAATCCAGTTATCTAAAAAATCCATTTGTTCCTTTGTATGAAACCAATGTTCTCCACCACTCATAACCGTTATATTTGCATTTATTTTTTTGGAAAAATCAGTTATTGTACTAATTGATGTCATATTATCTTTTTCAGCATAAAGAATTTCAGTAGGTATATTCCAATGTATAGGATTTTTTCTTACATATGATAAATATTCCCAAGATAAAGCTTCTCCAAAAGGAGTTTCTATTTCTTTTTTTATGCTAAGTTCTTCTTCTGATACATTTGCCCGGGTCATCATATCTAAAATCAATCTTTCCATATCTACAATCGGTGATATTAACATGGCTTTTTCAATTTTTTTATCAGCTAAAGAAATTAGTGAAAAATATGCCCCTATGCTGTTTGTAATTAGGATAGTTTTATTATATTCAGGTATAATCGAATCAAAATAATCGGAAAACTCTGACTTAGCATCCCATGGGTTCTCTGATTTATAATCAAATCCTATAATATCAAAATCATCGTTAAAAAACTTTCTATAGTAATTTGCTTCTTCTGCATTTTCACCTTTTCCATGGACATAGACAATTACATTTTTCATTTATTACCTCGTCAAATTTATCTCAAACACCCAATATATTCCATAATCTTTCCATTCAAATCCTCCCATTTATCCACTAAATCAGGGCAAAATCCTGTTATCCCGTAGCTTATCATACTATAAAGTGCTATAAAACGATAAAAATCAGCGGATTTTTTGTCACCGGCAGCTTCATTTTTTTCTATTTCCTTTACATCACATACCGATTCAAAAGTCTGCCTGTTCAATATTTTTTGCATAAAAGCCCAGGCTTTTTCTTCAGTATCATTACTGTTCTTAGGAGTTGACCAAACTTTTTTCATTTGTTCTACTCTAAATTCTTTATCTGCTGTTTTTCCTTTCTCATTATATATATGTGCCTCCAGTCCCCATATAAACAGAATAAAATCCCATACATTGTAGTTAATCTTTGCAGGAATATCTATATTGGTCAGTTCACATACTTTTAAAGCATTCTCATCATCTCCTACAACATATAACCAATATGCCAGCTCGCATAAGTTGGTCACATCAGTACTGCTTGTAAATGAGCATTTCTTGATTAGCTTTTTACAAAGACTGATAATTTTCTTCTCCTTATGACTTTCCATAATTTCTTCAAATAACATATTTTACCCCCATTTCCCTATTAAAAATGCTAAGTCATGGTTTTACCTCTAACTTAGCATTTTCAAAATTTAATTTACTATCTTAGTTATCACTGTTTTCATCGGAATTTTCAGTAGTTTCTTCTTCTGCTGCTGCCTTATCATCTTCTCTTACCTTAGCTATCTTGGCTATCACATTATCTCCGTCTACATTCATAAGCTTAACTCCTGAAGTAATTCTTCCAAGAGTTGATATACTTTCCACAGCCATACGGATGATAATTCCGGCTTTTGTGATAAGCATAATCTCGTTATTGTCATTTACTGATTTAGCACCTATAACAAGACCTGTCTTTTCTACTATTTTGTAGCATTTTACACCCTTTCCTCCTCGGTGCTGGGTAGTAAATTCGGATATTTCTGTTCTCTTTCCGAGTCCGTTTTCAGAAACTATGAGAAGTTTAGCCCCCTGAGTATCAAGCTGCATTGCCACTATTTCATCAGTGTCATCTATGGTCATACCTATTACACCCATAGATGTTCTTCCTGTAGGACGCACATCTTTTTCATTAAACCTTATGCACATACCATTCTTTGTAACAAGGAAGATATCATTTTCATTGTTAGTCAGTTTAACTTCTATAAGGTCATCATCTTCTCTTAAGTTAATAGCCTGTAATCCGGTTTTTCTTATATTCGCATATTCACTGAGAGCAGTCTTTTTAACTATGCCGCGCTTGGTAGCCATAAATAAATATCCGTCAGTCTTTTCTTTTCTGATATTTATAACTGCCTTAACCTGTTCATCCGGTTGAAGCTGTAAGAGATTTACCATAGCTGTACCTCTGGCTGTACGGCTTGCCTCCGGTATCTGATATGCTTTAAGCCTGTATACTCTTCCCTTATTGGTAAAGAAAAGTATATAGTGGTGGGTTGTAGTCATCAGGAGATCTTCTATAAAATCTTCCTCTATGGTCTGCATACCCTTTATTCCTTTACCGCCTCTGTTCTGGCTTTTGAAATTATCGGTTGTCATTCTTTTGATATAACCCATATTGGTCATTGCAATTACGGTATTTTCATCAGGAATGAGATCATCATTGGTAATGTCTGAATCATCAGCCACTATCTGACTTCTTCTCTCATCACCGTATTTATCACGAATTACATTGATTTCTTCTTTTATTACACCAAGTAATTTCTTAATATCCCCTAAGATTTCCTTTAACTCTTTAATTCTTTCCTGTAAACTGTCATATTCGCCCTGAAGCTTTTCTCTTTCCAGTCCTGTAAGAGCCCTCAGACGCATATCCACTATTGCCTGAGCCTGCACATCATCAAGACTGAATCTCCCTATAAGCTTTTCTTTGGCTTCTGCAGTAGTCTTTGAACCCCTGATTATACTTATAACTTCATCTATATAATCAAGAGCCATAAGAAGTCCCTGTAAAATATGAGCTCTTTCTTCTGCTTTGTTAAGCTCGTACTGACTTCTTCTCCTTACTACATTTTCCTGATGCTCAAGATAGAAACCAAGCATCTGCTTAAGGTTCATAACCACAGGCTCATTATTTACAAGCCCGAGCATATTTGTACCGAAAGTAGTCTGAAGCTGGGTATGTTTGTACAGCTTTTTAAGGATAATATGTGGATTTACATCACGCCTTAACTCTATACAGATACGCATACCGTTTCTGTTTGACTCATCACGAAGCTCTGTAATTCCGTCTATTCTCTTGTTTTTCACCATATCGGCTATATATTCTATAAGCCTAGCCTTATTTACAAGATATGGAAGTTCAGTAACAACTATGCGGTTCTTACCATTTGCCATAGGCTCTATGTCGGTCACCGCACGAACTATAATCTTGCCTCTGCCTGTTCTGTAGGCTTCTTCTATGCCGGCTCTGCCTAATATATGTGCACCGGTAGGAAAATCAGGACCTTTTACTATTTGAAGAATTTCATCTATATCAGTATCTCTGTCTTCTTCCACTTTATTGTCTATAATCTTATTTACAGCATTTATAACTTCTACAAGGTTATGTGGCGGAATATTGGTAGCCATACCTACTGCTATACCTGATGCTCCGTTTACAAGCAGGTTAGGATATCTTGAAGGAAGAACCGTAGGCTCTTTTTCTGTTTCATCAAAGTTAGGTATGAAATCTACGGTATCCTTTTCTATATCTGAAAGCATTTCCACAGAAATTTTGCTAAGCCTTGCCTCTGTGTACCTCATAGCCGCTGCCCCGTCTCCGTCCACAGAGCCGAAGTTTCCATGTCCGTCTACAAGCATATATCTGGTAGACCAGCTCTGAGCAAGATTTACAAGGGCTCCGTAAATAGAACTGTCTCCATGTGGGTGATATTTACCCATGGTATCGCCGACAATTCTGGCACATTTTCTATGTGGCTTATCAGGAGTATTGGAAAGCTCCTTCATAGCATACAGTATTCTTCTTTGTACAGGTTTAAGTCCGTCCCTTACATCAGGCAAGGCACGTGACGCAATTACTGACATAGCATAGTCTATGTAGGAATCTTCCATAGTCTTTTTTAAGTCTACTTCATTAATCCTGTCAAAAATATTCTCGTCCATTGTATTTTCCTTTTCCTTACATTTTAACTTATAAAGATAAAATTCATCTTTTAAGCTTTTACTGTTCTAAAACAGTATTATACCACAAAATTTGATTAAATAATATACTTTTGGAAAATCTTATTTTATTATAAACCTGAATTAATATATAAAATTACACAAAGATGGAAAAGTTATACCTTAGATGAATGTACTGACGAATATATTTTTTTTGCAAGATAAGCGCTGTTATAGCTCTTTTATTTGCTATATTCTGTCTTATTTCCTCGTTATCCTGAAATACACTTAATATTTAATTACTTGTAATTCAGATTACGAAAAGTGGCTGTCGCTTTAACAATAAAAAAATGTTAAAGTACAGCCCCTTTACTTGAGTTTATACATATAATTATTTAACAGTAACCTTAACTTTCTTCTGCTTACCACTAGTTGATGTCACCATAATATAAGCTACTCCCTTCTTTTTTGCATTTACAGTACCCGCCTTTGAAACAGTAACTATATTTTTATTTGATGATGTCCACTTTAATGTATCTGTAGTTTTGCTTGGTGTCACTTTTGCTTTAAGCTTAAATCTTTCTCCTTTTTTTAAAGTTAATTTTGTTTTATTTAACTTAATATTCGTAGCTGGAACTTTAACCAAATATTTTATATCATAAGATAAATTTCCACTCATTTGATTGACAACTTTTATATAATAAGTTCCTTTTTTAAGAGTCATCGAATTAAAATTCATTCTATTCAAATTTGTAGTATTATCATGTTTCCAATCTTCTGCAGTTCTATCATGGTCGAGTTCTACCCCATTTTCATCTAACACATATACTGTTAATGAAATACTCTCATAAAAATCACCTTTAAAATTTAAATATGAAGTATATGGAAGTTCCACCTTATACATAAGCATTTCATCTCTATTTAGGTTTCCTCTTATTGTTCCACTATTATTAAAAGAATTAATCTTAGTATATTTTATGTACATATTTACAGGATAAATGTCTTTATCACTATTATTTAATATTTCAATATAATATTTTCCAGGAGTACACTGATAAACTAATGACAAATTATCTTTTCCTGTAATATTATTTTTCCCCCATTTTCCCTCATCTGTAGCAACTATCTTTCCATTATTATCCAAAATCTTAATCCATCCACCAGAGTGTGAATCAAAATCACCAGAAATAGCCAAAACACCAGTTTCTATAATATTTAACGAGTATAAATAATCTCCACCGCCCTCAACATTTACAGTAAATTGACTATTTAGAGTTATATCACCTTTTAAATCTGCTGCATATGTCCTATCTATACCAAATAGTGACACAAAACAACTACAAACTATTAATAACAAAGCCATCATTATAGATACACTTCTTCTAAACTTCATAATATCATCTTGTATGATAATCATAATATAATTATCACTTATTCCTTTCTTTTTAATATTGTAGTTATTGTACATTCAGATACCGTGGACTTTTGATTTTATACTATCGATTTAACTATTTAATTGAATTCTATTGCCACTACCATTATCTGAATTATTTATATACTTGATGTACTAAATATTTTTATTCCAATGAGTACCTATCTCAATCTAATCTATAATAACCGTTTTCAGATATAACAATATTTGATTTTACTAAATATTGAATTACATCATGACTTATGTAGACATTAATATTGCCAGTCTTAACAAATTTGCATATGCCATTTGTTATTATAAAATACTCATCAATCAATTCATATTCACAAATGATTCTGATACCTTACACCTGCTGACTTTCAAACTCTAAACATTAAACAAGACTAGCACCATTATAAATCTTGAGTTGAAGTCACACTACATCTACAACCTTTTTTATCTTAATATCAGTAGTTATATATCCAAATTCCTTACATACTTTGCATTCTGCTCTATAAATTCCCTTCTTGGCTCAACCTTGTCTCCCATAAGAGTGTTAAAGGTTAAATCTATCTCTGAAGCATTTTCTTCGTCCATCATAACTTTGAGAAGTACACGTCTTTCAGGATCCATAGTTGTCTCCCAAAGCTGCTCTGCATCCATTTCACCGAGACCTTTATATCGCTGAATCTTATTGTTGCTATCACGTCCGATTTCAGACATTATATTCTCAAGTTCCTTGTCATTGTAGGCATACCAGATTTTATTACCCTTTTCCACCTTGTAAAGAGGTGGCTGTGCAAGATAAACATGCCCCTGTTTGATAAGCTCCGGCATAAAACGGTATATAAAAGTAAGCATAAGAGTATCTATATGCGCTCCGTCTATATCCGCATCAGTCATTATAATAATTTTCTTATATCTTAATTTAGATATATCAAAATCATCATGAATTCCTGTACCAAAGGCAGTTATCATTGACTGAATTTCTTTATTTTCAAGGATTTTATCAAGTCTTGATTTTTCTACATTAAGAATTTTACCTCTAAGCGGAAGTATAGCCTGTGTAGCCCTGTCTCTTGCATCTTTTGCAGAACCGCCCGCAGAATCTCCCTCTACAAGGTAAATTTCACAGTTATCGGGATTTTTATCAGAACAGTCAGCAAGCTTGCCCGGAAGATTCATGTATTCAAGAGCTGTCTTTCTTCTGGTTAAATCTCTTGCTTTTCTGGCTGCATCCCTTGCTCTCTGTGCTAACAATGCCTTTTCGACTATCATTTTACCTACAGCAGGGTTCTGCTCAAGGAATATCATAATCTGCTCACTTGCTATGGTTTCAACTGCTCCCCTTGCCTCACTGTTACCAAGCTTTTGCTTAGTCTGTCCTTCAAACTGTGGCTCAGGAATCTTGATACTTACTATGGCAGTCATTCCTTCTCTGATATCTTCACCTGTAAGTGCAGGATCACTGTCCTTAACAAGCTTCATAATCTTGGCATATTCATTAAATGTCTTTGTAATGGCATTTCTAAATCCTGTAAGATGGGTTCCGCCCTCAGGAGTATTGATATTATTTACAAAGCTGTAGCAGCCTTCGTTATAACCGTCATTGTGCTGGAGTGCAACTTCTACCTGAACTGTACCCTTCTTTCCTTCACAATAAATAATTTTATCATAAAGTACAGTCTGATTTTTATTTAAATAACTTACATACTCCATAATTCCACCTTCATAGTGGAAGCTGTCTGTCTTTTTACCCTCTTCTCTTCTGTCCGTAAGGCTGATTCTAAGCCCCTTTGTAAGAAAAGCCATTTCTCTCAGACGATGTTTTATGGTTGAATATTCAAAAACTGTTTCTTCAAAGATATCTTTATCAGGTAAAAATGTAACTGTTGTACCATGTCTTTCTGTAGTTCCTATTTCGGTAAGCTCTGTAATTACCTTACCTCTTTCATAACGCTGTTTATAAGCCTTTCCGTCTGTTTCAACCAATACCTCAAGCCACTCGGAAAGTGCATTTACAACAGAAGCACCTACTCCATGGAGTCCTCCTGATACCTTATATCCGCCACCGCCAAACTTTCCGCCGGCGTGAAGCACTGTAAATACTACCTGAACTGCAGGCAGACCTGATTTTGAATTAATACCTACAGGTATTCCACGTCCGTCATCTACTACAGTTATAGAATTATCTTCGTTTATAAATACTTCTATATGACTGCACTCACCTGCAAGTGCTTCATCTACGGAATTATCCACTATCTCATATACTAGATGGTGAAGTCCTTTTAGAGAAGTAGAGCCAATGTACATACCCGGTCTTTTTCTGACCGCCTCAAGCCCTTCAAGTATTTGAATCTGATCAGCTCCGTATTCTGCACTCATTCTTTTACCTCGCTTTTATCTATTTTACCGCTGTTTATCTTGTATATCCTGCCATCGGCCTTTTTATTTTCAACAAATTCTTCAAGACCGGTACAGGTAATTATAGTCTGTATATCTCCTATACTTTCTATCAGATAATTCTGTCTGCTCCTGTCCAACTCTGAAAGTACATCATCCAAAAGCAAAATGGGATTATCTCCTGTCTTTTTCTTAAAAAGCTCTATTTCAGAAAGCTTAAGTGAAAGAGCCGTACTTCTCTGCTGTCCCTGTGAGCCGTATTTCCTCACATCATTTTTATTTATATAAAAAGTTATGTCATCTCTTTGAGGACCTGTTAAGGTAGTTTTCTGATAAATATCACTGTTTCTGCCTGATTTTAATTTATCCTTAAAATCTTCTTCGGTTACATTAGGATTATACTCTATCTCCAGTTCTTCCTTACCGCCTGTAAGTTTCTCATGGATTGGCTTTATTATTTCATTAAGCTCAGATATAAATTTTCTTCTGCTCTTTATAATTTCCAAGCCTGTACTTACAAGCTGTTCATCCCAAACATCCAGTGTATCTGAAAGTCCGGTGTCATAACTTATCTGTTTTAAAAGATTGTTCCTCTGTGTAAGTATTTTATTATATTTTGACAGATTATACAAATATATCTTCTCTATCTGGGAAAGCTCCATATCTATAAATCTTCTTCTCTCGGCAGGACCATCTTTAATCATACTGAGATCTTCCGGTGAAAAGAATATTAGCTGAACTATTCCGAATATATCAGCTGATTTATGAACAGGTATACCATCAACCGCAACTCCCTTGGACTTACTTTTTTTCAGATGCATGTCTATCTTTCTGTCCAGGTCATCTTTTTCCAAAATAATCCTGATATGAGCCTCGTCTTCTCCCAGTTTAATCATTTCTTTATCCTTGCTTCCCTTATGTGACCTTGTAGTGCCGGCAACATAGATGGATTCAAGGATGTTTGTCTTTCCCTGTGCATTATCTCCGTATATAATATTAAGTCCTTTATCAAACTCAATACTGATATTTTCTATATTTCTGAAATCATTAAGTGCCAGAGACTTAATTCTCATTTGCCTCAACCTTTATTTCTTCATTCTTAAATTTAATAATATCTCCCGGAACTATCTTTCTTCCACGCCTTGTATCTATCTGACCGTTTACATATACCAGACTGTTTTGAATGACATATTTAGCTTCTACTCCGTTGTCAACAAGACCGGCAAGTTTGATAAGCTGACCCAGTTTAATATTATCATCTTTTATTTTTATAACCTGCATAGATACCTCCTAATTTTGAGTTAAATATCTTCAGGATTAAAATTTACAGGAAGAATTATATATAAATAGCTTTCTTCTTTGTTTTTTATAAAGCATGGTGCCTTTGAATTAAAAAGATATATATCTATATTTTCATCTTCAACAACTTTTAATGCATCCATTATAAGAACAGGATTGAAGCCTATTAATATATCTTTTCCTTCTTTAACAAGCTCCATATCTGTATTCATATTTCCCACTGTGGTTTTTATACTGAGATTCATATTATTTTCGGTAATATTTAGAATTACAGGTTTCTTCTCCTTTTCTGTTATGAAAGGAAGGGCTGAATCCATGTTTTCAAGCAATTCTCTTCTGTTAATATTAATCTTTGTCTCGTAATCACTTGAAATCATTTGATCTACATTGTAAAATTCACCATCAATAAGTCTTGAGTTTACGGTAGTATTACTGAACTCAAAAACTATATGTTTATTTGAAAAATAAATTGTAACCTCATCTGCTATTTCACTTGAAAGAATTTTGCTTATTTCACTTAAAGTTTTACCCGGAACAACTGCCTTTATATTCTCATGTTCACCTTTAAGAGCTATTTTTCTGATAGAAATTCTATGTCCGTCAAGAGCTATAATTCTAAGATTATTGTTATTTATTTCAATTAATTCTCCTGTCATGACTTTCATATTTTCATTATTAGAAATTGAAAATATGGTCTGTCTTATCATTTCTTTAAGAGAAAACTGTGAAAGTGTAATACTCTTGATTTTTTCAATCTGAGGTAAAACAGGAAATTCTTCTATACTTTGACCTGATATTGTAAATACGGATTTACCGCATTTTATAGTAGCTTTATAATTATCATCTGTATTGATTTCAACCAGATTGTTAGGAAGTTTTCTTACTATTTCTGAAAAAAGCCTTGAGTTAAGTGCTATACTTCCTTCTTTTATAATTTCACCGCTTAAAATAGTTTCTATACCAAGTTCCATATCATTTGCAATCAACCTGATACTGTTTTCCATTGTTTTAATTACAATACATTCAAGTATAGGCAGGGTAGTTTTAGTTGAAATAGCCTTTATTACAATATTGATACTTTTAATTAAATCACTTTGATTTATCTTTATTAACATGAAGTTCTCCTTAGTTGAAGATTTTTGGCACCCGGGTGGATAATTTCTATATAAATATAATATATACCTAGTAGTAGTAGGGAATGTGGATATGGTCATAAGCTAAAAAAAACAGATAAAATCAGTATTTTCAGTATTTTATAAGGCTGTGGAAAATAAAAATTATCAAAATATGCTATTCACAGCTTAAAAACAGGCTAATCCACTTTATCCAAAATTTATCACAAAGTTATAAACAGTTTTTTAAGAAGAAATGAGCTTGGTTATTACATCTAATTTATTTGATAAATCATTCTTATTTGCCTTCTTTTCAGCTTCCAAATCTTCTTCTATCTTCTTAATGCCATGAACTACCGTAGAATGATCCTTCTTCCCAAGCTTTGATGCTATCTCTTTTAGAGAAGCAGGGGTAAGCTGTTTGCACAGATACATAATAATCTGTCTCGGATATGCCACATTATTGCTTCTGTTTGTAGAGCAAAGCTGATCTATGGAAAGTTCATAATGGCTTGCAACCACATCTATAATACTGTCTATTGTTATTACATTTTTAGTATTCGGATTTATTATATCTTTAAGGGCATTTTTAGCTATATCGAGAGTGGCCTCTGTATTTACATTTACAAGCTTGTTAAGGGCAGTTACCTTTTTATATGCGCCCTCTAACTCTCTTATATTTGAATTTACATTGGTAGCTATATAGTCGAGGATTTCATCACTCAGATTCTCATTTTCAAGTTCACAACGCTTCTTTAATATAGCCATTCTGGTTTCATAGTCAGGAGGGTTGATTTCAGATAACATACCGCTTCCAAACCTTGACTTTATTCTGTCCTCTATATCTGTAAAATCTTTAGGAGGGCGGTCTGAGGAAATTATGATACGCTTTCCTGCCTGATAAAGTTCATTGAAGGTATGGAAAAACTCTTCCTCTGTACGCTCTTTTCCTATAACAAACTGAATATCATCAATAAGGAGTGCATCTATATTACGATATTTTTTTCTGAATTCTTTAGATGCAAGCACACCTTCCTTTATGGCTTCAATAACCTCGTTTGTAAATTGTTCACTGGTGACGTAGAGAACTCTTGCATCTGCCTGATTTTCAAGTATGTAATGAGCTATAGAGTGCATAAGGTGAGTCTTGCCAAGTCCTACTCCTCCATATATAAATAGAGGATTCCAGTTTGTACCCGGATTTTCTGCAACAGAAATAGCAGCTGCAGTAACAAGACGGTTATTATCTCCAACTACGAAGGTATCAAAAGTATAGTTGGGATTAAGGTTTGCACTTGCAGCCCTTTCTCTGAGCTGATTATTTTCACTTTTTTCAGTATTATAACTATCAAGTTCTTCCTTTGAAATGAATTTAAGGTTATAGGATTTACCCGTAACAGCTTCTATGGAATTCTTTATAAAAGTATGGTACTTTCCTTTTATATAAGAATCATTGTGCTGATAAACATCATCATCCAATAAGATAGTAACGTTATTATCATCTTCATCATAAACCTTAAGCGGTTTAATGAAGGTTGTAAATATTACAGGCTTTATTTCAAAGTCATTTTTAAGCATTTCCAGTATGGAATCCCAGTTTTCACTAACTAATTGTTTCATAAGACAAAATTACTCCTTTATAAAATAACATTCTATCTCAAAACAGAGAAAAAAACAACCTGTATAAGTTCAAATTGTTAAGATAACAGCTTGTTGAAAACAGGTGTAATTTTATGAAGTTATCCAACTTATCCACAAAATTATGTTGATAAGTTGTGGAAACAGAGTTAATTATATGGGTATAAAGAGGGTTATCAACAGTTGTAGAATAAAATTATGAACATATAATATAGCAGTAGAAACCAGTAAATATAATAAATATTAAAAAAGTATAAACTTATCCACAACTTATAAACAGAGTGTGGATAAGTGAGTAGACAATAGTAGACTAATTGTTGATAAGTACATTATTATATATTCTATATTGGTAGAATGAGAAAAAAGAAAGTTTTTCTTGATTTTTAGCTAACATGCTGATATTATCCCGTTTTCGACAGTTAAAAAATATTAAAAGGCGTAAACCCTTGAAAATTAAAGGATATTACGCCTTTTTAAGTGCTGTAAAAATGTTGTATCCAAAGCTTATCTTAAAATTTTTTACGACATTTTTTATTAAGGTCTTTCGGTAGAAAATTTTTACGGTCAAGACCAAGGGCGAAAACTCCTTCCAGTGCTGTCAGTGCTTTGGAACCGGTATATTGTGACACATATGCCATGTCGGATATATTTGCAATCTGCATATTCTGCATTGTTTCAACTATGTTCCGTGTTGTGAGGTGGATTTCTTTACTGAATGAATTCAGTTTGACTTCCAGTAACCTGTAAATCAGTAGGGCTGTGTAACAAATCATGAAGTGAGCAATTATTCTTCCTCTGTTCCTGTGGAAGTACGGTCTTGATGAAAAGTCTGTTTTAAGTATCCTAAAGCAGTCTTCAATCTGATATCTCTGTTCGTTTATTGCGATGATATCTTTGACATCGTCATCTAAATTTGTTGCTATGGCGTAGAAACCGTCATACTTTTCCTCTTCACGGATTCTGTCATTGTCAATTTCGTATGTGATTTTATCTTTACCAACTTTCTTTATAAAGCGCATTACGTCATTTGGCCCTTTCTTGTATTCATCAGGATCCATTTTATCAAGGATTGACTTTGCTCTTTCGATCTGACGGTTTCTGATAAATCTCTGATATTCCATACTTTTTCTTGAAAACGTTATAATTACATGCTGCTTCAGGCATGCCTTGGATTTTATCTTTTTTATTTTACCGTTTTGTAATATTTTTTCCTCATAAAGCCCTACATCTAAGAGGGTGCTTGCTTCGATAACCTTATAAATCTTATCGTTGTAGAGGCTTATGTTATTGGCGTCCTTCTTGTCAAACCGCTTCATTGCCGAAATTGTAAGGGGCTTATCATCAGAAAGGCGTCTATAGCCATAGTCATTAAATACTGCTTGTTTAAGGGTATCGGAAAGTTTCTTAACTGACTGTGTCACAACGAAAGCTCTGCCGCCCATGCTGTTAAAGTTCCTTATGTGGTATGAACCGAGTCCGGCATCAGCGCAGTAAATGAATTTTTTATTCTTACCATTAAACATTTTGATAAGCTCTTTTTCAAGGGGAATGGCAGTTGTCTGCTCATTTGTATTTCCCGGAGCTAAGCACATTGAAACAGGAATTCCGTCAGTATCCATAAAAAGCCCCATCTCTACAAGAGGGTTCGGTTTATGGTCTATAGCAAAACCGAATTGTCTCAAACCTTTCATAACCTCACCGGTGACTTCGTCAACATATTCCAAATCCTGAGTTTCAGCTTCACAGTAGTAATTGGTGCAGTCGTAATAACAAACGGTGGTATTTCGTTTATGTATTTTGCCACTTTCCCTAAAAAGATGAGAAATGTACTCATCGAAGTTATCATAGAGCAAATCCATAGTCCTCAGGATGTGCTGATAACCAAAATCGGGTTCCTCATAAAATTTGCCAAGCTTTTCAAAGCTTCCAAGTTTTGAGTCCGGGTCAAGTATCCTTGAGTAAGTCAGAAATCTGTTGACCAAATCGGGATTAAATGAGATTTTTCTATTTTCAGTTATTTGGTCAAAAAACTTATCAACCTCAAGAAGGCTGTATAAATGTTGAAGGTAAAGATAGCCTATGTTTTTGAGTGTGCTTTCGGATGTCTGTACATTACGATGCTTTACCCTTTCAGTGAAATCAAGACGAATCTCCAGCTTCGCCTGCTTAGTATTATTCACTTTCTCGTTATACCGGGCGACATAGTCTTTTGCATATGCCAAAGGGTTATCCGTGATGTTTAGAGGTTCCGAATGTTTACCAATTTTCTCAATATTTTTAGTTGTGGTTTTATTGCCATTTCTGATTCCCATCTGAACATAGTAAGTTGGATCAATGGCTTTTGTGTTATATCCTAATTTCATAGAAATATTATATCACACTTTTTAATAAAATACAACAGTTACAACAAATATATTATTTTAATTTGACAAAGAAATATATTAAAAAAAGCCCATTTTTCAATGGACTTGATGATTTTGAGCTATATATTACAAGGCATTAACTGTTGAACTCCCGGGTAGAATGAGAAAAAAGAAAGTTTTTCTTGATTTTTAGCTAACATGCTGATATTATAAGGGTTGATTGTATTTAATCGCTAAATTCGAGTGAGTTAAGGAGGTGTACCAAATGAAGATGACATTCCAGCCTAAGAAGAGGCAGAGATCAAAGGTTCATGGATTCCGTAAGAGAATGAAGACAGCTGATGGCAGAAGAGTATTAGCTAGAAGAAGAGCTAAGGGTAGAAAGAAATTATCTGCATAATCGGTTACAATAACAATAAGGACACAGGCCTTGCCAGTGTCCGTTTGTTTATCAAGGAAAAATATGTTACCTAATTCGTTGAAGAATTCGAGGGAATTCAAAAGAGTTTATGATTTTGGAAAATCCTATGCCAACAAATATCTGGTTATGTACGTATATAATAATGAAACCGAAGAGAACAGAATAGGTATATCGGTTAGTAAAAAAGTTGGCAACAGTGTTATCAGGCATAGAGCAACCAGATTGATAAGAGAAAGCGTAAGGCTTAACGAAGAAAAGATTAGAAAAGGTTATGATATCGTTATTATAGCAAGAGGAAGTATTAAAGATAAGAAATATAAAGATGTAGAGAGCGCCTATATTCACCTTTGTAAATTACATCATTTGCTTCACAATGAAAGAGATGAAAAAGATTGATAAAGAAATTTCTTATATATTTAATAAAAATTTACAAAAATCATATATCTCCTTATAAAGGGGGCCCGGTGTGCAGGTTTATTCCATCCTGTTCAACCTATGCCGTTCAGGCTATTGAAAAGTATGGAGCCTTAAAGGGCTCTTATTTGGCTGTAAAGAGAATTATGAGATGTCATCCTCTGTCAAAGGGCGGTGTCGATTTTGTACCTTAAAGAAAGATTTAGGAGGACGGTAGTTTGATCCAACAAGTATTTGCACTTACACAGTATAATGGTGCTATAGTAGGACCTATTGCAAGGATACTTGCATACATAATGAATGGGATTTATGCAGTATTTTCAGCGATTGGAATAGAAAATGCGGCTATATGTATTTTATTATTTACTTTTATAATGAGAGCTTTGATGATGCCTATGTACTATAAGCAACAAAAAGTAGGAAAGCTCACTTCAAGAATGACTCCTGAGCTTCAGGAAATTTCTAAGAAATATAAGGGCAAGCGTGACATGGAGTCACAGAGAAAAATGCAGCAGGAAACGCAGGCAGTTTATGAGAAATACGGATCAAATCCGTTGTCGGGATGTTTACCGGTTCTTATTACTTTGCCTATAATGTTTGGTCTTTACAGAATAGTTCAGAGTATGCCTGCTTATATGCCTGCTATCAGAAACTTATATGAGAGCATTGCCACTCCTCTTATGGAGCAACAAAATTATGCAAATGTATTAACAAAAATAGCTAACAGTAATACTGTAAAATTAGTTACAGAAGGTGATAAGAGTGTTATATTAAACTCTGTTATAGATGTACTTGCTACTTTTAATCATGATAAGTGGGAAGCACTTAAAACAAGTTTTAGCGGTATATCAAATGTAATAGCTGCTAATTCGGCTGAAATAGAACATATCAACAGTGTTTTCGGACTTTTTTCAATATCGGATGTACCGGGATTTGCTAAACCTCTTACCTTTATAGTTCCTGTGCTTGCAGGTGTATTACAGTTTATAAACGGTAAGCAGATGATGAAGAACCAGCCACAGACAAATACTAATGATCAGGCATCGGCTATTAATAAGAATATGATGAACTTCATGCCGTTTATGCAGGCTTTCTTCTGTATTACCTTTCCTATAGGTATTGGTGTGTACTGGATTGCAGGTAGTATATTTATGATAATCCAGCAGTATTTCTTCAACAAGTTACTTAAAAATGTAGATGTAGATGAAATGATAAGAAAGAATCAGGAAAAGGCTGCCAAACTCCGTGCTAAAAGGGGAGAAGCACCTGTAGCTGAGAAATTTAACCAGTTTGCAAATACTTCGACAAAATCAATAGCAACCACAAATACAAAGAATATTAATGAAGATTCATCGGAAACTTCCAAGAGTGTTGAAAAGGGCATTACAATAAAAACAAAAAATAATTATAAGATTACGGATTATAAAAAGCGTGAAGGTGAATATAAGGCTGAGAATATTGCAGATGTAGCCAATATGCTAAAGAGAGATTAAGTATTGGAGGGTAGATTATGAGTAATGAATGGATTGAAATTTCAGCAAAAACAGTTGACGATGCTATAACTGAAGGTCTTATAAGACTAGGTACAACCAGAAATAAGATGGATGTGGAAGTACTTGAAAAGGAAAGCTCAGGATTTTTAGGTTTTTTCGGCAGACATGATGCAAAGATAAGAGTAAGGCTTAAAGAGGTTAAGCCTGCTCCTGTACCGGAAAAAAAGACAGTTAAAGAAGAAAAGTATGCTCCTGCCAAAAGTAATGTTGAAACTAAGACAGAAGAAAAGCCTGTGGCCGATATTCAGAGAAAGCCTAAAAAGAAATGTGATGAAATTGAGAAGAATGAACCTGTATCTGCCGACAGACAGGAAAAGGCGAAAGCTGATGCGGTTAAATTCCTTACAGATGTATTTAAGGCTATGAAGCTTGAAGCTGTTGTAAATGTGGAATTTGATGCTGCTGAAAATGAACTTTCCATAGATGTAAAGGCAGAGGATATGGGTGTGCTTATAGGAAAGCGCGGACAGACTCTTGATTCTCTCCAATACATAGTAAGCCTTGCAATAAATAAGGACAGCAACGAATATGTAAAGGTTAAGCTTGATTCAGAAAATTATAGATTAAGAAGAAAAGAAACTCTTGAAAACTTAGCCAGAAACATAGCTTCTAAAGTAAAGAGAACAGGCAGACAGGTTTCACTTGAGCCTATGAACTCATTTGAAAGAAGGATAATTCATTCTGCTCTTCAGGGTGATCCTAATTGTGAAACCTTCAGCGAAGGAAATGATCCTTACCGTAAGGTAGTGGTTAAGCCTAAGAATGAAGGCAGAGGTTATTATAACAACAGATATAACAAGGGTTATGGCAAGAAGCCTTATGGAAGAAAGCCATATCATAAGAATGGTTATCATAAGGACTATACCAAAAAGTACGAAAGAGAAGATTATGCTGACAAGGCAGATGTAGAAGAATAATCCAAAATTATTCCCTGTAGAACCGGATAAATGGTTTTACGGGGATTTTGTTGTTTATGGGAGAAAATTGTGATAGTATGTGGTTAGGAGTTTATAAAAAACAAAAAATGTTCCGAAATGGGAATATTATTGTAAATTTAAGGAAAATATTCTATAAATGGAATAATTACATATTCAAGTAAAAAATCTGATTGAATGGTTGTTGGAGGATGGTATAAAATATTAAATTTTAAGAGAAGAGTGGAGTAATAATTATGAATGATACAATTACAGCGATTTCTACGGCAGTTGGGAATTCAGGAATAAGTATAATCAGAATTAGCGGAGATGAAGCCTTTGATATAGCCGGAAAACTTATGAAATTATCTTCTACTGATGTAGAGAAAATAAAAACCCATACTATAAAATATGGACATATATATAATGAGGCAGGCATAGTGGACGAAGTTCTGGTTTCATTTATGAAGGGACCAAAGACTTATACAAGAGAAGATGTGGTAGAAATAAACTGTCATGGCGGTGCATTTATAACCAAAAAAGTACTTGAAACTGCAATAAAAGCAGGTGCAAGACCGGCAGAACCCGGTGAATTTACAAAAAGAGCCTTTCTTTCAGGAAGAATAGACCTTACACAGGCGGAAGCAGTTATGGATATCATAAGGGCAGACAGCGATTATGCCATAAAGAGTGCAGGCAGAAGGTTAAACGGCGGAATAGGTGACAAGTTAAAGCCTGTAAAAGACAGCATTTTGACTGATATGGCTTATATAGAGGCAGCTCTAGACGATCCGGAGCATATGTCACTTGACGGAAAAGCGGAAGAAATAAGAGAAAATGTAATTAATAATATAAATGCTCTTAATAACATTTTGGAAAATGCAGGTAAAGGCAGGATAATTAAAGAGGGTATTAAGACTGTAATAGTTGGCAAGCCTAATGTAGGCAAGTCTTCATTTCTTAACTATATTTCGGGGGAAGAAGTAGCTATAGTTACGGATATTCCGGGTACAACCAGAGATGCCCTGCTTCAAAATGTAAGTCTTGGGGATATCTCACTCAATATTGTGGATACGGCAGGAATCAGAGAGACTGACAATGAGATTGAGAGAATGGGAATAGAGAGGGCGAAGGAGCATCTAAGTGATGCTGATCTTGTGCTTATGATAATAGACGTATCTAAACCGCTTTCTACAGAGGATAAGGAGCTGTTGGCTGAAATAAAATCAAAAAAGACCGTACTCATATTAAATAAAACAGACCTTGAAAGAGGCTTAACCGATGAGGAATATAAGGAATTTTCAGAGTTTAATCTTGTTGAAATTTCAGCAAAGAAAAGGATTGGAATAGAAAGACTGACTGAGATTATCAAGGAAATGTTTTTTAATGGGGAATTAGACTTTAACAATGAAATTTATCTTTCTAATCTTAGACAGGAAGGTGCTATAAGAAGGGCAAAAGAAAGTCTGAATATGGTACTGGAGTCTATAGATTCGGGAGTTTCAGAGGATTTTTATACTATTGACCTTATGAATGCTTATAATGCCATCGGAGAAGTTACCGGAGATACGACCAGTGAGGACTTGGCTGATAAGATATTTAAAGATTTTTGTATGGGGAAGTAATCTGAAAAATAGGTTGTGTTCTTAATATTTTGGACAAAGTTTACAATTATAACATATAAAAATTGTATATTTTATACAATGATTCTAAGTATATTTGACATAAAAACAAAAAATACTCTTGATAACTATAGGAAATTTGTTATTTTTTTGATATAATATACCTATATTTATAAAACAAAAGGGGGAAAGTTTATGTTTAAAGTGTTAAATGAGATTAGGAAAAATTGTTGGGAATACCGCAAGATAATTAGAATTATTTGTGGTATTTTAGTATTTGCAGGTATTTCAGTTAAAACTGCATATAGCGAACAACGCACAGAAGATATTGCAAATAATCTTGTAGAGACAAGAGAGGTTTTGCCCGAAAACGAAGGCAAACTTATATTTATTTCAGGGACTCCTACAATTGAAAATGATGGTGTTATTATCGATAAGGAGGCTAATCTTCAGGTAAAGAATGCGATTGACTATGATAGAAGAGTACTTCAGCATGTCTATGTAGAGAAATCAAAAGAAGTAGTTATTGATAAGGGTGAAGATAAGGTATCTACTCATGATGATAAGAAAAAGACGGTTTATTATGTTGAACATGAATATATTCCTGCTGCTGCTGATAGAGAAGATGAGATAAGTAATGGTGGACATGTTTATAAAAATCCGCCAAAGGTGAATTTGAATGGATATTTTAAAATGAATAATCTGTGTTTTGGAGAATTTAAGCTTAAAGATGATGTAGATGTTTTAAAATATGCTGAGACAAAATTAAGAGGGTTTACTGAGGAAGAAATAAATAAAAACTGTCAGGATTATATAACAAGTCTTGGAGCGGATTTTAAGGTATTGCCAAGGGAAAATAATGAGTATGCCTATATTTCAAATGGTGATAAACTTGGAAATATTCATGTAGCTTTCTATTATACAACCTTAGAAAGTATAAAGCCGGTTACTGTTATCGGAAAACAGGAAGGTAATAGTATTATATTTGACAATTCTTTTGACTTAGCAAAACAAGAACATGTTTATGAGGGAATCTTATCTAAGGACGATTACATAAAAAAACTGTCAAAAGGGGATGCATCCGCCAGAAAGGGAGGAACTATTGCACTTGTTATAGGTGTTATAGGAATTTTATCAACTCTTGGTGGCAAAGGTTTTAAGGGAAAGTGATTTGTTCAATCAGAATTTTTGAGCAAATGAAGAGGTTATAGATATGCGTATGTATTGTAAAAATATCACAACAGTAAAAAGTAAAACAACACATGTTGTAAATTATAATAATTGTATTATTGTTGTAAAAAATGTTCCTTGTCTTGAATGTGAACAGTGTGGAGAAAAATATTATACAGATGAAGTTGCAGAAAGATTAGAAATGATTGTAGATACAGCTAAAAAAATGATGCAGGAAATTACTGTAATTGATTATCCACAGGTTGCTTAGAGAATATTGTTTTAGGAGATGGTATGTACTTCATCTCCTTTTTATGTATCTTGAGAAAAAATAAAATAATTATTTAAAAGGAGAAAAACGATGCCATTTATTAATTCAAAAATTACAAAGAAGATTACAAGAGAAGAGGAAGTTATAGTTAAGGAAAAGCTTGGAAAGGCTATTGAACTTGTACCGGGTAAGAGTGAAGCTTGGCTTATGTTAAATTTTGAACCTGAGAGCCATCTTTATTTTAAGGGCAGTAATGAGAAGGATATAGCTTATGTTGAGGTAAATGTATTCGGAAATGAAAATAGAGAGGCTTTCAGTAATTTAACTGCTGAAATAACAAATATTTTTAATGAGGTTCTCGGAATAGAACCTGAGAGAATTTATGTAAAGTATGAGACAACTACTAACTGGGGCTGGAACGGGAGGAATTTTTAAATGAATTATAAAGTTATTGAGAAAAATAATATTAAAATAGCCATTATAGAAGATGATGTTTTGATAACCGATGAACAAACCGCAATAGATACATTTATGACTATTTCATATGAAGCGGAAGCAGACAGGTTTATAATTTCAGAGAAAAATTTGAAAGAAGATTTTTTTGAACTCAGAAATAAAATTGCAGGAAATATATTTCAAAAAATAATTAATTACAGGATGAAATTAGCAATCGTAGGTGATTTTGATAAATATGAAAGTAAATCGTTGAAGGCATTTATATATGAATGTAATCGTGGAAAGGATATTTTTTTTACAGGAAGTATTGATGAAGCTGTAACAATGCTCGGTAAGGAGTAAAATCAATATATGGAAAATAGAATTGAAATGCTAAGAACGATATATGGGAAGTTTGATGAGGATAAAAGGCTTACTGCAAGCAGACAGGGACAGCTTGAGTATTTTATTACAATGAATTATGTGGATAAGTACACAAAGCCCGGTGATAAGATACTGGAAATAGGGGCGGGTACAGGCAGATATTCCATAGAACTTGCAAAAAATGGTTATGATGTTACTGCGGTTGAGCTTGTGGAAAGTAATCTTGAAGTCTTAAAGAAAAATGCCGAAGGTTTGGAGAATATATCAGCTTTTCAAGGTGACGCACTTAATCTTGGCAGCTTTGATGACAACACCTTTGATGTAACCCTTGTGTTTGGGCCTATGTATCATCTATACGAAGAAAAAGACCGGCATAAGGCCTTAGATGAAGCAATTCGTGTAACAAAGCCTGATGGAGTTATACTTGTAGCATTTTTATCTGTGCATGCAATTATGATGAGTAATTACCTTTCTGTCAATTTTAAAGAGGGTTTTACAGCTAATTTTGATGAAGACTATAAGGTTAAGCATTTTACAGAACAGGCATTTACAGGCTTTGATATAGCAGAATTTGAAGAAATGTTTGAAGCTAAACCGGTGGAGTATATAACTACGGTTGCAGCAGACAGTATTTTAGAAATAGCTGAGAGAAATCCTGATTTTAAAATGTCAGATGAAGATTTTGGTTTATTTTTAAATTATCAGATGAATATCTGTGAGAAGAGGGAAATGCTGGGACTTTCCAGCCATTTGCTGTATATTTGCAGAAAGATAAGATGTTTATAAAAAGGTAAGGATAAATTTATATGAATAATACCATAACCGTAAATAAAAAGGAATATACTATTATAAAGCTGCTCGGAAAGGGAAAAGGGGGCTATTCCTACCTTGTTAATAATGATGGGCTCTTATTTACATTAAAGCAAATCCATCATGAGCCTTGTGAGTATTACCGGTTTGGTAATAAAATTGAAGCTGAGTTAAGAGATTATGAGAGGCTTTTGCAGATTGGTATTATGTTACCGAAACTTATTTATTGCGATAAGGAAAAGGAAATAATTATCAAAGAGTTTATAGATGGAAAAACCATTGTAGAAATAATAAAAGATGGTGAATTTAAGGAAGATTATCTCAAACAGGTTATGGAAATGCAGAAAATATGTAGGAATAATAACCTGAATATCGACTGGTATCCTACTAACTTCATTGTTCAAAATGGGAAGTTGTATTACGTTGATTATGAATGTAATCAATATATGGATGAGTGGTCATTTGAGAACTGGGGCAGTAAATATTGGTCGGAGACAGAAAAATTTAAGGAAGCATTTGGTAAGGAAGAAAATGCGTAAGATAATACGGAAGTAAGGTAAAATTATGGAGAAATATAACCCACCTTTTATAATTACTGATGAGATATTGATGTATGTATCATCTATTTCAGAAAAAATAGGACAGATTACTGCAATCAATAATCTTGATACAAGACCGTATCTCAGAAGAAATAATAGAATAAAATCTATTCATTCATCACTTAAAATTGAGGCAAATTCACTTTCTCTGGGACAGGTTCGAGACGTAATTAATGGTAAGACTGTATTAGGAGAGCAGAAAGAAATTCAAGAGGTTAAGAATGCTTACGCTGCCTATGAGCATTTATCCGAAATTAATCCCTATGACATCAAGGATTTAAAAAAAATTCATGGAATTATGACAAAATATATTTTGAGAGAATCAGGTGAATTTAGAATCGGTGAAGAAGGTGTATTTAATGGTGAAGAATGTATATTTATGGCACCTCCTGCAAAGTTTGTTCCACAGCTTGTAAGTGAGCTTTTTGATTGGATGGAGAAAAATCATAATAAGATACATCCTCTTATAATGAGTTGTATATTTCACTATGAATTTGTGTTTATTCATCCATTTTCAGACGGTAACGGCAGAATGGCGAGATTGTGGCAAACGGTTATTTTGTCTAAGTGGAAAAAGATATTTGAATATATTCCTATTGAAAGTCAGATAGAGAAATTTCAGGAGGAATATTATGATGTGATTGCTAAATGCCATATAAATGGAGAATCTACAGTTTTTATCGAATTTATGCTGTTACAGCTTGATAAAATTTTAGATGATATTTCTATTCAGCTTAACGAAACTAATGGCTATATTTCGGAAACTGTTAAAAGGTTGCTTGATGTGATGGAATATGATATTCCATACACAAGTAAAACACTTATGGAAAAGCTTGGCTTGAAATCAAGAGAGGGATTTAGGAAGAATTATTTAAGTCCTGCAATAGATATGTGTGTTATTAAAATGACAGATCCGGATACACCAAGAAGCAGAAACCAAAGATATATCAGAGTTTAAATTGGGGGAATATAGTGTGAACAATATGAATGTAGAAATAGTCTTTAGTGATGTAGATGGAACATTGTTAAATAATGAACATAAAATGCTTGAAGGTACAATGTATGCAATACAAAAATTGCAGGAAAAAGACATTCCTTTTGTAATAATATCAGCAAGAAGTCCCTCAGGAATCTATCCTATTTTAGAGGAAAATGGATTCTCTTGTCCGATTATATGTTACAGTGGAGCTTTAATTTTGGATGATAAGAAAAATACTGTTTATTCCACCGGTTTTGATAAGGAAACAGCAGAGAATGTCATTAATTTTATAGAAGAAGAAAAATTTGACTGCTGTTGGAACCTATATTCCGGAGACAACTGGATAGTTAAGGATAAAAATGATCCAAGAGTAATTTGTGAAGAAAATATAGTTCATACAGAAGCGGTGGAGGGTACACTTGCTTTATTACCGGACAATGCAGAAGTAGGAAAGATTCTTTGTATCTGCAATCCTGAAAAGACTATAGAAATTGAAGATAAAATAAAGAAGCAGTTTCCTATGTTATCGGTGGTTAAATCATTTAATACAATGATTGAGATTATGCAAACCGGTATAACAAAGGGAAGTGCTGTTTTGGAGCTATGTAAATTATGGAATATAAAACCTGATAAGGCTGTGGCTTTCGGAGATAATTTTAACGATGCGGATATGCTTGATGTAGTCGGTTTTCCGTTTCTAATGGGTAATGCACCGAAAGAACTTAAACTTCGTTTCAAAAATATTACCGACAGCAATAATGATGAAGGAATATATAAGGCTCTTGCTAAAATGGGAGTAATTTAATTGAGGTAAACTATGGATAAAATTTTAATTATTATTGTACTTTTAGGACTAGGAATATTTTTTATAGGAAAAATGTTTAATCCCCCGGTTGGACCTAAATATAAGTTAAAGTCAATTCTTTTTAATCCTGAAAACAGTCAGGTTTCACAAGAACTTGGAAAACTGATTTTTATATCAAAGGGAAAAAGAAAAATTATTTTGCCAACCGAATTTGATTTATGGACAGAGGCTAAACTTTTTGAAAAAGGGATTGTTTTAAAGAAAAATAAAAAAGAAAGGACAATATTTTTTGGTGAATTATCCTCTATAGAGCCTTTTTTAGTTAATTCATTATTTGTAAAAGGTAAATATTTTGGATATTCATTTACATTGAGAAATAAAAAAGAGAGGTTAGAATTAAAAAGCTGTGATATGAATGATTTAGATGTGTTTATTGATGAACTATGTAAATTATTTTTACAGGAAACAGAAAAGGTAGTAATAAAGGAGGCAGGATGAAAGCTTTTATAAAGAAATATTATGTTTATATTTTAGTAATGCTTGCATTTTATGTGGCAGCACCGTTGTTATGTAGGGATACAGGCAGTGCAATGTTTACACTGCTTTGTCTTTTACCGGCTATATTGTTCATACTTTCACTTGTATATGCCAAAATGAATGGATTTAAATGGTACTTATCAATTATTATCGGTTTACTGTGGCTTCCTGCTATTATATATTTGAATGAATCTGCAACAATATATGCTCTTATTTATGGAGTTATAAGTTTTGTTGGACAGGGAATAGGATTTTTGATGAATAAAATACTAAATAGTGGAAAATAGACTGATTAATATATCGTAATTACTTTAGTAATTAATATAGAAAAACTGTTGTTTGAGAAAGGAATTAAATATGTCATCAAGTAAGGAATATTTGAATTTTATCCTTGAGCAGTTATCTGAATTAGGGGATATTAGTTACAGGGCTATGATGGGAGAATATATTATATACTACAAGGGTAGAATAGTTGGTGGAATATATGATGACAGATTGCTTGTTAAACCTGTAAAATCAGCAATTGACTATATGCCGGATGCAAAATATGAACTTCCTTATGAGGGGGCAAAAGCGATGTTGCTTGTGGATAATGTGGATAACAGGAAATATTTGACGGATTTATTTGAAATTATGTTTGATGAATTGCCGGTTCCGAAGGTAAAAAAGAAGAAGTAGAATATAAAATTTTATGGAGGGCATGAGAATGGACAGATTAAAAGAACTTTATGAAGCAAAGAGGGCGGCTGAAGAGGTAATTGCAAGGATAGATAATGCCATATCTTCTTTAGACAGTGCATCATCCTGGGGATTATTTGATATTTTTGGTGGAGGAATGATTTCAAGCTTTATTAAAAGGGGTAAAATTCAGGATGCAAATGCTGATATCGAAGAAATATACTCTTCACTAACTGTATTAAATAAGGAGCTTGAAGATGTTGATATGCATTTGCCGGCAGGAATAAGCGATACTATAAGCGATGGTGCTTTCGACATCTGGTTTGACAATATATTTACGGATATCAGAGTACAGGGTGAAATTAAAGATACATTGTATGAGCTAAAGAATTTTAGAAGAGATATAATTAGTTTGATTGAAAGGTTAAATGCTGAAATAAGACAATATCAATAATTTGGGTTAAATATTGGAGTAAAACTATGCTTGGTAAGCTTGTAAAAGTGACGGTTGACAGACCGCTCGGGAGTTATCATCCTAAACATCAGGATATGTATTATCCGATAAACTATGGTTATACAGAAGGAATAATTGCAGGAGATGGTGAAGAACAAGATGCCTATATAATAGGTATTGATGAGCCAATAAAAGAGTTTACGGGAAGGGTAATTGCCATTATTCATCGTTACGATGATGTAGAAGAAAAGTGGGTGGTTGCACCTGAAAACAGTCATTTTACAAAGGCTGAAATAATGGAAAAAGTAGAGTTTACAGAAAAGTATTATAACTCTGAAATTATAATGATGGATGATAAAATAACGGTTTAACGTTGGCGTTTTTGATAAAAAGTAAAAAACGCCAACGTTAAACTAAAAACTATAGGAGATTATATGGGAACATTTTTATCTGGAATAAAACAAAATTTATGCAGTAATTCACTTGTTTTGATAAAGCCGATAGAAGATGAAACTGACCTTTGGTATGCTGTAGAAGAATGTAAGATAACAAGTGAACAGATGGAATATGTAAATCCTGCAAGTTTTTCAGTAGGAAGAGCATATTTAGCTCCTGAAAATAATGTGCCTTGTGTTATTTACAATAATGAAAATAAAAGAGTGGGATTTATTTCGTTTAGGAAAATAGTACTCAATAAAAAAGGTTTTAATTGGAGTTTTTTTATAGATAAGAATTATCAGAATAAGGGTTTAGGAAGGGCAACCGCAGAGTGTGCGATAAAAACTTTGCAAAAATTGGACAGCAATATGCCGATTTTCCTAACTACAGAACAAAATAATGAGTTGGCTCAGAGACTATACATAATTTAGGATTTAAAAAAGCTGATTTCTTGGATGGGGATGATTTAGTGTTTGTGTATGAATAATTTATTAGGAGGTAAGGTAAAATGTGTATAGAATGTTACTCAGATAATAATAGAATTACGCCATTATTAAATCCACTGGATTGTCTTAAAAATCATACTCAATATATTTGCGGAACCTGTGGGAGATGTATTTGTATAGAAAATGATCCAAAACGCGGATTGCAGAGATGGAACTTTCCTTTTAAAAGCTTGGACATTGCTAAGCTGTATCTGCGTACGGCTGATTATACCATGAAAAAATCCTGCGGTATTTATGAGATAAAAAGTGAAAAGGGCAGAGCGTCCTACAAAATTTTTCCTGATGTCAAAGATTTAGAATTATATCTGAAAAATAATAAAGGAAAAGTTTGTGAAACTATGAAGCCGGCTTTTATGGTAGAAGAATATAAGGAGTATGAGACTACTGAGGTGAGAAAACTAAATTCCGATGAAATAGAAAAGTATATGTCGGAGAGATAAGAAGATGAAAATTATACCTTTTGAAGAAAGATACCGTGATGACCTAATTTTTATGATTTTGCAGGCTAAGGATGCTTTGGGAAGAAAACCGGGCTTAAATGAAGACCTGCTGGATATAAAATCTCATTATTTTGATAAGGGAGGCAGGTTTTGGATTGCCATTGATGAAAATGACAGAGTTATAGGAAGTGTTGGATATATGAGAGTCAATGGCACAAATGAAGCGTTTCTCCATAGATTATTTGTGAAGGCTGCAGAGAAACATAAAGGAATAGGAACAGCGTTGCTTAAGGTGGCAGAAGAGTGTATGAAAAATAATAAAATCTTGGTTTCAAAAGTTCATCTTGGAACTCCTAAAGAAGACTGGTTTGAGTCTTATTCCTTTTATCCAAAGCATGGCTATGTGGAATATGAAGAGAGATATATGAAGAAATTGTTGTAGGATATGAAATAAATACAATGGATGTTTAATAATCAAAATGTTTCACGTGAAACATTTTGATGTAATATGAAGTTTCTTTGAAATTCTCCATTAAACAATAATCTCTCCGGGGGATGTACAATTCATGGAAAGGAAGTATTCTATTTGGCACCGCTCGTGTTCTAAGTATATGCAAGCATACACTTTTTTTACTCGGAAATTCATTACTAAGCAAACAAAATCTCTCTCAAGAGTATATATCTTTAAGCAGAGAATTTGTCTTATATCACTGCCTGTGTTCAAAGAGCAGGTGAAGTACACTGTTTAATAATATGAATATAAAACTGAAAGGAGGATTTTTATGATAAAAAAGAAAAAACTTTTTTCTGCATATATTTGTGTAATAGTTTTTAGTGTTTGTATAATAGGCGGATTCTTTATTAAAACTTTGTTTGTTATTGCTATTGTCAGTTTAGCAGGATATATTCTGATTGATAAAAAGTATTTGAGGTGTCCGCATTGTGGTGGTTTTGAAAATTTGGAAAGACTTTTATATGCCAAAAAACATATTTATCACTGTAGGCATTGCGGTGAAATTATAAAAATTGGAAAATAAAATCCATGTAAAAAAATCGCATCGGAGGTATTTAAATATGAAAAAACGGAATGTGGCTATTGTTTGCATATTGTTAGCTATTATTCTTCTTATACCAATTCCATTGAGATTAAAAGATGGCGGTACTGTGGAGTATAAAGCTTTGGCTTATAGTGTTTCAAGAGTTCATAGATTAGCCCCTGCAAAGGCTGAAAAGGAATATGAAGAAGGAATTATTATCAAAGTCTTAGGTATTGAGGTTTATAATAATGTTGAATAGTACAATATGGGATTATACTGATAATTAAAAAAATATTTTTGCAAGCATTTTATAAAATAGATTTAATTATGCTTTTAACTAATTTGTGGAGCCACTACTTTTATTTAAATGTTTCACGTGAAACATTTTATCGAAATATAATTATATGCTGATAGATGACAAGAATTAGATTAATATTGAGTTCTGGTTCCGGTTTAGTATTTGATACATTAGCAAATTGGAAGTTATAGGACTAATGTGCTTGTTTGGCAGACTAAGTTATGTATTTGATGATAATGCCGATTATAGATGAATATGTGATAGATTAGATACTCGCACCACTGACGCGAGAAATGGAGAAGTATATGGGGAAGAGTGAAATTGTGGGATATGAACCACTTCTGAATGATTTAAAGGAAATGATCCAAAATAAACAATATCGAGTTCTGAAATTACTCAATTCAGAGACAATAAATTTGTATTGGGAGATTGGAAAAGAAATATGTATTTAACAGGAACAAAATGGCTGGGGAAAATCGATTGTTTAGGTACTTTCTGCAGAATTACAAAAAGAGTTTCCTGGTGCAAAGGGATATTAGCAGCAAATCTATGGAGAATGCGCAATTTCTATTTGACATATCGTAATTCTGAAAAACTCGCACCACTGGCGCGAGAAATTAGTTGGAGTAATAATATCATCATTATGGAAAAATGTAAGGATGATTTAAAATGTGAATTTTACATTCAAATGACGAAAAGATATGGCTGGACTAAGCGTATCTTAACTAATTTTATTGAGGCACAGACCTATGAGAAATATTTGCTGAATCAGACAAATTTCGATTTAACACTTCCTATTGATCAGAGGGCACAGGCTAAGATTGCAGTAAAAGATGAATATACATTTGATTTTGCAGAATTGTCACCAGAATACTCAGAACACGAATTAGAAATGCAGCTGGTAAATAACATAAGAGCGTTTTTGATAGAAATGGGTGGAGACTATACTTTTATAGGAAACCAATACCATCTGATGGCTGGGAGCAGAGACTTATATATTGATTTGCTGCTATTTCATAGAAGACTGAGAAGCCTAATAGCAATAGAACTTAAAATCGGTGAATTTGAAGCAGAATATGCCGGGAAAATGTAACTTTATCTGACCGCATTGGATGAACAGGTCAAATTACCTGCAGAGAACCCGTCAATCGGAATTATTATTTGTAAGAGTAAGGATAAAACTTATGTAGAATATGCGTTAAAGAATATTAGTGCTCCGATTGGTGTGGCTACATATCAATTAAGAAATACGTTGCCGGAAGAAATGAAAGCAATGTTGCCGGAGCCTGAGGAGATTGTAAAGAAATTGAGATTATTTGATAATAAATTATAACTATAATTAAAGTTTTGATAATAGATGAAATCAACAATTTCCAATTTACAGATAGGAGTGTTGAAATATGATATTTCACGAATTTGGTGATAAAAATTTTCCAGATATATTATTGATACACGGTGGAGGTAATTCCTGGTGGAATTATCTTAGGCAAGCTCGTATGTTATCAGATAAATACCATGTAATTTTACCAACACTTGATGGTCATGGAGAAGAATATCAAAAAGATTATATTTCAACGGAAAATTCTGCAAAGCAAATTTTGGAATATATAAAAAATAATTGTGACAGAAAATTGTTTGTTATAGGAGGTGTTTCTCTGGGTGGTCAAATTGCAATTGAGTTATTATCACTAGATGGCGATATAGCTGAGAAAGCAATAATAGATGGGAGTATTTGTATTCCTCAGCCTAAATTGGCACGAATTTGTACGATTATTGTAAAGCTGTTTGGGAAAATTATGTTTAGCAAGTCAGCCAGTAAAATTCAGTTAAGTTTAATGAAGAAAATGTATCCCAATATGGCTTATCCGGAAGAAATAGAAAACTATTATATGAAGGATATGCCAAGGATTCCAATTAAAACATTAGTGACTATATACCAAACATATATGGGAAGGTATAGACTTAAAGATACTATTACAGAAAGTAAAGCACAGGTATTATATATTTATGGTGAAAAAGAAATGAAATGTGTGAAGGAATCAGCTAAGCTGTTTCAGAAAATGCATCCTGATTGTGCTCTCTATGAGGCTAAAGGATATAATCATGGATATCTATCAGCTTATCTGCCTTTAGAATGGATGGAACTGTTTAATCATATATTGATACGACAATGACAAATTGGAAATAATTGGAGGTAAAATAGATGGGATTATTTGATAAATTAAAGAAAACAATGAAAAACGATGATGTAAAAGTTTCTGAAGAAAACGAAAATGAAGCTATTGGATGGCGGGCAATCGAGGAGGAATTCTTGAGAGTATATCCGGGACAAAATAATCCAAAGCACTATGGAACATTAATTTCATGGATGCTTGGTGGAAATGATCCATTGGATGGTATTAGCATATATGATGGAGGGGACTACTGGCACTTTGTTTCATTTGGTCAGACAGAGTTATATGAAAAGGAAAGTGATACCAAAGAAATAAGCGGTTATGGTTATGAGCTTACATTTAAGCTGAAAAAAGATCATTATGAAGATGAAGAATCTGAAATAAGAAATATCTGCGGAATCCTACAGATGATTGCAAGACTGACTTTTACTAAAGGTGAAATATTTCAGCCGTTTGAATTTATTTATACCGGGCAGTTGGTGGGCATAGATGCAAAACAAAAGTCAAATTTAACAGGGTTTATTACAATCAAAGATACCACAGTTGAAACAATTAAGACTCCAAATGGTACAGTCGAATTCGTAGAGCTTATTGGAATGACTGACGCAGAATTAAAAACATTATCAACGGTTGAATCAGTTATGGAAATCTACAAGAAACTGGGCTCGGATATTACTGATTATCATAGAGAATCTCTGGTATAAAGATAATTCTTGATTTGCCCTTGATGATTAAAATAAATGTTTCACGTGAAACATTTTTACAGTATAAAGTGAAAGCAGGGGTGATTATTTGTGATTGAAAAAATACATAAAACTTCTTGTGGGACAATCCACTATTGGATAAATGATTTCAATGAAAAATTAAAAATCGCTCTTATATTTTTACCGGGGCTCACTGCCGATCATAGATTGTTTGATAAACAAATAGAGTATTTTAAGAACAAGTTTAGAGTTTTTGTGTGGGATGCACCGGGGCATGCGGTATCTTATCCTTTTAAGCTTGATTTTGATTTGTTTGATGAAGCAAAATGGTTAGATGAAATAATAACAATGGAAGGTATTGAATATCCTATATTAATAGGTCAGTCGATGGGGGGATATTTAGGTCAGGTGTATGCAGAGCTTTTTCCTAAAAAAATAAAAGGTCTTGTTATGATTGATTCTCCGTCTCTCCAAAGGAAATATTATACAGCTGTAGAATTATGGCTGTTAAAAAATGTAGAATTGATTTATATGCTGTATCCATGGAAAGTACTTTTGAAGTCTGTGTGCAGAGGTGTATCGACTACAAAGTATGGTAGAAAACTGATGTTCGATATGATGATGGCTTATAATGGAAATAAAAAAAGATATACTCGTCTTGCGGGACATGGATATAAGATTCTGGCACAAGCAATAGAGAAAAAGCTGACTTACAAGGTAAACTGTCCATATATGGTTTTATGTGGAAAAGAAGACCGAGCAGGTTCTTGTTTAAGATACTTAAAAGCATATGAAAAAAATACAGGAAAATCTGTTAAATGGATTAAGAATGCAGGGCATAATTCAAATACAGACCGGCCTGAGAAAGTTAATAGATTGATTGATGAGTTTTTGGAAGGAGTTATATGTTGAATTTAAGCCAACTTTCCACAAGATACAGGATTAAGAAAATGGGAGAAGAGGATGCCTCAATTATTTTAAATTTGGAATATGGAAACCTTTTGTATTTTGAATATTGTCCACCTGAGCCTAGTATTGCAACTGTGCTTAACGATTTAAAAGCTTTACCGGATGGAAAAAGCTCTGATGATAAGTTTTATATAGGGTTTTTTAATAATAATAACTTAGTTGCAATCATGGATTTTATTGTTTCTTTTCCGGAAGAAGACACCATCTTTATAGGATTGTTTATGATGGATATTAAAGAGTCCGGAAAAGGAAAAGGGAGTTTTATAATAAATGAGATTTTAACTGCATTTAAGAAAGAAGGATATAAAAAAGTAAGACTTGCATATATGAAAGGAAATTCTCAAAGCAGGAGATTTTGGGAGAAATGTGGTTTTACCGAGACCGGAATTGAAAAAGAAAATAATCATGGAATTGCGGTAGTTTTGGAAAAAATATTGTAATGATATCCTTACGAATTACAAATTAGAAGTTGTAGAGGCAGAGTATGAATATTTCAGAAATGAATTTGAATGATATTGAAAGTGTTTTGACTTTATATATTGATTATTATAATAACTATGAAAACTGTTGCTGGACTGAGAAAACAGCAAAAAAAAGGATTCAACAAGTATTATCTATGATTGATTCCTTCTCATTAATAATGAAAAATGAACAAGATATTGTAATTGGTTTTGCTATGGGATATTTTAAACAGTATGATAATATTGTAGGATATTCCTTGGAAGAAATTATTATTTCTGCTGATTATCAGCATAAAGGTTTTGGAAGCATACTGTTAAAAGAGATTGAGACCAAAGTTAAAGAGAAGGGGGCTTATTGCGTAGAATTACAGGCAGTAAATGATGAATTACATGAAAAATATTACAATAAAGCAGGATATAAAAATGCTGCTAATTTTATAATGAAAGTAAAATGGTTTGAATAAGATAACATCGTTTTATAAAAGTTAAAAATAAAATACTGTAGGATAGAATTATGAAAATATTGGAAATTAGTAAAAATAAAAAACAGTATATGGAGCTTCTGTTTCTTGCTGATGAGCAGGAAGATATGATTGATAAATATATCAATAGGGGAACAATGTATATTTTAGATGATAACGGTGTTAAAGCTGAATGTGTAGTCACAGATGAGGGAAATGGGATTCTTGAAATAAAAAATATTGCCACTAATCCGAAGTTTCAGGGAATGGGTTATGGCAAAAGCCTGATTGATTTTGTTGCTAATAAATATAAAAATAAATTTTCTGTATTACAAGTCGGTACCGGGGATAGTCCTGCAACTATTGGTTTTTATATAAAGTGTGGATTTTCTCATTCACATATTATCAAAAATTTTTTTACAGATAATTATAATCATCCAATATATGAAGAAGGAGTTAAATTGGTTGATATGATATATTTGCGTAGAGTTTTATAAATTCAAAGTTGTAGAAATAGAAAAATATTTATAATACTATGTGTTTGTAAAAGAGAATGAGAAATAGGAGGTTGAGATTAATGATTGTTTTAATTACAGGTGCATCACATACGGGGAAGACTGCACTTGCTCAAAAATTGCTTGAAAAATATAAATATCCGTATTTCTCAATCGACCATTTAAAAATGGGATTAATTCGCAGCGGTTATACGGAATTTACTCCGATGAGTGATGACAGGGAGCTTACAAAATATTTGTGGCCAATTGTGTGTGGGATAATAAAAACTGCTATAGAAAACAAGCAAAATCTTATTATTGAGGGCTGTTACATTCCTTTTTCCTGGGCTGATAGTTTTGAAAAAGAATATCTGGATAATATAAGATACTATTGCCTTGTAATGAGTGAGAAATACATAAAAAATCATTTCTCCGATATAAAAAGATATGCAAATGTTATTGAAATACGTATAGATGATGAATGGTGCACTTTGGAAACGGTGTTGGCTGATAATGTACAGATGTTGGCAGATGCAGAAAAACACAAGGCTAATTATGTGCTTATTGATGATGGGTATGAAATAGATATTGATTTATAACTTTATATTTATCGGTTTGACAGGTTGAATAAGAAATTGATAAATTTACGATATTTTGGAGGAGAAAATAATGGCTTACGTATACTTAATGGATAATAAGAAAATATTAAACATGGAAATAGTAAAAAGGCATGTCGGGTATTTAAAAGAATTAGATGATTTGGGAAAACTGATATTGTGTGGGCCGTTTACTGATTATGATGGCGGAATTGTAATATTGGAGTGCAGAGATATTGAGGAGGCAAGAGCGATTGCGGAGTCTGATCCTTTTATAAAAGATGGATATAAGACTTTTGAACTTCGAACCTTAAATATTGCAAATAAAGATAATAATTATGGGATTTAATACAGCTTAATAAAGTGTTGCTTTGAAGTGTATTATTTAAAGGAGAAGGACAGGGCAGAAAGAGATATATTAGAAGCATTTTTTAAGGCTGAAAATGAACGTAATTGGGAACAATACCGGAAGTTTCTCCATCCGAAAATATCTTGGGAATTATTTGACAAAGAAGAGGATTGTTGGTATAGAGGATATGAATTTATCTTGAAATAAATTTAGGGAGTTATAACTATGGTTAGAGAAGCGGTTAAAGAGGATTTGTTTGAAATATTAAACTTATATCTGTTTTTGCATGAGGATAATGTGCCGGAAGATTCAGAGCATTTACAGAAAACATGGAAGGTCATCCTTGAAGATGTTAATCATCATATTATTGTTAATGAGATTGATGGGAAAATAATATCATCCTGTGAGTGCGTTATCATACCAAATTTGACAAGAAATATAAGACCATATGCATTTATTGAAAATGTAGTTACAAATGAAGCATACAGAGGAAAAGGCTATTCCACAGAATGTCTTGATTATGCCAAGGCAATAGCAATTAAGAGCAACTGCTATAAGATGATGCTTTTAACCGGCACAAAAAATGAAAGTATTTTGGATTTTTACAGAAAAGCCGGATATAACAGTGAGGATAAGACAGCATTTATACAGTGGCTTGATTAGTATATAAATTTTTGTTAAACGGGATAGCAATGAAACCCTATCTTTTATTTACATTTAGTGTTATATTTGGAATAGGAGATATACTTATTATAGGCAAAGGTAGATTGTTAACAATTTAAGTAAAAGGAAGACACATATGAAAAAGAGAATATTATTTGCATTTTTTTCGATAGCCGTAATCTTGATTGTTGGTGAACGCATGTTTGGAAGTCCTTTGGTTAAGTATAATAATTATCATTTAAAACAGAATATGCAGACAATTTCAGAATCAGAGGTAACATTAAATTCAGTTGTCCCGTTTGAATGGGATACTGTTTATACATTTCCTCCGTATACATCTAAAGCAAAAATAGAAAAAATTATAGGATTTGAGAGTAATGAAATTAAAGAAACTGTGAATGAGGGAATGGTTAATCTTCTGTTTGTGAAAGGCAATACTGTTACCGGAAGTATTTGCGATTATTCTAAAAATCTTGGTTATAGCATTGAGTTTAAAGACAAGGTGAAGTTTAAGGATAATGTAGTATTTGAAGTTAATATCCAAGATGGAATGGTATCATTGACAAAGAAATAAACTAAAAGTTGTAAAAGTAATAAGATAAACCACGAAGGAAATCGGCTATGGAGAAAGATTGCTCTCACCAACTTGAAAAAATGAATTTTATAGATAGGGCATTTGAACAAAACTTAAAAGGCGATGATTTCTTGCAGGCTATGGCAGATATTTATTCAGAGCCGGAAGTATATAAAGAATTAAAAAAATATCCACGCTTTGTTGCAGATATAATTACTGTTATTGATTATGATACTGCATTGCAAATGGATGGCTTGGATGATGGTTATTGGAAATGAAAAATATAGAAATTATATATAAAGGTCAAAGCTTAACTTTAACCAGATTTTGGGGAAACGAAAAGCTTTGTTTATGGATTAAAAATCCGAGTCAGAGAGATATGCCTAAAATGGAATTTGTCGGGGGATATCCGGATGAATGGTGTATTTTTATAGAAAATTTGACAGATGATGAAAAAAGACAGATTACGGATGTGAACGGAGAGCTGTTGGATGTGGACAGTATATTAGAAAGCGAAGAAATATTATGAAGATGGAAATTGGGAAGACTTATATTGTCAAAAAAGATATTTTTGATTTTTTAAAAGGAGAAATCTTGTTATTAGAAGATAAAGGCTATCAGGCTTACTATGGTGAGCATAATTTTGTTTTCGTTAATGAAGAAAAACAAAAAAAGTGGCTGATTCTGCGAGATCATTCAGATGAGGACATAAAAATATATTCTCACTTGGAAGAATATTTTGAAGAAAAATGAAGATTAGGAGAGCAAATTATGCCTGTTTTAACTGAAAAACAAATAGAATATGCAACTGGGCTCAGGATCAAGTGTAGATAGTATAGAATCTATTACAGAATTAAAAAACTTAGTAGCCTTATCAGTAGAGAATTTTCAAAAAATTGAGGATTACAGCTTGCTTACCAAGCTTAAAAATTTGGAGAGCCTTTCCATTTGACTTAAAAAAGTGTTTATAATGAAATTTTTGAAAATAGCAGGAGGAGATAGAAAATGCTTAAAATAGGAGGAAAATATTCATTTGAGGATAATCTGTCAAACAGACAGAGCTGTCTGATGTTCTTTAAGGAAGATGAGCTTGTGTCATGGTCAGTAGATATTGGATTTAAAGAAGGAAATTTTGGTGATGAAACAGTAGCTCCTGCTATTTGTATTAATCCGATAGATACAGATAAAAATTCAGCAGAAGAATTAGTTGGGGAAAAATTCAGAGTAACTACAGTAGAAGAATGTGATGACAGAGAAGATACATTTTATATTTATGAATCTGAACCAATGGTTTCATATGAGTTGGAAGTACTTGAAATAAAGGAGGGTAAGGCTCATATCAGATGCAGTGGTATAATGATAGCAGATGGGTATTCTGATCCTTATGTGCAGGAAACATTTGAAATAGACAGTCTGATACCGATTATTGAATCAGTTAACGATTGGGCAAAATTTGAGAATTGATAGTATTTTCTATGGTTTAGAAACTGAAGGAATTGAAAAAGGCGGTATTATGAGTGAGTTAAGAGAAAAGACTTTGGTTACAACCAGAGAAGAGGTAACAAGTGAGTATCCGTTTCATGGTGATCTGCCTATGATATATTTAGGTGAGATAGCCAATATGAAGGAGCATGGAATATTTGTAGGTAAATCGGGGAAATGCTATTTTGGGTATCATATTTCTAATTTTAGAGAATTAAGCGAAGAAGAAGTATAGAAATTGGGGTGACGATAACTCTAAATTTATGTAATGCAGAATATGAGCAGGAAAATGAATGGACAAATAATGATATGAAAGAGTATAAGCTTAGAGGTTATAACCGGATTAAAAGATTTATTATTGACCTGATTATATTTTTATTAAGAGATGCAATACCGATATTGGGTGCTGTTTTGGCAATGTCTGCAGTTATCGGAACTGCGTTATGGTTAGTTGTGGATAATATAATATTATTGCTGTTTTTGGCTGTAGCTGCATTATTTATTTTAATATCTGTTCAATATTTGATTTCTAAAATAATCAGCAGACAGGTTGAAAAACTATATGGAAAACAAGAGTTGTATTTGATTAATAATAGATTGTATTTTACTAAAGATGTAAGAAGTCGTTTTAACCGTAAAATCAGCTGTATTAAAATTCTTGAAATCTATCAGGTAAAGAAAACAAAGTTTTACCTGGAGATTGATTGCAGTTGCAATAAAAGTGAAAAATACTGTAATGTGGGAGAGGATATTGAGCATAATTTGGAAAAATTGAGACAGGATGAAGAAAAATTAATAAAAGTAAAAGAAATACTATTAATCAAAAGGCAATATGACAACCAAACAGAGAAAACCATAGAAGATATATTTAATTGTTAGCTGTATTTGCCTATATTGAAAGTGAACTTTCATATAGGCAACATAAGCTAACAATCTTAATAACTATAAATCAAATTATAAATATTTTGAAATCGTTTGGAATTGATTGGTTTGATTTATATCAAAGATAGGAGGAAGTTATGCATGAATACTACCATAAGAACAAAGCTAAACTAAAAAAAGATATGAACAAAATGCTGTCTTTAATATCGGGTGAGCTTGAGGAAGCAAGTGGCAAGAAGTATAAGGAAATAATTGAAGAAATATGGATATATTATGAGAATGAATTACTGGATAAATTTCCGTATATTGGGGGAGATAAGGTAAGCGGTACCCGCGATTTGACAGGGGCATATTGTTTTGTTGCTATGGGAGAGGTGTTAAAAAAATACGGAACCGGTATTGATGAAATCGGAAAAATAATGGTGTTATCCTATGAACGGCTTGCATATAAGATGTCTCCTATTGTTCGTAAGATATTTAGAAAACTTGCAAAAAATACTAAACTGTTAAATAAAATATTCTTAAAAAGAGATGCTAAAAATGAAAAAAATGTATCGAAGTATCCCGACAGTTTTAAGACAAAAACTAAAATTCCGCCTGAAGAGGGATATGATTTCAGCTTCCATAATATTGCCTGCCCTTTAGCAAACTTCGCAAAACAATACGGATATGAAGAATATATGCCTTATCTTTGCAATCTGGACTATGTTATGCTTGGAGTAATGGGGATACCGCTGTTTCGTGAGCATACCTGTTTTGAAGATGGGGACTATTGTGATTTTAAAATTAAAAATGATGCTAAGCCACTTCCATACTGGCCACCGGTATTTAGGCAGGAAGAAGGTTATAAATAATTCGGAATAATAAACAATGGACTAATAGGGGAGTATAATTGAGAAAAATTGGAATATAAAAATGAAGATATGAAGGAGTTTTTTACAATGAATAATCAGATAGATTTTGTACTACCTGCTTTATATGATAAGTTTTTATCAGAAATGGGTGAGGATGGAGAATTTATAATAGAGAATACCGGTATCATTTTATATTCAAAGGCAGATTTGGTGGAAAGAAATACTACTTATCAGATAGAAGAATGGGAGCCGGATTTTTTTATGATTGGACAGGACGGTGATTTGGCTTTCTTTATAAAAAAAGATTCTGATGATACTATTTATATGAATGATTTGGGAGCTTTGGGTTCGATTGAAATGAAGCGTACAGCCTCAGATGTATATGAGTTTGTTAAACATTCAGGTGAGGATTTTGATTAGGGTGTAAATGATGATGAGAGTAGGGGATATAATGAAATGTTCAAAGTACACAAGTTTGAAAAATGAAATAACAAAATTATAAATGTTTTGAAAGCGTTTGGGATTGAGTGGAGAAAGAAATGGAATTTGATGAAAGCTTACAGCAATATGTTTACAGTTGTGAAGATTTGATTTTTTCTTGGGATGAGGAGCCGAAAGGCGAAGATATAAACATAGTTAAAATTTTATCAAAGAACTATAAAGATAATTTTGATAAAATAATTGATTTTATGCTGCCTGACCTTAGGGAAATGTATGGAGATATCAGTAGGGAAGATGTGAAGACTAATCTTGGAAAACCTATTATAGACTATAATCAGGGAACTGTGAGCTATTGTGACCAGACCTTTGATGATTGGCATATATTTGAGTTTGAATTTTTGGATGGAAAATTTGAAAAATTAGAGCATTTTTCAGTTAACGGATGATTGGATTTTACCGGAGGAAAATAATGGAATTAATTGAGTATATAAGACTTAGAAATAAAATGACACAGAGTGAATGGGAAGACTCTTTTGAGAAAGAAGAAAGAGAGATTATTGTTTTAAGACACGAAGGTGGCGGTGGAGGCCTTAGAAATGGTTTTTGGGACTGGGCTGCTTATTTCTTGGCTTATGTGGACTGTGAAACAGGTGAACTGCATAAAGAAGAAGGACGTATAGTATTTCCTGTGGCAGACAAAGAGAATCTGCCATATCATTTTGAAGATGAAACCATTTACAGATTAAAGGTGCGTGAAAATCTGCCGGAGGAAGTTCCAAACGGTGCATTGCCGATAAAAAACCATTTTTTAGTTGTGGAAGTTCTTGAAAAAAACGTAGCTTGTCCGGAACTTGAAGAAATACTTACAGAGTATAGAAAGCCGATAATTTTGCAAGATGATGTATTGGGTGAACTGACTTATGATAAGCAAATTAAAAGCTTTGAAGGAAACATAGCTTGGCTTGGTGGCAAGGTACATATATCCTTATATGTGGACAAGGATAATAAATCAGGAATAACAAAGGCAAAAAAAGCTCTGAAAACAATGGTATCAGAACAGGAAAAATGGGACGTGGACCTGCGTAGTTTTGCTGCCCAAAAGCTTACAAAACTTGCCTGTGAATGGGCAGAATCTGATGAAGAAGCTGCTGAAATTACAGAAGAAAGTTTTGCAAAAAGAATTAGCCTAAGTTTGATTTGGATGACATCTGGCGGTTCATTTTCTGCTTATTTTGATGATGATGACCTCTTCTTCGGACATAGTATAACGGTATGCGGAAGCTTAAAGAAGGGGATTGTGTCAGCTGATATTGAGGGATGAAACATATACTGATATTTATGGTAATGAAAGGAAAAAATGGAAAAACAAGTGCTTATAAATCAATGGTTGCATGAGCAGGAAATAGCTTATATTAAAGGTTGGGATTTCTCACATATTAGAGGAAGATATAAAGAAGAGGATGATCTTCCTTGGGATTTTGAAAACATTATAAAATCCTATTTGAATGATACAGATTATTTATTGGACATGGAAACAGGAGGCGGCGAATTTCTTTTGTCTTTTATGGTAAACGCTAAACATACTGCTGCGATTGAAGGGTATGAACCAAACATCAAAATATGCGAGGACAGACTTCTTCCGTTAGGAATAGATTTTAAAGCATGTGACGGTGGAGATATTCTTCCTTTTGAAGATAACTACTTTGACATTATTACTAACAGACATGGAAAATATAATATAAATGAGATTAAAAGAACTCTTAAAAGCGGAGGAATATTTCTTACACAGCAGGTCGGTGCAGAAAATGACAGAGAACTTGTAGAGCTTTTGATAGGTGATGTTGAAATTCCGTTTCCGGAAGCTTATTTAAATATAGCAAGACAGGAATTTGCTGATAACGGATTTGACATTGTGGAAGAAGATGAAGTCTACAGACCGATAGAGTTTTATGATGTAGGTGCACTGGTTTGGTTTGCCAGAATTATTGATTGGGAATTTCCGGGTTTTGAAGTGGAGAAATATCAAAATAACCTTTTTAAAGCACAGGAAATTCTTGATAAAGAAGGTGTAATTAAGGGGAAGATTCATAGATATTATTTTGTGGCTAAAAAGAAATAATAAACCCCAACTATTCACGCCATAGGTCACAGACCTCTTATTTCGCATAGTAAAGTAGGATAAAATGTTTTCGGTCTGTGACTATGGGGTGATATTACCAAACATCTTGTAAAATATCCTAATTTCAAGCCTGTGGCTTAATTACGATATTTCACAAGATGTTTCGTGAATAATTGGGGATAAATTTTAGTTTGTTTTGTGAGTAAAACAGCAAGCTATAGGAGATTAATATGAATCGGCATGATAATTTTGATTTCACTTTGGTCTGCACTGTAAAATTTTATAGAGGAAAGAGAAGCTTACCGCCTGATTTGAGTAATGGGAAATATTGTCCTCATTTTATGATAAAAACAGATAAAAGATATCTGGGTATTTGTTTTATTGAAGGGCAGAAAGCGGACTTTGAGACTTTAGTAAAAAGTCTGGTTGTACCATTGTATGAAGAGGTTGATTATTCCGGATTAGTCTGTGGAACTGAGTTTTATATAATGGAAGGGCAAAATAAAGTTGGAGAGGGAATTATAGATGAAATTATTAACAATAGATGAGATAATATCTTCAATACTGGAAGAAACAGAAGGACTTGATGCTGAAATAACTGATGGAATTATTCTTTGTAAAAAAGAAATTTCTCCGTCTGAGATTGAAAAATTAAAATCTGAACTTGAAATAGAGTATTTAGATTTCGTATTTACTGAGAATATTTTAAGTTATAACTGGGGAAATTTTGGTTTTCTTAGCTACCAGTTTGGATATGGAGATGAAATGAGCCTTAATTGGCTGTTGAACCGTAATCTGGAATATGAGGATTATCAGGTATTACATAAGAATGGTTTAATAATTATTGCAAATGGAGATCCTTATACTATTTTACTAGAATGTAAATCGGGGAAAATATACGCATTTACAAGTGATATGAGTTATGATGAGATAATACCTATTGCTTCCGATTTTAGAGAATTTATAAGAGCGATAGGAACTGCTCAATATGCTGTTTGGAAGAAGGATGAAAAAAATTTTGTGGAATTGATGAGTAAGGAGATTGCTGATAACAGTCTTATATTTTGGAAAGCGTTGGTAGGAGTCTATTAAATAATATATAAGGAGGACACAATGGAATTTATAGTAGCGGAGGAGGGTGTTCCTCAAAACATAGGCTGTGAAGGGGCAACGATTGCATATTATGGGAGTGAAATAGAATTCCACTATGAAACAGTGCCACCGCATGGAGATGATATTTTTTCTGCAAAATTGCCACTGTTAGATATTAAACTTCCATTTTGGATATATGGGAGAAATCTAATATTTTTAGATGCGTATTATTTACTTGCAGAAACAGTGGATAAGGGCACTTGGGATCCTATAACAAGCATGCTTATCAATATTCATACAGGAAAATATGCAAGTTTGGAACACTGGTACAACAACATATCGGTTAAGGAAAAAGAAGTTGAACTAAAAAATGATTATGACGGAAAATCTATGATGTTAAAAGATGTTAATGGGCTTAAGTGGGTTTAGAAATGTAAAATATACAGGTGCCAAATACTTTTGATACCAACATAGTACAATGGAAACTTAATAATTTGGAATTACAACAAAGGAGAAGAACAATGGCAAAAAAAAGAGTTACCTTACCAAAAAATTTTGATGAATTGATTACAGCAGGAGATGTGGAAGCTCTCAAAGCAGTCTATGATAAATGCGAGCTTACTGCTCATAACGGCAGATACAGCTTAGATACAGCACTTCATTTTGGAGGTGTTCCTGATGAACTTGTTACTTGGCTGGTGGAGCAGGGTTTAGATGTGAATACTCCTGATTATTATGGGCGTACACCATTATATAAACATGCCACTCTGGGTAGAGATACTGTAAAACTGCTGTATGAATTAGGCGGTGATATACAAAAACCTGATAGATATGGAAGCACACCGCTGCATACGGCAGCAGAGTTTTTCCGCCCTAAGATAGTGAGTTTTTTGATTGAAAAAGGTGCAGATATAAATGCAAAAAATCAAAGAGGGCAAACTCCGTTATTAGCTGCCCTTACAGTATGCGGGGGGACCTGGGTAGTGCCTTTGGTTGAAATTGCAGAAATGTTAATAAAGGCAGGTGCGGAAATTACACCTGAGATGGCGGAAAGAGTAGAAATAATCGGTAAGGATTTTGAATTTCACAGAGAAAATTTTAATAAAGATTCTCTTGAAGACGCTGATGTCGCACTGTTAAAACTCTATGATATCTTCGGTGTAAAGCCTATAGCAAAACGGATAATTCATGATGGAGTTTCCCCTATTCTTGTAAAAGAGGGTTCTTGGAAGGAGCAGTATAATGAGCTTTGGGATTTACTTATTCCTTCAAGCGGAGCTGCAAAAACAGTACAGGGCGAAGTTATCCGCATAACAGGCAGGGTGCAGGATGAGCTTTATAGAAACGGCGGTGTAAACTGGGATAGAGATTATAGAAATATGTTAAACTCACTACCAAATCATTTTGCTTCAGGTAAATCGCTTTCTGAGGCAGAATTGAAAGAGACCAAAGAACTGATTTCAAATATCCGTGCAAATGGTAGTGATGAAGATGCTATAACAGAGCGTTTGTGTGAACTTGCGGTTCTCTGGGTGCTGTCAAATCATACTCCTATTCCTTTAGGCAAAACAAATTATAGCAGATGATTACAAAACTTGTAGGAGACTTAAAATGGTTAAATTAAAAGATATAGGAAATTTTAATTCTGTCCCGCAAATTGTAAATGACATTATAAAAGGAAATACAAAGGCTTTGGATGAGCATTTATCAGGGGGATGGGATATTGAAAAGGGCATAAAAATAGGTGAGTATACCACACTGTCGCCCTTAGACCTTGCCCTGATTATGGAAAGTTTTAACTCTGTAAAATGGCTTGTGGAAAAGGGTGTAAATCTGAATGTAAAAGGTAATCCGTCATTTTTGTCTGCGGTAAGGTATTGTGACGAAGCTGTTATCAGGTACCTTGCAGAGCAGGGTGCAAAGGTGAACTGTGTAAATGAGGTAAAGACAGAGGCATTTAGCCAGGCTTTATATGGAAAAAAATACGAGAATCTGCCTATTATCCACGACTTAGGTCATAGGGTAGAAAAATACGGCGGACAGGCATTTCGCAGTGCAGTTTCAGACAGAAATTATGAAGTGCTTGATTTCTTTATAAAGAACGGTGTTGATATTAACTACAATGCTCCTGACTCAGTCTATCCTTTTAAGCCGACTCCGCTATGTGTAGCTGCAAGGTATGTTGATTTGAAAATGTGTAAATATCTTGTAGAAAATGGAGCAGATGTGACAATAACAGAAAAAGACGGTATGCGTCCGTACAGCATCGCAGTTGAAAAAGGTGATGAAGAAATGGCTGAATATTTTAAGCAGTTAGAACCTGAAGAATACCACAGTATACAGAATAAACTGGATGAACTTAAGCCATTTAAATTGCCTAAGGCGGTAATGGATTTTCTTCAAAGTGAGGAACTGCATTTTGAGCTTAAAGACTGTGATTTTAAATGGATAGAGTTTTTCTCTTTAATAGATACTGTTCCTATGAAAAAGGGCAGACAGAAAATTCTGCGTATATCTAAGCAGACGGGAGATTATGACCATATCTATATTGTATGGAATCCTAAAACGAAGAAGGTGGCTTTCTATGATATAGAGCATGAAGAAATGAAAGACATTTGCAGTTTTGAGGAATTTATAAATGATATGCCGGCATATATGCAAAAAATAATTGAAGGCGAATACGAATAAATAGGGTAAACGGGTGAAGGTATGCAGATAAGTAATGAGATAAAAAAGATAGAAGAGTATATTTGCGAAAAATTTGAGGAATGGGATTTAGATGATCCGGTGGAAGAAGAATACATTGACGATTATCAGGAAATAGAGGGAGCTTCAGAAGAGGAAATATCTGCTTTTGAGGAGAAATTCGGTATAACTCTGCCTGAAGATGTAAAAGAGCTTTACAGGTATAAAAACGGAAGTAAATATTTAAGCATATTACCTTGTGCTATAGATGAAAGGGAGATGGCATTCAATCTTATGAGCCTTGATGCAATAGAAAAGGCAAAAAAATATTTTCAAAACAGGGATGCTCTTTTAACTGAATTTCCTAAGCATTTTACAAGTGAAGACATTGAGAAGATGAAAGACAGCAGGATAAAGCCTTATCTTTTTAATAAAAAATGGATTCCCTTTGCCGAATATTGTGACAGTTGTTTCCTGATGCTTGATTTTGATCCGGATAAAGAGGGAAAAGAAGGACAGATTATTTGCTACATCCATGATCCTGATGAAGTTATTTATGTGGCAGAAAGCCTTACGGAGTTGATTAAAGGGATAATGGATGAGGTTGAGTAATTGAAAATAAGGATGAAATATGTTATTTTTGGTTCAAATTGATTTTAATAAAACTGATTTGAACTAAATTATCTTAAGAATCTAAATTGCTTATAGGAAGAGAACGGGAATTATAGATGTTTAAAGTTATTTATCGACAGGATATTTTAATATATGAAAAAAGTTTTATGAACAGAGGTTGGTAAAATGGATATACTTGAATACATAAGAGAAAATAAAGATTTTAATAATTTACTCATGAATGAATGTGACATTTATTTTTATGAGCAAATAAGGGAAACACAGTTTTTGGAAAATAATGAGAAATATTCTCTTGGCTGTAAGGCATTTGCACAGGATGGCAGCGGGGGTGAATTTGTTTTCCTGGAGGATGGCAGCATAGGCTTTATAGGAAGTGAAGGTGAAGTCGGAAGAGTAGCGGAAAACCTGAATGAGCTGCTGACATTCTTAATCCATGCAGGTTTTATTTCCGATTTTAGCTGTAAGCATATTTATAAAAACAAAGAGCTGTTAAATAAATATTGCACAGGTTATGTATCAAAAATAAGAGAAAGCTATAAGGCTGAAAATAAGGATTGGGACGAAATCAGGGAGAGTATAGCAAAGAAGCTTTCCCTGACTTTTAATCCGGATAAGCTGTCAGATTTTGCTATGACATTTTATAATGCAGCTACCAGAGAGCCGGCTTTTTCCTGTAAATATCTTGATGGTGAGGAGGAATATACCTGCGATTCTATACTTTCTGATATTGTGGGCTTATGGATAAAGGAACTTACAGGTATGAGCAGGGAGGAGATAGAAGGGATATAGTATGGTTTTATATAACCGGATTGAGCGGAGTATGATATGAGCACATTAGAAAAATATTTAATTGCAGTAAATATCATAGGCTTCCTTATGTATTTTATCAATTTTTTACTTTATAAATTTACAAGTTCTGCCAATGTGGACAATCTTTTAACGATCCTTTCGCTGGCAGGTGGCTCACTCGGAATATTTGTTTTCATTGTACTGTTTGACAGAAAGTCGGTCAAGGAAAATATGATGTCGAGGGTGTTTCTAATCTGTGTATTAATTATTCAAATTATAATATTGTTGTTTATTAAAGGTTTTCACGGAGAAGAGCTGAATTTTGCATTTTGGGAGTTTTTTGGTAAGTATAAAATTCTTATAGTATACTTGGCAATTATCAATTTTATTACTTTTGCTGCCTTTGCTATCGATAAGATACACGCAATCGAAGGTAAGTCAAGAATCAGAATACTTACTTTGCTTGGACTGGCATTTATGGGAGGTTCAGTAGGTGCTTTACTTGGGATTTATATATTAAGGCATAAGACGAAGGTGGACTATTTTACGGTAGGAATCCCGTTGATTATGGTAATGCAGGGAGTTGTGGTATTTTTTGTAATGAATTTTAAGGGGTAGGTGCATAGTTTTGGAAAAATGTCAAAATAGAGGAGTAAAAGTGTTGGAAAACGCAAAAGAAATTCAGAATAACAATCATAAATTACAGGAGGAGACCAGGTATGAATATAGTAGTTTTGGCTGGATGAAATAGTACAGAAAGAGAAGTTTCCATTTCATCAGGTCAAGGAGTTTGTCAGGCATTAAGAGAAAGAAATCATAAGGCAATTTTAGTGGATGCTTATTTTGGAAAAGAATTCATGGATGGCGAACTTTTTTCAGAAGAATATGATACAGAGCAGGCAGCAGCCTGGATGAGAAGCCAGAGCAGCGGTTTTGAGGAGCTTATGAAAACCAGGAAAGAATTCTTTGGTCCTCATGTATTAGAAATCTGTCAGAAAGCGGATATCGTTTTTCTGGCGCTGCACGGAGCCAATGGCGAAGATGGAAAGGTACAGTCAGTGTAGGATTTAATGGGCATCAAATATACAGGCTGTGGACCCTTAAGCAGTGGAATGGCTATGGATAAGGGAATTACCAAGATGGTATTTGAAGCAAAAGGAGTTCCAACACCAAAAGGAATGACTTTGGAAAAAATGATTGCAGCAGCTATTTATCAGACTATGGGATGGACTTTCCGGTTATTGTAAAACCTTGCTGCGGTGATTCCAGTGTAGGGGTATGTATTGCGCACAATCAGCAAGAATACAAAGCAGCGCTTATGGAGGCTTTTTCCTATGAAAACCAGGTCGTGGTAGAGCAATTTATTACAGGAAGAGAATTTTCTGTCGCGGTTGTAGACGGAAAGGCATATCCAGTCGTTGAAATTGCTCCATTAGAAGGATTTTACGATTATAAGAATAAATATTCCGCAGGTTCCTGTGTGGAGACATGTCCTGCAGATTTATCTGCTTCCCTTACAAAAGAAATGCAGATGTATGCAGAAAAAGGTTATGAAGCTTTGAACTTGCAGGCATATGCAAGATTGGATTTTCTTATGGAAGAGGACGGAAGTATGTACTGTCTGGAGGCCAATACACTGCCTGGCATGACACCTACCAGTCTGATTCCACAGGAAGCTCGTGTGATTGGAATGAATTATCCACAGCTTTGTGAAAAACTGATTGAAGTTTCTCTGAAAAAATATCAGTAGAAAAGGGATTCAGGAGGAAAAGCAATGAAGAATCTGACACTTGAACATATTGCAGAAGCCTGTAAAGGCATTTATGTTGGTCCAGAAGAGAAAAAGCAGTTGGAAGTCAAAAGTATTTTCACAGATGGCAGAAAGGCAGAAGAAGGCGGATTATTTGTACCCATTAAAGGTGCAAGAGTAGATGCTCATAATTTTATTGAAGACGTCATGGAAAAGGGTGTTTTTGCAACCTTGTCAGAAAAAGACTTAGGTTAGAAGCCATTTCCTTATATTTTCGTAAAATCTTCTCTTCAGGCAGTAAAGGATATTGCAGAATATTATCTGGAACAGCTTAATATTCCAGTAGTAGGAATCACGGGAAGCGTAGGAAAGACAAGCACAAAGGAAATGATTGCAACCGTTCTTTCCCAGAAGTACAATACCTTAAAAACCCAGGGAAATTTTAATAATGAACTGGGACTGCCGCTGACGGTTTTCAGACTGCGTCAGGAACATGAAATTGCAGTGCTGGAAATGGGAATCAGTGATTTTGGAGAAATGCACCGTCTGGCGAAAATAGCCTGACCGGATACTTGTGTGATTACCAATATTGGTTTGTGCCATTTGGAATTTTTGAAATCAAGAGACGGGATTTTAAAAGCAAAAACAGAGATTTTTGATTTTTTGAAGCCAACAGGACACATTATCTTAAACGTGGATGATGATAAGCTGGTAACCGTAGAAAATGTAAAAGGCATTCAACCGATGTTTTTTGGTATTGAAAATAAGAACGGCGTCTGGGCAGATGAAATCAAGCCGGAAGGTCTGAAAGGAATTTCCTGTTGTATTCATACAGAAAAGGGAAACTTTCCTGTGCTGATTCCGATTCCAGGCCATCATATGGTGTACAATGCTCTGGCAGGCACTGCTGTGGGTCTTACCTATAGTCTTAGTTTGGAGGAAATTAAGGCAGGAATTGAGAGTCTGCAGCCTGTAAGCGGAAGATTCCACATTATTGATACAGGGAAGTATACAGTGGTAGATGATTGTTACAATGCTAATCCGGTTTCCATGAAAGCCTCTCTGGATGTACTCACAGATGCTCTTGGAAGGAAAGTGGCAATTCTAGGTGATATGGGAGAACTGGGAAAAGAGGAAGTGGAAATGCATCGGGAAGTAGGTGTATATGCGGTTTCCAAAAATCTGGATTTGCTTATTTGCATGGGCGAATTGTCACAGTATATGGCAGAAGCAGCGAAACATGCGGCACCGACAAAACCTATTTTCCACTTTAAAACAAAGGAGGAATTGCTGCAGGAACTTCCTCAAATATTACAGAAGGGAGATACCGCTCTGGTTAAGGCATCTCACTTTATGGGATTTGAAGATGTGGTGAAGGAATTGGAGAAGAATAAAATAGATTGGTAAGAAATAAAAGAGAGTTTGTTGCTTAAAAAATAACTTGAGTTGTAAAGAAGCAACAAATTCTCTTTTTATTTTCTGTTCTTTTAGCTGTATTTATTGTGATTTTAATTGCTCAGTTATAGATATTATTTTATCAAATGAAATATGTAAAAAAAATTATATATGCAAAGTGTATAGAGTAAAAGAATTTATATGAGTAAAAATATACAAGTGATATAATTTTCTTCATCAAAGGAAAACATTAAGGAGGACTAAAGTTTGAAACAAAAAAGTAGAGGGCACCCCAAAAAAGAAGAGCATAGCAAACAAACCACCTAACTAGTACAGCGAATATTAAATAACTGTTATATTAAATTGATGATGCTTCAACTTCGCTGATTTCATCCATTTTATATTTCCAATGATAAACAACCGGCTCTCGGTTGACCTCCTCAAAATACTGGTAAATTCGTTCTTTCAATTCCTGTTTAGTATTGACACGAATTCCGCGCAGCATTTGTTTGGTCATCTTGCTAAAGAAGCTTTCATCATGTTTAGCCAGGAACCGTGTTTTGGCGTGAATACAAACTTAAATCTGCTTTTGGGCATTGTATTCAGAAATCGCTGTGTCTCTTTGGAAATAAGAACCAGCACGGGAAATCCGAGTGGATTTGATTTTGCGGTCGCTTTTATCATTTCTAGGACAGCATCCTGCCCAGGAGACTAGTGTGCTGGCATATTGATACTTAGCCAAATATTTCTAGCTGTTATTGCCGTTTTATGGTACAATAAAAGAAACGGCGGTGATATCCTATGGCAAGACCAAAAAAGTACAAAATCAAACTTACGGATGATGAATTAAAAGAATTAAAATCTGTCATCCGAAAAAATAAAACATCCAAAACAATCCGATGCAGATGCCAGATTATTATTGACCTGGATGAGTCCCACGGAAAAGTATTGACTCATGAGCAGTCTGCAAAATCAAATGGTGTATGTCTGGCAACAGTAACCAATACTGTGAAAAAATATTTTGAGGGTGGTATTGATGCAGTAACTGAGTTTAAGCGTAATGTTAATTCTGATAATGCAAGGCGTGTGCTCGATGGACGTGCTGAAGCCCGTATCATTGAACTTGCCTGTGGTCCGGTGCCGGAAGGACATTCAAGGTGGACCATCCGGCTTCTGGAAGAGAAAGCAAAAATTGTTCTTGATACTCCGGTCAGCCGTGAGGCAATCCGAAGAGCCTTAAAAAAACAAACTTCGACCTCACAAAAACGACTACTGGTGCATCCCCCAAAAAGATGATGCCGAATTTATAGCATGTATGGAAGATGTCCTTAATGTATATGAACTCCCATACAATCCTGAAAGACCAGTTGTATGCATGGACGAAAAGCCTTACCAGTTACTGGGCGATGCAAGGAAACCACTGCCCATGCGTCCGGGTGACAATCAGAAAACAGATTCGGAATATGTCAGGAATGGTACCTGCAGCATATTTGCTTTTATCGAACCGCTTGGAGGCACTCATCATGTCAGCGTGCGAGAACATCGTACTGCCTTTGACTGGGCAGAAGAGATAAAATATCTCGTTGATGTCATGTATCCTGATGCAGAAAAAATAATTCTTGTTATGGATAACCTTAACACCCATAAACCGGCGTCCTTGTATAAAAGGTATCCAGCAGATGAGGCAAGACGGATTATCAAGCGTTTGGAAATTCACTATACACCCAAACATGGAAGCTGGCTTGACATTGCAGAAATAGAACTGAATGAAATGACCAGACAGTGTTTGTCACGAAGGATTGAAAATATTGCAAGTCTTCGTGAAGAGTTAGCTGCGTGGGAAGTCGCAGCAAAAGTTAATTGGCAGTTCCGAACTGCTGATGCAAGAGTGAAGTTGAGTTCATTGTATCCTACGTTTACAACAGCTTCCGAATAGGAAGTTGTTGTAATGCTAAATATCAATGTGCCAGCACACTAGGTGTTTATCTGTGGGGAAGACAGACATATCACAGCCAATCTCTGAAAGCACTTGAATAGCAGTCATAGGATTCTTATTGAATCCGGGAACAGTCCTTATTAGATTTAAAGCAGCCTCGTATTTATCACTGAGACAAAGGATTTCCCGTTCTACTTCTGAAATGTGCTTGTTCAGTTCTTCGATGTGATCAAGGCACTGTCTAAGTTTAACAGCTTGTTCTTTTGAAATGGCACCATCAACAGCGGCTTGTATTTCTTCAATAGGAGTCTTACAGCGCCCGTGAACAAAAGGTGCTACATCAAATGTTTCCCCAGGGTGTTGCAAAATCTGTTCTGTAATGGAACGAGAAGATTTACCAAATACATCGGAAAAGACATCGTCAAGTTTTAAATTAGATACTGTAAGACAATTTTGGGCACGATTCTTTTCACCGGTAATCATACAAGTGAGTTTAAAACGGTATCTTACAAGATTGCGAAGCTCCCGGATGTCAGTAGGTGGAATAAAGGAAGGTTTAACCATTCCACACATATAAAGGTCACAAATCCATTTCGCATCCTTGCGGTCAGTCTTGTTCCCTTTCATTGGTTTTGTGTATTTGGGATGAGAAAGAGTAACCCATAGATTGTGTTGCTCTAAAATGTTAAAAACAGGGATCTAATACTTACCGGTAGATTCCATACAAACATCTGTACAGTTATATTTGGCAAGCCAATCACACAGCTCATTCAATCCTTTAGTAAAGGAAGAAAAGCGAGCTTGCTTATATTCAGTACGATTATTGGAATCTGTGATACCGATGCAGGCATAGATCCATGTTTTGTGGACGTCAAGTCCACAGCAGTTAAATTTTAAGATTTTAAAAGACAATAAAATAACCTCCTGAAATTTATAGTTATAAAACTGACAGTGACTGGTCATCTGGCGAGATCGAGTCGACTCCGGAAGAGATAAGTTTACGGGCTACTGTTATACGCCACTCATTGATGCCTTAACGGATGACCGACAACATATAAATATACGAGGTCGCCGCTATACAGCCCCGCCACTCACCTCCACGTGCTCTGTAGTGTGTCAGTCTTATTAGAAAATAATATCAGAAGGAAACTATAATAGATAGTGAAAGGCAATCGAACGTTTCATGACGCATTGGTGCCTTTCGCAGAAAGGCGGATTATAAGTATGAAGAAAAAAATTATGGCAGTGATATTGTGTTTGGCAATGGCTTCAACGTTTGTAGTTGGATGCGGACAGAAAAAAGAGACAGATTTAGGAAAGAGTGCAGAAAAATCTTCAGGTAAGGTAGAAATTGAATTTGTGCAAGTAAAACGTGAAGCAGCAGAAAGCTATACCAAAGTAATTGAAGCATTTCAGAAAAAAAACCCAGATATTGTCATTAAACAGAATGTGGTTCCAGATGCTCAGGAAGTTTTGATGACAAGAGCTAGCAGTGATAATCTTCCAGATATGATGAATCATTGGCCAACAGATGCACAATTTGTGCAGTTTGAGGATGAAGGATTGCTGTTGGATTTATCAGAAAAGGATTATATGAAAAATATAGATAGCAAGTATCTGGATGCTGTAAAAGCAAAAGACGGGAAAAATTACATGGCTCCATACAATGTCAATTTTATGGGAGTTTATTACAATAAAGATAAGTTTGAAAAGGCTGGCTATACTATGCCTACCAAATGGGATGAATTAATTGCTCTTGCTAAAGAAATTAAGGCGAAAGGAGAAACACCATTTGTTTTACCAAATAAGGACTCTTGGGTGGTTTCTGCTTTGTGGTCTAATATTGAAGCAAGAGATTTAGGAAGCCATGAAGACGAATATGAAAAGATGAAAGCAGGAGAAGAGTCTTTTGAGACAATTCCAGAATTTAAAAGCAGTGTAGAAAAAATGATTCAATTGTTGGATTATGCTAATGAAGATTCACTTGCGCTTGGTTATGACCAGGCGATTAATGACTTTGCAAACGGAGAAGGCTGGATGTTTATTCAAGGAAGTTGGACATTACCATCATTTTTGAGTGCAAATCCAGACTTTAATGTAGAATTTGCTGTTCTTCCGAATGATAATGGAAAACCGATTGCAACACAGGCTGTAGATACAGGTTTTTGTGTAAATGCAAAGATAGCAGATGAACCGGAAAAAATGGAAGCCATTGATAAATTTTTATCTTTTGCACTTTCTGTAGAAGGGGCTCAGATTTATACAGATAATGACAAGAGCCCATCTTGTGTAACAGGAGTAAAAGCGGAAGTTCCTCAGTTCCAGCCATTTTTTGACTATGTAAAAGCAAATGGATTTGAAGCAGATGGAGCATATCCTCCAACAGGATTTGAAGATACAAAAAGAGGAAAAATCCAGAATGTATTATTGGATAAGGATGTAGATGCATTCTTAACAGAAATGACAAATGACTGGAAACAAGCGGTAAAAGATTCTAAGTGATTGTTAAGAAGGTGTTGTGAATGAAGAGGATAAGTAAAACTGAAATAAAAGAAATGCGCTCACAATCAAAGAAGAATCGTATTATGTTTGCTTTTACATTGCCAACTGTAATTTTATATACAATATTCTTTTTAGTAACAATGTTAATTGGAGTGTATTATAGCTTTACAGATTGGAATGGTATTTCTAAAGATTATACGTTTGTTGGCCTGGAGAATTATGTAAAAGTATTGACTGACGAAAGATTTAGGGAAGCCCTATGGTTTAATATTGGGTATACGATAGCATTAGTGGTACTTCTTATAGTTATTCCTCTTATGATAGCATTGGCGTTAAACAGAATTAAGAGATTATCTACTCTTTTTCGCTCTATTTATTTTATTCCAGCAGTCATAAGCATGGTCACTGTTGGATTGATTTGGAATGAGTTATTTTATAGAGCAGTTCCAGTTATGGGCGAAATGTTGAATATAGAGGCGTTGTCTACAAGCCCTCTTGGAAATCCTAAACTGGCGGCTATTGCTATTTTGATGATAAATATTTGGCAGGGCTGTGCGATTCCTACAGTGCTTTTTATAGCAGGATTGCAGAGTGTACCGAAGGAACTTTTGGAAGCAGCAACGATTGATGGAGCTGGAAATTGGGCAAGATTTTGGAATGTTATTATACCGTACTTAATTCCAGTATTAAATATGGTAATTATCACACAAGCAAAAGCCGGCTTGACAGTATTTGACTATATTAAAGTTATGACTAATGGAGGGCCTGCACAGTCAACAGAGGCAGTAGGGTTATTGATATATCGCCATGCGATCAATGAAGGAAAATTTAGCATTTCAGTGGCGGAATCTGTGATTTTATTTGTAATCGTGGGGGTTGTAGCTGCATTTTCACTGAGATTGACAAGTAATAAACAGGTAGGTGAGTAAGATGAAAAGAAGTAAAAGTAGCAGAATATTAAAGATATTGTCCTATGTATTATTGATTACAGGAATGATAGTTATTCTCTATCCTTTTTATCTTACTATCATTACCGCTTTAAAGACACCACAGGAATCTTCTCAAAGCTTTTTTTCCTTTCCGCAGAGTTTTTATTTAGGAAATTTTGTAAATGTTCTTCAAAAAGCAAATTATTTTGTGTTTTTTAGGAATTCAGCAGTGGTGACCTTGGTATCTGTATTTTTTATTATGGTTTTGATTCCAATGTGTTCTTATGCAATAGCACGAAATATGGAAAAAAGGTATTATAAGACTATGTATTTTTATCTTCTGGCTGGTATTTTTGTACCATTTCAAGTTATTATGGTGCCATTAGTAAAATATCTTTCAAAATTAAATTTATGTAATATACCTGGCTTAATCATTATGTGTGTTACATTGGCATCTTCTCAAGGGGTATTTTTACTTGTGAATTATATCAGGTCTGTACCTAGAGATTTGGAAGAAGCTGCTTATATTGATGGATGTGGTACGGTAAAGGCTTATGTGAAAATAGTGCTTCCTATGATTAGACCCATTCTAGCAACTATTTTTGTGTTAAATGCACTATGGGTATGGAATGATTTTCAAATGCCTTTATTAATATTAAATCAGTCACAGGATATGTGGACATTGCCATTATTTCAATATAATTTTAAATCACAATATTCGTTTGATTATAACTTAGCATTTGCTTCTTACCTTATTGCTATGATTCCAGTGTTGATAGCATATGCTTGTGCACAGAAGCATATTGTTTCAGGTTTGACACAAGGAGCTGTAAAGTCTTAATATTTAGGGAGGGATGTCAGAAATTACTGACACCCTTCCTGTTTTTGCTTTACAAAGATAAAAAAGTGATAGAAAGGTAGTAACAAATGAAAAAGCGTTCTTTTAGGAGCACTTTTGTAAGTGTGATTTTGGTGATAACCGTTGCAATTTTTATAGTAAATCTTGTTGTGTATGGAATTAATATAAAAGAAATTAGACAGGCTGAAGTTTTGAAAATGAAGACCGCTGGGGAGCGGATAGACGATATGATTACTATATCTTTAAATAATATAAAAGGACTAAAACAAATTTGTTATACGGATAACTATGCTAGAAATATTTTGCTGGAAAATAATGAAAAAAATGATATCGGTATAAAATTCGAAAATCAGAATTACATGGACAATGCATTAAAACATATTGCTTCTATGGACACACTTATTTTGAGAGCTACCATAGTAAATGAATATGGAAACATTTATTGTACGGATACATCTATACCAGAAGAATATGTCAAAACTATTAGAAACATGACAAAAGAGTGGATGCTGTTTGAAGGAAAAGAGAATGAATATTATTATGGGGGCTTACAGGGGGATAACACGAATATTTTAACTTTTTTATATCCTTTATACACGTATGGAAATACGCCTATTGCTCTTTTAGCAGTTGATATTAACTATAAAACATTTCAAAGTATTTTAGAAAATGGTTTTTATGAAAATAGCGGTGAGTGTTTTATTTTGACGGGGGAACAGGAACTGTTTCATATCGGAGAAGATTTATATCAGAAAGAAGAAAAAGGATATATTTTTGATAAAAGTCAAAAAATGATGAAAGAAAATCTAATAGTAGATACATTTCAGAGTAAAGGAAAAATTTTTTATATAAGTTCCAGACAGAACATGCTTTCCGGATGGAAAATTATTCAAGTAATACCAGAAGAAAGGATGTTTGAAGAGGTTAATCAAAAGATAAAGTGGAATAGTATATTTCTCTTAGGAGCATTGATATTAGTGGTTTCTTTTTCTATTTATTATACAAAAAAAATTATTGAACCATTAGAAGAATTTTGTAAAAAAATAAGCCATACTAAAGGAGATCAACTTCAAATTATAAATTTAGAACATATGAAATTAACAAGAGAAATTGCCAATGTGATAGAAAACTACAATGAAATGGAAAATAAAATGAATGAATATCTGGTAAGAGAAATTATTTATGAAAAAAATCAAAGAAAAATTCAGTCTAAAATGCTGCGATATCAAATTAATCCGCACTTTTTATATAATACACTAAATTTAATTGCTTCTATGGGGGAACTTAGCGATTTTCCAGAGATTGTGGAAATTACAAAAAATCTTTCTTGTATTATGCAATACAATGTAAAAGGTAGTCGTTTTGTTTCCTTAAAGACGGAAGTGGAAATGGTAAAGGCATATCTAGAAATTCAGAGAATACGTTTTCATGATTGTTTTAGCGTAGAATATGAGATAGAAAGACAGATTGAGCAAGTAAGAATTGTGAAATTTATTTTACAGCCTATTGTTGAGAATATTTTTGAACATGGATTTACGATGGATGAAAATGACAATAAAATTTGGATTAAGGCGTTCAAATGTGAAAATGATATTGTAATACTCGTAAAAGATAATGGCTGTGGGATTGATAGTGAAAAAAGAGAAGAATTAAATAGAATTCTTTGCGAGAGAACAAGAAGAATTTCTTATATTGATGAGGAAGAAAAAAGTATTGGAATAAATAATGTAAATACTAGAATTAAAAATTACTATGGAGAAAAATATGGAGTGAAAGTTAATAAGGCAGATAAAGGAACGGAGATACAACTATTACTTGGAATTGAAAATCTGGAAGAGGAGAATAAAGATAAATGAAAAAAATATTAGTAGTAGAAGATGAGTATTATGCAAGAAAAAGTATTGTCAAAATCTTACAAGAAAGCGATTTGGACATTCAGGTTTGTGGAGAAGCAGTAAATGGAATGAAGGCCATAGAATTACTAGAAGAATATAAAGATATTGCATTGGTTATAACAGATATACAAATGAAAAAAATGGGAGGATTGGAACTGGCATCATATTTACATAAACATAGACCTGAAATAGATATTCTTATTCTGACTGCCTTTGAAAATTTTGATTATGCAAGAGAGGCATTTCGCTATAATGTAAAAGATTATATCGTAAAACCCATTTATAAAGAAAATCTTTTGCCACCAGTAAAAAAGGTTTTAGAGAAACAGGAAGAGAAGAGTCGAAATCAAGAAAAAATTAAGAATTATTATCAATGGGAGGCAGCCAAAAATTATTTCCCTGTGAAGACAATCGTGGCTCACGAAGAATTGTATAAAGAATTTTTTAGTTATAATGCAATACATCAAGAAGAAAAATTCTGTATAGTTGTTATGCAAGAAGAAGAACTGGTGACAGATGTAGAATTAGTGAATAGAATCATTCAGGAAAAATATAGAGGGTTCATAAAGGATTTCTTTTTTTCTAAAATTAATGAGGAATATGTAATGCTTTTGAGTGGAATAGAATGTATGGATAATGAACTGATTGTTCAGGAGAAAGTAAAAAGTATGTTATCGTATTTTTGTACATGTAAACATATGAATATCACTATGGGTGTAGGACTAGTATATTCATCTAAAGAGAAGGTACATCAGTCTTACAATGAGGCGTTATATGCTTTAAATCAGAGATTGATACAAGGATGGAATAGAGCATATTTTTATAAAAATATGGACGGATATGAAGCAAGAATTGGAAAAGAAGAAGAAATTAAGCTAGAATCTATAGTAAGAACTAGAAAAGAAAAAGAAATTAATCAAGTAATTCACAGTATTTTAGAGGATATAATCATTAAAGAAGAAAGTGCACAGAAACTGTACATGGCAGTTGTAGAAATATTGAAAATTCTAGGGAATTATTATGCAGAATTATATCAAAATGAGGATATTGAAGAATTAAAAGATATAAAAGTTATGTTTTCCAGACGTTATGATTTGTACAAATTTAAACATATTGAGGAGCTGGAAAACTATCTGAAAGAAATGGTAATAGTGATATGTAGCGGAAAAGAAAATACAAAGAAAAAAAGTAAAATTGTTGAAGAAATTGTTCATTATGTAGAAGATAATTATTATAAAAATATTTCTTTAAGAGAGTTAGCTGAAAATAAATATTTTATGAATTATTCTTATTGTAGTAGATTATTTAGCCAAGAAACAGGAATGACTTTTTCGAAATATTTAATTCAATATCGTTTAAAAAAGGCAAAAACATTGTTAGAAAATAAAGATATGAAGATTAGTTTTATAGCATTTGAAGTGGGATATAATGACGTTTCTCATTTCATTCAATCATTCAAAAAAAGTTATGGATTAACGCCAGAAGAGTATCGAGCGAGGAAAAAAATTGAGTGAAAATAAGGAAAAAAGTTATATCCTGCAAGTAAAAATATTCATAAAGTTGCGTCCTTTATTATGCTAAAATCAAATTCAAGAAAGGTAATTAGGAGGTAACATATGGGTAGAAAAGTAGAAGTAAGCTATAATCCACAGTTGGGGTATTTACAAACAATATTCCATCACAATTTTGATTTTTTAACAGGTATAAAAAGTTATACAGAGAGAACAGATGGAGTAGAATTTGTAGTAGATACTTACAAAGAGAACACAGTAAAAGTGTTCATTCAATGTGTTGGGGAAACCGCATTTCGTTTTCGTATGTATACGCCTGGAAATGAGCAGCCTTTTGATAATAGTATATATCAGTTAGAAGGACAGAATGGTGTAAATATAACGGAAAACGAAGAATTTATTTCTATATCTAAAGGGAAGATAGAAGCTAGGGTTAGGAAATATCCGTGGGAAGTTAGCTATTATCTTGATGGAAAGTTAAAAACAAAAGAGCAGATTAAAGATTCCAATGTGGATAATATGTGTAAAAATTTGCCCGTAGGATTCACTTATGATGAAAATAAAGAGATTATTGGCGTTAATGAAACAATGTATTTATATGCAGATGAAGAATTCTACGGTTTCGGAGAAAAATTTACGAATTTTGGTAAGAGAGGACAGACTATTAATTGTTGGCAAACAGATGCTCTAAGCACGAATACGGAAAAATCTTATAAAAATCATCCTTTCTTCATGAGTAGTAGGGGATATGCTATTCTGTTAAATACTTATACAAGGTCGAAATTTGAGATGGGTAGTTTTTCAAATGTGGCATATAACATGAGCGTAGAAGATAAAGTCTTAGACTACGTCATTTGGATGGGAAATGATTATAAGGCACTTTTAAAGTCTTATATAAATCAAACTGGAAAAATTCCTATGATTCCCAAGTGGGCTCTGGGACTTTGGATGTCAAAATGTTCTTATCAAACTCAAGATGAAATTTATGAAGTAGTAAAGATTTCTAAAGAAAGGGATATTAAGATTGATGTAATACATATCGATGGATGGCAGAAACAAGGTGATGCAGGCGCTTGGGTCTGGGACTATGAAAGATTTCCTAATCCAGAAGAAATGATTTACAAGTTAAAAAAGGAGGGAATCCACCTTTGTCTTTGGATTTTCCCCTATATTGATGAGAATTCAAAATATTTTAAAGAAGCAGAAGAAAAGGGATTTTTAGTAAAAAATACAAAAGGTGTTACAAGCAGATTTTATTCTACGGCAACAAGTACCTCAAAGGTAGGATGCTTTGACTTTACAAACCCACATTTTTTAGAGTGGTACAAGCCTAAAGTAAGGTCAGTTGTTAGTATGGGCATTGGAGCAGTAAAAACTGATTTTTCAGAAGCTGTTCCAGAAGATGCGGTTTATTTCGATGGTTCTACAGGAATTCAGGGACATAATAAACTAACATTTTTATATGCCAAAACAATTTATGATGTTATGGCAGAAGTGAAAATCCCTTTAGGAGAACTTCCAATGCTTTGGGGAAGAAGTGGATATGCAGGCTCTCATACTATTCCAGCAGCGTGGGCAGGAGATTCATCTACCCATTTAAATAATCATGCATGTATTCTTAGAGGAGGCTTAAGTGCTTCTATGAGTGGAATTCCTTTTTGGGGATTTGATATGGGGGGATTCTATAATACAGATCATGAAGGGTATGAATGTGTTCCTACAGATGAGGAGTATATTAGAAGTTGTCAGTTTGGATTTTTTAATTCACTTAGCCGATGTCATGGGAAAACACCAAGAGAACCCTGGAATTTTGGAGAAAAAGCAGAAAAGATTTTTAAGGAATTTAATGATATAAGACATTTATTATTACCGTATCTGTACAGTACAACTTATAAAACACACCTCTCAGATATACCTGTAATTAGGCCAGTAGTAATGGAATATCCAGAGGATAGAAGTGCCCGTAATGTAGAGTTGGAATATTTTCTAGGAGATTCTCTTTTGGTTGTACCAGTATTTGATCAGAATGAGGATGAAATAGATGTATATTTGCCAAATGGACAATGGATTGATTTGTTTACACATGAAAGAATAAAAGGCAGTAGATGGGTTAAGAGAAAAATCGAAGTAGATAAGATTCCAGTGTTTATTCGTCAAAATAAAATGATTCCAATGTTAACCAAGATTCCAGAGAATATTGAAGAAAAGTACGAAAATTTAGATGTCATATTATTTTGTGAAGATGAAATTAGAGACACGTATATTGATGATGGTAACGTACAGAATTTGAAAGCAAAGATAGAAGAGGGAACCTTGTTTATAAACACGGATATGAATGCCAGCTATTTTACTGTATACGCAGAAAAATGTTTGGACAACGCTGTGGTAAATGGACAGAACTGGGAAATCAAAAAGGAAAAAGAAGGATACTATAAGATTGCTTTAGAAAAATAAAAAGGAGTTAAGACAAAATTTGAATAAAGAAAGAACCATTTTATATCTGTTCAGCATAAATGCAATTATTTATATTGCCAGCGGTTTTTATACACCTTTTTTATCTGCTTATTATGCACAGAAAGGAATTGATGCTGAGAAGATAGGGATTCTTTTGATGATTGGTCCGTGTGTTGTTTTGTTAATACAGAGGTTTTGGGCAAAAATTAGTGATAGGACGGGTAAAAGAAAAGAGGTTCTTCTGGTTACAATAGTGGGAAGTGGATTTAGCATGCTTTTATACTATCTGGGAAATAGTTTTCTTTGTATGTTTTTTGCAACGGTTGTGGTAACTTCCTTTACCACAGCCGTAATTCCCTTAAGTGACGCAATTTTGATTGCTCGCTCTTTAAAAGAAGGATATTCCTATTCAATTATTCGTCTTGGAGGAACTCTAGGATATGCTGTTATGACAATTTGTGCAGGAATGTACTTAAAGACAAGACCACAGATGCAATTTGTATTTGCATTTTTCGCCTATATGATTTTGTTTTGTTTTTGTATAGGATTAAAAGAGGAAAGAAATGGGCAGATAGTAATAAATGAAGTTGTTCAAGAAAATAAGCAAAACAGGATATTTAAAAATCGAGATGTGTATATAGTTTTGGGGTTAGCGTTTATAAGTCAGATGGGCTTGAGTTTTTATACGGGTTTTATTGGGCCGTATATTCTTGAAAAAGGTTACACACAGTCAACCATTGGGGTTATAAATAGCATTTCAGCATTAAGCGAAGTTCCAGTGTTATTTTATATAAACAGAATGCTTAGAAAGTATGGAACAATAAAGATTTTATTTTTATCTTGTTTTCTTATGGGAATTAGAATTCTTCTTCCAATAAGAAGTGGAATTATTGGAATAGTTTTGGCTCAACTGTTACAAGGAGTTACATATATGACTATGTATTATAGTTGTGCGGTATATATTAGTACTTGTGTGTGTGAAAAATATCAAACAAAAGGACAAAGTATACTAAATGTTGTACAGTTTGGATTAGGAGCCATTGTTGGAAATTTAGTAGGAGGAAAGTTAATTCACCTTCTAGGATATGAAAAAGGGTATTTACTTATGGCAGGAATTATTACTTTAATGACGATATGTGCTTTGATTGTATATTTCTGGAAAAATCGAGAGCAAAGAAATGGAGGGGATGTGTGTGAAATTTGATGTGATCGGATTGGATAGCCCTTGCGTAGATCTTGCAGTAAATGTTAGGTGCTTTCCAAAACCTAATGGAGCAGAGAGGATACAGAATTTGAGTTGGCAAGGAGGAGGAAAAGTAGCTTCCGGTATGGTAGCAGCGGCAAGATTGGGGCTTTGCTGTGGAATAATGGGAAATGTTGGAGATGATAAATATGGAACTTTTTGTCTTAGAGATTTTCAAGACCATGGAATTGATACAGAACAAATGTGTGTGAGAAAAAATAGAACAACTAATTTTGATATTGTAATTAGTGACGAAGGTTCTATGGGACGAAGTTTTGTTTTTTATCCAGGAAACGCAGAATGTATGACAGAGGAAGAATTGAATATAGAATATATTTCAAATTCTAGTTATTTTTATATGGCCAACTTAGATTCGGTGACGAAAAAAGCAGCTCAAATGGCAAAACAAAAAGGAAGCAAAATTTTTATGGATGCTGACTATTATACAGATGAATTGTTGGATGCTATTTCTTGGATAGATATATTTATTGGCTCAGAATTTGTTTACGAAAAGATGTTAGAAGCTGGAAAAAGTGTAAAAGAAAATTGCGAATATTTATATAATAAGGGATCAGAAATTGTGATTTTTACATTCGGAGAAAAGGGCTGTGCGGGGATCAGCAAAGAAGGATTTTTTGAAATTCCTGCTTTTGATGTAGATGTAAAGGATACGGTGGGAGCAGGGGATGTTTTTCATGGTGCTTTTTTAGCAGCAATAGTTAAAGGCCTGTCTCCTAAAGATGCTGCAAGATTCGCAAGTGGAGTAGCTGCAATCAAATGTACCAGAATTGGGGGAAGAGCAGGAATTCCTAATTGGGAAGTAACAGATAACTTTTTAGAAACAGGCGAGATTGATTACAGAGAAATTGATGAAAGAGTAAAAAAGTATGGTAGGGGGCTAGAGTATGTATAGGGAAACTTTAACTTTGGGTGTAGTACCAAATAAAAGAAGCTTTTTGAGTATGGTGGAAGCAAAACTTCAGAAGGATTGTTTTATGGAAGAAATTCGGAAGATTAAAGCTTCTTTAGTAGAAATCGTGGATATAGATGATATATGCGAGAATGGAATTGTTTGCGAAATGGACAAAGTAAACGCAATTGTGGATAAAATGAAAAATAGAAAAATTGATGCATTATTTTTCCCTTTCTGTGATTTTGGAGAAGAACAAGTAGTGGCAACGATTGCTTCTAAATTTACAGTACCTATTTTGATATGGGGACCAAGAGATGAAAGGCCGAATACTGATGAGGCTAGGGGAAGAGATACACAGTGCGGTATGTTTGCAGCTACAAAGGTTTTACAGCGCTATGGTTTGAAATATAGTTACATTTATAATTGTACTACGAAAAGTGAAGAATTTTTAAAAGGGTATGAAACATTTATTAGAACAGCAGCAGTTTTAAAATCTCTTCGTACTTTGCGAATTGCTAAAATAGGAGAACGTCCAGTGCCTTTTATGAGTGTTATGACTAACGAAGCAAATTTGATTAAGAGGTTCGGCATTACAACTGTCCCTATTTCACCAGTAAAAATTTGTAACAGAGCTAGGAAAATTCTAGAGGAGAAAGGAAAAGAATATATAAAGTATGAGGAGGAATTTGTGAGAAAATTCCCTGATGGAGAAAATTTCCAACAAATATGTGCGACAAAATTAGCAATTCAGGAATTAATGGAAGAAAACAATTGTTCTGTGGCAGCATTTGAGTGCTGGTCTGCTTTTCCAACTTTAATGGGGTTGTGCCCTTGCGTTGTTTTGGGAGAAATGGCAGATAATGGAATGCCTCTTTCCTGTGAAACAGATATAAATGGAGCCATTACTCTAGCAATCTTAAGAGCTTGCAATTTATTTGAAGAATCAGAATTTTTAGCAGATTTGACTATTCGTCATCCTCAAAATGATAATGCAGAACTTTTATGGCATTGCGGTCCATTTCCTTATTCTTTGAAAAAAGATGGGGTAGAGGCAAAATTAGTAGATGGACAAGAACGCTTTGAATTAAAACAAGGTGATTTAACAGTTTGTAGGTTCGATGATATAGATGGAGAATATTATTTATTTGCGGGGGAAGCCAAAACTACAACAGGACCGAAGACGAATGGTACTTATGTATGGATGGAAACTGATAACTGGAAACGTTGGGAAGAAAAGTTAATGTTTGGCCCATACATACATCATTTAGGCTGTGTTTATGGTCACTACTTACCTGTTTTGAGAGAGGTATCTAGATATTTGGGAATTCATTTTGATAATGCTCATGAGCAAGGAATTTATAGTTTATAGGAGTAGGTATTATGAGAGAGATTCAGGTACAAAAATTAACAAAAGATAATTTTGGAAAATATGGGGAATTTTTAGATTTACTAGATGAGAGTGAACTGAAAAAGAAGTCTATTTTTCAGGAGGGTTTTTTTGCAGATGTGGTAGCGTTAGAATTTAACCAGGGTAATCAACCTACAATTTCTGTGTGCCATGTTAAAAAACAAAGCGACAATATCATTTCTTTTCTCGAAGCACATCAATATGCATGTGAAGGACTTCTTCCACTAGATGGAGATGTGATTATTTTTGTAGGAATTATGGATAGAGATTTTAGAACCGAAAGTATAGAAGCTTTTTATGTTCCAAAGGGAACATTCGTAAAATTGAATCCGCTGATTGTTCATGGAACACAGTATCCAGTGGATAAAGAAGATGTTCATATTGTTTGTATACTACCTGGAAGAACTTTTAAGAATGATATGTTGAGTAGAAGGTTGGAAACAGGAGAGCAGATAAGGATTACAAGGGGGTGTAAAAAATGAGATATAAAAAATTTAAAAATGCAGAGATCGAAGTATCACAGCTAGCGGTAGGGACTTGGGCAATCGGAGGTCAAAACTATGGAAAAGTGGATAAAAACGAAGCTATTTATGCAATTCGAAAAATGATAGAAAAGGGAGTAAATCTTATTGATACAGCTCCCTGCTACGGAAATGGAACTTCAGAAAAAATTGTAGGAGAAGTTTTGAAAGAAATTCCAAGGGAACAGGCGTTAATTTCCACAAAGTTTGGCTTGATTCCGGATATCTATACACATGGATATAAAAAAGATACGAGTTATAAAAATGCTATGAGAGAAATTCAAAGTTCTTTGATGAATTTGGAAACAGACTATATAGATTTTTATTTTGTTCATTGGCCAGATGTAAATACGCCTATAGATGAAACTATGGCTGCGTTGGAGGAAATGAAGCGTAAAGGCTATATACGTTATGTTGGTGTATCTAATTTTACGGCAGAACAGATAAAAGAAGCAGAACAATATATTCAGATTGATGTACAGCAGCCATTATATTCTATGGTCGATAGAGGGTTTGAAGATTTGATGTCTTGGGGATATGATAGAGGAATTGATTCTATGACATATGGTTCTATGGGAGCGGGCATTCTTTCTGGAAAAATAAGAAGTATGCCTTCTTTTGAAAAAAATGATTTACGTTTAAACTTTTATGATATTTATAAAGAACCCAAATTTTCAAAAATTATGGAATTGCTAAAAGTAATGGATAGTATTGCAGATGGTCATAATGTACCAGTGGGACAGGTTGCATTAAATTGGAGTACCCAGAAAGAATATGTAGGTACAGCTTTAGTAGGCGTTAGAAGTATTGAGCATGCTGATGAAAACTGTAAGACATTCGACTGGAAATTAACAGAAGAGGAAATGAAAATTTTAGATAGTAAAATTGAAGAGTGTGCATTGTAGGAGGGAAGAATATGCCTAAAGCAAAAGTAAAAGATATTTTAACATATGCAACAGAAAATAGGTTTGGTGTTGCTGCAATTAATACTTTAAATATTGAAACTGTTAAATATGTTATAGAAGCAGCAGAAAGAGAAAGAGTTCCCATAATTGTTCAGTTTTATCCCGGATTTTCAGACTACACAGATTTAAAGCATTTGGCTTTTGCAGCCTGCAATATGGCAGAAAAAGCATCTATTCCTGTTGGAGTACATCTGGATCATTCTGTAACATATGAAATTGCAGTAGGAGGGATTCGGGATGGATTTCCTTCAGTTATGATAGATGGTTCAACGAAACCTTTCCAAGAAAATGTAGAACTAACTAAAAATGTGGTGCGTGTGGCTAAGGTGTTTGGAATTGACGTTGAAGCAGAGCTAGGGCATGTTGGAAATGGAGATAACATTGACGCAATTGATAATATGAACTATTATACTAAAGTAGAAGATGCAGTAAGATTTGTGGAACAGGCGGGTTGTGATTCACTTGCTATTGCTGTTGGAAATGCTCATGGTCCGTATGTGAAAACACCGAATTTAGATTTAGAAAGAATTTATGCTATACGAAAAAAGGTAAATATTCCTTTGGTACTACATGGATGTTCTGATATTCCAGAAGAACAGATAAAAGAAGCTGTAAATTTAGGAATGAGCAAATTTAATATTGCTACAGAGTATTTTCGTACCATGTATCAAAGTATAGAAAAGCGGATTAATAACCATGAATTTGAGGGGAATGGAGTCAAATTAATGTATGACATTAAAGAAGAGATGATTGATTTTGTGATTCAGAAAATAAGGTTATTAAATCCAAATAAGTATTCTATGTAAACTTAGTATTAGGAAAAGGGATGGAAATAGAGATGACAAAACAATTTAATTATGATGATTTGCCAGTTATTCAAACCAGACAAGGCAAGATTCGAGGATATCAGAGTGGGGGAACCTATATTTTTAAAGGGATTGTATATGCTCGAGCTAAGAGATTTCAAAAAGCGGAAGAACCTGAATGTTGGGATGGTATTAAGGAAGCCACTTCTTATGGTTATGTAAGTCCTATGTTGCAAGAAGATGTTCCAAATGGTGAGTTGATGGTTCCACACAGATATTGGATTCAAAATGAAAATTGTCAGAATTTAAATATATGGACGCAATCCCTTGATAAAATGGCAATGAGGCCAGTGCTTGTATGGTTCCATGGAGGTGGATTTTCTATGGGAAGTTCTATTGAGCAAAAAGCATACAATGGAGAGAATATGAGTAAGTATGGAGATGTAGTTGTCGTTACGGTGAATCATAGGCTTAATATTCTTGGGTATTTAGATTTGTCTCAATATGGTGAAAAATACGCAGATTCTGCAAATGCAGGGCAGAAAGATCTAATTGCTGCTTTAAAGTGGATAAAAGAAAATATAAAGGAATTTGGTGGAAATCCTCAGAATGTAACAATTTTTGGACAATCTGGTGGAGGTATGAAAGTGAGCGGTCTAATGCAGATGAAAGAAGCAGATGGACTGTTTCAAAAAGGAATTATTATGAGTGGTGTTCCAGATAAATCATATAAATATAGTGATAAAGATTCTACACCTTTGATTACAGCATTACTGGAAGAATTAAATTTTACAGAAGATGAGGTGGATAAACTAGAAGACATTCCTTATGCTCAGTTGGCTCAAGCTTATAATAAAGTGAGTCCTAAATTAGAAGCAGAAGGTGAATATGTTGGATGTACACCGAAGCCTAATGATTTTTATAAAGGAGAAGGACCAGATGTAGGGTTTCGTAAAGAGGCTACAAAGATACCACTTATGATAGGAAGCGTCTTTGGAGAGTTTTATATGAAACCACAGACTTTTTTTAAAGATGAGATATCAAAAGAAGAACTAATGAAAAGAATTGGTGATAGATTTGGAGATTGGGGAGAAGAATTATCCGATGTTTTTCAGGAGGTTTATCCAGAGAAAAATTTAGCTGATTTACTTACATTGGATACAGTATTTCGTTGTCCTACTAAAAAGTTTATAAAAGAGTTTGCAAAATCAGGAGGTAAAATCTATTCGTATCTTTTTACGTTGGAATTTCCTTATCAGCATGGAAAGACAGCATGGCATTGTTCGGATATACCATTTATATTTCATAATACAGAGCTAGTTCCTGTAACGAATATACCAGAGATTTCAGACAAACTGGAAAAGCAGATGTTTGATGCGGTTATTCATTTTGTAGAGACAGGAGATCCTAATCATCTAGGAATTCCGCAATGGCCCGTTTCTACAGAAGATAGAGAGGCAACAATGATTTTTGATAGAGTTTGTACAGTGCGTTTTAATTTTGATGATTATTTACTAGAATTATATAAGAAAGCTCTTCCAAATTTAACACTGGCGAATATAACTCAAGAAGATAATCAAATACAGCATTGATGTAATTAAAAGGGGCTATCGGTCAATACCGATTTTTAGGCTCTAAATCTTAAAATACGAATCTCCCATAGAAATCAGTATTTTTAATACTTGAACTTCTTTAGGAGATTCGTATTTTTTCTTTTCTGTATGTATTTTAGGACGCAAAAACCCCTTGGCTTAATTTTTGAAAGCAACCTTTTTCTAAGCAGTCTTTTCTTCGGTTTTTCCTTCAAATTTCGTAAGCGCTTAAATTTTAGGCGTTGGTAGAAAAATATCCGGCTACTTTTCAGTAACCGGAGTACTTTGACAATTCACAGTGATTCCGGTAGCTACGGAAAGAAATAACCTTTCCGTAGCAGGGCCAATGAAGCTGTCTGTAGGAAGTTTTCATCTAACAATACCAAATGGAACAGATCCTCAGCTTCTGGCTCAAACGCTTCGCATTGTGAAGGAGTTGGAATGTTAGGGGATATCACAGCCGCCGATGAAATCTATATCGTAACAGGCAGAACGGATATGCGGAAATCCATTGACGGGCTGTGTGCTATTGTAGAGGATCAACTCCATATGGATCCAAGGCGAAGCACCCTGTATCTTTTCTGTGGAAAACGTTGTGACAGGATCAAAGCTTTGCTCTGGGAATCTGACGGATTTGTGCTGTTGTATAAACGTATGGAAGTCCAGGGCAGATTCCGCTTGTCCAGAAATCAGTTGGAAGTAAAGCAACTGACCTGGCAGCAATTCGACTGGCTCATGTCCGGTCTTGAAATCGAACAACCAAAAGCATTCAAACCTACGCAATGATCGTGTAAAACCTCTATGCCAGCCAACAAAAACGGGGAGCTTTCCACACCCTGTATCATGTCTGCAATCCCTTGTAAATACTGGGTGTTCCGCTTCTTTTTCATTGCTTTTTATGGTATAATTCCTAAGGAAAGTAATTCCTAAGGAAAGTATCAGATTCAGAGCAAAAAAACAGAACAGATTCTTCTGAAAGGTTAAATCTGCTCTGAATGTGATTCTTTCCAATTGTACCAAGTCGCGGGACTTTAGCTGCAAACTGTATGGGGATTGCTTTCTTTTTACAAAGCTCAAAAGCTGAAATCATGGCGGTCTGTAATACCAAACGTGGCATTTTCTGCTAATCTTTTGGATTTTTAGGTACACTTAACAGACCTCCAGGAAGCAGGCCTAAAAAAATATATAGTGAAACTGCAAATCAGGAAGGCGGTGCATAACACCTTCCAAGCTGTTTCATGGCAGGATGCCCACATTCCGGGCACATACATATATCAAAATTCCAAATGGCCTTTAAGAGTTCTGCCATTGTTAGCCCCGAGTAGCGCTGCTTAAAGCGGCGGCCATTCTGAAGCTTAAATATAACCTTCAGATTCTTTTGCTTCATACGGTTGTTAAGAAAACCATAGTACCGTATTTTTTGAAATCCGGAAGGCAGCACATGCATCAGGTAACGCCTGATAAACTCCATATGTGTAAGGGTAATACGGCGTTTGGGGTCTCCCGGTTTTCTCCCTCTGGCGGAGAAAGCCACCCCGTTTTCCGTAATACCAGGAATCCTGCTGTTTGATATGGCAATCTTGTGGGTATAGCGGCCGAGGTACTCAATTGCATTACCAAAACCGTTAAAGGTTTTCTTTATGTAGGGACACCATTCCTTTTCGTAGAGATTGTTTTTCCATTCTTTCCAGTTATAAGAATTGCGAAGCTTTTCACAGGAATGTGAAAACACAAGGGAGCCGCTCTCATAAAGGGAGGAAAGGTTTGCCATATACTTTCCTCTGAACTTGTCCCTGAGAACCCTTACAGGTATGAAGAAGCTTCCGGAGGACTTGCGGATTTTACCATCTTTTGTAAGCCCTCCACCGGATATGATGCAGTGCATGTGTACATGGTAGTTCATTTCCTGATTCCAGGTGTGGAGAATCTGGATAATTCCGGGTGTTGCCCCGAGCTGCTTCTTATCAGCAGACAATTCCAGAAGTGTCTCAGCGCAGCATCTGTGAAAAAGCCCATATAAAAGTTTCTGGTTACAGTAAATGAGCGGATTCAGTTCATGAGGAAGGGTAAATACCACATGGAAATAAGGTGCTTCAATTACTTCAGCCCTGCGTTTATCCACCCATATTTCCTTTAAAACAGCCTGGCAGTTTGGGCAGTTACGGTTACGGCAGGAATTATTATGAACCTCAGTGTGTCCGCAGTCCGAGCAACGGCTTAAGTTAAAACCGCGTTTTCCTGACTTACATTTCAGAATGGCATTAGCAGCTTTTATCTGTGTATCAGACTGGAAATACTTTCTTTCACAGTAGCCCTCATAGGCGAGTTCAAATATTTCCCGGATTCCGTAATCACTCATGGTACTCACCTGCAAGAGAGTCAAAAGGGCTTATGGCTTTGCGGAGGGCACCGGCGGACAGGTGGACATAGATTGTGGTGGAATTCAGGGATTTATGTCCCATAAGAGCTTTTATGGTAAGCAGGTCTGTTCCGTTTTCATACAAATGTGTGCCAAAGGCATGACGGTCATTTCTGCTTTTTGAATGGGCAATATGCAGTCTCATATTTTTACGTTCAACATCTTCGTAACGGAGACGGCATACTTAACCAATACGGAGACCGGAGGAATACATAAGCGTGGCCATAGTTCTCTGTTTTAAATCAGGGATGGTTGAAATGAACTGCCAGGTTTCTTCTTTTGAGGGAACAAAAGGAAGATACTCATTAAACCTGCGCATCGGCAGCTGAGTATCATCCCAGCTTTTGTGAAGTACGTACAGCGTAAAGAAATGCAGCTGTGAAATGGCACAGTTAATGGTGCGGTCAGAAAGAGTCCTGGATTTTTGTAACCAGCGTATATAATCACGGAGTTCACTCCATGAAACATCTTCCGGTGACTTATGAAGTATGTCCATAAGATAGTGCAGATAAGCTTTGATATATGTACAGAAGTTTGAAAGAGTATGGTCGGTAAGACCTCTGAGGGAAATCATTTCCCTGAAGTAATCTAAATATTTATCCATGATAAAATCTCCTTTGAAATGAAATAAAAGTAACGGTTACATTTCAAAAGAGGTGGTGGACGGCTGAAAAAACAAAATAAATAGTTGTTGAGATGATAAAAAAATGTTAAAATAAACATGGCGGTTGAGGGATTGTGTTTGTTTATGTGATAGTGGTATATCTCAATAATACAATATAATTTCAAAAACTGCCACTTTTATTGTGGGAAAGTAGAAAATTAATTATAATAAGGCTAGCTGTCGCATAAGCGACTTGGTACAATAAAATATAAACATTTTTAGATTTGCAGCAGTTGGTGATAGAGTATCTCAAGGAGGATGGACATATGGACTATTTATTCAAGTCGGTGCATAAGATTGATTATGATGCTGAAAGCTTTGTAGAGGTTGAGATGCAACCTAATTTTGATCACTTTGTAACAGAACTATTAACGAATATAAATGAGAATGTAGTAAATAGAGCCTATGAACCATCATCTCAATCAACGCAGGTTGTAACTGATATTAGAAATATATTTTCTTTTATTGAGATAGAAGACATTGAGCCGGAGGAAATGATGGATAGAGTCAAGGAATATGCAGATGATATAGCTCAAAGACTTTTCGATAAAGAAAAACTTAAACAAGAACAAATATATCGGATGGGTCAAAATGTAAAAAAAGGAAGCTTAATACAAGCAGCTATCAAGAATGGAGATAACTACGAGTATTTGTTGGCAAAGGTTGAACATTCTGCATTTGTTGATGATTCTGATTTTTCATTTAAATCGGGGTTTTCTAGTGAACAGAAGAAAATATGGAAAACATGTATTTTTAATTGCAGGATAGAGGATGAAGATATATCAATCGATGAAGCAAAAGTATATGTTAGTAATAGTGGGAAATACTGGGCTGATGATTTTTTGGAATTAAAAGAATTATCTACCGATGCCCAAAATACAAAGAGAGCATTTAGTGCAATTGATTCTCTTCTTTCAAGGGAAGTTAAGAAAAGTGCTCCTGGGGATTATACTGTGATAAGAAATACCTTTGTGGGATATATGAAGAGAGAACAACAATTAGACTATAATGAAATGATTTCGACAATTTTGGATGACTATCAAGCTGATAGTTTGTCACAGGATAGTTTAGATGAATTAAAGAATAAATTAATGGAATTGCCAGATAAAAGAAAATTTGACAGATCGTTTACAGTTGTACCAAAGGAGATAAGGGCGAAAGTAAGACAATTATATAAAGTTAATGATGGTATAGAGATTAAAGTAAACGATTTCGTGCAGGATATCAAACAAAAAATATCAGCAGAGGAAGATGTGGTAACTGGAACAAAATACATTCGAATAATGACTAATAATGAGGATGTTTATCAGCAATTTAGATAAGAGAAAAGGTGGAATGTTTTGGTGAGAAGTGTGATTGAAACAATAAAAGAAAAATTGAATGCTTCATCATTTGTAAAATATTCTGAAGAGGTAAGAATAGTAGATTTTGTTATAGAAATAGCTGATTCTACTTCTGTAAGTAAGAAAGTGCTTCGAGAATGTTTATTAAGTTTTCCTACGCGTGATGATGTTGAAATAACAATTACAAATGAAGCAGATGATGGTATTCAGATTTCTAAGAATACAGATCTCGATGCGTTGGATTGGGATATTTTTAATGGTGATGCAGTAACTATGACGTGGCATATCAATAAAAATATTTCTGAGCATAATGTAATTTCTGTTTATTGTTATGAAAAGTTTTGCGATGCGATTGCATCAAAGAATTTGCTCGATATAATGTTGATTTTTTCACATTTATTAATGGACAGAAAAAGCGTGCATTTTGAAGTTTTAGACCAAAATATTCATTTTATAACAAAATCTATTTCTTTCATGGGTAGCGATGACCATGACACCATAATAGATAGTGTAGATAGAAAAGAACTAATAACCTTGACAAGAGATAATTCGAATTTTAGAAATGGTTTAATGTATTCTTTGATACCAAATGATTTTTCTTTTCAAATTAGTGGTGCCAAGAATAGATTGGAAGAGTGTTTTTCTAAAATCGAAACACTTTTATCCATTTGTTATATTGCGAATGATTCAGAAATTTTAAATCAAGAAAAAATCGAAATAAAAATATCTGGGCAACGTAATATTGGAATGGAAATAAAAATTCAAGATATTAAGTATAATAGAGAAATTGTAAAAATTTATAATTGGATATATGAAGGAGGGAATACTATAGACAAAGCAATAATTGCAAGAAATATTATTAGTCTTCATTGTAAATATTCAAGTATATTGAATTTGGATGGAAAAACTTTTTCATCAATTCAGTCGAACTTTAATTTGTATCAAAAGGATAATGTTGATAGATACTTGAGTTTGAAAAATGAAGTGGGGAAAAGTGTGACAGAGATAATAGAAAAGACAAGCGAGTTGACATTTGATATTCCAAATGGAATGAAAAATAATATTTTGGCAGTATTTAGTTTTTTATTTACAGTTATTCTTGCGAATATTGTGTCGGATGCTCCATTAGACAATATATTTACTAGAGATATAACGGTTATATTTGAAGTTATTATATTTTTTTCAGTATTATTTTTATTTTTCAGCGTGTATGAAACAAATTATAAAATAGAACAAATGCAGTTAGGGTTTGAAAAGTTGAAAAAGAATTATGCTGATGTGTTTGATGAAGAAGAATTGAGAGATCTCTTGGAAGAGGATAGCTTTAAAAAGGATGTGATAAGAAAAGTAAAAAGACAACGTAATTGGTCAATTGTTGTCTGGGTAGTGCTGTTAATAGTTTTATTTGTAGTAGTTGAAATGATTAGCAGTTCTCCTACAATAGATTGGGTAATCAAAAGGATAATTACTGATTGGTCGCGGTGTAACATAGGTGATTTATAAAGTGGGAATCATAACCTTCCCCCCGCTTTAAGCGAGGATAGCGCAGCGGAGAGGCGCAGTACCATTTTTGGTAAAGGACGCAGGTTCGACTCCTGCACCTCGCCTTTACAATTAAATATTGCTATTGGTAAAGATGCCATTTGAGAAAACGAAATTTCTCAAAATTTTCCCATCACACCCTTGACACGAGGGGGTACAGGAAAAACTTATGCGTCTGCATTTGCAATGAAAAATGAACAACCCGGAAAAGCCTTATTTATTGTACACCGTGAACTTATAGCGAAACAGGCTAAAAGCAGTTATTTAAGAGTGTTTGGAAATTCAAAAAAGCTTGGTCTTCTGTCAGGAAGCTCAAAAGAATATGATGCTGATATTTTATTTGCAACAATGTCAACTATGGCAAAGGCAGACATAATGGATAAGTACCGTCCTGATGAGTTTGAATGGATTTGTATTGATGAAGTACATAGAGCGGGTGCTGAGAGTTATAGAAAAATAATGGATTATTTCAATCCTAAGTTTTGGTTTGGAATGACAGCTAGCCCGGAAAGAACGGACGGATTTGATATTTTCAAATTATTTGATCATAATATTGCCTACGAAATACGTTTACAACATGCACTAAAAGAAGACTTGCTTTGTCCATTCCACTATTTCGGTATAACAGATATTGAAATAGATGGTGAGCCAATTAATGATAATAGTGATGTGAGAGCATTTTCGCGTCTGGTTTCGGATATTAGGGTTGATCACATACTCAAGCAGTCAGAATACTATGGTTATAGTGGAGATAGGGTTAAAGGGCTTGTTTTTTGCAGTAATAAAGAAGAAGCAAAAGAACTCTCTAAAAAATTCAATCAAAGGGGATATTATACAGCGGTATTGACAGGTGAAAATACTGAAAAACAGAGAGAAAGCTGTATTGAATTGCTGGTAAAAGATATAAGTGATGATGAGATTGAGGAACATAATACTAATATAAAAAATAATATACCGGTGGAATGTACTCAGATGCCTTACTTAGATTATATCTTTACAATTGATATATTTAATGAAGGTGTGGATATTCCGGAGATAAATCAGGTGTTGATGTTAAGACCGACCGAATCGCCTATAGTCTTTGTTCAACAATTAGGCAGAGGGCTTAGAAAAGCTAATTATAAGGAGTATGTAGTGGTAATTGACTTTATTGGTAATTATCAAAATAACTATATGATACCAATTGCTTTGTCAGGGGACAAAAGTTACAATAAGGATTTTATAAGAAGATATCTCCTAGAAGGCACAAAGACTATACCGGGGGCTTCAACAATCAATTTTGATGAGATTTCCCTAAAGAGAATCCTAAAGTCTATTGATAGTGCAAGGACAAATGATGCAAAATTATTAAGAGACTCATTTGAACAATTAAAATTTAGACTTGGACGTATACCATCACTTTTGGACTTTAAGAGAAATGGATCTGTTAGTGTAAGTAAATTTTTTGATAAATTTGGCTCTTACTATGCATTTTTAGTGAAATATTATTCTGATGAGTATCAGGTAAAACTGAATTTGGAGGAGGAGACTATAGTTGAATTTCTTTCAAAAAAAGTAACAGGGATGAAGAGGATACACGAGTTAGCTTTACTAAAACAGCTAATAGCAAGAAATGAAAGAATTATCGCCTATTATAATGCATTTAAAAAGACTTTAAAAATAGACTATAATAAAGAACTACCTGCAGCAGTAGAGGAATCAATGGTTAGAAACCTGACGAATAAATTCCCTAAAGAAGAAGAACGTAAAAAGTACAAGAGTTGCATTTTAATACAGAAAAGTTTGGAAGGTTTCGAACTAAGTGAAAGCTTTAGAAAATTGTTAAATTCTAATTCAGATTTTTCTGATATGGTGAAAGAAATAATTGAATACGGAATTGAAAACTATGTTGAAAATTACTCGGACTCATATAAGGATACAGATTTTAATCTATATAAAAAGTATACTTATGAGGATGTATGCCGTTTGTTAAACTGGCAGAAAAATTTGAATGCTCAGAATATAGGAGGATACTTCTATGACTCTGATACAAAAACCTTGCCGGTATTTATAAATTATGATAAAGCAGAAGATGCTATAGCTTATGAGGATAGATTTGTCACAAGAGACAGTATGATTGCTTTGTCAAAACATCCAAGAACTGTAAATTCCAAAGATGCAGATCATTTTTATAAGAGGACTGAAGCTGACAAAGAAAACAGAATCTATCTTTTTGTAAGAAAAAATAAAGATGATAAAGAGTCTAAAGAGTTTTATTTCCTTGGTGAGATATATGCCGAAGGAAATCCAAAACCAATCATTATGGATAAAACGGGTGATAATGCGTTTGAAATAAATTACAAGTTGGATGTTCCGGTTAGAGATGATATATATGAATATATAGTTAGTGAGGTACAGTAATGAAAACAATCCGGGTAGTCGCAGCTGTAATAAAAACAATAGATGAAAAAGGAAATATACAATTTTTTGTAACCCAAAGAGGATATGGTGAATTTAAGGATAAATGGGAATTTCCGGGTGGAAAAATTGAAGATGGTGAGACAGCTGAAGAAGCATTAAAAAGAGAAATACTTGAAGAACTTGATATGAAAATTTCGGTAGGAGATAGGATTAAAACTGTGGAGTATGACTATCCTACATTTCATCTATCAATGGATTGCTTTATATGTGAAATTGAGGAAGGAACTCCCATCTTGAAGGAACACGAGGCGGCAAGATGGCTTGACAAATCCTCGTTAACATCAGTAGAATGGCTGCCTGCAGATATTGAGATTGTACAGATTTTACAGAGGTAATCAGAAAAGTGTCATTTTATACCCTAAAAAATATTGGAAAACGCACATAAAATAATAATCATTTAACTAATAACATAAGTTATAGGAGGCAGCTATGAAAAAACTCAAAACAAGAACTTTTTCGGGAACCACAAATGCAGCCCTTTCTGAGCGTGAGAAGCTTGGAATGGATATTGCAAGGGAGGCTGCGGCAGCAGGTATTGTTCTGTTAAAAAATGAGAATAATATTTTGCCGATTGCAAAAGGAAGTAAAATTGCACTTTATGGAATAGGTGCGGCCAATACCTTTAAGGGAGGCACAGGCTCCGGTGATGTCAATGAAAGACAGAGTGTGAGCATATTTGAAGGGCTGAAAAATGCAGGATATATCATCACAAATGAAGCTCAGGCTAAAGAGAGCGTGGAGTTTTATAAAAAGGCAAGAGAGGCTTGGAGGGATGACATACTGAAGAAATGCGAGGGTAAAGACGGGGCAGAATTTTTTATCATTTACTCGACAAATCCATTCTCAGTGCCTGAAAACAAGCAGTCCATTACAAAGACTGATACGGATACAGCTATTTATGTTGTCAGCCGTGTGGCCGGAGAAGGAGCTGACCGCCACAATAAAAAAGGTGACTTCCTGCTTACTGAAGCGGAGGAAAAGGAGCTTGATTCAATTTGCAGTCTGTATGAAAAGGTTGTGGTTGTGCTAAATACAGGAGGAGTTATGGATTTGTCTCCTCTTGATAAATATCCTAATATTTACGGCATTATCAATCTCGGACAGGCAGGTATGGAGGGAGGAAATGCCCTTTCAGACATAGTTTCGGGAGAGGTTAATCCGTCAGGTAAGCTTGCGGCAAGCTGGGCATTTAAGTACGAAGACTATCCAAATGCTTCCGAATTCTCACATAATAACGGCAATGTGAATCAGGAATACTATAATGAAGGAATTTATGTGGGTTACAGATATTTTGATAGTTTTAATATTCCTGTCCGCTACGGATTTGGCTTCGGACTTTCCTATACTGATTTTTCTGTAGAATTTGAGGGGATAAAGGAAGAAAAAGGTAAGGGTGTTATACTTGATGTAAGAGTGAAAAATACCGGTAAAGTAGCAGGACGTGAGGTAATTCAGGTCTATGTATCCTGCCCTGAAGGTAAATTAGAAAAAGAAAGAAGAAGGCTTGCAGCATTTAAAAAGACGGAATTACTTGCGGCAGGAGAAGAAAAAGATTACTCGCTGGCTATTCCGTTTGATGTGCTTACTTCTTATAATGAGGATGAGCCGGGATGGATGTTAGAGAAGGGACTTTATGGGTTCTATGTAGGAAATTCTCTGGGAAGCTCTGTTCTTAAAGCCATTATGGAACTTGACGCAGACGTAATTACTGAGAAGACAATGCACATTTGTAAGCCTGAGAAGCCTGTAGAAGAGTATAAGGTTAATTCTAAACTTGTAGAGGAGAGAAAGACAGAAATTAAAAAATTAGCCGAAACTCTGCCTGTAGTTAGGATAAAGGCAGAAAGCATAGCAGTAAAAGAGACAAAATACCTAAGTAATGAAGAACTTGCGGCAGCAGAGGAGATTGAACTTGTCAAATCTCTTTCTGAAGAACAGATTAAAAAGCTGGCGACAGGTGATCCGGGCAGAGCACAGGAAGAATCAGCCCTTGGTTCGGCGGGAATCAGTGTACCGGGCTCAGCGTCGGAAACTTCACATTGTGCTGAGAATAAGGGCATAGCCGGAATTGTACTTGCAGACGGTCCTGCCGGGCTCAGACTTAACAGATATTACTTTGTGCGTGATGGAAAGATGGTGCCAATGTCGTTTATGTTCAGTCTTGAGGGAGGTCTCCTTGTACCGGATGCCGATAAAACGGAAGGAGAACGCTTCTACCAGTACTGTACAGCTTTTCCGGTTGGTACGGTTTTAGCCCAGACCTGGGATGAAGAAGTGGTAAGAAAAGTAGGACAGCATGTAGCAAAGGAAATGGTTGAGTTCGGTGTTACGCTCTGGCTTGCACCGGGAATGAATATTCAGAGAAATCCATTATGTGGCAGAAATTTTGAGTATTATTCAGAGGATCCTTTTATAACCGGAAAGATTGCCGCTGCCATGACAGGTGGAGTACAGTCTGTAAAGGGTTGTGGCACTACTGTTAAGCATTTTGCCTGCAACAATAATGAAGATAACCGTATGGGATGTGACAGCATTCTATCAGAAAGAGCACTTCGTGAAATTTACCTGAAAGGTTTTGGGATTGCCATAAAAGAAGCGCAGCCAATGTCCATTATGACCTCTTACAACAAGATTAATGGAATTCATGCTGCCAATAACTATGATCTCTGCACAAATGTAGCCAGAAATGAGTTTGGATTTAAAGGAATGATAATGACAGACTGGACTACCACCCATAATGGGACTGATTGTACTGCGGCAGGCTGTATACGTGCAGGAAACGATGCTGTTATGCCGGGTTGCGAGGATGATCAGATAAATCTGACAGAAGAACTTGCCTCGGGTAAACTTCAGAAAACTGCTCTTGAAGCCTGCGTATCAAGGCTGGTAAGATGTGTACTGCAGTCAAATGAATATGAAGAAGCATAAAGAGAAAATTTAAGAAGGGGTTTTGCATTAGTAAACCCCTTCATTTTATTCTATGCCTTCACCACAGGTACCCAAAGTTCCATCTTGTAATCAGGGCTGTACATATCACCTTCGAAATAATACTCAAAATCAGGTTTTCCTGAGTGGATATAGCCATGTTCCGGGAAGAAAACTTCCATAACGTATTTCCAGCCGGCATGTATGCACTCCGGCACCTTTCCGGTTAATTTAACCACTGCATACTCGGCCTCGTCAACTTCTAAAACTTCTAGTCCCATAGCCTTAGCCTTTTCTACATCTGTAGTAATATATCCTGCCATATAGTTTATCCTGTCAGGGATTTTTACATCATGACAAATTCCTACACTTTCACCTGTGCCAAGTCTGGCCAGTTCTTCAGGGCTATATTTTTCATACAGCTTATTCCATACATTCGGGCAGAGTGATGAATTGATATCCTGTTCATTATACCCTGCTACCTTAAATGCCTGCTTCTTTTCAATTCTAATATCCATGCTTCTTCCTCCTTTTACGCTAAGCGCAAGCCAAATTCTGGAAACCAGCTTAAACGGCTTCCCTTCTTTTACTTCTGAGGGAGTAAAGCCATGGAATTTTTTGAAAGCAGCACCAAAAGCGTCAGGTGATTCGTATCCGTATTTCATTGCTATATCAATTATTTTTTCGTCTGTGTCCCGTAAGTCTACTGCTGCCTCAGTCAGCCTTCTGCTTCTTATGTATTCAGAAAGTGTGGTTTCTGTAAGCATAGAGAAAAGTCTGCTAAACATCGGATAAGAATAACCAGATAAGCTTGAAATCTTCTTCTCATCAATTTCGCCGTCAAGTACTGTTTCTATATAATTCACAGTATTATTAAATAATTTTATGATATTCACTTTAGCTCCCTCCTTCCGATTATCATTTTAGCGTTTTGGAAGATAGTTTACCCTAGAAATTGGGTACAGGAATAAACGGTATTCAACTAATCTTTCAAGATGTTCTATATTAGCTGTGTTATAAAACAGATATGTTTTTACCATTATTTATTTTAATATCTGAATCATATACTCTTATCCCGGCGATGTCAATCTGTGTCGGGAAAGAGATTTATTCGTTGATTAAAGCGGTATTTTATATCCTCAGGGATTAAGATAACAGGATGATGCTCAGAAATATATCCGGAATTTATTATTCAAAGTTTCCGATTAAAAATTTAATTTATGTGATATAATTATAGCTGAATCGGATAGGACAAAATTTGTAATGGTGCTGAAGGAGGAACAGATGAATATGTCTTCAAATGAAATTAAACTTGCTACTGTTTTCTTCTCACCTACGGGAACAACAAAAAAAGTCATTGATTATATTGCTGAGGGAATTGGCGGAGAAATAGTATGCTCCGCAGATTTAACCAAACAGGATAACAGAGAAAAACAACCGGATTTAGATTTTGAGGCTGTGGATCTGATAATCGTAGGAGCTCCGACATACGGTGGGTTTTTATATAAGGAATTCAGAAACTGTATTAAATGTTTGGACTTTAAGGGAAAATGTGTAATTGCGGTTACCTTGTACGGCAATGCATCAACAATCTTTGCTACCGGGGAAATGATATCAGTAATAAAAAAAAGGAACGGAAACCTGCTCGGATACGGTGAATTTGTCGGCGAGCATTCATACTCCCATAAAGAAATTCCGGTTGCGGAGGGCAGACCGAACGCTGATGATTTACAGACAGCAGTAAAATTCGGAAAGGCTGTAAGAAACAGATTGTTGAATACTGAGACTTCATATTCCGATAACAGATTAAGTGTATTTGATAAAATTATAAGCTTTATCGCAGAAATTAAACCTGTGCATACCGGCAAAAGAATATTCACTATTCCGCAGACAGATAAAGAAAAATGTATTAATTGCTCTAAATGCGTAAAAATCTGTCCTAAGAGCTGCATAAATCCGGATATGTCAACTGTCAAGGATGAATGCATAGTATGTATGGCCTGCGTTAAAATATGCCCGACAGGAGCCAGAACAGCCTATCCGAAAAACATAATAATTAAAGCGGGATTGAAACTTATAAATAAAAGAAAGCATAAATCAATGTTTGTATTACCAAAACCATAATGGCTCACACAGTTAATCCGACCACAGAACCTACAGACGACATATATATGAAAAAAGCGGGGAATTTATTGTGTCCGGACAAGTCACCGAGCCATTAGGCTTGGTACAAGAGTAATGATTAAGCCATGTTTACTAACCGGGGAGACGATTGGCTTTCTTTAATAGCTTTGCTTTTTGTTAGATTTACAAGTATTAATACCCAATCCTAAAATAATCCAAATAAGCTTTATACCTGTCCTGTGCAGTTAAACAGGTATCTCTCAAGTATCCTTTTTCTGTTTTCCATTCTGTAAGGCCACGATAATAAAACATTTTCAAATCATCTTCTATAATAAACGGTACAATGTTGTGTTTCAGACATTCCTTAAACATAATCAGCCTTCCGACACGACCATTGCCGTCCTGAAAAGGATGAATTTTTTCAAATTTTACATGAAAATCTAAAATATCCTCAAAGTTAATTTTTTCTTTAGCATTGTACTTATTTAGAAGTTCTTTCATCTTGTCGGAAACTTCTTCAGGAATAACAGTATTCCTTCCACCTACTTCATTAGGCAGTTTTTTATAGTCGCCGACTGCAAACCACTCTTTTCTTGAAGCATTTGTTCCATTTTTAAGAATTAAATGAAGTTGTTTGATGAATTCTTCGGTAAGCACAGACTTTGCATTCTCAATAATCAGGCTGACCAAACGGAAATGATTTGCTGTTTCAATCACATCATCTACATTAATACTTCCGGTTTCTGTGCCTAGGGTATTTGTTTCAAAAATATACCTGGTCTGCTCATGAGTCAGGCTGCTTCCTTCAATATGGTTAGAATTATAAGTCAGTTCAATCTGGGTTTTGTGATATATTCCGCCTGAATATCCTGAAGATTTTTCTTCCTGTAAAATTTCTAATAATGTTTTTGGGTTATTATATTGCATTTATATCCTCTTATCATTCTTCAAAATTATATATTTACCAACTTCTGAGCCATCTTTTGAATATTCTAAATTTAGCTTTTCAAATAAATAACTTTTCAAGTCATCTATAGTTGTAAATTTTGTAGCTGCGTAAGGTTCTTCAGGATTTGTCTTTTCAAAGAAAAGATAGCCAGGTTCAGTTTCTATCAAAGTTCCGGCATGCGAAACGGATATTTCATTATCTGCCTGTGTCCAAAATGTAATAAGTGAATACGGATTTTCCTTAAATTCAATTCCATATTCAGTCCATTTCTTATTAATCGCCTGTAGCATTTCATCTTCATTACATTTTTTATCTGCAAAAATAGGATTAAAAACAGTGAAGTACTTTGCAATTACTTCATCTTTCAGGTTAATTAGCGGAAATGGCACACAGCCGTTATCTTCTTCTGTAGCTTCTCTTCCAAACAGAATATCTCCATCGGTATAAAGCCATGATTTATTCTCATCCCAACAGTCAAAATCATCTTTTTTAACTATTTTCTTGGTCGTAATATTATCCTGATTTAACTCAAATGCTACTATTCTGCATAATACATCATGGTAATTTCTATGATTTTTCCTGAACCATTCTCTTGACATATTGGCATAGTCACCATAGTCTATTGCTTTTGTGCTGACAGTAGTAAAATCACCGATTAAGGTAAATTCCTTACAGTCTTTCATGCAATTATTATAATCAGCCACCCATTCTAAGACATCACGAACATATTCATCTTTTATTCCCGATTTTAATAAAATGGATTTCACTTCATTTATAGCAGACTTACTGTTTAAGTTTGTATAAGTAAGTCCGGTTGATATTACTTCAGAAATACTTTCAGAATTTTTCTTAGAGTCAGTCTTTTCTATTTTTTCAGTAGTACCGGTACTGCCTACGTCATGCTTGTTAGGGCAGGCACAAACAATGCCGGCTAACAATACCATAGAGAACAAAATATGTAATGTTTTTTTCTTATACATTATTTTTTATATCCTCCGATTTTAACTTACCTACCCCTGCTGCATCTCCATCAGATTATAAAAGCTTCCTTTCAACTCCATAAGCTCCTTGTAGTTGCCAAATTCCTTCATACCGCCCTTTTCCATTACGGCTATTTTATCGGCATTTCTTATGGTTGAAAGTCTGTGGGCTACTACAAATGTAGTCCTGTCTTTGGCCAGCTTGCCCACAGCTTCCTGTATCTGTCTTTCGGAAACCGTATCAAGTGCAGAAGTTGCTTCGTCTAAGATAAGCACTCGTGGATTTCTTATAAATGCTCTTGCTATGGAAATACGCTGTTTCTGCCCTCCTGAAAAGTTGCCGCCATGCTCTTTTAAGACGGTTTCAAGTCCGTCAGGCAAACTATCCACAAGTTCTCGTAGGTTTGCGGCATCTATTACCCTTTGAAGTTCATCTTCCGATACATTATCAAGTCCGTAAGTAATATTTTCTCTTAAAGTACCGCTGAAAAGTATGGAGTTTTGTGGCACTACAGCAAGTTTTTTACGGTAATGATGAAGATTCATCTCCTTAATATCACAGCCGTCTATTAGGACTCTTCCTTCGGTAGCCCTTACAAAGCCGATTACAAGGTTTAAAATAGTAGTCTTACCTGCTCCCGAAGCACCTACTATAGCTATGGTTTCACCCGGACTTGCCTTAAAACTGAGTCCGCTAAAGAGCGGCTCATCACTGTCGTCATATTTAAAGCCTACATTATCAAATTCCACAAAACCCTTTATCTCAGGCTTTAGCTTATTTTTATCAATGCCTTCTATGTCATTACTTAGCATAATATCAGAAATCGAACTCACCGACTCAAGTCCCTTGGTCACAACAGGCACAAGACCTACTATACCTGCTATACAGCCGACTACAGTACCAAAGTAAGACTGGTACATAGCCACATCGCCTATGCTTATCTTCTTATTAAGAGCCATAAATGCCGTAAATATAAGGCAGAACACTCTAAACACCTGAAATACTACCCAACTCCATGCACCGAAGTAAGTCTGTATCATATCCAGCCTGAATCCCTTGTCCGCCACCTTTACAAGCCTTTTCTCCATCTTGTTAAGCTCTCTGCGCTCTAGGGCATGAGCTTTTGCTACAGGTATCATTTCCATCATTTCTACTACGGAAACTGTAGTTTCTTCCATTTCTTTACGAAAGGCTGTATTGTAGTTCTTTACTTTTTCTCTGAAATAAAGCATGAGCAGAACTGCCACCGGTACTGCTGCAAGGAAAAATCCAAAGACGATTTTACTCTTGGTTATAACTATTACAAGGGCAGCCACAATATTTACAATTATATAGAGTACCGTTATAAATATCTGTGAGCTTAGATTTTCTATCTGCTCCACATCCCTCATTACCTTAGACTGAAGCCTGCCCGATTCCATCTGTGTATGGTAAGAAATGGACAGCTGTTGAAGCTTTCTTACAAGAGCACATCTTAACTCTTTTTCCACCTGTCTAATCGTTTTGGCATAAAAATATACATGAATATAACTTGTAGGCACATTTTGTACGGTTAAAAGGATTATAAATACTGAGTTTATTATAATCTTTTTAACCGCATCTGCATCTGGCTTTGTTATTATGTCTATCATTGCAGCCATTACAAGGGGAGATATCCAAGACGGCGAGTCTTTGATAAGGAAAAAGACTACTGACCAAAAAAGCTTGACATACTTCCCCTGATAAATGGCTATCAGTGTTTTTAACGGACTGCCTGCATTCCGTCTAAATATGCTTTCATAATCCGGCTCTTTGTAGGCTGCTTTCATAAGTCCATCCTTTGGCTATATTTATCTTACTAAAAATCCACTTTCCTCAATACCATCATAATCTTGTTTAACCATTATTAAATTCAAATTAAATTCAACCCAAGAATATTTGTTTGGCAACACCATTTTACCTGTGCTATCTACAACTCCATAGTGATCGTCCTTACTTCTTACTATGAAGAGTCCATCCTCATAATCTAATATACTGTCCCATTTATTCTTTATACTTAACTTTTTCTTCCAGTCAGCACTATAAATAATCACCTCCGCTATACTACTGTCTTTATAATCTGACTTACCCTTCATTACCATATACTCCCCTGAAGCAAGCCTCTCTATAGACTTGGTGTTGTTTATCTCAAAAATTTTCTTACCTTCTTTATCTATAATTGTTTCGGATAAATAGCTTCCTGTTTTACCATTCTTTCTACATATTAAAGAAAATACTCCATTTTGCTTATCCAAGACTCTGAAATAATCATACTTAGTCTTATGTTTCACCTTACCATCTGCTGCCATGATGCCGAATTTACCATTATTGGTCACCAAAAACAGCGGTCTTTCTTGATATTGAGTATTTGGAAGTTTCTCAATATTTTCATATTGTTTAGCAAAAACTTTTTCTTTTCCGTTTTTATATATATAAATATAGTCAAGCCCTTTCTTTAATATCATTTCATCAGATTTAATTCTGAGTATTTCATCGTATTCAGGCTTTATAAGCTCCTTTCCGGTCTCCGAAATAACTCCATATTCATCACCATTATCCACTTTAGACTTTCCACCATAAAATCCGTATATTTTATTATATTTCTTAGAAGCAAGCTTTTCCCCTTTGTAATTCACAATATAAAATGCATAATTTTTGTCTAAAACTATAGCCTTATCCTTGTAAGCCTCTCTAATTTCATTATATTTATAGCTAAGTAGCTGCTTACCATCATCTCTCACAAGACCATACTTGCCGTTCCTGCTTTGTACAAGGAAAATTATCTTATTCTCTTTATACTTCTTGTTAACTCCTTTAGGTGGGTCAAGTAACCCTTCAAATGGATCGCCCGGAGTATCCAGGATATTTCCACCCACTCCTTTTACAGTTTTATTTTTACCACTCCAAATCAGCCTGCCTTTTGTATTATATAAATTCAATTCAGAATCATATCTTTGAGGAACTGCTATCCTATATTCTCCCTCATTATTTATAAGAAGGTCCGCTTTCAGCTTCAAATTGTTTGCTATTATTTCAGAAACACCTGATTTCTGTGAAAGTGACATAAAAGCTCTCTTAGTTTTCTTCTTATTTGTGATAAGAATATATCTTTTATTATTAACTTTCTTTTTATAAATCTCATCGCCAGTACCTAAAACATAGCCTTTATGAGTTTTTAATACTTTACAGTTATTTTTAGTGTCAAGGATAACAAGACCATCCTTTGTTTCTCCACAAATAAAACGGTCTACCTCTACCCCACTATTACTGATATGGTATCCTTTGGATTCAACACCTATATGGTCTGCAATATCCTTTAAGTTTGTGCAAACTTTATTACCCTCATCATCTAAAATGTATCCCTCATATGTATTCATATTTTCACTCACAAAAAAGAACTTCCCTTCTGCAAGAGGCACTACCTCTTCAAATACAAAACCTGTTCTTTTACCGTTCTTACAGAAATATAGCTGCATCCTTGAATTATCTCGTGAGCTATAAATCACAGTTTCCCAATAAATACCTTCCATATCTATTTCGGATGCTTTAAAGCTTTTTCCCGAATGATACACGCGACTTCCTATCCACACTATATCCTTTTCTCTTACAGCCGCCTTTGCAGGAACTGTCATACCTAAAGCCACAGAAAACATACAGGACATTGTTATAAGTTTTTTAAATATTTTCATACTCTCCTCCTTTGAAATGGGTACTTACATTTTTCATCTGACACCTATATTTTACCACCTTTAATATTAAAATGGTATAGTTTTATATAGGAGTTATGGAAATAAAATTTGATGGCGAAAAAAGAGATACCAAAGATGATAATCAGAAGATGGAATAAAAAACATATTGTGCCACGAAAATTATTCCTTGTAATTGCGTTTCCCCTTTGGATATGATAAAATATTAGCGAATAAAAAATGTGGCAATCTATATAAATTATTCACAAAGGGGGGGGCGATGAAATGCTTATAGAAAGAAAACAATATTTAAATGAATTAATCAAGAAAAAGGATAATGGAAGAATTAAAATCATTACAGGTATCAGAAGATGTGGTAAGTCATATTTGTTGTTTGAACTATACAAGAATTATTTATTAAAAAATAATATAGCTGAAAACCAAATTATTGAAATGGCTCTCGATGACATCGAAAATAGTAGGTATAGAGATCCGTTTAAACTCAATGAATATATAAAAAGCAAAATAACTGATGATAAAAGATACTATATTTTTATTGATGAGATACAATTTTCAAAGTCGGTGAAAAATCCATATATTAATGATGATGACGAAAAGATTACTTTTGTTGATACATTACTTTCACTTATGAAACGGAAAAATCTTGATATTTATGTTACCGGAAGTAATTCAAAAATGCTTTCTAAAGATATTTTGACACAATTTAGAGATAGGGGAGATGAAATCCATGTTTATCCTTTATCGTTTGCTGAGATGAGTAGCTGTTATAAGGATAAAGATAAAGCTTGGGAAGACTATATTCTTTGCGGTGGAATGCCATTGGTACTTGAACTTGAGACCTTTGAAGAAAAGAGCAGATATTTGAAAGGACTATTTGAAGAAACATACATTAAAGATATCATAGATCGAAATCAGATAAAAAACAGTGAGGAAGTATTAGAAGTTTTACTAGACTTTGTATCATCATCAGTAGGCTCGCTTACAAATCCTCTTAAGCTATCTAATAGATATACTTCAGAAAAAAAGATAAATATATCAAATAATACTATTTCAAAGTATTTAGCATATTTTGAAGAGGCCTATATTTTGTATACTGCTAAAAGATATGATATTAAAGGTTCAAAATACTTTTCTACACCACTTAAATATTATTTTGCTGACATTGGGCTTAGAAATGCAAGATTAAATTTTAGACAAGTGGAAGAAACACATATTATGGAAAATATCATTTATAATGACTTATTAAGAAGAGGATTTAATGTAGATGTAGGCGTTGTGGAATACTTTCCTAGTATAGAGGGAAAAACAACAAGAGTACAGTTAGAGGTTGATTTTGTTATTAACAGGGGAAATCTCAGATATTATATTCAATCAGCTTTTGCTATAAACAGTGAGGAGAAGAAAGAACAGGAAAGAAATTCTCTAAAACGAATTGACGATTCCTTCAAGAAAATCATTATTGTTAGAGATAATATAGTGCCAAGATATGATGAGTATGGAATTTATTACATTGGAATCAGAAACTTTTTGCTAATGGATGATTTTCTTGAAGCGTAATTGAATAACTCATCAATGTTCAAGGTAACAATATTTGTGAAATAATTGACTTTCCCAGATTAACGACTATAATAAAGTTATACTTTAGATTAGTCGGAGGTGTGGTATGGCTTATATTAAAAGGGCTATTTCAGCTATGCTTAAAAGCAGGGTAAAAACCAGTAAGTGTACATTGATATTAGGAGCAAGACAAGTTGGAAAATCTACACTTATAAAGAAAGAATTCCCAAAGTATAATCGTGCAAACTTTGATGATAGGCTAACAAGGCTTCAGGCAAAAGAAGAACCCAAGCTGTTTTTCTTGAATAATCCTTGTCCTCTGTTTATTGATGAAGTGCAAAAAGAAGGTACTGTATTGGAGGAAATTAAACAAATTGTTGATGAGTCCGATGCAAGAGGGCAGTTTATTTTATCAGGTTCTCAAAAATTAGAGTTGATGAAAGGTGTTAGTGAATCCTTGGCCGGCAGGGTTTCCCTGTGCGAATTATCAGGTCTGTCTCTGCGCGAGATTTACAAAGTTAACTTTAACAGACACTTTATTCCGACCGATGAATATATAAAAGAACGTGAAAGTAAACTTAAAAAATATGATAATATCTGGAGTATTATCCATACAGGTTCATACCCTGAACTATACGACATAGAGCGTGATTGGCAGGAATTCTACTCTTCCTATGTATCTACTTATCTGGAAAGAGATATAAACGAACTTATTTCTGCGGATAGTCTGACATTTACTAAATTTTTAACAGCTGTTGCGGCAAGAACCGGGGAGATGCTTAATTACTCCAATATCGCCGGTGAAATTGGTGTAAGTGAGCCTATCGTAAAGAATTGGATTTCAATTTTGGAAAGGACAGGGATCGTCTATGTATTGCAACCATATAGTGCAAGTGCATTAAGTCGTGCGATTAAAACGCCTAAGATTTATTTTAGGGACACAGGGTTAGCCTGTTATTTGACAAGATGGTTAACTGCCGATGCTTTAAAGAACTCGGCTGTTGCAGGAAATATGTTTGAAACCTTTGTGGTTTCCGAGATTCTAAAATCATATTCCAATGAAGGAAAGGATTATCGATTTAATATTTTCTATTACAGAGGAAAAGATAAAAGTGCCGCTGTAGAGAATGAAATTGATTTGATAATTGAAGAAAACGGCACCCTATATCCAATAGAGATAAAAATGTCCGGCAATCCAAAAGCCAATATGGGTGCTGCCAATCCTATACTTGATAAAATTCCTGACAAGAAAAGAGGAAACGGAATTATCCTCTGCCTCATTGACAAAAAAACATATCTAAGAGAAAATCTTATTGCACTCCCTATTGAGTATGTTTAATACAGTAAATTTGAAGTTGTAGGGCTAATATGAAACTAAGTAAATTGACGCTGTGAATGAGAATATTTCAGACTCGCTACGGTTTTTCTGTAAGTTGCTGATTATAATAACAAAAAGCTAACGAAAAACCTGATGTGCTCGCTTAGAAATTTCTCATTCACCGCTGTAATCTAAAAGACTTATATACTATTTGTTCTTAGTTTTATAGTTAGCTGTCATGTAAAGGCTAAAGGAAGGTTATTCTATTAAATACTTATAAGAATAATACCTTTGTAGCCGTACCCACCCTGTCCAATGTGGCTAATGTGTTTGTTTCTAACTACTTATCAATTAAACAGCCGGAGCTGATAATGCCGCATAGTTCGCCGTTTCCACTCTGACTTCGTGCAAGCACTCGTCAATCGTGGACGGCTATTATATAGGCAGGACTAACACACTTAGCTTCATTACTTCGCAATTTGCTAAGCGTGAGTCTCTGCCAAAAAGCGAGCGCATTAGTTTTTTCGTCAACAGAATAATCCTAAAACAGCTTCTTTCAGAAAAACCGGAGCGAGTCTAGACATTTATCAGCGAAGGCGTGACTTAGTAAGATAAACAAATACATTAGCCCTACAACTTCAAATTTTATAATTATATGGATTAAAAACTTTAAATTAATGTATAGTTAAGCCCCAAATAGCCTGTCACTGTTAGAAAACCAATTAGTGATGGGCTATATTTATTTTAACTCCTATAAAAAAGGCTTGACAGATTAAGATTTGTGATGTATTATACCTGTATCAGATACAAATACAACTGAAGCACAAAATCGAAAGGCGGTAGAAAAATGTCATTATCAATAGAAACAATAAAAAACAGAGTAAGTGTGCGTACATTTAATAAGAGTGCTATATCGGAGTCAGTTATTAAAGAAGTCAGGGACTATATCAATAAAGTTGACAATCCGTTCCGGATACCGATTGAATTTCAAATTTTAGATGCCAAAGAACATGGTCTCAGCAGTCCGGTAATTATCGGAGCAGACACCTATGTGGCAGCAAAGTACAAAAAAGTACCAAAGGCAGAAATTGCTTTTGGATATGCTTTTGAAAAGTTTATTCTGTTTGCAACCTCGCTAGGCTTAGGAACGGTTTGGCTTGCTGCTACTATTGACAGAAAGGCATTTGAAAAAGCAATAGAATTAAAAGAAGGCGAAGTTATGCCGGCAGTATCTCCTATAGGGTATGCGGCAAAAAAACGCTCTATAAGAGAAAATCTTATGAGAAAAGGTATGAAGTCTGACGATAGATTATCATTTGAAAGACTGTTTTTTAAGGTAGATTTTCAGCATCCTCTAAAGGAATCAGAAGCCGGCAAATTATTGTTATCGTTGCAAATGCTTCGCCTGTCACCGTCTGCGACGAATAAACAGCCATGGAGAGTTGTTATAGATGGAAACAGGGTTCATTTTTACGAAGAGAAAACAAAGAGGTATGCAAAAGAAGATACAGGAGATATACAGAAGGTAGATCTTGGAATAGCAATCTGTCATTTTGAAATAGCAGCTAATGAGCAGAGTTTAAAAGGAAGTATAATTCAAAAGGATCCGGGAATTGCAGTTCCCGATAATACAGAATACATAGCAACTTATGAATTGGAGGAATAAATGGATACTAAATTTTCATCAGCGATTCATACCCTAATCTTAATATCAGAAGCAGAAGTACCGATGAGTTCTGAACAAATTGCCGGCAGTGTAGGTACCAATGCCAGTTATATCCGAAAGCTTACTACGAGACTTAGCAAGGCGGAAATCATAGAAGGCCGTAGAGGTGTTAGCGGGTTTACTTTGAAAAAGAAGCCAAGTGAGATTACCCTGCTTGATATATATAAAGCAGTTATGGAAGTTAACGAGATTCATATTTTTGATATTCATCAGAACTCAAATGATATGTGTGTTGTGGGGCAGAACATTAAACCTGTGCTATCAGGTATGTTCAAGGAAATGGAAGAACAAGTTGAAATGCAATTAAAAGCTATGACGCTTGAGAATTGCATGGATATTATGAAAAATAATATAAAACCCGGTAAAAACAGGAGAAAATAAAATGAAGGCAGCAGTATTAACACATTATAATAAAGAAAATACAAATCTTGAGATTAGAGATATATCTGTCCCAATTCCAAATGAAAATGAGGTGCTGGTAAAAATATATTCAGCAGCCGTCAATCCACTTGATAATATGATTGTCCGCGGAGAAGTTAAATTAATCGTGCCATATAAAATGCCATTAATACTGGGAAATGAATTTTCCGGTGTTGTTGAGAAAACAGGTACTTCCGTAACAAGGTTTAATATCGGAGACAGAGTTTATGGAAGAATGCCACTTTCCAAGATAGGTACCTTTGCTGAATATGCAGCCATAGATGAAAATGCATTGGCAATCGTACCTGACTATCTTACCCATGATGAAGCTGCGACAGTTCCTCTTACGGCACTTACTGCAATGCAGGCATTTGAGATTATGAATGTCAAAGCAGATGAATCTGTATTTATTTCCGGAGGAACAGGTAGTCTCGGAGCAATGGCAATTCCGGTTGCAAAGAGTCTCGGACTTAGAGTTTATACAAACGGAAGTGCTGATAATGAGGAGCGTGTAAAAGCACTCGGTGCAGATAGATTTATTGATTATAAAAAAGAAAACTATGCAGATGTTTTAAGTAATGTGGATTATGTTTTGGATACATTGGGAGATAAAGAGATTCCTAATGAATTTAAGGTACTTAAAGAAGGCGGTAAATTGGTGTCTTTAAGAGGTATGCCAAACGGAAGATTTGCAAAAAGAGTGGGGTTATCACCTTTCAAACAGTTTTTATTTAAAATTGCCGGAAGTAAATATGATAAGATGGCAGGCTTGAAAAATCAGACTTATGATTTTATATTTGTTCATGAAGATGGAAGACAACTTGAGCAGATTGGTAAACTATTTAATGCAGAAAATCCGTTGGAAACATCTATAGATACTGTATTTACATTAGCGCAGGTGAATGAAGCTTTAGAAAAAGTTAAACAGGGCAGGTCAAAAGGAAAGACTGTCATCAAGATTGCGGAATAAGAGGGCTGTGATTTACGACTAGAATAATTGGAGATTAAGATATATACTGTCTAAAGAGTAAGTGTAATGATTCAAAAATATATTGGAAATGCGAATTTTAAGGATACAGACTTTTTAGGAGCCTAATATGGACAAATTAAAAGAATTTTGGACAGAACTGAAAGCAGATTATGAAAACAAGTATGAAATTCCGTTTTTAACAGATTATGATAAGTCTGTCCCGTACTTTGAGAAAATGGAAGAACTGCTGCTTGATATGCAAAAAGAAGAGGGAAAAAATGTAGAAATTGCTTGTTTGCTTGCTTCTGTTCGTATGGAGCTTAGAGACAGTTATGAGGATTGTGCCGGGTTGCTACTGGATTTTCTAGGTAAAAATGAGGAAGACTTATCTGATAACGACAAGGCAAGACTATATACAAATATCGGATATTATTCAGATTTTGAAACCTTGACACCTAAGTATTTGCTAAAAGCGGAAGAATTAAACTCTCCATATCCGGAGACATACGAGGGTTTGGGATTATACTATTTTAGCGAATATGAAAGTGATAATGATGAAAAAAATCTCAAAAAAGCTTTAAAATATTTTGAAAAAACAAGTAAGATGTCTAATGATTATGCGAGCCTTTTTAATTATGGGGCAGCACTTTACGAAAATAAAGAGTACAAAGAGGCAAAAATACTTTTTGAAAATTTACTCTTAGAATATCCTAATAGAATGAGGCTGCTATTGTCAGTAGGATATTGTGAGCTATTTATGGGAAATAAGGAGAAAGCTCTTTTTTATCTTGCACAGGTGAAAGACGGTCAGGATGAAAACTATTCATTAAGTACAGATGATATATCTGATTATCAGGTGTATGATGCCTATTATGTTTTGGATGAATATAATAAGTTCCTTAACGGGCTTAATGATGTAATATGTAAGTATTATACCGATGATTGGGAGCATTATTATTATACTCTATGGATAAAAAACCAGAAGGATAAATTTTATGACTTAGTTCAATCTACTATTCCGAAGTTGGAAGAGAACATAGAAGAAGCTAAGATTGATGATGATTATAATAGTCAGGAAGAAAAAGAGGAATATATTGCAAGTTACAAAGAAGATTTAGCAAAATATAAGGCTATGATTAAGAGGATAGAAGATGGCTGTAAAAAGCCAGAGATAAAACTTAGCCTATATCCTGAGTATAAATGTTTTCTGATAGACTGCCTTAGACATAAATTTTAGGTTAAGGCAGGATGTATAAAACTTTTTAACATAGATAATGATTGGAGTGTGAAGGAGAGGACATGAAAGAGTATATAAAACTATATCAAAAAATGAGAGAGGATTATTATAAAAAATGGGGTGCTTACTCTCATCCGCTGAGTCTTGCAGAATTTGTAAAGCTGAACCAAAATATTTTTAAGGAGCATTTGGAGGAAAAAGAGAACACCTCTAATCGGATATTAGCAACTAAGTTGTACATCAATCTTATTCTTGAAAAGATTAAATATTTTGCTTACTACATTGCCTTTAGTGAAGATGATTTTAGTAAGCTAAACGATGCTCTTTGGCAAAATGGAAGAACTGCTTTGCTTTGCGGAGGAATCAATCACAGCGGAACGCTCTATACAGCTAATATAGTAAACGGACTTATTAACTGCTTTGCCTGCAATGATAATGATGTGGTCAAATCATTTGTTCCGGAGGAATTGCCACTACTCAAAGGAACTTTTTATACGAATAATGTAATTAATCTGCTAAGTTCATTATACTATAAAAATGATAAAAAACTTCAAGAGGCAATTACAATAGCGGAAAAATTCTTATCAAAGAAAAAACTTTCAGGAATAGCAGAAAACTATGTCCGCTTTTTTATTTTCCTTGCAAAAAAGGATGCTGAGAGTTTAGGTGAATGTCTGCAAAAAATTTGTGAAGCATATCAAAAACAGGGATATCCGATTGAAAAAATTGATAAATGCTTCGCTCCGGAAGTACATGGTTTTTATCATCTGATAAGATTTTTTGATGAGAGTCTTTTTGAAGAGGTAAAAATGCCTGAACATAAATGCTTTATAAAAGAATTTGAAGAATGGCAAAAGGAAAATGATTTCCCAAAGGGCAGACAATTTTACAGATATCAGGAAACACTGGATAATGCAAATTTGATTTTGCAAAGCCCTATTCCGGTAATTCATTTATGTAAGGTTGACGGAACTCTGATGATGGATGTGGAAAAGTTTGCTGAAGAGCTAAGTGCTTCGGTGGTAAAATAACGAATGTGATTTAAAGGTATTCCTGACTACCCATACTGCCAGTAAAAATGCCAGTACATCTGCTGCAGGCTGTGCCATATACAGTCCTCTCTGCCCAAAAACAAACGGAAGTGCAAACAACAGAGGAATATAAAATATCCCCTGTCTTGATACGGAAATGACAAGCGAAGAATAATATTTCCCGATATTCTGCATAAGCATGCTGCTTGTGGCAAAATAAGCCAGAAACGGAAGGCTAAAACATTGAAACCTAATTATCTCTGCACCTATACTTATTACCTCAACATTCCTTGATAAAACCATTGTAAGAGGACTTGCAAATACATATAAAATCAGTGCTGATACACTCATAAACACCGTACCTATGCTCACTGTATATTTAAATGCTTTTCTCACCCTCTCATACTGTTTTGCACCGTAATTCATGGCACATATAGGCTGGAAGCCCTGTCCCCAGCCTATTACCAGCCTGTATGAAAATGCTGCAATCCTACTGCTTACAGCAAATGCCGCTATGACTTCCTCACTGAAGCTTGCTGCCGCCATATTTAATAAAACCAAAGCAAGACTTGTAATTCCCTGCCTTGCGAAATTGGGAAGCCCACCTACCAGGATATGATAAATATTTTCCCTCGTAAATCTCACCTGTTTCAAATTTAGGGCTATATTTCCATTCTTTCCGGTAAGTGCAAATAATACTGTCGCTCCGATTATCTGTCCAATCAAAGTCGCATAAGCAGCCCCTATAAAGCCAAGCTTAAATCCAAACATCAGCACCGGATCTAAAATTATATTGGTGAGCATACCCGAAAGCAGTCCCTTCATACCATCTTTTACATTACCGCAAAGTCTGAACTGGTTATAGGTGACAAGGGAAAACAGCATAAAGGGTATGCTTATAGCTATAACTTTTAAGTATTCTTTTGTAAATATATGTAATTTTTCTGATGCAGAACCGCCTATAAATGAAGATAGCGGATTTAAAAATACAATTGAAAATACGGATAAAATCAATCCGCTTATCACAGCTATTACTACTGCTGTAGAAGAAAAAGCTTCAGCATCCTCATCCTTACCTTCTCCCAAACTTCTTGACATAGCATTACCGCTGCCATAACCAAACCAGAAGCCTATAGCCTGAATTACACTTATAAAGCTGAAAGCTATACCTATGGCTGCAGTCATTGATTTATTGCCAAGCATTCCTATGAAAAATGTGTCTGTAAGATTGTAAATAAGAGTTACCAGCATACCGATTATGGTTGGTATCGCCATTTTCACAAGAAGAGGAAGCAGAGGGGCTGTAAGTATGTATTGCCTACGGCTTTCTTTTTTATCTTTATCATCTCTTGTTCCGTTATCCATGATAATGCTCCTTTTATCTCACCTTAATTATCACTTATGTCTTGCTTGTCTCTTGTGCATATCTTAATCTGCTTGTCTTACTTACCTCTTATCTCATCCGTCTTAATTATTTCTTATGCCTTACTGACCTCTCCCTTGTCACCATCTACCCTTATTCTGTCTCCATCCTTAAATTTTGCGGTTGCAAAGCCAACACCCAAAACCGCAGGTATTCCATATTCTCTTGCAACTATGGCAGCATGGCTTAAGGCTGAACCGGTATCGGCAACCACAGCACCTGCAAGTCCGAAAAGAGGAGTCCACTCAGGATCCGTGAGATGGCAGACAAGGATATCCCCCTTGTTCATTTTATAAAATTCTTTCGGTTCTTTAATCAGTCTGGCTGTTCCTATTGCTATGCCTTTACTACCGCTGACTCCTTTAAGTACCTCTCCGGAAACATCAAATGCAAGAGCTTTAGAAGCTTCCCACACCTTAACAGCAAGTGGATATTTTTGATTTCTTCTATTTATTTTTTCTTTGTCACTTTCACTTAAATACCCTCTTTTCAAGGCTTCTGTCAGTTCTTTATGAAAAAGATTGGCTATTCCCACACTATAATCTTCATCGCCAACTAATAGGAAATTAGCCCTTTTGAGGCATTTTCTTACATAATAGAACAGGGTTTCCCAAAGATACTGGCTCTCCTCACGCACTATATGAAAATACCTGAAATATTCGATTCTCTTTTTAATTTCAACATATTTCCGACCGGAAACTTTCTCTATCTCAGCTAATAGTCCGCTAAAGTCACCGGCGTCTTCTTTTTTATTATCTTCCTGTAAAATAAGCGGTTTCATTATATTTATAAGTCTGTCCGTATCTTCCAGGAAGGTCTTACCCTCAATACAATAGCAGTTATAGTCCGATTTAAAACCATTTTTATTTAAAAATTCATCTGCAAGTTTTTTGAAATCAGGAAAAACTTTACAAATAGTTTCAAAGCTTTCTCCTGAAATTATTGCTTTCTTTAACAGACCGGATTTTTTAACTTCCTTTGCCAGATTTTCCACATCTCTAGACACTACAGCGGTCTTGTTGTCTAAATTCCGGTAAAGGTCAAACACTGTATGTTCTGCATCTGCATTTTTTAATACCTTTTCCAAATCCTTATTCAGGGCAGAAGGGAAGAGTGCATATTTGAACCTGTCGTAACTGATTCTTTGTAATAAATCAAGACTGTAAACTAAAAACTCCCTGCATTCATCGGTGTCCATTTTTTCAAAATCAAGCCGTCTTAACTCACTGATTTCTTTTTCATACTGCATCATAAAGCTTTCGCATTTTCTTGCACAGTATTCATAATCCTTAAGCATTTTAATCATCTTAAACAGTTTAAATATCCGCCTGTTGATGCCCTTTACATCCTTTGGCAGAGTCTGGATACCGTCATCATCTATCTGCGGATTGGGATTTATCTTTATGCCGGCTTCATCAAAGATATTGGCTTTCTGGTTGTTTATGGCTGTCATATAGTCATAGTCAAGCGCTCTGTAAGCAAACGGCATTTTTTCAAGCATAAATGCCATCTGTTTTTTTACCATTTTTGAAATTTTACTGTTTTTAATGTAAGATTTAACTAACTCATCATCATAGTTATCCTTAATGGTGGTAATTGCTCTTGCCTGTAAAATATAGACTTCCCCGCCTCTTATAGCCCATTCGATATCACAAGGATATCCATAATGCTTTTCTATAGCCTTTCCGACATTTACAAGTTCTTTCACTTCTCTTTCATTAAGAGAAGGTTTTTCCCTCATTTCCCTGCTTACATCCACTTCAGTAGTATCTTTTTCTCCATAAATAATCTGAGTTTTCTTAGAGCCTATGGTTAAATGCTTAATCTTTCCGGACGTATCCGCTATATAGCTATCCGCAGTAACCCTGCCGCTTACAACGCTTTCTCCCAGACCGTAGCTTGCATTTATCTGCATTTCACAAACATTGTTATTAATCGGATTTAATGTAAATAATACTCCCGCCTTTTCACTTTCAACCATAGTCTGGACAACTACGGCTATTGCCACCGAAAGCTGATTATAACCCTGATTAGCCCTATAGCTTACCGCCCTGTTTCCCCAAAGAGAAGCATAACAGTCTATAATTCTGTTTACTGTCTCATCTGTTCCTCTTACATTAAGATAGGTTTCCTGCTGTCCTGCAAAGCTTGCATCCGGCAAGTCCTCAGCAGTAGCAGAAGAGCGGACAGCCACTCTTATATTTTCTCCGAGATTTTTATAAGCGGTCTTAACTTCATTTATTAGATTTTCAGACAGTTTTCCTTTCTTTATAAGAGTCCTGAATTTTTCCGCTGCCTTTAAGAGCTTTACTTCATCTTTACCTGCTTCCGTAAGCTCTTTTTCAAATATTTCTTCCAAACCGTTTATCCGAAGAAACTCTTTGTATTCATCGGCAGTTACCACAAAGCCCCTTGGCACATTTATCCCCGCAGAAACCATTTCTCCGAGATTTGCACCCTTTCCGCCTGCTGTCATAACATCATTTTTACTTATTTTGCTAAAATCAATTACCATAATCTGCCTTCTTTCTGATAAAAAGTTTTCCTGCTTAATAAGATCTTCTGTCAGTTTCTAACGGTAATCTATATATTTCTCCACTGCACTGACAATAAAAGCTTTTAATATATCGTTAAAATACTCCTTTTCAAACTTATAATAATTTGAAAATAGTACAAAGCTTCCTGTAAAGGTATTTATCAGTCCTTTTTCATCAACTTCTTTTACCGCACCTTTTTCCTTCCAGTAATTAGCTAACTTTTTAATAAACCCAATATAAAGATCACCTATTTCATAAGACTTACCTTCACTTTTTTTTGCCAGCATACTTAAAGCCTCTTTGTAAATGGGCTTGGTGTCACATTTTTCCTTAAGGTCAATCGAATACTCGTAGATAATGTCCGAGAGAAACTTAATAGGATTATCAAGGGATTTACTAAAATGCTTCTCTATGGCGGCTAATTTCTGAGCAGACCTGTACTGCATTACATCCAACAGAAGGGTATCTTTGTCCCTCCAGAAGTTATAAAAACTTCCCTGTGCTATGCCGACTCTGGTTGTAAGTTCCTTTATGTTAAGCCCCTTAGTTCCGCTTTCATGGAAAATCTCAAGGGCTGTATCCATCATTTTCTGCCTGATTTCAAGCTTTTCATCACTACTGAATGCCTTTGCCATAATCTACCTCTATGAATATATTTATATTTATTCATAGAATAACTCTTTAAAATGAAAAAGTCAATGAATATTTTGAGTATTATTCATTGACTTGAAATATAATAACTTTTTTCATAATACTATAGCATTAAATGCAATCTCACCTTTAAAACAGTCTCTCTTACATCTTATACTCGGCAGCATTGATTACCTGAGTATCTTTTAACTCATTTAGAAAAGAGCCAAATATACCCCCATCTTTTTCATCCTCGCCACCTTCCTGTTCCTGCCTTGGTGCACCTATCATAGCAACATCCTCTGCAATAACACCCACAGCTTCTTCCTGCTCCTTCGTGCAGACAACCACAGCGCAATCTGAAATATGCAGCTTCTCTATGATATCTTCAGCACTTAGTTCTTTTGAGAGTCTTACAGTGGCACAATCTTCAACCTGTATACCTTTCGGATACTTTTTTAAGACTGCGGTATCAATCTTGACCATAGGACGATCTGTAATATAACCCAGCTCCGGATCAATCACTTTCAACCTGGTATATACACTGTCAATTTCGTCAAAAACATCTTCTAACTCTTTATCAACACTGACTGTACCATCTGCAAACAGATATTCCAAAGAGGCAAGTGCTTCCGATTCCTGAATAGAAACATTACCACAAACACAGAGCTTTGTTCCGTATTTCCTGATAGTTTTGGTTTTGAGTTCCACATCATCATTAATTAGCCTCGTACCGTCAGGAACCTGTACAATATCAGATTCTTCATCAAATATTGGTATCAGTTTAGTTAGCAGACTTTCTACGATAACGATTTTCTTTGCAGCAAACTTTAGTTTCTTCTCAATCATCTTTTCCGTATCTATTCCGGAATCGAGAAAGAAAAGGTTTCCCGAGCAGTAGTAGAGGGGATTTGATGCCCTTGAAAGAAAGAGATTATCTATTTCTGTATTAGCTTTTATGATGGTTGCACCATCCGGATAGCACTCGATCTTGCCATTTACCTGAATATTTGAGAAGCAGCCTTCATAGCTCTTAGGTACCAGAGCTTTTCCGTTTACCATGATACGATAATAGCTTTTTACCGCCTCTTTACTGCCATCGGTAATGACTAACTTTCCGTTAACCATCAGGAAGATGCCGGTTCCATCAGCGTCCGCACCAATCTCACCCTTACCGTTGATACTTTTCACTGTAACATCCTGATTGTCCGGAATTTCCAGGACATTTGATACATTCATAGTCACCGGATATCTGTTAAGCAATTCTTTTGAACGTTCACCTATAATCAGAGTTGCCGCATTGATGGTAATATTTTCATATCCTGCAAGACTATCTTCTGTTACGCCTCTTGCATCACAGGTTGCTACATTGATTACTTTGTTTTTTTTCATAATATTTGTCCTCCGTTATTCGCTCATTTTTTTACTTAGAAGTTTTCTTGCACGGCTCAATGCCGCCCGTACTCCTGATGGTGAAAGCCCATATTCTTCTGCGAGTTCTTTTGATGTGTAACCCTCAAAGTATCGCCTGATAAATAGCCCGGACAGATCCGGTGGCAGAGAGGAAAGGATAATGGCAGTTTCAACTTCTGAAAATCCACCGTCTGTTTCTTCCTCACCCCATATAAGGTATTTCTTTTCTATTGTCCGTCTGCGACAGGCATCATAGAACAGATTTCTTGCCACCTTATATAACCAGGCTCTTCGTTCTTTCTCGCCAAGTTCCTCCAGAAGATTCAGATTGGAAAGTGCCTTGATAAATGTCTCCTGCAGCAGATTTTCGGCATCGCTTATATTTCCGCATATCATACAGCAGTATTTCAAAAGTTCTGTTCTATATACAGTATATAGTTTTGCAATCATAGCACCCTCCTTTCCTTTAGCTTTCACTTTTATAACGTTTGAGAACAGTAAAGTGTTTTTAGCATTTTGAAAAATATTAAAAAAGTGCATGCTCAGACAAATAAAAACCCAAATGCTGTCAGGCAGTTGGATTCTTATCTTAGGTAATTACGGTTTTTTAGTAAAGTTAAACTATTTTATGTAATAGGAAATTTCTCTGAAATTCCTATTACATAAAAAATCTCTCCGAGGGATACACAGCTAGCGGCAGGGAAGTTTGCCTTACGGCACCGCTCGCGAAGTGTGTGCTTGCACACACTTTTTAAATATTGCCCCAATATCTCCATATATACATATGCTTCTGTCTTCAATCTCTTTTGGGCAGAATGCTTCTCCGTAATTTATACAGGCATACACAGCCTTATTATTATTCTTAACCAGCTGCCAAAAAGGATATTTAATTATAACCGGAGTGTTTGCGCCAACTCCAAGTTCCAGGTATAATATATGCCTTCCTTTGTGACTATTCAAAAAATCATTATAAGACTTGCAAGCTCTATGCCACCCGTCATCTTCAACAAAGGAAGAATCCGCGCGAAGATTTGTGGTCATATCAGAACCATCATCAGGACATTTTGGAATAAGTTCTGTAGGAATACGCATAGAGATATTTTTATTTTCAGGCACCGAAAAAACTCCGGCTTCATTTTTAACAAAGCCCTGTGCTTCCATTGCTTTTATAACCCATTCCTCATTGTCATAAGTCTTTTGTATCGCAGGATTTACACTTTGAAACAATCCGTAATCTCCCTGAGTATAAAACAACCTTTTCTTGTCAAAGCCTGCTTTCTGAAATTGGTGGTCTACATTTGTAGTAAGCACAAAGTAATCTTTATCTTTTACAAGAGAAAGCAAGTTCTTATACACAGGCACCGGCGATTCCACATAGCGGTTAAAATAAATATGTCTTGCCCACCAGCCCCATTTTGTTTCTGCATCCGGAAATGGATAAAATCCGCCTGAGTACATATCGCTGATTCCATATTTTCTTGCAAAATCAAAGAAATACTTTTCAAATCTTTCACCGCTGTAAGTAAACCCCGCTGATGTAGAAAGTCCTGCTCCTGCTCCGATCACTACAGCATCGGCAGATTCCAGCTCGGACTTTAATCTTGAAATCTGTTCTTCACTTGTTCCTCTTCCCTGCGACATACGCTCTGTGAAATAGCTCATTATATCAACTCCTTATAATATCCCTTGTCTTCGTCCTTAAACACATTGAAAATCACCCTAATCAAAATTAATCCTTTATATAATAAACTATATCCATTTTATCATTTATTTTTTCAAGATCTCCTACTCTTTTATATCCTAACTTTTCATACAGATAGCAATTACCCTTTTCCTGAAAGATGGTATCAAGCTTCCAGTTATTTTCCCCATGAATACTTTCTATTTCAGAAAAGGCTTTTTGTGCTATACCTTTATTACGATATTGTTCCATTATAAAAATAGGTGCAACTCTCTTTCTGCTTCCATCTTTCTTATCAACTACTCTAACAGCACCGGTAATACTTTCATCCACATAAATATAATAGAAAAAAGTATAATCTTGAAGCAGTTTATCTTCAATCTTCTCTTTTGTTTCAGCTCCCGGGCTTGTTTCAAAATCTCGATATTTTTCTAATAAACTTTTGAAAGCATTGATTTGCATTTTCCATAATTTTTCCGTTTCATGGGTATCTATTCTCACTAATTCTATATTCATAGGGTATCTCCAATGCTTAAATTTCATTCACAAACTCTGTTGCAGCCATAATCTTAGGATTAAATATTCCCGACTCAATAAAATCTTTATCTCCTGTAAGCAATATATCTACACCGGCACTAATTGCCGCCCTAAGAATCGGTCTGTCATTTATATCTCGTATTTTTGATTCAAGTTCCTGTTCTTCAATAGGTGTAGGAACAATTTTAAGTGTTAGCAATGCCAAAGATAAAAAGCTCTCTAATGCCTGTATTTTAGTCGGGAATTTTCGATTAAATATGCGACGCATTTCATCAATATTTTGCTCACAAATCATTCCATGATTGGGGTAGCTTACCGCTTTTACAAAAGCCTGATAAGGAATTCCGTTATTGCTAAGAGCTGCAGAAATCAATATGTTAGTATCAATAAGAACTTTCATTAGTCCACACTTTCTGTACGGATTTCCTTAACCATATCCATAACCGCTTCGTCAGAGTCAAGTCCTGTTTTTTCTGCTTCGCCGGTCATTTGTGTCTGTAATATCTGCATAGCGTATACAGCAGAATTAATAAGGCGCACGTTCCCGTTCTCAACAATAAAAGTTATCCTGTCACCACAGGAAACTCCAAGAATCTCTCGGATATCCTTTGGAATTGTGACCTGTCCCTTAGACATAACCTTTGCATTATCAATAAATGTATTATTAACCATTTGTGTTACCTCCATTTTTAATATAATAAAAGTAGGAATTTCCCTACTTTTATTATATTAGATTCTACTTAATAATGCAATTATTTTTATAAAAACTATAATGCTTATTCATATCTCAATACTAACTAATAATACATTCTAAAGCTCTACAATTATATCTTTGTTAATTTTTCGTATTCCGATAAAATTCTACTGTAAATATCCTTGTCCTCATCCTTAAACACATTGAAAATTACTCTGTCTATCTTACCCGGATTCTCTGTGAGCCATTGTTTTACGGTTTCTACGGCCATCTCTGCCGCTCTTTTATTCGGAAAACTGAACACTCCTGTTGAAATGCAGCAAAACGCCACTGTTTTAAGCCCGTTTTCTCTGCACAGGTCTAAAGTATTCTTATAACAGTCTGCAAGCAGCTTTTCATGCTTGGCTGTAAGTATTCCGTTCACAATCGGACCGACTATATGGATAATTTTTTTGGCGGGTAGATTGTAAGCGTCTGTAAGCAGAGGGATTGCTGTGGGCTGCTCATAATTGCTTCCATACTTATTTCTGAGAATTTTCATCTGCCTGTCACATTCATTTCGCAGCTGAACACCTGCAAACGTGTGGATGCAATTATCAATACAGGTATGCATCGGGATAAAACAACCAAGCATCTGCGAATTGGCGGCATTTACGATGGCATCCACCGCAAGTCTTGTGATATCGCCCTGCCAGATGGACACATTATCTTTTATTGCAGGTATTTCCGAAAGCTCTACTACGCCATTTTCTCTGATACGTTCCCTCAAATATTCATCCTGAACACGTAGCACTGCTTCGTCCATCAGATGCGGCATACGTATATTCATCAGTGAACGCAGGATGCGCTGTTTCCCGCTTGTATCTATCGGTATCTGCAGATCTTTATATTTATCAGAATCTGCTTTAAACTGTTCTACCAGATAGTCAAGCATCTGTTCCTGAGTTATTTTCTCATTCATAAGATTACCTTCTTTCCACAGCTTCAACTGATTTGGATGACGGTCTGATACTGCAACACAGGCAGCCTTTATTATCCTCTACAACAGCAATATCAGTACGGAAAATATTGCAATATATTCCGTATCCATCTATTAACGGCTGCCATTTCAATACAATCGGACTATCCTCGTTCAGGCAACATTCCACACTTTGTTTTAATGTTTTAATATCAGCCGACTGAACCGGCCGCTTTTCTCACATCTGCCACAACATCTGCCATAGTGATGCAGCTCAGCTCATTTTCCATAATACTCTGTACCCTCTGCAGTTTCTCATCCATGGCAGAGTGAATATTTCTGCCTACAGGACAGTTGATATTAGGGTTTTCATGGAAGTGGAACAGTCCCTCGTCATCCACACAGTCTACAGCCTTATACACATCATAAAATGTAATCTCATCAAGCTCTTTGGCAAGGCTGATACCGCTTTTACCCTGGCTGATTGCAATTATACCTGCTTCTTTCAGATTACCCATCACATTTCTTACAATGACGGGATTAGCCCCTACGCTTCCCGCCAGAAAGTTACTGGTGACCTTTTCGCTGTCCTTAAAATAATCTATCGCAGCTATGATATGAGCTGCTATCGTAAATTTACTTGTAATATGCATTGTTTATTCCTCCCACCTGTAATATACATCCTTACAGGAAAGATGTCAATGTGGACATTACAAGTTATTCCGATATTATTCTCTTACAACACTGATTCTCTGTCTGATATGATTGCCTTTTTCAATTTCGTCAACCATTGCAATGGCATAATCTGCATAGCTGATTATACTTTCACCTTTGCTGTTAAGCACCAGTTCTTCGCCACCGAGAATATACTTACCGCTACGTTCACCATCAGCCTGAAAATCTCCCGCAGGGCTGATATATGTCCACTTTACATCATTACGTTCACGAAGCTCGGTGAGAGCCTTTGCCATAGCTGTTGCTAAAGGCTTGAAGGCATCCGGAAAATCCGGACTGTCAGCAACCTGTGCGCTATGTTCAGGATTCACATAGAGACTGCCTGCACCGCCTACAACAAGAAGGCGGATATCTGTACCGGATAGGATATCGCAAAGGTGCTTCAGAGATGTGCTATGCTGAGAAAGGGTATCCTCTGTCCATGCTCCGAATGCATCAACTACAGCGTCAAATCCCTTCAAATCCTCTGTGGTAATATCGAATAAGTCCTTCTTAACATAATTCTTGGCATCGGTATTATTTTCCTTGCGACCAAAAGCTGTAACCTCAAAACCTCTGTTCATAGCCTCGGTGATAATCTTTCCTGCTGCTTTGCCATTTGCTGCAATTACTGCTACTTTCATAATCTAATCCTCCTTGTAAACTTTGTTTCTAAGCTTGTAATGTTTATTGTTACAACCAGAGTATAACAGATGACTTTTAACTTGTCAATAGTTTTATTACAAGTTTATTTAATTATTTTTTGATGAATTGAATTATATAATTTTAAGGGCAATATTAAATCCAAATTTGGCTTAAACTAATACAAAAAAGTACTTATTCAACATTGACTAAGCACTTGATTATGGCAAAACAGAAGAGTGACAGTTACAATCATAGTAAAACTATATTTCATATTGTTATTTATAGCATTATATATATGACAATTTTTAACTAATGTAATTTTAATCTTTATATATTATAATCATAGAAGGGAGAAAATTAATTTATTTACGAGGAGGTTGTATGCGCTTACTTTATGCAGAAGATGAGCCCGATCTTAACAGAATAGTTACAAAGAAGCTTGCCGAGGAAGGATTCAGCGTAGACAGCTGCTTTGACGGCAGAGAAGCCATTGATAATATACAGTTTACAGACTATGATGTAGCCATCCTTGACATAATGCTGCCACACGCAGACGGCTTTGCCATTTTAAAAGAACTTAGGAAGCTTAAGAAGAATACCCCTGTGCTTTTTCTTACAGCAAGGGACTCCATAGAGGACAGGGTGAAAGGTCTTGACAGCGGTGCAAATGATTATCTGGTTAAGCCGTTTTCTTTTGAGGAACTGCTTGCAAGGATAAGGGTTATGACAAGAGAAAAGCATAATCTATCTGAAAATATACTGACTATTGCAGATCTCTGCCTTAACCTGTCATCTCACACGGTTACAAGAGACGGAAAGGAGATATCCCTTACAAGCAAAGAATATCAGCTTCTTGAATATCTTATGTACAACAAGGAAAAGGTATTAAGCCGCGAAAAGATAGAAAATCATATATGGAATTATGATTATGAGGGAGGAACCAATGTCATAGACGTGTATATCAGATACCTGAGAAAGAAGATAGATGACGGTTTTGATACAAAGCTCATACATACAGTGCGTGGTGCGGGCTATGTCATCAGGGAGGACAAGGATTGAAACTTTCAATAAGACTTAGAATCATACTCTGGTTTCTGTTATCTGTCTTTTTGGTGCTTTCTCTTACTGCCACCCTTGTATTCTTTATAAGCGACAGCGTAATGAGGAGGACTACAAGAAATTATTTCATAAGTGCGGTGGAAGAAAATACCGACAAACTGAAATTTCTCAGTCCGACTGAGGCAGATATGGCAAAACTGATGGATACCGATGATATTTTCATCCACTATAAAGACGGTTATCTTCAGATAGATGATGACTTCCTTATGAGCCTTAATGATATGGAGTTTGGTCTGTATGCTGCTGACGGAAGTCTGTTATACGGTAAAAATTCCATAATAAGGGAGACTTATCAGGTGAAACTTTCCGGCTCTCATGTATTTTCGCTTGATATCGTCAGCGGAAGATATCTGATATATGACAGGAGGCTTTCCGGCAAAAACTTTTCTGAACTTTGGATACGGGGAATAGCCCCTCTTAAGGAGACTACATCGCAGCTCATAGATATTGCAGTTTACCTTGCAGCCTTCCTGCCGTTTCTTATTATTATCATTCTGCTTTGCGGTTATTTTGCGGCAAAGGGTATAATACGTCCGATAAAGAAAATTGAGGAGACAACCACTTCAATAACCGATGGCAATAACCTTTCATTAAGAATATCCGATACCGGAGGGCGAGATGAACTTGCCGCCCTTTCAGGTAACTTTAATAAGATGTTAGACAGACTTGAGACTTCATTTGAAATGGAAAAGCGCTTTGCCTCAGATGCATCTCACGAGCTTCGTACCCCTGTCTCGGTAATTCTTGCACAGGCTGAATTTTCTCTGGAGAAAGAGAGGCAGCCGGAAGAATACGTTGACTCCCTTGAGGTAATAAAAAGACAGGGAAAGAGGATGAACCAACTGATTGGAAATATGCTCTCTTATACCAGACTTGAACAGAGGATAGATAATTACCCTTTTGAAAAGCTGGACTTTTCGGTGCTTGTAAGTGACCTTTGCAGCGATATGACACCGCTCAGGATAAATGATATTAGTCTTGAGTACAATGTGGAATCGGGTATTATGATTAACGGAAATGCAGAGCTTCTGGCACGTATGCTACAGAATCTTCTTGAAAATGCTTATAAATACGGCAGACAAGGCGGTAACACAAAGGTTATACTTTCCTTACAGGGGAATAACGTAAAACTTCTGGTTGAGGATGATGGCATAGGAATAGCCGAAGAACAGCTTGAACAAATCTTTGACAGATTTTTCAGAGTAAGCAATAAAAGCAGCATAACCGGTTCAGGGCTTGGACTTTCGATAGTTAAGAAGATAGTAGATATGCATGGTGGAAATATAGATGTTAGCAGCAGAGAAGGTCTTGGTACAACTTTTACCATAACTTTTTCTTCTATTATACGTTAGATGATGTGACTGCTTACTCATATTTTTTGTGTATCAAGAGATAATAAATTCTTTTACAAGCAAGTTTGCAACAAAATTTTATACTTTTGACACTTGTATAAAAAATACTGTGTACAACGCAGAGAAACGGAGGTTTACATGCTTAAATTTCTAAAAAATAAATATTTACTTACAGCCGGAGCGGTGATTGTTTTTGGACTGACTATTGCCCTTGGAATTCTGTATGCAAAGGACAGGGTTGCCTTAAATGATATATTAAATGAAGAAGAAGCTGTTAATTTTGCTTATCTGGATGCGGGAGTTTCCTCTGACGATGTGATTTCTTATACTGCAGAGCGTGATAAAGCCTTAGGCGAATATGTATACAGGATAAATTTTTCATCTGAGGATGCAACTTACTCTTATGTTGTGGATGCAAACCATGGAGACATCATAAGCGGTATTAAGGAAAATACAGGTAATAGGAATATAGCCCAAAATAATAATTCAGATAACAACAATAATCCGTCTTTAAGTATTCACGAAGAAAATCCTGAAAATACGGAGAAAAAACCGGGCGAAAACAGTCAAAAGGATGTGAATAAAGACAAGACTGATGATAAGCCAAAAACCGATGATAAATCAGGTGCTACAGGTAATACCGGTGGTGATGCCGCAGATAAATCCTCAGCGACAAAGACAGATGATACCACAAAAAACACGCCTTCAAAAAAGCCTGATAAAACAGCCGGCGGAGAAGAAAAATCAGAGACTTCTCCCGACAAGCCTAAAAATAACAAAGACAAAAATAAGAACAAAAATAAAACTTCAACCGGTGACAAAACAGAGCCCAATACCAATACCTCGCCCGATACCAAGCGCTATATAAGTGTAGATAAGGCAAAGACTATTGCCCTTAAGCAGGTCGGACTTACACCCGCTATGGTGACATTCGGGAAAGCGGTTCTTAAAAAAGATGATGGGAAAATTATATATGAAATAGAGTTTTTTACCTCATCACACGAATATGAGTATGAAATAGATGCCTACAGCGGAGCCATACTTTCACAGGACGTGGATGCACTTTCGCCTTCCGAGCAGACGGGCAAATCTATAGAACAGAGCTCTAATACTCCTAAAAATGAAGATTTAGAGAAATTTGATGACGATGATGATGACAAAGACGATAATAAGGATGATGATAAAGATGATGACGGTAAAGATGATGATGATTAAAAAAATAAAAAAATAAAATTTAAAATTATTAATTTTTCTAATCTTATTTTAATGTTCCTCCTATATAATCCTAATTAGAAACAGAGATAAAACAAAAACAAATCAAAAACAAACCAAACACAAAGGAGGAATATTATGAACAAATCAAAAAAATTATTAGCAACACTTGCACTTTTCGGACTGGTGCTTACAAGCGGTACTACAGCTTCTGTATTTGCGGCAGGCAACATTATATCAAGAGAAGCAGCTGCTAACGTAGCCTTTACTAAGGCCGGAGTTCCAAGGAATCAGGCAACATCAATTGAAATTGAGTACGATGCCAATGACGATGATTACGGTCAGGTTTATGAGGTAGAGTTCAAGGCAAACGGATATAAATACTCTTATGATATTGACGCTAATGACGGAACTGTTTTGAAGGTTGAGAAAAAGAAACTTAAAATTAAGACCAAAATCACAAATTCTTCACAGTATATCGGTGTAGCTTCCGCTAAGTCAATCGCGCTTAATCACGCGGGATTAAGCAGCTACAATGTTACTTTTACCAAGGCTAAACTTACTACTGAGGACGGCATAAGGGTTTATGATGTAGAATTCCGTACAGCAGATACTGAGTATGAATATGAAATAAATGCAACTACCGGTAAGATTCATGAGTTTTCAGTGGAGCCTATTGATGATGAAGATGATGATGATTAAATCTTGCCTTCAGAAATAAAATGTGATAAATCCGATATAATATATTAGTTGACAGTTCCGACCGCGCTTCTCTTAAATTTGGAGTGCGGTTGGAATTTGTTTAATCCCCGATTATTTACGAAGAAAAAAATTTATCCCTGTTCTAATCTGATTTTAATCTTTATACTATATAATTGTATTCAGTTAAAACAAGTAAAACACAAAGGAGAAAAATATTATGAACAAAACAAAGAAATTATTTATGGTACTCGCACTTTTCGGTCTCATATTTACAAGCAGCGCTACAACTTCCGTATTTGCTGCAAAGATAATATCAAAAGAAGCTGCCAAGAATGCGGCGTTCAAACAAGCAGGCGTAAAAAGCAGCCAGGTTACTGCACTGGAAGTTGAATATGATGCATATGATGATGAACATGGTCAGGTATATGACATAGAATTCAAGGCAAACGGTTACAAGTATTCTTATGAGATAGATGCCAATGACGGAAGGGTTCTTGAAATCAAAAAGAAAAAGCTTAAAACCACGACTAAGGTTACAAAAACCTCCGGTTATATAGGTGTAGCTTCTGCCAAGTCAATTGCACTTAGACACGCAAAATTAAAATCTTCCAAGGTTATTTTTACCAAAGCTAAACTTACAACCGATGACGGTATCAAGGTTTATGATGTAGAATTCTATGTTGGAGGTACTGAGTATGACTATGAAATAAATGCTAAAACAGGTAGGATAATTGAGTTTTCATCAGAGCCTATTAATGACTAAGATTAAACTGTCACTTTCTTTCTTCTCTTTATATAACCGATTGCTATAGTTACAAGGCTTATAACAATACAGATGTAGAAGCTCATGCCCCTGCTTAAAAGCTCGGTGTGTACGGCTACATTCTCAGGCATAAACTGAGAGAAGCCTTGTATCATAAGGTAATCAACAACTCCCTGCGCTCCCGGAATGGGAGCGCAGTTTGATCCTATTACGGCAAAAGCCTGTGAAAACCAGATGTCTCCGGCGTGTTCAAATTTTCCGCCAAGTCCGAGGTAGACAAATAAAGTTATTGATATTTGAGTTACACGCTGTGCGAGATTTATTAAAAAAGCATCAATGAGCATTTTTCCTTTACCTAAGGCTATGTCTGAAATAGCACTGTATTTTTTTATTGTTTCTTCCCATTTAACTTTTTTCTTCTCAGGTTTTCTTATAATATGGAGCTTTCCTAAAAGACTGATTCCCCAATATCCAAGTTTTTCCATCCACTTCGGTTCTTTTAACAGCATGAAAAAGAAGAGGGTAAGTGCGCTCATTATTATAAATCCCAGCACTATAAGCACTTTACCGAAATGATTGAAGCTCATAAAAATATCGGGTCTTATTATAAAACTTATAACAGCCACAAAATCTATTGCAAAGCTGTACATAAGCAGATTTAGCACAAGGCACATGGTGGCCTTTGAAAATGATATTCCGTCTTTTCTCATGAAATAAAAGCTGGCCGGCTGCCCTCCTGAAGCGGAAGGCGTGATGGCAGAGAAGTAAATATCTGCTGCTGAGTATAAAAATGCCTGCCTGTGTCCTATATTAAATGAAGCATGTTTTAATATATGCTTAATAGCTGCTCCTTCAAGATAAATATAAAGAATTACGGAAATCATTGCCAGTATCATAAAACTCTTTTTACCATGCTCAATAAGTTTCCAGGCATCATTTACCGAAAAACCTTTAGCTTGGCTTGTAATGGCTGTAATTGTAAGGACTGCTATTATAATGGTTATTATTGTCCACAATATATTCTTAAGTATATCTTTTTTGGCTTTTGCATCCATCTGTAAAATTCTCCTTAGGAGTCTAATCTCTGATTATCTGCGAAATATCGTAATGATAAGCTATGGGCTAATTTATATAGTATATCACAAAATTTATTAATAAACTTTACAAATATCTTAATTTTTAATTAGGTTGAATGGAAAATTATGGGAAAGACGGGTGCAATTATCAGTTTTCTATGGTAGAATAAAGATAATATAAGCTCAAATTATTCACGAAACATCTTCGGAAACACATAATCAAGCCGAAGGTTTGAAATTATGTGTTTTAGAAGATATTTGGTAATATCACCTCATAGTCACAGACCCAAAACGGGTTATCCTACTGTAATATGCGGAATAAGATGTCTGTGACCTATGGTGTGAATAATTGGGATAAGTTTCTTAGGAAAGATTTGAAAAATGAGTATTGAAGTAAGGAAAGTCGGACTTGGTGGAAAAGATTATAACTATACGCTTGAAAGAAAAGCTGTCAAAAATATTAATCTAAGAATAAAGCCTTGCGAAATTATATATGTTTCAGCGAATAAAAGGGTTTCCGTAAAGGTAATTGAATCATTTATAAAAAGTAAGGAAGCTTTTATATTAGAAGCCTTTAAAAGATTTGAAAAAATGAGTAAAAATACGGAAGAAAACACTGAAACAGCTTATAATACAGGGGATGAAATAATATATTTCGGTAAAAAACTTAGATTAAAGATAGCAAAATCAGCTAAAGAATGCGTAAAAGCAAGTGGAGAGAGCATCTATATTTTTGTAAAGGATGTGGATGACAGGGCAAAAAAGGAAAATTTGCTAAAGAAATGGGAGTTAACTTTAGCTAAAGAGGTATTTACTAAGATGATTGACTGTTACTATCCCGATTTTAAGGCTTTGGGAGTGGCTTATCCCAAATTAAGCATAAGAACTATGACTTCAAGATGGGGTTCCTGTAAGCCTAACGGAGGTAAGATAACTCTAAACCTTGAGCTGCTTCACAAGCCAAAAGAATGTCTGGAGTATGTGGTTTTGCATGAATTGGCACATTTCATACATCCGAATCATTCTAAGGAATTTTGGAGTTTTGTGGAAAATATAATGCCTGATTACAAAAAGAGAAAAGATGTATTAAACGGCAGGGAAATCTAGTGAGGAGAGAAAAAAGTAATGTCTGAGAAAAAAAAGATACTTATAGTAGATGATGATGAGGATATATCCGAACTTATATCTTTGTATCTCGTTAAAGAGTGTTTTGATACAAAGAGGGCGGAAGACGGAGATGTGGCAATCAGGCTGTTTCAGGAATATCAGCCGGATTTAATCCTGCTTGATATCATGCTTCCGGGGAAAGACGGTTATGATGTATGCAGGGAGATAAGAAAGACATCGAAAGTGCCTATAATTATGCTTTCTGCCAAGGGAGAGATTTTTGACAAGGTATTGGGCTTGGAGCTTGGCGCAGATGATTATATGATTAAGCCCTTTGATTCAAAAGAACTGGTAGCCAGAGTTAAAGCAGTGCTTAGAAGATTTTCGTCAGACGAAGGAGTTGATAAAAGTGCAGAAAATACTACAATTGTAGAAGGAACTTCTAATATAAACAGAGTTATTTATGCGGACTTGGAAATAAATCTTACAAACTACTCTGTTACTTACAATAATAAGAGGGTGGATATGCCGCCTAAAGAACTGGAACTCTTTTATTTCTTAGCCTCACATCCTAATCAGGTATTTACAAGGGAGCAGCTCTTAGACCGTATCTGGGGCTATGAATACATTGGAGATACAAGGACGGTTGATGTCCATGTAAAAAGACTCAGACAGAAGATAAATGATCATGCTGAGTGGAGACTTTCTACTGTTTGGGGGGTAGGGTATAAATTTGAAACATTGACAAGGAGTTAGCCTATGAAAAATTTAATTGTAGCACAGTCGGGGGGACCAACAGCAGCAATAAATGCAACTCTTGCCGGGGTTATTAAAGAATGGTTGGGGAAAAATGACGGGGCTAAGGTATATGGCTCCAGATTTGGAGTAGAAGGCATACTTAATGAAAACATAGTAGATTTAACCGGGCTTTCCGAAGATGATTTGGATAAACTTATGCGTACTCCGGCTTCAGCCCTTGGTTCCTGCCGTTATAAACTTTCCGATCCGAAAGAGGATGAGACTGACTTTAAGAGAGTTGTGGAAGTATTTAGAAAATATGATATAGGTCATTTTGTATACATTGGCGGAAATGATTCTATGGACACCGTTCACAGGCTTTCGGAGTATTTTTCTGAAAACGGAATAACCGATATTGTAGTAAACGGTGCGCCTAAAACCATAGATAATGACCTTTGCGGTATAGATCATTGTCCGGGCTTTGGTTCGGCTGCTAAGTATATCGCTACAGTATGTAGCGAGCTTGCAAGAGAAGTTAAGGTATATGATAAGGAAAATATCCTTATTGTTGAGATTATGGGCAGGCATGCAGGCTGGCTTACGGCTGCTGCTGCACTTGCGGCTGAGAATAACAAAGAAGTACCTTACCTTATTTATTTGAGTGAGGTTAAACTTTCGGTGAATAAATTTGTAGCCGATTTAAAAGAAGCTATGAAGAATTCAAAAAATGTAATAGTTGCTCTCAGTGAAGGAGTTATGATTGAGACTGAAAGCGGAATACATCATGGCTCTGAAGATGAAGTGGATGCCTTTGGACATAAGCAAATGGCCGGAAATGGCAGAATTCTTGAAAAGATACTTAAAGATGAACTTAAGTATAAGGCTAGGTACATAGAGTTAAGTCTTCTTCAAAGATGTGCTTCCCATTGTCTTAGTGAGACGGACATAATCGAGGCGGTGGAACTTGGAAGGCTGGCTGTAAGGCTTGGACTTGAAGGAGAGTCAGGCAGGATGGCAAGGCTTACAAGAGTTTCTGATGAACCTTACCGGGTAGAGTATTCTTCAGTGGATATTAAAGAGGTGGCAAACCTTGAAAAGAAGGTTCCGTCAACATGGATAAATGAGGCTAAGAACGGAGTTACTGAGGAAATGCTCAGATATTTAAAACCGCTTGTTAAGGGTGAAATGAGCTGCAGACATAAGGATGGAGTGCCGGAGTTTTTTGTAATTTAGTTTAAAAAATATATAAAAATGCCACAAACCATAATTTAAGGGCTTGTGGCACTTTTATAGGTTTAAAATAATAATTTACAATCCGACCTGTCAATTTCCTTCATTATTCCCTCGCCAAACTCTCCGTTTGATACGATAACATCAAAATCCGCAAAATCCGCGAGCTTAAAATAGCCTTCTTTAAATTCTTTGCTGTTATCAAGCAAAAGCACAGACTTGTAGGCGTTTTTTATCATTTCCTTTTTGCAGAGGGCTTGTGAATCATCTCCCTCAAATATTCCCTGATTAGTTATAGCTTTACTGGAAATAAAAGCAATATCGGCTCTAAAATTACTTATAAAAGCGGAAGCATATTCTCCTATTATGGAGAGGCTTTTATTCTTGAGAACTCCCGGACAAATATAGCATTTTATATTCGGATAATTGTTTAACAGGCTCGCTATATTGATTCCGTTGGTAATGACAGTGAGATTGCTGTATGGTTTTAAATAAGGGATAAACAGGCTAACTGTAGATGATGAATCGAGGAAAATCACCATATTATCCTGTAAAAGAGTACGTGCCCGCTTAGCCAAAGCCATCTTCTTATCTGTATTCTCCAGTTTTCTTATGTTGATGGAATTCTCTGAAGAGCTTGGAGAAACAAGGCTTATACTTCCATGATGCCTTTTAATAATGCCTTCTTCCTCAAGAGTGATAAGGTCTCTGCGCAGAGTTGACCTGGATACATAAAGCCTCTTACACATATTGGTGATGTCTCCGACACCGTTTCCGTTTGTAAGATAAGCTAAAATCTGTTTTTTTCGTTCAATATATTTCATAATATATCTCCGTATAGTAATTTGATATTTTATCCCAAATTGTTCACGAAACATCTTGCGAAATATCGTAATCGAGCCACAGACTCCTTTACGATATTTTGCAGATGCTTGGTAATAGATATAAAGTGATTGTTAGTAGTATATCATCTTTTAATCATAAAGCAAAGTAAAAAATAAATAAAAGTGAATAATTAAGAACTAAAGTGAACAAAAAAAGGATATTTTAAAAAACTAATTCAATAGTTTTTTCAAGTGTAGCTAAAATATTTATAATGTGATATTATCTATTACGGAACATCATTGGTAAAAAATTACAAAATAATCTGATATTATATAGCATATTTAATAAAAATATTAATGAAATTGAAATCGAATTTATATTTATTGAAGGAGTATATATGAAGAAAGCACTCGCAATAGATATGGGAGCTACCTCAATACGCGGAATAATCGGCTATATTGAAGATGGTAAAGTAAAGCTTGAAGAAGTAATGCGATTTTCACATGAAATAAAAAGTTCAAATGGACGATTACGGTGGGACTTCGATGAACTTTTGAAGAAGATTGCCGGCACTATAAAGGAAAATGCAAAGGAAATTTCATCAGTAGGTATAGACACCTGGGGTGTTGATTTCGGTATTATAGATAAAGAAGGTAAACTTATCGAGCATCCTGTCTGTTATAGGGATCCAAAACATCAGGAAGGTTATGATGAAGCCTTAAAGACTCTTAGTGAAAAGGAAATTTTTGCTGAGACGGGAACTCAGATTATGAGTATAAATACTTTATTTCAGCTTCTGGCTTTAAGAAAGCTTAGTCCTGATACCTATGAGAAAACTGAAAAATTACTTATGATGCCTGATTTAATACAGTATCTTCTGACAGGCAATACTGTAGGTGAGGAAACAATTCTTTCCACTACTCAGATACTCAACCTCAAGACAGGTGATTATAGTGAAAAGTTATTAAAGGAGCTGAATTTAGACAAAAATAAACTTCCCCAAATAGCAAAGGCGGGTAGTATTACAGGAAATGTAAAAACAGGCCTTATAGAAGAACTTAAAGACCTGGATGTGGATGTGGTTTCTGTATGTGGACATGATACAGCAAGCGCGGTTTTACTTACAAAGGTAATGACTGATAGTGATACGATGTTCTTAAGCTGTGGGACTTGGTCGCTTTTTGGGATAAGGGCAGAAAGCCCTGATTTATCTGAAAAGGCTTATGATAAAGGGCTTACCAATGAACTGGGATATGATTCTACACCGCTTTTATTTAAGAATCTTACAGGACTTTATCTCCTTGAAAAATATAAGACAGGACTTGAGAAAAAACTTGGAAGAAAGCTTGGTTTTGATGAGATTACTGCTTATGTGGAAGAATCACTTAAGAAGGAAGAAACTATAAATAATCTGATAGATATGGAAGATCCTAGGTTTGGAAGTGAAGAGGCTGATGCCAAAGAAGTTATAGATGAATATCTTAAAGAAAATGGGCTGAAACTTCCTGAAAATGAAATGGATTATTTCAGAGTTATCTATGAAAGTATGGTAAAGAAGTATTCGGAAGTAAAATCTGCACTAGAAGAAATATCGGGTAAGAAATATGGAAAAGTTCATATGATAGGCGGAGGAGCAAAATCATCACTGCTTTGCAAGCTGATAGCTAAAAGGCTTGAAGTAAGTATAACCGCAGGACCTTATGAGGCTTCCGCACTTGGTAATATCTTAGTACAACTAAAGGCACTCGGAGAAATAAAAACTATCGAAGAAGGGCTTGAAGCCGCTTATAAATCACAGGAAATAAAAACATATTAACATACATATTTTAAGGAGGAAAATAATATGAGTTATCCAAAGATTGGTATTAGACCAACAATTGATGGCCGCTGGGGCGGTGTTAGAGAGTCGCTTGAAGATCAGACAATGGGAATGGCTAAGAGGGCTAAAGACCTTATCGAGAGTGAACTTAGATATCCTGACGGAACACCTGTACAGTGTGTAATTTCACCATGTACAATAGGCGGTGGCGGCGAGGCTGCTAAATGTGAAGAATTCTTCTCCACTCAGAATGTAGTCGGTACTCTTACAGTAACACCTTGCTGGTGCTACGGTACAGAAACTATGGACTTAAACCCTAACACAATCAAGGCTGTATGGGGCTTTAACGGAACTGAAAGACCGGGTGCTGTTTACCTTGCAGCAGTTATGGCAGCTTATGCACAGAGAGGACTTCCTGCATTCTCAATTTATGGACACGAAGTTCAGGATAAAGATGATACAACAATTACAGAAGATGTTAAGAAGAAAATCCTTGATTTTGCAAGAGGAGCAGTTGCCGTAGGTCTTATGAAAAATAAGTCTTATGTAAACCTTGGTTCAGTATCTATGGGTATTGCAGGTTCTGTAGTAAATGTAGATTTCTTCCAGAAATACCTTGGAATGAGAACTGAATGGGTAGATATGACTGAGATTTTAAGAAGAATTGAGCTTGAAATCTATGATCATGAAGAATATGAGAAGGCTCTTAAATGGGTTCGTGAGAACTGCAAAGAGGGATATGATACAAATGCAGGTAAAGACTTCCCTGAGGTTATCACAAAGTCAAGATGGATACCTGATGATAAGCAGTGGGAATTCTGCGTTAAACATGCACTTGTTGTAAGAGACATACTTAAGGGCAATCCAAAGCTTGCAGAAATCGGTTGGCACGAAGAGTCACTTGGAAGAAATGCTATAGCAGGCGGTTTCCAGGGACAGAGAATGTGGACAGACTGGCTTCCAAACGCAGACTTTACAGAGGCTATTACAGCTTCAGGCTTTGACTGGAATGGAAAGAGAGAGCCTATTCCATTTGCAACAGAAAATGACACACTTAACGGTGTATCTATGATGCTTGGATGGCTTGTAACAAATAAGGCTGCAATCTTCAGTGATGTAAGAACATACTGGTCACCTGATTCAGTTGAGAGAGTAACAGGTAAGAAGCTTACAGGTAAGGCGGCAAACGGTATTATGCATCTTATTAACTCCGGTGCAAGCTGCTTGGATGGTTCTGCAGCAGCTAAGAATGAAAAGGGCGAAGGTTGCATGAAAGAATGGTGGAACCTTACAGATGAGGATATCAAGGCTCTTACAGAGGCTACTGACTGGTGCAGAGCGAACTATGAGTACTTCAGAGGAGGCGGTTTCTCATCACACTTTAAGACAGCAGCAGAAATGCCTGTAACTATGATTAGAACAAACATTATTGAGGGCGTAGGTCCTACCTTGCAGGTAATTGAGGGTTATACCTGTGTACTTGATGATGATGTACATAAGATTCTTGATGAAAGAACAGACAGAAGTTGGCCAACAACCTGGTTTGCTCCAAACCTTACTACAAAGTCAGCAGACAGCGTTTACAATGTAATGGCTAAGTGGGGCGCTAACCACGGAGCAACTGTTCATGGACATGTTGGTGACAGACTTTTAACTCTTGCTTCCATGCTCAGAATCCCTGTTGCTTTCCACAATGTAACAGAGGACAGAATCTTCAGACCACATTCATTTAACGGATTTGGAACTACAGATTTAGAGAGCCAGGATTTCAGAGCTTGTGCTTACTACGGACCACTCTATAGATAAAGTGTAGAAATTTGATTACAAACTGATTACACGTTAGAAGTGTAAATTAAAAGTTATGTGGCTAATGTGCTTGTTTGTCATACTAAGTGACGCCTTCGCTGATAAATGTCCAGACTCGCTCCGGTTTTTCTGAAAGATACTATTGTAAGCATTAGGATGTTCACGAAAAACCTAATGCGCTCGCTTAGGCATTATCAGCTCCGGCTGTTTAATTTATGATTGATTATAAACACATCAGCCACAATAGGTGAGCGATAAGACTATCTTTAATTTGGTATTCAAATTATTATTTGCATAAATCTAAGGTGCCAGCTACGAATGATAAATTCTAAGCGAGCGCATTAGGCGTAGCGAAGCGGATGCCGGAGCGAGTCTGAAATGTTATCATTCGGAGCGTCAACTTAGTTAATGAATTGAAAATATAAATTTATATGGTTGGTGGTTGTAGGATAAGAATGGCAGCACAAGTCTGAAATTGATATAAGAGGTGAAGGGCATTTGCTGTCAAAGATTTTGATAGCAAAATCTTAAAGGATAGAAAAAGAAAATAGAAGCGGTCTTATGACCAGCGGAGGATGATGTTATGTTAATGGAAAAAGCAAGAGAGGAGCTTGTTAAATATGGTAAGAAGCTTGTAACAGCAGGACTTACCAAGGGAACAGGCGGAAACTTAAGTGTATTCGACAGAGAAAATAAGATGGTTGCTATTACACCTTCGGGAATTGATTTCTTTGAAATTCAGCCTGAGGATATCGTAATAATCGACCTTGACGGAAAAACTATAGAGGGAACCCGTACTCCTTCATCAGAATGGGAAATGCACCTTATGCCTTATAGGACAAGGGATGATATAGATGCAGTTATCCATGCACATGTAATGTATACAACTGTTCTGGCGTGCCTGCGTGAAGACCTTCCTGCAACCCACTATATGATAGCAGTGGCAGGGCCTACAGTAAGATGTGCTGAGTATGCAACTTATGGTTCACACGAACTTGCGGTAAATGCAGCTAAGGCAATGGAGGATAGAAAGGCTGTTATCTTAGCAAACCACGGTGTACTTGCCGGAGCAAATGACCTTCTTAATGCATTTAATATAGTTGAAGAAATAGAATATTGCTCTGAGGTGTATGTAAAGGCCAGAAGCATTGGTGAACCGGTTGTTCTTCCTGCAGAGGAAATGACGCTTATGGCTGAAAAATTTAAGACTTACGGACAGAAAAAGAGTATAAGAGAATAGTTTTTGCTAAGGAGTAAATATGGGTGATTTAATACTTTCAATGAAGGGAATTACCAAATCCTTTTCAGGTGTTGCTGCACTTAAAAATGCAGCACTTGACCTGAAAGCAGGTGAAGTAGTAGCTCTGATGGGAGAAAATGGAGCCGGCAAATCTACTCTTATGAAGATTTTGACCGGTATATATTCAAAAGATTCCGGCGAAATCAAATATATGGGACAGGAGGTCTGTTATAAAGGGCCTGCTGAATCTGAGGAGGCAGGAATCTCCATTGTTCATCAGGAGCTGAACATGATGAATGATTTAACCGTAGCCCAGAATCTTTTTATCGGACGTGAAGAAATTAAAGGACTTTTCATTGATGATAAGAAGATGAATGAGAAGGCTCGCGAGTTATTCAAGGTTTTGAAAATAGATATAAATCCGGCTGAAAAAATTGGAAATCTTACAGTAGGAAAGCAGCAGATGGTGGAGATTGCAAAAGCGATTTCTTCAAATGCCAAAGTTATCATTTTTGATGAGCCTACAGCAGCACTTACCGACTCTGAAATAGAGGAGCTTTTTAAGGTAATAAGAGATCTTAAGAAAAAAGGAACCGGAATGGTATATATATCTCATAGAATGGATGAAATTAATGTTATTTCGGACAGAGTTATAGTAATGAGAGACGGAGAATATGTGGGAACTCTTATTACTAAAGAATGCAGCAAAGATGACATTATCAAGTTGATGGTTGGAAGAACCATTCTTGGTGAGCCTAAGACAGCTTCGACAGTAGCTAAGGATGCTCCTGTAGTGCTTAAATGTGAAAACCTTAACAGAGGTAAGGCTGTTAAAAATGTAAGCTTTGAACTGAAAAAGGGAGAGATTCTTGGTTTCTCCGGACTTATGGGAGCAGGGCGTACAGAGGTAGCCAGACTTATCTTCGGTGCAGATAAGAAAGATTCAGGAAAAATATTTATAAATGGCAAAGAAGTTACTATAAATACTCCTGAAGATGCAGTAGCACATGGAATAGGCTATCTTTCTGAGGATAGAAAGCGTTATGGTCTTATAGTTGAGAAGTCAATAGAGGAAAATACAGTTATTGCCTCATTGAATGACTTTGTAAAAGGGATGTTTATAGATAAGGCAAAGAGCAAGGAAATTTCGAAGAAATATGTAGAGAGCCTTAAAACAAAGACTCCTGGCGTATCACAGCTTGTTAAGAAGCTTTCCGGCGGAAATCAGCAGAAGGTAGTTATAGCCAAATGGTTGGTGAGAAACTCGGATATCCTTATCTTTGATGAACCTACAAGAGGTATAGATGTAGGCGCTAAGAGCGAGATTTATGCACTTATGGAAAGTCTTGCAAAAGAAGGAAAATCCATAATAATGATATCATCAGAGTTGCCTGAGGTACTTCGTATGAGTGACAGAGTAATAGTCATGTGCGAAGGAAGAATAACAGGAACCTTAGATATCGCAGAGGCTAACCAGGAAGTTATTATGGAATCTGCTACAAAACGTTAAGGGGAGATTAACAATGGATATTAAAAAAAATATTTTCTAATCAGCGTACAATAGTAATCGCTGCATTAATATTGATTTGTGTTGCTTTTTCAGTTATTACACCTGATAAATTTCTTCAGATAACTACATTTACCAATATTGCCAAGTCTGCTTACTATGTAGCATTTATGGCAATAGGTGTTACCTTTGTTATCGGTACAGGAGGTATCGACCTTTCTATAGGTACTATAGCTATCTGTGCAGCCCTTATAGGTGGAACCCTCATGGAAAAGGGACTTCCTATGGGACTCGTACTTCTTGTAATACTTTTAAGTGGTGCTGTATTTGGTCTTATAAACGGACTTATGGTTGCTAAAATGGGATTGCCTGCCTTCATTGCTACCCTCGGAACGATGATGATGTCCAGAGGTCTTGGCTCCATCGTGTCAGGTACAAAGACAATTTCTTTCCCACAGGGTGACTCAGCCGGAGCCTGGTTTAGAGAGTTCTTTATGATTACTAAGGATGGTGGAATTTTACCTAAAAATTTCCCAACAGGCTTTGTGCTTCTTGCAGTAATCGCAGTAATTATGGCTCTTATATTAAATAAGACAAAAACAGGACGTTATATTCTTTCAATAGGTTCTAACAAGGAAGCTACAAGGCTTTCCGGTATAAATGTAGTTAAATATGAAACACTTGCATATGTATTTTCAGGTTTCTTTGCAGCACTTGCAGGTATTGCTTATGTAGCGGTATTTACAACAGCACAGCCAAACACAGGTAATGGTTTCGAACTTGATGCCATTGCAGGTGTAGTTATCGGAGGAACTTCACTTGCAGGTGGTGTAGGTACTATACTTGGAACCATAGTCGGTGTATTTATTATGACAGTATTAAAGATTGGTTTCCCTTATATCGGGGTACAGTCACATTATCAGCTCTTCATTACAGGTATCATTCTTATCTTCGCAGTATATATGGACGTACTTAACAGGAAGAGAGGAAAATAACAGATACTTTAATTTAGAAACTCATTAATTCCAACTACACTCAAATATCAAGGGTGATAGAAAATTGGATTAATATATTTAAGGAGGAAAAACAGATGAAAAAATCTAAGAAACTTATGGCAGCACTTCTCAGTACAGTAATGGTAGTATCCGCTCTTACAGCCTGTGGCGGTGGCGGAGCAAAGACAAGCTCAACAAAGTCTGCTGCAAGCACAAAGTCAAGTGCAACAAGCACAGCAAAGTCAAGTGCAGCTACCAGCACACCTGCAACAACAGATGGTGGCACAAAGCATATCGATGTTATAGCTAAGGGCTTCCAGCATCAGTTCTGGAAAGCAGTAGAACTTGGTACAAAGAAGGCTGCTGAAGAGTTTGGAGTTGAAGTTACTTTCCAGGGACCTGACAATGAGTCAGCTATTGCACAGCAGGTTGAGTATTTAAATACAGCTATAGCTAAACAGCCTACAGCCATCTGCCTTGCAGCTCTTGATACTCAGGCTAGTATCCCTTCAATACAGCAGGCTATGGAAGCAAATATTCCTATTATAGGATTTGACTCAGGTGTTCCAAATGCTCCGGAAGGCGCAATTAAGGCTAATGCTTCTACAAACAATGCAGTAGCAGGTGCTTTAGCAGCAGAAGAGCTTTATAAGTTGATTGAGTCAAAGGTTAAAGATGCAAAAGATACTGTAAGAATCGGTGTTGTAGCTCAGGAGTCAAACTCACAGTCTATCGTTGACAGAACAAAGGGATTTGTAGACAAGATGACAGAGCTTTGCGGAGCAGACAATGTATCTGTAGAAGGACATGACAGCTTAAAAAACGAGAAATCAGGTGCTAAGGTTGTGCTTGATGTAGGTATCCCTGCTGAAGTTAAGGACGTAGATGCAGCAGCAGTTGCTTCCGCTATACTTGAGAAGAATGATCTTATAGCTATCTATGGTTCTAATGAGTTTGCAGCTAACGCTATAATTACAGCTAACGAAGGCCTTGATAAGATTGGTGAAGGTAAAGTAGTTGCAGTTGGTTTTGATGCCGGTAAGAAGCTTCTTGATGCAGTTAGAAGCAAACTTTTTGCAGGTGCTGTAACACAGGATCCTGTACAGATTGGTTATCAGGCAGTTAAGCTTGCTGTAGAAGCAGCAGATGGAAAGAGCGTAGCTGACGTTGATACAGGTGCTAAATGGTACAATGCTGACAATATGGATGCAGACGACATTAAGCCTTGCTTATATGAATAATCTGTAGGTTATAGGGGTGCCTAAAATAACGGCACCCCATTATGTAGAATTAATGTGTTAAAACATTCACAAATAAGAAAGAGGAAACTTATGTTAAAGAATATTCCTAAGATATTATCACCGGAGCTTTTAGCAGCCCTTTGTGAGATGGGACATTCAGACAGACTTGTAATTTCTGATGGAAATTTTCCGGCTCATACTATGGGAAAAAATGCTAAGGTAATAAGGCTTGATGGGCATGGAGTTCCTGAGGTACTGGAGGCTATATTAAAAGTATTTCCGCTTGATACTTATACTGAAAAATCAGTTTCTCTTATGGAAAAGGTTCCGGGAGATACTGTAGAAACTCCTATATGGAAAGAGTTCGAGGACATAGTAGCAAAATATGATGAGCGTGGTGCGAGTACCATTGGCTTCATCGAAAGATTTAAGTTTTATGAGGAGGCTAAGACCTCTTATCTCATAATAGCAACTTCTGAAAAGGCTCTGTATGCAAATATTATGTTGCAGAAGGGTGTAGTTACAGACTAAGAGTCTGGGAAAATGGAGGAAAAAAAGATGGCAAACAAAATTGTATTAAACGAGACTTCTTATCATGGAGCAGGAGCAATTAAGGAAATTACTGTAGAGGCTAAGAACAGAGGTTTTAAGAAGGCTTTTGTATGTTCAGATCCTGACCTTATTAAGTTTAATGTTACAAGCAAGGTAACAGATTTACTTAAGGCTGAAAGTATGGACTTTGAAATCTATTCTGAAATTCAGCCAAACCCAACAATTGAAAATGTACAGAGTGGTGTAGCTGCATTTAAAAAGGCGGCAGCAGACTATATTATAGCTATCGGTGGCGGTTCTTCTATGGATACAGCTAAGGCTATCGGTATCATCATTACAAACCCTGAGTTTGAAGATGTAAGAAGTCTTGAGGGACTTTCGGCTACAAAGAAGCCTTGTATACCTATTTTTGCAGTTCCTACAACAGCAGGTACAGCGGCAGAGGTAACTATCAACTATGTTATTACCGATGTAGAGAAGAAGCGCAAATTCGTATGTGTAGATCCACACGATATCCCTGTAGTAGCATTTGTAGATCCTGAGATGATGAGCTCAATGCCTAAGGGACTTACAGCTTCAACAGGTATGGATGCACTTACACACGCTATCGAAGGTTATACAACTCTCGGTGCAAATACAATTACAGATATGTTCAACTTAAAGGCTATAGAGCTTATTGCAAAGAGCCTTAGAGGAGCTGTTGAGAATACAAAAGAAGGCAGAGAGGGTATGGCTCTCGGACAGTACCTTACAGGTATGGGCTTCTCTAACTGCGGTCTTGGGATAGTTCATTCTATGGCACATTCTTTGGGTGCTGTCTATGATACACCTCATGGTGTGGCTAACGCTATCCTCCTTCCAACAGTAATGGAGTACAACGCAGAAGCAACAGGTGAGAAGTTAAGAGACGTTGCTATAGCTATGGGTGTTGAAGGTGTAGAGAAGATGAGTCAGGAAGAGTACAGAAAGGCAGCAGTTGATGCTGTAAAGAAGCTTTCACAGGATGTAGGTATTCCTGCCGACCTTAAGGCTATAGTTAAGCCTGAGGATCTTGACTTCCTTACACAGTCTGCTATGGATGATGCCTGCAGACCTGGTAATCCAAAGGAGCCTACATTTGAGGATATTAAGGGGCTTTATTTGAAGCTTATGTAATTGAGAATATATTTAAGTATAACAAGAAATAATAACTGTTCCCTATCAAGACTGAAAGAAAAATCAGTTTTTGATAGGGAATTAATTTTGTACGTATCATAGTCTGAAGTATTTTATCGGATAGTGGAATGGACTTTTGTTTTTAGTGTATTACTTTTTTTATAGTTCCAGTTGTACAAGTGTAGCAGGCATTTCATGCTTAGTATTTACCTTATCCGGACCGGTAACAAGGTCAAAGCATGAAACTATAATTCTACCATCCCATACTATAGGTTCTCCCGGCTGATCAAGTCCTCCATCCACTCCGCTACAGTCAGGGCTTTCGGCAATACGCTCCACCTTGCCGTCAGGAGTTACCTTTGCAATAGCATTTGCAGAGAAGTCGGCAATATAAAGGTTTCCGTTATCGTCAAAAATCATACCATCCGTGCTCTGTAAATTTTTGGCATCCTGTGCAAATATCTTATTTTCAGCAAGGCTTCCATCTTCTTTGAAAGTTAGACGGTATACCGCCCCATCACCAAAATTACCAACATATAGAGCTCCGTCAGGTCCGAATACAATACCGTCTGCTCCATACTGACAATCAGGATTTTCAGTTACAAAGGTGGCAAAGATATTTTCATCCTTCAGAGTATTGCTTATATGTATATCATGTTCATCTGTTCTAAATCTATAAACACAGCTTACCAGCTTGCCGTCCTCACGTTTCACAGGATGGAGATAACTTTGTGTAACATACATATATCCATCTTTTATGCGGATACCGTTTGGATGTTCCATCCCATATGCCACCACAGTGGTTTCCAAGATGTCTCCATCATCCGTAACCTTTAGTTTGAGTACACGTCCTTTAAATATAAGATCAGGGTGTTCACTCCAACCTTGATTATCACATAAATATACATTCCAATCGTCATCAAAGGCTATACCCATATTGCGGGCTATGCCTGTTTCAGGATGAACCGGAACATCAAACCATTTTGTTACATTTCCTTCTTTATCAAGGCGCACTACTATTCCCGACATGTTATCTTCGGCATAATTCGGACAGGAAAGTACAAGATTACCATGTCTGTCTATAGCCATCCCATCAGGTGTACATATATATTCAGGTAAAATACTGAAAAGTTTTGATTCTCTCATATTGCCTCCTTCTAAAAACTTGATTAAAATTTTTTGCTCAAACTTTTTGCATCAAACCTTAGTAAATGCTTTTGTAATATTCCAAAGTTTGTATTATTCTTTTTCGATGATATTATTATTACTAATCAAAGTCAATGTACAAAGCTAAGGCTTTAGGGTAAAATACAACACTCTTATCTGTAGTCGATGAGGATAGAAATATTCCGCTTTTGGTATAGGCGCTTTATTTTAATTTATCGTTAGTTATATACTTTATTACGATATAGTGATAAAATCCCATCTTTGGCACTTATATAATCAAAAATCGTTGTAAACCTTTGTGTATAGTGGGTTACAACGATTTTTATCTTTGTCGCGGTCTTTAGTACTTTATTCCTGTTCTTTACTAAGCTTCTGAATTGTCTTCATTTTACTTTTTGTTATAAATTGAAAGTCTGTACGAAAACCGCTTACTTCGTGCAAATCATCTGTTATATTTTCTCTATTGTATAACGGCATAAAGCCCTGCTCCTGCAAATCAGCAAAATTCATTGCTTTTAGTGTGCTCAATATTTCTTCGCATGTATACTTATAATCCAGTTTTTTCTCAAGATACCTATAAAGCGTTAATGCTAAGAAACAGATTAAAAAGTGGGCACGTATTCTGTTCTCGTCCTGCAGATACACAGGCCTTGCAGCAAAATCTGTTTTCATAATGCGAAAACATTCCTCAATCTGCCACCTTCCCTCGCTGACCTTTAAAATATCTTCCACATCGTCATCCAACAGGTCTGTACACACTGCATAAAGTCCGTCATACATAGCTTCTTCGTTAATCTTATTCTCATCAAGATAATGATGAATATCAGCAACCTCACCTTCCTTTGTGACAGCCTCTGCACCTATAAAGCGTGCCGGATCATTAGGATTTTTACGGTTCTTTTTTGTAGTTCCCGAATCAAGCATTTTTTGTGCACGCTCTACCTGTCTTTCACGAATGGCTTTTTGATAAGCGGCATATTTAGGTGAGTAAGTAACAATAAGCCTCTGGTCTATCCTCCTTGTAATATATGGCTCATCTTTGTAATAAAGTCCCTTATCATCGGGATCAAGTTTTGTTATGTCTACAGGCTTATTGTCTGAAACACGCTTAAAGCCTTGTGGATTAAGAGCCCATTCTTTCTCCTCTTTTTTCAGTTTTTTAATTGACTGTGTAACAATAAAGGAGCGTTCAGCCGTGTGGTTGTAAAACCTGATACTTTCAGAGCCAAGTCCTGCATCACTGCAATAGATGAATTTATGGCAGCCAAAATCCCTAAGGACTTTTTGCTCCAAAGGTTTTAAGGAAGTCTGCTCATTGGCGTTACCGGAGAAAAGAGAGAATGCAAGAGGAATACCGTCTCCATCCATAAACAGTCCCATCTGCATAATAGGATTGGGGCGGTGTTCTTTGCTTTTACCATACTTTTTGTTTCCATCTTCCTGTTCGATTTCAAAGTAATAGTTAGAACAGTCATAATAAAGAACCTTATCATTTCTGTTTCCTAAAAAATGGCTGTTTTTATAAACCTCAGCTTGAATCAGGTCACATTCAGAACCTAAAACATCAAGTGCCCTGTAAATATCATGAAGCTCATAAGAAGGTTTTTCTAAAAATTCAGATGCAGTCTTAAAAGATGAGCGTTTACTTGCAGGTTCCAAAACCCTGGCATAAATCAGGTCTGCAAGAATCTTATTTATGTCATATTTAAATTTATGTTTAAGTTTTAATTTACGGCAGATTTTATTCATTCTGAGTTTATAATATAAAGACTGAATAAAAAGATAGCCGCCGCGGTAAAAGACCTGTCCGCCATAGTCTAATTGCCTGTCTGCATGAAAAGGAATGAGGACAGTCTGGGCTTCTTTTTCTTTTTTATAACGTTCTGTTTCTATCCTAACCTCATTTTTCGCCCAGGCAATCACATCGTCTCTTGTTGGTCCATGTTCAACAAGAAGCTGTTCAAGAGTCCCGAGTTTACGGATAATCTTAGACGAGGTACTTCCGTTAGGTTTGGCAAAGGATTTAGCAATATAAAATGACTCAGCATTTTTAGATTTTGTTATGTGAAGATTCATAAGCATACCTCCTCTTATTATAACACACAATAACATAAAATACCATAGGTAAAAATAATTTTTTTGACATAAAAAACTCAGGCTATATAAGGCCTGAGAGGTATTTTTTTATTATGTAACTGTCAAAGTCCCGAGCTAAGGCTTTAGGGTAAAATACAACACTCTTATCTGTAGTCGATGAGGATAGAAATATTCCGCTTTTGGTATAGGCGCTTTATTTTAATTTATCGTTAGTTATATACTTTATTACGATATAGTGATAAAATTACGATAAGTAGATTGATTGTTAGGGAGGTGACTATGCAATTCGATTATGCACTTCTAAGTAATGAGGGAGAATTTACAATATTTCGTTATGGAGACTATGTTATAAGATTTAAAGCACCATATTCACTAGAGAAATATACAGAGATAAAAGAATGGGACAAAGGATATCTGGTTGTTATGGCTAAGTATAAACATAATAAAGAAAGTGAAGAAGAGTACATTGACTTGATTCCCATACTGGAGAATCTGTATATTACACCGGACGAATTTTTAAGACCAATTAAGGGGGTGAAAATAGAAAATGCTTGATATTATCAAAATAGCAGATGAGGCAGATATGATTGTTACCACTAATTCGCCTATATTTTTAACAAAAAACGGATATGGAACAATGGTGGTAATGAGTATAGAACAGTATTCATCCCTTACGGATTCAGTTGAAAAAAGCCTTGATGAAGCAGACAAATATGCGGATGAATGTGATGTTAGATATATTCTGCATACTACAGTAGGATAAACTATTTTCGGTCTGTGACCTATGAGCAAATAATTGGGATTTAAGAAGAAAATATCTTATCCCCACCGGAACCGGATAATAGAATCCGTTTTTGGTGGGGATTTTATTTAGCCCAATTTGAGCTTAGGAAAATATATCCCTATATTCCCTCCCCTTTATATACTCAATAAACTTAGACACCTTACTTGTAGGAATATTCCCCTTCTTCCAGACAAGACCAAAGTTATTGGTAATCTCAGGCATTATAGGTATTTCCACAAAATCCCTCGGATTCACAGCTAAGGAAGAATATAAGAAGGCTCCACAATTTCCGCCCCGTACAAAGTTTAAGATAGTTCCAAGCTGACTTGAGTGCATAAGCACTTCAGGCATAATATTTAAGGCATGGTATCTTGCAAATATAGTGGCATTTTGCACAGAGTCGGTATTAAAGAGAATTACAGGCTCATTAATAAGCATATCGAAGGTAATGGACTTTTCACCGGCAAAACGATGGCTTTTAGCTACACAGAAAACATAGGAGTCCGTCATTAAAAAATGTGATTCATATTTGGCAATATTATAAAAATCCATGTTTACAAGAGCAACATCCAGCATATCCTCGTTTATCAGGTTTGAGGCACGTATAGAGCCGTATTCATAAAGCTTCACGGGAATGTTATGGGTCTCCTGAAAGGCGTTGATGAGCCTTGGGAAAAAGACTGTACTCATAAGCGGAGGTATACCTATCCTTATTGCCTGATTGTTATTTCCAATAGAGCCAAACTCATCGTAAAGCTCGTAACTGTGCTGAAGCAGGCTGTTGGCTTTTTTATAAAATTCTTCACCTTCTGAAGTTAAAGTAATTCTGTTTTTTCCATGGTTAAAAAGTTTAATCTGAAATTCATTTTCCAAATCCCTGATAGCAACAGATATAGTAGGCTGGGTAACAAAAAGCTCGGCAGCAGCTCTGGTTATGCTGTGGTAGCGGCAGACTGCGCAAAAATATTCTAAATGATTTAAAGTCATGGCATTTACCTCGTTACAGATTTGAATTCTTAATTTTTACCAATTGTATCATTATATCACCATATCTAATTTTAGTATAGTTTTTTTTTATACTAACCCAAGTAAGAAGTAAATATACTTTTTAGTATTAATAAATTATAATATGGTTGTAAGAAAAAATAACAGATAGGAGTGGAAAAATGAGTCCAGCGATTATAACCTTATTGTTTCTAGCATTTGCTATTGTGATGTTCGTGTCAGAAAAAATTCCCTTGGCACTTACATCGATGATAGTCTGTTCGGGTCTCGTTGTTACGGGAGTTTTAGATGTAAAGCAGGCTTTTGGAGGATTTATTGATACCAATGTAATTCTTTTTGTGGCTATGTTCATAGTAGGTGGTGCCTTATTTGAAACTGGTATGGCAAATGAAATTGGTGGTTGGGTAACCAGGTTTGCAAAGACAGAACGAGGGCTTATAGTTGCAATTATGGTGATAGTCGGATTTATGAGTGGTGTACTTTCAAATACCGGTACTGCTGCAGTCCTTATCCCTGTAATTATCGGTATAGCAGCAAAATCAGGATTTAAAAGGTCAAAACTGCTTTTGCCGTTGGTATTTGCAGCAGCTATGGGAGGGAACCTTTCGCTAATAGGGGCACCGGGCAATCTGATAGCCCAGTCAACTTTAGAACCAATAGGTCTTAAGTTTGGATTTTTCGAGTACTCTATTGTAGGTTTGCCAATACTTGCAGCAGGTATATTATTCTATGCAACGATTGGTTATAAACTATTGCCGGATAATGAGCCAGGTGATGATTCCATATTTGACGGTAAAAACGATTTTGGTTCAGTACCTAAATGGAAAAAAATTCTTTCTTTAGTAATACTGGTAGCCACCTTGGTTGGAATGATATTCGAAAAGGAAATAGGTATTAAACTTTGTGTAACAGGCTGTATTGGAGCAATTCTTCTTATATTAACCAAGGTAATTTCTGAGAAGGATGCACTAAAATCAATTGACCTTAAAACAATCTTCCTGTTTGGTGGTACACTTTCACTTGCAACTGCACTTAAGGAGACCGGTGCAGGTGAGATGATAGCAGATAAGGTTATCGGTGGTCTTGGAGCAGAGCCTTCGCCTTATGTACTTACATTCATAGTATTTATCATCTGCTGTGCACTTACAAACTTTATGTCAAACACAGCAACTACAGCACTTATGGCACCTATCTGTCTTTCTATTGCCCAGGGAATGGGAGCAGATCCGAGAGCGGTACTTATGGCTTGTGTAATAGGCGGTTCTTGTGCCTATGCAACACCTATAGGTATGCCGGCAAATACTATGGTGGTGGGTGCTGGCAACTATAAGTTTATGGATTATGTAAAAGCAGGCACACCACTTATAATTATCGCAACTATAGTAAGCATGATAATTTTACCGATTGCCTTCCCGTTTTTCCCTGCGTAAATAAATCTAAAAGGAGATTATTATGGAGAATATAATAGAAAATAGAGAGAATGTACAGAAATTAACTGAGATAATAGCACAGTTTGTAGGTTTTACAGCTAAGAAGCTTCCCGATGATGTAATAAATAAGCTTGCTGAGCTTAGAGACAAAGAAAACAGTCCCATGACTAAAGTAATCTATGATACAATGTTTAAAAACCAGGAACTGGCAGTAAAGCTTAATCGTCCTTCCTGCCAGGATACGGGAGTGTTGCAGTTCTGGGTAAAATGTGGGACCGGATTTCCGTATATTGATGACCTTGAGGAGCTGCTCCGGGATGCAGTTATACAGGCAACCATACATGCACCACTTAGACACAATTCTGTAGAGACTTTTGATGAATATAATACAGGAAAAAATGTAGGAAAAGGAACACCTACAGTATGGTGGGATATAGTACCTCATTCAAATAAATGTGAAATTTACACCTATATGGCAGGTGGCGGATGTACTTTGCCGGGAAATGCAACCGTACTTATGCCGGGGGAAGGTTATGAAGGGGTTACCAAGTTTGTGCTTGACCGTATGACAACTTATGGCTTAAATGCCTGTCCTCCGCTCTTGGTAGGTGTGGGAGTAGGTACTTCAGTTGAAACAGCGGCACTTAATTCCAAAAAGGCTCTTATGAGAAATATAGGTACACACAATCCAAATGAAAATGCGGCTAAGATGGAAAGACTGTTGGAAGAAGGCATAAATAATATTGGCCTTGGACCTCAGGGTATGGGAGGAAACTATTCTGTGATGGGAGTAAATATTGAAAACACCGCAAGACATCCGTCGGCAATCGGAGTTGCAGTAAATGTAGGTTGCTGGAGTCATAGAAGAGGTCATATTGTATTTGATAAAGATTTGAATTTTACAATAGATACGCATACAGGTTTTGAGTATAAAGAAGGGGCATGGAGGTAGAGAGATGGCAGTTGAAATAAAAGATGGAAAGAAAATTTTAGTTACTCCTGTTTCAAGAGAAGATTTAAGAGATATACATATAGGTGATATTGTTTATCTTACCGGGGATATGACAACCTGCCGTGATGTGGCTCACAGAAGGGTTGTTGAGGAAGGCCGGAAAATCCCTGTAGATGTAAGAGATGCAGCCATATTGCATGCCGGACCTATTATTCGTCCGTTAGGAGATGATAAATATGAGATGGTTTCAGTAGGGCCTACAACATCAATGCGTATGGAAAAATTTGAGTATGAATTTGTACAGACTACGGGAGTGCGTGTAATTCTTGGTAAGGGCGGAATGAAGGAAAATACCCAAAGAGCCTGTAAGGATTTTGGTGCAATCCACTGTGTATTCCCTGCCGGGAATGCAGTAGTGGCAGCGGTTGAGGTTGAAGAAATTGTGGAAGCTCAGTGGAAAGACCTTGGCATGCCTGAGACGTTGTGGCATTGTAAGGTAAAAGAATTTGGACCTCTCATTGTATCAATAGACGCTTATGGAAGAAATTATTTTGAAGAAAAAAAGATAGAGTATAATAAGAAGAAGGATGAGCAGATAGAAATTATAAGCAAACAGGTTGGATTTATCAAGTAATGTATAAGTAATGAAAGCTGCCTATATCAAATCATGACAGAAAAAAGTCGGTTTTGGTATAGGCATTTTTATTTTAACCACCCTATTGACAAACAAATATTAAAGTGATATGATTTTGATATCAAATAAATTCTTTGGACTAGATGTCTGGAAAGGAATAGCTATGAAAGAGAAAATTCTTAAAAGTACAGGTAAGGGTTTGCTTATGCTGTTTGTCAGTTTAATTATGATGTTTGGTGGCTGCGGACTTATAGTTTATGCAGGAGTTAATGAACTGCCTGTCTTTATAGCAGGCGGAATGATACTTATGTTGCTTGGCTTCGTACTTATAATGGGAATCAAGGTGGTAAGACCTCAGGAAGCTATAGTTTACACACTTTTTGGTAAGTACATAGGCACACTTAAGGAAGAAGGCTTCCATTTTATCAATCCATTTGCAACCTCCTTCAATCCGGCTGCACATACAAGGCTTGGGCAGAGTGGGGATGTGAAATCAAGTATAAATGTAGATGCTGCTATGGGAAAGAAGATTTCTCTTAAAGCAATGACACTTAGCAACTCAAAACAGAAGGTAAATGATGCACTTGGAAATCCTGTAGAAGTGGGTGTTGCAGTTATCTGGAAGGTTGTGGATACTGCGGCGGCTGTATTTAATGTAGACAATTTCAAAGAATATCTTTCATTACAGTGTGATACCTCAGTAAGAGATATAGTAAAGCTTTATCCTTATGACGTGGCTCCTGATATAGATACCACAGGTGACGGAATTGCAGATGATGGAAGTTTACGTGGCTCTACAACTGTAGTGGCAGAGCGTATAAAGAAACTCATTCAGGAAAAGGTGAATATAGCAGGACTTGAGATAGTGGAGGCGAGGATTACTTATCTTGCTTATGCACCTGAAATAGCGTCCGCTATGCTTCAGAGGCAGCAGGCAACAGCTATAATTGATGCGAAGAAGGTTATAGTTGAAGGCGCTGTAGGTATGGTGGAAATGGCACTGGAAATGCTGGAGGAAAAAGGAACTGTAGAACTTGATGAAGAAAGAAAGGCAGCTATGGTTTCAAATCTCCTGGTAGTGCTTTGCGGCAATCACGAAGCTCAGCCTGTAGTAAATTCAGGAAGCCTGTATTAGTTTGGTTAACCAAAACAGGAAAAGAGGATATACGGGTAAATAAGCCTATGTCTTATAGGTGTAAAAAATAGGGATTTATGAATTATATATTAACCATAAAAAGGGAGAATGGTTATGAAAACTTTAAGATATTTGTATCTGTTTGTGCTTGGCCTCCTATCATTTTTGGTTTCGCAGATACTTACAAGAATTCCATTGCTTGGCATTTTAACAAAGAATCCGAAGTTTATAATATTTCAAATAAATAATGCCCTGCTTGTTGGCTGTCTTATTGCTGTAAGTGCGGGTGTATTTGAAGAGGTTTTCAGGTTCTTATTCAGGAGATTCCTTGTAAGGGAAGGTGTGAAAATATCCGAGCCGATAATATTCGGACTTGGACATTCCCTTATGGAAATTATATATATTTTTATACCTGTAATATTATCTTCCGGTTTGTCGGTAATAAGCTCGCTTGGGATAATTGAAAGAATAATCGCAACCCTGATTCACATAGAATTATCCATTATTATCTGGAACGGATTTTTGGAAAACAAAAAATATTTGTATCTGCTTTTAGCTGTTTTATTGCACTCAATTTGTGATATACTTATACCGGTTGCAATGAGTGTTGGTATAGGCTCGTATGCATTGGAAATGCTTTTCTTTGCAGTTACTGTAATTATAGGTGTAATAACCTTAAGAATAAACAGAATGGAGTGGAAGTTATGAAAAAATTTAGATTGTCTGCCATAGTTATAATGTTTTGCTTATCTTGTGTACTATTTACAGCTTGTTCGGATAAATCATCCGATGCAGGTAAAAACTCTTCTGTATCAAGTGGGCAAAAAGAAAAATATATAGAAAAAGCACAGAATGTAATTACTCTTTTTAATGAAGAAAAGTCTGATGAAATTGTAGAGCTGTGCGATGAAGCTATGAAGAATGCCTTACCTAAGGACAAACTTTCTGAAATCTATACTCAGATTAAATCAAACGGTGACTTTGAAAAGTTCCTTGAAGGCGAGATGACAAAGGTAGAGCAGGGCGGAAAGACTTTTACAGTTGTTGTCCAGCAGGCAAAATATGCAAAGAATACCCTTACTTACACAATCAGCTTTGATAATGAAGATAAACTGGCGGGGATTTTTTATAAGTAGGGAAGTTTGAATTTGTGGAGAGGCAATATGAAGTTGAAAACATACGATAAAATTTTTGGAACTTTGTTTGCTGTTGCAAGCATAGTAATTATTGTCTTCTTTTTTTCAAGTAACAGTTTTTTTGAATGGGCATTTGAACGGCATCATAATACCTTGAGCTGGTACATACGACCATTATTTATTATCCCGATTGTATTAGGAGCATTTAAGAAATCCTATACAATAATTTTTGCTTCAATTTTTTGCTTATTTACAAGTATGTTCTGGTTTCCAGAGCCGGCGAAAGTAGATAAAAATGTCGTTGAATTTCTAGAATTTGAAAAGGATTATTTGACCACCGGTTGGGCAGCAGACAAAGCATTTGTAGTGGTTGCTGTTATACTCTTCTTTACATTTTTGATTTATACTACATGGAACAGAAAATGGAAATGGCTTCTGTTTGTTATTGTCATTAGTGCTTTATTGAAAGTTATTCATAGTGTTATTTTTAGTGGGAATAGTGGATTATCAATAGTCAAACCGGCAATTTTAGGAGTGGTTATATGCGCATCGGCAATTTTGATCCTCATCAAGAAAAGATAAATAAATTAGAATTTATAAAAGTAAAAACAACTAATTATACTTAGAAAGAAGGGAGGACCATGGCAAAGAAACAGATACCTTTAAGAATAGGTGAAAAGCTTTACAATGCACTGGCCTCTTGGGCAGAGGATGATTTTCGCTCACTTAACGGACAGATAGAATATCTCCTCACAGAATGTGTAAAGCAAAGAAAAAAAGACGGAAAATATGTAGGTGAAAGTATAGATGAGCCAATAGAGTTGGACATTGATTAGTAGGATTTCTAAGTTAAATTTAACACTTTTGTCTGACAGAATAATGAAATTATATAAATGGGGCTGTCGCACCAAGAATAATATATACAAATATAGAGATTGTTGAAATGTAAATCAGCTATATCTTGTAGTATTTTTCTTTAATGCGACAGCTCCATTGTTTTCGTCTAAAAAAGATATAATTGATAATCATTATCAATTGTGCTATAATTTTGTATAACAGCATTTTAAGCTATTTATTTGTGAATTGATTTACAAGTAGGCTGCACAAGCTTTTTTTTAAGATTAATTGAAAACATTTCTAAGAGATAGATTAAGGAGGAAGGTATGAAAGTTTCCAAACAGGCTCATGGAATTTTTGACAATATGTGGTTTTATACCAAGATATGGGCAAAAACTTTTCCGATAGGCCTTGTAATTATTCCGCTTTTTGCTGCGTTAAGTATTTTGAGTATTTATGAACAGATTAATATTCCGCGTGTTTTGGTTGAAGTGATTGAAAGGCAGGGAGGTGTAAGAGACTTGTTTTATGCACTTGCTCTTCCGGCACTGCTGCTGATTGCGTCCAAAACCGCCAACGGAGTACTGAAGTCCGGCATTATGGCACTGGGAAGCAGACCTATGATTTACCTTTACTCTGTTCCTATTAACGAAAAATTATTCCGAATTCACTATCAAATGCTCACTTCTCCAAAGGTACAATCCAAATTGGTCAAAGCGAAGAATATTGCATTCAGCGGGGACGGTCCGGGTATTCATTTCTTCGGTTTGACAGTTTCAAATTTGCTTATTGCGACTATAGGTGCGATTATATTTACTTCTTCGATTGTATATGTGGATTTCATTCTGCTTGTTGTCATCTTATTATCGGGATTTGTAAATCTGCTTTACGGCTTTTATGTCGGGAAATATGTTGACAGGAGCATGAAAGAACGCAGCGATGATGAAAAGAAAGAGAGCTATATCATGAGAGTCCTTGAAAACCGCCTGTTTGCAAAAGACATCAGACTTTATAACATGAGTGACTGGCTTCATGGTAAGTTCAAATATTATCACGAAAGATATTCCAAATTCCTTTTGGGAGAAACACGAATCAGAGTTAGTGCCACTCTTTTGAATGCAGCACTGGTATTAGTACGCGACTTGATTGCCTACGGATACCTGATTTTTATGCTGTTTAACGGAAATATCAGAGTATCCGAATTTGTATTTTTGCTGGGAGTGGTGTTTCAGTTTTCCAATTGGATGGATCTCATTGTCGAACAGATTAATTCACTTATCACATTCAGCACGATGATGAACCAGATTAGAGAATTTTTGGATGTTGAAGATGAAGTGGGTGAAATGCAGTACGGCAAATGTCTTGAACGAGATGTTCAGATTTGTCCGAGTATCACATTTCATAATGTAGGCTTTCGGTATCCTGAAAGCTCTGAATGGATTTTCAGAAATTTCAATTTGAATATAAGGGGTGGAGAACGGCTGGCACTTGTGGGTATCAACGGAGCCGGCAAGACTACTTTGATGTTGATGTTAATGGGACTCCTTCATCCAACAGAGGGCGATATTTTAATTGACGGAAAAAGCTATAGAGAGTTTCAACCTAGCGAATACTATAAACTTTTTTCTCCGCTTTTTCAGGATATTATTTTGTTTCCCGAAAGCATTATCGACAATATTACAGGTGGTGTAGATATTGATAAGGCAAAGCTTGACCATATATTAAAGCAGAGTGGTATGGATAATATTATTGAGAAGTTTCCAGAGGGTGGGGATACTTTCCTGGTCAAAAACAGTCAGGACAAGGCAGTTGATTTATCAGGCGGTCAGAATCAGCGTTTGCTTTTAGCCCGTGCTCTTCTCAAAAATGCCAAAATAAATATTCTTGATGAGCCTACCGCGGCACTTGATCCTTTGGCGGAATCCCGTATTTATGAGGAATACAGCAATATGACAAAGGACAAAACTTCAATTTTTATCTCTCACCGTCTTGCTTCTACCAGATTTTGTGACCGGATTATTCTGCTGGAATATGGAAAGATTATAGAGGACGGAAGCCATGAAGAGCTTATGAATATGCGTGGCTGCTACCATGAAATGTACGAAGTGCAGAGTAAGTATTATCAGGATGATTTAAACTCGGATTTATCAGAGGAATCTGCATCCTGTGGGGATGTCCTCAAAGCAGAATCAAGTAGAAAGACTCTGGGAGAAAATTCCAAAAAAGATGAGAACAGGGGGTGAGTATAAATATGGAAAAAAATAATCGAAAGAATAGTCAAAATAATGATAAAATTCAGTCAGGATCAAGTGCACAAGCGGGTATCGGAGCAAATTTAGGAACCGGTATCGGCAGATTTTTTTGGATGGTAAAATATGCAGAAGAACAGGAAAGCGGATTTATTTGGACTGCACTCATAGGTAAGACTATGGATGTCGTTCGGGTTCTGCTTCCTCTTTATATCTCCCAAGTAGTTTTGAGCTCTATTTATAATGGACGTAAAATGGAAGATGTTTTCATAAACACTGTTATTGTGACAGTAAGTTTCTTTCTGCTTACTGTACTTTCAGGCTATTTTCAGAAAAAGGCGAAATATCATTATCGGAGATTTTTGAAAAAACATCAGGTTAACAAGGCGCAGGCTGTTTTGGAAATGGATTATGGCGATTCCGAGCGTGATGATGTTCAGAATGAACTGATTGCACTCAAGAGGATGGAAAAGACTGTTGCAATGGGAATAGGCACATTTCAGGAAAGTTTTTCCATTTTAGTCGGAAATTTTATTTATATTGCAATAGGAATTTATCTGGTAAGGAATCTGTTTTTCACTCTAACAGCAAGAATAGCTCCCTTGATGAATTGGGGACTGAACCTCGGATACCTCGGGCTGATATTTCTCCTTCACTACTTTGCGGTTAAAATTGATTTGAAAACTATGAATAAATATGCCACAATAGCGAGAGAGATATATGTAAAAAATCACAGGTATCTCCAGCAGTATTCCGAACTTCTTTTTGACTACAAGGTTGGAAAAGACATAAGATTTTATAGTGAAGCACTCGGAAAGCGTTACAATGAAGTATATCGCTTGCGTCAGGATGAGATTTACAATATGTATTTTCGTTTGTTTACTGTAGCCCGTACAAAGCGAAATTTGATTAGTGCTCTGATTTCATTACTCACTGCTTTATTTGTAGGTTATAGAAGTATTTTAGGTTGTATTGAGTTTGCAGATATCTTTCTTTGCATTGGTGTTTTGGAATTTTTGTTTAGAGGCATTGAAGAGATGACGGACTCATTCGGGAAGATTTTATCTTCTGACAGCATAAGAAAAAAGTTTATCCATCTGTTTAGAGATAAAAAAGTATGGATTGATTCCAAAAGCACAGCACAATCTTCAAGTATTAAGCAGAAGTCAAGTGAGAAAGCAGACGGAGAATGTGATGTTGTAAGATCCGGTGAAGTGCCGACAATGGAATTAAGGAATGTCAGTTTTAAATACCCGAATTCTGATGTCTTAGTGCTAAAGAATGTCAGTTTAAAATTATACGGTAATCAAAAACTGGCACTTGTGGGTTTAAACGGCTCCGGCAAGACAACACTTATCAAACTTTTGCTTGGACTGTATAAGCCGAGTGCAGGGAAGATTTTTATTAATGGGGAAGATACAGCTAATTGGACTGCCGATAGATTTGTAGCATATTTTTCTGTTGTCTTTCAGGATTTTAAACTGTTTTCTCTTAAAATCGGAGAAAATATTGCTGTTTCTGAAGAATTTGATGAAAATTTAGTAAGGGAATCTCTTGAAAAGACAGGACTTTCTGAATTTTACAATAAATATGGTACGGGTGGATTTTTATATCGTGATTTTGAAGAAGGCGGAATTGAGATTTCAGGTGGAGAAGCACAAAAAATTGCCATGTCGAGAGCAATTTATCATAAGGGAAAATTCTTCGTCCTTGATGAGCCGACAGCGGCACTTGATCCCTTGTCTGAATACGAGATTTATACTCATTTCGGAGAAATTACATCGGAAAATCCGGCAATTTATATCTCACACCGGCTTTCATCCTGTATTTTTTGTGATGTGGTTGCGGTTATGGAAAACGGTCAAATCGTTCAAATCGGTACACATGAGAAGTTATTAGAAGATTCAGGAGGAGTATACTCCACACTTTGGAACGCACAGGCAAAGCATTATAAAAATCAGCCTAAGGAAGCTGAAAGTATTTTATGTTAAGCTGTACATATAAACAATTTATCTGATATACTTTTATAAAGGTTACCGGTACTGACTTCAGAAAAAGGAGATATAAGCATAATAGCAAATAAAAAATTTGACTTTAACGGTATAATATATGCTCCAAATGGCACAGTTACAATAACCGGTTATGATGTTAAATTCAATAGCATAATAATAGCTAATAAAATATTTATAACCGGTACAAATACTGAAATTACTAATACAGTTGATTTAAGTAAGTTGGAGGGGTAAGTATGAAATTTATATTGAGAATAGGAATAAATATAGGGGCTTGCTATCTTTTAATGATATTCTGTGCTTACTTAATAGGTGAATTGATAGATGAACTGAGTAATTATCCAATATTTTCCCTTCTGCTATATCCTATTTTGAATACTGCTTTATTGTATGCAGTTAACTTGCTTTTTAATAAAATAATGTTTTTACGAGTACCAAAGAATAAGAGCTTATGGAGTGTCACAGTGGGGATATTAATTCTTGGCTTATACTTTTTATATGGTGCATTATTTCCGGATTACTCTGAATGTACTGGTATTGTTGCCAAAGTTGCACTAGATGGAGCTAATGGTATTTTGGTAATGAACTGCTCGATAATGTTTATTTTGAGCATAATATTAAACCTTACCTTGAAAGATATAAAACAGGATCATTAAAAATACTAAAGAAATAAAACACAAAACTTTGTTTGATAATTTTTGATTTATGGTACAATCGGCTGTAATAGTTACCATAACAGGTTATGATGTTAAATTTGGCGGATAATCATAGCCAATAAAATATTTATAATCGCGGTACTAATACTGAAATTACTAATACAGTTGATTTAAGTAAGTTGGAGGGGTAAGTATGAAATTTATATTGAGAACAGTAATTAATATTGTAATTCTTTATCCACTAATAATATTATGTGCTAAGACAATAATGTCGGATCTTTTTATTGGTGGAACACTAGGTGTTTTATTTCAATCTCTTATTACCTTTATATTATTATATATTGTTAATTTGCTTTTAAATAAAGTTGAATTTTTAAGGTTATCAATGGCAAAAAATTTATGGAGTATTAAATTAGGCATCTTAATTTTAGGATTATATCTTTTAGGCAGAGAATTATTGGTTGAACATGCTATAGAATATGGTGTTCTTGGTGGATTTAGTTTACTTTTTGCAATTGACTGTCTAATAATGTTAGTACTGAGCATAACTTTAGATATTATCCTTAAAAGACTTAAAGTGGAATTTTGATATATTAAATCTAATTGGGTGGGGAATGGCAGAGCTGCTGTTCCCCTTTAAGTAAAGAAAGAGATGAAAACAAAACTTTGTTTATTTTTGATTTAAGTAAACTGGAGAGATAAGTATGAGATTTATAGCAAGGACAATAATTAATGCAATAATTTGTTATTTAATATTGTTTATATGTTTATTTATAGTAATGGCACAGATGCTGATGTCCAATGTAATTGGTCATTTACTGCAATCGGTTATAACTCTTATTTTGCTATATATTGTTAATAAGGGATTAAATAAGGCAGAAAATTTAAATCTGTCAGTAGGTAGAAGTTTATGGAGTATTACATCAGGGATATTAATTTTGGGTATATATCTTTTAGGCAGAGAATTATTGGTTGAACATGCTAGTGAATATGGTATTTTGGGTGGATTTAGTTTATCTTTTGCAATTAATTGTTTAATAATGCTTATACTGAGCATACCATTAAATATGATTTTTGAACGTTCTAATGAAGAATTTTAGAAAAATTAAAAGGTAAGAGATGTAATTTCAAAATTGAATTACTGAAATTACAAATACAGTTGATTTGAGTAAGTTGGAGGGGTAAGTATGAAGTTTATATTGAAGATAGGTATGAATGTTGGAGCTTGCTACCTTTTGATGATATTGTGTGCAGGCATAACAAGAGAACTTTTAGTTAGTGGAATACTTGGTGTTTTCTTATATGCTATTTTAAATTTTGTTTTGCTATATATAGTTAATTTGTTTTTTAATAAAATAGCATTTTTGAAGTTATCAACTGATAAAAATTTATGTAGCATTACATTAGGTGTTTTAATTTTAGGTTTATATTTTTGGTGCAAGGTAATATTTTCGGATTATTTTTATCATAATGGCATTGTAGCCGGTGTTATTGAAAAGGATATTGATAATCTTTTGGCGATTGACTGCTTAATAATGTTTATATTAAGTATACCGTTAAACATTATACTTAGAAAATATAAGGTCAAATTTTTACAATATTGAAAGTAAGAAGTGTTTAGAAGCAAAAAACTATCTATGAAATGTTTAACATTATCCTTAAAAGATTTAAAGCAGAAGTTTAGAGGTATTAAAAAAATAAATCACAAAACTTAATCTGTAAAAGACACTTGGGGAATGGCAGATTTGCTGTTCCTTTTTAAGCAAAACAATCTCTCGGAATCTCAGCCTATAACCGCTTATAATTCCGAGAGTTCATAGTTTATTTATCTTCTGTATTTCCGATTCGTGTTACCAAAGTATATGGCGCATATGCATTAAGGGCTTCGGTTCTAAATTTTACCGCTAAAATATCACCTACCTTTGGTTCTGAATCTGAGATAATATCTTTGATAAAAATTTTATAATTATGTAAAGCATCAGTATTGCTTTCTTTACCATAAGCATCAGCCCAGACAAATTCTCCGTCTATTTTGGTAATAACAAAGGTTTCTTCCCGGGGTGCAGTATCAAAAAAGGATTTTGCACAAATTTTGCTTAAATATTCTTTAAATTCTTCGTCATCTATACGGTAGTACGAATTATTGTATAATAGTCCTGCAATTTTTGCTTCATCTTCATACCCGATAAGGCTAAATTCCCCTATTTCACTTGAACCTGCCTTTATCATAAATAAAGGAGTAAAACCTTCTAAATCATCATCTTTCTTACTTATTTTGAGATTTTTTAAACGGGAATGCAACTCATGAATTTCTATTATAGTCAAATCTTTCGTAATAATGCCTTTTTCAGGTCGGTAATCTGTGGTTATTGCCCAAGTGATTTTACTCAGGCTGAAATTTATAGGAGGTTTTTGGGGATTTGTTAAAAAGCAAACTGATAGGATGGCACAGGTGATGACAGCTATAAACATAACCCAAAATGTCGGTTTTTTATAAGTTAAAATTCCCTTAACGCGTTGTTTGACGCCGATTTCACCAAATGATAGCGGACAGATAGTTACTATCCTTTTTCTTGTGCTACAGTCTAAAAGTGTCTGTGAATATGCTGCAATATAATCTCTGTCTGTATTTTTTATAACCTCTTCATCACATGCCATTTCAATATCTCTGCAGAGGAGGACATAAGAGAGTAAACAAAGAGGATTAAACCAATATACTGACAGCAGCAGATATCCGAGAAGCTTTTTTAGATGGTCGAGCCTCTTTATATGTGTCTTCTCGTGGCTTATGACATGGTCTGCGGCTGAATCTGAAAGAGTGGAAGGCAGATAAATCATTGGCTTAAAAATGCCAAATACAAAAGGTGATTCTATAAAATCACATATCATTATATTATCTCTTAACCGTACCGATGCAGCTATTTTTCTTTTAAGATGCAAATAGCTTAACAGAGCAAAAGAGAGCATAATTAAAACTCCTGTAATCCAAACGGCTGTACCGATAGAAAGTGCAGTTTGCAAAGGATTAGTGCTTGCATAGGGAACCGGAGCATAATTCTCAGAGAGGACAGGATTAACTGCATTGTTAATAATTGTTACACCTGAATTAATGGCAGGATTTTGCTTAAATTCAATACCGGGCGGAATAGTTTCACTACTTGGAATCAGGCTGAAAATGCTCTCTATAGAAAAAGGAAGGATAAGCCTTATCGCGACTATTGCCCAAAGTAAACACAAAATTCTTTTTGGAGCTTTTTTAAGAAACGGACGAATGATGATGATTGCTAAAATAAGCCAGCTTGCGGCTATGCTCATATTCAATATTTTCAAAAAAATTTCACTCATTTTCAGCCCTCCTTTTTGAAGGTATCAATCATTTTTTGGATTTCCTCTGCTTCTTCTGCTGTAAGAGCTTTCTTTGATATAAATGAGGCAATGAAAGCCGGGAGAGAACCCTTAAAAGACTCATCAATAATCTGCTCGCTTCTTGCAGAGTAAAATTCATTACGCGAAATGATTGAAGTTACAATTCCGTTATTATTTTTAAGAAGCCCTTTTTCACACAATTTACGAAGCACGGTGTAGGTTGTGGGCTTTTTCCAGTTTAAGGTTTCTTCACATATTTTTACTAAATCTCCTGAGCCTATCGGTTCATTTTCCCATACAATATCCGCAAAACGCTCCTGTACAATACCCAGTTCTATCTCAGCCATATAAAACTCCTTTCGGGTTTATCCTAATAAACCTTAGTTTTAGTTTACTGCAATAAACCAAAAATGTCAAGCAATAAAATTTTTACTTGACATCTCCTTTTAAAGGTGCTAAACTGATAAAGCTGTACATACAGCAACCAAGTGAAGTATCCGCTTCCACCTAAGTGCAAATGGGCACCGTGGTCTTTAGAAATGAATTATTACAGCTGTTGCTGTCTGTCTAGAGTGGATACTTATGTGTATTCACTCTATTTTTTATTATAAGTTTGGAGGTGTTTTTCTATTAGCGAATTAATGATCAATGAGCAGATTAGGGATAAAGAAATCCGTCTGATTGGAGAAAACGGTGAACAGTTAGGAATCATGTCATCAAAGGATGCAATGAAAATGGCTATTGAAGCAGAGCTTGATTTAGTTAAAATTGCACCTACAGCAAAACCGCCGGTTTGCAAGATTATCGATTACAGAAAGTATCGTTATGAGCAGGCAAAGAGAGAGAAAGAAGCGAAAAAGAAACAGAAGGTTACGGAAGTTAAGGAAATTCGCCTTTCACCGAATATTGATGACAATGACCTTAATACTAAGGCTAATCAGGCAAAGAAGTTCCTTGATAAGGGCGATAAGGTTAAAGTAACCCTTCGTTTCAGAGGAAGAGAAATGGCTCACATTTCTTCAAACAAGCAGATTTTAGATGTATTCCTAGAGAAGCTTGGCGATATAGCGTCAGTAGAAAAACAGGCTAAGCTTGAGGGCAGAAGCATGTCAATGGTTGTAACAGGAAAGAAGTAAAGACATTTTTACACATCTTTTGTGAAAATGGCTAACAAGATAATAGGAGGAAAAAATTATGCCAAAGATGAAGACAAAGAGCGCAGCTGCTAAGCGCTTTAAGGTAACAGGAACAGGTAAGTTAATGAAAATGAAAGCTTATAAGAGCCATATCCTTACCAAGAAGACTACAAAGAGAAAGAGAAATCTTCGCAAAGCAACTGAAATTGATAAGTCAAATTTAGCTCCAATGAAGAGAATACTTCCATATAGCTAAATCAAAGTTAAATTGTTAAGGAGGAAATAAAATGGCAAGAATTAAAGGTGGCTTAGGTGCCAAGAAGAGACATAATAGAGTATTAAAGCTCGCTAAGGGTTATAGAGGAGCAAGAAGTAAACAGTATAGAATTGCTAAGCAGTCAGTTATGCGTGCACTTGCATCTGCTTATGCGGGCAGAAGAAAGAGAAAGGGCGATTTCAGAAAGCTCTGGATAGTTAGAATTAATGCAGCAGCAAGACTTAACGGACTTTCATACAGCAAGTTCATGCACGGTCTTAAGCTTGCTAACATCGATATCAACCGTAAGATGCTCGCTGAGCTCGCTGTAAATGATGCAGCAGGCTTCACAGCTCTTGCAGATGCAGCTAAGGCTAAGATTGCTTAATTTGAATTTAGATTATTATAAAATTAAAACTGCCACCGGATTGGGAAATTTCTGATTTGGTGGCAGTTTTAGTTTTAAAAATATTACAATATATGATGGGGGTGTCAAAAGTATTTGACACCCATTGATACAGGATTGCTACAGCTTCGCTTCTCGCAATCCTTGCAAAAATATTCGTAATCCGCTCATTTTTTTACAAAAAATGGCTACTTACTCATATTTTTTGCGTGTCAAAAGATAATAAATTCTTTTGCAAGCAAGCTTGCACAGAATTTTTATACTTTTGACACTTGTATCAATATATTGTGCAAACAACCTATTATAACTCAGTAAAGAAAAGGACTCTTAAGTAATTTTATCTATTATCTATTTTTATTACCAACTTATAGGTTTTATAAATATATATTGTCAATTATAAATAAAATTTTGCTATTGACAATCAATAATGTGTGCATATATAATATAGATATTTAATAAGTCTACTGAACAAATTAATATAGGAGGCATCGTATGAAAATAGGATTTATCGGTTGCGGCGGTATGGGGAGCACACATAACAAATGTCTGAAGCTGCTGTCAGAATCCCGCCCGATTGAAGTGACCGCACTTGCCGATGTCAGAGAGGAATACCTTGATAAGGCGGCAAAGTTCTGGCCAAATGCAAAAAAATATTCAGATGGTCTGGATCTTATCAAAAACGAAGATGCAGATCTTGTATTCATTTGTGTGCCGAGCTACCTTCATACAGACATGGCTCTGGCCGCAATGAAGAAGGATATTAATATATTCCTGGAAAAACCGGCCTGCCTAAAACGTAAAGAATGTGAGGTGCTGCTAAATCAACATAAGCTGACACCGGTGAAAGCAATGGTTGGGCAGGTGGTACGTTCAATGCCGGAATATTTGTTTCTGAAAGATGTATATGAGAAGAAAACCTATGGAAAACTTAAAAGCATTATCCTGCAAAGAATAAGCGGGGATGTAAAGTGGGGATTTGAAGATTGGTTCCATGATGAGAACCGCTCAGGCTCGGTTATTCTGGATCTGCATATCCATGATATTGACTTTCTGCGTTATATGCTTGGCGAACCGAGCTATGCAGATGTCAATACCACACAGTTTGATTCAGGTATGATTAATCAGGTAATAACAAATTATCTGTTCGGAGATGTAGTCGTCATGGCAGAGGGAGTATGGCATAGTGCGACTAAGATGCCGTTTGAAGCAAGCTACAGGGCAGATTTTGAGAAAGCAACCATAAGGTTTAACAGTACATCTCCCGAAAAAATCATAGTTTACACGTCAGACGGGGAGAAGATAGTTCCGTTACTTGACAATAAATATATGGATAATTCTGACAGCGGTATCAATATAACCGACCTTGGTGCATATTATCTGGAGGATGAATATTTCATTGACTGTATATTAAACGGAGAAGAAAATACAAGAGCTACACTTGAAGATGGTATAAAATCAGTACTTGCAGCAATAGAAGAACTGGAGAAAGCTGTATCACGAGGCTGAAACAGGGAGTTCCTGTTAATATATAGGCAACAATAACACAACAGCCGTAAATCGGCGGAAAGAGAGGAAATATGAAAAAATCACTCGCTATTTTGTTAACCTTCGGTTTAATAGCTACTTCGCTTAGCGGATGCGGAAACGGCACTAATACAAATACCGGTTCTAAATCAGCTTCAACAGCAGGCAGTGCCGCAAAAACAAACAGCGCCTCAAAGACTTCCGGCAGTACCACTGCATCTTCGGGTAATACTGACGGAGAGCAAGTGGTATTAAAGGTTTTTGATGCTCATGCTTATGGCCTGGATGAATATGCAGAGATGGTAAAAGCATTTGAAGAGTCTCATCCGGGAGTCAAAATAGACGTTCAGCACTCATCAAATGATTATAAGGCCACATTACAGTCGCGTATAAACTCAGGAGATGCACCTGATGTATTTGATGCACAGGCAGGTACTGATGCAAAAAGCTATTACGACTATGCATATGACTGGACAAACGATACAGAGGTCACATCTAAATTCAGGAAAGAAGCACTTGCATTGGGAACCGTTGACGGTAAGGTTATGTCCTTACCTTGGACCTATGAAAATATGGGACTGCTCTATAATGTGGACGTTTTTGAAAAGGCCGGAATCAAAACCCTGCCTACCACTATGGATGAGCTTGAAGCGGTATGCGAAAAATTAAAGGCCGCAGGGGTTACTCCTATTGCTCTGGCTGCAAAAGAAACTTGGGTACTCGGCCAGACTGCAACACATTTTATGATGGACAAATCTCTGGATGCTGCAGGTACAGTGGAAGCAGTAGAGTCGGGAAAACTGAAATTTGCGGACATGCCTCACTGGAAGAATCTGTTCAGATTCCTTGATTTGGCGAAGAAGTATGGAACCGAAAAACCTCTTGAGGTGGATTGGGAAACATCCGAGAACCTTCTTGCCAATGGTAAGGCAGGTATAATCCATATGGGTGACTGGTGCCAGTCAACACTTGACTCATTCAACAAGGATGCCAGAATCGCATTTCTGCCATTTCCTGTAGGCTCAGGAGAAAAGGATGCGACCCTTCTTTCTGCCTGCAACTGGACTTATATTGTAAACAAAGATTCCAAGCATCTGGATCTTGCAAAAGAATATCTCGAGTACATTCTCACATCCGACAAAGGACAGTATTGGATGTGTGACGGAATAGGGGCTGTACCGGGAGTTAAAACAGATCGAGAAATAAAGGGCGAACTTGCAAACGATGCGGCAAAGTACATAGCAGCCGGCAAGACAAACGGCTGGATTCACACAATAGCCCCTGCCAATTACAGCGATAGCGTAGGACCGGTTCTTCAGTCGTATATGCTTGGTGAAACCACTGCCGAGGCGGCAACCGAGACCATCCAGGAATTCTGGACAGCTAACTGATAATACTCCGGCAGTGCCTTGTACAGTACAGACCGTTTCAAAGAGGTGAGAGAATGAATAAAAGACTTAAAGAATTTTCGGTATTTGCAATATTTGTATTTCCGGCAGTTATATTTGTATTATTTGCCACGGATATTCCTTTTTTGATGAATTTGTACTACTCTTTCTTTAAATGGAACGGAATCGGCAAAAATATGACTTTTGTCGGCTTTGATAATTTTGTTCGTATCTTTACCAAGGGCGGTCTGTTCTGGAAAGGCGCCATGTTTACGCTTAAATTTTCCTTGTTCTATGTAATTATAGTAAATATAATCTCCCTTACCGTAGCTTTGTTTCTGTCAAAGAAATCCAAGATTTCAAGTGCGGGACGTGCATTTTACTATATTCCTTATATCATAAGTCTTACCGCTATCAGTTTAATCTGGAAGTTTATCTTCGGCCCCGGCTTTGAGGCATTGTACTCAATGACAGGATGGGAATTTTTTAACTGGAGCTGGGTAGGAACGCCAAAACTTGCATTTTATGTGGTTGTCATAATGACAGTATGGCAGAACATAGGCTTCTATATGGCAAATTATATAGCGGGTATAATATCCGTACCGACGGAACTTTCGGAAGCGGCAAGGATAGACGGTGCAGGCAGGGTACAAAGCTTCTTTAGAATAACTCTCCCCCTGATTATGCCTTCCATATCCATATGTCTGCTGACTTCCCTTACCTTCTCCTTTAAACTGTTTGACGTGGTTATGGTCTTTACCAAGGGAGGTCCCGCAAACTCAACCGTTACGGTGGCCTACGATATATATAAGGAAGCCTTTGTAAATAATAATTACGGATTTGCGACCGCAAAATCGCTGGTATTTGTAGTCTTTGTTTTACTTGTTACATCAATACAGCTTATAATCACAAAGAGACGGGAGGTGGAAGTATAATGAAATCGCATAAGATTAGGCTGTCTACCATTGTAGTTCTGCTGTTTTCGGTGTTCTGGCTTATGCCTTTGGTACTTATTTTTATAAACTCATTCAAACCGTATAACGATATGATGCAGCATTTCCTTGAGCTCCCTAAGAGCTGGAAGCTTGACATGTATATTGAAACCTGGGTCAAGTTTGATTTTCCGAAACTTATTAAAAATACGGTGATTTATACAGTAAGTACGGTTTTGCTGATTGTACTTATTGCCCCTATGGCAGCATATAAACTGGCCAGAGTCAAAAGCAAACTCAGCGTATTTTGCTTCATCCTGCTTATCCTACCTATAATGATTCCCTTTCAGTCCTATATGATAACTCTTACAAGACTTGTTTCAAATGTGAATCTTATAGGAACACGTACAGGACAGGTTTTGGTAAGCACGGGTCTATGTATGCCTCTGGCTGTCTATATGATTCACGGCTTTATTAAAAATGTACCGATGGATCTGGAAGAAAGCGCTCATATCGACGGGGCAGGCTCATTAAGAACCTATTTTTTAATTATCTTGCCTTTGTTGAAGCCTATATTGGCAACTGTTATAGTGCTTGATGCATTGGCAACCTGGAATGATATTATTGTCAATCTGTTCATTGCCGGCAGTAATACGGGTGCGATGAATATACAGAATGCTCTTTATATGAGGTTTTCTGCTACAAGCTCGGATTGGGAGCATGCTCTTCCGGGTATAGTAATGTCCATAATTCCAAGCCTTATCTTCTTCCTGTTTATGCAGAAGAATATAGTCGGAGGAGTTACCGCCGGTGCAGTGAAAGGATAAAACTACTTTAGTATTTTTTGTAAATAATTTGAAAGAAAGAACAATCAGAAAGGAATGAGGACAGAATGAGAGTAGGTGTATTAGTGCAGATGGCTCGTGAAAAAGATATAGATACACAGTTTGCCGAAGTGAAAGAGATGGGCATGGAGAGCTGCCAGCTTGTTTGCTGGGACAGATCACTTTTTACAGATGAAAATGCCGATAAGATACTGGCTGCAAAGGAAAAATACGGAATAGATATAACCGCATTTTGGTGTGGATGGCCGGGGCCTAAAATATGGAATTTCTATGGAGGACAAGAGACACTCGGCCTTGTACCGGTGGCCTATCGCTTTGAGCGTATGCAGGCTCTTTTTGAGGGCTCTGATTTTGCGGCAAAGCTAAATGTTTCTGATTTGGTTACCCATGTTGGATTTATACCTGAGAATCCTTACGATGGAAATTATTCCGGCATTGTCCATGCCGTTAAATCGGTTGCCGATTATTGCGCCGAAAATAATCAGACTTTCCTGTTTGAAACAGGTCAGGAAACCCCTATTACATTGCTGAGAATTATTCAGGATATCGGTAGTACAAATTTAGGAATTAATTTAGATCCGGCTAATCTTATTCTATATGGCAAGGCTAATCCTGTGGATGCTTTGGAAGTATTTGGAAAGTATGTCAGGGGAATTCATGGCAAGGACGGACTGTACCCTACCGACGGTCACGAGCTGGGAAAAGAGGTTCCGCTCGGACAAGGCAGGGTAAACTTTCCTGTTTTTATTGCAAGACTTAAAGAAATTGGCTACAATGGTGATATAACAATAGAAAGGGAAATAACAGGCGACGAGCAGAAGAGGGACATTTTAGAAGCCAAAAGAATTCTTGAACAACTAATATGAAAATAATTAATCAAAGCATTATTAAAGGTAATAATTTGAGAGAAATGTACGAGATTATTTTCCATGAAAAGTCCGTATCTCGTATAGAAATAGCCAAAAGGTTAAATTTAAGCAAAACTACAGTTTCCTGTCTGGCTGAAGAATTGATTGGTCTTCGCCTTGTAGAGGATCTCGGTGTAACAAAGAAAGAAAACGGCGTAGGACGCAATCCGAATGGCCTGGGCGTTGTCTCCGGCGCAAATTTCATTGCGGTTATTGACTGGTCTAAAGAGCGGACGGAACTTCGGCTGGTTGATATCAGCAGCGGTGAAAGTATTTTATGCAGGAATATGCCGGTTAAGAATGATTGTGACTATGCAGATGCGACAAAAGCCTGCTATTTAATTGCAAAAGATTACCTGAGAGATACACAGAAATTGTTGGCGGTATGTATAATTATTCCCGGGCTTATAGATAGTAAACAGGAAACCATAATCTCTATACAACTTGGCATAGACAGCGAAATAGGAAGAAATCTGATAAAAAAACTTCGTTCTTATTTTTATCAGACCAGTGCTTGCTTGCTTAATGATTCCGCTTGTATGGCTTATGCTGAAATCGATGCCGCAAGACTGGAAAAAACCGACTTTGCCTATATAAATGCTGTAAACGGTATAGGTGCAGCCATATATTATAATCAGAGAATCCTTGGGAATGCTACCGGACTTGCCACGCAGATAGGTCATTGCTGTGTGAAACCAAACGGTCCTATCTGTGGCTGCGGCTCACGTGGTTGTTTGGATGTGGTTGCCGGAGAAAGCGCACTGACAGATTATAGTATAGATGTCGGAAAAGACCGAAGTAATCAGAAAAACCGTGAATTGAATTATACTCTTCTCAGAGAACTGGCGGATAAGGGAAATAAGCAGGCTGATGAGATTTTGATGCAGTTGGCTGATTATTTTTCTACCGTAATTGTATATCTGGTTTCTATTGTATATCCCGAAAAGATTGTGATAGGAGGCAGAGGACAGAACCTCGGTACAAAGTTTATGGAGCGTCTTAAGGCAAATCTTGTCAATATGGGATTTCATTATATGATGATGAGGGCTTCGGTTTCTTTTGCCGAAACAACTGACGAGGATCGCTTTATAGGAGCAGCCAGATATTTTATGAAGGAATATTTTGACTATTCCGGAAGTATTATTAATGGTTTTTATTTAGGGTAACGGTGGCATTAATAATTGAAGTACAGTGGGGAGAACCATGGATAGAAAGTTAAAAATAGCTATTGTAGGCTGCGGACGAATATCTGTCTGCTATTCAGATGCCTTGATGAAGCTTAAAAATAAAGCTGAATTGTGCTATGCTGTAGATGTTAATCTTGAGAAGGCAAAGCTTTTTGCCAAGCCCTTTGGCTGCAAGTATTCCGATAATATTGAGGACTTATTTGATAATGACATAGATGTAGCACATCTTTGCCTGCCACACGACTTACATGCGCCTATTGCCATAAGTTTAATGGAGAGAGGTATACATGTGCTTACGGAGAAGCCTATAGCAATTACATTGCAGGAAGCGGATGAAATGATAAGAACTGCTGAAAAAAATAAGGTTAAGCTTGGTTGCATCTTTCAGACAAGATATAACGAAAGTGTACAGACCTTAAAGCGGATGTACGAAAACGGTGATTTCGGCAAAGTAACCTCGGTAAGATCATATCTGTCTTGGAGTCGTCCGGATAAATATTATGAGGGATGTGACTGGAAAGGCACCTGGGAACACGAAGGCGGAGGTGCGCTTATCGACCAGGCTATCCACAGCATAGACAGAGTACGCTACATACTTGGAAGTAATGTTAAATGGATTGAAGGCTCTATTCATAACCACTGTCATCCTAAACTTAATGTAGAAGATACCGCTGAGGCTGTCATCGGCTTTGAAAATGACTGTATATACAATCTATATGCTTGTAACTGCTATGGATTTGACTCACCTATCAATATCGAGTTCTGTGGAGAAAAAGGAAGATTTGGACTGATACAGGATGTTGGCTATACATGGTTTGGCACCCAATATACCGAGTACAGGGAAATCAGCAAAGGAAGTACAGTCGGTAAAGATTATTGGGGTTCAACCCACATTATGCAGATAGAGGAATTCTACAATGCACTTCTAAATGATAAAGGCATAACGGTAGACGGACTTGAAGGCAGAAAGACACTTGAAATAATTAAAGGCATTTATCTGTCCTCTATCAGAAATGAACGTATTACTCTTCCGTTTGAGGATATCAGGATTAAGGAGTATACTTATTAATTCTGAATCGCTTAACCATAGGTTATTGTAGAAGAACCGAAACTTTATCGCTTTTTCGCATCAATAATTAAAAACCGGAGATAAAAAATGGTAACTGATTTAATAAAAAAACTAAAAGAACGCTTATTTATAGAATTTAACAAGAGGGACCGTTCAGGCATATATGCTGTAACTTCAAGGAAACTCGCCTACAATTCCAATAAAATTGAGGGGAGTACACTTACTGAAAACCAGACTGCAAGCCTGTTTGATACAGGTTTACTCCCTGTAAGCGACAATGTATACAGGGCAAAAGACATAGAAGAAATGAACGGACATTTTCTGATGTTTAACCATATGTTAAAGACCTTAGATGAGGATTTGTCAGAAGAGCTTATCAAAAAATTTCACTATGAGCTTAAAAGTGGAGTTTTTGAGGATAAGGCAAACGGATATAATATCGGAGAGTACAAGGCACGCCCCAATATAGCGGGGACTATGCAGACTTCACTGCCTGTCAACGTTTCAGACGATATGAAGGAACTTTTAATATGGTATAAAAATTCTGAAAAAAATCTAAGGGCAATTGCATTATTCCATCTAAAATATGAAAAAATCCATCCGTTTCAAGATGGAAACGGTCGTACGGGGCGTGTGATTTTGTTTAGAGAAGCTCTTAAAAATGACATAATACCGCCTATTATCCACGATGAGAACAGGGTGGAGTACATAGAGGGAATAAAAGAATATTCAGATACAGACTCATCGGAGAAGTTACTTGAGCTTCTTATGAAAGAACAAAATAAATATATGAAAACAGTAAAATTTTTTCTTGAATAATTTTTGACTGTCGGCAGAATTATGGATTTTGTCGACAGTTTTTATGCATAAAATATAGCTTAGATATATTGCGCCTTCTGATTTATTGTGCTAAAATATACAATGGGCGGGTAGTCTTGGCTAACTCTGTGCAAATTTGAGTTATTCGGAGAATTTTACCGAAATTATAAGGCAAAGGAGTGAAAAAAGTTGGAAGAGAAAGAGAAAAATAAGAAAAAAGACTCAGTATATAAGAGACTGATGCCTTATGCAGGAAACAAAGGAGGTCTGCTTTATCTTGCGATGTTTATGTCGGCTGCTTCCGGGGTAATGATGCTGATGCCTATGGTTTATATTCATAAGATTGTAAGCCATATTATCTTAAAAGGGCAGATAGAGGCAGGCCAGGTAAGAGGAAATGCAGCGTTGGCCGTGGCATTTGCGATAGGAGGACTGCTTGCTTATCTGCTTGCCATAATAGTGTCTCATATCTTTGCATTTGAAGTTGAAGATAACATTATAAAGGTAAGTATGAAAAGGCTGATGGGAAAGCCCCTCGGCTTCTTTGCAAACAGGGAAAGCGGCAAACTCAGAAATGTAATCATAAGCGGAGCGGGAGAAACACATTCCTTCCTTGCACACCAGCTTCCTGACGTAGCCATGACCATGATATCCCCGTTGGTACTTTTAATATTTTTCTTCATATTTGACTGGAGATTGGGGTTAGCAAGTCTTCTTCCTATGGTAGTGGGGCTTATACTTATGTCAACCATGATGACAAAAGAGGCACAGAAGGCAAAGGATGAATATTATAAAAGCTTAGCCAATATGTCAGCGGAGACAGTAGAGTATGTAAGAGGAATACCTGTAGTTAAGACCTTTGCACAGAGCGTAGAGAGCTTTGACAAATTGTATTCTCTGATTATAAAAATGAAGGAAATAGTAATTAAAATGACTCTGGGCTATAGGACTAAAATGTCTATATTTGAGGCTATAGCTACTTCTACAGCCTTCTTTCTTGTGCCGGTAGGCATCCTTCTTATCAATAATGGAGGAGATGTAAGAGAGGTACTTGGCAATTCAGTAATCTATCTTCTCATCGGTCCTGCATTCGGTACTTATATATTCAGGTCGGCAGCCCTGGGCCAGTACAAATATTTTGCAGAAACCGCACTTGACAGAATAGACAATATACTTGACTATAAAGATATTACCTACGGACAGGATGAAAATGAAAGCGGAGAACTTGAATTTAAGAATGTATCTTTTTCTTATGATAAAGAGAAGGTGCTTGATAACATTTCGTTTAAGGTAAATAAGGGCGAAACTGTGGCGCTGGTAGGCTCTTCAGGTGGCGGAAAGACAACCATAGCAAGGCTTGCAGCCAGGTTTTACGATGCAGACGAGGGTGAAGTCCTTGTGGGCGGTATAGATATCAGAAATTATGATAAGAAGTCCCTGATGAAGAAAATAGCCTTTGTGTTCCAGAGCTCAAAGCTATTTAAAATGAGCCTGAGGGAAAATCTCTTACTCGGCAATGAAAATGCGACTGAGGAAGAAATGCAGGCTGCACTTATAAACTCCGGTTCTAAGGAAATTGTGGACAATCTTGAGAAGGGATTGGATACGATATATGGAACAAAGGGAACTTATTTCTCAGGTGGAGAGTCCCAGAGACTTGCCATAGCAAGGGCATTTCTAAAGGATGCAAAGCTTATTATTCTGGATGAGGCCACAGCCTTTGCAGACCCTGAAAATGAGCATATAATTCAGGAATCCTTTAAGAAGCTTTCAAAAGATAAGACAACACTTATGATAGCGCACAGGCTTTCTACGGTTGTAGATGCAGATAAGATTTTGGTGATTGAAGACGGCAAAATAAAAGAATCAGGCAAACATACCGAACTTTTAGATAAAAACGGTCTGTATAAGAAACTTTGGGAGGAATATCAGAGATCGGTGAACTGGAAGTTAGGAGGAAAAAATGAGTAAATTTTTTATGGACAGGTATGCCATGTCAGAACTTGGCGCAAATAACCTTAAAAAAGCAATATTTTCACGTACAATACTTAACTTAGTAAAGATGTTTCCTCCTATAATTGCTTTTATATTTTTGTTTCAGTATTTAAGCAGCATAGAAGGAATGAAAGCTGATTATGAACTTAGCTTAGTAAATTATATAGTTGTTATCCTGGTTATGGGATTAATTATATTTTTTGTGGCAGGCTGGGATTATACAAGACTTTATACCAATGTATACAGTGAAAGTGCGAATTCAAGAATAGACATAGCCAACAGACTTAAGAAGCTTCCGCTTTCTTATTTTGGAAAGAGAGATTTATCAGACTTGGCTGAAACTATGATGAATGATATTACTCTTTATGAAGAGATATTTTCACATGCGGTCCCACAATTATATGCGACCATAATTTCCACAACAATAATATCTGTTATGATTCTTAGCTATAATTTTAAGCTTGGACTCGCTACACTTTGGGTAATACCTGTATCTATTCTGCTATTTTTTCTCTCAAAGAAGAGAAATAAAAAAACAGGAGATGAATGGGTTAAGACTAATAGGGCTGTGTATGATGATTTTCAGGAAAAAGCAGATCAGATTCAGGAGATAAAGGCATATAATTTAGAAGAAAAATCTCTTAAAGAATTTGATGAGAAGCTGGCTATCAATAAGAAAAATAAAATCAAACTTGAATTTTTAGGCGGAATTTCACTTGCTGCCTCAAATATTTTATTGAAATTAGGTATTGTAACCGTGGCAGTAGTCGGAGCAAATATGCTTATTTCAGGTGAAATAAATATTCTTGTTTATATTGCATTTCTTATACTGACTACGAGTATATATCTGCCTATTGGGGGAATACTTACTTTTATGGCTATGATAAATACTCTTGACAGTGTGGTAGGCAGGATTAAAGAGATAAAGACAATGCCTGTGCAGGAAGGCAAGACCGAGATGGATATTAAGAGCTTTGATGTGGAGTTTAAGAATGTGCATTTTGGCTATGATGATTATTCAGTGATAAATGGAGTAAGCTTTACAGCTAAGCAGGGTGAAACTACAGCTCTCATAGGACCTTCAGGCAGCGGAAAGACTACACTGACAAAGCTTGCGGCAAGGTTCTGGGATATAGACAGCGGGCAGATACTGCTTGGTGGCGAGGATATAAGTAAGGTAGATCCTGAAACTCTGCTTAAAAATTTTTCCATTGTTTTTCAGGATGTTACACTTTTTAATGCAAGTATAAAGGACAATATAAGAGTAGGTAAGAAGAATGCGACAGATGAAGAAATCATAAGAGCTGCCAAGGTTGCAAGATGTGATGAATTTATCAAGCGTATGCCTGAGGGCATAGATACTGTAATCGGTGAAAACGGAGAAAGGCTTTCAGGCGGTGAACGCCAGAGACTTTCGATTGCCAGAGCCATACTTAAGGATGCGCCTGTTATACTTCTGGATGAAGCTACAGCTTCTCTTGATGTGGAAAATGAAAGTCTGATTCAGGAGGCCTTGTCAGAGCTTATAAAGCAAAAGACGGTTATCATCATTGCCCACAGAATGAGAACCATAAGAAGTGTGGACAAGATAGTGCTTCTTAATGAAGGCAAGATTGAAGCGGTAGGAAATGATAAGGAGCTGTATGAGAAGAGTGAAATGTATAGAAATATGGTAGATAAGGCGATGGCTTAATTATCCCGGATTACTCCCGAAACATCTCGTGAAATATCGTAATCAAGCCACAGGCTTAAAGTTACGATATTTTACAGATATTTGGTAATATTACCCCATAGTCACAGACAGAAAAAAGCTTATCCAAATGTATTATGCGGAATAAGAGGTCTGTGACCTATGGGGTGAATAATTGAAGTTTATAGTAATGAAAGGTCTTCTGTGATTTAATTCCACTCAATTTCTAATTCGCCCGCTGCACGATTAAACTTTAATATAAGATAATACTTTGTGCCGCTGTCTAAATAGACCGTATCTTCGGGATTTAATATATCTAAACATAACAGTACATTCTTGTATTTATCCTGTATTTCCGCACAGACATAGCCCTTTGTAATGCCTGCGTTAAAAGTGAATTTATAATCCCGGCTTTCTTTTATAGAGAGAATCTTTTTAATATAGCCATGACAAAAGCCGAATTTTGCCCAACCTTTATTTTTCCAAAAGAAACTTCTTTGCATAAAGGATACCGTCATATGTCTTGTGAATAATCCGTTTTTGTACAAAAAATATGAAGAAACTACAGAGCCTAAGATGATAATAAAAGTAAATATTAATTTATAAGGCATATACATCTCCCCCTTAATCAGAATACGGTTAAAGTTTTATACTGTTACATATGTATCATTTACTTCCGGTGCTATATAAACATCCTTCAACGACAGGCTCTCCTGCCCCACAAAGCCATAGCCCTCATCATTTTCGGGATTTCCCATAATCTTGGAATATAAATCAGGGAGATTTTCAAATTTGGCTATGGCAGCATCCAATATCTTAAGAATTTTATCCTTATCCTTTGGAAGTGTCCCGCTTGTGCGGACATGAACCCAATCATGAAAGCTGTCCCATTTAATAGGGTGTTCAGGATTTATTTCTAAAAGTTCAACCAGTTTTCTTTCTTCTTTTAGGTTTTCAAGTTCGGTTGCAGGCTTAAAGTTTCCGGCTTCAATCTCTTTACTTAGCTTATCCGCAGAAAGGAACATGGAGAAGTTAACTATATTTTCGGGCTTTGTCACAGTCAAAAACTTAGCCATAGCTTTGGCAGATTCTTTCCATCTTCCTGCCCCTGCGACACCTGTCATAAAGTGTGCGGCGTAGGTAAAGCCTGCCTGAGTAAGCCTTTCTATTTCCCTATAAGCCTCTTCTACGCTATGGTCTTTGTCCATAAATTCAAGTACATCCGGAAGGGCATTTTCAATTCCTATATAAAGCTTGTTATAGCCTAAAGAATGTAACATAGCCAGTTCTTCATCAGATTTTTGGAGGATGCTTGTTATGGTGGCATCAGAGTTGAAAGCAGATGCTCCGGGGAAATATCTTCTTACAAGCCTTATAATATCGGCAAGTTCTGAGGCTTTTAACTGAAATGCACTTCCGTCACCGAGGTATATAAGCTTAGGACTGCCTCCATGTGACCTTACCCTCTTAAGTTCATTTTCTATATCTTCCATGCTGATTTTTCTATATTTAAGGTCAGTAAATAACTCACAGAATTTGCACCTGTTGTACGGACAGCCGACAGTCACAGGCAACATAAAGGCTTTTCTTTCCATAGGGCCACGACATATTCTTCCTTCGTAATCCATAGATACTCCTTTCTGAGAATAACACATACCTTAAAGTAAGTATAAGTAAAATATGAAATATATGCAATGCAAAAAATATTTTAGTATCTGTCAAGATATTATTGCTTACTTTTTTCTTACATTCTTACATTTTTCTTACTTTGTCTATGTTACATCCTTTTTCATTCTTTTTCAAGTTTCTTTTACACTACAAATAAGGCTGCATAGCAACCTTAAATAAAATATATATTATTCTATTTACTAAGCAAAACTTACATTTCTAAGTCTTGTAAGCATATTGCCCAATATTCTATCATTAATCCCATACTTACCATCAGTATTAAAATATGGGCTTATTTTCTCTACTGACCTATGTGTAGCATTTACAAGTATTTCTTCATTAAGCTTGGTTTTCCTGCTTTCTCTATCAATCTTATTCCAAGTCTTGTTATTTATCTCATCACATACAATAAGAGCAAGATTTGTTGCTCCCTTTTTCGTCCAAGCCATTCTCCTGTGTTTCATTCGCCTTGTTATAAGTATATAATTCTGATTCTCCTGTATGCCCATGTTTCTAAGCAATTTATCTCCTGTATATGCTATTTTACCTTTATATCTCTCCAGCTCAGTACGATAATTGCTAAGATACCTATATAAGTCTGCAATTATCTTCTTTTTATTTTCAACTGTGCATTCCCTTTCAAGTACTTTAATGTGCTCCAGCATTTTGTCATACTCTTTCTTTATAAGCATTTCATACAGTGCTTTAATCTGTTCTTTATTACTTATTGCCATATATATTGCTTGTTTTATATGAAAGAAGTCAAGCTGTCTTACTGCTGTCTGGTCACTATTGTTGAAAGTCCAGCCGGCTCCGTCACAGTTCATTATTCTGTACTTCACTTTGTCCATATCGTAAGTATAGTCTGCTAGAGTTTCTTTTATTTCTATGAATTCTTCTGCTGGTATTGCTGCCGCAAATACCACCTTATTTTCTAGTTTATGGCTATTTTCCCCATTTTTTTCCCAACCTGTATAGAATGTCCCTGCCTTAATCTCAATTCCCCTTTCATTTGACTTTTCCCTAGACCTCAGGTAAACTCCGTCATGTTCTTCAAAAAGAAATTCTGTTTTTAACATTCCCTGATTTTCCTCCTCTTTTTTATTTTTGTATTCCTCAAAAATCTCCCCACCTATCTTCTGTACAATATTCCATATTGACTGGTGGCTGAGCCTTATATTAGTCAGATTTTCAAGTTGTTCTTCAACCTCCCTGTATGGTACTTCTGTCACAAGCTGTTTTATCCTGTCAGCAAGGTTTAGCGTATAATTGCCAAAAGTCTCCAGCTTCAAATTTTCATCAAGCAGAAATATATAAGTTTTTTTCTTATTATCAAGGTAAAGATGTCTTTTGTACTGTACCACACCAAACATTGTCTTAAGATTCTGGTTTCTTAACCCCATATTCCTGTATCTCTGCTTATCCCTGTTCTCCATTATCTCCTCATCATATTCTTCTAAAAGTATTTTAAATACATCACAAGCAATCTCCATAATCATATGATAGATAGCCAATTCAAGCTCCTCAAATTTTCCTTTATATTTGCTCATATTTCTCTCCAATCTGTTCGTTACTCATTTTTTTCACATAACATCCTAGCTATTTTACAAAAAAATGCTTGACATTAATAGCTTTGTAACTTAGAATGAAGTTGTCTTAATTAATTTTAAGAAAAAACATAGTAACAGCAGAGTCTTATCCACTCTGCTGTTTTCCATTTTACATCTCATTTTCTTCTTCAAATATATCCTGTTCTTCTACTCTCTCCTGTTCTTTAACATTTATATTTTCATCAATCTCATCAAAAAGCCTGTATACATCATTTGCAATACTACTGTTTTTAGCCAGACTTCCAAATGGTTCATCATCTATGTGTCTGTACTCAATTATTTTATCGGCATTAAGCTCTTTATAAAGTATATTGTACATCTCAGTATTTACATCTTTTACAATAATCCTATAATTATCTATACCATTAGCCTTCAGCATGCCTTCTTCATTTTTAAGGAAACTTATCCCTTTGGCATCACCATTTGCCACCGCAAAATAAAAAGGTGTAAAGCCATTTGCTAGAAGTGCTTCCTTTTTTCCATAATATGCTTCCTTACTGTCTATTATATAAAAATTCACATCAGGAATTGCCATAAAGTTTTCCATAAACACTATGTTATCCCTGACATAAAAATTCCCGGTCTTTTTAAGTCCATAGTTTTGTACAGTATATAAAAAGTCATAATGCGAATCATTTATGTAGGCAACGCTTGCATTATTACTTTGAAGAATATTTGCAATAACTAACGAAAGATATGTGGCTGATATATTGCCATACAGCCCTCTCATAATTATTACATTATCTATGCTGTTCCACACCTTACTTTTTTCAAGCAGGTGTTCCATCTTTACTGCCTGACTTAGCCTTTCCTCTGTAAATCTATTTCTTACCGGTTCATTGTTAACTGTATAAAGTGTAGATTTATCCATATTATTGGTAACAGTACCCCGCCTTAATATTTCCTTTACAGTAACTTCTTCCTGTCTATTTATCCTTACATCCTGTGATGTATCTACTATTTTTACTGGCTTTACAGATGTTTGGGGAAATTTTATGTTTGCTTCCGGACTCTTTTCAGGCTTCACATTTTCTTTACTTTTCTCTTTCTTATTTTTCTTTTCAGTTTCTTTTTTTGTTTTTCCCTTTAATCCATTAACAAATTTCTCAGTAAGCTTCTTTTTAGGCTCTTTATGAATACTTTCTTCATCCGGAATATAATCAGCTGCTTCCAAATGGCTTTCTTCTATATTGGTGTCTTCTTCAGCCTGATTATATTCATAAGGCATTACCGCTTCTTCGATTTCTTTTTCCTCAGAAGAATTATTAAAAATATCATCCTTAACTTTTTCCAGATCATCTCTAGTTTCTTGTCGGTCCTTTAACTTGGGTATATTAACTTTTGCCTGTTTTTGAATTTTGCCATCTGGATTATCCTCAAGTTCAATAATCTTATCAAGTACTTCCCTTATCAGCTTATTCCTGTCTGACTCGGTGAAAAGATAAAAATTTCTTCCATTTCCGGCTTCTCTCTTAAGTTCTCCAACCGGGTCACCTCCCTGCTCCATAATAATCATATTATTAAAATGCCTGGCATATTCTTTAATTGCATTTTTTAGCCTTATGAGATTATCTGATGTTGCATCAAGGATTACTGTTTTGTCTAATATCAAATATTTCAAATCATCAGGATTTATAACATAGTTATGTACAGTCCTTGATATTATCTCATTTACCGATGAAGGCTCCTTTGCCATATCCGTAAAGGTTATATCCTTATCTTTTAGTTTTTCATCATAATAAGCAAATTCATCTTCTTCAAGCAGCTGTCTGAAGTCTATGTAATAATCATTGTTTTTGTTGTAGCAGTTTACTATATTCACTATAATCACCCCCCGTATTCCCTAGCCGCAATATTTGAAGTTTTAGTACTGTTTTGCTTTATATTATCTTCCACCGGCATTTCCCATATACTCCTTTTCATATTCAGGAATTTTAAAATTAAGGTGCATGCGCTTACTCCCTGCGAAGAATAATGCATGTCCTCTATTCTTTGATAGCAGAAGTTCTTCTTCTGAATCATTCAGGTTATATAACTGTTTAGTCTGTTTAAGGTTTTCGCCATCACACCCGAATATAAATTTATATGTTGGAAGGTCAAGGAGTGCCTGTCCATACATTTTCACACTTTCATCTAGAAAATCAACCACAGAATGACTTATTATTATCATTGAGCCTTCATACTTCCTGCATCTTTTACTGGCATTCCTTAAGAAGGCAAGCGTCTGTGGCACTCTTTTATCAATAAGAAGATATGCTTCATCAAATACACCTACAACCTTTTCTGTCCTGTCTCTACTCATTTCAGCCCACATCCAAGTTGAAAGAAGATAGTATTCTGTACCCTTTATCCTTTCAGAGCTGTCCTGAAGGTCTTTTGTATCAAGTACCACAAACTGAGCATCCGAATTTAATGTGGTGTGTCCGTTCCAAAGAAAGCTATCACCACCCTTTGCCACATCTTCAAATAGCCTTGCAATATCTTCATATTCCTTAAACTGGTCATCACCTTCATCTTTCATCCTTTCAGCTTCTGACAGTATATAATTATATAAATCTTCCATTATAGGGTAGTCTTCGGCTTTTAGCTTACTGTTATCCGTATCCCAGTCTATATTAAATATTTTATACAATTCTATTAAGCTCCTCTTTATAATTGCAAGTTTTGTATCAGTCAGGCTGTTTATGTAAAGACTGAAGAATACTTCAAGATTTTTCAAGTGTATTGCCAGCTCGCTTAATTTTTCTTCTTCAGTATCTTCTTCATTATCTTCATAACTGTCATCATCCTGAGTATCTTTTGATGAAACCTTTATCTGTAAAGGATTAATCTTTCCTTTTCCTCCGGCTGCATTTATCCAGTCACCGCCACAGGCTTTGCACATATCCTTATACTCCCGTTCGGGATCTATGATTATTATTCTTTTTCCAAGCATAAACTCATTTAATATGATGTGCTTAACTGCTGTCGATTTCCCCGTTCCATTAATTCCCAATACTACCATATTTGAATTTGTCCTGTCTCCTGACCTTTTCCATGTATCAAGTATCACAAGACCGCCTGCTCCATCCATTCCAAGGTAGTAACCGTCATCATCGGTATAGCCTCCATGGGAATGCGGAAATCCATATACAACAGATGATAATGGCATAACCCTGTCAATCATTGAAGATATGTTTTTATTTTTTCCTGATGTTGGACTTATTTGCGAAAATGCATCAAGCTGCCTGAATGAAAGCAGTCTTTCCTTGCATTTAATAAGGCTTGCTGCACTTTTCTGCCTTCTTGATATTTTACCAATTGTCTCATTATCTCCTGCAACACTCATAATGGCTGTACTTACAAGTCCTACCTGTTCTCCTCCTATATCAATTCTTTTAAGCAACTGTTTTCCGCTTTTTTCTGCCTGTTCTGCCCTGAGCCTTTCAAGCTCATTTTTTGCATCCCTTGCCTCAGAGGCATATACTGATATGTTTTTATTAAGATGTTCCAGAAATTCTCCGGAGTTTACCGTTTCAAAACTTATCGAAGCAACTGTTCCCGGTATATTTGTAATTTCAGACAGCCAGCCATATTTTGCTGACTGGGGATAGCTTATTACTCCAAAGCACTGTGCATTGTTCTCACCCAGTATCAGACTGTCTTTTTTGATTTTTACATTCATTGGCGCTATTACATCAAGCAATGCCCTGTTTTTTTCCATTTTTTTCTCCTTATGCCTTTAAAAATGCTACTTTATGCTCTTCTGTTTCATAATCCTCATAGCTTAGTGATGATGGGTTAAAATAAAGATTAAAAACCCTTATCATTTCAGATTTTCCAATAACAGTAACCTGTGCTTTTGCTTCATTCATTGAACTTACAAAAAGTCCTCTTTTCTTTAAGAAATTTCCAATTGATGAATTATCTTTATACCTGCTCCATAGAATGAAATAAAACTGCCTTTCCGTTACCTCTCCGCCAAGAGAGAGTCCTTCCATTGTCCTTGCTGCATTCCTAAGCAGTTTCTTTTTTATATCGCTGTCAGCCTGTGTATACATATTGTTATATTTATCAATAAGAGGTTTAATGTCTACCGGGCGACTTACTGCTATAAATTTCCAAGTTCCATCATATTTGCCTAATGCAGCTGTAATTGCTTCGGCGGTAGCCTTCTTTTCAGCATCAGACATAAGATCAAGTGATACAGGTTCTATCCTTATAATGCTTAGTATGTTTCCGTCAGCTGTATATAATATTTCATTATCAGCATCTATATCAAGCACATTTGTAAAGTCTTGTGAGCTTTCGCCTCTGTCCTCTGCTTTTGCCTTTTCCTTTTCCTTTGCAGTTATTTTTGTAAATATGATATAACCTGCTATCCCTATGAGAATTAATACTACTGTACTTATAATTGGTACTATCAGTCTTTCCATGCCATTCTCCTTAAATATTTTTTATTCTTATGTTCTATCTTTCAAAAACTTCCTCAGTTTTTTCAATAACTAATACCTGCTCCTGTCCTTCATTACACTTCATAAGTTCTGTTTCAATCCTTATTGCCTGTTTCATTGCCCTTGTGGTTTCTTCCTTAAGTCTTGATACAGTTTCCACATAAGCCTTGCCTTCGCCTTGCAGAAAAGCATCTTTAACCGTCTGTATCCACTCCTCCTTGTTAGACTTTCCCTTTATATCATCCATATATCCAAATGCCCTATCATAATTTTCCATAAAATCAACTATATCTTTAGCTAATGAAATACTTATATTTCTTGGGACTTCTATTGTTTTATCCTGGACTTTTTCAATCTTATCAAAAAGATTATAGCTTCCAATAAATCTTACAACTTGCTGCGGTTTACCTTGTTCTTCTGATATAAGACCAATCCGCCCTGTACTGCTCACAATATCATCAACCATCCAGGCAGCCTTATAAAGCTCACCATTATATTTAATGGTATCACCTACTTTTATACCTGTTGTCGATTCATCAAAGGATTTTTCAAACTCTTTAATTGCACTTCCATTTTCATAGTGCCAGTCTATATCTTCTATTATATCCTCTACTTCATTTACATTTCTTTTATCGATATATTCTGTAGTAACTTCTACCCTATACTCCTCTTTCGATACATCTGTAGAGAACTTCATTAATATATTTTCTTTTTCAGTATCAAAAAAGGAGCTGCTTTCCATAAAAGATTTACCATCTTCAAACTTAAAGTCTGCAAATATCTCTTTTACTTTGTCCAACTCTTTATGGGATACTGAAAGAAAAATCATATCTTTGTCCTTTAAAAACAAGCTTTTTTCAATATACCACCTTGCAAATGCTCTTTTATCAGGTAAATTTCCTTCCATATCTTTTCCCTCTTTTCCATAAAATACAACTTATTTTTATTACATTGCAATTTCTTAACCAATAGTTTCTTATTGCCACTTCATCATTCGTTATCCGACATAAACAAAAGACTACTGCTTGTTAAACCAGTAATCTTTTGGACTTTCTTATATTTATCTTTCTAAGTCTATGCAAGTTTCTCTTGAATTACTGGTAGCTTCACTTATATTTCCCGGTTCTTTATACATATGAAGCTCTGTTTCAATATTAGTGGCTTCTTTTAGTGCAGATGAAGTCTCATTCTTGAGTTTATCCATTTTAATGCTGTATTTTTCATCATTTCCATTAAGGAAATCTTCTTTTACAGTCTGTATATACTCTCCTCTATTAGAATGTCCTTTTATATCCTTGCTGTATTCAAAAGAACTGTCATAATTCTCCATAAACCTTACAATCTTCTCTGCAAGCCTGTCTGATATGTGATATCCACTTTTTTTAATCTCATCTCCCATCTCAAGAATACTGTTAAGTTCTGCCAGCCTTGTTGACTTTTCCTTAAGTTCCTCTGCTTTATGGAAAGGCTTATCAAACTCAGCTTTAGCCAAAACAAGCTGTTCTTTTGCTGTTTCCAGTTTTTCACTAAGCTTCTTAAGGCTTTCAGGAATTTTATCAATAACGTTGTCAAGTCTTGTAATATTTCCATCTGAACTGTTTCCAAATGCACCTTTGTGTAATGCCTTACCTTTCAGCGTAAAAGTATATTCATTCCTCATAAAACTGTATCCTGCTTCTAGTACAAAATTTCTGTAATTTCCTATTTCTTTTCTTTCATAAATTGGGATATTTTTAATGGTTTCTAATAATTTTTCACCTGCTGTTTTCTTATCCTCTATTTTTTCACCATTTAATATGATAAAAGTAAACTTGTCACCATCCTCCTTTCTGTACTCTATATCTGCAATATCTTCTTTCACAGCAGTTATAAGTTTTTCTGTTCTTTCTATTTCTCCCGGATATTCTTTTGTAAGCTGTTCCTCCAGCCTGTAACGATTAGCCCTGTAATCTGCCTCAAGCATCTTAAGTTTTGTAACTTCATTGTCTAAGTCCATTTTCTCCTTAATCATAGGATTTCCTGTTGCAAGCGCTTTAATTTCTGCGTAACTTAGTGAACTCTCATCCACATCTTCAACGGCTCTTACAGGTGTTTTGCTTGTCATTATCTGTGATATGAATTTCTGTTTATTTTCTATTGTCTGCCAAAGGTAGGCATCAAAAGTATTTTCAGTAACATACCTGTAAATATATACATCAGAGTTCTCGTTGCCCTGTCGTACTATTCTTCCTGCCCTCTGTTCAAGATCTGAAGGTCTCCAGGGTACATCAAGGTCATGGAGTGCAATCAGTTTATTCTGTACATTTGTTCCGGCACCCATCTTATGTGTTGAACCCATAAGTATGCGGACTTCTCCTGTTCTTACCTTTGAAAATACTTTTTCTTTCTGTATGTCGTTTCCTGCATCATGGATAAATGCTATCTCTTTATCAGGTACTCCAAGTGTCACAAGTTTCTTTCTTATGTCATCATATATGTTAAATTTAGATTTTCCATTAGGTGTTGACATATCAGAAAAGACAAGCTGCGCTAACTTCTTTTCCCTTGTATTCTCCCATATTTCAAAAATCTTTCTTACACACATATTTACCTTACTGTCAGGATTATCAGGAAGCATTGGATTAATCAGCCTCTGGTCAAGTGCAAGTTTTCTGCCGTCATTAGTAATCCTTAACATATTATCTATTTTAGGATCTATATCTCCCCCTCTTACATTATCAGCCCTGTCAGAAAGTGCTTTTAGTATCTCTTTCTGTTCAGGTGTAGGCTTTGTTTTAATAACCTCATAATGTGCCTCAGGTTTAGGAAGACTAAGCATATCTGCAGTCTGTATGTCTGCCGTTTCCTTAAACATCGTCATAAGTTCAGGCAGATTGAAGAACTTTGAAAACCTTGTCTTTACCCTGTATCCTATTCCCTCAGGAGAAAGCTCAAAATCTGTTGTAGTTTCCCCAAAGGTTGAAGCCCAACTGTCAAAGTTTAGTAATCCGCTTTTCCTGAGGTTGTCATACTGGAGATAACGCTGCATGGTATAAAGTTCTGTCATCGAGTTTGAAACCGGTGTTCCTGTTGCAAAAACTACACCCTTTCCACCTGTAAGCTCATCCATATATCTGCACTTCATAAACATGTCTGATGATTTAAGTGCCTCTGATGTACCTATTCCTGCAACATTCTGCATTTTGGTATAAAGATAAAGATTCTTAAATTCATGTGCCTCATCAATGAACAGCCTGTCCACTCCAAGTTCCTCAAATATCGCTACATAATCCTTATTAAATGTACTGTTTAATTTCTCAAGCCTTGTCTCAAGCTTCTTTTTTGTCTTTTCAAGCTCCTTTACACTGAATTTCTGATTTATGTTATACTTATAGTCTTCAATGCTTTTTATTATTCCCTGTATCTGACTCTTTATGTGTTTTTCCTGATATTCCTTTGACATTGGAATTTTTTCAAACTGCGTATGCCCGATTATCACTGCATCATACTCCCCTGTTGCAATTCTTCCCAGAAAGCGTTTCCTGTTCCTCATCTCAAAGTCTTTTTTGTCTGCAACCATTATGTTTGCTCCAGGATAAAGCTGCATAAATTCGCTTCCTATCTGTCCTGTTATATGGTTAGGTACAACAATAAGTGATTTAGTACATAATCCAAGTCTTTTACTTTCCATTGCAGCGGCTACCATCTCAAAGGTTTTTCCTGCTCCTACCACATGTGCAAGCAGGGTGTTTCCTCCATATAGTATTCTTGCAACCGCATTTTTCTGATGTGGCTTTAGCTCTATAGAAGCATTCATTCCTTCAAATGTAAGGCTGCTTCCGTCATATTCCCTGTTACGTACTGAGTTAAAACGCTCATTGTAAAGCTTTACAAGCCTCTCTCTCCTGTCCCTGTCATTAAATATCCAGTTCTTGAATTCATTGTTAAGAAGCTCCTGTTTCTGTCCTGCAAGCATTGTTTCTTTCTTATTCAATACCGAAACTTCCTCACCATCAGGACCTTTCTTTCTGTCATATACCTTTGTGTCCTTAAGGTTTAAGGCATTTTCAATAATCTTATAGGCATTTACTCTACCGGTTCCAAATGCCATTTCAGCAAGGGTATTTCCTTTGTCCGCACTCTTCCCTTCAATATTCCATGCACCTGTTTCTTCTGAAAACCTTACCTTTATATCAGGCTGTACCCATGCTGAAGGTTTTAATGTTTTGAATACAAAGTCATTTATATCCTCTGCCGGTATCCATGCAGTTCCAAGCTTTACATTTATTTCAGAGGCAATAAGTTCTTTTGGCATTGCCTTCATAAGCTCTGCTCTCTGATATTCTAATAATCTGACCTCATTTTTTAAGACTTCCTTTTCCTGTTCGGTTATTCTTTCTGCAGACATACTTTCAGTATACTTCAATTTTGAAATATAGCTGTCAACAATACCTGTCTTTTCCCTTATATTCCCGGAGAGATACTCGTCTTTTGTCACATATTCATACTTAGGGATGTCAGTAACAGCTGCATTTATAAATGGAAGGGCTCCGTTTTCAGGCATTAACGATACTGTTTCATATCGTTTCTGCATGTCTGTAAGATTAAGGAATATTTCTCCCTTCAATTCTTCTATAAGAGTCTTCCTGTCCTTTCCCGTAAGCCTTTCCATATAGGAAAAATCAATTTTACCCTTCTGTGACACCGAAAGAACAAGAGCTTCAGGTGATGTGTCCACATGCTCTATAGGCTTTGCTACTGCTATTGTTCTTTTTGTAAATATATCGCCCTTTGACACAAACTTCCTGTCTTCATCAAGCACCTCTGCTGATGATACAAGCGGGAAGGCAGCATCCTGCCTGAACAGTCTTGTATTCCCCTGTCCATTTATAAAACCATATTTTTTTGAAAATGTATCATAGACTTCATTTAACCTGTCTTGAGCCGCTTTTACAGCTTCATCACTTACGTTTTCCTTCTGGGATTTTATTACATCATCAAGGGCATTTCTTACACCTATATATGCTATGACTTTTTCTTTTTCACTTTTCACAGGCTCCCTTCTTACGTGTATGGTATGTTCCTTGCCTTTCTCATCGGTTTCTGTCACAGCTTTCCACATCCAGTTTTTCATAAAAAGTGAATTTTCCCTGTAATAAACTTCTCCATCAATTACAGTATATGAAAAGTTTCTGACATCATCAGTTGCAGGAATTGCTTCTTTTTCTTCTTTCAGTATCTCTGCTTCTTCATACCTTGTTTTTCCGGATATCTTCTCCCCGATGATTTCAATCCTCTTCCCAAGGCTCTTTCCACTCATTTCACCGGATACTGTAGAAAGAACAGGAGAACAGGTAATCGTATTGCCAAACCTTCCGGATACTTCTTCCATAGTTCCAATTACCATTTCAGGGTTATCTACAAAGTATTTATTATAAGTAAGCCCTTTATCATCACTTGAGAGATGTATCCAGTCCTCATCTCGCTCCATTACGCTGTCCCTCTTTTTAAAGAAGATAATGTCAGATGTTACCTCTGTTCCTGCCATCCCCTTAAAAGTGTTGTTTGGAAGTCTTATTGCACCTAAAAACTCTGCTCTTGCAGCAATATACTTTCTTACGCTTTCATCCTTTTTATCCATAGTTCCGGATGAAGTGATAAATGCTATTATTCCGCCATTTCTTACCTTGTCTATGGATTTTGCAAAAAAGTAATCATGTATAAGAAAATTATTCCTGTCATAGTCTCTGTCATTTAGCTTAAAATCTCCAAATGGCACATTTCCTATTGAAGCATCAAAGAAGTTGTTTGAGAATGTGGTTTCTTCAAAGCCCTTAATCTGTATATTACTCTCCGGATAAAGAAGTTTCGCAATCCTTCCACTTATGCTGTCTTGCTCAACTCCGTAAAACTTAACACCCTGCATTTCATTAGGAAGATTTCCTATAAAATTGCCAATACCCATAGAAGGCTCAAGTACATTTCCTTTTCTTAAGCCCATACCCGAAAGTATCTTATACATGCCATCTATTACCGGTTTGGGTGTGTAAAATCCTGTAAGTGTTGACTGTCTTGCAGCTTCATATTCATGCTGCGTGAGGTTTTCTTTCAAAAAGTTTCGTACAGCTTCCCATTGTCCCAATTTAGTCTCATCAAATACATCAGCAAGACCACCCCAGCCTACATACTTTGCAAGTACCACCTGTGCTTCGGTATTAAGTTCTCTTTCTCCTTCTTCAATGCTCTTTAACATGATTATTGCATCAACATTGTTTACAAGCCGTTTACTTGGTTCAAGCGTTTCAGGAAGCGTATCTGCTGTTATTTTATAGTTGCTTATATTGTCTGCCTTTACAATAGGTTTAACGTCTGTTACAGGCTCTATGCTTTCTATGGCATTTTCTATATTAAATACAATCTGTCCTTCGCCGGTATTGCCTGGAATTATGAATTTTGTAGGTTCAACAGTTTCTTTTTCAGTATCATCTTCTTGTAAGTTTTCTTTTTTGGTATATTCAGCCTGTATTTCTTCTTCCGGTAATGGCTGTTTTTCATGCTGAAGCTTTTCTTCTTCAGCTATAGATTGTCTAAACTTTTCAAGGTCTATCTTCCTTGCATAAAGCTCTGCAACAGGGTGCACATCACTATAATACTTGGTAAGTGAAGCAGAGCCTTCATTAACCGATGAAAGCCTCATTATACTTCCTGTAAAGGAATTAGGGCTGTATACGTTTCCTGATATTTTATATTCTTCGTTCTGATATATTACCGGGAGTCCTTCAAGGTCATAATCTTTAATGCTTAGCAATACAATATCCTCATTATTCCCAATCTTTTTAGATGGTTCAGCTTCTTTAGTTATTTCTTTTTCAGAACCTTTGCTTTTTTCTATGGCTTTATCCTGAAACCTGCCTGTTTTGGGCTCAGCTTCTTTTTCAAATCTCTCTTCCATTTCTCTGATAAAGCCGTCCGTAAGTTCTAAAGCATGTGTCCAGGCTGCGAAAAGCCTTGTACTGTTATTAAGAACTCTGAAAATCTCCTTTATGCCATCCTTTCCATAAATGCTGTCCACATCTTCACCAAGCTTTGAAGCAATAAGGATAGAGCTTATTTTCTTTATGGCATTAAGGATTTCTTCTTTCTGTACCTGTCTTGATTTATAGCTGTGATAGAATTCATTATCTGTCAATGCAGCATTTCTTACCAATGTTTCCAGTTCATCAAACATACTTTCTTCAATGTCCTGTCCCAGTCCTTCTCTGTAAGCCCTTGCTATGTCAAAACCTTTATAGATATTTTCATTTATTGTATTGCCAGTTAATGGATAACTTTTCATGTATTGAAGAATCTCATTTTTATGCTCAGCTATATGTTTTTCATCTTTGTTTTCTCTGCCTGATGTTACAGACCTGTCAAACATGTATATCACCCGAGGTTTTCTGTAATTTCCCATAAGAAATTTTGTTGACTTTGAACCATACCTGACCTGTCTGCCAAGAGCCTGCCATTTTGTATATGTTTCAAACCTGGTAAAATTTATCTTTTTTTGCCACAGTATAAGCTGGTTTGAAAACGAAAGACTGTCTGCCTTTTTCGCAACATCAAGAAACCCATTTAGGCTCTCCAGCCTGAAAAAATTTCTGTATGCTTCATTCATCACTTCCATCAGCCCACCTATTATTTCTTCATAATAGGCTTGAGGATCTTTTTCGTATTTAATGCCCATCTTCTTATCCACCCCTTTAAGCTAAATATTGTTTTAAAACAAGTAAAGACTATCACTTATGTAACAGCCTTTACTTGTTTTCTCATATTAAATTTATATATTTATTGCAATTAAAAAGCGGTTTGTTAAAATCAAAGGTTATCTTCAGCCTTATCTTCTTCTGAAACATACTTGATAAATTCAGTCGTCCTTTTAATAAACCTCTTTCTGTTGCTTTCCGCCAGCCATTTCATTGCATTCATAAATGATTTAATTCTTGTTTCACCTTCTTTTTCAAATTCCGGTATTCTGTCACCTTCAGGACTTGCAGGAAAAAAATCAATCGGAATGTCTTCAAAAAAGTAATATCTTATCTGATTTGCGTATGCTATTTGGTCAAGGTAGTCAATAAAGCCATTTCCCTGTTCAAAATGCAGATTAATTCTGCCAAGCTTATCATACTCATACTCCTCAACATCCTCTGAAAGTCCTTCTATCAGCTTCATTGCCTTTGCTGCTTCCCTTAGGATTTTAATGTCCTTATACTTATCATCAAAGAGGTCAGCTACTTCTTTTTCATAGCTGGTTTTTGTATCTTCTCTGTCTGCTCCGGAAAATGGGAAGTAATGAACATCTCCATTTTTCAGGCTTATCTTCAGAAGTCTTGGCGGATTATACAGTATCATTGTTCCTCCGCCTGAAATCTCAATGTTATAAGGTGCGTGGATAAAAGCATATCCCAATGCCGGTACTGATATTTCATATTCATCCGGTCTGTAACCATAATCATCAGTAGCCACAATATTTGCTGAAACTATATCATCATATAGTGTAAGGCTTTCGGGAAAATAAGAATCAGGCTCTGATACCGTCCTTATAATCTGCTCCCCATAATTTTCCCCTCCTAAATCAATAAGCATGTTCTCATCGTACATAAAAAACTCCTTTCCGGTTTTTATATTTATCCTTTTTATGACAAAAGGGATAACAATTTTATCCGTTATCCCTTGAATTTACAGCTCTTTTATATTAAATTTCAACATCCCATTCATCTTCATCTATACCGTTAATACTAAGTAAGTCTTCTATTTCAATACCATCTGTTTGTTCATTTTCTTTATCCTTCTGCTCATTATATTCTTTCTCGAGCTTTTCAGCCTTTACCGGATCAAATGAAAATGGTATCAGGTTACATTCTTCATCATACCGGTATATTCCGGTTACTTCTTCACTTACTGTAGTTTCATGAAAATAATCATCATTTTTTCTGACCAAAAATGTTTCAAAGTAATCCGAAATATCTCCTTTTGCTATCCCAAGCTGAAGATATTTTTCATCAACACTTTGTAAAATTAAGTGATGACTTTTTATCTTAGTCTGAGGATTGGTCATCTCAACTATTTTGGCTTTATCAAGATTAAACATGAACTCTTTAAAATAATATATTCGATTCTTAACATTTTCTAACTGTTCAGGATTATTATTATTTATTTTTTCGTATATTTCCTCATCTGTCAGTTTTTCTTTTCTGATTTTATTGAAAAGCCTTATACCATTAATAGCTCCATTTGAAGGATTTGTGTAATGTAATCCCAACAAATGTGGCAAAACATTTCTGTCTATCTTAACGTTAAATTTCATTCCATTTGTTTCTATTAATAAATCTATATTTGCAATTCTCTTTCCCCACTGTAATATTTCCTGAACTCTCTTCATGTCTTCTCCTTATATATAATGCATAAAAGGAAATCTGATATAACATCAAATTTCCTTTTACATTGGGCTTTTAACGTGTTTCGGCTGGGTTTACAGCTCACTTCCCCCACGCTTTGGTCTGCCACAAACCCTAATGGCAATGCTTTTCGCTAGGTGCAATATTTCTAACCCCTTGCACAGGGACAAGGTAAGCATTACCCCTGAGCTTATTTCTCAACTACAGTATAGTTCTTAATTATGTCTTTTCTATGGCAATATATGCTTTAAAAAGATTATTTTTTTGCTATATTGTCTACTATTTACATAACTTCCCAGAAAGAAGGTTTTCCTTATTTTTTATCCATTCCTTAATAATTTCATGCTCCTTAACCATATCAGTAATTCTTCCAGGATGCCATCCATCCTTCATTTCATTTAATTTCTCATTCCAAGTTTCTATATCAGCTTCAATAAGTTCTCCTTCCTCTTTATCTATTTCATCCGGATGTAATTCAGAGTATTCCTTATCATATTCACTTTCTTCAATAAGCTCTAAATATTCTACATATTCTTTCGGATCATACTCAGTCTCAATCAAATGACTTAATAAATAATTATTTGGCAGTCTTGAAAAGTCACATCTGTCAAACCAATTTCTCACAAGTTTGCTTTCATCGCTACCTTGAGCTTTTTCATTACTAATCAAATCACATAAGAAAGTTTCAATTAAATTCCCTATACTTATTCCAACTTCGCCACATAGATAAATAAGATAATTACAATCAGATTCAGACAGATTGATAGCTATTTGTCTTTCCTTCTCTGATTGAACATTAAGTTGATTAAACATAAACATGTCCTCCCGTTTAGTATTAAATGCTTTGTTCTTATCAGATTCCTTCAGTTTTTTTTATTGCTGAGATTATTTTCCCGGCTGTATATGCCAGTCATCCCATAATGCCCCCCTGCAGCTTATCTCACCCATAAGATTGGTCTTAAGTTCTCCTGCAGGAGTCCAGCAGTCGGTTACTTCAGCATAGATGTCATATATCCCATCAGGATACCATATTGGGAGGAAGTGGAACCTTCCGTCTGAGGTTCCCTTATAGCCAGTGTAGCTGTAATTGTTCTTAGGAAGGGTAAATTTATCAGTCAGCTCCTGAAATCCGTTCGTCTGTTCAATCCTGTCTCCCCATCTCCAGTATTTTTTATAATTAAACTCAGGAAAGAAATATCTTGAAGTCTGAAATCCTGTAGCAGCTCCTATTCCACTTCCCTTTATCTTCATGGAGATATCTGCACCTATTCCATATCCGCTTTTTACATAGTTTTTATCAGGATTTGCCCTTGAAGCAGTACTTGCCGGGTGTACATCCATGTTACTTTCTTCTAGTTTTACTGAAAACTTCTTTGGGTTTGTAGGTATCCTCCCATTTACTATATATCTCACACTGCTTCCATTCGGTGCATATGAAGTCCTGTATTTATGCTTACCAAAGCTGTAATATGCATCATTGTCATATTCAGGGTAGTAACTTACTCCGGTTATATTTCCTTTGGTATCCCTATACACTACACTTCCCCAACCTATAAAATCACCGTTAGGATGATATGTAGTCTCCCAGATACTCCATGACTGTTCTTCTTTCTTTTCAGTATCCGTTATTTTTGACTCTGATGGTCTAAAATTCACATCGAAATCAGTAAGATTTATGGGCTTCTTATCATCCGCCTTAGGATTAAGCGGTTCCCACAGAGATTTTTTCTCAATATCTGTTGATATAACCTTCACTTCACTTTTCCCCGAATGGGTTACTGTTGCTGTAATCTCCATCTCTACAGGCTCTTTGGGTGTATGCCACCTTACCCATACGAGTTGGTTTCTTCCTTTGGGCACATATACATCTCCTGAATTAAGTCTTCCCACTCCCGGAATGTCAAAGTTTACACGGATTGGATTATCTGGTGTTGCGTCATTGCCTGCTGTTACTATTACTGAGGTATATACATCAGTATCCACCCTGTATGTATAATCAGGTACCCTAAGTTTAGGTGGAATCTTCTTTTCTCCACCTTTTCCCCCAAGCATTCCTACACCCATCTGTGTGGCTATCTCTGCATTTGTAAAAACCCTTACACTTCCCTTGTAAGGTTCGATTCCATACCTGTCTTTTTTAAGGTAGGCTGCAAGGGGAATTGCCTTGTGTGAGAAGGAAAAATGTCCGTTATATATGGTGCCTTTGCCTTTCATCCTTGCTTCAGCATCATACAGGGCTATTTCTGTAGATGTGAGTGCATAGTACTTGCCATCTAAGTGAAAGTAGTATATCGGCTCAAATACAAGTGTGTTTTCCTTACTCTTTATCTTATCTAGGGTAACACCTCCTCCCATGTCCTTTGCTATCCTTTTAAGGAAAGTATCACTGCTTAGATACTTACGCTTTATATCCTTAAGGCTTGTTTTCCTTGAACTACCTACGCTTATTACATTCCAAAGGTCATTACCTCGCAAATAGGCATACCCGCTATCTTTAGAGGCATAAGGCTGTTTATGGTCAACTGAGAATTTCTTATTTTTAAGGTATATGTATTCTAGCTTATTATCTCCTCCAGTATGCCATACTTCCTTATTTTTAAAATCATTTAACTTAAAATAGTCAATACTCCTTGCTATCCTTACTCCAGTTTTACGATTTACCACAGTAAACCTTATACCATAGTCTCCAGCTTTCCACCAAGTTCCTTTCTTACCACCTTTTCCCATATCTTGTGAAGATTGAGAACCAAGATTTATGTCCGCTGCTTTTGTTTGAGCCATAAAACTAAACATAAGTATGGTTACTGAAAAAAGAAATATAACAGGCTTTATTATCTTTCTTATATTCATCTCTACAAATTTACTCCATTTCTTTACGAAAAAAGAGAATGAGGCTACCCATTCTCTTTAATTAACATATTTATTTTTTTATCTGTCTTAATAAATCTATATTATAGTATTACTGGAAATCCATTCCTGCATCATCTTCAGGTGAGCCATCGCCTACTGAACCAAAACTTGTTTGACTCTCACCATTATTAAAATACCCATCCTTTACCATTTTCTCAACTTCTTCAACTGTAAGTCCATGCTCTTTAGCATATCTCTTATTAGAAGCTTCCTCACTATTATCTATAAGTTTACCGTTTTTATCCTTAAGACAGGAATTTATTATGTCATTCCAGTCGGCTTTTGCTTTTTTATTCTTAACAGTCTTGCCGTTCTTATCCTTTACAACCCCCTTGTCAACCTTAACAGTGTTTCCCTGAGTCTGTTCCTTATAGCTGTTAGGTACGGTATTCTTGTCTGCTTTCAGCTTTTTCTTCTTGTTTTTCTTAATCTTAGCCTTATAAGCCTTTCTCTCATCAGTACTAAGGGTGGCTGCATATCTGTCATCCTCACTTACTTTCTTAGTGTCATTATTAAAAAGTCCTGAGTAGTCTATACCGTCAACCACATACTCTTTATTCTTCTTTGCCTTTGCTTTATTCTTTTTCTTTTCAGTAACCTTTTTCTTGGCTATCTTTTCTTTAAGCTCAGCTTTCTTAGCTGTATAGCTTTTACCGGGCTTAATTGCTATTGCCGGATTGTGTGAAGCTGTTGCTTCTTTCTGAACTGCCGGCTTAACCATAGCTGTTGCTTGGGCTTTAGCAATTTCCCTTTCCTTAAGCTCCTCTGCCATTACTTTATTTTTATTCTCATTATACTTTGTCCAGTATAATGAACCTGAAATCAGTATGCCAAATGTAGCAGCCAGTATCGCACTTCCGATTATTACATTTTTCTTATTCATAACTGTCTTCCTTTCTGTAAAATTAAGGTATTATCGACCTGGTTTTCACTTATCTTCAGATTTGATTCAATATATTATCTTTCATTTTAATTATACCACAAAACCCTTGCATTTACAAACATTTTAAGCATTTCTCTGCTAATATTTTATTATATTTTTATCTGCTAAATACTTTGTTTTAATGCCTTCCCCTTATGTTCTCTTCTCCCCTAAAAGTTCCTCTTTTATTGCGTTTTCAATATCTTTACCATTAAAGAGTGCATACCTTCTGTCCCTTACAAGGTCATAAGTCGGCTTAATACTATGCTTATTTAAGAAATCATTCAACCTGAGAGATATTCCATTTTTTAAAAGCTTATACTCTACCGTACCTGTTGTTATCAATCCATCAAGGTTTATTCCATAAATTTTCGCATAATCCATAAACTCCTTAAGGTTTATATATCCTCCGTTATCTTGAATTTCCTTAACACTATTATATTCCTCTATTATGCAGTTATCCAAATCTTCTATGAATTCAGAAAGCCTTTTTTTCATTATCTTCTTTGCAAGAGATGTAGTGATATAGTTTTCCCTAAAGTCCCTTTTCTCTTCCATTTTTCTTTTTTCAGTATCAAGAATCTCTGACCTTATGAGAAGAGGTATTTCACCTTTTCCCCCGACATATTTCACATATTTAAAAGGCTTGTATGTACCATCTTTGATAAAGTCATGTATGCGTTGCCTCGTAAGTCCCAACATTTCAGCTGTTTCTGTCACTGTCAGCACTTCCTTCTCACATATTTCCCTTATTGTCCCATATTCCATCTTAATACCATCCATTCCTTTATTTTTTCTTGTTTCCGCCTTTTTTCTTTTTTACTTTCTTCTTATCTGGATTTTTATTCTTTTCATCCTTAATATCTGGCTTATTTCCTTCTCCGCCCGCTCCTTTTTTCTGTACCGTCCCAGTTTTATTCTTATCTGTTTCGACAGGCTTTTCTTTTTTAGCTGCATTTACAAGTGCTTTTGGTCTCCCAAAGCCATAAAAATGTTTTATTGCCCAGGCTGAATTTGAATTGCTTACCGTCACTCCAATATCAGAATTGGCTTCTATAAACTTATTTCCGCCAAGATATATTCCTATATGGGTTGCCCCTGCCACTGTAGGCTGTGTTCCATCAAAGAATATCAAATCTCCCGGTCTTTCTTCTCCTTTTTTTACAGCTATTATATCATTTGCCCATAGCGTTCGGCAAGTAGGTCTTGCAGGTACCTGCTGTACTCCGCTGGTCCTAAGGCAATATGCAACATAGCCTGAGCAGTCAAACCTGTCAGGACCAAATGCAGCCCACACATAAGGCTTACCTATATGCTTATATGCTTCTTTTATTAATTTGTCAGCAAGTACGCTGTCAGTACCAAAAGGAAGGAGCATATTTTCATCAATTCCCGGAGGGAGAACCGGATATACTGTCATATCAGTTCTTCGCTCTGATTTTTGGAACTGCTCAACCGTTACTATTTCTTCCTCTGTAAAATAAGCCCTGAGTGCATCTATGGGATTTTCGACTACATATTGTAAAAAGGCTGCTATTAAAAATATACTTCCTATAAGCACTCCTACAGCTATAAGAACAGGACTGTTACCGTCTTCGTCTTTTTTTGTAAGTTTATCAAAGGCTGCATTTTTTGCAAACTGCAATAATATCTTGCCAAATACCGCCATAACTAAATTCCTTTCTTATTAATTTTCATTCATTGCTGTTATTCCTTCTTGCATCAGCATTTTCAACTGTATCGGTAATTACATTTACTGCCATCTTCTTTTCTCCTGTTTTTGAAACATAGCTGTCTATATGGACTGAACCGCTTACAAGTATCCTCTGTCCTTTTATCATATATCCCGAAACAAATTCCGCACTTTGTCCGAATGCAGTACAGTTAAAGAAGTCTGTTACAGGCTCGTTCCCACTCTTTTTAACCCTGTCTACTGCAAGTGAAAAATTACAATATTTTGTCCCATTTCCTTCTTTAAGTTCAGGAGTAACTGTAATTCTTCCCATAAGCGTTATTCTGTTCATAAAGTCCTCCTTAAAAATTCTATTAGTTTTTCATTCTTCTTCCTGATATTTCACAGAATACTTAGATTAATAGTTACCATCTTGTTCTCCATGTTGCCTTACTTTTTACCTCCAGGTCTAGGGCTGTTAGCTCTTTTCCCATAAAGTATATGGGAACTCTCACTTTTAACTTCCCATCAACCCTGTACTTGCCATCAATATCTGCTCCGTCCTGCCTTATTTCAGCATGAAAATCACTTAGGGAGAACTCATTCACACTTCCTGACGATATCTTTGATATAACATCGCTGTCAGAGAGTTTTGTAAGTCCTAAAAGACTTACAAGTTCATCTTCAATGTCACCATAGTCACTGTCATCGAAAAATACCGGTTTTTCATCTTCTTCATATTCTCCTTCATTGCCTCCGGTAAAAGCTCCACCGTAAGCTTCTTCTTCCCTTACATTTTCATATATTTCATCATAATTGTTTACTGCAACGGCTGTAAGGGCTCTTTCATAAGCCATATCTACAGTTTTAAGTATATGGTTTATACGATTATACTCAATATAAACTGCTACCATCAGCATTATAGCAAACATAAGCCACATCAGATTCATATATGCGCTCCCATCATTTTCTCTAAGTTTCCTTCCTGCCTTGTTTAAAAATCTTCTTAAAATGACTTTTATGCAGTTTATCACTTATGGTACACCTCGCTTCTTGAAAGTGCCTTTGCTGAAATAGGCACATTAAAGGGAACCCCTATTATATTCATCCTGTACTCATCTTTCACCTTTACCGATACAAGTGAATTTAACTGTATATCCTTATCCCGATAAAACTCACATTCGCTAAAATCTTCTGTCACAGTAGTAAGTTGCTCCGTATCCCTGTATTTTGCCATTCCTTCCCGTACTTTATCATTTATTCCGCCTTCAAGCGCAATCATTCTTGCTGTAAAACTTGCATAATCATTTAAAGCTTTTATTTTTACAAATACAGGGAATATTCCTACGGCAATTGCAAGAAGCCACGCAAATACAAGTACCACAAAGCTAAGCTCAATATAAGTACCACCCCTATTATCCTTTATTAACTTTATAACCTTATTTCTCATTATCAGATGTCCTTTCTAAAATGGTCTGTCCAGCCCCATTACGTAAAGAATCATTATTACCACATAATTTGCTATCATTACTGCAAGAACTATAAGCTGGTATTTGCCCACCTTCCTAGGCTGCATTGAAGCTATGTCATTAAGCCTTTGGAGTTCCAGTTGGTCAAGGTCTCTTGAAAGCATTTCAAAGTATGTGACCGTATCATCTCCTCTAACCGTTCCTATAAGCCCCCTTACTATCTCTGCCATTTTATCAATGCCAAGTCTTACCTCAAATCTTTTAAGAGCTGACTCATAGTTGCTTGAATTCATGTCTGCTATAAGTACCTTTAATTCTTCTCTTAACGCCCTGTTTGCAGTAGGCATATATCTTCCAAGTATACCAATTACATCTTTTGTCGCCTTTACTTCCTGTCCTATTACTGAGCAGAATCTTGGAAGTTCATACTCTATTTCCCTCTTTTTATTAAGGTAATTCTTATACAGTAAACTTTCTGTTGCATAATATGAAAATGCTGCAAGAACTGCAAAGCCAAATGTCAGCATAGGCAGGAATGGCATAAGCAGGATACCGGGAATAAATATCAGTACTGACTTTATTATATTCTCTGCCACAAATACCTTAGGCTCCCTTGACATACTACCTGCATTATACCTTAGCATATCCCTGAGCCTTGTCTGTCTCATATCATCAAGCTTTATGTATTTTGAAAGCTTGATTGCAAGATCATCTGCAAGTCTTGCAATGGCACTTTCTTTATCCTTAATTCCTACAATTTTTGCAGCTGTCTTATATGCCTTTCCTGATGCCCTTCCGGTTATAAAGAGAAGAAGCCTGTATATGCCTGTTATTACGCATATTACAGTAATAATCTCTAAAAAATAGATTACATACACTTTTGCTACCTCCTGTATGTTATAGGTCTTGTAAGTCTTAATACGTTAAGTGCTGCAAAGACTATTATTCCTGCTGAAGTGGCAACCATTATATGTCCTGTGGTAGTATCTGTTACTATTCTGTACCATTCCTTGTTTAGTAGGTAGAACGCAGGAAGGTTTACAAGGTATATGGTCACCATCATAAAAAATTCCTTTACCGGGGCATATATAAGTCCGTCAAGCCTTGCAGTAACAATCCTTATATTTGAAAGTTTCTTTACTATTCCATAAAGGGTTGATTTTAAAGTAATATCATTCTGACATTGTATAAGTGCATTGCAGTATTCCACAAATACAGGATCCGAAAGCCTTCCCCTTAGCGTTGCAAGATTGCTTTTAATATCAGGATTTATATAATTACATTCATTTAGGAAACTCTGAAATATTCCCTTTACCGGCTCATTTATATAGTTTATGTTTTCCTCTACGGCAAGTATTATGTTTTCACTTCTTATGTAACTGTTTGTTATGATTGAAAGTGCAGTCTCCAGCTCCTCGCTTATCTTTTTTTCAATCCTGCCTGAACTGAATTTTACATATATAAATGGAGCAACAAGTACGGATATCGAAAGGGGGATTGCAAGATATGGATTTCCTATTGCAAAAGAAAACACAACACCTCCTGCACTTCCAGCCACTGCACTAAAACAAATTATTTCAAACTTTTCATACCTGTTGGTAAGTATCAGAAGTTTCTTTGTATCATTTATAAGCCTTATGAACTTATTTTCCTTTTTCTTTCCTTTGGCAATCAGTATCTTTCTTTTAAGAGTGTACTCCTGTCGTGCAAATATGCCTGTTATTTCCTTTCTCATGCCTGTAATTTCTACTCCAAACAGTCTGAAAAGACCATAAACCACTAGAAAAAATACTGCCAGTTCCAATATTAAATTCATCTTTTCTCCTCACCGCCTGTCAGGTAAGCCTGCTTAAAAGCTCATTTGTTATGTTTTTATTTATTAGTCTCTCCTGAAGCTGCTTACTTATACCATTTACTTTTTCATAGTATCCCTTTATTACTATTTTACCGCTTATTTCTTCATTACTTTCTACAACATGCCGGTAAAGTGTATTAATCTGATAGTTATCATTTTCATCAAGGAAACATTCTGTTATCTCCTTTACCCTTCTTATGTTATCATCATCTTTCTGTATGAAAACAACTATAGGGAAGGCTTCTTTAACAAGTTCAAGTAGTTCCTTTTCATCCATTGATATGGCTTTTTTGCATAATGTAACCATTCTTTTATATGTTGCTCTACAGCTTCCGGCATGTGTGGTAGTAAGTACTGAGTGTGCTGTCCTGCTTGCTTCCTGTGCTGCGTTAGCTTCCTTTCCCTTCATTTCTGATACAACTATTACATCAGGATTCATTGTAAGTGCTGTCTCAAGTAACTTATCCTGATCAATGCTCTGCCTGTCATCTCCACTTTTTCTTGTATGTGTATGCACCACATTATTTATTACCCTGCCTTTATCATCTCTTTTTGTAAGGTCAAACTCCCTTACATCTTCTTCTATACAGAATATACGCTTATTGTTGTCTATATTTCCTGCAAGATACATAAGAAGCGTAGTTTTACCGCTTCCCGTCTCGCCGGTAATGCAGATTGAAACACCGTACCTCGTAAGCAGAGAAAGTACTTCAAGCATTTCTTTCGTTGCTGTGCCTCTTTTAACAAAATCATCGCCTTTAAACTGCTTTGGGTTAATTATACGAAGTGAAGCACTTGTTCCTATTCCCTTATCTATTACCCCATCTCCAAGTATAGTAAGTCTTATTCTGTTATGAAGATGTCCTCTTACTATAGGTCTTGACTTATCAAGTATCAGGCTGCTTTCTTTTTTTAACATCCTTTTCATAACATCAAGAGCATGCTCAGGACTCCTAAACGTTTCCGGATAACTTATTATTTCACCATTGTCATAGTGTACTTTTATATCATCCCACCTGTTTATATTGATTTCTTCGATGTCTGTCCTGTGTATGTCAAGAAGCGGAGTAAGGATAGAAAGTTCCGCCATTTCCTGATACAGCTTTTCAACAAGTCCCGTAAGGCTGTAGCCTTCTACCTTTATTTTCCCATCCTTTATATACCTTGTTATTATATTTATGAGCTGTTCCTTTACTACCGAATCATCTGCTTTTCCACCAAGAAGTCCTGCAAAATGACTACTCACATGTTTCTGAATCGAATTATATAATGTCTCAAAGTCCATGCTCTTAAGTCCGTCATTTTTATGATGTTCTATATTTTCTTTTTCTTTAACTTCGCTTCCTGGGCTTTCGTTACTTTTTGCTACAGTCGGCTGTTCATCATTCATCATATCTTCCATCTGAATCTTCCTCCTTCCCCCTAAATATTCCCTTTTTCTTTTTCTTGACTTCCTTGTCTCCGTCAGACTTCCTTACCTGCCTGTTCTTTTTCTGTTTTTTGCCTTTAACCTTTATATCTTCACATATATTTTCAGATATAATTCTTTTTACCGTATCTTCATAAGCCGAACCTGTATCTTTAAGAAGTCTTCCCTCAAGATATGCCATATATATTTTGTCATCATGATACAACCTGTATGCTATATTCTCATAACTTTTCTCATATATTTCCGATGGTTCGGCAGGCTTTATATCAGAAAGTACACATATATGGTCATCAAGGTTGAACCTGCTGTCTGATATTATGGAAAGGTTGGCATTAAAATATAACCATGCTTTTCCTGAAGCTCCCATAAGCCTTATTACCCTGTCGCTCATTTCAAGTGCTGTAAGGGTTATTACTCCTCCATTTAGGTCTGATGAACAATCCACAATTATATATTCAAAAAATGTAGAAAGTCTCGAAAATACATTTACTATATTATATTTAGTAAATACAGGATATGAATATATACTTTCTCCTGGTGAATATGACAGGTAGGCAAGATTGTCATTATCTGTTGCCATCATAAATGCAAGCATTTCATCATCTTCTGGATCCGTCTGCCATAGGTTACCCATAGATGTCATTTCTTTCTCATCAGGATAAAAACAGGGAGTATCATTGCTCTGTAATCCTGCATATACTATGAGTGTACGCTTACCTGCTTCTGCAAGTATCCTGCCCATAACCGTTGAAAAAAGTGATTTGCCGGCATTCTGGCTTCCCCATACGCTTATCAACATATCTGTAATGCCTCCACTTCCTATTTATTTTTTTTATCTACTTCTTTTTTAATTTCACCTGACTGCTCTCCGGCAGATTCTATGTCAGTATTTTTATCCGTTCCGTCTGCACTTTCTTCCATTTCCTTAAATATTTTATCCTGTTCATCAAGCAGTTCTTTTTTTAACTTCTCATTATTTCTACATTTTAATGCTACATGTATACCTCTTTGATTTTCAAAAGAAGCAAGTTCTTCTGCTTGTAAGCTGTTAACAAGCAAGGTTATTGTTGCAAGCTTTTTCTTCGCTTTAGTATCATCTTCCTTTTTTACTTCTTTCCCATTATTTTCCTTATCCTCACCATCTTCCTCTGTGGTACTTAAAACTTCAACATAAGTCAGTTCCCTTGGTATCTCTGTCACAGCTTCATCACCTTCACCTTTTTTGGTTATTATGGTAACGATATCCCCTTTAAGAAGCTTTGATGAAAGCCCTGCTGCAAATGACTGTATTGTTATGGATATTGCATATTTATCTTCAGGTATATCATTAAGATATGTGTCTTCTTCAAGTGCCACATCTGAAAGACCTTCACCTGTTATATAGCTGCCCTTATAAAAATCAGTCTTCGCATATTTCCCTGTTATGCCATCAATACTCTTTACTACGTCAGGACTTAATCCGTATGCTCCAACATTTACGGTTTCAAGCTTATCCGCTGTAATAAGTTCACCTTCTGTTATTTTTTCCTTTACCCTCACGACTTCTTCCTGCTTTTCAAGAATTCCGCCATAAAGCGGCGTGAGCACGAAGGCAGTAAGAAGCCCTATTATGATTGATATTATCCCAATTAGTGCATGATTTTTTGTCTTTTTCATCAATTCCTCCGTTATAACTTTAATATAAAATCTGATATGATTACCATTATTATCCCAGCACCGGATATAAAAGGTATCATCGGTATTCCATTTTTTCTTTTATCCGGCTTCGTATACTGTACGACAATACCGTATATAAGCATTAGTGTGAACATAATCAAAAACCATAAAATAAGAACGCTCACTTCTCTTTCCGGTACTAAAAAAAGCATGCTGCAGAAGATGTATTTTACATCTCCTCCGCCCATAGCGTTTGTTACTATCACAAATATAATAATTACAACTGCCACCGACATAATTAACATTGAATATGTTAAAAATCTGATAAAACATATAAACCAGTCTATTTCTTCTGTTTCAACTATCATTCTTATGATATTAGATACTGACAAAAAAATCAGACTGATGTAGGTTTCATTCTTCACCAGTCTGTATTTAATGTCATATATGGATGCCTTTACTGAAAGTATAATGTATAGCAGGAAGATTACCAACCCTATGGGAGTTAAGCTTAGATTACCCATTTTTCCCCCTTATAGGGATAATACTTCCTAGCCCACGAAAATCTCATCATTATCATAAGGTATCCAACTACTGACAGATTACATTTATCCTTTATCACAAGCATTACTGTTCCTGCCGGTATTAGAATAATAAGAAGTGAGCTTATAAGTACATTTCCAAGTACCACCCTTACAAAAAATGCAAGAGCAGCTGTAAGCGGAAGTGACATCAGGGTGTATTTAAGTTCACTAACTCCAAATCCATCAAAAAATTCCCTTCTGTTCTTTATTCCATAAGGGATATAAACCATTTCTTCCTTTTTATTGTTTTCTTCCATGTTTATAAACTCCTTAACTTATGTATGATAATATTGTTGCCAACAAACCTGTAATACTGTTTGCAATTATTACAAACAGCAATAAGTTTTTCATTTTCTTTTTGTAAGCTGCCCTGTCTTCTTCAGCATGCGCGATGTGAATCAGCATAAGTATTGCCCTTAATCCTGCTCCGGAATTTATAAGTGTCAGTATTACAGCAGTAAGCTGTCCTACTATCCCGGAATCATCCACACTCATTTATGTATCCTCCTATCTCTTTCCTAGTATGCTCTTTATTGAACTTACAAGATGTGCACCTGTGCTTGCCTTGCTTATAAGTCCTCCATTTCCTGCACTTACGACAAGCAGTTCCGAAAGAAATCCCGGAAGTTTTATTGCTGTAAGTTGTATAGCAATTGCAAATATAAAGTTCTTTAGCCCATTTATCGGTATCAAAAGTGAAAGAAAATACAGGAAAATTTGAAGTGTAAGCGTAAGAATCAGCTGTGTAAGCTTCTTTATATATGCCCTCCAGGCAACTGAGTCAGCATTTAGCATGTCAAGTGCTGCAAGAGGAATTCCAATCCTCAGAATAAACAGCTCAATTCCCCTTCCAAAAAACTGTATTACAAGCCTGATGGAATTTACAAGAAGTACTATTATAAACACCACAAATAAAATTCCATTGTTCAAATCCACAAGATTTATAAGTCCCGAAAGGAAGTCCTTTCCTGTTACATTTCCTGTGATTGCTTCTAACAGCCTATTAAAGAGTTTTGTTGCTATTTCTATTCCATACCCATACGCAGAGTTAAACCATACAATGACTACAGTCATTTTAATGAATGAAGCAAGGAATACCAGAGGATCAAGGTCACTGTCTCCATCGTTCCACAAGATATAAATCTCAAAACCTTTCTTCAGAAACAGCATTATAGCAATTCCAAGTGAAAGAGCTGCCACGTATTGGTACAGTGTGTCAAATGAAAAAGATGGTGAGACAGAGTTTATTGCCTTGTCAAGATTAAGGTAGTAGCTGAATGTATCCTGCCCAAACTCAGTCATATTTTCAAGTGTCTTTTTTACCATCCCACCAAAAAAATCTTCTATTATTTTATCCATTTATTTTTTCTTTCATAGACATTTACTTTATATTAAATATTTCTGTAATTTTAGCCTCTAAGCCCTGTATAATTTTAGTCTTGAACAAGAGTATTAATGCCCCTATTACAATAAGTCCTATGACAACACCGCCAATATACTTTATGGCTTCGTCAATCCAGTTTCCGTTATTGTCTTTAAGCTTATTTTTAAGCTTTTCGTTAAAAATTCCTGTCTTAACTGCCATTCCTGCTACTAATCTGTTTACATAATTTTTCATGATATTTTCCTCTTTCCTTTTTTATTTTTATACATAGTAGGATACTATCGTTCCTATTATTCCTGCTATCGTCACTATTCCTACAGCTGAAACAATACTTATGGTTAGCCTGTTTTTCCATATCTTCTGATCCTGTTCATCTGCACCTGCCTTTCTTGCAAGAAAGTATATTGCAAATAAAACACATACAAGAGCACCTATAGCCTGTATCGCAACCGTTGCATCCTGCACAAGTTTCTTTGTCCCTGTCACTACTTTATCATTTGCAAGATTTCCGCCATCATTGTTATTTTTTATTTCTGCAGTTGTATCTGCCTTATTGCCTTTTTTACCTTTTTCTCCATCGGCATAACTACTTACAGTAAATAATGAGCCTGATAGCCATATTACAGTAAATATAAGCACTGCCCTGATAAACAACCTTCTTAACTGCATATTTTTTGTGGATACATTATGCATATTCATGTCCTCCTGTCATCAAAATACTTATTGTTTCATCTTTTATGTTCCAATACTCCTGTCTCCTTGGAAGCCTTTCCTTTCTCATCTTCTGCCTGTAATACCTCACTTTCCTATCTTTTTCCTTTGTTCCCATATTAAGAAGTCTTACATATTGCCACTTCGAAAAATCATCTGACTTCATCACAGCTGGATTTATTTTACTTATCATAAGTAAATATGGAGAATTAAACAGTGCAAGTTCATTTACCTGTAAAAGATTTCTTCCACTTAGTTGTTTGCTGAATGAAGAACTTGGATTCTTATTAAATTCTGTTGAACCCGACAATGAATATGACGATACTGTATACTGTGAGAGCTTTGCTGAAAGAAGCTCCAATGTTTCTTTATTTCCGGTTCTTAAATATATCCATATCTGGCAGTTTCCGTAAATGGTATCAGCCCCCTCTTTTTCGTAAATTCTAATTAACTGAGAAAGGTCTTGAAGGAATAGATTAAATCTCACTCCTTTTCCTCTTGATACTGTAATCATTTGTAGAAAATTAGGAATTGCAGGATAATTACCAAATTCATCCAGAAGATAATTACACCTTATCTTTAGCCTTCCTCCAACCAAATCAGCCATTTTAGATAGTGCTTGGTATTGTAACCCTACATAAAGAGCTGCAATTTGATTATATGTGTCACGATCCTCTGGCAGTATTATAAATACTGCCATTCTCTTTATTCCAAGGTCTTTAAGCTCAAACTCAGCCTGACTTGTCATATCCGCCAGTCTTTGTGATGTAAATAACTTTAATGTAGTTAGAGCAGATGTGTAAAAACTTCCTCGTGTTCTGCTTGGTGCTATTTCACCTATAGCAAAAAGACTTTTTGCCGGATGAGTCTCATTAAGGCTTTTTGAGTATTCATTCACCGGAAGTATCATTTCTTTTCCTATCTGAATAGGCTTACACATTTCAGCCAGGAAATTATAAACATTAGCAAAATTCTGATATTCTGGTCTGTTTCTGTTGTCATATACTACAGACATTATGGCACCTGCTATTATTGATGCTTCACCATTCTGCCATATTGGCTCACCTTTTATTTCACCTACAAGCTGTGACGTTATATCCCATACAAGCTCCACTGCACTGTCAATATCGTCCTTATTAACAGCATCAATTACAGGCTTTAGGAAATTAAACCTCGTGCTTTTAAGCGGATTTTTGAAATCAAGGTACACCACTTCATATCCAATGCTTTTTAGAAATTTTGCTGTAAACTCGCTAAGCTCACCTTTTATGTCTGTAATCACCATGTTTTCACCAGCAAGTCCCAAACTTACAATGCTTTGTAATACCATAGTTCTTGTCTTACCACTTCCGGTTTCTCCTATGGTCAAAGTATGTAAATCTTCATTTACAGAGTAAATTCTCTCCTTTCCATTTGGTAAATTTTCCTTTCCCAGTACCAGTCCTCCTCTGTCAAATAGCTGCACCACCTCCTTTGATTTTGATTTTATATCGTAAGCAGCTTTATGCCCGTTAACTACAGTCTCTTGTTTGCTGCTAAACTGTCTTTCTTTTCCTGAATGGCTTAATCCGATTTCTCTTAATTTCCTCATAAGTTCTTCCGGAATTTCATCATGTGCAATTCCTTCAATATTATTTACATCCTGAATTAAAGCTTTTCTGATTTCTTCCATCTGATTTCTTGTAAGTCTCGGATTAAGCAAATACTTTTCTACAAGTCTCTTATTCCGTATTTTTTCACTTTTATACGCAAGTCTTATCTGCTTTAACTTATCTGCACTATATGTATTGTTTGCAAAAAGCTGAATATGACCTCCGGATATTCCATCTTCTATTGCATATCTTATTTCTCTCAGTTGCTCTATGCTTTCATAACGAACCTTTACCATATATTCATATATCAAATTTCTTTTTAATGTATTACTCACCTTGTTGACAGCTATCACTACTTCATTAAATTCAATTGGTGATAACTTTGCATAATATTCATCAAATTCAATATCCTTTATTTCACTTCGCTTTAAGTCATCAAGTGATAAATTAGATTTAAGAATATATCTAATATCTTTTCTGTTTCCTAAAAACTTTATTATTTCATCTATATTCTTATCTTTTTTATATGCATCTTTTTCGCTATCTAAAATAATACCAATATTTTGTTCTTGGTTCTCATAAACATCCATTTCCGTATCCGTTATTTTAGAAATCTCTCCATCTTCAGCCTCATTGTTTTTATATACCTGGTAGAATTCACTATCATAATCTGTCAATTTAAAATCTACATAATCAAGAAATTCTTCAACTTCCTTTTCTGTTGCAAATCTAGCACTTCCATATTGTCCTTGACCTGCCGGTACCGGTATACGAATTTTATCTGTAACCTCTATCAAATCACTTACATATTGTTTATCACCTATTAACCATACATACACACTGATTATTAATGCTAAAACTTCGCTGTAAAACCACATTTTAAGATGTTTAAATTCCATAAAATGGAATACCATAGATTTAAGGTCTGGCAATTTATGTTTCAAAAGTCCAATAAATAGAGGAAACATTAAGTGAATTACTAAACTAATAAGAAAAAATACTAAAATGGAAGTATATACTCTTATTTTAGCTGCCTTGCCTCTAACTATTCTAAGCTTCATCATTTACCATCCTTTTAAGTTTATATTACTAATTGATAACTTGATGATTATTTCTCACCAGCTTTTCCCATACCTTTATGTAAGTAGCAAGTATTGAGCTTACTACCCCTATTCATCATCTTCGTCATCATCTTCTTTTTCACTGTCGTAAAATCGTGACTCTCTCATTTGTTTTGCTGTATATTCACCCACTGTTTTTTCCTCATGTTCTTCATTATTATTGGTTACAGAAACTATATTAACATTTCCATTAAATACATTTCCAGACACATTGTTAATAATTTTATCCCTCATATTATTTACCTCCAAAGTTTATTTCAACTCTTGTCTACATGTTAAATTGTTTTATTACTAACCCATTTCATAGCTATCATTGAGTATTTCCTCATATAACTCTTCATGAACAGCATTTTCCTCAACAAGTTTTTTTAGATGTTCATTTACATCTTTACCTCTAAATATAAGTCTGCTTAGCATAAAGCTATTTTCATATTTGTTTACAAATTTTTCTCTTGCAATTTCTCCTGCCTCATCATTATCAAGGGCAAATTCTATGCTTTTGATTTGTGAATTTTCATCAAGCATTCTATGCAGTGCCTTTTCTCCTACACCTCCAAGTGATAATAAATTATCTGGATTTAAGATATATCCCTCTTCAGCTTCTTGCTTCAAAGTCATATAGCTCATAAGGTCTATTGCTGATTCAAATACAACCAACTTATTGCTTCTTGGATTAGCAACTTTAAAGCCAAATGATTTATCACTGTTCTTAGCTTCAGCTTTGAAAGGTTTGTTTTCAGCCGTTCCACGTATCATTGCATATTTTACTGAACCATCCTTTGCCTTACCTATAAAAACCATTCCACCTTTATCATTTTCATAAAGCTCACCTCTTTTTACAAAAAAATCGACTGTTTGCTTACCTATTTTTCTTGTTTTGATAAGATAAGCGTATAGTCTTTTAAATTGAGCTGTTTTTTGCGGAAGTTTTATCTCTCCTTTTACTTCTTCTTCAGTATCCTGATTTTTATAATTAGATATTTCTTTATAATTCTTTATTGAATTATCAGAATTGGCTGCATTAACAAAATTATCTAACAGGTATTTAACACTGTCTTTCCAAGTCTTACCCTCCACATTCATTAAAAACTGTATTACACCTCCGCCGCTTGAATTGCTAAAACAATGCCATTTGTTTTTATCCGAATTAAAGAATAATCCACCATATCCTTCAATTTTATACTCATTCAACCCAATTTTTTTAGGCTGATATCCTAGATCCTCCACTAACTCTTTTAATCCTACTGAATCAGCTGCATTGATTTCTTCATTACTAAACATTATCTCACCCTCCAAAAAAAATTATCTCTCAATTCCTTTAGATTTTTTAGATTCTTCCTTATAAAACATCTTTGCCATGCTGCCATCAGAGTGTCCTACAGAGCCACCATCATTTTTAATATCATCTGTTTCAAGTAATTTTTCTATATTATCTAACGCATATAAATATTGTTTATTAGTATTATACTTATCATCCTTATTAATATTGCTTTCTTCTTTATTATTTATTAGATTCTGATTTTGTTTATTAAGAGCTTTTTCCGCAAAATACTTTGCAAGTGCCTCTTTGGTAAACGGAGTAAACCCCCTTTTAGGAAAACCAAGCTTATCACTGTTTATCTTTTTATCATTAAACATATACGTTATGTCTTTTCTTGATTCTGAAAGTCTAACCTTCACTCCATTTTCGTTAAGTAACTTTACAAACTCTTCCATTGATGACGAAGCTTCTTTAGCTTCCTTACAAATATGAAATATTTCTTTTTTCCAGCCTGCTCCTCTCTTTTCTGCCTGATACTCAGCATTTTCAACATGCTTTCCCTTTTCCTTACTTCTGTCATTTATTATGCTGATGCCATAACTTAATGCAATCTTATCTGATAACTGCTTCATCGCCTCAAGCTCATTAGCTGTTTGCTGCCATGCTTTTCCATTTGTCACATTTGTAGTATTGATTATAAAGTGTGTATGTATATGCCCTGCGTCCGTATGAACTGCATAAACAACCTGATATTCTTTAAAATAAATAGAGCTTGCAAATTCATCAGCGATTTTTTTTGCAAGCTCCGGAGTTATGTTAGGATCCTTTGGATCAAAGCTCTGTACAAAATGTACTATCATTCTTTTGCTTGTATCCAGTTTTGATTTTGGCATTTTATTATATGTCATCTTGTTAAGCACAAACTCATTGAAAGCATTGTTTTTATTGATAAGATTTATACTTCCTATAAGACTGTCATCTGTTTTTCCCTCCTCCAGTATATACTTTATAGCATTTTTCATGTGTGCTGTGGTCTTATATGATATACGCTTACCTTTTTTCTCTTTCTTTCCTACCACCCTTTCTATTATAGGCACGTTCCTGCCCTCCTTTTATTTCTATAAGGTAGCTTATGACTTTAGCAATCAGTTCATTAAACTCTCCAAAGTCTACTGTTTTCATAATACCCTGATTGGCAAGCATTACTATCTGGTTTATATTGCTTCCAAGTCTATTTATTTCTTTGGTAAAGTCTTTGAGACCATCAATAATGATTGTATTACTGATAACTGCCTTTGCTATGTAGGCACTTCTTGACATAAGGCTTTTTCTTGCATTAGTGTCTATCTTCTTAAGAATTTCCCTATCAAGTTTTATGTGAATATCCACACTCTCCTTATAAATGTAATTATCATCATTAGAGCTGCATTCTTCTAAAGCCTTCATAATACAATAAGAAGAGAGGCTCAGTCCCTTACTTTTTGCAGTCTCTGAAATTTTCTTTTTTTCTTCTTCAGTTATCCTTAAGTATATACGGTCTGTTTTCATTCTGCTCCTTTTAAGGCTGCTTATATCATTCTATTCAATGTGCTTAATATTCTCTGAAAAAATTATAATACCATTCATCTTTAAACTCTTTTATTAAAGTCCATCCATTATTTTTCCATAAATCATAATAATGTCTCTGATGATGGTTTATTTTGAATAATATAATGCTTATTCTGGAAAAAATCATATTTACCATAATTCTGTCATTTTCATTTTTTATCGGTAAAGCCAGATATTTTAGCAGGTTAGCTTCTTTATCAATATAAAAAATTTCTTCTCTTTCCATGCCAAGATACTGCTCAAAGTCATATGTAAATATATTTCTTAGCACTATATGCAAATCTCCAATTAATTCTTCTTTGAACTTCGTCATATCTAAATCTGTAAGTCCGCTCCAGTCTGTGAGTATTTCTGTTTTATACCCTTTGTACTCAGACTCCTTTAACTTCTTTAATTTCTCATTATATTTTCTCATTTTATAGAAATGATATCTAGGCAAGCCAAATGTGCAAATATTTAATAATAATAGTAATGAAGCAATGACTAGCATAGTGTCTGTAAATGTCCATTCTCTCATATTGTATTTTCTCCTAATCCTCAGTTTTTATGTCAAAATCATATTCAACCTTAATTGTGTTCTTAGGTACATATAATTTAATTTTTTTAATATCTTCAAAGCCGTCTTTAATAATTTCTGCATATGCTTCATCATCTGTTTTAAGTGTTTTATAAATAATAGTTTTTTCAGCATCAAATTTTATTAATTTAACTCCTCCATCATCCAGTATCTGATATGACAAATAATAATCATTCCTATCAATTCTTCTGTGTCCTATAGTAAAATAATCCTCATAATTACTTTTATATAAAATATTTTTTAAAAAAATTTTATGAACAATTGATTCGTTTTCTCTGTCAATAACAATTTTTATTATATAAATCGATACTATATGCGTCAAAAAAAATACCATTGTATGTATACAAAATATTGCCATAATTTCCATAGATATTTCCCTTCTTTCCAGCAAAAAGCATATTAATACACCCCTTTCCTCATCCGACCTTAACTTCATATCACTGTGTTACTTTGTTGACATTTCCAACTTCATATCACAATGTTATTTAGTCTTCATTTTGTGACTCTGTATTATATTCTTCTGAATATTTCTTAAGTAACTCGTTCAGGATTAAAATTATTTCATCTTTATTTTTATCAGGAAAATATTTCTTTACTGTCTTATCAATGCTGTTATCTGACGATGACTTATTTTTTGTAAATATTTTATCTAAGTTTTCTTCAGTAACTTCACTAAGCTTTTTTATTTCCAGACTTTTCTTCCTGTCAATTTTTGACTTCTTTTCTTCCTGATATTTGCATATAACGGACTGCTCATCTGCTGTCCTGAATGAAAGGTTGTATGCTGCCACTAAATCAATCAGACCTTCATTCAGCTTTTCTTTAAGATTTTCATCCAAAGTGTCTATTTTGCTATATCGTGCAATTGACATTGGAGAAAGGTTAAATTCTATTGCAGCTTTTTCCTTGCCTGAAATAATTTCTTCTGTATTTTCCTGTCCCAGTATCTCACTAACCTTATTTATCAGGTCTGTTCTCTTTCCCTGTCTCTTTTCAGCCTTATAATATGTCGCAATAACAAATGCTTTTTCGCTTGGAAGCAGGTCATTTAATGAACGCTGCATCATATTACTTTCTGATACTATAAGTTCTGCTGTCTCATCATCAATTCCTCTTAATATCCTGACCGGAACTTTCAGGAACCTTTTATCTGTTTCAGAGAGTATCTTTGCAACATTATACCTGTTATGTCCTGCAAGTATCTCATACTTAGAACTTCCTTCTATCTCCCTTACAAGTATAGGCTGTAATATCCCATATCTTAATATACTTTTTTCCATTTCTTCCAGTCTCTCTCCCTCATAAAGTTTAAATGGATTTCTGCTGTATGGTATAAGTTCATAAATACTTACTTCTGTTGTTCCTGCTTCATTTTCATCTGACATTCCGGTATCATTTGCTCCAGAACGAAATATTGAATCAATTCCTAATTTCTCTGTACTGCTCAGTTTTTTCCCAAAGTCTTTCATTCTTCACACACCTCTCTTGCAAAGTCTGCATAGGCAGTTCCTGCCTTATTGCTCTCATATACAACCGGTCTGTTATAAAGAATACTTTCTCCCACCTTAATAGTCCTCGGTATCTTGGTTTTATATATTTTTATCTTACCTGAATAAGTATCTGAAAGTAGCTTATCTACATATTTTGACACGTTTGTATTTTCAGAATACATGGTAATTAATATTCCATCTATAATCAGTTCCCTGTTTGTCCTTTTCTTAACCTGGACAATAGTGTTTAAAAGAAGCTCCAAACCTTTTGCGGAAAGATACTCAGCCGTAACCGGTATAATCACACTTCCACTTGCTGTAAGTGCATTTACCGTAAGCATTCCAAGGCTTGGTGAACAGTCAAGTATTATATAATCATATTCATCCTTAATTTCTTCCAGTATCTCTCTCAGTCTGTATTCTCTTGAAACAGCCGTGACAAGCATTGTCTCAACTGATGACAGTAATATGTTACTTGGAATTATATCAAATTCTTCCTTATGTACTATTGCCTTTTCTACATCTACATCTTTTTCGTTAATGCTTTCGTACATTAATGTCGCAATTGTTGTTTCCAGCTCATCCGGATTATCCCATCCTGAAGCAACCGTAAGTGAAGCCTGTGGGTCAAAATCTATTAACAATATCTTACTACCATTTTCTTTTGCAAGTCCTGCTGCTAGGTTTAACGAAGTTGTTGTTTTACCAACTCCTCCCTTTTGGTTTGCCACTGCTATTATTTTTGCCATTTTATTTTTCCTTCTTTCTACTTTGTTTTTAGAGGGTGTGGGATACTTCCCACTTCTGCCGTCAAGGTGCAACCTTGCAAGCTCTATTGATGGAAATTTGTGCGTGTACGCACAAATTTCCATCAATAGGTAGCTTGCAAAACTTAACTAAGTTTTGTCTTTATCCCAAATTTTAAAGAGCCTGATACTGAAAAAAGAAATCTAATCAATCTCTCGAATCTAGCTGTTTTGAGTGTTCATTTTTAATATCTATGCCTTCCTCCTGGAACATAGATTAAACATCCAAACTCTCCGGAACGGTAATAAATGTAAGACTCCGCAGTTCTTATGAATAATTTTATGCCACTCCTGCCTACATACATAAACAGAAAAATCAACACACTTACTTTATAACTTACATCTGCGCATGCCGACATTATTGTGCTGATTACTTTAAATGCATTTTTGTTCATTAACCCCCCTTTAATCTCACTTCATATCATTGTATTATTAGGTAATGTGTCAGTTTAATCTGACATCCATAATATCAGGTTTCCTATTTCAACTTAGTATCACCATGTTATTTAGTGATATTATCAGTCTAATCCGGTATGTCATATTGTCCTGTACATTACCTAAACTTCATATCATTGTGTTACTTTGTAATATTTTCTACTATTTTCAACAAAATTACTAAGAGAAATAGTCCGGATGCCTTAATTTTATTCCTTCCACAAAATATTTTGCATAGCTGCAAGCAAACAAATTATCAGGAGTAATGTAGCTCCCTCCATCTTCGTCAGTATATCCACCCCACAAGTTAAATGCCAAAAGGCAGGCTTTGATAGAGCCACTTGTCTGCCAGCCACCATGTAGCCCTTCCAGCTTTATACAGTCCTCCTTGAAGTCGAACAGTCTGTTAATATTCTGCCTTGCTTCATCAGATAGTCCTATCACATAAAAGAATGCCCTGTGATATTCATCATTTACTTTGCACTTATCTAAATATTCAAAAAAGAACTTCTTGTGTTCTTTTGAATTAAATATAATATCCATAACAATCACTCCTTATTCTGATTTTGGACATAAAAAATCATCAGTCCTGTTCATAATTAAGACTGATGATAATATACAAATATTTTTATATCTTTTATTAATTTATATATATTTGGGTAAAAATACTTTACTTCTGGAAGTAAAAATACTTTACTTTATGAAGTTAAAAAAGTTTACCTTATAAGATAAAAAAAATTAATTTTCTTAAAAGATTTTTTGTAATTTTATCCATTTCTTCAAATGTATAATGTCGCTGTTCAAAATTATTAAAGCGGTTAATTACTGGTATGGGGCTTGGATTAGTCACAGATTCTGAAGATTTCATAATCCATCTATCTGTTATTTCTTTCATTTCTTCATCTGTATAATGTCGTTGCTCAAAGTCTGTAAAACGATTAATTACGGGTATAGGTCTTCGAACTGTAATACTATTCGGGGCTGTACTCGAAATGCTGAATGGATTTGCAATATAGTTTTCTATACACTTCAAGACATATCTGTATATGTTGTAAATCTTATAATTATTAAGTTGTATCTTGTATATAATCATTTTTACAACAGATGAGGGAATATTAATGTTTTTTTGCCTGATGATTTCCTTCATTACTGTCGAAATTCTTTCAGCTTTTAAGCTGTTTTCTGCTTCTGTATCACTTTTCGTGCATGCCACTTTTGTTTCTGTAAAAGCTTCCATTTCAGGTTTAACTGCATTGTTATTCTCGTCTGAATTTTCTTCATGACTTTCTTGAGCTTCTATATGTTCTTTGTATTGCTTAGCAAGAGTAGTATTCACATTTTCAAACCCCTGTTCTTGTAAGTTCACATAAATATAGGAGGCTTTCCCCTGCCCCCTTCTTACTCTCTGTATGTAGTTTATTGCTTCTAGTTCTTTAAATATTTTTATGGCTGTTGGTTTGCTTATACCTAATATATCCATAACTTTAGCAGTTGCACAGAACACAATAACTTTTCCATTTTTATCTTTAATATCATTCTGTTCTGACAGCCTTCTAAGTCCTTTTAAATAAGAGTATAACATTACTGCCTTAGTACTTAACGCTCCATTTGTAAGTGGCTCCAAATCAACCTTAAGAAAAAACATAGTTTTCTGTCTCCTTTATATTATTCTTATAAAGGATATAACATAAATGCCATAAGTGTTTAAGCAAACATCTGGGACTCTCACCCTCTGCCTATTTCCAGCTTAGCAGACCTTAACTTGTTGGAGCTTCTTATCCATTTACGTCTCGGCTCATCTGATTGCTTATGTCAGATGTAATATTCAGTTGTTTTTACTTGCTCCTCACCCTTATGTAAAAATTTTTGACTATAACACTTGACATATCTCTACAAATCCCCTAAAATAAGAATTGAGTTATGAATGCGATGTTATAGCAGAATGCGTCTTGGCAGACAACTAATATTCGGCTAGGTAAATGGTAGTTTACCTTATGGCAAATATTATTCTGTTATCAAAGAACGTAGGCATTGAGGATTGAATATCTTCAATGCCTACGTTTATTTTACACTATCAATATTTTATCCCCAAAATTGGGTTTATCATTGTATACACCTAATATGGGGAGAAAATTTAAACTGAATAAAAATAAGGAAATATGAAAAAATAAAAAAAATTCAATATTGGTATTGAAAAACAATAGAAAAGTGTTATAATGTGAAAAAATACGCCGATAAGCTTAAAGGTGAAGTTCAAACTTAAAGCTTATGACCTGATAATTGTAAGCTGAGTAAGTATGACTTAGCTTAAATTTTTTGTAAATATTATTAAAATTGAATCTTGACTATTAAGGATTGCCCACATTGACAACTAAATGTGGGCAATTTTTAATAAGTAAACCATGGGAGGGAATTTTTAAGAATGAAGAAAAAAGGATTTAAGAGTATTAAAACTATAATTGCATTAGGCGGATTTTTAATTATAAGCTTAGTCTGTCTGATTATTTTGCTGATAAGCTCCACTATGACAAAGAAGGCATTTAAATCGCAGATTGAATCAGATATGCTTTTTATTGCAAAGCAGGTTTCGGCAAAAATTGTATCAGATTTAGAAACCACAGAAAGTCTTGTAGAAGAGCTGGCACACAATCCTATACTGTCCGATGATGAATTTACACAGGAAGATGTAACAAATTTCTTTGAAAAAAGGGCATCAGAGTCTAATTTTAAAATGTTTTTAAAGATTGATAAAAACGGAAAGGGAACAAACCTGGATAAATCCGGCGCTACCTTTGATGTAGCGGATGAAGAATATTTTAAACAGGCTATGCAGGGGAAAACTTATACCAGCTCAATATTGGAAAACAAGGTAGAAGGCGGTAAAATAATAGTTATAGCTACTCCGTATTACGATGTTTATAATGGAGAGTTTTTGGGAGTTTTTGCCGGAATAAAAAGTGCGGATTTAATTTCAAATATATGTAAGGATTTTAAATGGGGAAACTCAGGAAATGTAGCTGTATATGATGAGAAGACCAATGTGATTGGAGCCATAGATTACAGTTCGGTTGAGAACGGGCTTAATATTCTGGAGAAGGCAGGCAGTGATACGGCATATAAAGAGGCTGCAGAATTTTTGAAACATCATATTGACACCGGTACGGATGGAATAGGCACTTATGAGTTGGGAAGTACAAAAAGGGTTGGTGCAGCCTGCAACATACCTGAGAGGAATTATGTTGCCATTGTTGCCATAGACGAGTCTGAGATATACGGTTCTTTAAATAAATTACAGTTAAGTCTTGTTTTGGTTACAATTATCCTGGCATTATTAGGCGTTGTACTCATTTACATCAGATTTGCAAGGCTTTTGTCACGTGCATTTAATAATTTAAAAACTGATTTGGAATATATATCAAACTATGATTTAACCCAAAATCCTACAAAAGACTATTCTTACAGAAGAGATGAAATTGGTGATATCTATAATGCCACTCTTAAGTTAAAAGAAAATATTACCTCAATAATATCAGGTATATCTGAACATGCCCAAAATACGGCAACAACTGCCGAAGAGCTTACTGCAACAGCTCAGTCTACGGCATCTGCCGCTAACGAGGTATCACAGGCTGTGTTTAATATAGCTGAGGGAGCTACAGGACAGGCTCAGGATACACAGAGTGTGGCTGAAAATATTGATAAGTCCAATGTATTATTAAACAATATGAGTGCCATCTCTGAAGAATTACGTAAGATAACTGAACTTATAAACAAAAGGAAGGAAGAAGGAAGCAAGAGTTTAAGTGAATTAGTCGCTGTTACAAATAAATCTACCAATTCTGCAAAAGAGATTTCTGAAATCATATTACAGACCAATGACAGCGCAGAGCAGATACAGGATGCCAGCAATATGATACAGTCTATATCGGATCAGACCAACCTGCTGGCATTAAATGCGGCTATTGAGGCGGCAAGAGCAGGAGAAGCAGGTAAAGGCTTTGCAGTAGTTGCGGAGGAAATCAGAAAACTTGCAGAACAGTCAGCAGGCTTTACGGGAGAGATAAAGGCTATTATACAGGGACTGAAAGAAAAGACTGAAAAAGCCGTTGTTACGATGGATATGGCTAGTGGTTTTGTGTCTGAACAGGAAGAAAAGCTTGAGGAAACAGGAGAGAAATTCAGACAGATATCCGAGGCTTTGGAAGAGAGTGAAAATATAGTTACAGAAATAGAATCAAGTACTAAAAAAATAGTTAAAAACAATGAGGCGATAACCCTGGTTGTAGAGAACTTATCAGCCATAGCCGAAGAAAATGCGGCAACTACAGAAGAAACATCTGCTGCTGTATCTACTCAGGTTCAATCCATAGAAGATATTACAAAGGCAAGTGAAAACTTAGCTGATATAGCAACAGGATTGCAGGAAGAAGTAGCCAAATTCATTGTATAGAACAAATTTACTGAGTTAAATGGGGCTGCCATAAAAGACAGCCCCTTAATCAATTAATCAATTTTCTTAATTACATAAATAATAGCTGCAAAATCACCGCCCATAGCATTTAAGTCTTCTCTGTCTACAGGTATTCCCATATACATCAGTTCATCACCGTAAGCCTTAAAGGATTTGGTTTTACCCGCTATCTCATAAGTTACTTCGTAGTGTGTATCAGGACAAAGCCCGAGAAGCTTAAATCTGAGGAAGGAAGCATTTATCTTATTAAGTCTCTGATAGTACATTGCAACAGCTTCACTCTTATCCTTGGCTACCACAGTCCAGGCTGTATCATTATGTTCAAACGGACTGAGTATTCTGTAGAAGTCACCCTTCATCTGGATAAGCTCTCTATGCTCCTTCATAAACTTAACCTGGGACTTAACAGCTTCGATTTCCTCATCACTTAAGAGGTTGAGATCGAGCTCATAGCCAAAGGTTCCAAAGTAGGCTACAGCCGCTCTGGTAGAGATTGGAGTATTCCTATGCATCTGATGGTTAGGAACGGCAGATACATGTGAACCCATTGATACAACCGGATACATATAAGAAGTACCATACTGTATCTTGGTTCTCTCGTTTGCATCGGTATCGTCACTGGTCCAGGTCTGAGGTGCATAGTGAAGTATGCCCGGATCAAATCTGGCACCGCCGCTTGCACAGGACTCAAAGAGTACATGAGGGAATTTCTTTGTCAGTTTATCATAAAGCTTATAGACACCGAGGATGTAGCGGTGCATAAATTCACCCTGCCTGTCTGCAGGAAGCTGTCTGCCGAAAGGTTCTGTCATATAGCGGTTCATATCCCATTTAATATAGGAAATCTTAGCACCGGATAAAAGCTTATCCATACAATCGTAGAGATAATCAACAACATCATCACGTGTCATATCCAATACATGCTGGTGTCTTGAATGGCATTCGAATCTGTCTGGTGTACCAATCAGCCAGTCAGGATGGTTTCTGTAGAGGTCGCTGTCCTTATTTACCATCTCAAGCTCTACCCAGATACCAAACTTAAGCCCCATAGCCTCTATTTTATCGGCAAGCCCGGACACTCCGCTTGGAAGTTTCTTGGTATTTACAAACCAGTCTCCGAGTCCTCTGTAATCATCATCTCTTGCACCGAACCAGCCGTCATCAAGGACGAAGAGTTCCACACCGACTTCTTTAGCTTTTGAGGCTATTTTTATAAGTTTTTCTTCATTAAAATTAAAATAGGTAGCTTCCCAGTTATTAAGGAGGATTGGACGTGCCTTATCCTTCCATTCACCCTGCATGAGATGCTTTCTATACAGGTCATGGAAAGCCTGGCTCATAGCGTTGTAGCCATTATTGCTATACACGAGCACAGCCTCAGGAGTCACAAAACTTTCTCCGGTTTCAAGTTTCCAGGAGAAACCTTCAGGATGGATGCCAAGCATTACCCTGGTCATATCAAAGGTGGAAACCTCAACCTGAGCAAGGAAGTTGCCGCTGTACACAAGATTAAAGCCATAAACTTCACCTGAACTCTCTGTAGTTTCAGGACGGCTGAGTGCGATAAAAGGATTATGGTCTGCACCTGAGCCTGTACCTGTAGCAGTACCTACTGATTGAATACCCATTTCAAGCTTTCTTTTTTTAATATAACGCTCTCTTGCCCAGGCACCGGAGAAGTGAAGCATTTCATAGTTCATATCAAGGAAGTCTACAGCAAAACTGAGAGCTCTTTGAAGAACTACAGGTTTCTCGCCCTTGTGATTAAAGCGTGTATGTCTTGTAATTACCGGATAATCAGCGTAAATGGTGTAGGAAAGCACCATGTCGGTACTTGTTACACAGTCCGTTAAGGTAATTTCAAGGGTTTCCGCTTCGGAGTCGTTTTCTACATAAGTAGAAGGAAGTGGAGCAAGACTTGGCTTGCCTTTTGTTATATTGTGGCTTACATATTTATATTCACTGATTCTGCTTCCATTTTCCTGAAGTACGGTGTAGGCAGGGCTTCTGAAATCTCCCGTACCGTAGCTTGGATATTCATCTCTTACATAATGTCTTGCAAGTATGCCGGGTTCTTCCACGCAAACCGCCATATGTGAGCGTCCTACCTCTTCATGATGGTGTGCAAAACTATCTCTGTCTTTAATAACCTTTCCGTAATAAAGATTTTCGATTCCTCCGTTTGCAAGTACGCTGATTACATAGCTTACTTCCTTGTTGAATAAGTGAAAGGTTTTTGAAGCTTCATGAAAAACTACTGACATAAAATCCTCCTTTAGATTTATTAAAAGAGCTGCTACAGAATAACTTATAATGTAAAACTGTGACAACCTTTTGAAAAATGTTGATAAAATAATTTGTATTAAAGCTTACCACCACTGGTTGCAATACCCTGAATAAATTGTTTTTGGAATATCAAAAATATGATTATCATAGGTACACAGGCTATTAAGGATGCTGCCATAAGTTCAGGGAACTTGGTTACATACTGTCCCTGCATCTGAGCGAGGGCAGAAGAAAGCACCAGAAGGTTTTTATCCTTGTTTACTATCATAGGCCACATAAGCTCTTTGTAAGCAAAAAGTGATGTAAATATACCAAGAGCTACCATACTTGACTTTGCAAGCGGAAGCATTACAAAGAGGAAGGTCTGTCCAATATTGCAGCCATCCAGCCTTGCAGCTTCTTCGAGGTCGCGTGGAAGGCTCATAAATGCCTGCTTTAAAAGGAAGGTACCAAAGGCTGTTACAAGTCCCGGGAATACAAGGGCAAACATTGTATCAAGCATGTTCATCTTACTTATCATAAGATACTGAGGAATTAAGAATATCTGGCTTGGTACCATCATCTGGAAAAGCACAAGGGAAAAAGCAAAGTTTTTACCCTTAAAATTCAGTCTTGCAAAAGCGTAACCGGCTGTAGTTGCAGTTACAACAGCACAGAGAACTCTGAAAACTATCATAAGCAAGGTATTCTTATATAATAATATGAAGTTCATGTTTTCCATTACTGACTTAAATGCATCAGTACGCCATACCTTTGGAAAAATCACAAAAGGATTTACCTGGGTAGCCTCCGTAACAGTTTTAAAAGAGGTAAGTATCATCCATATAAAAGGTACCAGCATGGTTATTGAAATTAAGATAAGAAACACCTGAACTATAGCCGCATTTATTCGTTCGTTTCTTTCTATACTGCTTTTTTTATCCATTGTAATCTCCTTTCTAATTATAGAATACCCACTTCTTCTGTGCTTTCATCTGGAATACTGTAATAAGTAAAATTATCACAAGTAAGAGGACTACTATTGTAGAACCATATCCAAGATTCTTCTGCGTAAATGAGTATTTATAAAAAAGGTATACTAAGGACTGGGTTTTAGGAAGCGCAGGGTTTGAGTTTACTCCGCCTGCCATAATCATAAAGATAAGATCAAATACCTGCATAGCTGCAATAACCCTCGTTACACACACAAAGAAGATGGTTGGTGAAAGTAAAGGCAGGGTAACATTAAAGAATGCAGCTATTCCGGTCGCTCCGTCAAGGGATGCAGCTTCATAATAATCTTTAGGAATTTCCTGAAGTCCTGCAAGAAAGAGGACCATATTGTAGCCCAGTACTGACCATATACCTATAATAGCAATGGAGAATATAGCAATACCCGGATTTGAAACCCAGTTAACTTTTGTGCCGAGTATATTGTTAATAAGGCCGAAGTCTGCATTATACAGCCATCTCCATACCATGGCTATAGCAGCAGGTGCAGCTACCATAGGTAAAAAGATGATAGTACGATAGAGAGAACGACCTTTCATTTTCCTGTTTAACAATACCGCTATTACCAGTGAAATTGCTATGGAAAAAGGGACTTCAACTATAGCATATTTAAAAGTATTTAAAAGTGCCTGCCATACTTCTGAATCACTAAATACCTTTATATAGTTACTAAATCCTACAAATTTATTTCCTTTACCAAAATCACCTGTCTTAAAAAAGCTTTGGTAGATAGTCTGAAATATTGGAATAATATTTAAAATAATAAGACCTGTAATTGTAGGTAAGATAAATAGCCAACCCCATAGGAATTCGCTTTTCTCTCTTGGAGTAAGACCTTTTTTTGTTGTGCTTCCCACGAATATCCCTCCTTATATAGGTTGACAGGTATAGTGAAAACACATATACCTGTCAAGATTTAGTTAAGAGCCGGATTTGGAATAATTACTCTTCTGCAAGAACTTCGTTCATCTTAGCAGCCATTTCCTTGCATACATCCTCCATGCTCTTTTCGCCGTTGTATACAGCCTGAAGGGCTGCATTGTCAGCATTTTCCCAGGTTATAGTGTTCTTTGAGAAAGGTCTGATAACCATATCCTGAGTCATATTTATATAAGCCTGAAGGTTGAATTTGGCTGAACCTGTCCAGGCTTCGGAGGTTCCTTTATAAGCAGACATAGTTACACCAAGCTTTGCCTGCTTTTCCTGTGCTTCTTTAGAGCCAAGGTATTCGATGAGTTTCCAAGCTTCTTCTGTATGAGCCCCGTTAGCGGAAGCCGCCCATCCAAGACCGTTGTAAATTGAAACTCTTCTTCCGGTAGCCTTATTCTTAGGAAGTTCAACTACATCGCAGTTAGCGGCTGTATACTCATTATCTCTGAAAGCCGCTATCATCCATGAACCCTGCATAGCCATAGCAACCTTGCCTGATGATAATAGAACATCTTCACCGTTTTCTGACATAGTCTGAAGAGAAGGCATTGAGCCATCCTTTATAGCTCCCTCAAGAAGCTTCATTGCCTCTATGGTCTTAGGATCATCCCAGCCTGATTTCTTCTTATCATCAGAAATTACATAACCGTTGTTTCCGTAAATCATGTTGTAGTAGCCTGCCTGGTTATTATCATTTCGAATAACAATACCATGCTGGCTTCCGTCAGCCTTTGTAAGCTTCTTTGCTGCAGCAAACATATCCTCCCAGGTCCAGTCAGCAGTAGGATAGTCCATCTTAGCTTCGTCAAACATTTTCTTATTGTACCAGAGAGCAATAGTATCTATATCCTTTGGTACTGCATAATATTTGCTGTCATATGTGTAAAGGCTCCATATATCATCCGGATAGTTTTCAGGTTTTATTACGTCGCTTTCTTTAATCTTATCTGTGAGGTCAAGAAGCATATCATTTGACATATATCTCTGGCTCTCATTTGAATGCATCCAGAATACATCAGGTAAAGAACCGCCCTGGGCACCGGCTTCAAGCATGGTCCAGTATTCATTCCATCCTACTACGGAAATGCTTGTTTTAATTCCGGTTTTTGCTGTGAAATCAGCCATAATTTCTTTGAGGCCGGGTTCCTGATTGTTATCCCAGATAGAAACATTAAGAGTTACATCAGAACCTGTGTTGCTTGTAGAACTTTTTGTGCTTGTAGAACTTGTTTGTGCAGCGCTGCCTGATTTTGCAGAACTTTTTGTGCTTGTGGTACTTCCACCCCCACCACAAGCTGTAAGGGAAAAGGTCATGGCACCTGCTAAAAGTAATGATAGAACTTTTTTCATTTTCATGGGTCATTCCTCCTTTAAATTAAACAATAAGTTCAAGTAATATTATAATAAAAATGTAAAAAATATACAATATAAAAATACTAAAATTATGATCATATTAATTTCATTAAGTATTTATACCATATATAGCTTTGGAAGGATATTAATTATTATAATCAATTTCTACAAAAATACAATTTTTTAACAATATACATTCAATTTTAATATAGAATAATAATTTTAGTTTTATTGTAGACAATTTTATAAAAATGTTATACAATTAAATTGTCCGAATATACTATATTAAGTGTAAATTATTGGAGGTAATTATGGATTTTAAAGAAAATTCAGAAAAAATATGGCTGGAGAATGAAGAAGGAAAAGTTGTTGCTTATGTTGAATTCCCTGAGATAAACGGTGTGGCAAATGTTATGCATACTGTGGTGGATAAGTCGCTTAGGGGACAGGGAATAGCCGGTAAGCTGCTGACAGCTCTTGTGGAAAAGATGGAGAAAGAAGGCAGGAAGCTTGAACTTACCTGTTCTTATGCCATAGATTGGTTTGAGAAAAATAAAGGGCATGAAAATGTACTTGCCGATACTAAAAAATAGTATGAGGAGATAAAGACTTAGATCTGAATCAGGTATTTTCAGAGAAAGAGGGATTATATATGAAAATATACAATACAACCCTTGTTTATATAGAAAAAGACGGAAAATATCTTATGTTGCATCGCAATAAGAAAGCTAATGATATAAGCGAAGGTAAATGGATAGGTGTTGGGGGTAAGTTTGAATTTGGTGAAAGTCCTGAAGACTGTATGGAAAGGGAAGTCTTTGAAGAAACAGGGCTGATTCCTGTAGGATATTTTTATTGTGGTATAGTTACCTTTGTTTCGGAAGATCTTGTAAGTCCGGAGAAAAATGAAACGGAATATATGCATTTATTTAAGGTAACAGAGTTTGAGGGCGAATTAAAAGTCTGTAATGAAGGGGAACTGGTATGGGTAGAAAAGGAAAAACTTCTTTCCCTGCCACATTGGAAAGGTGATGAACTTTTTCTTTCAATAATAAGGAATGGCAGCAGGCAATTCTTTTCAATGAAGCTCAGCTATGTAAACGGCAGACTGATAGAAGCTATTTATGATACGGTTCCTTGTTTCATAACTGAGAGACTCATTCTTAGGCCATGGTGCATAGATGATGTTGAAGATTTGCATAAGTACGCTACAGAGCCGGATATAGGACTTTCAGCAGGCTGGAAACCGCATAAAAATATGGAAGAAAGCCTTGAAGTCATTGAAAATATATTTATGAAGCCGGGTGTATATGCAATTGTATATAAAGAAACCAATGAAGTTATCGGTAGCATAGGTCTGCACGCAGGAGATAAGAGCAACAGAGGTCTGGGTTCTGATGAGCTTCAGGCGGAAGTGGGCTATTGGATTGCAAAGCCTTACTGGGGAAGAGGGCTTGTTCCTGAGGCGGCAAGACCATTGATAGAATTCGGCTTTTTGGAGTTGGAATTAAACCAGATCTGGATTGCATATTTTGATGGTAACAACAAATCGAAGAGAGTAGCTGAGAAGCTTGGTTTCACTTACAATCACTTTGCGGAAGAAGTCAGGGTGGAGGCTCTCGGAGAGACAAAAAAAGAGCATTATATGTTGCTTACTAAAGAAGATTTTAATGAAAGCATAAGACTTAGATATCTGCCCTATATAACCCCGAAGGCAGAGGCAGAGGCATAAAGAGTCAGAACGGATTATCACTTTTTAAATACTGATTTTTTATATTAAATGACAAAGACGAAGAATAAAACAAGAATAAAACAAAATAATGAATAATGCCTAAAGGCTGTACTTTTTATCCGGATTAAGATAGAATGAGTACAGTCTTTTTTATTTATAGGATACAATTGCCAAAAGTATAAAGATTCAATGTAAGCTTACTAGCCAGAGAATTTATTATTTTTGCAAGGGTTGCGAGAAACAAAGCTGTAGCAATTCTGTGTGCTCTTTATAAAAAATTTTTTCGAGAAATTTAGAATCAACGAAAGCAGGTATAATATGAGTAAAGTTAAAATAGCATTTTTTGATATAGACGGTACAATTTTAGAGTTTGGCAAGCCTGATATTACGGAAAAAACCAGAAAAGCCCTGTTGGGGCTTAAAGAAAACGGAGTGAAAATATGTATAGCCACAGGCCGTCCGATTATAAATGTTCCTAAGTTTGAAGGCATTGACTTTGATATGATAATTTCCTTCAACGGTTCACTCTGTATGAAGGGGGACGAGATAATTATAGAGCAGGCGATACCTGCCGAGGAAGTCTACAGGGTGATAAACAATGCAGCAGGAATGGGCAGACCTGTAGGTGTAGCAACTAAAAGCCGTATAGTGACGAATGGCTGCGATGACGCCCTGAAAGAATATTTTGAAGTAGCGAGCCTCGATGCTACTCCTTCGGAGGAATTTGAAAATGCAATCGAGGAAGAAGTCTATCAGTTTATGATGGGCTGTGAAAGAAGCGAATGGGACAGGGTGCTTGAAGGCACTGAAAATGTAGCCATAGCTGCCTGGTGGGATTGTGCAATTGATATTATACCGAAGGGCAGCGGTAAAGGAAACGCCATAAAGAAGGTGCTCGAGCATTTTAATTTTTCTGAAGATGAAGCCCTTGCTTTCGGAGACGGTGGCAATGATGTGGACATGTTACAGGTTGTCGGTACAGGTGTAGCTATGGGAAATGCTACGGATAACGTGAAGGCAGCAGCCAATGAAGTTTGTGGAAGTGTTGAGGAAGATGGAATTTTCCATTATCTTAAAGGAAAGAGACTTATATAAGTGTGATTATATGAAAATGTTAAATATTTCACATAAGATAGTTTGAACTTGCCTGTAAGTTTATTTTGTAAAAAATACAGAAAATGAGGATTTATGAAAATAGGATTTAATATATCAAAGGAGCAGAAAAAATTTTACAAGGCACTTTTTGCATTGGTTATTCCGATTACCATCCAGAATTTTATCAGTAGTGCCGTAAACTCTGCCGATGTGCTTATGCTTGGCTATGTAGGGCAGTCCGAACTGGCGGCGGTTTCACTTGCCAATCAGTTTCAGTTTCTGCTCTGGGGATTTTTCTTCGGAGTAACTTCAGGAGTTACTATACTTGCAAGCCAGTACTGGGGTAAGAGGGATACGGACTCTATTCAGGCTGTCATGGGAATTGCGATTAAGATTTCGGTGGTTGTTACAGCCCTCCTTTCAATCTGTGCAATTCTGTTTCCAAAGCAGCTAATGACAATATATACAAACGATGACCTGCTTAGGCAGATAGGTGCATCTTATTTAAGAATCATAGGAATATCTTACCTGTTGTTAAGCTTTTCACAGGTTTATCTCTGTACGATAAGAAGTATGGAGAGGGTGAAATTAAGCACAGCTATCAGCTCGGTTGCACTTGGATTAAACGTAGCACTGAATGCAGTCTTCATCTTTGGCTTACTTGGAATGCCTAAGCTTGGCGTAGTCGGAGTGGGGATTGCAACACTTATTTCAAGAGTGGTGGAAGTATCTCTATGTGTGGCTGATGCCGCTAAAGCAAAGATATTTAAGATAGATTTAAAACTTATGTTTGGTCATCACAAACTTTTATTCAAAGATTTTGTAAAATACGCAACGCCTGCTTTGGCAAATGACTTTCTGTGGACAGTAGCTTTCTCTACCTATTCAATTATTATGGGACATATGAATGAAGATGTGGTCGCAGCTGGCTCTGTTGCATCTACAGTGCGTAACCTATGCTCAATCGCCTGCTTTGCCATGGCAGGAGGGGCTTCGGTGCTTCTTGGCATTAAAATAGGCGAGGGGAAGATGGAGGAGGCAAAAGAATATGCTACCCGTTCCTGTCACGCAACCCTTGGACTTGGAGTTCTTACGGGGTTAATAATTCTGGCAGTCCGTCCTATAGTATTTATGAGTTTTACGCTTAGCGAACAGGCTTATAATTATCTGGATATTATGCTGATTATCAGTTCTTATTATGTAATAGGACAGGCTATGAATACCTTGCTGATAGCGGGGATTTTCAGGGCAGGAGGAGATTCAAGATTTGGTCTTATCTGTGATACAATAACAATGTGGGTAGTTGCAGTTCCGCTTGGATTTTTAAGTGCCTTTGTACTAAAGCTGCCGCCTATGGTTGTATATTTTATTTTATGTCTGGATGAATTCTGGAAAATTCCTGTTGTTTATAAGCATTATAAGAGTTTTAAGTGGCTTCAGAATATAACAAGGGAGTTGGAGTGAAATATCAAAGTAAAATAAGAATTAAGCTAAATTTATATGAATAAGGGCTTGCAAAATACTAATATCAAACCAAGAAACAAAATACCGCCAATAATATTATTTAATTTAGTAATATTATTGGCGGTATAAAATAATCGTTCCTACTTGTCTCTGTAGTGAGAGCCACACTGTGCTATCTCTATATTGCCATTTCTTATGCGATATACAAGACGGTTAACATCGTCTATTCTACGGCTCCAAAAACCACTTAAATCGCCTTTTAAAGGTTCGGGTTTGCCTATTCCGTCATAGCCATTTCTGTCAATATCTTGTAAAAGCTGTAGAATTCTTTTGAGAGTTTTTCTATCTTGTTTTGTCCAATACTCAAAATCTTCCCATGCTTCATCCTGCCATACTTTATTCATACTTTACCTCATGCACTTTTCCTTTACCTGCATTAAGGTCTGCAATGGATTTTTTAAGTCTTTCCATATTTTCTTCGGAATAAAATGGATCAACAGCTACCTCAAACGGTATTCTTTGTTCGTTTGCAAGCTTAGTAAGAAATATGTTTATAGCAGTTGACATTGTTAAGCCCATAGCTGCACAAGCACGTTCAGCCTTTGCTTTAACTGTATCATCTACCCTAAAATTAATCTGTGCCATAATTTTCCTCCTTTCATCTTGTATTGTATATTATTTTCTTTTCAATGTAAAGTGATTTATAGCATAAATGAGCTTAGAAAGTATTACAATTTAGCTATAAGAAACTAAAGTTATAGTAATTGTTATTAAATGGAGTGAAAAATAACCATTTAAAAACGGGAATAATAATGGTATAATTATACCACGAGGAGGTGAAAATAATGCCACAAATAATACCGATAAAAGATTTGAAAAATACATCAGAAATTTCTGAAATGTGTCATAGAGCTACTGAGCCTATTTATGTTACAAAAAATGGTTATGGTGATATGGTTATTATGAGCTTAGACACTTATGAAGCTACCATGAAACAGCTTTCAATGTACAGAGATATAGAAATATCTGAAAAACAGATAGAACAAGGATAGGTGAAAGATGCGAGAGCAGCACTTGGAGAAATGAGGACAAAATATGGGTTATAAATTAAATGTTACAGAGCATGCAGATAAATTGTGAGAAGAGTTTAGTTTTAGCTGTATTCACACTGTCTTTCGTTGTTATATATAGAAGTATCTTAATAGGTTTAGAAGACTGGACGGCTTTTAAAGATACTAAGCTGGGATTTCAGTTGTTAGCAGCTTTATTGCCTTCTTTAGCTATTAGCCTGAATGGACTTGCTTTAGGTATTAGGAAAAAAACAGTAAGTAAAGCTTATACAAAACTTAAAAAATTTTGTGCTAAAGTAAATGTATATTATCTATAAAATGAGATGGACATTATTTTTTTAGGGAGAAAGAATTATGCCAGGAATATATGGTTGCTAACTCTACTGAAGATACTGAATCAAGGGGAATAGGGTTCGGCTCCTTGATTATAGGCGTAGTCGGAATCCTCTTAACTCTTAGTTTTAAGAGAAGAAAATAGAAAATAGGCAGAATCATAATTACATATATGATGGATTGAAGTTGTGGCGAATGTGGCAGAACTGTAGTCATATTGAGGAATGTTATTAAGTTTAAATGCTATTATAAAAAGTAAAGAATCAGGCGCCGGCCAATCACTTAAACGGTGATTGGGATGGCGCTTTTTATTCAATTAAAGGGATTTTTTCAATCTGTATAACATCAATTTTTAGGCTTCCTTCTAAGCATTTTAACCACAAAAATCCTTTTATATCTGGTGAAACCGTAAAGAATTTGTTGCAGGTTATTTTTTTACCCTGCATAGCCAATATTCCGTTTCCAAAGAAAATCACTTTTACCACAATTTTTTCCTGGCTGTTGTGTTCCAGATAATATCCCACAGAATCCCCTGTTCTTAAACATAGTAATATTTTTTGGCAATCAGGTTGAGGCTCTCCGCCATATCTTTGCCAGTTCGGAGATCCTGTGTGACCGTCTGCAAAGCAAAGAGTTGCCTTGTCGGTTTTACGAAAATAAACATTTTCCTGTTTATGGCTTATAATCTGCTCAATATCGTATGCAGCTGCAGGAATCTCCAACGGAGGTCTGCGAAGTATAGCGTTTATAATTTTGGAACAATATGTAGGTTTAGCAATACATGAAAGAAATTCGTTAAAAATTGTTCTTGCAACAGTGGGTTTTGGCTTGATACCGCCGTCCAAGTATGTAAGAATTTGAACCCATCCGCATGGTTGCGAAAAAGACACAGGGGAATTGTGTGTTTCCATCTTTTTATATGACCAAAAACACCAGCCTATTCCTAATTTTTCATATAAAGGGAACATATATGTGTACCACTGAAGATTATTTTCGCCGCCCTCCCCCATCCAGATAGGTGTATTCAACCGCTTTCCTACATCAATATATTGCAAAAGACTTTCTTTGTCAGGATTACTCCAGTATTTGTGGAATTCAAGCATTATATTATCAGCTGCTTCTTCCGAAGTAAAACCTTTAAATACAGAAAAATCGGTAGCCCAATGCACACCTTCAAGTATGATGATATGGTTTTGGTCAACCTTACGGATGGCTGTAATAAGTCTGCGATAAAGGGGAAGCAGATGAGAATAATAAAATTGATTTTTTTCGGTAAGAGGTTCATTTAACAGGTCATATCCGCCAATACAGGGCTCATTGTTGTAACGCTCTGCCAATAAATGCCACATTTTAATCAGTAAAGCCTGATTCTCCGGATAGATAAATAATTCCGGGCGGTCAGCTTCGCTATCGTCAATATTTTCTCCGGTTTGTCCCCCGGGTGCTCCATGCATATCTAAAAAAAGGTAAAGCTCATATTTTTTACACCATTTAACACAATTATCTACATGCTTAAGGACAGCTTTGTTAAATTGGACGGTGCCATTAATGTCTATGTTAAATAAATTGCGGGAATTTAAAGGTAAACGAACTGAGTTTAAACCTTGCTTTGCAATCCATGCAATATCCGATTCTGTGATATATAGGCTGCGATACTTTTCCCAAAAAGAAGCTGCATAAGTTTTACCGCAGAGTTTTTCAATTAATGCCTCTATGCGACGTGGACGATCACACTTTGTATAAAATTTCCACATATAACCCTCGGGAAGTAACCAGCCGCCAAGACCCATTCCGCGGAGAATAAACGGCTTTATATCTTTATACAGAATTCCGTGCTTGATATATAAAAAATTCATTTTATTACCCCTTTATTGCGCCATCAGTAATTCCTTTTAAAATCTGTTTCTGAAAAATTATATAAAAAACAATAACCGGAAATGCAGCCAGAATCAAAGCACCAAGAATAGCTGTCCAATCACTGCTGTACTGGCCGAAAAGCGTATTGGTAGAAAGAAGAAGCGTATATTTTTTATTATCGGAAACTATGATTAGAGGTAACAAAAAATCATTCCATACCCATAGGACATTTGTGATTATAATTGTTGCTGTAATCGGCTTCAACATCGGAAACACAATTCTAAAAAAAATCTGTATAAGGCTACCTCCGTCAATGGCTGCTGCTTCTTCCATTTCTATGGGAATTCCTTTTACAAAACCGTGGTATAGAAAGATGGCCATACTTACACCGAGCCCTGCATATATAAAGGAAAGACCAATCAAAGAGTTTTTGATGTTAAGTACCAGAGAAACTCTGTACAATGGAATCATAATGGAACTGAACGGAATCAACATTGAGAAGATAAATAATCTTAACAGGAATCGTGAAAGCTTTGTTTTTGTACGGCAAAGCCTCCACCCTGCTAAAGAGGAAAATAAAACAATAAAAAATATGCTAAATAATGCCAGTATAGCGGTATTGGTAAAGCTTCGTCCATAATGCATTTTATCAATAGTGTGTAGATAGTTTTCAAAACTGAATTTTTCAGGCCAGCTCATCACATTTATTAATAGCTCCTGATTTGTTTTAAACGAATTTATAAAAGCCATTAATAGTGGCAGAAGGGCGATAAATGCGATTATTATAAGGAAACCGGATATAAAGAAATTTGCCGGCAGTTTTTTTATTTTCATAATATCACCTCGTCGTTTCCAACTTTTATGTTCTTTAACCCCAATTTGGATTTGATTTATATTTCCACATCCCTTTTTCCCGTGATATTAAGCTGTAATGCCGTTATAATTAAAACAATTATAAATAAAATCGTAGATTTTGCTGTCGCATATCCATATCTGATATTTCCGCGGAAAGCTTCCTCATATATATTGACGGCAACAGACTGAGTTGCACGCCCCGGACCTCCTCCTGTCAGGGTATAAATTACGTCAAAAACCTGAAATCCGGCATTTAGAGACCAGAAAATACAAATAGTTACAGCGTGATTGATAAGGGGAAGGATAATTTTTTGGAATATTTGCCAGGAAGAAGCTCCGTCTATGGCTGCAGCCTCTTTTAAGTTTGCAGGCACGCCCTGTAATGCTGCCATATATATAATCATTAAAAATCCGACAGAACCCCATGAGGATACAAGAATAATTGCAAAAAAGGAAAATTGCGGATTTCCAATCCAGGAATGTTCCAAAAATCTCCAGCCCCAACTGTCGGCCAAGTAATAGAAAACCTTTGTCAAAATGAACATCCACATATAACCTCCTATGACCAGACTGATCATATTAGGCATATAAAGGACAGTTCTGAACAGGGCTTTTGTCCGACGGCGACTTTCAACAGCCACCGCCAGGGCAAGAGCCACAATATTTGACACTATCACCATAGCAATAGTATACTTAAATGTAAACAATACAGAGTTCCAAAAATAATGATCTGAAAAAATCTCAACGAAATTTAAAAGTCCGATAAATTCATATTCTTTCTTCAAACCGTTCCAGTTTGTCAAGGCGTAAAACATTCCTGTGACGGCAGGATAAAGCTTAAAAAGAATATAAACCGTTAAAGCCGGAGCACAAAACAACAGCAAGATAATATTCTTCTTACCCACATTTTTCACGATGTTGCTTCTCCTTATAAAAAACAAACAATATATATATATTTGCTGAGTTTAGTTGGTTATTTTAACTTATTAGCAGTCTTAAAAGCAGCATCCAGACGTTCTATAATCTCGTCTACAGTTACAGTGCCGACGTAATACTCCTGCAACAGACGCCCTTGTTCATCGGTAACGGAAGAAGGGAGGACCAAATCCTGATATGCATGCCCGGAAGCAACATAAGCGGAGGCATCAGTTACCCAAGGAAATACTTCATATTTATGGCATTTTGCTAAAGGATTGAAAGAACAGGACTGGAACAAAGCGGATGAATCATTTTCGTCCAACACGTAATTTGCAAATTTAAGAGCCAGTTCACGCTCTTTACTACCCGGATAAACCGCCAAAGTAGTAGAGGTCGAAAGATTAATCAGGGTACAGGACGGATCTTCATTAATAGGCAGTGCAAAAACGCCCAACTCCATTTCAGGATTGGCAGTCATTATGGTATTGGCAGCCCATGTACCTTGAACAAACATAGCGGCTTTACCAAGAGCAAAGTCTGCAGCACCGGTTTCAGAACCCTGTTCCATAGCATGCTCGGTGCCATTTGATATAATAAGGTCAATAACATCGAATATTTCCCGTACCTCCTTATAAGAACCTTTATTTTGGTACATTCTTTCCAGCCAGTCAGGTATCTTTCCGGAAACAATATCTCCCAAAGTCAGACTGGTCATTAACTGAGGAACCCATTGTTCCTGAAAAGCCAGCATGAAAGGAGTATATCCCTTTTCTTTTAAAGTTTTACAGATGTTTTTAAGATCTGTAAGAGTTTCTGGCGCACTCAGATTGCACTCCTTGAAAATGGCTTTGTTATAAAGAACACCCCATGCCTGACTTTCGATAGGCACTGCCATAAGCTTACCGTCAATACTGACTGTTTTTTTGACGTTTTCATAAATCATATCGGCAAGAGGCTCATTAGATAAATCAGATAAATACCCGGCATCGTTATAAACTCGAAGATTATTGCAGTGTAAAGTATAAAGATCAGGGGCATCATTGCCGCTCAGCCTAGTTTGAAGTACGCTTTCGTATTGATCCGAACTTGGCATTTCCAGATGGACATGAACATTAATATTTTCTTCACTCAACATCTTTTTTTCAAACTGTTTTGTGTAGTTTTCCCATTGTTCCATATACTGAGGGAAACTCATCATGATGTTTAATTCTGCTTCTCTTGGATTTTGTGTCGAGGAATCGGAAGCTTTAGAGGCCGATGGGACATTTGAAGTTTTTGAAGCGGTATTTTGATTTGACGGGTTCCCGCAGGAGCACAAGGTAAGAATCATACATAACATTGTGATAATTGCAGACAGCTTTTTCATAATTTCCTCCCATTCTGCCGCATAAGCGGACTTTTACATAAGAAAATTCAAAGATTCGTATAGCCTGTTCATACCAACAAGCATTTAATCTATTGTAATTTCATTATAGCGGCAAGAAATAAAAATGACATTTTCAATTATAGGGATATTGTATTGTCACTTTTTAACATTTCGCGAACATCTCCGGGAGTTTTACCGAAAAATTTTTTAAATGTTTTATAAAAATGCGCCAAATCCAAATAGCCCACCATATAAGCGACTTCCTTTAACGGAACTTGGTGTTCGGTAATAAGTTCGTGAGCGCGTTTCATACGAAGAGCGGTAACATATTCTGTAAAGCCTTCTCCACAGTGTAGCTTGAATGCCTTGCTAAGATACTCCTTGGTCACATGAAAAATATCTGCTGTTTGTTCCAGCGTTACTCCACGGGTATAGTTGTCCTGTAGATATTTAGAAACCTTTTCTATATCAATCCGTGAGTGTTGACGGTGTAACTTTTCCGATTGTCGAATGGTATTAGTATAGAGCTCTTTAATAAAATCAATAGTTTGCTGCAGCGTGTTATCGTGGCTAAATACAAAAGAGGGGGTATTTGAACCGAATATTTCGTTACGATTTGCACCAATGGTTTCAATATATTGTTGCAGAGTAAATAGTAAGGAATAATATATACCTATCATAATTGCGATATGAGGCTGCTCACCTTCATGACGGCAGACTTCTCCATACAGGTGGTCGAAGGATTGCTCGATGGAAAAATAGTTGCCGGCATGTAATGCAATCATTAGCTTTTGTCTAATATCGGAAAAAATATTTTCCCATCCGTCTACAAAAAAGCCTTCTGTTGTAATTGGAGGATAAATATGAAGGGAGTCTTGCTCTAACTCCTTGACGCATCGCTCTAATTGCTGATTAAGCTCTATGCCTTTAATCGGTTTGAGCAGATAATCTGTGACATCAAGCTGTAAAGCACTTCGCACGTAGGAAAAGTCATCGTAACCGCTGATGATTAGTATTGGGATTCTAAATCCCTCCGTGCGTAGGGCTCTGACCAGTTCAATGCCGTTGATTCTCGGCATGCGGACATCAGTAATTACAATATCGGGAGAAACCCTGTGAATCAGCTCCAACCCCGCTTCTCCGTCGGCGGCTTCACCTACCGCTTCCAGACCTAATCTGTTCCAATGAGCCAGTTTCATTATAACGCCTCTGGTCCAAGGCTCATCATCTATAATAATCACTTTTCGAATCATAATTATCCTCCGTTTCTCCAGGAAACCGGCATGCAAATATTTACTGTCGTTCCCGTCTCAGGTGTACTGATAATTGATATGCCGTGGTTTTCGTTAGAACTGAGTAATTTTACTCGCATATGTACATTAAGTAAACCTATGTGAGAGTCTGTAATTAAGACTTTGGAAGCATCTCCATCAATCATCTTTTTTATTTGTGAAAGTCGATCGGGTTCAATGCCTGTGCCGTTATCTTTGATGCGAACAAGTAAATCGTTATTCTCTGTTATTTCACTCTCTATAGTAAGAATCCATGTACCGGGTTTATTAGGAAGTCCATGTTCAAAGCTGTTTTCAGCTATTGGCTGAAGAATCAGTTTAGGAATCAGACATTCTACAGTTGTCGGGGCAAGTCTGAAATCTAACTGAATCCTTCCACCAAAGCGTTCGTTTTGAATCATGATATAGCTCTTAAGATATTCAATCTCCTCTTCTAAAGATACCATTTTTTGTGAAAAATTAAGAGAATAGCGCAAAATATCACTTAGAGCAATAGTAACAGAATATATTTCGGGAGCTTCTTTTTCCAAAGCCATTCCACCAATTACCTGTAAGGTATTGTACATAAAATGAGGATTTATCTGGGATTGCAGAGCCCTCAGCTGAGCATTTCGTTTTTCCAACTTTGCTTGGTATTGCTGAGTGATTAATTCTTTGTTTCTTGCAATCATGTAGTGAAAACTGTCCTGAAGTATTCCGATTTCATCCTGTCTGTTTTCATGAGGCATTATATGATATTCATTTAATGTAAGAGTTTTCATTTCATTTGATAATGCCTGTATTGGCTTGCTTACCGACTTGGAATATGTAATGGAGCAGAATATGCTTGACAGTATTGCAAGTACGGCTGCTGCGATACTTACTGTTATGGTAGGAAGTAACGCATTTATAATAGTTTGGTTCGGTAGAGATAATATAAGTTGTATTTTTCCGCTGTTTACAGGACGATAGAACCAGAACTGCCCATCTCGAAAAGTTTCCTGATGTTTGTTTTCGGCAAGTTCTCGTCTAATATTTTCTACTGTTTTTTCGTTCAATTTCCAATCCGTACCATAATTTTCAGCTATTAAATCATTTTGATCATTCAAAATTAGTATGGTTTCTTCAGGGACGGTTCTGATTTCGTAAAGAATATCCTGTATATGATATGGAAGGAAATGAAATACAATCAGAGCAACAGGGTGTTTATTGTCAAAATGATGAATCAGGTGATATGCCAACAGTTCTTTATCAGTACGCAAAAATACCAGATTTGACTGAAGAGAGGAATTACGCGTACTCCAATATGTCAACACTTCGTTTTTGATGTCTGTTTTATCAATGCGAGCACCGGAACGCTCTGCAATCAACACTTCATTTTTTTCCAAATTAAACAGTTCAACAGAATGAATACTGCTGTTCATATTCATAATGGTATTCATGACTGTAATGATACGCCAGCGGGCAGAGTAATATAGTTCCTCGTTATATAAACACCAACGAAAAATATCACTTCGTATATTTTTATCTATATCAAATTTATAAAAGTGAGCTATTATACTGTCATTTTCCAATTCAAGTCTGTTTTGTAACCATCTGCTGCTCATTCGGTAATCATAAATCAACTGATTACGCATAGCTCTGTATGCCATTGTAGTGGTTACTGTGCAGACAAATAAAATAGGAAGAAGAGTGAATGTAAGCATAGAGACTAGAAGCTTTTTACGGATGGAAATGTTTTGAAATATTCTTACCACATCCAATCACCTCTCATTTTTTATTCGTTACCTGTGGCAGACAACAAAATTCTTATAAAGATTACTGATTATTTAATGCTAATACGTTATATTGTATCACAATGTGATACCAGAGTCAAAAGTATTGTATACATATGCTTTTAAAATGACAATTACTCAGGATAAATTAATACAATGAAATTTGTTTTTTTATATACTATACTAAACTCGTAGCATGTTGCAATAACTGTTAGTTTTATTAGGAAAGGAGATAAGATGTATATGAAAAGAAGAATCAGTTTATTACTAATAATTACTTTATGTATGACTTTATTTACTTCATACAGAACCAATGCTGCGGAGAGGTTATCTATGCTTCGTACCGATGGAAATAAAATAGTGAATGCATACGGAACACAGATTACATTGAGAGGGACAAATCTTGGTGGTTGGCTCATGCAGGAGGGATGGATGACTCCTTTGGGAGCAGGAGAAATTGATCATAGCTTTATTACTAAAATTACAACATCCGTATCCAATGAAGGACATATTCCTGAACATGCTATTGACACAATAACTAATAATGGAATTATGGTAAATAATATGAGTACATACTGGCAGTCACAAACTGCTCAGAAAAAGAACAGTGCAGAAATTCTTATAGAATTAGACAAAACAAGATGTTTTGACAGAATAGTTGTGGAAACAGGTCCTGATCATACGGGAGATTATCTGCGAGGTGCAGTCGTTTGGATGAGTAATAACTGGAAAGACTGGTTTTCGGCTGATAATATAACAGTTGATGAGAGTAAAGTATCTGAAGGTATTATCACAGTACGGACAGGAGAACAATTTGCAAAATATATAGCACTCCGCCCCGGAAGAGCATCTGAAAACGGTCAATTTTGGACGGTTGCCAATATCAGTTTATGTATGGCTGATGAATATACTGTAAGAAATCACTTAATCAGACGCTTTGGAGAAACACGAACTAATGAAATGATTGCAGCATTTCAGAATTCATATATAACAGAATCGGACATTCAAAATATAGCAAATATGAATATGAATCTTATTCGAGTACCCGTATATTGGATGGATTTTGCTTTGCATGACGGAACATTAAGAACCGATCCAAACAGCGGATTTGCAAAATTGGATTGGCTACTTGAAGTTTGCAGAGAAAAAGGAATATATGTTTTAATAGACTTTCATGGTGCACCGGGAGGAGTAAACTGTTGGGCAAGCTGTGGACAGGCAAGTACAATTCCTACAGAACTTTATGCCGGTAATCCTTCTACGGTTGCATGGAATCAATCTGTTGTTTTGAACATTTGGAGGGCTTTGGCAAACAGATATAAGGATAATTCTACAGTTGCTGCATATGGCCTTCTGAACGAACCGGTTCTGAATTTTAATGCTAATCCTGCGTATGAAAATCTCAAATATGGATTTTATGACAAAATTTACGATGCTGTTAGAGCTATAGATACCAATCATATTGTTATATTTGAAGAATTTATGGATTGGAAAGTTGCAGAGAATCGCCCGGAGAGAGCAAAATGGAAAAATTATATGTTTGAAAAACATCCTTATGATATGCCTAATAGATTATCATGGGATTCGCAGAAGAATTTGGCGAATTCTACAGTTTCGACAATGTCGCAGATACAAAAGAGATGGAATATTCCTCTGATAGTAGGGGAATTCTGCCTGTACTATTTTTCGGATGTATGGGATGATTTTCTTTCAGATTTAAACAGAAATCATATATCTTGGACTAACTGGAATTACAAGGTCAGAGGAACTATATATGAGAGTGGCGGAGGAAATTGGGGTTATTACAATACATGGGATGGAAATGATCCTGATTTGATGCATGATGCGGATACTGAAATTGAAACCATATGGAAAGCCACACGGACAGATGAACATTATCAAACCAACAATGGTCTGATAAATATTGTTTCAGCAAGAGCGGATGGAAGTACAAATTATCCATATGTTCCATTGAATCGCAGCAACTGGACTGTTAACGCAAGCAGTTTTTCAAATTCTCCTTATAATCCTATATCTTATATGACAGACGGAAATCGTTTCACAAGATGGAGTACCGGTATGGCACAAGCGGAGGGACAGTATGTATTAGTTGATTTTGGACAGCAGGAGAACTTTGACAAGATAGTCTTAGAACATGATGCAAGTGATTATCCGGGCTCCTATAAGGTTGAAATTTCACGAGATGGTGTGACATTCACACAAGTTGAGTTGAACAACGTACACATAGGGTTTGGTCCTAAGATGGTATTGCTTCCAAGTACGCCTCAGACAGCAAAGTATGTAAAGATTAGTCTGACTGGTTCTCATCCTATTAACAACTGGTGGTCAATACGTGAATTAAATATACTATGGCGAAATGTAAATGGCTGAGAGAATAATTTGACCTTACTCTTTTGTATAGAGGCTTTATATGATAAAAGACTATTCTCTCTCAACACTTTAGCCGTCCAATTCGACAAAGCATGTATATCCGTGGTGAAGCCGGAATAAAATTAAAATTTATAGAAAAAGCACCTTTGCATAATCTAAAGTCTTATATGTCCTTCTTGACATCAGAGCGCAAAGGTGCTACTATTATGTTAAACAATTAAATAAATGCTTAATCGTTTAATAAAACTAATACAGAAAGGAAGTAATCATTATGAAAAAAACTTATGAAATTGAAGTTGACTGTGCAAACTGTGCAAATCTTATGGAGGATGTAACCAGGAAAACAGCAGGTGTAAAGGATGCTGCGGTAAACTTTATGGCACAGAAGATGGTTGTGGAGTTTGAAGAAGGCCAGAATGAAAAGGCTGTTATGAAAGAGGTATTAAAAGCCTGTAAGAAGGTAGAGCCTGACTGTGAGATAGAGCTTTAATTCCGGTTTTGGAATGATGCCCCATTTTGGAGAAAAGAGGCTGATATGAATAAAAAACAGAAAAAAATGCTCATAAGAATACTTATTACCATAGTATTGCTTGTGGCATTGAATCTTGTGCATTTAAAAGGTCTTGTAAACTTAGGGCTTTATCTTGTGACATATCTGGTAATAGGCTATGATATTTTGAGAAAAGCCGGAAAGGGTATCTTAAACAGACGTGTTTTTGATGAAAACTTTCTGATGGCTATAGCTACAGTAGGAGCCTTTGCTCTTGCCATTTATGAACAAAGCGGTGATTATAATGAGGCGATTGCAGTTATGCTTTTTTACCAGATAGGAGAGCTGTTCCAGAGCTATGCAGTAGGAAAGAGCCGTAAAAATATCAGCGAGCTTATGGATATCCGCCCTGATTACGCCAATATAGAACAAGATGGAAAACTTGAAAAGGTATCTCCGGATGAAGTAGCTGTAGGAAGCATTATCATAGTACAGCCGGGAGAAAAAGTTCCTCTTGATGGAATTATTACAGAAGGAAATTCAACTCTTAATACCAGCGCACTCACAGGAGAAAGCCTGCCAAGAGATGCTAAAGAGGGTGATGAGATTGTCAGCGGCTGTATTAATATAAACGGAGTGCTAAAAATAAGAACCACCAAGGAATTTGGCGAGTCCACAGTTTCAAAGATATTGGAGCTTGTGGAAAATTCCGGTGCAAGGAAGTCAAAATCAGAGAAATTCATTTCAAAATTTGCAAAGGTATATACCCCGTTTGTATGTTACAGTGCACTTGCACTTGCATTTTTGCCGCCTTTGATAAGAATGTTATTATTACATCTTACTCCGGACTGGGATGTCTGGGTGTATAGAGCACTTACCTTCCTTGTAATCAGTTGTCCCTGTGCTTTGGTAATAAGTGTACCGCTCAGTTTCTTTGCAGGAATCGGAGGAGCAAGCAAAGAGGGCATACTCATAAAAGGTTCAAATTATCTTGAAACCCTTTCTGAGACAAAATTTGTTGTATTTGACAAGACAGGGACACTTACTAAGGGAGTATTTGAAGTAAGCGCAGTTCATCACAGTGAAATGGCTGAGGAGAAACTGATAGAGTATGCAGCTCTTGCAGAATGTGCTTCTTCCCACCCTATCAGTAAAAGCCTGCGTGAGGCTTATGGCAAAGAAATTGACAGAAATCGTGTAAATGATATAGAAGAAATCAGCGGAGAGGGTGTTATATCAAAGGTTGATGGAAGCGCTGTGGCAGCAGGAAACGGGAAACTGATGCAGAGATTAAACATCCCATATCATGAATGCCGTTCTGCAGGAAGTATAGTTCATATGGCGATTGACGGTGAATATGCAGGACATATTGTGATTTCTGATATAGTAAAACCAAATGCTGAAAGAGCGATAAAGGAATTAAAGAAGGCTGGAATTACCAAAACTATCATGCTTACAGGTGACAGGAAGAAGGCGGCTGAACAGGTTGCGGCTTCACTTAATGTGGATGAATTTTATTGTGAGTTGCTTCCTGCTGATAAGGTAACAAAGGTTGAGGAATTATTAAATGCCAAATCAGAGAAAGCAAAGCTTGCCTTTGTGGGTGACGGAATAAATGATGCACCTGTGCTTACAAGAGCAGATATCGGAATTGCTATGGGGGCTATGGGCTCGGATGCTGCTATAGAGGCAGCAGACATTGTGCTGATGGATGACAACCCTCTGCAGATAGCAAAGGCAATTAAAATTTCCCGAAAATGCCTCGGAATTGTGTATCAGAATATAGTTTTTGCACTTGTTATAAAGTTTGGCTGTCTCTTCCTCGGAGCAGTCGGCTTAGCCAATATGTGGCTTGCAATTTTCGCAGATGTGGGAGTAATGATAGTTGCGGTGTTAAATGCTATCAGGGCATTGAGGGTGAAGGATTTGTAGAATATAGGAAATAAACATAAAGGACTTCTATCCGGGTAAGGTTGCGGAGAGGAGTCCTGTTTTAATCTTCCGGTGCTTTGTGTTGTCCTAAATCTGTATAACAATTACAAGACTTTACAAGTTTCTTTATGAATAGAATATTAATAGTGATATATATATATTATTCATTATTGTTCCCTATTAGTTTAATATAAGCACTTGGGGAATAACCGGTATTCTTTTTAAATAAAAGGCTGAAATATTGTGGATTATTCCCATATCCTACCATTTCTGCGACATACTGGATTTTGCCGGGGTTGATATTGGCTAATAATTCTTTTGCCTTTTTAATTCTAATTCCGGTTAAATAATTGGAGAATTTTTGACTGGTTTCTTTCAAAAATTTTTTGCTTACATAATCTTCATTCATGTAAAGATAATTTTCTGCGATAGACTTTAATGACATCCCTGAGTCGGAGATGTGTTCTTCAACATAGTCCATTATCTTTAGGCTTAAAGTATCTATAATTTCAGAGCAATGATAATCTGTAAAAATCTTTTTTAATTCTGAAGTAAGCAAATTTAGGGCATCTTCACAGGATTCTGATTTGCCTACTTTAATCATAAACTCAGTGGCGGAAATAGAGCTGTATAGCATACTTTTTGAGGCAGAGTAAATAATAACTGAGGATATCAACTGCTTTAAAAGATTAATATCTGTAACAGATGCAAGTATCTTTAATATAGAAGAATAAGCAATTTCAGCCTCTTCTTTATTATCATAAAATATCTTTACTGAGCAAACTTTGACATCTGATATAATATTCTTGTAATTGCATATAGTAGTTATTGAAGCACCATCAGAATAATAAATTATCTCATATCTGGTTATCTTGAAGAGCAGCTGATTTAATAAATCACTTAAGTTCTTGAAGCTGGTATGTTTAATAGTAACCTCTACTTTTTGATTAATAAAGGAAAGTTCCTGTAAAAAGGAAATGAGTTCGTCATAATTAGTCGTATAGGAGTTGAAAAAAAGTATTAATGTATTTTGTACGTAGATATAGCTAAATAAAATCCCCGGAGAATAATTTTGACGAAAACTCTCCAGCTTATTAATTGTTTCATTTAAATAATCAATTTCCAAATAGTAAATATAAAAAATTTTATAGGGTGAATAGTTAAAGTCCAAAAACTTACTATATCTTTTATAGATAGATTGGTACATTGCTTCCTTGTCAGTACAATCAGATACCAAACTATCATTTATAATATTAAGCAGATAATTACGATACATATTGGATAAAAGATGTTTTTTTTCTTCCTCAATTTTTTCAAAGGCAGTCTGCTTGGAAATTTTCGCCAAAATTTCGTTAATACTACGAATAATTTGTTCTTCATTACAGGGTTTTAAAAGATAATGCCTGACTCCATACTCCATAGCTGTTTTTGCATATTCGAATTCACCATACCCTGATAAAATAATAAACTGTGTTTTTTTATTGATTTCGTATATTTTTTGAATTAACTCTAAACCTGTAAGCCCGGGCATTTTTATGTCAGTAAGAACGATATCAGGACTTTCATCTAAGATTATATTATAGGCTTCGAAACCATTTTGTGCCAGTCCGATTAAATGAATTCCCAGGCTATCCCAATCAATAAGTGTGGAAATAGTTTCTCTAATAATTCTTTCGTCATCTACAATTAGCAATTTTATCATAATAGCCTCCTTGGAATAGTTATTTGGGCAACTGCATGGCTTTCGTCCGGATTGTATAGTTCCAGACCATAATTCACTCCAAATATAAGTTGTAAACGCTTATGAATATTCAGTAAACCAATTCCAAACCCATGAGGTTTAATTTCACTATTTTGAAGTTTTTTAAGCAAGTTTTCTTCAAATTGCGAATCATTGTTTGTTACCCGTATATATACAGTGTTTTCACGGATTTCCGTAGTGACAGCAATACAACAGGTATCTATAAATTCTTCTAAAACATAGTTAATAGCGTTTTCTACCAAAGGTTGTATTGTAAGCTGGGGCAGTTCTATCTGTAAAAGATTTTCGTCAACATTTTCTGTATAGAATAATCGCTCTTCAAAGCGGATTTTCTGAATTGTAATATAATTTCGAACGATTTGTAATTCATGCTCTAATGTTGTTGTAGTCTCTTTTTGACTAAGAGTAATGCGAAGTAGAGCCCCCAAAGCTTCTACCATGGATGATATATCTTTTTCGCCGATAGCCTTCGCCCGCCAATTGATGGTTTCAAGTGTATTATATAAAAAGTGTGGGTTGATTTTATTTTCCAGAGATTTAATTTGGGCATCTTTTGCTAGTATTTCATTTACATAATTTTCTTCAATCAGTTGTTGTATTTTTAATACCATTTTATCAAACTGATTATGCAGAATTCCGATTTCATCTTTTCGGTTATCATAAATATGATTATTTGTAGGTACAAGATTTTCGTTTTTACCGAATTTATCCATTTTGGACAGTAAGCCATGAAAATGCATGGTAATGGAATTTATTATTAAATTGGAAAAGATGAGAGAAATAATAACAATGGCTAGGACAACCAAAAGTGACAAAATTCTCGAAACATTTAGGGTATAAGCAATATTACTATAGGGTATGAGACAGATATATTTCCAATTCATATTTGCAAAAGTTCCACGAATACAGAAAAATTCCTCTCTGTCACATTTTAATACATCATACTCCTTTGTCAGGCTATTATTTATATAAGTTGCAGAACCTTCAGTTAGTTCATCAGAATGAAAAATAATATCATTGTCATTATATATTATATACTGAACTGATGGTGATAGTAATACAGAACGGGTAGAGGTGCTAACCAGTTTTTCTAAATCAACCTTGACTACTAATGTTCCTAAAGTTTCATAATTCATTTTGTTTACTCGTCTGCAATCTCTACCCAAAAATAATCCCTGTTCATTGCAATAATCGGTAACCCAACAAGGATAACCTTCTTTTTGATTAGATTTTTTTATTATATCCTGTAAAATCCAATCAGGTGTAGAATGGCTTTGCGTCTCATTACTGTGCGTTACATAGTTGGAATTATAGAGGTTAATATAACTTATTGAGTTTATTCGATTATTCTGATAATAATCAAATAATAAATAATCTAAAGTGCTTTTTGTGTTATGAAGATGTATTGGATTTGTGTCATCGGTAAGTGATATAAGGTTTTTTCTGATATCTTTGTTAGAAATGATTGTACTTGACATAGCTTCAATATTAGAAAGCTTTGTAGATATATCTTGTGCGCTATAGGAAAGAGAGCCGGCTAAAGCTTTGTAAAGCAATCTATTATTAGAAACAGAAATAATTTGTACACTTACATAAGAAGCTGCAGTTGTTAAAATTATGATGCTAAAAATTAATGACATAATTTTAGTTTTTAACGAGTAATTATTTAAATGTTTCTTTATATTAGAAAGTTTCACAATATATTCTCCTTCCCTTAAGGACAAAATACAAATTATTTGCTTAATGTTATAAATTTAGCACATAATTTAGATTAAATTATAACAAATTTAATCTAAAAGACAAGCAATAGATGTATAAGGACGGTTTTTTGCTCAAATAGTCGGTTTTTTATTATATCATATCGGAATATTGAATTTTATTAAGTTGTTAAATGATATAAAATAAAACTATAGATTGTCAGCAAAGTTTGCTAAACAATAATATAAAATGAGGAGGTTTGCTATGAAAAAGTTATTTGCGGTAATTTCTTGTATAGTATTATCAGTATCTCTTTTAGCCGGTTGTGGATCGAATGATACTAAAAATACTAAGACATCGGGTAGTACAGGAACTAATGGGACAGAGTCTAAATCTAATGTAACATCCGGAACCAACAGTACAAAAACAGCTTCAAGCACTTCTGCAGATCCTGCGGACTATAAAGTGGTAATGATTGTAAAACAAAGTGACTCTTGGTTTGATGATATGTCTACAGGCGTAGAGCAATTAAAAAAAGATACAGGATTAAATGTATCTGTACAGGTGCCTGAAACCGGAGATGCAGCAAGTCAAATTTCTATTATGGAAAATTTGATAGCTCAAGGTGTGAATGCAATTTGTGTTGTGCCGAATGATCCGGAAGCATTAATACCAACAATAGAAAAGGCCCGTAAAGCGGGTATTGTAGTTGTAACACATGAAGCTCCGGGAATTGCAGCTAATGTTGACCTTGATGTTGAGGCATTTGTCAATGAAGAATTCGGCAAATTATTTGGGGAAAACTTAGCGAAAGCAATGGGCGGCAAAGGTGAATTTGTTGGATTTGTTGGCGGACTCACTATGGAGACTCATATGAAGTGGTACAATGCAGCTATTGCATATATATCCGAGAAGTATCCTGAAATGAAATGTTTAACGAAAGAACCTTATGAAGACGGCAATAGTGTAGATGGTGCATATAATAAAACTTTAGAGATATTAAAAGCTTATCCGGATATTAAAGGATTTTTTGATTGTTCAGCACATGGTGGAGGTATTTGTCAAGCTCTTCAAGAAAAAGGAAAAGCCGGGGATATAAAGGTTGTATCATTGGCACTCCCATCAATGTCAGCAACTTACTTAAAAGATGGCTCTATGTCACACGGACAGGCTTGGAGACCGGCAGATGCCGGGTACGCAACCTGCTATGCAGCATACTTACTTGCATCAGGTCAGGGTGTAAGTACGGGAACAGATTTAAAAATCACCGGATATGATAATATAAAGGTGGATGGAAATATTGCCTATGGGAATGCTCCATTAGAATTTACGGCGGATAATATTGACGATTATGGATTCTAAGTAAAAATAACAATGAGGTGAGGATACCGTGTTTACGACATCCTCACCTCATATAATTAAAGGCTGGAGGTAGTATATGGAAGCAATTTTAGCTGTCCGTAACTTAAATAAATCTTTTACCGGAGTTCAAGCATTAAAAAATATTGATGTTTTAATAAAACCCGGTGAAATACATTGTCTGGCAGGAGAGAATGGATGCGGAAAATCCACTCTGATTAAGTGTATATCGGGTGTATATGTTCCGGACTCAGGAGAGGTTATCTTAAATGGGCATACCTACTCTTCTTTAACTCCAATACAAGCAATGAAAGAAGGGGTACAGGTAATTTATCAGGATTTGTCCTTGTTTAGCCATATGACAATTGCTGAAAATATAGCGATAGGTAAACTACGGTTTGAAAATAGAAAAGTAGTAAACTGGAAAGAGATTAAAGAAATTGCAGAAAAGCAGTTAAAAAAAATTGGAGTAACAATAGATCTAAATCAGACTGTGGAAGAAACTTCTTTAGCAAATCGTCAGATCACAGCAATATGTAGAGCATTAGCCCAAGATGCTAAGATTTTGTTTATGGATGAGCCTACAACAGCGTTGACAAAAAAAGAAGTTTCACACTTATTAAATGTAATTTTGGAATTAAAGAAAAAAGGATTAGCTATTGTTTTCATCAGTCATAAACTTGACGAAGTTTTTTCTGTAGCTGATATAATCAGTATTTTTAGAAATGGTAATAAAATAGGTGATTTTAAGAAGGAAGAGCTTGATGAAAAAAAATTGTCTTTTTATATGACAGGACGAGAAGTTGAATATCCCAGATATAACAGAAAATGTAAGAATAATACACCGGTTTTAGAGATAAGCCACCTAACGAGGCAGAATCAATATGATGATATAAACCTAACAGTCAGACCGGGAGACATTATTGGATTAACAGGTTTGTTGGGCTCAGGCAGAACAGAACTTGCAATGTCTTTATTTGGGCTAAATCCTACACAGTCAGGCATTATAAAGATAGATGGAAAAGAAGTTAAAATATCATCGCCTATGATAGCAAAGCAATATGGAATAGCTTTGTTACCGGAGGATAGGTTTACACAAGGGCTTTTCATAGAAAAGAAAATAAAAGAAAATATAACCTCAGCAATCTTAGATAAAATTTTAAGTAATAAAATGTTAGATAAAAAGAAAGAGGATATTATTGCGCAAAAGTATGTAGAAGAATTGAAAGTAAGAACACCATCCATCAATACGATTGTAAAAACCTTGTCCGGCGGAAACCAACAGAAGGTAGTAATAGGAAAGTGGATTGCCAATACACCCAGAATATTTATAATGGATACGCCTACTGTGGGAATTGATATCGGGTCAAAAGCAGAAATTTATGAGCAAATACACAAATTTGCGGATGAGGGGATGGCTATTATTCTTATTTCAGATGAAGTACCTGAAATACTAGCAAATTGCAACAGAGTCATGATTATGTCAGGAGGAAGATGTGTAAAAATTCTTGAAGAAGAGTTGAAGCTGCCCGGAGCTGAAAAGATGATTGCAGAACTTATTAGTGAAGAAGTATTAACATAGAGAGGTGATTTAATGAAGACAAAAAAAATAGATCAGTACCAGAAAATTTTAATTATTATTATTGTTGCGTACAGTATTTTTGTCGGAGTTATGAATCCTGCGTTTTTAAGCTTAGGGACTTTATTTGATATAATCAGAACTTCGTCAACGACAATGATTGTTGTAATTGGTTTATTGCTTATTATGATTTCCGGCGGTATTGATGTTTCTTTTATGGCTATTGCTTTATTTGGAAGCTATACCGGTATAAATATTATGATTGCTTTAGGAATAGATAATTTATTGTTTGCCTTTCTTATTTCTATGACAGTAGGCTGTATGCTTGGATTGGTAAATGCCGTTCTTATAAATTGGTTAAAGCTACCACCTTTTATTATAACTTTGGGTACACAGAATTTATTTCACGGTATTATGACTACTTTTATAGGAGATAAATCATTTGGTGCGGGTGTACTCCCATCTTGTTTGCATGAATTCGGACAGGCAACTATTTTAGACATCAATGCATCAAGCGGAAAAATCGGTCTTACAGTCTCATTTATTCCGGTGATTATTGTAGGAATTGTAAGTTGGTTTATATTATATAAGACAATGACCGGAAGAGGAATTGTAGCAATAGGAAATAGTGAAGAATCCGCAAGAAGAGCAGGATTTAATCCGGCGCGAATTCGTTTGTTTGTATACGGATATTCGGGAGTGTTAGCAGGTATTATGGGAATTGTCTATGTGTCACAGGTAAATGCGCTGTATCCGAATAAATTGGTGGGTGACGAATTGATGATTGTGGCAGCGGCAGTAATCGGAGGTACCAAGATTACAGGAGGGTTAGGTAAAATATTTGGAGCTGTACTGGGAGTTGTAATTATTTATCTTTTAAATTCAACCTTAATCCTTATAGGGTTATCATCTTCATGGAACAACTTATTTGTAGGAGCCATATTGGTTATATCCATTGCCGTAAGCTCTTATCAGGAAAGAATTAGAAATAGAAAAAATCTGATATTTACAGAGTAAATATTCGGCAGGGAGGCAAAAATGGGAAAAATAAAAAGAGTTATTTGGGATGATATAAATTTTACAATACTGATAGGAATAACAATACTTACCTTGGTATTGTCAGGGATTTTTCTTGGAAATACCATGTTTTCTATAGCTAATATACAAGCAATGGCTTTTCAAATTCCGGAGTTTGGCTTTTTTTGCCTTGCAATGATGCTTTCTAACTTAATCGGGGGGATTGATTTGTCGATTATAGCAGGGGCTAATACAGTAGCAATTTTTACGGCCTATGTACTTAATGGGAAGTGGTCATTTGGAACAACAGGAACAGCACAAATATTGATAGCACTATTTGTTGCGTTTGCCACAAGCATTTTATTCGGATTATTTAACGGCTTGTTGATTTCTAAAACTTCTGCACCTTCTTTGATTGCCACACTTGGAACAATGACGTTATTTAGGGGGATTGGAATGGCCTTGACAGGTGGTTCAAGTGTAGGAGACATTACTCCTGCTTTTGCTACTTTAGGGGAAGCAAAGTTATTTAATATACCGATAATATTCTGGCTATTTTTAATTATTTCTCTGCTTCTTGGAATTATAATGGATTATACGAGTTTTGGAAGAAAGCTGTATTTATATGGTGAGAATCCTATTGCGTCAAGATTTAGCGCTATTCCTAATGAGAAAATGTGCAGAGGAGTATTTATGCTGACCGGTTTTTTTGCAGGAATTGCAGGTATTATTATTTTAAGTAGAGTAAATTCTGCAAAAGTGGGGTATGGTGATTCTTATTTGCTACAGACAATGATTGTATGTGTAATAGGAGGTATTCATCCTGCCGGGGGAAAAGGAAAAGTAAAAGGTGTAATGATTGCAATTATTTTAATGCAGATTATGTCGAGTGCTTTTACCATTATGTCACTGTCGCCATATACTAAAAAATTGATATGGGGCTCTATGCTTATTATAGTATTAGGTATGAACTATTTCATAGGCAGATTTTCAATTAAAAAATATTTAAAAGCTTCGTGATATAGCGTTCTTATGCAACTAAATATTAACAATAAGATAGGTATGGGAGAAATTTTTATGAAAGATATAGCAAAGAAAATATTAAGTGAACTTTCCGATGTTTTTGAAAGGGTAGATGAGACACAAGTAAAAGTATTTATGGAAGAAATATTAAAAGCAAAAAAAATTATTTTAATCGGGGTAGGACGAGAAGGGCTTTCAACGAAATCTTTTACTATGCGTCTTATGCATTTAGGACTTAATGTACATTGGATTTGGGATGAAACAACTCCTTCATTAGGAAAAGGGGATTTATTAATTGCGACATCAGGATGTGGAGAGATTGGACATATTCACTACGTAGTTGAAAAAGCTAAAAAAAATGGAGCCAGAGTGGCATTAGTTACCGGTGATCCATATAAAAAGACCGTACCTCTGGCAGATACAGTGCTTTTCGTTCCGGCCTCTGTCTACCTTGGCACTGCGGATGTGGTTACATCTATCCAGCCAATGGGGAATCTATTTGAGCAAAGCATATGGATTTTGTTTGATATAATTATAATGGAGCTGACAAAAAAAATAAATATTTCAAAGTCGGAAATGGAAAAGAACCACAGGAATTTAGAATAATTTATAAAAAGAGTAAACCCACTGTAGAGATATTATTTTACAGCGGGTTTAAATATGAACAGTCTTGTTTCATAACTACCTAAACTAATTATTATTATTTTTCATAGCAAAATCGCCAGAAAAAGCCTTACAGCACCACTAAACACGCATGGATTATAGTCTATCAGTTTTAAGCCTATATTTTAATATTTAAACCTGATATCATATGGTCATAAAGAAAATTAAATCAAGCCAATAGTATCTTACACAAAGGAGACATTTACTATGAAAGCTGTTATTGCGATTGATTCATTAAAAGGTAGCCTGACTTCACTTGAAGCAGGTGAAGCCATAAAAAAAGGTATCATGAAGGTCTATAAGGAGGCGGAGGTTGTAATCCGTCCGGTGGCTGACGGTGGTGAAGGCACAGCTGTGGCATTGACTCTCGGAATGAACGGAAAGCTTGAAAAAGTAAAGGTGACAGGTCCTTTGGGAAAAGAAGTCGAGGCTGAGTATGGAATATTAGAGCCTTCAGAAACACATAAGGTAAAGACTGCAATTATTGAAATATCAGCGGCAGCAGGAATTACTCTGGTCGATGAAAAAGACAGAAATCCTCTTGAGACGACAACCTATGGTGTGGGTGAAATGATAAAGGACGCAATAGCAAAAGGCTGCAGGCATTTCATTGTAGGCATAGGCGGAAGTGCTACCAACGATGGCGGAATAGGTATGTTGCAGGCACTTGGGTTTGGCATTTTGGATAAGAACGGTAAACAGGTTGCATTTGGAGCAAGGGGACTTAGCGAGCTAGAGACTATATCAGATGAGTTTGTACTTCCTGAACTGAAAAACTGTACTTTTAGAATTGCCTGTGATGTGACAAACACTCTTTGTGGAGAGCAGGGAGCGAGTGCTATTTACGGACCGCAAAAAGGAGCAACACCTACTATGATAATGCAGATGGATAAATGGCTTGCCAACTATGCAGCATTATCCGGAGAAAAATATCCAAACGCAAATATGAATCAGGCGGGAACAGGTGCAGCAGGCGGAATGGGATTTGCATTTTTAACATATACAAATGCTGTGCTTGAATCAGGAATTAAAATTGTATTGGAAGAGACTGAGCTTGAAAAATATGTAAAAGATGCAGATATAGTAGTTACCGGAGAAGGGAGGCTTGACGGACAGACAGTCATGGGCAAAGCCCCTGTCGGCGTTGCGGCCATTGCTAAAAAATATGGTAAGAAAGTAATTGCATTCTCAGGCTGTGTGACAGAAGATGCCATAGCCTGCAATGAACATGGGATAGATGCATTTTTCCCAATACTAAGAGAAGTTGTTTCACTTTCAGAAGCTATGGATACGAAAAATGCCGCCAAAAATATGGCAGCTACGGCAGAGCAGGCATTTCGCCTGATTCGTCTTATGAATAAGAAATGACATACAATTTTACAACGATAGGGGCTTTAGATTGACTTACAAGTACTATTGTGGCAGTGATTGAAATCGGGCTTTTTATTTTGCTCTGATTTATGATATACTAAATTTGATATGTTATAAATTTGGAAAATGATACATAGCCATATTTGAACTTGGAGGTTAATGTGTAAATGAAGCTTAAAAAGGATGCAGAGCAATCACTATATATGCAACTGATGTTTGAAATTAAGGCTCAGATTGAGTCAGGGTACTATGTGGCAGGAGATAAGATTCCGACAGAAGTAGAATTGGGGAAAATTTATAATGTGAGCCGTATTACTATAAGGAAGACTGTGGAGGAATTGTGCAAACTAGGTTATCTGGAAAAAAAACAGGGTAAGGGGACATTTGTAAAATCACCCAAGATTCATCGCAAGATTGAAATGCGCAAGTCTCAAAGCTTTTCAAAAACCTGTCAGAGTGCCAATGTTAAGGCACAGTCACATATTTTGGAAACAAAGATTATTACTGCTGATAAAGGAAAGAGGGAGTTTTTAAAACTTAATGAGGAAGACCGGGTAATTTATATAAAAAGATTGAGGCTTGTGGAACAAATACCCATTATTCAAGAAGAGTTGTACCTCCCGGAAAAGTTATTTGCGGGATTTGATGTTTCGAGATTAGAGGATGGATCATTATTCAAAGCAATTATGGAGGACTTGAAACTTAAAGCCCCACCGGTCGGTGTTTCAGGAATTGAGGCAATAAATGCAGGTATGGAGCTTAGCAGGATTTTAAAGATTAATCCCGGGGATGCAGTGCTTAACATGACGACTTATTGGAGCGATACTGAGGGAAACCCCTTATACATAGGTTATGAGAATATTGTGGGAAACCGGTATCGTATAACCATATAATTATTACTGAAATTAATTGAGCAGAATCTGCGATGTAGCATAAAATGCTGTATTGTAGGTTCTTTTTATATGCTTTGGAGGCAGAATTATAATTTTAACCTTAAAATAGTTTTTGCATAGCAATATGTACAAATACAAAGAAGCAAAATTGTATATAATTACTGAATTGTTAAAACTGACAAAATACACTTGCATATAACGTTATATAATGATATAGTTAGAGCAATAAATATAACGTTATATAATGATATGTAAAAACTAAACAAAAATTGGAGGATTACGAAGAAATTGTACTCATATAAAATTATTTCTGACCGTGATGAATAGAAATGTTTTCAAAAAAGATTAGGGGGTAAATGGCATATGAACGAAAAAAAGAAATTGCATCTGCCACATGTAATTACATTGATTTTTGTTTTAATAGTATTTGTGGCTATTATGACCTGGATTCTTCCAAGTGGCTCGTTTGAAAGAACAATTGTGGATACAGCTGCAGGAGAAAGAGAAGTCGCTGTGTCAGGAACTTATCATACCGTGGAAAAGGTAACTGAGGACGGAGATTTAAGGCAGGGATTATCCCAGGTTCTTCAGGCTCCCGGTAAAGGAATACAGAGGGGAATAGAAGTAATCGCATTTGTATTCATAATTGGTGGGGTATTTGCAATTATGGATAAAACCGGAGCAATGACAGTTGGTCTCAAGAAGTTAGTTAAGAAACTTGGCAATAAAGGAATTATTTTGATTCCAATTCTTATGTTTTTGTTTGGACTTGGTGGTTCTACCTTTGGTATGTCAGATGAGCTGGCACCGTTTTACCTTATTCTTATGCCGATTATCCTATCAATGGGTTATGATTCAGTAACTGTATTTTTGATTGTATGCGGTGGAGCAACGATGGGATATGCAGCTTCAACCATTAATCCGTTCAGCGTACTTATTGCACAGGGAGTTGCAGGAATTCAAGGAAATCCACAGCTGATCTTCCGTATGATACAATTTGTGATTATTATGGCAATCATAATCGGATTCACAATGTTTCGCGCAAACAGAATTAAGAAACATCCGGAAAAATCGGTGACATTTGAAAATGATCGGATTAGAAGGGCTGCAATGAATGCGAATATTTCTGTAGATAATGAAGTGTTTACAGGAAAACAAAAGGGTGTTTTACTTGTATTTATAGCCGGGCTTGCACTGGTAATCTTTGGACTGATTAACTTTGGATGGTATATGAATGAACTTTCCATGGTATTCCTTGGAATGGGAATTGCCATGGGAATTATTGGAGGGCTGAATGAAAGACAGATAGCCGAAGAGTTTATTGAGGGAGTAAAAGGAATCTCATTTGCAGCCATAGTAATCGGTTTTTGTAACGGAATTATGATTGTTGCACAGGACGGTATGATTATCGACACAATATTAAATGCAATGGCAAATATTTTAGAAGGAGCGACCAACTTCGTATTTGTAGGATGTATGTATGTTGTACAAAGCTTACTGGCGCTTCTGGTACCATCTTCATCAGGGCAGGCAGCACTTTCCATTCCAATAATGTCTTCACTTTGTGATTTACATAGTGTAAATCCGGAAGCATCTGTGACAGTTTTGCAATATGCAAATCAGATGACAAATATTATGAGTCCGGTTGCGGGAACAACGGTTGCAGGCTTGGCTATCTGTAAGATTTCATTTGGAAAGTGGTGGAAAATATTTTGGAAATGCTGGCTGGTTCTTACAGTGGTTATATTAGTTTTTTGTACTGTCTCAGCAGGGATGTAAAAGATAATAATCAGTAAAATTCAGGAGGAAATAACAATGAATGGAAGAGTGGAAGAAATAATCAAAAATATACTGGAGACAAGGACGATAAAGGATGTATTTTTTGTAGCTTGCGGAGGCTCATTGGTGGATCTGTATCCGGGGTATTATTTTGTAAATGCAGAGTCAGAAACTTTGCATCCGCACTGGCTTACAGCTAAAGAACTGGTGGTGTCACCATCTAAATTTTTAAATGAAAATGCACTTGTGTTGATTTGTTCCCATGGCGGAAGCACAAATGAAGCTGTTGCTGCGGCAAGAATTGCAACAGAAAGAGGAGCGGCAGTAATTACAATGACACATAATCCTGACTCTGTATGCGCAAAGGAATTTAACTCGATTATATATAATTGGGAACCTGAAACAGATGAGAAAGACAAGCCTCAGGGGATTGTGATGTATATTTTAAATGAGGTAATAAGAGCACAGGAGTCGGGATATAAGAAGTATGATATAATTTTGGAGGGGCTTGAAAAAGCAGACACTATAGTCAGAAAGGCGGTTGCAAGGGTTCAGAACCGTACCTGGCTGTTTGCAGAGAAATATCATAATGAAAAATTCATGTATATTATGGGTTCGGGAGCTTCTTATTCCCAGGCCTATGGCTTTGCAATCTGCTCGCTTCAGGAAATGCAGTGGATGGATTGTTGCTATTTACATAGTGGAGAATATTTTCATGGACCGTTTGAATGCACTGATGAAGACCATTTGTATATATTGCTTATGGGTACAGGTGCTGCAAGGGAAATGGATGAAAGATGCCTTGAATTCCTTAAGAAGTATGGCAAGAAATATGAGATTATAGATGCAAAAGAGCTTGGAATAGAAGAAATTGATGAGAGTGTAAATGAGTATTTTTGCCCAATGCTTTTTTATAATATGACAGTGGCTTATCGTACTGCTTTACAGAATAAGCGTCAGCATCCGCTTGATATGAGAAGATATATGGGAGTTGTTAAATACTAGGAGGGAAATGCATGACAGAGCATAAAGTTAAAGTTTTGGGATTTGGTGATAATGTGGTAGATATGTATGAACACTCCCATATAATGTACCCAGGAGGTAACTGTGTAAACTTAAGCGTATATTCTAAGATGTATGGGGTAGAGCGAACTGCATATATGGGGTATTTTGGAGACGATGATATTGCTGAATATATAATTTCTGTTATGGATAAACTGGGAATTGAGATGATAAAATGTAAGCAGCTTGAAGGGGAAAGCGGCTGGTCAAAATGTACATTAAAGGATGGCGATAGGGTATTTGGTGACTATAATCAGGGAGGAATAAGAGGAAAGACACCGTATATACTTGACCGTTTTGACCTTACATATATGAAAGAGTTTGATTTTGTTCACTCTGGAAATTACTGCTATACTGAATCACAGCTTTCTAAGATGAAGGCTGCCGGAATAAAAATTTCATTTGATTTTTCGGATGATTCATCTAAGGAGTATTATGAACAATATGCTCAATATGTAGATTATGCATTCTGCTCATTTGATGGCACAGATAAAGAAGCAGAGGAACATTTAAAATTTATTCTTTCTTTGGGGCCTGAACTGGCTTCTGTTACAAGGGGTTCCAAAGGCTGTATGATGTATGACGGGAATCAGTTTTATGTACAGCCTGCGAAATTGATTGACAATGTTGTTGATACAATGGGAGCAGGGGATTCTTTCCTTGCAATTTTTATGGATAGCTATATAGACGGATTGCATAATGATATAGAAAAATCGGATGCAATCACAAGGGCTCTTCAAGACGCTGCAGAGTTCGCAGCAGAAATTTGCCGTATAGACGGTGCTTTTGGTTATGGGATACCTTATAAGGATTGAGGATATTTTGTAAATAATACAAAAATTTGGGACAGCTGTCAAATTGATGGCTGTCCTTTAATTATGAGGTTTTATTTGATCAGAAAATCAATATAACAGATAAATTTAATGACAATATCTGTTGCCTAAAGCTTATCAGAGAAGATAAAACTTTGTATATGTCAATTAAGTATAAGGGTGGTTTTACCATTAGTTATGATGAATGCCTAAATCCGTCGTTGTTTGAGTAAAGGAAACCGGAGAATGGTTATTTTATGAAATTTAACTTGGAATATAAATAAAGCTCGTTATAAATTCTCTTGACTTTGCCACCGCACCTTATTATAATAGGTTTCGGTGGCAAAGCCATTTGTTCCCTTAGTTAAATGGATATAACAATAGCCTCCTAAGGTTTAATCATAGTTAAACCCCAAGGAAGTTAAAAAGTGGTAAGTCAGAGTTCGATTGTAACTGGAAATCAATCGAAAAGTCAAAATAAGATGATACGGAAATTCATCACGAGAGTGATTGGATTCATAGATGTGGCAAACGTATAAAAGGCTCTGAAAAGCCTGAAAATACGGCATTTGTTCCCTTAGTTAAATGGATATAACAATAGCCTCCTAAGGTTTAATCATAGTTAAACCCCAAGGAAGTTAGAAAGTGGTAAGTAAGAGTTCGAATGGAACTGGAATTTGGACGAAAAGTCAAAATAAGATGAGACGGAAATTCATCACGAGAGTGATTGGATTCATAGATGTGGCAAGCGTATAGAAAGGCTCTGAAAAGCCTGAAAATACGGCATTTGTTCCCTTAGTTAAATGGATATAACAATAGCCTCCTAAGCTGTAGTTGTGGGTTCGATTCCCGCAGGGAACATCCATTTTAAGCGGTAATGACGACAAAATCATTACCGTTTTTTTCATGCAAAAATAGCATTTTCGGTGACAGATTTGTCAGCGAAACATAGAATACAGAAATGATTTTGTCAGCGAAAATGATACCTTGTCATCAGACCAAATTTTTCAAACTGTCACCCACAGGGATTAAGCATAAAGTAGGATGAGATTTGGGATGTAAAAACAAGCAAAAATAAAACAAACACTATAGTCTTGCCTGAGAAATGGCCTGTCGGAAGAGTCCGTTCAGATTAGAGAAAAACAATCTATTCTGGACGGGCTTTTTCGCGTTCAGGGAAAGGAAGTTGCCTATGGCAGAAGAGAAAAAAATGGAACCGGCAGAAGAAAAAGTAGTGGAAATTGAAACAGAAAGACTCAGGGCATTTGAAAACCATCCATTCAAACTAAGGGCAGACAGCCAGATGCTTGAACTGCAGGAAAGTGTAAAAAAGTATGGGATACTGAACCCTCTGATTGTAAGGCCAAGAAAGGATGGTACTTATGAAATCATATCCGGCCACAGGCGAAAATTTGCTGCTGAGAAGATTGGCTATCATAAAGTGCCTGTAATAATCCGTGTACTGAAAGATGATGATGCCGTGGTATCAATGGTTGATTCAAATTTACAGAGAGAAATGCTTAGTCCGAGCGAAAAGGCCTTTGCCTACAAGATGAAATACGAAGCTATTAAGAGAAAGGCAGGCAGAAGGAAATGTGGACAGGTGGACCACAATAAGGGTAAGAAGAGTCTTGAAATAATCGGAGAAGAATGTGGCGACAGCCCAAAGCAAGTTCAGAGATACATCAAGATAACAGACCTTATACCGGAAATGCTTGAAAAAGTAGATGATGGGAGTATGGGATTTACGCCGGCAGTCCAGCTTTCATTTCTAAGCAGGAAAGAACAGGAAGAAATGCTTACAGCAATGGATTATGCAGGGTGTACACCATCATTATCGCAGGCACTTAGGATAAAAAAACTTAGTGCAGATGGAAAACTGACAGCCAGGGGCATGGAAGATATCTTAAGCGAGGTTAAACAGAAAGAAATTGAGCGTGTTGTTTTTAAGAATGAGCAACTGCACAGATTCTTTCCTACAAGTTTTACGCCGGAACAGATGAAGCGTGAAATATTAGAAATGCTGAAGAAAAATATGAATAAATATTTGGATGAATAAAGGAGAAACAGATTATGTGTAAAGTAATAGCAGTATCAAACCAGAAAGGCGGAGTGGGCAAGACAGTCTCCTGTGTGAACTTAGGGATAGGTTTAGCACAGGCAGGCAAAAAGGTACTTCTGATAGATGCAGATCCACAGGGAAGCCTTACTATCAGTCTTGGATATGAAGAGCCTGATGAAATGGAATACTCACTTGCAACTTTAATGCTAAATATAGTGAATGATGAAAAGCTGGATACCCAAAAGACAATACTCCACCACAAAGAAGAAGTTGACTTAATTCCTTCAAACATAGAGCTTTCAGGAATAGAAGTATCTTTAGTAAATGCAATGAGCAGGGAGCTTATATTAAAAGCATTAGTTGATAAGCTGAGAACTTTTTATGATTACATCATCATTGACTGTATGCCTTCACTTGGGATGATGACAATAAATGCCCTTGCATGTTCAGACTCTGTCTTAATACCTGTTCAGGCTGCATACCTTCCAATCAAGGGATTACAGCAGTTAATAAAGACTATAGGCAGGGTAAAGAAGCAGCTTAACCCAAAGCTTAGCATAGAGGGAATACTTTTAACAATGGTAGACAACAGGACAAACTATGCAAGGGATATATCTATGATGGTATATGACACCTACTCAGCTTCCATCAAAGTCTTTGGAACAGAGATACCTATGTCGGTAAGGGCATCCGAGGTAAGCGTAGAGGGAGGAAGCATTTATTCTTATGATCCGAAAGGTAAGGCAGCGTTAGCATACCGGGCATTAACAAATGAAGTATTGAAGGAGGAATAAAGTATGGCAAACAGAGTTGCAGGAAAGATAAAATTACAGTCAGTTGATGAACTTTTGGGAGTACCTGAGATTGCAGGCACTCAGGAAATAGATGTAAGAAGGATCCATTCATTTCCAAACCACCCTTTTAAGGTAGTGGATGATGACAGAATGAATACCCTTATAGACAGCATAAGGGAAAATGGAATACTGAATCCGGTAATTGTGAGGCCTGATAAGAATGGTGATTATGAAATGATATCCGGACACCGCAGGCTCCACGCGGCAGGGATTGTTGGTCTTGATAAAATACCGGCAATAGTAAAAGAAATGTCAGATGATGAAGCCATAATCAAGATGGTGGATGCAAATATTCAGAGGGAAGAAATACTGCCTAGTGAAAGGGCCTTTAGTCTAAAAATGAAAATGGATGCAATGAGAAGACAGGGAGCAAGAATTGATATTGATGGAACTTGTTGCACTGAGTGCGACAAGTTAGGAAAAAAGACAGCTGCAATAGTTGGCGATCAAGTTGGTCTAAAAGCACGGCAAGTTCATAAATACATTAGATTAACAGATTTAATCCCAGAAATAATTGATTTTATAGATTTGAAAAAAATAACAATAGCTATGGGAGTAGATATTTCTTACTTAGACAAACAGATACAGCAATGGGTATATGAGTATTACAGAGATAACGGATTTTTGAAACCATTGCAGGTAGAAGCCCTGAAGAACTCTCCTGCCATATCAAACATCAATCAGTTCAAAGTTATTTCTATTCTGAATGAAGCTTTGCCTCAAAAAAGTACAGGTGCAAAGATATCTTTCTCAGAAAAGAAACTGGATAAATATTTTCCACCAAATTTTTCTGCAAAGGAAAGGGAAGATGTAATAATCAGGCTTTTGGAACAATGGAGTATAGAACAGAGGCAGACACAATAAATATAATATGATGTTTCAGAAGTGTAAAAACGGCACTTCTGAAACGGAAAGGACAAGTATGGAAGAAAGAATAAAACTCTCCTACTTTTATGGAAAAGAAGCTGAGCAGTTTTCATTTTATAAGATACCAAAGCTCCTGTTTACAGATAAATATTTTAAGGCTTTGTCAGTTGAAGCAAAGGTTCTGTATGGGCTGATGTTAGACAGGATGTCCCTGTCTGTGAAAAACCAGTGGTTAGATGAAGAGGGACGGGCCTATATATACTATTCTTTAGATGACATTATGGAGGCTCTTGGTTGCAGCAATAAGAAAGCTATTGCGATAATGAAAGAGCTTGATACAGATATAGGCATAGGTCTTATAGAAAGGAAACGCCAGGGGCAGGGAAAACCTGCAATGATTTACCTGAAACAGTTTATGATACAGAATGTTCAGAAGTGTAAAAATGACACTTCTGGAGAAAAAACAGAGATTTCAGAAGTGAAGAAATTACATCTCTTGAAGTGTAAAAATTACAGTTCAAGAGGTGAAGAAATTACATCTCAAGAAGTGAAAAAATTACAGCCTAATAATACTAATATTAATTATACTGATATTAGTTATACTGAATCTAATCTTATCATATCAGATGATGGGATGGGATATGATGTGGATAAATACACCAAAATAATCCGTGAGAACATAGAGCTTGAACTGCTGAAAGAAAATTACCCTCATGAACTTGAACTTCTTGATGGCATCTTTGACCTTATCCTGGAGACGGTGCTAAATAAAAATGATACTATTCTGATAGCATCAAACAAATATCCGGCAGAACTGGTAAGGGATAAATTTCTGAAACTGAACTATATGCACATAAACTATGCTCTGCACTGTATGGCTAAAAACACTACCAAGGTGCATAACATTAAAAAATATATGTTAACCATACTCTTTAATGCCCCAAGCACAATCAGCGGGTATTACCAGGCAGAAGTTAACCACGATTATCAGCAATTGACTGTAAATAGCAAATAATGACTTGACATGTAGTCAATGCCGACATATAATACAAACAAGAAACTATACGCATTGACTACATAGAAAGGGATTTTATGAGTGATATAAGTTTAATAACTTCAGATGGAATCAATATAGATATTGATAAGCCTGAAGACAAAGAGAGAAAAGCACGCAGGCTTACAGACTATGCTTTCAGAATAATTCGTGAAGAATCGGGAATGAGCCGAAAAGAATTTTCAGAGTGGCTTAACATTCCGTACAGGACAATGCAGGAGTGGGAATTAGGGCGAAGGTCAATGCCACCATATGTTCTTGAGTTAATTGAGTATAAGGTTAGAAATGAGAAGAAAGAAGGGAAGATATAGACTATGTTTATATTAAAGTTATTGGGGAAAATAATTGCAATTCCTATGATTCTTGCAACCACTATCCTATTCTATATTGTTTGTATATTTGCCAGAATATACGGTCTTGCTGCCGCACTCGTTAATTTTATTGCTATGGTAGGAGTAATTATGTTCCTCTTTTCACGGGATTGGCTGCAGTTAGGCATTACAATATCAATTCTTGTTGTTAGCTACCTTATGCTGGATGCATGGGGAGTTGTCATCTTGTTTATTGCAAAAATCAGAGAGGTGTTTACGGATGTGCTTTTTGCGTGATGCTTCATATTTGTTTGGTAGGCAAAAAAGGATTTAAATTTATGTTTTTATGGAGTATAATGAAAGACAAATTCGGATTTGTGACATTTGAAGTATAGAAATGTGGTGGATATAAATGGAATATTATTTTACATATTTTATAGTGTTCAAAAGTAATGATAATGGGTTTAGGGAACCTATAGTTTTATTTAGTAATTCAGAATCAGTAAAAAAGCATAAAAGTGGGACAATGCATCTGTTAGATGATGATCTGAATGGAACATTAGATGCAATAGAGTATATAATGCATTTACCTAGAAATGAATTTGACATATATGATTTAGATGAAGAATTTATGGAATCATCATATGATACACCGCATCAAATTGTTCTTGTTCCAGATTATGTACTTATTAATCAGAATATAGATAACATTGTTCCCACTATGTTCATATTAACTGAAGATTGCAATAAAGATATAAAAAGTAACTGTGAGAAAAGAAATCCATTGCTAGGAACATACTATACCCATGAGTTAGACCAAGAATTGATCAAAAAGCAGTGGGAAAAAATTTGGCTATCAAAAACAAAAAATGATTTTGAATTTGATGTGGTTAAGGATATTAACAGTCACTTTAAGTTAGAAGGAGAAAAACTAAAAGCATTACCAGCTCTTTATATTAGCCGACAATTTGGAAAAACAAATGACTTGTTGTCAAAGATATTCAATTGTAATGAGGTAGAGAAAACATGTATTGACATACAATGGAAAAATATATCGCACCTTAACACCTTGATTTCAATGAAAAAAAAAGGGCATAACTTGTTGGGATGATAAGGCTGATAAAGTATATGATGATGAGATTGTTAATCAAATGCAAAAATTTGATATTAGTGTTGTGATAACATTCCCTGGTATTCCTAAATCACAAAAAAAGTATGGCTTATCTGCTAGTTTATTATCTGAAAATGAAAAACGAGCTATTAGGATAATAGGAGTGCATAGAGCAATTGCACGTGGTGGAATTTTAATGGAATTACCATGTGTAACAGAAGAGTTATATCAAAAATATGGAGAACTTGAACAAAGATGTAAGGATGGAACAAATAATAGATATATTTGGAAAACATTTAGCGATTTAGGAAAGTTACTTGGTAGTTGTTTTAATAGTTTTCAAATAGAAGTGCTAAAAAGAGCAAAAGATATTACTATATTTTCTGATTTTCCAATAGGATTAGCAATTTTAGAAAATGATGAAGTTCCATTGCAGTGTTATAAAAATATTTCTTATAGACCATTGACCCCATTAACTAGACAATTGCAAATGGAATTACTTAAAGAAACACAAGTTTATTTAGGAAAAAAATGTAAAGTTGCTATAGCGGAATGTATTATCAATAATGATGAGAATAAATATGTATATCCAATGAGTGATTTAGTGCGTAGTACGTTGATTGACATGGAAAAAGAATATGAAGGTTTCTCGGTTACTTATCAACAAACTTATAGTGTTGAAAGTATACTTAAATTTATTAAGAACAATCAGGATGCAGATATATTATACATTTCAGCACATGGATATTATAATATCAAACAAAATATGGCTGGAATAATGGTTGGTGAAGAATTTTGGATGGCTTCTGAGGATATCAAGGTGCCTCCAATAGTGATATTAAGTGCGTGTCATTCTAACCCAAGAGGAATGGGTGCTGTTAACATAGCAGATATGTTTATTCGTAATGGGGCTATTTCAGTTTTGGGAACATTTATTCCGGTAGATGCACATAGAAATTTGATTTTAATGACAAGATTGTTTACATATATTGTTGAGGCTCAACATAAAAGTAGACAATATAAGACATTAAGTGACGCATGGTGTGGCGTAGTTGCGACGAATGCTATACATGAATTAATGTCTGAATCAAAAAGTTTTAATAAGTGGATGCATGATACAAATAGTAAAGGAAAGTCGAGAATAATTGAATTTCAATTAGAAAGATGCGTTGGAAAGTTACGGTCAACACATATTTACTCAGATACTATAAAAATAATTAAAGAAATGTTAGTGGAAGAAGGGATGGAAGGGAAGTTTGGAAATATACTTAGTACACAAGATTTTTTCCCAGAATCATTCTTTTATCAATTTATTGGATATCCAGAAAATATTTTTTTATATAATGATATTTTTGAAGAAGCATACAACAAAAAACTTTTATGATTTTTCATTTTTTATTTATGTGGATAAGATAATTAATGTCTTGATAGATTTCAGTTTGAGCACCAGCTTATCACAAAACTACCTCATAAAATCCAAAATAGTAACCAAAAACTAACCGCAGGCTAACCAAAAGCTAACCAAAGACTAACCGTGTGTCTCTTTTTTTCCATTTCAACCTATGATATCATTATGATGGACAAATGAGATAGCAAATCTCAGGCAGTCCTCTTTTGCAAAAGAATACAGGTAAAGAATCAGGCACCAGCCTCTCACTTAACGGTGATGGGTATGGTGCTTTTCTTATGTATAAAATCAGGCGACGGCTTGAAATAACAAAGGAGGAAAAACAGGCATGAGTGATGATTATGACAGAGAAGGCATATATGAGGCATTTATCACAAACCTTGGGAAATACAATGAAGGTACTTTGATTGGCGAATGGGTAAAGTTTCCTGCTACATCGGAAGAGATTCAGAAAGCATTTGAAAAAATCGGAATAGGTACAAAGGATGAGTTTGGCAATGCATATGAAGAATGGTTCATTACTGATTACAACTGCAATCTTGACGCCCTTGTTAAGAACATAAATTTCGGAGAGTATGAAAATCTTGATGAATTAAATTACCTGGCTTCAAAGATAGGTGAACTTAATTCTTATGAACTAGAGAAATTCCAAGCAGTCTTAGAGGTCAGTGACTATACGGGAAGTGTCAAGGATGTAATCAACCTTACAGACAACCTTGATAAATATGATATTTACCCGGATGTTAAGAACTGTGAGGACTTGGGTATATATTATGTTGATGAACTAGAACCGGTGAAGGTGCCTGATGAACTGAGATACTACATTGACTATGAATCCTATGGCAGGGACATTGCACTTGATGAAAACGGACAGTTTACAGAAAACGGGTATGTAAGGGACAATGGTGACTCATTTGAGGAATATTATGACGGTACCATTGAAAGCATACCGGAGGAATACAGGGTTATGAACTTTATGGAAATATCTGAGAAAGGAATGGAAAATATGGATTATGAAACATTTAAGAAGGAGTTTTCTGAAGACATAAAGGAAAAGCTTTATGATATAGGTTATGGTGATGTGACAGTAATAATTAGCGATATAAGAAAGGTAAACGGACATTATGAGTCCATGAGTGTAGTACCTGAAGGGGAGATTATGGGAGTAAACTTCAATCTCGAAGAAAAATTTGCGAAATACGAGCATTCCGGTGACTATAACGGAGTTCTTAGAAGCACTGCCTATTTTATTGCAGATGGTTTTGACCTTACTCCAAAGGCTGAAATACCTACACTTTTTAACTATGAGACAATGAAAGATAAGCTTTCAGTTGAGGTAATATCTGCAGAAATAAATAAGGAATTGCTTACAGGCATTCCTCATGACAGGATTGAAGACCTTGCTGCAGTATACCGTTTTGCACTTAATAGTGGAGAAATGGGGAAAGGCATGGCTGCTTCAATACTTATTACCAATAGAATGATTGACGTGATGGGAATTACCCATGAACAGCTAAAAAACGATGCCCTGCGCAATGCACCTAAGATAAGGCCTGCAGTCATTACGGGGATGAGTGAGCTAATAAAAGATATGATGGGCAAAGAAGCCTATGAGCGTGCATACGGTAAGGATGATGCTGATGAAAAGATGTTTGTAGCGACAGTACCAGGAAAGGATTCCGGTGCAGGCATACTTGCATATCAGGATTTTATGGACAAAGCAGCTGCAAGAGTAGGGGGTGATTTTTTCATACTCCCATCTTCCATCCACGAGATTCTTTTAGTTAAAGATACAGGAGACAGAATGGCGGACGAGCTTAGAAATATGGTTAAGCATATAAATAAAACTGAACTAAGGCCTGAGGAAATACTCTCAGATAATGTTTACCACTATGATTCAAAGGAACATATCTTTGAGCTGGCAGAGAAGTTTGAAGCAAGGCAGAAAGAAAAGATGACAGATATTGAAATGAAGGCTGATGGCAGGGATTCTGTGATTAAGGATATGAAGAGCAAACAGAAGGAAGTTTCCAAAATACCCATAAAATCCGCACCTGAAAAGGCAGCAAAATCAAAGGGCGGAGAAGCTTTATAAAGATAAAAAACGGTAAAAATATAATTATATGTCGGCCTGTGGCATCTGCCATCCTGCCGGCATATTTTTATGGAGAGGCAGGTTGATTAGATGAAAGATTTACATAAAAATCCATCAAAAAAATCAGTAGTAAACCATAACAAAACAAGGAATGGAACACCTGTAGACCATCCGCAAAACTGCGAACATGAATGCCCTTATGGTTTTGACAGACCATTATGCTTCCCCTGCTATAAAAAGATTCTGAAAGAAATGCGTGAGAAAAGGAAAGAAAAAAATGGGATTTGATTACTTTTATGAGGAAGAGGCAGAGAAGTTTTCCTTTTACAGAATACCGAAGATTCTGTTTACCAATTTGAGATTTAAGGAGCTGTCTATGGAAGGTAAGGTACTTTACGGACTTTTCCTTGACAGGGTTTCATTATCAAGGGATAACGGCTGGATAGATGAAAATAAAAGGGTGTACATCATTTTTACGCTTGAAGCAATAAAAGAGTCTTTAGGCTGTTCCGAGAAGTCTGCCATAAAATATCTGGCTGAAATTCAAGAGTTTGGGCTTATAGAAAGAAAAAGGCAGGGGTTTGGTAAGCCTGCCCTTATCTATGTGAAAAACTTTTCAGACAGCCAAAATGTACAGGAAGAGACCTGTAATAATTACAGTTCATCACCTGTAAAAAATACAGTTACAGACCTGTATAATCTACAGCCTAATTATACTAATTATAATAATACTGATATTAATGATACTAATCCTATCTTACCGGATGATGAAAGGATGAGATTTGATAAATATCTAAACGATAGTCTTGAGTTAGAGATTCTTAAAAAAGATTATCCTTTAGACAGTGAAGTAATAGAAGGAATTAAGGAACTTATTCTTGATATACTCTGCTCAAAGCGTGAAACCATAGTAATCGCAGGGGATGAAAAACCTACAACCGTAGTAAAGAGTAGATTTATGAAGTTAAAAATGGAGCATATAAAGTATGTGATTGACTGTATGCGTGGAAATAAAACAAAGATAAGGAGCATAAAGCAGTATCTTCTTACGGCATTATATAATGCTCCGGCTACAATGGAGAGCTACTATCAGGCAGAAGTAAACCACGATATGGCAGAAGGAAGATTTATAAAAGGAGAAGAAAAATGGATATGAAAAAAATCTTAGACTATGCAGAGAACATAGCCGAAAACCTTGAAGGGCTTGTGTCTCTGATAGAGTGTGACAGTGAACCATTAAAAGGAGCAATTTTTGTAAATGATAGCCGGGAAGTAAGCTGTATAAGCAAGAACAGGGCACTTGAAATAACTGATGGATTTGGCAAATACAGGGAATCCGTGATGATTGGCAGTACGGACTACATCCTTATCTATGATTCAAGGGAGAAAATAGTGATTGGCGGTGAAGCATACATACCGTCAGGCTATGTGGTAATGAAGTCCTGCTATGGACTTATGGAGCTTGATGAGGATGACATTGAAACTGTTACTGAGGCTTTAAGCAGCAGGATAAAAATGATTGCACTTGGGAAATACAGGATACAGGCATATCCGCTTGATTAGGGGGAATTTGACTTTACATTTTTCTCAGGGAAAGCTTAGTTACTGTATTTTTAACTGAAAGAGGTGATGAAACTGATAAATGAAGAGGTAAACAGGGAGGTCAAGGATAAGGCGGTATATGCCGCTTACAAGTTTGTGGGGGTACCTACAGTTAAGTTATTTATAAAAGCATTGAAGGTATTTCCGGGTAAGCCTGTAAAGGCACTGGGAAAAAAGGTGGCTCATGGAATAGGACAGAAAATCCATCCGACTGAGGGAAAACAGTCAGTAAAAACGCTTATAAGGCAGGGGCAGGGAGTCACTTCCGTTCCACTTGCAGATGAGGGATTAAAGGACTTTCAGAAGATTGCAAAGAAATACGGTGTTGATTTTGCAGTTGTTAAGGATAAGGCAGAGTCACCGCCCATTTATACAGTCTTCTTTAAGGCTAAGGATACAGATGCTGTTACAAGGATTCTAAAGGATTATTCAGACAAACAGATAGTTAAGCCTTCATCTAAAAAGATAAGCATCCTTGAGAAACTAAAGAAATTTAAGGAGATTATAGCTGCAATGCCTAAAAAGTCAGTGGAGAAAAAGAAGGAGATTTCAAGATGAATACTAAATATTTGAAAAAGCTGATAATACTAAATCTCCCATATATCATTATAGGACTGCTTGCAACAAATCTCGGAGAAGCCTGGAGGACTGCTTACGGATTAAACATTGCAGAAAAAGTACAGAGCCTTGTAACAGGAGGGGTGCTTGCCGGAGCATTTTCGGATCCTCTTCCAAGCCTTCATTCTGCTGATTTATTAATAGGTGCTGTATGCGGAGTTCTTTTAAGGATGGCAGTGTACATTAGAAGCAGGAATGCCAAGAAATTCAGGCATAATGAGGAATATGGCTCAGCAAGATGGGGAAGGCACTCTGACATTGAACCTTTTGAAGATCCGGTGTCTGCAAACAATGTAATCCTGTCACAGACTGAGCGTATTACAATGAATTCAAGGCCAAAGGTACCCCAATATGCAAGAAATAAAAATGTGCTTGTGGTAGGCGGTTCAGGCTCAGGAAAGACCAGGTATTTTATAAAGCCAAATATTTTGCAGATGCATTCAAGCTATGTGGTTACTGATCCTAAGGGCAGCCTTATAGGTGAAGTCGGAAATGCACTTTATAAGAACGGATACCGGATTAAGGTATTTAATACAATAAATTTCACAAAATCCATGCACTATAATCCGTTTGCCTACATCCATTCAGAAAAGGACATACTAAAACTGGTTACTACCTTGATTGCCAATACAAAAGGCGAAGGAAAGGGCGGCGACGAATTCTGGCTTAAAGCAGAAACCCTTCTCTATACGGCGCTTATAGGCTACATACACTATGAGGCACCTGAGGAAGAGCAGAACTTTTCCACCCTGCTTGAAATGATAAATGCAATGGAAGTAAGGGAAGATGATGAGGAGTTTAAGAACCCGGTGGACATGATGTTTGACGAGCTTGCAGCAAAAGAGCCTGAACACTTTGCAGTAAGGCAGTATGCAAAGTATAAGCTTGCTGCCGGCAAGACTGCAAAAAGCATACTCGTAAGCTGCGGTGCAAGGCTTGCCCCATTTGACATTAAGGAGCTGAGGGATATTACTTCCCATGACGAGCTGGAGCTTGATACATTAGGGGATGAAAAGACAGCATTATTTTTAATTATGTCAGATACGGACAGCACATTTAACTTTCTTATATCAATGGTTTACACACAGATGTTCAATCTCTTATGCGAGAAGGCTGATGATGTGTACGGAGGAAGGCTCCCTGTGCATGTACGCTGCCTTATTGATGAGGCTGCAAACATAGGGCAGATTCCAAACCTTGAAAAGCTTGTGGCTACAATAAGAAGCCGAGAAATATCGGCCTGTCTTGTACTGCAGGCAAAATCACAGCTGAAGGCTATATATAAGGACAATGCTGACACAATAATAGGAAATATGGATTCACAGATTTTCCTTGGCGGTACTGAACAGACAACCTTAAAAGACCTTAATGCAATCCTAGGCAAGGAAACCATAGACATGTATAACACGGGGCAGTCAAAAGGCTCACAGGAGAGCCACAGCCTGAACTACCAGAAGCTTGGCAAAGACCTTATGACAATGGATGAACTGGCGGTCATGGACGGTGCAAAGTGCATAGTGCAGATCCGTGGCGTAAGGCCGTTTCTTTCAGAAAAGTATGACCTGGATAGTCATCCGAACTTTAAGCTTACGGCAGATTATGACAGGAAGAACTTCTTTGATGTGGTTAAGTTCCTTGACCACAGTCTTGTACTAAAAGCAGATGATGAATATGAAGTCATCGACATGACAGGGTAAAAAGCTCTTACATCCTATGCGATAAAGGCGTGGGAGTAAGGGCTTTTACTATAAATTCCCTAATTTTTGGGGAATATATGCGCGCATAGCCTGAACTTCTGCAGGAGTTCAGGCAGATAAAATAATAACTGCTCCGCTTTACGGTTGGAGGACATTTACATCACACATACTAAACCCTGTGTAGGACGAACACAGGAAATTTTATTTTAGGAGGAATAATATTATGGCATTTTTTAACAGTGCAGTAGGAACTTTACAGACACTTGTAGTGGCACTCGGTGCAGGCCTTGGAATCTGGGGTGCAATCAACCTTTTGGAAGGATATGGGAACGACAATCCCGGCGCTAATGCTCATGTACGGTAAGGAAGCAAGCAACCGAAAACAAGAGATAGACCGCCAGCACTACACTATTCCGAACCAAAGACCAAAAGATAAGCATTGTGGGAAAATCTAAACTTTTGGATTTTCCTACAATGCCGACTACGGCGGAATCCTTCCCACTCCTTATATCTTTATTTCCGTATACATTGAATTTGTATTTAGTAAATGCTATAATGTCCCTATTCAAATTATAAATGTGTTGAATTAGTTACATGTACATATTTTTTGTGCCGCATAAATACCCTGTTGAGGTTGTCGTTCTTTGTCCAGATGTGGAAACAATAAAAGGAAGGGAACGATACAGGGAGAAAACAGGCTATTCCGGCTTTACGGTTGAAACCTTATACGATACATTTATGCAGACAACACCACGGATCGGCTTTTGGCTGGACAATTCCAACCAAACACCACAGCAGACAGCAGAAACCATTCTGAACGCCAGAAAGTCGGTATGATTGTTACATATAAGGGGAAGAAAAATTTCTTTTAGGTACTTTCTTTCCTAAAACTAATGTGATATAATAGCATCATTCCAAAAAAGGAGTAAAAAATATGCGGCAAGGTATTCTTAAATAAAACTATAATCAAATAGTGGGAACAAAGGATTATGATAGTCCCTTTTGTGGGGGCTTGGTTTTTTGTACCCAATTTAAGAATACTTTTGCCTTATCAATTTTGACATATCCGAAAAACAGCAATCACAAACAGGTGTATGCTGTATATGTGTATGTCCGCAAATTATAATCCCCAGTGGTAAAAGTATTTTACTGCTGGGGATTTTTATGCCCTTTTGGGGCTGTAAAAGGAGGACAATCACATGAAAATAATCAATATTGGAATTCTCGCCCATGTAGACGCAGGAAAAACAACATTGACGGAAAGCCTGCTGTACACCAGTGGAGCGATTGCGGAACAAGGAAACGTGGATAAAGGAACTACAAGAACAGACACTATGATTTTGGAACGGCAGCGCGGAATTACCATTCAGACAGCGGTTACTTCTTTTTGCTGGAATGATTATAAAATCAATATCGTGGACACTCCCGGTCATATGGATTTTTTAACCGAAGCATACCGCTCTTTATCTGTCCTTGACGGAGCTGTTTTAGTCATTTCGGCAAAAGACGGCGTACAGGCACAAACCCGTATATTATTCCATGCGCTTCAGAAAATGGACATTCCGACAATTATCTTTATAAATAAGATAGACCAAAATGGGATCGACCTGCGGCGTGTTTACCAAAGCATTAAAGATAAACTTACCAGTGATATGATTGTCATGCAGGAGGTTTCCCTGTCGCCAAAGATAACCATGACCGATATTTCTGATTTGGACAAATGGGATATGATTATTTCCGGAAGCGATGAACTATTAGAACGATATGTTGCAGAGGATTCTTTGGATATACAGGAATTACAATATGAAAAGTGCAAAAGAACCAGATGCTGCTCTTTGTTTCCTGTTTATCATGGGAGTGCAAAAGACAATTTAGGAACAGAAAAACTGATTGAAGCGATTACAGAAACTTTCATTACAGAAACAGACGATATTCAGTCTGAATTATGTGGATATGTTTTTAAGGTTGAGTATACAGAGCGGAAAAAACGGCTTTCTTATTTACGCCTGTATCATGGGACGCTCCATTTACGGGATACCCTGCTGCTGTCAAAAAAGGAAAAAATAAAGATTACAGAAATGTGTATTCCGTCAAATGGTGAAATCGTCCCGGTTGACCATGCCTGTCCGGGAGAAATTGTTATTTTAGCTGATGATACTTTGAAACTGAACGACATTCTGGGAAATGAAAAACTCCTGCCTCACAAAACACGGATTGATAATCCCATGCCATTACTTCGGACAACGGTAGAGCCGCAAAAGCCGGAGCAAAGGGAAGCCCTGTTAAATGCCCTCACAGAGATTGCTGATACAGACCCTCTTTTGCATTTTGACATTGATACTGTTACACATGAGATTATATTATCTTTTTTGGGAAAAGTACAGTTAGAAGTTATTTGTTCGCTATTAGAAGAAAAATATCATGTGGGCGTGGCTATGAAAGAGCCTTCGGTTATTTATCTGGAAAGACCGCAAAAAAAAGCGAGCTACACGATTCATATTGAAGTGCCGCCGAATCCGTTTTGGGCATCTATTGGTTTGACTGTAACACCGCTTCCTGTTGGAAGCGGAACACAATATAAAAGCGAGGTATCTCTCGGCTATTTAAACCAAAGTTTTCAAAATGCCGTCATGGAGGGTGTGCGTTATGGAATGGAGCAGGGCTTATATGGCTGGGGAGTGACAGACTGCCAAATTTGTTTTGATTATGGAGTTTATTACAGCCCGGTCAGCACCCCCGCTGATTTTCGTTTTCTTGCGCCTGTCGTGTTGGAGCAGGCATTGAAAAAAGCAGGAACACAACTGTTGGAACCATACCTTTCCTTTACCCTTTTTGCACCGCAGGAATATCTTTCACGGGCTTATAATGACGCACCAAAGTATTGCGCAATCATTGAATCAACCAGACTTGAAAAAGATGAAGTTATTTTTAAGGGGGAAATCCCTGCCCGTTGTATTGGTGAATATAGAAATGATTTGAATTTTTATACAAATGGAAGAAGTGTCTGCATTACAGAATTAAAAGGGTATCAGGAAACTTCCGGCGAGCCTGTGTTTCAGCCACGCCGCCCGAACAGCCGTTTAGACAAGATCCGGCATATGTTTCAGAAGATAATGTAACATCTTGCGCAATGCAAACGTTCATTGCTGGCTATTGCGAAATATCATTGATAAAATCAGCATCAGAGAGGAGGAACCATTTTGAACCAGAAACAGACGGATATTACAACAGGAAAGCAAATACGTCATCTGCGAACACAATCGGGAATGACACAGGAAGAACTGGCTGGGAAATTGAATGTTACCCGGCAGGCGCTATCGAATTGGGAGAGAGATGTTAATGAACCCGATTTAAATACGTTGAAAAAAATTTGTTTTCTTTTTGGAGTCCACATGGACGATTTTGCGAAGGAGGTAATAACAAAAATGGAAACATGTGAAAAAAAGAGAAACGACAATTTAATAAGTATGATATGGCAATTGGACTTTTTTATGGTGTCGGGATATTTCTTGGCATTGGTATTTTCTTTGTTGGCGGTTTTATGACAATGTCGGGTGCAGGGTGGGGAGCATCACTATTTGGCGGTGGCTGTTTTTCTCTTGTATTTGGCTTGATATGCCATGCAGTTATTACATTGAGAAGAAATGACAAATGATGACATATCCTGCTTTCTAGTCTTTTCGGTCATATCGCGTAAAAAAGCCGCTGCTTTTGGCTTTCCAATAGCGGCGGCAAAGGGAAATATCCTTTGAATACCTTACAGAAGAAAAGTTTTGCAGCATTATAAAAATAAAAGCCTATACCATTTTGGAAAGAAAAGATACATAATAGTCAAGACGGCAACAATCAGAAGTTATGGAGGGTAACAATGGAATATAGTAAGGAAGATTTAATGGAAGCAAAAAGGCAAATTTTGGGAGTGGGAGAGAACATGGGAACAGAGGAAAGCAAAAAGATCTGGGAGAAAAACGCACAATTTTGGGATGATGCAATGGGTGACGAATCCAATGAATTTCACAGAGAGGTAGTACGTCCCAAAGTAACGGAACTTCTCTCTCCTGATCCTTCGGATTACATTTTGGATATTGCGTGCGGCAATGGAAATTATTCTTCGTATCTTGCACAGAGAGGCGCTTCGGTCGTCGCTTTTGATTACAGCAAAAAAATGATAGAATTGGCTAAAAGACGGCGATCACAATATGCAAAACAAATTGAGTTTTGCGTAGCGGATGCGACCAATAGAGAAAGCTTATTAGGATTAAAAAGAAATCGAGCCTTTACGAAAGCAGTTTCTAATATGGCAATTATGGATATTACGGATATTGAACCGCTTTTTATGGCTGTTTATGAACTATTGGAGGAAAACGGGATTTTTGTCTTTGCAACGCAGCACCCTTGTTTTATCACATTGACTGAAAAATATATGACACCGCACAGTTACTATGATATAGCGATCGAAGGGCAGCCGGAGGAGCAGATTTATTATCATCGTTCCATACAAGATATTTTTAACCTTTGTTTCAGAGCTGGATTTGTCATTGATGGATTTTATGAAGAATGTTTCAAAAACAATAAAGAAATTCCTATGGTAATGATAGTAAGGCTTAAAAAGGTAAAACGTGATAGCTTAAAATAAATTCAAGTTTGCCGGATAAATAGCAAACCCGGCCGAGCCAGTCAACGGTCAAGATGAACGGGCTTCGCCCGCCGTTGACAGCCCCGCCCGGTTTTGCAGTTAGGCAGTCAAGGAGCGACAGCCTAAAGTGCTGCCGCCCCTTACTATCATAAAAAGCAACTACTAACCAGCCACAGCCCTTTTGGGAGGAAAGGGGGATTTTCCATGACCTGTACAGAAGAATATCGGGAACATATCGAGTACACTTTCCATGCCTTTTGCAAAGTCGTTATCCGAAATGCAACGATCAACGCAGCGAGGACACGGAGCAGGAAGCACAAAAGAGAAATATCCCTTGAATACCTCACAGACGAAAAGCACTACCCTTTAGGCACGACAGATGAATATTTCCAAGCCCCGGAGCCGGACGAGGAATACATACTTACCCTTTGCGGCGATACGGTCATTTTCAGCAGCGGTTTACTTGCGGAAGCCCTGTCACGGCTGGACGAACGGGAGCGGGAAATGATTTACCTGTCCTTTTTCAAGCGTATTCCACAGCACGAAATTGGCAGACAGTACGGGCGCAGCCGCAGCACAGCGGGCTACCATATCCGAAAAGCCCTACGGCAGCTCCAAGCGGAAATGGAGGGAATGGCATATGAGAAATAATAGGCTTCTCCCCTATGAAACAATCGTCCAAGCCGCCAGCGGGGAGCCGGAAGCGGTGGGAACTGTATTGCAGTATTACCGCCGCCGCATACAATGTGCCGCCCGTGTGAATGGACGGGTAGACCAAGATACAGAGGACTACATCACCCAGACGCTTCTCACAGCTATTTTCAAGTTCCGCTTTGGGAGATAGCCCTACCGCCTACAACTGAATAACCGCCGCTTCGCCGGCAACCAGAAAGCAGTAAATCTATTCAACAGATTTGCTGCTTTTTTTCGTTCCTGTTTGGCATTTTTGAAAATCCCCAGTATGAAAAAACAAAAGGGAAAATAGCCGCCGCAGTTGGCAAAATCCCTTACTTATCCGTAGAGGGTATCAAAGAAAAAAATACTGCCATTGTCCGCCTATTCCGGCTTGCGTGGTGTTGTAGGGAATAGAGGGGAAATTCTAAAAATCTCCGTCCATTTTGCTTTGCGTGGTGTTGTAGGTAGTGAAAGGAAAATTTTCAAGATAAGCCGGAATAGCGGGTAGCAAAGCCCTTTTGAAACGTTTTGTTAGCGGAAAGGACGGGAGCCGGGGAACGCCGGAGTTTTTCAGAGCAAGATTCTACCGAGGTGCCAAAATTCGCTCTCCGCTTATTTTTGCCCCTGCGGGAATCTTGTTGGGGAGTGCCTTCCCCAAACCCTGCTATGCGCCCTGTCGGGCGAGAAAGGAGGTCACAGACCATGCGAAAGAAATACAATACGCCCCACCGCCGTCATGTGGTAAAGACCCGCATGACCGATGAAGAATACGCCGACTTCACCGGGCGGCTGGCGGCTTATGAAATCAGCCAGTCCGAGTTTATCCGGCAAGCCATACGGAAAGCGACCATACGCCCCATTGTCACCGTTTCCCCGGTCAATGACGGGCTGCTTGCCGCCCTCTCCAAGCTCACGGCAGAGTACGGGAAAATCGGCGGCAACTTAAACCAGATTGCCCGGAGCCTGAACGAATACGGAAGCCCCTACCGGGGGCTGGAAAAGGAAGTGCGGGGAGCCGCCGCCGACCTTGCCGCCTTGAAGTTTGAAGTCTTGCAGAAAGTAGGTGAAGCCGTTGGCGATACTCAAACATATCAGCTCTAAAAATGCCAACTACGGGGACGCTGAAAAATACCTCACATTCGAGCATGACGAGTTTACCATGAAGCCCACCCTTGACGCAGACGGGCGGCTCATACCGAGGGTAGACTACCGCATATCCTCTCTGAATTGTGGCGGGGAGGATTTTGCCGTTGCCTGTATGCGCTCCAATCTCCGCTACGGCAAGAACCAGAAACGGGAGGACGTAAAGAGCCACCACTACATCATCAGCTTTGACCCACGGGACGGCCCGGACAACGGCTTGACCGTTGATCGGGCGCAGGAGCTGGGCGAGAAGTTCTGCGCCGAGCATTTCCCCGGACACCAGGCCCTTGTCTGCACCCACCCGGACGGACACAGCCACACCGAAAATATCCATGTGCATATCGTCATTAACAGTCTGCGGATTGCGGAGGTTCCCATGCTGCCCCACATGGACAGGCCAGCGGACAGGAAAGCAGGCTGCAAGCACCGCTGTACGGACGCAGCTATGAACTATCTGAAAGCCGAAGTCATGGAGATGTGCCACAGCGAGGGGCTTTACCAGATAGACCTTTTGAACGGCAGCAAAGAACGCATTACCGAGCGTGAGTATTGGGCGCAGAAGAAAGGACAGGCTGCCCTTGACAGAGCCAACGCCCCTATTGCTGCGGACGGTATCGCGCCCCGGCAGACCAAGTTTGAAACGGATAAGGCGAAGCTGCGCCGGACTATCCGGGAAGCCCTTGCCGCTGCTTCCGGCTTTGATGAGTTTGCCGCCCTGCTTCTCCGGCATGGTGTGACCGTCAAGGAGAGCCGGGGGCGGCTAAGTTACCTCACGCCGGACAGGACGAAGCCAATTACCGCCCGGAAGCTGGGGGACGATTTTGACCGGGCTGCTGTCCTCTCCGTTTTGGAGCAGAACGCCGCCAGAGCCGCCGAAAAACCCGCAGCCATAGCGGAATACCCCGGCAGTATCAAAGACCGCTTACGGACGAAAAAAGAAGCGAAAAACGCCCCGAACAATGACGCTGTACAGCGCATGGTAGACATAGCCGCCAAGCGAGCCGAGGGGAAAGGACGGGGCTATGAGAAGTGGGCGACCATGCACAACCTCAAACAGATGTCGGCTACCCTCATGCTCTACCAGCAGTATGGCTTTTCTTCCCCGGACGAGCTGGACGCTGCCATTTCCGCAGCCAACACCGCCACGCAGGAGAGCCTTGCCGGACTGAAAGGGCTGGAAGCCGCTATCCGGGAGAAAAAGGAATTGCAGCGCAACCTTTTGGGCTATATCGGCACGAAGCCCGCCCGTGACGGTCTGAAAGCGCAGAAATCGGAGAAAGCCCGGAGAGCCTACCGGGAACAGCACGAAAGCGATTTTATCATAGCGGACACAGCCGCCCGTTATTTCCGGGAGCATGGAATAACCAAGCTGCCAGCCAGCAAAGCCCTGCAAAGGGAGATTGAGCAGCTTACCGTCCAGAAGAACGCCGGATATAACGACTACCGGGAGAAACGCCAGCGGGCGCAGGAGCTTCAGACAGTCAGACGCAATATCGACCAGATTTTAAGGGGCGCACCGAGCCAGCAGAAAAAGCGTGAACAGGAGCGTTAAAGACCGCCCCGAAATGATACCGAAACCCTACAAAAATACAGGTATGATATGAACCCTTACCGCAATACTCCCCGACTTCCAAACGGGGCTTACAGGGCAGAAAAAGCCCGAAAATGATACCGAGAACATACAGAAAATGCCCCCTATCCCGCTACACCGATAGGAACGGCAGAAAGGAGCTTACCATTGCCGAGAATGAGCAAGAAGCGGCGGCTGGAATGGTCTTTCTTCCTCAACCACCGCAACCGTATCACTTACAACGACCTATGCCGGGGCTGCACCCGTGACTGCAAACAGAGCTTCCGGGCGGTTATCATACTATGCCCTCGCTATTATTCCAAACGCTGGAAAAAGGAGGACGCAGCCTATGGCAGATAACCGCAAATATTACTACCTCAAGCTGAAAGAGAGCTATTTTGACGATGATGCAATCGTTCTGCTGGAAAGTATGCAGGACGGCGTTATCTATTCCAACATTCTCTTGAAGCTGTACTTGAAATCGCTGAAAAACGGCGGGAAATTGCAGCTTGACGAGAATATCCCCTACACCGCCCAGATGATTGCGACCATTACCCGCCAGCAGGTAGGTACCGTAGAGAGAGCTTTGAAAATCTTTATGAAGCTGGGGCTTGTGGAGCCTTTGCCAAGCGGCGCACTCTACATGAGCAACATTGAGCTTTTAATCGGCCAGTCCTCTACCGAGGGGGAGCGCAAGCGCAGGGCGCGGCTGGCTTTGCAGGAACAAAAAGCCCTGCCGCAGACAGGGGCGGACAAATGTCCACCATATCGAGCGGACATTTGTCCACCAGAGATAGAGATAGAGAAAGAGATAGATATAGAAATAGAAAAAGAGAGAGAGTTAGAAACGGGACACCCCGCCCCCGCCGCCTATGGCAGATACCACAATGTCATTCTTTCCGATACGGAGCTTGACGGGCTGAAAACAGAGCTTCCCGGCAAGTGGGAGTATTACATTGACCGCCTATCCTGCCATATCGCTTCCAGCGGGAGGAAATACAAGAGCCATGCAGCCACGATTTTCAAGTGGGCGCAGGAGGACGCAGCCAAGAAAGCCCCGAAAAAGGGCATACCCGATTATACCTGTAAGGAGGGCGAGAGCTTATGACGAATGGATTTGATGAAATGATTTTGAATATGACCGACACCACGCCGGAGCCGGAGGACTACACCGGCGAGGACGGGCTTTTATACTGCGGGAAGTGCCACAAGCCCAAAGAGGGCTATTTCCCCAAAGAAACCGCCGCATGGCTGGGGCGTGACCGCCACCCGGCAGAATGTGACTGCCAGCGGGCAGAGCGTGAGGAACGGGAAGCCGCAGAGAAACAGCGCAGTCACCTTGAAACTGTCGAGCGGTTGAAGCGGCGGGGCTTTACAGACCCGGCTATGCAGGGCTGGACGTTTGAGAACGACAACGGCAAGTGCCCGCAAATGGAACACGCCCATTTCTATGTGGAGAACTGGGAAACCATGAAAGAGCGCAACATTGGCTATCTGCTATGGGGCGGCGTTGGCACAGGCAAGAGCTATTTTGCGGGCTGTATCGCAAATGCCCTTATGGAGCGTGAAATCCCCGTGTGCATGACAAACTTTGCATTGATATTGGGTGACCTTGCCGCCAGCTTTGAGGGCAGGAATGAATATATCTCCCGACTTTGCAGCTTCCCGCTGCTTATCCTTGACGATTTTGGAATGGAACGGGGAACGGAATACGGCTTAGAGCAGGTCTACAACGTGATTGACAGCCGTTACCGCAGCGGCAGGCCGCTGATCGTCACGACTAATCTCACGCTGGAGGACTTGCAGCACCCGGAGGACACCGCCCACGCCCGCATTTATGACCGTCTGATTGAAATGTGTTCTCCTGTCCGCTTTACCGGGAGCAACTTCCGAAAAGCCACGGCGCAGGAGAAAATGGGACAACTGAAAAAGCTGATGAACAGAAAGGAGAGCCGCCTATGACCAACACCCCAAAGAATGACCGCAGCACCCGCCGCCCGGATTGCGTGACGGAAATCCGCATAGGTAATTCTGTCCTTGTCGTTTCCGGCTATTTCAAGCAGGACACCACCGCCACCGCCGCCGATAAAATGCTGAAAGTGCTGGAAGCGGAAGCTGCTACACAAAAATCGGCAATTTGACGGGACGTAAAGAAGCAGAAAGGACTGTACAGCCAGCCCCGGCGTGTGGTATGATAGTCATACGGAATAGTGGGGCTGGCTGTCGGAAATGGAGGACACTATGTTAAGACAGACCACCCGAAACCTTATTACCGCCCTTTATCCGAGATTATCCCACGAGGACGAGCTGCAAGGTGAGAGCAATTCTATTTCAAACCAGAAGCGTATTCTTGAAACCTATGCGAAGCAGAACGGCTTTTCCAATCTGCAATGGTACACAGATGACGGTTATTCTGGGGCGAACTTCCAAAGACCCGGTTTTCAAGCCATGCTTGCGGACATTGAAGCCGGAAAAGTCGGCACCGTTATCGTCAAGGATATGTCACGGTTAGGGCGAAACTATCTGCAAGTGGGAATGTATACGGAAATGATTTTCCCACAGAAAGGCGTCCGCTTTATCGCTATCAATGACGGAGTGGACAGCGCACAGGGCGACAATGATTTTGCCCCTCTGCGGAACATTTTTAACGAATGGCTGGTGAGAGATACGAGCAAGAAAATCAAAGCAGTAAAACGGTCTAAGGGTATGAGCGGGAAGCCCGTCACGAGCAAACCCGTATACGGCTACTTTATGGACGAGGACGAAAATTTTATCATTGACGGGGAAGCCGCCCCTGTTGTGCGGCAGATTTACAGCTTGTGCCTTGCCGGGAACGGGCCGACCAAGATAGCCCGTATGCTCACAGAGCAGGAGATCCCCACGCCGGGAACGCTGGAATACCGTCGGACGGGAAGCACCCGCCGCTACCACCCCGGCTATGAGTGCAAGTGGGCGACCAATACCGTGGTACATATCCTTGAAAACAGGGAGTACACGGGCTGTCTGGTAAACTTCAAGACGGAGAAGCCGTCCTACAAGACCAAGCACAGCGTAGAGAACCCCATTGAGAAACAGGCGATTTTCGAGAACCACCATGAGCCTATCATTGACACCCAGATGTGGGAGCGTGTGCAGGAGTTACGCAAGCAGCGCAAACGCCCGAACCGCTATGATGAAGTGGGCTTATTCTCCGGCATACTCTTTTGTGCCGACTGCGGCAGCGTCCTTTACCAGCAGCGTTACCAGAACGCCACCCGCAAGCAGGATTGTTATATCTGCGGGAGCTACAAGAAGCGTACCCGTGACTGTACGGCGCACTTTATCCGCACCGACCTGTTGACCGCCGGAGTGACCGACAATCTGCGGAAAGTCACCAGCTATGCAGCGAAGCACGAAGCCCGGTTTATGAAGCTGCTGATCGAGCAGAACGAGGACGGGGGCAAGCGCAGGAACGCCGCAAGGAAAAAGGAGCTGGAAGCCGCCGAGAAGCGTATCAGCGAGTTATCCGCTATCTTCAAGCGGCTGTATGAGGACAGCGTGACCGGGCGCATTTCAGACGAGCGTTTCACGGAGCTGTCGGCAGACTATGAAGCCGAGCAGAAAGAACTGAAAGAGAGAGCCGCCGCTATCCGGGCAGAGCTTTCCAAAGCGCAGGAAGCCACGGTAAACGCAGAAAAGTTTATGAATGTTGTCCGCAAGTACACCAGCTTTGAAGAACTTACCCCTACCCTTTTGCGTGAGTTTGTGGAGAAAATCGTTGTGCATGAGTGCAGCTATGACGAGAACGGCACACGCAGACAGGACATTGATATTTATTACTCTTTCGTTGGCAAGGTAGACCTGCCCGAATGACCGCCCGACCTATCCGGCGCAATGCGCAAACGCCGGATAGGAACGGCAAAATTTTTTACACTTCTACTACTTCTTTATCACACATCAGCAAAGAGCCAGGGAATGAAGCAGCTTATGGCAGGTGGTGGTGTTGCCCTTATAGGTACAACACTTGTGCCCCTTCTTAAGGGACTGTTCGGCTAAAGACATTTATAGGGGCAGGGGCAGTCCCTGTCCCGCATTGAAAGGAGGAAACAGTTGGACATCATAATTCAGCAGATTTCTGACTGGATTAAGGAAATCCTTGTGTCAGGAATTATGGACAGCCTGACGGGCACATTTACGGCTATGAATGAGCAGGTAGGACAGATTGCAGCTGATGTTGGACAGACACCGGGAAACTTTCTGCCGGCAGTCTTTAACATGGTTAAAAACCTGTCGGAATCAGTAATTATGCCGGTGGCAGGAATACTTTTAACCTTCATAGCCTGCTACGAGCTTATAGAGCTTATCATCAGCCATAATAACCTGGCAAACTTTGAGACCTGGTTCATATGGAAATGGATATTTAAGACCTTTATTGCCGTAGAGCTGATTACAAACACATTTAATATTACAATGGCAGTCTTTGATGTGTCACAGCATATAGTAAGGCAGGCAGGAGGAATAATACAGGGAAGTACGGCAGTTGATACAGGCTCACTTTCTTCAATGCAGTCAGAACTTGAGGCAATGGAAGTGGGAAGTCTGTTTGGGATTTTCTTACAGACACTAATCATCAGGTTTCTTATGTATGTAATGGCTGCCTTAATCTTTGTAATAATTAACGGCAGGATGGTTGAGATTTACCTTATGGTAAGTCTTGCACCGATTCCGTTTGCATCATTTGGAAGCAAAGAACAGAGCCAGATGGGACAGAATTACTTAAAGAGTATCTTTGCCCTCGGATTTCAGGGGTTCCTAATCATGGTATGCGTAGGAATATATGCGGTAATGATACAGTCTGTTGCATTAAGTAGCGACATCGTTGCTTCGATGTGGAAAGTAATGGGATTTACTATCCTCCTTGCATTTACCCTGTTTAAGACGGGATCGGTTGCAAAGGGAATATTACACGCAAATTAAGGAGGAGAAGATGGCAGCATCTTATATCAGTATCCCCAGGGATCTGACAAAAGTAAAAAGCAAGGTTATGTTTAACCTTACAAAAAGACAGTTAATATGTTTTGGAATGGCGGTTCTTATAGGAGTACCGTCATTCTTTTTATTGAAGGCGGCTACAGGTGTGAATGCGGCAGTTATGGGAATGATGGCAGTAATGATGCCCTTCTTTTTTCTTGCAATGTATGAGAAAAACGGGCAGCCCCTTGAAGTAATCCTCATTCACATAATTGAGACAGTATTCATAAGACCTAAAATACGCCCGTATGTTACGGATAATTATTACTCGGCACTTATAAGGCAGGCTGAGGCTGAAAGGGAGGTAGAAAGAATTGTTAGGCTTTCTGGGAAAGAAAAAAAGCACAGAAAAGAAGTTTGTTATGCCGGAGGGATTAAGTCCGGCAGAAAAAAAGGCGGTAATGGAAATCTTAAGGAGAAACAGGAAAGATGACGGAATGCCAAGAACTGCACAGCAGAGCATTCCCTTTGAGAGAATGTTTCCTGACGGAATATGCAGGAGCGGAGCTGATTACTATACAAAGACAATACAGTTTCAGGACATAAACTATCAGTTAGCAGAACAGGAAGATAAAACTGAGATATTTGAAGAATGGTGCTCCTTCCTTAACTTTTTTGACAGCTCGGTAAGGTTCCAGATTTCATTCTGCAACATGGCAACAGATGTTTCCGATTTTGAAAAAAGCATAGCAATTTCACATAAAAAAGATGGATTTGATGATGTTAGGGATGAGTATTCCGAAATCCTGCTCCATCAGATGGAGGCAGGAAACAACGGGCTTACAAAGACCAAATACCTGACATTTGGTATAAATGCAGAGTCGGTAAAGACTGCAAAACCAAGGCTTATACACATTGAAACAGACATACTTAATAACTTTAAGCGGCTCGGAGTGCAGGCAAAGAGCTTAAACGGCTGTGAGAGACTTGCCGTCATGCACAGACAGCTTCATATAGGTGATGATGCAAAGTTTCATTTTGACTGGAAGTATCTTACAGGTTCAGGGCTTTCAGTAAAGGATTTTATTGCACCAAGCAGTTTTGCATTTCCTACAGGCAGGTATTTCAAAATTGGTGATTTGTATGGTGGCTTGAGTTTTCTTTCAATAGATGCATCAGATTTAAGTGACAGGCTGCTTGCAGACTTTCTGTCAATGGAATCAAGCCAGGTGGTGACAATGCATATAAGGCCGGTTGACCAGAATGAGGCTATAAAGACGATAAAACATACAATAACCGAACTTGACCGTTCAAAGATTGAAGAACAGAAGAAGGCTGTAAGGTCAGGATATGACATGGATATAATTCCATCAGACCTTGCAACCTACGGAAAGGATGCGAAGGCTCTATTAAAGGAGTTGCAGTCACAGAATGAGAGGATGTTCCTTCTCACATTTATAGTGATGAACACAGGAAAGACTAAGCAGGAACTTGAAAACAATATCTTTCAGGCGGCTTCAATAGCGCAGAAGCATAACTGCAACCTGATAAGACTTGATTACAGGCAGGAGCAGGGACTTATGAGCACCCTTCCGCTTGCAGAAAGTTTTATAGAGATTGAAAGAGGAATGACAACTTCAAGTACGGCTATATTCGTGCCTTTTACCACACAGGAACTCTTCCAGAGTGGGGATGAGGCACTTTATTACGGCCTTAATGCCCTTTCAAACAACATGATTATGGTTGACAGGAAAAAGCTTAAGAATCCAAATGCACTTATTCTTGGAACACCCGGTTCAGGAAAGTCATTTTCAGCCAAAAGGGAGATAGCAAACAGTTTCCTTGTGACAGATGATGACATAATAATATCAGATCCTGAGTCAGAGTATTCAGCCTTAACATCAAGGTTTGGAGGTCAGGTAATTAAGATAAGCCCTGCATCGGAGCATTATATTAACCCTATGGATATAAATATGAACTATTCTGAAGATGATAATCCGGTTGCCTTAAAGGCAGACTTCATACTATCCCTCTGTGAACTGATTGTGGGAAACAAGGACGGACTGAGACCTGTGGAAAAAACAGTAATCGACAGGTGCATAAGAAAGATTTACCGTAAATATTTTGAGAATCCATTGCCTGAAAATATGCCTATATTAGAAGACTTGTACAGGGAGCTTTTAGAGCAGAACGAACCTGAGGCAAGGCAGGTAGCAACTGCACTTGAAATCTATGTTTCAGGCTCATTAAATGTGTTTAACCACAGGACAAATGTTGAGCTTACTAACCGCCTTGTGTGTTATGACATAAAGGAACTTGGCAAGCAGCTTAAAAAGATAGGCATGCTGATAGTCCAGGACCAGGTATGGGGCAGGGTTACTGAGAACAGGAGCAGGGGGAAATCCACAAGATACTATATGGATGAAATGCACCTTCTTCTTCGTGAAGAGCAGACTGCGGCATATACGGTTGAAATCTGGAAGCGTTTCAGGAAATGGGGAGGGATTCCTACGGGAATTACCCAGAATGTGAAGGATCTTCTCTCTTCAAAAGAAGTGGAGAACATATTTGAAAACTCCGACTTTATCTATATGTTAAACCAGGCATCAGGCGACAGGCAGATTCTTGCAAAGCAGTTAAATATAAGCCCACACCAGCTCTCCTATGTTACACATTCGGGAGAAGGTGAAGGGCTTTTGTTTTACGGAAATGTCATTCTTCCGTTTGTAGACAGATTTCCTACTAATACGGAACTCTACCGCATTATGACAACAAAACTTCTTGAGGCATCAGAGATAAACAAGGGGCAGACAGCATAATGGACTGCCCTTTAGGAAGGATAACTTATGAATGCTAATAAAAGTAAAAGTTTTTATAGAAAAATCAGGAATGGAAAGAAAAGCTTTAACCCTGATGGAAATAAAAAACAAAGAAGAACTAAAAAAGAGAGTAAGATAAAAATAGTAGGTTATACTGCAGTATCAGAAACCGTGAGAAAGTCAGTAATAAGAAACGAAGATAACAACAGCGGAACAGACAGTCTTAGTACAGGGCTGTCTTTGGCAGAATCCACGGTAAGTAAGCTAAGGATAAGCAGAAAACCTAAAAAATATTCTGATAAGTTTCATAAAAAGGACAGTTACAAAAAGGCTTATAGGAATACCAAAGATAAAAGAAACTTAGAAAAGGCTGATGAAAAAACACAGTCTGAAAATGTAAAAGCAGCAAGAAAGAAACAGATGACAGTGAATTTTTATAAGGAATCTTCTAAAAAGACAAGGGAGAATGCACGAAAGGCAGGGAATACAGGAAAAAAGATTGCAGATAAGACAAATGATATTTTAGGAAGCGTTGCAAAAATGGGGCAGAAATTCCTTGAAGAAAATCCTCTCATTCTAATATTGGCTGCCACTACACTCCTATCGGTCATCGTGGTTTCAGGAGCGTTCACATCCTGCTCCGCTTTTGGAGGAGGCATTAAAAGCGGTACGGTTGCAACTTCATTTACTGCAAAGGATAATGACATAAAAGAGGTTGAAAACGACTACATTTCACTTGAAAAAGAGCTACAGGAGAGAGTAAACAGGATTGAAGCGGATAATCCCGGCTATGATGAGTATAACTATTCACTTTCAGAAATATCACATAATCCATTTGAGCTTGCAGCCCTTCTTACCGTACTGTATGAGAGTTATACTCCTGATGAAGTACAGTCTATGTTAACTACGGTTTTTGATTATCAGTACAAGCTTGAACTAAAGGAAAAGACTGAAAAAAGGACTAAGACTGAGACCAGAACCGGTGAGCGGTGGGTATCTGACGGAGTGGTGGATGGAAAGGAAACAGGACATACGGAATCATATGAATATGATGTTGAAGTTGAGTATGATTACCACATCCTTAATGTAACCCTGGAGAATAATGGCATATCAGCAGCAATCAATGCTTTAAACCTTAATAAGAGTCAGATGGAAAGATATAACATCCTTATGGAAACAAGGGGAAACAAACCTGAGATTTTTGAAGGAAATGTTTATGCAAATCCTGAAGTATCTAAGGAATATGAAAGCTATGCAGTTCCGGGAGAATACCTTACAGACAGCCAGTTTGCAAAGCTCCATAATGAAGCAAAAAAATATCTCGGATATCCTTATGTTTGGGGTGGAGCCTCCCCTGCCACAAGCTTTGACTGTTCAGGCTTTGTAAGCTATGTGATAAACCACAGCGGTAATGGATGGAATTATGGGAGGCTTACTGCAAACGGATGGAAGAATGCAACTTTAAGGGTATCAGAGGCTGATGTGAAGGCAGGCGACCTGGTATTCTTCCAGGGGACATACAGCACAGCCGGTGCTTCCCATGTCGGGATTGTGGTAGATCCAAAAAAGAAAACCATGATTCATTGCGGAAACCCCATACAGTATGCTTCCTATGACACCCCATACTGGAGGGCTCATGCATACTGCTATGGCAGGATTAAGTAAACATAAATATAGAAAAGTCACCTCAGGGTGGCTTTTTTGCAAAGAAATACAGGAGGGAATATATGTATGCAAGATTAGACAGGTTGAGGGCAGAACTTAAGAAGGCAGTTATAAAGAGGGATGCAGCTGAAGAAAAGGTAAAGCAGATAGAAGCAAAGCTGAAGGAAGAGGAAAACAGGCAGATAGTCTGCAATGTTGCTTCCTATAATATGTCCCCTGAAGAGCTGGCAGAGTTTCTTAAACTGGTTAAGGATGGGAAGCTGCAGGAGATGCTAAACGGAAATGTACCTATGCCTGTTAGCATAGAAACGGATAAGTCAAATATTGATGATGAAAAACCAAACAATGATATGGAAAAAGAAGACAGTTTTTATAATGAGGAGGATATTTTAGATGAAGAAAATGACTGATAACAAGAATAAGGTTGTAGCAAAACTTGTGGGTGCCTTAATGATAGGCACCTTAATTTTTTCAGGAGCATTCCCTGTAAAAGCTTTTGCACAGAGTGGTGAAACTGCCACAGAAAGTGAGATTAAAGAAGTAAAAGAAAGTGTAATTAAGGATATTGATACAAAAGGCTCTAAAATGAAAGAAACTAAGACAAAAGAAAATGAACTGCAGAAAAAAGCTGAGGAAGAGCACTTAGAACCACTTACTCCTAATGGCAATATGAACATAGTGGATGATTACGGTTCAGCCAAACCTGCAGGAAAGCAGTTTATTACGGTAACTACAAAATCAGGCAATTATTTTTACCTAATCATTGACCGTGATGACAAGGGAACTGAAACAGTCCATTTCCTAAACCTTGTGGACGAAGCTGACCTGCTCTCTCTTATGAAAGATGAGGAAGTTAAATTGTATATGAATTCAAAAGGAATGACAGATGTAAATAAGCAGGATGAAGTAACAGAAAAGCCTGAAGACTTAGAAACAGAAATAGACAAAAAGGGGATTAAAGATGCTGACAAAATGACAGATGAAAGTGATGATTCAGAAGCTTTAGAACCAGCGCCTGAAGAAAAAAGCAAGAATATAACAGGGATAATGGCAATAATATTCATCCTTACATTAGGAGGTATAGGTGGCTTTATATACTTTAAGTTTAATAAGGGAAAGAAAAAGAATGCTCTGCCTGATCCGGACGCAGATTACCCTTATGAGGATGATGAGGAAGACTATCTAACTGATATGGATATTGAAGAAGATGGAACTGAAGAAAATGAAAGCAACACAGATGATGACATAAATGATGAGCCGGAATATCAGGATGATCCGAAAGGAGAATAAAATGGCAGCAAACCACAGATATATGGAGTATGCCAAAGAAATGAAAGGCATAAGGGCTTTAAGGAAAAATGTATCCACAAAGGAGTCTATACTTACAAAGCTAAAAAGCCTTAAGGGAAAGGAATTTAACCTGCTTATACCCATAAAAGAAGGGGCTGCGGATGAAAAATAGCAGAAAGCAGGATAAATCAAGCTATAAAGATAATGAAACTTTCAGTCTTAGAGAGGTGGCAATCCGAATGGTGGAAATGCCGCCTCTTTTAAGTGACATACCCTTTGACGGACCGGAAGAAGCAGCAAAGGCGATGGCAGACCTGCTAAAAGATTATGACAGGGAAGTATTTGCAGTTGTGAACCTTAGGACTAATGGCCAGCCTATAAATATGAACATTGTCAGCATTGGAACGCTTGACAGCTCTTTAACCAATCCGAGGGAGATACTAAAAAGTATGGTACTTTCAAATGCCTTTGCGGTTATGCTCTTTCACAACCATCCTTCGGGAAACCTTAATCCGAGCAGGGAAGACTTTATTATAACAAACAAAATGAATGATATCTGCAACCTGATTGGGATAAAGCTGTGGGATCATATAATAATCGGTCCGGGTGATGAATTTTATTCGTTTCATGCAGAGTGCAAGATGCCGGTGTCTTCATTAAAGGTTAAAACTAATTCAGAAGATCTTCATCTTGTAGGAGTGAAGGTTGCTGAACAGGGCGTGAATGAGGTTAAAGATGTTTTAAAACAGAATTCCACAATTACAGAGCAAACACCCGGTATAGAACAATCAGAACTAACATTAAGCGAGCAGTTCATAAAAATAAGGGAATCGTCAGGAATGAACCGAAAGGAGTTTGCAGAGTATCTTAATATTCCATACAGGACTATGCAGGACTGGGAGTTAGGAAAAAGTTCGATGCCAAAGTATGTGCTGGAATTGATTGCCTTTAAGGTAAAGCAGGAACTACTTCCTAAGGCAAGGGAAGCCCCAAAGAAGGATTCTGTCATCGAAAAGATACAACACAGGCAGAAAGAAAATAGCCTAAAGATAAACAAGCCAAAGGCAAAACGTTCCAAAGAGGCTAAAAAACAGAAATTAAGATAAGATACATAAATATCTTGAGAGGAGAATAAGAAAATGTTACAGGAAGAATTTAACAATATTGTTACAAATCAGATGAAGAAATGCTGGGAAACACTTTTTAATAAGGGTAATGAATATGCCACAGTTGGAAATGACAGACTTTTACATTTTAAGAAGGCTGCCGCTGTTATGGAGTCCACACCAAAGGCAGCACTCTTTGGAATGCTTTCAAAGCACCTGATATCACTCTCTGATATGTGCCTGGATAAAAGAAAACACCCTAAAGAAGTCTGGAGTGAGAAAATAACGGACAGCATAAATTATCTCCTGATTCTTGCTGCAATAGTTGAGGAGGAACAGATTGAACAGGATTGAAGTAAAGATATTAAACAAAGAGTCAATAGACCAGGCAGAGAAACTGATGGTATGTGCTGCAAGGCTTACCCAGAGAGGACATCAGATTTCCTGCCTTGATGACTTTATTAAGCTTTATGAAAAGCCATATAAGAGGCAGACAGTTGCTAACCTTGTGAAGCTTCCACATACCACGATACAGAAGTTTGGGATAATAAACATTGTGGTGGTAGGTGCTTCAAGAAGGTTCCTCACACAGATTACAAGGCATCAGAATGAAGTAAAGTATATGTCAGGAAGCTTGCAGTACAGCGATTATTCAGAAGTAGAGGACTTTGTAATACCGTATGACCTTATGGGAACAGGCAAGGAAGCTGAATACTTAAAGCAGTGCAGCCGGTCAATGAAAGAATATCAGGAACTGATTAATGCCGGGGTTGATAATGATTCGGCAGGCTACTGTGCCCCAATGGGAATGAGGAACATCCTGCTTATAAGTGCGACTCCTTACCAGTGGAAACATATGATACACCAGAGGATATGCAGGAGAAATACAAAAGAGACAAGGTATGTGATGCTAAAAATATGGGAACAGTTAATCATCCAGAATGCTGAACTCTTCTATGACTGCGGGCCATTCTGTATGAGCAGCGGATGCGAGGAAGGCAGGATGACCTGTGGTAAAAGCATCCCTGCCGGGCTCTCTCCTGCTGAAATAATCAGAATAGATTTTCCGAAACTGTCTCAAAATATAATTCTGGAAGAAGGTGATGAAGATGAAAATACAGCTCATTGATTTTGGTGGAAGGATGCCTGAGAGGGCTCATGACAATGATGCCGGTGCTGATGTATTTGCTCCTAATGATGAAACTATATCTCAAGGAGAGGTACTTAAGATTCCTTTGGGGTTTGGGCTTAATATACCGGATGGTTTTGCAGGATATATATTTCCAAGAAGCGGACTAAGCACTAAGGGAATAGTTTGTGAACTGCCTCCAATTGATTCAGGCTATACAGGGGAAGTCCACGCAATTATTTCAAATGTGGGAAACTGTGAATATCAGATTAAGGCAGGCTATAAGATCGGACAGCTTGTCATCATGCCGGTGCTGATACCTGAGTTTACATTTGAAACTTTGGAGAAAAGAGGAACTGATGCCTTTGGTTCAACAGGCAGATAAGTAAAAATGTATCATTTGGACTAAATGTTTAAATTGCCTTTTAAGAAAGGAAAAGCAAAAAATGGAAAAAGCAAAGACAAGGAAAATTAAAAAATGGGATGAAGTTAATGGCGAAACTGAAATAGAAATATCTGATGGAATCGTCTATGCTCCTGATGAAACAGCCGGTGCAGGTCCTTCAATCAGCAGAAATCCGATGCGTGGCATTGAAGATATGGTTGAACAAAATGACAACAACTTTGACGGAATAATAAACAATGTTAAATCTGAAGCAGATACAGTGAGGTTAGAACTTTCAGATGATGACAAGAAGTCTGTGCTTGGAAAATTAAAAGAACAGAGCAAACACATTAAGCAGCCAAAATCCATGCCGGAAAGTATACCTGAAAGTAAACCATTTAAGGAATTATGCCCCTATAGAGGAAACAGGGAATGGTAAACAGGACAAAAAGAATTGACCTCAGAGTCACGGCAAAAGAACTTAACCTTATCCATAAGCGTATGGAAGAGGCAGGGGTATCAAGCCTTACATCTTATATGGTAAAGATGGCAGTTAACGGATATGTGATTGTGCCGGATTTTTCTGACTTAAAAGAGATTTTAAGGCTGCTTAGGATATCAGGAAACAACCTAAACCAGTATGCTAAAATGGCAAATACAACAGGCAGTATTTTTAAAAGTGACATTGACGAATTAAAGAAAAGCCAGAAAGAAATTTTGATAGAAATGAGAAAGGTGTTGGATAAACTGACAGCGATTTTGTAAGGCAGGTGGTAAAATGGCGGCAACAAGACTGATAGCAATGCATCAGAATAAAGGCAGGAGCATATTGCAGTGTCTAAAGGACAGAACTGATTATGCAATGAACGGAGCAAAGACGGATGAGGGCAGATATATTTCTTCATACGAATGCACTCCTGAACTTGCAGACCTGGAATTTGCCCAGTCAAAGAAAGAATATTTACATAAAACAGGCCGGAGACCTAATGGTGATGTGATTGCCTATCAGATCCGCCAGTCCTTCAAGCCCGGAGAAGTTACTCCTGAAGAAGCAAATGAAGTAGGCTATGAAACAGGAATGCGTTTTACTAAAGGAAGACATGCTTTCATTGTTGCCACCCACACAGACAGAGCCCATATACATAACCACATCATTTTTAATTCCACAGCCATAAACTGCGACAGGAAATTTAGGGACTTCTGGTTTTCAGGGCTTGCATTGCAGAGGCTTAGCGACATTATCTGCATAGAGCGTGGACTTTCCGTCATCCAAAAAGATAAGCCGGACGAGAGAAAGCGGAGGATAAAATATCCAAAAAGAATCAGCCTGAGGGACATAATCCGTGAGGATATATTAAAATGCCTCAGGCATAATCCTGATGATTTTGAAAAACTGTTAAGGCTTCTTAGTGAAGAAGGATATGTAATCAAACAGGGAAAGCATACAGCAATCCGAGGGAAAGAACAGAAACGCTTTATAAGGTTTCGCTCACTTGGAGAAGACTTTTCAGAAGAAAACCTGAAAAAAGTGATTGCCGGAGGAAAAGGCTTATCTGAGATAAATGAAAATACATCTGATAAAAATGCACCACAGACAGCAGAGCGAAAGCTTGACCTGATAGTTGACATTCAGAAAAAGATGGCAGAGGGAAAGAATGGAGGTTATATCTGGTGGGCTAAAAAATATAATGTAAAACAGTTTGCTGAGTCCATACTTTTCTTACAGCAGCATAACATCAGGGACTTAGAAACACTTAACAGAATGGTTGATGAAATCTCTGCTAAGTACAATGAACTGCTTAAGACAATTAAAAATGCAGAAGAAAAAATGGCTGAGAATAAAATAATAAAAACCAGTATCATCAACTACTCAAAGACAAGAGACACCTACATTGCTTACAGGAAATCAGGATACAGCAAGAAATTTTATGAGGCACACAGGGATGAGATTACGCTCCACAAGGTAGCCAAAGAAACATTTTCAAAATTTCCTAAGGGTAAAATCCCTAAAGTCAAAGACCTTAATGAAGAATTTAACAGGCTGCTTTTAGAGAAAAAAGAAGCCTATAGCGAATACAAGAAAATGAAAAAAGAAATGAGGGATTATCAGATAGCAAAACAAAATGTAGATACATTCTATGCAAATGAAAAGAGCCTCAGGGTTGAGGAAGAACTGAAGAAAAAGAGGCAGACACAGAGATAAACAGGCAGGGCAATCATCAGAATATAAAACGGTGACTGCCCTCTTCTTTTACATTTTCTGCCTGTAAGGAATGTTTCAGCGCTCACAAAGTGAGGGCGCAGCTTGACATCAACGATGTCATTTTAAGGGGATTGGGGATGTTCCCCAACAAGCAAAAATGCGCTCGTGTGTGTACGAGGGCACTGCTTGCGAACTTGTACCAAGACTTAGATGCAGGACTTATAAAAAGATGGATTTGTTAAGATAAGAAGTAAGACATAGATTATAAATTGAAAGGAAAAATCGGATATGAATTACGAAATAATCAGGGATAAAATTGAAGATATGGTAAACGATAACCACAGAGATTTTGTTAAGGCCATAATAAGCATGGAAAAAGGCATCAATGATGAAGATGCTTTAGACAGGCTTTATGATTTTTATATGGAAAATGATTCAGCTAATCTGCTTAATGAGGAATTTGATGTAATGATTGAAGAGTTAAGAGAGCAGGGACAGATAAAAGATATTCCCTATATTAGGAAAGAAAAAGATGAACTTGTGGATATAGTAGGAAATATTGCAGGCAAGGTTGATGTGGTTGAAAGAGAAAATAAAAAAGGAGAATCATTTAAAGTTGTAAATTTCTCTGTTGTATCAAATGACAGTCTGGGCAATAAAGTATATCACAACTGCTCTGCTTATGGAGAAAAAGGCGATATACCTAAAAATTTTAAGCAAGGGGATTTTGTAAAGATATTCGGTCAGGTCAGAATTTCTGCTGATGGCAATGGAAAGGAATATAGAAATGTAAATATACTTTCATCAAAGCTCTTAAAGGCTAAGGAGCAGAGGAATGAAGTATCCAATTCACAAGAAACTGCAACGTTTGAAAAGGATATGAAAGATAGCAAAAAGGCTGAGAAAGAATCTGTCAGAAAGACTATTAATAAATATAAAGATGAAAATAAAGAAACTGCAAAACCTAAAAAAGAGATAATAAAAGAAATGAAAGAAAAATATTTTATTGATTAGTATTATAAGATTAAAATTAAAAACTATTTTTTACCTATGAATATTATAAAATACACAGTTATCATAAAAACTGGAATATTTTTTATAATAATGCCAGCAATCTCGCCAATATTTAGTAAATGATATTGACAATCATTATTGATTATGCTATATTTTTATTATTTTAGATAAAATATATACTCGAGTAACAAGGAAAGGAGGATGCACAATATGAAGATTACAGTAGTATCAGAAAATGTAAAAGATACACAGGTTTATTCTCATCATCATACAACAACACATACTACATTAGAGAATTAATGGTTCAATGTAAAGGTAATAACTAGAGATTATACAACGGAATTGGGCATACCCGTTTTTAGGACATGGATAGTTTCAGGAGAATACGAAAATTACGCAACAAATGGTTTTGGCGCATCACTAAATCCTGAAATAGCACTTGAGCGATCAGTCACAGAGGCTGTTCAGTCAGCATTTTATAGTAAAGATATTGTTAGTCATAAGTATTGTAGAGGTAATGCAGAATATTTAATGCAAATTCCTACATCTATTTATAATATGAACTACTTTTATTTATAATATGAACTACTTTATTGAAAAAGATATAAAGCGTAGTGCTGGTGAAACTGTAGTTGATTTGGCAAAATACAAGAATAATGATTGTAGTAATTTGAATACCGTTTTTTCTTCAACTTTAAATAAACTAAAACAGTTAGGAGATGATTTTGACTTGATATATGTTAATTTGACAAAAGAACATCTTTCTATTCCAACAGTTAGAATTATAACAACGCCACATCTTCAATCAATACCAGCCCCATTGATTGTGGCTAGTGATAGACTATTTAGTTTTGAAAAATTAAACGGCTATTCTGATATGATTAAAAAATATGAGGATTTGTATATGGGGATATACCCACACTAAGAAATATAAGCTGAGAGAAAAATAATAATTTATAAATCATTGGAGGATATGTCATGAAAATTAATATGAAAGTTATAAGCATTATGTCTTTATTAGCATTATCATTAACTATATCAGGTTGTTCTAATGTGAAAAATAATGATAAAAGCACCATGTCTTCATCTAAAAGCAATATGGTCATGAGTAAAACAAGTAATGATAATGAAAAAAATGTAGTCATAGAGAACTTTGGTGTGACAACTACTTATGATAAGGTGCCGGAGAGAATAGTTCCTCTTAGCTATGATGCCGCCCAGATTCTTGTGGCACTTGGATTAGAGGATAAAATAGTTGGTGTTGCAACAGCTGAAGGAAGCTACGAAGACTGCTTACCGGAATACAGGGATAAACTTTCTAAGTTAAAAGTGATTGTGGAAGGGACTCCCACATTTGAAGTTTTATTGGCAGAAAAGCCGGATTTTGTTTATGCCACAGTATACAGTTTTGGGAAATATGGAGTAGCTCCGGTAGAAGATTTTCAGAAGGAAAAAATCAATTTTTATTGTATAAATGGAACATATTCTGCGGAACCTAAATTTTCTGATATACATAAGGATATAGAAGACTTAGGCAGAATTTTCAGAAAAGAAGATGAAGCTGCTAAATTAATAAAAGATCTAAAAGCAAGAGAAGAAGCTCTTAAAGCGGATGTAAAGCAAACTGATGTTAAAATTATGGCTTTTGATAGTGGAGATAAGGCAGCTTTGACATCAGGAAAGGGAATTGAAGATGAAATGATAAAGCTTGCAGGGGGTAAAAATATATTTGGTGACCTTAATAACGCATTTGAAGAAGTAAGTTTTGAAGAAGTTGCTAAAAGAAATCCGGATATCATTATAATTCATAGCTATGATGTTGGTAACACGACAGGAACCACAGAAGAAAAGATAGAAAGCCTTAAGAAAAATCCGGCACTTGAAAATGTAACTGCAATCAAAAATAATAATTTTGTTGTAGTTAAGCTTGTTGAGGTTTTTCCGGGATTGCAGATTTTTGATGCAGCAGAAAGACTTAGTAAAAAGATAATTGAATTTTCAAAATAAACTGTTTTTTGGGGGATAGATATTTGAAAAATTATAAAAAAGTTTCTTTAGTGATATTTGTGTTGATAATTATATCTATCCCTTTGTCTACATTCTTAGGCTCAGCAGATTTAGGTTTTAGAGAGGTGATAGAAGTATATAAATATCATTTTTTTTCGGCAACTTTAGAAGATATGAGCTTAAACAGCATAGTTTGGAATGTAAGACTGCCAAGAATACTTGTAGCCATAGCTGTTGGCGGCGGTTTGGCTATGACAGGTTCTATCATGCAGGCGATTACAGGAAATATTATGGCTGAACCATACACATTGGGAATACAATCCGGAGCGGGTATGTTTGCAGCTTTTTCCATAGCATTTTGGGGTAAAATACCAATTCTTAGTACATTAAGTACCAATTTGATGGCATTTATCGGTGCAATGCTCTCTATGATCATAGTATATTTTATAGCTTCTAAAGAAAGGGGATATTCTAATTCAAAACTTGTTCTGACAGGAATATCAATTTCAATGCTATGTAGTGCTATTACACAGCTTATAATATCATTTGCACCGGATAATTCAAAGGTTCGTGGGATTGTTTTTTGGATGATGGGGGGACTTGGAGGAGTGCATTGGGAAGATGTACCTTTCGCTGTGATTGCGGTTATTATTGGATTCATTGTTGCCATTATTCTTGCAGAACAGTTAAATATCATTTCAATGGGTAAAGAAACAGCGGTCATATTAGGAGTTAAAGTAAAGCGATTAGATAAGATACTGTTAATTACAGTTTCTATGGTTGTTGGAGTGCTTGTATCAATAAGTGGAAGTATTGGTTTTGTAGGTCTTATAATACCGCATATAACAAGAAAAATTACAGGAGCAAACCATAAAGCGTTGCTTCCTGTAACTTCGTTGCTGGGAGCTTTTTTTCTTCTTTGGGCAGATACAGTGTCAAGAGTGATATTTGCACCAAGAGAGCTTGCAATAGGAGTGCTTACTTCTCTTATAGGAGTTCCATTTTTCTTATACATTATGAAGAAAGAAATAAGGTGATTTATGGGAGTTATTGATATAAGAGATTTATCTTATTATATAGGGGAAGCCAAAATATGTAAGAATATAAGTATAAGTTTTAATGAAAATAAGTTTACAGGAATAATTGGTCCCAATGGAAGTGGTAAAAGCACATTACTTAAACAAATATATAGGGTATTAGAACCAAATATTGGTACAATCTATCTTAAAAATATTAACATAGATAATATAAATCCTAAGGAATTTGCAAAAATGATTGCTGTATTACCACAGGAAAATAATAGTGATTTTGACTATACTGTTGCTGATGTAATATTGATGGGCAGATTTCCTTATCATAATATATTTAACACAAATAGTTTATATGAAGAAGACTATAAGTTATTAAAAGAATGCATTAGCCTCGTTGGATTAACTGGCAGTGAGAAAAGGATTTTCAGGACATTGTCAGGAGGAGAAAAACAAAGAGTATTACTTGCAAGAGCCTTGATTACTAAAAGCAATATTCTTATTTTAGATGAGGTTACTAATCATTTGGATATAGGATATCAGTACAAAATACTAGAAATATTAAGAGGATTGGGACTAACTATAATAGCAGCAATTCATGATCTTAACTTAGCTATGAAATTTTGTGATGAAGTAGTTCTTATAAATAAAGGAGAAATCCTTGTAGCAGGTAGCCCTAAGGAAATAATAACAGAAAAAATATTGAAAGATATATTTAAAATAAATGCTAAAATTATAAGTGATGAAGAAAAGACTGTAGTAGACTATATAAGTTCCTGCTATTAGGGGGTGATTTTATTTTTATCAATAAAGCATTAATTGCATTTTTAAAAGGTTCAGAGAGTAAAGTAAAAAAAGCCATCTTGCTTCAGCTGATAATTACCTTATTTTCATCAGTAGTTTCAGTCTGCTTAAGCATTTTAATAAATGAAATGTTAAAATCTATGCAGATTACAGCTGTTCCTGGATTTTACTTCATAGCTTTAATAATATTTTTGCTTATAGGAATCAAACTCTTATACAAACTGAATGTTAAGATAGTAAATGAAGCAGGAATCAGCATTAAGGACAATGTAAGGACAAAGATACTTACAAAGCTTTTCCTGCTTGGGCCTGAGTATGCAGATACCATCCGCACAGGCACGCTCACATCTACATTTACAGCCAGAGTAGAATGGCTTATGAACTACTATACAAGATATCTGCCGGTCATAGTGAGCGCTGTCTTAAATGCAGGAATCTTCATTATGATTTTATTTTATATGGACATATATGTTGGACTTGTTTCTCTCATTTCAGTAATAATGATGCTCTTAATTCCTATGGTGTTTTTCAAACTTATGAAGGAAAAGGGAAAGAAAGAATGGGAAGAGCATGCTAACTACTATAGTGAATGCTTAGATGGCATTCAGGGGATGGTCAGCTTAAAGGCATTTAATGCTGATGCAAAATATGTAAGAGATGTTAAAGCCCATGGAGAAAATTTTAGAAAAGCAGTTATGGATCACCTCAAGGTAACTATTATAGAAGGCACTTTTTCAGAGTTTTTCTTAAGGGTCGGCACAGCCCTTACTATAGCCATAATGGGGCTTAGATGTGCTTATGGCTATATAGATAAAAGTTTCCTTATTTACGCCTTTTTTATCATAGGAGCTACATTTTCGCCAATGCTGAGCCTTATAAATGCATGGCATTTGGGCTTTCAGGGAGTTTCAGGCTCGTATTCTTTAAGTGAATTCTTGGAAACGAAAAGCGATAATCTTATGGAAAATGACCTTATTAAAAATGAGCTTAAAAACAGGAAGGAACTGGAAGCTTCCTTAAATAGAAGTGCTGTTAAGGAGAATAAAATTAATGATGTGAAACTAAGCTTTGACAAGGTAAATTTCAGATATAAGGGAGCTAATAAAGACACTTTAAAAAATATCTCGTTTGAACTTCATAAAGGCAAGGCTATAGCTCTGGTAGGGCCGTCAGGCGGAGGCAAGTCAACCATAGCAGGGCTTCTTATGGGCTTTTACAGGGCTGACAGTGGAGAAGTTACATTAAATGATGTGAAGATGGGCAACGAGACAGCAGCGTTTTTTAATGACAATATATCGGCAGTGTGGCAGGACAACCATTTATTCTATGGAAGCATCTATGACAATATAAAGATGGGCAAGCCTTCTGCCACAGACGAAGAAATATTTGAAGCTTCTAAAAAAGCGATGATTTATGACCTGATTATGTCACTTCCAAATGGCTACGATACAAGTGTAGATGAGCTTGGCAGCAGATTTTCAACAGGAGAAAGACAGAGGATAGCTATTGCAAGGGCTTTACTTAAAGATGCGCCTATAATTATTTTTGATGAGGCAACCTCTGCCCTAGACAGGGAAAATGAAAAATACATAGGCGAAACGCTTAGTAAACTAAAGCCTGATAAGGCAATGCTTATGATAGCACACAGGCTGTCTACTATCAGTATGGCTGATGAAATCTTAGTGGTAGAAAACGGTTGTATTGCAGACAGAGGCAGCAGTTCTTACTTAGAAGAAAACTGTGAGATTTACAGAAGGCTGATAAAGGGAGTGGAATGATTATGGGTAAGATAAAATATGTGCTTTTACTTTCAAAATATATCAAAAATTACAGATTGAGCGTAATTTTCAGCATAATTGTTCATGCTTTATACAAGGTAGTGCCTATACTCTTAAGCTTTGAAACAGCTTTAATTGTATCAAAGGGAATCTCGGGCACTTTAACTAACCCTCAGACACATTTTTTAACTGTACTTGCAATGGTTGTAAGCATGGCTGTGTTAAATTATCTGGATATCTATGTGGCACATGATGTGGCTTACAGGATACTTACAGCACTTAGGGGAATATCTTATGAAAAAATAGCAAACCTTGCGCCTGCAGGGCTTGAAGGGGAGAAAAGCGGAGACATAATGAGCGTGGTACTTGAAGATGTGGAAATCTTAGAGTGGTTCTATGCCCATTCTTTAATACAGATATTTGTGGCGGCAGTCCTGCCCATCATCTCATTTATTGCAATAGGATTCTTCTCGCCAGGCCTTTCATTAATTTTAATTATATTTTCAGCCATCATCCTCCTTGTTTCTAGTAAGAAGAATGAAAAGGCTGATGAGTATGGAAGCAAAACCCAGTCAAAGCTTGGCGAATTAAATGCTGTTATTATAGATGGAATACAGGGCTTAAAGGAAATCATTACCTTTGGCGGGCATAAGGGATATTTTAACAAGATGTATAAGTACAATGATGCTTATAATGAGGCTTATTTTAACTATGCAAAGGAAGCAGTAAAAGAAGTTACCAATACGAACTTAATTATAGGCATATCGTCAGTGATTTCAGCTATTGCAAGCGTGTATTTTGCTGCAAGAGGGGAATATTCTGTCGAATTTGTGCTCCCTCTCATTGCAATTTCAAGTATGGTTTACAGCCCTCTCAGTGAAATGCTGATGATGAAAAGCAATTATGGAAGAATATTTGCGGCAGCAAGGAGAGTGTTTGACTTCCTTAATGAAGATGAGCCTGTAATAAACAGCGGCACTAAAACTTTTAAAGATGTAATGGGAAGTACAGATAAGAAGTTAGAGTTTAATTCAGTAAGATTTTCTTACAAAGACAAGGTGACAGGCGATAAAAATGAAGTAATTAAGGATGTTTCATTAACGACAGAAGAAGGAAAGACTGTCGTTTTAGTAGGCACTTCAGGCTCAGGCAAATCCACATTAATCAAGCTTTTACAGAGGTTCTGGGATGTGGATGGAGGAAGTATTTTAATAAATGGAGTGAATATAAAGGACATAAAGATAGAGGAACTTAGAAAGCTAATATCTGCCATTCCGCAGGATGTATATTTATTTAATAAGAGCATAGAAGATAACCTGAGGCTTGCAAAAGAAGGTGCAAGCGAAGGTGAGATAGAGACAGCCCTTAAAAATGCCCATATTATGGATTTAGTAAACAGGCTTCCAAATGGAAGCAAGACAGTCATAGGGGAAAGAGGCGCTGCTCTTTCAGGTGGTGAAAAACAGAGAATATCCATAGCCCAAGCCTTCCTTAAGGATTCACCTATTTTAATTATGGATGAAATTACAGCTAATCTGGATTATGAAAATGAAAGAGCCATAAATGAGTCACTAAAGGAGCTAAAGAAAGGAAAGATTGCTCTTATGATAGCCCACAGACTCTCTACAATTAAGAGTGCAGACTATGTAGCCTTCATAAAGGACGGAGTTTGTGAAGCTTTTGGGACATTTGCTGAGATTTATGAGGGTAATGAGAATTTTAGGAGAGTTTTAGGGGAAGGATATGAGAGTGTATGAAAGAGCCAGTAAAAAATTATTAAAAGATAAAAATTACATAAGCTACTTTTTAGCTACAGCATTCTCAATGGGTTCAAGCAATATACTCCAATTTACATTAGCCTTGTATATTTTGGAAATAACAGGCTCTCCTTTGGTATATGCGTCCATTCTTTCAATAATAATTATACCGAGAGTGATGTTGACTCCTATAAGTGGAGTGCTGGGTGACAGGCTTAAAAGGATAAATATAATGAAAACCCTGAACTTGTTTCAGGTGATTATTATGCTATTTTATGCGGTTTATTCAGATATATGCAGAGACATTTCGCTTGTCTCTGTGTATGCCCTTGTTGTCCTGCTTGAAATGATAGAAGTGTTTTATAACACAGCCGAAAGCTCAATTTTATCAGAAATAATAGACAAAGACCTGATGGAAGAGGCTGTTACCCTTTCAAGGGTAGATGACGGTATTGTATTTGTAACTACACCTGTAGCGGCCGCCTTTGTATAAAATGAATTTGGGATTGCAGGAACCTTCATACTTATTTCAGCACTGTTAATATTGACTCTGATATTAACATTCTGTATAGGTACGCCTCATGTTGCTGAGATAAAGAAAGAAAAAGAAAAGGGCTTTAAGGGATATGTAAAAGAGTTTAAGGAAGGCATCTTAGAGATAAAAAAAGATAAATTTACCAAGATTTTCGTCTTTATAGCACCACTTATCAATTTTTCGTTTTCAGCTGTATTCAGCGTAGTAATAACCTATGTATTCTTGGAGATTCTTAAGATAAGTGATTATGTATATGGAATTTATAGGATGGCAACAGCAGGAGTCAGCATAGTCCTTCCGTTTTTAATACTGCGTGTAATCAAAAAATTTAAGCCTTTAACCCTGTTAAAATACAGTGCCATATCCATCTCGGCTATTCTCTTTCTGATAGGCGGCTGTGTGTATTTTGGAACAAATGGAGGCAACGTTTTTGTTACAGTATGCCTGATTACAGTTTTAGACTGCTTGATTATTACTTCGGTAATGCCGTTAAATATAGCAACTCAGGTATTTTTTCAGAAGAATATCAAAAATGAGTATAAGAGCAGGATTATGTCTGTATTTAGTATGCTAGCTTTATCATCTATACCACTTGGTAATATGTTCTACGGCTTTCTGGCAGATATCCTACCGGCATATGCCTGTGTTTTCATAGCAGGACTGGCTGTATTTATTTCATATCCAATGATAGTATATATGTCAAGAGGAGAAGAGGCATAAATCATTACTTATATTCAAACACCTCTTCCACCCTCACCCCCAAAAACTTAGCAAGTTTCATAGCATAAAGCAGATTGGGGATGGTTTTTCCCTTCTCAATATTTATGACAGTACGGACATTCATCTCGGTTCCCTCAGCCACCTGGCGCTGGGTGAAGCCGAGGCTTGTCCGTCTTTCTTTTAACCTGCATACAACTGTATCTTCACCCATAGCCGCTACTCTCCTATCTTCCCATTCTTCTATTGCTTTATCAGGATAAAACACGCCCAAAAATCTTAAATGAGCTGCTTTCAGTAATAGGCATAGGCTCATATGCCTTATTAAGAGAAACAAGATAAGCACCTTTTCTATTATTCTGAAATTGCTTCACATAAGCATTTCCATCAAGATAAAAGATACCTATTTCACCATCTTCAAGCTGTTCAGTCTGTTCAATCCATATAAGCTCTCTGTCATGATAAACAGGTTCCATACTGTCTCCGCTTATATGTACTCCAAAGTCAGCCTTTTCAGGAATATCAGCAGATGAGTACATTTCATAATCTTCCCCATCTAAGAAAGAGCCGTTACCGGCAGATACTGCTGTATAGTATACCTTCCTCTCCCTTATCACATGGAGAGGGATAATCTCTGCTATCCTGTAATCACCGCTCTTTTCAAGCAGGCGGGTATATTCCATTACCTTATCTACGCCTTCTTTGTTCAGGTTGCGGAAAGGGTTGTCAGGATTGGTTCCTATAAACTCTGTGTATATGTCATATATATTTAAAATTTCACATATGGCAAGGAACTGCCTTGAGCTTGGCAGTGAAATCCCTGATTCCCAGGAACTTACGCTATTTGGCTTTACATATATGTCATATTCTGTAAGCTTTTTGGCAAGCTGGCACTGTGTCAGCTTATATGCTTTTCTGTGTCCGGCAATGGTCTTTCCTAAATCTTTCATATTGAATCACCTTTCTAAATTTATGGTTATTAAATATTCCTCTATGAACATATATCAGTCCATATATCAACCTGTTTCTAAAAGTAAATTCCAGTTCTAAGGAGCTTTGCAAAATTAAGTTCCGGAAATCATACTTATTATTGATATTATGGAATTTACTTTTGCAAGAAATTTGCTGAACTGGAAGTAAAACTTGCAAACTGGAACTTCGGATTTCAATTCAGCCCTGATACTTACTATAGCATAAGAAAGTCAGATTTTCAAGAGCAATATCAATGTAGTTGAATAAGGTGAAATATATTTCACTTGAATATCATCTAAAATAGAGTTATATTAGTTCTTGTGATGACAGTACACGTATCTTACGAAAGAATTTACAAAAGAAAGAAAGGCAGAAATATGAACAGGACTATACTTCACAGTGACTGTAACTGTTTTTATGCATCTGTTGAACTTTTACACCATCCTGAGCTTAGGGGCAAGCCTGTTGCTGTAGGGGGAAATCCTGAAGCAAGGCATGGAATAGTGCTTACGGCAGATTATACGGCAAAGCGTTATGGAGTTAAGACAGGAATGGCACTCTGGCAGGCAAAACAGGTCTGTCCGGATATCATCTTTCTTCCGCCAAGGATGGACTTGTACTTGCGTTTTTCAAGGATGGCACAGGAGATATATTCGGAGTATACGGATAAAATAGAACCGTTCGGAATTGACGAGTCATGGCTCGATGTTTCTGAGAGTGCCGGCATAAAGGGTGACGGTTATGCTATTGCCAAGGAAATAAGTGAGCGGATGAAGAAGGAACTTGGCATTACGGTCAGTATAGGTGTGTCATTCAATAAGATATTTGCTAAGCTGGGCTCTGATTATAAGAAGCCTGATGCCATTACTACAATGGGTAAAGACGAATACAAGGCAAAAGCCTGGCCGCTTCCTGTAGCGAATCTTCTGTATGTGGGCAGGGCAACAAGCAGGAAATTTGCAGACATGGGAATAAAAACCATCGGAGATCTGGCAACTATGGATGAAGGCATACTGATTAAAAAGCTTGGCAAGATAGGAAGCGTTTTACATGCATTTGCAAACGGATATGATGACTCACCGGTAAAGCTTGAAAACACCTCTGCACCTGTTAAGTCGGTTGGCAACAGTACCACTACACCAAAAGACATGAAAACGGATGAGGATGTAAAGATTGTATTATATATCCTTGCAGAAAGTGTGGCTGCAAGGCTTCGTGAAAATGGTTTCAGGTGCAGGACTGTGGAAATAAGCCTTCGGGATAAGGAGCTGTTTCATTTTTCAAAGCAGGTAAAATTAAAAAATGCCAGCAATATTACGGCTGAGATTGCAGAAGCTGCCTATCTGCTCTATAAAAAGAACTACAGGCTACCTGCAGATGAAGAGGAACTGAAGAATTCCATACCTGAATTTTATCAGAAACCTTTAAGAAGCATAGGAATCTGCGGGACTGACCTTGTAACGGATTATTACTGGGAGCAGATGGATATATTTATGAATCCTAGGCTAAGAGAGAAGCAGATGAAGATGGATATTACAGTTGACACCATAAGGAAAAGGTTTGGTTTTTACAGCATTCAAAGGGGGCTTATGTACAGGGATACAATATTATCAGCCTGCAATGCAAAAGAAGACCATACTGTACATCCTATTGGATATTTCAGATAGATGGGAGGGGATGGATTTAATGGAAAGCAGTAAAGTTTATGTGGATGTAATGGCAGAGTTTACCAAGGATGGCAGGTTGCTTCCAAAGAGTTTTGTATGGAAAGACGGCCATATTTATGAGATTCAGAAAGTGAAAGACATACGGAGGGCGGCAAGCCTGAAGGCAGGAGGTGTAGGCATACGTTACACCTGTATAGTAGATGGACTTGAGAGCCATCTGTATTATGAAGATAATAACCTGTGGTTTATGGAGGAGAGGTAATAGGAATATTTACTGAAAAAGTTCAGCAAGAAGGTAGCAGGATGGATGGTGCGGACTTCGGCACATCGGAACTCATTTGTCCTTTTAACATAATCATCAATGGTTTTATTTCACTTATCTGTTGAATGAAATAAATTTGCAAGGAGGATGATATTGATGATAGAAAGAAAAGACAAACGATATGTAAGCTGTCCGGTATGCGGAAGGCTTTTAATGAAATGTGATGGACAATGCAGTATAGATATTACATGTGGAAAATGTGGCAGTGACATTGTTGTAGTTATAGATAATAACAGGGTAATGGTTCTTGAAAACAGGAGGAGTCCCGGAAAGAATGATAAGGAAGGACAGGTGAGAATAAGTGTCAGTAAGGCAAAGAATTCACGCCTCATAGAGCAGAAAAAAATAGCAGTAAATGGTTAAAAATTGAATAACTGAGATAGCAGGATAACCGCCAGATTTGGCAGGAACCATCAGAGGCGGAGTCTGCATATCAAGAGTTTGTAACGAGCTGGATTTAGCATAGAACTATAAAGAGCCGACAAAACGGAAATAACGCCGGGTGGCATAAAAACCACCGGTTTTATTAGCAATCGTTTTGTCGGTTTCTTTTTTGCGCTTATTTCCGTTTTAGCCCCGGAAATGGAGAGAAAGATGGAAATAACATTAGGAAAGAAAATTAAAGAATACAGGCTTAAAAGAGGTATGACACAGGAAGAGCTGGCAGAGAGGCTGTTTTCAAGGAAATCAACAATTTCAGATTATGAGAACGATAAGATTGACATTAAAATAAGCATTTTGAGGGAAATAGCAAAAATACTTGGCATGCCACTCTTCTGTTTCCTCTGTGAACAGAACGCAGATACTGATGATGAGATAATGCAGATGGCAATGGCGTTAAAGCAGATTAAAAGCAAGGAATTAAGAAAGGCGGCAATAAAGCAGGTAATGATACTGGCTGAAATGGAATAGAGTTCTGTTTTAAAAGTACGCTCCTACCGTACTTTGTTCGGTAATTGGGGAACGATTTTTCCTCTTGGTTAATCTAAAATAATTCATGTGAACAAGAGTAAACCAAAGTGATTTTAACATAATCAGGAGGAAGCTAATAATGGCAGGGAACGATATTATTAAGTTATATATGAATGCAACATCCTCAAAACGGGTGAATATAATAATAAAACATTATACTGACTTTATGGGTGTTGTAGACGGATACATAAATGGTCTCTTTTACAGGATTGAAAGTGAAAAGGAAAGTTATAAACGACAAAGTATGGGAGAACTTGGCATAAAGGTGCAAAATAGTGGAATACATAGTGATCCAACAGCAAAAAAGGTAAATGATGCCTTAGAGCTAAAAAATGCTATTATCCAATGTGACTTTTCCGGAGGAATAATGGAAGGTGTTGAAGAAGCTGATAAGTATATGAGGAGTGCAAAACTTCTTAAAGATATGAGAAGGGACTATGAGCATTTTCAAAATCAACTGTGCTGTCTTGGAAAAGATAAAGAGATTTTCGAGAAATATCTCTGTGGACAAAAGACGTTGACGGATATTGCCGAAGAGCAAAGCATTACTTATGAATCAGCACAGCAGAAAGTCCACAAGATTAGAAGAAGGCTAAAAGAACAGGTGATCAAATTTATGGATGGAAAACTGGAGGATATTACATAATGGAAAATATTAAAGAAAAACGCTGTTATACGGTAAAGGAGTTACAGGAAATACTCGGTGTAAGCAGACCTACAGTATATGACCTGTTAAAGAAAAATGAGTTTAGATGGCTTCAGATTGGAACCAGCTATCGAATTTCTAAAAAGAGCTTTGATGAATGGCTCGATCAGCATATGAAATCAAATTAAATTTACCTTCTAAAGCTTTTTGGGATGGGCATGTTATATTGTGGGAGAAGGAGGAAAACAGGATGAAGGAACAATATAAAATAAGTACAGAGATAAAGAATCACGGCTTAATTAAAGAACCTGCCTTGCAGAAAACCATGTCCGTTTCTGAAATGCGAAAACTGTTAGGATTAAAAAAGACCGAGGGATACTGGCTGGTACACAGAGAATTTTTCAAGACAGAAATCATAGGCGGAATGATGCGTGTTGATATTGAAAGCTTTGAAAAATGGTATGCAAATCAGGTGAAGCATAAAAAGGTAGATGGAGAAGAGCCGGGCAGCGAGCTGATTAAGGGTTCATATTCCTTTCAGGATGCTGCAAACCTTTTGGGAGTAAATAGTGCCTGTCTGTATGAAATATGGAAAAGAGAAGAAAGAAAGACCATAAAGGTTGACTTTGTAAAGCGTATTCCGAAGGAAGAGTTTAAGAAATGGTTTTCTGAGCAGACTGTGTACAAAAAATCAGACAGGATACCTACCATTAGCGATATGGAAAAAGGCTATATCAGGTTTGAAGAAACAGCAAGACTGTTGAACATTCAGGAAGATACAATGCTTAAATTGATAAGAACAAGCAAATATAAGACATTTTTTGAAGTAAGGGTATTTGATAATAAGAAGTGGATATCAAAAAAGAGTTTCAGGTTATTTCTTAACGCTCAGAATGAATATAGGATAACTGATAATGATGAAAATACTTCATCAGATAATTTGATTATAGAAACCCAAGAATATATTTCAAGGAATGAAGCGGCTGAGCTTGCAGGAGTAAAAGCATCCACAATTACAAAATGGATACAGGCTGAGGCATTTCCCTGTGTAGGTACAGGGAAAGTACTCAGGATTAAACGGGCAGATTTTTTGGCTTGGTTAAATGAAAGCCGGAAAGTGAGGATGTGAAATGGCATTTATAAGAAAGCGTGGTAAGAAATTTTCTGTAATATACAGGGTTAAGGATGATGAAGGAAAGGAACGCCAGACTTCAGAAACATTTGCGACGCAGAAAGATGCTGAAAAGCGTAAGAAAGAAATTGAGTATAAGATGGCGGTAGGCAGGTTTGAAGCTCCAAAGTGCACTACCCTTGAGGAACTTATTGAAGAGTATGTAAGAATCTATGGCCACGATAAATGGGGAGTTTCAACCTATGCCGGGAATCTGTCTCTAATCAATAACTATATAATACCTACAATCGGAAAAACAAAACTTACAGGCATTAATACCCATTTTATGGAAAAATATTATAAGAGCCTTTTAGCTATGTCAGCCGTAAAGAGCACCAGGAATATTGATGGTTCAGGAACAGTTACGGAAGCTACGGTAAATGAAATACATAAGATTCTAAGGAGCGCATTCAGACAGGCAGTAAAATGGGAGCTGATGGAGAAGAATCCGGCAACCCTTGCAACTGTTCCAAAGACAAAAAGAAAAGAGCGTGAAATCTGGACAGCAGATATGCTGATGAAGGCACTTGCTGCCTGTGACAACAAAATGCTTAAGATAGCATTTCACCTTGCTTTTACTGCTACTCTCCGCATAGGGGAGCTGCTGGGGCTTACCTGGGATGAGATGGATATTTCGGAAGAAGCTATAGCAGGCAACAGGGCTTATGTTATAATAAGCAAACAGGTTGAAAGAGTTTCAAGGGATGCAGTTGAGGCATTAAACGCTAAGGAAATTATCCTGACATTTCCTTCAACAAAGAAAAACAATAAGACTGTAAGGGTGCTAAAGACACCAAAGACAGAAAGTAGTACACGCAAAGTATTCATTCCAAGGACTGTAGCAGGCTATCTTGCAGAACTGAAATTAGAACAGGATGAGATTAAGGAAGCCTTGGGAAATGAATATCAGGACTACAACCTGGTAATGGCAACGACATTCGGCCTTCCAATAGGAGACAGCTACCTTAGGACAAAGATGCAGGATATAATAGATAAGCTTGGACTTCCTGATGTGGTCTTCCACAGCCTGCGTCATACCAGTGTTACATACAAGCTGAAGCTGAGTGGCGGGGACATAAAATCAGTTCAGGGAGATTCCGGACACGCACAGGCTGATATGGTAACAGAGGTTTACGGACATATCATAGATGAGGACAGAAGAAAGAATGCGGAGATGATGGAGAATGCCTTCTATAGACAGGAAAGACTAAGCCCACAGGTGGGAGGAACCGAAGGAAGTGCTAATACGATTGCAGTGCCTGAAGGAGTGGATGCAGAGCTTCTGATGAAGGTGCTGGGCAATCCTGAAATGGCAGCATTGCTTACAAGTCTTGCTAAGACTATGAAAGAGCATGAATAGGGAAAAGGACGATACTGTATGGATGGGAATCTATGCGGTATCGTCCTTGCTGGTGTATATCATACATTGACATTTTATTATGTTTCAAAATACAGGCAAAATATCAATAATACTGAGTATGCAAAGGAAAGCTTGTTTAAATTTAAGACAGATTTTCTGTTCTTTTACTAAAATTGATATTTTACCCATGAAGTATTATTTAGAAGACTTTTATAAATATCTGTAAGGGCGTCCATTGCTTTGTCATAATCAATTCTGTCACAGTCACGAAGAACATATTGGTTCTGCATAATTTCATATGCCTTGCGTATATCCTTGTTATTCATTGAATTTGTAAAGAATATAAAATCTGAAGGCAGTACATTAGGGATTCCGTCAAGACGATTGATTTCCTCAGCAATACGAATATCCAGCAGTTTTTTCATCAGTCCGGTATCTGAAAGCAGTTTTGAAACAGTTTTGTGTTTATAAATAACGGCAAGGTCATAAATATGTTTTGCTGCCTCAAATGCCCTGTGTGGCTCATAAGCCTTACGAACATAAGCTTCTGCAGCAAAAAGTTTATCTATAAATACCCTTTCTATGGAAATTGTCATAATGGAAAATGGTCCAACATCATATTCTGATTCAAGTATCTGCTTCTGTTCATTAGAGGCAAGCTCATATAGCATAGCAGCAATTTCAAGGCACTCAACAGGCTCACTGATGGTAAATGAGGTTGCTTCAACTTTTACCCTTCCAAATCTTTGCAACGCATCATTTACATCAAAAGCAGTCAAAGGCTCATATGAATACACAGCAACAACTTCTGAGCGGTTTGTTTTTCCCAGCGATGAATCTCGAAGAAGTGAAGTATATTTTTTTGTCGCCTGCTCTAATCTCCTGTCATTCTGTGTCCGGCTGCAGTTCCTTGTATCAACTGACAGGTCTATATCTTCAGAAAAACGGTTTGTAGTCTTTAATGCTTTATATAGAGCTGTTCCTCCTTTGAAATATGCAGGAAGTCCATTACTTTGCTTTTCTGCAAGTTCTTTGAGTATTAATGACACATAATAATCTTTTTCAAGGACATCACTTCGATATCCGGTTTGTGTATGAATAGTGTCAATAAGCACACGAAAGGCTTCTTTATCAAGATGGAGTTTCATAGTGCATAACCTCCTTCTCCTGCTGTATGTGCAAGCTGAATTACTGTGTTTTTATTGTAGTAACGGTCTGCTAAGAACAGAAGCTTTTCATATTGCAGTTTAAGTTTGTGTATGTGGTTAGCAATAACAGAATACGGATGCTCTGCATCAATGGGAGCTTTATCCAAAAGTTCAAGTACGTCAAGCATCTGCAAATATGATTTATTCTCAGCAGTAATCTCTGCTTTTGGAGGACGGATTGTTACGCCCAATTTCTTATCCATGCGAGTACAATCTTTTGCCATATTAGTGGCAATAACACGCTCTTTTGGCATTTGTGTTGCAAGCCCTATATCATGAAGAAGGGCAAAGCCGGTCTCATATCCTTTGTCTGGTAGCAAATACTTATCAGCTATCAGGTTCTCTTTGTTGATTCCTCTTTCTCCAAACGGAGTAGTAACTGTTCTGAAATAAATTCCTTTCTGGTAGAATCTGAGCTCAGGAATCACTTTAGAATCCATAATGCGTTTCATTGCCACAGCAGTTGCTGCTACAGCATCTTTATCTTTCAAATTAAATTTTTCTGCTAATGAAGCAGCAATTATCTTTGTATATATTGGCATTCCAATCGGCTTTTGCAATAAAAGCTCACGAATATAGTCTGTATAAGTCATAAATTATCCACCCTGTTTTGATATGTTTAATGCGAGATATAGCAATATAATATGTAAATATTATATCACAATGACAAGATATTTCAACAATGAATTTCATAAGTGACACGAAATGTCACTTATGATGTCACTTATCAGAATAAGATAATGCTATTTAAAATATTTAAATAATGGTCAAAACCCCATAGACATCCGACCTGTTACACGCTATAATGTATTTAATCTAATAAGAAAATAGTGTTATCATTACTGCATTAAAAAGCAAATGGTAGCCACGGATATGAAAAAATCGTTGGAACGGAATGGTTAAACCCTCAGGGTGACAGTGTCATCATTTTGTCAGCGAAAGCCATTTAACTTTAATGATTTTAAGTTTTCTTATTTTGACAGAGAATGACAGGAAAGTTAGAAAACAAGCTACTTTCATTGACTTATATTTACAGTTCTTAACCCGTATTTTCAGGCAGGACTTGAACTCCTAAGGTTTAATCATAGTTAAACCCCAAGGAAGTTAAAAAGTGGTAAGTCAGAGTTCGATTGTAACTGGAAATCAATCGAAAAGTCAAAATAAGATGATACGGAAATTCATCACGAGAGTGATTGGATTCATAGATGTGGCAAACGTATAAAAGGCTCTGAAAAGCCTGAAAATACGGCATTTGTTCCCTTAGTTAAATGGATATAACAATAGCCTCCTAAGCTGTAGTTGTGGGTTCGATTCCCGCAGGGAACATCCATTTTAAGCGGTAATGAAGATAAAATCATTGCCGTTTTTTTCATGCAAAAACAGCATTTTCGATGACAGGTTTGTCAGCGAGAAGCAGAATACCAGAATGATTTTGTCAGCGAAAATAATGACTTGTCATCAGACCAAATTTTTCAAACTGTCACCAACAGGGATTTCGTTAAAGCAGTAATAAATATGAAAAAGGTATTAATGATGAGAAAGCTTTAGACAAGCTATATGATTCCTATATGAAAAATGATTCTGTAAGTTTGTTACATGAGGAATTTGACATAATAATTGATGGCTTAAGAAAACAGGGACAGAGAAACGATTTGCCTTATGCTAGGAAAGAAATCGATGAGTCTGTAAATATAGTAGGCAATATTGCAGGCAAGGTTAATGTAGTTGAAAGAGAAAATAAAAAAGGGGAAACATTCAAGGTTGTAAATTTCTCTGTTGTATCAAATGATAGTCTAGGCAATAAAATATATCACAATTGTTCTGCTTATGGAGAAAAGGGAGATATTCCTAAATACTTTAAGCCGGGAGATTTTGTAAAGCTATTCGGTCAAGTCAGGATTTCTGTTGATGGTAATGGAAAGGAACATAGGAATGTAAATATACTTTCATTAAAGCTCTTAAAGGCTAAGGAACAAAATAAGGAGATAACTGCTATATCAGAAAAAGAGAAGCTTAATAATGGCATTATGGGAAGGGAAAAAACAGAGAGAGAGTCTGTAAAAGATGCTATTAAGAAGTATAAGGGTAAAGATAATGGAATGCCACAGTCCAGGAAAGAAATAATAAAGGAAATGAAAGATAAATATCTTATTGATTAGTTAATCACAGTCAACTTATATACAGTAATTGATTGCTTGACAATAAAAATGAGATGATGATATTCTTAGGATAATATAACTACTTGGAAAAGTACTTCAAACATAGGGGGATTTCAATGAAGGAATTCACAATTGGAGATCTTATAGAGTATCAGACAAAGAAAAAAAGTGTAAGTATTGATAAGCTGGTTGAAGGTCTATGCTCTACTACATCACTTAAACGTCTTATTAATGGAGATACCAGACAAAGCTTTTTTCTGGTTGAAAGAATATTGGAGAGGCTGGGTGTGTCCGTAAACAAGGTTTCTCTTTTACATAATGAAAATGATGACAGATTATTCATTATGAGGGAAATGATAAGCAAACTATTAGCTGATAGAGCCTATACTAAAGCAGAATTTATCTTAACAGAATATAAAGAAATTGCTGATTTAAGCAATCCGCTTCAGTTACAGTATGTCATTGAGGCAGAGGGAGTAATTCAGCTTGAATGCTATGAAAAACATGATGAAGCTTTGGAGCTGTTTAATAAAGCTCAAAAGATCATATTGGGTAAATTTGAAATGGATAAGCTGCATGAGTTTGTGCTGGGTGAAGAGGAAATAATATTGCTGATGCTTATACTTAATGAAGAAATGAAGGTTAAGAATAAAAATATAAGCATTTATGCGAGGCAGTTATTAGATTATGTAGAAAAACAGTTCGAGGATGAAGAAGTAAAAACAAATATTTACAGCAAACTGGCATGGATAATGGGTGAAAGTGCTATAAGAAATAAAAAGTACGAAGATGCTTTGGAATTTACCCTAAACGGAATTGATGCTTTGACAGATAACGGTTTACTGCTGCATTTGCCACAATTCTTAGACAGACTTTTATTCCTGACAAAGGACAGGGATGAGAATATGTACAGGTCGTGGAAGAAAAAAAGAGATGCCCTAAAGGAACTTTATTTAGAATATAATGAGCCGTGGGAGGCAGAAGATATTAGGCTTTGGGAAACTTATAGACAAAACAGCGTATATCTGATATCAGAATTTTTAAAAGATGAAAGAGATTTGGCTGAGTATACCCAAGAAGAACTTGCAGAAGCCGTAGGAATAGATATTAAAACCATATCTAGGATAGAAAATGGTAAGTCAACCCCTAAAAAAGGCACATTTACATCCATAAAAGAGCACTTTGATATTGAGATAGAAAGCTTTCAGACAAGGCTTACAGTTGATAATTTATCTTTACTTGAAATGGAAAGAGATATCTCGAGGTTATCATCTAAACACAGATATGAAGAAGCTGAAAGTCTGTTTAAGTCTTTAAAGAAACAGCTTTCTATGGAGAGTAGGATAAACAGGCAGTATGTGGCATTTATGGAGGAACTTTTTGATAATGTATTAAAAAGAAAGCCTACAGAAGAGGTATTAGCTAATTTAGAAAAGGCATTTTTAATAACAAGAACGGATAAACATCTTGAGAATCTGGGGAAATTTGTAACTACAGATTTAGAGGCTAAGATAGTAAATATGATGTCTATATGTTATAAACAGATTGGTAATATAAACAAGAGTGTTGAATTACTGGAAAATGCGATAAAAGGGTATGAGAGAAGTAAAATAGATGAAAAAAGGCATGAAATTCCTTTTGTATTGTTATGTACTAACTTATGTGGGAATTATGAGGAAATTGGTAGATTTGAAGAATCAATCAGTATAGCTGATAAAACTATTAAAAACCTTATTAGCTGTCAAAGAGGGGATGAACTGGGATTTTTGGTTGAAGAGAAGACTTATACAACTGATAGAATGACAGGAAATAATGAAAATAGTAAGGAAAAATATAAGCAAAGTTATCAGCTATTTGAGCTAATGAAGGCTGGAGAAAAAGAAAAAGCCCCAGTTAAGAGGGCTTATATGAAATGGTACGGAGAAGAAATATGTAAGAATTAATATACATTAGTATCTTTTAGTGCATCAGGTATAGAAAATGGCTTGAAATATGTTTTCATATAAGATTTATTTATTTTAGTTTTTAGATTAAAACCAACGGTACTTGACAAAAATCCGAACAACATTAAAGTTAAAACAACATTTCTAAAATTTTTTTTTCATAATGAAAATCTCCATAAATTTGATGAGGAAATCATATTTATGAAAGAATACAATTATTTGAATGCGAGAACTATGTCTCAAATAACAGCATTCCTCTATAAATGGGAAAAAGGAATGTTTGTTAACTATGCTGAACTGATACAATATATTGGCTTTCTTGCTCAAGAAGTGTGTATAAATAATTCTGCTGTAAATGTTTATAACAGACCAGTAAAACAAATGAATTTTAATTTTTGGTTGCCAATAATGAAACAAAATGATATTTATGAAGAGTATATACCATTTTATGGAATTCTTACCGGTAAAGAATCGGAATCAGCTTCAATACAGAGAAAAACAATTTAGCAAAATCAGTTTTTGGTATGTCGTTTAATGTAACTATCTGATAGAATACTTATATCAATTTAGTATATAAGCTGTTTATCCAATACTATATACCGAATATATTATAAAATAAGTGAGGATATAGCCAATGAAAAATGAAGCAAATAATAATTTAAGCTTAAAAATGTACAAGAAAGGCTCAAAATGGTGGAAAGCTATCATTCTGACAATTCTTTCAGGGCTTGAAACCCCATTTAACACAGGAACCTACGCTCTGTTCTTCTGGCTGATACAGGAACAGAGGTTAGAGTGGCTGCTTCCGTTTGTCGGTATCTATGTGGCATCATATGCAATTCTTTTATGGATAGGCAAGCAGGCGATTAAGGCTGCAAATAATTATAAGGCACAGGTAATAACTGATATTAAAATGGCCTGTGTTAAAAACGCAATTGCAGAAGGAGTTGACTCCGGTACGGCTATTTCATTTATAGACAATGACTTAAAGCTTGTTATGGCAAACTATTTTGACAATATAATAAAAATAACAAAAAGTTCTGCCGTGGTAGTATTTACCATCATACTTACCTTTAGCAGCAACTGGATATTTGCACTTATTTACCTTGTAATAGGCCTGCTTCCAATGGGGCTTGGCAGCATATTGGGAAGAAAGACTGCGGAGATGACAAACCAGTATACTGAGAGTATAAGCAAAACTACGGTGCTTATAAAAGATGTGATCAAAAACAGTGGAACTATAATTAATTATAACAGAATTGCAGACACTGTTAAAAAACTTTTTGCCTCAATATCAAAGAGTGAGAAGGACTTTGCAGATAGAAACAATGAGATGGAATTTACCGGCCTTTATATGAACATTGTGTATATTGTGGTGAATATTATTCCTATTGCAATAGGTATATATATGGGAATTAAAGGCTATATTACTATACCAGCCTTTATTGCGGTTCAGTATTCAAGCGGCTGGATAGTGGGCTCTTTGGGACAGATAGCAGGTCTTATGGCTGTGCTTAAATCAACTGAGCCAATCAGAGAAAATATAATGAAGTTTAGTGATGTTGATGTAGTAAATGAAAATGAAGCTGAGGATGTAAAGAAAATTGAATTTAAAGAGGTGGATTTCGCTTATAATGAGGACAAAGAGATACTTAAGAAATTTTCTTTTAAGGCGGAAAACGGCAGTAAAATTCTTATACAGGGTGAGAGTGGAAGCGGCAAGAGTACCATACTTAAGCTTATAAGCGGAGAACTTAAACCTGACTCAGGAAAGGTGCTGTTAAATGACAAAGAGTTAAAGTACAGAAGACTTGGCTTTATATCACAAAATCCTGCGGTATTTAATGAAACTCTAAGATATAATATTACTCTTGGAAAAGACTTTACTGAGGCAGAAATAAATAAAGCTATAGAACAGGCAGGGCTTGCAGAATTTACTCGTGAAAATGGTCTTGACTATGCAATTGAAGATGAGGGCGGCAATATTTCAGGAGGTCAGAAACAGAGAATAGAAATAGCAAGAGCCCTGCTCTATAACTGCTCGGTGCTTCTTGTAGATGAGGGAACTTCAGCCCTTGATAAGAATACAGCTGATAAAATACATGAAACCATTATGAGTCTTAATAAGACAGTTGTAGAAGTAGCACATCACATCCCAGATGAAGTAAGGGCAAGATTTGATACTATACTTGAATTAGGATAATATTGTATAGAATTTTCTATATGAAGATTCATCTGTATTCAAACACCTCCTCCACTCTCATCCCAAGAAACTTAGCAATCTTCATAGCATACAGCAGATTGGGAATAGCCCTGCCTTTTTCAATATTTATCAGAGTACGGACATTTATATCGGCTCCTTCAGCGACCTGCCGCTGAGTCAAACCGAGACCTATCCGTACTTCTTTTAGTCTGCATACAACTGTTTCTGTATTAATAACCATATTCTCCATTCATACACTGCTCTCCTGCCCTTATTATGATAAAACCCTTCCAAAAATCTTAAAAGAGCAGCTTTCCGTAATGGGTATAGGAGGATAATCCTTATTAAGCGAAACAAGGTAGGCTCCTCTCCTGTTATTCTGAAATTTTTTCACATAAGCATTTCCATCAAAATAAAAGATGCCTATCTCGCCATTTTCAAGCCATTCAGTCTGCTCAATCCATATAAGCTCCCTGTTATGGTAAAGGGGTTCCATACTGTCTCCGCTTATATATACCCCAAAGTCAGCCTTTTCAGGAATATCGGCAGATGAGTACATTTCATAGTCTTCACTGTCTAAAAAAGAACCGTTACCTGCGGATACGGCTTCATAATATACCTTTCTCTCCCTTATGACATTAATCGGAATAACCTCTCCCATCCTGTAATCACTGCTCTTTTCAAGTAGGCGGGTATATTCAAGTACCTTATCCACGCCTTCTTTACTTCTTTATTCAGGCTGTGGAAAAGCTGGTGCGGGATGGCATTTATAAGTAAGTGTGACAAGAAATTCAGTGTTATATATAGAGTAAAGTGTGATAATGGAACTAAGTGACAGAAATCAGAAGGTTTTAATACCTTAAAAGAGGCAGAAGCAAGAAAAAAGGAAATTGAATATAAAAAGTCAGTGGGATGGTTTATAATCCCTAAATGTACACAGCTGATAGAGGATGCCTTTTATAATAAGAAAAACATCAATCCGGATATGAAGGAATAGATGGGAGAAATCAAAGAGAATGAAAATAAGGTAACAATTCCTGAAGGAGTGGATGCGAAACTTCTGATGAAGGTACTTGGCAACCCGGAAATGGCAGCCCTGATTACAAGCCTTGCTAAGACTATGCAGGTGATGCATCTGTTATATTTAAGGGTTTTATGGTAAAATGCTAAATAATGCAATGAATTTAGAAATTGATAATCTGATTAGAAGATAATTATAATATAACAGAAAGATGGTTATTATGGAAATAAAAGACTTAATAGGAGAAGCAACAGAATATGACAAGAAACAACAGCTTGAAGTAAAGAAGCCTAAAAGCTGGTGTAAAAGTGTAAGTGCATTTGCAAATACTCTTGGCGGTTCATTGATTTTTGGCATTTCTGACAGTGGAGAAGTTTTAGGCTTAGATGATGCCGAGGGAGATGCCGAAAGGATTAGTGAAACTATAAAAAGCAGGTTAGATCCTATTCCGGAATTTAAACTGCAGTTTCATAATGAAAAGGGTAAAACGCTCATAGTCTTGGATATTTTCAAAGGAGAAGATACTCCATATTATTATTCAGGTGATGGTGTGCTTGAAGCATATGTACGCATGGGAAATGAAAGTGTTAAAGCAACATCTACGGAGTTAAAACGCCTAGTTATGCGTGGAAAGAATACGTCTTATGATTCACAAATTTCAGCATATAGAGTTGATGACTTTGCATTTTCAAAGCTTAGAGAAAGATATAAAAAATGGACAGGCAACAGCTTTGATGATAAAGAACTTGTTTCATTTGGGTTGGCTGATGAGCGCGGATACCTTACTAATACCGGCGCTTTGATTGCTGATGAATGTCCTATCCGCTGTTCCAGGCTATTTTGCACAAGATGGAACGGACTAAATAAAAGCGGTGGCACAATTGATGCTCTGGATGATGCAGAGTACGAAGGGAGCATTATATCTCTTATTGAAAATGGCGAGAATTTCATAAAGCGTAATTCTAAGATGATGTGGAGAAAAACTGCAAATTCTAGAGAAGAAATGCCTGAATATGTAGAACGAAGTTATCACGAGGCATTGATCAATGGGCTTGGACACAGAGATTACTTAATAAACGGAAGTGAAGTACATATTGATATTTATGATGACCGGATGGAGATTTATTCGCCGGGAGGAATGCCAGATGGCTCCATAATTCAAGAAAGAGATCCACTTACGGTGCCATCAACCCGAAGAAATCCTGTACTTGCTGATGTACTTAACAGGCTTGGTTATATGGAGCGTAAGGGAAGTGGATTTGGTAAAATAATAAGCGGATATGAGTTTCAGAAAAATTATACAGAGAACAAGAAGCCGACATTTCGTTCAGACAGATACCAATTCACTGTGATAATGCCTAATTTGAATTATGACACTCAGGATGGCACTCAGGATGGCACTCAGGATGGCACTCAGAAAAATGAAGGGACACGGATAATAGAGCTAATACGAAATGATAGTAAAATTAGTACAGAAAAGATTGCTGAACAATTGGGAATCAGTATAAGAACTGTTAAACGCCGCATAAAAGAATTGAACAATGTTAAGTTTATTGGCCGAGGCTCTAATGGTCATTGGGAGATTATAGAAAAAAATAATGGTCAAACCCCTATCGACATCCGACCTGATTAACGCTATAATGTATTTAATCTAATAAGAAAACAGAGCAATCATTGTTGCAAGCTTTTTGACAATGGTAGCCATAGGTATGAACTCTATGTTACTGAATAGTTATATCCTCCGGGTGCTTCGGGCACCGGACAAGCACCGTCAGGCACTTTTACAAGGAATAAAACAGGTTTTTTTATTTTGACAGAGAATGACAGGAAAGTTAGAAAACAAGCTACTTTCACCCACTTATGTTGACAGATAATTTTAGCAAATTACAGTACCAACTTTAGCTCCTAAGCTTAGCCCGGGGTTCGATTCCCGCAGGGAACATACATTTTAAGCGGTAATGACGATAAGGTTATTACCGTTTTTTCATGCAAAAACTTATATTTATGATTTAGCACTTCGGCTGGCACCTGGAATGACAGCCGGATGTCCCTCAAGGTGTCCACCAAGAGAAGGTATTTTGATACAGTTATGATGAATAGTTTAAACTTTGCAACAGGTTGTTGTAAAGTTAGTGGTAAAAGAATTGCTATTAAAATGGAAAACAATGATAAGCTTTATGGTGATGATATTATTTTAACCTATAAAGACAAAATCGTAAAAATCCTTATGATAAGCAATGAAAATTATAAAATCAAAAATATACTTATAAAAACAAGGAGATTGAGATGAATTTAAAAAGTAATAATTATCCAACCATTGAATATGAAAAAGGAGAAGAAATTTTTTTGTCACCAGAGGAAATTAATAGTTCTTTTTACTTTGATGTTGAAGAGGAATTAACCTCAAATGATGAAGCTATGGCGATTGTAGCCTCTATGATAGATGAAGTGGATACATTAGTAGAAGCAGCTAAAGATTTTTTGAAAAATACATTATCGAATGAGGAAAATGAATACTATGGCACTGTTGCATATTTTATGGAATTTCATAGAGATGAAATGGATGCTGATACGGTATTGGAGCTGTTTCCTTCAAGTAATGTTGATACAATAACATTTATAGAAATGGTAGATTTTTTAAAAATGATACGTTTTGGTAGCTTAATTGATAATAAAACAAACCAGCAAGCTTTTATTATGGATTTAAGCTTTAATCCGGAATTAACAGATGAACTGATGGTTATTTATTTTAATTTAGAAAAACAGGTATTTTATGTAACACATGAAAGCTGATCTAAATAAAAAATAGATAACAGTCATCATATAATATTTCAAAAAACAGTAAATCAAATTGGTTTACTGTTTTTTGTTGCAAAAAAACAGAAAAGAAAGTACATGAACAATAGCATAACTTAATACCCATACCCATAATTGCTGAATTACCGGCTTGCACTGGGTAAAATTGTATCATATTGAATTACGAAAGGCAAAAAAATTTTGACCTGCAAGCTTTAAGTGTTAAAATCGTACTTAGTATATGAAGGAGTGATTAGTGTATGGAAAAGAAGTCAGATAGCAAGTTGATTGCACTATATCAATCCAGATCTGAAATTGCAATTTCTGAAACAAAAAGTATGTATGGAAGGCTTATTTATTCTGTTGCACATGACCTTCTTAAGAATAATTCTGATGCAGAAGAATGTGAGAATGACACCTACTTAGGATTATGGAAGTCAATACCGCCTGCAGAACCTAAAAACTTTAAAGCATTTTGTCTTAAGATAACAAGAAACCTTGCCATAAAAAAACTTGATTATTATCGGGCAGAGAAGCGGGACTTTGCTAAAACAATATATTATGAGGATGTATTAAATGAAGTTTCTGATTTAGAACTTCATCTAAGTGATGACAAAGAATCTGATTTGTCACAATGTATAGATGAGTTTCTTCACAGGCTTGATAAGAAAAAGAAGATAATCTTTGTTTTAAGGTACTGGCAGTTGATGAGTGTAAAAGAAATTACAGAAGAGTGCGGAATGTCAAAAAGTCAGGTAGAAACTATACTTTGCAGAATCAGAAAGCAATTAAGGAACTGGTTGATAGAAAGGAAGTTTTATCATGAATGAACATAAATTTCTCAATGCTGTGGGAAATATCAGTGATGAATATTTATTGGAGGCATTGTCTTATTGTGAAAGAAAAAAGATGGTTAAAAATTTTAGCAAAGCAGCTGCAGCTATTTTGTTAGCAATAATTATTACAGGACTATCACTTAATGTGTTTATGCCGATATATGCAAGAAATCTTCCTTTTGTCGGAAATGCGTTTGCTTTTATCCAAGACAGGCTTCATACAGGTGGTGCATACTCGAACTATGCCTTTAAGATAGGAGACAAAGTTACCGATAATGGTCTAACTATTACAATGTCGGAAGCATACTGCGATGGTGTTAATTTATATGTAAGCTTTGTTATAGAAAGTGGAACTGCTTTTGATACATGGATAACAGATGAATATATAAAAAGCCAGTTAAACTATGATGGAACAATGTATATTGAAAGCAGTGAGGGACGAAAGCCACTGAATGATTCCGGTTTAACCGGTTTGGAAGGCAAGTTTACAGATGCTTTTACTTTTGTGGGTGTAAAATCTTTTTCGTTAAGTGGGGCTGTTTTTCCGGATAAGTTTATGCTTGATATGAAAATAAACTCTGTAAGCTTAATTACCGGAAAGGCCGACACAGAGTATGTAAAAGGGGATTGGCATTTTGCTCCGTCAATAAATGTAAATTCGGGTGATGTTGTAACTTATGAAATTAATAAAGAGGCAAAAGGTCATACTATTGATAAGGTTGTTGTAACTCCAATCTATGTAACAATATACACTTCTTATCCTGATATTTATGGTGACACAACAAGTTATGAAGTCCGGGCTTATACAGATGGATATGCTGATGAAGATATATCAAGTCAGGGAGAATATGGTCGTACTTCCGGTATCACCCAGATTCCAAGAATCCGCGTGAATAATGACCTGCATATATATGTGGTAAACAGCCCTACTTTAGGTGAGGACGGTTTATCCTGCGGGACACAAAAGGTATCAAAAGAACATGCCATAGTTTCAGCTGATATTACTATAGATAAATAGAGGATTGTAAATGAATGTAATACGAATTACCTGCTAATACTGATAATTCATCCGACTATTTCAATTCTGTAAATCTGAAAAAGAGGATGGATAGTAATACAACAATAGCAGGAACAGGCCATATTAATCATATTCAATAAAATATAATAAACTTATGGTAGATAAAGTAATATACCCGGTATAGTAGGCTTTAATAAGCTATTATACCGGGTATATATTTATTATATGAATATTTCAAGACGTAAAATTACCAGGTTTTATAAAATTGATATTTTACCCATGAAGTATTCTTTAGAAGATTTTTGTAAATATCTGTAAGGGCTTCCATTGCTTTATCATAATCAATTCTGTCACAGTCACGAAGAACATATTGGTTCTGCATAATTTCATATGCCTTGCGGACATCCTTGTTATTCATTGAATTTGTAAAGAAAACAAAATCTGAAGGCAATACATCAGGAATGCCGTCAAGACGATTGCGTTCCTCGGCAATACGAATGTCCAGCAATTTTTTCATCAGTCCGGTATCTGAAAGCAGTTTTGTGTTTATAAATAACGACAAGGTCATAAATATGTTTTGCCGCCTCAAATGCCCTGTGTGGTTCAGAAGCCTTACGAACATAAGCTTCTGCAGCAAAAAGTTTATCTATAAATACCCTTTCCATGGAAATTGTCATAATGGAAAATGGTCCCACATCATATTCTAATCTCCTGTCATTTTGTGTACGGCTGCAGTTCCTTGTATCAACTGACAGGTCTATATCTTCAGAAAAACGGTTTGTAGTCTTTAATGCTTTATATAGAGCTGTTCCTCCTTTGAAATATGCAGGAAGTCCATTACTTTGCTTTTCTGCAAGTTCTTTGAGTATTAATGACACATAATAATCTTTTTCAAGGACATCACTTCGATATCCGGTTTGTGTATGAATAGTGTCAATAAGCACACGAAAGGCTTCTTTATCAAGATGGAGTTTCATAGTGCATAACCTCCTTCTCCTGCTGTATGTGCAAGCTGAATTACTGTGTTTTTATTGTAGTAACGGTCTGCTAAGAACAGAAGCTTTTCATATTGCAGTTTAAGTTTGTGTATGTGGTTAGCAATAACAGAATACGGATGCTCTGCATCAATGGGAGCTTTATCCAAAAGTTCAAGTACGTCAAGCATCTGCAAATATGATTTATTCTCAGCAGTAATCTCTGCTTTTGGAGGACGGATTGTTACGCCCAATTTCTTATCCATGCGAGTACAATCTTTTGCCATATTAGTGGCAATAACACGCTCTTTTGGCATTTGTGTTGCAAGCCCTATATCATGAAGAAGGGCAAAGCCGGTCTCATATCCTTTGTCTGGTAGCAAATACTTATCAGCTATCAGGTTCTCTTTGTTGATTCCTCTTTCTCCAAACGGAGTGGTAACTGTTCTGAAATAAATCCCTTTCTGGTAAAATCTGAGTTCAGGAATTGTTTTAGAATCCATGATGCGTTTCATTGCCACAGCAGCAGCTGCTACAGCATCTTTATCTTTCAAATTAAATTTTTCTGCTAATGAAGCAGCAATTATCTTTGTATATATTGGCATTTCATTGGAAAATAATAAGATAGCACAGGTAGAAGAAAATTTTATGAAATTAATGTGCATTTCAAGGCGCTAAAGAGTGTGCTAATAAAAGATTTCAAAGAACCAAAGCACCATATATCTGGCGCTTTGGATGACGCTTTGGTACAAAGGATAATTGAAGAAAAGTTGAGGGCTTTTATCATTATGGTTTTAGGACTGATTCTGGTAATCAACAAAAATCATCTTTTATTTTGACATATAAAATTAAACAAGGTAAGTGAAATTTAAACGAGAAGGTTAAGCCAAAAGTTGAGGAGTGGTGAAATTATATAATAAAAATAATGGTCAAAATCCCGATAACTTTAAAAAGACCGTGGGAGTTTCAGCTACAAGAGAGTACCTGGAAAAGATTTATTATAAACATTCATAGATATCACTTTAGACTTTCGGAACATTATAAAAATGATTTAAAATTCTCCTTGACTTGGAGTTAGCTCCAAGGTATATACTACGGTTAAATACTTCAGGTATTTATTCATTATTTTTGAAGGGAGGTACTTTATTTGAAAATCAAAGACGTCGTTGAATTAACCGGAACCACAGCTGATACATTACGTTACTATGAAAAAATAGGTATATTGCAAATTGAAAGAAAAAATGGTGTACGTTCCTTTTCGGAGAAAAATTTAGAGCAAATTCACTTGATTTCACGACTGAAAGAGGCGGGTTTTCTGCTCAAAGAAATTGTTTTTTTGTTTACGTTTGATGATGTCATCGAAAGTCCCTTGTGCTTGAGCTCAAAGGATAAACAGGTTTTAACGGGTGTAAAAGATCTTATCTTTACTAAGTTTAACATGACTCGTGAAAAAATAGGCCGAATGCAGGAAAGCGTTAAAACTCTGGAGAAAATGCACTCCAAGTTAGTGGATGCACTTCAAAGTGGGAAAATGGAGGGATATAACAAATGAAGAAAATACTTTTTAAAGCGTTATTGAGTATATATGCAATTCTAACCCTGTTAGTGGTAATATCAGATTTGAGTGTTAATCCATTCAATCTTGCTCATTTATTCTTTTTTATAGGATGCGCAATGCTTGTTGTCGTAGCATTCTTAAAAACTTCTCATTTACTTGTGCTTTTAATAGCGGGATTGGCTTGTATGCATATTGCAGCTATTATTGCCGGTCAGATAAATGGTTTCCACTTATCTCATCATATAGTAAGAGCAGCTGTTTCCCTGACGTTGGTATTGATGTTCCTTCGAATAAAATCTTAAAGTTGCAGCCCCGGCTTATCACAAAATTGCCTCATAAAATACAAAATGATAACCAAGAACTAACCGCAGGCTAATCAAAGACTAACCGTGCATCTCTTTTTTCCATTTCAAGGTGTGATATTATTATGATAGATAAATGAAATAACAAATCTCAAGCAGTCCTCTTTTGCAAAAGAATAAAGGCAAAGAATCAGGCGTCAGCCTATCACTAAATGGTGGTGGGTATGGCGCTTTTATGTGAGTAGTATATAGTATGTTAGAAAGTGACTTGGTAAAATGGTTAAAATGAATAATTTATAATGGCTAGAGAAGAGTTTGACTTGCCATAAACAATTTGACAATTGATAGGGGGGAGAAATGATGAAAATAAGTGTTCAAAAATCTTATTTGGATTGGGATTTAAATAATGCTTTAAATAGTACATTTTATAAGTGACAAAAAATGTCACTTATGATGTCACTTATGGAAATGAGTTAAATTCGACCGAAAGGTACGTACTTGCAATTTTAAAAGAAAACTCTGAGATTTCAAGAGATGAAATAGCTAGTAAGATATCTAAAACAATAAGAACTGTACAACGGGCTTTAGTATCGCTGACAGAAAAAGGCTATATAAAGCGAATTGGAGCAAAACGAAATTCAACTTGGGATGTAATAAGGTAGGACAGACAGAAGAAAATTTAATGGAATCAGTGTGCATTTCAAGGCACTAAAGAGTGCACTAATAGAAAGTTCCAAAGCACCAAAGCGCCATATATCTGACGCTTTGGTGCAAAGAATAATTGAAGAACTGAAATCCAACCCTGCAATTTCTCAGAAAGAAATATCAGAAATAGGTGGCAAGCGCTATGGTCACTGGCAGATTATGAAATAGATTTATATTTAAGCATACCAAGAGCTCTCAACAGTAAAAAGTTGAGGGTTTTATCATTATAGTTGTAGGGCTGATTCTGGTAATCAACAAAAATCTTCTTGGATTTTGACAGATAAAATTAAACAAGGTTTAAACGAGAAAAGAAAACTAAAAATCATATAAAGCCCGAAAGAATGGGAATTTTTTCTTGTTTAACTACAGCAAAACAAAGAAATTTAAACGAGAATTTAAACGAGAAAGTTAAACCAAAAGTTGAGGAGTGGTGAAATTATATAATAAAAATAATGGTCAAATCACTATCGACATCCGACCTAATTAACGCTATAATATATTTAATCTAATAAGAAAACAGAGCAATCATTGTTGCAAGCTTTTTGACAATGGTAGCCATAGGTATGAACTCCATGGAACTGAATGGTTATATCCTTTCGGTGCTTTGGGCACCGAACAAGCACCATTAGGTACTTTTACAAGGAATAAAACAGGTTGTCTTATTTTGACACAGATTTACAGGAAAGTTAGAAAACAAGCTACTTTCATTGACTTATGTTGACAGATAATATTAGTAAATTACAGTACAAACCTTAGCTCCTAAGCTGTAGCCCGGGGTTCGATTCCCGCAGGGAACATGCATTTTAAGCGGTAATGAAGATAAAATCATTGCCGTTTTTTCATGCAAAAACAGCATTTTCAGTGACAGGTTTGCCAACGAAAAGCAGCGTAATGCTAAGATGATGTAGAGAAAAACTGCAAATTCAAGAGAAGAAATGCCTGATGGCTCCATAATTCAGGACAGAGATCCGCTTACAGTGCCATCAACCAGAAGAAATCCCGTGCTTGCTGATGTACTTAACAGGCTTGGTTATATGGAGCGTAAGGGAAGTGGATTTGGTAAAATAATAAGCGGATATGAGTTTCAGAAAAATTATACTGAGAGTAAGAAGCCGACATTTCGTTCAGACAGGTACCAATTCACTGTGATAATGCCTAATCTGAATTATGGCACTCAGGATGTCCCTCAAGATGTCCATCAAGGTGTCCCTCAAGACAATTTGGATGTACAGATTTTGAAACTAATGCGCGAAAATAACAAAATAAGTACAGATAGCATGGCTATGTTACTTGGCGTGAGCTCTAAAACTATAAAACGGCGCATAAAAGAAATGGATAATGTTCATTATATTGGAAGTGGATATAGTGGTCATTGGGAGATTATAGATTAAATTGAGGATAAATCGGCAACTATTTGATAGAAAGACCAGTATGTAAAAAATAAAGAAATTTAAACGAGAAGGTTAAACCAAAAGTTGGGGAGTGGTGAAATTATATAATAAAAATAGCAGTCAAAACCACATAGACATCTGACCTGGTACACGCTATAATGTATTTAATCTAATAAGAAAATAGTGTTATCATTACTGCGTTAAAAAGCGAATGGTAGCCATGGATATGAAAAAATCGTTGGGACGGAATGAAATAACCAAATCTCTAAAACAAGATAGAAATTCAAACATAAATTGAATATAGTCAATATTTAATTAACAATACAGTATGATGAATTGAGGAGTAAGCCTATGAATAATTTAGTTGATAATCTTCATACCGATGTTTATGCAAATATTAAAAGGCTAATGGAGAACGCACGAACTGATGTAGCGAAGCAAGTTAATAATATATTAGTAAAAACCTATTGGGAAATAGGGAGAATTATTGTAGAAGATGAGCAAGGTCATTCAGATAGAGCTGAGTATGGCAAGAGCTTAATAGCAGATTTATCTAAGAAACTTACAAAAGAATATGGTAAGGGATTTTCAAAGTCAAACTTGTTCTATATGAGAAGCTTTTATTTGACATATCCAATTTTCCAAACACTGTCTGGAAAATTGAGTTGGTCGCATTATTTAGAACTTCTATCTATTGATGATAAGAATAAGTGTAGCTTTTATGAAAAAGAAACTGTCAATGCAAATTGGTCTGTAAGGGAATTAAAAAGACAAATAAATACATCGTTATTTGAGAGATTATTGCTATCAAGTGGGGATGAAAATAAAGAAAAAGTATTAGATTTAGCTCTAAAGGGAAATGAAATAGCTACTCCAAATGATATAATAAAAGATCCTTATGTATTTGAATTTTTAGGATTACCTGAAGAAAAACCAATTATGGAAAGTGATTTAGAAAAAGCACTTGTAACTCATATAGAAAAATTCTTACTTGAACTTGGCAAAGGCTTTATGTATGTAGGTTCACAGCAAAGGGTAACACTTGGAAATACCCATTATTATGTTGATATGGTATTTTACAACAAGATACTCAGAAGCTATGTTTTGATTGAATTAAAAACAGGAAAGCTAATGCCGGAAGCAGTAGGACAGCTTAATATGTATCTTAACTACTATAAAACTGAAGTTAATGACGAAATTGATAATGAACCTATCGGGATTATCCTCTGTGCGAACAAGGATAGTATACAGGCAGAATATGCACTTGGTAGCTTATCTAACCAAATATTTGCTTCTAAGTACACGCTATATATTCCTGATAGAGAACAATTAGAGGAACAGGTTGAAAGAGTAGTAAAGAAATACAAGAAAAAATAAAAGTTAAAGTTACCAAAATATTTTTAGAAAAGTAAAGGTGACAATAGTGAATTTTTTATTATGCTTAATTATACAATTATGTACTTTTTTATTGCTTGGAAGACCTTTTTACCAAAAAATATATAAAATTACAAAAAAAAGATAAAATGAATATGCTTTTTCAATGTGTAAGTTAGTAGTTTGCAATGGGGTATTTTTGCCATTTTATGCAAAATAAGGGCGATTTCTGCAATGGGTATTGTTTTTAGAATAAAAAATATTATAATTTGAAGTAGCAGGGAATTTGTAATCATTAAATTAGGCTGAATTGGAGGTAAATTTTATGAAACACAGGAAAGCATTTCAAAGATTAGTTGGTTTGGGGGTTATTTTTGCAACCTCTCTTGCATTATTTTCCGGTAATGTGGGACAGTTTCATCGTTATACTACAGAGGCTGCGGTGAAAAAGTCAGAGGTTAAATTCTCCAAAGAAGCCGGCAAAGCTTATAAGAAGGTAGAGAGTCTGATTAGTAGCAGTGATATAAAGGATAACTTTGAAAGACTTACCAAGACCACAAGAGTAAGGGGAACCAAAGCAAATAAGGCAGCAGGCAAGTATATTTTTGATACTGTTAAGGGTTACGGCTATGATGTAAAATTTCAAAATTTTATAGGCTATGATGAGAAATTAACAGATATTCATGGTAATACAAATAAGAATCAAAAAAAGGAAAAGGTACTTTTTAAGGGAAGGAATATAATTGTAAAAAGAAAAGAAGTAAATCCGCAGCTTAAGACAGTTGTATTTTCTGCAAGGTATGATTCATATAAAGACAGTGTAGGTGCACTTGACAATGCCGGAGGAGTGGCAGCGTTAATGGAAATGGCAAGGGTTCTTGCAGATACAGAGCTCCCATACAATCCTGAATTTGTATTCTTTGACTCAGAACACCTTAGACGAGGCTCCAGACACTATATTGCAAGCCTGTCAAAAGAGGAAAAAGAAAATCTTTACGGAGTAGTTAATATCAATTCCATAGGAAATAAAAAGCAGAGAAAGCAGATGTTCTTTGCATCTAAAGAAGATAAGAGTGAGCTTAAAAAGCAGTGCAAAAAGTATTTTCCGGGAATAATAAATTATAAAAGTACTGAAACAGATGCCTCTACATTTATGGCTGAAAAAATTCCGACACTATGCTATTTTACCTATGATATCTTCTCCTCTTCAAAAGATATAAAGGCTGAGAACTATGTAAAGGAAAAGGATACTTCCTTGGTAGATATGGATACTCTTGTTTATGATACGGCATTTATAACAACCTATGCGTATATGCTTAAGATTGGTAATGCTAAAGCAGGAAAATTAAATGATGCCTATCAATTTGTGAGCGATTCTTCGTTGAATGTATATATTGATAATAAATTACAGGACAAAGTTCTGGAGTCTGAGCCGGGAGCGAATACTCCGACAATATTATTTGTGAATGATAAATACATAGGAGTTCTTTGCTTGAAAGGAATTCTCATTTTTGACAGAAACAATGGGAAACTGCATACAGTGCTGAATACTGCCGGATTGGGCTTTAGTCGAACTCAGGGAGATGAGGCGATACTTGAAAAGACTGATAATAATTATCTGATACTTTATAAAGCCGGTGCAAGGAATGGATATGTATATTCATTTAAAGAGAATGCTCTTTCTAAGATTGACGATATTACAAAGGTTAATATGAAAGCGGTTTTATATAAAGAACTTGATCAGGGAGAATATGAAAAGATATGTACTGCTATAGGAAACTGTGATATTCCAATAAAGTATAAGAATAATTTTGTGGTTTTGAAATTTGGCGAGAATATCAAAAATTCATATGTATATGTGCTTGATGAGAAATTTGGTGAAATAATAAAATTTAAAATAGGTACTACAGAGCGCTAAGAAATAAATCAAAAGATATTATTATAGATTATTCCCACTCATTTTTAGTAGAAGAATATATAGAAAAACTTTGTAAAACAGTAAATCAAATTGGTTTACTGTTTTCTTTTGCAAAAATCAAAAAAATTTATTATCGGGCAGAGAAGCACGACTGTACGAAAACAATATCTTATGAGGATGTATATAGAAATGATAAGTGGCAAGAATACATCCTATGACTCACAGATTTCAACGTATAAGGCAGAGAACTTTGCATTTTCAAAGTTTAGGGAACGATATAAAAAATGTACAAAATTAAAGGGTGGTTAATAACAACTAAATGGAATGAAAATGTCTAAATGGACTTTGATTTTTTGTTCTAAAGGAAGTAATATAAATATAAGTTAGCTAATACTAACTATCAATTTATGACCGGAGGTACCGGAATGAATTCAATCAGGACTTTGGGCGATAACGTAAAGGTTCTGGCACGGGACAAGAGCCATGCCATTCTTGAAGTTAAAGATGATACCGGGGAGGGTGTCATGACGATATATACACCCTTTGCGGGAGTATATATAAATATTTGTGATATGCATATGCAACGTTGCAAATCGGGCTTTCTTTTGGAGGAAAATGCAAATGTCATCTGTTTTGATTACTGCAAGGAGGGGCGGATTGAATTGGAGACTTCGGAGGGCAGTTACAGTGTACTTCAGGAAAAACAGCTTAGGATTGATGACCGCAGGTATCATAGCGGGCAAGTATTTATGCCGCTCAACCATTTCCATGGTATCAGTATTTATTTGAATGTTGATCTTGCGCCACAGGGAATTACTGCGTTTATGCCGCAATTCTCTGCCAATATTCACCAGCTTAAAAGTAAGTTCTGCAAAGAAGGTGTTCCAAGTATTCTAAAAGACGATGTGGTGGTGGAAAGCATTATGGCGTGCTTATATAACCCTCCCACCAATATTGGTTCTGATTACTATAGACTTAAAATACTTGAACTGATTCTATATCTTGATGCGGTGGAGATACAGGAAGGAAACCAAAAAGAAATCTGCTTTTTCCGCAGCCATGCCGACAAGCTTCGGGAGATTCACACACAGATTACAGAAAATCTATCAGTACATTTTACAATCAGGGAATTATCTGAAGAATATGACATCCCGCAGACAGAACTCAAAATCAGCTTTAAGGAGATGTATGGGGATTCCATCTATTCTTACTTAAAAAGGTGTCGTATGAATACTGCGGCTTCTCTGCTGATAAAAAATCCGAACTTGAGCGTATCTGAGATTGCACATCTTGTCGGATATGAGACAACAGGGAAATTTGCTGCAGCATTTCGGCAAATCATCGGTACCACGCCTTTAAACTACCGTAAGTACCGTACAAAGCCAGCAGACAATTTGATCAATATATGATACAAGGATTGTGAAAAGCGCAGCTGTAGCAATCCTGTATCAATGGGTGTCAAATACTTTTGACGCCCACATCAATATATAGGAGGCTAAAGAAATGATGAACCAAAATCGAAAACTGACAGGAAAAGATGTAATCACAATCGGTATCTATTCCGCAATCTACTTTGTGATGAATTTTGCGGCAATGATGACGGGATTAATTCCCATACTCTGGATTTTACTTCCCGGAACTGTGGCAATACTCACAGGCATTCCATTTTTGCTGATGGTGGTAAAAGTTCCTAAGCCAGGAGCTGTCCTAATCATGGGTCTCATCACTGCTTTTTTGTATTTTGTTACAGGGCAGTTTACCGTCCTCATCCTGATTACGATGTTAATCGCCTGTGTTGTTTCAGAAGCCTACAGGTACATAACGAAATATAATCTTAAATTCAGTAATCTTGCGGTCGCTTTCATCTTGTTTGGCTACGGTATGGCAGGGTCACCGCTTGCTTTATTTGTGTATCGTGAGAGCTTTCTGGCGCAGATTAGTGAGACTATGAGTCAAGAATACGTTGTAGCAATTTCTTCCTATATCACCACACCTATGTTGATCCTTTTGTTGGTTTCCCCGATTGCCGGCGGGTTCTTTGGTGCGCTGATTGCAGGAGGGATATTCAAAAAACATTTTAAGAAAGCCGGTATCGTCTAAATGAGCTATAGGAAGCCTGACCCTCGCGCCGGCCTTTTCATTCTCCTGCTTGCCAACATAGGGATGTTCTTAGAAAGAATCGGCAGGCAGGGAAATGCTTTGACGGGGGTAATTATCGTAGTTCTCATTATGTATGGCTGCTCTAAAATTGCGGTAGGTGGAGCAGGATTTCTGGTGCTGTTATATTGTCTGCAGACCTTTGTGCTTCCTGCATTGCCTATAGCTTTTACTGCCCTGTTTTCAGTATTTGTGAATATGACAAGACGGATGCTGCCCTGTCTTCTGACAGGGGCATTGTTAGTTAAGAAGTGCAGCGTCCATGAGTTTGTTGCCGCCTTGCGAAAAATGCATCTCCCTAAAAATCTTATTACTGCCATGGCTGTCACGGTTCGTTACTTTCCGGCTATTTCAGAAGAGGTTCGTCACATTAAGGATGCAATGAAGCTTCAGCGGATTCCGGTAGGAAGAAAAATAGAGTGTTATCTGGTACCAATCATGCTTTCTGCAACAAAAACCGCAGAAGAACTCTCTGCGGCGGCATCAGTTAGGGGGATTGACAGTCCGAAAAAAAAGACCTGTGCGGTAGAAATCGGTTTCAGCTTGACAGATATTTTCTGTATGTTGTTTGTTGTCGTAGGAGTGGTTCTTATCTTGATATTTGTGAAAGGATAAAATGATTGAGCTTATTGATGTGAATTATAGAGTGGCCGAATATGCGATTTTGATAGGAATAAACTTGAAAATACACAAGGGTGAATGTATCCTCCTTGCAGGAGAAAGTGGCAGTGGCAAGACGACCTTAACGAAACTTATTAATGGATTGATTCCTCATTTCTATTCCAATGGGCTGCTTGGCGGAGGTGTATTTGTTCAGGGAGTTTTAGTGGCGGAAACTGAGATGTATAAGCTGGCGGAAAAAATAGGAAGTGTATTCCAAAACCCTAAATCGCAATTTTTTTATACGGATTCCTCTGCTGAAATTGCATTCGGACTGGAAAACCGCGGTGTTCCGCCGGAAAAGATTCGGCAGAGGATTGTGACAACAGCGAATGAATTAGGAATTGAAAATCTGCTTGGGCGTAATATTTTCAAACTCTCAGGTGGAGAAAAGCAGATTATCGCACTTGCTTCGGCATATGCTGCAGAGCCGGAAATTTATGTACTCGACGAACCGTCCTCCAATCTGGACAACGCATCTGTTGAGCGATTGAAGGAACTGCTTCACTATATTAAGGCGCAGGGGAAAACCGTGATTATTGCGGAGCATCGGCTGAATTATCTTAGGTCTGCCATGGACAGAGTCGTATATCTAAAAGACGGACGGATTATGCAGGAATTTACTGCGGCGCAGTTTCTTGCACTATCCGAAAGAGAGCGGATTTCGATGGGACTTCGCACCTTAAAAGAAACACGAATCACAATCCCTGAATGCACAGCCGTCAAAGGGGAACTTTGTATCGAAAGGATTATCAGCCGTTACACGAAACAGGAAATCAGCTTCGGGGCTTCTGCAGGAGATGTGATTGGAATTGTGGGAAGGAATGGAGCAGGAAAAACAACACTGTGCAAGATAATCTGCGGGTTGTTAAAGGAGCAATCAGGCACAGTCAGCTATCAGGGGAAAAAGTTGACAAGGAGGCAAAGACAGAGGCTCTGCGCCATGGTCATGCAGGATGTAAACCATCAGTTATTTACAGATAGTGTTGTAGACGAATGTGAGCTGGCGGCACCGGACGCGTCGAAAGAAAAGATCGATAAACTTCTACAAGGATCTGATCTGCTTCCCTATAAGGAGGTGCATCCTGCTGTCCTGTCAGGAGGTCAACGTCAACGGCTGGCAGTATGCCAGACAGTGCTGTCGGGAAAAAAGGTAGTGATATTCGATGAGCCGACAAGTGGGTTAGACTATACGCACATGATGCAGACAGGTGAGATCATTCAGAAGCTGTCCCACGAGGGATATATAGTTCTGGTAATTACACATGATTATGAATTCCTGAACCTGGTCTGTCACAGTGTGATTCAATTAGGTGGGCAAGGTGCTGTGAAAGGGGGGATGCAGAGTGAAGAAGAAATGGAAGAAAAAGAGAAAAAACTGGTTTAGGACACTGCTGTCTTATGCAGATGGAAGGGAGCACAGGATGTGGCTTTCAGTTATCCTATCGATTGTCAGCATTGTGAGCGGACTAATTCCTTTTTACTGTGTTTACCGGATGGTTTATGCCTACATTGCAGGGTCGCTTGAAAACTCAGTCATTATCTTTTGGGGAGCAATCGGCGCTCTCGCCTATACGGTCAAAGTAGTTTGTTTTGGCTTTTCAACAGGCCTTTCACACTATGTTGCGTACTATGTTTTGGAGGGTTTGCGGCTTAAAATAGCAGAGGCTTTTTTGAAAGCTCCTATTGGAGAGGTGCAGGCGCATTCAATAGGGGAGATTAAAAATGTGATTGTAGACAGAATAGAGGAGATTGAGCCGCCTTTAGCTCACATGATCCCGGAGGGCAGCGGACATCTTGTACTTCCGGCAGTTAGTCTGATTGCGTTGTTCTTCATTGATTTCAGGGTGGCATTTGGTTCCCTGCTATCTCTTCCCATTGGCTTTGTGTTTATGCTGATTACCTTTGCAATCAGTGGAAAGAGCATGAAAAAGTATATGGAATCCAATGAGCGTTTGAACAGTGTGATTGTCGAATACATTGAGGGAATCGAGGTAATCAGGGCTTTTGGGAAGGCCGGCAGCAGTTATAAAAAATATGCCGACACTGTCCTTGAATACAAAGGATTTGTAATCGATTGGATGAGGAACACCTGGGTGACAATGAAGCTCGCGTTTGTCTTCATGCCAGCTACACTTTTCGGTGTTGTTCCTATCAGCCTCTATCTGGTTTCCCGTGGCAGCCTTTCAGTATCTGAGATGACACTTGCTGTTATGTTAGCCCTGTCTATGGTCGTAAGTTTTGCAAAATTGGAAATTTTCGCCAATAGTATACGGCAGATGAAATATACTGTAGATCAGATGGAAGCTTTCCTTAACATGACAAGATTGTCCGAACCGAAATCTGAAGCGACACTGGAGGGCGGGGATGTACACCTGAAAAATGTCCGCTTTTCCTACTCAGCAAAGAGCGGAGAAATCCTACACGGAATTAATCTCACACTTTCTGAGGGGAGCTATACCGCTCTGGTCGGTCCAAGCGGAGGGGGGAAATCCACCTTGGCAAGACTGATTGCGAGGTTTTGGGATGTTTGTGACGGAAGCATCGAAATAGGGGGAGTAGACATACGAAACATTCCTATCGCACAACTATCAGAGCTGGTGAGTTTTGTTACGCAGGATAATTTTCTGTTTCAGACTTCACTTAAAGAGAACATCCGCATTGGCAACCCTTTAGCAACGGATGAAGAGGTGATAGCTGCGGCAAAGAAAGCCTGCTGTGATGAGTTTATTTCAAAGCTGCCGAACGGATATGATACATCTGCAGGTGAAGCAGGAAAAAAACTTTCAGGCGGAGAAAAGCAGCGCATAGCCATTGCACGTATTATGCTGAAAAACGCACCGATTGTTATTTTGGATGAAGCCACCGCTTTTACCGATCCGGAAAATGAGCACTTAATTCAACAGTCAATTTCGGAGCTCACAAAAGGAAAGACCCTTCTTGTCATTGCGCACCGGCTGTCCACGGTGAAAGACGCAGATAAGATTGTTGTTTTAAATGGTGGCATGGTAGAAGCCATAGGTACCCATGAGGAACTTTTGAAAGGTTCGCCACTCTATGAGAAAATGTGGAGTGCGCACATTGGAGCAAAGGGTTGGACACTGCAAGGAAAGGAGGGCAAAGCCAATGTTTAGAACGATAAGACGAATCATCCGCTGGTGTGGGGATTTCAGGAAACGGCTCTATATAAGCTTCTTCTTCTCATTCCTTTCCGGCTTATCTGCCGCCGCTCCTGCCATATATACCGGTTATATTATTGGAAATGTTGTGCAGTGGCGAGCCGGAGATTTCAGTGTACCGTCCGGACTTTGGCTACAGAGTCTGGGTGTGATTTTTGCTACAATTCTGCTGCGGTTTCTGCTCGACTATATGAAAGCAAGGTTTCAGGAAACCATAAGCTATGAGCTGGTTGCAAGAGATCGCTTGGCAATAGGGACAGCGTTGAAGAGGGTTTCTCTGGGGTATTTTCAGGAGAAAGACACAGGCACTGTACTCAATTCCATTACCACAGGACTTTATACTCTGGAAAATATGGGAATGCGGATGATAGATAGCTTTGTCGGAGGATATTTGAGCTTTTTTTGTATTTTTATCCTGCTTTTTGTCATACACCCCTTTGGCGCATTGATTTGCTTGGCGGGTGTCCTACTGTCATTTCTCTGCTTATCTCTTATTTCAAGGTACAGCAAAAGAAATACACTTGTCCAGACCGGAGTGAATGAAAAACTGACAAGAGCGGCAGTCGAATATACCAGAGGGTTGCCCATGGTGAAATCGTTCGGTATGGAGGGAGCGTCTTTTTCCGCATTTCGAAAGGCCTGTATAGAAGCAAGAAAGATTGCCCTGAAAATCGAATGGGGCTTTATTCCATTTAACTGCTTACATCTGCTTGCACTAAAGGCAGCCGGTATTGTTATGATTATTTCCGTTATGACAGCCGGGCTCTCCGGTAATCTTTCCCTGCCTATGGTTTTGGCATTCTCCCTGCTTTCCCTGACAGTATTTAATTCGCTTGAGCCGATTGCAGACAGTGCGCATATCCTTTCCCTTATCAATAATGCCATGGATCAGATAGAAGCTCTGTCTCCCGACAACTATATTGATGAGGATGGGAAGGTCATTTCACTTTCGAGATATGACATTCATTTTGAACAGGTGAGATTTTCTTATGACAAGGGGAATGAAAAAAGGAATGTGATTAAAGATGTAAGTTTTAAAGCCGAAGAAGGAACGACAACGGCAATTGTCGGACCGTCCGGGAGCGGAAAGACAACGCTTTGCAGGCTTTTGGCGCGCTTCTACGATGTGAACGGAGGAAGGATTACTCTCGGTGGACATAATCTAAAGGAATTTACCTGTGACAGCCTGTTGTCTAATATCTCCATGGTGTTCCAGAACGTTTACCTGTTTCACGACACTGTCAGGACAAATATCTGCTTTGGGACAGAGCAGGCATCCGAGGAAGAGATGATCCGTGCTGCAAAGCAGGCACGCTGCCACGACTTTATTATGGCTCTTCCGGAGGGGTATGATACCGTAATAGAGGAGGGAGGCTCCACACTTTCCGGCGGAGAAAACCAGCGCATTTCCATCGCCCGAGCCATTTTGAAGAATGCCCCTGTTGTTATACTTGACGAGGCTACTGCGAGCCTTGATCCTGAAAATGAGCATCTGATACAGGAGGCATTGACAGAACTGACGGTTGGGAAGACAGTGATTGTGATTGCCCATCGGCTGGCAACGATTGAGAACGCTGATCAGATCCTTGTAATTAACGATGGGCACATTGTTCAGAAAGGCACGCACAGGCAATTGGCCGGGCAGGAGGGGCTTTATCAGCGTTTTATCAAACTTCGCAAGCAGGCTGAGGGATGGTCGATTGTCTGAAAGAGAGGTTTAGTCATGAAATTCTAAACATTCGGAGAGGATTACTTAAAAGCAATCTATATATTCCTGTCTTTGACACTTTTATAATCAAAAATCGTTGTAATTCCTTGTGTATAGTGGGTTACAACGATTTTTATCTTTGTCATGGTCTTTAGTATTTTATTCCGCCAGAAGAACAGAGAATTGGCTTAAATTAATCAAAATTTCTTTGATATGTAAGCTTTATGTGTTAAAATTGTACTTAGCATACGAAGGAGTGATTGCAATATGGAAAAGAAGTGAGGTATTTGAGCTTATACTTTCAAAGGAAGCCGATATTTTAGCTGATTGCAACCAACAGTTGACAGTTTGACATACATAAATGATAGTATGCAACTGCTGCTTTTGATATTCTTATTGAATAATAAAATAAAAGAAAGGCAGAGTAAAAGATGAACATTTCAGAACGTATTCAGGAATTAAGAAAAGCGAAAGGAATATCACAAGAAGAACTTGCAGATAAAATAGATGTATCCAGGCAGGCTGTTTCAAAATGGGAAAATGGGCAAAGTATACCTGACTTGGAGAAAGTTATTTTATTAAGTGAATATTTTGAAGTTACAACAGACTATATTCTAAAAGGAATTGAGCCTGTAAAGAAAAATGGTACTGATAAAGGGTTAATAAGTAAGATTTTATATGTAATAGCAACATTTTTTACTTTTACAGGCTTATTTACAGGTATTGGACGATGGCATGAATACCAGAGAATAGAGGATATATGGGGTGCCATGATAATTCAAGCTATAGGAGTAATGATTTATTTTATAGGAAAATATATATCAAGAGAAAAAGCTTCACTTTGGATGAAATGGGCTAATATTATAGGCCTTACTTTTATGCCGGCTTCTATGATAGTGGGATATTTGTCAAGAAGAATATTAGGATTTGGTTGGAGCGGTCCTTACCCTGATGATATAATTTTGGGTGCAATATTTTTTGTGCCATTTTCAATAATTGTTATTGTGAGCTATTATTTTCCAAGGGAAATAGAAAAATAATGAGATAATATTTTATTTGAATAGAAAAAGAGAAGTGTATTTTGAACCAAAACTTTGAAGAAATGTATATTTTTAGAAAAATAAACTTTGAAGAAATGTATAAAAACTGTATAACAAACATTGAAGAAATGAAATTGCAGATTAATCCTATGGATTATGAAGAGTTCTGTGATGCAACAGGTTTTAATTATTCACTGCTAAAGCAAGTTTATGAAACCGGGAAAGCTATAGGACAGGACACAAACAGAAAACTGATGAGAGACCTTAGAGTCTATATGGCTGTGGGTGGTATGCCACTGGCAGGGAACTGTATTACCGGTCTTTACCTGTTATCGGGAAAAGATGTCGGTGCAGAGAAAACACTGAAAAAGAAACCGCTTTATATGACTCCCTTTATTATTAGCTGAAGGATGGAAGCAGAAAGTGTACAATTTACTAAAAGTTTATACGCAAATAGTGTATGGAGCTGTCCATTCTAAAAAAGCGTTCATAAGAAAAAAGAGACAGAAGAACAGACAACGTTTGAACTGAAACAGCAAAAGAAAAAAGAAAAGTATAAGGGGCATTAAAGGTTCCCGGATTTTTGGTCAAATTGAAGGTTGTTAAGGAGGTAAGCTAAATAATGAAAACATATTTATTCTTCAAAACAAATAGAAAGCGAATTTTTAATTGCTGAAAGAGAAGGCTACAATATCAAAGCAATTGAAGGTGATATGACAAAAACTTTGCCTTTTGATAATGAAAGATATTGTGGATAGTGAGGAAAAAGAAATTATTTGGAAAATGCCTTTTAGTCCATTAAAAGATAAGGCAGCTAAAGATTATATGATTAAAGAAAATGCAGGAATGCAGTTTTCTCACAATATGACAGAGCAGATAGGTGGACAGTTAAAGGCAGGCTTTACTCTGCTTGATATATATGAAGATACGAATGGCTTTGGAAGGCTTCATGAACTGAATATTAAAACATATATTGCAACAAAATCAGTTAAATTATAGAAACAGAGATAATAAAAGGAAGTCCGGCTATTAGCTTTACTTCCTTTTATTGTAATATTTAAAATATTTTCCAAATTAAATTTACGAAATGCCCCACGATAACGACAATAAACAAACTGATTAGATTCACTGCATTATTGGACATCCATGATAAACCCTGAACAGGATTTTGCTCCTCATATACTTTTTTATCGCTAAAAAGACCTTCATTCGTTAAATATTTTCGTTGAAACAATGCTCCCAAAACGCTGTCAAACAAAGTTCCGGCAAAAGCCATAAGTGTTACGAATGCAATGCCCTTATATCCAAACTGCGGAAAAGCCAGCCAAGCCGATAAAAATCCTCCTGTCAATCCTGCCAATAATCCAAGCCAACTTATTCCACCGGAAACACCTCTCTGAACATTTTTCCCTGTGATAATGCTAAAAACCCTTCCTTTACCTAGTACACCAATCTCTGAAGAAAATGTATCCGCTGTTGCTGCTGCAAAAACGGCAAAGCTCAGTAAGGAAAACACCGTATTACTTGGTGAATAATATTTGCAAAATACCAGTATGCAAGCCGGTAAAGAATTGCATACTACCTGACGCCATGTTCTTGCACCATTAGATTCTTGAAATCGATCTGCCTCTAACTTTCGTTCATTCTTAATTTTGCTGACACTGCTTCCCAGAAAATAAAAAGCATATAGACTCAAAGCAATCCAAACACCACCTAAGAGATAAAGTGTTATAGCCGTCAAGATAGCAGCTACAACACCATCTGCGGTAAGCAATCTAAGCTTTAGACTCATCAAAAGAACACAAATTGAGAATGCCAGGTAGATGAAAAAGTAAATATCACCATAATAAAATGACAAAGTTGCAAATAGTGCCGAACCTATTGGCAGCGTCAAATTATCCGAGCCTTTTATTCCGGCTGCTTCGATAAATGCAGACAAAAAACCGTTGCAAAGAGAAATTAGAACAATCATACCTATGCCAACTCGCAGGATATGTTCAGTCTCTCCAACAGTCAGCAGAGTGATGGCGGTAACCGCTGTCGCTACAGCAAAGACTGTCACACTTCCTGCCAAAGTTTTATTCGGTGCAAAATAATATGGCTTTCTCTTTCCAAATTTTGCTCCAATGAGCGCAGCCAAACCATCACCATAAGCCATAATCAGTATTCCGATTATAGGAAACATGTTCCATCCGGTAGCAAAACGAATCGCGACCGTAACGCAAAGACTAATGGAATAATATACCGTTCCCAAACTATCGTCCTGTCTTTCCATGGAAGAAATCAAATTGTATTTTCGACTCAATGCATTGATAATTATAAATACTGCCGGAACGAAGATCGCCGCCTTTACCTCAGTAAAAAAAACAGAAATAAAAACCCAATTTCCTACCATAATATGAATAAATTTACGGCTCAGCTCTCCTTGATTCTTCTTAAAAAAAATTGTCGAAAAACCAATTATAGCAAAGATATATACAAAAGATATTCCTATCAACAAAATATTCATAGATTTTCCTTATCTTGAACTCGTCAGTTCACCTTTCCTTTTCCCTCTTATTCTTCGTTACAATTAAAGTTCTTCCTCTTAACATCTTCAACTCTGCTAACCACTATTTTCAACAGCTCACTCTTTCTCTTAGTGCTCGTATAACATCTTTTGGTAAAACAATTATAATTATTTTTTCTTACCTCGTCCAAAATTGCCTGATAGAATACAGCAGCAGCAGTCACCGGAAAGAGTGCATCTGAATTAAACATGTACAAATGCTTATAAAATCCATCGTAGTAATACTCTGAGAGCAGAGCCATGTCCTCCCATAGATGGACAAATTTGTCCTCCACTTTAAAATTCGGTTGAAAAAAGGAATGCAAACTTTTCCCGGAGGGTTGTGAAGTAGAAAGATTTTCTAATTCTTCTCTTGTAACATCATATTTTTTCATAAAAGTTTGCGGAATATAGATTCTGTTTCTGTTTCTCAAATCCTCTCCGACATCTCTTAGAATATTTGTAATCTGCATAGCAACTCCCAAGTCTTCACAAATAAGTTCATATCTCTCATCTGCTTTATCCCCCCGGAGCATCGGTGCCAGCATTAACCCTACCGTACCGGCTACTTTTTTACAGTATATGATTAAATCATCTTTGTTCTCAATAATTTTAAAATTAATATCGCTTCTCTGTCCATCTATTTGTCCAAGCAATGCTTCAAGTGGAATTTTACGAATTCGAATTGTATTCTCAAAAGCAGTCCACCAGGCATATTTTTCATAATTTTCACTCTGACTGCTGCTATTGTACAAAGACTTCACATCTTCTTCCAAAAGGTTTAAGAGTTGAAGCCGCATCGCCTTACTCTGCGATTCTGTATCTGCCAAATCATCCGCATATCGGCAAAAAGCATAGACTGCCGCTATATCTAAAAACTTTGCCCTTTCAATTTTTTCAAAGGCAGCATAGAAACTTGATGCATTTTTTCGCATAACTTTTTTGGCAGCTCGATATGATGCTTCTAAATTCATGAGAAATCCGCTCCTTCCATATCGCGGCGAAGTTCTTCGGCACATATCTTGCCACTCTGCATAACAATAGGCACTCCGGCTCCCGGATGTGTACTGCTGCCCGCAAAATATAACCCTTCGCAGGAAAGACATTTTGCCTGAGGTCTAAGATGATTACTCTGAGTTAAAGTCGGCTGTAACCCAAAAGTTGCACCTCGATAGGCATTGAAAGAATTCATGAAATCACGGGGCGTAAAATAGCGCTCGGAAGAGATTTTATCTCTCAAATTTTTCAGAGAAGGCAACTTCTCCAATGTAGAAATGGCATGCTCTCTGTAATAATTAACCGTCTCATCATCCCATTCGTACTGCGATGCCTCCACGTCGGAGACCGGAATCAGAAGATAAAAAGAAGATTTTCCCTCAGGTGCCATTGTTGAATCCACATTTGAAGGAATATGAAGATATACAGAAGGCTCTTTGATTTTGCTTCCGTCAAAAATACTCGTCAAATTTGAATCCAAATCATCTGCGACAACAAAAGTATGGGCAGCAAGCTCCGGATAGACTCCTTCAACACCCCAATAAAATACGAGACAGGAGCAGGAGTAGTCCATAGAATCTATCTTAGCGGCATTATATTTTCCTTTGTCGGAATCATTCCGAATCAGATTTTTCATTGCGTATGGGAAATCGGCATTACAAATCACAGAATCTGCCAAAATTTCTTTTCCCAAAACCGAAATACCTCTCACCTTATTATTCTTCGTAATAATTTCTTCTACAGGCATCTCGTAATGAATTACCCCGCCAAGTTCTTCAAAAAGCTTAGCCATCTGACCGGCCATTGTAAACATTCCGCCTTTTATAAACCAAACTCCGTAAAGCAACTCAATCATAGGAATTATATTGTATAATGAAGGCCCCTTTTTCGGAGAAACCCCGATATATAAAGTTTGAAAGCTGAGCATCTGTTGGAAATCTTTATCCGGTATGAATTTTGACATCATTTGATCCGCACTGTCAAAAGTTTTTAATTTCAAGGCATTCCAAAGAACCTTCGGATTGTAAAAGTCACGCTTATATCTGAAGGGTTTCGTAATAAAATGCTCCAAAGCAATCTGATAACGCTTGTAAATCGAGCTGAGATAATCATATAATCCCATCGAATTTTCAAAACCCTTATCTTCAAAAATTTTATGCAGTTCTTCCAGATCATTTGAAATAGAATAGGATCTTAAAGGAGACGAATTGAAATATACATCATACATCGGCTTCAATTTTACCATGGGAATATAATCGTCCGGATTACGCCCGGCGATTTCAAAAATTTCACGATAAATGGACGGCATCATCACCAAGGTTGGTCCCACATCGAAAGAGTGTCCGTCAAATTCCAATCGATGCATCTTTCCACCCGGGACAGCATTTTTCTCATAAATTTCAACCTGATATCCTGCATTTTGAAGACGAATTGCTGCAGAAAGTCCACCTATTCCGGCACCTATAACCAATACTCTTTTCATAATCCTCCTTTAACAGCGGTTTTTGTCCGCTTAAAAAATTACTACAAGAATCATTGGCTCGTCTCTCCCCTTTGGGGACAATGAGTTGTAGTAGTATAAACAATTAAAACTTTTATAGTTCTAATTTTATACCTTTTCTTTGCAAGTTCTCTATACACTCAATCAGATATTCCGCATTATGCTCTTTGTAAATTGGGCTTTCTATAATTTTTTCTTCAAGATCATAGTAATTCTCTGCTTTCTTTCCTCTATAATTCTTATCTCTCCATTCTACAGAAACCTTATACCCCCTTTTTTCCATTTCATCCATAACTAATGAATGATAAATAAATAAGTGATACGGAGAATATAAAAATACATAATCTACTGTCTTATGTTTCTTCATCCATCCATTTCCCCGAAGCGCACAACATTCTCTATGTTGACCCAGTAGCTGATTTTTAGGCAATAGGGGAATCATTTGTTCATGCCATAGTCTCATCTTTTTCTCCTGTTAATAAAGTAGATTCCTGTAAATATTTATTTGGATACTTCTTTAGTAAAGTATTGATATATTCAATTACAGATTGCTGATTGTTTTTTCCTTCCATATATTCTTCCAGTATATTAAGCAATCCCTGTTTTTCAATTTCACTTGCCTCTTTTTTGAAATATCCCCATACATGAAGAATGGCATTACTAAAATCTTTTTTACTTTCTTCTACATCCCTTACATTTTGTATTTTTTCATGCAGAGATAATATATCTACTTCCTTTTCTTTCAAATACTCTCTTATATCCAGATATGCCTTATGCGATTTGCTCAGCACATAATATTTATTTTTTGCCCATAACTCTTCACATTCTTTTTTTATATTCTTGTGCTTCACCCTACGCCTTCTTTCAAAATATTCAAATTATCAGTCTGTGCAATATCTCAGCATTTTATACATATTCAAACTTGCTCTAAATCTATATCTTTTAACCATACTACCATATATAGCCTTATTAATCCACTCATAAATAAAATTATTATACAAACATTAGTAGTATGTAGTATTAGTACAATGGTGTTCACTTGGTATTCTTAGATTGCCTTTAGCTGAGATTGTATTTGAAATATAATATCTCAGATATTTGTCTTGAAAACTGATTACTATTCTACACTTGTTTTGCAGGAGGTTGTGGATTGGGATGTGGAGCACTCGTTCAACTTATTCGGTTAGCTTATTATAAACAACCTGCACATTCAGCTGAGTATGAAAAATATGTTTAAGAGCAACATATTAGAGTTGTTGATGAACGCAAACGATTTTTAAGAGCAAAAGCATGACACAACTCAAGATAGATATTAAAGGCAGTACAGTCGGAATAAAAAATAATTAGATTCAAATATTGTTCTTTGTGATTTTAAACTAAATATATCAATTTAAATGCTAATTATTGCAAAAAAACTAATTCTAAAGGATATTGTCAGAAAAAATGTTTGATTTTTGTAATTAGATAGTGTACAATATATTACATATATATTAATTATCTATAAAAACTGTTGGGTTAAGGGAGTTAAAGATAAATATATAAATTTAATGTAAAGGAGTCATAATTATGTCAATTGAAGAGAAAATCGACCAGGCTAAAGGCGCAGTAAAAGAAGGTGTAGGTAAGTTAACCGGCGACAAAAAAATAGAAAAAGAAGGTGCTGCAGAAAAAGCGGCAGCAAAAGTCAAAGAAGTTGCGGAAGATGTTAAAGATGCTATAGAAGGAACAATTGAAGGTGTTAAAAATGTAATAAATAAAGATAAAGAATAAATTTAACATGGATAGTATTAATCAAGGAGGAAATCTATGTTTGAACAAGTAAAATTAGACTATGATTTTAATGCTTTAGAACCCCATATTGATACCCTAACCATGGAAACCCATTATGGAAAGCATCATGCTACTTATACTAAGAATTTTAACGAGGCGGTTGAGAAGGCAGGACTTTCGAACAAATCTGTGGAGGAAATTCTTTCTTCGCTGTCTTCAGTGTCCGATGAAGCCTTAAGGAGTGCTTTACAGAATAATGGTGGCGGATATTATAACCATAATCTGTATTTTTCTGTTATGAGTCCAAAGAAGAAGACGAAACCTAGTGCGGCTTTGGAAGAGGCTATAAAGAAAGACTTCGGTTCTATGGATAAGTTGATAGAGACTTTGCAGAATCTGGCTTTGGGACAGTTTGGTTCCGGATGGGCATTTCTTTCTGCAGATGAGGAAGGGAAACTCTATGCCACAAAGGCAGCAAACCAGAATAATCCCTTTATGGAAGAGGGGAAACATACTCCTATCCTAGGTATTGATGTATGGGAGCATGCCTACTATCTACAATATAAGAACTTAAGAGGAGATTATGTAAAGAATTTCTTTGAGGTTCTGGATTGGGAGAAGGTAAGCGAAAATTACGAAAATCGTAAATAATATGAACATCGCTAAAATATTTATTGTTATTTGAAGTGTAGCTCTGAAACCGGACATCTGTCTATGTTTTGGAGCTACATTTTTTTCATGTAAACAATACGTATATGGTTGTATTAAATATTATGCAAAAGAGATTTTAGGTATACAGGACAAAAAAATACAGAAAAAAATTTTAGTGGGAGAAGAAGGAAGTAAACAGTGTTGACAGATAAAATTAAACAAAGTAAGTGAAATTTAAACGAGGTTCAAACGAGAAGGTTAAACCAAAAGTTGAGGAGTGATGAAATTATATAATAAAAATAACTATTTTAAGTTATGAGTAGATTAATACGGCTATATATGGTAGCATGATAAAAATATAGATTTAGAGCAAGTTTGAATATGTATAAAGTACTGAGGTATTTCATAGATTGATGCTTAGAATATTTTGAAAGAAGGCGTAAAGTGAAGCACAAGAATATAAAAAAAGAATGTGAAGAGTTATGGGCAAAAAATAAATATTATGTGCTGAGCAAATCGCATAAGGCATATCTGGATATAAGAGAGTATTTGAAAGAAATGGAAGTAGATATATTATCTCTGCACGAAAAAATACAAAAAGTAAGGGATATAAAAGAAAGTAATCTTGAAGAAAAAATTATAGAAAGCCCAATTTACAAAGAGCATAATGCGGAATATCTGATTGAGTGTATAGAGAACTTGCGAAAAAAAGGTATAAAACTAGAACTATAAAAGTTGGCAAAGTTCAGTTAGATATATGCTGATTTTGTAGGGGGTATAGAAAATGTTTAAGATTGCTGTATGTGATGATGAAGAAATCTTTAGAAAAAATATTTATAAAATTATAATGAAATACATGGATGAGAATGGCTGTCCATGTGAAATTGATGAATTCGAGTCAGGAAATGAGTTTATAAATTTGGGTATAAATATGACGAAGTATGATATTGTTTTTCTTGATATAAATATGGATGAGATTGACGGAATAGAAACCGCACAGGAAATACGAAAAGTCAGTAATGATATTTTTATAGTTTTTGTGACAGCATTTATTAGCTATGCAGTAGAGGGATATAGCGTAAATGCCATAAGGTATATTTTGAAGAATAATGAAAATTTCGCAGAGTTAATATTTGAGTGTATTGATGCAATAAGCAAAAAAATGAACTATTCTGTAAAAAAGAAAGAATTTAAGTTTAGTGAAGGTGTAAAGAATATTTCGTTAGAATTATTGTTGTATATTGAGAGCAAGCTGCATAAGCTGAATTTCCATATCATGGAAGATAAGCTAAATACATACTCGCTATATGGAAAATTGGATGAATTTGAAAAAGAACTGGAAGATAAAGCTTTCTTGCGAATACACCGTTATCTGATTAATATGAAACATATAGTGAGTATATATAGGTATAAAGCGGTGTTGAATAACGGTATCAAGTTAAAAATTTCAAAAGACAGATAAAAAAGTTATAAAATTAAAGTTTGTGCAAGAGGGAGATAATATTATTATATCTGTTAAAAACACTTATAATGGCAAACTTGAAATCAAGGATGGAGAAATACAGACATCAAAATTATATGAGAGCGATGAACCTGGAATTGGGATAAAAAATATTATTGATGTCATAGAAAAATATCAAGATTCATACACCATACAAAATGATAAGGAAGAATTCTATTTTTCAATACTAATATATAGAGCAGAAAAGTGATTTGTAAGTTGCAAGTCACTTTTTTGCCGTTTTCTGCAAAATAAGGGCGATTTCTGCAATAGGTATTGTTTTCCTAATAAAGGTTGCTATACCTAACTTAATGGGAGGGGATGGATTTAATGGAACACAGTAAAGTTTATGTAAATGTCATGGCAGAGTTTACCAAGGATGGCAGGTTGCTTCCAAAGAGTTTTATATGGAAAGACGGCCATATTTATGAGATTCAGAAAGTGACTGACATACGGAGGGCGGCAAGCCTTAAGGCAGGAGGCGTAGGCATACGTTATACCTGTATAGTAGATGGACAGGGGAGCCACCTGTATTATGAAGACAATAACCTGTGGTTTGTCGTTTTAACATAATTATCAATGGTTTTTATTTCACTTAAGATAAAATATTAAATGCAGTACAGTCGGAATAAAAACAATTAGGTTACATATTGCTCCTTGTTATTTTAAGCTAAATATATCATTTTTAATATTAATTATTGTAAAAAAACTAATTCTTAAGAAAATTGTCAGAAAATCTTGTTTGATTTTTATTATTAGATAGTGTACAATATATTTCATATATCAATTATCTATGAAAACTGCCGGGTTAAGGAGTTTAAAGATAAGTATATAAATAATCTTTTTACAATATAAGAACTTAAGAGGGGATTGTGTAAAGAATTTCTTTAAGGTTCTGGAAGAGTGTAGAAATACTTGAAAAAGTGATAAAGGGATATGAAAGAAGTAAAATAGATGTAAAAAGGTACGAGATTCCTTTTATATTGTTATCTGTCAATTTATGTGCAAGATATGAAGAGATAGATAGATTTGAAGACTCTATCCATTTAACAGATAAAGTTATTAAAAACCTTATAAGCTGTAAGAGAGGGGATGAACTTGGATTTTTGGTAGAAGAGAAGACTTATACAACTGACAGGATGACAGGGAACAATGCGAAAAGTATAGAAAAATATAGGCAGAGTTATCAGCTGTTTGAATTAATGAAAGCGGGAGAAAACGAAAAAGCCCCACTTAAGAGGGCTTATAAAGAATGGTATGGAGAAGATATAAATTAAGTTTGATACGAATATGTTAGTAGCAATTTGCGATAATCACTGAATCGTCAATAGCTAATGGACTTTACTTATCAGTATCGGCTGATGAAAAACAGTATGCCAAGATACAGAAGTGATAGCATACGAACAAACGCCTATGAAAGCCAGAGAAGTAATTTTTACCTACGACAGTATTGCAAAAGATAAATATATGCCATTTACAAAAAAAGTAGAAAGGGAGAAACATGAAAATTTCAAAAAAAATATGGATTCTGCTTTTAGTCATCGCCGCAGGGGCAACTGTTGCTATTTATCTAAGATATTTCCGTAAGGAATACAAGGAATATACCTTTAAGTCGGATGCTAGGAATTTCACCATTAAGCTAAAATACAATACTGATTTCACCTTGGAAGAAGATCAAGGTTGGGAGGGAGGCCCCGATAGAGAATATTCTCCGACTGTAGGTGTAAGGCTATATTATAAGAACGACAATAATGTAATAAGCATTTACAGAAGCATTCCGGAGCTCTTTTTCCCAGAAGATGTAACAGATATAGAGGAGATAACAGCAAATAACGGGATGAAACTTCGTATCGGAAAGCTTGATACCGGGAACAAAATCAGCTATCAGTTTATATACTATGACAACAGTGAGCCTCCCACGGATGGCGGAGATATTATTTTTAATGATGAAAGTGCTTATGAGAAATATAAAGATGATATCTCTAACATGCTAAAGAGTGTGGAGTTTCATTAGATAAAACAAACTCATCTGTATTCAAACACCTCTTCCACCCTCATTCCCGGAAACTTGGCAAGTTTCATAGCACACAGCAGATTGCTTGCTATATTCATGTTAAATAACGTAATTTTTTGTGAATTATTCCTGTCAAATACTGTAAAAAATATAAAAGCACCCCTTTATATTTACACGAATATTTGTTATACTAAAATCAGTGAATAAAGCGGAGGGGTGATTATGGACAGAAAAATTATAAATTACTTAAAAAAATGGAAAGAAAGTTTTCATCGTAAACCATTGATTTTACAGGGAGCAAGGCAGGTAGGAAAAACGTATTCTATTTTGGAGTTTGGACGAAATTATTATGAAAATGTTGTATATTTCAATTTTGAAACGAACCCAAAGCTAAATAAAACATTTGAAGAAAATATAGCACCGGATTATCTTATTCCGATTTTATCACATATTTCAAACCAAACTATTGTGAAGGGCAAAACTCTGATTGTGTTTGATGAGGTACAGCTTTGTGAGAGGGCATTAACTTCACTTAAGTATTTTTGTGAAGATGCGCCTGAATACCATATAATTGCAGCAGGAAGTTTGCTTGGAGTTGCAGTAAACAGAGAAAAATTTTCATTTCCTGTTGGAAAAGTTGATATGAAAACGCTTTATCCTATGGATATAGAAGAGTTTATGCTTGCACTGGGGGAGGCTAAACTCGTTGAACAAATTAAAAAATGTTTTGCTGATAATACGGCCATGCCATCAGCTTTACACGATAGCGCAATGGAACTTTACAGGCAGTATCTGGTTGTTGGCGGTATGCCTGAATGTGTACTCCAATACGCTGAAACAAAAGATTATATTCTTGTAAGGCACACTCAAGAAACATTGCTTGCAAGTTATTTAAATGATATGAGTAAGTATAATAATCTAAATGAAATTAAGAAAACAAGGCTTACATATGACAATATAACAGTTCAGTTATCGAAGAAAAATACAAGATTTCAATATAAGCTTGTAAAAAAGGGGGGAAGAGCTTCTGAATTTGAAAATACCATAGAGTGGCTTTGCTTATCAGGGATAGCCTCTCAAGTGTATAAGGTTCTGCAAATTAAAAAGCCCCTTGAAAACTATCGTGATATTGATTCATTTAAGATTTATGTCTCAGATACAGGTTTACTATGTGCCAAAAAAGATTTACGGGCAAGTGATATTTTATATATGTCAGATGAGTTAAATGATTTTAAGGGTGGCATGGCTGAAAATTATGTGAATATACAACTGTTAATCAATGAATATAAAACTTATTATTGGGAGTCTGAGAGGGGAGCAGAAGTAGATTTCATTATACAGAGGGAGGGCAAAATCATACCAATTGAAGTCAAATCTGCGGATAATACTAAAGCAAAAAGCCTTAAGGTATATATGGATGCCTATAAACCCGAGTATGCTATCAAGCTTTCAGCCAAAAATTTTGCTTTTGAAGATAACAAAAAAATTGTTCCGCTTTATGCTGCATTCTGTATTTAGCATATGTCCTTTACTTCACTTCACAAAGCTGTTACCAAAGGATAAATCGGCTGTGCAGGTATTCCTTTTTCCCGGTATATTTCGCCATAATAGAGGGTCATCGCCGCTATCTTCTAAGAACAACACTATCTCTTTAAAATTGGGATGATTTTAATAAAAACTATGAACTTCTGATTGAGTGTATACAGCCTTATCAATCTTTGTTACATAGTTCGACCTATAATAGCTTCCTGATACTTTCCCAATATTTTTTGGCTTCAAAGATATTTTCCTCTAATTCCTTTTGTACAGTATACAGTCCGGTTGCAAAAAAATTATCTATGCTGCAGACAGCGCTCTGTCCCAAATCATCACTTGCAAATGGCTTAAAATCTTCTTTGGCATGCCAAAATTTTATGAAGTTGCGAAAAGAATTATTAGGGTTGTCATCATATTTTTTAGCCAAAGCATATGCCTCGTCAATCGTACTTTTCATACTTTCATATTCATTTAAGCAAGACAGAGCCAAAGCTTTTGTTATAAGAAGGATAACTTTGAGCTTTGAAGTGTAACAGTTTTTTCCCAAACTGGCGGAATCTGAATAAGCTATACTCCTATCTATTAAGTCACAGGCTTCTCTGAAGTCTTTTTTAGTCCCGCGAGATGCAATTGCCAAAGACATATTCAGTGATAAATCCAAGTCCCTCATGAGATTATAGAATAAAGCTTTTGTATACCGCTCTAAAGCCTCATCAGTTTCTCCTTTTTTGTGTAATAGGCGAGCTATATCTGTATCGGCAATTCCGAGGTAATTTATCTTATTAAACTCTGCAAGTGCACCATCGGGATCAATGACGATTTTCAGTTTTGCTATATTCATCCTTATAGTAAACTCATTAAAATCCGGATCATCATTTTGAGAAAGAAGGGTTAAGGCTTTTTCGTGTAAAGCCACCGATTTTTTAGCATCTTCTTCTTTACCGTTAACTGTGTACAGAATTGCATACAAAGAAGCACAGGCTCTTACTATCTTAAAACTTACAGGATAGCGAACCAAGGCTTTTTCTGCTTCAGACACAGCCTCTGTATACTTTTGATTTTCTGCCAGTCTGATAATTCTGCCGGATATATCTTCAATAGTTTTTGATGATATATTGTAACCAAGAAGAATGTCCATTGAAATATTAAAAAAGTCTGCCAATTCCATCATGGTCATAATATCAGGTACGGTGCTTCCGCTTTCCCATTTTGATACGGCACCGACAGTAACTCCGAAAGCCTCCGCTAACCCTTCCTGAGTCAGATTCATTTCTTTTCGATATTTCTTGATATTTTCACTTAGCTTAAGCTTCATTAGTCATTTCCTCCGGTTTCTCTAAAATAGGTCTCAAAATCATAATAAGTACAAGGATTACTATTGACACTGCAGTACTTCCGATAAGCATATATATCACACTGATATGTGAAATAAATGCACTCACAATAAAAGAACCGATTGGCATAGAGGCTACCACAGAAGAATTAAAAAACGCAGCCGCCCGTGCCATGTAGTTATGATCTACACACTTCATAAACTGTATGTTAATTATCCCAATAACCAGCGATGACGCTGATACCATTATAAAAAAAGAGGCACTGATCAATATGTATGAAAGAAGTGCATTGCCTTTAACAAGCTTTCCCGCAGGTATACAAGCCATTCCGATAATTAACAGAAATGTTCCCAGAATTGTAATTTTGAGCGGAGATAATATTTTAGCGATATAAGGTAAAAGAACCGCTCCCACAATGCCTCCGATAGAAGCAAAAATCCCGGCAAAGCTTAAAAGCTCACTCCCCATCCCGAAAATATCATCCGCTATCGGTGCCTGAAGTGCGTTAAGCGGAATCAACATACAATTGAGGACAATACATATTACACAGAAATTTCTCACTACGGGAGTTTTAAATACATAAACAATCCCTTCTTTGAGCATTTTTATATATCCCGAAGAATTATTTTTTGTACTGTCTGTATTATTCGAAACAGCGTTAGAGGCTTCTTTAATCAGTCCGATAAGAATAGCCGAAATTATGAAGGTTGATACATCTATAAACATCGCAGCCTCAACACCGAGCTTTGCAATAATGAAGCCTGCAGCTCCGCTTCCGACAAGTGAGGCAGCATTGGTAAATACAGAATTAAGACTCATTCCCGCATTTATATCTTCCCTCTTTATTACCTGAGCGGTAAATGCGGTGCCGGCCGGAAGATTAAAGGATTCCGCCGTGGTAATAATTAAAGTAAAACAGGATAGAATCAGCGGATTAACATAACCAAGTTCAAATAATATAATAAATAAAGTTATAAGTAATGCCCTCAAAAAATGGGTGGCAATTACCACTCGTTTTTTGTTCATTTTCTCCACAATTGCACCGGCAAACGGCTGAACTATAACGTTTGGAAGCATGTTGAGAGCAAAAACTATAGCTGACCAGGCGGCACTGTTGGTTATCTGATATACAACCCAAGTGAATGCAATTGATTCCACAGAATCCCCGAATCTGGTAATTAAATTCGAAAACAGTAGCTTTCTATATTCACTTTCTTTTAATATTTTTAAATAATTACCTCTGTTCTCAGTATCTTTCATTGTGAAGCCTCCTTGTTTGATAACTTATTTATGGCTTCATTTTAATGAAAAACTACTGATAATATAATACACTATTTGTATGTATTAGGAAATAAAAACTTTCCTTATAGGAATATTTTTATAATATTATTTAGGGAGGGCTGTGATTGGTGGGGTATCTTTTTGTCGCATCCGCAGAGATTTTTACTTCTTATCCTGCTTCTTTTGTTTTATTCTTCGAATTCTTTTCACACCTCTTTTGATTGCAAGCGTAACAGCTATACAAATCGGAAAGAAGGGTGTAAAAGGCCCCGCCCAAAAAGCAAGGCAGACTGTTGCCATTGTTAAGCTCCAAGGAAAGCGGAAGATGGCATATATCAGGTATCCGCCCCAAACCGGAGAATAGATGACGAGTACAACAACGAAAAATAGTGCAAGAGTTTTCAGGTCTTTTAATTCCTTCCATATAGAAAGGAGGAATTTCTTAAATTTTTCTATTATAGTTTTCATTAGCCTCCTATCAGGTAAAATTATGATTTAGATTGAGTGATATTGTAAGTTAAAACCGGATTTTATGTCAAGAGAATTTTGAGAATATGAGATTGTAAGATCTATGTAATAGGGCTGCACGGCATGGCAGCCCATTTGTATGTAAAAATTAAGGTATTAACGGTAGATAGTTGTTTCCTATTATTTCTAAGTTTCAAAAAATGAGTTCAACTTCTCAGTATTTAACCTTGTCCAGCCTCCGCTCCAGGCAAGTTTTCCGTTTTCTAAAAAAATCAGATAATCACAGCACTCTTTCAAAAGTTCCGGATCATGTGTTATGATAAACAGAGTTCTTCCCTCCTTACTTAACTTCTTTAAAAGCTCTGAAACACCTAACATATGTCTGTAATCAAGTCCGCTTGTGGGTTCATCAAAGATTAAGAGTTCTTTGTTACATGCAATGGCACTGCCTATCGCCACTCTCTGCTTCTGACCGCCTGATAGGGAGAGTGGGTGTAATTTCTGAAACTTAATAAGATTTAGATCTTTAAGAATTTCCTTTGCCTTTTCTTTAGCATTCTCGTCATCCTCATCCATACTTAGAAGAATCTCATCCAGCACACTTTCTGTAAATAACTGGTGGTTGACATCCTGCATAACCATATAACTTTTACTTCGCAGGTTTTTGGCAGAAATGGTATTTCCTTTATAATTAAGACTGCCTTTTGTCTTATTTTCAAGCCCACAGATTGATTTTGCAAGAGTTGACTTTCCGGCTCCGTTATAGCCCAAGATACCGACAATCGCTCCATAAGGTATCTGTATTTCAGGTATATCCAAAAATTTTTGTTTACCATAGGAAAAGGAGAGATTGCTAAAACAGAAAGTCTCACGATTACATTTACTTTCTTTTTCCTCAAATTTCACCGGCTCTCCGGAGCGAAGCCCCATCTGATGTAGTTCTTCTTCCTCAATTTTCCTAAATTCGTCTATGTATAAATCCTTAACTATTTTCCCATCTTCCATATATACTATCCGGTCAGCAAGCTCCATCAGATAATATAGGCGGTGTTCAGCAATGATTACTGTCTTGCCTTGTTCCTTCCATTTTCGGATAACTTCTTTCAAGTCAGAAATTGTATGCAAATCCAGATTGGATGAAGGCTCATCAAGGACTAAGATTTCAGGCTGCATTGCAGAAACGGAGGCACAGGCAATTTTTTGTTTTTCTCCGCCTGATAAGGCAAAAAGATTGCGATCAAGCAGAGATTCTATGTTAAGGTCACCGGCTACCTGTCCTATCCTCCTATACATTTCTTCTCTTGGAATACCTGTATTTTCACAGCCAAAAGCAATTTCACTTGTAGAATCCACACTGAAAAACTGGGAACGGGGATTTTGGAAAACAGAACCTATTTTCTTAGACAGTTCATATAAAGTAACTTTAGATGAATCTATTCCATCAATTAATATTTCTCCTTTCAACTCTCCCTGATAGTAGACAGGGGCAAGTCCGTTAATCAGCCTTGTGATTGTGGTTTTTCCACAGCCTGAAGCTCCGCAAAGTAATACTGTCTGCCCTGAGGAGATTGTTAAATTTATATTATAAACACCTGAGTTAAGCTCCTCGGTATGATAAGAAAAGGATACATTTTTTAATTCAATCATAACTTATATTCTCCCCAGTATTGTCCAAGTGACTAAAATAATGGTTAAAACCGCTATTCCTAAGTCATAAATTCCAAACCTAAGTTCTACCAGCGAGCTTCGTTTTTTTAGCCCCCCAAGTCCTCTTGAGATTGCTGCGGCTGAAAGTTCTTCTCCTATTTTTGCTATGGACATCATTAGAGGAATTACTCTATATTCCAAAATCATTGCAGGATTTTTAAAAAACTTAGGAGTTCCGAATCTTATATCTCTCATTTTCATCGCATTACCTATGGATTTGCTTTCCTCACTCAGGGTAGGTACAAATCTAAAAACTACGGAAACCGGAATAATAAAGGCCTCCGGAACATGCAACAGGTTCATTGCAGATATGAATTCATTCGGCTTTGTCGATTTGATAATGTAGTAACCAAACATAAATACCGGAAAGAAACGAAATATGAGTTCAACAATCAAGCCTAATATCATAGCAATCAGGTATGGAAATTCTGCCTTCCCGGCGCACACCTTTGCAAATATTGCAACTGCAAATAAGCTTCCGTAAATAAAAGCCGGATGATATCTATGGTCTGACAGCAGTAAAAGTATTGGAATAAATACAAGTACAGAGTTCAAGAGTAAGTTCTCCTGAACAAAAAATATCAATGTTGCAAGTACAAACATAAAAAGAACCTTTGTGCGTGGATCAAGATAAATTCCCCTATGTTTTGGCGGATGATATACATTTTCTTTCATTTATGCAATTCCTGCCCTTTCAAAGTGCTTTTTAAGCATCTTTCTTCCAAGAAATGCGCCAATTATAGAAGAAACTAAGATGATGCCTATGCCTGCAAAGCCCATCCAGGATGGCATGTACTTAGCAATCCCTGCTACATACTCATCTCCCATGGCAACTCTTACCTGCTCCATATAAGTAGCTGTCATAAGCCACATAGGAGCAGCACAGCCTATCATTCCACAGGAGAAAATCCAGTATCCAATCACATCAAACTTGAAGCTCTTGTATTTTCCAAAACTGAAGATCAGATCCGACAGCACTCCTGCCAAAATATATGTAATCGTAGGTATATAGGTGTAGCCCATAAGATACCAGAATACAGCAAGAATAACTCCCATGATAGAAACCATGCCAAATTTGTCTACCTTAGTTAGAAACAACATAAATGGTATGCCGGTTACAACAGGTGCTATAAAATACGTAAGCGGATATAGGACAGGAATGGCATTTAACATACCTATCACGAAAAACACCACTAAATATATAGCGGTATAAATTCCGACATTAATCAGATCCTTTGCATTTAACTTGTTACTTTGCATTACAAAATACCTCCTAAAAATATGAAATTTATTTGAACCCCAAGGGATACAAAACATAATTATAAGTTTTCTTTTTTGTAGTCATAGCACTATCTCTTTATATTAATTCAGACATAGTTCAAAATGATTACTTAGTTATCTTTTGCTTCACAAAATATGCCGCATTATTGCGGCGATATCATAGCATGAATAATTTTCTCCAACCTGCAGAGAAAAATTCTGCAAGACTCTGAATAGAATCTAAAGCTGTTTCTTCACTGAAGTCATGTAATATTGTTTCAAAAATACAGGCATAATAGGCATGCAAAATCATGTGGAGCTCATTGTCGGTAGCGCGATGATATGAAATTCCTTTTGTATCTAACACATCAAACATTCGGTAGGTGCTTCGCAAATCGCGCTCAACAAGTCTGTCAATATAGTCACTGTATTTTGTTCCGTCAGAAGAACAGAGAATTAGCTTAAATGAATCAAAATACCTGTAAATATAGTGAATAAATTCGGCTATAGTATCCAGTGAAATCTTCCAGATTTCATCTGTGTTTCCTGCATTAATGTAGTCAAAGCATTCTTTCTCAGCCATATCAAATCTTGAAAGAAGACCGTTTGCCGCTTCATCCACAAGAGCCTCAAAAATAGCCGCCTTATCTTCAAAATGCCGATAAAAGGCACCTGTTGTAACACCGGCAAATTTGCATATTTCTCTAAGATTTGTCCGTTCATAGCCATTTTTTAAAAAAAGTCTTTTAGCACTTTCCAGTATATTATCGTGTGTAATTTTATATTTTTCAGTTGCCATATTTTTCCTTTGATAACTTTGCTATCATTATATATTTGTTGAAGTTAGTTGTCAATAACTGTAGCTTAATAGTAAACAAATTGAAGAATTGTTTGCTAAATTCATTCTTTGAGTAAAAACAGAGGTTTTGGTGACAGATTTCCAAATGAATATAGTATCATTATAAAACTATAACTAAAATTTCTTTGATATGCAAGCTTTATGTGTTAAAATTGTACTTAGCATATGAAGGAGGGATTGCCGAAGATTCTTATCCTGATGATATTAATCAGGGATACCGGCTTGCTTTGGGGACTGCCTTAGTTTTCAAGATTCGGGAAATAAACTGAGTGAAACAATTCAGAATTATGGAGGTTAATTAGTTGAGATATATACTATTATTGCGTGGAGTAAATGTGGGAGGCAAAAATAAGGTGTCTATGAGTGAATTAAAAGAATTATTGTTAAATGCAGGATTTGAGGATATTTCTTCCTATATCAACAGTGGAAATTTGTTTTTCGGTAGTGATGAAAATCGTGAAATCTGCATTTCAAAGATAACAAATGTGTTAGAAAGTAACTATGACTTTCCTATCCCTTTTGCTTTAGTCACCAAAGAAGAGTATTTAAAAGAAAGAGCGGAATTGCCTGACTGGTGGGAGGAAAAGCTGGCGAGAAGAGATGTTTTATTTTTTTCGTGTAACTTGGATAAATCAGAGGTTACGGACTTTATAGATAAATCCGAATTTTATAATGAAATAGTGTATGTTGGGAGACAGGCGGTATTTTGGGGTAAATATGATGAAGCTGAATTCCTGAAATCTACCTACCATAAAAAATTAATGAAACAGGATTTTTATAAGAAAATCACAATCAGAAACGGAAACACATTTGAAAAGATAGCGGAAATTCTTGAGAACGAAAAGTAATCTCCGATTTGGGGAAAATTTGAATTCACGAGGTAAATGTTAGAAGGAGTTAGAGATAATGGCTAAGAAAGTAAAAGATTATTATGATGTTCCTTATTTAGAAGAACTTGCCGGTAAAATTATGGTTGTGACAAGTAATTTTAATAAAGAGATTTTTTTAAAAGAAACTAAAGACAAGATAGAAGATTTGGAATTCAATCAAAGGCAGGAACTGGTAGCTCAGGCACTGAATAAAGCCTTTGATGTAGATTATGAGAATGTTCTTAAAATTTTCAGTAAAATTTTAGGAAAAGAATTAAGAGGTAACAGCGGAGCATTTACAGAAGGCTGGTGGCTTTGGCCGGTCGGAAGATATGTTGAGATTTATGGTGATGAGTATTTTGATGAGAGTATTAATTTCAGTAAAGAGCTTACCAAAAGATTTACTTCAGAATACTGTATGCGACCTTTGATTAAAAAATATCCTGAGAAATCCTTAAAAATATTAAAGAATTGGAGCAGGGACGAACACGAGAGAGTAAGAAGGCTTTCGAGTGAGTGCTTGAGAATAAGGTTGCCCTGGTCAAAAAAACTCTTTACTGCTTTAGAGTATTTTGATGAGTATTTTGAAATACTGAGTAACTTAAAAGATGATAAGGATAAGTATATACAAAAAAGTGTAGCAAATAACTTAAATGATTTATATAAGGAAGATAAAGACAAATTTAATTTTATAATTAACACCTGGAAGACTGAAAAAAATATAAGTAAAGAGTGTGAATGGGTTATAAAACATGGTTCAAGGACTGCTGATAAAAAATAATTTGTAAGCTTGAGTAATATATATCAAAAATTTGTTGGATTTTATACTTATTAACAGTAAATATGAAGTAACAAAGTACTTTTATTGACATAAAAATCAAAATATTGTACTATATTAGGTAGCATTTACATTGATTTTTTGGTGAATGTGTAGGCGGAAACACAGCATACTGAGGCTGAGGAATATTATGTTTAAATAACAATATATAGCATAATATTTAGTGCAAGCCTCGGATAGGAGAAGACAATATGAAGAAATTATGGAAAGTACTTAAAGGCATTTTTATTACAATAGCAGTGCTATTTATTCTGCTGATTGCAGTGAGGTTGATTAATGGTCAAATTACCAAGGGTAAGGAGAAAATCAGGGAAAGTACATTAGAGGCTAATTCTGCCTATCGTGAAATCAATCAGGAAGAGCCGGAAAAGTCAAAGCTGACCGGGGTAGAGATTAGCGTGGTTAAGGGCAATTACTTAAACGGATATCATTTGATTCCTGAGAAGATTACTCACCGGGGAACTGTAATTACCTTTGGCGGCAGCGAGGGCAGCAGCAATATAAACATGGCGGTAAAGCTGGCTAAGGAGGGCTATGAGGTTTATTCCCTCTACTTTTTCGGTCGTGACAATCAGCAAAAAGAACTGGTGAAAGTGCCGTTAGACTTTTTCACGGAGGTTTATGCTGAGGTTGAAAAAAATGCAGTATCAGCCAGACCGCTGACTATATTGGGCGGTTCTAAGGGGGCAGAGCTGTGCCTGCTTTTGTCAGGAAAATATCCTGAACTGGTAGATAACGTTGTTTTATACGCACCGTCTAACTATGTCTTCCAGGGACTTTCATATGATTATTCCAGCGTCAGCTCATCCTGGAGCTTTCAGGGAAAGGAATTGGACTATCTGCATCTTACGGCAGCATCAGGTTCGACTTACAGTATGTTTATGTTGCGGATATTCTTAAATGCACCTATAGAGTATGAGCCGATTTATCGCTCGGTGACGGAAAATGCAGAAAACAAAGAAGCTGCACAGATTGATGTAAGTAAGGCAAAAGCAAACCTCTTGATTTTTGCCGGTAAGGAAGATAAAATGTGGCCATCGGCCGATATGGCTGAGGAGATCATTAAAAGATACCCGGCGGAGAAAAAGCTGGTTACTTACGAAAAAGCGGGGCATATCTTCTTTGGACCGCCGGTACTGTCAAATATGTCTGTAGGCGGCGAATATGAGGCTAATGAAGCAGCGAAGATCGATAGTGACCAAATCTTATTGAAGACTTTGGAGGAGTGGACGAGAAATAAATAAACCAAACACTGAGAAGTAAATTTGAGCGGTAATGACGATAAAGTCATTGCCGTTTTTTCAAGCAAAAACAGCAGCTTCATTTACAGGTTTGTTGATTTTATCCCTGCAATAATGTATTATTAAACGAAAAGAAACAAAGAGTTTAATAATTAGTTTTATCGGCTTGGGGGAGATATATATGAATGTTGCAGCAATAGGGTCGCTTATTAATTATGAACGATGTAAACAGAATATAAGCAGAGAAAAGTTAACAGAAGGAATATGTTCTGAAATTGTTTTGAGGAGAATAGAGTCAGGAGAAAGATGCGGAGATTTCTTCATTCTGGAAAGACTTATAAGCCGTCTTGGGAAATCGTGCAATAAACTTGAGACCATTCAGGATGAAAATGACTATAGGTTATTCTTATTAAGAGAGATAATGAATGAAGACCTGAGAGAGAATAAGTACGGTAAAGTGGAAAAATCATTGGTGGAATATGAAAAAATTGCGGATATAAATAATGCTTTACAATTACAGTACATTAAAACTGTTAAAGGTATGCTGTATTCGGAGAAGTTTGGTGATTATCATAAGGCGGATGAGATTTTTTCTGATGCGGTAAATCTGACATTGCCGAATTTTTCCATAGAGAATATGGAAGAATATCTAATGGGAGAAGACGAGATTATAATTATCTTGCTGTATCTAAGAAATAAAGAGCAATTTGACAGAAACTATCTGGTTGAATACGGTAAAACCATATTGGGATACATAAATAAACGATTTCAGGATGATGAAATTAAGTGTAACCTTTATGGAAGAGTTGCCTGGATTATAGGTGACAGTTTTATAAAGAACGATAAATATAAAGAAGCGTTGGCAATAACCTTAGAGGCAGAAGATATGCTGACAGATAACGGGCTTTTGCTGAATATCACACAGATACTGGACAGAATCCTTTTTCTCTCTGAAAATAGGCAGGCGGCAATATATGATGATTTTAAGAAAATGAGAGATGCCTTAAAAGATCTGTACGAAGAGTATGGCATAAAATGGGAAACAGAAAAAATAAGCTTAATCAGCGGATATATGCAGAAAAGCATGAATATTATGTCAGAATTTGTGAAACAGGAAAGAATACTGAGAGGACTTTCCCAACAAAAACTGTCTGAAGACCTGGATATAGACATTAAAACCGTATCGAGGATTGAAAGCGGTAAAGTGTTGCCGAAAAAAGGTACATTAGAGAGAGTACTGACATATTTTGATGAAGAGAAAGAGGTGGCGGAGAGCAGGATAATAACAAATGATTTCCATTTGCTCGAATTGGAAAGAGAAGTGGCAAAGCTTATGACATATCATATTAATGACGAGGCAGAGCTCCTATATAAAGAATTGAAATCAAAACTTTCGCTTGAATACAAGAAAAACAGTCAATATGTAGAGTTTATGGATGCATTATTCGATATTGAGTTGAACAGATGCGGACCGGAGCAGACCATTAGTAAACTGATTAAGGCATTTAACATAACCAGAGGGCGCAGTGGGTTTAACAAACTTGGTGAATTTGTTCCGAGCAGGACGGAAGCATTAATAATAAACAATATAGCGGTCTGTTATAAGAGAAACGGTATGCTGAAAAAAAGTATAGAAGTATTGGAAAAGCTTATAATGTCGTATGAAAACAGTAAAATAGAACTCAAATACCGCTGTGTTCCTTTGAACTTAATATATTGTAGCCTATGTGTCTATTATGAAGAGACAGACCAATTTGACAAAGCTTTGTCACTTACGGATAAAACCATAAGGTATTCAATAGAATGCCTCAGAGGGACTTTTCTGGGATTTTTGTTGGAAGAGAGAACTTATACCACTGACAGAAAGACGGGTGACAATAGTGGCAGTAAGCAAAAGTACAGGCAAAGCTACTATATCAGAAAATTAATGAAAGAAAGTGAAATGCAAAAAGCCCCCATAATGAAGGCTTTTAAAAAGTGGTACGGTGAAGAAATAGAATTAAACATCTAAGGCTATACTAAAACCCGGTCAGGAAAAGTGACCGGTTTTGGTATAGTCTTTTAATATTTACACTGATAGAATTAGAAAGTAAGGGAAAAAGAAGGACTGTGACGTATGGCGTGAATAATTTAGATTTAATTAGGAGAACTGAAAATGGAACAAATAGCAAGGAAAATTTTAAAGCTGAAGTGCAGAGAAAAATTTTTTCTGTATTTCTCTTATCTGGCAAATATCATAGTAATAAGTATTCTACTCATGATTGCGACCGGAATAAAGAATATAACAAATGAAACACTTAACAGCAACGATCTTAAACAGATAGAAAGTATTCTGTCATCGGTCATACTGGTATCGATACTTGCCGTTGCCTTCTTCCAGTGGATTGTATCTATGCAGTTTCGGGCATTATTTATGAGCAGACAACAGTTCAACAACAATATAAGACTGATGGGAGCTCCCGAAAGTTTTCTTCTTAAAGTATATATCAGAGAAATGATTTCGATGCAGCCACCGGTGTTAATTTGCGGAATTGTGTCGGCGGAGGCGATTTACTATATTCTGTCGGGAATATTCGGAGGCGGACAAAGATACATAGGATTACCGCAGATTATTGTTTCAGTGTTTATTCATATAACAGTAATATCTCTTTCGGTAGCCCTGACCTATTTTAAGATGATAAAGAGAAGCGTTGTATATGAAATAAGAGGAAAAGAGTCGAATCAGACACTTGCGGTATTAACGAAAAAAAACAGAGTTTGTCTGGTGTTCGGTACAGTATTATTTATTATCTCTTTCGGTGCAAGCCTTATGGGTGGGGATGGAGGTGATGTTCAGTCATACGGGTATTTCGGTGAACTGATAGCTATATTTATTGTACTTGATCCTTTGATGCTGCTGCTTCACAGTACTGTCTTAAAAGCAGCAAAAAAAGCAGGAGCCAAAGCAGTGGTTTTTGCAGAATCTGTTACTCTGGGATATATAAAAAAGAGCTCTGTTGTATGTTCGATGGTTCTGTTCAGTACTATGATGTTTCTCGGACTTCAGATGCTCTATAGAAATGTGAGATTTGCCGGGGCTGATACAGTAGAAGCAAGAGTTCATTATGCTGCGACAGTATGGTATGACAAGTCTCAAAAAACGGAGAATATGACTGATTCACACTATAATGCATTAAAATTTAAGTGTAAGAAAGGTGAATCCACCTGGTATATCAATGGGGTAGATTCCGGTTTCGTATCAAATTATGAAGACGTAATAATTGATGAAAAGTATGCGGCAATTGCCGATAACCTTGCGGGATATCTTGATGATTCAGGTTGGGACGGAATCATCATGCCGAATATGTACCTGCAGAAGGGTGATATCGGAAAGGAAGTAACGGTTAATATAGACGGAAAAGATATCAGATTTCATGTGGCGGGGGCGTGCTACAGCAATAATTTTGCGCATTTGAGTTTTCTTGTAAGCGGAAAATATTTAAGAAATATGCTTGGATATGATGCGAATGACTTTAACATAACTTACTTCAAAAACGAATCCGATGCGGAGCAACTTAAAGAAACCGCCGGCACAACAACTGAAACCTTTGATGATATAAGGATGGAAAGTTATGAAAAAGCGGTGAGCGGTACGGCACTGGTAGAAATGGTATCGGTTGTTGTAATTTTAGCGGCAATTTTTTCGCTGGTTAACTTTATTATGATATCGTCAAAAGAGGACACAAGAGATATTGCGAAGCTTAGGGGAATGGGAATTTCCAAAAGTGAAATATATAAAATATATGGCACATATGCGGTTCTGTCCGTATTTTGGTCTGTTGCTGCGGCTATACCTGCTTCAATACTTTTTGCCAAAATCGGATGCACAATGGTATTTGATGCGGCTTATTATCTCAGACCGTTTATTTTAACACCGGAACTTATGATTATACTGGCTGTTGCATTTTTCAGTGTTTCATACACAGTTCAGATTATAGCCATAAAAAATATGGCCGGTTCCAAAGAATATATAAATGTTATCAGGGATATGAACCGATAACGGCAGATGAAAAAACTAAAAGAAACGGAGAACAGTATGATAGAAATGAAAAATGTTTCATATTCGATTGAAGAGGGAGGAAAGAAAAGAACTCTTTTAAAGAATATTACAGGAAGTCTTGAAAAAGGCAAAATATCCATAATTTCGGGGCCTTCCGGTTCCGGCAAAACTACCCTGTTGTACGCTATTGCAGGCTTATTGGATGATGTGGAGGGAAGTATTGTCGTTGACGGAACGGATATAACCGGTCTTAGCAGCAGAAAGAAAAATGATTATCGCTTGAACAATATGAGTCTGATTTTTCAAAATCTGAATCTGTTCAGCTTTATGAATGTGGAAGACAATATACTGGTTCCTCTTTATCTTACGGGTAAAGGTATTGATAAGGAGGTTAAGGAAAGAATCAAATATTATCTTGACCTTATGAAACTGGGTCAGATTCAGGATAAATCCATTCAGACTCTGTCGGGAGGAGAACAGCAAAGAGTAGCCATAATCAGAGCTTTGATAGGTCATCCGAAGGTTATCCTTTGCGATGAGCCTACAGCGAGTCTTGACAGTGAAAATGTTGCACTTTTTATGGAAACTTTGGAAAACATAAGGAAAGAAATGGACTCCACCTTTGTGATAGTGACACACGATTCGAGAGTACTCTGTCATGGCGATCATAAGATAACAATCGTCGACGGAGAATTACACGAGGAACAGAGGGAACAGCCGGTTTTTGATGCCCGCACTGTTTAGGGGAATAAAGGAGAATGCATGAAAGTGGGAGGGGAGACATTACTAAGTGCTCTAAAAGTAACTTACCTCAAAGTTATGACGCAAATGTCATAACTTTATTGTGATGTTTTAAAACTTCACTTGAAGTTTTGAGAAAGTATGCTATATTATATATAAAAGAAGCAACAAAAACATTACAAGTTTTGGGCAAGATTATGAAGAAACAAAATTGTTATTTAAATATCATTATGCAAAATATATTGAGAGTAGAGGTCAAGGTAATCGCCGGTATTCGATAATGTGGAAAATCGGCTTTACTTTTTGACCTCTTTTATAATTGTTTTTGTTCGTAGGGGGAATACTCCGCACAACTTTATAATGAGAATGGGATGTTTCGTTGTAATTTGATTAGTTTTTCCTCGAGCGTGTTAAGGTTTTGAAAATAAATAAAAAAAGACCTATTAAATAGATCTTTTAACCGCACAATGCGGACCCTGAGGCGATATCGGATAAATCCTTATTTGCACTCGCTTTGTTAATTCAAAATGGTGTAAAACTAACACGGTTTGTTTTAATTCAAAACTTAAGTTTGAGAGCTTTGGTCTTGTGGTCGGATAGGGATACATATAAGTTTTTAATTTTTAAAGTTTTTATGATGAATGACATTTTATTTATGACACAATATGCTCTATAAAATGAATTGTTTGGAAATTTGAATAAAGAGGACAAAGAAATGGATAAAAAAGATGAAATGATGATTGTAAATCATGAATCCCTTGTAAAAAAGATTTATGTTATTAGGGGACAAAAGGTTATGCTTGATTTTGAACTGGCAGAGATTTATGGGTATGAAACAAAAGCTTTTAATCAGCAAGTAAAAAGGAATATTGAGAAATTTGATGAAGATTTTATGTTCCGATTAACTGACGAGGAAGTATCTGAACTTTCAAGGTCACAAAATGTGACCTTGAACAAGAGTGCAGGAAGAGGTAGTAATATTAAGTACAATCCTCATGCTTTTACCGAGCAGGGAATCTATATGCTGATGACAGTTCTCAAAGGAGAGCTTGCGGTCAAGCAGAGTAAAGCTCTGATTCATACCTTTAAGAAGATGAAAGACTATATCGTAGAAAACCAAGGGTTGATTGGAAAAAGAGAGTTTTTGCAGCTTTCGATGCAGATTACAAGTAATGTCGTGGAAATGCAGGATTTAAGACGAGATTTAAGAGATGTGGAAGAACAGGTGGCGGAAGTGATGGACACCTTAAATAATGTGGTGCATAAATCCGAACTATCTGATTTGATCCTTGATCTCAGCAATCCGCAACTCAAATACGGATTTTTACTCTTGAACGGACAACCGATCGAAGCAAATCTTGCTTATAAGGATATTTACAGTATAGCGAAAAAGAGTATTTATATCGTCGATAACTACATCGGAGTGAAAACCTTGGTCTTGTTAAAAGATGTCCCTTCATCGGTAGAGGTCATTATATTCAGCGATAACATCGGGAAAGGACTTCATACCCTTGAATATCAGGATTTCTGTAGGGAATATCCGTTTAGAAAGATAACATTCCAAAAATCCGGTGGAGAGTTTCATGACAGGTACATTATTATTGATTGGAATACCGAACATCAGAGAATCTATCATTGTGGAGCATCTTCCAAAGATGCAGGGCAGAGAATCACAAGCATAACGGAAGTGGTTGATCAGATGATTTATACTGACATTATCAATAATCTCTTGAAAAATCCGGTGTTGAAGTTAAGATAGAAGTAAAGCAGATTGGGAATTTGAAAAAATATGTATCCAATACTTGACACAAGGGTGGAATTTTTAATTGTAATTTAACATCGGATACCTCGTCAGCAAAGCTTACAGAAAGAGACAATAGTCATTAAAATAAGATAATAAATCATCTTCTGCACAGCAGCACATTAATCCGTAGCACTTCCCTGCAACATTATCGTTATCCATACCGAAAGGAAATGTTTTGTCGATAACTGACTTATATTGAAAATTTGTACGAGGAAGGAAAAATAAAAAGATGAAATGAATACTTAATAAACATATATCTGCAATCTGTTGGAAAACTCGGGGCTTTGACAGTTGCATAATAAAAAACTGAGTCCTTATATTATCAACTCAGAATGAATAAAATCTGCCGTAAATTAAAACTTAAGCATAAATTTTGATATGACATAAATAAGATTCTTGCAGACCTGATTTACGCCAGAGTTTTGGAATCGGCAAGTAAACGCTCATCTTTTAAGACTACATCTGAATTTTTAGAAAAACCCTCTTATGAACTTCATGATATTTAAAGGTCACTTGGTGTTTTAGGTTCTAAATGTGACCTGATTCAAGCTGAGGTTTATAAAAACAGCCATTTTTTTAGGAAACAGAAATGATAGGGTTCTTTATTATGATTGCTCTGACTATTACTTTGAAAACGAATAGGAAGAAGGAAACAAAAAGTATGGTAAAAGCAAAGAACAGTAATAAAATACTAAAAACCGTGACAAAGATAAAAATCGGTGTAACCCACTATATACAAGGGTTTACAACGATTTTTGATTATAAAAGTGTCAAAGATGGTATTATACAAAATAAACGGAATGAAGAGGTCAAGTTAATACCCGATATTCTCGTGGTAGCATACCCATATATTTTTTAAACTGAGCTGAAAAGCTCCCTTCATTTTTATATCCGACAAGATTAGCTATTTCTGCTGCATATAGGTTGCTATGAATCAATAGCTCGCAGGCATATTCCATTCTCTTCTGAATAAGATATTCTGAAAATGTCTGTCCTGTCACAGCTTTAAATACATATTTGAATTTTGATACACTCATGTAAGAAGCTGTGGCTAAATCAGATAATGAAAAATTTTTAGTAAGATTCTCTGCTACATCCCCTACAATCTCAGCAATAGTGTTTCTGTCTGCCTGAGAAACTCTTGCAGACAGATGAATTAAATCCTCAGCTTTTTGTATAATAATTGCTGTAAGCTCATCTATTTTGCTTTTAAAAAATAACTTTGTGCTAATTTCATTTCCCTTGAAATTGCGAATCTGGTTAAAAATATATGATATTTCCGGGATATTAATTCCTTTTGGGAAGGCTTGCAATAAATTTTTCAGGTCAATATCTTGTACACCAAATTCTTTTTTGAGATATACTTCATAATACTCCGGCATTAACTGAATACCAATAACTTTTGCAGGAGTATCTTTTTTAATAATATATCTTTGCATTTCATTTTCAGTCGTATAGTCAATATACTGTAATCCTGAATAAACATCTCCATTTGGATAACTGCGGTCTGAATCAATAGAATCATACTGTTGTATGGATACTCCTTCATCTGACATAATTGCATACTCAAAATCCTGGCTATATGAATGCTCTGCAATACAAATACTTGCATAAGAATCCAAGTCATATATAGAAGTATAGCCTTTTCCAAAATCTGATGAAAATTGATATGTTTTGAAGAAGGCATTCTCCGACATCTTATTCTTTGATAATTTACTGTCTGTATGTTCTATAAAACTCTGATAACCTTTTTTCATATAAACCTCATAAGCTAACAATTAAAGTAATCTGCTATTAATACATATATCGAAAGTAACTTGTGTATAGGTAAATTCGACTAACAAATGATACTTCCTGTTTTATTTACAAATTATTAAAAAAGCCAAAATATATGGCTTAAAGCCAATAGTTCATAAAAGTTAGAGATTTCTAACTACAATCATGATATTATATCATAAGTACTAAGTTCAAACTTCGCTTTTCAAGCTTGTTTTCACTAAGTGCTTAGATACCGCTCTCACTAAGCTCAATCTTCGCCTATCGGCTTGATTTCGCTAAGTGTTCACATTATATCATAAAATTTATTAAAAAAGTAGTGAAATTCGGAGTATTTACCATGAAAAATATGCATAATACTTTTGATTTTAGGACAATTCTGTTTTTGGATTTAATAATTATGATATTCATGTTGCTTTCAGGAAGGCCGGAAGTAGTATTATCATCCTTTTTTATAGCTTCAATAGTATTGGCTGTAGGAGGACAATACATTTCCCTAAAGCGTTATGGAGTAATTTTTATTGGGCTTTATTTTTACTATCATATAATAACTTATGCCAAAATACCTTTTTTACGTAATCCAATCTTTATTGTATTAGGAATCATTGCATTTATAATTCAAAGAATTATTCCTTTTCTGATGTTAGGTACGGCTATCAGGAAGCAAAAGAATCTGTCTGAGATTACAACGGCGCTTGAAAGGTGCAGACTTCCCAAAGGAATAATTCTTAGCATTTCAGTAATGTTTCGCAATTTTGCATCCTTAAAGGAAGATTTTTTTACAATATCCGATGCGATGAAGCTGAAGGGAATAGACACATCCCGTAAAGGAATAGTGTGTCATCCTCTCCGTCTGTTGGAGTATATATTTGTGCCTATGCTGTTTCGCAGTCTGCGTACGGCAGAAGAATTTTCCTGTGCGGCACTTGTAAAAGGTATAGAGAATAAAAACAGGCGAAGTTCATATTTTGATGTCAGAATACGGAAAAAAGACATCATTATTTCAGTAATTGCCGTTGCAATGCTTATAGCAGGCATGAAACTGAAATTGTATACGAGGTAAACCTTAATGATTCAATTAGAAAAAGTTAATTATAGGTATAAAGATAATGAATTTCTGACAATAAAAGATGCCTGCCTTTCCATTCAAAAAGGAGAGCTGACTGTTCTTACAGGAAGAAGCGGATGTGGAAAATCTACTATATTCCGCTTAATCAATGGGCTTTGTCCACTATTTTTTGAAGGTGAAAAGTCCGGAAATGTTTATTTAGATAATAAAGACATTAGTTCACTTCGGATATGTGACATATCTCAAATTGCAGCATCTGTATTTCAGACTCCTGAAAATCAGTTTTTTACTGAAGATGTACTATCTGATCTTGTCTATGCCTGCGAAAATTATGAAATTAACAGACAGGAAATTAAACAGCGTCTGGAAGAAATTGTTTCTATGCTGTCCATAGATAAGATGTTGGGCAAAAAATTATCTGAGTTATCAGGGGGTGAAAAGCAAAAGGTTGCTATTGCCGGTGCTTTAATGCTTAAGACGGATATTCTGCTTTTGGATGAACCCTCAGCTAATTTGGACTATCAATCCATTATCTTATTAGCAGAAATGCTGGGAAAGCTCAAAAATAGCGGTTATACCATACTTGTGATTGAACATCGCCTTTTCTATCTTGAAAAACTTTGTGACAAATTACTTGTAATGGAGCAGGGCAAAATAAGCTGTATATATGAAAAATCAGAACTAAGTGCAATGAATAACGATAGGTTTCATGAAATTGGATTGCGTGGGATTCATTTGTTTCAAAGCGTAGTCAGAGATCCTCCAAAAGAAAAGCTTAATAAACCACTATTTGAAGTAAAAGATATTACATTCAGGTACAAAACAGGCGCTGATATCTTAAATGGAATTTCTTTTTCGGTTTTCCCCGGTGATAAGATAGCCCTGCTTGGAAGAAACGGATGTGGAAAAACTACTCTTGCAAAGCTTCTTTGTGGTTTAAGAAAAGAGCAGAAAGGTAGTATCAGGCTTAACGGTGAAGAAGTGCTTCCAAAGTCACGAAGCAGGACAGTGGGTTATGTAATGCAGAATGTTGATTTTCAGCTTTTTGGTTATAGTGTATATAGTGATTTGCTTCTTGGGAATGAGGATGTGCCTGATATCGAAAATAAGATAGAGAAAATCCTTTCTATCCTGCACCTTGCCGATATGAAAGAACAGCATCCGACAACTCTGTCAGTAGGTCAGAAGCAGCGACTTGTTCTGGCTGCATCTTATTTGCAGAACAAGGTACTTAATGTGTTTGATGAACCTACAAGCGGCTTGGACTATGATAGTATGCAGAAGGTCAGTGATTTTATTGATGCTGCCACAGGAAATAGCAATGCCTCAATAATAATTACACATGATTATGAATTCATAGTATCGGTTTGTAATCGTGTAATTCTTTTAGAAAATGGGAAAATAGTAAAAGATTTTCCTTTAAAAGATACTGAACAGCTTAATTTTATTTTTAAAGAAAATTTATAGGAGAAAATTAAAATGTGTAAAAAATGGAAAGTTAGTGATTTTGTATTAATCGGTTTGTTAGCCGCTGTTCATGCGGCGGTAATATATGGAGTCGGGATGCTTACCGCCATAATGATTCCAATTATGCATGTATTTGCTACCGGTATTACAGCTTTGATCATGGGAAGTATTATTTTATTTGTTGTAAAGAAAACCGAGAAATTTGGAGCATTTACATTGCTTGTCAGTCTAGGAACTGCTCTTTTCACCCTTACCGGTATGGGAAGCATTACCTGTCTGATTTTTGTTGTTATTGTAAGCTTCGTTGCAGATATTATTATTTTTAAGACAAAATTTAATACACTTGCCATCGGTATTGGTTTTGGTTTTTCACAAGCCGCTTACTTTTTCGGTGGTTGTTTTCCTTTCATTTTCTTTTTGGAAAGAGAAGTACAGGCTTGGATGGAAATGGGATTAGGAGAAGAGGAAATCTATGGTTATGTAAAATACTTTACAGGTGGATTTGCAGCATTAGGTACAATCAGCTCAATTATATGTGGAATCATTGGAGTCTATATCGGAAAAACAATATTGAAAAAGCATTTTAAAAATATTTAATAGAGTAATTTGGTTAAATATTTGGCAGCCACAGCCGACTATCATGTGTCTGGTTTGCTATGATTTTCACTTTGCATTTTAGGAAAATATAGCAGTAATCTTATTATGGCTGTGGCTGTATGATACAGATAAATTTGAAATATAAAAAGCAGGAGGTATTATGTATCAGAGCAATGAGCAAAGATTTTCAGACTTCTTAAAACCATATAAAGCTTCATATATAGCTTCTGTCATAATGGCGATTTTCAGTGTATTTTTTGGACTTGCTCCATATTATATTCTTTATAATCTATTGGTTGGAGTTTTGTCCGAATTTACCTATAAAAATATTATAACAGGCTCACTTTTTATTCTTATTGCATTCACTTTACAGCTTGTCTGTCATAGTCTTTCAACGGCAATTTCCCATAAAACTGCTTTTAAGATATTAGGTCAGATACGCATTGCCATTACAAACAAGATGTTAAGGCTGCCATTAGGCTATATTCAGATGAGAGGAACCGGTCACTTCCAGCATATGCTGATTGACGGAACAGAAAGACTTGAATTTCCATTAGCCCATGCAATACCTGAAACAACATCAAATATTTTAATACCAATCGGTATTATAGGACTGTTGTTTACTACCAATTTTTATTTGGGATTGGCAGTACTTCTGCCTGCTGTGCTCACACTGCTTTTTTATCTTCCGATGTATGTAGGGATTATGAATGAATTTGCAAATTTTTATTATCTGTCATTGGAACGCATGAACGGGCGGGTTATAGAGTATATCAGAGGAAATAAAGAAATAAAAATCTTTGGACAGGAAAGCAGAGCCTATTCTAAGTATGAGAAGTCAATTACTGATTATAAAGATTCTACCTTAAAATTGTATTATAAAATGTATATTGTTTCTGCTCCTGCAATGGTTTTTCTTTCTTCTATTCTTATAAGTGTTTTATGTGTTGGCGGATATCTTTATGCACATAAAGATATTTCAGGACAAGTTTTTCTTTTTTCAGCATTGCTTTCTATGGGAATTGGATCATCCTTACTCAAATTTACTGAGTTCATGGACAATTTCTATCATATAAGAAATGGTAAAAATCTAATTAATGAAATTCTTTCAGCGCCTGAATTAGAAGAGATGGATTCTGAAAATAATATACTTAACAACAGTATTGAGTTGCATAATATTTCCTTTGCCTATGAAAAGGAAAATGTTCTGCAGGATATTTCATTGGTGATTGAAGAAAATAGCAAAGTAGCAATTGTCGGTCCGTCAGGTGCAGGAAAGACCACGATAGCCAATCTGCTTGCAAGATTTTGGGATGTTACCAAAGGGAGTATTACAATTGGCGGCGTTAACTACAAAAATCTTCCATTATCATACTTAACGAGTAAAATCAGTTATGTAACACAAGATACTTTTTTGTTTAATACCTCTATTATGGAAAATATTCGTCTTGGAAACCTGTCTGCAACTGATGAAGAAGTAAAGGCTGCTGCCGCTAAAGCTCAGTGTGATGATTTTATCAAAGAACTGGAGCAGGGTTATAATACTATTGTCGGTAATGATGGCACAAAGCTTTCAGGAGGGCAGAGACAGAGGATTATTATTGCAAGGGCAATTTTAAAAAATGCACCCATTTTGATTCTTGATGAAGCAACTGCATATACCGACATGGAAAATCAAAATAAAATTCAAGAATCTTTGATGTCATTATGTAAAAATAAAACCTTGATTATTATAGCACACCGACTTACAACAGTTACTAACTGTGACAAGATTGTTGTGCTTGATTCCGGAAAGCTCGACTCAGTGGGTACACATGATGAATTGTTAAGAAATTCCGCCTTATACAAAAAAATGTGGGAGATTTATTTATCTGAAATCCCGGCAATTCAGGAGAAGGAGGGTGAATAGACAGCATGTTAAATACAGTAAATAATTTTTTAAATCTAATGAAAGGGCGGAGAAATAAACTTTATCTGTCATTCTTTTTGAACTTTGTAGATGGAATTCTCATTATGCTGCCCTTGATTTTAACATATTATATGGTGGCGGCTATGCCGGAATTTAATCAGAATTCATTAAAAAGACTTGATGAACAAACTGTTATGCTTTATATATCAGTCATGGCTGTAATTATAGTTTTTCGAATAATTCTGCGTTATGCTACCATGCATTTGCGCTCAGGTGCAGGCTACGAGGCATTATGTGAAAAACGTATTTCTTTAGGTTCTCATCTAAAACAGGCATCTTTAGGCTTCTTTAGCAAAAAGAATCAAGGTGATCTTATTTCAACTATAACCTCTGATGCTGCTTATCTTGAAATAGAAGGAATAGCTGTAATTGAAAAAGCTGCAGTTGGAATTCCTGCACTGGTTATTGGATTATTATTTTTATTTTTTATAGATTACAAGATATTTTTATTTTCCGTTTTTTTGTTCATACCTGTTTGGATCTTCTATCGCCGCCTTGCTACTGTACAAGACCGCTTAGATATAAACAGACAGGAACTGATAGGAAGAGTTACGGAAAAGACGCTTGAGTTTGTTCATGGTATTCACGTATTGAAATCATTTCAAACAGAAAAAACACAACGAACAAAAATCATACAGATGTTTGAAAAGCTCAGGGAAGAATCTATCCGAAATGAACTTTCACATCTTTTTCCGCTTGCTTCCTTCCAATTTTGTTTTCGTTTAATAACTACCGGCATTATTTTATTTTCAGGAGTGCTGTTTCTTGGAAATGAAATAGATTTTATGAAATTATTTTTATTAACAATTTCATCTTTAGCCCTATTCCAAGGAGTAGAAGCTATGGGGATTTTCAGCATATTTGCAAAGATGACTGAACAGTCCATCTCACGAATGGATATCATTGACAATATTCCACCAATGTCAGATATTTCCGGGACAGAAAAAACAGACAAAACTGATATTTCATATGAAAACGTAAGCTTTGCATATAACAGCATTCCTGTACTGAAGGGAATATCTTTTAATGTTCCGGAAGGTACAACCACAGCATTGGTAGGACTATCCGGCAGCGATAAGACTACTATTATCAATCTCCTTGGAAGATTTTGGGATGTGAAGCAGGGAAAAATAAAAATAGGGGGAATAGAAATTAAAAACCTGTCATATGAATATTTACTAAGCAAGTTAAGCTTTGTGTTTCAGGATGTTGTACTATTTGAAGATTCCGTAGCCGGAAATATAAGAATAGGAAAACCTGATGACACCTTAGATGAAGTAATCAATGCTGCAAAAAGAGCCGGTTGTCACGATTTCATTATGAATCTCCCTGAAGGTTATGATACGATATTAGGTGAAGGCGGAGCAAAGCTTTCCGGTGGAGAGAAACAGAGAATTTCAATAGCAAGAGCACTGATAAAGGATGCTCCGATTGTACTTTTAGATGAGGTAACTGCCAATGTGGATGTAGAGAATGAAGTTAAAATTCAAGCTGCAATGAGGGAACTTCTAAAAAATAAGACAGTTATTATGATTGCTCATAAATTATCAACAGTGCAGAATTCCGACCAAATTCTTGTTATTAAAGATGGCAGAATCAGTCAGAGAGGAACCCACAAAGAATTAGTCAGAGAAGAAGGTCTGTATAAAAAATTATGGGATATGCAGTACCGTACCGGTCAGTGGAAATTATAAAGTTTTCAAAGTCTGAATTATGTTTAAACCGAATACTATGCTTTTCATTTGGATATCAGCTATCTGCAAATCGACATTTGGTACAATATGAACTTTTTGGTTGTAAACCGGCTGTTGTTTTTGCAAAGAATATCCTGTTTAAGCGGTAATGACGAGAAAATCATTACCGCCTTTTTTTAGCAAAATAACAGTTGTGGTATTTAATGAGTGCTCATGAATTAACACATTATGAAGATATGCTTCCCGCACTTTATAAACATCACACTATTATTCGTATATTAACGTGATTTCAAAAGTTTTACCATGGCTTTAACACATTCCGGAATCATACTTCTGACAATCAATTGGAACGTGATATAGTGAAGAAAACAGTGATTGATTTATCGCCGGTACTACAGAATCACTATAATATTTCCGGCAATTATATTATCTATACTGAATAATGTTAGCGATAGCTGATGCAAAATCGAGATTATTTGTTGAAATTTATCATTATCCACGTGTTTTTTACGTCTTCACATATATTGACGGAACAATGAAACGACGTATTTTTCGAATCGCAATACATACAGGATGGTGTCGGGCATTGAACTCAAACGGTTTCGCAGTTACCGTCTATATCAATGATTTTAGAAAACTGCTCATAGGTAGCGGCCATATGCTCTTTCATTGCTTGAGCGGCAAGTAATTCGTCACCGGCCTCAATTGCTTCAATAAGTCGGCGATGATAAGGAAGAGCAATTTCCGTACCGATGGAGCTGACGGTTCTTAGCATGGTCTTGGTTAAAATGTCTCTCAAAATTTCATACATGGCAATAATAAGGGAGTTTTCAGTGCTTTCGGCAATGGCGAAATGAAAATCAAGATCATATTTGGCAAAAGCAACATCCTGTTTATCGTGATTAAGCTGTTTTTGAAAGATAGATTTCATTTTTTGAATATTTTGTGCCGAAGCGTTTCTTGCTGCCAAAGCAGCGGTTTCTACCTCGATTACACTGCGGAATTGTAAAACCTCTTTGACGCTGTGAGCTTGGAGATAAATATTCGGAATCAGGGCTGCTTTGATTTGATCTCCGATGTTTGCCTCTTTTACATATGACCCGTCCCCTAAACGTGTTTCGATTAACCCGAGAGTATTTAAGCGTTGGAGGGCATTGCGAATAGAAACACGGCTTACTCCGAGAATAGATGATAATTCAGTTTCGGATGGCAACTTATTTCCCGGAAGCCATGATTGATTTAATATTTGCCCCTTAAGCTGTTCGAAAACCTGGTTCGCTACACTTTCTTTTTTTATCGTATGAAGTCCCATTTTATATTCTCCTGTTATATTTTAGGTTTTAATTTTCGCAAATCTCTTTATGATATCCTTTTAAGTACATATAAAAACAATCGGAACTCGGGATACATGTATCTGCTTAGTATTTTGAAGTGATTTTTCTATAATAGAATATAACATTAAGAAAATACTTTAACAAGTGAAGAAATTTAATTGTTACCGTATTTACATATTTGTCATATTATACTGATTATATCATATTTAATATGATAGAGGTACTCGGATTGTAACTAAGCAATTCAAAGTACCTGTAAGAATTGCACATAAATATAATTATTGATTGAACAATATTAACAAAAGCACCAAAAAGATATTGACAAAAAAAAGAATTGGATATATACTTTTAATCAGAATCTGTAATACAAGTAGACAGCATATATCTAAATAAGTAATATGTAGATGTATTATAGCTGTACTATAATAAAAATGTGAGGAAATGAAATGAAAGCATTAAGATTTCTGGAAGCATATCATCTGGAAGTACAAGAAGTTCCGATGCCGGTACCTGCCGAAGATGCCTGCCTTTTGAAAGTGAAAGCCTGTGGAATATGCGGAAGTGATCCTGCGGGTTATACCGGCACATCAGGACGAAGAATACCCCCGATGACCATGGGTCATGAATTTTGCGGAGAGATAGTGGAAATTGGAAGTAAGGTTAAAAATTTTAGACTGGGAGATCGGGTTATTGCACAGCCGATTAATTTTTGCGGATATTGTGAAAATTGCAGGAGAGGCCTGACTATGTTGTGTGAGGATAAAAGCTTTTTCGGGGTATTGACGACTGACGGTGGAATGGCGGAGTATGTATCGGTTCCTGAAAAATTATTATATCGCATACCTGAAAATACTACTTTTTATCGGGGGGCATTAACTGAGCCATATGCCGTAACTTACGGCGCATATAAAAAAGCAGGAGATCTTAAGGATAAGATTGTTTTGATTATAGGAGCGGGTACAATAGGGGACTGTTTATTGCAGTTAATTTTGACAGATCGTCCGAAAATGGTTATCGTAGCCGATGTATCAGAGCAGCGTCTAAAACTGGCTGAAGAGTTTGGAGCGGATTATACAATAAATACGGCTGAAACCGATGCATTAGAGAAGATAAGAGAACTTACTGACGGACATATGATAGACATATCATTTGAGGCGGTAGGGGTAGAAGAAACAGCTAATCTTTCCGTTAAAGCATTGTATATAGCAGGAACGGCGGTTTGGTTGGGCATGCACCAAAAGGAAATGACTTTAAATATGCAGGATGTCGTTTGTTCTGCCAGAAATATTCTGGGCTCCTTTAACTACACACATGCAGAGTTCGGAGAAGTTGTGGAGCTTTTGGGAACGGGTAAACTTGATGCTGATAAAATGATTTCAAAGGTTATTTCTTTGGAGGAAGCACCTGATGCTTTCGAGGAGTTATTAAGTACTCCGGGTAAATATCTTAAGATTATTATTGATCCGACAAAAAATAAGGATGCCTAAAGCCAAGAATGATAAGGAAAGATAATAATAAAACCGGAATTATTTACGCCTAAGTTAAAGACCTCTTATTCTGCATAGTATGATAGTAGAAACAGCTTCGGCCTGTGACTATGAGAGGCATTTCGCGAATAATTTGGGTAAAATAACGGTAAAAATAAAGTGAGGATATTATGAGATTTGGATGTTGCTTGAATATGGTAGCTACAAAGCCTGATAAAACAGGAATGGAATGGATTGAGAAATTGGCAGAATATGGTTTTGATTATGCCGAATTACCTATTGCACAACTTATGGAACTTTCGGATGGAGATTTTGAAACGCTAAAAAAAAGATTGAAGGCAACCGGGATTCAATGTGAAACCGGCAACAATCTTTTTCCAGTAACAATGCGTTTGACAGGACCGGATACAAATATTGAAACAATCAAAGAATATGCGGAGAAGGCTTTTTTTAAGGAAGCTTCTCTTGGAGTGGAATATTGCGTTTTTGGAAGCGGACCGGCTAAAAATGTTCCTGACGGATTTCCTAAAGAAAAAGGTTTATCGCAAGTGGTGAGCATGCTCCATGAAATTGCGGGAATTGCACAAAAAAACGGTATCGGTATTGTGATTGAGCCCCTCAGAAAAGAGGAGTGTAATCTGATAAATACTTTTGAGGAAGGTGTTGAACTTGCAAAGGCAGTCAATGAAGAAAATGTGAAAGTATTGATTGATTTTTACCATCTCACAGAGGAAAAAGAGTCTGTTAGTCATATAGTGAAAGATGGTAGGGAGTTCCTTCGTCATGTACATATTGCAAACCCTGTGGGAAGAGTATATCCGAAGGTATTTACCGAGGCGGATTACGGTCCTTTTATCGAAGCCCTTCATACTGTCGGATATGATGCCCGAATCAGTTGTGAGGCTTATTCACCGAATGGATTTGATAAGGATGCACCGGCTGCCGTTGAGTTTTTCCACAAATACTTTGTATAGTTAAGTTTAAAACAGGGTAGATATAGGAGGATACAGATGAGTGAGTATAGTAAAGAGCTTATTGAAATGCTTAGAAAAAAGGGACAGCTTTTAAGAAAGGACTGCATCTTGTGCATAGGAGTGGGCGTTGCCGGTCATGTAGGAGGAAGTTGTTCAAGTGCCGATCTTATGGCCGCTTTATACTTTTATAAAATGAAATATGATCCTAAAAATCCAGACTGGGAAGATAGAGACTATTTTCTTTTATCAAAAGGACACGTTGCGATTTTACAGTATTCGGCACTTGCAGAAGCAGGTTTTTTCCCTGTTGAAGATTTACAACATTGCAAAGATATCGGATTCTATTTACAAGGGCATCCGCATCTTGGGACACCGGGTATCGAGATCGGCACAGGTTCATTGGGGCAGGGATTAAGTCTTGGACTGGGCATTGCTCTAGGGCTTAGGATGGATCAAAAATCTAACCGGGTTTATGTACTGGTAGGAGACGGGGAGATGGATGAAGGCCAAATCTGGGAGGCGGCCATGGCAGCTGGAGCAAAAAAAGTGGACAGTTTGTGTGCAATTATTGATTGTAACGGGTTGCAAGCACAGGGGACAACAAAAGACTGTATGGACAGTGAGCCTGTTGCCGAGAAGTGGCAGGCATTTGGATGGCATACTATTGAAATTGATGGTCATAACATGGAACAAATTGTGGAAGCGCTTGATGCAGCGGAACAGGTGAATGATAAACCTACCGCAATAATTGCACATACTATCAAGGGCAAGGGAATAAGTTTTGCAGAAAATCAGGTAGGATTTCATAATAAGGCATTAACAGAGGAACAGTATAATCAGGCATTGACAGAACTTTCTTCAGGGAGGTGAGGAAATGGTGGAAACAAACCAGAGAAAAGCATATGGAAAAACGTTAGTTAAGCTTTGTAGAGAGAATAAAGACATAATCGTTTTAGACGCAGATCTTGGTGGCTCTACAATGGGAAAAATGGTCCAAACTGATAATCCTAAGCAACATCTGGAGATGGGAATTGCCGAGGCAAACATGGCTTCTGTAGCAGGAGGGCTTGCAAGAGTAGGCAAAATTCCTTTTGCTAATTCATTTGCGGTTTTTGTTGCAGGCCGTGCTTATGACCAGATACGCCAAAGTATTGCCATCGGTCACTTAAATGTGAAGATTTGCGGTTCTTCCGCAGGGTGTTCGGATTTTGGTGACGGAGCTACACATCAGTCGATTGATGATCTTGCGTATATGAGGGTTATTCCGGGTATGACGGTAATTGTACCGGCAGATGCAAATGAGACTGAAGCAGCTACCAAATATATGGCAAAGCACCAAGGACCTATGTATATGCGGTTAAATCGAAATGATTATGAAAATGTGACAAAAGAAGGAACAGAGTTTGCATTTAATACCCCGACAATTATAGAAGAGGGAAAAGATGTAGTGGTATTTGCATGCGGAATTATGGTATTAAAGGCCGTAGAGGCAGCTGAACTGTTAAAAGGGAAAATATCTGTACGTGTAGTGAATGTGAGTACATTAAAACCTCTTAATACAGAGAAAATCAAGGAACTTACAAGAGATATGAAAGGCGTTGTAACTGCGGAGGAGCATAGTGTAATCGGAGGGCTGGGAAGCGCGATAGCACAGGCACTGTGTAAGGATAACAAGCCAATAGAATTTGTAGGAGTAGAAGACACATTTGGGTCATCTGCGCACAGTTACGAGGATATTTTAGAGAATTTAGGACTTACTGCTGATCATATAGCGGATGCTATTGAAAAAATATATGGTATGTAAGGAGACCAGCTATGAGAAAACGATTTTATGATTTATCTCAACCGGTATATCACAATTGTCCGGGGTGGCCTACATATGAGATGACAAAAGTAACATATGAAGCGAATTATACGAATAATGGTTTCAATGCGGAACGCATTAATATGAATGCTCATACCGGAACACATGTAGATGCACCATTTCATTTTTTTCCGGACGGAAAGACCGTAGATGAGATCCCGGTTGAGGATTGGCAAGGAGAAGCGGTTATTGTGGATCTACGAGGTAAACTTGAATGTGCACAAGGAATACATTCTGAAAATTTGCAAGAGTATGACGATTTAATTCGAGAGGAATCAATTGTTTTGCTAAATACAGGCTGGGGACAGAAAAGAAAGGCTTGGGATACTGAATACTGTCGTGACTGGCCGTATATTACCGGTGAGCTGGCTGAATATTTTACAAAAAAAAGAATAAAAGGTTGCGGAATAGATTGTCTGAGTATCGGCGGTTGGCATGAAGGAACTGGTAGACCTTGTCATGAGATTCTTTTGGGAAATGGGATTTGGGCATTGGAGGAGTTATTGTTTCCAGATGAATTAATGGATTATAAGGTATGTGACTTTTGTGCTTATCCGATTAAGTTACAGGGATTTTCGGGGGCTCCGGCAAGAGCAGTTGCTTCGGTAGTTGCAGTAGAGTGAATATTGAAGTGGGGTGGTGATTTTTCAAGATGGCAAAAGTTATAGTTGAAATGAAAAATATTACCAAATATTTCTATGGAGTACCGGCACTACAAGGTGTTTCCTTTGAGTTGCTGGAGGGAGAAATACATGCGCTTATGGGAGAGAACGGTGCCGGAAAATCTACACTCTCAAAAGTAATAACGGGAATTCATCGGGCAGATTTAGGGGAAATGTATATTCGTGGCGAGCTATGCAGTTTTAGTAGTGTAAGACAGGCTAATGAAAAAGGAATAGCCATGGTTACGCAGGAATTTTCTTTGATGAAAGATTTTTCCGTTGCAGAGAATATTTTCCTTACTTCTCCGGGTTATTATAAGGCGGGATTTTTTTCGGATAAGAAATCGATGGTTAAAAAAACGTGGGAATTACTGAAACTTTTTAATATGGAAGATTATATTGATCCATATGAGAGGGTCGAAAATCTTTCAATTGCGCAGATGCAGATTGTTGAAATTATTAAAGCGGTTTCAAAAGATGCGAGTATCCTAATTTTGGATGAACCTACTGCGTCTTTAACTAAACGAGAGATAAGTCTTTTATTTGATTTAATCAGAAACATGAAAAAGAAAGGAACAAGCTTTATTATAGTATCCCATAAGTTAAATGAAATTTATGAGATTTCCGACAGAATTACCGTATTACGCGATGGGAAGCAGGTTTTGGGGAACGCAAAAACAAAGGAACTTGATGAAAGATCGTTGATAAAGGCTATGGTCGGCAGAGAAGTAGAGAATCTGTACGGAGCAGAGAAAAGCGGTTCAAAAGAATTTGATAAAGAAGAAATAGTTTTGGAAGTAAAAAACTTAAGTGATACGGTAGGCTTTGTGAAAAATGTCAACTTTTCGGTTCGCAGAGGCGAGATTGTAGGGTTTTCGGGACTTTTGGGCGCAGGAAGAACGGAAATGGCCAAATGCATATTCGGAGCATATAATCGAAGTCGAGACAGTAAGGTTATGATATTGGGTAAGGAAGTTAAACCTAACAGTATCAGAACCGCAATGAGAGAAGGTATCGGCTATGTTTCCGAGGATCGAAAACATGACGGGTTATTCCAGGAATTAAGCATAGGTATCAATATTAATATTGAAGAACTGACAGTACATGGAGGGGCTTACATAAGTGATAAAAAGGAGCAGGAATTATGCGAAAAGATGGCTTCCGGATTGCGGATTAAAATGACTAGCCCTGATGTCGCGGTTCAATCACTTTCAGGTGGAAATCAACAAAAGGTTTTATTAGCAAAATGGTTAATGCTGAAACCTAAACTATTGATAGTTGACGAACCTACCAGAGGGGTTGATATAGGGGCAAAGGCGGATATTTATCAGATTCTGTACGATCTTGCAAAAGAAGGAGTGGGAGTGGTGGTGATTTCTTCTGAAATGCCTGAAGTTATGGGATTATGCAATACTATTTATGTTATGCGTGAAGGTCGAATTACCGGTTCACTTAGTGCATCCGAGATAAGCGAAGAAAGAATTGGCTATTTTTCTACAATGGGATAAATCAATACAGGAGGCATATATGAACAAGCAAAGCAGAATGAAGCGGGCTGTACAGAATTATAAGACAGAATTGACAATGCTCGGTGTTTTTTGTGTATTTTTCGCTGTTATGAGTATTGTATCTCCTAACTTCCTGTCCTCACAGAACATGCTTAATGTTGCCTCACAGGTGTCGGCGAACGCGATGCTTAGTGTTGGGATGACACTCGTTATTATTACAGGTGGAATTGATTTATCTGTGGGTGGAATTTTAGGATTGTCAGGAATGATAGGGTCAATACTGATGGTGCAGACAAAGAACTCAGTAGTAGGATTTATTACTATTATGGCAGTGGCTTTGATTTGTGGACTGATAAATGGAATTTTGATAGGATATATTAAAATGCCGGCATTTATTGTAACCCTCGGTATGATGAATATCTGCAGGAGTTTGGACTATGTCATTTCCGATGCAAATACTCAATCGGGATTTCCCCAAAGCTGGCAATTTATAGGTAAGCAACGTGTTATGGGTATTCCTATGTATTTGATTCTTATGGTAATTGTTTTTATTATTTTTGCTTTTATTCTTCAGAAAACGAAGTTTGGACGTTTTTTATATGCATGCGGTTCAAATGCGGATGCAGCCAAGCTTTCGGGAATCAATGTAAGATGGAATGTGTGTGCGGCATATATCGTTTGCGGATTTATGTGCGGTATTGCGGCATGGATTATGACTTCAAGGATGATGGCTTGCGATCCTACCTATGGAAGCATTGCTGAAATGGATGCTATTGCCGCTGCGGTTATAGGCGGTACGAGTATGAGCGGAGGTAAAGGAACAATAGGCGGTACGGTAGTAGGAATATTTTTGGTGGGTTTTTTAAGAAATGCACTAAATCTTCTTGGAATCAACCCATATTGGCAGGGAAGCGCTCTGGGAGCGGTAATAGTGGTTGCGGTACTGGCGGAACGAATTTCCCGTATGAGGCATAAAAAAGCGTGAAATTACTTTTTATACCCGCTGTGTATTATATGAAACTAAGACAACTGTAAAAAGCGAACAAGGAGGAGAAAAAGTATGAAAAAGAACAAAGTGTTACTATGGGGTATTGTATTTGCGATAGCAGTACAGCTTGCTGCCTGTGGAAGCGGTAATAAAGACTCTGCTTCACAGGAGAAAACATCTAAAAATGCTTCTGCTGAAAAAAGCGGCGCGTCGTCAGGAAATTACAAGGGCAAATCTATAGCATATCTGACACCATCTTTAGATGTTCCGTTTTGGTGCTATATGAAACATGGAATTGAAGATCAGGCAAAAAATACAATGCCCGGAGTCAAAGTTACAGTATATGATTCTAAAGATAATGCAAATACACAGCTTGCAAATGTGCAGGACGCTATTACCAATAAAGTAGACGGTATTGTTATTTCCCCGACAGATTCAGCGTCTTGCATAGCGGTTCTATCTGCTGCGGAAGAGGCGGGAATACCGGTTGTAATCTGTGATATAGGAACAGATTCGGGTGAATACGTTTCGTTTATTTCAACGGATAATTCAGGAGGCGCAAAAAAACTGGGTGAATATGTGGCAGATAAACTGAATAAAGGAGATGAAATAGCGCAAATAGCCCTAAATCAGGCAAGAAAGAATGGTGTGCTGCGCAAAGAAGGATTTGAAGAGGGAATAAAGGAAAAGCTAAAAGAAGTTGATTTTAGGCAAATGGAAAAGGTAAACCGTGATGAGGGTGTGCGTTATACGCAAGACTTGATTACATCTTATCCCAACCTGAAGTGTATATTCTGTCATTCGGAGGATCCGAGCATGGGTGCTGTTACGGCACTTAAAGAAATAAATAATGACAAATGTAAAATTGTCGGTTTTGATTGTTCTCCGGAAGTGGTTGAAGCAATAAAAAGTGGAGATATTTTAGCGACTGCGGCACAGCAACCGGTTTTTATGGGACGCACCGCTGTTGACTGCCTAAAGACTCATCTTGATGGTGGAACACCTGAAAAAGAGATATCCGTTGATACGCTCTTGGTAACGCAGGATAATATCAATGATGTGTACGATAAATTGGTAGAAGTTGCGTTGACGGATAAGTAAAGCAAGATTTAAAAATACTTTGTGGGTTACAAAGATGTTTGGATATTACGGAAAGGCATAATAGTAAAATGTGTAAAAATGAAATAGGGGAAAACCTGTGCAAATTATTTTCGCTGGAAAATAAGGTAATACTGATGACAGGCGGTGCCGGACAAATCGGCAGTGTAATCGCCAAAGCTTACGCCGGGTTAGGCGCAAAGGTTGTAATCGCTGATATAGATGAAGAAGCATTAAAAGAAGTGGAAAGTCAAATTAAAGAAGATAATGGGGAGTGCATGACACTATCGCTAAATCTTATGAATAAAGAGGATATTTACAAGACTGTAGATATCGTAATGGAAAAATACGGTAAGATAGATGTACTTGCAAATATTGCGGGAATTAATAAAAGACTGCTTATGACTAATGGTTCAGAAGATACTTTTGACAAGATTATAGGCGTAAATTTGAGAGGTGCTTATTTGATGTCTATAAAAGTGGCAAAGGAAATGATTAAGAGAAACGAGGAATTAGCAGAAAACGAAAGGATACATTTGTCCATTATGAATGTTGCCTCATATAACAGCGTTATGATGCTAGGAGGGAATTCCGTTTATGGTATGAGTAAGAGCGGAATTGCTGCGATGACACGCAGCCAGGCAATAGAGTGGGCAAAGTATGGTTTCAGGTCTAATGCCCTGACACCGGGGCACATAAGTACGAAGTTGACTGCTCAATTGTGGGATGATCCGTACTACAGTAAGTATATGCTGGATAGGATAGCAATGGCTCGTCCCGGGTATCCTGAAGATATGATAGGAATGGCTGTGCTTATAGCCTCGGATGCCTCATCATATATGTCGGGGCAACTTTGTGTTGTGGATGGAGGTTGTCTTGCAGGAGGACAGCCGTGGGAGATTTAAGGTAACAGACTGAGCTGACATAATAAGAGACTAAGAAAATAGCCGATACTTGTGCAACAAACCGTACTAAGGCATAAACAAGCTATCGGCTGTTTTTATGTGCGACAATGTTATGGCGTGTAATTGTTCCTTTCGGCGATTCTTATTTAGATTTTAATCAGTACTCATTTTGATCAGATTAAATACCTGAGTAACCGTATCGGAGAGATTTTCAGCTGCATTTTCGGATTTCATAGCCTCTTTTAGGCTGGTTATTCTCCTCAATACAGGGAAAAAGGCATCTATTCCGTAATCATTACAAACGATGGCATCCTTTGTGACCGAGCCTGCAAAGGCAATCACTTTTTTTTCATATTTTTTTGCAAGCTTCGCCACTCCCACAGGTGCTTTTCCGAAAACTGTTTGTCCATCAAGGCGGCCTTCACCTGTTATTACAATATCGGCTTCTTTTATATAATCTTCAAGTCTTGTTTCTTCTATAACAATGTCTATACCTGATTTGAGAGAAGAATTTGTATATGATAAAAAGGCGAATCCGAGTCCTCCTGCGGCTCCCGTACCCGGAAGTTTTGCATCGGACGAAGCGTATTTATTTTTTGTAAGCCTTGCAAATCGCTTAAGCCAACTGTCCATATCCTTTATCATTTCGGAAGTTGCTCCCTTTTGAGGTCCAAAAACGGTACTGCAGCCACTTTTGCCGCAAAGTTGATTGGTGACGTCGCAGGCAATTTTAAAATTACACTCTTTTAGCTCCGGCAAGACATCATTGTCAGTTATCATAACTAAATCTTTAAGCCCTTTAGCCCCTAAGGGTATCTGATTTCCGTCATTATTAAGCAATCCAAAGCCTAATGCCTGAAGCATTCCTGCTCCGCCGTCATTGGTAGAACTTCCTCCTATGCCCACTATAAAATTTCTGCATCCTTTATTTACAGCAGCTTTTATAAGTTCTCCAACCCCATAAGTCGTCGTATTAAGGGGGTTCCTCTTTTCTTCGGAAATAAGTGTAATTCCAGCTGCTTCTGACATTTCTATCACGGCGGTTTTGCTCTCTTTTATTATACCGTAGCGAGCTTCGATTTTTTCTCCGAGTGGTCCCATGACCTTAACATTATCGATAATCCCCCCTATGGCAAAGATAAGTGCTTCCACCGTTCCCTCTCCACCGTCTGCAAGTGGTCTCACAGTTACCATTACCTCAGGCATTGATATAAGAATTCCTTTTTTTATGGCTTCACCTGCTTTTAGGGAACTTAAGCTTCCTTTAAAAGAATCTACAGCGACTGTCACTTTCATACAAAACTCCTTTTCTGTGGCTTAAAGTCAAATACTCCACAGTAAGCCGTAGAGTATGGTCTGATCTGATCTGGGTTTTTAAAACGTTCCGTAACTATACGGCTTATCCCAAATAATTGGGGTTTATTTTATTATAATAAAAAATATTTATTCAATGTATGTTATCCATACTACATTTAGTTCTATTTTTATGTTAAAATATGTTATATAATACATCCGTTCAGAGAGGAAAAAATTATGACAGAAATAATAAGTGGGATATTGGCCGATGAAATAGTTCTTGCGGTAAAGGACGTATGCAATCACGACATAAATTTTATAAATCCGAAGGGGATAATTTTTGCAAGTACCGACAAAAATAGGGTTGGAGATTATCATGAGATAGGAAAACAGGCTGCGGCAACGGGAAAAACAATAGAGGTCGAGCCCTCGGATAATTTTTCAGGGAGCAAACCCGGTGTCAATATACCATTTATTTTCCATGGAGAGGTTATCGCCGTAATAGGGATTTCAGGAATACCGGATGAAGTAAGAAAGTTTGCCTATCTTGCACAAAGAATTTCAGGAATTATTTTAAGAGAGAACGAGCTTGAACGGATAGAACAGATACAAAAAACTCAATTAAATCAGCTTATTAGGGCTATAATCCATAAAGAACATATTAATCAGGAGTATCTTGAATCTATACTTAAGAAAGAAAAAATATCAGATTGTGTAGAATATAATACTATAGTTGTGAAGATTGATACAAAATACAATCCGGAAAATATTTCTCTTATCGAAAATGCGGTTTATTCCTGCTTTGAGCAAACTGGCTCAAGACTCTTTATATCAAATTTATCAAACGAGTTTGTAATTCTTCTTGAAAGCATAAAAATAAAGAATTACATAGGGCTTTTTACCCGTCTCGCAAACAGATATGAACCAATAGTCAAAGTCGGCATAGGAAACAGTTATCCCATATTGAAGCAGTACCGCTCCTACAAAAATGCGAGGCTTGCTATAAACTGTATGATGGGGGATGAAACTCTGGCAATTTATGACGATTTAAATCTTGAAATTCTGCTTGGAAATATATCTGAGGAAGCCGGAAGTTTATTTGTAAAAAGAAATCTCTCCGCACTTGACGAGGAGGACAGAAGTCTATTAAAAATATATTTTGGAAGTAATATGTCCTTAAAAGAAACCAGTGAAAAGCTTTATATCCACAAGAACACGTTGCAGTACAAGCTTGATAAAATTGCAAGACTTACCGGTTGCAATCCGAGAATTTTTACAGAGGCAAATGTGCTATATATGGCATTGAAGCTAGAACAATTGTCCTATGTCGCACGATAATCATATTTTTTGAAGTTTTATATTAAAAAAAATATGGAAGCGGGCTTTTTTCACTACGATTTTATGGACGAAATAATTCGAAGCAACTAAAAAAGACGGTTTAGATCCGCGACGCATATACATCAGTACCCAAACCGCCCTTAACTTGCCTAAATTTTACTTCCAATATTACGCATTAATTATCACCAACAATCAATTTGTTAATGTTTTCGTAATACTTAACTATAGCAGAATGATCTTCTTTTCCGTGACCGTCTATTCTCAGTGCCTGTAATATTTCCATAATCCCTGCTGTAAGAGGGAGTGAAACTTCCACGGAATGAGCGGTATCAAGCGCATTCTGTAAATCCTTGATATGTAAATCGATTCTAAAGCCGGGATCAAATCTTTTTTCAAGCATCATAGGACCCTTGGCATCCATTACCGTGGAGCCGGCAAGACCGCCCCTGATTGCCTGATAGACTAGATTAGGATCAACACCTGCTTTCTTTGCCAGAGTAAATGCCTCGCTTACCGCAGCGATATTGAGAGCAACAACTATCTGGTTTGCGAGTTTTGTAGTATTTCCGGCACCGACATCTCCTACCCTTACAACACTCCCTGCCATAGATTTTATAAGGTCATAATACTTGCTATAAACATCTTCTTTACCTCCTACCATAACGGAAATGGTTCCGTCTATGGCCTTAGGCTCTCCACCGGAAACAGGTGCATCAAGAAAATCTACTCCCTTTTCAGCCAAAACTTTTGCAAATCTCTTTGACTCTACCGGATTTATAGAGCTCATGTCTATTACTGCTTTTCCACTTGAAAGTCCCTCAACTAAGCCATTTTTGCAGAAAAGAGCCTCATCTACGTCTGGAGAGTTTGGAAGCATAAGTATAACCACATCCACATTCTCAGCGAGTTCTTTACCATTAGCAGCCCCTCTGGCGCCCTCTTTCTTAAATTGTTCGATTGTTTCAGGAATAAGCGTATATACGGTTAAATCATAACCGGCTTTCATAACGTTTCTAGCCATCGGCTGTCCCATTATTCCTAATCCCACAAACCCTACCTTCATTTCTTTTTCCTCCTGTATTTTGATGATTTTATTGTGCATCTTTATGTTTTTTATGTTGAGCCGAATATCACTAACCAGGGATACGTTTATAGGTTTACTTGTCAACGTGTGCTTATTTAAAATAGCAAGTTTTTTGAAACGGACTTAAAATTCTACCAAAAATCAGCATCAAACCATAGTTATATATTTCATAATAAATGTTTACAATCTTCTTTTCTATAGTACGGATAATAAATAATTGGGAGTTATGGTAAATAAGAGTGTTATAGATACCAAAATTATTAAACGAATTTTTGATACTTTAAAACTGAATAAAAGGCTACACATCGTAGAAATGCAGTCTTTTTATCAAATTCACGTCAAGACGGTTAAAATGCGGGTACTTCTTGAAGCCCTGTTCTGCCGTCGTCTCCAATCTATGTGACTGAATAATTTGCCTGATTGTCGCTAATTTCTAAGTTATTTATTAAAGTTCATTTTAGATTTCTTACCTGTAAAAATAAATATAATTGTGGTAAATTCATTGCAATATTCCAAATATTCACTTGAAGTTTTGAGAAAACATGTTATGTTATATATAAAAGTAGCAATAAAAATGTCACAGATTTAAGCTGAATTCATAATAAAACAAGATTCTTATTTAAAACGTATTGTACACAATACGTGGAATGGATAGGTCAAGGTAATTATCGGTATTCGAAGATGTGGAAAATCGATTTTGCTTTTGACCTTTTTTATAATTATCTTCTTTCAGAGAATGTAAGTGAAGATAATATTATAAAGATTGAACCGGATCAGAGAAAAAATTACAAGTTCAGAAATCCAATAAACATATGTGAGTGTGTGGAGACTATTTTATACGGAAATAAAGATGAAAAGTATTATCTTTTTATAGATGAAGTTCGACTTACTGCAAAGTCATTAATGAAGAAATGGGAGTATCGATTTATGATATGTTAAATAGATCTGCTAACCGCACAATGCGAACCCTGAGGCGATATCGGATAAATCCTTATTTGCACTAGCTTTGCTAATTTAGAATAATGGCGGACATTAAAATGTGCAGAGAGGAATATTCCTCTCTATTTTTATCCTAATTCAGATCTGTCATAAAAATACTTCGAATAATCATTTACTTTATGACAAAAATTTGTTATAATATGAGTGAATAAAAGTGTAGGAGGTAATGGATATGATGAATTTAGTTGAAATTGGAAAAAGAATCAGATCCCTTAGATATGAATCCAAGCTTACTCAAACTAAGCTCTCAGAATACTTATCATTAGATCAAAGTATGATTGCAAAAATAGAAAAAGGAGAGAGAAATATAACTTCGGATGTAATTGAAAAATTATCTGCTTTGTTTTGTTGTACGGTAGATTATCTTTTATTTGGAGAAAATCAGGAACAGAAGTGTACAGTTTCATTTAGAACAAATAATTTGACATCTGATGATCTCAAGGCTTTAGCTATCATCAATAAAATAGTGTTGAATCAATTTGAAATGGATAAAATGTTGGAGGTACACAAATGATTGATAAAATGGACTTGAGTAACAAAGCCTCTAACCTTAGAAAAAGATTTGGAGAGGATGGAGAAACACCTGTTGATATTTTTAAGTTAGTTCAAAAAATAGACAATTTTACCCTCATTTTTTATCCGCTTGGGACTAATATCAGTGGTGTAAGTTATAAGGGAGAAACTTCCAATGTTATAGCCATAAACTCAGATATGTCTATTGGAAGACAAAGATTCTCTTTAGCACATGAGTTGTATCATTTGTATTTTGATGACTCTGCCGTAAATGCAGTTAGCCCTATTATGATTGGAAGCAATGATGAGAACGAAAAAAAGGCAGACCAATTTGCCTCGTATTTTTTAATTCCTTCTTCATCTCTATATGATATGATCGAAGATATAAGAGAAAACGGGAATAAAGAATGTCTTACACTTGAAGATGTAATAAGAATTGAACAGTATTATGGTGTAAGTCATAAAGCTATGTTATATAGATTATTAAATGAGGGTTATCTTAAAAGTGAACAAATCAAAGGTATGGAAGTTGGTATTATAGAGACTGCGGCAAAATTAGGATATGATATAAGCCTTTATCGTTCGTTACCTGAAAATAGAAAAGGTATTGTGCTTGGTCATTATATCGCATCTTCTGAAAAGCTATTGGAGGAAGAACTAATATCACAAGGCAAATATGAAAGTTTGTTATTAGATGCTTTCAGAGATGATATAGTATATGGAATTGCCGGAGAGGAGGATATAACTCTTGACTGATTCCTTATTTTTTGATACTGACTGCATCTGTGCATTTTTATGGATCAATGAAGAAAGCTTGTTAGAAAAAATGTATTCAGGTAAAATCGTTATTCCCAAAGAAGTGTATAATGAAATTGACAGACCAACGATCCCTCATTTAAAAGCTCGAATAGATCAACTTATAGCTAATGGTTCAGCTATTGTTATGAGTATGGATATTAACTCGGAAGAATATTCTCTATACAGAGAACTGACAACTTTTTCCGGGAATAAATTGATTGGCAGTGGAGAAGCTGCGTCAATATCTCTTGCTAAAAAGCATAACGGAGTTTTAGGAAGTAATAACCTTAGAGATGTTGGTTATTATGTAAACAAGTATTCATTAAAACATGTTACAACAGGTGACATACTGGTTGAAGCTTTCCAAAATGGACTTATTACAGAACAGGAGGGCAATACTATTTGGGCAAATATGTTAAAGAAGAAAAGGAAAATAGGAGCAAATTCATTTACAGAATTTCTCCAAGAAAGTAAAGTCATTATGATAAGATAATAAATCATATTCTTTCCGCAAGCGCTATAGCCTGCTCACAGCCGTCAGTTTTTTCGATTTCTCCCGGATTTTGTACTCCCGGTATTAAAACCTCGCCTATCATATGCCATTTTAACAGGGCAGCAGTACGCTCAATCGGAATTCGTACTCCATCCATAACAGAAATATCGTCATCTGCACAGCAGAATATTAATCCACAGCCCTTACCGGCCACATTCTCATCATCCATACCGAAAGGAAATGTTTTGTCGATAACTGCCTTGATTTTAGCGGGAATAGAGTACCAATACACAGGCATTGTGTAAATGATGATATCTGCTTCTAAGATTGCGGGAGCAATAGAGTTGAAGTCATCATCAAATGAACAGGCCTTACCCCTCTTAAAACAGGTTTCGCAAGCCTGACAACCGCCAATATTCAGCTGAGTAGCATCAAATACGGTAACACAATGCCCTTTGTCTGCAGCGACTTTAATAAAAGCTTTAGTCATAGTAAGACTGTTTCCGTTTTTTCTCGGACTGCCGGTAATAACCACAATTTTCTTATTCATAATAATCCCTTAAAATTGACCTTTCCAAATACTTATACTATAATTATGCCTAGAATTAGATTTGTAACAAGTACGTACATTGAAGTGCAATACTTTCAGTCAGGTTCAATACTAACCTATAGGAGAGTGTAAAATGTATGAAAAATGTATTTCTGCCGAGTGTATAAATTCTACCGGCTTTGGTTATACATTATCATTGTCGCTTATTCCGATTTTAGATGGAATGTGTGAATGGGGCGATAAAAATAGACTTTAAGTCATTTAGACATAACCGCTAAGAAAATATTATATAAGAGGGGTTCAAATGAAAAACAGGAGAGCGATAACAATAAAGCTGGCTATGTTTCTTGTGCTTTGCGTGTGTCTTATTTCTATTTATTGTATAACCGTTCCTACTAAAAATATTCAATATAAACCGTATACCTTTCATTTATTCGGCATCATTTACACCTTTATTATACTTTGTTCCGTGGTAATCATTGACTTTGAAAAATTAGCAAAAAAAGATTATATTATCGCGTTATGTTTAGGCTTATTGTCTATCGGTGTAACAAGCCCTGTTAATTATATGGGGATTATTTCAGGCATATGTGCATTCTTTGCATATTTGGGAAGTGTAACATTAAACTGTAATTATGAAAGTATAATGCTTTTGCTTCGTTTCGGTGAAGTTAAAGATATTATGAAAAGTATTGCTATTATTATATTCATAGGCTGTATTTTTATATTTATGGAATGGCTTGGACAGAATCCGCTTAGATTTAGTTTTGATATTTTATCAATTTTTAGAGCTCTTGGAGCCGGTGTATCAGAGGAAGTTATTTTCCGCTTATTTATATTCTCTGTTATAGTGTATATGTGCAAGGGGAAAGAGCCGCCAAAACTTTTGGCTTTTTTGATCATGGTTATACCTTTTGCCCTGCTTCATGTTATTGATGAGGTAGTTGTTTATGGATTTTTCCACTCTTTACCCGCTTTAATACAGGTCTGTTTGGTAGCTGCGCCTATCACTATCTTGGCCTGGAAACGGGATTTATTTACTGCCATGGGGGTTCATTTTATTTATGATGTGATATCTATGTCCTTATTGAAAAAGTGATATAATAAAAAAATTAGCAACTTCGAATTTGTCAAAGTAAAACAATTTAATAAAACTGCTAAAAGGAAGTAAAAGCAAATAGCCGATACTTCCTTTTTTGATGACTAAAGTTAAAGAGAAAGTAATGAAAATAAGGATATTTAAAACTGATTGACAAATTGTCAGCTCAGATGTAGTATAGATACCGGGAGGTGTAAAATGCGAGATGTTAAAGAACCTGAAATGCGCCGTGCTGAGATTATCAATGCTGCAATGCTGTTATTTATGGAGAAAGGATACTTAAATACAACAACACAGGATATAGTTGATAAAGTAAATATATCAAGGGGACTGTTGTATTATCATTTCAAAAATAAAGAGGATATTTTATATTGTCTTGTGGAACAATATTCAGATAAGTTACTGAGGCGTATTCATTTGATTGCTTATGATGAAGAAAAAAATGCAATAGAAAAAATCAGAGCTTTTATTGACGAAACCATTATTTCTTCTGAAAGTGTTACAGATGAGGAAAGTGAATTACAAAAAACAGTTGATCTTGAAGAAAATAGATATATGATAGATAAGTTATCCCATAAGCTTATTGAAAAACTGACAATATATTTTGAGAGGATAATAAATCAGGGGATATCAGAAAAAGTTTTTTCTGTAAAATATCCGGTAGAAATAGCGGAATTTCTTATGACAGCTTATGTTTTTGTTTCAAATAACATAAAGATAAGATATTCAGAAAAAGAACCTGCTAATGATTATTTAAACGCATTTAAGATAATGCTTGAGCAAAGCTTAAATACAAAAAAACTCTTCAGCAATCAAAAAGAGTAGAATGTTTGTAATAAAAAATAATGCGCCGATAGCTGCTACCTAGGCTATCGGTATTATTTCAAAGAATAACTGACAAAGTGTCAATGGAGGTAAAACGTATGTTGGAGATAAAGAATTTTAGCAAATTTTACGGAGACAAAAAGGTTGTTGATGAACTGTCCATTTCAGTGCAGTCCGGAGACGTTTACGGTTTTATTGGAGCGAACGGCGCGGGGAAGACTACAACGATAAAAGCGGTAGTCGGTATCCATGATTTTGAGAACGGAAGTATAACTGTTGATGGGCATTCCATTAAGGCAGAGCCTGTTATTTGTAAAAAAATGATGGCCTATATTCCGGATAATCCGGACTTATATGAATATATGACAGGATTTCAGTACATCAATTTTATTGCGGATTTATTTGAAGTTTCCACTGAAATACGCAAAGAAAGAATTAGGAAATACAGCGATTTATTTGAAATGACTGAGCATCTTTCAAGGATGATATCTTCGTACTCACATGGCATGAAGCAGAGAACAGCTATTATTTCAGCACTGGTACATGCACCGAAGCTAATGGTTTTAGATGAGCCTTTTGTCGGGCTTGATCCGAAAGCAGCTTTTTTATTAAAGAAAATAATGCATGAATGTGTATCAGATGGGGGCGCTATTTTCTTTTCAACACATGTATTGGATGTTGCAGAAAAATTATGTAATAAGATTGCCATTATAAAAAATGGGAAGTTAATCGCAAGCGGAAATACAGAAGAAGTAAAAGGTGATAAATCTTTGGAAACTTTTTTCATGGAGGTACAGGATAATGAGCAAAATTAGGATATTAATTAGAGCACAATTGATAAATTTCTTCCCAATCAACGAAATTAGAGAACCGGGAAATAAAAAACAAAGTTCTATTGCTATTACAAGCTTTGGAATAATAACTCTTGCTATATTCTTTTGTGCCTATAATATTATGACAGCAAAAACTTTGGTGCAAGTGGGACTGCAGGAGTTGATACCGGCATATATGGTAGCGGTATCCGGCTTTGCAATCTTATTTTTGACAATATTTTATTCTAACGGAATTTTGTTTGGAAGTCATGACATGGAAACTCTTTTATCTCTTCCTTTAAAAAGCTCAGATATTATAAGTAGCAAGTTTATGTTTATGTATTTATTGAATTTTCTAATAGGATTGATGTTTATGCTTCCGGGAGGAATTGTTTGGGTATTAAATGGAAGTTTAAACGCATTACAGATTATGCTGTTTTTTCTTTCAATAATTTTTGTTCCGTTGATACCAATGTGCATAGCAGCCTGTATGGGTATCGTTATTGTCGTCGCTTCATCTTTTTTTAAAAGAAAAAATGTTATTGCTTTAATCTTTTCTTTTGTGATGCTTGGGATAATCGGATATGTTGCAGTGTCAGCTATGAAATCAGGTAATGAAAACAGTGCCGGCATTATCCTTGCTAAGCAAATTACAGGGCTGTACCCGCTATCTAAGCTATTTATGCAAAACAATAATGTTCCGGCTTATATTGGTGTGGGATTATTTATTATCCTCTCAACAGTGGTTTTTTATATATTTGTAAAAATTGTTTCATTAAAGTATGGATTGCTTAATTCTCTTGCTAAAACAACATCAAGATATTCTGACAACAAAAGTTCTTATAGTAGAAAATCGGTATTTTTTGCCTTATATAAAAAGGAAATGGGGCGTTTTTTAAGCTCATATATGGCAGTATTGAACGCAGGACTTGGCGTGATACTTTTATGTGTTTTCAGTGTGTTTTTACTTTTTAATTCTTTACAAAAAATAGAGGAATATTCGGGAATTGAAAATATTAACGAATATCTTTCAAATTTAGCTCCGATTTTTATTGCATCAATGCTCTCGCTTAGTTGTCCGGCAGCTTCGGCAATATCTTTAGAAGGAAAAAATATTTGGATTTTGCAAAGTTCTCCTGTTGAGGTAAAAACGATTTTAAATTCAAAGATAGCTGTAAACCTTACACTTCATTTGATTGGATACCTGATTTCCATACTTGTATTTGTTCTAAAACTTGATATGAACCCTGTTCAAGTTATTAACTTGATAATTGTTCCTGTATGTTATTCACTTTTTATAACAGTGATAGGAGTTTCATTAAATAAAAAATATCCTAACTATGAATGGGAAAGTGAGATGATGGTAGTAAAGCAGAGTATGCCTGTTATTGTATCCGGGCTTATCGGAATAATTGTACTTATTACTCCGATTCTTCTTAATTGGTTTTTTAATATTCACATAACACCTGTTTTGCAGATAGTATCAGTTATTTTGCTTGTTATTTCAAGCGGAGTTTATATAAAAACCGGTAAGTCAAATTTTATTTAATTTCGGGAGGAAAAATTGTATGAAAGATGGACTGTTAAAAGATGTTTTGGTGCTGCTGGTCATGATGGTTGTAATATTTGCTGCTTGCTTATTTCTTCCGGAGGAAATTCCTGTCCATTTCAATATAAAAGGAGCCCCGGATATGTTTGCTAATAAAAATTATCTTCTGTTTGCTACAGTCATTCCGTACTCTATATATTGGAAATTCGTGCGAGGAAGGAAAAATAAAAAGATGAAATGAATACTTAATAAACATATATCTGTCATCTGTTGGTAATCTCTTCCAAAACCGGTTACATTTTAAAGAAAACAGAGAAATATTAAGAAAATATGAATATTTATAGACAATTATAAAATTATTATGTATAATATGTTATCAGGTTAACATCATTTAATCTGGCTTGCATAGAGTTGTCTGAATATTATATAACAAATTGATATAGCTATTATTATGAATAATTATACTATATTAAACTCCAATTATTCACGCCTTAGGTCACAGACCTTTTAATGTTTCGTGAATAGTTTGGGTTATGTTATGAGGATGATTCTAAATCACATTATTAGGGAGGAGAAAAGGTAATGGTTTCAAAAAAAGTTTTATGTCTTACCCTGGCTTTGGCTACAAGCTTATCGTCTTTTCAGGCGGGTGTTGCCTTAGCAAATGAAAATGGCGGAAAGACTGCCACATCGAACCGGAATGCTGTAAGTTCGCCGGTTGCCGGCTGGGAAGTACAGCTTAAGGGCGAAGAGGAAGGAAAAGGCTCCTTTATCGTTATGTTAAAGGATAACGGTAACCCTGCCGCAGCAGTTACAGCTTTTACAGACAAGGTAAAGAGCCTTGGAGTTGAAGGGAAGTCGAAGAGGTTTTCAATACCGAATTCGCGGGAGCCGTGCTTAAGATAACAAAAGCTGATGCACTTAAACTTGCCGCTCTGCCTGAGATTGAAAGTATAAGCAAGGAAAAAATCTACAAAAAAGTTATAATGCCTAAGGAAGATGCAGGAAGAGCAGGCATCAGGAACTATATCGCAAGCAATATCCAAATGGTAAAAGATAAGGTTCCTGCAGAATATGACGGTAGAGGAATGGCTGTAGCCATTATCGACTCTGGAGCTGATGTAAAAAGTCCGGATTTCCGTTTGGATGAAGGGGTAACCGGGAAGATAAGTGAAGATAAGGCAAAAGGATTTATAGCGGGCAGTAATAAAGGAGAATATGTAAACCAGAAGATTCCTTTTATTTATGATTATGCTGATAGGAACAATGATGTAAAAGAACCTGATAAAGAGTCACATGGTATGCACGTAGCGGGTATTACCGCGGCTAACCCTGTTGATCCTACAGAAAATGAAGTAGAAGGTGTGGCCCCTAATGCCCAGCTTGTTATAATGAAAGTTTTTGGTGACAATTCAAAGGGAGCGCGTTCAAGAGATTATATAAACGCTCTGAAGGATTGTATTTCTTTGGGTGTAAATGCAGCCAACATGAGTCTCGGATCAGGTGCGGGTTCCATAAAATTCCAGGATCCGGCTGTTTCCGATGTAATAAATAAAGCAAAGGCTGCAGGTATAACCGTAGCAATAGCTGAAGGAAATGACGGATACTTTGGAAAAGGAACATCAAAACCGGATGTAAACTATCCTGATTACGGTCTTGCTGCTTCTCCGGGTATAGTACCTGAGGCTCTTACGGTTGCATCTATAGAGAATACTATAATAAGAAGAAATTATCTGGAAATAGAAAATTCCGGTAAGCAAATTATACATTCAACCCTTATGAATATAGATGCTTATCCTAATAAAGATGAGCTGTACAATAATTACATGGAAATTGTGTACAGAGGACTTGGAAAAAAAGATGATTTTGCAAATGACGGTGAAGATAGTTTAGCCGGGAAAATTGTGCTTATTGGAAGAGGAGAAATCACTTTTGAAGAAAAGGTTAAGAATGCGAAGGCCCATGGGGCCAAGTTTGTAATCATTTTTAACAGCAAGGCAGGCGGATCAAACCTTATAGGCATGTTGACAAATAATAAAGATGTGGTTACAACTATGATTTCTTATGATGACGGACTTTATTTAAAAGATAATTTATCATCAAAGCTTCGTCTTGCAAAGAAAACAGTGAACACAAAGAATGCCAATGCAGGAAGAATGTCTGATTTCAGTAGCTGGGGACTTACATCTGACGGAGGATTCAAACCTGATATAACCGCTCCGGGAGGAAATATTTATTCTACGGTAAATGACGGCTCATATGTCAATATGTCCGGTACAAGTATGGCTTCTCCTCATGTTGCGGGAGCGGTTGCCGTTATTATGCAGAGAATAAACAAGGATTTCCCTAATCTTACAGATGATGCAAAGCAGGTACTTACAAAGAATCTGCTTATGAGCTCTGCTATACCTAATAAGAACGAAAAAAGCGGAGAATTTACTTCTCCTAGACAGCAGGGAGCCGGAGTATTAAATCTCTACAATGCTATTTATGCACCTGCGGTTGCGTACGGAGCAGACCATGTATCGAGTGTAAATCTCGGAAGTATAGAAAAAGGCGGAAAAGCTGATATCAATGTTACATTGGAAAATATAACAGGCAGCAGTATTACCTATAATGCAAAGCTCTATCTTACTACAGACGGAGTAGAGGCCGGAAAGAACGGAAAGTATTTTTCGCTTGAGCCTGTAACTTTGGGTGCAATCGATATCGGAAGTTTTACCGTAGAAGCGGGAAAGAGCACAAAGGTTCAGGCAACGGTAGATGTTTCACAGTATACCTTCCCTGAGGCTCCAAACGGAAATTATTTGGATGGTTTTATAGTATTTTCTTCTGATACAGATGTGGAAATAAGCATACCTGTTTCAGGTTTCGTAGGTGACTGGGCTAATCTCGCTGTACTTGAGGATGACATATATACCTTGGAAAAGGCAGGAAAAAGACCTGTACACTATAGTCCGTACGGTACATTTACCCACTTAGGCAGTGCTGTAGGCAAGTACGCGGTTGTTTTAGGTGAAGTGGAAATAGATGCGCAGAATTCAACTTACACCGATGAACATTTGGCAATTTCACCTAACGGAGATGGAGTAAATGATTATGTCAGATTCTTCGGAACCTTCCTCAGAGGCTTCAGGGATATGACAATGAAGATAAAAGATACAAAAACCAATGATGTAATTTACACAAGTAAAGAAGATACAGAAGGTGTAAAAAATTATCATGGAGATGCTATTGTTAAAGATGAAGACATTTTGGAAAAAGTATCAACAGGTTCTGACTGGGTATGGAAAGGTAAAAATGGTGATGCCGATGCTCCTGACGGAAAGTATGTGCTTGAAGTAAGTGTTCGTCCTCTTATAGACGGAGCAGACTTGCAGACAAAGTCCTATAATTTTATAGTAGACAGGGTTAAGCCTGAGGTAGAGCTTTCTTCTTATGATAAGAATAAGGGAGAATTTAAACTCAGCAAGATTAAAGAAGAGCTTGCAGGAGTGAAAGAGGTACTGGCATACGTTGAAGAAAATGGTAAAGAAAAATATCTGGATGTTAAAAAAGATAAAGAAGAATATATAATCGATACTTCTACGGCCGGTGAAGGCAAGGAACTTAAAGATATTTATCTGTACATAGTGGATTGGGCAGGAAATGCATATGATGCGCCTCTTTCAGATTCAATTAAAGAAAAGCCACAGCCGGGTACCAACCCTCCTGTAAACCCACCTGTAGTACCTTCAAATCCGGGACCTTCAACACCGGGACCTTCAACGCCGATTTCTGAACTGCCTACACCTAAGCCAACACCTACTGATGAAAAGCTTGATATAGATGCTGACAAAACTCCTCAGGGTGATGCAACAGGAAAGGATTCCAAGCCGGAAAGCACCAAAAAGAAGTTCAAAATCACAAAGATTAAGGCAAAAGGTACATTGGCAAAAATCGCTGCTAAATTTAAGGCTCTTTTCACAAAGGATGCTTATAAGGTTAAATTGCTTGTATCCGAAGGTAAGGAGAAGATAGAAATAAGACTTCCATACAAGAAAGCGGTAAAAGGCTACGTATTCTATGCAACGGATGTAAAAACCGGAAAACGTTACAAAGCAACCTATGATAAGAAGACAAAGGAACTTGTATTTAAGACAGATAAATCTGGAGATTATGCTGTTTTAAGAAAAAAGACTAAAAAGAAATAATTGGTTATATCATACTGTTTAAGAGGTCTAAGATAATAGTGTGGTAGCTTGAGGTTAATTTATAACTATCCTCTGCCTGAGAAATTGGGTGGAGGATAGTTTTTTGTAATCAACCGTAAGATTATCCAAAGTTGCAATAGTCCATAAATTGTGGTATGTTTTATTTAATCAGTTACTTAATAGTAGAGGGGAAACAGAAAAGTGGCAATACAACATATATCAGATGAAATGATAAGTGCGGATTTTTTTGAAGATGATTACTTAAAAAAATACATTTACGAAAACGGAATATTCGGAACCTGTTCTTTCAGCCTAATGAGAAGGAAAGTAGTGAGTATCGATTGCATTGTTGATGTAATAATGAGAGGCATCAGAAAAGAATATGATTATGCAGAGAACAGTCTTCCGCCGGACAGTGAAGAAGAGGTTGGATTTGGACCGAAGCCCATTGATACATACGATTTGGTGCATGAAGAAATCGCGTATGAAGCAGGGATTGAGGATGAAAAAGTATTAAACTCAGTATATTCAAAACTGGAAAACCGCTACTGGTCGAATATTTTTGCGGAAATGGACAGGAGTGAACGCTTTTCAAAATGGGATGAATATTGTTCGCTGCTTGAAAAATCCAGACTGTCAGCCGAACAGATAATAGCGGTCAGAAATCACGTTCCCCTTGAACATCCGGTTAGAAAAATATGCGAGTTTCTGGATGATATTTATGATTATTGCAGGCGATTGGACTTGATTGAAGATTTTAAGCCGGATGAAAGTATTTATAAATGTGTTGATTATATCGGAAGTGATTTTTCAGATGTATATGGTATTGACTATATTCCGGCATCATTTATAGGGACTTCGCTACCGACTTATTCAAAGGATAACAGGATGAATGAGGCAGGAGATTCTATGTTTTACGGTTCAGGAAATATTAAGACAATATTGCTTGAAGCCAATGCCAATAAAATTGAGAATATTAATAAAGGAAAACAGTATACAATCGGAAAATTTCATGTAAATAAAAAAATTAAGGTTTTAGACCTGTACCGAAAAGTCAATTTGATGAAAGTACCGAGCCTGTTTGATTTGGAGAATGCCGAACAAAGAGAAGTCTGTCTTTTTATGAAGAAATTCAGCAGAGAAATATCCAAACCTCAAAGTGAATCAAGTGTATACAGGCCTACTCAGGTACTGACAAAATACTTTCAAAGAACAGACTACATTAAAGGTATCAGATACGGCAGTTCCAAAGCCAGGGCGGCTTTCAATACAGTTCTCTTTGTAGATACAAATGACTGCATAGAAAAGAGTGATTCCGTGGCAATGGAAAGAGTCCAGCTTATAAAAGATAAATATGCCGAACCAAAAACATATAAAGAAATTGAAAATAATAATTATAATATAAGCTGGATTTGAAAACTTACATAGATTGAAATCCCTGACAGAGGACTTTGGTCTGTTTTATTTTACAGGAGGAAACAAAGACAGATGGCAAGAATGATTTTCATAGGTTTGCTTGCATTTTTTGCAATAGCCTGCATCGGTATCGGGTTTGGGATGTATTATTGGATGAAACGGACTATGGTTGATGGACACCCAATAATAGACCAGCCTGTAAATGAACAGACAAGAACGGATAAAATGGGAATCGGAGAATTGTTGGTATATGTTTCTCTGATTGTTATTGCAGCCCTGCTTGCAATTTCTGTTATGCAAGAAGGAGGAAGCGGTTCTGCCATCCTTGCAAAAGCGATTCTTCTGCCGGCAGTTATGGCACTTTTTAACGCAAGAAAGCGCACAGGCAAAGCTATGCTTGCTCTGGTAATATCATTTATGATTGCATTGTTTTTGATGATGGCAAATCTCCTTATCGGACTGCCTCAAAAACCACCTGTACTGACTATAAATAATGTGCCGATATCAGTAACAAAAACAACTGTTACCGACTTGCTGAATAGTGGTTTTGATATCTATATCAAGCGTACAGACAATCCTGACGTGGAGTATAAGGAGCTGATTTCTTCGGGAAGTTATGAGAAATATCCGGCGAATCGCAGTGTAATGGTTGAAAAAGGCATTCGCCGATCTAATAGCTCTATACCATATCCTAATATTATTGCCCGAAATGGGGTTATTCTTGGAAGCATGCAGTTATATGGTGATGAGGCGAAAGATATGGTATTAGAGGACTGTAAAATTCTTAGCTTCATACTTGATGAAGATTGTATAGCTATTGCAAAAGAAAACTCAATCTCATATAAATTAAATGGTATGGATTTGCTGTCTGTTCTGAAAAAAGAAAAATTGAAAAAGAAATTCGGTGAGCACTTATGGTCGGTTCCAGACAATAAGGCAGATATGACCCAGATGTTCTATGGATTGAAATGGGGAAACAATAGTAGTTATCTGTTTTGGAATGAGTATTATGCAACAATATGCTTTGATAAGGAGGATCATATGACTTTCTTTGAACTGTTTGGAGAGATTGCAAGAGAGTAAGCCTTGAGGTGAAAAGGGGTATAAAACTGACTTTATTGTCGTAATAAGTTTAGGGGGTGAAACTATATGAGAAATCATGAAATTACGAGGTCACAAAATCTTTTGGACAAAAACGGGAATGTTGCCGAGCCCGGATGGTCAAGAAAACAGTTCCAGAGGTATAGGAGGAAGGATATAAAAGCTCCGGCATCAAGGATTAAAGAATGGGACTATTACCTTATATTAAATAAGGATTTCGGCATAGCCCTTACCATGTCTGATAATGGTTATCTGGGCTTGCAGTCTGTAAGTTTTCTTAAGTTTACAGGAGAGCCTTTTGAACATACGGAAACGATTTTAAATCCGTTTCCTATGGGTAAGCTTAAAATGCCGGAAACAAGCTCTAAAGGAAACTGTTTCTATAAAGATAAAAGGCTGACTCTGTCCTATGAGATTATTCCGAATCCTTCGGGAAAAGGCAGAAAAAGGCATATAATCTGCAATTTTAAAAACTTTTATAAGGGAAAGCCTTTCAAATGCAACATAGTCCTTGATGAACCTGAGATGGACAGCCTGGTAATAGCTACGCCATGGAATAAAAAACACGCTTTTTATTATAACCAAAAAATAAATTGCATGAGAGCTTCGGGAGAAGTACAGTTTGATGATAAAATCTATAGATTTAACCCTCAGACAGACTTCGGCACCTTAGACTGGGGACGTGGGGTATGGACTTACGAAAATACCTGGTACTGGGGAACCTGCAGCTGTGACTTGGACGGACACAGCTTTGGCTTTAATATAGGCTATGGTTTTGGCAATACAACGGCCGCAAGTGAGAATATCCTGTTTTATGACGGAGTAGGCCATAAGCTGGATGATATAATGTTTGTGATACCGGGTGACAATGGACCGGATCCGATTAAGGATAAGGGAGAAGAAGTTAAACCGGGTGGCAGAGACCGCAAACGGGTAATTGACTATATGGAGAAATGGAAGTACATATCTTCAGACGGACGGTTTGAGATGGAATTTGAGCCGATTATTGACAGGAAGGCAAACATTGACCTAAAACTTATTTGCTCGGATCAACATCAGGTATTCGGAAAAATGAGCGGTACAGCCATTCTTGATGACGGCAGGAAGATAGAGCTTAAGGATGTGCTTTGCTCTGCGGAACATATATACAATAAGTTTTGATAAGAACACAGTAATATCTACAACTGCACTACAGTTGTAGTATAATCTGCTTTTGCGGAAGGGGATATTAAAATGACTGAACAGGATATAGTTAGGTTGCTTAAGGGACAAAAAGAATATTTTAACTCAGGACTTACAAAGAGTTTTGAGTCGAGGCTGACTTCGCTTAAAACCCTGAAAAAAGCAATAGAGAAGAATGAGGATGAACTGTGTAAGGCGTTAAAGAAAGATTTGGGTAAGAGCAGGGCGGAAGCGTTTATGTGTGAAATAGGGCTTACCCTGTCGGAAATAAGCTGGCTTGTAAAACACTTAAAAGGACTTATGTGGAAAAAGCGAGTACATACTCCGCTTGCTCAGTTTGCGGCTAAAAGCTTCAGAAGCCCGTCACCTTATGGGACAGTGCTTATAATAAGCCCTTGGAATTATCCTGTGCTGCTTACACTGGAGCCTCTTGCAGATGCACTTGCGGCAGGGAATACAGCTGTATTAAAGCCAAGTGCCTATGCTCCGGAAACTTCAAAAGTATTATGCAGAATGTTAAAAGAATGTTTTAAATCGGAGCTTGTATCTGTTGTCACCGGAGGCAGGGCAGAAAATCAGGCACTTTTAAGACAGAAATTCGATAAGATATTTTTTACAGGCAGTAAAGACGTGGGCAGGGAAGTCATGCGCAGTGCCGCAGAGTATTTAACCCCTGTAACTCTTGAACTTGGCGGTAAGAGTCCCTGCATAGTGGAGAAAAGTGCTAAAATAAATCTGGCTGCAAAAAGAATAGTCTTCGGGAAATTTTTAAACTGTGGACAGACCTGTGTTGCACCTGATTATATTTTATGTGATGAGAGTATAAGGGACAGGCTTGTATCGGCAATCAAAAAGGAAATAGCAAAGCAGTTTGGGGAAAAACCACTTGAGAATCCTGATTACGCGAAAATAATTAACAAGAAGCATTTTAACAGATTAAAAGGGCTTATTAATCCGGAAAAGACGGTTTGTGGCGGAACTTGTGACGAAGAGATGGAAAGAATAGAGCCTACAGTAATGACGGACATAACCTGGGAGGATGCCGTTATGGGTGAGGAGATATTTGGACCTCTGCTTCCGGTACTTACCTATAAAACCTTAGTCGAGGCTGTTTCTGTTATTGAAAGCCACCCACACCCTCTGGCATTATATTGCTTTACTGAGAATAAGAGGGTTAAAGAGGGTATATTGAAAAAATGCAGATTTGGCGGAGGCTGTATAAATGACGTGGTAATTCACCTGGCTACAAGCGAAATGCCATTTGGCGGAGTGGGAGAAAGCGGAATGGGCTGTTACCATGGCAAAGCGGGCTTTGAGGAATTCAGCCATATAAGAAGCATAGTAGACAAGAAAACCTGGATGGATATGCCTGTACGCTACCAGCCTTACACGGGGATTAAGGAGAAGTTTTTGAAGTTGTTTTTGAAGTAATAGTATATAACTTTATCTCAAATAATTGGGTTTAATTATAGAGAATTGTTAAAAGGTCAAGTCTTACTGTGGTTGCATGCAGGTAAGCGAGTCTGTTAATATGACTCGTTGTCCGTAGAAATAATATAGAAATAATAGAAAGTGTTACTGAAATTATGAGCACAATTTATGATATTGCTAAGAAAGTGGGACTGTCTCCATCAACTGTTGCAAGAGTGTTAAGTGGTAGGGGCTATTCCAGCAATGCTGCTAAAGAAAAGGTCATGTCAGCGGCTGATGAGCTTAAATATACACCTATACATGCAGCTAAGGCATTAAAAAGTAAAATAACCAATACTATTATGATGTGTATACCGGATATTACAAATCCATACTACTTTAATATTATAAGCAATGTTTGTGATGTGATGGAAAATGGCGGATACAGAACAATTTTAACCTATACTCATCATAATGCGTTAAAAGAGCTTTCGCTTATGGAATCATTGAAAGAACGTTATGTTGATGGATTGATTATGGTTTCTTTTGATTTTAATGAGAAACTGCTTAATGCGATGAAAGAATTGGAAATGCCGGTGGTTTTACTTAATCATTATAACTATCCGGATTTTGCCGGAGTATTTGACTGTGTATATATTGACCACAAAAAGGCAACACAAATTGCTACTGAATATTGTATTAAGAAGGGACATAAGGAAATTTTATTTCTTGGAGCGAATAAAAAAGAACAAACTTGTATAGAACGTTTATCGGGATATGAAACGGCTTTAAGTGCAGCAGGATTGAAATTTAATCAATCACTTGTATTAGAAGCGGATTATACTATAGAAGGAGGAAAGAGAGCCTTTGAAACTGCACTCAAATCAGAGACTTCTTTTTCTGCGGTAATTAGTTGTAATGATTTGATGGGAATTGCCTGTATGAATGTTTGCCGTGAACAAGGGAAAAAAGTACCGGATGATATTTCGTTGGTTACTCTTGATAATACTGACTATTGTCTCTGTACTACACCAAGACTTACGTCTGTTGATATGATGCAAAATCAAATAGGAATTTGTGCGGCACAATGTATGTTGCAACAGATTAATAAAGAGAGAAGATATAAACAGACTTTAGTACTCTCGCCGGAACTTGTGGTACGGGACTCAGTTAAGGAGCTACACCGAAAATAATTAATTATGATTTTATACATATTGTGAAAACGGTATCACATAAAATATAGTATAAACTGGCTGAATATTATAAAATAACTATTGACTTTTTGTGCAATATGGTATATATTCTGAATCATAGAAGATAAAACAAGGTATAGGTTATATATTTGTGTGACATCGATGTCATAAAATGTTACGAAAAATATATTTATACGGATATATTGTTATCTTCAGTGTTGAGTACGTAAAAGTTTGATACATAGGAAGGAGGAGTTATTTTGATGAAAGTATTAAAACAAAAAAGTATTAAGAACATGGTTTTAGCCCTGGTATTAGCAGCAGTATTTTCAGTATCTGCATGTTCAGGTGCAAAAACTTCACAGGGAACCGATTCACTCACAAAGAGTAAAACAAGCATGGAGCAGAACACTGATTCAAAACAAACGGGAAGTTCAGGCACGGATAAAAACGGAGAAAAGGTTACCCTTCACTTTTGGACTTTCCATACAAATGCCGAGCGTGAATTCATGGAATCATTGGGTAAGCGATATGCAGAGGTTAATCCAAATATAGAAATAGTGTATGAAAGTATCCCTGAATCCGATTATATGAGTACAAAACTTACAACTGCATTTGCTGCCGGGGAAGGACCTGATGTTTTTGTTATGAGTCCGGGAGATTTTCTTAAATATGCCAATAGTGGTGTGGCTAAAGATTTGACACCTTATTTTACCAAAGAAATGCTTGATGATTTTTTGCCAAGTTCTATAGATGCGGTAAAAGTGGATAATAAAATTCTTGCCGTTCCTTTTGAAGTGGAACTGTTAGGATTGTACTATAGAAAAGACATGTTTGAATCGGCAGGTCTTACGCCACCTAAAACTTGGGAAGAATTCAAAAAATGTACCAAAGAATTAACTACCGATGAAGTGAGCGGACTTACCATTGAACCAAGCAAAGGATATTATCAAAACTTTGCGTGGTATCCTTTCCTTTGGCAGACCGGCGCCAATGTTTTGAATGCTGAGACAAAAACAGCTACATTCAAAGGAGATGGTGTAGAGAAGGCATTACAACTCTGGCATGATTTAGTTGAAGCCGGCGCGCCAACTAAACTGTCGATACCGCTATCAACTGATATAACTCCGCTTGGTAATGGTGAAACAGCAATGCAAGAATGCGGGACATGGGCTATTGCAGCCATAGAAAGTCAGTATCCGGATTCGCAAATTGGTCTTGTCCCCCTACCTGTACCGGAAGGAGGAAAAGCTGCTACCTGTGCAGGCGGATGGAAAATGATGGTAAACAATAACAGCAAATATGCTGAAGAAGCAGCAAAATTTGTTATGTGGGCTTTTGCTGAAAATACGGATATTCCGCTTGAATGGTGTACCAAAGTAAAATTTGCTTACTCACCAAGAAAGTCAGTAGTTGAAGCGGGTAAAGATATTTATGGTAAGGGACTTAGAAAAATATTTACTGAAGAAATATACGATTCTGCTATAGGAGAACCAAGATATCCTGCCGAAATAGTAAATGCAGTCGGAGATGCATTGCAAAATGTTATGCTTGCAGGCGGAAACCCTAAAGAAGAAGCTGAAAAGGCTAACCGTAAAATTGAAGAATTCCTTAAAAAATTTAATGGAGGAATGTAATCCGTTTTGCTAATTGTTTTAGACATTGGTAATGTATGCATAACAATAGAGTAGAAAGAAGAGGCGACATGAAGAATAAATCGTTTTTGTCCAGAAAGGTAAAAAACAATATTTTTGCTTATCTGATGCTGTTGCCTGATATGTTGGGCATTGCCTTATTCATATTTATTCCGATTCTGATAGCGCTTTATGTAAGCTTTCATGAGTGGAATGCGCTTGAACCAATGAGATTTGTAGGACTGGATAACTACAAGGCTATGTTGCAAGATACAGATTGGCAAAAATCTTTGCTGATTACTGTTTGCTATACAGCTTTATTTGTCCCTTTATTGTATTGTGTATCTTTAGGTTTAGCGCTTTTAATACAGTCAATTAAAGGCAAAGTCCAACATATATTTCGAACTGTTCTATTTTTGCCATACTCAGTTTCTACAGTGGTGGCGGCACTAATTTGGCGCTTTATGCTGGATCCGCGTAATGGATTTTTTAATCAGATACTTAGATTTTTTCATATACCGATACAAGGTTTTTTGGGAAATCCCAAACAGGCATTATTATGTATAGCAGTTATCTCGGTATGGATGTTGTGCGGTTATTATGCAATAATATTTTTGGCAGGAATTAAGGATATTCCGAAAAGCTACTATGAGGCTGCCTGTTTGGATGGAGCTGATGAATTGCAGACTTTTTTCTATATTACTTTTCCGTTATTAAAAGAAGTGAGTGTGTTTGTTATTGTTGTAACAACTATTTCATCATTTCAGGTTTTTGATCTCGTAAAAATACTGACAAACGGAGGCCCTGCACAAAGTACAACAGTTTCAGTATTTTATATATATCAAAATGCGTTTGACTTTACTAAATTAGGATATTCTTCAGCAATGGCATTTGTTCTCTTTGTGCTTATTATGTTGTTTAGTCTGATACAGTTACGACTGACAGGTGAGGTTGCAAAAAAATGAAAAAACAAACAGGGTTATCTCAGGGAATTAAAATTATTACTGCATCAATATTATCTTTTGGAATGGTTTTTCCTGTTATACTGATGATAATTTCATCTTTTAAACCATCAAAGGATGTATTTGATATGCGCTTATTACCGCGCAGAATTACGCTCGAAGGTTATCAGAAGGTATTGGAGCAGGGTTTTGGAAGATATTTCCTAAATTCATTGATTGTGTCATTGACCGTCACGGTTGTTGCATTGATTTTTCATGCTATGGCAGGATATGTACTTGCAAGAGTCGAGTTTAAGGGACGTCAGACAATTTTTCTTTGGATATTAAGTACATTGATGGTACCTTTTGCAGTTATTATGATTCCTTTGTTTATTATGATGAAAGAATTCAGTTGGATTAATACTTATGCAGGATTGATTATTCCGGCTATTCCACATGCATATGGAATATTCTTATTCAGACAGTTTTTTATGACACTTCCTGACGATTTGGAAGAAGCGGCGGCGATTGACGGATGTTCAGCATTTGGAATATTTAGGCGAATTTATTTGCCGCTTTCGTCACCTATAATTGTAACGCTGGCTGTGGCATTTTTTATAGCAAATTGGAACAATTATCTTTGGCCTCTGATAGTAAGTCAGAAGAAAGAAATGTGGGTACTGCAGGTTGCACTTTCTAATTTTGTGGGGCGCCTTGATACGCCTTGGAATACGGTAATGGCATCAGGTGTGACATCGGTACTTCCGGTAATCATCATATTCTTTTTCCTACAAAAAAGAATTGTTGACGGTGTTAAGATGAGTGGAATTAAATAATAATATTTTAAAGAATAGGGGCATCTGATTATGTATAAATATCAGACAAGTAATTTGTCAAATATATTTTTAAGAAGAGAAGTTAAAAGAATGAGAGAGTCATCGTATGACCGGACCGGGGGCAATGATGACAGAATCTATATAAAACCGGGAAGTATAGCTACAATTGCGGACATTACCGGACCGGGTATTATTACTCATATATGGATGACTTTAGCTAATGAGGGATTTATACAGGAAAAATATAATTTAAGGAAAGCTGTTCTAAGAGCGTATTGGGATAATGAGAAAGAGCCAAGTGTGGAAGTGCCTATAGGTGATTTTTTTGGTATGGGCCATGCAATGACGCGCAATTTTGTTTCCGCACCATTGCAGATGAGCCCGGAAGATGGACAGGCATTTAACTGTTGGTTTCCGATGCCATTTAAAAAACATGGACAGATTACCGTAGAAAATGAGTGTGACACGGACTTAATATTGTATTATTATATTGATTATGAAATTGTTGAAGAGTTGCCTGAAGATGTCCTCACTTTTCATGCACAATGGCGTAGGGAAAATCCAACCAAAGGTAAAAATCCAAAAAAATTCAGCTCACATCGTGCATTCTGTTTTGAAGGAAATAATACTGATGGTAAAGAAAATTACGTACTTATGGAAGCAAAAGGGAATGGGCATTATGTAGGTGCTAATATAAATATACATAATTTGAATAAAACAGCTCTATGGGATTGGCCGGGAGAAGGTGATGACATGTTCTTCATTGATGGGGAGCCTTGGCCACCGAGACTACATGGTACAGGAACGGAAGATTATGTAAACATGGCATGGTGTCCTACACAGAATTATAGTGCGCCATATCATGGATTAATATTAGGCGGAGAAGATAATTGGAAGGGTAAAATTACGTATTACAGATATCATATACAAGATCCGATTGTATTCGATAAATCTATTAAAGCGACTTTTGAACATGGACATAATAATAATAGAAGTGATGACATCAGTTCCACAGCATATTGGTATCAAAGTGAACCTCATATGAAGTTTCCGAAGCTGCTTCCTGTTGAAAAAAGACTTCCTATAGATGAGGAAAGTTGGAGATGGGATGAATAGGTAAAATACTTATATATTGGACAGACATATGCCAATCATTTGGGATATATTTTGTAGATTATCCATACCAAAATCAAGTAGAGAAAATTTGAATTTGGTATGGATATTTTATCTGATATTACTATAAACAATTATAGACACAAAGTACTTATCCGTTTTATCTCTTAACCCTTGCAGACTGGCCTGACATCAAGGCTTCAACCTCAGGTTTTCTTGCCATTGAGGTATCGCCCGGTGTAGTCATTGCAAGTGCACCATGTGCTGCGCCGTAGTTGACAGCCTTGGCCGGATCGCCTGTTTCCATAAGACCATAGATTAAACCGGAAGCAAAGCTGTCGCCACCTCCTACTCTGTCAAGAATTTCAAGCCCTTTATATTCGTTAGCGTGGTATATTTTACCATCTACATAAAGCATTGCAGACCAGTCATTTACAGTAGCGGTTTTAACTTCACGAAGCGTAGTTCCTGCTGCCTTCCAGTTGGTATACACCTTTGTAGCTTCATTTAACATAAGCTTATAGCCGTCTAAATTAAGAGAAGTTAAATCTTCAGCATTTCCCGGAACTTCAAAGCCGAGGCAGGCGGTATAATCTTCTTCATTTCCTATCATTACATCCACATATTTTGCTATTTCGCGGTTAACTTCCCTGCACTTTTCCAGACCGCCTATATGCTTCCACAGAGAAGGGCGGTAGTTCAAATCATAACTTACAATAGTGCCGTACTCTTTAGCCTTTTTAACAGCTCCTATAGTAAACTCTGCGGTGCTTTCAGAAAGAGCTGCAAAAATACCGCCTGTATGAAACCATCTTACACCGAGTTTACCAAAGAGGTGGTCAAAATCAAAATCTCCCGGTTTAAGCTGGCTTGCAGCGGTGTTTGCTCTGTCAGATATGCCGAGTGCACCTCTTGCGCCATATCCTCTTTCGGTAAAATTAAGTCCGTTTCGTACTGCTCTTCCTATACCGTCAAAATCTTTCCATACGATAAAATCAGAGTCTACCTTGCCGGCATCTATCATTTCTTCTATGAGGTAGCCTACATCATTTTTGGCAAGTGAGGTTATAACTGCTGTTTTAAGTCCGAAGCATTTAGCAAGTCCTCTTGCTACGTTGTACTCCCCGCCACCCTCATAAGCGTTGAAGCTTCTTGCGGTTCTTATTCTGCCCTCGCCCGGATCAAGGCGCAGCATTACCTCTCCCATTGACACCTCATCATAGGTGCATTCACTTTTACTTTTAATTTGTAAATTCATATGTCCTCCATTCATATACCCCAAACTTGGAATTGTAATAAAATCTTTGATTTGAGCACTTAAGCTTAGATTTTAGTTTTTAATAATTATGTTTATTTGTTAACGTCTGGCTGATTTAGTAAAAATTAACGTACGCTTTTAAAAATATCCATAGCCTCTTTTGAAAGCCTAGTTATTTCATCCCATTTTCCGTCTTTTATAAGATCCTTTGTACAAAGCCAAGAGCCACCGACAGCTGCAATCTTGTCAAATTCAAGATAAGCGGTGAGGTTAGACAGACTAACTCCGCCGGTAGGCACGAATTTGAGATTAGGGAAAGGAGCGGAAATAGCCTTAATGGTTTTAAGTCCTCCGTAGTTTTCAGCAGGGAAGAATTTAATAACCTTAATATCTTCTTTAATAAGCTGCATTACTTCTGTAGGAGTAACAGCACCCGGAAGCATATATACACCAAGTTCTTTGGCATATCTGATTACTTCAAGGTCACTTCCCGGAGAAACGATGAATTTTGCTCCTGCATCAGTTGCTGCCTTTGCCTGCTCTTTTGTAATTACAGTGCCTGCTCCCACTATCATATCAGGCACGTTTAAGGCTATCTGTCTGATAGCTTCCTCAGCAGCAGCAGTTCTAAATGTAATTTCACAGATATTAATTCCTCCGGCAAGCAAAGCCTTCGCAAGAGGAACAGCATTAGCCGTATCCTCCAGTACTACTACCGGAATTACCCCACAGTTTTCAATAATTTTGTACAATGACATAAGCGCCTCCTAAATATTTTTATAAAAAATTACTAAATGATATTGACATCGAAGCCATTATAGCATAAAATATGATATAAGTAAACGGTTACGTAAACGTTAATCATTAATTTGTTTGAACGAAGAGTTTACTTTAAGTCTATAGTTTGGAGATGGATGATTTTATGAAGAACGCTTTAGGTACAGTTACTATAAAGGATATATCAAAAAAATTAGGGATATCTTCGGTTTCTGTTCACAGAGCACTTAAGGGCAAAGAAGGAATAAGTGATGAACTTCGTGCCAAGATTCTGAAAACATCAAAGGAAATGGGGTATGTGGAAAATTATGCGGCAGCTTCGATTAAAAGAAAGACTGAGAGAATAGCCGTAGTTCTCCCGAAAGGTAAATGGGAGAAAAAAATGTACTTCGACTATATTTGGCTTGGAATTAAAAAAAGTGCGAAGGAATTGAAGGGGTTAAATGTGGAAACCATACCCTTTGTATGTGATGACGAAGATCAACAGCTTGCACAGCTTAAAGAAATAGCTGAAGCAGGTTCCGGTGAATATGGCGGAGTTATAACAATCTCATTTACCAGAGCCCCTGAAGTACTTATGCAGTTGCAGAGATTATTGGCACAGAATATAAGGGTTTTAGTTATAGACGATCATATTGAAATTCCCGAAGGGCTTATCTGTATTCATCCGAGAGAAGTACAGGTAGGAAAGGTAGCGGCTGAGCTTGCTACGCTTATAACTCCTGAAAAAGGAAGAATACTGGTATCGAGCGGTCGCGCTGATTACAAAAATACATGAAGGTCGTTTGAACAGCTTTTGTAACTATATAAAAGAACATAAGCCGGGATTGGTATTAGAGTTCGTAAAAGGTTACACAAGAAAAATGAATCCTAAGGGTGAACTTTATCAAAACACCTGTGAAGCACTTGATAAGTATGATGATGTTTGTCTGATGTATGCCCTTACTTCACATGACAATGTGGCTTTTGTAGAAGCGGTTGAAAGAAGGAAAGGGAATAATAAAGTAAACATAATCGGTACAGACTTAAATGAGGAAACTTTAGAATTTCTCAAGCAGAAGAAAATGGTGGCGGTTATAGACCAAAATCCTTATAAAAAGGGATATATTGCTTTTAATGCCATGGTTGACTGTCTTATTAAAAATCTGCCTGTACCGGATGTGATGTTTTGCAAAATTGATATTGTTCTTGAAAATAATGCGGAACTTTACAATGTACAATAGTTAATGTTTGATTATGAAAGGTTTTGTACATATTTTTTCGACTGATAAGGATGTGCAAAAAAACTCATATATATAATTTTATATCCAAAAAAGGAGGATTGTTTTATGAAAAAGAAATTTTTACAGAGAATTGGGGTTGCAGTAATTTCCGGGGCTATGGTGGTATCAGCATTGGCAGGATGTGGAAATAATGCAAAAACAGACAAGTCTTCTACCGTCAGCACAGCTAAATCAGCATCAACTAAATCAGGGACAAGCAGTGCTGCAACAGGTTCTGATGCAAAGAAGTTCAGCGGAGTAAAGCTTGTATACTGGTCAAGCTGGGAAGCTACAGAACCTCAGGGAATGGTTGTTGCAGAGGCTGTTGAGGCTTATGAAAAAGAAACAGGTGTTGACATTGAGCTTGAGTTTAAAGGACGCAAAGGTATTAAAGAGGGCTTAATCCCTGCACTTGACGCAAACCAGCAGGTAGACTTCTTTGATGGTCAGGGAAATAAGAGCAATTATGGTGATCGTATTATAAATCTTGAAGACTTAGTTAAGGAGCATAATTATGAGCCTCGTACCAATCCGACAATGATAGCTCTTTTCAGAAGCTATCATGATGGTGTACTGAAAGAGATACCTTTCCAGTTTAGGGCCAATGCTTACCTTTACAACAAAAAGCTTTTCAAACAGGCAGGTATTGAGAAGGCGCCTGCTAACTGGGATGAGTTTTTAACTGCTTGTCAGAAACTTAAAGATGCAGGAATAACTCCTATTACTACAGATGATGCATACGTACCTCAGGCATTTGGTATGCACCTTGGAAGACTTGCCGGAGTTAAGGGCTTAAAGGAAATCATAAACGGAAATGGTTGGGACAGACCTGAAGTTTTACAGACAGCTAATGACCTTGCAGATCTTGCAGCCAAGGGATATTTCTCAGAGCTTGTAGCTTCAAACGTATACCCTACAGGACAGAATACAGAGTTTGCAACAGGTAAGGTTGCTATGTACTGTGTAGGAACATATATGGTTAACGAAGTTAAAAATATTACCGGTCCTGATTTCGAATGGGGATTCTTCTCATATCCTGCGGTAAATAATGGTGTTAACGGAACAGAAACAATGGTTATAGGTGGGCAGAGTTTTGCCATCACATCAAAGTGCCAGAATAAGGAAGCTGCTTTTGGATTTATCGAGAAGATGACAAGAGGAGAATTTGATGCGAAGTTGGCCAGAGAAAGTATAAGCATTTCTGCCGATACCGAAAATAAAAATTGGCCTGAGCAGCTTGCGGATGTAAAGCCTTACTTTGACAATTGCAAGGAGATTATGGGTAATGCAGAAAGTAATCCTGAAATTACACCTGCATTAAAGGAAAACTTAATTAAGCTTTACTCCGGAAAAATTACAGGCGCAGAGTTTGTTGAAAACATGAAAAAGGCAGCAGGAAAATAAACTATAGGCCTTATTTGTGATAATATGTAATTTGCAGCAGAACTTGTAAATATGCATAATAGGGCAGGCAGGTAACAAACGTTATTTGACCTGCCCATTTTTGTAAATTATGTATATAAAACAGTGGTCTGTATCAGAAGGGAAAATATTTATGAAACGCAATAAAAGTATGATCTTAGCATTTACTCTTCCCGGAACATTATTGTTTTTTGGAGTATTTGTCTATCCAATAATAAGAACCGTAATTATGAGCTTTTTTAGGATTGTGGAAATTACGGATCCTGTCAACAAATGGGAATTCAGAGGATTTGGGAACTATCTGGACTTGTTTAATACACCGTTATTTAGACAGTCACTTGTTAATATAGGTAAGATATGGACCATAGGTGGCATAATTACACTCGCAATATCATTGATGTTAGCCATTATCTTAACCAGCGGTATAAGAGGAAAAGCATTTTTTCAGGCGGCAATTTATCTGCCAAACGTAATAAGTGCGGTAGCTATGGCTACAATGTGGATTCAGTATGTATTTAATTCTTCTTACGGATTTTTAACAACATTTTTTAGAATGTTAGGTTTAGAAAGCCTTGCAAAGATACAATGGCTTGATGAAGAACATAAATTTTGGGCACTTCTTATTTCCTACTGTTTTGGAATGATAGGGCATCATATGCTCATATGGATAAGCGGTATAGAGAGAATAAGTAAGGAATATTATGAGGCCTCAGGCATAGATGGGGCAAATAAGGTTCAGCAGTTTTTTCATGTCACTCTTCCTCTTTTAAGAGGTATTTTAAGAACAAATATTATTATGTGGTCTATAAGAATAGCAGGTTTCTTTATATGGTCACAGCTTTTCTCACCTCTTACAGCAGATACTTCTACTGTAGTTCCTATGGTATATATGTACACCAAGGTATTTGGAGCGGAAACTGCAGATATAATTTCTCGTGATGCCGGAGCAGGTGCGGCAATAGGTATAATTCTTTGTGTTTTAGTGTTACTTATATTTAAAATTTCAAACAAAGTTCTTAAGGATGATGATTTGGAATTTTAAAAGTTAAATTTAGTTATGAAAGGTTTGATTATGAAAAAGTTAAAAACTGCAAAAAATAGTAAAAATACTGTACCTTTTAACTTATCTAAGGAAATTAAGCTTCTGCCGGGGTATATAATTATTATTGCATGGATTCTTTTTACAGTAGTGCTTTTGGGCTGGGTAGTAGCAGCAAGTTTATCTACAACTGCTGATATATTTTCCGGAGATATTTTGAGCTTTAAGACCGGAATCCATTTTGAAAACTACGTAAAGGCATGGGTATCATCAAACGTTTCGGTATTTTTTACCAATTCGTTGATTTATGCCGTTTTATCCTGTTTATTTCTTATTATTATCTGCGCACCTTATGCGTATGTTTTGCAGAGATATGAATTTTTTGGCAGGAAAACCATTACCTCTGCTTTAGCGGGAACTATGGGAATTCCTATTATTATGGTTATAATTCCGCTTTATACCTGGGTTGCAAGAACGGGTGTACTCGGTAATGCTTTCTCAAACAGAATTGTACTTATAATTCTTTTTGTAGCAGTAAAAGTACCATATACAACAACTTTCCTTATGGCATATTTTGCAAATATTTCCAAAGCTTATGAAGAAGCTGCGGCAATTGATGGCTGCCACCCTGTAAAGGCTTTCTGGAAGATAGTATTCCCACTCGCTCAGGGCGGTGTTGTAACAGTAACAATTTTTAATTTCATAGCAATATGGAACGAGTATTTTCTCTCGCTGTTATTCGTAAACTCAGAGAAGTTAAGACCTGTAGCCTTAGGACTGTTCTCAATGATTAACGGTATGAAGTACAGCGGAGACTGGTCAGGCTTATTTGCTTCGGTAATAATTGTATTTATTCCTACTTTTGTGCTTTATCTGGGATTGTCTAAGAAGATTATAGGCGGAATAACAGGAGGAGTTAAGGGATAAAAAAGTAATTTGCAAGCTATGCGTTTAGTGGCTTAGAGATTATTGTAATGAGCCGGGTAAAAGGAGAGTGAAGTAGAGAATATGAATTTGCTATTTGTTTTTGCGGATCAATGGAGAGCCGGAGCCATGGGCTATGCTAATGAAGATCCTGTGTTAACTCCTCTGATGGACAGATTTTGTTCAGAGTCAACCTATTGTGATCATGCTTTCAGTACATTTCCTGTCTGCTCACCTCATAGGGCAAGTCTTATGACCGGAAAATATCCGCTGTCGGCAGGATTTTTTACAAATTGTAAAAGAGGCTTACCTTTAAGACTTGGTGATGACGAGATTTGTGTGGGACAGGTGCTTAAAGAGGCGGGCTATGATACAGCCTATATAGGAAAATGGCATTTGGACGAGCCTGAACAGAACCACTGTGAGGAGCCAAAGTCAGGTGCAAGGGACTGGGATGCATACACTCCTCCGGGAGTAAGAAGACATGGCTTTGACTACTGGTATTCCTATGGAACCTGTGATACACATTTATCACCTCATTACTGGCAGGACACAGATGAGATGATTAAGGTAAAACAGTGGTCTCCCGAACATGAAACCGATAAGGCTATAGAATATCTGTCAGAAAAAAGAGATAAATCAAAGCCGTTTGCCCTCTATATGTCCTGGAACCCTCCGCACAGCGTTTACAGTGAGGTTCCTGAGGAGTATCTGAATCTCTATGATAAAGTAGAGCTAAAAAGCAATGTAAACTTAAAAGATATACATCATCATACGGGAGAAAATGCTGCAAGGACAGAGGAAGAAATGATTCTTACAACGAAGCAGTATTATGCGGCTGTAAGCGGTCTTGACAGGCAGTTTGGACGATTGATTGATTATCTTAAAGAAAATAACTTATATGATGATACCCTTATTATTTTATCTGCGGATCATGGAGATATGATGGGTTCGCATGGCCTTATGGGAAAACATGTGTGGTATGAAGAATCAATCAGAATACCGTTTGTAGTACATATGCCGGGTAATGACAATAAAAAATGCTGTACCTGTATAGGAAGTCAGGATATGATGCCTACTGTCTTAGGGCTCTTAAATTGTCCTATACCTGATACGGTAGAGGGCGAAGACTGCTCAAGATTTATAAAGGGCGAAGAAGATGAGGACAGGGTAAGCTTTATCTGTGCCTCTCCGGGAAGAGCGGATTTTGTTGAAAAATTTAAGAAAGCGGGCAAAAACCCTGCAGCCTATGGCTGGCGCGGAGTAAGGACTAAAAGATATACCTTTGTATTAGAACTTGGCTATGATGTGATTTGTAAGCCTAAGAGATATCTTTATGATATATTAAAAGATCCGGAGCAGAAAAATCTGCTTGATTTAGAGGATGAAGAAAATAAAGAGATTGCAAAAAAGCTCGAAGCAGAGGTTATAGGCTGGATGAAGCGTCAAAATGACAGTTTTCTTGATAACTGGCTTAAGGAAGCAGATAATGAATAATACAGAATTGTTATGGAATGATTTTTGCAAACATTTCGTATATAAAAAAGAGAACTACTTAAAAATTGCAGATTTTTGTAATAAAAACTGCAAAGAAATGAAGGATATAGCTGTAAAAACAGCGGATGAAACGGCAGAGCATACCTTCTTATTCAGGCTTCCATGGGATATGGAAGCAACAAGTGAAGCAGTACATTTTGCCGGGAAAATAAAATGGAATTACTGCCTTAACGAAGATGAGGAATTTATTTTTCAGCTTAACAGGCATAGATATTTTATATGTCTGGGACAGGCTTACAGGCTTTACTCAGATGATAAGTATGTAAAAGCATTTACAGAGCAGTTACTTGACTGGATAAGTGAAAATATTGAGATAGAAACAACTGATAAAATGCTTTGGAGAACCCTTGAGGCAGGACTGCGTACTGATTATTGGGTACGCGCAATGGCTCTTTTTGCAGACAGTCCCTTTATTACCGGGGATGTAAAGGAAAAGTTTTTCTCTGCTTTATCCGTACATGCAAAGCATTTGGCAGAAAATCCTAAAAAGGGCTTTTCAATCAAAAGTAACTGGGGTGTAATGGAGTACACAGGACTGTATGTACTCTCCCATATACTGAAAAATTCAGAGTACAGAGAAACTTCTGTTCATTTCTTAAAACTGGCATTACATACACAGATACATGACGACGGAATGCAGTGGGAAGCCTCTCCTATGTATCATAATGAGGTACTGGCTGCTTACCTTGAAGTTTTAAGAGTAGCTAAGCTTTACGGGGATGAGCCGTTTACGGAAGTAGAGAAGCAGATTATTAGAAATATGGCTCATGCTACTTTTAAGAGAACCTATCCTAACCATCATCAGCTTATGACAGGGGATTCAGATGATACCGATGTAAGGGATTTGTTAAGTCAGGCGGCGGTTATATTTGGTGATAAGGTACTTAAATTTGCAGGCTTTACACACCTCGATTTTGAAGGAGCCTGGCTTTTCGGAGTGAAGGGAATAGAAGATTATGAAAAGCTGGAAGCATTAGAAATTCCAGCAGGACTTGTGTCCTTACCGGAAAGCGGTGAAGCAATCTGTAGAAATTCCTATAATGAAGATTCAGATTTTCTGTATTTTAGAAACGGCAGTCTCGGAGGAGGTCATGGACATCAGGATAAGCTTCATATAGAACTGTGGTTTAACGGAGAGCAGATACTTAGAGATGGTGGACGATATACGTATAAAGACGTAGAAGAAAGATACATACTAAAGGGTGCAAAGGCTCACAATGTACCTCTTATAAATAATAGTGAATACTCACCTAGTGCGGATTCCTGGATTTATAAAAAGCTGCCGCCTTCACTGGGCAACATTTTTACTAAAAAGGGTGATTTCTTGTTATTTGAAGGTGTTCACTGTGGGTACATGGAATCGGGAGTGCTGCTTAGAAGAAGGGTTGTAGCACCAAGGTCTGATATAATTATTATCAGTGATGAAATTATCGGAAACAAGGATAATATATTGTCACAGCACTTTGCCTTTGCTGAAAATATAAGCCTTAGAAGAGAAAGTAACATGATAATAGGCAAAGGGGATAAATGTGAATTTATAATAAAAAGCTTTGATGAAAAGGGAGAGGTAACACAGGATATAGTCAAATCTCCGGTATCAAGGCATTATAATCAGATAGAAGAAAGTGAAGCCCTTAAAATAAATACGGAAGGCTCATATTTTTTAACTACCATAATTGCGAAAACCGTAATGGGTGAAAAAGCAGGTATTTCAGAAGAGGAAGTATATAATTATGCCTATGATGCTGTACTAAGAAAAGATGAAGCACAGGGATATTTAATTACAAGGAAAGAAGAGCAATACGGTATAGTACTTCTCAGAAACGATGTGGGAAACGGAAGAGACTTAAACGGTATAAAAGGAGTATACGGACTTGGACAGACTATGGTTTGTGCATTTCATAGAAAGCCTGAGTATATGACAGTGCTTAGGTGGTAGTTAATATGGTATTTTGTTTAGATTACAGCTAACAAAGGGATAAGAAGCCATGTTACCTGTGTTAGTAAGATAAAAGGAGATTAGTTAAGTGGATAAATGGATTGATGTTGATTTATTAAAGAATTATCCGGAAGCTTCGGATGAGATGGTGAAAAATGCTCTTGATACCTGTACAAAACAGGTGAAGAACAATCTTCCTGAATTTGAGGAGCATTTTCCTCCTGCAAACAGTGAAGGAAATTTTTATAAACAGGACATTAATACAGACTGGACCAGCGGTTTTTGGACAGGAGAGGTATGGCTTGCCTATGAAAATGCCGCAAATGCAGAGGACAAAGCATTGTTTGAAACAGCAGGTAAGAAGCAGGCAGATTCATTTTTAGAGAGAATCAATATAAGGCATTATATAGACCACCACGATATGGGATTTTTATATATACCGTCCTGTGTTGCCGCATATAAGCTGCTTTCTTATGAGAATGGAAAGGAGGCGGCTATAAAGGCTGCTGACCAGCTTGTAAGCAGATACCGCCCTGAAGGAAAGTACATTCAGGCCTGGGGAGAAATGTGGGCAAGGGATAATGCAAGACTTATTATAGACTGTATGCTTAATGTTCCGTTGTTATACTGGGCAAGTGAGGTAACAAAGGACGGACATTATGCAGATATAGCCAAAAACCATATCCTTACAACAATGAAGTATGTAATAAGGGATGATGACTCCACCTGGCATACAATATTCTTTGATCCGGACAGTGGTGAATTTTCTCATGGTGCTACCTGCCAGGGATATAAGGATGCTTCGGCCTGGGCAAGAGGGCAGGCCTGGGGAATTTATGGTACAGCTATTGCATATAAGAATACAGGCGATAAAGAATATATTAAGTATTTTGAAAGGGTATCAAAATATTTTCTCAATCATCTTCCAAAAGACCTTTGCCCATACTGGGATTTAAGTTTTGGAGACGGGGATGAGGCTGAGCAGCCAAGAGACTCTTCATCAGCAGCAATCGCAATCTGCGGTTTCTTGGAAATGAGCAAGTATCTTGATGAGGAGAAGGCGGCATATTATACATCAGTTGCAAGAAAACTTATGCACTCTCTTATAGAGAATTATCAGGTAAAGGATAAGAGTATATCAAACGGTCAGCTTCTGCATGGAACCTATGCAAAGAAGACACCATATAATACCTGTAAAAACAGAGGTGTGAACGAATGTGTTATCTGGGGGGATTACTTCTTTATGGAGGCTCTTACAAGGCTGGTAAGATCGGATTGGGAAATGTACTGGTAAATCAACTACAGGAGTAGAAAGATGATTAAATTAAAAATAGTAGGTAAAGATGAAAGAGAAAAAGCCTGTGGATTTGAAGGAGATGATAAGGCGGAGCTTGTGTACTGCAGTGAATATCTTGACGGAGACAGAATAGTGCTTGATACGGATAGATGTGGAAGATACTGTGTGGTTCGTTTTGAAGACAGTATGAGAGAGGCATTTATATATGTACCGGGAAGAAATGTGGCATTCTTTATACCGCCTGCAAACAACAGACCTAATTATTCTCCTAAAAGTTTTACAGGAGCAATGCACTATATCGAAGCACGCTATGCAACGGATGAGGAAATAAGCAAGGTAAAAAACCTGGCATTAAATGTATATGATCAGCATGAAAATGCTACATTTTATCCTCATGCATCAGCAAATGTGGAAACCAGAGGAGAGGCGGTGTTTGCGGCAAGAAATGCCGTAGACGGAATGTATTCCAATTCTTCACATGGAAGATACCCATATCAGAGCTGGGGCATCAACAGAGATCCAAATGCCGCTCTTACCATAGATTTTGGAAGAGAGGTGCTTATCAATGAACTAAGGCTTACACTTAGGGCGGATTATCCTCACGATAATTACTGGGTAAGTGCAACGGTTAGCTTTGATGATGGAAGCAAAGAGGTATTAAAGCTTGAAAAATCAGAAAAACCACAGTGCTTTAAGATAAAGGAAAGGAAGGTTAAGAGCTTTGTCCTTGACAAGCTCATAAAGGCAGAGGGCGAATCTCCCTTCCCTGCACTTACACAGATTGAAGCCTGGGGAGTTGAAGCATAGTAATATCACCCCATAGTCACAGACCTAAAACAGTTTATCCTAAATATATTGATGTGGAATAAGAAGTCTATTAACTATGGTGTGAATACTTTGAGTTAAATTTTCATTTATAGAAGGAGGACGAAATGGATATAAGATATTCAGCAAATCAGAGAGATTTTAAACGCTACACTACAGAGGAAATCAGAGGAGAATTTCTGATTGAGAATTTATACAAGAAGGATGAAGTAGTAGCAGTATATTCTCATGTGGACAGAATGGTAACTCTTGGATGTATGCCTGTGGAAGAAGCAGTTTCCATCAGTAAGGGAATTGATGTCTGGGCAAACTTCGGTACTGACTATTTCCTTGAAAGACGTGAAATCGGTATTTTCAATATAGGCGGAGCAGGTAAGATAAAGGCTGACGGCGAAGTTTTTGAAATGGGCTATAAGGACTGCCTTTATATTACAAAGGGTACAAAGGAAGTAACATTTGAAAGTAACTCTCCTGATGCACCTGCTAAATTTTATATGGTAAGTGCACCTGCCCACACTTCCTACAAGACTACCTTTATACCTATAGAAAAGGCAGCCAAAAAACCTCTCGGAAGTATGGAAACTTCAAATAAAAGAGTTATTAACCAGTTCATACATCCGGATGTGCTTAAAACCTGCCAGCTTTCAATGGGAATGACTGTATTAGAGCCGGGAAGCGTATGGAACACCATGCCTGCACACACACATGAACGCAGAATGGAAGTATATATGTACTTTGAAGTGCCTGAAAATCAGGTGGTATTCCATATGATGGGAGAGGGTACAGAAACAAGACATATCGTTATGCAGAATGAACAGGCTGTTATTTCACCATCCTGGAGTATTCATTCAGGTGCTGGAACTTCAAACTACACCTTTATATGGGCAATGGGCGGAGAAAATCAGGCATTTGATGATATGGACAATATAGCAACAACAGATTTGAGATAGGAGAAAAATATGGAAAACATAATGAAGCAGTATGATTTGACCGGAAAGGTAGCGCTTGTTACAGGTGCTTCTTACGGTATAGGCTTTGCTATTGCAAAGGGACTTGCTTCCGCAGGTGCAACTATAGTGTTTAACGACAGAAAAGAAGAACTTGTGGAAAAAGGCATTGAGGCTTACAAAGAAGAGGGCATTAAAGCTTATGGTTATGTTTGTGACGTAACTGATGAGGATGCAGTAGAAGAGCTTATAAAGAAAATAGAAAATGAAGTGGGTGTGGTTGACATACTCGTAAATAACGCAGGTATTATTAAGCGTATACCTATGTGCGAGATGAAGGCAGCAGAGTTCAGAGAGGTAATAGACGTAGACCTCAATGCACCATTTATAATGTCTAAGGCTGCAATTCCTGGCATGATTAAAAAGGGACATGGGAAGATTATAAATATCTGCTCTATGATGAGTGAGCTTGGAAGAGAAACAGTAAGTGCATACGCTGCAGCAAAGGGTGGTCTTAAAATGCTTACAAAGAATATTGCATCTGAGTTCGGTGAGCATAATATCCAGTGTAACGGAATAGGACCGGGCTATATTGCAACACCTCAGACTGCTCCTCTAAGAGAAAAGCAGGCTGACGGTTCAAGACATCCTTTTGATTCATTTATTATAGCCAAAACTCCTGCGGCACGTTGGGGTGAGCCTGAGGATTTGGCAGGTCCTGCAGTATTTTTGGCATCGGATGCATCTAATTTTGTAAATGGCCATATTCTTTATGTAGACGGAGGAATCCTTGCATACATAGGAAAGCAGCCTTGATAATATACTCTTAAACAGACAGAAGGTAAAAGACAAACTTATGGGGGTAACTTATGAAGCTTAGAAGGATAACAAAAACAGTAAGTCTTATGATGACAGCAATTTTATGCACACAAATGATAATTCCAAAAACTCCGTTGATTGCAAAGGCATCTTTGGTTGAGGAGGCGGCAAAGTTGGATTCAAGCAGCACTGCAGAAAGTGAAATAACAAACATTGATGTTGTCAGAGGTAATACTGCCGTAATTCAGACGCCTGAAGGATTTGCAGAGCCAATCACCTGGACTACACTGTTTAAAAACGCAGACGGAAATCCAATCAAAAATGTGGGAAGCAAGAAGAAAAAGGATGAATTAAAAGAAGGGGATGTAGACGGAGATCGTACTGAGGGGATTGCAAAGACAGATCACATTGCAAAGATAGAGAAGACTGCGGAAGGCGGCCTCTTAACAGCGTATGAAAAGGGAATGGTTTACGCTAAGGCAGTTGATAAAGATGGTAAGACCAAAGAATGGAAGGTTAATGTATTATATACGGCAAAAGAAAATCTTCCAACTGTTTCTTCTGAAGATTACAAGAGACTTATAGGAAAATGGACAGCACAGTTGGTTGGTGAGAATCCGGATAAGAGCGATGCTGCCATTATGGAGACAATTAACAGTCTAAATGCGCAGGCTCAGGCAGTATGGGATAAATACAGTTATAAGGGACAGCCTGCCTGCACAGATGTACCTTGGCCTGAGGAAATCGGGAAAAAGGGAAATAAAGCAATTGAGTTTACCAGAGATGCGGTTGAATTCAGGCAGACATTTAAGAATGTACTTCTAATGGCAAAGGCATATCGATTAGAACATGGTGCATTATATAAAAATCCTGAATTATTGAAGGATATGATAAATATCCTTGAATGGCTGACTGCTAACTGCTACCGTCCACAGTCACAGACGGATAACTGGTGGACATGGGAGATAGGTATTCCAAAAGATATAATTCCTACGCTTATTCTTCTGTCTGATAAATTGACACCGGAGCAGAAGATAAAATTTACTGAGGGAGTGAGATTTTTCCAGCCTGATCCTTTTCACGGAGGTGCTATAGGTACAGGTTCCACTCATGTACTGGGATATCGTATGCAGTATGCAGCCAACAGAGTTGATAATTCAATGACTGCATTGGGACTCGGATTATTGCTTGAAGACAATGAGTTTGTACATCTTGCAAGCTTAGCTTCATCTTCCGTGCTTGAATTTGTATCGGTAGCTGATAGTACCACTCTTGCAGAAAAAGGTTATCCAAACGGATATTATAAAGACGGTTCTTATATAGACCATTCACGTACACCTTATGCGGGTTCATACGGAATAGTTGTGTTAGAGGGTATAGTGAATATCTCTGCTATTTTGAGTAATTCTCCTTGGCAGTTTAGTCCGGAAAAGGCTAAGATATTGGAAGATATATTTGTAAATACTTATGGATTAGGCGTTTACAACGGTTTAATGCTGGATACCCTCCGAGGCAGAGCTGTTTCAAGAGAAAAGGTTACTGACAAATCAATCGGCCGCCAAGTGATGACATATATTATTAAGTCATTGGACTCTGTCAGTGAAGCCGGAAGGCAGACCTTATTGAGCTATCTTAAGAACTGGTTGACCGCAGAACCTGAATTTATCGGCACCTTAAAAGAACTGAATGAAATAGTTGTAAAGCAAAAAGCTCAGGAAATAATTGGAAATGCAGGAATATCAGGTGTTGTTCCAAGCGTTCATAAAAATTATCCGCTTATGGACAGAGCAATTCACAGAGCAGACAACTGGCTTTTCGCCCTAAGTATGTTTTCCGAAAGAATTTTAAATACCGAAATTATGAACGGTGAGAATCTGTATGGATGGCATCAGGGTGACGGTATGACTTACCTTTATGGAAAGGATACGGCTTACTATAACGATAATTACTGGAATACCATTAATCCGTTCCGCTTACCGGGAACAACCACCGTATCAAAGAACATTGGTAACGGTGATAAAGACAGCAGTAACTTCTATCAGGAAGGTGATTATACTTCAAAAGAGGCTTGGGTTGGCGGAAGTGAGCTTAAAGGCTACGGTGTAAACGGTATGTCACTTTCGGGAGACTGTGGAACTAAAACCATATATGCACCTAATCTTAGAGCATTAAAGTCATACTTTATGTTTGATAATGAAGTAGTATGCTTAGGTTCAGGAATTAATGACAGCGAAAGTAATTTCATTACAGAGACTACTGTTGAAAACAGGAAGTTGAATGCAGATGCTTCGAATCAGATTACCTTAAATGGAAATAATCTTGAACTTCAGACTGTTCCTGTAAATGTAGCAGAAATAGTAAACAGTGAAGGTTTAGGTGGCGGAACCGGATCCATGGAAGGAAGTGCTGTTAATAACGCAAAATGGATTCATGTTGAAGGAAATGTCACAGGGGAAGCTGTTGGGTACTATTTTCCAAAGGAATCAGGACAGCTAAAGGCAAGAAAGGTGGCAAGTACAGGTAACTGGGGAAATATTAATATTACATCTTCTACAGATGTAGTGAAGAACTATTTTGAATTATGGTTTGACCATGGCAAGAATCCTCAGAATGCAGAGTATTCTTATGTTATGCTTCCGGGCAAGACTGTGGAAGAGATGAAGGAATACGAGAAGAATCCAACTGTGGAAATCTTAGCGAATACCACCGATGTACAGGCTGTAAGGTATAAGAGTAAGAATGTAATCGGTGCAAACTTCTGGCAGGATAAAACAGTTAGCGTAAGCGGAATAACCTGTAATAAGAAGGCATCTGTAATTGTAAAGCAGACAGGAGATAACTTAGAAATCGGTGTATCTGATCCAACAATGAAGAACACTGAAACAATCGAAGTAGAAATAGACAAAGAATTTGGTAAGCTTGTAAGTGCAGACACTAATGTAGCTGTTTCTGAAAAGAACGGCAAGATTCACCTTGTTGTAAATACTAAAGGTACAAACGGTGACACTTCTGTGGCTGAGGTAAAATTAAAAACAGCCACACCTCCAAGTTATCCAAGTAATCCTGTAGCTCCGGCTCCGGGAGTACAGATTCCTGAAGATAAGACTCCTGAAGGCCAGGCAAAAGAACAGAATAATACAGAAAAGAACTCAAATGAGGCAAAGAAGACTGATTCAATTAAAAAGATAAAGCTTAACTTCAATATTAAAAAGGATGAGTTAAAGAAAGGTCTTGCAACCCTCTCAAAGATATTGGTTAAAAAATCTGTATTGAAGGAAGCGGCAAAGAAGTCAACTGATGTAATCCTTTCAGTGAGAGATGAAAATAAGAAAGTGCTATATTCCTGGTCGTTTACGGGAAAGGATTTGCAAAAATCAAAGAGTAAGTTTAATGATATAAATTTATCATTAAAGGTAGTTTCGTCAAGTAAGGTAAAAGCCTTGAAGTCATTGCTTAAAGGTAAAAATGGAACTTTGGTTTCGTTCGCATATAAGGGAAAACTTCCGACAGCAGCAACAATAAAAATCTATGATGCTAAAAGATTTAATTATCCTAAGAATAAAAAACTCTATGTATATTATTACAATGAGAAGAAGAACAGATTGGAAGAAACTAATTATGATGGAGGAAAAATCCTAAAGAAAGGCGTACTGGAGTTTAAGATAGCACATGGCTCCGATTATGTGGTACTACCTGAAAAATTAGATAAAAACTAATAGTATCACTAATGCAGCAAATGTCTGTGATTTCAAGGTTAGAAACTAATCCTGATTTGGGATTGAATAACTGAAAAGCTGTTTTTAATTAAAGAGAAAGATAGCTCGTTACATTATGTACGGGCTATCTTTTTAAATGAGGTAAATTATACATAAAAAGCCAAAGTACCATAAAGCACCATATAATGGCAGAAAGTTCCTATCATAATGAAAACGTGAAAGATTTCATGGGAACCGAAGTAAATATGTTTTTCGTTAAAAGCTTTTAACTTAAAAGCATAGATAACTGCACCTACGGTATAGGCAATGCCACCGAATAACAGCCATAAAAAAGCGGAGAGAGGTAAAATTCTGTACAAAGGTTTCATGGCGAAGACACAGAGCCAGCCCATCACTACATAAAGTGTGGAGGAAAGCCATTTAGGGCAATGTACAAAAAAGATTTTTAATAAAATTCCTCCCAGAGCCAATGTCCATATACTTCCCAGCAAAAGATAACCTACCGGGCCTTTAAGTGCAGTAAGGCATACAGGTGTATATGTTCCCGCAATTAGCACAGATATCATAATATGGTCTATTTTACGGAAGATTAACGTTTTTTTAAGGTCTAAAACCACAGAGTGATACAAGGTACTGGCTGCGTAGAGCAGACTGGCAGACAAAATAAAAACAAACATTGACAAAGCTGTGGCAGTACTTCCATGTTCCAGAGACCTTTGCAGAAGCGGACCGGCTCCAATCCATAAAAGAATCAAGCCAAAAAAATGTGTAAGGGCAGAGCCGGGTTCCCGTATCTGAATGGAGATAGTTCCCGGCAGTACACCGAATCTGGTTTTTTCTCTATTTTTTACCTTCATAGTTTACCTCCTTAATGTAGTTTTCAAAACTACATGATGTGTTATACAATACTACATCATTTTTAAGGAGATTTCAAGTTTAAAAGTGTGTAGGATGATTTTAATTTAGTCATAGACGTATAAATGGCTAGATTCAAACCGTTGACGATGAAATTAAACTTTAGTAAAATAGCAAGAACTGATATTTTTTAGAAAATTGCGAGAAGCTAAGCTGAAGCAAATATGTATTTAGTAAATATGTGTGGAAAGAAGAGAATCAGATAATTGCAGGAAAATTGAAAAATAAAATTGACAGCCTATGGGATATATTTGCTGCAGGTGGCTTGGTTAATCCTTTAGAGGTAATTGAACAGATTACTTATCTTATGTTTATTCAAGATTTAGATGAGTCGGATAATTTAAAGGCAAAAGAGAGTGAAATGCTTGGGTTGCCCTATCAGAGCATATTTTCAGATGAAATAAAAATCGGAGACCGAATTATTGCCGGTTCTCAGCTAAAATGGTCAGTATTCAATGATTTTTCTGCTGATGAGGTAATCTGTGATCCAGCTTGTGGGGTAAAGGCTTAACAGCATCCCATTGAGTAATGTGCTGACTTGCATAATTTTGAGTGTTAGCTTCATAATAGGGTGAATCGAGATAAAGATAAAAAAATTGATAATATATTCAATACTTATGCCTTTTCAACAGTAAGAAAGCAGGCGCGAGAATAGTGGAACCTGCAAAATAAACTAAGTGGGGTGTGATAATGGAAGCAAAAATAAAAGATTTAAAATTAAAATTAGAAAAAATTGATACTATAGACCTTTTGAGGATGATTAGTACTCGCTTTTTGGTATTTGGGCAGAATGGGGCGGATATTGCGAGACAAGCAGATATATTTGCAAAGACAGAATTAATGTCTCCACAAAGACAGCTAATCTATCTTGCTGGATTACTTATGAGTACAGAGGATAAAAGCACTGGGAACAAACATGATGAAAAATGGTTTGAGAGTATTGAGAGTGATATTCAAAATATAACATTTGATTATTTTAAGAATTTCTTTGAGGCGGGAATGCACGCTGAGAGTGAACTGGCTCATCAAAGCATGGTTTCTATGAAAGCTTTTACGTCGTATTTTGACATGGGAATTTTAAGATATCCTGAACAGACGATAGAACTGATGAGAAAATTGTATGGTGACTTTAATGGCGAATTACAGAAACTTACAGGGCTGGAATTAGAAGATTACATTTCTTTTTATCAACTAGTATATGATGAGGTTGAAAATTCAAAAAATGCTACTTCAAAAATATACGAAGAGATAGAGAATTTTTTGCAATCATTAAATCCTAATTCGCCGAATATCGAAGAAGAATATGCCAGAATGCTTGAATATGGGAGAGGAGAGGTAAGTCAGAAATTACAGAGTGCTGCAGATAACTTAAATTCTATTTCGATTGAAAGTGTTTGTGAAATATTTGGAGAAACGAAAGCACAGATTCTTGTTGATACATTTAGTTTACAACGAGAAGAAAGGGATTTTTCTTATTATAATGGTAATAATCCTTTTGAAGAAAAACCATTGTGCCGTATTGAGAAAAATGCATTACTATTTGTTGTACTTCCCAATTTTGTGCTTAACGCTATATTTGCTTATGTAACTGATATCTTGGAAAAGAATACGAATTCGTTTGCTGACAAATACAAAAAGAAAAAAGCAGAAGTAGTTGAAAAATTATTTTGTGAACTTTTTGAAAAAATATTTGGAGATAAAGCTAAGATACATCAAAGTGTATGTGAAGAACGAGGAACAAAAGAACATGATTTATTAGTTGAAATAGATGATTATATATTGATTGCAGAAGTGAAAGCTTCTAAGGTTAGAGAGCCTTTTTTTAATCCTGAAAAAAGCTTTAGGAGGATAAAAAATCATTTCGACTCGGATGCGGGTATAGGTGGTGCATATGAACAGGCGATTATCTTGAAAAAACTAATTGAAAATCGTGGTGATATAGAACTTTTTGAAAATAAGAACAAAAAGTTTAAAATCATTGATACTCAAAAGAAAAAGATTTTGCCTTTAGTGTTAACATTAAATCAATTTGGTGATATTGCTGTAAATACTAGTGAACTTTTGGTTAAAGAGGATAATCAACCGTTTCCTTGGGTTTGTAATTGGCATGATTTAGATAACATATATGAAGTTTTAACTTATTTAAATAAGACACATAAAGATTTTTTGGACTATATAGTATGGCGAATCGATAATCATTCTAAAATGATGTCATCTGACGAACTAGATATTTTTGAGTCATTTTTGATGAACAATATACCGAGAAAGAAAGACACAATGTTATTTTTTGCACCGGATGGTCCTAGCCTTGTAGATAAGGTGTATTTTGAAAAACATGGAATTCCTTACAATTTTCCTACAAATACCCAAACGATTCATAAAAAAAAGAAAATTGGTAGAAATGATTCTTGTCCCTGCGGCAGTGGTAAAAAATATAAAAAGTGTTGCTTGGGAAAAGGGATTTATGATTAGTTAATTGAATAATCATAAAAACGGCATAGTTACCTGTTATAGCCAACTGCTATATTACCTCGGCTTTACCAACGAGCCATGTTGAGACGGTGGTATTGATGCCAAGGGTCAAAGGGTGATAGATACGAAAGCTCTTGATTTCAGGCGTTTTTCTGCTTTAGGCAGTTTCAAGAGGTAGAGTGGATAATCACGCTGCTGTAACTTATCTATGGTGGCTGGGATCAAATAGTGTGATAGTTGAGTTACCGAGATAGATGTCATTAAGTGAAGTTATTTTCAGAGTGTTCAATATTGATCGTTATGATGACAGGGATGTGGTGATCACAAATCTGATTGAAAGCTATGACCGTCTGATGGAATTTGGGAAGAAGCATCTGAATGATGTGTTTACACTGGATGGTGTCCAGAGGGTAAGTGCCAGAGATAAAATTCTGCGTGAAATCATTTCAAACCTGCTCATACACCGTGATTTTTCTAGCGGGTATGTACCGAAACTCGTCATTGAGCGAGATAAGATCACAACAGAAAATGCGAATCTTGCGCACGGGCACGGAAACCTGAATCTGAAAACATTCAGATCATTCGCAAAAAATCCGCCGATATCAAAAGTGTTCCGAGAAATCGGACTTGCTGACGAGCTTGGAAGCAGCATGTGAAACAGCAACAAATAGACGAAGATGTACTCCGGTGGAGAGCCTGTCTTTATAAAGGCGGATGTCTTTACGACTATTTTTTCTCTATCCGAAGCTGCAACAGCTACGATTTGGCCGACTATAGAAGTTGATTCAAGGGAACAAGATAAGGAGCAAGTAAAGGAGCAAGTCACGATACAAGATCTTATTCAATTTTGTTCCATACCTCGTAGCAGGAAAGAAATGCAAGAATTTATGGGACTGGCCGGTAGGAGAAACTTTTCAGAAAAATATATTAAGCCTTTGCTTGAGGCAGGGAAGATTGAAATGACGATACCTGCTAAGCCGAACAGTAGGATGCAGAAATATAAAAAAATGAACATTGAAGACTGATAAGCGGACATTGAATTGATAAAACTGAACGGGTAAGCGAACTTCTAAAGGGACATTAAGATTGAAAAACGAGCATTGAAATATAGTTAGTGAGTCAAAATAAATTGTTTATGTCTGATTATGACAAATACTTACTTGGGCTGAAAAAAATAAAGAATATAGATGGACAATATTTTTTAATATGCGAAGGAGAATAAAAATGGGAAAATACGATCCGCTGAATCAATTTCTGGTTTCTTCGGAGAAAGACTTCGTTCGACTTACTTTTTCAGAGATTGAAAATCTATTGGGGCAGACTTTGCCTCACAGTGCTTATACATATAAGGAATGGTGGGCAAACGGAGGACACTCACAAGCATATGCGTGGCTGGATGCAGGATATAAAGTTGAAGAGGTAAACCTCGGTGCAGACATAGCTGTCTTTTCAAAAAAGGGGAAGTCGGCAGCAAAGAAAGCTCTTTCCGCTGAAGTTTGCGGTGTGTTCGTTAATGATGGAAAGGTTTATGGAAAAGCCGTATCCGCCGAAAGCACAATGAATGTTTGCGGATACACCTTTACATTTATTCAGGATCTGATCCCTGATCGCAATAAGGATGGCAATGTGATAAAGTACAGACCACAAGATGCGTATGAAAACAAAGGAAGCGTGGAATTACTACATTATGGAAAAGGTAATTTTTGTCGATTCCGCATTGAAGCGGATGGCGGCGCAGGTGTTTATCTATGGGTTGTGGACGGTCAGATTATCTATATCGGAGAAACTGCCAATTTAAGACAACGTTTTAATGCCGGATATGGAAATATCTCACCTCGTAACTGCTATGTAGGTGGACAGAGTACAAACTGCAAGATGAATAAAGCTGTCCTTGGGCTCTTTGAAAGAGGTAAGATTGTCAGCCTCTATTTCTATCAGACAACAGATTATAAACGAGTCGAGTCGGAATTATTGAACAAGATCTACACTCCATATAATGTAAAGGATAATTGATACAAAAATGCCGGATTGAAATGACAACGGAACAGATGTCATGAATTGAGTGTGCGAATTTGATGATCTTCTTGCCTGATCGGATGGAGTTTAGAGGCAGTACTCTTTTCTCGGTTTTCTCTCTACAAGTTCAGAAAAGCGGGACGGAGAAGATTGCATTATAGGGAGCAAAAAGGATTATAAGTTAAAAATAAAGTGTACACTTAAAAGATAATAAAAAAGTATCGAGTTATTGTCTGTGCTATAATTGGATTTGCTACAAAACAATAATAACGGAAGGTAACCGATGCAAACTAATTATAATAGAGAAAGAAAAAGGCAAACACTTAACCTTAGTAGAAAGGGATATCATCGAAGTTTGGCTAAAGCAAAAAAATGCACAGAAAGGGATCGCTGAGAGGGAATCCTAAGAGGTAACAGAAATGTATCCAGATAATTCCAAAGAAAATAGTGTCATTAGATTGACACGCGAGGAAACATCAGGATTTTTGGTTGCAGCCGGAGAATATTTAAAAGAAAACAGGAAGGAAGAAATTTTCTATAACAGGCAGAAAAAAGAGCATTATATGAATCATATGTTTTATGGTTATGATATGGACAGAACCATGCTCCGTATCGATGCGATGAATATGATGACACATGGAATTGATAATCCGTTTATTGAATATAGGGATAGTTTGTCAGACAGGAACTCTGATAAAGACAAATATTCGCTGGTGCTTGCCAATCCGCCATTTAAGGGAAGTCTTGATGCAGATTCGGTTTCGGGGGATTTGCTGAAAGTATGTAAAACAAAGAAAACAGAGCTTTTGTTTTTAACTTTATTTATCCGTATGCATAAGATAGGCGAGCGTTGTGCCTGTATTGTACCTGACGGAGTACTTTTTGGCTCATCTAAGGCACATAAGGATATAAGAAAAGAAATTGTGGAAAATCAAAGGTTGGTTGCTGTTATTTCTATGCCTTCCGGTGTGTTTAAGCTATATACAGGAGTTTCAACAGCTATTCTTATCTTTACCAAGACAGAACATGGTGGCACGGATAATCTATGGTTTTATGATATGACAGCAGATGGTTTCAGCTTGGATGATAAGCGTTCTCCTGTAGCAGATAATGATATTCCTGATATAATTCAGAGATTTAAAAATTTAGATAAAGAGTCAGACAGAAAACGTACAGACAAGTCATTTATGGTTCCTAAGAAGGAAATTGTGGATTTGCAATTTAACAAAGTTAACGCTTCGAATGATAGCATTTCAGATTCGCTCCGGTTTTTCTGCGAAAAACCTAATGCGCTCGCTTAGAAATCAATCATTCGAAGCTGTAAATTGAAAAATCATATTAAAATATCAGCTTTGTTATTTGCAAATTCAAAGTTGCAGTGCAGAAAGCACTTGATGAAACACAGGTTTTATTTGACTCATTAATGCAAAAATATTTTGCATAGATTATCTATGATAGAAAGAATTTTGACGATAAACCGGGGAGGTGAGGGGATAAAAAATGATTTTTATAATGAGATAAAAAGTATTTTAGTAAACGCAAGGAATAAAGTTTATAATACCGCTAATTTTGCAATGGTTCAGGCATATTGGAATATAGGTAAGAAGATTATTGAAGAACAAGGCGGTAAAGATACAGCAGAATATGGACAGGGATTGCTTGAAGAGTTATCTAAACAGATGACTAAAGATTTTGGGAAAGGCTTTACAGTTGCAAATCTTAAGAATATGAGACAATTTTATATTATTTTCCCAAATGGCTACGCACTGCGTAGCGAATTGAGTTGGACATATTACCGCAGTTTGATGCGTGTGGAAAATTAAAAGGCAAGAAACTTTTATTTAGAAGAAGCTATAAAATCTAATTGGAGTACAAGGCAACTTGACAGACAAATAAACAGTTTTTTCTATGAAAGATTGTTATCAAGTAAAAATAAAGAAGAAGTGTCTAAATTGGTAAGAAAGTTCTTATAAAAAAATTATGGTTGAAGGATGTTGGTAGATGAAGGAGATACCAGCATGGAAGAAAAAATAGTAGTTGTATTGAATGAAATGTCTGAGTATTTACCGATTACTCAGATGATATTGATTTTGAAGGCAGGGAGTGTATTGTCTATGGTAAATCAGAATAATGTAAAAACTGCACATCAGAAGTATATGCCTTGAATAAGTGAACTCATAATTAGGTTGAAATTATCCTAATATTTATATATACTATAGAAAAAGAGGGAGGTTTATACATGACTATAGATACAAATACAATGGTTTCCATTTCTGAAGCGAATCAGAATTTTTCAAAAGTAGCGAGACTTGTAGACGAGAAGGGTTCAGCTGTAATATTAAAAAACAATGTACCAAGATATCTTATTATTGATTTCAGTAAAGCTAACGTTGATATTATTGCATCTGATGATGATGTACTCAGTATCTCAAAGAAGCTTATAGCACAGAATAAGGAAGCGTATGCGGTATTGGCTAAATGAGAAAACTAAGTAAGGAGCAGATTCTTATGCTACATTCTCAACTTATACAAGAAACCGGCGGTAAAGATGGAGTTAGAGATTTCAGCCTTTTAGAATCAGCACTTGAAGCTCCTTTTCAATCCTTTGGAGGAGATGAGTTGTATCCTACAATTCAAGCAAAAGCTGCAAGACTAGGGTATGGGCTTATAAAAAATCATTGTATGTTTGAGGAGTTTCTCGTGATGAAGGGGGTATAAATATAAATTATGAACATAAGAATATTGCACGCGAATTAAGTATTGGATATCTGCTTTTATGTAGGAGGTGTATTGTATGTTGAATTTGGACGAGATTATATCGAATAAAAATTATGATGACAGTATCGAGACCGTCATGAAAAAACTATATAGTTTCGAAAGAGAAAAAATTGAAAATTTGGTTTTATATAAAGACATTCTAGTATGTAAAACCTCGGATAAAGAATACAATGAAAAATTTATTAAGCCCTTATCTAAAAGGATAGCAGAGTCTTTTCCGGAGTTAGAAAGCTATATATATCAAATTAGTATTATAAATGAAGTTTTTGCGTCTCTGTTGGAAAAGGAGGAAAGAGATTTTAAGATTTGTAAAGAAGAAAGTATAGTATGTGTGGTATTTGGAATTGTGTGCCAATATGAAAATTTTATACATGATTTAAACAAAAGGTTAACGGAACATACAGACAAAAAAATAATGGAAAAGATAGTGATTGTTAATCAGACTAACATAGAAATGGCGATAAATAGTTTAAATAGAGTTATGGCAAAAATTTATACTGAAAAACATGAATTTTCTGATGTTCTGAAGACGCTAGATTATATAAAAGTTATTGAAAAATTAAGTAAGTGCGATTTTATTAATGTTATGTGTAAATTAAATTGTACAGATGATTTATTGGAAATGGTGAGGTCTAAAGAAGTAAATGTTATTGACTACAATTTTAAAACAGAAGAGTTTCATATAAAATATCCGTATGATAGAGTAGTTAAATTTGATTTGCCGAAATTAAGACAAAGGAAGTATGATCATAATCAGTTATTTAAAAATATAAAAAATAATTTAGAAAATCTCACAATCTTGCAAAAAGAAAGCATTAGTTGTTATATTGAATTTGGTGATAATGCTTTTAAAATTAAAATGGATCTTTTATCAAAAGAATTTCTAACTATTATCAAAACTATTATAACTGATTCTTTGAACTTTACAGAACATATTCTGTTAGACAATTATATTGATGTGAATAAACTTATAGATAATGTTGTGATATATGGGAAAAAAATGAAATTTACTTTTAAAGATTTGCTTTATTTTCGTATGGCAATTTTGGGATTAGCTAATTATTATTATCTAGGAGAAGAATTATTTTTTGCCCAAAAGCAAAAGCATTCAATTACATCTGCTATAAACATAGATAAAAAAGAGTTAAATACAATTATTAAAGCTATTTGTTTTTATTGTTTTGATAAAGTGATTGTAAGTGATGTGATTGATGAAATAATTGACTTTTATACTTTTGGTTCATATGAAGTTAAAGATATATTTTGTTGTCCTCTTATAAAAATTCGTGATACTTATACAATCTCGCCTTCGCTTATAATGTCAACAAATTTTGGAAGAGTATTTATTGAACATATAAATAAATTAGAGATAGATTTTAAACAAGGTGATATTTTTGAAGATAATTTAAAGTTGATGCTTGAGAAACATGATTTTAAAGTATATAATCCAAGAAAAGCTCAGTTGAATTTTACAACGGCTGAAGGACATATAGGTGATATAGATATATTGGCAATTAAAGGCAAATATATTTTTTGTGCACAATTAAAAAATAAATCAATGCCTTTAGAAAAGAGAGAGTATGTGAATTATGACAGAAAGTTAAATAAGGTGTTAAAGCAGTTGAAATATGTAGAAGAATACTTTGAACAAAATCCACAAAAGGTATTAGAGTTTTACGAAATAGAGGATTTAAGTAAATATAAAATAATTAAATTTTATGTATCAAACAGTTTTTATCGTTCAGGAGAATGTATTGAAAATATTTATATTACAGATATGAGCGCATTAAATGTATTATTCAATTATGGAAAAATTACAATAAGGGATGGAGAAAAAGATATTATCAAATATCTTAGAAAAAATGATAAAGTATCACCTGAGGAATTAGTAGATTTTCTGAAAAATCCTTACTTTATATGGAAAGGTGTATATTTATAATAGACTTAGTATGCTTATAAGACTCCTTTTTATGAGGTGCTTACGAAAAATGTATCCCATACTTGACACAAGAGTGGTAATAAAAGGATAGGAGTTCATACAATGCTGGTTTTTCTTGCATTAAATGGATAGAGTTTTCGTATACTCAAAAAGAGTTATACGAGACAATTCTTGATGTGGTAGCTGGTAAAAAGAACTATGAAGAATTGCTGGATTGGGTTATTGAACATCAAAAATAGATATGGAATCTAGTATAAGTTATCTCTTGCAGAAATTTGTTGTAAATAATATAAAAAAGAATTTTGTAAATATGTTGCCAAATTTATCCTGTACTAATCTTGTAGAAGAAAAAGATAATTACACTGCACACTGTGCTTTCTCTACCTACCAGACAATGATGAACTGCATTGATGAAGTAAAGGATAATGAAGTCAAGTTATTTACCTGTGGACATTTCGACTTGGTGATCTGTGATGAAGCCCATAGGTCTATTTATAATAAATACAGGGATATTTTTGCTGATTTGAGTTTATGGCAGGGGATAAGACAGGCTATTGAGAAAGTAAATAAGGATGCGGCTGCGTAGGAAAAAATTATTAAAATAACCTTCAGATTAGCAAAGAAAATAAATAAAATCCACATGTTTAGATAGGAGCATTATGATATTATAATCTAAATGCTCCTTTTCTTTTCAACCTATTTTCTTTCCCCACCAGCATACTTCCCTGCATTATTACGCCTGAATTCGTAAGGATTTACTCCATACTTCTTCTTAAATATCGTGGAAAAATAACTGACATTGGAATATCCCACCATTTCAGCTATATTTTGGACTTTTTCAACAGTATTAATCAATAAATATTCAGCCTTTTTTAATCTTATATTAGATAAAAACGCACTGTAATTGTAGCCGGTTTCCTCTTTAAACACTCTGGAAAGGTATTCAGGGTTTAAATTAGCCTCCTGAGCAATCTGCTCTAAGCTGATTGGCTCATTATAATGCTGTTGGATAAACACTACAGCTTTAAATATTCTTTGGGAAAGCTCCTTTTCGTTAATTTCATTGTCGGGTATATTTGCACCGGCGTATTCTAAAGAGATACGCTTCATTTTAGAAAAGTGCACTGTTTCATCAATGCCTGATTTTGCCTGATTTAAAGCGTCTTTAGTAAATGCAGTATTATCATTTACATATCGTAAATATATTACATCAAGACATTCTTTGCAGAGCATTTTTATATATTTAATTTGTAGAACGTTGTTTGATTCAATATAATCTAAGATTTTTTCAAGTTGTAGATATTGCTCTTTTCCTGAGGCTGAATAAAAGTCCTGATAAATCTGTTTTAATTCCATGCCAGATTTTTCGTTCTCTTCGCCTTGTTGCTTATTGGAAAGAAGTGGGCGGTACAGCTTTACCTGTTCTTTATAGAAGCCAAGAGATAAGGCATTTACAGCTTCTTCTGCCGCTTCACTTACATTAACTAAACTCTCTGTAATATTGCTGATACCTGCCATACAATTATTTTCGTTTATAATTTTATTAGCGTATTCCTGCAGGCAGTTCAGCTTTTCAAGTTCACTTAGATTTCTTGAAAGATTACCGATTAAAACGTAGACAAACTCATCATATTCTATGCCTATTACATGCACTATATTTTCCTGTTTTGGTACTGTAAAATTATCAAAGAGTTTTCTTTTCCATACAGCTAGAGCAAACAATCCGGAATCACGCCATTTTATGTTATACTCTCTTAGGAGGCTGATATCATCTTCTGTAATTGGCTTTCCGCTAATCAGTATATTTCTTACAATAGAGTGTTTGTGCCCGTTGTAGGACATATCATCTTCGTTTTGCCTGTTTTTTTCTTTTATTTTAGCAGCGGTAGCGGCAAGCATTTCCTGAAAGGACTGTTTGCTTATCTCAGTTTTTAAAATGTATTCATCAGCATTTTCACGCATTGCCTCACGCACATAATCAAATTCAGAAAATGCGGTTAAGAGTATTACAAAGGTAGAGCTATTAATTTTCTTAATTTCTTTTAATAGCCTAAGACCGTCCATAACCGGCATTTTAATATCGGTAAGTACCAGATCAGGCTCTGTTTCTTTGTATATTTTTAATGCCTGTTCTCCGTTGTTTGCAACTCCGACAATCTCATATTCGGGGTTTTCTTTAATGCAAAACTGCAACCATTCACAAATCAATCTTTCATCATCTGCAATTAAAATTTTCATTGTCACTAATCCTTGTCTTTTTACTGATAGCCGGCAGTTCCAGAGTGACTGTGGTACCGATATCAGGTTCACTTTCTATATTTAGTCCGTATTCATCACCAAAGTCAACTTTGATACGACCTGAAACATTGGCGATTCCAATGGATTCATTTCTTGTATATTCTTTTTTATTGCACTTACTAATAACCTGTTCCAAGACTTCACTGTTCATACCTATGCCATCATCACTGACAGAGATAATCAGCTTTTCATTTTGTATTTTAGAAGTAATTATGATGATTCCCATTTCATTTTTAGCTTCTATGCCATGAAAAATTGCGTTTTCAACTATAGGTTGAAGAATCAGAGCAGGAACCATACAATCCCTGGTTTCCTCATCAGGTTCAAATTCAAAACTTAGCATATCTCCATAGCGGATTTGCTGTAAAATTAAATATTTTTCCGTAATTGCAAATTCTTCACTTAGGTATATAAGGTCTGCATCCTGCCTTAATGTCATTTTAAGGAAGTCTATAAATGCACTTATCATCTTGATTACATCTTCGGGCTGTCCGGTTTCTACAAGGCATTTGATAGAAAACAAGGTATTGTATAAAAAATGAGGGTTAATCTGTGCTTTTAACAAATCATTTTCTATACGGCGTTTATACGCCTCTTTAATTTTTATGTCTTCCAGTAATTTTTTTATTTCCTGCGCCATGCTGTTAAAACTATTTTTAAGCAGATTAATCTCATCATAGCCTTTTACATCGCTTACAACATCAAAATTTCCTTCTTTTACCTGATTTAGAGAGTCACATAGCTTAAGTAAAGGCTTTGATACCTTCCTTGCAACAAGGTAAGAGATAATGAGTGCAATGAAAAAGCAAATTCCCATTATTATAAATATAATAATATAGGCTCTGTAAACATCAGAAAATACAAAGGAGGCAGGCATTTCTTCTATTATTGTCCAACCTGTCTGTGTATCATGATAGTTTGAAATAAGGTATTTACCGCTAGACTTTTTGGTAATTCGGAACTCATTTTCACCATAAAGTTTTTTAAAATTTTCTACATTGATGAAATTCATTCCCCTCATATTTTTATCTGTATGCGATATGATATTACCGTTAATGTCAATTATATAGATGATATTAGTACCGTTCAATGCAGACTTGTAGATATCAGAGAGATAGACCTCGTCAATATTTATTAATAAAGTGGCTATTTCATGTCCTTCAGCATCTAAAATTCGTCTGGAAGCACTGAAAACATACTGTTTCTTTTTTGAACCGAAATTATCCTTAAAGCTGCTGATAAAGGTTATATCATCATCTTTGCCATAAATCGTCTTATACCATAATTGATTTTTAAGAGAAGCAAAATCGTAATTATCTCCTGCCTGTGAGGAATATGAAAAACCGTTATCTCCGATTACTACCACATCAAATGCTATACCTACTTCGCTGAATACCACATCAAGATTTTTCTTCATATCATCAAGCTTTACTTTGAGCTTTTTCTCTTCCCTGTCATCAAGCCTGCCATCCAGTGCAGAGATAAGTGAGGTATTTAGCTTGTAAAGATTGGAAATGGTAATACTGCTGTTTTTAATGGCATTGGCTCTTTCTCCGATCTGTTTTAAAAGATCCAGTCTTGAAGCACCAATCTTATCTATCATAAGATTGCTTAAAAGTGCTATCAAGACTGTTGAAATAATTATAATTATCGCAGTAATTGTTAAAATATATACTGCAAATAACTGATTCCTGATTTTATTTGGAAATATCTTTTTAAGTTTTATATTTTTCATAAATAACCTGCTTTAAGCCCTAAATTTTATGAGGAATCTAGGTTAACTTATAGGGCTTATAATTTGGAGATTCTTTAATATAATCATCACAACTATGAGATACTTCCCCCTTTGCCCAAAGCCCGGCAAGATTAATCTGTCCGGAACCGTAAACCGCTTCCTTTGCACCATCAATCTCAGGATTAACATATTTATTAAACCAAGTTTCAAGCTCATATCTTAGTTCAGCGGCTTTTTCACTGTGATTATCCTGTAAGAGCAGGTTGTTTCGTTCATCAGGATCATTTATCAAGTCATACATTTCGTCAGGTCCGTAAGGATAGCGTTTGATGTACTTAAATTCTTTACTTCGTATCATACGGTTTGGACCATATTCGTCAAGCACTACGATTTTATCATCCTGCTCATATAGAAGACCTTTCAAGGCATTTGCAAAGCTTCTTCCCGGAAGACTGTCATCTTCATAATCTTTGATTCCTATATAGTTTAATAAGGTAGGCATAAAATCATAGGCTGAAACAAGAGAATCACATACTTTATTTTCAGGAATAACACCCGGCTGTGAGGCTATGAAAGGCACTTTAACAGAGCTGTCATACATATTAATCGGAAAAGTACCGTTTCCCTTACCCCAGAAGCCATGATGCCCACAGCTAAAGCCGTTATCACTTGTAAATATTATCAGGGTATTTTCTCTGATACCTAAATCTTCAATCTTATCTATTATTCTTCCTATGTTTGCATCCATAGCAGTAACTGCGGCAAAATATCCTATCAGGTTGGCACGCACATCTTTTGATACTTCTTTGGTTAAATAAATGCTGTCAGGATGTTCTTTTTCCTTTGGAATGGAATTAAAAGGGCAGTCTTTATACAAATCAGTATATTCCTTCGGATGGTTATTTAGCCATGGAGAATGCGGCGCTGTATAGCCCACAGTCAGATAAAATGGCTGTTTGCCCGCCTGTTCTTCTATAAACTCTATCGCATCATCTGTTATTACATCGGTTACATAGCGTGGTTCCCTGTAAAGCTCTCCGTTTTTAATAAGCGGAGCATTATAATAAGGACCTCCTCCTGACTTGTGAGCAAACCAGTGAGAGAAGCCTTTTTGAGGTACAGCACTGTTGCCCATATGCCATTTACCTGATAGACCGCATACATAGCCGTTTTCTGCCAAAACTTCTGTATATGCCTTCATACCTTTTAAGTATTCAATATCTCCCTGCTTTTTATTATCATCTCTAAGCCAGTCATGCACCCCATGTTGAGACGGGATTCTTCCCGTAAGTAAAGAAGCTCTTGCAGGTGAGCAGACAGGGGAGGCACAGAAGAAGTTGTTAAACAACATTCCTTCCTTTGCCAGCCTGTCCATATTCGGAGTTATTATTTCATCATTTCCCGCACAACCCATAGACCACATTCCCTGGTCATCGGATAAAATAAAAACAATGTTTGGGCGTTCTGTATTCATATCAGTTCTCCTTCTTTGCCTGTACCAGATTCTAATTATTCATGCCATATACCACAGATTTCCCGGACAGGCGATTTAATTATGTGATTACTTGATGTTTTGCAAATGTTTTATACGATGTCAAAAGATAATAAATTCTCTTGCAAGCAAGCTTGCATCGAATTTTTATACTTTTGACACTTGTATCTTTATACTAAATTATCATATAATAGGCGGTTTTTGTTGTCAATAGTGTGTGAAAAAACACAAATAAGTGAAAGAAATGTCAAAATATTTATAGAAAAATCTAAATTAAATTTCAGAAACAAAATAATTTGAAAGAAAAGTAAAATAATCGTAAACAAAGTTTTTAGAAATTTTATTATAATCCCGTTTTCGACAGTTAAAAAATATTAAAAGGCGTAAACCCTTGAAAATTAAAGGATATTACGCCTTTTTAAGTGCTGTAAAAATGTTGTATCCAAAGCTTATCTTAAAATTTTTTACGACATTTTTTATTAAGGTCTTTCGGTAGAAAATTTTTACGGTCAAGACCAAGGGCGAAAACTCCTTCCAGTGCTGTCAGTGCTTTGGAACCGGTATATTGTGACACATATGCCATGTCGGATATATTTGCAATCTGCATATTCTGCAT
>NZ_KI535370.1:0-209158 GCF_000160035.2 Catonella morbi ATCC 51271
AGGCTTTTACCCTGCCAACTGGCTAATCGGACGCGGGCCCATCCTATACCTGATTGCTCATTTCCCGATCAAATCATGCGATTTAACCGACTTATGCGGTCTTACCAGCCGTTTCCAGCTGCTATCCCCCTGTATAGGGCAGGTTGCCCACGCGTTACTCACCCGTCCGCCACTAAGAATTACAGTCTTCCATCCGAAAACTTCCGTCCGTAATCTCCGTTCGACTTGCATGTGTTAGGCACGCCGCCAGCGTTCATCCTGAGCCAGGATCAAACTCTCATAAAAAGTGTTTGGCCTTCGTCAGAATGAGCTGACTTTAATCTTTGCTCATTCCGTTATCAACTGGCTAAAGTTGATAATTTTTACTGTTTTATAAGGATGTTCTTTCTCGCTAAGCTTCGAAAGAACGACTTAAATTCTAAATTCATACTTCGTCTGTGACTTGTATTCATTAAGAATTTAATGTCAAGGTTATACAGATATTACTACCTGTATGCGTTCGTTTTGAATTTTCAAGATTGTCTCACTATTTAATTATCAAAGTTCATTTTGCCTCATCACCTATCAGCGATTCAGCTCAGATATTCTATCATACGATTTTGCCTTTGTCAAGAACTTATTTTAAGTTTTTTCGCAAAATCAACGGAGAAACAGGGATTTGAACCCTGGCGCCGCTACTAACGACCTACTCCCTTTCCAGGGGAGCCCCTTCAGCCTCTTGGGTATTTCTCCAAGGCTTACACATAAACCATATGAAGCGGAGAAGGTGGGATTCGAACCCACGGTCCCTTTCAGGATCACCGGTTTTCAAGACCGGCTCTTTAAACCACTCAGACACCTCTCCAGTGACTGTCTTCAACTGCGACAGCTCAATTAGTTTATCATATTAGTATTATATTGTCAACAAGAATTTTAAACTTTTTCATTTATAGCCTTTTATCTATGTCAAGACAAATTTATCACCAATTATTCACGCCATGTGCATATATCTCTTACTCCACATAGAACGGTAGGATAAACTGATTTCTATATATGACTATAGGTGATATTTCACAAGATGTTTCGTAAATAATTTGGGTTAATATTACTATCTTTGTCCCAATTTAAGACTAGGTACTGCATTTAAGGTTAAGTCTGATATTAACCCCTTTTTATAATCATAATAAGCCGCCGCTCCTATCATAGCAGCATTGTCAGTACATAAAACAGGAGAAGGATAATATAAACTAAACCCTCGTTTTTCACATTCTTCCTTCATTCCGGTTCTCAAGGCTGTATTAGATGCTACTCCACCGGCCATTGCAATCTTATTAAACCCAAGTCTCTTAGCACCTTCTATAGTATGACTTACAAGAACATCAACCACCGCTTCCTGAAAAGATGCGGCAACATCAGCCCTGTTTACCTCTTCACCCTTCATTTCACAGGAGTTTAAATAATTAAGAACCGCCGATTTTACTCCGCTGAAGCTGAAATCAAAAGGATTATCTACCACCTTTGCCCTAGGAAAAGCTATTGCTTCTTTATTTCCCTCTTCTGATATTTTCTGAATCTTAGGTCCGCCGGGATATCCAAGTCCTATGGCTCTCGCTACTTTGTCAAAGGCTTCTCCCGCAGCATCATCCCTTGTTTTACCCAACACTTCATATTCTCCGTAGTCTTTGACTATTACCAGATTAGTATGACCTCCGGATACAACCAAGCATAAAAACGGTGGCTCTAATTCTTTATTTTCAATGTAGTTCGCAGAAATATGACCTTCTATATGATGTACTCCGATAAGCGGTTTATTATGTGCAAAAGCTATGGCTTTGGCTGCGGAAACTCCGACCAACAATGCCCCAACCAAACCGGGACCATAGGTTACCGCTACTGCATCTACTTCTTCCATTGTAAGTTTAGCTTCACATAGAGCCTCGTCAATTACCTGAATTACTTTTTCAATATGCTTTCTGGAGGCAATCTCAGGCACTACTCCTCCATAAAGCTTATGTATATCTATCTGCGATGATATTATATTAGAAAGAACGTTTCTGCCATCTCTTACTATTGCTGCGGCAGTTTCATCACAAGATGATTCAATAGCCAATATATTCATATATTTCCTCATTCCTTTATTTCATTATTCTATCATAACATCTTACCGTTTCTCATTACCTGCTAAAATCAAATCAGCCTCACAGAGAATCCCATCTATGCGAGGCTGTCATATTTGAATTTAAATTTAGAAGGTTTTTGTGGTTACTTCCCAAAAAAGAATCTTCCATCTTCCTTTTTCATCTTCTCTTAAATAATATTTATGATTGGTTTTCTTATGCCCATTTCCTTCCTTAAGGAAAAAAGACACTAAAAGATTACAGAATTTATAACCGCCTCTCTCTTCTTTTTCAGCATCCGAAAGTTCCTGTACCCCAATGTTTATTATAGTAGTCTTGGATTTCTTGTATCCTTCTATATCTTTTTTCAGTCTTTCCACATATGCATCATAAGGATTTCTTTTCAGCAATTCTTCATCAAACAATTTTTGGTTTTGCATAGCCAAAGCCTTAATTTGCTCGTCAGTAAGTTTCTCATTATAATAACATTTCATAAGCCTATTGTTTATTTTAAGCACTTCTCTGGCAGTACCGGGATAATTTTCATCTAAATCAAGGTCTATGAGTTTCTCGACTTCAGTTTTACTTTTTCTGGCTTCCCAGTTTTTTTCCCCAATATTTCTGGCCAAAAAAAATCCACCAACAATAAAAACCGCAAGAGCAATCATCACTGCAACAACTACAACCGGATTTTGTGCTTTTTTATACATAAAGCTCCCCCCCTTATTCGTCTTCATCAAACATCAAGTCTATGCTTTTCCCATCTTTACCAAGCTTAACCTTATTAAATATTTCCTTAGCTTCTTTTATATACATCTCCGGATGAGCCATAGCAGGGCTGTAATGAGTCAGCCACATTTTTCTCGGATTAGCCTTTTTACCTAATTCACAAGCCTCGTACATAGTCATATGCTTCTTTTCTTTTGCTTTCTGATCCGATTCATGGTCTCCATACATTCCTTCACAGATGAACAAGTCCGCATCGGCTGCTTTTTCAGCAATTACAGTTACAGGTCTTGTATCCGTACAATAGGTAACTTTAAGACCCCTTCTTTCTCCGCCCATAACCATATCCGGAGTATATGTTTTTCCTTCAAACTCTACAACCTCTCCCTTTTGAAGTCTGTTCCAACATTTTAACGGAACATCATTTTCTTTGGCCTTATCGGGTAAAAACCTTCCCGCTCTTTCTACTACAATATTATATCCATAACAAACCACATTATGTTTGACCTTAAAAGCCTCTATTTTCATTCCTAAGAACTCAAAAACTCCTCCGTCTCCTTCAATCTCAACAAAGTTTACGTCAAAAGGAAGTTCAGGCGCAATAATGCATAACGACTTTACAACCTTTTCTATTCCTTTAGGACCTAAGATAGTAAGAGGATCGGTTCTCCCTGAATTGCCGATAGAAAGCAAAAGTCCCGGTATACCTGCAACATGATCTCCATGAAAGTGAGTTATGCAAATAAGTCCTATCGGATTAACACTCCATCCTTTTTTCTTAATGGCAACCTGAGTTCCTTCACCACAGTCTATAAGTACACTGTTACCGTTATAACGTGCAAGCAAGGAGGTAAGAAACCTGTTAGGCAACGGCATCATCCCGCCTGTACCTAATAAACATATATCCAGCATTCATCCTCCTTATAATTTTACTAATCGGTAGATCAGATTTTAAGCGACATAAGTAAGGCATCTTCTTTCGGCTCATCATAAAAGTTCGGACGTATACCATCCTCTTTGAAACCAAGTTTTTTATACAGACTGATTGCAGCCTTATTGCCACACCTAACCTCTAACAGAAACTTTCTTCTGTTATCTGATTTACCGTAATCAATCAGTTTTGTTAGTAAAAGACTTCCTATGCCTCTGCCACGGCTGTCTTTCTTAACTGCCACATTATATATCTCTGCTTCATCAAGCACTCCCCAATAGCCACAGTAACCCAACACTTCTTCTTTGCAGACTGCACAAAAGTAATGTCTGTCAGGACGTTCTATACATTCTAAAAATGCTTTCTCTGACCAGGGAAGGGAAAATGTTTTCTTTTCTATTTCCGCAACCTGAGAACAATATTCTTCTTTAAGTTCTACTATTTCAACTTCATCCATAGCTATTCTCTGTTTTCCGAATTCTTTTCGTTTCTTTCTCTTTCTGCCTGAGAAAGCCTTAAATATACGGGCTCATGGCTTTCTGCCGTTTCGGTAATACCTCTATTATAATACATTTTTCCCAAAACTGCCACACTTCCCGCTCTTTGTTTTGAAATATTTGCAGGAGCATAGAAATGAGTATTAATAAGCTTTTCCTCTATAACAGATTTATATACAGGTACTCCATCTCCCAGAAAAACCACTTTTTCTCCGGAAAATTCATTATTAAGCTCTTCTAAAAGATCCTGTACTGACAAAGCTCTTTGTTCTTTAAGTTCTGTAAACTCACCGCCATTGAAGGTGTAAAGTCCGGTGTAAACCTGTTCTCTTCTGGCATCCATAATCGGACAGATAATTCCGTCAAAAAATTGTATATTGTAAGCCAGGGCCGCAAGTGTCGGTACGGGAACAATTGGTTTGTTTAAGCTGTAAGCAAGTCCCTTGGCAGTAGCAGAACCAATCCTAAGCCCGGTAAACGAACCCGGTCCTGCTGCTATAGAAATCGCATCAATTTCCTGCAAATTAAGTTCTGACATTTTTACTATCTCATCAAGCATAGGCATAAGAGTAGTTGAATGAGTTTTTTTATGCTCTACGGTATATTCAGCTACAAGAGTTTCGTCTTCCACTATCGCAACAGAGGCTACCAGGCCCGAACTATCTATACCTATAAGTTTCATTCTTCTACCACTACCCTTCTGTATTCAAAGCCTTTCGACATATCTTTTTCTATAATAATATGGATTGCGGATTCGGGAATTAATTCCTCTATTCTTGATGCCCATTCTATAAGGCAGACTCCTTCTCCAAAAAAATAGTCCTCAAAGCCTATTTCATCCATTTCCGAAATATCTCCGATTCGGTACACATCAAAATGATAGAGAGGAAGTCTCCCCTCTGTATATTCCTGTACTATAGTAAATGTAGGACTGTCTATGTTCTCTTCTATATTAAGCCCCTCGGCAAAGCCTTTTGTGAATACAGTTTTACCTACTCCGAGGTCGCCTTCAAGGCAGATAATCTCTCCCTTATCTGCCTTTTCACCGAGTTTTTTGCCGATTTCAAATGTCATTTCTTCTGAAAAACTATCATAAACGGTCATTTCTTAACCCTTTGCCTGTTTAATACTTAAAGATATTCTTTTCTTAGGAATATCTACTCCGATAACTTTCACATCAACTATATCACCGACACTTACCACTTCAAGCGGGTGTTTTACAAATTTTTTATCTGACAGCTCCGAAATATGAACCAATCCATCCTGATGTACTCCGATATCGACAAAAGCCCCGAAGTCAATTACATTGCGGACAGTTCCCTTCATCACCATGCCTTCTTTAAGGTCTTTCATATCCATAACATCTGTACGGAGAATAGGAGCAGGAAGGTCTGCTCTCGGATCTCTTCCCGGCTTTTCAAGCTCGCTTATAATATCTTTTAGCGTAAGCTCCCCTACATCCAGCTTAGCTGTTAAGTCCGGATGTTTCTTTATTTCAACAGAGATTCCCTTAATTCCTCCTCTAAGCTCAGATAAATCATAGCCCAAAGCCTTAAGAATATCTTCTGCTGCCTTATAAGACTCAGGATGTACACTGCTTGAGTCGAGAGGATTGTCTCCATCCATAATACGCATAAAGCCCGCACACTGCAGAAATGCCTTAGGACCGAGTTTAGCAACCTTTAGCAATTCTTTTCTGTTCTTAAACTTTCCGTTTTCTTCTCTGAAACTCACAATATTCTTTGCTATTGTTCCGTTTATTCCCGAGACATAGGAAAGAAGCGGTGCTGAGGCTGTATTAAGGTCTACTCCAACCTTGTTTACACAGTCCTCTACAACTCCGCCAAGAGCCTCTTCAAGCTTCTTTTTATTCATATCATGCTGATACTGTCCTACTCCTATAGCCTTTGGCTCTATCTTTACCAGTTCAGCAAGAGGATCCTGAAGTCTTCTGGCTATGGAAGCCGCACTTCTCTGACCCACATCAAATTCCGGAAATTCCTCAGTAGCGAGCTTACTTGCTGAATACACTGAAGCTCCCGCCTCATTTACGATTACATAAGAAACTGGAAGGTGCATCTCCTTAATCATATCCGAAATTATTTTCTCGGACTCTCTGGACGCAGTGCCGTTTCCTACCGATATCAGTGAAATTCCATATTTTTTAATTAAATCCGCTACTATTTTCTTGGTTTCAGCCACCTTGTTCTGTGGTTCTGTAGGGTAAACAACCGTTGTATAAAGTACCTTTCCGGTTTCATCAATAACAGCTAACTTACAGCCTGTTCTAAATGCCGGATCCCAACCTAGAACCCTTTTTCCCAAAATTGGTGGCTGCATAAGAAGCTGTGTAAGGTTCTTTCCAAATACTTTAATTGCACCGTCTTCCGCATTTTCTGTAAGTTCTGCCCTTATTTCATTTTCTATGGAAGGAGCAATTAATCTTGTGTAGGCATCAATAGCTGTCTCCTTAAGCACTTCTGAGGTGTTCTTATTTTCTCCGGTTATAACTTTTCTACATAAGTAGTCTAATATTTCATCTACCGGAGCTTCTATTTTTACTGTTAAAACCTTTTCAGCTTCTCCACGATTAATTGCAAGTATTCTGTAACCCGTAATCTTTTTTACCGGCTCACTGAAACTGTAATAAGTTTCATATACCGATTCAGCTTCCTTGTCTTTTGCTTCTGAAACTACATTTCCCTTTTCAAAGGTAATATTTCTTATGTATTTTCTATAGTCGGCATTATCCGATATTTCTTCGGCAATAATGTCCATAGCTCCCTTGATTGCAGAATCAGTATCTAAAATTCCTTTTTCTTCATTGATATAGGCAAGAGCTTCTTCTTCTAAAGGCTTATCTGTCTGCTGAAGCGAAATTATAACAGCAAGTCCCGAAAGCCCTGCTTCCTTAGCTATAGTAGCTCTGGTTCTTCTCTTTTGCTTGTACGGTCTGTATAAATCTTCAACTGAAACCAAAGTCTCTGCTGCCTCTATTGCAAGCTTTAACTCCTCCGTAAGTTTTCCCTGTTCGTCTATAAGCCCTATAACCTGAGCCTTTCTGTCTTCAAGATTATTCAGATATCTGAGCCTTTCATCCAGATTACGCAGCACCTCATCATTAAGTGCTCCATGCTGCTCTTTTCTGTATCTTGCTATAAAAGGTATGGTATTCCCCTCATCTATAAGCTTTATTACTGCATTTACCTGCTCTGTCTTAATACCAAGTTCTTCTGCAATTTTCTTTGCTATGTCCATTGTCTTACCCTCTAAATAATTTTTTTGAAGCTTGTATAATTCTAAAGTTGAACTTCTACAAATATATCATAAATTGCCTTAATTGCAAACTCAAAATCATCATTATCTACTCCGATTATGATATTAAGCTCGCTTGAACCCTGATCAATCATCCTTACATTGATTCGTGCATGAGCAAGGGCAGCAAATATTCTTCCGGCTGTTCCCCTGGCAGACTTCATTCCCCTGCCTACTACAGCGATAAGTGCAATACCGGACTCTATTTCTATAGAATCAGGTTCTGCAAGTTTATGAATAGCAGAAATTACAAGCTGTTCCTTAGGCTCGAAGGCTTTCTGCTCTACAAAAAGTGTCATGGTATCTATACCGGACGGCATATGCTCAAATGAAATATCATTTTCTTCAAATGCCTGTAAAACCTTCCTTCCGAAGCCGACCTCAACATTCATCATATCTTTATCTATATTGATGGCGGAAAATCCCTTTCTTCCGGCAATGCCCGTAATGACATATTTAGATTTTTGTCCCGTACTTTCAACTATCCAACTTCCCGGATCTTCAGGAGCATTAGTATTCTTGATATTTACCGGAATACCCGCCTTTCTTACAGGGAAGATAGAGTCTTCGTGCAAAACAGAAGCTCCCATATATGAAAGCTCACGCAGCTCTTTGTATGTAATAATATCAATAGGTTCAGGATTATAAATTATTCTCGGATCTGCAACCAGGAAGCCTGAAACATCAGTCCAATTCTCATAAATATCAGCCTTAATAGCCCTTGCAACAATAGCCCCGGTAATATCCGAGCCGCCTCTTGAGAAAGTCTTTATAGTACCGTCCGGTAAGGAGCCATAAAACCCTGGGATTACCGCATATTCAACCTTTTTAAGCTTCTTTCCGAGGACTTCATTGGTTTTTTCGGAATCAAAGACACCCTCTTTGTTGAAAAACAATACAGTAGCAGCATCTACGAAGGTAAAATCAAGGTAGTTTGCCATAATAATTCCGTTAAGATATTCACCTCTGGAAGCCGCATAGTCCTTCCCTGCTTTTTCTTTAAGATTTTTCTCAATAAGAGCAAACTCCTCCTCCAAAGAAAGAGATATGCCAAGTCCCTCAATTATTTCATTATATCTTGATTTAATATCTTCAAATTCTTCTGAAAAGTCTTCATTATTTACAGCCTTTTCCTGACACTTATAAAGTAAATCAGTTACCTTAACATCTGTGTTAAATCTCTTGCCCGGCGCTGAAGGTATTGCAAAATGTCTGTCCTTATCCGACTTTATTATATCTCCGACTTTTTTAAATTGTTCTGCATTTGCGAGTGAACTTCCACCAAATTTAACTACTTTTAACAAACCTTTTTCCTCCAAATCTTTTATTCACAATAAAGTGTGAGTTTGCACACACTTCGTGCTCGAGCGGTGCCGTAAGGCAAACTTCCCTGCCGTAAGATGCACATCCCTCGGAGAGATTTTTATTTACCAAGGAATTCCAAGGGAATTTCATGGTAAATAAAAATATCTGCAAATACCATTCACTATAGCGTAACGCTTAATGATGATATTTGCAAGATATTTTTTTCATTATTTAAAATTTACTATTATTCTGTTTATTATTTTCAAATCTTTTACAGCCTCTTCAAACTCATTTTCTGTAAGAACAGGGGTTATAAAAGCAAATTCTCCTTTTACCTTTTCCGTCTTAACCTCTTCCAACTCAGGCATTTTTTGCTTAACAGCCTCCTTCATATCAGCAGGAACTCTTACAAAAAATTTCTGCTTATATTCTCTTATATCTCCGAGTTCAAGCTTATCTTCTTCCCAAATTATAGGAATATGCTTGTTTTTATGCTTTGCTGCATCTATTACATCCGCAACTACCGCACTTGCCGTAGGAAGCTTGCCTGCGCCCCTGCCATAGAACATCACATCATCTACCATATTTCCTTTTACAAAAATAGCATTGAATACATCATGCACGCTGTAAAGCGGCTGTTCTCTGTCTATCAAAGCAGGTGCTACCCTTGCATAAACTGTTCCGTTTTCTTTTTTACTTTCACCTATAAGTTTTATTGATGCATTAAGGGCTTTGGCATATTCCATATCCTCTTTTGTGATTTTGGTAATCCCTTCTGTACGTATATCTTCAAAATCCACCTGCTTGCCATAGGCAAGGGAGGTAAGTATTGCAATTTTTCTACAAGTGTCGAATCCTTCAACATCAGCGGTCGGATTCTTCTCTGCATAGCCCATGTCCTGTGCTTCCTTTAATACAGTCTCATAGTCCAGACCTTCATCATTCATTTTGGTAAGTATGAAGTTAGTAGTACCGTTAAGTATACCTTTTATCTCAAGAATTTCCTCAGCTGTAAGTGCATAGTTAAGAGGTCTTATTATAGGTATACCGCCACCGACACTTGCCTCAAAAAGGAAGTTCACATTATGTTTTTCAGCCAGTTTGATAAGACCCGCACCAAACTTTGCCACAAGTTCTTTGTTTGAAGTACATACACTTTTGCCCGCTTCAATAGAGGCTTTTACAAAGTCGTACGCAGGCTTTGTGCCACCCATAGTCTCTACTACTATAGTAATTTCATCATCATTTAATATATCGTTAAAATCATGTGTGATAAGTTTCTCTGCCGCATCTCCCGGAAAATCCCTAAGGTCACAGATTCGCTTTACCTTAATTTCTTCACCCGCTTTTACCGCAATGCTCTTGCTATTTGTATTCAGAACTTCAAAAACTCCGGAACCGACAGTTCCATATCCTATAATTCCTACATTTACCATTTGTCACCTCTGATTTATTCTCTTGCGAGTATTTTCATTCTTCTGATACCATCAATTGCTTCTATACTTGCTACCATCTCGGTAACATCTGTAAATCCGTCTGAAACCTGTAAGCTCAGCGACAGAGAAGCCAGTCCGTTGACCGGTATACTTTGGTGGATAGTAAGTATGTTTACTCCATGACGTGCCACTTCCTTAAGCACTTCTGAAAGCAATCCCTGTCTGTCTTCCATTTCCAATAAAAATGAAATTGTTTTCCCTTTGGCATCCTCATAGAAAAAGTTAATTTCATCCTTGTACTTATAAAAAGAACTCCTGCTGATACCAACCGCCTCGGCTGCCTCTCCCACTGTCATCACTTTTTTAGTCTCAAGCAGTTTCTTGGCTTCAACAACCTGCAAAAGCACCTCCGGTAATGCTTTTGCCGAAACAACATACAACTTATCAGTTTTCATTATACCACCTATTTTTCAAACCTTTGTTTTACCTGTAAATAACATACAGATTCATTACTTTGTATGCCCATAGTGGGCATTTGTTCGTAACAGAAAGAATAGTAACACAAGTACACATTAATTGCAAGTGTAAAAGCTGATAGTTTTATGGATAATTTTTAGATTTTAATTATTGAATATAACAAGAACTTCTCTGCCTCAGATACTTGTAGGGAATAATGCAAAAATGTCAGCACAGGAATAACTCCCATACTGACATTTTATAGTTAATCTTCTTTTTTAATACTCTTCCATTTTAAATAAGCATTAATAAACGGATCAAAATTTCCGTCTAAGACTGTCTGAGCATTACCGATTTCAACATTTGTCCTATGATCTTTGACCATGGTATATGGCTGAAGTACATAGGAGCGAATCTGGCTTCCCCAGGCTATATCCTTCTGCTCGCCTCTGATTCCCGCTTCCTTAGCTTCATTTTCCTGCTGCCTCAGCATATAAAGCTTGGCCTTTAACATTTGCATGGCTTTGGCTTTGTTCTGGAACTGTGAACGTTCGTTCTGACAGCTTACTACTATTCCCGAAGGGAAATGCGTAATTCTGATAGCAGATGATGTTTTGTTGATATGCTGTCCACCCGCACCGCTTGCACGGAAGGTGTCTATTCTCATATCTTCATCTTTTATTTCGATGTCTATGTCTTCCTCAATATCAGGCATTACATCACAGGAAACAAAGGAAGTCTGGCGTTTACCGGCTGCATTAAAAGGAGAAATACGTACTAATCGGTGTACTCCGTGCTCACTCTTTAAGTATCCGTAGGCATTCGTTCCCGTAATTTCAATGGTACAGGATTTAACTCCTGCTTCTTCACCTGCCAGATAATCAATAACCTCTGTCTTGAATCCTTTACTATCCGCCCACCTTGTATAGGCTCTCATAAGGATACCGGTCCAGTCACAGGCTTCCGTACCGCCTGCCCCGGCATGTAAGGTAATAATAGCATTATCTTTATCATAAGGTCCGCTAAGCAGGGTTGAAATTCTAAGTGTATCAAATTCTGTCTTAAACCTTTCCAGCTCATCACCTATTTCCGAAACCATAGAAGAGTCATTTTCTTCTTCTGCCATTTCTATAAGCGCACCTATATCATCATACATAGTCTGTAATTCATCAAAGCTTTCAATACCGTTTTTTAGGCTTGATATCTCTGCCATTGTAGCATTTGCCTTATCAGCATTGTCCCAAAATCCCGGCTCTGATATAAGCCTGTTTAACTCTTCAAGCCTCATCTTTTTGCTTGCGAGGTCAAAGTGAATCCCTCACTTCGACTAATGGCTCTGCATAAGAGTTTAATGTAACTTTGAACTGGTCTAACTCTACCACTATCTCACCACCTTTTATTCTTTATTTCACAAACAGTAATTATAGCATAGAGAGATGGATATTGGCAAGAGTTGTAATTCTCCTGACTTTTGTATAGTGTTAAATACAGGTACAATTACATCACTTTAGTTTTTTTACCTGTTCCCACACGGAGTAGAAATACACATCTCCCAATATTCTCCTTACAGCCTTATACTCTATATCACCTTCTTTATCACCCTTTACAACATGAATCTTGACCTTTACGTTGCCGTTCTTATCCTCTTTCACTGACAGATCTCTCAGATAATCGTATTTAACCGGAATAAGCTCCTTGCCCTGTTCATTTATCAGTCCCCATTTGTCATTAGATTTTACAATTGCCAGACCATTATCAAAATCAATCCAGTCATCGTACTTAATATCTGCTACAGTATTTCCTCTTTTATCTATTATTCCATATTTATTCCCTATGCATACTGTTGAATAACCACCGGAAAAATCATTAATAAAATCATACTTAAACTTAACTACTTTCTCTCCTTTCTCATTTATAACCCCCCATTTATCACCCTTCTTTACTGCTGCCAATTCACCATAAAAGTCACACACATTATCGTATTTTGTACCTATAACTTCTTCACCCTTGTTGTTTACAAAACCCCATTTATTTCCTATTCTAACCATAGCCATCTTATTTTTAAACCAGTATATTTCATCATATTTGAAGGGTGTTATCTCTATCCCGCCTTTGTCCACATAACCCCATTTGCCATTTAGCTTAGCTCCTATAACTCCATCTTGAATCATCATTATTTCTTCATATTTCAGAGGTATTATTTCTTTGCCTTTATCATCTATATAGCCCCATTTGCCATCTATGCAGGCAGAGAACATTTTCTCATCCGGATACCAGTTAATATAATCATATTTTACAGGAATTATCTCCTCTCCTTTATAATTTACAAAGCCTTTTTTACTTCCAATCGTTACCTCTGTAAATGCTGCCCCTAACTGGTCAAAATTAAAGCGGTCATATTTTACCGGAGTCACTTCCTTGCCGAACTTGTCTATAAATCCCAATTTATTTCCCACACTTATCGCAACTTTATCGCCATCAAACATCCATGCTCTGTTATACTTAGGAGAGATTACTTCTTTACCCTTGTTATTTACAAAGCCCCATTTTTCATCCTGTCTCACTGCTGCCAAACCTTCTGAAAACGGCATCACAGTCTGATATTTAAACTCAGTTATTTCATTTCCTTTCTTATCTATAAAGCCCCATCTGTTTCCTTTTCTTACAGCTGTAACTTCATCTAAAAAAGGCATAACACTGTCATATATCAGCGGTACAATCTTTTTTCCTTTTGCATTTATAAAGCCCCATTTGCCATTAAGCCTTACTTCTATAGTATTACCGGCAAAATACTGTCCAATGTCGCTATACTTAGGCTTTACTATAACTTTTCCCTTATTGTCTGTAATTCCCCATTTTCCATTAAGATTTACCAAAACAAGGTTATCTAAAAGACCTACTTCAAAATCATCTTTAGAATCCTTCGGCTTAGTTGCAGCATCTATATCTTTAAGCTGCTCTTCGTCTTCCTCAGGCATTTCTCCGTCCTGATCTATTTTTACGTCTGATTTATTACCTTTTTCATCTAATACGCTCCACTCATCTTTAATCCTGACCGCTACCTTTCCATCAGTAAAATTCTTGATTTCATCGTACTGAATAGGAGTTAAAAGCTCTCCCTTTGTATTTATCAAGCTCCATTTATCATTTTTCTTCACAACAAGAGCCTTATTAATATGAGCTTCATTAACTTCATCATAGGTTATATCATTTATCGCTTTGCCGTTTTCATCCACAATACTCCATCTGCCGTCTAGCTTTACTGCCGTCAAAGACCTGTCATAGTTAAACAGTATGTCATCATATTTAACCGGGATTATCTCTTCACCCTTTGCATTAACAGCTCCTATTTTTCCGTTTAATTTTACTGCTGTAAGCTTTTCTTCTACATTTCCAACTTCAAAATTTTCACCGGCATATGCACTTATTCCAATATAGTCATATTTTAACGGAGTAACCTCTTCTCCTTTCATATTTACAATGCCTTTTTTACCGTTTTTTACAACAGCAAGTCCATGCTCAACCTGTCCCACGCTTTCATACTTAGGCTTAACTACTTCTTCTCCTCTTTTGTTTACAAAGCCCCATTTATAATCTTTTTCGACGGGAGCATAACCCTCATTAAATTCATTTACATCCTGATATACAAAAGGAACTGTCACCCTTCCTTTAGTATCTGTAAATCCCCATTTATCTCCCTTCTCTACAGCTGCAAATCCATTTTTAAATTCAAATCCATTATCATATATTAAAGGTATGACTTCTTTTCCTTTTTCATTTATATAGCCTATTTTACCTGCCTTCCATACCTGCACCAAACCATCATTTGCCTCACAAGCGCCATCATAGTCATATTTAGGATAAACCACTACTTCTTTCTTTTTATTTATAAAACCTAATTTTCCATTAACTACTACCCATGTTAGAGCAAAATTATCTATAGAATCCAGGTTTTCTACATGTTTTAAATCTTTTAGCTTTATTGTTTTTATTTTTACAACTTTATCACTTACAGGCTTTTTAGCAGTTGCCGCATTTGCTTCACTACCTGTAACTAAACTAACAGAAAGCGCTCCTATAAACATAAGGGCTAAAATTTTTCCGGACAAATCATTCTTCATAGAAATATCCTCCTTAAAATTATAGTAAAAAAGCTTATTAAATATTGTACACCTTGCTCTTATTATAGCATTTTACACAAAAAAAGAAAGCTATTATGCAGGTCATATTATTAATATTCTCTGTATAATAGCTTAAACTTTTATTACATTTTATTATTTTATTTTAGCCTTAATCACTTTACTGTATTGCTTGGTTATCTTATTTTATATACCTTATGTAAAGATCATTCAGTTTTGCATACTCATCTGCCGATGAACCTTTATAAGCCTTCAGCACTGAGCCTTCCGCAAAAGCATTTTCACCGATAAGAACTTTCTTTGAGTAAATGGTCGCTTTAACGACAGGGAAAGCATCTTTTCTTCCTATTTTAACCTTGGAAACTCCGCTTTCCAAAAATGCGCCTTGTCCAACCTCTTTAACATTTGATGGTATGGAAACGCTACGCAAGTTGTTACAATGTGCAAAAGCAAAATTATCTATTTCTCTGACATTCTTACCAAAAGTACATTTTGCAATTCCTGATTCATAAAATGCCTGAACACCTATATTCTTCACTGAATTAGGAATTTTTACTTTCCTTAATGCCTTTGTCATTCTAAACGCATGTGCTTCAATTGATTTAACCGACTTAGGAATAGACACACTTTGCACGCTTTCAAGCTGGTAAAATGCTCTTCTTCCTATTGAGGTTACACCGTCTTTAATAACTATCTTATAAATGTCACTTTTTTTGTTGTTAAACCATTTGTTGTAGTATTCAGCAGTGTCATCTACATCTTCCCACATCTCACCTTTTCCCGATATGGTAAGCACCCCTGTTTTACTTAAAGTAGCTTTTACATGTTTGCCTACTTTCAATGGCACACCTTCTGTTATGTCCGCCTTCACATTTCCTTTAACAAAAAGAGTTGATGCAAGTGCAAAGGCACAGATTCCAAGTCCTAACTTAGTTACCTTTTTAAGTTTCATCCGTCTTACCTCCTGCGAATTTGATTGTTATTTACATTATATAAAATGTAACTTAATCTAGATTTTAACAGATATGAGTGAATGGTTCAAGTCTAAATAAAATTACCATTTCTAATCATAATTTCCCAGACGTATCAATCAGCTTTATAGAAAAGTGCAGTTATAAAATATCCTAACAATATATTTGCAATATGAAAAACAACCTAATCAGCTAGCACTTGTATTTTCTATAAAAGGTGCTATAATAAAAGAAAAAATTTAAGAAAATGCTAACTTGGAGATGTTTTGACAATGTGTAAAATGTAATAGATACTGTTTGTGGAATATAATAAAAAATTTCCTGCTTGGATTTTTAGAAGTATAAACCGTATTATTACTGTTGGTTTTTACTTCTTTTTGTTTCAATCAATATAGGAAATAGAAAGTAGAAGACATGAACATTTATTATTTAATAAGTTCGCTTTTCTTTATTCTGTTTTTTCCAAGAATGCTGACAGACGTAATTTGCTTTGGAAAACATCGAGATCAGCAGTTTGTAAAAAGCAAGACGGGGTACCGGTTGATTTATTCATTGTGGACACTTTTTTTCGGGGGTATGTGTCTCATTATGGGTTCAATGTCAGGAGTGGATCATACATTCGATACAATATATGACAGCTATAAGTTGTATTTTACTGAATGTAATTATACGGAAAATCAAGGGATGAAACCAAATGATCCCCGAAATAATATGTTTACGCTGGAATACTACGTGAAAATAAATGAAGACCACATGGAAGATGTAATAATACACATTATTGAAGATAATGGATCGATATATAGAGAGTACAAACTTAACAGCCTTTGTGTAAATTATCTTGGTGACAACAGATATATTGTTTATTGTGGGGAGGTGATGATTTCAACAGTAGAAATAAAAAAAGCTATGTTACTTAAGAAGCTTATTTTCCAATGGGATAGAGAAAAATTGGAAAAAATCTTACAGCAAGGAGGATGATGTTATGTTTAGACTGAGGTATCGTTCGTTTTGTGCAATCATTTGTTTGAACTCAACTTACACCTTATGGCTTTTTCTGTAATGTAAAATCAAATGAACCGGTCGGGGGCATTATATTTTTCAAGGTTACTATAAATACCCCTATGAACGTTACACTCAGTATTTGTACTTAATATATCTTACCTTTGGTAACTTAACAATGATTTATCAAGACTTATTGTCTGATCATCATATGAAAAGCTTATTTTATCATCTTGATTTACATCTTCAATAAGAAATGCTATGTAGTCTCTTTTCCAGCTGGAAGAAACTCCCGCAATCGTGTATCCATATACTTTGTCATTCACATGCACAGAAACATTTTTCCAAGCAGATAGTTCTCCATCTCCCTTATCCGCTGAAAAGCAGAGTTGTACATAATTGCATTCCAAATCATATAATGCAAATCTCAAAAACCTGTTTCCTTTAAGTCTTTTATTACTGTCAACAGAGTAGTATATTACATTTTCGTGAGTTGATGGTGTTTTAATCAATTCAGAGTTTGTAGGAAATATAACCGCCCAGCATATTGCAAGTACAATCAGTGCCGTTATCATAATACTGAGCTTTTTATGTTTAATAACCAAATCCATTTCCTTTCCCCCATTTCCATAAGCCATTATTCTTATCTAATGTCATTTATCTCATTTCCTTAATTATATTTATATAGAAAAGTACAGTTATAAAATATCCTAACAGTATATTTGCAATATAGGACATTTTAATTATATCTCCAATAATTATCTCCATCTACATTAATTGAGTGATTATTTTCATCTATCGGATAAAGTGTCAGACTTTCAAATTCTCCTTTAATATGCATAATACCTATAGACTCATTTATAGCTACTGCTCCTTTTAAAGTATCCTCTATCCCTGTGCGGATAACCGGAACCTCAACAATATTCTTTTTATCCAAAATAATTTCCATTTTCACATTCCTTAATTCACTATGTAATCTTTCAATTCTAATATCACCAACAAACTTCACTTTTGTGTTGAGCAGGCTATAATTTATTTCACCTTCTATTAAAATTTCACTTTGTTCACACGCAACTCCATTTATAAAATGTTCAATAGGTTTCCTTAAATTTATATTTTTTTTAAGGGGAAACACTAAACTCCCCCCGACAATTATCAAACATATTAACAACCCCAAAATTTTATTTCGCATAAACAATTATCCCTGCTTTCTAATAAATCATATGCACTAAAAATCTCGGTATAAGAATTTTCATCTTTATAGATAGAATCAATTTATCTTGTCTGGTTTATCTAATAATAGGTTCTTGGTACTTTTCCTTTGTTGAAACGAAGTTTACCATATAGAAATCAAAATTGATATACCAAAACCGGACGTTTTATTTTGTACATTTTCGTATATATACCATTCAGATGAATATCAAAAGTAGCGTAAAATTTTTACAAATAAAATTTTACGCTCACTCTCTAACTACTTCCGGTCTAATATTATGAAACTTAGCTCTTCTATGCTCATTTCCACCTTTCTCAGGCTATAAGTAATATCTTCAAAGTTTATTTTCAGAGTTTTTTTGAACACTATCTTTTACTTCATCCGAAAATCCCTTGGAACTTAAGGCTTTTTCTTCGTCCCTAAGCTTTTTGAGATATTCTTTGTTTCTTTTTACATCTTCAAGGTACAGAGCTAATGCTATTCCCCAAAAAATTATACCCAAAATAAGAGACCAGATATTAATCCAAAAGAATCCTCTTTCGATTATTGTATTTACAAATACTATTATAAAAAGACACCCCTGTATAACATAATAAATTATTGAATCAGGTAGTCTTAAACGTTTCAAAAATTTACTTACTTTCATAATAAAATATAACCTTTACCAAAACACAGACCCGTCAATCAGCTACTTTTGAGCTACATAATTATCTATGCCTGCTTTTACCATTTCTGTATTGGATACACCAAAACCACCATTGAAACTCTTCAGTTTCCATTTGGTTGTGCCAGCTGTAGTATTCTCTATTTTCCAATATGTCATATCTCGCCAAGCACCATAATATGATTTATATTTAATTGTAACCATATATGTATAATAAAAAGAAAAGGTAGCTAATTTAATGGACTGAGCATATGCAATCACACCCTGTGCAGTAAAAAATAATGCTGTAACTATAAAGCCCACTAGTGAAGGACCCAAAAATAATGATAGATATGCAGAAATTGCACCCAAAGTCTCATTCTCTCCCCATCTCCATGTCTTTGTCTCTCCCTCATATTTGCTAGAATATTTCCTATGCAGTTGTGCATATACGTCCGGTGCATAGTAAAATCCTCCATACTCACCTAAATAGTAATACCCTCCGCCAAAGTATGATTGGGATAATCCTGTATTATCTACCGGCTCATCAGTTATCGACCTTCTAATACTCTTCACACTATTAGCATTTATCTTTTCATCTATCTTTATATTTGAAACAGGCTCATGTGTCGTAAAAGAATTAAAATCTCCAATCTTACTGACTGTTTCCTTTGCCGCATTATATCGTAAAGGTGCAGACAAATCATATACTTTAGTATTTATAGTCTTAGTTGTAAGACTGCCAACTGATTTCTGACTAAGGACTCCATCAATATATACTTCTGATGCTGCCGAATTTCCCATTCGGCGTATTTTAACCGTTACCAGCTTACCCTCATTATAAAATGAAAAGCTTTCATCTTTTCCTGTTCTTATTAATTCAGATGCAGAAGCATTCGATGTAAAAGAAAATATAATTGCAAAAACTAAAATCATACTTATTATTTTTCTCATAGTTTACCTCCGTATTTATCTGGTTTATGTTTACATATTTTCCAGTCCCCATTCCTATACCTCTGTGGGTTTATCTTTTTCATGATAACCTCCTTTCCGGATAGAACCATCTTATCTTGTCCGGCTTATCTGATAATAGGTTCTTGTGCTTTTCCTTTGTTGAAACGAAGTTTACCACATAGGAATCAAAATTGATATACCAAAACCGGACGTTTTTTTCGTACACTTTTGGTATATACATATCCATATTTATATGTTATCACATTATTTATATATCTTAACCCAAAAAACAGGAGGTGTTTGATTATGAAAAAGAATCGCAGGAACAAATTTATATTTGCAGCCTTACTTATAACCGCCTTTCTGATTAACTCCACACAGTCATTTGTGCAATCGCCCGGTACTGCTGCGACAAAAATCTGTACAGCTCCCGGTACAAATGATGGTGTTAATCTGTACCATAACAATGTTAAAGCATAGTACTTTTATTATCTGATGTCTTCACCATACCATTCTTTGAAGGCCCTCTCTATGGGGGCTTTTTGTCTTTCACTTGCTTTCATTAATCTCCTTAACTGATAGCTTTGCCTGTATCTTTGTCTGCTCTTTGAATTATCTCCGGTCATCCTGTCCAGCGTATAGGTCTTCTCTTCAAGCATAAATCCAAGAAAGTCTCCTCTCAGGCATTCTATGGAGTATCTTATGGTCTTATCGGCAAGCTCCAACGCCTTATCGAATTGGTCGGTCTCCTCGTAGTATGCACACAGATTGCTGTATATTAAAGCAAGCGGCACATAACGGTATTTTAAGTCTATTCTGCTGTTCCCGTAGGATAATGCTGCCTTTTCAAGCAGTTCTATACTTTTATCCTGTCTGTTTACCATTTTATAGCAAACAGCTATATTGTTTATGATAGTTGCCTCTGCCTTGCTTAGTACAAATTTTCCAAGCCCCGCTAAGCCCGTATCTCCTCTGGTTATGTTAAATGCCTCTGTTAATCTCTCTATGGCTTCATCCGGAGTACATCTTTTCATTATACTGTCAAACTGTATGTCCATAAACTTCACATATTGTTCATTTCTTTTATGTTCTAATGAAATCTTCTGTCTTAACTCCCCATACAATGCCTCTGATTCCTCATATCTCTGGAAAGTATTTAGCTTTGCCACCTCTCTTTCCATTTCAAGCAGACGAAAATCATTGGTTATTATTCTGCTCTCTGCCATTTCTGTTTCTTTGTCAAAATATTCCAGAAGTTTACGTAAGGTTTCATTTTTAGGAGAATTTTTACCTGTTTCTATCCTTGAAATGGTCTTTATATCTATATCCAGCTCAACTGAAAGTTCCTGTCTTGATATACCCTTAAGCATTCTCTCCTGCTTTATAAATTCAGATATTATGTATATATTTTTCTGTTTACAGTCTGTAATCAGGCTTATATCCTTTGTCTTCCATTTCACATCATACTCTTCGTATATATCCTTTAATGCATCCCTCATCTTCTTAAAATCTGTATATACCGGCTCATTTCTGCCCTCAGACAGAAACAGTATCCTATCTAACAGCTGCGGGAGATTCTGCAGCATACCATTGCCTGCCAGTCTGTCTTCCGCTGCCAAAGTAATGGTTAAGGCTTCCTCATATTTACCATTCTTTATAAAGCTGTCCCCAATAATCCAGGCTGCTCTTCCATACAGACTGCATTTTACTTCCTCATCACTAAAATGCGTATCTATATAGTTCAGTATATCTCTGCCGACCCTGCCAATACGGTCTTCGCCCATTTTTTCTTTATTCTTAAGATGCAGCAGGATTATGATGAGTTCTTCCTCTCCGATTATATAGTCATTCATATTCTCATCTGAAATCCCAGGGAGGGTAAGGTTAATTGCAAGGTTAAAATGTTCGTCCGCTTTGTTAAAGTCCCTGTACTTCTCAGAGCTTATAATACCTTTCATTGTCTCAAGGTACTGGCATTGCAGGGTATTTTCCTTATCCGCAAAGCTCTCACATTCGGCAAGACTTTCCTCCGCCCCGTCATAGTTTTCGCTGCTTAGTTCTTCTTTTATTATTTCCTTTAGTACGAACAGTCTGTAGTCTGTCTCATCCTGTATGATATCCATCTTATTTATCGAGCTGCCTAACCTGCTTATAAGCCGCTCTAGGATAAAGAAATCTCCGTGGCGTTCTCCTGCCTCAATTCTCCTTAACGAGGCTTCTGAACATACTCCTGCTGTCAATTTGGTTCTGCTTATATCACGGCCGATACGTTCCTGCTTTATAAGTGCACCTATTTTTGCTATGTTCATATAAGTCTCCTGCAATTGCTGCCGATTTATATGTTGTCATCGTTCGCTTGGTACTTCCTCTTTGTAAGCAGTTTAACTCAAACTTGCGACATTTCTATGTCACCTTTTCATCAAAAATATTTATTTATTTGTTATATGCACTTTCAGAAACATCATTGACACTACTTCGGTAAACCGATATACTGTAGCAAAGGGGGGATAATCTGTCACGATTAAATGGTGATAATATTGAAGATATATTAGCAGCAGCAAGAAAAAAGAAACAAAACCAAAAGGAGCCAACCATATGTCACAGGCCACACTTAACGAGCATATCAAAAACCGTTCATTTAAGCGCTGCTACCTGCTTTACGGTGCCGAACCGTATATGATAAGGTATTATAAAAACGCCCTAAAAAATGCTGTTATCGGCTCCGGCGATAAGATGAATCTAAATACTTTTTCAGGCAAGATAACTGATATAAATAATATTATAGAGCCTGCCGAAACCCTGCCGTTTTTCTCGGACTACAGATGTATCCTGGTAGAAAATTCAGGGCTTTTTTCTTCTGCCAATGAGTTTTCTGAGTACATCGCGAAAATTCCTGAAAGTACAGTAATTATATTTGCAGAAAATGATGTTGATAAAAGAACCAAACTTTATAAAACGGTAAATAAGACAGGTTGTGCGGTAGAATTTGAAATCCAAAAAGAAAACGATTTAATTAATACTATAATTAAAAAATTTGCCAAAGATAAAATAACTATAGATTATGAGCTTGCCAAATACTTTGTAAACCGCATAGGCACTTCTATGGATGAACTTTACAGCGAAGCTGACAAACTAATTTCATATGTTTATGAAAAAAGAACCGTAACCAAAGAAGATATTGATACCGTCTGCGAAAGGCAGCTGTCTGATAAGATATTTGACATCATGGACTATATGGGTAAAAAGGACAGAGAAAATGCCATAGGCTTCTACCTTGATTTAACAGGACTTCAGGAATCACCTGTTAAAATACTGGCTTTAATCAATACTCATTTTACAAGGCTTTACAATATTAAACAACTGATGGCAGAGGGTAAACAGGGAGAAATAGCTTCCCTGCTTAAAATACCACCTTTTTTTGTAAAAAAGTATGTAGAACAGGCAAATAATTTTTCTGATGCAACATTAAGAGATGCCATTGAATACGGCATCTTCGTTGATAATGCCATTAAAACCGGAGGAATGAATGAGTATGTGGCAGTAGAAAGTATGATAGTCAGATATTCTGCTTAACTTCTCTTTCTATTGAGACTATCTCTGCCACAATGACTATAATTATACCAAAATAACCGGCTCTTATGCCAAATTTAAGACAAGTCAGTACAGCAAGTACTGCTCCGATATGAAAGAAAGTAAGGGAGAGCAGATAAAATCTGCCCTTTTCCCTGTCTTCGTCTTTCCCTGTCAAATGATAATAGGTATAGCCTAAAACCATCTGTTTTAAGTTATTGGTTGAAAATATGGTAGAACAGTTATATTTCCTTGTACCTGTAAAGGTAAACCATTGGACAGATGACATAAAGAAAATCGGCAATAATGCCAAAACCACATCTGCATCCTCAGGTATAAAGGAAATAGCAACAAAGCCCAGTATTAAAACTACAAATGTATATATTTTCAAAACAAATCTGCCAAATCTTTGCTTAATCAAAGCTCCCGATACATTTCCCAAAATAAACAGCAGGAGGGCAAAAACTCTTAAGCTTACCTCTTTATAATCCCTTCCAAAAATGTTTAATATAATCTCAATCAGGTTAGCGGTCTGGGCAGAGCCAAAGTTACCTACTCTGCTAAAAAGCGCATAGCCCCCCATAAAGCCGCCTGATATACACATTATATGATGTAAAACTTCTTCCTGTTTCTCTGTCATATTTTCCATTAAAGTTTAATCTTCTTTCACTCCATGCATTGCCCTGTCAGGGTAAGCATCTTTTTCAAAATTATAATATCCTTTATGCTCAGGATTGTTTTCTCCGTATTCCTTATCAAACCCGGCAATATCAAGATCACCCAACATAAATGCTCTGAATGAGCCTCCTCCGGCAATAGGGCAGGTATCAAAATGATACCATTTGTCTTTGTATTTAATTAAATTCCAAAAATGATCGCTGTTTTCTCCATCCCTAGCCACCATGATGTTTTCAAAGCCCGCTCCTGTAATAAGAGCCTCTGCAACCGCATAATAGGTGAAGCAGTCACCCGTATGAGTTCTAAATCCGTTGTAGGCAGCTTCTATAACATCACTTTTGTCTGAATAACCTGTATAGTTAATCTTAGTATGACAAAACTCAAAAATTTTATCCAGTTTTTCAATTTCAGTCATGTCTTTTGAGGTAATTTCATTCAAAGTTTCTTTTACATATTGGGCTACCTCTTCGGCATGTCCTTTAGAAGATTTTTTTACAATCACCTTCACAGATTTTTCAGCTTTGTTACCTGCTTTATCCTCAGACCTGTAAGTGACCTTATATGTTCCCTCTTTTCGGGGATTTACCTTAGAAGCATCTACCATAAGGGCTGTTCCGCCCTGTTGGTTATCTGTAACACTGACTCCCGACCTGTAAGAAATCGGGCTTCCTATGTATATAGTCAAATCCCTTGTTCCTTTGATAACCGGCGGTTTGGTATCAGCCACTTCCAGCCTAAGCACAATTTCTTTTTTATTCTTCTTCACTGAGGCCTTAATCGGAACCATGTATTTGCCGGTTTTTTGCAAAACTTTTTCAATGTTAAATTTTTCACCATAAGTAAGCCGAAGCCCTGCCTGTTCAGTTCTTAAAAATTTACTTGCAGGTAATTCCTTAGTTCCAAGTTCCACTTTAAGATGTCTTTTTACATCCAATACATAAAGTGTTGTAGTTTCTTCCGATGTATTTCCGCCTAAGTCTGTAGCTGTAAGCTTTATTTTATAAACTCCTGATTCACCTTTATAATTTGACAAACCGCTTTCTTTTAACTTTGTTTTTGTCGCATCTTCAATCCTGTCAATAAAATCTTCTTTTTTGCATTTTTCTCCGGCCGCTATAACCACTTCTTTTGTAATAATTACCGGACTTTCCGTATCCACTACCGTAAGCAATGTAGTATTGATATTGCCGTTTACCAGAAACTGCACCGGATATTCTCCGGGTTTATCAAGAGGAATATCCTTAATAGGAGTAACCATCTTACAGTTTATTAAAGGTATATGGTGACTGATTAAGAATTCATATAACTCAGGATTTTTGTAAAAGTCAGTTTGCTTTAAATCGGAAGTTCCTGCCTCTACTGTCATTTCCGACTTCAAAGGAGAATTTATAAAAAGCGAAAGTCCTCCTAAAATCAGCAAAATAGTGAGGCTCACCACTGAAATAATCAAATTTCTTTTTAATTTACTCATAGTTTTAGCCAATTACATCCGACATATCATATTTTCCGGCTTTTTTGCCCTTAAGAAACTTAGCCGCACTCATGGCTCCCTTTGCAAATACCGCCCTTGAATAAGCTGTATGCCTTATTTCTATGACTTCATCAGTGCCTGCAAAGATAACATCATGCTCACCCACTATGGTTCCTCCTCTGACAGAAGAAATACCTATTTCGTTTCTGTCTCTTTTCTTTCTTACCTCAGTTCTGTTAAGATTGTAAGAAATGTCATCAAGCTCGTCTTTCATCACATCGGCAAGCGCAAGTGCTGTACCGCTCGGAGCATCTAATTTTTGATTATGATGTTTTTCTGCTATTTCTATGTCAAATCCATTTCCATAGAGAGTTTTAGTAACATTTTTAAGAAGCTTAAGAAGTACATTTATACCCAAAGACATGTTTGCAGAGATTAACACCGCAGACTCCTTAGCAAGTTTCTCTACCCTGTCAAGCTGAGCATCTGAAAGTCCGGTTGAGCAAAGTACAAGCGGAGTATGTGTTTTTTCGCAATAAGTAAGTAAACCATCCATAGCTGATGCAGTAGAAAAGTCTATAATCACATCAGCTCCGTCTTTAAGTTCATCAAAATTCTTATAAACAGGATATTCATTTTTTGCCTCACCCGAAGGCTCAATTCCTGCAACTACAGTCATTTCTTCGTCTGCCTCAATAAGGGTTGACAACATCTGTCCCATTCTGCCGTTACAACCATGTAATATAACTTTAACCATATTATTCTCCTTGCTCTCTGTATTCAATAGAAACTACTTTATCTTTAGAAAAAATAAAACTAAGTTCCATTATACCTTTTTTATAAATATATTCACTTCCTTTTTCCTTCTGTTCTCCGTATATACTTTCAACTTCTTTCCTGCTCTTGCCTATGTATATTCCTTCCTCCGTCTGCGTACTATCATCGGTTAACAGAACTGACATAAGCTTGTATGGTCCTTTTTTGTTCTCTGCATGTACAAGAAGTCTAAAACCGCTGTATGTATAAACCTTATCCTCACCCTGCATGGCACAACTCGGAGCTTCAAAGGTATCAGACTCAGACTCAAGTTTATTTATATTGCCGGTGGGATCTTCTCCTATAACAAATTCCGTATCTTTTACAACAAATACATATCCTCTGTCTTTTACTTTTTCAACCAGAGAATTAATATTTGTTGCAAGTTTACCTTCATCGGGCTTACAACCGGTAACCAAGCTAAGCATTCCTATACACAATAAAACCATGAGCGTACTTTTAGTTCCTGTTAAACTTCGGCATATTTTGTTTTTCACTTCCTGCCTCCCTTACACTTACCTCGCCCGTAAACAGGGCTTCTTCTTTTCCATCTTCATATTCTACCAGTAATCTTGCCTCATCGTCAACTCCCTTAACCTTTGCCTTTTTTGAACTGTCTGAAGTGATGACAACAATATCTTTATTTAACAGAGTCTGATGCTTCTTATAACTTTCCATAAAGCTATGTTCCGGCAGTTTTTCATAATACTTAAAATAGTTCTTTATTATAGCAGCCGTCAGCTTACTCATAATTCCCTTCGGAGGTTCTTCCCCGTCATAGACAAAACCTGCTATATCTTTAAGTTCTTCAGGAAAATTTTCGTCTGAAGGCTTGGTAATATTTACTCCTATACCTACTACAGCATAAGAAAGTCTGCCGTTTTCCACATCTGTAACTGCTTCAGTAAGGATTCCGCAGATTTTTTTACCCTCAAGATAAACGTCATTCACCCATTTTATGCCTGTGTCCTTACCCGTAACCTCTCTGACTGCTTCAACTACAGCTACCGCAGCTATTGTAGTCAGAAGCATTGCCTCTCTGAAATCCATATCCGGTTTAAGCAGCATACTGAGATATATGCCATTCTTAGGGGAAAAGAAAGTTCTTCCAAGTCTGCCTCTGCCCGCTGTCTGCTTTTTGGCTATCAAAACCCTTCCTTCACCGGCTCCGTCTGCCGCCATATCTTTAAGCAGGGCATTGGTAGATGTAACCTCATCCCTTACCTCTGCTACAAGTTTGATTTTACCCTTATAGCCGTATTCCTCATCAGCCAGTTCATCCATAACACTCTTGGTTGAAAACACATCCCCGGCTTCAAGAAGTTCATACCCCCTGTTGCTTACCGAGCTTATCTCATATCCCTCTTCCTTAAGAGTCTTAATATGCTTCCATACCGCCGTCCTGCTAATTCCCAAAACCTCTGCAATCCTCTCCCCTGATATAGCCTTCCCCTTATTCTTCTCAAGCAAGTCTAAAATCTTATCCGCAGTTTTCATATCTCCCATCCATCCTTATTAAACTCATCAGTAAACAAGCCTTTACTTCATCCACTCTAACATAAGATAAATTCACTTAACTATTACACAACAAACAGCCCCTTACAAAGGTAAGGGCTTCACTCAGTACATTAATCTCTTCCATCAATAAGCAAACCTTTACTTCGTCAACTCTAACATAAGCTAAATTCACTTAACTATTACACAACTAACAGCCCCTTACAAAGGTGAGGGCTTCACTCAGTACATTAATCTCTTCCATCAATAAGCAAGCCTTTACTTCATTCACTCTAACATAAGATAAATTCACTTAACTATTACACAACAAACAGCCCCGTTTGTAAGTGTGCTCGGAAGCGAATGCGCCCTCTCAGCTCTGAGCTTCCGAGTACCTTACAAAGGTAGGGGCGTCATTCAGTATACTGTCTATTTATATTATATACAGAAGAAAGGCTTGCGCAACCCGCAAACCTTCCCCCTTAAACTATATTTTACATTTTAATTCTTCTTTACACCAAGTTCCACGTTCTCACCGTTAATATTCCACTCTTTAGCGTAACCATCTATACTTCCGGTTACAATACCGGTAGCCATTACATCGGTGATTATACTATCTTTATTAGCCTGCATAAGAGTCTCAAGCTTCTCATTGCCTTTAGCGAAAACAGTAATCTTATCCATTACCTCAAAGCCTGCTTCCTTACGCATAGTCTGAATCTTGCTTATAAGCTCTCTTACAAAACCTTCCTCTATGAGTTCAGGCGTAAGCTCTCTGTCAAGCACCACAGTTATACCGTTCTCTGACTGAGTTTCAAAGCCCTCTACCTGAACTGCCTCATAAAGCAGGTCATCCATAGCAAGCTCTTCATCTACTCCGCCTACATTGAGTACAGTCTTTCCTGTTTCCTTAAGTTCTGCCATAACCTTAACGCCGTCTACATTGGCAAGCACTTCCTTAAGGGCATTAAGTCTGCTGCCGAATCTCTTGCCAAGAGTACGAAGCTGTGGCTTAAAGGTGTAGCCGCTGAACTTGCTTACATCATCAAGCATTGTTATATTCTTAACATTTAATTCTTCCTTAATTATATCCATATACATTTCAGGAAGTGTATTCTTGCCTGTTGCAAAATTCACGTACATATTTCCTATTGGCTGACGGTTCTTGATATTTGCTTCATTTCTTCCGGCACGTCCGAGTACAACTATCTCAAGTACCTTTTCCATATTGTCTTCAAGCTCTTTGTCAATATGGCTTTCGTCAACCTTAGGGAAATCACAGAGATGTATGCTCTCAGGAGCAGTCTTATCTATGCTTCTTACAAGGTTCTGATATATTTCCTCTGTCATAAACGGTATCATAGGAGCGGCAGCCTTACTTATCTCTACAAGGGCTGTATAAAGGGTAAGGTAAGCATTTATCTTATCCTGCTCCATTCCCTTTGCCCAGAAACGGTTACGGCAGCGTCTTACATACCAGTTACTCATTTCATCCACAAAGTTAAGAAGTGCCTTTGCAGTCTCAAGTATACGGTAGTTATCAAGATTGTCCTCTACCGCCTTAATTGTAGAGTTAAGCTTTGAAAGCAGCCATTTGTCAATAACAGCAAGCTTATCATACTCCAATTTATATTTAGTTGCATCAAATTCATCTATATTTGCATAAAGCACGAAGAAAGCATAGGTATTCCAAAGCGTGCTCATAAACTTGCTCTGTCCCTCGGTTACAAGCTTATCCGAGAAACGGTTCGGAAGCCAAGGCGCACTGTTTGCATAGAAATACCAACGAATAGCATCAGCACCATGCTTTGCAAGAGCTTCAAAAGGATCTACCGCATTTCCTTTTGATTTACTCATCTTCTGTCCGTTTTCGTCAAGTACGTGGCCAAGCACGATTACATTCTTATAAGGTGCTTCATTAAAAAGCAGGGTTGACTCGGCAAGAAGTGAATAGAACCAGCCTCTGGTCTGGTCTACAGCCTCTGAAATGAAATCCGCCGGGAACTGCTGTTCAAAAAGCTCCTTATTTTCAAACGGATAGTGATGCTGTGCGTAAGGCATAGCTCCCGAATCGAACCAGCAGTCAATAACCTCAGGTACTCTGTGCATTTCCTTGCCGCAGTCAGGACACTTTATTGTAACATTATCAATGAACGGACGGTGAAGTTCTATATCCTCAGGGCAGTTATCACTCATTTCCTTAAGCTCTGCCTTGCTTCCTATAACATGTACCTTACCGCACTCACAAGTCCAGGCAGGGAGCGGAGTTCCCCAATATCTGTTTCTTGAAAGTCCCCAGTCCTGTACATTCTGAAGCCAGTCACCAAATCTGCCCTTACCTATATTTTCGGGTATCCAGTTAATCTTGGCATTATTTTTAAGCAAATCATCTCTTACTGCAGTCATTTTGATAAACCAGGTCTCTTTTGCATAATAGATAAGAGGACTGTCACAACGCCAGCAATGAGGATATTCATGCTCAAACTTAGGGGCATCAAAAAGCAGTTTTCTATCCTCTAAGTCCTGAAGTACAAGAGGATCGGCATCCTTTATAAACTTCCCGGCAAAAGGGGTTTCCTCTGTAAGCTCACCCTGTTCATTTACAAACTGTACGAAAGGAAGGTCATAAGCTCTTCCTATTCTTGCATCGTCTTCACCGAAAGCAGGTGCAATATGAACTATACCGGTACCGTCTGACATAGTTACATAGTTATCTGCAACAACAAAATGTCCCTTTTTATTCTGTTTCTTGGCTGCTTCTCCCGCACAGGCAAAAAGCGGCTCATATTCACGTTTTTCAAGGTCTGAACCCTTGTATCTTTCAAGTATTTCATAAGCCTTGGTATCTTCTGTGGCAAGAGAGCCAAGTACCTTGTCTAACAGAGCTTCTGCCATATAATATGTATATCCGTCCGCTGCCTTAACCTTTACATAGCTTTCATCAGGATTTACACAAAGACCTACGTTGGAAGGAAGTGTCCAAGGCGTAGTTGTCCAAGCAAGGAAATAAGCATCCTCACCCACTGCCTTAAATCTGACTACTGCTGAACGCTCTTTTACATTCTTATAGCCCTGTGCGACCTCGTGCGAAGAAAGAGAAGTACCGCAACGAGGACAATATGGCACTATTTTATGGCCTTTATATAAAAGTCCCTTTTTCCAGATTTCTTTTAATGCCCACCACTCCGACTCAATAAAGTCATCATGGTAAGTAACATAAGGGTTGTCCATATCTGCCCAGAAACCTACCGTTCCTGAGAAATCTTCCCACATCCCCTTAAATTTCCATACAGATTCCTTACATTTTTCAATGAAAGGCTCCATACCGTATTCTTCTATCTGCTCCTTGCCGTTAAGACCGAGGAGTTTCTCAACTTCTATTTCTACAGGAAGTCCATGTGTGTCCCAACCTGCTTTTCTAGGCACTTTGTAGCCCTTCATAGTCTTGTAGCGAGGAATCATGTCTTTGATAACTCTTGTTTCTACATGACCGATGTGAGGCTTTCCGTTAGCAGTAGGAGGGCCATCATAGAACATATAGGTAGGTGCATCCTTCCTGCTCTCTATGGACTTTTCAAATATCTTGTTATCATTCCAAAATTTAAGCGTAGCTTTTTCACGGTCTACGAACTTCATATCAGTTTTGACTTCTCTGTACACTATAATCTTCCTTCTTTCAATTTGATGATATTTAATGATGCAGGTGTCAAATACTTTTGACACCCACATCATCTAATTATGGTAAAATAAATTTACGGTATTGTCAAGTTTCATGTTTACTACATTCTTCACCATCCGGCAAAATATCGCACAACAAGCAATCAATCACTATTTTCTTAAAACTAATTACTTCCTCCGTCATATAAACCTCTCATATCCATTGTCATTCAGCTTTGTGATTATGTCACTCATACCGGGGTATCTGCTTATCAGCTCCTCCTTAATTCCCGCCTCAAAGATATCTTCCTTAAAGGCGGGAATCACGGTACATTTATAAAAGCCGTACTCCCCTCCGTCTGCCAGGCAGCCCCCCTGCCATACTCCTGCCGGAACCACAAACTGCCTCCTTTCTCCCTTTTCCATATCGGAGCCGAGCACTACTTTATTTGTCTTTCCGTCTTCATATAATAAATATAAGTTAATGGAATCTCCCTCTAAAAATGTCCATATCTCCTCATATTTAAGTCTGTGAAAGCAGGAATGGCTGAACGGTTCATTGCAGTACAAGCCGAACATCGTTGAAAAAAGGGGATTATCGTTCTCATTTCTAAACAGAGAGCGGTCACTTTCAGAAATATAGGTGTTCTCAACAGGAAGCAGGAACATATTATATTTTTCTATTAAATAATCCTTTCTGCCCATACTTATACTCCCATAAAAGTTCCGTCATTTTCTGCACTCTTTAATATTGCCCTGCAAACACTAACATTCTTACAGGCATCTGAAACAACGGCAAAATTATTTTCCATATCTGAGGCAAACCCGCCGGAATTAACAAACTTATAGAATTCACTGAACATATTTATATAGCTGTCTGAAAAGCCTGTCTGCATTCCCAAAGTTACAGAAGAATCATCTCCGCCTTTAACCGCTATATTCAGTCTGTCAGGCAGGTCATTGCTCCAGTCCGCTCTGCCGTCTTTACAGATTATATTTAATCTAAGCTCATTTACCTTACCTGCACTTATCTCAGACAGGCACATAGAAGCCAGAGCACCGCCTTCAAGCTCGAACATTACTATGGCAGTATCTTCATTCTTTAATACAAACTCCTTATCCGTCCTATCCTCTGTAAGCTGCCCTTCCCCATTAAGATAAAGCTTTTCTGTCCTGTTCTTAAATTTAGCGCTAACCCTTACTATATTTTCTCCTGTCACAAACTGTATAAGATCAATGAGATGAGAGCCTATTTCAGATACCGCCCTCAAATCATTGCCACCATCTGCATCAAACCTCCAGGAGTTCATAACGGGAGGTATGTGGAAACTTTGTTCATAGCTGCCGTAAAGCATTATAGGAGCTCCAAGCTCATTCTCTGCTATTTTTCTTCTCATTTCCTGAACGGCAGGATAAAATCTGTTGTTAAAACAGAGACATACCGGAACCTCCTTTTCCCTTATCATGCCATCTAATTTTTCAGCTTCATCTGCTTTCAGTGTCAAAGGCTTTTCACAGATTATAGGAACATTTTTATCTGCAAAAAAACAAATCATTTCATAATGCAAGGATGGTTCCGTGCAGATATGCACACAGTCTATACTGTTTATATCTATGGTTTTATAGTCAGTTTTCCATTCTTTTGCATTAAAAAAAGCGGCAAACTCCGCTGCCTGTGAGGGAATATTACTGATCACAGTATGTATATAATTCCCACTTGCAAGTATGGATTTCGCATGCACACCTGCAATAAAGCCTGCTCCAATAATAGCGATATTCATCATTTTCTCCCTACTGATCCATTTATTTTCTATTCTAATTTTCACCATTAACAGTAAATAAAAGGTTAATCCCGTCCTTGTTATAGACAAACAGTTATCAGCCTTTCATCATAGCTACCCTGGCATTTACCTCTTTATATATCCTCTCAGGCTCTTCTCCTATATCAAACCTGCCATTCTCATAAAGAATCTTTCCATTTATCATAGTCATAATAACATTCTGCTTACTTCCGCTATAAACAATGTTCCTTACTATATTGTTGATAGGCTGCATATTGGGTTTATTAAGGTCCAGCATTATTAAATCCGCAAGTTTTCCTGCCCTGAGGCAGTCACAATCTTTAAGTCCCATACAAATTGCCCCATTCACACAGGCCATCTTTAATACTTCTTCCGCAGGAACCGCAGACGCTTTTCTTTCCCTCAGCTTGGCAAGTCCGGTCACAAGAAACATTTCCCTGAACATATCAAGGCAGTTATTGCTTGCAGGGCCATCCGTACCCAGAGCAACTCTTACACCTGCCTTAAGAAACTCACTTATACCGGGAGTTCCACTTGCAAGCTTCATGTTTGAACCCGGATTTGTCACCATTGTCAGCCCTCGCCTCTTAAATATATCTATATCCTCATCCGACATATGTACACAATGATAACCGCCACCGCCATATTCAAACAGACCAAGGCTTTCCATCAGTGCAGTAGGTGTCTTACCGTATCTTTCAATGCAGCCCCTCACCTCGCCTGCCGTCTCCGAATTATGTGTAAATACCGGAGCCTTAAATTCATCTGCAAGCTTTGCAATTCCTTCAAGGTTCCCTACGGAATTGGTGTATTCTGCATGAAAGCCGAGCTTGTAGCTTATAAGCGGATGATAATCATTGAACTTAATATAATCCTCTCTCTGCTCGGAGACAGAGGACATAAAGTTGCTCATTCCTGAAGTCATTACCGTCCTGAAACCTGTCTCAACAGATGCTCTTGCCATATCTTCCTGATAGAAGTACATATCAAAGTCGGCTGTAATACCTGAGGTAAGATATTCCATAAAAGCAAGTTTGCTGAACCAGTAAACAGCAGCCCCGGTAAGCTTTGCTTCCATAGGAAAGACCTGGTTGTTAAGCCAGTCCATCAAAGGCAGGTCATCTGCATATGAGCGCAGAAAAGTCATTCCTGAATGTGTGTGGGCATTCTTAAATCCCGGCAAAATAAGGTTGCCCTTTGCATCTATTTCCCTGTCAAACCCTCCCTCAGAAATGTCAGCCAGTCCTTCTCCTACATAAATGATTCTCTCGTTTTCAGTGTGGAGCTCTCCTTCGGTAACCTTGAAGTCTCCATCCATAGCCAGAACCCTTGCATTATATATTCTAATTTTCATACCTATCTCTTTCCCTTGTCATAAATTTCCCCTAAGGCTCTAGGTGCTCTGTTGAACTTAGAGAAAAATATCAGCAATAACAATGTAAGTACATATGGAAGTATCATGGCAAGATCTGAATAACTGCTCGGCATTTCCATCTTCTTTACAAGGAAATATCCGCCTGAACGTGCAAAACCGAACAGGAGACAGGAGCCCAGTGTAGGAAGTATATTCCAGTTACCAAAAATCATAGCCGCTATAGCAAGGAAACCATAGCCTGCAAAGATACTGCTTGAAAACTTGCCTGAAATAGAATAGGCAAAGCAGATTCCGGCCAGTCCTGAAAGGGCTCCCGAAACCATAATTGCAATGAGACGTATTTTACCGACGTTTTCACCCGCTGCATCCACTGCATGAGGATTATCCCCACAGGCTCTTAAATTCATTCCATATCTGGTCTTATAAAGCAGATACCAGAATACTATTGCAATTACTATTATCATTATTTCAAAAGGATATACATCCTTAAATACGGCTCCAATCACCGGAATGTCTGAAATCCCGGGTATTGTGAGTTTTGAAGACACTGCCAGGACAAATTTGTCTGAAGCCGCACCAAATAAACCCTTATTTAACATTTTAGTGAGATAGGCGGTAAGTGCTGCTGCCAGAATATTGATAACTACACCGCTTATAACCTGATTTGCCTTAAGTTTTATACAAAGAAGTGCATGCAAAAGTGAATACAGGGCACCTCCGATTATTGAAAATATGGCTGCCATTAAAAACTGCATATCCGGACTTACACCATATATATTTGTCGAAATTACCGCCACAAGTGCTCCCACAAAGGCTCCCATTCCCTGAAATCCTTCCAGGGCAAGATTGGTTATACCGCTTTTTTCGCAATAAATACCGCCTACCGCCATTATAAAAAGCGGAAGGGAGAAGGATAAACCATCAATAATAATACTCTCCATTATCCCTTATCCTCCTTTCCTGATTCAACCTTTTTTTCTGTTTCTCCGGCTCTTTCCCTGTTGACATAGTAGCGAATATAGGCACTGCAGGCAGAGAAAAGAAGAATAATACCTGTTATAACTGCAGTAATCTCAGATTCAAGTCCTGAAGCGGAATTAAGATAGGTACTTCCCTTACTCAGTATTGTTATTAAAAATGAAAAGAAAATGATTCCAACCGGACTGCTGTTTGCAAGCAGGGCAACAGCCACCGAGTCAAAACCTGTGGACGGCAGTACTCTTGGCTGAATTGAGCCAAAATATCCCAAATAATAGGTGACTCCTGCAAGACCTGCAAGTGCACCCGATACCACCATTGCGTAAATTATATTTCTTCCTACATTGATTCCGGCATATCCGGCTGCATTTCTGCTAAGTCCCACACTCTTCATTTCAAAACCGAAGCAGGTGCGATCCAGTATGAACTTAATAATAAAGGCTGACGCAATTGCTAAAATTATGCCAAGGGGCAGGTCAATTTTAAGATTACCTGCAAGGGTATCCATAAGTGTAAGTCTGGATTCTGAGGAAACCAGCTTAGACTGACGGGAAACCGGATTTACATAATAGGTGTTTATAAAAAAACTTATTATATACTGGGCTATATAGTTAATCATAATGGTGGATACCACTTCATTTATATTGAACTTAAACTTAAGCCATCCTACAAGGGCACCTATAAGCATACCGATAATGATACCGACTATTACAACAAGCGGCTTGGCAAGTACTGCCGGAAGCGGACTGTAGCCAATTAATACAGAGCTTATAAAGCCTGCGGTTAACATCTGGCCTGCCACACCGATATTAAAAAGTCCTGCCTTGAGAGCTACTGCAACTGACAGGGATGCAAATATCATAGGCGTCCAGGCATTTAAGAAACTGGTAAAATCCGTGAGCATACTTTTATAGGATGCATAGGTTTCTTTTGGTAGCAAACCTGAGCCCTGCAGCAGATTCATATAAGCCACGAACGGATTTTTTCCCTGTAAGGCAATTATAATTGCAACTGCAAAAAGACTTAATATAATAGCAAAAAGTGGGATAGTTACTGTCTGCATCTTCTCATTCCCAAAGCAGGATGCAGGAAAGCTTTTTTTTCTATTATTTTTCATCTGTCTTTACCCCCATCATAAACTCTCCTACCTGATTGGTCGTAAGCTCCTTGGCATCCGCAATTTTCTGAATCTCACCATTATAGATAACACCTATCGTATCAGCCAGGCCCATTATTTCATCCAGTTCAAGTGAAATCAAAAGCACAGCCTTTCCTGAATTCCTTTCTTTGATTATCTGCTTATGAATATTCTCAATGGCTCCTATATCCAGCCCCCTGGTTGGCTGCACAAATATGGCAAGTGGCGATTCCAGTTCTGTTTCCCTTCCTATAATCGCTTTCTGCTGATTGCCTCCGCTCATAGAGCGCACCAAGGTTTTCCCACCCTGACCGCTTCTTATGTCATACCGTTTTATAAGTTCCTCACCATTAGCTTCAATAGCTTTCTGGTTCAGTATTCCCCTTTTTGAATACGGTTCTTTAAAATATGTTTTCAGCACAAGATTATCCTGTAAACTGAAGTCCATAACAAGCCCATACTCCTGACGGTCTTCAGGTATATAGGATATCCCCTCCAAGGTTCTCTTTCTTATGCTATAGTGGGTTATATCTTTTCCGTTTAGGATAATGCTGCCGGCTGAAATTTTTTCAAGGCCTGCTATTGCATCCGCTATCTCCACCTGACCGTTACCGGAAACCCCCGCTATTGCAAATATTTCGCCTCCTCTTATTGAAAATGAAACATTTTTAACCACTGAAAATCCGTCTCTGTTATTAACAGTTAAGTTCTTTACTTCCAACACTGTTTTTCCAAATTCAGCTTCCGGCTTATAAACCTCAAATGACACCTCCCTTCCCACCATAAGATTTGCCATTTTTTTTGTGGTAGTATCCGCTACATCAAGTACATCCACCAGCCTGCCTCTGTTAAGTATTGCGCATCTGTCTGCTATCTGCTTGATTTCTTCAAGTTTATGTGTAATTAAAATAATGGTCTTCCCATTATCACGGAGTCCTCTTATTATCTCCAGCAGAAACTGTATTTCCTGTGGAGTAAGTACTGCAGTCGGCTCGTCGAATATGAGTATCTCAGCTTCTCTATAAAGCATTTTCAATATCTCTACTCTTTGTCTGACAGAAACTCCTATATTCTCAATTACATCTGTAGGATTAACCTCTAAGCCATATTTAGCAGACAGCTCTGCTATCTTCTTATCTTCTTTTTTAATATCTACATAAGGAAGAAAGCCAAACTTTTTGTCTTTACAGGGAAGTCCCAGAATAATATTTTCCGTAATGGTATAGTTATATACAAGCTTAAAATGCTGGTGAACCATACCTATGTTAAGCCTGGTTGCATAGCTGGGAGACGATATATTTTCTTTCCTTCCTCTGACAAATATCTCACCTTCATCCGGCTCATACATACCAAAGAGCATGCTCATTAAAGTAGATTTACCTGCACCGTTTTCTCCTAAAAGGGCAAAGATTTCACCTTTCTTTATCTGTATTGTTACATTGTCATTTGCCACAATACCCGGAAAACGTTTTGTCACCTGCTTCATTTCAACTATATATTCCGACATATTTCTTCCTCTCATAAGTAATTATAATATCCTTTATATGTCATAGGAATTTCCTATAACATATAAAGCTGCCCGGCACAGAAGTTAATTTCATCTTCCATGCCGAGCAGCTATAAGGTAACAATATTTATCTGTTTCCCGGCCTTTACTTAAGTCCTGTGAAATCTTCCGGTGTTAAGTTATTAAAGTTTGCAGCAGGTACAATCTTGCCATCCTTTAACAGAGTATAAGCCTCATCAAGCTTTGTAACTGTTTCAGCAGAAAGCTGATGTCTGCCCTCATCCTTTACATAGCCTGTAGAGTCTGTATCAGCTCCAAGAAGGGCATTCTCACCCTTGAAGGTTCCTGCAAGAATGTTCTCAAGCTGTTTTTCAACATTAGTATGCATTACTTTAAGTCCTGATGTTAAAATGATATTGCTGTCGCCATTTGCACCGTCATCATACTGGTCTACATCACAACCGATAACCTTTGCATCTTTAGCTTCCTTAACTGCAGTAAATACACCGTTTCCGGAACCGCCTGCTGCCACAAAGAGGATGTCACAGCCTTCATCTAAAAGAGCCTTACCCACTACCTTGCCTGTAGCTTCATCCGAGAAACTGCCTACATAGTTTCCGCCAACATTTGCATTGGTAACATCCGTACCTGCATAAGAAGGAAGTTCGATGCATTTTACATCTGTGTTAAATTTCGCATTAGCATAGTTAACACCCGATTCAAAACCATACTGATAATTTACATTGGAAGGATAAGCTATACCGTTTACAACTGCAACCTTCTTTGTCTTTGATTCAAGAGCTGCCGCCATACCTGCAAAGAAACCGCTCTCCTGCTCCTTGAACTGCATAGCATAAACATTGTCACATACTATTTCCTTACCTTCAGCATCTGTTGGGTAGGAATCCACCAGGATGAATTTGGTGTTTGCATTATCCTGTGCCAGACTTCCGATTCCTGCAAACTGGAATCCGCAACATACTATGACATCATAATCTGCCACAATATCGGCTACAGCCTGAATGGCTGCTGCAGTATCACCGCTCTCCTCACGCACTGGAGTTACCTTGGCATTAGCATGATTTCCAATGAAAGCAAGAATACCGTTATAGATATCCTGGTTAAAGCTTCCGTCATCAACGCCTGAAGGGCTGGATACGATGGCTATCTTTAAGCCCTCTTCCTCTGTTGCATTAGATGCAGCAGAGGAAGTCTGTGCAGATGATGTCTTTGAAGCTGCTGATGAAGCCTTAGACTCTGATGACTTTGGTGCTGTTGTGCTCCCGCAGGCGGTTAAAAGAGCCACACTGAGCACTGCACTTGTTACTACTTTTAGAAACTTTTTCATTTTTTTACCTCACTTTATATATAAATTTTTAGAACCGCATAATCAGTTAACCATTTTGATAATGGCTTCGGTTATAAGCTTTGTAAACAGCGGAGCCACTCTTGCTGCTGTAACCTTTACGTCTTCATCGCTTAAAGGTACTTCCGATAAGCCTGCCCCCAGATTGGAGATACAGGAAATCCCACAAACTTTCATTCCCATATGCCTTGCAGCAACTGCTTCACAGGCAGTACTCATGCCTACCGCATCTCCGCCTAGTATTCTCATCATTCTTACCTCAGCCGGAGTCTCAAAGTTAGGACCGCTTGCCTGTACATAAACACCATGGCGCAACTCAATCTTTAATTCTGCAGCTGCCTCATCTATAATGCCTATCAGCTCTTTAGCATATAACTCTGACATATCAGGGAAACGAAGTCCCACCTCATCCGAATTAGGTCCGATGAGCGGAGAAGGTACAAAGTTCATAATGTGATCAGTAATCACCATAAAGTCGCCTGCCACAAATTCCTTATTCACAGAGCCGGAAGCATTGGTCAGAAAAAGAACTTCCGCCCCCATCATCCTCATAAGCCTGGTTGGAAGCACAACATCTTCCATAGGGTAGCCTTCATAATAATGCACCCTTCCCTGCATAATAACAACAGGAACCTCTCCTACATAGCCAAATACAAACCTTCCTTTATGACCTGAAACAGTAGAAACCGGAAAATCTTTAATTTCACTATAATCTATAGTTTTTATCTTCTTTATTGTCTCTGCATAGTCTCCAAGTCCTGAGCCCAGAATCAGGGCAATCTTAGGTATAAAAGGGATTCTTCCCTTTATGCTTTCATAGCAGCTTTTAAGTCTTTCATATACATTGTTCATAGCAACTTCCTCTCCTAAACCATTATACACTAAATTCTAATTTCTTCAATAATTATACCCGAATTATTCACGAAACATTTAACAAAACGTTTAACAAAACATCTTATCCGGTTACACCGCATAGATTAAGATGTCTGCGACCCGGAAGCGTGAATGATTCAGGTTATATATCATATTAGTGCAAGTATAAGCTTATCAACTTCTGGCTTCCCATTTGGTCGCGCTCTCCCTGTAAGCTACAAATTTCTGATAAACCGGTGATTTTTGCATAAGTTCGGCATGGGTGCCGCAGCTTTCAATACCTCCCTTATCAAGCACCACAATTTGGTCGGCATTTTTAATTGTGTTTAACTTATGCGCTATTATTATAGTTGTTTTATCCTTCAGCAGATATTCAAGTGCCTGTAAAAGCTGCTTCTCATTTTCAGGATCTATACTTGAAGTTGCTTCATCAAGGATTACTATCTTGCTAGGCTTTAACATAGCCCTGGCAATGGATATTCTCTGGCGCTCACCGCCCGAAAGGTTGGAACCGCCTTCCTGTAATACTGTATCATAGCCATCAGATAAGCTCATAATAAAATCGTGGCATCTTGCTTTTTTTGCCACTTCCATCATTTCTTCGTCAGTAGCATCCTGATTACCGAATTTAATATTATTTCTTACCGTATCATCAAAAAGATATACATCCTGAAATACAAAACTGAAATTTGCAAGAAAGGCATCATAGTTAAAATCTTTTACATTTTTACCTCCTACTATCACTTCTCCCCCCGTAACATCCCAGAATCTTGAAACAAGGTTGCAAAGAGTGGTCTTACCGCTTCCTGAAAATCCCACAATGGCGGTAGTTTTACCTGAAGGTATAGAAAGATTAAGTTTGTGAAATAGTTCACCTTCTCCGTAAGAAAAACTTACATCTTTAAGTTCAACCGAAGGCTCATTTATCTCGGTTTTTTCTCCTTCATCAATCATTTTCAAAGAGCGAAGCTTCATTACAGAATCCAAATCCTGTACTGCAATTCCTTTAAGGTTTTGCATACCGCCTACCATTTCAATACCTGAAAATACCACAAAACTCGCCACTATCAGCATAATAGCCTTAGTGGGATTTAAATTTCCTCTCCAAAATCTTAGAAGGGATGTTCCGATTATAGCCACTATACCAAGCTTAAATACTGCTAAATATAAAAGCTGGATGGGCGCCATTATTTTTTCTATATCAAGAAATCCCTTTCTGGTTGCCGAAATACTGTCCTCCAGTTCTTTAGCTATCTCTTTATTTTTACCGAAAGCCTTAAGTACGCTTATTCCTTTTACGTATTCAAGAGTTTTAGCACTTAGATTTATTCTGATTTTTAGAAGAACTGTGGTTAGCCTGTCCATCTTATTCTGTACTAGGCTATTAATAAAAACTCCTATTGCAATGGTCGCAAGTATAATAAAGCCTGTAATCATATCGAAAGGGAAGATAAAAATTCCCATCATCACTGTCTGTATAGTTCCTGCAATCAGTGCGGTTATAATAAATACTCCTACGGTTTCAAGCTCACTTATGGCTGTGGACATTCTGCCTGCCACATCTCCGAGACTGTTGTCATTAAAGTATCCCATATTCACTTTTTTAAGCCTGTCACCTACAATCAGCCTATTTTCCGCACCAAAACTATATGAAGCTGTATTCTTATTTTTATCCGCAAAATATCCGCAGGTGATTTTCCCCACAACTCCGACAAGTTCTATAACTGCTACTGTGTATACATCTTTCATAACCACCGGATTTTTATCAAATATTCCCTCACATATTTTCATCAGAATAAATAAAACTCCACCCAGCATAAAGCTTTCAAAAAATGATTTCAACGTATTAAATATCAGCATTTTGGTTATTCTGCCGGACTGTTTACCTGCAACTATGTAAAGTCTTTTTATCAACTCAATCATCTTATCTCACCTCTCCTTTCTCATCAGCTCCCATATGCGCTTCCCAGAGCTCTTTATAAACAGGGCTGTTAGAAAGAAGCTCTTTATGTGTTCCCTGACTCTCTATTCTTCCCTTATCTATAACCAGAATATTGTCAGCATTAATTATGGTAGAAAGTCTGTGAGCTATCATAATTACTGTTTTACTCTTAATCAGTTCATTTATAGACCTTTGTATTTCTGCCTCATTATCAGGGTCGGAATAGGCAGTGGCCTCATCTAAAAGTACAATAGGGCTGTCTTTTAACAAAGCCCTTGCAATCGTAATTCTCTGTCTTTCACCGCCTGACAGGGTATCACCTGAATCACCGACCACAGTATTGTAGCCGTCAGGAAGGCTCATAATAAAGTCATGGCAGCTTGCCTTTTTGCAGGCTTCCTGTACCTCTTCTAAGCTTGCATCAGCCTTTGCATACCTCATATTTTCTAAGATACTTTTCCTGAATAAGAAATTTTCCTGTGAAACATAGGTTACTAAGTCCATATTTTGGCTAAGAGGCATTTGGGACAGGTCTGCATTTCCTATGTAAATATGGCCTGAATTTACATTCCAAAAGCCGGCAATCAGTTTGGCTATGGTAGATTTTCCCCCACCGGAATAGCCTACTATGGCTGTAAGTTTCTTCTCTTTTGCTGTAAATGAGAGGTTTTCAAATACCTTTTTCTCTCCGTCATAACTAAAACTTACATTATCAAACTTAACATCATAAGAAGAAACACTTAACTCCTTATCTCCTCTTTTAAGCTCAGGAAGCTCCATAACCTTATTTATTTCATTTAATATGACCCCTACATTTGCCATAGTATCGGCATGGCTCATAGCTTTTATCAAAGGTCTGTAAGAAGCGTATGAGAGCAAAATTCCCATAACTACCACCTGTATAGTAATACTTCCGGTCATATAAAGATAAAATGTGGTTGGCAGTACAAATAAAAGTGTGGACGGAAAACTTTCCATAGCTGCTGTAGTTGCAAAGCAAACATGTAAATACCAGTCAAGCATAGCATCTCTGTTGTTATTTACAGCTTCCTTAAACTTTCCGTAAGAAGATGCAGACTTGTTAAAAGCTTTGATTACCTGTATTCCCCTTATGTACTCAACTATGCTTGTGTTCATGGCCTTCGAAGCTTCCTGATAACGCTTCGACCTCTCAGCATAGCCTGACATCATAAGTGTTGAGAAAAAGAAACCCACAGGCAAGGTCAGAAGATTTGCAACGCCTATCCTCCAGTCAAGGGTAAAAATAATAACAACTATAACTATAGGTATAATCACATTGGCAAGTACCTCCGGGATGACATGAGCAATGGGCTGTTCAAGCTTGTCGAGGGTTTCAACCATAAACTGCGACCACTGTCCGCTGCTTTTCGTTTCAATCTCACCCATGGAAAGCCTGCCAAGCTTTCCCACAAGCCTCTTCCTCTCACTTTCAATAATGCGAAAAGCCAGATTGTGAGAAGTAAGTGTAGAAATTTCATGAAAAATGATGCTTAAAATAAGTCCTGCAAAGATGAGAACCAAATCATTTACATAATGGTAATTGGCAAACACTCTCTCTCCGCTTATTACCTCTACATTCATCATTTTTACCACAATATCAGCCAGTGCATAGTACGGAATTATACTAAATCCGACCCCCACTATTGCCATCAGGATAGAAAATACAACCTGACGCATATGACCTTTTAATACCTTCACTTTAATCTCCTCCTTATAGGTAAATATTTTTTCAAAATGTTTACTAACCTTTAAAACAGAAGAAAATCCTGCTTACAGGATTCTCTAATTCACCTTTAAGTTTACAATCTTCTCCCAGGCATAATTCTGTGCCCTCGACATAAGTTCCACTATTTTTACCGCTTCCTCATACGGATAGCCATGAGTTATGACTTCAAAAAGCGGAGTAAGCGACATTGTAGCAAATATATGTATCTCCGTATCTGAAAGCCTTGTCGGAGCAAGCCCGTTTTCCTCTGCCTTTATAAGAAATTCCTTTGTAGAAACCTCTTCAATTTCAACTATTTTCTCTCTAATATGTTCAAATCTTGTTCCAGCAGAACAGTTAAACATAAGCTGAAATTCATCGAAATGTTCATATATAAGCTTGAGTACCCCTGTTGTACCCTTTACGGAATCATCAAAAAGCTCATCGGAATTTGCTTCAATGTCATCCATAACAGAGTCTGTGTACTTGTCAAATAAGCTCAAAAGTTTCTTATAGACAGGCTCTGCCAATGCATTAAACATCTCCTCTTTACCCGCAAAATGTTTGTACAAAGCACCTGCTGTAACTCCTGACTTCTTTGCTATGGAACGCATGGAAGCTTTTTCAAAACCAAATTCCAAAAATTCCTTCTTTGCATTCTTAAGTATAATCACATGCGAATCATTCTTATCTCTTGGCAAAATAATCCCTCTTTCTCAAAGTAGTAAACACTGTTTACCAAAATAATAACATTATTGATAACGATTGTCAAGATTATAATATGAAAATTTCTTTTCCAAAAACAAAAATCCGACTACATAATTAAATGTGTCGAATTTTGTTTATTTTGTTATTTTGGCTGCTATTTCCGCATAGCTCTGCCCTGACTGAATTTCAAAGTTACCGACTTTTATTTTGTCTGCATAACCATAAGTTACAAGATACTTGTTAAACTCAGTACTGTTGTCAATAAGTCCCAATGCCTTAAGAGATGCTGCTACCTTCTCAGAGCTCATACCTGCTGTAATTGAAAAATTAACCTTATTCGAAATAACTTTTGGTTCGGTATTATTCGGTTTTTCTACAGGCTTTGGCTTAGGTTTTTGAGCTACATCTGTCTTTTCGGTGTTCCCGGTTTCGGCCGCTCGGGATTTGGATGCTTCAATTCCGGCACCTGTGGCTTCGGCTTTACCGGCTGTGGTATCTCCGTCTTCGGTACTTCCTGTTTCGGCAGGCTTTTTTTCGGAGTTTCCATTGTCGGAAGCTCCGGTTTTATTTCCTTTGGGTTCTGTGGATGATTCGGTCTTATCTCCTTCATCTGCGGATAATCCGGCTTCTCCACCTTCTTCACTGGGTGTATTCTTTGTTTTCGCAGAATCATCAGGAATTTTACTGTTATCATCTGCAGTTTCTATTTTCTCATCTACCTTTAATTCAGACAGTCCCGGAAGTTTATCCTTTAACGAATTAAGCTCCTTTTCCTGAAATTCACTTACTGTAAACATACCAAGCTCTCTGGCTCTTGCCCTTATTTCATCATCGCTCAGAGTTTTGTCTGACTTTCCGTATATGAAATACATAATTGCAGCCATTAAAACGGCTCCGATTCCTATGCCTCTTAACAGAAATTTTAATTTCACTTAACTTCCTCCACTATTTGCCGTATAATCCCAAAATCAACTGTACTTCACCCTGTCCCATTCCGAGAGTTTTGGATATTTCAAGTACTGATTTTCCTTCTGCCTTCATTGAGAGTATCTTATCTTTGACGGAATTTTCCTCTGCCTGTTCAGGTCTGACTATATCCTCCGTCACCGGTTGCTTACCGTTTGCAAGCTCTGCTCCTTTGGCAGGCTCTTTCCCGGTACTTATCGGTTCAGATACGGATTTTACTTCGGCACCTTCTTTCATTTGCATCTGCACAAGAGAATGAGCCTGAGTCGGTGCTGTATTATGAACAGTATCGCCGGCTTTTACCCGTTCTATTCCCGTAGAAAGATTTTGTGTGCCTTCATTATGTGCAGGAGCAGTTTTTGCAGACTTTGTAATCACAGTCTGTCTTACTTCTTTAACCTTCAATATTTTATCATCCAAATCATGGTTAAGTGCCCTGATTCTTTTTTCTTCACTTTCAAGTTCTTTTCTGAGACCGTCTATTTTCGCTGAAAAATCCTTGAGATTATCGCTTTTTTCATTCAACATATCGTACAAGAAGATTACTTCCTTATGGTTTTGCTCAATCTTTTCAATTAACTGCCCGCTCATCTCATTAATTGCAAGCATCTTATTATTGGTAAGCTCCGCCAGACGGTCAGTACTGCTCACCAGCTTATCTTCAGCAATATCAGAAAGTTTACCCCCAAAATCTTTTTCAAACTTATTCAACACCTTTTGGAGACTTTCGGTGCTAAGAGCCAATGACCTTATTTCCGCTGCTATTTTCTCTTTTTCCTCATTGTCGATATCTGAGTTTTCTTTTATGAAAAAACTTGCTCCGATAAGGATGGCTCCGGCTATCATGCACAATATAATTATAGTATCCATAAACCCCTCACTTACAATTTTATATCTATTGTTCTGCCGGCAGTACCCATCATTTTATCTGACTTCTCAGAAGAAGGTGCTTCTTCTTTCTTCTTTTTTTTCTTCATCGGAATATAATATTCATTATTTCCTTTTTCTCTGGGGTCAAAGCCATCCTCCCTAAGTTCCACATTATCAGCTTCATTAGCTCTGTTCAGCTTTCTGTCAGCCTGTTCATTTACCTCCTGAGTCAAAAACCTTTGCTCAGCCGGAATTCTGTTTTCTTCATGAGCCCTGAGAATTGATGCCTCCTGACTTCTGTTAGGCATCAAATAATTATCAATACTTTGAATAGGCATAATTTCCTCTCTAAATTTAGTACAGGTGTTTCGCTATTACATCAGCTCCATCCCTAACAAACTTCACACCCCTAACCTCATTCCTTACATAAAGCGTAGCATCAACAACTACTACTTTTACACCGGGATAAACTCTGTTTCCTACCTCTATAACTCCCCCATCCTGTTTCTGCATTTCTTCATGTATATACATAAATTCTTCCTGCAGAGAAACAATCTTCTCGCTGTCCTGCTTATATTCCATCGCAAGAATTTTAAATTGTGAAAGTTTTTCAGGCGAAAGTTTATCTCCGTTTTGAAGCTTTCTTTTATAAAGTTCTATGGATTTGCTCGAAACTTCCATTCTTTTCATTACTTCTTCTATTTTATTCTGAACCGTCTTATATCTTCTTAACAGGCTCGGATCTACTCCAACCTCCATACTAGTCCTGGTTCCCATCTCAGAGCCTGCATTTTTCACCCTTATACGGGTTTCAGATCTTATGGTTCCGCCATTTACATAGCCCTTCCTGCTATTTACAATAACATCACTCTTAGCGGATACATCGCTATATATTATTGCGTCAGCCATAATATATCCACCCGACTGTACCGTGGTATTCTCCACGAATTTGGCAACAATATTACTTCCCGACTTTAATATTCCTTTGCCCATGCCACGAATTCCGCGTTTAAGAATAATCTTGCCTCCGGCAGTTATTTGAACTCCTTCAGCAGTACCTCCTATAATCACATCCCCCGTAGCCGTTATCTTAAAGCCGTTTATAACATTACCCCTTACTTCAACATTTCCGTCATAATTTATATCACCTGTAGAAATATCTACATCTTTAGCCACCGTAAATATATTTGAAACCTTTACTTTATTTTCATGATCGAGAATTGCATGTCCCGTTATGTTACTTATAAGGTGAAGTCCGTCTTCGGATACAGATATATCCCTTCCATATTTGAAACTGAGTTTTTCTACCTTGGCAGGCTTGATTAAACGCCCTCTTACATCCATACCCGGTGTGCCTTCATCTTCTTTTATAAGTTCTGCAAGCTCATCTCCTTCTGAAACACTTGCAATTATGTCTAAATCATAAAAATCTACGGTACCATCATCATTTTCTTTGGGTTTGGCCTGTAAATCCGTATTAAATTTATAAATAATCTTCGCATCATGGCCATTTACGGCATTTTTACCTACCGCCATAATATAGTCTGTACAATATTGTTTATTATTAATATACTTATCTACTTCTGCTTCTATTATCCCAAATTTGACTCCGTTAAACTCCAAATCTTTTAACAGATCTTCTTTATGCATTATTCTCCCGCCCGTCGATGGCGGTATGAATCTGCATACAGCCTTCATCCCGTCTTCCGAAATTTTAACTATCATTTTTTCGGCTTCGGGATAGGTTCTTTCAGTATTGGTTTTAAATATAAACGGTTCTTTAGCCGCTATAACAGCCTTTGAAAATTCTTTATAGTCAATTTCTATGCTATGAGAATTGAGATAGCTTGTAAATTCATCAAGATTTAGCTTATCTCCTCCTTCACGAGGCGGAAAGTATTTTATGTATACCGCATCCTTTATCAGCATTTGAAAAAAAGCATTTCTATAAACCATACATCTCTCCTTAAGATTATCCGAAAAGCGGATTTTTATCCTAAGCGTTCTCTTCCTGTATAACTCTAAGCAAGTCTTAAGTAATATACTTTTACATAATACTCTGTAAATAAGCCCGACTTACATTGATCTTGTAAATATATCGATATAATCGCCCAGTTTTTCCTTCAACTTAGTAAGTGCCTTAGTGTGAAGCTGAGACACTCTGGATTCTGATACTGAAAGTACCCGGCTTATTTCTTTTAATGTCAATTCTTCATAATAGTACAATGCTATAACTTTTTGTTCTTTTTCCGTAAGTCCTTCTATAGCAACTGCCAAAGATTCCTTGAGTTCTTCTTTTTCCACGGCTTCCTCAGGTTGTTCAAAACCGGAAATACCGAGCTTGCTGCCGGATTTATCGGCTACCAGGTCACTGCCCTGTTCCAAATAATCATCCAGGGAAATAATTCCTGACATACTTACCTGACTCTGCCAGCTTCCGTATTCATCTACAGATATTCCGAGTTCTGCGGCAATTTCCTCATCAGTAGCCATTCTGCCGTATTTTTCTTCTATTGCTCTTTCGGCGGCTTCCAATTTTTTTTGTCTTTGGCGCATGGTTCTCGGAATCCAATCCATTTTCCTTATCTGATCAAGAATTGCTCCTTTGATTCTAAGGCTGGCATAAGTTTCAAATTTAACCCCTTTTACATGATCAAATTTGTCTATGGCATCTATGAGACCAAATATCCCATATCCAACCAAATCATCATACTCAACATTGTAGCCAAGATAAATCGACATTCTTCCCGCTATTATCTTCACAAGATTAGCGTATTCTATAATCAATTTTTCCCGAAGTTCCTGAGTCGGTTTTTTGGCATACTGTTCCCATAATTTTATACCGTTTTTTTCATCTGCCATAAAAAACTCTCTCCTCTGCATTTACTATCAGCCAGGCTGACCACTGTCCTCATCATCAGTTTTTTCTTCCGGATTTTCTTCTTCAACAGCTTTTACGACAATCTTAGTCTTATTATCTTCTTTTCCCATATCACTTATTTTGATAAGAGCTCTTCTGCTAAGACTGCCAATTATTAAAAATATTATAAGTACGGCTAATAACAACTTTAAGCTGTACAAAGTTTCATACCTGTTATACAGGCAGATAAATATAGTAATTGCGCCCGCTGACAACATAACCAGCGCCGGTAAATATCTGTATTTCATATCTCTTTACTTCCCTTACCAACAGCTTTGACCAGAAGCACACCTGTTGAAGAATAAAATTCTATGGTTCTACCGTAGTTTAAGCCTGTATCTGATGCAACTATAGGTATTCCAAGCAATTTTAATTTTGCCTTCACCGCATCAACATTTCTGTCTCCTACCCTAAGCATATCATTTGAATTGGAAAACGCAAACATCTGCGCTCCTCCGGCAATTTTTGCTATCATAGAAGTTTTCCTTGCCCCTAAAGCTATCATCTGTTTTAAAAGTTCATCAAGACCTGTATCCGCAAACTTAGCTATGTTGGCATTATTAGCGATTTTAGTACTGTCAGGAAGCATACAATGCAACATACCGCTTACCTTCGTTGTTTTGTCATATAACACAGCTCCCACACAGGAACCAAGCCCCAGAGTAGTAAGATTATCCGGAGCCTTACACACTTTAAGATCACCCATTCCGACTTTAATCATTTTTTCCATAATAAACCTAATCCACAGGCAGACTCAACTGCCTGTGGCTCTCTCAAACTTTTATTGTATCAGAATCACAAACCAAGAGATGTCAATATTTTATTATACGAATCAATTGTAGGCGTAAGAATAAAATAACCTGTTACATCGTTATTGTCCTCCATAAACTGGGATTCAATTAACAATGCCTTATCTCCGAGCTTTCCAAACTCAATAGCGGGAACACTGAGAATTGCGCCGGCCATGTCAATGGACAGATATGGGATTGACTGATTTATTGTTAAATTAGTCATTGATGATAAAGACGATATGTATGCACCCGAAATAATATTTCCCAACTCTTTAAGTGCAGACAAAGACATCTCATCAAGTTCCGCATCCTCCGGCGTAGTACCCACCGGTCTTCCAAAGAGGATATCTACCAAGCCAAAAGCTGACTTGGTTTTCATCATAAACATCATCATTCCATCAATATCCGCATCAAGGGTAACAAGAATACCTACAACTATGGTCTCAGCTCCGCCCATAATCTCATGTAACTCGTCAAAACCGAGAAGGTCTACCTTAGGAACATTCATGTCTACTTTGGTATTCAACATACTTGACAGAGCTGTAGTAGCATTTCCGGCTCCGATATTACCAAGTTCTCTCAGAACATCAAACTGCATTCCATCCACATTATTCAAATCAAAATTTGCCACTGGCCTACCTCCGAAACTATGCTGGTTCCTTTTCCTTTTCTATAATTACATTCTGCATATTAAGTAAGGAAATCAAAGTATCATGAGTTCTTCCGACTCCCAAGAGATATTTTGCTTTTTCCCCGTTATTGCTGTTAGACGGCTTTTCTATAGAATCATCCGGCAAGGTAACAACTTCCTTAACCTCATCTACAAGAAGACCTATCGAACCGTCTAAATCTTCCAGTTTAATAATAATGATTCTTGTCGCATTTGTAACCTCATCATCAGGTAAGCCAAATTTAAGCCTTAAGCTCATAACCGGTATAACCTCACCTCGAAGATTAATTATTCCTTTAAAATAAGGCTGTGATTTAGGAACTCTTGTAATTCTTGTCATCCTTACAATATTGTCTACATAACTTATATCAATTCCATACTGCTCTGTATCAAGCTTAGTAACAATGTACTGCTTTGACTCTACTTCTAAACTTCTTTTCTCCATGATTCTATACTCCTTTCAAAATCCGGACTAAAGTAATACATTGGCGTCTAGGATAAGTGCAACCTCTCCGTCTCCGAGTATGGTTGAACCGCTTATCAACTTAGGAGTATTGATATACTTTCCAATAGACTTGATAACTATTTCCTGCTGTCCGATAAGTCCATCAACTACAAGTCCTGCGAGTTTATCAGCCTTCCTTACTATTACTATAACTATATTATCTGAATGTAAATCTCTGTCCGGAACATCCAGAAGCGAATCAAGCCTTATAAGAGGGATAACAGTTCCGCGAAGGCTTATTACCTCTTTGGACTGAACATACTTAATATCACTCTTGGCAACTTCTTCTATTGTCTGAATGCTTGCAAGAGGTATAGCGTACTTCTCATTTCCGAGTTCAACCATAAGTGCCTGAACAATCGCAAGGGTCAGCGGAAGTCTTATGGTAAAGCTGCTTCCCGCTCCACGCTCTGTCTTACACTCAATAGTACCTCCAAGAGATTCAATATTAGTCTTAACAACATCAAGACCAACTCCGCGGCCTGATACATCACTTACCTGATCGGCAGTGGAGAAACTTGGTGAAAAAAGTGTAGCTATAGCTTCTTTATCTGTTATCGTATCAATCTGATCGGCAGGGACAAGTCCTCTTTCAACCATTTTCTTCTTAACTTTTTCTACGTTGATACCGGCACCATCATCGCGAACTTCAATAACAACGTTATTTCCTTCCTGATAAGCATCGAGGAAGATTGAACCTACCTCAGGTTTACCGAGTCGAACTCTCTCCTCATTCGATTCAAGACCATGATCAGCCGAATTGCGGAGTAAGTGCATAAGAGGATCACCAATCTCATCCACAACAGTTCTGTCAAGCTCAGTATCCTCACCTGTCATATAGAGTTCCATCTTCTTATCAAGCTTCTTTGAAAGATCACGAATCATACGAGGGAACTTCTGAACCGTGCTCTCAATAGGTACCATCCTCACCTTCATAACCGTCTCATGAAGGTTTGTAGTAACTGTACCAAGATATTCTATCTGCTCATTAAAAGCAGAAATATCACCGTTTTCTCTCTTATCGGTTGTGCTCATTGACACAAGTCCGTTCTTGGCAATAATAAGCTCGCTTACCTGATTCATAAGGCTGTCAAGCTTTTCTATGTCTACACGAACCGAGCGGCTTACTACAGGTTTTCCTTTACCCTTAGCTTTTGCATCCTGCTTAGCAGCAGGTGCAGGAGCTGCTGCGGCTGCCGTGGCAGTCTGAGCAGGAGCTGCCTTAGGAGCTTCTTCTTTCTTTGGCTCCTCAACCTTCTTAGGCTCTTCAACTTCCTTTTCTTCTATTGCTTCAATTACAACTTCTTCAATTTCGGAAACACTCTGGATTGCAGCTCTTACCTCATTTTCAGTTTCTTTGGTTAAAAAGATAAGGCTAAAATCAAAATCAAATTTTTCATCCTCTATTTCCTGAACCGAAGGACTTGATATAATTATCTCTCCGATTTCCTCAAGTGCCTTAAATACAAGGAAGGCTCTTGCAGCCTTAAGCAGACAGGATTCCTGAATATAAACGGTAGCTCCGAATACATTCATTTCTTCTTCGTGTGCCTTCTTTATAGCATGTTCTTCAACTTCGGATATTTTAATATCATGAAATTTTGCCTTACTGCCTATTTCCTGTGCGACTTCTTCGGTAGCTACCGCTGCTGCTGTCGCTGCAGGTGCTTCGGTTGAAGGAGCCGGAGAAGCAGGCGCGGCCTCCGCAGTCTCTCCGCCACCGTTTAAGAAATGGTTAAGCTCATTTATAATGGCTTCATTATCATTGTCACCCTCATCAGAAGTTTCCTGAATTAAATCCAAATACTCCTGAATCGCGTCAAGGCCTCTGAAAAGTGTGTCTACAAGACTGTCATTTACTTTCATCTTGCCTTCACGTACTGCCGAGAACACATCTTCCATATCATGTGTAAGATGCTGCATCCTCTTAAATCCCATTGTTCCCGCCATTCCCTTTAAGGAATGAGCTGAACGGAATATTTCCGCAATAGCATCACTATTGTCCGGTTCTTTCTCAAGAACCATGATCTGATCACTTAAAACCTGAATATGTTCCTTGGTCTCATCTACGAAAATATCCAAATATTGACTTGTATCCATTTAATATACCCCCGTCGCTTTTACTATAGCACCGGCAATCTGATTAAGCGGCAGAACTTCATCCGCTAAACCAGCTTCAGCTACCATCCTAGGCATACCATATACCGTACAGGTAGGCTCATCTTGGGCTATAACATAAACATTGTTTGTTTGTTTCAACTGTCGTATTCCTTCTTTTGCATCAGCACCCATTCCGGTAAGCACCACACAGACTATCTTGTCATAAGCACTTCCCATCAGGGACTCATACATAATATCAGCACAAGGTCTCAGCCCTCCCCTCGGAGGATCTTTTACAAGTGAAATAACACTTTCACCTGACTGCACATTGACTCTGAGCTGATATCCACCTTTGGCTATATAAAGATGATTTTCCTTTATAATGTCACCGTCATCCGCCTCTTTTACATTTACCTTGCTGCTTTCATGAAGCCTGTCAGCAAGAGATTTTGTAAATCCTTCCGGCATATGCTGTACTATTAACATCCCTGCACCTATTCTGCGCGGAAGCATAGGGATAACGTTCTGTAAAGCCTTAGGTCCGCCCGTAGAACATGCCAGAGCAATAAGCACCTTACCATTACCTGCACCTGTTCTTTTTGGATAAACAAGACTTCTTGTTGCTGTATTAGAGCTTAAGCCTGTAATCATCTTATTCGGCGTGATATCAGTTAAACCCGTTCCTGACATTGACAGAGCTTTTGTCGGTGTTTTCGTTGCCGCCTCCAGACTTCTTATTAAATTAGTCCTGAAGTCATCTTCTCTGCTCTTATCATAGCTATCCGGCTTAAGCACAAAATCAAAAGCGCCAAGATCTAAAGCCTTAATAGTCTCAGCCGCTCCTTCCTTTACAAGGGTACTTACCATAATCGCGGGAATCTTAATTTTTGCCTTTCCCATCTCAGCCAATAATTCAAGTCCGGTCATCTTAGGCATATTAACATCCAAGATAGCCACATCATAGCTACCCTTATTTTTAAGAAGCTGATTAAGTCCTTCCAATCCATCACGAGCAATATCTTTAACCTGAAATCTGCCGTCGGAGTTTATTATATCAGATATGACTCTTCTTATGAGTGCAGAGTCATCAACTAGTAAAATATTCTTCATTCTAACCATATCCCTTCACAAATCAATCAAAGACAATACTTTAGGACTAATTACAATAATTCTTTTTGCCTGTTTCTTCTTTCTTCATCAAAAACAAATCTTACTATTTCATCTCTTGCAGTTTCTATCAACCCCATAAATTTAGTTCTTATTTCATATTTGATTGATTCCGTAGATTTCCTGAATATACTTATAACATTCATTAATAAAAAGTATCTTTTAAGTTCTTCTCCCGCCTGCAACTCAATGGAAAGTATTACAAGTTCACCCTTTTGTCTTTCTTTATCGGATAAATACTTGACTCCGCCACCGCTTAAGTCAATAACGGTACATTCTTCCCAACTGTTTGTATTTTCTGCAATTATATCTATGTAACGGCTTTTATTGGCAAGAATAAGTTTACTTTCACCAATAAAATCATTAAGCCCTTTTTTTTCTTCATCTGTTAAAACATGCACTTTGGCATCTATAGAGCACTGGAGTCTGTAGTACTGTCTTCTCTGTGTTTTTTCAAGTTCTGTAACCAACTTGATTACCATTACAGCTATACTTCCCTCAAAGAAGCGTTCCTGAACTACGGTTCTTGCCGCTAATATTCCATAAACAGTATAAAAATACATATAGCTTTCTTCGCCGACTTCAAGTGCTATTGTTATAGTTTTATTCATAGGCATGGTAAGCTTAAATGTAATATCATCAATTATATCAATTACTTTACTTCCTAGTGTGTCAGGTTCTCCGGTATCCTTTCGAATATATGCCTGACGAATTACATCAACTTTATCTCCGATAGAAATAGAATAATTTCCCATTTTTATACCTTACCCCCTTTCTTTACCTTTCAATGTTCTTTTCAATGTTTCCGAAAATATTCCTACCAGTCCCCTTCTTACAGGCTTAATCACAGCCTCACCCTGAGGGGCTGCTAATATTCTTGCCATATCATCTATGGCTCTTGCCGCCTGCGAGTTTGGATATGCAACAGATAAAGGCTGTTGTTTCATTACTGCCTTACTCATATTGTTATCTGAAGGAACCGCGCCCATATATTCTAAAGAAATGTTAAGAAATTTATCTGCAACTACGCTTAGTTTTTCAAACAATTCTCTTCCGTCTTTCTCATTTCTCACTTTATTTGCTATAAGTTTGATATGACAATGCTCTCTTGTAAATTCAGGCTGATAGTTAAGTGTTTTGAGCAGAGCATAAGCATCGGTAATTGATGTAGGTTCAGGAGTGGCAATCAAAAGCACTTCCCCACTCAACACCACAAATTCCATCACATTTCCCGAAATTCCCGCTCCTGTATCTATTATCACTACATCTGTCTGTCTGTCAAGCTCGGAAAGTCTGGCAGATAAATTTATTAACTGTTCTTTAGTAAGGTTCGTCATTTCCCTTATGCCTGAACCTCCTGAAATAAATCCGACATTTTCAGGTCCTTCGGTAATAATTTCGGATAAAGATTTGCCTCTGAACATAAGGTCAGAAAGATTATACTGCGGTCTTATTCCCAACATAACCTCGATATTGGCAAGCCCAAAATCAGCATCTAAGACTACTACCTTTTTCCCCAATCTGCTTAAGGAAATCGCCAGATTAATAGCCAAATTCGACTTACCTACCCCGCCTTTACCGCTTGTAACGGTTATAACCCTGGACAGCACCTCCTTAGTGCCGCCGGCCTTTATTATATTTCTTAAATTCTGTGCCTGATCCATATTATTCCTATTCTCTTAGTTTTACTGTTTTTATAACAACAGTTGTTTTGCAATGGCCTGAGTATCAGCCGCACCTATATCATCCGGAACATTCTGACCAAAGGTCATATATGATAAGTCTGCACCTGTATACATAAGAATATTGTAAATATTTCCAATTGTTCCTGTTTCATCTACTTTAGTAAAAATAAGCTTATATCTTGCGACATTCTTGTAAACATCCGTTATCCTTGTTAAATCATTGTATTTCGTTGTTGCCGAAAGTACCAGATATACCTCCCTGTCTTCTTCAGGTATAGCATTTAGAAGTCTTTTTAACTCAGCAATCTGCTCTTTGTTTTTATCCGACCTTCCCGCAGTATCTACAAGTACCACCTCATATCTGTCCAATTCTTTTCTTGCCTCTTCGATTTCCGAAGCAGAATAAACCACACTTAAAGGTATACCTAGAATATTCGCATAAGTTCTTAGCTGCTCCACAGCGGCTATCCTGTATGTATCTGCTGTAAGCAGTCCCACACTTCGTTTCTCTTTAAGTTTAAAACTTGAAGCTATCTTTGCTATTGTAGTAGTCTTACCTACACCTGTCGGTCCTAAGAAGAAAACATATTTTGTCTTACCCGGTGTTATATCCACAAGGCTTGGCTGCCCAAGTTTAAGCACAAGTTTCTGATATACGGCTCCGAGTATGCGGTCCAGTTGGGCATCCTTCTTAATGGTGCTTTCTATCTCACTTGTAATCTCGTTTACATACTTTTCATCCACCTCATTGTTTATCAGCTGCCTATGGATTAGCTGCATACAGGCATTCAGCCTATTTTCCTTCTTTTCTGCATTCGTATTTTTATCTGCCTGTGCATCTTCTTCTTTATGATTTTTTTCTGTCTCAAAGCTTTCAGAAAAGTCACCCGCAACTTCAGACTGTTTCTCTGTATTGGTAATTACTTTAGATGTATCTCTCATCTCTTTAATCTTTGAATCACTGAGCTGCTTTTCAAGAAGTCCCTGAAGGTCATTTAATTTCTTCTCTATTGCGGAAACCTCATTCACCTGAGGCTTAATCGCAGGCTTCTCCTGTATCTTTTCAGGCGTCTGTTCTGTCTTAGGCTTATATTCAATATTTTCATCAATTGCGGCAGTAACTTCCACATAAGGTTTACGTAAAAATTTGAAAAATCCTGTTGGCGTTGTGGTTTTAATATTCATTACTACCGCATTTCCGCCAAGTTCTTCCTTTGCCAGAAGAATAGCGTCTTTTTCAGTTTCTGCTTTAAATTTCTTAATTATCATATAGTTACCATCCCTACCGATTGTAATTCTACATTAGGTTCTACTTCATTATAGGAAAGCACTGTCAGGTCTGAAAAGTAATCCATAGTCAGCTTTTTGAAGTACATCCTTACTATTGGAGAAGTCATTACTATCGGAGCCTTTCCTAATTTGTCCAGCTTGTCAATTTCTATCTTAACCGAATCCATTATATTCTGTGCAACCGCAGGATCTATAGTTAAATATGCTCCCTGCTCTGTCTGTTTTACAGAATTCATAATTTCCTGTTCTATCTTAGGATCCAATGTTACTACACTTGTAGTTTCATTTGGAGGAAAATATTTATTGGATATAGCTCTCTTAAGTCCCTGTCTTGCATACTCAGTGAGCACGTCCGTATCATGTGTGGTTGTAGCATAATCTGCGAGAGTTTCCAAAATAGTAACCAAATCTCTTATGGATATACCCTCTCTGACGAGATTCTGGAGCACCTTCTGAATCTCACCCACACTGAGCAGTTTAGGTACAAGCTCTCCTATAAGTGCCTGATCCTGATCTTTAATATTGTCAATAAGATTCTGTACATCCTGTCTGGTAATAAGCTCCCAGATATGTCTCCTTACTATCTCAGTAATATGAGTTGCTATAATCGAAGGAGGATCAACCACTGTGTAACCGAGAGCCTCCGCTCTTTCTCTCTGCGCCTCCGTAATCCAGATAGCCGGCAGGTTGAATGAAGGCTCAAATGTAGGTATACCCGTGATTTCTTCCTCTACATATCCCGGATTCATAGCCATATAGTGATCAAAGAGTATCTCTCCTTCACTGACAGGTACCCCTTTAATCTTAATAACATATTGATTGGGATTTAGCTGGATATTATCCCTAAGTCTGATAATAGGAACCACACAGCCAAGTTCTATGGCTATCTGTCTCCTTATCATTACCACTCGGTCAAGCAGGTCTCCGCCCTGATTAACATCCGCTAACGGAATAATTCCGTATCCAAACTCCAACTCTATAGCATCCACCTGTAAAAGCGAATTAACATTCTCCGGCCTTCTGATTTCCTCTGCCGCTTCTTCTTCAGCGGTAGCCTCAGCTTCAATCTCCTCTTCTCCGAGATTTTTAGACATACGCCAACCTGCTACCAAAAAGAAAATTCCCATAGGTATAAATATTACAGTACTAAGCGGTGTTGCCACACCAAAGAATATAAGGGCAGCACCAACCAGATATAATACCTTAGGAACGGAAAATAACTGCTTGACAAGAATATTTCCAAGGTCTGCTTCCTTACTTACCTTGGTTACAAGCACACCTGTGGCAAGAGAAATGAGAAGTGAAGGAATCTGTGAAACAAGGCCGTCTCCTATAGTAAGTATTGAATATCTGTTGAGGGCTTCATTTACATTCATTCCTCTCTGCAATACTCCGAGAGCAATACCTCCCGCAAAGTTTATTACGGAAATAATAAGACCTGCAATCGCATCTCCCTTTACATACTTACTGGCACCATCCATCGAACCGAAGAATGATGCCTCATCCTGAATCTTCTGTCTTTTTTCCTTGGCCTGTTCATCTGTGATTGCTCCCGTATTAAGGTCAGCATCTATAGCCATCTGTTTACCCGGCATAGCATCAAGAGTGAATCTCGCCGAAACCTCGGCTACTCTCTCCGAACCCTGGTTGATAACAATGAACTGTACTATAACAAGAATAAAAAATACTATCACACCTACTATAAGGTCACCACCGCCTACGAACTGTCCGAAAGTCTTTACCACGTTTCCCGGTTCTCCCGTAAGCAGGATAAGCCTTGTAGACGATATATTAAGTGATATTCTGAATATAGTGGTAAAAAGCAGGATAGTAGGAAAGCTTGACATATCTAGCGCTTCTTTGGAAAACATTGCATTGAAAAGAACTATCATTGCAAGTGAAAGATTTATCGCAAGAAATACGTCCAGAAGCACGCTCGGAATAGGAATAATAAACATTATTACTGTAAGAAGTATAAAACTGCCAATCCCAAAACTAGCCTTATTTCCCATTTCAGCGTCCCTCCTCTCTATATTTTCATCTATTATTTTTAATCAATAAGAATCTCTTTATTTTTAACACTGTATACATAGGCCAATACCTCTGCAACCATCTGATACAGTTCCGGCGGTATCTGCTCTCCTATTTCAACATTATAATAGAGCATACGGGCCAACGGTTTATTCTCAACTATCTCAATTTTGTGTTCTTTTGCGGCTTCTTTTATTGTAGCAGCAACATAGTCCGCACCCTTTGCCAGCACATAAGGAGCCTCAGCCTTTTCTTTATCATACTTTATCGCCACCGCAAAATGAGTAGGGTTGGTAATAACCACATCCGCCTTAGGAAGTTCCTGCATCATTCTCCTTCTGGCTCCCTCTCTCATCTTTTGCCTGATTCTGCCTTTCACCTGAGGATCTCCCTCACTCTGCTTCATTTCATCTTTGACTTCCTGCTTACTCATTCTTAAATCATGTAAATGTTTCCACTTCTGATAGCCAAAGTCAGCAATTCCTATTATAACAAATAATACGCTTATTTTCACACCTACATCCAAAACTATATCAAAAATATTAACTATTGCCTGCATAAACTCAAAATCATAAAGATTCAGTATGAACAGCCATCTGTCTTTAACCTCATTGTAGGCAACTATAGCAATAGCGAGTACTTTCAGTATGGACTTAATAAGCTCTACTACCTTTTCCTGAGAAAACATTCGCTTTAATCCACCTATGGGATTAAGCCTGTCAAGTTTAGGCTTTAGCGGCTTTGTCGTTACCTTCCAGCCTATCTGAACCACATTTCCCGCAAAGGCAACCAGAAAACTTCCTATAAGTACGGGCAGGCAGGCAATTACGATATCAAATACTATTTCATTCCCAAGGTTTACAGCCTGCTTTACATCAAATATTTCCATTGAAATATCAGCGGTTTTATTATAGTATTTTACAAAGCTTTCCAAAAAGCCCTTTGCCATGAAATTTCCAAATATTCTCAGTACAAAGAACATAAGTAAAAGCATAAGACCGTTAATTAAATCAGAGCTTCGGGCAACCCGGCCTTCTTTTCTTGCATCCTCTAATTTCTTAGGGGTTGCCTTCTCCGTCTTATCTCCTCCTTCACCGAAGAACTGGAGGTTGTAGACAAATCTCCTATTCTCTAATTGTATAGTATTTCCATCATCTTTGCAATCTCCAACACAAAAACACACTATGATTTAAGCGCCTCCACCGCCTTAAGAAATACATCCTGCATTTCTTTGGTAAGATAATCAGCAACTCCCGGAAGCATAGATGTCATAAGTACCATAACTGCAAGGCCTACAAGAAGCTTTAGCTGAATACCTACAACAAACATATTCATCTGAGGTGCTACTTTCGCCATAACTCCGAGTACTGCATTTACAAGGAGCATAGTTGCATATATGGGTAACATAAGCCTCATAGCAATAAGAAAATAATTTCCCAGAAAATCTGCTATAACATTGACTGTATTTGCATTTACCATAGCCCTTCCTATAGGTATGACCTTATAAGCATCTACAAAAGCCGCCAAAAAATAGTGATGGAAATTTCCGATCAAAAGTAAAAGAATAGTAAAATAATTATATAGGTTACCGGAAACCGAAGTATCTACCTTAAATACCGGATCAAACATTGTTACCATGGCAAAACCTATTTCCATATCTATCAGACGACCTGTAAAGTTAAGTATGGTCATAACTATATTGGTAAAATATCCCAGCATCCCTCCCGCCAAAGCTTCTGACATCACCATAAATGTAAAGCCTATAATACCCGGATATCTCACTTCCGTGTATGGAAGTGTAAGATAAAGTAAAGCAGAAAAAATAAGAGTAAAAGCTACTTTAAGCTGCCTCGGTATACTTCCAAAATTAAAAAACGGGGATGTAAACACAAAAGCAGATACTCGCGTAACTATGAATAAAAAATATTCTAAATTCTCAACGGTAAACTGCAGCTGCATCTTCATCCCCAAACTTTCTTAGTTTATATTTGATTAAGAAAACAAATCATTTTGCTTCCATCGTTTACATTATTTCAAGTACTTTAGGATTTCTTAAAAATATAAGCCAAAATATCCTATAAAGCCTGCTCCTTCATAAATATAGTTACCAAAATTTGAAAAAAGCTCTGTTGCAAATTCCGAAAGACTAGTCATCATCCAACCGCCGGTAAGCACAAGCATAAGCATTGTAACTATCAGCTTTGGCACGAAGGTAAGAGTCTGTTCCTGTATAGATGTAATTGTCTGGATTAAACTTATAATAAGACCGACTACCAAAGATGCCAAAAGCATAGGCGCAGAGAGTTTAAGAATAAGCATAACTGTTTCTCTGGATATGTCTATAACCCTATCTACACTCATATCAGCCTCCTATATTATTTCACAAATGACTTAACCAAATTCCCTATAACCAAATCCCAGCCATCTACCATTATAAAAAGCAAAATCTTAAACGGCATGGAAATAGTTGTCGGAGGAAGCATCATCATCCCCATCGACATCAGCGTAGATGAAACCACCATATCTATGACAAGGAAGGGTATGTATATGCAGAAACCTATTATAAATGCCGCTCTGAGCTCGCTTATTATAAAGGCCGGAATGAGTACATTGGTAGGTATCTCCTCCATATCTTTAACTTCATCTATCCCCGCTATATCAAGAAAAAGCCTTATGTCTTTTGTATTTGTCTGTTTATACATAAAGGTTCTTAGCGGCTTTATTCCAACTTCATAAGCCTGTTCAAAGTTTATCTTACCATCTGTAAGCGGCTTTAAAGCTTCAGTATTTATCTGCATAAAAATGGGTGCCATTATAAACCAGGTAAGAAATAATGCCAAACCTACCAATACCTGATTAGGCGGAGTTGTTTGTGTTGTAAGTGCAGATCTGACAAAATGTAATACAACTATAATTCTAGTAAATGATGTAAGCAGTATCAGAATAGAAGGCGCAAGTCCAAGCACGGTAAGTGCCAAAACTATTCTGAGTGTAGCTGCCAGTCCACCCTGATCTCCGTTCGTAGTCAGATTAATACCTATATTATACGGAGAGGTTCCCGTAGTAAAACTGTCGCTATCATTGGAACTCCTATCTACCGTATTTCCCGTCCTGTTATCTATCGCATATACAGGAGTAACAAAAAAAAGGGCGGTACATACAAGCACTAAAACAATCCCAAGATATAGTATATTAAACTTTTTTGTACATAAAGGATGTTCTCTCATGTTACCAACCTTTTCTTATTTTTCTTTTGATTTAGCTTTTTCCAAAAATTCCTTAAAAGAAAATCTTTCAATTTCTTTTGGTATGCAAGCTTTTATTCTATCTGCATCAAGCTCAGATATAAGGTTAATATTATTTTTACTTATTCCTATTAAGAAAAACTGTCCGTTAACCTCAATTATCTGCAAATACTTGTCTACAGTAATCCTGCTCGTTTCAACAACCTTTATATTACTGTTTTCTCTGGCCTTAACTGCATATTTGCCGAAGTATTTAGATACAAAGTAGGCAGCTGCAACAATAACAGCAAAAGCAACCAACATTCCAAAAATTTGTGCAAGGCTGCCTATCATACCCGTCTTTCCCATCAGAACCATAATAATCCTCCATAAAATATCCTCAGGAAGGATCTTATTTAACTATTTCTGTTATTCTGATACCGAAGTTATCTTCAATAACCACAACTTCACCCTTAGCTACATACTTCCCATTTACAAGAAGATCAATAGCTTCACCGGCAAGCTTATTTAACTCTATAATAGTTCCCGGTGAAAAATCAAGGATTTCTTTAATTGTTTTATTTGTTCTGCCAAGTTCCACTGTTACCTCAAGAGGCACATCCATAATAAGTCCGATATTTTCCTGCTGCATAAGAGGATTGATATTGGTATCAAAAGCCTGGAACTGTGCAGGTGCTACATTCACCGGCTGTGAAGGCATAGCAGGTGTCGGCATAGGTTGTGGTGCAGGTGCTGTCGGCTGTTGTGCCACAGGTTGCGGTGTAGGTGCAGCCGGCTGTTGCGCTGCCGGAGCAGGCTGTTCTGTTTCTGTTGATGACATAAATTTACTATACAACTCCTTTGCAAAATCTATCGGATAAAGCTGCATAAGTTCACTGTCTATAAGTGAGCCTATTTCCAGTCTGAATGCAACTTTTACAAATTGACCTTTTAGGAAATCGCCAAGCCCTTCCTCATCAATAGTACCTTCTAAATCTATGAGACTTGCTGTAGGCGGGCTGATATCCACCTTCTTTTCAAGTACTGAAGATATTGAAGTGGCAGCAGAACCCATCATTTGGTTCATAGCCTCACAGATTGCAGAAAGATGCAACTCTGTAAGTTCTGTAGCATCAACATCAGTACCGCTTCCACCCATCATAAGATCAGTGATTATCTTAACATCCTTTTCTCTCAGTATAAGGATATTATTACCGTCAAGCCCTTCAATATATGAAATCTGGATAAATACACAAGGTCTGTCATATGACTGTGATATATCATCCCAATTAGCTATAGATACATTAGGAGTAGTTATATTTACCCTTTGATTAAGCAAGGTAGAAAGTGTTGTAGCAGCAGTTCCCATGCTTATATTGGAAATCTCTCCTATGGCATCTTTCTCTTCTCCGGATAAAGGGTCCGCACCTCCCAAAGTTTGGGTATCAGAAGAATCCGAACCACTATCTTCACCCATACCGCCAAGCAGTGCGTTAATCTCTTCCTGCGAAAGCATTCCGTCCATGGCTTATTCTTCCTCCCTAATAACTTTTGTAATTCTAAGAGCATAAACACCGGATGAAGCTCCGGGCAAGGCTTTGAACTTTTTCATATTACCTACAAAAACATCCAGTTCATCATCAACTTTTGCATTAAGCCTTACCACATCACCCGGCTGTAAGTTAACAAAATCATTAACCGAAACCACACTCTTTCCCAATACTGCTCTTATAGGAATCTGTGCCCTGTCAATAATCTCCTCAATCTGTTCTCCGTAATTTGTATCATCTTTTTCCTGAAGAGCAGAAAACCAAAACTTTGTATTAAGCCTATCCATTACATCTTCAAGTGCTGTAAACGGCAGGCAAAAACTCATAAAACCTTCAACTGTTCCAATCTTAATACTTAACGTAATTAGAGCAGTCATCTCCTGTGGAGAAATAATCTGTGCATATTGTGCATTTGTTTCTATCCGCATCAGAGTCGGAGTTATCTCCACCACATTATGCCAGGGTTCTTCCAAATAATTGGTACAGGTGTTAAGAATCCTTTCAAGTACCACTATTTCTATTTCTGAGAAATCTCTTGTTTTTTCAATAGGATTGCCTTCACCGCCCAAAAGTCTGTCTATAATCGTATATCCAAGATTATTTGACATCTCCATTATGCAGCTGCCTTTTAATGGCGGTAAATTCATTATAGCAAGCAATACCGGATTAGAAAGTGAATTCTGAAACTCCTGATAGGTAATTGCTTCAGAACCTCTTACCTCAACCTGAACGGTTTTTCTTAGATAAGCCGGAAGATTAGCAGATAAAAGTCTTCCATAATGCTCAAATATAGATTCCAGCGTACGCAAATGATCTTTGGAAAATTTAGACGGTCTTGCAAAGTCATATTCCTTTATAACCTTTTCATCATTCTCCTTAAGTTCATTGGTATCTACATCTCCGCTCTCAATACCTTTTAGCAGCTTATCTATCTCCTCTTGCGAGAGTATATCACTCATTAAGCCTCACCATCCTAAAATATTTTACACTTCTACTAATTCTAACATTAGATATTCCTAAAATAAAGAGGAAATGTATACTTTATTATAATATTAATTATTCTACTGTAATCTAAGATTCTTAAATGCTATTTCAGCAATTGTCTGTGTACCGAACTTTTCCTGAACAGCTTTTAACACAGCCATTTTGATAGCTTCTCTATTGTTTTGTACTTCTTCTTTTGTATACTGTGAAAACTGGTTATTTACAATCTCTCCGATAGTAGAGCCATAACCTGTCTTAGTATCTGCATTCTTCATACTCTCTGACAAAGTCTTGTAGTCTTCCGCTGTTTTAATAAGGTATATGGATGTCTGATCAATTACTGCATAATGATCTTTACCGTCTCCGGAAGCTTTAAGATTTATCTGAAGCGGAACTTCAAAGTTTACTACGTCCATATCACTCATTGCTATCTTGTTCTTTGTGGTGTCACTTTCCAGCTCCAGGTCAATAATAGAAGCTATGTTTGAAACAAGAGCATTTGTAGCCTTTGCCGAAGATACTACTGAAAGCATAATTACCGCTGTCAGCACAAGATTTACAAGGCTTAAAGCAATAGCAACAATAGTAAGCATATTCTTTTTCATAAATAATCTCCTTAGAGTTTTTTAGTCAGCAACTTTATTGAAAATTTTTATTTCAACTCTTCTGTTCTTCTGTCTGCCTTCAGCAGTCTTATTGGAAGCTATAGGTTCATATTCACCTTTACCGCTTGCTGAAAGCTTCTTAGGGTCCATATGTTCTACTTCAGTAAGATATTCAAGCACTGTCATAGCCCTGGCTCCGGAAAGCCACAGGTTATTCTTATATTTAACCGTGTTAGTCTGAGGTACATTGTCAGTATGTCCTTCTATAACTATATCAGCATCCTTAAACTTCATAAGAATCCCGGCTGCCTTATCAAGGACTTTATCCGCCCCTTTCTTAAGTTCAGCACTACCCGAATCAAACAGGAAGTATCCGTCTATACTAAGACCTATATAGTTGTATGAAGTATCCATTTTGAGTTGGACCATATCATTTAACTTAAATTGGTTAATAGCTTCCGAGGCCTTTTCATAATTCTTTTCAGCAGTTTCCTTCAATTCTTTCTGATATTTTTTGACAACCTCGTCTTTAGTAACCTCTTTATCCTCTTCCGCCTTGCCATTATTATTATTATCAGGCTTATTTTCATTATTGTTTTCAATTTTTCCGTTATCTGACTTACCGTTTCCGCCTTTAGTACCATCTTCCTTTGCCGCATTATCCACGGCAAGGTTTGAATAATACTCGGCAAGCTCATTAAGCTGACTAACACCGCTGGATATAAGTATACCCTGATCAAGTGCTGAGCCGCCTCCCGAAAATATACTGAATGACGAAGTAACAGCTTCAACTATTTCATTATATTTCGCTCTATCTGTACTACTCATAGAAAACAAAAGCACGAAGAAGCATAGAAGCAGATTCATAAGGTCTGAGAATGTCGCCATCCAGGCCGGTGCTCCTGCCGGTGCCTCTTCCGTTTTTTTCTTCCTTGCCATATTTTATTCCTCTCCTCCACCTTCTGAGAATGCCTCACGTTCAGCAGGTGTTAAGAATGATTTTAGTTTTTCTTCTATTACTCTTGGGTTTTCTCCCGCCTGGATAGACAATATACCTTCCACCATAATTCCTTTAAGCATAATTTCTTCCGCACTGTTTCCCTTAAGCTTGTTAGTAACAGGTGCACACATCCAGTTTGCCAGAAAAGAACCATAGAAAGTTGTAATCAGAGCTATCGCCATAGCAGGTCCGATTGCACTTGGATCGGACAGGTTGGCAAGCATGTTTACAAGACCGATAAGGGTACCAATCATACCCCAGGCAGGTCCCATTGCTGCAAGAGTCTCCCAAAAACCAAACTTTGCCTTGTGTCTGTCCTCAATACATGAAATTTCTGTTTCGAGAATTCCCCTTACAAGTTCCGGATCAGTCCCGTCTACAATCAAAAGTATTCCTTTTTTTAGAAAAGGATCCTCAATATTTTGAGACGCTTCTTCAAGAGCAAGCAAACCATCTTTTCTGGCTATATTAGACAGATTGATTATTCCCTTAATCACTTCTGACTGATTAAAATTTACCGGCTTAAGAGTGAGTCCAAAACTCTTTAGTCCTCCTACAAATTCACCTATGTTCTTACAAGAAGCAAGAACAATCATAAATGCACCACCAAAGGTAATGAGTGCTGACGGCAAATCAAGGAAGCCAAAGATAGCCGCCGGGTTATTCATCATAATTGAAAAGAGTACAAGTCCTAATGAAATTACAAGTCCAAGTAATGTAGCTATATCCAAGCCAGTCACCTTCCGTTCTCATTTATTCCCTATATATAAGGGTAACTTAAAATTAGGCGTCGAATACCGATTCATAATATAGTTTCAACACCTGATTAACAGTGGAATATATCACTCTTTATCAAGGATTTCCCCTGTAAAAACTTCACGCTTATACCTTTTAACGAGATTTTTAATTTGAAGCCTGCTTTCTTTAACCATTATTTTCTTACCTGTAGTAAGTGTTATAATGGTATCCGGGACTTCTTCAATTATCTCAATGAGGTCAGCATTGATAGTAAACTCCAAACCATTCATTTTTGTCACGTCTATCATTTATGACCTCCCGCTTACGTTTTGCTTACTAATTCTTACTTTTTTCTTGCATATTTTTGCACACAAAAAAAAGCACTTGTTTTATTATAATAATTTTGTAAGAAAAAATCAATATATGATAAAAATAATGTTATATTTACTTTTTACTTTTAGCATTTACTTTTGACCTTTAATCCTTTATACTTATTTAGCGGAAATAATTTTGTCTTCTGATACTGTATCATTATATATTTAGAAAGAGGAAAGTATGAAAACTAAAAGAATATTAAACTGCATTTTAATTTTAACTTTTTTAATAAGCTCGCTTATTTTTGTTCAGCCGGCACAGGCATCTCCAGGAAAATATCATATCAAGGTGAATAGATTAGCAAATACAGTTACTGTGTATGAGAGACAAAACGATGGTTCCTATAAACCAATAAAAGCTATGCTTTGTTCTTCGGGAGGTCATCTCACTCCCCTGGGAACTTACAAAACACAGGTTAAATATCGTTGGAGATCACTGTTTTATAATGCTTACGGCCAGTATGCAACCAGAATAGTCGGAAATGTGCTTTTTCACTCTGTTCCGTTTTATAAACCGAATCCCGACACTCTTATGAAAGGGCAGTTTGAAATGCTGGGCTCAGTAGCTTCTCACGGCTGTGTAAGACTTGCTACCGCAGACGCAAAATGGATATATGATAATTGTTCGTACGGTACAAAAGTTACTATATACGCTTCTAAAGATCCCGGTCCTCTCGGAAAACCTGAAGCTACACCTTATCCTAAATACACAGGCTATGATCCTACCGATATTTGGAGCCTTGGAATACCTGAACCACAGACTGTTGCTACCCCTCCCACAATTACCGCACCTAAAAAAATAACCCTTTCAAAAAGCGATTACAGCTACGACCTCTTAAAAGGAGTCAAGGCAACTTCTCATGACGGAAAAGATATAACCAATGATATTGAAATAGAAGATAACATTGATTTTGAAACTTCCGGACGCTATACCGTTAAATATACCATTACCGATAAAAACGGAAATACTGCTTCGGCAAGCACTGTAGCAATCATAAAATAATGCTTAAGAGCCGTCCAACCGGGCGGCTCTTGTTTTTTTAATTATATAATTACCTTATATTTCTCAAATAATTCAGATTAACCCCCAATTATTCACTCCATAGGTCACGTACCTCTTATTCCGCATAGTGCTATAGGATAAACTATTTTGAGCCTGCGACTATAGTGTAATATTACCAAAGATCTGCAAAATATCGTAATTGTGACCTTGGGCTTGATTACGATATTTCACAAGATGTTTCGAGAATAATTTGTGTTAAATTATCTATATTCCTCTATCTTTAACTGTATATTTTTAAACCCTCTATACTCATTTATCTGAGGCGAATAGATTATATCCAGTTTCTTTTCTTCCTTATTTAACAAATATTCTTCAAAAACACTTGCATCTCCAAACCATATTGCGTTATGTACTTGTCCTTCTCCACCATCTGTAAGTTCCAGTTTAATAGCGTTGTTATTTTTACCTATCACTCTATATGTTTGAATGTACATATTTCTTCTTGCAAAAGTCGGAACTTTATTTCCTGTTCCGTAAGGTTCAAATCTTAAAAGTTCCTCAATCAGTTCTTCCGTAACATAATAAGGCGGAAGTTCCATATCAAAGAAGATTTTGGGTTTAAGTTCCTCCTCTGTAAGAGTTGTATTTTCATTAAGCATCTTTCTTAACTTATTAAATACTTCTATCTGTTCCTCAGTAGTTTCACCCTTAAGCGAAAAGCCTGCTGCCATCGGATGACCTCCGAATTTAGAAAAACACTCTGAGCATTTAGATATTTCCTCAAACATATTATAATCTTCTATAGAACGCCCTGAACCCTTTATCCCCCTCTCGGCATAGGTAAAAATTAAAGTCGGTTTGTAAAATTTCTCTTTAATTCTGCCTGCAACTATTCCGGCTATACTCTCATGACAATCCGGAACCAGGATTACCAGAACCTTGTCATTTAAGTATTCAGAGCTTTCAGCTATTTCGGTCGCCCTTATCAAAGACTGCTCTGTTATATCCTTTCTTTCATTATTAAGCCCTTGAAGCTCATTTGCTTCTGATAAAGCCCTCTCCCTGTCGCTTTCCAAGAATAGTTTAATCGCTTTTACTGCCGATTCAAGTCTGCCGGAGGCATTAATCATAGGTCCGATGATGAAACCGCAATGATAAACCGTAATCTCATCCTTGTTAACAAGTCCCGATACCTCAAGCAAGGCTCTGAGCCCCACATTTTCAGTATTGTATATTGCTTTCAAGCCTTTTTTCACTATAATTCTGTTTTCACCTATAAGTTCCATAACATCGCAGATAGTCGCAAGAGCCGTAAATGCAAGATATTTGTTCTTAATTTCAGTTTTAAGTTTTGCGGAATTATTCCCATACTTTTCAGCATAGTGATTTATTAGCTGATATGCCACTCCTGCTCCGCAAAGCCCTTTAAAAGGATAGTTACAGTCCTCCCTCTTCGGATTAGTTACTGTATCTGCAGGCGGAAGGTCATTGTTTACAGGTATGTCATGATGATCTGTAATAAGTACCGTAAGCCCTATCTCCTTAGCATGCTTTACCTGCTCATAGGCCGCGATACCGTTATCACAGGTTACTATTGTATCAATCCCATCTTCCTTTGCCTTATTTACTATATCTATATTGATTCCATATCCGTCCTGTACCCTATGTGGAATAACATAGCTTATATCAGCCCCCATACTCCTAAAAAAATCATATAAAACAAAGGTAGAGCATACTCCGTCCACATCATAGTCTCCAATTATCCGAATTTTCTCGCCTTCATTAATTTTCCTGTTAAGAATTTCACAAGCATTTGTCAAATCACGCATTAGCTCAGGCCTTGCTAACTCCTTCTCTTCCGCATTCAAATACTCATCTATATCCTCGTCATTACTCATCCCTCTGTTAACAAGCACTCTGGCTGCTATCTTACTAATGCCAAACCTAGCGGCAATTCCATCAAAATCCCCCCTGATTGTCCTCATATACCATCTTCCGGTCATCACACTCTTCCTTCCTACTCTATCTAAAAAATCTTATTAATAATTATCCCACATTTAACTACAACTATTATATTATACCATATCTAAAAGACATTTCATGTCAAATTTGCATTAATATTTTCCCTTTTTATTTCTACTAAATCAGGCTTGCCACAGCCGTAGCCTAAGCGAGCGCATTAGGCGCAGCGAAGCGGACGCCGGAGCGAGTCTGGACTACCGGCGTGGGCAAGCCGTAACTTAGTCAATCAAAATCACATATACCCAAAACAAAAAAGGTATGAACCAATCACCTAAGCAATTAATCCATACCCTTGTTTTAAGTAAAAAATATACCTTAATTATTTATAAGCTTATCATTCTCATTATTCCAGCTATAAAGCTTTCTTATCTCCTTACCAACCTGCTCTAAAGGCTGCTCAGCATGAAGCTTTCTCATAGCGTTGAAATGTACCTGACCACCGGCTTCACTCATATCAAGCAGGAAATCCTTAGCAAAAGTACCATCCTGAATATCAGAAAGAATCTTCTTCATTGACTTCTTTGTCTCATCAGTTATAATCTTAGGTCCGGTAATATAATCACCATACTCAGCAGTATTGGAAATAGAATATCTCATTCCCGCAAAGCCTGACTGATAAATAAGGTCTACAATAAGTTTCATCTCATGTACACACTCAAAATAAGCATTTCTCGGATCATAGCCTGCCTCTACAAGAGTCTCAAAACCGGCCTGCATAAGGGCACAAACACCGCCACAAAGTACAGCCTGCTCACCGAAAAGGTCAGTTTCTGTCTCTGTTCTAAAAGTTGTCTCAAGAATACCTGCTCTTGCTCCACCTATACCCGCACCGTAAGCAAGTGCCATATCGAGAGCCTTACCTGTTGCATCCTGATGTACAGCTACTAAGCAAGGTGTTCCCTTGCCCTCTAAGTACTCGGAACGAACAGTATGTCCCGGAGCTTTAGGTGCAATCATAGTTACATCCACACCATCAGGAGCATTAATAAGACCATAGTGTACATTAAAGCCATGGGCAAACATAAGCATATTGCCCGGCACAAGATTTGGAGCTATACTCTCTTTATAAAGTTTAGCCTGAAGCTCATCATTTATAAGAATCATTATAATATCCGCTGCCTTTGCCGCCTCTGCCGCAGTAAGCACCTTAAGTCCCTGAGCCTCAGCCTTAGCCCAAGATTTACTTCCCTCATAAAGACCGATAACTACATTACAGCCTGACTCCTTAAGATTAAGTGCATGAGCATGTCCCTGACTTCCATAACCGATTATTGCAATTGTCTTGCCCTCTAATAAAGAAAGGTTACAGTCCTTCTCATAAAATATTCTTGCATCTGACATAGCTAATTCCTCCATTTTTATTTAAATTTCTAATCAATTACTTACAAAACATTTTAATTAAGCCACAAGCTTAAATTGCCATGCAAAAAGATGTCGGATTAATCATCCCACATTTCGCCACGTGCTTCCGAACCTCTTTCAAGACCTGTAACACCTGTACGCACCATTTCTATTATATTATCTTTGCCAAGCAGACTTAAAAATGCCTCTATCTTAGTTTGATTACCTGTTAATTCAATAGTAAGAGACTCTTTAGAAACATCGACTATTTTAGCACGGAAAATATCTGCTGTTGCAATAATTCCCTGTCTTTCGGAAGCTTTTGCTTTAAGCTTTACAAGGATAAGTTCTCTGGTTACAGAACTTTCAGGATGAAGTACTTTAACTTCCTTTACATCTTCAAGTTTTGCCAGTTGTTTCACAATCTGATCAAACACCTGATCATCACCATGAGAGACTATTGTCATTCTTGAATATACTGAACGCTCAGTTTCACTAACAGTCAAGCTGTCAATATTGAAACCTCTCCTACTGAAAAGTCCTGCCACCCTGCTAAGCACACCGGAGGTGTTATCTACAAATACGGAAAATACAATTTTATTCATACGTCTCCTTACCTAATATGATGATTTTCTAAAACTTGCAACCATAATATCAATCAGTCACACCAAAGTCAAGTAATGATAGTAATGTTAACTATGCCACATAGTTATATCAGGACTTAAACCTTTTCAAATCTTTCCACGTCAATTACGAAGATTGTAGCTCCTCCCACATCCACAGTAGTCGGTACTGCATTGTAGCTGGTAACAGGCACTCCGCTTGTCTGAGAGTAAGGAAGATTATAAACTATCTGCTCCCTCTTTCCTGACTCCTTTACTATTATATCAATTACATTCTGAACCTTATCCTGCTCAACACCAATCAAAAGCGTAGTATTGCCTCGTCTAAGGAAACCACCCGTAGTAGCAAGCTTGGTTACTATATATCCGTTTGACATTAAAGCCTCTGTAACCGAATCGCCATCCTCACTGTGAACTATCGCATAAACCATTTTCATAAGATTTTCCCCCTTTTCGCACCCTGCTTATAGCAGTTTTTAACCCAAATTATTTACAATATATCAATTAAGAGAAGAGATACAAAAGCACCTCTTCTCCAAACCTGCTTGCAAAAATTGCAAGATTGGTTTATAATCAACTTAGATAACTGAAGGATATTGGTACATCCAACAGTTACCAAGCGGAAACTTATAAGCTATTAAGTTTATTAACAGATTACAGGCTATCCCCTAGTTGCATAGAGGATAGCCTATCTGTTATTTACGGTTCTTTCGATTATCGATATATGTTAAGGCTGAAAATACAACCAATAAAAGCGTTAACACTTCTAACGTATTCATACCGACCTCCTCTCCGTTTCCGGAAAGGCAACCGTTAGGCTATCCCCACTGCTCTAAGTTGACTATTGATATTGTATCATTTTATACTGACTTTTACCAGTAAAATTTAGTTCAATTTCTCTGTAATTTATTCCTCAAATTCAAGTACAGCATAGAATCCTCTTGGTTTTTCTTCCATTTTTACTACTTTTCCCGTTAAATTTTTAAGCGGTTCCGTAAGTGATATATTACCGCTCATTCCGTAAGCATGTTCTATAGTATAATAACGGAAACTCTCAAGTTCTGTCTCAATCACATTTACTATGTCCCCTTCTTTTAAAAGTCCGCTTCTTTCAACCTTAAATTCCATTTCCCTCATAGTATTTCACCTCAATTAAATAAAAATAAGACTTTCTGTTATTATGATAAGTATATCATCATTTAAACAGAAAGTCCTACTAAAAAATCAAAATTGTTTATACTCTTACCACAGAGAAAACCATAGAACTTCTGGCTTCCATATTAATCAGATTTCCATTGGTTCTAACCTTTTTACCCCTAATATCAGGGAAACCTGACCTGTATATTTCAAGTGAAGAGTCTGTTTCAATCTGCCAGCATAAATAATGCGGCAGTTCAGGCAAATAACAGTCCTGTCTTTCCCAATGGGTATTTATCGCAAAACAGACAATATCATCTGCCGTATTATCTGCATTTCTTCCTGCAAATATTACTCTGAGCACATTGGTGTGGTCCGGTCCCAAAGCCCAGGAATCAGGGAATCCAAGTGAACAGCTTCCCATATACTTTCTTATTACCGGATGTTCTTTTCTAAATTTAATAAGATGTCTGGTAAAACGGAAATGTTCTCTGTTTTTCTCAAGCTGTCCCCATTCAAGCCAGGAAATCGGGCTGTCCTGACAATAGGTGTTGTTATTGCCGCACTGGGTATTTAAGAACTCATCACCTGCAAGGAACATAGGTGTTCCCCTGCTCATAAGTAGGGTGGTCATAGCATTTTTACAGAGTCTGTAACGAAGTTTATTTATATACTCATTATCAGTCTCACCTTCCCAGCCGCAGTTCCAGCTTCTGTTATCATCTGCTCCATCCGTATTGTTCCAGCCGTTTGCCTCGTTATGTTTGCGATTATAACAGTACATATCCCAAAGGGTGAAACCGTCGTGGCAGTTTAGGAAGTTTACTGATGCATTATCTCCCCTATGCTCAGGATTATAAATATCTTTTGAGCCTGATATTCTCCTTGCCGCTACCGGCATAAGTCCTATATCACCTTTAAGAAAGTCTCTCATGTCATCACGATACTTTCCGTTCCACTCAGCCCAACGGTTCCATGAAGGGAAGGTTCCCACCTGATAAAGTCCGCCCGCATCCCAAGCCTCTGCTATAAGCTTTACATCCGCAAGTATCTGATCATAGGCAAGATTCTGTAAAAGCGGTGCATTTGACATAGGTGAACCATCTTCATTTCTACCTAAAATACTCGCAAGATCAAACCTGAAACCGTCTACATGATAGTCTGTTACCCAGTATCTGAGACATTCCAGTATCATATGTCTTACAACAGGATGATTACAATTCAGAGTATTGCCACAACCGCTGAAGTTGTAATATTCCCCTCTGGGAGTAAGCATGTAGTACACATTATTATCAAAACCTTTAAAAGAAATGCTCGGTCCAAGTTCATTTCCTTCAGCAGTATGATTAAATACCACGTCTAACAGACATTCAATTCCATTGTCATGTAATCTCTTTATAAGTTTTTTAAGCTCCGTTCCCGAGCTGTTATCCTCTGTTTTTGCCGCATAACTGGTATTCGGAGCAAAGAAACTGATTGGATTATATCCCCAATAGTCCACCAAAATCTCATCATTATACTTTCTATTATCTTTTATCTCATCAAATTCAAAGATTGGCATAAGCTCTACGGCATTTACGCCTAAATCTTTGAGATAAGGTATTTTCTCCATTACTCCTGCAAAGGTTCCCGGGTATTTCACTCCCGAAGAAGCATCCTTGGTAAAACCTCTGACATGCATTTCGTAGATTACAAGATCTTCAAGTCCGATATTAGGGTTTGGTTCACTGCCCCAGTCAAAATCATTGCGCACTACTCTTGCCTTGTAAAATGACTTACTGCCGAGTTTTTTACCCCATTCACTCTGACCTGTAACTGATTTCGCATACATGTCCAACAAAATTCTGTTTTTATCAAATATCAAGCCTTTTTCTTTGTCATAAGGGCCATCAACTCTATACGCATATTCAAAATCTTCAATATTAAGATCAAAAACTATCATAGAATAGACATTACCTATTCTGTAATTTTCCGGAAAAGGTATAATTGCATAAGGCTCATCTTCCCTGTTTTTGAAGAGAAGAAGCTCCACACTTGTTCCACTGTTGGTAGGAACAGTAAAATTTACGCCACTGGGAATGGCTGTTGCTCCGTTTTGTTCATAAAGGCCGGGCCTAACCTTAAAACCATTAATTTCGTCTATTGGTCGAAGATGAAATCTTTCAAACGAAAGATTATTATTCGCTTCTGCCATTCTATCCTCCGATTACACACTCTACTTCATTGCAGATTATTTTAAATCCGCAGAATCTAAAATTATAGTAAATGGACCATCATTAGTAAGAGTAACTTTCATATCAGCCCCAAATTCCCCCTGTTCAACCTTTGGTACCTGTTTCTTACATTCATCTATTATATAGTGATACAGTTCTTTAGCAAGATCCGGCGAACCGCAGGTAGTAAATCCCGGTCTGTTGCCACGACTTAAGTCTGCATACAGGGTAAACTGGGATACAAGCAAAAGAGCTCCTCCTACATCATTTAAGGCAAGATTTGTTTTTCCGTTCTCATCTGCCATTATCCTGAGACCAAGCATTTTCTTAATCATTTTATCCGCTATTTCTTTTGTATCATCTTTTCCTACACCGATAAGCACCATGTAGCCTCTGTCGATAGCACCTCTTACTTCTCCGTCAATTTTTACATCTGAATTCTTTACAACCTGAATTACAAAACGCATATATTCCCCTTTTTTCCCTTTTATGTAACGCAAAACCACCGTACCGATTGTTCACCGGTACGGCAGTCTGATTAATTGCTAAATTATCAATCTTTAACTCATCATCTTTTGTGCAAATCAGCCAAAGCGATAAAATTTATCGATAAATATGATTATTTACGGTTAAATGCATTTACTCCAGGCCAGTAAGCTGCCGCACCAAGTTCCTCTTCAATTCTGAGAAGCTGGTTATACTTAGCTACACGCTCACTTCTTGAAGGAGCACCTGTCTTAATCTGGCAGGTATTGAGAGCTACTGCAAGGTCAGCAATAGTTGTATCCTCTGTCTCACCTGAACGGTGTGAAGAAATTGCCGTATAGCCTGCCTTGTGAGCCATCTTAATAGCCTCAAGTGTCTCAGATACAGAACCGATCTGGTTGAGCTTGATAAGAATAGAGTTAGCCGCACCAAGCTTAATGCCCTTCTCGAGTCTCTCTGTATTAGTAACGAAAAGGTCATCACCAACAAGCTGAACTTTGTGTCCGAGCTTCTCTGTCATCTTCTTCCAGCCTTCCCAATCCTCTTCATCAAGACCATCTTCAATAGAATAGATAGGATATTTATCAATAAGGCTCTCCCAGTGAGCAATAAGCTCATCTGATGTAAACTTCTTACCTGACTTAGGCTGTAAGTAATGTCCAACACCCTGCTCTCTGTCCTTCCACTCAGAAGAAGCAGCATCCATAGCTATAACGAAATCTGTACCTGCCTTGTAGCCTGCATTCTCAATAGCCTTGATGATATGTTCGATAACATCCTCATCATCCTTAAGGTTAGGAGCAAAACCACCCTCATCACCCACAGCTGTGGTATGTCCTTCTTTCTTAAGAAGTGACTGGAGCGCATGGAATACCTCAGCACACATTCTAAGACCTTCTCTGAAGCTTGAAGCACCTGAAGGCATAATCATGAATTCCTGAGTATCTACAGAGTTAGTAGCGTGTGCTCCACCATTTAAGATGTTCATCATAGGAAGCGGAAGTCTGTTAGCATTAGCACCGCCTAAGAATCTGTAAAGAGGAATATCAAGAGCGTTAGCCGCTGCTCTTGCTGCTGCGATAGATACAGCAAGGATTGCATTAGCACCAAGCTTTGACTTATCCTTTGTTCCGTCAGCCTTAATCATAGCTGCATCAACTGCATAAATATCAAATGCACTTACTCCCTGAAGTACATCATTTATAACTGTATTGATGTTCTCAACTGCCTTAAGAACACCCTTACCATTGTAACGGTTCTTATCATCATCACGAAGCTCAAGAGCCTCAAATTCACCTGTAGAAGCACCGCTTGGAGCTGTTCCTCTTCCTGCTACACCGCAAGCTAAGATAACTTCAGCTTCAACAGTAGGGTTACCTCTGGAGTCAACGATTTCTCTACCGATAACCTTCTCGATTTCTAAATTTCCTAAATAATCCATTTCTTTCTTCCTTTCCATGCTTCCCGCATTGTAAAGTATTAATTCAAACACTAGAATGATACCATAATTTACCAAAAAAAACTAGATAGATAATGTAAAAAATATAGAAATTTTTATTGAACTTTTGTTACATTTCCATATCTACTTCAAGTGCGGATGTACAGTGTGGGCAACGTGTTGCCTTTATGCTGATTTTACTCTGGCAGAATGGACAGGTCTTTTCTGTAGGCTCTTTAGGTTCTTCTTTCTTGCCTATACTTGTAAGCTTATTAAGTCCTTTAACCAATAAGAATATTATTAATGCCATAATGACAAAATTAATAACTGCGGTTATAAAGGCACCGTATTTGATCTCTGCGCCGTTTACTGTTAAAACAAGATTTGAAAAATCGGTGCTGGCAAAGATTCCGATAACGGGTGATATTATATCACCGACTAAAGATGTAACTATAGCCTGAAATGCTCCACCTATAATCACACCGACCGCAAGATCCATTACACTTCCCTTAAGTGCAAATTTTTTGAACTCTTCAAGAAATTTTTTCATAAAATCCTCCTATAAAGTTATAATATCCGTAATTAAGCGGACAGTTAACCAAAATATTAATATAGCATATTAATGAAGGTTTAACAACTAAATCTTCAAAAAACAGCCAATTTTTAATAATGGTTTTTACTAATGCCTTATGTTCTTCAGCAAAAGTTTTACTCTACAAAGTATACCTTATTCTTTGTTTTTCCGGCCCCCTTAATTATGTTTAGTTTCTCCGCTTTAAATAGCAGTCTACTGGCGGTCTTTACTTCTACATTTAACAATTCCGCTGCATTGGAGCTGTTTATCTCTTTATTTTTATTTAAATACATTAAAATATTTTTCATTCTTTCTATTTCTAATTCGGACATTGATTTGGACATTGATTCGGACATTGATTCGGACATTGATTCGGACATTTCAAATCCACTTCGAATATGAATGATTGTATTTAAGTATGTTCTATCATCATCCATATCAAATTCCACTTCCGGCGAGCCATTTATTCTAAGTTCACGTAGTATTTTAGGAATACCGGTACCTTTCTTCTCGGACAAATCAATTTCCTTGAATAGTTCTCCAATCCTTCTATTACGATATTTCCTTCCTTTTATTTTTCCGGTTTCAAAGCGTTCCAAGTTAATCCACTTTGCAAGTCCCGGATAGTTGATAATCTGAATACTATCAACATATATACGTATCTCAACCGGTTCCGGCTCCCTATATGACTTGTGAAATACCGCATTTACTAAAACTTCCTCCAAGGCATTGTAAGGATAATTGTAAAATCTTACCGCTTCTGCCTGACCTTGTATCTTCTCAACTTTCTGCTCAATAACAGTATTTTTTATGTAATCCAAAGCATCAATAACTTGTTTCCAAATAGGTCCTGTAAATGTTTTTTCAATAAAATCATCTGAAGCCTCAGCTTCTTTAGTATTAAAACGAATCAGTTCAATATACGCTCCGGGAATAAGTTTTTCAGGATGTTCTGTAAACATAAGTACACCGATATTCCTAATATCAAGTTCTGTATCTGTTTCATCAGCTACTTCTTGTGCAAGGAGTAAATCTTCTAAAGAGCTGCTATTTAGTTCATTTACAAGGCTGCTATTACTTTTTCTGATAAAATCTTCAAGATATACCCGTCTTATATCATCTATTTTAGCCTTTCTGTTTATTCTGTCATCATACGGAACAGAATTAAACTTATCAAATAGTTCTGATATTTCATCCTGTTTAGCTTCGGTAGTAAGAGAGGCCGGCCTAATCCAATACTTCATACTCTTATCGTCTTTTCCACCTTTTGCTTTATATACCATATTAGGAGCCTGATACGGTCCGCTATCTCCTGCCGGACACCACAAATATATCAAAAATATACCATTATTTTTATAGTCAATTACTTCCATTCTTGGGATATACCTGGGAATGATCATATTACAATACTGAAATATTTCCTGCTGGATAACATCCAGTTTTTCTTTAGGTAATCCTTCTATAGGGAAAACAGGCAGGCCTTGTTTTTCTCTAACACCAATAACGATATAACCACCATTTGTATTATCATAATCATTAGCGAATGCACAAATTGAATGAATTATAGGATCAGGATTCCAACCATTTTTGTATTCTACACGATCATGCTCTACAACTCTCCCCTCTAATAAAGTCTCTATTTTTAATGGTATCATCAAGAATCTTCCTTTCCATTATATTACATATAAGTACAATTTTACTATATATCTGTAAATTTTCTACTTAGTAATAATAACACCTACTTATGATAAGGCTCCCCCATCCTAATCCTAAAAGCCCTGTACACCTGTTCCAAAAGCACCAGTCTCATAAGCTGATGTGGAAATGTCATCTTTGAAAAGCTTAGCTTAAAATCAGCCTCGGCTATGACTTCATCCGAAAGCCCCAGGGAACCGCCTATAATAAAAATTATATGGCTCTTTCCCGATAACGCAAGGGCTGAAATTTTCTCAGAAAGCTCCACAGAATCAAGCTCTTTTCCCTTAATTACAAGGGCAAACACAAAACTGTCATTCCTTCCCACTTTCTTCAGAAAATCAAGCATTCTTAGTCCTTCAACCTGTTTAATCTTCTCTTCTTCTGCTGCCGAAGCATTATCCGGAGTCTTTTCATCCTGAACCTGCTTTATCTCCACCGCAGCATATCTTGATAATCTTTTAACATACTCAGCTATGCCGTCTTCAAAATATTTCTCTTTAATCTTACCTGCACAAAGAACAGTTATTTTCACTTACGCATACCTCTTCATTACTTCTGCTGCCTCATCAGCTAATTCCCTTGCCAAAATTCCATGATTTCCTTTTTTCTCTTTAAGAATATCTCCTGCAAGCCCATGTATATAAACTCCGAGAGCTACCATCATAAATGGTCTTAACTTGTCACCAACCATCAAAGCCGCTATTATTCCCGTAAGCACATCTCCGGAGCCCGCCTTAGCCATAGCTGAATTTCCGCTGTCATTTATATAGCATCTGCCCTCACCCACAACTACGGTTCTCGCTTCTTTAATAACAACCATACCCGAACAATACTTTAATTCCTCCGCTATGCCAATAATATCATCTTTTACCTCTTCTTTAGATAAATACAGCAAATCGGACAATTCCTTAATATGCGGAGTTAATACAAAACCCGCTCTCAAATCTTTCTTTAAGTCAAGTTTCCTGTTTTCTTTTTCTTCTGTTACTTCCCTGAAAAGTCTTAAGCCATCAGCATCTATAACAGTTGTAACTTCTGAAATTTCAATAACTTTCCTAACTATGGATTTACTTCTTTTGCTGATTCCGAGACCGGGACCGATAACTACTGCATCAGCCCATTCTTTTACCGCTTTATATAGTTTTTCCTCAGTATCCGCTTCTATATCCATCTCAGGGCTATCATCATAGGTGGTTAAAATAGCCTCAGGAATCAGATTTTGCAATGAGATTCTGTTTCCCTTAGGTGTAAATATCCTTACAAGCCCCGCTCCTGATCTGTATGCTGCCAAGGCTGAAAGGTAAGAAGCCCCACACATTTCCTCAGAACCCGCAATGATAAGTATTTTCCCAAAATCCCCCTTGTTGCTGTACTCTTTTCTCTCTGGCAGGAAATATTCGATATCAGACTTATCAAATGTAAAGTTGTTGTAAGACACCGATTCAAGAGCCTTCTTTGGAAAACCGATATCGGCAACAATGACTTCTCCGGCATAATCTTTGCCCGGATATACCGCTATTCCTGTCTTGTTTACACCAAAGGTAATAGTGTAATCACATTTAATAGCCGTACTTTCTACCCTCCCGTTACTTCCGTTTACTCCTGAAGGAATATCAATTGCAACCTTGACAGAGTTAAACATATTCAGATAACGTGCAAGCTTTTCCAAATCACCTTCAAGTCTGCCCTTAAAACCAACACCAAAGATTGCATCTATTACAATAACATTTTTAAAATCATCTCTGTCCGTTATAAGCTCAGACGGCTCAACAATTTTTAGGTCTGCCTCACTGTTTACCGCCAAATCCACCTGCGCCCTAGTCTGCCCCGTAAACTTTTCTTTTTTCCCTATAACAAATATTTCAACATTAAATCCCCATTCATAGAGAATTCTTGCACAGGCTATACCATCTCCGCCATTATTTCCTGAACCGCAGATGGCTATAACTTTTTTATCCTTATCAGCAGTAAGAAGTCTGTCTTTAATAAATTCGGCTGTACTAAGTGCAGCCCTCTCCATTAGTACCGTTCCTGATATTCCCAGTTTTTGTGCATCTTCATCTAACTTTTTAGCACCATTACTGTTTACGATTTTTATCATAGTTTACCCCTCCGCTACCGCTACTGCACTGGTATATTCTTTTGTATCGGAAATAGATACAAAGAATCTCTCAATCCCTAATTCCTTTTGTTTTTCCAAAGCCTTTCCGTAAAGCTTCACATAGGGCTTTCCAAGTTCATCTCTCAGAACTTCGATTTCCTTAATCTTCATTCCAAAAAAACCTGTACCCATGGCCTTTACAACAGCTTCCTTTACAGCCCAGTTACCTGCTGCAGAATCTTTTTTCTTTTTTATCAGCTCTATTTCCGCTTCTGTAAAAACATACGACAAAAAAGCATCCTTTTCGCATGCTTTTTTGACTCTTTCTTTTTCAATTAAATCTGTACCAATACCTATAATCACTCTAATCTTCCTTTATTTAGAGGTTTTATTCTTCAGAGAATAAGAAAGCCTCATCAAAGTATCTGAAAGGTGAATTGTTTCAACTATAACATCTTTTGGCAACCTGAGGTCTACAGGAGCAAAGTTCCATATTGCCTTAATTCCGCATTTTACAAGCTTTGTAGCTGTCTCTGTAGCTATTTCCTTAGGAACTGTAATGGCTGCTATATCCACCTGATTATTCTTAATAAAGTCAGGCAGGCTGTCCATACCAAGTATCTCTATCTCGCCAATCTTCTTTCCTATAAGCTCGGGCTTTACATCAAATGCCTTTCTAATATAAAATCCTCTTTTTGCAAAATCTGTATAATTAGTGATTGCTGTACCAAGATTACCCGCTCCGACTATAATAAGATTATAATCCTTATCAAGCCCCAAAATCTTAGCTATCTCATTATATAGATACTCTACATTATAACCATATCCCTGCTGACCAAAACCACCAAAATTATTTAAATCCTGCCTTATCTGGGAGGCAGTAACCTGCATTTTTTCACTTAAATCCTTTGAAGAAATCCTGTCTATCCCTAATTTGAGAAGATCTCCCAAATATCTGTAATACCTTGGTAATCTTTTTATGACCGCAGGGGATATATTTTTTGATTCCATAATTTTTTCCTCCATCCCCATTTTTGTTTTGAGAACGAATTTTCATTCGTTCTCATATTAGCATTTTATATAATTATACTCCGGCAGGTACATCTTTAATACTGAAAGATATTCTTCCCATCTTATCTTTTCCAAGACAGATAGTCTTAACTATGTCTCCAAGTGTAAGTACATCTTCAACGTTGTTTATTCTCTCTTTTGCAACCTTTGAAATATGAACCATGCCTTCTTTACCCGGCGCAAATTCAACAAAGGCTCCAAATTCCTTAATAGATATAACTTTACCGGTATAAATCTTTCCTTCTTCAAACTCGGTAACTATCATTCTGATAATTTCTTTAGCTTCATTTATCTTATCAATATCAGTGCCACAGATACTTACATTTCCTTCATCCGTTATATCAATCTTAACCCCTGTCTTATCTATGATGGCATTGATTGTCTTACCCTTCTGACCGACTACCTCACCAATCTTATCAGGATCAATCTTAATCTGCTCTATCTTAGGTGCATATTCATTGACACTTGCCCTTGGCTCTGCTATAGCAGGCTTCATACAGGTATCCATAATAAACATCCTGGCTTCTTTAGTTCTTGCTATTGCACCCTCAACTATTTCTCTTGTAAGACCGTGAATCTTGATATCCATCTGAATTGCTGTGATGCCGTCTGTTGTACCGGTTACCTTAAAGTCCATGTCTCCGAAGAAATCCTCAAGTCCCTGAATATCTGTAAGCAGTACATAATCATCATCTGTATCACCCGTAACCAAACCGCAGGAAATACCGGCTACCATCTTCTTAATAGGTACACCTGCTGCCATAAGTGACATACAGGATGCACAGGTAGATGCCATTGAAGTTGAACCGTTCGACTCAAATGTCTCCGATACCGTACGGATAGCGTATGGGAACTCCTCTTCACTCGGAAGTACAGGAATAAGAGCTCTTTCAGCCAAAGCACCATGTCCGATTTCTCTTCTTCCCGGTCCTCTTGAAGGCTTTGTCTCACCCACAGAGTATGAAGGGAAGTTATAATGATGAATATATCTCTTGTATGTCTCCTCTGCATTAAGTCCGTCTACCTTCTGAACCTCTGAAAGAGGAGCAAGAGTAGTAATATTACAAATCTGTGTCTGCCCTCTGGTAAACATAGCTGAGCCATGTACACGAGGTATGATGTCTGTTTCCGCTGCAAGTGCTCTTATCTGAGTCATTTCACGACCGTCAGGACGCTTATAATCCTTTAATATCATCTTTCTTACAGTCTTTTTCTGATACTGATATACTGCATCAGGTAGGAATGACAGCCACTCTTCATTTTCTGCAAAATGCTCTGTGAGCTTGTCCATAATCGCAGAAATATTTTCTTCTCTAATCTGCTTTTCATCTGTAAATACAGCTTTTTCCATTTCATCGGGAGTTACTATCTCTTTGATTGCCGTAAACAGCTCCTCAGGCACTGCATATCTTTCATATTCCGACTTTGGCTTTCCGCATTCAGCAACTATCTTCTCTATAAAAACAATTATTTCCTGATTTACTTCATGTGCCTTATAAATAGCCTCAATCATCTTAGCCTCAGGTATTTCATCAGCTCCTGCCTCTATCATAATAACCTTTTCTTTGGTAGAAGCAACCGTAAGTTTGAGGGCAGAGTTTGCCATCTCTGCATTGCTCGGATTGATTACAAATTCTCCGTCAATAAGACCTACCTGAGTAGTGGCACAAGGGCCATCAAAAGGTACATCCGAAATTGCGGTAGCTATAGCTGAACCAAGCATAGCCGTGAGCTCAGGAGAACAGGTCGGATCTACACTCATAACAAGGTTATTAAGTGTAACATCATTCCTATAATCCTTAGGAAAAAGCGGACGCATAGGACGGTCAATTACTCTTGAGGTAAGTACTGCATTCTCAGAAGCCTTACCCTCTCTTTTATTAAAACCGCCGGGAATTTTACCTACTGCATACTGTTTTTCTTCGTATTCTACTGAAAGCGGGAAGAAATCAATGCCTTCCCTTGGCTTTTCTGAAGCTGTACAGGTTGAAAGTACAACTGTGTCTCCATAGTGCATAAGTGCCGCACCGTTTGCCTGCTTGGCAACCCTGTCCACATCTACGGTGAGGGTACGCCCGGCAAGCTCCATACTAAAACTCTTAAACATATTTTCCTATCTCCTTTTTTAAGCTAGCTTTGTAAGTCCCGAAACCACTGAAAAACCGACTTTAACAAGCCAGCTTTTCAGAAGTCTCGGCAGAAAGTTAACAAAGCCAAAAATAGTATATCACACCCATATTCTATTCGCAATAGTGGGTGTGATATAAGTGTTTTACATATTTGTTTTTTCAAAGTCTTCTATTGATACCGGCTTTGCAAAAAGGTATCCCTGGAAATAATCACATTTAATATTTCTAAGAAATTCAAACTGAGAATGAGTTTCCACACCTTCGCAAATTACAGGCATATCAAGGGCCTTTGAAAGTTGTACTATCATTCCGATTATCTTTCTGCTCTTTTCCTCGTCTTTTGTCTTGTAAAGGAAGCCCATATCCAATTTAAGTACGTCTACCGAGATTTCCTTCAACATATTTAGGGAGGAATATCCGCTTCCAAAGTCATCCATTTCAACAGTAAAGCCATAGTCTCTAAGCTTTTCAACTATCATCAGTCTGCTTTCAATTTCTTTCATAATAACAGTTTCCGTAATTTCAAGCTTAAGTCTGAATGGTTCTATCTTATACTTTTCTACTATACTGACAAATTCCTTATAAATATCCAGGAAATAGAAGTCTGCCGGGGAAATATTCACAGAGATATAATATTCTCCCTTCCCCTCATCCTTCCATTTTCTAAGAAGCCCGGCTGCCCGGTCCCAAACAAATAAATCTACTTTACTTATAAGACCGTTTTGCTCAAACATAGGGATAAATCTATATGGTGCCAACATTCCTTCCGTAGGGTGAAGCCATCTTACAAGTGCCTCCGCACCTATTACCTTGCCTTCTCCGTTGCACTGCGCCTGAAGAAAAACTTTAAGCTGATTATTTTCAATTGCACTGTCAAGTTCACCGGATAATCTCTGCTCCCAGTATTTAGCCTCTCTTATTCTGTCATCATAATAAAATACTTTGTTTTGATAATCTTCTTTGTTCGCGGCTATTGCCATACCGGCCCTGTCAATCATTGCAGATGAAGATATGCTCCTATCCTCAATCTTGTATACGCCAATCTGCATATTAATCGGATAATGTATGCCGTCCGTCATCGAGACTTCTTTGGCAATATTTATAAACATTTCTTCATCATATTTATCTTTTTCAATAAGAACACAGAATTTATCCCCTGCCTGTCTGCAATACAGAGTATCTTTAGGAGTTTTTTCCCTCAATTTCCAGGCTATTGAATTAAGTACCCTGTCACCGATATTCTTTCCGAATGAGTCATTAATAAGCTTAAAATCTTTAATGTCCGAACATAAGATATAATACTCTGTTTCAGGATTATCTTTAAGGATTTCTTCAACTTTGTCACAAAAATAATCACTGTTAAAAAGTCCTGTAAGCTTATCATGCGTAGCTTTATACTTATCCTTGTTAAAAATGTCAACTTCTATCGTTCTGTCCTTTATTCTATAATAGCTTCCTTCCATCTTCCCATTTCTGTAAAGTTTTTTATAAAGGATATCATAATGTTTCATTTCTCCCTTATCATTCATTGAACAAAGCACAGAATATTCTATTTTACTGCTGTCAAAATTACTGAGTGAAAACATCTTATTTATCTGTCCGACCACAGAGGAGTAGTCATCTTCAACATCAAAAAAAGTTTTAGCTCTTTCATTCAGATATATGCAGACATCATCTACATCTAAAAATATCATCATGTCATCAGTTTTAGACACAATATAAGACAACATTTTATCTATAAGTGTTACCTGCTTACTTTCAAGAAGTATCAAATATGCGGCTACCGCTCCGGCAGAATATCCAAGTACGGATATATCTACCGCATAATTCAGAAATTTATAAAAAAAGTTAATTATAATTGCCAAAGAAAACGAAAATAAGAGCAGAATATATTTTCTCCAGTAAATGAAGCTCAGTCCCACTATTTTATAAATAATTATAAAAGCTATCAGCATAAGCAGACTATAAGCTATGATACTGTGCAGGGTATATAACGGTTGCATTATTGCTGCATGATAATACCACTGCCCTATCTTAACCTTCTCAATAATGAATAGTTCCTTTGTAAATATATTGCTTAAAACAAAAACAGCATCAAGAGCTATGATTATATACAAAATCCTAAATATTTTAGTATTGTTAATCTCATGTCCGGTTACTTCTATTGCTATCTTAAGAACCGCATACCTTATCCCACATATACTCACCAAATATATAGAGTGTAACACTAAAGCCGTAGGTAAATTTTTTGCAAAGAGTAAAGCAATCTGAATGACAACAGATGCCATGGTTATCATCAGTAACAGTCTTACCCGGGGAGTTATTGTTTGCTTTTTCTTTGTCGTTCTGTAGACACAAATACTCAGAATAAAGAACGCAAAAATAAACAAAGCCATAAATGATACAACAACTGAACTCATTACTTTACCTCAATAGTATATTTTAAAACATTTATCGGTACATCAGTCTCAAATTATTTATGTATGTTTAATCTATCATTTTATTTAATTCCTGCAACGCCTTTTCCAACTGCTCATCTTTAACCGTACCGATATCATCCTTAATCTTATAATCCGGCTTTATCCCGGTCTTATTTATACTCTCACCGTTAGGCAGATAGTATTTTATTGTAGTCAGTTTAATACCGCCTTTAATAACCTTATTCTCTTTGTCCCTAATCTCAAGTACACTTTGAGCCACACCCTTACCATAGCTTACTTCCCCTACTGTTTCAGCATATCCATGGTCTTTAAGGGCTCCGGCAAAAAGCTCAGAAGCACTGGCAGAATTCCCATTTATAAGAATCAATATCGGCAGTTCAAATTTTCTGTCACTTTCTTTTTTATTAAATCCGGTCTTATAATACTCTTTTTTCCCATCTTTGAAGCCAAATGAATACACTTCTTCTCCATCAGGGAGGATGCGTTCAAGCATTTTATGAGCAGTATCTACCAAACCGCCGCCGTTATCCCTTAAGTCTATTACTAGCCCTTCTATCCCGGTTGAATCCAGTTTATCTAAAGCTTTGATAAACTCATCTGCCGTATTTTCAAGAAAACCGGATACTCTCAGATACCCAATTTTCCCTTTATTATAGGTCTTCGAAAATACCGTAGGTATAACTACCTCATTCCTTTCAACCACAATTTTTTTAGTAAGTTTGTCTCTAAGTATGGTCAAGGTAACTTTACTTCCTTTTTTCCCTTTAACGTATTTTGAAGACTCTGCAAGCGTCAACCTTGTAAGATCTTTTTTACCCGCTTTTAAGATAATGTCACCCTTTTTTAGCTTAGCCTTTTTAGCCGGACTTCTGTCAAAAACATTGGTTATTCTTATACCTCCGGTTTTTTCATCCTTTGCAATCTCCACACCTATTCCGTAGTATTCACCTTTAAGACCCCTGCTAAAACTTTCTAATTCCTTTGTTGTATAATATTCCGAATAAGGATCATTTAACTTTTTCACAAACTTTTTAGCTATATTATCAATACCAGTTTCATCATTTTCCGACTTAAATACTTCATCAAGCATTTTTGCGGTATCAACATCTTCATAATAATATTTATTCACTATTTCTATCAATGGTTGCAATTCTGTTTTAATTTCCTGCGCTCTTTTTTCCGAAACAGCAGCTAAAGCCCTCTCCATGTTTATTGAAAATTGTACATTTAATACACAGGCTACAGCCAATATTAAACTTCCTGTATTTTTTATTATAAACTTATTCAAAATTGCCTCCATTCATTTTTGTAGCAACAGACTCTCCCAAATGTACCGTTACTTCCTTGTCTACCTTTAGTTTTTTCAAAAATTCAGCATCAAATTTAATCTTATTTTTCTTTACAAACACTACGATAGTAGAACCGCCAAATTCAAAGCATCCTTTTTCCATTCCTCTGGCAACTCTCCCTGATAACCTATGGTTTGTTATCTTACCTACCATAATGGCACCTATTTCCATCTGAATAACTTTACCAAAATTATCCGTTTCTAACACTGTATACTCTCTGGTGTTCTCAGTAAATACCGGATAGCGTGATAAAGCTATAGGTCTCACACAATGTAATATACCCTCTATACGCTTTTCACCTGCAATTACTCCATCATCTAAAAAGGTATATCTGTGATAATGTTTAGGTGTAAGCCTGTATACCAGTCCGTAGCCGCCTTCAAATTCCTTTGCAAGTTCATTATTCCTTAAAAGCCCTGATAAATCATATCTTGTATTTTTAATTTTAAATGCAGAATCTTGATTTAATTTTACCACAGATAGAAAGCCATCACAAGGGTTTATAAAACAAAGAGGATTTTTCTCAAATTCTACCCTCTTTTTCCTTCTTTTAAAAAACTCATTGAAGGAATAGAATCCCTTAGCAGGTACTTCTATCCCTTCAAGTGAAATATTATTTTTCTTTATAAAGCCCTTTATAAATATCCTTGAGAGGGGCGACTCTAAAAAAGTTCCTCCAATCTTTGATACTATCGGCTTGGTAAGCAGTTTAAGCAAGAATCTTCCAGCAACCGTACCATATAAAAACCTCACTGAAAAATCTTCTCTCATACTGAATCCCATCCCATTAAGAATAATACACCAAGTACTTCCAGAATTCCTAAAATAACCATCCCGATCTTGCCTAATGCATTCGGCTTTTTTATCTCAAAAGGAGATACAAAACCAACCATTACAAAGGTCAAAAGTACAAGATAAACCATTTTATTCTTAAAAACATCACAGTCAAAAGCAATATGAACTGCGGGAAGCATGAGCGCAATAGTTGTTACAGGCAATCCAAGATATACTTTTCTGCGTTCTGTAGTCTTTTGCTGTCTCTCTTCTTCAAGTACATTAAAATAAGCAAGTCTGATCAGGGCAGCAAGAACATAGAAGGACGCTATAAATCCAGCTGCCGTTGTATACTCAAGAAAAGTATATACAAACAAAGCGGGAAATACGCCAAAACTTATAAGGTCACTGAGAGAATCAATCTGAATGCCAAATCTTTTTTCTCTTTCATCCCTTTCCTTGGTAGCCGCAACCATACCGTCAAACATGTCACAAACTCCGGCAACCATAAGGCAGACTATTGCCGCAGCAAAATCTTTGTTAATAACCATTAAGATTCCGACAAATGCAGAAAGCATACCCAAATACGTAAGCACAACAGTGTAATTGTAATATCCCAACAATCCTTTTTTCATAGTTTCCCCCTTAAATAAGGCCGAATGCATAGCTGTAAGCCAATATGCACCAAGGTTTTCCGAGCAGTATAATCCAAATAAACTTTTTCTTTTCCATTTTCAAGAGTCCGGAGAAGTAGCAAAGAAAATCATCCGGAAATAGCGGAAGTAAAGTTGCTATAAACAAAAATACTCCATAAGACCTGCTCTTTTTAATCTTCATACTCCATTTATCATATTCTTTTTTAGGAAACATAAGCAGAATAATATCCATTCCATACTTCCTTGCCAAAAAATACGCTATAATAGATCCTACAGATATCCCTATATAATTGCACCAAAATCCACCCATAGGACCAAACATCAATGCTCCTACCGCACAGCCTAAGAACCCGGGCAATACGGGGATTACAACCTGTAAGGCCTGTAAAAAAACCAGCACCAGAGGAGCAAATATACCAAAGGTAAGTACATATCTCTGTAATGATTCAACGGAGTCAATCTTACCTTCAGCAAACTTCTTTACAAAAATCAGCACAACAATAATAACCAGTCCGATGACAGCTGCCGTTATTCTGTTTTTATCCTTTACTGACATAATTTTCTCCCAAAACCTACTTAATCCAGATTCAATTTTCTGTTAATTTTAGTAATCAGATTCTCATAAAATCCTGTGAAACCATATTTTACCACAAAATAGCTTCCTTCTGCAAGTCCAACTCCTCCGATTACATCAACGATAACATGCTGCTTGGTTGTAAGAGTCGATATACATACACTTATTGCAAACAGAAGCGAAAACCAAACATATGGTTTAGGAATATTTTTATTCTTCCTGACGGCTATATAACAAAACCAACTTGTTAAACAGTGAATAGACGGAAATAAATTATCTGCCGCATCAGTATTGTACAGATGAATCATCACCCGGTTCCATATTCCCTCAGCGCCTACCTCAGGTCTTACATTGGTTGTCGGTATAAGCAAAAAGCATAGGAGACAGATTGTTTTTGCAATAAAATCAGCACTTATAAGTCTAAATGCTTCTTCCTTCTCCTGTCTGCTGCCCAGAATATAGTTTACTATCCAAAATATGTAACAGCCAAGATATATAAACACTGTCCAAGGCACAAAAGGTATCTTGGAATCAAGCATTATTTCAGCATTAGTATGGTGCCAATTTGTAGTAAGCAATCTTGAACCAAAGTAAGTGACAGAATTCCAAGTTGTTGAAATTATGAGTGGTACTATCATTATCTTTGGTATGAATAAAATTTCAGTAGCCTTTTCTTTCATCTAAAAACCTTTCTAAATATCTTTAACCCCATTCATTTTTTAACTACAAACCTATTAGTCGGAACAAAAAACTGATTGAACAATTTTAAACAACTGTTCACATCCTTGGAGTTTATTAATAACCTATTCCTATTTTAGCCAAGATTTCTTACGGAATTATAAACATTTTTCTTACAACTATATTTATTTTTGATTGCTTTTCTTATAAAATCCTAATATATCAGGAATATCTGTAACCGTTTTAATTTATCTCTATAGTATAAATATTGTTAAATTTTTCACCTGCATTTAACATAAGATTACATTCTCTTTCAGAAAGTTCACCCTCAAACTCTATACGATCACAGCGTCCAAACCAAGGCTCAATGCAAATAAAAGGAGCATTCATTTTCTCCATAGACCAAATAGCAAGAATAGGCATATCAAATTTCACAGTAACATATTTTTTACCACTTGGTTTAACTATGGATACTTCACTTATCTGCTTATCTTCAAAAATATAAGTAGTTGTGTCAAAGTATTCTTTTGTAACAGTACTTCTTCCGTTGTCAAGCTTAAGTTCGTGACGCTCAGGAAGCCTTAAGCCGGTTCCCGCATCAGAACCATAGTATTTAGGATTTCCATCAGAATTAAATTCTAAAGAATATCCTACCTTGTCTTCCTCACCATCTATAGGGCAGTTAAATCCGGGATGTGCTCCTATGTTATAGTACATAGTCTTGGTATCGGTATTTACCACTTCCCAAAGCACTTCCAGTTTTTTTCCTGTGAGACGGTATCCTATTTTAAGTGAAAAATGAAACGGATAAAGTTCATAAGTTTCCTTATTATCCGTAATTTCAAACCAAATTTCATCTTTCTTTTCTTCTATACAATTAAAGTCCATATCCCTCGCAAACCCATGCTGCATAATGGGATATTTCCTGCCTTCATAAATAAATTCTTTATTCTTCAGTCTCCCTATAAAAGGAAATAATATAGGTGAATGTCTGTTCCATGATTTCTCATCTCCCTGCCAAAGATATTCTTTTCCCTTACTATCCTTTATGGATATGAGTTCTGCACCCTCAGAAGCTACATTTATTTCCAACAGGTCATTTTTCAATTTGTAATTCATACCATTCTCCTTAAAGCTTTAGTTTATTCCAGGTCGGAATTTACTTACTTAGTTTACCCTCTGTTTTGCTTTTAATCAAGTCTTTATGTAAAAAAGTGTGTGCTTGCACACACTTCGCGCGTGAGCGGTGCCGCAAGGCAAACTTCCCTACCGCGAGCTGCGCATCCCTCGGAGAGATTTTTTTAATAGGAAATTTCGAAGAAATTTCCTATTAAAAAAATGTCACGAGAGCCTATTTAGCCCTCGTGACCTATTCTGCTTGTTATTGTTTATCTGACTATTATTACTTTAATTTGAAGTTGAAAGTTCCTGTTACACCACCGGTAAATGTTACCTGAAGAGTAACAGTATCACCTGCTGCAGCTCCGCTGAAAGTAACTTTATTTGTATTATTCCACTCAGCCTTTACATTACCTGATGAAGACGAGATAAGCTTAACACCCTGGAGCATATTCTTAGTAATCGCTGTTGAAGGATTAACTCCGTTTGCTTCTGAGGTATAGTTATCAGTTATAACAAGTGCTTCTTTAATACCTGCAAATGTAAAATTAGCTAATGCAAGTTCAGATGACTTAGCCCCAACCTTTGTAATTGTAGGAGCCTTTGCAGAAATATTAACTGTCTTTACTGCCTCTGTACCTTTACCATCATTGATAACAGCTGTTACAGTATCGGTAAAATCTCCTCTTTTAGCTTTTTCTTTAGCCTTACTTGGCTTAAGCTTATTACCATCTATAATGTTTTCAATATCTCTTAATGTAAAATCTGTGCTTCCAAGCTGTACTAATGAACCATCAGGAGCTCTGCCTACAACAACTGCATCAACAGCGTCATATCCAACATTTGAATCTGCACTGTACACAGCTGAAGGTAAACTCAAGCTAAAGCTTGTAAGGTTCTTAATATCTGCCGCTGTAAGATTTACATTTATCTCAGAACCGGCTACCGGATTTGTTCCCGTTGCATCCTTGTAAATAGCAAATGTAAACTTTTCTGTCTCATAAGCTGTAATAGGAGCATTACTTGCATGGAACTTGAGAGAAGCTGACCTTAAGTCACTGAGTTTTACAAGTTTCACATTGCTATCTGCTGAACCCGCAACACCGCCAACAACACTAAATCTTGTGCCGGCACCATTCTTCTTTACTCCAAGGTAGTAATTTGACATTCCTGAAAGATTAGTAAGTTCACGACCTTTATTATCAACTACCTTTACCTTTGAAAGTACATTTTCCGTATTTCTGTCCGGAAGCACACCGTCTACTGTAAAACTTCTTATATTTGTAGGAATAGCAGGTGCATGTACAGTAAACTGAACCATAGATGGCTGCATATTAGCTGCAACCGTGAAAATACCGTTTGACTGTACCTGGGTAAGTGCCGCATTCCAAGTTACACCATTAACATTAGTATCCTTTGTAGCATCATATTTAAGTTTTGCCACTCCGTTAGTTCCATTTTCCCAAGAAAATGCTGCCGGAAGCTTAACACCGTAGTTTGCATTGCTAAGTGTTGCATAATCTGTGATTGCAACACCTGCACTATTGGTAGCTGAGTAATTAAAGTAGGTTGACTCTCCTGCATATACCTCAGCAGGTGCTGTAGCGGTAAACTTAGAAACCTGCTTTGTGCCCGCTATATTTATAGTAGTCTTTGTGGTATTGTGTCCGTTTTGTCCAAAAAGTGCTATGAAAGTAACTTCTACACTTCCTGCTTTAACTGTACCAACCCCTGTAAAAGGAATTGCGATATAATCAACACCGTCTACTTCAACCATGTTATTGTGAACTACCGCTCCGTCAATTCCAAGACCTGTAAGGCCGCCTGCAGCAAGTATATTAACTCCTTCAGTAGATTTCATTCTTCTTCCGTACTGATCCTTAACTTCTACAAGAAGTCTTGCAGCTGTGTTTTCAGAATTGTTTACAGCCAATGTATAAGGTTTCTTTGTATTTAAACTGTATACTCCTTTAACACTTACTGTACTTGCCTTAGATTTAGCAGCAATTGTAAGGTTAAAAGTTTCTGTCAATACATTAGTTCCATCCGCCTTATTGATATTAAGAGTTACAGGTGTATTTATAGGAAGATTTGCTGCCATCCCCGTTACATCAATAAGTCCCGTAGAAGGATTTGCAGTACCTCTACCTACTGAAACATTTACATTAAGTCCGCTTACAGTCTTGGTAACATCCTCACCAAACTGATTTGTAATCTTGTACTCTATAGTACCGCCCGCTGAAGAATTATCTCCCTTTAACACAAGATATTTGCTAGGAACATCAATCTTAGTCAGCTTTGCTGTCTCACCCCTGAAAGTAGAAGTCTGTCCGCCGAATTCTACAGTATAATCACCATCTGTAATAACGGCCTCCATTTCAAGCACTGCTTCAGTAGCTGAAGAGTTAACAGTTACATTCGCTATAGTTCTTGTACCGTTGTTAATCTTATAATCAGCCTTATTCGCGCTAAGATTCTTTCCTGTTACAGTAATCTTCCTGGCTCCGGTCTGCTTTCCTGCAAATTTACCTGCAACCACTACTTTAATTCTTGCAGTTACCTTCTTCTTATCAGCATTAGCCTTAGCAGCACTACTCTGGCTACCAACAACATCTATGTAACTTTCACCTGCTTTATTAGCTGTAACAGTAAAATCCTTAGCACTTGCCTTACCTTTTGATAAAGAAACTACCTCAGAATTTTCTGCTGTTACATAGGTGTTGTAGGTTGAACTTACTCCACCGGCCTTTGCAATCTTATCCGAAATCTTGTAATTTGCTGCAAGTGTTTTGCTATCGCCTTCTGTTAAATTTATTTCTGTAACTGCTGCTCCGCCATCTACTACTGTCATGCTCTCAGCTCTTGTGAAAACCTTAACAAGTGCTTTATATTTCTTTTTTCCGTATACTGCTGTAATAATGGCTTTTCCGTTCTTCTTTGCAGTAAGCTTACCTGTTTTCTTATTTACGCTGACAACACTTCTCTTTGAGCTTGTCCACTTAACCGACTTAGAAATATTTTTCCCGTTCACACGAAGGTCAAGGTCTACTTTCTTCCCGCCGATATAAGCAGAAGCGCCCTTTTTTGAAGATAATACTGTTTTCTTTCCATGTAATACCACACCGTTCTTAGCTGCTGCTTCTGCCTCCTGTACTCCAAATCCCGGAACGAGAGTGATGCCCATAGAAAGCGCAAGCGCAAGTGAAAGACTTTTAACTGCCTTGTTCATACTTTTTTTTCTCATCTTGATTCCTCACATTTCTTTAATTTATTTTTCTTAAGTCTCTAATCCGAATTATTCACGAAGCATCAAGTAACCGCATAACCAAATCAATAATTAAGAATTATGCATTACCCGGATTAAAAGTTCTTAACCTACACCGCCAATAATCTGGATTCAAGTTTATGAGCAAATAATAAAATATCCTTGTGTCAGATTTATGCATTATTTCTTACTTTTTTCTTATGTTTTACCTAATATTTATATGATTTTATGTCAATTTATTGGCAAACTTACTCAACACAGCCTATTATTTCATTAATATCAGCGATTTCATACCTTGCCATATATTCTTTTATCCCTTTTACCACCTCTATACTTGCTGTCGGATTATTAAAGTTTGCAGTACCTACGCTCACCGCAGTTGCACCTGCCATAAGGAATTCTACGGCGTCCTCTCCAGTCATAATTCCGCCCATACCTATGATAGGAAGTTTTACAGCCTTACTGACCTGATATACCATTCTTACGGCAACAGGCTTTACTGCAGGTCCTGAAAGTCCTCCTGTTTTATTAGCAAGAGCAAATTTTCTCTTATGTATGTCTATCTTCATACCTGTAAGTGTATTAATAAGAGAAAGCCCGTCTGCTCCACCTGCCTCACAGGCCCTCGCAAGTTCTGTAATATCAGTTACATTTGGTGTAAGCTTCATAATTACAGGCTGCTTTGCATACTTCTTAATAGCCTTGGTTACTTCAAAGGCCGCATCCGGATTGGTACCAAAGGTAATTCCGCCGGCTTTTACATTAGGACAAGAAATATTTATCTCAAGAAGTTTAACTACCTCGCTACCTGCAAGTCTTTTCACTACTTCTACATACTCTTCTGTAGTGTGGCCGCAGACATTTGCCATAACTACGGTGTCTATGCCTCTGAGCTTTTCCAAATCTCTTTTTATAAAAATATCTACTCCCGGATTCTGAAGCCCTATTGCATTAAGCATACCGGAGGCGGTTTCCGCTACTCTCGGAGTCTGATTACCCTTCCAAGGTACATCCGAAACCCCTTTTGTAGTAAGTCCGCCTAAAAGCGACAAATCTATGTAGTCCATAAACTCCGCACCTGAACCGAAAGTCCCCGATGCAGTCATTACCGGATTCTTAAGTTTGACACCGGCTATTTCTACACTCATATTTCCCATTAGATAATTACCTCCGTAGATAAAAATACCGGTCCGTCTTTACAAACCCTCTTATTGGTTACATTGCTGTGATGGTCAACTTCTTTAGATTCGCAGACACAACCAAGACAGACACCTATGCCACAAGCCATTTTTTCTTCCAAAGAAATATAGGTAGGAATATTTCTGCTTTCTCCGTATTCCTTTACTCCTCTAAGCATAGGCATAGGACCACAGGAGAAAATATCCGTAATACCGTATTTTTCAGCCACTTTAAACTCATTTGCCGCATCAATTACAGTTCCCTTACAGCCAAGGCTTCCATCATCAGTAGCAATAATAACCTCTGCATATTTTTCAAAATCTTCGACGAGGAAGGTATCATTCGTCCTATATCCAAGGATGACAGTAGCCATTTTCCCCTTAGACTTTAATTCCTTTGCAGCCTCAAGAAGAGGAGGAATGCCTATTCCCCCTCCAAAAAGAAGTACTGAATTTCCGACTTTATCTATTGGGAAGCCTTTTCCGAGACTTCCGACAATTTCTATATTATCTAAATCAGGCACAAGTCTTGCAAATTCCGCTGTTCCTTCACCTACAACTCTATATACCAGTCTTAATTTTTCATTTTCTCTGTCAATCTCACAAATGCTTATAGGACGAGGCAAAAGCCTTGAACCGTCCCTTGTATAAAGAGATACAAACTGACCTGTACCGGCAGTTCTTGCTATCTCCCCCGCCTTTACCCACATAGAAAATACACCTTCTGAAAGTTCAGTATTTTCAAGTATTTCAGCCCTAAATTTAGACTTTAATTCCATTAAACTTCTCCTTAGAATATAGATGCAATATCATTTTTCATATCTATAACCGCTTCCCTTGCAGCCTCAGCAAAACCTTCCGCTCCAAACTCAGCATACTTCTCCTGTTTGTAGGCGGCTATAATTCCCCTTGAAGAATTGACTATGGCTCCAAGTCCGTCTTTATTAAAGAACGGCTTAAGCTCAGCCGCAGTTCCTCCCTGCGCACCATATCCCGGCACAAGTATATAAGCCTTTGGCATAATTTCTCTAAGCACCTTCCCCATTTCAGGATAGGTAGCTCCGACTACAGCACCTACATCGCTATAACCTTCTTTAACTGTATCAAGCCCCCACTCATCAACCTTCTTTCCGACAAGCTCATAAACAGCTTTTTCTCCCACCTTCTGATCCTGAAATTCACCGCTTGAAGGGTTAGAAGTCTTAACCAGTATAAATAAGCCCTTATCATGTTTCTTGCACTCTTCTACAAAAGGAACTACGCTATCTGAACCCATATAAGGATTAATAGTTAAAAAATCCGCATCAATAGGTGCAATCTCAGTACTTCCTATCTTAACTTTTCCAAGATGTCCTATTGCATAAGCAGTAGAAGTTGAACCTATATCTCCACGCTTTGCATCTCCTATTACCAAAAGATCTTTTTCGTGGCAATAATCAAGAGTTTTCTTATATGCCATAAGTCCCGGTATACCAAACTGTTCATACATAGCTATCTGCGGCTTTACAGCTGGAATTAAATCATAAACAGCATCCACTATTTTCTTATTAAATTCAAAGATGGCATCAGCTGCTGCTTCAAGGGTCTCTCCCTTTTCATTAATTGCCTTTTCAAGTAAAAATTTCGGTACAAAATTAAGTGTAGGATCAAGCCCCACAACTATAGGTGCATTAAGCTTCTTTATTCTGCTTACAAGTTTCTCAATCATTTATTTTTCCTCCCTAAATACAACTTTTCCGCCACACAATGTATAAAGAACTTTTCCTCTTACTTTCTTTCCGTTAAAAGGTGTATTCTTACCCTTTGACAAAAATTTATCAGAATCAATTACATATTCCTCATTGATATCAGCTACCACAAGGTCTGCTACCGAGCCCTCTTTAAGTGTACCTTTTCCATTTTTAAGAAGCTTTGCAGGAGTAAGACTCATTCTCTCCACAAGGGTTTTCATATCTAGATATTCTCCCAAAAGCTCAGTTACAGTAAGAGCAAAGGCCGTTTCAAGACCTACTATTCCAAATGGTGCATTTTTAATACTCTTTTCCTTTTCTTCTTTAGAATGTGGTGCATGGTCAGTAGATATCATTCCCATAATACCACTCTTGAGTCCTTCTTTAAGAGCCTCTACATCAGCCCTGCTTCTAAGCGGAGGATTCATCTTGAAATTTGCATCATCTTCTATGATATCCTCATCAGTGAGTGTAAAATGATGCGGGCATACTTCTGCGCTTACAGGCAGTCCCTTTTCCTTTGCAGCCTTTACAAACTTAACTGTATCTCTTGTGGAACAATGACAAAGATGGATGGTTACTCCAACTTCTTCCGCTATTTCTATATCGCGCTTTGCTATACTGTCTTCAACTTCATTGGTTATACCCGGCATCCCAAGTTCCTTAGCTTTTTCTCCCGCATTCATAACTCCGCCATGTACAAGGTCTGCATCTTCACAGTGATCAAAGAAAGGAAGTCCCAGTCTTGCAGCTTCTATCAGTCCCTTTCTAAGTATCTCAGGATCCATTACAGACTTTCCATCTTCACTTATGGCAACAATTCCGGCTTTCTTCATACCTTCCATATCTGAAAGAACCTTGCCTTCCTGTCCCATTGTTACAGTTCCGCTCGGAAGCACATTGATAACGGCATCCTTCTTAATGGCTTCGAGCTGTAAATTAAGATGTTCTACCGTATCCATCACCGGCTTTGTATTCGGCATGGTTACAACAGTGGTATAACCACCTCTTGCCGCCGCCATACTTCCTGTCTTTACAGTTTCTTTGTACTCACCGCCCGGTTCTCTAAAATGCACATGCAAATCAATAAAGCCCGGAAGTACATATTGTCCCGTTGCATCAATTATATCTGTGTTTTCTTTTACAAAGCCGTCCAGACTGCCCTTTTCTCCAACTTTTTCTACTTTTCCTTCATCATTAATCAAAAGGTCAAATAAACCATCCCTTTCAGCTTCCACATCTACCAAGTGTCCGTTTTTAATAAATACGCTCATACTACCTCCATTCTGCCATTCATAAAGAAAGCACCCATGAGGATGCTTATCATTTTAAAATACTATTTATTTAATTTTTCAATTATCTTCGGAAGCTCACTATCCACCTTATCATTGGCAAGCTGGCAGGTTCCTGCATTAGCATGACCACCTCCGCCATATTCAAGACAGATATCTCCGATATTTACATTTGAATCCCTGTTAATTATAGATTTACCGATCATAACCGCAGTATTCTGTTTCTGGAAGCCCCAGGCAACATGCACTGAAAGCTCTGTATCAGGATACAAAGCATATATCATAAATCTGTTTCCCGCATAAATTGTCTCTTCATTCCTAAGGTCAAGAACAGCAACCTTTCCTTCAACCTTAACCAGACGTTTAAGCTGCTCTTTAAAAAGCTCCTGCTGTTCAAAATAAAGGTCTACCCTTTCTTTTACATCAGGAAGAGCTAAAATCTCATCAATCGTGTGGAGTAAGCAGAAGTCAATAAGCTTCATCATCAGCTCATAGTTAGATATTTTAAAATCATGGAATCTTCCAAGGCCGGTTCTTGCATCCATTACATAATTAAGTAATGTCCAGCCTTCAGGCTCAAGGATATCATCAATGGTAAAATCAGCACTGTCACCCTTGTCAACAGCCTTCATTATTTCTTCTGAAACTCTGGTTATTCTCTCAGCACCGCCATAGTAATTATAAACTACTCTTGCAGCTGATTTTGCATATCCGTCTATAATAAACTTTGGGCTTGCTTCTCCTGCATCTACACGGCTCAGCTCACTTTCATGATGGTCAAAAGCAAGTCCTACTCTCGGATCATAAGGGAGGTTAGTAGTTATATCATTTTCAGTAAGGTCAACCTTGCCATCCTGAACATCTTTAGGATGTACAAATTTTATATCACCGATAATATCAAGTTCTTTAAGTATCATCGCACAAACCAGACCGTCAAAATCACTCCTTGTCACCAATCTCATTTTTCCCATAATATCCTCCCGATATTTATTAAGTAAATTTTACCATAGTAGTATATCATAAATAAAATTTTTGTTCAATCATTATGAAATTAAGTTTATTAAACTTTAATATCATTTTACGGAATTTCCCGATAAATTAATGTATCTCCGCATTTGGCTCTCACATTGACATCAGCCAGAACCATTACACCGTCTCTCAGTATCACTACTATATTTACTCCATATTTTTTCTCCAATTCACTTATAAGTTTTCCTATATCTTCACTCTTTTTTTCTATAGTAATGCTTCCAGTTGTTTTATTTTTGGCTTCATTCAGCCTGTTTCTCTGCATCTCCGTATAATTTTCCACAAAACCTGCCGAAATAATACCAGTCGGTATAGCCACCGTTCCAACTCCAAGAAAGGTAATCATAACCCCCATAATCTTACCGGCTGCGGTTATTGGATAAATATCCCCGTAGCCTACCGTAAATATAGTAGAAAGGCTCCACCATATACCTGAAAATGCATTCTTAAAGGCTTCGGGCTGTGCATCATGCTCTGCTCCGTAAATACAAAGTGAAGAGGCTAACATAAGTACTACTATAATAAATATTGAGGAGGCTATCTGATTCTTTTTCTCAATCAAAACCGAAGTTATTACATTAAACGAATCATAATTCATGTTCAGCCTGAACAAGTGCAATATTCTTACTACCCTAAGCATTCTGAAGGCCGCAAATCCATATAAAAAGAAAAAGGGCAGGATGGTCAGCAGGTCTATTATACCTTCCGCAGATACTATAAACTTAAATCTGGCTCTCCATTTTCCCACATCTGTATATATGTATTCCGCTGTCCATATCCTAAGTGCATACTCCAGACAAAATATAAGAATGGTAGTTGTTTCTATGAATTTGAATATTTTGAAATATCTGCTTAATTCTTCGAAAGTTCCAAGAAATAATACAACAATGTTAAGCAGTATAGATGTAACTATTACAAAATCACCGATTCTGCTTGACATATCCTCCCTGCTTCCGATTTGAATAATTTCAAATATCCGCTTTTTTATCTGCTTATTTTTAGTCATCCCCATCTCCCATATTAATAAAACTCATTTTTAACAATATACATAAATATCATTCCCATATAGTTTGCTGCACTCTTACCTCATATTGAACAGCCTTATAGTCTTTGTCAAAATTTGCTTCAATCGTATACCTCTTCCATAGCATATAACTATTTGTCTGTAATTGCAGAGAAAAATAATAACCGTTTTGGCTTTCCTTATAATCTCCCGGAGTCATAGAAAAAATATCTATAAGCCTTCTGTTTTTAAAATCATCATATTTTAACTTATAAATACTTGTATTATTAATTTTTATCTTATCTAATTGTTCACTGTCAGCAGATATACCATAATAAGTTATCACACAATCCTTAAGCATAGCTATATCACCCCACTCAGGTGTAAGGCTTACTATTCCGTAAGACTTTCCATCACGTATAACCTCTGTCAGTTCACCATATTGAAAATGACTGTCCCTGCGGTTTACAATCTCAGAATCCTCATTTTTTGTATAAAAGCCAAATCCGGCTTTCAAAAGTTCCGATGCCTTTGTTCTTCCTATAGTTATCCTGCTTTCTGCGATACTTACTTCTACGGGTTTGGCAGGAATCCCCGTCATAAATACTGTCAGCATAAGCGAAAAAGCTGTCATTAAAACCATACCAATAACCGCATTGGTTGAAGCATATTCATGATTCTTTTTCGATGTCTTTTTTGCTCTGTCAGAAATAAGGCTTATAGTTTTACATATCATCCAAAGCATTCTTATTCCTACAACCATGAAGAGCTCTACTTTAAGGCAAAAATATATTGCTTCAGGAAGACTTTGCCCTCTAAAGTACATTACAATAATAACAATTATATGTGCAAGGACTAACCCTAATAAGAATAGATTAACTTCTTTGAGAGCAGAGGCATCTGTTATATCCTCATAATAATCTCGTCCTCTGCCTTTCATCGCATGTCCTATTTTATATATCCAGCTTGGTACATCTTTATTAGTTTTTACAGCTATTACCATTTTAAAATATATGAATACAGTTAAAGCAAAAACAAACAGTGTAATGAGGCAAAATAACAAGGCAGATACAAAATAATGCATTTAATCCTCTTTTCTTCCTAAAAAATAATGATTATGACATTAGTATATTTATTTTTTAGCACCTATTTTTTATATGATGTGTCAAAAATTAATTCTTTTGCAAGCAAACTTGCATAGAATTTTTATATTTTGCCACTTATATCATTATATCAAATTATAATACATTAAGCTATAAAATTTCTTATTATACAGTGTGATCGGCGACGTAATGAAAACTTCCCTGCCGTGAGCTGTGCATCCTTCGGAGAGATTTTATTTAATAAGAAATTTCTTATTAAATAAAAAAAATAAGAGCCTGAAATCAGACTCTCTTTAATCTTTAAAATAATAAAGAGCGCGAGACGGGACTCGAACCCGCGACCCCAACCTTGGCAAGGTTGTACTCCACCAACTGAGCCACTCGCGCTTATTACAAGGAGTTTTACAACACACCTCACTTGCAGAAAAAAGTATAACACAATAAATTCCCTACGTCAATATGTTTTTACTATTTTATATAAGTTCGACAATTAATTTCAATTTTATGAATTATTTGAATATTACGAAAACTAAATACAACATAGTATATACTATTAAATAAAAATCTCACATACGGAGTCATTGAAGCTTCTGTATGTGAGATCTTTGCTTACACAACTATTTTTTTATTTACCTTATCCCAAATCGGGCAGATAGGGCATATTAGTGATTGAAGAAGAAGTTAAACGGATCTTCTCCCTGATTGTCATTTGAACCTCCAAATGGCATTTCATAATAATTTCCGTCTTCACTGTTTCCGTTATTACCGTTATTCCCGCTATTACCATTACTATCATTATTTTTATTGCCAAACTCAGATGAGTTTTCCGACTTTGCATTACTGTCCTTAATTTCAGACCTGTTGCCTAAGGTTACCTGAACCTCTTTTTCTACATACTGACCGTTATCATACTGCATTATAGTAAGTTTAACTACTGTTCCTGCCTTAACAGAAGCAAGCTTTGACTGAAGTTCAGCCATGGTCTTGATAGTAGTTCCGTTGAAGCCCGTAATTACATTACCCATCTTAAGACCGGCCTTATCCGCAGGGCTGTTCTTGGTTGTATCTGTTATATATACACCTACCGGAATACCGTAAATCTGGTTATAATTCTTGGTTACATCCTTACCCATAATTCCGAGATAAGACTGCTCATTTTCAGCAATTTCTTCTCTGTTCATAAGGTCATTGATTATAGGGAGAGCTGTTGAGATAGGTATAGAAAATCCCATTCCCTCTACCTTCTCATCAGCATATTTTACAGAGTTGATTCCAATAACCTCACCCTTTGCATTAAGTAAAGCACCGCCCGAGTTACCCGGGTTGATAGCCGCATCTGTCTGAATGAGCTTCATAGTAAAGTCTTCATCCGCTATTTCTCTGTTAAGTGCACTTACATAACCAACTGTTGTTGACTGACCATAGCCAAGAGCATTACCTATGGCAATAACCATCTGTCCAACTTTAAGTTTAGATGAATCACCCACTGTAGCCACTTTAATCTTTGAAAGAGTTTCTTTCTTTATATCCGACATCTTAACAGAAAGAACAGATAAATCAGCTCCCGAATCAGCACCTTTTACAGTTGCTTCAGCTGTAGTCTCATCGTTAAAGGTAACGGTAATTTTCTGATTCTGAGCACCGTTATCAGCCTTTGTTACATGGTTGTTACTTACTATAAGCACCTCATTATCATTCTGTCCGATTATTATACCCGAACCGCTGCCACCGCTCTGGTTCTTATATGACTGGCCAAAAACATTTGTAGTTACAGTATCATACACATTGTTTATGGAAACAATGGATGGCATTACATTTTCAACTACTCCTGACACATCCGAGTTTGTAGCTGCCACAGTTCCGCTGTCTGAGGTGGTTGCAAGAGTAACTGTATTCTTGGTTTCTTTCTTCTCTTCTGTGTCTGTTTTAGCTAATGTCTGATTAACTGCCGCCTGCTTTGCTGAAAGCATATTTCCAAGATATACTCCTCCGCCGGCAGATCCGCCGATAAGAAGTGCCGCTACAAGGACTAAAGCCATCGGATTGGATTTCTTTCTCTTTTTATGGTTGTTATCACCCTGTCCGTTATTATTCATATTTCCATCATTTACAGGATAATTTCCATAATATCCGGTATTATTTTCCTGAGTGTTTTCATTTTCATTGAATCCATTATAATTATCCATAATTTTCCTCCTTAAATTACACAATCTCAAATATTAGTAATGGCATAACCTATAAAGCATTTGCTTCATTTGTTATGCCATTATAATAGTTTTAATTTGTGTTGACTTTGTGAAGGACTTTTGAACTAAATGTGATTTCTAATCAAGTTCCAAATCATCAGAAATATAATAATCCCAGCCGCGTTTTTCACAATAATCCGCTATCTTATCCTCTAACCCATCGTCTTTATTATCCTCCACAATATATTCAGTCAGATAAATATGGATGCCTTTTTTAGAAAGTTTTTTGAGGTATGTCAGATAATATTTGGTTATTTCTTCACCCTTCTTTTTATCTTCAACCGGTGTTGTAAACACTCCTTCCTGATTGACTCCGTCAGCTATTTTTTTTAAGTCTTTATTTTCTTTTAAGTACTTACTTACAAATACATCTCCACCGTTTATAATTACCTTGGTGTTTAGTTTTCTGATATCTGTTAAAATCTTCACAAGCCCCTTGTAAATACGTGGTTCTTTATACTCATAATATACATCTGTATTATCCAGAAAGAAACCGTCCACTCCTTTTTTCTTAAACTCCTTTGCGCGTTTTAACATAAGCTTCTGCCAGGACTTAGCCGAAACATCTACCCATTCTTCACCTTCCCAGCCGTCATATTTAGAAATCGCCAAATGTTTATAGGCTTTATAGTAACTTCTATAGTCTTCCAAAGAACCTATACTTAAATAAGTGTAAACTGTTTTTCCTGCCTTTTTAAGTTTTGTAATATCAGCTTTCGTAAAATGCTCTGCATCAATAATCACAGTCTGATAGTCTTTAAGCTTCTTGATATCCTTCCTGCCTATTCCTATAAATACCCCATATCGTTCATCATAATCATAAGTCATTGCTTTAGATTTAATTACAAAGACAAAGACTACGAGAAATATAACCATAGGTACAATGAAGATAGCAAGCGCAATTTGTCTAAGCTTTTTGATCTGATTTTTTACTTCCGTTTCTTTTTTCTCATCATACATTTCCTTCATAAACATATCCTCCTATTATTTATCTTTGGAAAGATCGGGCGGATTAAAATTTTCTACCTGACCCGGTGAAGAAAGCGAGAAATAATACACTTCATCAGTACCGAATTCTCTGAAGAATACTCTGTCACCGATTATATTTATACTATTGTAATCTCCTGTTTTTATAACAGTCTTTTCAAGAGTGGACAAATTCATCATTTCAAGCCGGTTGTTTTTAGCATCATCAACCTGATATACAACATACTGTTCATTTGGAGTTACATTGTAAAACGAACATTTTTCTTCAACCAGAATTGTCGGATTCTGTCCATATTCATCTATTTTAGCTATGTTATAATTCTTTGAAAGCGAAATAAAATAAATATTGCCTCCTATAAGTGCCGGCTGATAACAATTCCCCTTGTAAATAACAACCTTCTGCTTGGTTACCGGATCAAAAGAATATATATAATGATCTCCTTCTGCCCCTCCATAGTATATTTTACTGCTTGTAAGAGTGCCCGGTACAACCTTTTCTTCAAGTAAAAGTTCTTCGTTTTTACCATCCAGACTTGAACAGTAGAGATTCATGTTACCATCTTTTTCATGCCTCTGATAGTACACCTTATTGCCTATAAGTCCAACCGCACCTACATCATAGGCATAGATACCGCCTATGGCATGACTGCCTTTTTTTGCCACCCTGTATATACCGGAGTAAGAAAACTGAAGCACACGTTTTACCGTATCATTTCTGGTATAATTAAGTCTTGAATAAACAATATAGTTGGAAGTATTATTTATATAACCTGCAGTATCTTCCTGCATATATTCAAAGTCAGTCAACTCCTTTGACATAGAGTAAAGAGCTCCCCTGTCTTTTAAATTACTGAAATATATTTTCTCATCATCCGAACAAAAAAGCCCTCCGTTGTACAGATTACAGGCTGAATTGCCAACAGCTCCTTCTGTATTCGGTATTACTCTGCCGGAAAATTTTGCAGTAACAAAAATTAAAATTAAAACTACCACTACCAAACCTACGCTAATGTTAGCCTTCAAAGCATTAAGTTTTCTCTTTTGCATCCAAAACCTCCTGTAACATTCTATCAATAATTATACTTGCCTTTTGTATCTATTTCAATATAATAAAGATGTTATTAATAAAAGTTTAAACAAAGGTTGATATTTCTGAAAGGATAACAATGGTAGATTTAAGCGTAACCAGAACCAAGATTGATGAAATAGATAGACAGATTATCTCACTGTTTAACGAGAGAATGAAGCTTGCAGATGATGTAGCAAACTATAAGATAGCCACAGGCAAGCCTGTTTATGATCCTGTAAGGGAAAAAGAAAAGCTTGAGGTTATAGAAGGTTTCGGAGATGATGACTTTGGCAAAACCGCCCTAAGAGAGCTGTTTTCCCAGATTATGTCAATAAGCCGTAAATACCAGTACAGAAAAATAGCTGATGCGTCCGAGTCTTCTTCTGCTGTCACCTCATATTCATCTGAAAACATCGGCTTTTTCGGTGGGAGCGGCACTTATACCGAAAGAGCAATGAAGGACTTTTTTGGAAAAGATACAAAGGCAAGAGCTTTTGACAGCTTTAAAAAGGTTTGTGAAGCCGTCGGAAACGGAAGCATAGAATACGGTGTACTTCCTATAGAGAACTCTACTACCGGAAGTATATCGGACATATATGATTTGCTTATGGAATATAAAGTGCATATCCTCGGTGAAGCAATAGAGCCTATAGACCATGCCCTTCTCGGTTTACCCGGGGCAAGTTTAGAAAACATAAGTGAAGTTTACAGCCATCCACAACCACTGCTTCAGTGCTCAAACTTCTTAAATAAATATCCTGACTGGAATACTTATGCCTATGGAAGTACATCCAAAAGCGCGCTTAAGGTTAAAAATGATGGCAAACCGGAACAGGCTGCCATAGCAAGCAGGGCAAACGCAGAGTTTTACGGGCTTGAGGTTCTTGCTGAAAATATCGCAAATGATACACTTAATGCAACTCGCTTTATAATAATAGGAAAGGGAGATAACTACCTTGAAAATGCCGATAAAATCAGCATAAGCTTTGAGATACCCCATAAGACAGGCTCGCTTTACAGCATCCTTTCCAATTTTATCTACAACAATATCAATATGACAAATATAGAGTCCAGACCAATCCCTAAAAGACGTTGGCAATACCGCTTCTTCGTAGACTTTGACGGCAACATAAATGATGCAGGTGTCATAAATGCAATTACCGGACTTAAGGCTGAGGCAGACAGCTTTACCCTGCTTGGTAACTATGTTGGGGCTGATAAAAAATAAGTATATTAAAGGAGCTGTCACATTAAGAATGAGATACACAAAATACAGTGATAATTTGATGACAAATTTACTATATCTTGTTGTATTTTTTTACTTATTACGACAGCTCCCTTTTAACTTTAAAATAATTTTATAAACCTCTCTTTGGTATAAGCTCAATTTTTAATATCCTATCCATACCATCTGTCAATCTTTTACAAATCTTACCTTCGCCCCACTTAACTCAATACTTCTTCTTACAAGCACATTCAAGGCATCAACAGTATTTATATCTTCAGGAATATCAAGGAGGCTAAGCTCGGTACAGGCAATAATTCCGACAGTTTCATCATCACAATACCTGTTTAGAATATCCGTAAACTGCTTGTTATCCAAATTATTGGTTTCCTTTATGTTATATATTATGTCCATAACAGCCTGTTTATCCGTCTCGGAAACCTCTTTCACTTCAAGTCCGTATTCCTTCGCATATCTCTCATACACCTTAGAATTAAGAGTTCCGAGAGTGCCGAAAATAGAGATTTTCTTTACTCCGCTTTTCTTTACTTCAAGTATGGTTTCCTCAATCATATTTATAATTTTTAAGTCAGTTAGCTTCCTAAATTCATCATAAAAATAATGGCTTGTATTGCAGGGAATGGCAACTGCCTCTACTCCGATATTTTCAAGAATGGCAAAGTCTTTCTTTATAGCCTCTAAAAATTCAGTCTTTCTGTTTTCAATAATGCATTTTGTCCTGTCAGGCATGGTCGAATGATTTAAAACTATCATATCAATATGCTCATTATCACATTTAGCCTCTGTATTCAGTACAACTCTTTCATAAAAGTTGACTGTAGCTAAAGGCCCCATACCTCCGATAACTCCTAATTTATACACTATTTCCTCCTAAATATTTTCCTGAAAGCTTTGCCAAGCAGACGCTTGTTAAAGAAAAACCAAGGTCCAAGGTCATCCATAGCAAAGATTGCAGGAGCCCATTTTCTTGAAAATGAAATGCCTAAAGACTTTAAGATGCCCACCTGTCCTGTCTTTTTATATCTAAGGATTGCAACTATGTCTTCAAATCCGTAAATAAATGCGTACTTTGTGTCATAGTCTAAGAATTTAGTGTCACTTTCTTTCAAATTTCCTGTCAGGTCAAGATAAGCAATGTAAGGCATATTAATACCGCACTTGTATATCATGTTATTAAAGTTCGTGGTTCTGGCATTTATTTCTATCAGGTAAATCTCGCCTGTCTTTTCATGCCTTTTAAATTCTATTTCTCCAAAGCCCCTGTAACCGATATTTTCAAGGAAAGGTTTTGAAATCTCAACAAGCTTAGGATTGTATTTTTGAATTGTAAATACCGAAGCACCGAAGTTAATAGGCCACTGACGCTGTTTCTGTGCAGTCAGATAGTGGGTGGTCTTTCCGTTTCTTGCAATATAATAATCGTAAGTAAGCATACAGTCATCAAAGCCGGGTACTATTTCCTGCACAAAGATTTCTATGTCATTATCTTTAGCCTTTTTTATGCCTGCTTCCATTTCTTCAAGGTTCTTACAAATGAATACCTTGTTTCTGAATACCTTGGTAAATTTTACAGTATCAAAAGGCTTGATTATACAAGGGAAACCTACTTCATTTTTCACCCTCTCTATTAAATTCTCATCATTAACACTGATTGTTGCAGGTATTTTCACACCGTTTTCAAGCGCAATATCATGTAAGGTCCATTTGTCTAGAAGCTTTGAATTAAGTCCCTTAGCCTGGCTAATTAAATAATATTTTTCAAGCTCATCATAGTATTTATCTATAAATTCAACATATTTATCATGGGTTGGAAGAAGCACAGGCTTTTCTGTCTGTTTTTTTCCATACTCAATAAGCCCTGTAAAGGCTTCCTCACCGAATTTATTCAGATTATCTATCGTCAAAAATTCAGATATAAACTTAGACTTTGCACCATAGGCATTTTTCAAATCATAGTCGCAGGCAACAACATGTACACCCTCCCGTCCTAAACATCTGATTATGCTAAGTCCTATATAATAATTACATCCTAAAACCACTGCCTTATTCATTACGCTTTCCCCTTAAATCTAATCAGTTTTATTCCTTATATAACCTTTTAACCTATGCCGTCTGTGTGGCAAAGTAAATCTCATACCATTTTAAGAAGGTATAAATGGTATAAATCTTACGACCGTTGTTGGCTATATTGTTAAAATGGTCATCTAAAAGCGAATTTATCTTCTCTTTATCAAAAAACTCACTTACAAAGCCTTTATTAAATATTTCTTTTACAATTTTATAATACTTTTCTTCCCTTATCCATACAACAAACGGAACCACAAAACCTAACTTTCTGCGCTTTGCCCAGTCCTCAGGAAGCTTGTTCTTAGCAGCCTTTCTAAAGGCATACTTTGTTATCTCATTGTGTACCTTATGTTTTACAGGAATAGTCCTTGCAAGCTCCCACATCTTCTTGTCAAGAAGAGGAACTCTGAGCTCTATAGAATTTGCCATAGTCATCTTGTCGGCCTTTAACAAAATATCCTCAACTATCCACATCTTCATATCAAGGTAAAGTCTCTTTGAAGTATCGTCCATATCCTTAACTTCGTCATAGTATTTCCTGGTTAAATCCCTTGAAGTCTCGGTATTTTTATACTTTGAAGTTACAAGCGAATTTGCCTGTTCATCCGACATTATTTCAGCAGGCCCTATATATCTGTCCTCAACCTTCTGACCATATTTCATTATTATGGTTTTTCCGCTGAAATGCTTTCTATCCTTGTATTTTTTATATAATTTGTTTCTTAAGCCAAATGGCAGTTTTCTGTATATTCTCTGCGGAAGTGCATCCGCATATTCATTGTAGCCCGCAAACAGCTCGTCCGCCCCTTCTCCCGAGAGCACAACCTTTACCTGCTCGGAAGCAAGCTTTGATAAGAAATATAACGGCACAGAAGAAAGGTTCGCATGTGGTTCATCTGAATAATACTGTACCTTATTTATACCTTCAAAAAATTCATCAGGGGTAATGAGCTTTGAGTAATTATTTATACCAAGGCTGTCTGAAAGCTCCTTTGCATAGATAGTTTCATTAAAGCCTTTGTTATCAAAACCTACAGAGAAGGTCTTGTCAGGAAGTGCGGTTGCAACCACATAGCTTGAATCAACTCCGCCTGAAAGGAAAGAGCCTACCTCCACATCGCTTATTTTATGGTATTTAACCGACTCCTCAACCTCTTTTTCAATCTTGCCCACAGCCTCGTCAAAGGTCATCTTCTGATAATCAAGTGTCAGATTGTAATAGGTTTTTATCTCCATTTTTCCGTTTTCGTATATATAATAATGTCCCGGTCTCAGCTTCTTTACACCCTTAAAAAAGGTTTCCTCCAAAGGATTGTACTGAAAAACCAGATAGTGCTTCAATGCCTTTTCATTTACTTCTTTATTAAACTTCGGATACTTTAAGAAAGCCTTAACTTCTGAGCCGAACAAAAAGTCTCCCTCTACCATAGCATAATAATAAGGCTTTATTCCAAAATGATCTCTTGCTCCGAACAGCTTCTCTTTTTTGCTGTCCCAGATTGTAAAAGCAAACATTCCGCGAAGCTTAGCCAAAATTCCTTCTTCACCGTATTCTTCATATCCATGTAATATAACTTCAGTGTCCGTATGTGTCTTAAATTTGTAGCCCTTAGCTACCAGCTCTTCTCTTATTTCCTGATAATTATAAATCTCTCCGTTGAAGATGATGGCCACATCTTCCGCTTCATTTAAGATTGGCTGGGAGCCTTCTTTAAGGTCAATTATACTGAGCCTTCTAAAGCCGAAGTTAACATCTTTGTCAAAATAATAACCATCACTGTCAGGTCCTCGATGAACAATCTGATTATTCATCTCTTTTATTACATTTTTATCTTTTACATTCTTACTGCAAAATCCTACAAATCCGCACATATTTTCTCCTTAAATCCTGCCAAGAATCTCTTTTACAGTTTCTATCTCACTGTAAGGCAGGTACTCATCACCTATTACCTGATAAGGCTCAGCTCCCTTACCCGCAAGCAAAACTATATCATTTTCACCTGCAATTCCAAATGCATATTCTATGGCTTCTTTTCTATCTTCAATAACAGTATAATTAGTCTTAGCGCAATCCGAAACCAGACCCTCTACTATATGTTCTACCGACTCATTTCTTGGATTATCCGCAGTAAATACAACCTCATCCGAATTTTCAAGGGCAATCCTGCCTAGATCAGGGCGCATACTGGAATCCCTGTTGCCACCGCTATGTCCTATCAAGGTTATTATCCTGTTATGCGGCACCTTATTTAAAGTTTCAAGCACCTTCATAAGACCGTCAGGTGTATGGGCAAAGTCAATTATTATCTTATAGTTTTTATCTGTATGGACTGTTTCCATCCTTCCGCTGACACCCGAAAAACTTTTCAGGGCTTCTATAGCATCCCTAACAGCAATTCCCTTTGCAAAAGCCGTACAGATTGCAGCAAGCACATTGTATACATTGAATAAACCTACCAGATTAGTTTCTACCTTGTATACGTCTCCTAAAAAATGCAAATCAAATCTCATTTTCCAGTCATCAAAAAAAATTTTGTCAGCATAAAAATCAGCAGTTTTATCATCTATACCATAGGTAATGACTTCTGCCGGTGTATGTGCCTTATATTCCTCAGAATACTTATCATCTATATTTAGTACAGCGGTTTTTAGCTTTCCGTTTTTAAGATTATGGCCTAACTGAGTGAACAAAAGCTCTTTAGTATGGGCATAATTTCCCATGGTCTTATGTAAGTCCAAATGCTCGTGCGACAGATTGGTAAATACCGCACAGTCAAAATCACAACCAATCACCCTATCCAGTGCCAGGGCATGAGAAGAAACCTCCATCACACAGGCATCGCATTTCTCAGCCGCCATTTCCTCTAAAAGTCCCTGCAAAGTGGCTGAAACAGGTGTTGTATTCTTGGTAGGAATTATTTTTTTTCCTATCTTATGGTGAATGGTTCCGATCAAACCTGTTTTAAGGTTCATAGTTTCAAATATATGATTAATCAGATAGCTTGTGGTAGTTTTACCGTTAGTTCCTGTTATGCCAACCATAAACAGTTTTTCATCAGGCTTACCGTACAGCACATTTGATAAAAGTGCCATTACCTTCAACGTGTCTTTCACATAAACAACAGGTATGTCACCGGCTTTGTCAGCTATATCCTTAGATGCAATAAACAACCCAGCGCCGTTTTTTTTGGCACCCTCTACGAATAAATGTCCGTCAACCCGGCTGCCTTCTATACAGATAAAAGCAGTACCTTCCTTTATGTTCCTGCTATCTTCAGAGATATATTTTATATCAATCTTCTCTATATCTCCGCAGATTTTTTTAACTTTTATATATGATAATAGTTCGCCTGCTAACATATTAAACTCCTTAAAAGCATTATCTGATATAGTGTAAATCATTTATTTTAATTTGTCCAGTACCCTTGACATAAACCCTCTATTTATGTATGATATAAGGGTATTTTTATACACTTTATTAAAAAAATAAAACTAAGGAGATGATGATTTGGACCCCAGTGACGCGATACACATTATCGTGCTTTTTATCCTAGTTCTGCTTTCCGGATTTTTCTCATCGGCAGAGACAGCAATAATCTCTGTAAATAAGATTAAAATCCGTTCTATGGTAGAAGAAAATGTTAAAAATGCTGCTCTTGTAGCAAAAATAACCGATGACTCAAGAAAATTTATCAGTACAGTGCTTATTGGTAACAATATTGTGAATATCTCTGCCTCTGCTCTTGCAACAGCCTTTGTATCAAGAGTTTTCGGCAATGTGTACATAGGTATAGGTGCCGGTATTCTCACCCTTGTCATTCTTGTATTTGGTGAGGTGCTTCCCAAGACGATTGCTTCTATGTATTCAGAGAACTTAGCACTTGCTTATGCACCAATCCTTCTCATTATGATGAAGGTGTTTACACCACTTGTTTTTCTTTTAAATATTATATCAAACGGCATACTTAAGATATTTGGCATAGATCCTGAGGAGAACACTTCAGGCATTACCGAAAATGAGCTTTTAACCTATGTAGAGGTAAGCCATGAAGAAGGTATAATTGAAAACGAAGAAAAAGAAATGATTACCAATGTGGTAGACTTTGGTGACTCTCTTGCGAAAGATGTAATGGTCCCAAGAGTGGATATGTATACAATAAGTGATGATATTAGCTATGATGAGCTTCTGTTGGCTTTTGAAGAAGATAAATACTCAAGGCTGCCTGTATATCGGGAAAATGTTGATAATATAATCGGTATTGTTTATCTAAAAGATGTGGCTTTTTATAAGGGTGATAAAAAAGATTTTAAGCTTGGTTCCATCCTTCGCCCTGCTAATTTTACTTATGAATTTAAGAAAACATCCGAACTGCTTATAGAAATGAGAAAGTCTTCTCTTTCTATGTGTATAGTACTTGACGAATATGGTTCAGCTGTAGGTCTCATTACGCTTGAGGATTTGCTTGAAGAAATAGTTGGGGATATTCGTGATGAGTACGATGTTGATGAAGTTGATGATATAGTCCGGCTGGATCAGGATGAATTTATGGTTCTCGGTTCAACAAGGCTTGATGACTTCAACGACTTCTTCGGAACCGAATATATATCAGATGATTATGATTCAATCGCCGGTAAGCTGATTGAACTTTTTGAAAGATTACCTGAGAAGGGTGATGCAATTACAGATGGTTCACTTTCTTTCCTTATAGAATCTATAGATCATAGAAGAATAGAAAAGATAAAGGTAAGAAAACTTCCAAGTACTTCTGACAGCTCTGATTATGCTGAATCTGACTTTGGAGAAACTATGTAATAAATGAATGTAAAAAAGCGTAACAAAATTTACTAGTTTTTTGTTTACGTCTTTTTAATGTACTTCCACACCTGTAAAGTAGTGCATGATTATTTTTTTATAGCCGTATCCTGCTTCAGCCATACCTCTTGCACCGGACTGGCTAAGTCCTACACCATGTCCGTATCCGCTGCCGGTAAATATAAAATCACCTTTTACCTTTGATTTTTTATCTGAGCTCAGACTTCTTACAAAATCCGAAGAAGCATATACATTTATCTTGGTACTGTAAAGGTTAAATGCCTTCCTTATTTCCTGTTTTCTAAGAATCAGCCTGCCATTACTGCCCTTTACCAACAATGAAAGTGCCCTTCCGGACTTTGACCTTCTTGTTACTCTTAATTCTTCTATACTGCCAAGGCTTTTTCCCTGATTTACGGCATAGCTTCCAAGCAGGCTTGAAAGTTGAAACTTGGTAAAGCTCACAGTCCAAGGCTTTTTCTCAGGCTTATTTTCGTATGGATCCGGCACAGCTCTAAGCCAGGGCTTTTTACCTCCCCATACATTTTCAGAACTTTCTGTATATCCCCCTGAGGTTGAAAAATAAGTAGTTTTCACAACTCTGTTTTTATAGGTTACAAATTCATTTTCTGTATCTTTTACAGCCTTATCCGTTTCTTTGGTTTCTACCTTCATACCCTCATAAGACTGATGTGAAATTGTGTTTGTAAGCTTATACCCCTTTTTTATATCACTGTCTGAACCAAAACCTGATACTGCCGCACCAAAGCTTCTTGCACAGACAGCCTGAGCCTTAAGTGCCGAAGCATGCCAGCTATGGCTCATTTCCATAGGTACAGAGCCCCTGATATATTCTTCGAGATTTACTACATTTACAGGTGTTACTCCGCTTTTCCCGTAGGTTCCGATTTCAATCCTTCCCCTGTATCTGTTTTCTCCCTCAACCGAAACTCCTTCCGCCTTGTTCACAGCCTCAAACTGCGGATTGGCATCTGCCTCGGCCACATCTACAAGAAATTTGCTGCTACCTGTTGTGACTGCCAGCAAATATTTGCTGCTTTTATTTGTAGACGTTACGGAGTATACATCATTAGTCTTTATTGCTGTGTCTGCTGTGTAAACATCATAAAGCTTCCAGACTCCTCTGTTATTTCTGTCAAGTCCTACCAGAGCGGGAACTACCGTTAAAGATTTTTGTGAGGCTCTAAGACTTGCTGCTTCAGAGGCCGCCTTAGCAAAAGACGGAAAACTTCCTCCATATACATTATAGTTGCCATAGGCTCTGGAAATGCTTATCCCCTTATCTCCTCTCAGAACGTCTGTCGGATAGTAAGTGTTTTCTTTAGAAAAGCCTATTTTAACAGCCTGATTATCCAAACGAACAGAAGTCTTATTAAAATATTCCTTTGTAAGTCCGACTCTCACCATATTCTGTCCTTCGGATACGGCAGCATTTGAAAATTGGCTGTCCTTATAAAAGACAGCCTCAAAAACAAAGATAAATATCAGTAATTTAACTATTATTCTTTTTTTCATTCAAATCACCAATTTCACTGATTCCCAAAAGATAATCAACAAGCTGTCTGGCCGCCCTTCCGGATCGCCCTCCATTCCTAAGCTCCCACTTTCTGGCTTCATTATAAAGTTCTTCTTCACCAAGTTCTAATTCAGGATGTTCTTTCGCAATTCCTGATACTATATCAAAATATTGATTCTGATTCGGCGCAAAATAACCAATAGTTATACCAAACCTATCCGCCAATGAGAGCTTCTCCTGCATTGTGTCTGAACGATGAACATCTTTATTATGTTCCATGTCCACCCTGTCACTCCAAAGTTCCTTTATAAGATGTCTCCTGTTTGACGTGGCATAAATCAATACATTTTCAGGTCTTACCTCAAGCCCACCTTCAATCACAGCCTTAAGATACTTGTATTCTGTTTCAAATTCTTCAAACGAAAGGTCATCCATGTATATGATGAACCTGTAATTTCTGTTTTTAATCTGCGACAGTATATCAGAAAGATAGATAAACTGATGCTTATATATCTCTATCATCCTAAGCCCGTCCGGATAAAATTTATTGAGTACAGCCTTTACACTGGAAGATTTGCCTGTGCCTGCATCACCGTATAATAGACAGTTATTTGCTCTTTTTCCTTCAACAAAGGCTCTTGTGTTGGCTATCAGCTTTTCTTTCTGCAGTTCATAACCCACAAGCTCATCAAAACTTATTTCAACAGTATTCGTTATAGGGATAATTCTACCGTCTCTTTCGGATATCCTAAAAGATTTATTGAGCCCAAATTTTCCCACACCAAAAGTTTTATAAAAAGCCGTCACCTTCTCATATATTTCATTCTCGTCTTTGGCGGCATCTATTAACTCGGATAAGTCTTTTACCTTGGCAGATACATTCTTATTTATACGATTCTCTTCCTTCTTTATCGCATTATAGTTTGATATCATACTGAAACAGTTTATTCCAAGCTCACTTTCAAGGCTTGAAAAATCATAATGTAACAACTCTTTTATAATAACAAAGTCATTCAGTACAAAATTTACAACGCTTCCTCCCCTGTCTCCCTCTTTCTCACAGGAAAGTGCAAAAGGATTTTCGTCCATAACAAGCAGATAAGTAAGATAACTCTGCCACAAATTCTTGTCAAAACCATTTTCAGTGCTTACAGCAAGCAGTTTATTGATGCATTCATAAATACGGCTTATAAGTTCTCTTTTTGCTCTTTCATCTTTTGCAAGCTCAAAATTATTTAATATTTCAGAAAGTGTCTTAAGAATTTCATCATTAGTAAAGTTTCTGTAAACAATCAGCTTTTCAATGCCAAATGACATCCAAGTTTCTCCTTCATTAAGCTTAAGGTTTTTACATACGCTCCGGCGCTTCTATACCAAGTAAATCAAGGCATTTTACTATTATCTTCTCTGTGATATATGAGAGCTTGAGCATGGAGTATTTCCTTGCCTCATCCTGTTCGTTAAGTATGTGGTTTTCATGATAAAATGCACTGAAGCAGTTTGAAACTTCGTAAATATAAGCACATACCTTATGAGGTGCAAACTCTGTTGCAGCTAAATCTATCATATCAGAAAACTTTGCTAAAACAAGTTCAAGCTCTCTCTCAGAAGCAGTAGCAGCCTTAACCAATTTTATATCGGCAAAGAAATTATCTAAATCAGCTTTATTTAAGCTCTTTTCTGCTATAAACTTATCCAGAATTGAGCGGATTCTTACTACCGTATACTGGATATATGGGCCTGTATTCCCTTCAAATGAAGTAAAACGCTCAAGGTCAAATACATAGTCCTTACTTGCCTGATTAGACAAATCTCCGTATTTGAGGGCAGCCAGTCCAACCTGTTTAGCCACCTTATGTTTAACTTCCTCATCCATATCTCTGTCAGACATTTTTGCTTCTACTTCTTCGGTTATTTCGGAAATAAGCCTCTCAAGCCTCATAACTCCGCCTTCTCTTGTCTTAAAAGGCTTACCGTCTTTACCATTCATAGTACCGAAGCCTAAGAAGATAAGATTTAGTTCTTCCGGAGCTATTCCTGTCTTCTTAACTGTCCTAAATACCTGCTCAAAATGCATTCCCTGACGTTTATCTACTACATAGATAATATCTGTAGGGTTAAACAATTTAACCCTTTCCAATATTGTCGCAACATCTGTTGTACTGTAAAGTGCGGCTCCGTCTGACTTAAGTATAATACAAGGCGGAATCTCCTTCTTATCATCTTCCTTTGTAACATCTACAACCAGTGCACCTTCGCTTATATATGCAAAGCCGTCTGCTTTCATCTTTTCAACCATATCAGGTATATAGACTTGTACATCACTTTCCTTCTTCCAAAGGTCAAAACTTACATTTATATTATGATAATTTTTCTTGAGGTCAGTAACCGATACATCTAAGATATGGTGCCAGAGTGCCATATAGCCCCTATTCCCATTCTGTAAGAGTGCGGTAGCCTGTAAAGCCTCATTTTTATATTCTTCATCTTCTTTGGATTTAATTGAGGCCAAAGGGTAAATCTCCTCAAGCTCCTCTATTGTAAAAGGTGCTTCTTTCGGATATTCACCTGTAAAGCTTTCGTCAAAGTATGGCAGTTCAGGATGTCTGTGTCTAACTTCAGTTATGATAAGTCCCATAGGAAGTCCCCAGTCACCCAGATGCACATCTCCTATAACCTCATTACCGGCAAATCTTTCTATGCGCTTAATACTCTCGCCTATTATGGCAGGACGAAGATGGCCAACATGTAAAGGCTTAGCCACATTAGGCCCGCCATAGTCGAGAACTATCTTCTTAGGCTCACCTCCATTTTCATATCCGAAATTTCCGGTCTCACCCATTTCATTTACATAGTCTGCCAAAAATTCGTCTTTAAGTGTAAGATTAATAAATCCCGGATTTACTGCTTCTATTTTTTCAAATATCTTGCCTTCTTCGGAAAGTTGCAGTTTATCTGCTACTTCATCAGCTATAAACAAAGGTGCTTTTTTAAACTCTTTAGCCGCTGCCATTGCACCATTACACTGGTACTGACAAAGGTCGGGGCGGTTTGAGATGCCTACCATTCCATATTTCTTATCATAGCCCAAACTTACAAAAGCCTTCTCTACAGCTTCTTTAATTAAAACAGATACTTTCTTCATTACAACTCTCCTCATGCATTATTTCATTAAAACATCTTGCAAACATCTCTATCAAAAGATAAAGACCATTTGCAAGATGGCTATTTACATAAAATCTAAGCTTTTACTATAAAATATACTCAGATTATCTGAGCAATATTTTTGCAAGGATTGCGAGAGGCGAAACCTTAGCAATCCTGTATTAATTGGTGTTAGAATACCAACATCATTTTATCATTATTACATAGAAAATACAACTATTCAATTATTCACCAAATACTTTCTTATAGTCGGCTATAAACTTCTCAATTCCCTGAGCTGTAAGAGGATGGTTTATCATTTGCATTATTACCTTATATGGAACAGTAGCTATATCAGCTCCGGCCAAAGCGCAATGCTGTACATGCATTGGATGTCTTACAGAGGCGGCTATAATCTCGGTTTCATAGCCATAGTTTTCAAATATCTGTACTATATCAGCTATCAGGGTAACACCGTCCTGGTTAATATCATCAAGTCTTCCAAGGAAAGGCGATACATAGCTTGCTCCTGCCTCGGCTGCAAGCAGTGCCTGGTTTGCGGAGAAAATAAGGGTAACATTGGTTTTAACTCCCTCTTTGGCAAGTACCTTGACAGCCTTTAGCCCTTCTGCCGTCATAGGAATTTTCACTACCATGTTAGGGTGCATGGAAGCAATTTCCCTTCCCTCTTTAATCATACCCTCTGCATCTGTAGTAGTTGCCTTTACCTCACCGCTGATAGGGCCATCAACTATAGAGGTTATCTCCTTAAGTACCTCTCTAAAGTCACGTCCTTCCTTTGCAATAAGAGACGGATTGGTAGTTACTCCGCAAATAACCCCCATGTCATTTGCCTTACGGATTTCCTCAACATTAGCTGTGTCGATAAAAAATTTCATAACTCTACCTCCTAGATTTATTATTTTACCTAAACCTTTACAGTTCCGGTATATAATCACTGATGAAATACAAATTAAAGCTTGATATAATAAGTTTTATTCATTCCAAAGCTCTTCCTTTGTGGTAGATACCGCATCTGCACCTGCTGATAAGGCCGCAATCACATCTTTTTTATCTGAAATAAGCCCTCCTGCTATCAGCGGAAGTTTTATTTCGTTCTTAAGCTTTTCTATAATCTCAGGCATTATTCCCGGCATTATCTCAATCATGTCGGGATGTGCAAGTTCCACCTGTTTATTTACGTTTTCCATTGCTATCGAATCTATAATGAAGTTTCTCAGTATGCCTATAAGCCCGATATCTGCTGCATGTTTTACAAGATTACCCTTCGTACTAAGTATTCCGTCTGCCTTTGTATTATTTTTAATATAGTCAATAGCCTCAGTTTTTGCTGATAATCCTTGCACCAGATCGGCATGTACTATCGCAAGTTTATCTCTGCTCTTAATTTTTTCTACAATCGTGGTTAAGCTACATATATTTCCGTATAAGATAAATATAATTCTGCAATCTGTTCTAAGGCTTTTATCTAAGCCTTCTTCATCCTTTACTGCTGCAATTACAGGCGAATCAGCTATTATTTCAAGTAAATCTTTCCTTGTTTCTCTATGAACCTTCATTATGTGCTCCTGTATGTATCATTATAATAACAGTATAGCCTTAAAGTAAGGATACATCAAGGAGAAAAGATAATAACTGAAAGAATATTTTCACATAATTAAAGAGCAGTACTGTCCTAATGCCATATTATAATGGCTATAGGCAATAATCTGCTCTTGACTATATATTTTACATTAAATTCAGTAAATCTCACTACTTTTCATACAAAAATTTCTCAGGCAGAGTCACCTTAAAGTCAACCGCTAAGTCCCTAAAATTCTGCGGTGTTATAGTCTGAAGTTTCTTTGGACTCATTGAGAGAGTCTTTACAAGAATCTCAGCTGATTTTTCAGCAGTATGAGCAAGTCCAAATGCTATGTCAAAGTCTGTCCCTGCAACTACTATACCGTGGTGAGCCCAGATTACAATGTCGTAGCTCTTCATAAGTTCTGAGGTTTCTACTCCTATTTCTCTTCCTCCCGGAACCATCCAAGGCACTACACCGACTCCGTCAGGAAATACTACCGGACACTCTGTAGCCATTTCCCAAAGCTCTCTGGTAATTACCTTTTCATCTAAAGGAAGTACAAAGGTAAGAGCAATAATATTGGTTGTATGGGTATGATAAATTACCCTGTATTCAGGATTTTTCAAAAACTTTACTTCGTGGCTCATCAGATGGCTTGGGAGTTCTGAGGTAGGTCTGCCACCATTTACAAGTCCCCACATAATGCGGTAATTCTCGCCTTTTTCATCAAGCTCGATAAGACAAATTGAATCTTCGGGCTTATCCTGTACATTTCTGAAAAATTTGCCTGAGCCTGTTACCAGAAAATATTCCCCTGCAAGATTAGGAACAGCAGTCCCTATTTCTCTCCATTCTCCTGCTTTCAGTTCTTCTTTGACCTCATCTACCTCACAAGGTTTAACTCTGTATGAGAGATTACCTCCGTTTCTTTCGTGCCATCCCATATTACAGCCATCAGTTGCCATTCTTATAAAACCTTTTACAAATTCTGCATCTAAAAATTTCATCATTTTCCTCTTTTCATTTATCAATCTTATCTTGTTACTACTTCAACCGGAACATCCAAAATCTTTGCTACTTTAAGTATTACATCAGCATGTCTGCCTATAGCCGCCGCCATATGATGAGTAGGTCCTGCCTCACTCCAACGGTTTACAAATTCCCTTGCTCCACAGCTAAATTTTGTTCTCATATTTGTGTCACCAAAGGTAAATATTTCGCCTTCCTCATTAACTCCCTCTGCTACAACAAACTTGAACTTTCCGTTCTTATCCTGAGTAATGGCAAGATAGGTAATATCACCGGCAGGAGGATAAAACTGTGTGAGATAACCACCTCCTACCTTACCGTGAAATACCTCTACTATCTTCATAGTAGGCTTATGTGCCTTTGATATATCAGCATCCCCCGAGCCTGAGTGGCCTATTATGCATATGTCCTTGTTAAAATCTATTGAATACATTTCAGAAAGCTGGCCTGTACCGGATATGGTTTTAAGTATACTCATAGCCATAGCTACTTTAATATCACCTTCTACTGCACAGGCAGTCCCCTGTTTAATCAGCATTGAAAAGGCCGGAATCAGCATAGAGTCAAGTATACCTGCCTGACCTGTCGCTTTACCCGCATAATGCGAAGCCACCATAGCAAGATCTTCTTTCTGCACCCATCTTTCAAAGGCCACCACATATCTTGCCATTTCCCAAACTTTTTCCAAACTTCCTCCACCTTCTATTTCAAAGGTATCTAGGATTTCTTTTGCTTTATTCTCTATTATTTCTTTATCAGTAATATCATCAGCCATAGACCACATATCTTCCCAGTCAAACTGTTTGGTATAAAGCCCCATTCTATTGTAAAGATTAGTTTCATCTATATACAGATCCATCATTCCGGGATAAGGACGGCCAATCTGGGCAATGTTAGTCTGTCTGAATCTTCTTCTGACCTGTGCAGCCTTACACCATTCTTCTATCCGCAAGGTGACTTCTTCATCTCCGCCTTCTGAAACGCCTGTGACAACAGCATACCTCTTTCCTGCCCTTTCAAGATCTGCTGTGGCTTCTCCTACTGCACCGCAGGCATACAAGGTTCCAAGCCAGGTAGGAATATCCGTTTTACTGTATTCAGGGGCTTTTTTCTTCTGAATATTAATAACAACAACCGGTACATTAAGATCCCTTACAACCGGAAGTACATTATAAGAGGTTGCATAGGTAAGCATCTGCAAAAACACCACATCCACATCTGCCGCCCTGAACTTATCCCCTGCATTCATAGCCTCTTCCTTTGTGGTTATCATACCGCCGTCCACAAGCTCAACTGTATCAGGAATCCCCTTCTTAAATTCCTCATACTGTGATTCAAATTCCTGTCTGAGATTCGGAAACTGTTCCAAATAAGCACCAAGTGCTATCGAAAATACACCGACCTTAGCCTTTGTCTCTACTAACATAGCTTAACTCCTTTTCAGTAAATTATTTTCTGATACAAGCGTCAAAAGAATTTATTATCTTTCTTTTGATACGCAAATCATTTTGTTATGGTAAATATGTTTTAATTTCAAAAGAACTTTCTATTATCTTTCTAGCTGAGGATAAGTCAGGTATTACCCCATCTGCTATCATAAGTGCAGTAATATTACCTATTGCCGTAGCCTCCGAAGGTCCTGCCTTCACTATATGCCCTGATTTCTCAGCCAGAAGTTTATTCAGATATTCAGCTTTAGAACCTCCTCCGACTACATGTATTTCTCCCGAATATGTTTCTCCCCTTCTTTCCTCTATTTCTTTTAGGCATTTAATATAACTCTCGGCAAGGCTGTTATATATCACATTTGCAATTTCAGCTATTCCCTCCGGAACCTGTTGTCCGCTTTCCCTGCAGCTAAGTTTTATTTCTTCTGTCATACTTTTAGGCGCTAAAAACCTTATATCATTACAGTCTACTATGGATGAAATATTCGCCTTAGCAGCCATTTCGCATATTTCTCCAAAGTCCTTGTCAGCAGCTATTTCTTTTCTGACACTCTGAATCATCCAAAGTCCCATTATATTCTTTAGGTAGCGAAACCTTCTGTCATAACCGCCTTCATTCGTGAAATTCATTAGTCTGCTCTCAGCAGAATTATCAGCCTTTAGTATCTCAGTTCCCATTAAAGACCAGGTTCCTGAGCTTATATAAACAGCCCCCTCTTTATCTGCAGGTACTGCCATAACCGCAGAAGCAGTATCGTGGGTAGCGGCAAGCACTACCTTAGAATTAAATCCAACCTTTTCCCGGATTTCTTCTGTAAACATCCCCACTTCACTTCCGGGCATATTAAGCTTACCGAAAATTTTCTCAGGATAACCTAATTTCCTTATTATATCAGTATCCCATTCTCCGGTTTCACAGTTTACAAGCTGAGTAGTAGTGGCATTCGTGTATTCCGACATACATTTCCCTGTCAGCAAGTAGTTTAAATACTCAGGTATCATCAGTAATCTTTCTGCACTTTCCGGTAATTCAGGTGATTCTTTCTTAATTGCCATAAGCTGATAAATTGTGTTAAATATCTGTTTCTGTATACCGGTTCTTCTATACAGTTCTTCCTCGGAAATGATACCGTATACCTCGTTATCCATTCCTTTTGTGCGATTATCTCTGTAGCCTACAGCATCCCCTATCATCCTGCCCTCTTTATCAAGCAGAACAAAATCAACTCCCCAGGTATCTATGCCTACCGATTCCGGAATTTTGTCTATTTCTTTGCATTTTGCAAGGCCTTTTAGAATGTGTTTAAAAATCTCATCTATATCCCAGCACAGTTTTCCGTTTTTTTCTTTAAGCCCGTTTGAAAACCGATAAATCTCCTCAGTACACATCTTTCCGTCTTTCATATAACCTAAAATATGCCTTCCTCCGGATGCACCTATATCTATAGCCACCCAATACTTCATTTGCAATCATCATCCTTTCCGGAATACTAATTGAACTCCTGTAATATCATTTTAAGCTTCACTTACAATACAAACTTTACTTGCATTTTTATATTTTTATCTTATAATAATTTTAATAGTTTTTTTAGGTCATTTTATGCAAACTATAGGGACCTTATTTGCAAATAGTAAAAGCGGAGATACAAATGAGAAAAGAACTTCTTGATAAACTAAAACTAATAACGCCCGAAGAAGAACAATACTTAAACGGTGCAGATACTGTTCGTACAGAGTTTTATGCAGAAACAGTCGGAAATCAATTTATTATTGACAGCAGTAAGCTGCTTGCCAAAGGACGGCTTATAGAGCTTCGCCCCCATACCCGCTTTGTACACTTCCCAAAGCATAAACATAATTATGTAGAACTTGTTTATATGTGCAGCGGTAGTACCACGCATATCTTAAATGATAAAGAAACCCTTATTCTTAGCGAAGGTGACCTTCTGTTTTTAAATCAGAATGCTACCCAGGAGATACTGCCTGCTTCAGAATCTGATATAGCTGTAAATTTTGTGATTTTACCTGAGTTTTTTAATGTCTCATTTTCAATGATGCAGGAAGAAAATGTGCTGCGTGACTTTCTGCTGTCCACGCTTTCAGGCGGAGATTCTTTGCTTAGTTTCCTCCACTTTTCGGCAAAAGATATCCTTCCCGTACAAAACCTCCTGGAAAATATGATATGGACAATATATGAAAAGCATCCTGCAACAAATACCATAATCCAGACAACTATGGGACTTTTGCTAATGAATCTGTCCGCATTTGCTGAAAATATTAATAAGGGATTGCCTGACAGATATGATGAAAATATGATTTTTACCGTATTAAAATATATTGAAACAAAATATAAAAATGGAACTCTTGCGGAAATCTCTGCCGAAATAAATGAGCCGACATACTTTGTAAGCCGTTTATTAAAGAAACATTTGGACAAAAATTTTAAAGAACTGCTACAAGAAAGAAAGCTCCAGCAGGCAGTATTCCTGCTGAAGCAAAGTACCCTAACTGTTGAAAAAATAATAGCTTCTGTAGGCTATGATAACAGCAGCTACTTTCACAGAAAATTCCGTGAAAGGTATGGGATGTCACCTAGTGAATATAGGATAAAAATGAATTAATTTTGCCTTCAAATTATTCCATTATATCCTCAGACATAATCCTTAGCATTTTCTCCAGAGTTTTATTTTCCTCCGGAGTAAAGCGGTTTTCCAGTTTCTCCATAACTTCTTTAAGATACTGGTAACTAATATTATAATAGTCAATATATTTTTTTGTAACTTCCAGATAATATATCCTTTTATCCTCTTCTGACTGTACCTTATTAAGATAACCCTTCTTCACAAGATTATTTATCTTGTCCGCTGCATTTGCCGAGGAAAGACTGGTAAAGCTTGCAAACTCGCTTACTGTAGGCTTTCCTAAAGCATGGATAATCTCCATACAAAAGGTTTCCACTGTAGTTAGAGTTGCTTCCCTGTCTCTCCATTTCTTAAATACTTCTTTATAAAAATGCATCTTAAATTTTGTATATACCTTATTAAAGGAGTCATATAGCATTTTTCTGTCCACCTCCTGACTTTAATAACAGTATATCAATTTTATTTTTCTATTGCAAATGTGAGCTCTGCCTCTGCTGCCACCTTGCCATCCACAAGTGCTGTGGCTGAGCCGATGCCCACACTTCCCTTTCTCTTTATAATCTCGCAGCGAAGCTCAAGTACATCTCCCGGTACAACCTGTTTCCTAAATCTTGCTGACTTAACTCCTCCAAAGAAAACAAGTTTTCCTTTATTTTCTTCTTCCGAAAGTAAAGCCACAGCCCCTGTCTGTGCAAGAGCCTCAAGTATAAGTACTCCCGGCATAATTGGATTTCCCGGAAAATGCCCTAAGAAGTGCATTTCGTTAGCCGATACATTCTTCTGACCGACTGCCCTGACACCTTTCTCAAGCTCAGTTATCTTATCTACCAGTAAAAACGGATATCTATGTGGAAGTATTTCCATTATTTCACGAGAATTTAACTCCATTTAAGCCTCCTCATATTTCTTAAACACAACAGTTGCATTATGTCCGCCAAAGCCCAAAGAATTAGACATAGCTACCTTGATTTCTTTATTCCTTCCTTCATTCGGAACTATGTCAAGGTCACACTCCTCGTCCTTTTCCCTGTAGTTTACGGTAGCAGGTACAAAGCCCTCTTTTAAGCCAAGTACTGTTATTATACCTTCAACTGCCCCGGCCGCTCCGAGCATATGTCCAGTCATAGACTTGGTAGAGCTTACCATAAGCTTATCCGCGTCTGCTCCAAAAGCAAGTCTTATTGCCCTTGTCTCGCATTTATCATTAAGCGGAGTTGAGGTTCCATGTGCATTTATATAATCTACATCCGATGTGGAAAGCTTTGCATCATTAAGAGCCACCTTAAAGCAGGCTGCCGCTATACTACCGTCTTCTACCGGAGCTGTAATATGGCTTGCATCACAGGTAGCACCATAGCCCACTACCTCTGCATATATCTTGGCCCCTCTTTCTAAGGCATGGGAAAGCTCCTCTAATATAAGCGCTCCTCCGCCTTCTCCCATAACAAAGCCGTTTCTTTCCTTATCAAAAGGAATAGAGGCTCTGTCGGGTTCTTTAGATTTGCTGAGGGCATTCATAGAAGCAAAACCGCCTATTCCAAGCTCTGTTATAGTAGCCTCACTTCCACCGCAAAGCATAAGCTCCGCATAGCCGTCTCTGATATGCCTGAATGCATCTCCTATAGCATTGGTTGAGCTTGCACAGGCTGTAACAGGTGAGGTACACATACCATGAAGCCCGAAAGCTATTGCTATCTGTCCTGCTGACATATTCGCTATAATCATAGGTATGAAGAAAGGTGAAATCTTCTCAAAGTTTTCCTTTTCATGTCCCTTTATAGTTTCCTTTTCTATTGTATCTATACCGCCGATACCGCTTGAAAATACTACTCCAAACCTGTTTCTGTCAACATTTTCAAGCTCTATACCACTGTCAACCATAGCTTCCTTAGCCGCTACAAGAGCAAACTGTGTTACCCTGTCCATTCTTCTGGCTTCTTTTTTGTCCAAAAAATCCTCCGGATTAAAGTCTTTTACTTCTCCGGCAAGGCTTATCTTCTTATCTGTAACATCAAAATGTGTAATCTCTGAAATTCCGCATTTCCCTGACTTTACCGACTGCCACATAGTATTTATGTCATTTCCGATAGGTGTAACCGCTCCAAGACCTGTAATTACAACCCTTCTCATATACTCATACCTCCGTCTGCACAGATTACCTGACCTGTGATATAGTTACTGTCTTCTCCGGCTAAAAATGAAACTACCGAAGCTATTTCCTCCGGTTTTCCCATTTCCTTAAAAGGAATACCGGCAATAACAGCTTCTCTTGCCTTATCAGACATTGCTTTTGTCATATCTGTTTCTATCATACCGGGAGCAACAGCATTTACATTGATTCTTCTGCCTGCAAGCTCTCTTGCAAGTGACTTTGTCATTCCTATAACTCCTGCCTTGGTAGCAGAGTAATTCACCTGTCCCGCATTACCCATAACACCGACCACGCTGCTTATATTGACTATCTTTCCGGATTTTTGTTTAAGCATTATTTTAGATGCTTCACGCATCATATAAAAACTGCCTTTTAAGTTTACATCCAAGACTGCATCAAGGTCTTCGTCCTTCATCTTCATAAGCAGACCGTCTTTAGTAATTCCGGCGTTATTTACAAGCACATCTACACTGCCAAACTCTGTCTGAACCTCTTCTGTCCACTCTTTGCAGGCTGTGCTGTCCGCTACATCTACCTTGTAGAATTTAACCTTTACTCCCGCACTTTCACAAAGTTTTGCAGTTTCTTCCGCAAGTTCAGGATTACTGTTGTAGCTAAATGCTATGTTGAATCCGTCTTTTGCAAGCCTTACACAGATTGCCTTACCAATGCCCTTGCTTCCCCCTGTTACTATGGCTGTTTTATTCATACACTCTCCTTTAATCAGTCTTTAATCAATATACTTCAATCAAGTCATTTATAGTATATTTGCTATATTATATCTCTCTTATATTATCTCTAACAATATATTGACTACAACCTTTTATCTAATTACACTAATAGCTTTTTGCAAATCTTCTTTATTCTGAACAGTAAGTATGTCTACCTTCGCACCCAATGCCGTCGCTGTCTTTTTTACGAAGCCTGAAAGCACATTTCCCGGCCCTATCTCTATAAAGCTGTCAAATCCTTCGGCTATCATAGTCTTTACACAGTCTTCAAAATGGATTGCACTCTGGGCCTGAGCTGCCATAATTTCTTTTAAGTTATCACCCTTTTTATAAAGCTTACCTGTCAGATTAAGCGCCAAAGGAATCCTAGGCTCATTAAAATCCATTTTTTCAAAATAAACAGTCAGCTTATCTCCTGCCTCTTTAAGTAGCTTTGTATGAAACGGAGCAGTTACATTCAGTCTTATACATCTCTTTGCACCTGCTTCTTTCAGTTTTTCTTCTGCCTTGGTTACAGCGGCTTCTTCACCGCAGATTACATACTGTCCGGCACAATTATAATTTGTAACTTCTACAAAACCTTCTGTTTCTTTACAGATATTTTCAATCTTTTCAGCTTCTAAACCAATCACAGCACTCATTACCGTGGACTTACCTTTTGCCGCTTCCTCCATAGCCCTTCCTCTGAAGGCTGTAACAGAAATATAAGATTGTAAGTCAAATACTCCTGCCGCATACAATGCTCCATATTCGCCAAGGCTCAGTCCTAACACTCCGGCAGGCTGTATTCCGTTTTCTTTAAGCACTTCGGTAACTCCTGCAGCAAAAGCTGACATGCATGGCTGAGTATATCCGGTTTTAGCGAGAGTATTATCATCTCCGTCAAACATAAGGCTTTTAATGTCAAAGTCAAGCTCTATACTATCTATAATCTTCTTAAAGGTAGGGTAGGCTTCATACATATCAGCGCCCATTCCCACTTTCTGGCTGCCTTGTCCTGCATATAAAAAACAGATTTTACTCATTATAATTCCTTTCGAAACTTCATACTGTTAAACCAAATTTACTTTATGCTTCCCACTCTCATTTATACCAAATCATTCTACTGCTGTAGATTTTTAATGACTTCCTTGTATTCTCTATCCATCGACTCAAAAATTTCACTTAGAGTTCTGATTTCGGTAAGACCGCCGGCTACCTGTCCGGCCATAAGGGATCCGTTCTTCACATCTCCGTCAAATACAGCTTTTCTAAGTGCTCCGAGGGTAAAATGTTCGAGTTCCATTTTATCCTTTCCTTCCTTTTCAAGTCTTACATATTCTCTGGACATTTCATTTTTTAGAATTCTTACCGGTGTTCCGGCTATTCTTCCTGTAACAACACTGTCATTATCTCTTGCATTTATAATTGCATTCTTATAATTCTCGTGAATAGGGCATTCCTTAGATACCAAAAGGCAGGTTCCGAGCTGTACCCCGCTTGCTCCGAGCGCATAGGCAGCCGCAAGCTGACGGCCTCCCGCTATACCACCTGCAGCAATCACAGGTATACTTACTGTATCAACAACCCTAGGTACAAGAGCCATGGTTGTCATCTCTCCTACATGGCCTCCGCTTTCGGTTCCTTCTGCTATAATAGCATCCGCTCCCATATCTTCAAGTCTTTTAGCGAGCATTGGACTTGCCACAACAGGCATTACAAAAATTCCGTTAGCCTTCCAATCTTTCATATATTTCTTAGGCATGCCTGCACCTGTAGTAACTATCTTTACTTCTTCTTCAAGTACTACTGCAGCAAGCTCGTCTATCTGAGGGTGCATAAGCATAAGATTGACGCCGAATTTACCCTTAGTAAGCTCTCTGCATCTTCTTATATTTTCACGCAGCATCTCAGGATTCATACCACCTGAGCCAATGAGACCGAGTCCGCCTGCTTCTGTTACAGCCGCAGCAAACTCACCAATTGCAACATTTGCCATACCACCCTGTATAAATGGGTATTTAATTCCTAAAATCTCATTTAATTTCTTCATCTTTTTCCCTTCCGGTTATCAAATCTCAAATACTCCCGCACTCCATGTCATTCCTGCTCCAAAGCCGACACAGACTATCTTCATTCCTTCCTTTAACTTTCCGCTTTCAAATAAGTCATCAAGGGCAAGTCCTATGCTTGCTGCAGAAGTGTTCGCATATTCTCCTACATTTTGATAAAATTTATCTTCCCGGCCTTCATAATTTCTCTTTACAAATTCAATAATTCTGGCATTTGCCTGATGGCAGACCACAAAATCTATATCACTCATATCAAGTCCTGCCTGACAAAGCACCTCATCTATACTTTGTTTTATAACTTTTACGGCAAACTTAAATACCGACTGCCCCTTCATTTTTAAGAAACTGTCCTTTGAGCCCACACCGCCACAAACCAAGTCTTCATCATTTCCATCAGAATATGAGAGGATACAGGATACGCCTTCCTTATCTTCAAGCTTTATTAAGGCTGCCGCTGCTCCGTCTCCAAAGAGTACGCAAGTGCTTCTGTCACTAAAATCAAGTATTTTGGACATTTCTTCACTTCCGATTACCAGAGCATATTTACCCCGCATTTCATTTAACAGGGCTTTCGCATTCTGCAAGGCATACATAAAGCCGCTGCAGGCAGCACTTAAATCATAAGCCATAACATTCCCTTTAAGTCCTAAGGCCTTACCGACCATGCAGGCCGTACTTGGAAATGCATAATCACCGCTTGTGGTTGCGACTATGATAAGCCCTATTTTGTGTATACTGAATTCACTGTCTCTTTCAAGCCCTCTGTTTACTGCCTCCTTGGCTGCTTCTATAGCCAGACTGTTACAGCTTTCTTCTTCACAATAATATCTTTTTTTAATTCCTGTTCTTGTCGTTATCCATTCATCAGAGGTATCTACTCTCTTAGAGATATCCTCATTTGTAACCATTTTTTTAGGCAGAGCCTTTCCGGTTGCTACAAATCTAAGTATTCCCAAGTTTTACCTCCGCTTAAGCCTTTACGGCTCTTTTTTCCTTGTCTATTTCTCTAAACTTCTTGTATCTATTCTTTACAAGGCTGTCTGCCTTTTGTTTTCTAAGTTCTGTCAGCTCTTTATAAATCATTTCATCCATATTTATAATAAGCTTGGCACCTTCTTTAACTATTCCATCTATGATGCCATAGTCAAGAAGCTCACCTGCTGTCAGTTTCATAAGTTTTGCAGCCTCATCCGCCCTCTTGCTGTCCTTCCAAAGGATGGAAGCAAAGCCTTCAGGGGAAAGTATGGAGTACACTGCATTTTCAAGCATGAACACCTTGTCTGCTACAGCAATTCCCAAAGCTCCTCCACTGCTGCCCTCCCCTGTAATGACTGATATTATGGGAACCTTCAGTCCACTCATAAGTGCAAGATTTTCTGCTATTGCATTTGCCTGTCCATTAGCCTCTGCCATAAGTCCCGGATAAGCTCCCGGAGTATCTACAATGGTAATTATAGGCCTGCCGAATTTTTCAGCCTGCTTCATAAGCCTGGCAGCCTTTCTATAGCCTTCGGGAGAGGCCATACCAAAATTGCAGGCTATGTTTTCTTCTGTTGTACTGCCCTTCTTATGTCCTATAACAGTTACAGGAATATCATGAAATAGTGCTATTCCTCCAAGTATAGCACTATCCTCACCCGATATCCCATCTCCTTTAAGTTCTATAAAATCATCAAACAGAAATTCTATATAGTCATTTATTTTTAACCTGTCCTTATCCCTGGCTAGCATTACCCTCTCATAAGGACTCTTAATCTTTTCTTTCATTTATTATTTTCTCCGTAAGAGATTATTTAGTATTATGAAGCCTTAAAACCTTTGAAAGCCAATCCTTCATATCCTTTCGCTCCACAACAGCATCAAGCCTGCCATGTTCAAGCAAAAACTCCGCCCTCTGGAAGCCTTCAGGCAGCTTTTCTCCTATGGTCTGCTCTATTACTCTGGGACCGGCAAAACAGATAAGCGATTTTGGCTCTGCTATGGTTATATCTCCGAGTGAAGCAAAGCTTGCACTCACACCACCTGTAGTAGGATTGGTAAGTACAGAAATAAAAAGTCCGCCATTATTCTTGAATTTTTCAATAACTGCAGCAGTCTTTGCCATCTGCATAAGGGAAAATATTCCTTCCTGCATCCTGGCACCGCCGCTTGCACTGAAAATAACCAGAGGCAGGTTTTTCTTCTCGGCATATTCAGCCAGCCTTGCCACTTCTTCACCCACTACGGTACCCATGCTTCCAAGCAAAAATCTGCCATCAAGCACACCTACTGCAGTAGTAACTCCGCCTATTTTAATAATCTCTGTTACTATAGCATCATTCTGCCTTGTTTTCTCCCTATTTTCCTTTAGTTTTTCCTCATAATCGGGAAAATCTATGGGATTAATGGATTTTAACGGCTGAAATCGTCTCTTTACCTGCTTTTCATCAGATAGTACAGCCATTCTCTGCATAGGGCTCAGTGGAAAATAATGTCCGCAGACAGGACAAACGCCAAGCTCTGTTTTGAGCCTTTCTCTTGTTATCTCATTTTCACAGGATGGACAGATTATTCCTTCTCCTGTTTTATCATTACTTTTTTCTTTTCTTGCTCTGTTAAGAGCATTTAAATCGTCTTTTCTTCTTGAAAATATCTGTGCTATTTTCATATTCACTTTCCTTGCCTGTTACAACCATATTAAGGCTATACTGTTTTTTCAATATTATCTTTATTCTTTTCATAAAAGCCGGTATTATACTGTCCCGCAATAAAGTCCGGCTGATAGGTTATCATATACATCAATTCACTGTTTGTCTTAATTCCGTCAATGATAAGTTCCTCTAAGGCTCTCCTCATTCTCCTGATGGCTTCAAGCCTGGTATTTCCATGTACTATGATTTTAGCAAGCATTGAATCATAATAAGGACTTACTTCATAGCCTTCAAATAAATGGCTCTCAACCCTTACTCCGTATCCTGCCGGAAAATGAAGACAGGTTATCTTGCCTGTAGACAGAGCATTTATTCTGCACTCTATTGCACTTCCTTTCAGACTGATGTCCGACTGCTTTACAGATAATTTTCTTCCTGCCGCTATATTTATCTGCTCTTTTATGATGTCAATACCTGTAACCATCTCTGTTACAGGATGTTCCACCTGCACTCTGGTATTCATTTCTATGAAATAAAAATTTCCTTTGTCATCGGCTATAAATTCAACCGTACCTACACTGTTATAACCTGCCGCCTTGGCAGCCCTTACAGCCACATCTCCCATCTTCTCACGAAGTTTCGGTTTTAAAAACCAGGATGGCGATTCTTCAAGCATTTTCTGGTTATTCTTCTGTATGGAACATTCTCTTTCACCAAGATGAACTACATGGCCTTTTTTATCAGCCATAATCTGAATTTCAATATGGTGAGGATTTAATACCAGCTTTTCAAGGTAGATACTGTCATTGCCAAAAGCAGCCTTAGCCTCGGCCTTTGCAGCTGCATAGGCACTTACAAGTTCTTCCTTAGAAAATGCCCTTCTCATACCCTTGCCTCCGCCGCCGGCACTTGCCTTTATAAGTACGGGATAGCCTATGTCTTCCGCTATTCTTACAGCTTCTTCCTCGCTGTGAATAAGTTCCTTAGAGCCGGGTACAACAGGTACTTTTTCAGCCATCATAAGACTTCTTGCCGCCTGCTTATCTCCCATCTTTTCTATGATTTCCGCTGAAGGTCCTATGAAGATAATGCCGTTTTTTTCACATTTTCTGGCAAAGTCAGCATTTTCGGACAAAAATCCATAGCCCGGATGAATAGCATCACATTCGGTCTTAAGTGCAGTTTCTATAAGGATATCTCCGTTTAAATAGCTTTCTTTAGCCCCTGCAGGTCCAATGCACACAGCCTTGCCGGCCAACATAACCGGCAGAGACTCTTTATCAGCTTCAGAATAAACCACAACACTTTCTATATTCAGTTCTCTGAGACATCTTATTATACGGACTGCTATTTCACCTCTGTTTGCAATCAGCACTCGTTTAAACATCTGTTTCCTCCAACAAAAACAGCACCTGATTATATTCTATCATTTTGCCATCTTCTGCCCTGATTTCAACTATTTTTCCGGAAAACGGTGCAGCCAGCTCATTCATAATCTTCATAGCTTCTATGATTCCTAGTATGTCACCCTTTTTCACCACATCTCCCACTGCCACATACGGCTTTGCTTCAGGTGAAGCTGAACGGTAAAATGTGCCCACAAAAGGAGCTTTTATCTCTTTATAGTCAGAATTTGCTTCATTTGACTCATTTTCTTCTGTGAAGTCATTTCTTGTTATTACCTGCTGTTTTGTTTTACCGGACTTATCCTCTGTGCTGATAACTTCCATAGCCTTCTTAAGTTCAAGATTATCTCCGCCAAGACTAAGCTTCAGCTCGCTTAACGAGGATTTTTCAAACCTGTCCCAGACCTCATAAATATCTTTAATATCCATAGATTGTTTCCTTTAAGTTTAATCTTCTTTTGCATTATCTATAAAGTTTACAATATCCTCTACAGTCTTAAATGAAGCAAGCTTATCCTCGTCTATGGTTATGCCGAACTCTTCCTCAAGTGCCATACCAAGCTCAACCGCATCAAGTGAGTCAAGTCCGAGATCGCTTTCAAGGCTTGCACTTAATTTAATCTTGTCTTCATCAATGTTTGCTGCGTTTACAATTACTTCTTTTACTTTTTCAAAATTCATTTTTCTTTACCTCGTTTAATTTAGTTAAATTTATTTAGATAAATTTATCAAGCTTTTTATAACATTCTTTTTGATGAATGTCAAGAAAATTTTTTTGAATAAAATATGAAAAAAACAGCAGACTGTTTCAATCTGCCGTTTACATTTATTTTGATTGTTACAAAAAGGCTTATTCAATATATCCTTAAATTCACACATTTTTTCTGAAATATACTTACAAGCCTGTTCAAATATATTAAAATTATCCATCATCCTTTTTTAAACTAACCTCCACCTCTATATGTATTTACAACACAAGTAAACTTTTGCATACATTTCCGACATTCAAATTGATATATTATTTCTAATAAATCGTAACCAGTACATTTCCATTTGCTTCCAAAATCTGTTTGTAAAAATCTATCATATCATGAAAATAGTCACGGATTTCTTCCTTAATATCTTCCTCTTCATCATCATAATCCCAGATATTAGGATAAAGTTCAGCTTTTTTGCAGGCTTCCATACTGAAGCTTTCTAAAGCTGCGTCTATATCAAAATTCTCTAATGCAGAAATAATATCTGCAACCCTGTCTTTTTCTATGTAGGCAATAAATTCAGATACTTCTTCAAGCGAAGTCACACCTACAACCGCCTCGCTTAAAGGGTTGCCTTCTATAGGCTCTGAACTATCTACACCGGTTAGCACAAAATGAAGCACATCCCACATCTTGTCTATATCAAGCAAAATCTCTGCTTTTTCATTCCAGTCCTCAACCTCTTCAAATATTTTGTCTTCTTCTCCGTTAAAGTTTTTCATTTCCTTTAAGTTTTCATTACTTAAATATTGATAATTTGCTATCATTCCCATTTTGTTTTTCCTCCATCAAAACTATGGTTAAAAAATTTTATTTTACAATCCACTTTCCTGCCTTTGAACTTCCCAGATATTCTATCTTACCGCTTTTATTCAATTCAGAAACATCTCTTTTAACAGTTGCTTCCGAAACTCCCAACATTCTTGATAATTCCGCTCTGGTAATATGTGGATTATCCAAAATAATTTCAATTATTTTTTCAATTCTATGCTTTCTTATCATTTTTTGGGGCTCATTTAATCCTTTTTGGGGCTCATTCAGTCCGTTTTGGGGCTCATTTAGACCTTTTTGGGGCTCATTCAGTCCATTTTGGGGCTCATTCAGTCCATTTTGGGGCTCATTTAGACCTTTTTGGGGCTCATTCACTAAATCAAAATCGAGGGAATACGAATCATCCAAAGGTACGGTAATCTGAAATATATCTCCTTCCTTAAATTCCGGATACTGCCCTGAATAATATTCACTATACTTAAACAGCTTTCTTATTCCGGAGCCAAGTGTGTCCGCATAACCAATGTTTCTAAAAAATGAAGCAATGATCGGATTCTTTGGATTAGGTTCCATATTATCCGGTGTAATAAAACCGTTTTTTACTGCACGACTGGCATTCTCTACATACATTCGATTTTCTTCAATTACAAACTTAGCTATATATGAGCTGGTAAATTCACGATGCATCAGCGTATTACTAATCATCTCTCTGGCAATTATGTTTCTAAGACTGATACGGCTAACACCTTCCAGAAAAAATTTATCAAGCAAGTGCTTTCTGGCAAACTCCATTAATATATCATAACTCTCAATCAAATTAGTTCTAACCGTCTCTCTGTCATCGTATCTATCTACATTAACTTTACGAAGCAGGGCATCTGTCATATACGCCGGACAAACATTCATAATAACTTCATCTTTACCCAAAAGCATAATAGCCGCAAGATTATATCCCTTCTGCCCTGTCGCTAAATCAACACCATAAAGCCCTGCACTTACAAGCAACTCCTGATCTGACATTTCTTCCCATGGATGTTTTCCTCCTGCATTATTTACTGCCATCCTACGAACTTTAGGAAATAAATCTAAACGGAAATCATCTATTGTTGCATAAGGATAAATTTTACGCTCAGTAAATATCTCCTGCTTGCGTATATACATCTGAGCAATCTGTGAAGTAGAAGTTACCTTTACATCTGCATCATCTACACGATCATAAATGACTTTTTTATAGCTATGCACCTCGGCACTTGGCGGAATATGAACATGAATAATGGTTTTTCCTTCTGCATTTTTCATAATTTCAGGTGAAAGGTAAATTGTAGGTGAAAAAAGCAATGGATTACTAACCACACTTATAAAATTTTTGACCATATCTGATGCAGACTTTTCCGGTATTCCCTTAACTTTACCATTATCTAAAACACCCAAAAATAAATCTCCACCAAATCTGTTTAAAAATGAGCAGACAGACTCATAGGTATCATTTTCAATACCATTTCCACAACGCTTAAATTCAACAGCTACAGTTTCTCCAATTTCAAGAATTGACTCCAATGTATTTATGTCCATAACATTATCCTTTTTCATTACCCAGGCTTTTCATATTCCTTGTTTTTACATCATTATTCTACTATCTTCATAAATTTAAGTCAAATTTTTCAAACCCTTTTGCTTCTTTACTTAAAGCCTATAAGTTGCATAAATACTGTTCTGTCCTTCTGCCTTTTTAAAACCGGCAGAAATATAGATTTCTATATCCTCTAAAGCATCTACATCAACCAATACCATCATTTGATGTGGTCGGTTTAATTCTATTGCTTTCACAAGAAGTGCAAGTTCATAGCCTTGATATCTGTACTCAGGTTTCATAAAGATGTCATATGGCTCATTTTTTTCAAAACTATATGTAACATCCAGATAGCCTTGTACCTTCCCGTCTTTTATTACAAGCAGCACTCTGAAACGGTCTTTTGCCAAAAGAACTCTTTCTGCAGTCCAATATGTTTCTGTTCTATGAAGCCCACAGTACTTCTCTTTCCACTTTTCGGCATATAATTCTATCTCGCTTGTATCTACATTTGGCACCATACCGATATGAACCATCTTTTGCTGTTCCTTATCAAAAACAACCCCTTTATCTTTTAAGGGCTGATATAATGCAGAATTTTTCGGATTAATAACAAAATCTGCCTTATAACCTCTATACTTACTTTCCATATACGAAAGCATTTCTCTAAACGCTTCTTTACTTTTTGTAAATCCGATAAGCATCTCAATATAGTTTTCATCCGGAATAATAAGCCATACAAAAATTCCTTTTATAACTCCGTTTTCAAGTACTGCAAATGAATATTCATCTTTTCTCTTTAATGCACCATATAAATTATCCTTATCATACACAAAATGCGGTTCATAATACAACGGATTATTTGCCAGTTCTAAAATAAAATCTGAATATTTTTCAAAGGATTGGATTTCTAAAATTTCCATTGATACCTCGTAAATTTCATATTAACTCAAATTGGGTGTTATTTTTCAGTTATAACGCCAATTCTTTCACTATTTTTTCAAACTCATAAAACAAATCAATATATTTTCCTACAATCATCTCACAATGGGCTTTTACAACCGCACCATCATAGTCGTGAGTCAGTTCATTCCTAACTTTTAGCATTTCCATCCAGCCATCATCACCAATAAGGTTTGCCTTAAACGCTTCCCTAAGCACATCTCTCGGAGAACCAGTTACAAACCCGATAATCGCATAATGCTGAATCAGTATATCCTTCATGACCTTCCAGGATAAATCAAAAGTAATAGCAAATTTTGCTCCGGTTCCACTTATTACAAATGAATCTGAAAAGTCTCTTTCTCTTGCCTCAGTCAAGGCTTTTAACGAATTACAAAACGATTCAAATCTTCTCTTAAACTTCTCGTCCATATTGCCTTATATCCTCCAGTAACAGTTCGTTTTTACAATCATCCATATTTACTATATCTATGCTGTACAGCGTTGGTAATTCTTCTATTTTTTGTATGAGCAAGTCAATATTTTCCACTCCCGATACAGCTATATCTATATCGCTTCTCTCAAGTGCTGTTCCCTTTGCCCTTGAACCAAATAAAATCACTTTTTTTGCTCCAAACTCTCTGCATAGTTTTGCTGCTGCTTCTATAACATCTTCTACTCTCAAAATATCACCCTTCTACTTACTCAAATTAGTCAATTCCATTAGTTCATTATCGGACAATGTAGCACTCTCATATAGTTTTTTTAGGAGATTATCATTAAATTCCATAGAATAATAGTCTTGGGCAAATTCCTTGAATCTTTCATATGTATCAAAAGCATACCCAAGCAACCAACGCCCACCATCATTGCCATCCGGCAGATTTTGATGAATCCTTCCATCATACCATATAAAAAATGTTGAATGATTTCTTTCATCTAATGTAAATAATTCAATTAACTCAGAATCAAGTCCCTCATATAATTGGTCAATTATACTCTGATTCCACTCTTCTGCAGCAAACTGGTTCAAAATATTTTCGTGTGCAAATCCTTTAACCAATACAACATTCTCTGTAAAAATAACATCTAAAGAGTCACCGGCTCCATTGTCAACAATATATCTTATTTCCGTTTTAGAAACCTTTTTATGTACAAGTCTCAAATAATCTTTTGACGGATCTGTCAGCGCACTATCTAATATAAATAATGCTTCAAGATTTCTATGCATATCATCCCAATCCATAAATTTCATAGCACTGATACGAAGCTCCTTTCAGCTTTTTGTTTTAATTGCCACACTTATAGTTCCAAAATATTCTCCTAAAACATTGTTAATATATATTTATAATTCTATCCACTTATTAATATGCCGTCAATTCTTTCACAACAATTATACCATAGTTTTATCTTTTTATAAGAAAAAACAGTAAACCTTTTTACAGATTTACTGTCCTTAATCTTGCTTATTCCAACGAATCAAAATCAAAGGCTGCTGCCTTGGTATAGTTTGTTACCTTTGCCTCAAAGAAATCTGTCTTTGTGGCATTCAGATTTGAAAAGCTTTCTATCCAAGCCATTGGATTCTCGGTAATCTCAGGAAACCACACAGGAAGGCCTATAGCCCTTAACCTGAGATTTGAAAGGTACTTAATATAACGTTCTATCAGCTCATTATTTATACCCAAAATCTCATTATTGGTCACATACTGTCCCCACTCTATCTCATTTAGAGTGCCGACCTTAACCATTTCTCTGAGTTCTCCCTTAAGCTCATCAGTAAAAATCTCCGGATTTTCCTTCATAAGCTCCCTTATTATATTCTGGAAAAGCACCAGATGAGTAATCTCATCCCTGTTTATATATTTGAAAATGGTACTCGTAGCTGTCATCTTACCCTGTCTAGCCAAAGTATAAAAGAAGCTGAAACCACTGTAAAAATATATTCCTTCCAAGATATAATTTGCCATAACCGAACGTACAAAGTTCTCTGTACTCGGATCATCCGCAAATCTCTGATACATATCTGCTATAAACTTATTTCTTCTAAGCAGAATTGGATCTTCACGCCACTCATCATAAATCTTATCCCTTGTTACAGGGTTTGTAACCGTATCAAGTATGTATGAATAACTCTGGGCATGGATTTCCTCCTGAAATGCCTGCACATTAAGGAGAGATGCCACCTCTGCCGCAGTTATATATCTTGCCAGATTCGGCAGGTTCTCACATTGGATTGAGTCAAGAAAGTTAAGAAAAGAGATAATCTTGTCAAAAGCCTTTCTCTCTCCTGCCGTTAAATACGAAAACTGCTTAATATCTTCTCCGAGTGATATTTCTTCCGGTATCCAGAAGTTGTTTAACATAGTGCGGTACATTACATTTGCCCAGTCATATTTTATACGGTTCCACTCACGAAGATTGGTGGTATTACCATTTAATATACCCTCTGTTCCACGTTTTCCAAGTTCATTAAATATCTTTTTCTTTTCCATATCAGTCTCCATTCCGAGGCCACCGATTGGTGGCATAAATTACAGGCGAAAGTAATTTTCACTCTATCAGCTTGAACAGCTTGTACACTCATCCATTTCAAGTGACCTGTTTCTTACATAGTAAATTGTTTTGATACCTGCCTTGTAAGCCTCAACATACATATCCAGTATATCCTTTGCCTTAACCTCAGGCGTAATGTAGAGGTTAAAAGACTGTGCCTGATCAATATGTCTCTGTCTCGCCGCACAGGCTCTTATCGACCAAAGCTGGTTAATATAATGTGCTTCTTTATAATACCAGAAGGTCTCGTCATTTAGCTCAGGAGCTGTCTTAGGAGTAAAGCTTCCCTTCTTTTCTTCCACAAAAAACTTCTTAAATATCGGATCAATTCCTGCTGTAGTTCCTGCTATGTTGGATGTGCTTCCGGTAGGGGCAACCGCCATCAAATAGCCGTTTCTAAGCCCATACTTCATTACATCTTTCTTTAATTCCTGCCACCTTTCGCTTACATAGCCTCTTTCATCAAAATACTCTCCTGTCTGCCATTTCGAGCCTTCAAATTCAGCATAAGCTCCTTTTTCTTTGGCAAGCTCCATAGAAGCCTTAATAGCATTATAAGCTATTTCTTCAAAAAGTCTGTCCGCCTCTTCAATATGCTTTTCATTTTCCCAGGCTATAGCATTTTTAGCAAGATAATGATGATATCCGCTCACACCAAGCCCTATTGCACGATATTTAAGTGAGGTCACCTTTGCATCTGCTACCGGGAACATATTTAGAGTAATTACATTGTCAAGCATCCTTATCTGTAAAGGCACATTTTCTTTAAGCTCTTCTAATGTAACATTTCCGAGATTTACCGAATTAAGATTACAGGTTACCATATCTCCCGATTTAACTGTTGTGACTATCTTTGTTTCACCGTTTTCGGTAATTATTTCCTCAGAAACATACTTAGTCTCACTCATATTTTGAGCTATCTCGTGACAAAGATTAGAACCGTAAATCATACCTGCATGGCTGTTCGGATTTGCCCTGTTTACCGTATCCCTGAAGAAAATGAACGGAGTACCTGTCTCTACCGCACTTTTCATTATTTTTTTCATTATATCAAGGGCAGGAACAGTTATTTTGGTAAGTCTGTTATCATTTTCACAAAGTTTATATCTTTCTGAAAATTCTTTATGCTTTTCATCTTTATCGTAGTAATCTTCCAAAGAAAATCCCATAAGTTTTTCAACTTCATGAGGATCAAAAAGGCTGAATTCCTGCCTGTTTATAAGTCTTTCCATAAAAATATCCGGTATGCTTATAGCAGGGAAAATATCATGTGCCTTTCTTCTGTCGTCACCGTTATTTGTTCTAAGATCTATAAATTCATATAAATCCTTATGCCAGATATCAAGGGTAATGGAAGCTCCACCCTTTCTTCTTCCAAGCTGGTCTACTGCAACCGCAGTGTCATTATAAAGCCTTACCCAAGGAATAACACCACCGGAAGCATTGTTATATCCTCTTATATCACTTCCAAGACTTCTGACCTTGCCAAGATAAATTCCAAGTGCACCTCCATGTTTAGATACTTTGGAAAACTTGGAGTTTACATCATAAATCGACCATAAATTATCAGAAACTGTGCTTATAAAACAGCTTGAAAGCTGGTTAAAAGTTGTTCCCGCATTTGCAAGAGTCGGTGTTGCCACTGTCATTTTAAGTTTACTGAGCAAGTCATAAAAAGCCTTGGCATAATACACCTTATCTTCTTCTACGCTGGCAAGATGCATAGCTATTGCCATAAATCTTTCCTGAGGAAGCTCCATTACCTCTCCGTTAACACCATGTACAAGGTAGCGGTCCGCAAGAAGCTTCACTCCTTCATAATTAAAAAGAAAGTCTCTTTCCGGTTTTATATATTCAGCCAGTTCTCTTCTTTCGGCTTCTGTGTACTTTGTAATAAAATCCTCTGTGTAGATTCCTCTCTCAACCAGCATTTCGATAAGCTTTTTAAAATCACCATAGCCAAAAGTCTTATAATTACGACTTATTTTAGCTTCTTTGTAAAGGTCAAACAAAAACAGCCTTGCTGCCACATGCTGCCACTTGCTGTTCATACGGCTAAGACCGCTGCCGTTTTCACTCTGTTCATTTACAATAACCTTCTCGATAGCAGAACGGATAAGTACCTGCTGAATTTCCTTTGTGCTCATTCCATTTTTAAACTGAATCTTGGAGTCCATTTCCAGCTCCATAGGGTCGCAGCCGTCTAAGCCTTCACAGGCAAGAGCTACCATCTTCTTAGTCTTTTCCACGCAAAGATTCTCATATCTTCCGTTACGCTTTTTAATCAAAATGTCCATATATATTGTGCTTCCTTTTCTATAAAAATACTACATTTTGATATTATAGACTATGGAAGTGGTTTTGTAAACCTGTGAAAATAACAAAAAATCCTCTGCTTGTTATATGTATCATTTCACTAAATTTTATAGTAAGAATAATACATATAAAAGCAAAGGATACTGTTAATTTCTTAACCTTATTTATCTCTGTAATGCTTACCACATTGCATAATTTCCAGATTGTCACCTTCTATCCGAAATACAATTCTATTCTTTTCATCAATACGGACACTCCAGTATCCGGTCAAGTTTCCACTAAGCGGTTCAGGTTTCCCGGTACATTTATATCCATTTCTGTCAATATCATTTAATAGTTTATTTATTTTCTTCAAAGGAAGCTTCGTTCCATTATGCAGAAAATTTCCTGGAGAAGAGAAAGTTTGGGCTTCATCAGGTTTATCGTGCTCTTGAAGTTATTGCAAAGGAAAATGACCTGATACAGAAAAGACTTTACGAGAATTCCTTGTCAGATATAGAAAGAAACATATCCTTTACAATGACTGTACTAACTTCTACTTTGAAACAGAGGATGAAGATGAATTTTGTAAATACGGTATCTCCAAAGAACATAGACCAAACCCTATTGTACAGATGGGGCTGTTTATGGATGCAGATGGAATCCCACTTGCCTTCTCCATGTTTCCGGGCAACCAGAACGAGCAGCCATCTCTTGCACCTTTAGAGAAAAAAGTTATATCTGATTTCGGAATAGATAAACTTGTTGTGTGTACTGACTCCAGCCTCTCTTCTACTGCAAACATGAGATTCAATGATACAAAAAGGTCTGCAAACGATTATAAACGCCTCTTATCAGAAGAACATATCACAAGGCATGGAGAAGCAGCAGAAAAATCTCTCATTGACTTGGATACGAAAAAGATAGCCGAAGAAGAACAGTATGACGGCTTTTATGCAGTATGTACAAACCTCGATGACAACGTAGAAGCCATTGTAAGAATCAACCATAAGCACCGGGAAATCGAAGAATGCTTTCGCATAATGAAAACCGAGTTTAAGGCAAGACCTGTTTATCTCTCAAGAGAAGACAGGATTAAGGCTCATTTTCTTACTTGCTATGCTTCCCTTGTACTCTATCGTATTTTAGAGAAAAGGCTTGCAGAGAAGTTCCCTGAAACAAACTTTTCATGCCATGAAATCATACAAACCCTAAGAAATATGAATATGATGATATCTCCGGGGATGGTTACATTCCTGTTTATGAAAGAACAGACCTTACAGATGCTTTACATGAAATTTCAGGCTTCAGAACTGATTTTGAAATCGTTTCAAACAGAAATATGAGAAAAATTTTTACCTTGATGAAAAAAGAAGAAAAATAGCTACATTTTTTTGCATATAGAAAGGCTCTAAAACCCTGATTATAAACGGGTTTAGAGCCTTTTTGATTGTTGCAAGTGTCAAAGATGGGATTAATCCTAAGATGTCAAGAGGGAATTTTAAAGTAAAACTCTATTTTTTCTCCCCCAATGCCCTCTTTATTGCCTTTATTATAGCATCCGAGCTTGTTGTCGCTCCGCTTACGGCATCAACATCCGTGCTCTGTTTTTCAAGAATCGACTGTATAATCTTGTCTCTTGCAGGATAAAAATATTCTTCATCATCAATGTGCTTGACTATCTTTATATCCTTTATCTTTCCGCCTTCGACAACCACACTTACAGTCAGCTTACCATTGTAGCCTACGGCACTTCCCTCAAACTCACCATCCTTAAAGCCCTCACCGCCTGCAACTGAGTTTTGCTGTTCCTGCACATTCTGAGTCGTATCTGCTTTGTTAGCTGAACCGGTTCCGCCATTGTCAGCCTCGGAAGTTTCTTTTCGATTGCTTCCTGTCTTTGCATCGATTTTATCTTGAATCTGTCCATCGGCTTTTGCCTCTACTGTATTATTAACGTCCGCGCTTCTGTATGTGTAGGTGGAATATACACATATTGCTAGCATAACAACCGAAAAGAGCGCTGTGCTTAAAATAGTTTTGCCTTTTATATAATCAGCCGTATTAAAGCTTTCTGCACCATTTTCTCTCTTTGATGTCACATTACCTGCTTTCTTTTTAAAATACTTAATCAGCCTTAATACAGCATATATTCCGAAAATTAAGGTATAAATATATAAATCAATAAGGTATGTCAGCCTCCCTGTTAAAAGTCCTCTTGAAAATATCAGAACTATATGAAAATATAAAAGTGCATATAAAATATACGAAAGTCTCTGAAGCTTTTTCCAGCTCTTTCCTGACATCTTCTTTCTTATAATGTTAAAAGAGGTTACAGTAAGCGGTACAAGCAGCACTATCATACATACTGAAAGCAGTGCAGCCGCAGCCTCATAGGGCTTTAAAGCAGATATATCTGTAAATAAAAGCATAAAGTATCTTTTACCATAAGATATATTATGTATCAATGTAAAAAGGGCCGCTATTATCGCCATTTCTCCCCTTACTTTGCTTAGTTTTATACGGAGCCGGGTTTTTTGCGGCAGTACGCTTACATACATTACAATTATAAATATTGCTCCCTGAAGCACTCCTCCTACAAATATTTTATTTATAAACATAACTAACAAAGGCGGGAGAAATTTGTGGGGAACAAATACGGTAAATGCAGATATAAGCACTGTAATAATGTAAAATGCCGCTGCATGTTTTTTTACCTGGTTATTAAATGTTGCAAAAAACCACATAGAACAGATCAGACATATGATAAGTTTCATAAAATCAAATACTAAAGTCCTTTCATTTGCTTAATTTAACCCAAATATTCACCCCATAGGTCACGGACAGCTCAATTCGTGTGCTAACGACGGCTATGCAGTCTTTTCATCCGTGACTATGGGGTGATATTACCAAACATCTGCTTAACATCATGATTTTAAACTTATTGCCTAATTACGATATTGCGCAAGATATTTTATTAATAATTTGGACTTAAATGTGTTAAATTTACTATGCTTATTTAGCTTTTACCTCAAATTCAACATCAGGGTATCCATCGGCAGTAAGTATTACCTTATATGTATCTGAACCGGTGAATACAGGCTCTGAACCTGAATCAGAATTATATGCGGCATCAAGCTTGATGCTTCCGTCATCATTAAACACAGTTGCGCCGAACATCCTTCCTCTGCCTCCTCTGTACTCTATCTCTCCGACTTTTGCAGAGGTTATAGAGCCAATGTAGGTTGCGATGTCAATTCCCTTAGAATTTTTCTTAAGAGAAAGCTTGTTGTCCTTGAAGCTGAAATCACCCGCTTTCAAACCGGATTCTACAAGGCACATAAATGACAGGTCAGAATATTTGTCATTTGAGAATATAAGCTGGTAGTTACCCGGTGTGCATTCCTTAGGAAGTACAAGAACGCCATCTTTTTTAGAATCGATGCTGGCTTCAACATTCATTTTTCTGTAAACTGCTCTTTCAAAAGCATACTTCTGATCACCTGTCTCAAGCTTATAATTTACTTTTGTGCCCTTGTTACTATAGCTTACTGTTTCATCTCCGCTAAGTTTATAGCTATCAGGAGCAAGCTCTTTGCAGTAAAGTGATGTGTCTATCTCAACATCATCTGTATTGGCAAGCATATAGGTTACCTTTGTTATGGTCTTTCCCGGTATATCTTTGAATCTCTCATATTCTTTTGGTGCATTATGATTCATGTCTGTGAACTCTTTAGCTGAAAATGATATTTCATTGGCTTTTAGCCATAAATTATCAAGATGCTTAAGTCCAAATCTTTCACCATCCGAGGTTTCAATAATCGCCCCCTGCATAACCTCAGGATCTATCTCAACACCATTTATAGTAATCTCATAATTGCCATAGGCTGAGGTGGTTGTAATCTCAGCTGTTGCATCAGCATTTTTTTCAACCTTTCCTATAGTCTTGCTAAGCACTCCGTCGGAATTTATAACCTTATATTCAACAGGCTCTTTATCATCTGTTGCTTTAATTTCTTCTACAAATTCCAAAAGCTTGTTTTTCGATTCCTTTTTATCCTGTATAGCTTTTTGAGCCTCTTCATACAGTTTTTTGGAAATTGCAACATTCACTTCCTTAGGGCCGAAATACTCGGATTTTTCTCCCTCCACCGCAGTGTTCACTGCAGTAAAGCGCTCAGCCTTGTCTATTGTAGGAGAACTTACCGCATCATAGAAGCCTTCTTTTCTAAATCCGACCTGTTCAACGGCATCTTCCTTGTCAAGCTGTGGTGCAAGACTAGCCGGATCACTCTCCGGTTCAACATTATTAAGCTCACCATAGTAGAAATCAGCATAAGGAACAGCTATCTTTGCATATACATAATCGCCTGATGTTTCTGCCGAAGAACTGCCCGAACTGTTATTTGAGGCAGCTGAGCTGCTTTTCGACTGAGAAGCCGATGACTTCCCCGATGTTGTAGTGCTTGAAGCAGTTTTTGATATAGTGTTTGAATTTCCCGATGAACACCCTGTTATAAGACTTACTGCCAAAGTTGCCGACATGACACTGCATAGTAATCTTTTTTTCATTGGACTTAATACTCTCCCTTTCTTGATTTTGATGCACTTTGTGCATCTGTGTATACGTGTGTTTATTTATGCAAAGGCTGTTTCAATATCTTTCCTGATATTGACAACCTTACAGCATACAAGTGTAAAGCTTCTGTCAGATAGTACCTGATTCATATTGTACTGTACAGGTGTTGGTTAGTTATATCTAACATAGGCACGCACTATTATGTCATTAAAATTATAAATTGTCAAGGTAATTAAAGTCAGTAAATAAATTAATATAATTTATAAATAAATTAACCGGTCCAATTTATTTTATGCTTTACCTTTATGCACAGAAGCACTATAATCGTTGTAATAAGCAGTTTGGAGGTACTTATGAAACTGAGAAAATTTACTGTCTTTCAGATAAAAAATGATAGCAAGTGTTATTATGCTTATACTTGCAGGAAATATGTATTATTCCGGTAATAACAATCAATATGCCATTTTTATAGGCATAGGAGGTATATTAATTTTGAATGCCTATTCTACGGGAAATAAGAAAAAAAAATAGTGTTTTATGTTTATGAAATATCTTAGCCAAAATTGGACTTATTACAAATCCAAAAACTTTACTCCCGGATTCATATGTGTTCTACATACATTTGGAAGACCATTAGAGTGGAATCCCCATATTCATTGCCTAATATCTGAAGGTGGACACTCCGATGACGGGGAATGGAGAAATATCCGCCACTTCAACTACAAACTCCTGCGTGAATCATTCCGTACGGTTTTGTTAAATGAACTTGAAGCTACGCTTGGACCATCATTTAAATGTATAAAGGCACAGATGTACAAACTGCTTGACAAAGGATTCTATGTTTATGCAAAACCAACTCTTGCCGATCTATCCCATTCAATGTCCTAACTGTAAAACAACAATGGAAATTTTAGAAATTTACCATAACCATCACCGGGTTTCTCTTCAAGAACTTTATGAAAGGGCACATATTCGCTATATGGCGAAGCATTGGCGTTCCAGTACTTAATTCATGTATTTACAGCCTCCGCAAAACGGTATAAAATTGAGGTAAAGGAGGCAACTGATATGACTGAAAAAGAACTTGCAGAGGAACTCAGAAAAAAATATATGCTCAATCCGCCGGAAGGCATGACCAGTGAGGACATCCGCTACATGAGTGTGGGTGACCTGCTGGACATGGATTACTTTCTAAACGATGAGGATACTGACGATGTAGGTGAAGAAGGATTTTATATCTTTTAACCTCGCACCACCTTGTTTTCTATGCCCGCAGACTGGCGGGCATTACTGTTTTAAATGTCTTGGCATCGTTTAAAACGGAGGAACTTCTTATTAAACAAAAAAATCCTCTGCTTGTTATATATATCATTTCACTAAATTTTATAGTAAGAATAATACATATAAAAGCAAAGGATACTGTTAATTTCTTAACCTTATTTATCTCTGTAATGCTTACCACATTGCATAATTTCCAGATTGTCACCTTCTATCCGAAATACAATCCTATTCTTTTCATCAATACGGACACTCCAGTATCCGGCCAAGTTTCCGATAAGCGGTTCAGGTTTCCCGGTACATTTATATCCATTTCTGTCAATATCATTTAATAGTTTATTTATTTTCTTCAATGTCCTCTTATCTTGTGTCTGCCAGTAAACATAGTCTTCCCAAGCTTCATCTTGCCACAGTTTCTTCATCAATCTACCTCTATCAGTTCATGTTCTTTTAATGTACTTTCACCTGAACGAACTGAATTTATACGTCTCTCAAGCTCAGCCATATTTTCCCTGCTATAAAAAGGATCTGCTGATAGCTCAAATGGTATACGGTTTTCTCTGGCAACTTTTTTTAGAAAAATATTGATAGCTGTAGACATACTAAGTCCAATTTCATTAAAAGTTTTTTCTGCATTACGCTTCACCTCTTCATCTACACGCAAGCTGATCTGTGTCATATTATCACTCCTTTCCATAGTTTTATTATATTACACCTTATAGATTTACACAAGCATTTTAATATACATTTGCAAGTAAGGTGCAGATTATAAACTATTTCTAAGTATTGTGCTGATATAGTCGCCTTTTTGCCTTGCTATGCAGGCAGTTGCAAAAGTCATTGTAGCTGCATATCGTTCATATTTATAGGAGGGATCTGTAAGTACAGGCATTCCATAATATGCATTCTTCTTATTTTTCAGGTCAATGAACCATTTTCCGCCAATATATTTTCTAAACGTCTCACCAATGTAAATCGTAAGATAATCAAGCATCTTACTGTCGGCGATCAGGTCTTTAATCTCTTTATAATTAGCTAAAATCCAGCCTTCAATTTCATCCAGCGACTCAATACTGTAATCAAGCTTCAACTTTTGCTCTTTAGCAAATTCTCCTGTAAAATAATCCATCTTAAAATCAATAAGAATGAGCCATTCCTCAAAGTTTTCCTGTGTATACCCCATGTTAAACTCCCTTCACACTACTATTACCTCTATTAATATTATAAATACCCTTTATTATCTTAATAATGATTAACCTCTATTATTATAATTAATCAGACAACCACTCACAATTATATCCTTCTCCTCATCTGTCATAGCACCGAGAGACAACTCTATCTCCTTAGTTCCGTTTTCATTTACTATCACAGCTTTCACATTACTCTCTCCGTTTTCGATAACAGACTTAATTCCTTTTATATAAAGGAAATCACCTTTATGAAAAGGAATATTTTCATCTTCATAAATAAACGGTATCATACCCCAGTTCATTACATTTGAGCGGTAACGCTTGGTTGCATAACTCCTTGCAATATTGGCAAGTCCTCCAAGCACACGCTGACAGCTTGCCGCCTGCTCTCTGGCTGAGCCGTCACCCGGCTTAACCGCATAGATGGCACTTCCTATCTCCGTAAGTTCAGACTTAAAATCATCATCATAGGTCTGTAATATGGCTACCACCTCATTAAGTTTATCATCGGTAAAAGCCTTACCTGCAAGTCTTTCCTCTTCCATACTTCTAACCTTTTTTGCCTCACCCACATAATCAGGATCCTTCCTTGAAAGAGTGAACTCCGCAAGCCCGAGAGGATTTGAGCGGTACGAACTGGTTTCACCCGAAGGAATAAGTTCATCAGTTGTAGTAACCGGATCATGTATTTCTGAAACTATCTTAATCAGTATATCATCTGCAAGCTTCTCCATCTTTGGCCAAGGCACTATATTAGGTCCGTATTTAAGTTCAGCAGAGAAATCCGGCTTGCCGACACCGTTAAATACCCTGTTATCGTATATTTTTCCGTCATAGAAATACTTAGGATTACTATATTCCACATCTATCTCACAAGCAGAAGTCAGTCTTCCCTTATTTGCCGCAGTTGCAGCTATACTTCTTGCATCCATAAGGGCAACCGAAGCCATCTGTCCGCTTCCGGGCTTGCTTCCTTCCCTGCTTGGGAAGTTTCTCGTAGAATGTCTTATGGAAAATGCTCCGTTTGCAGGCACATCTCCGGCACCAAAACAAGGTCCGCAGAAGGCCGATTTTACAACCGCTCCTGTTTCCATAAGTGTTGCAACAGTGCCATTTCTTACAAGTTCTATGTAAATAGGCTGGCTGGCAGGGTAAAGACTCATAGAGAACTCATCGTTTCCTATATATTTACCCTTAAGTATATCTGCTGCCGCACAGAGGTTCTCAAAACCGCCTCCTGCACAACCTGCTATTATTCCCTGGTCTACCTGAATTCTACCGTTTTTAATTTTATCCATAAGTGAAAATTTAATATCTTTACCGAAACTTATTTTTGCCTTTTCCTCCACCTCGTGTAAAATATCTTTAGGATTTTTATTTACCTCATCTATTAAATAGGTATTGCTTGGATGAAACGGCATGGCTATCATAGGTCTTATTTTATTCAAATCAACTTCAATAAGTCCATCATAGTAAGCAGGGTCTGTAAGTTTAAGTTCCTTATAATCCTGCGGTCTTTGATGTATCTCATAAAACTCCTTAACCTTCTCATCAGTTTCCCAAATCGAAGAAAGGCAGGTAGTTTCGGTAGTCATAACATCTATGCCTATTCTGTAATCAACACTCAGATGTTTAATTCCATCGCCTATAAATTCCATTATCTTATTGTTTACATAACCCTTTTCAAATACCTCACCTATAATAGCAAGGGCTATATCCTGTGGCCCAACACCCTTTACAGGCTCTCCTGTTAGTCTTACGGCTACGACCTCAGGACAGGCAACATCATAGGTCTGGCCAAGCAGCTGCTTAACAAGCTCAGGGCCACCCTCTCCTATAGCCATAGTACCAAGCGCACCATATCTGGTATGGCTGTCTGAACCAAGTATCATTCTGCCACCGCCTGCAAGCACTTCTCTCGCAAACTGATGAATAACCGCAAGATTAGGAGGTACATACATTCCACCAAACTTCTTGGCACTGGAAAGTCCAAACATATGGTCATCTTCATTTATAGTGCCACCTACCGCACAAAGCGAGTTATGGCAGTTGGTAAGTGCATAAGGCACAGGAAACTGCTTTATACCTGATGCAACTGCTGTCTGCACTATACCTACAAAGGTAATGTCATGAGAAGCAAGGCAGTCAAATTTAAGCTTAAGATTCTTCATATCTTCTGATTTATTATGAGCTTCAAGTATTCCGTAAGATAAGGTATTCTTCTTAGCCTCTTCTTTTGTTATATTTACACCCTCACCCGCAAGCCTCTCTTTTATATCTGCTCCGTCCTCAAAAACTTTACCGTTTACTATATATACTCCGTTATTCGATAATTTAATCATATATTCTCCATTCTGCCATAGTTACTTATAGGCATAATTCTTACAATTTACCCCAAATTATCCATGAAACATCTTATAAAATATCGTAACCAAGCCACAGCATCTAAGCTGTGATATTTGACAGATGTCCGGTAATATCTCCCCATAGTCACAGCTCTACAACAGTTTATCCTACCGTACTATACAGAAATAAATGTTATGTGACCTCCGGCATAAATAATTGAGGTTCATTTTTATTGATTTTCCCTATAATAAAGCATTTTAAAATAATTATCAAGTATACCTCTTGTCATAATCGTAAATCTGTAATAAAATTAAGCAGAAATACTAACGCATATTAACAGGAGGTAATTATGAGGCATCTGATAAGTCCGCTTGATTTTTCAGTTGATGAAACCAATGATATCTTGGCTCTTGCCGGCGATATCTACAGATACCCTGAAAAATACAAGGAAATCTGTCATGGCAAAAAATTAGCTACATTATTTTATGAACCGAGTACACGAACCCGCCTTTCATTTGAAGCAGCAATGCTTAATCTTGGCGGAAGTGTCCTCGGTTTTTCTGAAAGTTCCTCAAGTTCAGCCGCAAAGGGCGAAACCGTAGCCGATACAATAAGGGTAATCTCAGCCTATGCTGATATCTGTGCTATGCGACACCCTAAAGAAGGAGCTCCTCAGGTGGCTTCCATGTATTCGGAAATCCCTGTAATAAATGCAGGAGACGGAGGACATAACCACCCCACCCAGACATTTACGGACATACTTACCATAAAAGAACTCCGCGGCAAATTAGGAAATATAACAGTGGGACTTTGCGGAGACCTTAAATTTGGAAGAACCGTACACTCTCTTATACAGGAGCTTGTAAGATATCCTGAGATTAAATTTGTACTTATATCCCCGGATGAACTGAAGCTTCCTGAATACGTTAAAACCGAAATCCTTGATGCAAATAATTCCCCTTATACGGAGACAGCCTCTCTTGAAAATGCACTTCCGGAACTGGATGTACTCTATATGACAAGAGTACAACGTGAACGTTTCTTCAACGAAGAAGACTATATCAGACTTAAAGATACTTATATACTTGATATGCCAAAGCTTGCCCATGCCAAGTCTGACCTTATGATACTGCATCCGCTTCCAAGAGTTAATGAAATAGCAACTGAAGTGGACAATGATCCGAGAGCAACCTACTTCAAACAGGCAAAATTCGGTGTCTATGTAAGAATGGCTCTGATACTTCGTTTACTTGAGTTAGCATAAGGAGGTAAAGCATGTTAAATATAAGTGGTCTTAATTCAGGCTATGTAATTGATCATATCCCTGCCGGACTTTCAATGTCAATTTACAACTATCTGAACTTAAGCAAATATGACCATCAGATAGCCATTATAAAGAATGCCAGAAGTTCTAAGATGGGTAAGAAAGATATAATTAAAATAGAGGGAATACCTGAGAATTTAAACCTGGAACTTCTATCCATTTTCGGGGATAATATAACCGTAAATGTTATTGTTGATGGTGTGATTAAAGATAAGCTTCACCCAAGCCTGCCTGAGACAGTAAATAATATTTTTGTCTGCAAAAATCCGCGATGTATAACATCAGCAGAACGCGGACTTAAGCATATCTTTAAGCTTACCGATAAGGTAAACAGAACTTACCGCTGTACATACTGTGAGCAGGCATATAAGATGAATAAGTAATAGTATCGGAGGATTATGGAAGAGAATAAAGAAAAAGAAACTAAGCTTAAGAAAATTAAGCGGGTGCTTGCTCTTATAGGTGTTGTCTTGCTTTTAGGGCTTTACGGAGCTACTCTTATCACCTCATTTATGGCAAGTCCCGCTGCCCATGCTCTGTTTATAGCAAGCTTTGTATGCACCGGCTTTATTCCTGTCGCAATTTATATATTTATCTGGCTTTTGAAATTTAGATAATTATATAAATATCCGATAACCCATGTTTAAAAATATATACACTTTTGATATTGTTTTCCACAATTAAATAGTGTATAATCTATTTTTAGATAGAGGAAATACAGTACTCTTAATAATTATTGAAAATAAAGGAGAAAACTTATGAAAGAATATGTATGTGATGTTTGCGGATGGGTATATAACGAAGAAGAGGGATGTCCAGAGATGGGGATAGCTCCGGGAACAAAGTTCGAGGATCTTCCTGATGATTTCGAATGTCCTGACTGCGGAGTTGGCAAGGATATGTTTTCCGAGCAGTAAGAGATTAAATTTTTAATGCTGTCACCTTCCAAAATTTGGATTGTGGCAGCATTTTTTAAATTAAAATTTATTTAAACTTAACAGTATACACTTCAAAAGGCTTAAGTTTCAAACTAACTTCTTTTACCTTCTTTCCATAAGCATTTACTGTCTCTTCTACCTTAAGCTCTGCTTCTTCATTTTCAAGGAGGTCACAGGTAAATGCCTTAGTAAACTCAGTATCTACAAGAAGCCTTACAGAAGTCTTTGCGTTATCTCTCTCATAAAGCCTTATAACTGTTCCTTCACCGTCTTCAGCCTTTTTAATTGTTTCAATAACAACATTATTCTTATCTACACTAGCATAAGAATATACATCCTCAGCCATAGCCTTATTTACTACCTTAAGCGGCTGGTTAAGATTATATGCTTCATCAGATACATTGCTGTAACGCCAGTTTTCAGCATGAGGATAGAGGGCATAAGTAAAGAAATGCTCCTCCTGGTCGGTTGTAGGATTAGGCTCTATACCTGATTTAATAAGAGTAAGTCCAAGTACTCCGTCTCTTACTGAATGACCGTATTTGCAATCATTAAGGAGAGCAACACCATAGTGGCCTTCTGAGAAATCCATCCACTTCTGGGCACAGCTTTCAAATCTTGCCTCATCCCAACTTGTGTTGGTATGCACCTTCCTTACAGCATTACCAAACTGTATCTCAAATGTAGCCTCATCAGAATGAATGTCAACAGGGAAATGTACCTTTAACAGATGCTGATTATCTTTCCAGTCTACATAGGTCTCAAAGTCTATTCTTCTATTATCTGCATAGAAATGAATCTTCTGTTTGATAACAGAATTGCTTATCTTTCTTTCTACAAGAAGGGTAGCTCTTACCTCTCCTATTTCAAGCCATTCCATCTTTTCTACAGAAAGAGCATCCCAGTATTTCTCTGTATGGAAAATGTCTATATCCCAGTTATCATAGTAGATAGGCTTATCTTCATACATACGGAAAAGATTTCCCTTTTCACCCGCCTTTAAGACTTCCCTATCATTTTCCTTATCGAAAATACTACTAAAAAGAGCATTTTCATCAAGTTCAATCTTATAAAACGGAGTTTCGAGACTTCTGTCTCCTGTAAGCTTAAACGGAAGTTCAGCCTTTTTTTCTGTTTTATCAAAATACAGGGTTCTATAGCCCTTTGAAGGAATATTCTCCACAAAGGCTACAGCTCCGTCTTTTGTAAGCTGGACTTTTACGGCTGTTCCATCCTCATATTTAAGACCTTCATACTCTCCTTCAGGAAGTATAGCTATATCTGAACGTTTATGCCCTGTAGTATTCCATACAGTTATGCCCTCTCTTTCATCTGCAAGGGCTTCAAGTCTTGCCTTTGTCTCTTTTTCAAGATTTTCGGCAATCCTTTCATACTCTTCCTTTGTTACCTCATATACTTCTTTGATGGATGAACCCGGAAGTATATCGTGGAACTGGTTAAGAAGCACTGTTTTCCACATTTCATCAAGCTCTTTAACCGGATAAGCAAGTTTCTTATCTGCAAGAACAGAGAAGAATTCAAGATCCATAAGCCCAAGCTCTGACTTTCTGTTGCTACGCTTATTTCTTGCCATAGAGGTATAGGTTCCTCTGTGATACTCAAAATAAAGCTCTCCTTCCCAGGTTTCAAGTCTCTTATTGTCTTTTACCTTTGCTTCAAGCTCTTCAAAGTATTTACCGGCAAATTCTCTTCTTACCTTAGGTATACCCTTAACTCCCTTTTCCATTCTTCTCGCAGTTTCAAGCATTTCTCTGGTAGGACCGCCACCACCGTCACCAAAGCCGTATGATATAAGAATATCATTGTTTATACGTTTGTTCTGATATCTCTCCCATCCCCCCATCAAAGCATCAGGGTGAAGCTCTCCGTTGTAGGTTGTAAAGAAGTTCACTACAGGCTGACCTATTCCAAGTGTGGTTATCATATGTGTGAAAATCTCTGAGCCGTCTATTCCGCGCCAGATAAAGGTATCATTCGGAATCTTGTTAAACTGGTTCCATGCAAGCTTTGTTGTCATAAAATATTTAATGCCGCTTCGCTTCATTATCTGTGGCAGAGAGCCCGAATAACCGAATACGTCAGGAAGCCAAAGCACCTTATTGTCTACTCCGAATTCCTCTTTGAAGAACTTTTTACCATGCATAAACTGCCTTACAAGTGATTCACCGGAAGTAAGGTTACAGTCTGCCTCAAGCCACATACCGCCCTCAGGCTCCCAAACTCCTTCTTTCACCTTTTCCTTAATCTTCTCATAGATTTCAGGATATCTCTCTTTAAGGAAGACATAGAGCTGTGGCTGACTTGACATAAACTTATACTCCGGATACTCTTCCATAAGCTTTAATACAGTAGCAAAACTTCTTGCAACCTTCTCTCTTGTCTGAGCTACTGTCCACCACCAAGCCACATCTATATGGGTATGACCTATACAGGTAGCTATTACATCACTGTATCCTGCATGGTCTTCATATAAAGCCTTTTTAAGATAATCTCTTGCTGCCTTTATTCCTGCATAAAATTCCTCTGTATAAGGAGTTCTAAGATCAAGGAAGTTTACTGCTGTATTCAGTATTTCCTCGATATCCTGTCTGTTTTTATCATCCTCTGCCATTCTAGGGAAGGCAGAAAGAGGTACCCACAGGTCAAAATAAAGTCCCTCTACCTCTTCATCTATTTCAATTATAGAAGCAATGAAGAGGAATTCATCATGTAAAATTCCGCTGTATGCCTGAATGTCAAAATCAAGCTCTTCTCCGCCCTTAAAGCTATCTCCTAAGAATAAGAGCCTGTGGTTCATGTCCATACCCTGTACCACTTCACCGTTTATGAACACAAGGAATTGCGGATTCTTTGCATCATCCCATTCTTCAATCTGAGTAGCAAGTTTTAAGAAAATTCTTTTGCCCGCCATATTTTCAGGAACAACAAATTTTTTCTTAAACCAGTAATGCTTATCTTTGCCGTACCAATGCATATTTACGGAGTCAAATTCTTCAAAATCTGCCTCAGCCTTCTCTGCCTCACAAGGTCTGAAAAATCTTCCCTCTTTATACTGCCACTTATCTAAGTCAAGCTTTTGCTTTATCTTAAGTTTGTTAAGATTATCACAAATAACCTGTACCCGCTTATCTAAAAATCTCATAGCTTCCTCCTAAAACAAAAAATTTTTACCCAAATTATTCATTTCTTATTTTACATAACTTTAAATTAACATACATAGATATGTTCCACAAGGTATTTTTGAATAACCCGGGTTAAAATGTTTTATAATTTATTCTTTTTTACATATTCAAGAAGTCTGTCTACTGTTGTAAAAGCAAGTCCTGTTACTGTATCTGCACAACCATAGTAAATAGCTATCTTTCCGCTTTCTTTATCATGAAGTGCGGCACAAGGGAATACCACATTTGGAACGTCTCCCATACACTCGTACTGTTCCCAAGGAGCTAAAATATAGTTCTTGCTGCGAGCCAGAACCTTCCAAGGCTCATTTAAGTCAAGAAGGGCAGCTCCCATTCGGTATACAAAGCCGTTACAGGTATTTATAACTCCATGATAAATCATAAGCCATCCCTCATTTGTTTCGATAGGAATAGGACCTGGACCTATCTTAGTGGACTGCCAGGCAGAAATATCATCTTTGATTGTACCCATTACATGTCTGTGTCTGCCCCAGAACTCCATATCCTTACTCTGGCTTATGAAAATATCTCCAAAAGGAGTATGACCATTGTCACTAGGTCTGTTAAGCATCATGTAAAGACCGTTTATCTTTCTTGGGAATAAAACTCCGTTTCTGTTAAATGGTAGATAGGCATTTTCAAGCTGTACAAATTTCTTAAAATCAAAAGTATAAGCAATTCCGATAGTTGGTCCATGATAACCGTTACACCAGGTTATATAGTATCTGTCCTCAATAAAGCAAACTCTCGGATCGTATCTGTATTCTCTCTTTAGTATTTCTTCGTCAGCACCTTCAAACTTTATTGGCTCATCCTCTATTTCCCAGTTGATTCCGTCTTTACTTTTTCCTACAAAGATATCCATACTTATAGAACGGCTGTCACATCTGAACACTCCTGCAAAACCGTCTTCAAATCTCACTACTGCACTGTTAAATACACTGTTTGATATTTTATTGCCATCCCTGCCTATAATCGGATTACCTGAATATCTCCAAACAGGTTCCTTGCCGCCTGTATTGTCTTCCTCCCAAGGTATCTGAGGTAACTTAATCTCACTATTCATTTCTATTCTCCTTGCAAACTGATTTTGAAAAGAGTTTTTTCCGTCAATCGTCGCTTTACGGACAAATTCGGGAAAAAACTCTTCTATTTTCATAAAACAGTATCTAATTTTGTCTTATTCTTATATGCTTATCTGTATCTAAATTTCTAATTATTTAGCAGCATCAATCTGAGCCTGAGCCTTCTGCATCATATCATCAAAACCTGCTTTCCTCATCTCTTCCATCATGGTCTTTACCATAGTCTCAGGATCTTTGGTACCTGTGAAAAGCTCACTCTTATACTTATTGTAAATTTCAACACAGTTTACCATCTCATCTTCAAACTCAGAGACATCAAGGTTGATACCAAGTACAGGAGAAGGAGTTGCCTTAGCATTAAGCTCTTTAACTTCATCCCACTGATTGAAATCTACATCATCTCTCTGTGAAACGATGAAGAATGAACCCTGTGTATAACCAGCCATCTTCCACTCGTCATTGTTCTTGTGAACCTTCTTATCTGCTGTATATGTCCAGTCGGCCTTTTCACCTTCAAGACCATAGAAGAATGAATCTCTTACATAGCTGTCAGTATTTACAAGCTCTAAGAACTGAAGAGCCTTGTCAGGATGCTCGCAGCTGGCTGAGATACAGTTAAGAGAACCACCAACTGTTACGTTAGAAAGTACTGTTTCTCCCCAAGGTACTGCTACTACTTCCTCACCCATATTAGGACCCCATACTGTCTTAGCTGCACCGCTCCAGCCCTGCTCAATACTGACAGGTCTGTACTTAGGCTTCTCTGCAAGTGTAGCTGCATCAGGATTGATAAGTCCGTCTTTATACCACTGATGAAGTAATTTAAGCTCTTTCATTACATCTTCCTGCTCGAAAACAGGCACAAGCTTCTTGCTGCTGTCTGAATATTTTACTCCAAGACCCGGAAGTCCCATACTGTCATATTTCTTCTCTACAAGAGAGTTGGAAACACCTTCTTTGTTAAGCACAAGAGGTACTTCATTCTCACCCTTTTTAATCTTCTTTAAAGGCTCTGTTAAATCGTTAAGATCCTTAAGAGAATTTACATCAATACCATACTTATCAAGCAATTTCTTTACAAGGATAAAGTAGAATGTCATTGAGCTGTCTTTATATGTAGGCACGGCATAAATCTTTCCGTCTACTCTTGTAGCGTTCCAATAATCTTCCGGCATAGAAGCTAAAAGACTAGGTGCATTGTCCTTAAGTAAATCTGTGATATCAAGGAAAGCTCCCATCTTCACATCCTGTACATAAGTATTTGCATTGGTGAACATAATATCGTAGTCACCGCCTGTATTTACAAGAGTACTTCTTCTGCTATCCCAGTCTCCCCAACTTACTACCTCAACATCAATATTTACGCCGATTTTCTCTCCTAAGTACTTATTGATGTGCTCTTTCCAAGCATCATAGTTATCAGGCTGACCACTACCAACCTGTACCCATTTGAGATTTACTATCTCCTCAGGCTTTGTTTCACTTGTTTTGGATGCACTGCTTGTTGTCTTAGAAGCAGATGCTGTAGAAACAGTTGACTTAGCTGAGCTTGTCTTTGACTGGCTTGTCTTGTTATCAGTCTTTGTTCCGCAAGCAGCCAAGTTAAAAACCATAGAAGCTCCAAGTGCTAAAGCTAACAGTTTTCCCCATCTTTTTTTCATAATAAAGTTCTCCTTCCTTTTGTTTACATATATTTATCTAAAAGCATAATTGCTTAAGATTCAACCTTTTACCGCACCTATTGTAAGACCTGTTACAAAGTATCTCTGGAAGAACGGATAAGCACAGGCTATAGGAACTACTATAACTATAGCGATCGCCATTCTTACCGATTCTTTTGGCATATTTGCAAGATACTGCTGTATACTTACTCCGCCATCTGGATTACTTGCAAGGAACTGTATGTTCTTAACCATACTGTTAAGCAAAGCCTGAAGTGATATCAAATCTTTGTTTCTTATGTAAAGAGATGATAAGAACCAGTCATTCCAGTAACCGAAACTTAAGAAAAGTCCTATCGTAGCTATTACCGGCTTAGATATAGGAAGCACTATCTTATTAAATATTCCAAGCTGTGTAGCCCCGTCTATCTTTGCTGACTCTATTACAGAATCCGGTATTGTTGTTCTGAAAAATGTTTTACATATAATAATATTGAAAGATGAGACCGCAAGCGGAAGTATCAGCGCCAAAAGCGTATCACTCAAGTTTAAGAGCTTGTCATTTACAACATAGCTTGCCGCAAGTCCACCATTGAATATCATCGGAATAAATATTACCCAAGTATAAAAACTCTGTAATTTGTAGCTTTTTCTTGAAAGCACATATCCCATGGAAGTTGTAAGTCCAAGTCCGAGTAATGTTCCTCCGATAGTAACAAGTACTGAAATCCATAAGGCTTTAAGTATCATCATCCTTTCTTTCCAAAGATAGATATAAGCCGCATCAGATAACTCTGCCGGGAAGAAGCTGTAGCCAAATTTGGCAAGTGATGCTTCAGAGGATATTGAGATAATGAACACGAAAATTACAGGCACTATACACATTAAGGATAAAATTATAAATATTATATTGAATACAATATTTGTTCCGGACTTTATTTGGTTCAGTCCTTTACCTTTCTTAATAACTTTATTATCCACTTTCATTCTCCTTATTAGATGATTGCCTGTTCTTTATTTATCTTCTTAACCACAAAGTTTGCAGCAAGAATTGTTATACAGCAAGCCACTGACTGTGCCACCGAAGCTGCCGCAGTCTTTCCTATAGGAACATTGGACTGCAATGCATTATATACATAGGTGTCAAAAGTTGATGCCACATCATGTAATGATGCCGGTATCTGCTGTGTTACCTGATAAAAAAGTCCGAAGTCTGAGTAGAAAATTCTGCCTACATTTAATATGAACATCATTATTATAACCGACTTAAGACTTGGCAGAGTAATGTACTTGGTCTGCTGCCACTTACTTGCTCCGTCTATAACCGCAGCCTCATAAAGACTCGAATCTATACCTGTTATGCAGGCAAGATAAACTACCATGCTGTAACCTATACTCTTCCACTGCTGCATAAATATCAGTATAAACGGCCAGTATTTAGGCTCCGAGTACCAGTTTACCTTTTCTAAGCCTATCGAGCTTAAAATATTGTTTACAAATCCCTTATCCTGGCTGAGGAAGGCATATACAAAATAACTTACAACTACCCAGGACATAAAGTGAGGCAGGAACATCATTGTCTGATATACCTTAGACTTTATTCTGCTGTGTATGAGACTTATCATTATAGCCAAAGTAACCGGTATAATAATTCCAAGTATAATAAATACAATGTTATAAGCTATAGTGTTTCTTAATAAAAGTAAAAAGTCATTTGAATTAACAAAATACTTAAAATTCTTTAACCATACCCACTTACTTTGAAAAAGACTCTGTAAGAATCCCGCTCTCGGTTTAAGTCTGAATTCCTTGAAAGCAATTATTATACCGAACATAGGTAAGTAACAAAAACATACATACCATATGAATGTAGGTATACCAAGTATAGTAAGCTCGGTATCGTCCCTGGTCCACTTTTTCTTTCTCTTAGGCAGTGTAGTTTCTTTTTTACTGCTCATTTATATTCCTCCTGCTTATATTGTAGAAGTATCCTAAATAATGCCCTTCTGTTTTCCATCTGATTAACATATTATCATATTAATTAACATTTTGCAACATTTTATTTAATAATTTGTTTTCAATTAAACATTATTTTTAACATTATACCTATAACTCATGTATAACTTTACTAAGAGCCCGCAAAAATTTAGCTAAATATACTGTAATATTTTTTTGTACAGTATTTTTATCTTGAGCTTAGCCTTTAAAAAAGTGTGTGCCCGCACACACTTCGCGCGCGAGCGGTGCCGCAAGGTAAACTTCCCTACCGCGAGTCCGGCATCCCTCGGAGAGATTTTTGTTTAATAGGAAATTTCTTTGAAATTTCCTATTAAACAAAAAAAGCAAGGTTCTTTAACAATAATAGTCAAATCCCCTTGCTTTCCATGTTATTTTCCGGATCAGTTTTACAGGCCTCTAAGTTTGTCAGCATACCGGAATACAACTTTAGAAACTCTGCTAAGCAAACTTTCCTTAGAGTCAGCCCTGTATATGCCCTTATACCTCATAAACCAAATCTCAAGTTCTTCTGCTAGCAGTTTTTTGTCTTCCTCAGATGTGCTCTCAGGCATGACTACTGCCTTACCTATCTTGTTCCAGATATCAATTCCTATTATAGCATTATCAGCTTTGTCAAACTCTGCTTTGTTTGAACTATCCATTGTGATAAACGCTTTTCTGAGTTCTTTTCTAAGATTATAAAGCTCGCAGGAAGCCTTATCTACAGCCTCAATATTTTCCTTAAATCTCTCAAGTCTTTCTGTTAAAGCCTTATGACTTGAAAAACCATGCGGAGCTGTTTTCTCATCAAACCTTCCTTCTTCCGCAAAACCTTCATACAACAGTACGCAACTCCACCAGTCAAAAATTTGGTTAAGTGATGCCTTCTCAAGTAATTCCAAATATGTTTCAGTACAATCACCGTATTCAATCTTCGATATTGCTTTATTTAATTCTTCTTTACCTATGGCGGCTTCTCCCGAATATGCATCTAAATTCCAGGTAAATACTCCGCCATATATAATTCCCGGTACAGCAAATGATGGATTATTTATATGCCCAAAATCTCCCCATTCGGTATTCAAAAGACCTATTGCTTTATACTTTCTTGCATAGCCGCTAAGTGTTTTTATATTTGAATATGCCGTATCAATCCTGTTTATAAGTGTATTCCAGCCACACACACCCGGACAAAGATACAGATTTGCTCCAACCTCAGCAATAGGTTTACAGATATCATCCTTCTGCTCAGCCATATATCCCCAGGCCATGCAGATGGTCTCCTTCGGAAGTTCCTTTATAAATTCAGGAAATTTACAAATTATATCTCCCCAGAACATTGGTACTTTTCCCTTGGCTACTATATATTCACAGAGCTTTTTCAAAAATTCAAGATACATTCTGTCGGTTCCTATTTTTTCAGCCAGCTCTTTAGACCTTCCCTTACCCAGGTCAAAGGTCTCATCCGCACAAATATTTACCAGCTTTGAACTAAAAAGAGGTAAATATTCGTCAAGCATCCTCTTAACTACTTCAAACGAACGCTCATCCGCAACATTTACAGTATGGTGCTGCATCTTTTCCCAAAAAGAAAACGGCTTACCTGCGGCATTTTCAAACTCACAAATATCCTCATAGCTTTTGGTCCTGAGAAGTTCATACAAATGTCCGAAACTTGCAAGTGAAGGCACAAAATCTATATCCCTGTCTTTGCAATATTTGTCAATCTCCATTATTTCCTCAGGAGTAAGCACACTATCCTCTCTCCACATTTCAGAAAATCCTCTGAATGCAAAGGATTGTTCTATATAAAGCTGATACTGATTAATCTTATACCTTGAGAGCAGGTCTATCTGTCTTTTTATAGTCTCAAGCTTAAAGCTCCTTCCTCTTGCCTGATCCATATAAAAACCTCTTGCGGCTATATCCGGTTTATCTTCTATATGAAGTGCAGGCAATAAGGCTCCTTTATTTCTTATAATCTGGCAAAGAGTCTGAATACCGTAACCTACTCCGGCTCTGTCCCTGCCTAAAATCTCGATTTTATCTTCTGTAATTGAAAGTACATAGCTCTGTGCAGGCAATGCATTCACCAGTCTTAAACTTACATCTCCCTTTTTTGCTGCTCCCGCAGTTATTTCAGCTTCTATCCCCGCAAAATTCATCCACTCATTTTTAAGAATCACAGGTAAAGCCCAGCCTGTAGTTATTTTCAACTCTTCGCTTTCTGCAACAATTCTCAACCCTGACTCAGCTAAAAACTCTCCTTTGGTTTCTGCAAGTTTTTTCGGTTTTGGTAAAATATACATATTTTATACTCCTTCATTTAATATTTTTAATACTTTTACTAATTGAATAGTAATATGTAATTAAAAATTTTGCAAGCTGTTTTGTAAATAATTAGAATTAAATTTAATATTGACATTTACTACTAAATTTTATTATACTTAACATAAGTTAACAAAAAAATTAACATTATTAATAGAATGTTGCTTTAAATTTGAAACAACTTATTTTATTCAGAATATTTTTTGTGTTGTTTAACTAAACGCGGAAAGGTAGATTGACAAATGGGCAAAGTAACAATGCAGGATGTTGCAGATGCACTCGGGGTTTCCAGAGTCAGTGTATGGAAAGTTTTTAATGAGCAGCCGGGGGTTTCTGACTCGCTTAAAAACAGTATTATGGAAATGGCAGCAAAACTTGGTTATAACGGGCTTGTACACACAAGTACCGCTGCAGAAACAGGAAGCAAATATAAAAATGTTTCTCTCGTAGTTTCAAGACCGGATTCTTCCGTATTTTGGACTGATATTATCCACAGCATAGCTAAAGAGCTTGCCTTACATAATGTAAATCTTATGTACACCTATATGCCAAGCTCTTATAACGAGAATTTTCAGCTGCCTGATATATTAACAGGTGGTGATATCAGCGGAATTATAGTTCTCAATCTTTATGATAAACATATTATAAAGAGAATAACCAGACTGGAAACTCCTAAGGTCTTCCTCGATACAGTCCCTTCCATAACAGAAAAAATACTGGGCTGTGATTTAGTATTGATAGAAGGTCGAAATTCTATATCAGAAATAGTAGATGATACTGTAAAAAGAGGCTGTACCAGACTTGGTTTTGTCGGAGACGTAAATTATGCCAGAACCAACCTTGAACGCTATTACGGATATACCGACGGGATTGCAATGCACAATATCCCTCTCGAACCGGATATCTGCTTAACCGATACAATAAGCATATCCGGTTATCAAAGCAGGATTTTTAATTTCCTCGATTCTATAAAAGAAATGCCTGATGCTTTCATCTGTGTAAGTGACTATGTTGCACAATATGTAGCCATGTACATATCTAAGTATCCTGAGCGTTTTTCTAAACCTATACTCCTAACAGGCTTTGACGGAAATAAGGAATATGTAAGCGTTGCAGATAAGATAACAACAGCAAATGTCAGCACCAGGCACCTCGGAAAAAAACTTGCTCTGCAGATACTTTACAGGATGGATTGTCCTAATGCCCCAAGAGAGACTATATATGTACATCCTGAAATTACCTATCTTAGTTCGATTTTCCCTAACTAAGAAAACAGAAAAGTGTGTGCTTGCACACACTACGCGCGCGAGCGGTACCGCAAGGCAAACTTCCCTACCGTGAGCTGCGCATCCCTCGGAGAGATTTAAGTTTAATAGGTAATTTTGAAGAAATTTCCTATTAAACTTAAAAAAGCTATGCAAACACGCTGCATAGCCTTTTTTAGCTCCATCTTGATTTAAAAGATTTAACTCTTTCCTCTATTTTTTCTTTCTTTTCTTCAAGGTCAATATCAAATACCTTCATAAACTGAATTGCATAGTCTACAAAAACCAAAAAGAATACAACGCTTATAATAACAATCCCCTGATCTTTGTGTATACGGTCAACAAGGTCATACACCGCATTCTGAAGAAAATACACTATTCCAAGAGCATAAAATCCCCAAGCTATTGTACTTTCAAGACAAATAATTCCCTTATAGTTAAATGGTTTATCATTATAGTCCCACCAAAGTGAGCCTAAAAACTTTATCATTAGTTTTCCTACAATAAACTCAAATATAGTCGCTGATATGGCTCCAACAATATATATGCCAAGATAATTGCCTTTAAGAGGACTGAGCATAATATAGCCAACCAAAGCCCCTACACCGTAAATCGGGCAAAATGGTCCTTTTCCAAATCCTCTGTTGGTTATTTTCCTATTGCAAAAGGACATATAAATTGACTCAACAAGCCACCCCAGCATACTGTAGATAATAAATGCACCAACTAAATGATAAAGGTCAGTGTCAAATATTTCTCTTTCCCACATCTGCTAATAATCACTCCTTTGTTATAATAACTTTTCCAATTCATCCTTAAAAGTATTTACATCCTTAAATTCTCTGTAAACAGATGCAAATCTCACATAAGCCACCTGATCCAGTTCCTTAAGTCTTTCCATAACTATTTCACCAATTTCAGAACTGGAAATCTCTTTCACTCCTTTGTTGAATATAGCATTCTCTATATCTTCTACACAGGCATTTATTTCCTCTACAGGAACAGGACGCTTATGGCAGGATCTAAATACTCCGGATTCAATTTTTGATCTGTCATAGGTTTCCCTTGTTTGATCTTTTTTAATCACAACCAAAGGAATAGTTTCAACTTTTTCATAGGTTGTAAATCTCTTATTGCAACTATCGCATTGTCTTCTTCTTCTAATTGTAGAGTTATCATCCGAAGGTCTTGAGTCTATAACCCTCGTGTCTTCATTACCGCAAAATGGACATTTCATCCCCAACCTCCCAAACAGAACAGAGTTTTACTTTCTTCCTTTTATAAGGAATTCAGGAATTTTAATATCTGTATTATTAGAGTCATTTGTTATCTTCTCGGCAGCAGTTGTTTTTTCCGTAACCGAAGAAGTTCTCGCAGTCTGCCTTCCGGAGGATGAGAATCCTGTCCTTCCAATACCTGTCCTGGTCGGAACAGTTTTCTTTACAGGTTCGGTAACTGTCTTTCCTTCCTCACTCAGTCCGGTAGCAATTACAGTAACAGTAACCTGGTCTTTATCAGTTGCATCATATTTTGAACCGTAAATAATATTTACGTCACTCTCATCTCCTATCATTTCCTGAAGATGATCTACTGCATCAGCAATCTCCTGCATAATGATGTCTCCGTAGAAGTTTACAATCATGTCTGTTGCACCTGCAATGCTGATATCAAGCAACGGGCTCTCTGCAGCAATCTTAACTGCCTCAAGACATCTGTTTTCTCCTGTACCCACACCGATACCGATATGTGCAAGTCCCTTATCTTTCATTACGGTACTTACGTCAGCGAAGTCAAGGCTAACATCAGCATCCTCCGCAATCAGATCTGTAATTCCCTGAACACCCTGTCTGAGAACCTCATCTGCCTTGGCAAAAGCTTCCGGCTGGGTAGTCCTGCGATCCATAATCTCAAGCAATTTCTCATTCTGTATAACTATGAGTGTATCTACTACCTCACTCATCTTGGTTATTCCCATCTCAGCATTTCTTGACCTTCTTGGGCCTTCAAATCTGAACGGTCTGGTAACAACACCTACTGTAAGAATTCCCATTTCTTTAGCAATTTCAGCTACTACAGGAGCAGCTCCGGTACCGGTTCCTCCACCCATTCCACAGGTAACAAATACCATGTCCGCACCGCTAAGTGCAGCCATAATATCCTCTCTGCTCTCCTCAGCGGCTTTTTCACCAACTTCAGGTTTTGCTCCGGCTCCGAGTCCCTTGGTGAGTTTCTCACCAATCTGGATACAGGTAGGAGCAGTACAGGAAATCAACTGTTGCTTATCTGTATTAATACTAATAAACTCAACTCCCGCAACACCCTCACAAATCATTCTATCAATAGCATTATTTCCTGCTCCGCCAACTCCGACTACTATAATTCTGCAAGTTCCGGAATCTCTCTCATCTTTTATCTCTACCAAGGTCTTCTCCTCCTACAAATTCATTACACATATTACAATAATTCAAAACATTGATATATTATCCCACTTAATGATATACATTCCAGCCAAAATAATCAAGGTTTTTTTACAAATTTTATGATTTATCTGCTTCAAAAATTACTCTTTTGTTTTTTTCCGAAAAATCCTCCATATGCAAAGTCCCTTTCATGCCTTTAGTTTTAGATAATAATTCAACTAAATTTGATATTTGTTCATCAAAATGTTTTCTTTTGCCAAGTATTATCTTAACATTTCCATTGTACAGCTTTATAGACAGATTTTTTTCGAATTCTATTTTATCTATATTAATCTTATACTTTTTTATCAGCTGCGTAATATTAAGTGTCAGCTCAAATACTTCCTTATTCTTAGCAGTTATAGGTTTATTAAATACTGCAGCTTCATAGCTTATACCTGTTACTGCAGGAAGCCCCTTCCTTCTTTTTGTTATGCTTCCCACCATAATTCCGTCTTTATCAAAGCAAATATATTCACCCATGTATGGCAGACAGCCCACAACTTCTTTTTCAATGGCAGCAACCGTAAGGCTGTGAAATCCCGTCAAGTCTACCTCAAGTTCGTCAACAAAAGGAATTGTTATACTTTTATCATATTTAATTTTAAAATATGTTAATATTGTATTACCGCCTATATAATATTTTTTTAATTCATTCTTAAGTTTTTCTTCCGTATAATACGTATTTCCTTTTACTTTCACCTCCTCAAGAGTTGAAGACATAATAACCCCGGAAGCTGTCAGTATAAGTATAAAAAATATTAAAAAAATTATTCTAATCTTATTACGCATATATACTCCCGGTTATTCTAACTTTAATATCTGTCATCTCAAACTCAAAGTCCTGTTATTATTATAATATTTCCCCGCACGTTTTGCCAGCAACCTGTTCTTATACTCTATTTTCCATGATATATTTAAAAATATCCCTATCTCAAACAGCATAATTATAACGGCCGTTCCTCCAAAGCTTATGAAAGGAAGAATAACACCGGTTGAAGGTATAACACTGGTAACCACCAAAATATTCAGCACCACCTGTATACCTATCTGTGACATTATTCCGACACCTACCAAGGCACCAAACCTGTCTTTGGCATTCATAATGACCACAAACATTCTTATAAGAATAAGCGCAAATAAGAGTATAATTGCAAGACCTCCGAATAAACCAAACTCTTCACAAATAATTGTGAAAATCATATCATTGTAGGCCTCCGGAACTCTTCCATACTTCTGTTCACTGCCGCCAAGTCCCTTGCCAAACAATCCGCCCGATGCTATGGCATACAGTCCCTGTAAAATCTGCTGTCCTTTTTCACTCGTTTCTACATTTTCCAAAATTTCAAAACGATCACTTCTATATCCACCAAAGAATTTTACTCCGACTTTTACGGCTACCCCTGCAATTCCTGCCAAAACAAAATAAGGCAACGTTTTTTTTGCATTAACAAAAATTATAACACCGTATATCGCAGTAACTATTATGGCAGCACTCAGGTTTTCCTTCAGAATCAGAGCAATCAGAGGCGTAACATATAGCATAGCCTTTATAAAACCCCAAAATGTATTTATCTCTTTTGGCTTTCTTGAACAAATATAAGCACCAAAAATTATAACAACAAACTTTGCCAACTCTGAAGGTTGAAAGGTAAATCCTCCAACTACCAGCCATCTCCTTGCCCCATTATGTATAGGTGCAAGAAAACTCGTATATCCCTGTAAAACTGTCATCCCTACAAGCAGGGTTCCGGGCAGAGATATAACAAATGATTTTCTATGTAATAAAGCCCTTAAAAACCTCGGAATAGGTAATTTTACTCTAAATTTAAACCATTTATAATTTATAAAAGAAAATAATATCATAAGACCAAATCCGGCTCCTATGGTTATTAACTGTCTCTTTAAAAAATATGTTGATTCAAGATTCTTACTTTTTGCAATATATGCACTGGCACTATATATAATTATCAATCCGATTGCACAAGCGAAAAGGATAAGAAAGGCAAGATTAAAATCATAATATCTCATTCCGATTTTACGATTTTTACTTTTGCCTTTTTTAGTCCTTACCACTTTTTCCATACCATCACCAACCATCCTTACTCATATCTATAACGCAATAAATCCAACAAAACATAAAATTATTGTTACAACAGCAAACATCGCCACAACTCTTGTTTCTTCAAAACCAGAGAGTTCAAAGTGGTGATGAATAGGTGACATTTTGAATATTCTCTTGCCATGTGTAAGCTTAAAATAACTCACCTGAATCATAACAGATAATATCTCTGCAAGATAAATAAATGCCACTATAATTATAAATAACGGCGCCTTAAGCATAAAAGCCTGTGCAGCTACAAAGCCGCCAAGCGCGAGTGAACCTGTATCTCCCATAAATACCTTGGCCGGATAAGTGTTAAATATAAGAAAACCAAGCAGTGTTCCTATCATTATCATAGCCGTATCCGAAACAGGAGAGCCGATTCTTACGGAAAGCACCGCAAAAAACATTGCAATTATAAGCGTTACCGTAGTTGCAAGTCCATCAAGTCCATCTGTAAAATTAGCACCGTTCACTGTTCCGAGTACTGTAATAAATACAAATGGTACAAATAATACACCGAGATCCCAAACAACATTTCCCTTAGTGAAAGGAATTACAATTTTAGTAAGCTCAGGATAGTTATTCATAATAATATAAGCGAATACCGCTGTCAATACAATCTGCAATCCTAACTTCTGCCAGGCTCTAAGTCCCAGAGAACGTTTTTTGGCAAGCTTGATATAATCATCCAAAAAACCTATGAAGCCAAAACCGGCAGTAAGTAATATTACAGGAAATAACTGTGGCTCATTCATCATATATGCAAGCCCTGTGACTGTAAATGCAGCAAGCATAACTATTCCGCCCATAGTCGGTGTGCCTGCCTTTTTTAAATGGCTCTCCGGTCCTTCTTCCCTTACAAACTGTCCAAACTTCATTTTGTGCAGAACCGGTATAAAAACTGGACAGAGAATTACCGTAAGTATAAATGAAATAAATGCAGGTAAAAATATACTTAATGAGAACATTTTAATTACTCCTTAACTTTTTCTGGATAAACACCGAGAACCTTAAATACTTTTTCTACAACCTCATGAGCCAGTGCAGATGCTATTCCTGTGGCCGTCTGATCTGCTATATGAGGCTGATCCACAACCACATAAACTACAGCTTGCGGATTATCATAAGGCGCACAGCCTATGAAAGACAGAACATAATTGGTCTCCGATCTTACCATTTTTCCGTTTACATTATCCAGTTTCTGTGCAGTTCCTGTCTTACCGGCAAGTTTATAACCGGCTGTTTTGGCTCTCCAGCCCGTACCGTTTTCAACTGTTTCATAAAGGGCTTTCTGTATAAATTCAGCAGTATCCTTTGTCACAGTCTTCTTCATAACTACCGGTTCATTCTTCTCAACTACAACTCCTGCATCATTTACCAATTCTTTTACAAGATGCGGTTTATAGTATGTCCCTCCGTTTACAATGGATGAAAAACCCGCTGCCATCTGGATCATTGTCACAGATACTCCCTGTCCAAAGCTGCTGGTTGCAAGTTCTACAGGGTTTAACTGTTCCTCATTATAAGCAAGACCTGTTGTCTCTCCCGGATAATCTATTCCTGTTCTGCTGCCTATTCCAAACAGATTCTGATATCTCGCAAAATCTTTTTTGCCAAGTTTTCTTACAATCTGCATCATTACATCATTACAGGACTGTTCCAGACTTTTTGATAAAGATATCATTCCATGTCCGTCCCTTTTTACACAACGTATTCTTCTGTCCATAACATCTTCGAAGCCGTCACAGTAAAATGTATCATTCTGTTTAATTACATTTTTTTCAAGGCAGGCCGCTACAGTAAACGGTTTAAAAGTTGAACCCGGTTCAAATATATCGCTGGTGCAGTAATTTTTCCATATACGGCTTAATTCTTCCAACTTCCTGTCTTCATTCATGGCATCTATTTCAGACTGTTTGAAATATGGGCTCAGATCTCTCGGATTATTTAAATCATAACCTTTGTTTGAAGCCATAACATAAATCTCACCATTGTTTGGATTCATAACAATAATACCTACATTTTGGGCACCTTCGGTTTTCTGATAATTTGCGATTATATCCTCTGTAAGCTTCTGTGCATCGGAATCTATTGTTGTTACAATATTTAATCCGTTTTTAGCTTCAATTTCGGTTTCCTCCAACTCTAAATTAGAGTTAAAGTAACCATATCTTACACCATTTTTTCCATTCAGCTTTGAATTGTAATATCCCTCTATCCCCCATTCAGCAGTATCTCCTGAGTAAGTAAAACCGACAACATCGCTGGCTACAGTTTTCAAAGGATAGGTTCTTTTGTAGTAACCCTCAAAATTATAGCCCATTACCATATCTTTGGCTGTATCTTCTTTTTCCTTCTTGGTATCTCTTTTATTAAATTCATTTACAGCCGCAACAAATTTCTCTTTCTCATCAAAACTTATTTCTTTTTTTACTACCTGATACATTGAATCAGGATTCTTTTCAATTATCTGTTTAAGCTCATCCGCAGAAATACCAAAATATTCGCTTGCAAATTTAATAGTAGGCTCTTTATAATCCTCTTCTTTAGCTAAGATTATTTTTGGCTCTAAAACAAAATTATACACCAAAACAGACTTGGCAAGAGCTACGCCACGTCTGTCCAGTATATCTCCTCTTTTTGCTATTATAGGATTGCTGCTGTAAGTCTGCTGTGATAAATATTTCTTTTTATATCCGTCTCCCTTTCCATGTGCTACATTTATTACTGCGATAGATATTCCCACAAAGGCTAAAGCAAATATTCCGGCTGTCATTAAAATCTTTTTCTTAATTGTCATTCCACGCTTTTTACGTGTATTTTTCCTGCCGGCTCTCCGCCGTCTATCAGTATTGTTTACTCTTCCCGACATTATAACTCCTATTCGGCATTAACTACTCTTAATATCTTCTCAATAAGGCTCAATGATTCATTCCCCTTTAGGTCACCATACTGCCTTACATAGCCGTTAGTCACACTTTTATATGTCACCACCTGATTTTCATAAGGATATACCATGCCATACTTTTCAATAGCCACTTTCCTTATATTTTCCAAATCAATGTCATTATACAAAGCGTTTTCAATATTATCATTTGTTATTTTAAGACTGTTTACTTCCCTGTTTATAGCCCTGGTCTCAATTTCAGTCTGCTTAACTTCATTGTAAACCCTTATATAGCCTATACTGATAACCACAAGCAAAGCCGCTACAATCATAAAGCCTGCAAAGCCAAAAAAATCAATGGAAGGTGCAGCCCCCATACCGGCATATCTTTCTATTTGCTTTTTAGGTGCCTTTACTGTTTCCGGCTGTCTTTCCGGCAAATATCTTCTTTTAGGGAGAGCACTACTCCTTACATTTAATGCCATCGAGCCATTGGTCAGACTTCTGTCTCTTTTTATACTTCTTACATTTCTTTTTTCACTCATTCTCTTCTCTCTTTCTGACAAAGATTCTAAGTTTAGAACTCTTTGCTCTCGGATTCCTTTCCGTTTCCTCATCAGACGGTATTAAAGGTTTTCTCGAAGCTACAAACCCTTTTGATTTTTTGCCGCAAACACATATTGGAAAATCAGGCGGGCAGGTGCAAGGTGACTCTGCTTTCTTAAAAGCGGATTTTACGATTCTGTCCTCCAAAGAATGAAAAGCAATAACTGCCATTCTTCCTCCGTCCGAAAGTATATCCAGCATCCCTTCGATCGATTCCTCCAAAACTCCGAGCTCCCTGTTAAGCTCTATTCTGATAGCCTGAAAGGTACGCTTTGCGGGATGCCCTCCGGTCAGTCTGTATTTTACGGGAATTGCCGATTTAATAATCTCTGCCAATTCTCCGGTGGTTTCAACCGGTTTATTTTCTCTGAAATCTATTATTTTAGCTACGATTTTAGCAGCAAATCTATCTTCTCCATAATCCCTTATTATACGGGTGAGTTCAGCCTGACTGTAATAGTTCACTATATCTCTGGCAGTCTTTTCCTGCCTTCTGTCCATTCTCATATCAAGAAGGGCATCTTCCATATATGAAAAGCCTCTTTCCGCATTGTCAAGCTGATGAGAAGAAACTCCCAAATCTAAGAGTATTCCATCTACCTGTTCTATGCCTAAACTTTGCAATACACTCACCATCTGAGCATAATTGCTTCTTACTATAATAACTCTGTCACCAAACTCCGAAAGTCTGGCACCGGCAGCCTTTATTGCAGCCTCATCCTGATCTATACCAATCAGTCTTCCGCCACTTACAAGCCTTTTAGCAATTTCATAAGAATGACCTCCGCCACCCAAAGTTCCGTCTACATATATTCCGTTTGGCTTTATGTCCAGTCCCTCTATAACCTCTTCCAGCATTATGGGAATATGTTTAAACTCTATGTTTTCACTCATAAACATATTCCTCCTTTCAAATAACACCCTCTATAATCAGCCTTATCTTAATATTTCTTCATTCAGTTTAGAAGCATCACATAAAATTCAGATTGTATTCTGCAAGGCGTTCCGCTATTTCATTGATGTCTCCAAATTCCGCATTATTATTGTCCCAAAGCTCTTTATCCCATATTTCTATTTTTCCCATCATTCCGACTATCATAACATTCTTTTCAATATTTACCTTTTCACGAAGTGTTGCAGGCAACAGTGTTCTTCCCTGTTTATCTATCTCGCTCTCAACCGCAGAAGCCAAAAAATATCTCTGCAATGCTCTGCTGTCCTTGTCTCCTCTGAGAGTAGAGAGCTGGTTGACAAAATCCTCCCATTTATTCATGGGATACATATATAAACAGCCGTCAAGTCCGAAAGTGATAATGAATTTTTCTCCAAGTTCTTCTCTGAACTTGGAAGGAACGATGAGCCTGCCCTTAGCGTCTACTGTATGCTCATAAGAACCGGTAAACATAAGAACACCTCCTCCCTTTTAAACCACTTTCTATATCTTAGTCACCACTTTACTCCACTTTTGTTACATTTTATTATAAATTTAACATTTTTGCAACAATACACATGTTCTGTTATAAGCATTTTAAAATACAAAAAAGCCCTCAATCCCTTATTTTAAGGGAATTTGAAGACTTTCTGTTTCTTAAATAATTATTTATTTTTTTATTTTTTTCTTAAAAGTAATCCTCTTATATACTATTATAATTGTGCTTATTATAAATAATGAGAACGCCAATACCTGTGATACGGCTATTCCTGTATTACCGATAGTAAGCTGATCTGTTCTCAGTCCTTCTATAAATGCTCTTCCAAGACCATAGCCGCCCATGTAAATCAGGAAAAGTTCACCCTCAAACTTCTTATGTTTTGTATATATCAGTATTATTATAAGAATAAACAAATTCCAAACCGATTCATACAGGAAGGTAGGGTGTACCTGAACAAAGCCGACATAACCTCCTTCTTCCGCCATTTCAAGCATCTTCCTCGTTATTGCATTTTGTGAAACATCATAGGTAGAAAGACGCATTGCCAGCAAATTATTAGTGTAATCACCAAAAGCTTCTCTGTTAAAGAAGTTTCCCCAGCGTCCTATAATCTGTCCCGTTAGAAGTCCTGCACAGGCAGTATCTGCAAGCAAAGTAAACTTCATTTTCTTAATTTTTGAGTATACAAAGGCTGTAGCTACACCACCTATAACACCTCCGTAAATAGCAAGTCCGCCTGCTCTCAGATTAAATATCTGTACAAGATCATCCTTATAATCATCCCAAGAAAATACCACATAGTATATTCTTGCCCCAATTATGGAAATAATTACCGCATACATGGCAAAGTCAAGATAAACTTCCTTATCCTGACCGGTTCTGGTTGCCTGAAAACTTGCAACTATATAACCCAGGGCTATACCTATTCCTATTATTATTCCATAAAAAGCTATATCAAACCTTCCAAACACAGATATACTCTTAGGAAGATTCTCAATTGTTATACCAAGATTTGGAAAAGAAATCGCATCTAATGCAAACATAGGCAATCTCCTTATACATTAAAGCGGAAAAGAACTATGTCTCCGTCATTCATAACATATTCCTTGCCCTCACTTCTTACAAGTCCCTTTTCTTTAGCAGCGGCCATACTTCCGCAAGCTATAAGATTATCATAGCTGACTACCTCTGCCCTGATAAATCCGCGTTCAAAATCTGTATGAATTTTTCCCGCCGCCTGAGGAGCCTTGGTGCCGGCTGTTATAGTCCAGGCCTTAGTCTCCATTTCTCCTGCCGTAATGTAGCTTATAAGTCCAAGAAGCTTATAACTTGCTTTTATTAACTTCTCAAGACCTGACTCAGAAAGTCCCAAGTCCTCCAAAAAGCTCTTTTTATCCTCATCATCAAGCTCTGATATTTCCTGTTCTATCTGTGCGCATACCACAAATACCTCTGAGCCTTCTTTTGCAGCTATATCTCTTACTTCTTTTACATACTGATTGTTTGCTCCGTCATCAGCCAAGTCATCATCCTTTACATTTGCCGCATAAATGACAGGCTTTGCTGTAAGGAGATTGTATTCAGCAAAGAATTTTTCTTCGTCCTCATCTTCTCTTTCAAAAGCCTTTGCAAGATTGCCGGCTTCAAGGAAAGCCATTAGCCTTACTATCATATCAAGTTCTTTTTTGTATATCTTATCCGCACTTACAGACTTAGCTACCCTGCTTTTTCTTCTTTCAAGCACTTCTATATCGGCAAATATAAGCTCAAGATTAATAGTCTCTATGTCTCTGCCAGGTGAAATAGAACCTTCTACATGGATAATATTGGTATCCTCAAAGCATCTTACTACGTGAACTATAGCATCTACTTCTCTTATATTTGCAAGGAACTGGTTTCCAAGTCCTTCTCCCTTGGATGCTCCCTTTACAAGTCCCGCTATATCTACAAATTCAATAGCCGCAGGCACTATTCTGCCCGAATTATGCATCTTTCCAAGCACATTAAGGCGTTCATCAGGTACCGCAACCACGCCTACATTCGGATCAATGGTACAGAATGGGTAGTTTGCCGATTCAGCCCCCGCCTTGGTTAATGAGTTAAATAATGTACTTTTGCCTACATTCGGCAGGCCTACGATTCCCAGTTTCATATATATTATATCTCCTTCGATTTTTCTTTGTTTTACGGGCTTTCTGTGGCATCAGCCACTAAGTCAATTTCCCTATTTTTTCAGCATCTGTTGTAGTAATATAAAATATGCTAAATATAACTTATTTATTATACCATTTTAATTTTTATTTCACAATAGTTTTGGTTTTTCATATTATCTCAGACTTTTATATTGTATGCTTTTTGCATATATTTTTTAGTGAAGTAATTTTATATGCAAAATACATATACCAAATAGATATATCTTTTTAATATAGGTGTAAGTATAATACTGTTATAAGGAGGTAAAAATCGTGTTTACTGTAGATAAAAAAGAAATAGGTCATCATATCGCAGACCTTATAAGTGAAAGCAGATTCAAAAGTGCACGCCGGTTTGGTATAGAGTATTTAAAAACTCGATATGGTTATGCGGATGCGGATGCAATTCCAAACATTCAAAACCGTATATGTCAGATAACCAAGGGAAACAAATGGATTCAGATAGAAGATCTTCCTATTTTTGCAGAGCTTCTCGGGGTATCTATCGAAAATCTTGTCAGTGCCGGAACTTCTTTCACAGAAACATCAAACCATGTAACTAATTACTCTATTGCTCATTCAGATAATCCAAAAGATTGGGAAGACTATATTCAAAGAAAAGATAAATTGTTTTTAAATCCTGATGAATATAATAAAACTGTCATTGATTATGCTCTGGAAGCAGGCAATTATCCCCTTCTTAAGTATCTCTTAGATTCCAAATATATTTGGTTTGTGGGAGATGACAAACAAGAATATCACGAGAGCTTCGGTGGATATGGCGCTTGTTTCGGTGCCGGAACAAGTATTAAGCGAAGAGATATTGGGCATACAGACAACTTAGATCTATGGTTAAAAGAAAAGGATGACCTTCGTTTTAAGCTGATGGCTTTGGCAATAAAGAATAAAGATTTTGATATGTTAGATCGTTTACATGCACGTGAAGTACCTATGCTTTATAAACTGTCCCATTTATACGGATGGCATCCTCATGAATACAAACTGCCACAGTCAAAGAATACTGAACAATTTATAACTAGCCTCGCATTATGTACAGACACAACTCTTTCATACTTCTTTGAACCATTCACTATAGAATCCGCTTATAGAGGTGAAAAAAACACATTCATCTTTCCTTATGCCGGGGTATTGCTTGAGCGAATGATTAAACAGAAAAAACAGAATGTTTCTTACTTTATAGAAAAGACAATAAAGCACAATAGAGATGTTTTGAATTTACTGAATAAAGCAATCAATGAAAGCACGAAATATTGCAACACTTATTATGAACGCTTAAAACTTTCTAACACATATACGAAACAGTTCATAAAAGCAGAGGCAACTAGAGACCTATACCTATATCCGGACATAGATTTTGTTGCTTTTACGTATCCATGCCTCATAGGAACAGAAGCAATCAAAGGCTTTATAACCAATGTTGTTCATATAACTGCTAAATCATCTGATTCTGAAGTACAGTTCTTGATTAATGAATTAAACTATACCTACGAATCTATTCAGAAACTTTACACAGAAAAGGAGGTTAAACATGTATAATCCTATTTTTAATTATGATAACGGAGATTTCATCTATCAGACTTCTGAAAATATGGGAATCGACTCAGATGGCGATATTCATATACGAATTGGCGACAATATATCTATGGATATGGATACCGGAGAGCTACATTTCAACTCCGGTTGGGAAGATGATTCTGATAATGATGATTTCTAAAGCAACGGGGCTGCTTTTAATAATCAAAAAGCAGCCCCGAATCAATACATTTATTACTTTTCGTTTACCTTTCTTTTTTTACCAATGACATATATTAAATGTCCAATACCGAGACCAATTAAGGAAATAATAATCCCGGCAGTAACCATTGAAAATTGCGGAACATTTATCTTACCGAAGCTAACATTATTTGCCATAGAAAATGTAGCATATTCCGATAACATATACATAATTCCGAATCCAACGGATGTAAACCATTTAGCTTTACCCCAGAAATTATTTTTACCAATCAACATAGATACAACAAATGTAGTTGTAGGCAGTATAATCCACAGGTACATAAGGGAGTATCCCATTGCATCACCCGGATCTAAAAAGAACCAAAACGCAATGATTGCAATCGCCCACACAATCAAATACGAAACAATTAAGATTATTTTAGATAACCTTGTTTTACTCTTTACCACATTTGTACTTTCATCAAGATACTCAACATAACTATTCATAGACGTTTCTCCTTTCAGTAGATAGTCAAGGCTAACTTTAAATAAGTCGCTCATCTTAAGCACACTGATAATATCCGGATATGATTTCTCATTTTCCCAATTGGATATTGTCTGTCTGCTGACACCAAGAGATTCAGCTACCTGTTCTTGAGTGAAGCCAGCTTCAGTTCTTGATTTTTTAATTTTGCTCCCTATTTCCATTATCCTTTCTCCTATCGATATGTTTTTTGATACATTTATTTTATTGTTTGTGTATCAAAACGTCTATCAAATCACTTGTACATTGTTAAAAATTCGTGTCAAAATTCTTTTACATTATGGTATTTTTGCTGATTTCAAAAATAGCCTATAATCTCTTAGATAAACAAAGAGTGTATAGGCATTAGCATAGCACATATAATCTAACTATTCTCTTTTTTCACTTTGATTAAATCTTACTCATTTGGCATTATTAATGCTGCAATAATATAAGCAAGAACCCCACTTCCGCCAAGCAAGCAGAAAACTACCCAAAGAATCCTTACAACATTTGGATCTAAGTCAAAATATTCTGCTATTCCGCCACATACACCAAGTAATCTTCTATCAGGACTCTTTACCAATCTCTTCATATTTATTACCTTCCTTTTATTAAATAATACGATAATTTTATCATAGAGGGGCTGTTTTTTCAATCACTGCAATATTAACATTATCTTATGAATTTGTTAACTTTTTCCTCTATTCCCAAGCCTTCCATACATCCGGCTGATAGCCAAGAGTGGACTGCCTGCCATTTCTTACAATCGGGGTTTTAATCACCTGTTGGTTTTCAAGAATGGTTATAAGCTTATCCTCATCCGCAATATTTTTTATGAGCGCCAACGCATCTTTATCTTTTGCATCAGGGTTTAGCATATTATCCACTCCACCGTTTTTCTCGGCAACAGAAGTAAATTCCCCCTTACTCATACCTTTTTCTTTCATATCCACAAACTGATATTTTATTCCCCGTTCCTTAAAATAACGTTCTGCTTTTTTAGTATCATTGCATTTCTTAGTTCCAAAAATCTGTATATTCATAATCCCTACTCCAATATATATTCAAACATTTCATATTTAAGCTTGCTTCCCTCTGATATTTCTTCCGGAAGCAGAGCCCTTGCAACAAGTTTTACATCATCTGACTCAATGTCAATTCTCTTAAGATTTGCATAATCACCGTCTATACTAACCACTTCATAATACCGGGTTTCCATCATGTTTCTCCTTTTAATATGATATCATTTATTTTCCATTTTTTAAACTTGAACAATCAATATTTATATCAGTATTTTAACAATGTCCTATAAAGTTGTTTTTTATAATTATATTGTCCTGACTTTTACCACCCTCTTCAATACTTCTTCCACAATAATTCCTATCAATGCTCCTGTAATAATTCCTATAAACATAAGATAGGAAAGATAGGAAAATACTGCCGGAAGTTTTAATAATACCATTGCACAAAAAAGCTGACCTATATTGTGCGCCACTCCTCCCGCCATACTGACTCCGGCTATTCCAAAGAAATCTGTTTTTTTAAGGAGAAGCATAACCACAAAGCTTAAAATCCCACCTGAAAGCCCATAAATTGCACTGTAAGGATTCCCAAAGGTAAATCCAACTAAGATTATCCTAATTACAGAAACCGTAATTCCTGCCCTTGCTCCTCCGGTATAAAGGGCTATAAGTACAACTATATTGGCCAATCCAAGCTTCATACCGGGCACATGAAAGTTAAACGGAATAAGCACCTCTATATAGCTTGCTATAAAAGCCAATGCTACAAGTATTCCGTAAAGTGAAACTCTTTTTGCCACAGTATCCTCCTAACCTGAAACTCCGTCTATAACCGGTTCATCTTCTTTGCTATCGACTATCTTAACTACGACTCTGTTTGGAAGGCAGACCAGCATTTCTCCTGCCCTGCTTATTTTTCCCTGTTTCATACATTGTTTGTCAGGGCAGCTTGCTTCGGAAATATAAGCTTTTCCTGACTTTATCACAAGGGTATTGGTTCCCAAATGAGAGCCGCTAAGTTCATACGTTGCATCCTTTTTAAGCGGATACTCCGCTATTTTCTTTCCATCAACAGATACAACTACTTTCTTATTTCCGGTATCCGAGGAAACATTTGTTAAATCTATAACAAATAATATTAAAGCGACTGACAGCAAAATCAGCCCCAAAATAATATCATGTTTTCTTTTTTTCTTGTTCTTATCCATAGTCTGTATTTACAACTCCATAATTAGTGCAATTTTTATACTTTTGACACTTGTATTAAATTATACGCAAAAAACCGATTGAAAGTCAATCTCAGACTAATCAATCGGTTTAGCTATAACACAAACAATTATTCTATTTATTTCTTCTCAATTCTTCCCTGCTTAACAAGAAGCTCAGCTATAAGCACAGCTCCGCCCGCTGCTCCTCTTAGGGTATTGTGTGAAAGTCCCACAAACTTATATTGGAAAAGGCTGTCTTCACGAAGCCTTCCCAAAGAAACTCCCATTCCTCTCTCATAATCTACATCAAGAGCCACCTGAGGGCGGTTATCCTCCTCAAGATACTGAATGAAATTCTTTGGAGCACTCGGAAGTTCAAGCTCCTGCGGAAGTCCCTTAAAGCTTTTCCATTTTGCTATCATTTCTTCCTTGGAAGGTTTCTTTTCAAAATCCACAAATACAGCTGCTGTATGTCCGTTAAGCACAGGTACTCTTATACACTGGGTTGTAATAAGCGGAGCCTCAGCCTTAACTATAACTCCGTTTTCAATATGTCCCCAAATACGAAGAGGTTCCTGCTCACTCTTTTCTTCCTCACCGCCGATATAAGGAATAATATTGCCAACCATTTCAGGCCAATCACTAAAGTTCTTGCCCGCACCGGAAATAGCCTGATAAGTTGTTGCTACTACTCTTACAGGGTTAAACTCTTTAAGCGCATGGAGTGCAGGTGTATAACTCTGGATTGAGCAGTTCGGCTTAACTGCAATAAATCCTTTCTTAGTTCCCAGTCTCTGCTGCTGAAACTTAATTACTTCAAGATGTTCAGGGTTGATTTCAGGTACCACCATAGGCACATCAGGTGTCCATCTGTGAGCTGAGTTATTAGAAACTACAGGAGTCTCAGTCTTAGCATAAGCTTCCTCTATAGCCTTAATCTCGTCTTTAGTCATATCTACCGCACTAAATACAAAATCAACCTTAGCACTGACTTTTTCAACGTCATTTACATTATCTACTATTAAACCCTTTACCTTCTCAGGCATAGGAGTATCCAGCTTCCATCTGCTTCCTACGGCCTCTTCATAAGTCTTTCCTGCACTTCTTGGAGATGCAGCTACACAGACTACATCAAACCATTCATGGTTTTCAAGCAGAGAAAGAAATCTCTGACCTACCATACCTGTTGCACCAAGCACACCTACTTTTAACTTTTCCATATTTATTCTCCTTGTCTTTCAGACGCGAACATTTGTCTTTTTTAGTATAACCGCTATACTACTACTTTTGCAGTTAAATTTCAAGGATATTTTTAATTTTTTAAAATTTTAGCAAAACTTTACAAAGGTATGCGGACTATTTTTCATTTTTAATATACTATGACACAAGTTTCAGCAGTATTCATTATCTTTTAATTCCTGAAAATATGTGCAAGCCGTCCTATAGCGCATTAAGGCCTGCATATTTTACAAGGTACATACCCACTGTCTATAAGTTCTTTTCTATTGTCAGACTTATACATATTCTTAGCTTTCATCAACTTTACACTCCTGCAGGTACTCAGATGAAATTTCTTAGTATTAGTATTGGCAATATAATGGACACTTACTTTTACTCCGTTATCAACCACTACCTTCTTAGATTTTTTAGACTTACGGTCATTTTCCTTTTTACTTTGTTTATTCTTATTTGCCACTACCTCGCTTTCAGGTTGGCTACTTCCGTCTTTATAGTTAATCCTGATTCCCGGCTGTACATTGTAACAGTATACGTTAAAGGAGACTCCTTTTCCGTTATCCTCTACAGACTCTGCCTCCATCTGAACACCGCGTGCAACTAAATCACTTCCCTTAAATATCGGTCTTACTCTATAAAGCACATGATTTCCTGTTGCATTTACATAGTCTGCAACCTCGTCCTCAAAAGGAAGCATTCCTTCTACATTGAAGTATCTGGTACCGGTTATAAGATTTTTTTCATTGGCATTTTCACCGGCCAGCTTATAAGCAATCAAGTGACAACGGTTGTATAAGTATCTGTCTTCTATTATTTTTTCATACTTAACTGTATGCCAGCCGCTTGGACGTACCTCACGTATAGACTCTCTTGGCTTGGTTGGCATAAGCTCTTTACTTACATTGGCAAAAGCTGTTCCGCATCTTCCGTACTTATCCAACTCACTGTATTCTTCGACTCTTTCCTTGTCTTTTTCCGAAAATGAAGGTTTCCCGCCATTAATTACTACATAAGGAGTCCCACTGTACTCAGGTATTGATTTAATGTCAATACTGCTTTTAGACTCTGTCTCAGCATAAGTTTTTACATTACTGATATTTTTTAACGGGTTAAAATCTTTCAGTCCGGTTCCTGCAAAAACTATCCCAATGACAGAAAGAAGAACGAGTAAACTTGTTTTCATTTTTCTCATAGCGGCTTTCTCCTAAATGTAAATATTGACACTTTCTATATCCCAAACATCAGTTTTATTGTAACAGTTTTTAAATAGATTTACAAGCCGGAAAATCTTTCAAAAAATATAGTTTTATCTCTTTCCCACATTTCTTGTTGCAACTACTGCAATCCCGGTTCCCGCACAGTTTTCTATAATAATATCTCCAATTTTCACGGGAGCCACAACTTCAGCCTTAAAAATATCTGCCATACAATCAAATATCTTATCTTTAGGTATATCAGTTTCCGTCTTTACAGACACCCTCATAAGCTCACCGTTCTTCACCCTGACAGATGATGTCACCACTCTTCTCGGATCGGTTACTTCCTTTTTGGCATATATTTCTCCCCGCTTACAGTTATTTCCTGTTACTTTTATCTCCCCTTTTTCCACAGATACTGTCATCTGACAGCCCATAGGACAGGAAATACAGGTCAATTCTCTTTTTTCCATATCAGTCCTCCTCCAGACAAACTCTGATACCTGAAAGTCCGTCTATAGCTTTAAGTTTAACTTTTTCAAGCAAAACTTCTTCCATTTCACCCGGCGCCAGTATCTTCTTCTTTTTATGAATAATCCTCTCATCTCCTGCATATACCGAGATAAATTTATCTTTATACACGTCTCCCACCCTAAAACGTACCTTAAGCCTGTCCTTCATAGACATAACATTGACTTTTTGAGGAACTGTGTATCTTACGCCATTTTCAGCCTTTATATTTATATAATCCTGCTTATTTTCTGATATATTACAGACTGCTTTAAATTCATTGCTTACTTTTACATTATTTAGATCAGAAATTAATGTTCTTACACTATCCGGGCTACTGCAGACAACCTGATTAAGTACATATTCTGCTGCATTTTCTCCGGCTATTGCCGCTTCTTCGGATACAAAGTCAACAAGGTCATGTACATGAAGTACATTGCCACAGGCAAAGATTCCTTCTACACTTGTAGTGAGACTATCATTTACAACTGGTCCTCCAGTAATATTGCTAAGCTCAACTCCTGCTGATTTTGAAAGCTCATTTTCAGGTAAAAGTCCCACTGATAAGAGCAAGGTATCACAAGTATAATATTCCTCAGTTCCTGCAACAGGCTTTCTGTCATTTCCAACCTTAGCTATAGTTACACCTGTCACCCTCTTTTTACCATGAATCTTAACTACCGTATGACTTAAGAGGAGAGGTATTCCAAAATCATCAAGGCACTGAACTATATTTCTCTTGAGACCTCCCGAATACGGTAAAAGTTCGGCTACCAGCTTTACCTTCGCTCCCTCAAGAGTCATCCGCCTTGCCATAATAAGTCCTATGTCACCCGAACCAAGTATAACAATCTCTTTTCCAACCTGTTGTCCTTCTATATTTATAAGGCGCTGAGCTGTGCCTGCCGAATACACACCGGCCGGTCTAAAACCCGGTATATTTAGTGCCCCTCTCGGCCTTTCCCTACAGCCCATAGCCAGAATAACTGCCTTCGCTTTTATGTTTATAAGTCCATCTTCTTCATTTACAGCAGCAATTTCAAGTTTGTCACTTATGCTTAAAACCATGGTATTTAGCTTATATGGAATATTTTCTTCAGTCGCTTTCTCTATATATCTTGCAGCATATTCAGGCCCTGTAAGTTCTTCCTTAAAAGTATGGAGACCAAATCCGTTATGAATGCACTGATTTAATATTCCACCAAGACAACTGTCTCTTTCAAGAATAAGAACATCATTTACCCCTGATTTCTTTGCTGCTATGGCTGCTGCAAGCCCCGCCGGACCTCCTCCTATAATAACTATATCCCTGCACTCCATTTATTCGTCCTCCTTAGATACCAAAAGCTCTGAACCCGGCGCATTCTTTGTTACTTTATCAATCGGAATGTGAGCATATTCCGAAAGTAACTCCATAGCTCTCTGTGTACAAAAACCTGCCTGACATCTGCCTGCTCCCTGCCTAACCCTTCTTTTAAGACCATCCAGAGAAGTTGCTCCGAGAGTCCTTGTAATTGCATCTATAATTTCAGCTTCGCTTATTTCTTCGCAACGGCAGACTATTTTCCCATACTTAGGATTCTCTTTAATCAGTTCAGCTCTTTTTTCACCGAGAAGCAGAGCTGCTTTTACAATTCTTTTACGTTTTCCGTTCCAGTTAAGCTTGACCTTAGCTTCTGCCCTATCCGCAATCTGTTCAGCCAGAAATTTTCCTATAGCCGGTGCACTTGTAAGTCCCGGAGATTGAATACCGGCTGCATCAAAGAAGCCTTCGCAATCATCTGCTTCTCCTATAACAAAGTCACCCCCTGCTTCTGCTGCCCTCAGTCCGCTAAATGAGGTTATTATCTGCCTAAACGGAACATCCCTTACGCTCTTCCCTGACATTTCAAGCACATAGGCAAGGTCTGCTGCAGTAGTTTCATTTCCTTCCCTATCATCGGTTTCAGTGGCTGTAGGGCCTAGCATCGGATTTCCATGTACGGTAGGTGTAACCAATATACCCTTTCCTTTGCTGCTTGGTAGCTGAAATACAGTACGCTTTACAAAACCGTCAAGCCCTTTATCAAGCAGACAATAATCACCCTTTCTAGGCTTTATCTGAAGCTTGTGGCTGCTTACGAAATTATGCATTGTATCCGCATATACTCCGGCAGCATTTACTATGTATTTAGCCCTTATTTCACCCCTGTTCGTTGTAATAATAAAGTCAGTCTCTATTTTTTTAATATTCTCTACCTTGGTTAAAAACCTGAATTCCACGCCATTATCGCAGGCATTTTCTGCAAGTGCTATGGTAAGTCCGAATGGGCAGACTATACCACCCGTAGGAGCTAAGAGAGCCGCCACAACTTCATCTGTGACTTCCGGCTCTATCCTTCTTACCTCATCACCTTCTATAATTCTAAGTTCCTTAACTCCATTTTCCCTGCCTCTTTCAAGAAGTTCCGTGAGTTTATATCTGTCAGCATCGTCAAAACAAAGCACCAGGGAACCATTATTTTCAAATTCAAAATCCAGTTCTTTTGCAAGCCCAGGCATCATCTTACTGCCTTCAACATTGAATTTCGCTTTATTGGAACCCGGCTTGGCATCATGTCCTGCATGCACTATTCCGCTGTTTGCTTTAGAAGTACCCGAACATACATCTTCTTCTTTCTCAAGTACAGCCACCGAAAGCTCATATCTTGAAAGTTCTCTGGCTACCGCAGAACCTACTACTCCTGCCCCTATAATTACCACATCATAACTTCCCATAATATTTTCCATAGGTTTCTCCTTTTATTAAAAGATGAGCTTCACACAAATTCCACCTGTGATTTGTACCATAAGACAAACTTCCCTACCAAGAACTTCGCATACCTTAGATAGATTTTGATTATCGTGAAATTCCTGAGGAATTTCCTAGCTAACTAAAAAAGCACACCAAAACAGAAGATTTCTCTCCTTCTTTGGTGTGCTCTCTTTATCTCTGCACAACTTATTGATTTTATTATACTCTTTTTAGCCCAAATGTTCAATAGTTGCTTATTTTATGTTAGAATAAAAACGGTATAATGATATTTTTAAGGATTGCGTGAATCATAGCTATAGTAACCTTATATCGCAAGAACTAAAAAATAAGTTAAATTTGTCACTACCTGCTTATGCTTTGAGTAAAGTGAAAGGAGCAATTAAAATTATGGTTAAAAAAATTATCGTACTTTGTGCATTTACTGTTATGCTATTTGGATGTGGCGGGCAGACTGCACCAAAAGCTTCATTAAAAACCACATCATCTGCCAATACTACCGATTTAGATAATACAATTACAACATCTGCTTCATCTAAAAATCCGGCAGATAACTCCGGTTCGGAAAAAAATATTTCTGAAACAACCGATGAAACACCTTCCTTTATCAATCCTTCGGGCAAAACCCTGATTAAACGTATTTTAACTCCTGAAGGCTATAAGAGGATTAAGGCTAAAAAGGGAAGCTTTTCTGCATTTTTAAGAAATTACAAACTAAAGCCTGATGGCAGTCCCGTACTTTTATACAACGGAAATGAAAAAGGAAATCAGTCTGCCCATATAGCAGTTTTTAAACTTCCTATAGAAAATGAAGACCTGCAACAATGTGCTGACTCAATTATGAGAATTTACGGAGAATATTATTACAAGAATAAGGCATACAATAAAATTACTTTCCCTCTCGGAACCGGCTTTGTGGCTGATTTTGATAAATGGAGAAGGGGCTATGCCATAAGCATAAACGGAAACAGCATTTCCTGGGTTGCTTCTTATAAGAATAATAGCAGCTATGACTCCTTCAAAAGATTTATGCGTATAGTTTTTGCTTATTCAGGTACTTTAAATATGGACTATGCCTCTAAAAAGATAAAGCTTTCGCAAGCAAGGGTTGGGGATATATTTATAAGAGGCGGAAGTCCCGGTCATGTAGTTATGATTGCAGATATCTGTAAAAATGCAGAGGGCAAGAAAGCCTATCTTTTAGCACAGGGATATTTACCTGCTCAGGAATTCCAGGTTCTTAAAAATCCTCTTCATGAAGAAGACCCCTGGTATTATGAAGAGGAAATAAAATACCCCCTCAGAACTCCCGAATACAGTTTTGAGAAAGGGAGTTTGAGGAGATATAAGTAAAAACAGAGAGGTTTTGTCCTCTCTGTAACTTTAATGTTTTAATTAAAACTCAAACTTCTCTCTGAAATAATTTCTAAGCTCTGATATAGCAACTCTTTCCTGCTCCATGCTGTCTCTGTCTCTTACAGTAACCATACCGTCCGTTTCTGAGTCAAAGTCGTAAGTAATGCAGAATGGAGTACCTATTTCATCCTGTCTTCTGTATCTCTTACCGATAGCACCTCTGTCGTCATACTCGCAGTTCCAGTCTTTAGACAGCTCTGCAAATACCTTTTCAGCTCCTTCACCAAGTTTCTTGGAAAGAGGAAGTACTGCAACCTTTACAGGAGCAAGGAAAGGATGGAAACGAAGTACTGTACGCACATCTCCGCCCTCAAGCTCTTCCTCATCATAAGCACCGCAAAGGAAGGCAAGAGTTACTCTGTCTGCACCAAGAGAAGGCTCTACTACATAAGGAATGTATTTCTCCTTCTTCTCATCATCGAAATATTCCATAGGCTCACCGGATATTTCCTGGTGTCTGCCAAGGTCATAGTCAGTTCTGTCAGCTATACCCCAAAGCTCGCCCCAGCCAAATGGGAACAAGAACTCGATATCGGTAGTTCCCTTTGAATAAAAGGAAAGTTCCTCAGGATCATGGTCACGCAGGCGCATTTCTTCTTCCTTCATACCAAGAGAAATAAGCCAGTCTTTACAGAACTGTCTCCAATAATGGAACCACTCCATATCAGTACCCGGCTCACAGAAGAATTCAAGTTCCATCTGCTCAAACTCTCTGGTACGGAAGGTAAAGTTTCCCGGTGTAATCTCATTTCTAAATGACTTACCTATCTGACCTATTCCAAAAGGTATCTTCTTTCTGGATGTACGCTGTACATTCTTAAAGTTTACAAAGATACCCTGTGCAGTTTCAGGTCGAAGATAAACTACAGCCTTACTGTCCTCCGTAATACCCTGAAAAGTCTTAAACATAAGGTTGAACTGGCGGATATCGGTAAAGTCATGCTTACCGCAGCTTGGACAAGGAATTTCATTCTCATCCACAAAGCTCTTCATTTCTTCATTTGACCAGCCGTCAACCGAACTTCTTAAGGTTATTGTTTTTTCTTTTGCAAAGTCTTCAATGAGCTTATCAGCCCTGAATCTTTCGTGGCAACACTTACAATCCATAAGCGGATCAGAGAAACTTCCAAGATGCCCCGATGCCACCCAGGTCTGTGGGTTCATAAGAATGGCACAGTCAACTCCCACATTGTAAGGGCTTTCCTGGATAAATTTTTTCCACCAGGCCTTCTTTACATTGTTTTTCAGCTCTACTCCCAGGTTACCGTAATCCCAAGTGTTGGCAAGTCCCCCATATATCTCCGAGCCCGGATATACAAAACCTCTTGCCTTAGCCAAAGCTACAATTTTCTCCATTGTCTTTTCCATAAGTCTACCTCTCTTTCTCTGATTCACTTTATTGTTTATTTTTTAACAATCATTTAGAATATACTACCACAGCTTTGTTACCCTCGTCAACTCTTATATGATGTTCATCCTCCGGGGTACCGCCTGAATAATATTTAATCTTATTGCCTGTCTGGAAAAGCATAGGTCCTTCTATTACCGCTATGTTATATTTATCTGTAAGAACTTCCGCTGCTGCCTTTTTTACGTTCCCCTCTGAACCTGCCTCTGTAAAAGTAAGTTCTCCGAATTCTGACAATGCCTCGGATACAGTAGGGAATTTTGTATTGTTCTCTCCCTTTTTACTGTTAAAAGCCGTATATACCTCAGCACTCTTAAAAGTAAGAACTACTCTTACCTTGCCGCCTTTTAACTCTATTTCACTGAGTACCGCAGCCTTTTCACCATACTTTTTATTGTAAGCACTTAACTCGGAAGTAATATAACCCTTAAGTTCATCAAGCTTTAAATATTTCTCCTTAAAATCCTCCACATAGGCTACCTGTCCACTGCCATCGCTCCTCATATAAAGAATTTCCTCTTTAATATCTTCTACCTTTATCTCTTTTGGCATACTGTTGCAAGAAGACAGTGCAACTGTAGCGGTCACTAACCCCAAGGCTAACAGGGTTCTTTTTCTCATGTTCATACCTCTCTTATCATTTCCAAAGATTTAAACTGAATATCGGTATTTAAATCCCGGTATTCTTCGGCAAGCTTAATAAATTCCCTTTTTGACTCGGCTTCCAAGTCAAACGAAAACAGCTTGGTTATGTCTGTAACAGCAATCATTTTTATTGCATAGACAGTTGAAGGCTTTAGTTTTTTACCAAGAAATATCCCTTCATCTATACTAGGCATTATACCCTCTATTTGAAATATTTTCCACTCAAATATTGCTTTAATAAACTCCGGTGTAAGCTTGTCCACCTTTGCTTCAAGTGCTTTAAAAGCCATATATATCAAGTTTATAAGGTTTTTTTCTCCAATATTTTCCCTGGAAAAATATGATGCCAGTTCTAAAAAATAAAACCCGTAATAAACTCTGTCTATATCCGTTTTAAGTTCATTAAAATAATTAACTATTTTTACCTCAACCAAGGTATAAGCATTTTTACCTGAAATAAGCTTAAATGTACCGAAGGTAAGCGGATCTGTGCCTGCAAGGAGCTTACTGTTAGTCCTCCTTGCCCCTCTTGCAAAGGCATGAATCCTTCCGAGTTCTGCTGTTATAATCACAACACGTTTATCATATTCACCTATGGGCATACAGGAAACCACTACTCCCGATACCTCTATTTCATCTGCCAAGGGTTACTCCTCTTTATATCCAAAATTCTTCATAAGAGAATCCGAATTTCTCCAGTCCTTCTTTACCTTAACCCAGAGATTAAGGTTTACCTTCATTCCAAGAAGGTCTGAAATCTGATGCCTTGCATTTGTACCTATTTCCTTTAGCATAGCACCCTTTTTCCCTATGATTATACCCTTATGAGAATCTCTTTCACAAAAAATGGTCGCCTCAATGTTCATTATATTTTTATGGCTGTGTCTTACCGATGTATCTTTTTCTTCCTTCATACTGTCAATCACAACCGCAACTCCATGCGGTACCTCATCCTTAAGACGTCTTAGAGCCTGTTCTCTTATAAGCTCTGCGGTAATCTGTCTCTCAGCCTGATCTGTAACCACATCCTCGTCATAGTACATAGGTCCTTCGGGAAGTAAATCAAATACAGTCTCAAGAAGATCCTCTTTATTTTCACCTGTTGCCGCTGATACAGGTACACAGGCTTTAAAGTTCACCATATCCTTGTATTTATCAATTACCGGAAGCAGCTCACCCTTCTCTACGGTATCAATCTTATTGACCACCAGGATAACAGGGGTTTTGGTTGCAGATAAAAGCTCCGCAATATGCTGCTCCCCCTTGCCGATAAATGTAGTCGGCTCTACAAGCCACAGTACTACATCTACTTCCGAAAGCGTTCTTTCTGCCACCGAGTCCATATATTCGCCCAGTTTATTCTGAGCCTTATGGATACCCGGTGTATCCAAGAAAATAATCTGTCCTGTCTCATCTGTGTATACAGTCTGAATTCTGTTTCTGGTAGTTTGAGGTTTTGAAGATGTAATCGCTATCTTCTGACCTATAAGGTTATTCATAAGAGTTGATTTACCCACATTAGGACGCCCGATAAGGGTCACAAAGCCTGACTTAAATTTTCCCATTCATTCTCCCCTGCATTTTAATTATGACAATAGGCTTGATACTTCATCAAACTTATCCGCATTTTCTTTGATTTTTGCCTCTGAACCTACAACAACCATAACCTTTTCATCAAGCACAGCCTTGACATATTTTGCCATCTCCCTCAAATCAGCTGCTGTAGTATTTATCATTTCATTTCTTGACTTCTTTATACAAGCTTCGTTTATTTCACTCATATAAGCATTAAACGACCTCTCACCATCCGCAAAAGGAGTCAAAGGAATATCGGCACTTCCAACCGCTCCGATTACAAACTTTGTAACTTCTTTTTCATCAGCTTCAAAGTTCTCAAGATAACGAACCATGTTCTCATAAACTTCATTAGTTTCCATAAGCTTTGGATCTCTGTAGGATGAGAAATTTGAATCACCGTTCCTGTTAAACTTGCTGTAACAGCCATAGGCTCCGCCCTTAACCCTTACATTTACCCAAAGATATTCATAACTTAAAAGTACATTTAGTACATTTAACACTCCTGTATAAGGAAGGCCTGCATCTACAAAGTTTCCGGCTCTGCTTACATACTGAACCTGTCCTGAGGCTGTATAGCCTTTTGCCAGTAAACCGGACTTTTTATTTGCTTTTATCTTATCTATCTCAAGCTTTATTTTTTCACAGAGTAAGCTTTCTCCCGTCTTATCTCCGTTCGGAATTTCTTTAACTATCGCTTCAAGCTTGCCTGCTGCCTCATCATAATTTTCTTCATCAACAGTAAGACTTATGATTAACCTCTCTTTTACAAAATATTTTTTAATAAGAGAATTTAACTTCTTATATAATTCTTCTTTCTCTGAATCAAAATTTTCTGCTAAATTTTTCACAAATTTATAATAACTTAAGCCCGAAAGTTTTTCACCCATTCTTGCATCTACTGAGAAATGTGACTTCGCAATAAGTGCTGACATCCTGTCTCCGCTTGTCTCAAAATCCATTTCCATTCCGGACAGGTTTTCTCTGAGGATTTCAACTATTCTCTTATCACTTTCCTTGTTTATCTTAGAGGTATAAAGCATTTCAAGGATGAGAGGAAGCCCCATAGCCGCCTGCGAAACCAAAGACTTAAAGCTTACTGAATAGTTTAACAACACCTTATTCTTATCAGTATTATTTGTATAGACTTCAATATTCGTGTGGATACCGCCTGTATACATAAGTGTTTCTGAGACATAATCGGAATACCCTCTTTTTTCAGTATCTATAAGACCGAGAATATCCGACAAAATACCAAAATACTTAAGCTCCTCTGCTGACATGTCACTTATATCAAAATTAAGCCTTAAATACATAATCTTATTGGTATTTACCTTATGCCAGATTAAAGGAGCATTAAGCAGCTCTTTTTCAATATTTTTAAGTGGTTTGATATCCGGTGAAATATCACTTCTTTCAAGAGTCGGAAGCTTTTCCATATCTTCTGCCGAAGAAGGTTCCTCCTGAAAAGCTCTCAGTTTCTCAGCCCTTTCTTTAAGTAAAGCTATATCCTCTTCGCTGAGAGAAGCCCTATATTTTTCAAGCTTTTCCTTCAGCTCTTTTTCAAATTTTTCATTTTTATTTTTCTCAGGTACGAGGGTAAATACAACCTTATGCTCATTTTCAAGCAGATATGTCTTTATTAAGTCCTCAAAATATCCGGTTCCTATCTTGGCTCTGAGCAAATCAAAGTTCTGACCTGCATCTGCAAGGTCAAACACCATATTGTCATCATAGAGCCAGGTTGTATACATATTGATTCCGATAAGAAGTCCTGCAGGATATCTTCCCGCATCCTGTTCACGATATTTAAATTCACTATAGTTTATTGCGGATGTAAGCTTCTTCTCATCCACTCCCTCTGCTACAATCTTCTTTAAGGTATCTTCTATTATTTGTACAAACTCATCTTTTCTCTCTGCCTCAGTTCCTGTTGCATGTATGGAAAAATTCGGCTGAAGCATATGTATAGAAAGGCTTGAGGATATTTCTTTTCCTATTCCTGCCTCTATAAGTGCCTTCTTCACAGGTGCGCCGGGAGCATCCATAAGTACAAATCTTAGAAGCTGTAAGGCTCCTATGGTAAAGGTATCTGTAGCAATACCCGTAACCACATTGTAGGAAAGGAAGGTCTTTTCCTTAGTATCTTCACTTTCAGCTATCGAATAGCTATCGGTGAAATCTTTGCTTACAGGCTTTTGAAGAGGAATATCCGACTTTGGATCTATTTTGTCAAAATCTGATAAATACTCTTTATCAAGGAAATCAAGTCTTTCTTCAATATCAAAGTTTCCATGTAAAATAATATATGAGTTTGAAGGGTGATAAAAACGCTTATGAAAAGCCACATAATTCTCGTAAGTAAGCTCAGGTATAACCTCAGGATCTCCACCTGACTCTATTCCGTAAGGAGAATCAGGATAAAGAGCCTCTCTTACACGCAAATCCTCCACCTCATCAGGCGAAGAAAAAGCTCCCTTCATTTCATTATAAACTACTCCATTAATCTTAAGCTCCCCTGTTTCTTCATCAAGCTCGTAATGCCAGCCTTCCTGCTCAAATATAGCTCTGTTGGTATATAGATTAGGATAAAAAACCGCATCCAGATACACATTCATAAGATTCTTAAAATCCTTGTCATTACAACTTGCAACAGGGTAAATAGTCTTATCGGGATAGGTCATGGCATTTAAAAAAGTATTCAGCGAACCCTTTGCCATTTCAATAAACGGATCTTTTGAAGGATATTTTTTTGAACCGCAAAGTACAGTATGTTCTACTATATGGGCTACACCTGTAGAATCTTCCGGCGGAGTTCTAAAACCTATTGAAAACACCTTATTCTCATCTTCATTGGAAATAAGAGCCAGCCTAGCTCCGCTTTTTTTATGTTTAAGGTAAATTCCAAGTGCCTTTATATCTTTAAGTTCCTTAGTAAAAACTAACTCATACTCCTGGGGTATATTCACTTCCTCTATGTTTTTAATGCTCTTGCTCATTTAAAATATCCTCTCTGCTTTCTCTTTTACTATTATAAAAAATATGTTAAAATCTAATATTGTCATACTATCTAGTTTACCATAATTACGAAGTTTTGCAAGGAGAAGTATAAATGAAAACCTGTTTTAAACCCATTTTTTCTGTTTTTATATCTTTACTTTTAATGCTGGTATCTGTAGCCTTTTCTGCTACAGCGGTTTTATACTTTCGTCCCTTATACTATGGTATGATTAATAAGTTTGTAGGCAAAAACAATCTCAGTTTTAATCAAATAAAGGAAAACTATGATGTTCTTATAGACTATAACTCATTTTGGGGACCTGATAAGCTCAAATTCCCTTACCTTCCTTCTTCAGAAAATGCACTTACACATTTTGAAGAAGTGAAAGCTATTTTTCTTGAATTTCAAATTATCTTAATAATAGGATTAATAGCGACAGTTATACTCATCTTCCTTTATAAAAAACTCTATAGAAGCTGTGAATATCTCCTTGTAGGAGGACTTATTACAATTATTATTCCTTTTACTCTGGCTGTATTCATTTACGCAAACTTCAATAAAGTCTTTGTTGCCTTCCACAAACTTGCATTTAACAATGATTTCTGGATATTTAATTATAAAACCGATCCTATTATTACATTTTTGCCGGAAAATTTCTTTATGCTTTGTGCCATAGCCATAGTCGTGCTGGTATTTCTGCTTGGCATAATTATGCTTTTTATATACTGTAAGAAAATCAAAAAACAATAAAACCTAAAAAAGGATATAAATATAACCAATTGCTCAGTTATATCTATATCCTTCATTTTTAATTATCCTGTTCCTTGCAAATTTCCCTTATTTTTCTTGCCATATCCTTCATCCTGTCAGTAGCGTTTTTAGACATAATAACTGTCTCAAGATATCTAAGGGAATCATGCTTTTTACCAAACTTTCTGCCGGTATCCGCCATAATAATACACAGAGTATTTTCATCCATTCCGCAAATAGGGAACTTCTCATTCATATATGCATCACTGAAGCCATCATAAGCATTTTTAAGATAATTCATCTCTTCTTTTTCCAGTTTTTCATACTTTGCAGCATAATCAGGAGCTTCCTTATCTAAAGTCTCCTTCATGCCTCTGGTGAGCCAGGCAAGTTTTAAACAGATATAAGCCTTTTCACTGTTTCTTCCGCACTTAATAACCGTAGAAAGTAAGGCAAGCTGAGTTCTTTCAATCGCATCTTCATAGGAGTAGGTTTTCTTGGTTTCATCTATTCCCTTAAATTTAGCTGTGATTTTTTCTCTTATATCCTTAATATATCTGTCACCGATTGAATCAAAATTTTTAATCAAACCGGCATATCCGCATTTAGAGCAAACTATTGCATCATACTTTGTTGCATCGGTGTATTTATATATAGGGCGTAAATCACTGTCAAGTCTTACCAATGTATTTCTTCCTACTTTTATTGCCTTTGCCTTAAAATTTGAGGAACAACAAGGACATTTATAAGTTTTATCAAAAAGTACCGATTCCTCAGAAACTTCCACAGCAACACCTCCTACATCTTCTTCATTAGGCTTACTTTCTTTTCTTTTCCCTTTTCTTTTTCTTGAAATATATCTATATTTTCAAGATTGCCTAAGCCAAATTTCTCCAGTCCACTTAATATGCCGGACATTCTTTCCTCCTTAAACTACCACCACTTTTATGCTTTCAAAGGATTATAAGAGCTCTTAAGTGATACTATCCTATTGAATACAGGCTTTTCAGGCTTAGAATCTTTAGAATCCAAGCAGAAAAATCCGTTTCTTACAAACTGATACTGCTCTACCTCTGTTGTCTCTTTCAGACTTTCTTCAACATAAGCATTATTTATTACAGTAAGAGAATTCGGATTTAAATTTAACTCTCCATCCTCGTTGTAAACACCTTTTTCCTCGTCTACAATATTCTCATATAGTCTTACTTCGCAAGGAACTGCATGTGCAGCACTTACCCAGTGAATGGTCCCTTTCACCTTTCTGCCCTCGAATCCGCTTCCGCTCTTGGTTTCAGGATCATAGGTACATCTGATTTCTGTAACTTTTCCGTTTTCGTCCACATCATAGCCTGTGCAGGTTACAAAATATGCATTCATAAGTCTTACTTCATTTCCGGGGAAGAGTCTGAAATATTTCTTAGGCGGATCTATCATAAAGTCTTCACGCTCTATGTAAAGCTCTCTGCTAAAAGCAAGCTTTCTGCTGCCTAAGGCTTCATTTTCAAGATTGTGTGGAGCATCTAACCACTCTGTTTCACCCTCCGGATAATTTTCAATCACAAGTTTAACCGGATCAAGCACAGCCATTACACGCTTCTTCTCAAGCTTAAGTGTTTCCCTTATGCAATACTCAAGCATAGCATAATCAGAAGAAGCATTACTCTTGGTTACTCCCGAAAGTTCCATAAACAGTTTGATTGACTCAGGTGTATATCCCCTTCTTCTAAGCGCACTTATTGTTACAAGTCTCGGATCATCCCAACCGTCAACTATACCTGTATCTACAAGCTTCTTTATGTATCTCTTACCCGTTACCACATTGGTAAGATAAAGCTTTGCAAATTCTATCTGCTTAGGTGGATTCTCATACTCAAGCTCCCTTGTCACCCAGTCATAAAGAGGTCTGTGATCCTCAAATTCAAGGGTACAGATAGAATGTGTAATCCCCTCTTCCGCATCTTCGATTGGATGTGCAAAGTCATACATAGGGTAAATGCACCACTTATCACCTGTATTATGATGTGTCATCCTTGCTATTCTGTAAATAACCGGATCTCTCATATTCATATTAGGGCTTGTCATATCTATCTTTGCACGTAAAACCTTGCTTCCGTCAGGGAATTCACCGTTTTTCATTCGTTCAAATAAATCAAGATTCTCCTCTATACTGCGTTCTCTATAAGGTGAATTCTTGCCAGGTTCTGTAAGAGTGCCTCTGTACTCTCTGATTTCATCGGCAGATAAATCACAGACAAAGGCTTTTCCCTTCTTTATCAGCTTAATAGCAGCCTCATACATTTTATCAAAATAATTGGACGCAAAGAAGCATCTGTCCTCAAAATCAGCGCCAAGCCACTCCACATCAGCTTTGATTGAATCTACAAATTCAGTTTTTTCCTTGGTAGGATTGGTGTCATCAAATCTGAGGTTAAACTGTCCGCCATATTGTTTTGCAAGTCCGTAGTTTAAAAGAATGGACTTAGCATGCCCTATATGTAAATATCCGTTCGGTTCAGGCGGAAATCTGGTTATTACCTTCTTAGTCCTGCCCTCTGCTATATCCTTATCAATAATGTCTTCAATAAAATTCCTAGATACTCTCTCTGTATTCTCTTCCATAAAGAAGCCTCCATTCAATATACATATCCTAAATATACTATCATAAAAACAGTCTTGCCGCAACAATTCCTGCTGTTTTTTACAATATTTAAACCCAATTTATTCACGCTAATCATATAAAGCAAAAAATCTTCGAAATACATAGCTTAATTTTTCTTATTCAGCTATATATTTCTGAAGATTTTCTAAATTATAGTTTTTAATAATTATAGTAATAAGTATCATCTATCTTTACACCATCTGATTTCCAGTTTTCAATACCTTTATAATGAAGTCTGAAAAAATGATACTTTCTATCTGTAGCTGTTTTCCCGGCTAAGGCATCTTTACAAACCTTAATGCAGGCTTTTTCATAAGCAGCTCTCCAGCCTGTGTTTTTTCCATAGTTTTTCATAGCCCGATCAAGTTTACCTCCCGGAGCACATAAAGCAAACTGATAACGTCCTGCGTACTTCTGGTAAACTACGCTTTTAATTGAATTAGGAAACTTTTTGCTAAGTACTCTGTTTATAACAGCATTAGCCGTGGCAAGCTTACCTTTGTATGACTGATTGCCTGCCTCAAGAAAGGTTACACAAACAAGAATTCTAAATTCTTCATCTGTATACTTTATTACATCTTTAGTCTTTTTATCGACTTTAGTTACTTTATCAATTTTAGTTAATTTATGGACTTTAGCAGTTTTAACTGCCTTTTTTACAGTCTTTTTATTATTCTTTTTATTTGAAACTACTTTTTTATCCTCTGCTTCACCGCGAGGAGTTTCATCTTCTTCTACCTCAATTTCTTCTACCTTTTTTGCTCCCGTATCAGCATCTTTCTCTTCAGATAAAGTGTCTTTTTCCCCTATACTTTCTTCCTTATCCTTAGTCTCGATAGCTGAACCTGTTGTAACAGTTTCTTCCGCTCTTACTACTGATGTAGTATTACTAAGTGCTATCCCCGCCAAAAGTATGCAGGCAAATGCCAGTATTTTAGTTCTCATTGTCTTTCCCCCAAGCCTTTCTTAATAAATTTGTAATATTTCCGTAATTATTATATATTATTTTACAGAATTTGGCAAGTAGGAATGAACATATCCATGTTTAGCGACATTTTCACAATACTAAATTTCTTTAACAATATCCTTATAACTAATCAGTTTTACCTTTCCGGTTTTTACCGCTCTGTCTATACAGCCTTTTGTAAACCCTGATTTAGCAAAAAGATAGAGATATGTATTTTTATAATTAAACATTCCGGCCCTCTTCTCAAGCAGTTCTAAAACTCCGACATCCACCTTTTCATTAGTCCATTTACATTCTGCAAATATAGCTGTGTCTTTGTCCTCTTCTCCCATAATATCAATTTCAGTCTGAGATTTGGTTTCCTTGTCATTTCCCCACCAACGTCCTAATTCACCAAATTGAACCGGCGACCTGCCTCTTATAAGGAGTTTCCATAAATATTCCTTACATATTTCCTCAAATACCTTACCCATATAGGTTGGAATATGTGGTTCTATCCTTTTATATGCTACATCCGTAGCACCTCTCATTATAATAGAGCTGTTTTCAGGTACAAATCTATACCAAAATCTGAATAAATTTTCATCAATCATATATATTGTTTTCTTTGAAACCTTTTCACCAAAAGGAAGTTCTTTTTTTACTAAACCAAGCCCAATAAGGCTTTTTATGTAGGTAGTGCATACACTTGTAGTCTCTCCGACTTTACCTGATATCTCAGACAGCCTTGAAGCACCTCCTGCTATGGCAGTAATTATTGCATTGTAAATAGCCGGTTCTCTAACCTCTTGTTTAAGCAGATTTTCAGGTTCTTCAAAAAGATAAGATGATGAAGTTAAAAATGTACATTTAATATTTTCTTCTATTGTAATATTCTCATTAATCTGTAAAAGATATTGAGGTGTGCCACCTACCATTCCATATATTAGCGCTACTTCTTCATCTGAAAATTTATTAAAATATTTATAAACATCTGTAAATTCAAATGGCTGTAACTTTATCTGTGCTGTTCTTCTTCCATATAAAGGTGATTTATATGCCAATACTTTATCTTCCATATAAGACATTGATGAACCACATAATATGAGCATAAGTTTTGAGCTTCCCTTGTGTTTGTCAATTACCATCTGCAATGTAGATGCAAGACTTTCAGAAGCTTTAGCCACATATGGGTATTCATCAATTGCTAAAATTATTCTTTCATTTTCTGCCAGTTTTATAATATATTCAAGTCCTGCCTGAAATGATGAAAATGATATATCTGTCGGTAAGTTTACATTATATTCCATAATACTCTTACTAAAGTTATCAAGATTCTGCTTTAAATTACTCTCTACCCCCATAAAATAAACAGCTTTCTTGTCTTTAATAAATTCACTGATAAGAGCAGTCTTTCCCACACGTCTACGCCCATACATAACTACAAACTCGAATTTATCAGAAGTATATAAACTATTTAACAAAGCTAATTCATTTTCACGCCCTACAAACATAACCTTTCTCCTTGTCTGCTTTTAAGCTTAGTTTAGCATTAAAAATAAAAATAGTCAAACACGATTTAGTTTATTATGCTTGACTATTTTATGGTAACATTATTTTTTTAAGTATATATTTTCTACACTTTATTTTAACATCCACTTTGTCTTTACAGGATATCTGGAATTAGAAATGTAAAATTCTTTATCCTCTATTTTCTCCCATTCATTTGGTTTAAATTGAAACTTAAATAAAATATAAGGTAAGATTATTTCTTTCTCTTCCCTACCTTTTAATTCAAATTCTAATCCAAGTGAATTACAAATATGATAAAACTCCATTTCCGTTGCGGTAGAGTATCCTGTTTTTTCAATAGAATTAGGTCTGGTATCCACAGTTTTGCTTTTATTAGTCTTGCTGAAATATGTTACATTAACCAAGATTATTTTCACTTCTTCATCCATTCCCAAATCATAATCATATTTCTCTTTTGCTTCCTCTTTAGAAAGAACTGTGTATCCATTTATTTTCATATTTACACTGTTGCTTACTTCTCTCTCCGTCCCAAATGGTATTATATCTTCCTTAACTGCCCTAATTTCACTATTTACTTTATATACTCTGAAAGCATATAATACAACAAGCAAAATAACTGCTCCTATAATAATCCTTTTTTTCACTCTGCCTTCCTCACTCTTCCTTCTTCCATTATAAAAATAATGTCAGATAACAAAGTTAACTCCTCCATATCATGTGAAGCCAGTATTATGCAGGCTCCTCTTTCCTTTTCCTCTTTTAATATATCAAGTAATTTTCTTACACTTTCCTCATCTAAGGCATTAGTCGGTTCATCAAGCAGAATTAATTCAGGTCTTTCCATTATGGCAGCTGCAATTCCAAGCTTTTGTTTCATTCCCAAAGAATATGTTTTATATTTCTTCTTAAAGCATAATTTCTCAAGCCCGACCTTTTCCATTACAGCTTCTATTTCTTCTTTTCCTATTAGCCCCTTTATATCAGCAAGCATTTTTAAATTATCATATCCGGACAGCGAAGGAATAAATCCTGGGTTTTCAATCAAAACTCCTACACTGTCAGGAAATGTCACATCTTTTCCTATCTGCTTCTCTCCAACCTTTACCAATCCATCAGTAGGCTTTATTAAACCACAAACAGCACGAAGCAGCATAGTTTTTCCGCTGCCGTTTTTGCCTTTTATTCCATAAATTTTTCCTTTATCCATTTCCAAGGAAACCTTATCTAAAACTTTGTTTTTATCAATTATCTTTGTTAATCCATCTACTTCAACATACATTTTACATTTCCTCCTGTTCCCTGCCATACACATCCATATTGCGGAAATACCTATATCCCCCAAAACCGCTTAGCAATAATACGATTGCGGAAACAATAATTCCTATGGCAAATGATATTTTATGAACTCTCAAAAGCATCGTATAGTTTCCTAACAACAAATCATTGCACCAGTATGCGGATATGGATAAATATCCTATCAGCACTATAACAGCTACAATATTATTCTGTAAAAATGAGATAAACATGCATACAAAACCAAGTACCATAAATAACAGCAATGGCATTATTACAAGACATAAATACCGTTTCATATCAGTTATATTATTGATATCTATCCTTAAAATTCTTTCACAAATTTCTTTATTAACTTCATTATGACTACTGCCGTTTAATACTGAAAATATAAAGCCTGTAAATACTATGCATAAATAATAAAAAATTACACTTAGAAAAATATACACACACTTCCCAAGCCACCAGCACCATTTATTGCCCGCTCTTATTAAAAACTGGTATCCCCTTTCCATATACTCTGTCTTTGGATAAGTACCTATTCCAAATAATACATATATATGTACAAATAACCAGGCTATGGGTATATCAAAAATATCTTGATTAGTGAGTTTACCCACCTCTTCTTTACCTGAAAAAATATACATAAGATAGTCGATAAGCCCTGCTTTATTAACCATATTCAGGCTAATTTTCTTATTCCAAAATGCTAAAATGACAGAAAGAAGTATAATAAATAGCAAATATATTTTATATCTTCTGAAAATTCCATTTTTAACATCATGTTTTATCTGCCTTTTTAATAAAAGGATATTATCAGCCACTAAATCCACTCCTTCTTCTTAATACACTGTTTCATTAAAACATAATAAATAATACAGGTAAAAATAATGTATAACAAATAACCGACCTTAATTCCTGTGCTATCCCACATTCTGTAATCAATAGTTAAAAAATTACAAAATAACGGAATTATCCTCTGAAACATTTCAAAAACTACAACTGGAATCAGTATTATAAAGGTTATTATGCTGTTATGAAGCCTCAAATCCAGAAAAATAATCCAAAGGCAGACAAAAATGTTTCTTATAAGCAGTGTAGCAAAAGCAATAATAAAAACTTTTATAAAACCTATATTTGAAGAATGTTCAGTTTTAAGTAAATAAATACTGCTTTCACTCCCCCAGTTGATAAGAGTTCCGGTTTGTAAACTGCTGATAAAGGTCACTACTATCATCACAAAAACAGTGCATATGGCAGAAAATAAAATTCCTTTCTTCATTCTTCTGCCTATTAATTTTTTCACACTTCCAAGTCGAATTAAACAATTTACCTCATCATCATACTTTATTAAATTGGTAAATAATATAATGACAAAAGGTAACATAAGCATACCATAAACTCTTGGATCTAAAAAATAAATATAGGAATCAGCCAAAGTGTAAAGTGCCCTGTAATAATATATTCCATTATATGGACTTGCAGCATAGTAAAGGAATAAAACACAGAATAAAAACATGGATATAATGATTAAGTTCAGATTACGCTTTAACATCCTGTTTCTTCCCTTTCCACATAAAAATTACATAGGACAATGTAAAAAACAGCAGAAAATAAAGTATATAAACCAATAAGTAATTATTGTTTGCTCCACCGTTTAACATAAAAAACAACGAATATTCAGTTTTATTTATCAGATTTGTAAGGGAATAAATAAAAAAGTAAAATACAAATGGAACTATCATCACTCCAAACTTATGTTCCGTAAAATATGTGTAACTAAGTGAAAGCGTAGCTATTACACCCGCAAAAAGAAAATCAATAACTATAAACATAAGTATATAAATCAGCGGATGTGTAAAGAAAACTTCATATGCCATAGTTGTAGGTGATATTGTCCCATTGGAGCCATTATCCGGCAAAAGTGCCGGCAAAAACATTGACGACATTATAAGATTTAGCAGCAACGGAACAATAACAGCTATTCCGCCTGATAAAAATACTGCCAGATATTTGGCTTTATAATAAATCTTTTTATCTATTCTTGTGCAGACATTTACTATATATCCGCTTTTCCTGTCTTCAAAAAATGAACTTCCAAAAGGAAGTACTGATAAAAGAGGCAAAATCAGATAAAATATATAGCTTTGAACAGGAAACAATTCATTCCCCATCCAGTTATTAAATAATCCGGTCGGTATATATAATGAATCTATCATTTCAGAAGATAATTCGTAACTGATAATTTTACTTTGCGGAATTATTACTGACACAACATGCCATATAGATAAACCGCAGCCTATAAGCAAAGCCAGTTTCATACCGAGAGTATTAAAAGCTCTCTTTATCTCATTAGTAAAAATTGTTTTCATAATCTTCCTACCTTACATAGTCTAGTTTTACTATACATTTATTTTCATCATCACTTCCCGGTGAAGCGCCTCTATCATTAATATCAAGGTAAAAATCTACATTTTTATCATTTATAAATTTATCTTCTACTAAGAATACTAAATTAAAATCTATTTTTTCTCCCTTTTTCATTTTTACCTTAAATGCACTTTTACTACTCATTGGAACATCATTATTGGAAGTCAGCATCTCATAACCTGTCTGCTGTATAGTATCTTTATAAGCTAATATATCTATAGTATTTAAATAAAAACCTCCAATTTTCTCATCTACATCTAAACATTCCAAAGATATATTAACGATAAAATAAGAATAACCATCTATTGCATTTCCATCCTTATCAACATGCCCTAAGTCATCTGAATAGTTGAAGTCTCCCAGCTTTTTAGATGTCGAAACTTTATTAATGGTATATCTGTTATAGGCAGTTTCAATAATATCATTTTGCGTTACAACTTTTA
>NZ_KI535370.1:209258-211934 GCF_000160035.2 Catonella morbi ATCC 51271
TACCGTATTGTTGTTTACTAATCTCTTCAAAAAGACGCTTTTTATCTTTGTTTACATCTGTTGCAGAAGATGTATTCCTATAGTCTAGTTTTACTAAAGATTTATATTCATCATTAGTTCCCGGAGCGGAACCATGTTCATTAATATAAAGATAAAAATCCACAGCCTTGTCATTTATGAATTTATCCTCTACTAAAAATACTAAATTAAAATCTTTTTTGTCTCCCTTTTTCATTTTTACCATCATAGCACTTTTACTACTTACCGGATTATCATTATTTGCTGTAAGAAGTTCTTGCCCCATTTTCCGATTAGTATCATTATAAGCTAATATGTATAGGTTTCCTAAACTTAAGACACCAAAATATCTATCTACCTCTAAACATTCTATTGTTGCACTTATAATAAAATACGAATAACCGTCTATTGTGTTTCCGTCCTTATCAACATGTCCCAAATTATCAGAATAGTTAAAGTCACCTAGTTTTTTAGAAGTTGATGTGTTATGGATTGTAAACTTATAGTATTTACTTACAATATTATCATTCTGTGTAATAACCTTTGTTCCATACCAATCCTTGCTAATACCCTCAAAAATTCGATTTTGTTCATTATTAGTTGTCGAAGATAATTTATCCTTATTTTCAGTATTTGTTGAAGCTACCTTATCATCTGCATTATTTACTACTTTGGTAGAATCATCTGTAATATTTTCTCGGGCTTTTTCTTCATTCCTAAAAACATTATTAATAAACTTAGCAAGTAAGTTATTATTTGTGGTTAAATTCAGATTCTTCGCTATACTTAAGAGCATAATTATAGCTATTATAGAAATTATAATTATTTTAATAATATTTACCTTCTTCAACTCCGTATACCTTCCTTTAATATTCTCGTGTAGTATTCAGTCTGTAAAGTATAAGACTTTAAAATTCCATTTATGGTTCTTACCACAAGTTTCATTCTACTTATTTATCTGGATTTCACTTCTACCCTTGAAAAAGTGACTACATTATACCACACTCTAATTAAGATAAAAATAGTCAAATACGATTTAGTTTATTATGCTTGACTAAATTGTATTTGACTATTTAAAATTTTATTCTTTATTTGATGGCCACAGCTTTTTCCATACTATAGAAACCACAAGAAATACATTTAGTGCAGTACAAAGATAACCCCAAACACTCCTGATTGAAGTAATTGTTCAAACATATAAACTCCTACAAAATAATATCTATAAATCTTACTTGCATATCTGTATTAAATTTTTCATTTAACAGATTCTTTCCTTATTCCTTTTGCTTTTATCAGTTCTTTTATTTCTTTCATTAGTTTATACGCCTTGTCTTTTTTGTTAATTCCAAGGCTTCGTAAATAAATCCTGCCGATTCTATTATATACGGCGTACCCTTCTGAATCAACAGCCAGCTCTGTCATATTTTCTTTACTATTTTCTGATGAAACATCAAATATATAAATATTTACGACAGAATCAGTATTTTCCAAATTATAATCGCCTTTATTAAATAACCCTTTAAAAGTTGGATATAGCTTAATTCCTCTTATAATATTGCCCATTTCTTCATTATATTCTGATAAATCATAAATATCGTTATCAACAGCAGGCTTAAAATTTCCTTCATCAAATTTCAGATATGATTTACCAAATGCAACAAATATTGCTTTCTCTCCTTTTGGTATATCCAACTCTTTAGGAATAAATAGAAAAACTACTATTGTAAATCCTGAAAGAATAACAAGCATTATTATCCATATCTTTTTCCACATAAAATTACTCCCAACCCTAACAGTTATAGTTAAATACACATATGGCATAAGGTGTCGGCTTAACTCCTTATGCCATAAACAGTTACTTATCCGTGTAAATTATATCCTCGTGGTATTGTAACTTTAAAAACTGAACCGCCAAGTGTTTTAACCTCACATACTCTTAGCTGATAAATATATGGGTTAAAGTTTATATTATTATCTTTGTATGCACGATAATTTTTACAAGCAATATTCCACCTACTGCCCTCTTTGCTAGTATAAAAAGGTGAATATCCAAATCCATTATATCGTCCTTGCTTTATAACAGGTTTCAGCTTTTTTCCAGAAACTTTTAGATGTACTACTTGTTCTAAGCATCATATCAACTATCATTCCTTTTCTTTGCTTTATAGTAAAGTACATAGTTTTTAATTAAAATCACAATCCCTCCAGCCACTAATAATGCGGAGGAGAACTTCCCTGAGGAATATCCCAAAAACCATGAATACACAAAAAGACCACAGAAAATTATTACTGCAAATACAGATAAAATCACGGCAATTTTAAATTGTCTAACTTCGTTTTTCAAGTGTAACACCTCCTCGTATTACAGAAAATCTTTTAACTGTATTATATGTTATATCATGTATATATTCTATAAAAAATAATATGTTAAACTAGTGTACTGGCACATTGATATTTAGCATTACAACAACTTCCTATCTGGAAGCTGTTGTAAACTTAGGATACAATGAATTCAACTTTACTCTGGCATCAACAGTTCGAAATTGCCAGTTGACCTTTGCTGCGAAAATATTTCGCTCGACTTCCCAGGCTGCTAATTCTTCGCGAAGATTGGTAATGGTTTTAATCCTTCGTGACAGACACTGTCTGGTCATCACA
>NZ_KI535370.1:212034-307616 GCF_000160035.2 Catonella morbi ATCC 51271
GGATTGTTCATAGGTAAACACTTTCCCGTGTACTTCATCCAAATCAATAATGATCTGGCATCTGCATCGAATTGTTTTGGATGTTTTGTTTTTTCGGATGACAGATTTTAAGATTTTTAATTCGTTATCCGTAAGTTCGATTTTATACTTTTTTGGTCTTGCCATATAAATCACCGCCGTTTCTTTTATTTTATCATAAAACGGCAAAAATAGCCAGAAGTATTTTGTTAAATATCAATATGTCAATACACTAGTTATACTTTATAGTCCAAGTTCCTGTCCAGCCTTTTGGTCCATACATAGTTGAGTTATTCCATGTTTTAACTTCATAGAAAGTGATTCCTTGGCTCATATATTGAATAAGCAACACCCCTTTAGTATATTTCTTTGTTCTGCCATTATATCCTCCAACAGTCCTAATATCCTTTTTCACAGCTGTTTTAAAATCAGTTAACTGAAAGAGCCTTATAAGGTTTAATTCATTTTCTCCGGTTTCATATCTTTCATAAGCAGCTTCACTGCATATTCCTTCATAAACTACACTGCTTTCAATTCCCAGTGTTTCTCTTATATTTTTGAGTATATAATTTGGATTATCTGTAAATTTACATTTTTGTATACTCCTCATACTTATACCCCCGGTAATAGAAATGAGATGGCTCTTTTGTTATTACAAGCCACCGTTTCCCCCTTTTATACATCCCATAAGACATTCTTTTAGCAGACTGCTGTCAGCGGTATCATAAAAATGTAAAAGTGCTTCATTAAAGCTTAAAGCTTCCTTCTTTCCTATGGTCAGTACTCCTTTACCCTCACTTATCAGTATTTTGCTTGCTACTATCGTTGAAGTCCTCTTATTTCCATCCCAGAAAAGCTGTCCTCTTACCGAACAGCAAAAATATTCTATCGCCCTTTCATAGATATCCGGAATATTATTTATTTCTTCTATTCTCTTTTCTACTTCGGCTTTATCGGGAACCGGCGGGAGATAATCCGTTCCTCCTACACCTATGGTGCCGCTTCTAAGCACTCCCCATTCTAAGCTTTCATTTCTGGAGACCAGGCTGTTTATCTTACATATATATTCTAATGTAAGTGGCTCATCAAGGGTATCTAACATAAATTTCCATGCATCTCTTAAGTTTAATACTGTCTGAATGTCAGATACCGGTACATTATTTACTATCGCACCATCGATAATGGCCTGCGTCTGTGGAAATGTAACATTTACACCCTCGATGTAAGCAGTATTAAAAACCAGCTCTGCAAACAGCTTTTTCGCTAAAAAAATATTAGCCTTTTTATCCATATTCATCTCCTAATTTTCTTTACTCTTTCATATCTTTAATATATCAGATTTTATTTTTCTGCAATTATCCTGTCTTCATTGTAAACTAAGCTTTATGCACCTTCAATCCTTTAAATACTCCCACCAAATACTCTGCCAAAGGCTTCTGTGCCTCTACTGTCATATGGATTCCATCCTTCCCTACAGGTAAATCAAGACTTCCGGCATCCGCAAAATACAAGTCCTCTTCCTTAGCCACCTCCTCTAAAGCCTTAGATAATCCTCCATCTAAAGTACTGAATTTCTCATAATACCGATCCCCTGTAAAGTCAAGTTTAGGCGGAGCTATAAGCAATATTCTTGTTTTTCCGCTACTGTAGACTTCTTTTTCAAGCAGCTTGTTTATTAAATCTCTCATCCTGTCTGCTACCCTCTTAGAATCAGGCTTGCTATGGCTTAGATAATCATTGGTGCCAAGCATAATAGCTAATAAATCTATTTCACCTGCATTCTCAAGTATTTTCTCAAACTCCTCAATTTCAAATTCCATAGAGGGTATACATCTTCCTACCTTTGCCTCTACTACAAACTCCCATTCATCTTTCAGGCTTTCCTGTAAAATCCCTGTAAATCTTACATTTTCAGGATACCTTGCCCCACTGTGTCCTCCTGCAATATCCACTCCGTAAGTATTTGAGTCCCCATAAAATAAACATTTTTTCATACTTTCCTCCATAAATAAAATTATCCCAAATTATTCATGTCATAATCATAGACCTGTTAATCCATGTGATATATTCGCAGGAAACATTTACGTTCTATAACTATGTTAGGTTTTCCAAACACCCGTAAAATATTATGATACAAGTATCAAAAGATATGAGTAAGTAGCCATTTTTTCAAAAAAAGAGCGGATTACCAATATTTTTGTAAGGACCCTGAGAAGTGAAGCCGTAGCAATCCTGTATCAATGGGTATCAAATACTTTTGACACCCACATCATAATATTTTACCAAATGTTTCATGAATAATTTGGGATTATATCCGTACTATAGTTCTTTAATATTTACTTTGTAAAGTTTTGCAACTATTCCCATGATATCCTTACATCCATCAGATATCTTGTTTTTCTTTTCTGTTACCATGTAAAGCTTTCTGTAGCCGCCATCTTTACTGAGCTTAAATTCAAGAAGTTCCCCTCTATCTATCTCTCCTGTTACGGCAAGTCTTGACATCATAGCTATTCCAAGTCCGTTTATGACTGAATTTACCACTGTTACTGTCTTTCCGAAAGTAGCACTTATCTTAAGCTCATTTTGTGATATCCCATGGCTCTCAAGGAGTTTCACGGCCTCTCTCCTTGTACCCGAACCGCTTTCCCTCATAATGAAGTCTTCATTTTTTATCCAGTCAAGATTGGTTGCTGTTTCTTTTATCTTCCTGTATTTTTCGGAATTCTCAGTAACCAGGATAAGTTCATCATCATAAAAAGGTATGAAATTACACTTGTTTGTACTAATCTCTGTTCCCGCAAGCCCTATATCTGCCATATGATTGGTAATATCCTCTACCACACCCTCACTGTCAGTTTCTCTTACCTTAAAATCAACCTCAGGAAATTTCTTCTTAAAAGCTGACAGAATCTCAGGTACAAGAAACTGTCCCGGTATGGAAGATGTTGAAATAACCACCTGTCTTAATTTATTCTCATCTTCTTCAACAGAAAATGAACTCTGTATTTTATCTGCAAGTTCAAGCATTTCTTTCGCATAAAGATATATGCTGTCACCCTCTTCCGAGAGCTGAACTTCCTTTGTGGTTCTGTCAAAGAGCCTTGCTCCAAGCTCTTCCTCCAGATTGTTAATATATGCACTCACAGTAGGCTGCGTAATAAACAGTTCCTTAGCTGCGAGTGTAAAGCTTTTATTATTTGCAATTCTTACAAATGCTTCCAACTGTTTTAATGTCATTAGTACGCCACCCTTTCTGTTTCTGCACCAACCTTCTTTGTTACCTTGATAACATCCATATATTCTATTATCGGCTTAGCACATTTTCTGCTTGTTTCAAACATTTCTCTTACTTCTGAAATAGTAATAATTTCATTAGTTTTAAAATGTTCCCTCACTTTTTCTTCCGCCACATCCATAAAGTGTTTCATAGTGTACATTTCAAGTTCGATTCCAACTTTAACAGCTTTTCCTTCATCCATCATCACTCTGAGTACATCCATAACCACTTCATCAGGATACTTCTTCTTATCTATTTCCGAAAATCTAAGAAAGGCATATCCTGCAGTTTCAAAAGTATCCGTAAGCAGCTTTTCTATAGAAAGGTAGGTCTCATCCTTGTTTATTTCATAACCCGGCAGGCAGACATACTCATTTCTTACCTCAATTAAGTTCTCTGATATGAGTTTATTCATGCATTCTTCAAATACATTCATCTTCACCTTCTTCATATATGTAGAATGTATTTCCGCCTTCTTTATACCTGCCCTGTATGGGTATTTCTCATAGAACTTCTTCAAATCCCTTGTAATTTCCTGAGAAACTATGAAGGCATTGTCCCTATGCCAGTAAAATATGTCTTTATTCTTAGGAAATTCAAATATTACTCCCGAATCTCTCAGCTCGTCTAAATAAGGGCGAAGTTCTTCCGCAGAATGAGACATATTCTTTGCAAGGTCTTTAAGAGTAATTAAATCTTCAGTCTCTGCCCTTATATTCAACTCACATACATCCGCAAGTGAGCCTGATTCTTTTTTAAGCAGTTCTTCTATTGCATCTTCACTAAAACGTTTCTTCTTGCGTGGATTTGGCTCTAAGACCACGCCTCCGCCTATAGTCTCAAGCGGACTATAGAAACGCACAATAAATCTGTCCCCCCTCTTTGTGGCAAGTTCTTCTTCCAATAAAAGTTCGGCAAGTCCCGTATCTCCCGGTTCAAGTTCATCTTTATCAAGAAGAATTGCCCTGCAGAGTATTTCACTTGTACCTGTGAAAAGATGCAGTCTGTCTCTGTTTTTAATATTCCTTTTAGAATCCTTAAGCACTGTCAGTTTAACATCCATAAGACGTGAATTTTCCATGCTTCCAATCGGAGCAATCACACAGCCTCTGTGAATCTCATCCTTATGAATATTAGAAAGATTTAATGCCACACGCTGACCCGCTTCACATTTTTCCTGATTTGTCTCATGCACCTGAATGGTTCTGATTTTACATTCCTTGCCTACAGGAAAGACTTCCAACACATCGTTCTTGCTTATAGAGCCTGAAAGAAGAGTTCCTGTAACTACGGTTCCAAAACCCGGCATAGAAAATACACGATCAACAGGAAGTCGTGGTATGCTGTTTACATCCTTTTCCGGCACATCGTCTTTTACCATCTTTAATATAAGTTCTTTAAGCTCTTCTATTCCTTCTCCTGTCATAGCCGATACCTTGGCTACAGGAGCGCCTTCCATGATGGTTCCCTTTAGTTCTTCCTTTACATCCTCTTCCATCATACTAAGCCATTCTTCATCAACCGTATCGCATTTATTTAACACCAATATAGTTTTTTCTATTCCAAGAAGTCCTAAAATATCAAGATGTTCCTTAGTCTGTGGCATTATTCCTTCATCAGCCGCCACTACCATAAGCACAAGATCCATACCAACAACTCCCGCAACCATGTTGTTGATGAATTTCTCATGTCCCGGTACATCTATAATACCGCATCTGGTATGGTCTTTAAGGTCAAACCAGGTAAAGCCGAGCTCTATAGTTATTCCGCGTTTCTGTTCTTCTTTCAGCCTGTCGGTATTTCTTCCCGTAAGCGCATGTATAAGTGTAGTCTTTCCATGGTCAATATGTCCTGCTGTTCCGATAATAATGTGTTTCATCAGCACACACCCCCAAACAGACTGCCAATAGTATCAAAATCTTCATCAGAGAGGGTGCGTACATCCATCCATATTGCATCCTCTGCTGTTCTTGCAACTATTGCAGGTTCAAAGCCATGCATCATTTCTTCTAATGCGCTGACACTTATATTATTAGGTTTAATAACTACGGATACACTTTTGATTCTTTCAAGAGGCAGAGAACCTCCGCCCACCTGAGACTCGCAGTCACCAATAGTTATTTCTGTATTTTTACATTTATCTTTGAGTATTTCAGCTAATTTTTCAGCCCTTTCCTTAACAGATTCATAGCTTTCACTAATCATCTTAAGCACAGGAATTTCAGTTATAGCCTTCTCTTCATTTAAATATGAAAGTAATACCAGTTCAAGTGCGGTTACTGTGAACTTATCCACCCTAAGTGCACGTGTGAGCTGATTTTTCTTCATCATATTGATATATTTTTTCTTACCTATTATAATACCTGCCTGTGGTCCGCCAAGCAGCTTATCTCCGCTAAAACATACCACATCCACTCCCGCATCGATAGCTTCCTGAACCGTAGGCTCATGTGTAAGCCCAAACTTAGCCAGGTCGATAAGCACACCGCTTCCCAAATCTTCAATAATAGGGATTTCTGTTTTCTCCGACAAAGGTTTTAATTCTTTAGCAAGCACGCTTTCTGTAAATCCTACTATATTGTAGTTACTTGTGTGCACCTTAAGGAAAGCCTTAGTATCTTCAGTAATTGCATCTTCATAGTCAGAAAAATGTGTTTTGTTGGTTGTACCTACTTCAACCAGTTTAGCACCGCTTTGCTCCATAACATCTGGTATTCTGAACTTTCCGCCTATTTCTATCAGCTCACCTCTGGATACTATTACTTCTCCGCCCTTTGCGATAGTGCTGAGAATGAGCATAACCGCAGCCGCATTGTTATTTACCACCATAGCTGCTTCTGCCCCTGTTATCCTACATAAAAGCTTTTCAAAATGAGAATAACGTTCTCCTCTTTTGCCTGATTCAAGATTATACTCAAGATTTGAATAGCCGCAAACTATATCCGCAAGTATTTCTGCCTGAGTTCTTGTTATCGGAGCTCGGCCAAGATTGGTATGAAGTATTGTTCCTGTGCCATTAATTACTTTTCTTACTTTAGGTTTAAAAAGATTTGTCGCGGCCTTAACTATAGATTTTATAAGATTATCTATTTTTGACTGTAATTCTGTTTCATTATCCGATTCAGCGATCAAAAGGCGGAGTTTATCTGTCTCCTCCCTTATTATATCCATCACTATTTCATGTCCGTAATTTGAAATTAACTCTTTGATTTCATCCTTTTCAAGGAGTATATCCACCTTCGGTATACTCCTATACAATAAATTCTTGTCCATTTTTCCCTCCTGTGCAGAAAATCCGCCCAAATCCGACAATTTTCTGCCAGAATCGGGGAATTATCTTACATATATTAGTTTTTCTTTCTTAGGTACAACCTGTCCGATTACAGCTACTTTGGTAGCCAGCCCTGATTCTCTCAATGCTTTTATGATATCATCACCATATTTGGCCTCTACAGCATACATAAGACCACCTGAAGTCTGAGGATCAAAAAGCAAGTCTGCAAATACCTCTTTGACACCTGTAACATCAACTTTAGAGCCGAAATATTCTTTATTCTTATAGGCTCCGGCAGGTATCATGCCCATTTCAGCCAAATCTCTTGCATCTGTTACATAAGGTATCTTATCGGCAAATATTTCAAAAGAGACTCCGCTTGGTTCAGCCATCTCTATACTATGTCCCAAAAGTCCGAAGCCTGTTATATCCGTGCAGGCATGTACAGGGAAGGCATCCATAACCTCCTTGGGCTTGCGGTTAAGGGTAGTCATAACTTTAACAGCTTCATCAACCGCTATTTTAGAAGCCATATCCACCTTTGCAGCAGTACTTACCAGTCCTGTACCAATCTGCTTGGTAATTATAAGAATATCCCCTTCTTTGGCTCCATAGTTTTTCTGTATTTTTTCAGGATGAACGAAGCCTGTTACACTTAAGCCATATAGAGGCACATCATTTTGAATAGAATGCCCTCCTATCAAAAGTGCATCAGACTCTGCTACCTTATCTGCTCCACCCTTCATAATATCCCCAAGAATACCGGAATCTAAGCAGTTCGGAAATGCAACTATATTCATAGCTACCTTAGCAGTTCCACCCATAGCATATATATCACTTAAAGCATTTGCTGCAGCTATCTGTCCAAATAAATACGGATCATCTACTACAGGAGTGAAGAAATCAAGTGTCTGTATAATAGCCACTTCATCGCTTACCTTATACACAGCAGCATCATCTGAGGTATCAAGACCTACTAACAGGTTTTCATCTTTTTTTAACTTTGGCAGCTTGCCCATAACCTGAGCAAGGGTTTCCGGACCTATTTTTGCCGCTCACCCGGAAGCCTTGGTTAAAGATGTTAATTTTACATTTTCTTTACTCATGCTACCTCCTAGTATAATAATGGTATAGTCAATCAAGACTATTTGATTAACAAATTTCTATATGTATAACAGAAGAAGGCATTCTACCTTCATCAGATGTTATCATAAATTTTATCTTGCCTGATGGCTTCCGATAGACATAAGACAAAACATAAGGTATTATCTCTTAGGATAGGACAAAGAATGGCTACCTCCTTGGGATGCTGAACTGTCAGCATATACCTGTAGTAAAGTCAATTAGTCCATTCGACAGGGTTTTATGTTTTAGCTGGTTGGGAGCCTTTAAGGCTATACCTGAATAACACGCTAGGTTGTGTACCTGCCGTATTGGAAATGGATTCCTATCAGAAAGGAGCTTGTACTTATGACAAGCAATATTGTTTTTAACTCCGATGATTTATTTATCTCTGTCGGTATTGATGTCGGAGCGGATTTTTCCTGGATGTCAATTGCACTTCCAAACCAGCAGTTTATAGGAAAACCTTACAAAATCATTCATAACTGCATGGAGTCCCTTGAATCAGCTGTCTTTAAAATAAAAGAAGCAGAAAAGCTGTATTCTCTGGAAACCCGCATTTTCCTCGAATCCACGGGAATTTATCATTACCCACTTTTCTGCTATCTTCGTGATAAGGGTTTTAACTGCTCCGTTATAAATCCTATCATTACTAAGAATAGCACAAATATTAACATAAGAAAAGTACATAATGACCGTTTTGATTCAAAAAAAGCTGCTTTAGTTGGTTTGAAGCCTGACCTTAAGGTTTCGATTATGCCTTCTGAGCTAGCCCTTAACTGTAGAAACCTCTGTCGTGAATACTATTCGCTTATGGACTCCCGTTCTGCTTATGTCAATAAGCTGCAAGGTGAACTCCGTATGGCATTTCCACAGTACATAGGTGTATTTTCAAAGGTAACCGTTAACACCTCTCTAGTTCTGCTTGAGACATACACATCACCGAAGGCCTTTATAGAGGCGGATGAGCAGGAAGTAATCGGAATCATAAAGTCTACAGCACGTTTTGGTCTTATATATGCTAAAGATAAGTATAATGCCATAATCAAAGCTGCAAATGATGCGAACAAGTTCGGCTGTATATCCTGCAGCAACACAATCCGCATCCGTCTCTACATTAGCTTCATCCGTAAGTACGATGAAGAAATATCCAGATTGCTTGAGACAATGAAACAGCTTGTAAAAGCCAATGAAGATACCGAGTTTGTCAGGCAGTTAAAGCTGATTGAAACCTTTAAAGGAGCAGGGTTCTTATCAGCTATATCTCTGATGTCTGAAATTGGTGACTTCTCTGCTTTCAAAAAGCCAAAACAGCTTTTTGCCTACTTTGGTCTTGATCCGGCAGTCAAACAGTCAGGCAAGTTCGAAGGAACAAAGGTTAAAATGTCAAAGCGTGGCTCTGCAATAGCAAGGAGAGTAATTCATGTGCTGACACTCCAGAGTATAAGCCCTGCAAGGAATGGCAATGCTAAAAACCCCGTTTTAAGAGAGTATTACCTCAAAAAATGCGAATCAAAGCCAAAGCTTGTGGCAATGGGAGCTGTATCTCACAAAGTATGCAACATGATTTTTGCTATACTAAGGGATGGTAAACCTTTTGAAATCATCACTCCACAAGAGCACATCAGGCAATACAACTCTTCAAAGAGTAATACAGCTGCATAATTTTTTCAATGCCATCTGCACCAAGGGGGTAGTCTGTCCTTTTTTACCTAAAATAAAAAATAAGATTTTTCCCTTTTAGGTATTGACATTTATTAGCTGGACTTTTATAGTTGTTAATTTCTAATATTACAATTAAAGTCTGCAATATTAACTACTTTATAGGCTAATGTCTGTATAAATTATCAAAGTTAAATTTATAAGTAATTTTTTGTACAAATACGGATTAATTATACTATATAGAGGTCTTACTTTTCAAGCATAACACAATTTTGCAAAGTTTTTGCAGAATAAGTATGGATTTATTGTTATTAATTTAACAGTTAAAAGAATAGGGGCATAAACGAGCTATTCATCTCGTCTGAATTTCCTATTAAGCTAAAATAACAGAGGTTGAATTCTCAACCTCTGCCATAAGTAAAACATATATAATTGTAAAACAAAGAAGCTCTATCACTAAAACTCTTGTGTTAAGTATATTTACAACTTAACATTTTCACCCTTAGCAAACTTAGCTATTACACCACCTAAGAAGAGAAGAGCAAGTATGTTTGGAAGAACCATCAGAGCATTGAAAAGGTCTGAAAGATTCCAAACAAGTTCTACCTTAAGAAGTGAACCACAGAAAACACAAGCTACAACTATAAGTGTAAATGGAATTATAGCTTTGTCACCAAAAAGATACTTAATGTTCTGTCTTGCAAAGAAGTACCATCCTATGATTGTTGAGAATGCAAAGAACAATAAGCAAAGTGCTACGAACTTAGGACCGATGCCACCAAAACCATGCTCAAAAGCTACCTGTGCTACTACTGTACCGGTAAAATCCTTGTTATCTGTACCAAAACCAAAAGCAGTACCTTTCTGGAGTACCCCTGTTGAAAGGATTACAAGTGCTGTCATTGTAAGTACTACAAAAGTATCAATAAATACACCAATCATGGCTACTTCGCCCTGTTCCTGCGGCTTATCAACCTTAGCGATAGCATGTGCATGTGGTGTAGAACCCATACCTGCCTCATTAGAGAAGAGACCTCTTGCTACACCCTTTCTGATTGCTTCTTTAATTGCAATACCTGCTGTACCGCCAACTATTGCCTCCGGTGTAAATGCTCCTGCAAAGATAGAAGCAAAAGCTCCGGGTACATTCTTAATGTTAATTATAAGGATAATAAGACCTCCTAAGAGATAGAGTGCTGCCATTATAGGTACACACTTCTCTGTAAAAGATGCGATACGGCTGATACCACCCAGGAAAATGAAAGCTGCTATAATCGCAACTGCAATACCAACTATCCAAGTAGGTATTCCAAAAGCTGTCTCGAATGCAGCACTGATAGAATTAGACTGCACCATATTACCCATAAAGCCAAGTGCAAGAATAATTGCTATCGAAAAGAAACCTGCCATAAACTTACCAAAACCACCCTTAAATGCCTTGGTAATATAGTAAACCGGTCCACCTGTAACTTCGCCATTCTTGTCTGTTATCTTGGTCGCCTGCGCAAGACAAGCTTCTCCGTAGATTGTCGCCATACCAAAGAAGGCTGCAAGCCACATCCAGAAGATTGCTCCCGGACCACCACCTACTATAGCTGTAGCACAACCGGCAATATTTCCGGTTCCAACCTGTGCCGCTATAGCTGTTGCAAGTGCCTGGAAAGAACTCATACCATCTTTACCGGCTTTAGAGCCGCTAAGAGAGAAATCACCGAACACTCTGTTCCAGCCTCTTCCAAAATGGCGAATCTGAACAAAACCTGTTCTTATAGTAAAATAAAGACCTGCTCCAAGAAGAACGAAAAGCAGAATGTTATTCCACACAAATCCGCTAATGTCATCAACCACTTTAGCAGCCTGATCCATTGCACTTGGCTCTGTCGCTGCGTCTAAAGCCATTACAAAAAACTTTGTTAAACCTGTCATACCCTTTCCCTCCTCAAATAGTTAATTATTTCAAAGTTTCAACCATAACTTGAAATTATAAATTAAACCGGGCATTTCATTAATAATACTACCCCTCCACAAGTTTAGCCTTGTGGAGGGATACCAAAACTAAACCTTATTTATCAAAAACTGTCTGCTTGTCAACCTCTGTGCAGAGAGCATCAAGAGCTTTCTGAACTATTCTGCGACGAAGTTCTTTTTCTTCATCTGCAGGTAATGCAGGATTACCAAGTGGATGAGGAATAGCAACAGCAGGAACTATTCTGTTTGCACCAACAGTAAGTGAAATAGGTGTAACTGTACAAATATGAACTACAGGAATTCCTGTTGCTTCAATAGCTTTTACCATCGTTGCACCGCAACGTGTACAGGTGCCTCACGTACTGGTCAGAATTACAGCATCTACTCCGGCAGCAAGAAGAGTCTGACCGATTTCCTCACCAAACTTCTTAGCAGAAGCAACTGCAGTTCCGTTACCAACTGTTGAATAGTAGAACTCATGAAGTTTACCGATAACTCCCTCTTTCTCCATATCGCGAAGTACATCAAGAGGAACTACACGATCTGCAAGTTCATTAGCGTATACAGGGTCATATCCGCCATGTGCAGTCTCTGAATTTGTACTATCAAGACTGTTAAGTCCCTTCATACTGTAAGTACCATACTTAGAAGCATTTGAACTTTCAATATGATCCGGATTTCCTTTAGGTACAATACCGCCTGATGTAACTACTGCTATAGTGGCCTTGCTCATATCCTTAATAGCCTTACCCGGCTCAACTCTGTCAAATACAGGCATTGGATACTCTGTTGTAAACGGCTTGTCAGCAATCTTTTTAAGAAGCATTTCAACCGCTCTCTTTGAGCCTCTCTTTGACTCGAAGAAGTTTACACGCTGATTCTGGTTGAAGTATCCTTCTTCTATAGATGCACCTACAGTCTCTCCCTTAGCAAGCTTAAGTGCAAGAGGTGCCATCTTTTTAACCGCATCTCTCATACCTGCTGCGTTATTCTTGGTAGATACGATATATACCTGATTCTTAAACATATCTACACCGGGATTTTCCTCATACATACCGGTAACTACAGGTATATTTAATTCTTCTTTGATTGCTGCTGCGATAGTTGCACAAGCAACACCGTAACGACCGGCGTTAAATGCAGGACCGGCTATAAATAAATCAGGATTCTGTGATTTAACCATCTCGATAATCTCAGCCTTAGCCTTATCAAGATTTTCATTGAAATAACTGTCTCCGCAGATAACAGTAGCAACTATTTCTGCTTCTTCGCCAAACTCTGCAGCAAGCGCCATACCGGGACCTACTTTTTCTCCTACGCGGAGTTCAGCTGCATAATCAGCCTTTTCCTCGCCACCAATCTGTGCAAAGAACTGGTTGATATAATGAACAACTCTAAGTTTTGCCATGATTTTCTCCTTATCTCGCACTAAGTGTATTAAAGCCCATTTCGTTTGTTGCTCCGGTAATTACCTGAAGCTCAACTTCAAGTGTACCGTCTTCTCTAAGTGTATGCTCGTTAGCACCTGCAATCTTGTTTACATAAGCAAGAGTACCGATAACCTTATCAAGCTTAGGAAGAATAACAACCTGGTTAGCATTACCACCGGTTACAAGTGCATTTGCAGCTACATTTGCATCTGCAAGTGACTGTGACTTACCGTCACGTCCCGCATACTCATCGGTAATAATAACTGTCTTAATTCCCTTAGCCTCAATCTTTGTGCAGTTCATGATGAGGTCGGTATCAGGGTTACCAAAACCTTCCTCAGAGATTATAACTGCATCAAGTCCAAGCATCTCGCAAAGCTTTGCTGTCTGGTTTGAAGAACGCTGTTTATCAGCAAGATAAACGTTTTCGTTTGTAATGATATGAGCTACAAAGTTAATTGTCTTTCCATGCTCAGCATATAAATCTTCGATAACAGGGTTATTCTGATGTGCATAAGTCTGGTTCTTATCACAAGAAGAAACACAGTTACCGGAAATAATAGCACCGTCCATATCCTCTGTAGGATAAAGTACTGTAGGAAGAATCTTCTTAGCATCTACGCCATATACATAGGTATCATGAAGAAGCCCCTGGCTCTGAAGCATCTGTACATAGCCGACTCTTGGAAGTCCCGGGAACTTTTCAAAGCCTTCTTTAAGTGTAGGAGCTTCATATACTACAGTCTCATCGGGCGTGAGGTTTCTTGCAAGTTCACCGATGTATGCAGCTACATTAAGACCTGCCATACGAACTGCGTGCTCATAATCATGAGGAGCAACTCCGTCAACACCTTCACAGATAAGGCAAAGGTTAAGCAGTTTTGAATATGGTGTATACTGTGCTCCAAGGCCTGTCATATCGATAATACCTTCCTGGAAACCAACGATAGGTCCACAGGTAACTACTGCCATATCCTTAAGGCAATATGTCTTTCCGGAACCAACGGTATCTACAGGAGCTACAACGCCCGGGAAGATGCCTCCGGTTCCTTCTACTTTTACTCTAGGCTCAATTACGTCCTTAACAGGGGTAATTCTTACGGATTCGCCCGGTTTAGCAATGTCAAAGTCTGCGCATTTAAGTTTCTCCTGCTCAAGAACTATTTTGATAAGTTCTTCTTTGTTCACATAGAGAACTCCGTCTTCAATCTTTGACGTTGTTGCAAATTGGATGTCTTTGATAAAAATCTTTCCAAGTTCCAGTTTCACAACTCATACCTCCTAATTATATTGTGTATTATTTTCAAACAATTCAAATGACGGAACTTTTAAGTACATTTTACTGCTAAATTATAATAAAAAATTTATAATTTTTATATTTTAATAACTTAAATTTTAACTCTGTCATCCAAATCATTTATAGGAAAAATAAATAATAATTTCCTATTTGAAACCTTCCCTATTATATCATGTTCCACTAAAATTGTAATCTAATATTTCATTAATTTTTGCACTTTCTATATATCTGATACTTTTTCAAATGTTATCGCGTTCATAAGCGCGCTTATTTTAAATATTGCACAAAGGCTTATATTGTTACTTTTTAAGGTTTTATTATTAGTTATTTTTGTCATTGTCTGATAATTGTATTTTTTGCACTAAATCGCGGTAACATTTGCAATTTTTTTGAATTTAACAATATAGACATCAAAAGTATAAAATCGACTTAGTTTTGTTTACAATAAAGTGTGTGCCTGCACACACTTCGCACGCGGGCGGCGACGCAAGGCAAACTTCCCTACCGCGAGCTGTGCATGCCTCGGAGAGATTTTTGTTTAATAGGAAATTTCGAAGAAATTTCCTATTAAACAAAAAAATAATCCAAGTTCTAATAAGATTATATCTTAATAGTTCTTGGATTATTTATAATTATTTTAATGCTTCAAATGACTCTATCCCACTTGAAATAAGTGTGAAATCAATGAAACGTTTGTCTTCATCTGTGCCTTCTCTAAACTCATCAACTCTTTTCACGAACTTTTTACAATTATCTATAGCATCTTCTATCATCAGCAAAGAGTCTGCATCTACATTACCCTCAACAACATGAATCATAACCGACTTATACGGAGTCTGTCCGGGTTTTACACTTCCCGACAGCGGATGTGTAAGTAGCTTTGAGCCTTTATGTATCATATCTCTAAGTTTTTCCATTACATCCTGGATACCGCCATCTATAAAATCAATGTTATAGCTATCTCCAATCTTTTCTTTAACCAAAGGATTATTGGTGACTATCAGAACTTCCTTCTTCTTCATTTATAATCTCCTAAGCAATAATGATAAAACCAAATCATTTATTCATATGTATTCCTGATATTTCGGAAATAATTTGGAACAAAATATTAGCCACAGAATCTTTATCTTAAAGGTAAAGATTCTGTAGCTAAATATTATATAAGAAAAAATTCTGCTTTCAGGATTCCCTGTGTCAGCTTACGTAACCGGCCTTTTTGAGTATCTCAACCGATTTAGCCTTATTTGCATCAGAAACTCTGATAATAGGACCTGTACAGCCCATACCGCTCTCAGCATAGATACTTTCTTTCCAAAGCACCTTAACAGCATCCTCAAGATCCATAACTTCAACACCCGGAATCTGAGCAGTAACGATTTCCTTTGGTGGCTCTTTAACATCTTCACTAGGTGCAGCACTCTTCTCACGGGCTGCCTTAAGCTCAGCCAATATCTTATCAAGACCTGCCTTCTTTGCAGCCTTAAATTCAGCATCAGCTACATCAAACACTTTTCCTCTTACAAGCTGTGCAGCATAACGGATAGCGTTTGCAATAACAGGAGTACCGGATGCACGGGAAATAATCATAACAAGGTTCTTATAACCTTCACCTATACCCGGACCATATCCAAAACCTGTCGCCTCATAGCTTCCTCCTGTTGTGAAAGAAGAAAGCATCTTGCTCATAACATTTCCTGTAAGCGAGTCCATAACCATAATGTCAGGAGTAGCTCTAAGTACGTCATTACCTCTCATTACACAGCCACCGTCAGATCTGCTTGACTCTGTGAAACGAATGTCATAACCACCTTCCTGAAGTCTCTTAAGCTCTTTTTCAGTCTGTCTTGCACCATCTACATTAAGAATACCGATTGTAGGCTCTTTAACTCCGCAAGCCTTAGCAGTTATAATACCATAGATAGCATTCTTTATCATACCTTCAATACGGTCTGTACTTGAAGTACCTGTAGTATTGGCAATGAATAATTCCTTACCAACACCCGGAGTAACAGCACGACCTACTGTAGATACACCTATCGGAAATGGATAATGCATGGTAACCGCACCGTCAATTTCTCCTGATGCAAGCATTTCATCCATTTTATCATGTCCTTCTTCATCGTTACTAACCTTAACAGTAGTAACTCCTTCTGCCTCAAGAGTACCGATGTAATAAACATCAATTCCGTCTCTCGCAGCCTCAACCGCAGCTTTCATGGTAGTCTCTTCGCCATGCTCAGAACCCATACCTGTAAGTGCAATTTTAGGTCTCTTACCGAAGCTTCCTGTTTCAAGGCCTTCAGCCATTTCAAGGAAGGTATCGGCAATTATCTTTTCAATTCCTTTTCCCATTACATTTCCACCTTCCTCAGATTATTCTGTTACTAAAGATGCTGCAAACTCTTTCATAGCCTTAGCTATAAGTCCCTTTACTTCTTCCTCTGATACTCCGCTTTCTTTGCTGTCAGCAGAAGTATTAGCCTGAATTACGAACGAAACACCATCGAAAAGATTTGTCATTCTTCCAAGGAAGAGTGAGCCCTTGCCAACTATCATAGCTTTCTTTATGTTACCTGCTAAGATATCTTCTCTGGCAAATCCGATATATGGAGCTCCTGAAGGTATATGTCCTTGTGTAGGAGCAAAGCCTACAAGACCATGCTTCTCAATGAAAGCAGGGATTTCAGTTCTTTCGATCTGTCCCTTCTTAACAGCAAGAGCTGCTATCATCTTATAGTTAGCCTCAGGAACATCTCCTGCTCCTGCAGGCTTAGTAATATCAGGGTTCTGCATTTCTGTAGCAAATTTATCTATATCAGTAATCTTAAGTCCCACTCTTTCAAGCGGATCTGCCACCAGGCTTCCGATTACGTTCTGAGGAGCTGAACCTGTACCAACTGTATGACGTCCGATGATGTCAAGGTTAATCTCAGGACTAACTCCGTCATTCTCAGCAATGAGGATACAGAATGAAGCTATACAATCCTCAAGAAGAGGAACATCCTTCTTTACATGATCCTTACCGTTCATACCGAGCTTAGGTACGCAGCCACCACCAATTACAGCAACTGTCTTATAAGCACCTGCCTTAACAAGTGAAGCCGCCTCAATAAGAGCATGTGCAGGACCTGCACAGAAACCTCTTGCATCTGAACCTGTAGCATTTACAAGACCTGCTATTTCAGCAACAGCCTTTGCAAAGTTACCGCCACCACGCTGGTTAACATCACCACAAGCCTCTTCTGAACAATCGATAACGTATTCAACATCTTCTTTAGCTACGCCTGTGCTCTTAAGTGAGTGAAGTACAGCAAGAACACTTGAAGCCTTATTTACAAGGTTCTCGTGCATAACCTCAGCTGAAAGGTTTACGTCGATATCGTGAGCACGCTTAACGCAACCTACAAGCTTATCTTCATGATAAAGACCTTCTGCACCGTCATTATTAACGAACTGCTCGATTTCTGAAATCTCGAAACCTTCGTGAACTCTTGCCATTATATCTTCTGTAATAACAGGATCTGCCGCTAACTCAGCCTTATGAGCTGCTACAAAGCCTTTCTCAAGCATAACTACTTCAAATACATCACTGGCCTGAACTAAAAGAAGGAACTCTGCCTCAGGCATAATCTCACCAAACTTACCATATCTTTCAGCGCCTGCCATCTTCTTGTCAAAGTAAGGGAATTCTACCTCTCTGAACTGAGCAGGTGTAGCATTGCCAATGTAAACCTGATTTGGCCAATAATCAACAACATCCTGATAGCTTCTGAGATGACTTGGTACACCCTTTAAGAATTCTGAATCAGGGTTAACAATCTTCTCTGTTACAGCTGTAGAACCATTGTGAATTATCATGCTTGGTGTATGCGCAAGTGCATAACCTGTTCCTTTAATAATACTGTTCATACTTTCCACCTCGTTTTATTAGTATTTTACCTTCTAAGCACTTGGTTATAATGAATCTATCAATATCCCCCAAATGTTATTTTCTTTGTTACTTTGTAGAATATTCTGTGAAGCAATTTAACAACACAAAAGGAAAGGCGATGAGGCAGTTAACCCCCATCGCCACCTCTGTTTAATTACAAATTATAAATATTTGCAATACTCGTTTCTGATATTAGTCATCTCTTCAATGATTCCGTCAACATCAAGAACCATTTCCATCATACTAACCTGATCGTCATAAACGCTCTCATCAACTTCTGCTTTAATCTCTGGTTCGCAAATATGGTATACTGTGAGTCCAAGCTGAACTCCTGTCAATGGACCTGCAAAAGTAGGATCACCTGCTGTAACGGTTTCAGCAGCAAGGCCTGAAGCCTCACCCTCTGCAGCACCGAGAATTACTACTACATTCTCAGGACCGTATTTCTCAGCAAATTCCTTTACTCTTTTCTGGTTTTCAAGATCCATTGCACCTGCGCTCGTTCAAACGAAGCACTCAGTAGATGCAAAAATTACTTCACCACCGGCAGACTCTACACAGGCACTGATTGCAGGACCCGGTACACCGTCACGATCGCCGATGATTACTACCTTTTTGTCTTTTAAGATAGCCATCATATTCTCCTTTCAAAGTGTTTGAATATATCGTCAAAGCTCATGCTTTAAACGTCATTTCTTTACATATTGAAGTTTATCACAGTTATAAATTTTTTGCAATACTCTAGCAAGTTATCGCGATTATTGTTAATTTTTTTGCAAAGAAACCTAATATTTTAGATTTTTTTGCATTTTAATTACATAGCTGCATACTTCTCAACCATAGCCTTGATAGCAGGCTCTGTACAGTCGTCTTTAGCAAGCTCCTCAACCTTCTCGCCACCTTTATAGATAGCCATTACAGGAAGTCCTAAAATCTTCTGTCCGATAGCAAGACGACGAGCCTGTGTAGTATTGAGTGCGCAGAATTTAAGCTTTCCTTCAAATTCATCAGCAAGACCATGTACGAAAGGCATAAGTGCCTGACAAGGTACACAACCATCACCGTAAAAATCTACAAATACATATCCTTCAGCCTCAAGTACCTCCGGTCCAAATGTTTCCTTATTTACTTCTAACATATTTATTTCCTCCTGAAAATATATTTTATAAAATGATTTACATATGTATCATTAGATAAGTCCGTGTACAAACTTATCTGCCATTGTTGCTGCAATAGCGCCGTCCGCTGCTGCTGTAACTACCTGGCGAAGCTCTTTTACTCTTATATCACCGACTACATATACACCGGGAATATTGGTACACATATTGTCATCAGTAATGAAGTAACCTCTGTCATCAAGTTCAAGACCTGTATCCTTAAAAATATCAGAGTTAGGAATTCTTCCGATGAAACCGAAAAGACCAAACATTCCATCCTCTTCATTTGCTACAATGTGAGTAATCTCACCCGTCTTTACATTCTTAACATCCATTTCTGAAAGAATGCCATCGCCATAAAGCTTTGTAACGGCACTGTCCCACATAAAGTGAAGATTAGGAACCTTGAAAGCTTTCTCCTGAATGGACTTGGCTGCTCTAAGTTCATTTCTTCTGTGGATAATGGTTACGTTTCTGGCAAATTTGGTAAGATACATAGCCTCTTCAACAGCAGAATCACCACCGCCGACTACATATACATCAAAGCCTTCAAAGAAGTTGGCATCACAGGTAGCACAATATGACACGCCCTTGCTTGCAAACTCTTTCTCGCCTTCACAGCCAATCGGTCTTGGATAAGCACCTGTTGCAATTATAACTGTCTTACCCTCGTAAGTACCGTTATTACAGGTAACCTTCTTAACATCTCCCTTAAGCTCAACAGAAACTACTGTATCGCTTACACGCTCGCAGCCAAAGTGTTCACACTGTTTGGTCATTCTTGCAATAAGTGATGGACCACTTTCATTTTCCAGCACCTGTCCCGGATAGTTCTCAATCTCATCTGTGATTGCTATCTGTCCGCCATCGCTACCCTTTTCGATAATAAGAGTAGAAAGTCTGGCTCTACCACTGTAAAGACCGGCCGCAAGTCCACCGGGTCCTGCCCCAAGAATAATTACATCATACAGCTTACTCATAGTTCACGCTCCTTTTTTCTTATTTAATCTAATTTAGAGATTAAACCGGTTTTTTTGCAAAAACTTGCAAAACTTCGCATAAGATTGCAATATTTTGCAAGTTTTAGCCATTGACAAAATCTATAATGTCACGCATCTATCATTATACAACATATCTACTATATTTGTAAAATACTTTTTAAATATTCTATCTATTTTTTCAGTTTTTCATCATTTTTCAGTGCTTTTATTGTAGAAATTGCTGTCATTACCATTATGAATATAAATGGGAACGCTGCAACGATGGATATTGTCTGTAACGGTTTAAGACCACCCGCCCTAAGGAGCCCTATGGCTGTGGCTGCCTGAAGTACACCCCATATTATCTTATTGCGCTGCGGAGGATTCAAATTACCGTTAGAGGTAAGCATAGATAATACAAAGGTACCTGAGTTTGCAGATGTAATAAAGAAGGTGCAAAGAAGTACAATAGCAATAATCGAAAGCACTAACCCGAGCGGATATTTGCTAAATACCACAAAAAGTCCTACCGATGGATTTGCTGCTATTTCACCCATTTCTTCCATCGAAAGTGTTCCGTTAATTCCAAGATTAAGTCCGAGCGTTCCAAAAATAGAGAACCACACAAATGATGCAAGGGCAGGAGCGAGCATAACACCCATAATAAACTCTCGTATAGTTCTCCCCTTAGAAATACGTGCGATAAATACACCTACAAATGGTCCCCAAGCTATAAACCATGCCCAATAATACACTCTCCAGCTCGCTACCCAACTGTTATCCCCAAAAGGATGAACTGTAAGACTGTCCTGAACAAAATTCTGTAAGTACTGCCCAAGTGAATTTACCAAATCATTTAAGATAGGAACTTTAGGCCCAACTATAAAAGCAATAATCATAAACCCTAAAGCTATATAAAGGTTAGCATCCGATATTATCTTTATACCTTTGCCTATACCTGACATTGCTGACCACACTACAATTATAGTGATAATAACTATAATAGCTATATACACTACCAATATAGAAGGAATACCGAACAAATAATTAAGTCCGCTACTTATCTGCATTGTTCCAAGTCCAAGAGAGGTAACAACACCGGCAAGCGTAGCAAATGTTGCAAGTATATCAACTATCTTTCCCGATGTACCATTCACCTGTTTTTCGCCAATAAGCGGCTCTAAAACCGTACTTAGCAGACCTTCTTTATTTCTTCTGAACATAAAGTAGGCAAGTGCAAGACCAACTATCGCATAACATGCCCAAGGCTCAAACCCCCAGTGCATAAATGAAGAACGCATTGCAAACTCCGCAGCTTCCTGTGTACCCGCTTCAATACCCGATCCTGCCGGAGGGCTTACGAAATGCGATACAGGTTCTGCCACTCCGTAGAACACAAGACCGACACCCATGCCACAGCCAAATAGCATTGCAAACCAGGAAAGTGTTGAATAATCAGGTTTGGAATCGTCTGCACCAAGTTTAATATTTCCGTACTTACTGAATGCTATAAAAAGTAAAAAAGCTACAAATGCCAAGACTACAAAAAGATAAAGCCAGGCAAAGTCATTGGTTAAAAATGCAAAAGCCGCACCTGAAACCGCTTCAAAATTTTTACTGAATTTAACTGCCCATCCGGCGACTATAACAGCAAGAATAATTGAAAATATAAATACTGTATTATTTTTTTTATTTGTCCCCATATGTTTCCCTCCGTTGAAATCATTAATCCAACTATATATTTTATAACAAAAGACCACCCCATTTGTCCCATATGGGTAAGGGGTGGTCAAAAACTATATCTTATACATCAAAAACTGTCTGTTCATCTATTGCTTTAGCAAGTGCTTCAACAGCAACCTTTACTCTATGGTAACGAAGCTTCCACTGATCTTCTTTAGAAGTAGCAGGATCACCCAGAGGATAAGGAATAGAAATTGTAGGTACAATTCTGTTCGCTCCGACTGTCTTTGATACCGGAATAAGGTTACACATATGTACTATAGGCATGCCTGTACGTTCAATTTCTTTAACCATCGTTGCAGCGCAACGTGTACAGGTGCCTCACGTGCTAACCATTATGCAGGCATCAACATGATCCTCCTGCAATAACGGTATTATCTCCTTTGCCATTCTGGAAGCTTCTTTTTCAGTTGTTCCCGTACCTACTGTAGTATAGAAATAATTGTGAAGACTTCCGTATACACCTTCCTTAAGTAAAACCTTCATAGCATCTACCGGCATAATTACATTAGGATCTGCGTCAGCCGCTGCCGGATCAAAGCCTGCGTGTACTGTCTTAAATACTCCACCTTCAAGCCTGTCCATATTCGATATGTCATATCTGCCCCATCTGGTTGCGGAAGCTGACTGGATACGGTCAGGGTTATCTACAGGAACAATACCTCCCGTATTAAGAAGTGCAATCTTAATTGTCTTAAGATCCTTAACAGGAGGAGCTATAGGCACTCTGTCAAGCTTAGGAATAATAAGCTCCGATACATAAGGTTCATTATGAATTCTTGCACGAAGCATCTTCATAAATCTGTCTGCCGCTGTCTCACCACTCTCAAGGAATACCTGATGACGATGTCCTGTAGGGAAGTATCCTTCCTCATCTGCAGGCCCAACCGGTTCCCCCTTAAGCATTTTATTGGCAACAGCTACAAGAGCCTTTATATCCTCTCTCATCTTTGAAGCAATATTTCCGCCCTTCATAATTATCATTTCTTTTCTGAACATTTCAACACCCGGGTTTTCAACATTCATAGAAGTAATTACAGGTACATTATATTTATCCTTAACAGCCTTGCATACAGTTCCGCAGGCTACTCCGTAACGACCTGCCTGAAAAGCAGGACCTGCTATAAACAGATCAAACTTAAGATCCTTTAACATATCTAAGATACGATTTACAGCATCTTCCGTGTTGGAACCAATGTAATTATCACCACAGATAATTGTATGGGTTACTTCGCAATCTTCCAGTTCTTTATCAAATTCCATTGCAGGACCAATCTGCCCTTCTCGAATCTCAGGAGCCACATCCGCCGTGTCCTCTCCACCTAACTGACCGAAGAACTGATTGATATATACAATCGCCTTTTTCATTTAAGTTTCCTCCTTAAAAATCTTTCAAAGTCTTGGTTGACCATCCCACTATCATATCTCCGCAGAAAAGACCATTGTCTTCCATAATGATTGAGCCGTCAGGTCTTACTGAAGGTCCCAGTATCTCATCACCTTCCCAACCGCCTGAGTTACCGTCTCTGCCAAGTGCTTCAAGCTCTCCAAGTACTGTTTCCATTGGAGGAAGTTCAATAAGTTCCGATACGTTACCTGTGGAAACCATAGCCACAATCTTCTCATCAAGCGTAACAAGAGGCTGTGAACCACCATCACGACCGGTACACTCATTAGCAACCCCGACTACCTTGATACCTGCCGTTTCAAGAGCAGCAATAGCACCTACATAGTCTGCATCAGGGTTGCCGTATCCCTCTTCAGTAACAAGCGCAAAATCAGCTCCGAGCTCAGTCGCCTGCTGAACAAGCATTTGAATAACTCTTTCTTTCTGATCCATTGCTACGTTAAGGTTAGACATGATTACACCCAAGAAATTATAATCCTTTCCATCCTCTTCCATAAGTCTTCTAAGAATAGGGAAGTTCTGGAAATCATAGGTTGACCATTTTGAGGAGCAAGGCATGAACGAACCGGAAATCAAAGCTCCGTCCAGCACTTCCTGTGGACTCATAAGAGTAGGAAGATATTTATTCATGTCCCATCCGTAAATGAGGTCATTGTATCCAAGCGCCTCCATCTGTGACTGTGGCTGAAGTACAGCTACAACAGAAGGAAGTTTATTTATCTCTACACTACGCTTTGTAATAGGAGTTGTCTCATATACATCTTTACTTTCAGGAGTTAAGTCCTTTACGCACTGACCGATAAATTCTGCAAGCTTATGACCTGCGCGTCTTAATGCATCATTTTTCTTCTGTTGCTCACGTTTCTCAAATTCTTCATTTGTATCAGCAACCAAAACTATATTATTAAGACCGCCAAAGTATGTGAGTTTCTGACCCGGACCGCTCATATCAATAAGTCCGTCCTGGAATCCGCCCCAGTGCCTGCCAACTACAAGTACACTACAATTTTTAAGTGCATGAAGAACACCTTCACCTGACTGTCTTAAAGGACTTGTATATCCCGGGAAAAGCCCCTTTCCGTCAAGGCGTACACGAGGCTCAATAGCCTCTTTTACAGGACAAAGGCGAATCTTATCGCCCGGCTTTGCAATATAAAGCTCTGCTTCTGTAATCCTTTCGTCTTCACGAACCATTTTAAGTGCTTCTTCTTTGTTGATGGTAAGTATTCCATCTTTGTAGGACAATTCGCTACCAAACTGAATATCTTTTACCTGAAAATTTCCAATCTCTAGTTTCACGAATTATATCCTCCTTTCATAGTAATTGAGTCTTGCAATTTTTTACAATAAATTACTTTATTAAGCGCGCTTATTTACTAACACCAATATACTACCTTTATACCATTTTGTCAATATAGAATTATTATTTATTGTAAAATATAAATAAATAAAGAGGCTAAAATCAGCCTCTTTTATATCTATAGTATATATTTTTCTCTCACCCACTCTTTTTTTAGCTGCCATACCGCCCCTTCAGTATACTTTTTGCACAAATTCGACCTATCAAAGAGTTGCTTCCAACTATCCATCAATTCTTTTTTAAGCAACGGATAAAACGGTGTATTAATTATATCCAAATTATCCTTTATGCCTTGAGATTTTAGTTTATTTCTAAACTCATTTTCTTCCTCCTCACTTCCAAGGAAACATAAGTTTAATATCTTGTTCCAATCCCTTAAGTCAAAGAATATTATTTCTTCTTTCGGAACTGAGAGTTTCAACAAAGTGTTTCCCGTACTCTTAAATACCGCCTCTTCATCCGCAAATATCCAAATCGGACTTTCTGCCTGCTCCGGCTTAGGAATTCTCTTTTCGGCTTCTTTACAGAAAAAGCTATAAGCAGTCTTAAATATCCAGGCTGTTTCACCATATTTTTTATCTATATATTCTTTTTTTACAAAACTTACCCCATCTCTTTCTAAAGTTTCAATTACAATATCTTCTTTGGATGTCCACATTATTACATTGTCTGAATTATCCCTCATAGCTTTCCACCTCCTCTATCCACTCCTTCTTTATTTCCCAGGCAGCTGCCACGAGGCAGGCTTTTTCATCATCAGGTTTAAGTGTAAATATCCTTTCCCAGCTTTTTTCAACCTTTCTTTTAAGTAAAGGGTAAAAGTTGCCTTTCGCCGTTAAAAATAATTCATCATCAGATGTCAGACCATATTTAGCTAATTCTTCCTTATGCCTTAACTTATCAGTTTCATCCAATGGTACATAAAAATAATTAACAACATAACCCCAGGCATCATAATTACAGAGCAATATATCTTTACCGGGAATTTTTAATTTCAAGGTAACTGTTCCCTCAACCGGTCTTAACCTAAATTCATCAGCTACACTAAACCATATTGGATATCGGTACTCATCTTTGATTTCTATATATTTTTTAGCTTCTCTCGTAAACCACTTGTAAAGGCTTAAATAATAATCCGATATAGTATCATTCTTTTTTCTTATATACTCTTCCTTTACCTTGTATATACCATTCTCCTCTATTTCTTTCATTATTTCACTGACCTGTCTTGTCCATAAAGTCATATACTCATCTTCCACAATCCGCATTGCATTCATACTGTTCCTCCTTACTTTTTACACCTCATAAAATGCAGTATTTTATCTGATTTCATTTGAAATTTATACTATTTTGGTATAATATAGTGTTGTCAAGAAACGTTTTACATGAATTGAAGTATTTATTTTTACAAATAATTATAACACTACTGATTATCATATCATAGATGAAAGAGGATATACAATATGGCACATAAAGCTACACCTGAACAAAGAAACGAAAGATTTCGTTCCTTTGTTCTCGCAACCAGGGAAATGATTGAAAATGAGGATTTTGACAATATTCATATTAGAAGGATTGCCGATAAAGCCGGTTTTCATAATTCGACCTTATATTCATATTTTAAAGATTCGGAATATTTAATATCTCTTGCTTCTGTTAAAGTTTTTGAAGAGTATAGCCATTCCCTGGCTGAATTAAGTAAAAGAAATTTATCGGAATATGAGAACTTTATGGAAATATGGAAGGTTTTCTGCCTAAATGCTTTTAAATTTCCGGAAATTTACAACAACTTTTTCTTTGGAAAACATAGTGATGATTTAACCTCAATATTTGAAGAATACTATAGAATCTTCCCTGATGAAGAACAGAAGCATTCCGCAAGTATACACAAAATGTATGTCGGCAAAAACTTAAATTTAAGGTGTTATGATATCTTAGAGCCGTTAGTAGGTCTCCCTAATATAAGATTGAACAAAAATAATCTGGTATTGGCGAATAATCTAATCATTGCTTCCTTCAAAAGTCTTTTGGAAGAAGCTTTAACTTTTAAGTCATCAAATACCATAGAGAAGGTAAATGAGCTTACCAGCAGATTTATGGCTACCTTGTGTTTTGTAATTGAAAAATAATTTTATTTATAGTAATTTTTCTATAATTTGTCATTAATATAAATTTAAACAATTTTACAAATACCGATACATAATGTATTATAATATCATCTCTGGTTCACACAATACCATCATATGTGAATAAAAAGAAAGCAGGCATCTGGGAACCTGCTTTTCTTTTGTTTAAACTCATATCATTCTAAGACTTTTTTCAGAATATTCTCCCAAGAAAGGCTCTTGACGCAAGTAACATCAACCTTTGAATCATCCTCTATACTCTCTCTTATCTTTTCAGCCAACTCTTCTTCAAAGGCCGGCAGCTCTTCTTTTACCGGCTCATCCATATTTCTTAAAGTAGGCAGTTTCACATACCTGATATTTGCTTCCGGTGCATTACCGGCAAAGAATTCAGGCACACCCGACAGATTTGTCATAACAACTTTCATTCCACAGGCAAGAGCCTCTATTACAACCAAAGGAATAGCATCAAAAAATGAAGGAAGAATAAATACATCACTGTCCTTATATCTTTTCGCAACTTCATTCGGTGCAAGCCTTCCCGTAAAACTCACTTTATATTTACATTTTTCCGCAAGTTCTTTTATTAAGTAAAATTCTTTTTCATTACCTGCCCCGCCAACCAGGGTAAGCTCCAGTTCATTTTCGGGATAATCAAGTTTATTCAGGCTTTTAAGCAAACTCATTACTCCCTTTTTTTCAGCTATTTTTCCTGTAAAGAGCAGGCGTTTTACATCCTTATCTTTTTTTCTTCCATCTGCATTAAAAATACTTTGATTATAACCTATTCCGACAAGAGTTATATTATCGGCATCTATACCGTATATTTTGTCCAACTCAACAGCCTGAGCCTTTTGAGGTGCAAATATTCTATCAAGTTTCCTTACATTGTCTATAATAAACTCTCTCTCCAGATTATGTTTTCCCATCTGCCTGATATCGGTGTTATGGCAAAAGCCATAGACTTTCATTTCAGGAAAGCGCTCTCTTACCAGGCTTGTAAGCAAATACAAATGATGGCACAGGATAATATCAGGCTTTATTTCATCCACGGCTTTATCAATGATTTTTAAAAATGCCTTTTTATATTTTTCTTCCATTTCAGCCGTCATATCACAATAACGGGTACTTTCATAAGGCATTTCGTCAGACATTCCGAATATATTAAACGGCAATTCCTCAGAATTAAAATATACAGGATAAAATTTTGCCTCTTCCGGCAAATCTATAACATCCTCTTTGTATACTCCTGCCACTACTCCCTGAGTATGTCCCTGCCCAGCTATTACTCTTACCAACTCGGTAAGATAAATACCGCTTCCTGTGGACATAGGCTTTTGGGCAATTATATTTAATATTCTCATAAAATCTCCTATAAAAAAAGGATGCTGCAATAAACAGCACCCTAAAACGGATATTCTCCGGTATATTCTGGCGAAGGCGTGTGAGAATCGAACTCACCCGGGACGCAAACGCGCCCTACACTGGTTTTGAAGACCAGGAGGCACACCAGTTACCTAACCGCCCCCAAAAAACAACGAGAATATTATATCGCATTTTCTATGGTATGTCAAATGAAAATATTCTTTTTTAACACATAGCTTAACCAAATATGCGGAGAGAAACCGGTATTCCTGTACGGATTCACCTCCACATATTTGGCATTTTTATCAATAGAAACTGTCTTACTGACGTTTTAATGTTAAAATATTGCCCGTTCTATTGATAATGCAGTTAATATTCTTATATCCTTCAGGCGCAAACGAAACCTTGTTATCTCCCTGAGCGAACATAATTATATTACGGAATTCAATATTATCACTATTCTTTATAAAGTCTGAATAACGGCTTAAACTCTTGGTTTTATTCCCTTCACCAACATAAATTTTCATGATTTTTTCCGTTGTCATAAAACCTTCTTCTTTAGGATTGACATAAAGTTTCCAATGCCCTGTTCCTTTATCCTTTTCAAGTTTTACAACTTCCTCATCATTTCCGGGCTCTGCGGGATTCTCAGGTTTCTTTACCTCTTCACCTTTTGTAACCTTCACTGAGGTACTGTCACTGTTATCTAAGGTAAAGAGATAAGTCTTGTATCCATCCGCCTCTATAACCATAGGAATTTCCGTTCCTTTTTTATCCGGTTTGTCTACAATCAGACTCTTGAGTTTTATGTCAAACTCATTTTCTCCTACACCGGCAGACTTATCTGTTTTATTATACTTTATACCGTCAACTGTAATTGCACTAACGCTGCTAATCCAGGCTTCGGTTTCATCTAAGCTGCCCACACCGAATGTTGAACCTATAAAGAAGTAGTCTCCCATATCCCTTACACTGAACTTTTTACTGTCTGTAGGTATTGTAAGACCCTTTAACTCTCCTGCCGGCGCATTGCCTCCTTGTTCAGGATTCTCCGGGTTCTTTGGTTCTTCAGGGTTCTTTGGTTCTTCCGATTTTGCATCTGCCTTTAACAATTCCGCTTCTATTTTCTGAGCCCTATATCCATCTGCGTAAACGGTTATAGTGACTTTTCCATATGTAGGATAGCGTTTGTTGGTAATGAAAGCTGAACCTTTAACTGTAAGTTTGTCTTCATCTATCTTATATTCATCATCGCTTACGGCAAACTTAGGATTTTTTACACCATTACTATGATAGTTCTTATTATCTCCTGCATACATAGCGATAATTTTTGAAAGATAAGTCTTATCCGCATACACAACAAGTTCCCCATCTTCCTTTACGGTGTTGCCTTCAGGATATGTAAAACCTTCTATTGATTTTCCAAGGTAACTGTCATCCATCACAAGTTCCCCAAGAAGATTGTCTTCAAGAACTTCTTTAACTCTGGTCAATCTGACAGTAGTCTTTACATCAGGAGTTTTTATATACTCCGCAAAGGTCAGGTATTTATCTTTTGTCCTTGCGGTATTTACGGCATCATTATAATAAACCCAGTCATAGAATACCTTACCCTCTTCATCATAAACGGCAACGTATTCCGTCATATCTTTTTCATATCTGTCCACTATGCCTTTTGCATAAGCATTTTCAATTTTAAGATGCTTAAAAATCTCAGCATTGGCAACAAGGTCTATATTAAAAATAATATTTGCTGATACTGCATGAGAACTGTTACCCGAACCACCTCCCGGACTTGTGGTTACTTTTGAAGCTCCTGCTATAGCATCAATCTTCATACCATCCACTGAAAGAAGACCTGACTTATTGCCCATTGTCATAACTCTGTTAATTACTGCCACCTTGTCTTCTTTATTCTCAACATCTTCACCACCGGTTACATTAAATACCTTGTCTATTGTTTTATAACCATTAAAATGAACTCTGAGGGTATAATTTCCATTGTAAGGAATATTATTTACACCTTTAGTTCCGTCTGATTCTTTTCCTCTGTTAACATCATTGTAAAGCACAAAGAGATCATTGAAGAGGTAGTAATCACTCATATATCTGAGCGTTTTTAGTTCACCCGTAGGAAGTATAAGTTCCACCTTTTCAATAGGTCTTTCAACACCCACTATTATATTTTTTACCGCAAAATGAAGGTCCTTCCCCGGTTGTACTGCCGGTTCCTTTAATAGAAATACAGGTATGTCTTTGCTTTCAACCTTTATACGAACCATAACTACATTGCTTACAGCGGACTTAATTCTGACTCTGTAGTAGCCTCTTTTTTGGAAGTTAGACTGATTACTTGAAACAACAAGAACCGCTATATCCTTGCCGTCATGTGTCTCAAATTCTTTACTGTACTTAAGGTTTTTATTGAGGTCTTTCTGGTTCTCATCATCCTGAACAAGCTGAAGTGCACCTTCTGTTGCAATAGCATCGAACCATTTTTTATCTGTATCATCGGTATAATTAAACTTAATCTTAACATCTCCGCCTTCTAAAGCAGGCTCTGTAAAATAAGGTCTTTCCGTAAGATTTTTTATATTTTTCAGGTCAAGATCAAAAGTAGTTGACTTTGGCCGTACGCGAATCTTACCTTCAGTATCATAGTTACTTAAATAATAATCCCAGCTCGCAACCCTGCCATAGCCTATTATATACTTCGCTGATTTAGTTTCCTTTGTAGGCACAGGCGCAACAACCTTACCTGCATTTTTATCTCTTTTCAGTTTAACGGTCTGACTTATCTTATCATCAGACTTACTTACAATCTTTACCTCTGCAGGATTAAGCGAAGACACTTCCCATTTAACTATGGTTCCTTCTTTATCAACCGGAGTGAGTTCGTCTGTAATATCTATACCGTCTACATATACCTTGGTGTTCTCCCTTGTATAATTTTTTTCAAAATTTACAACTACATATCTGAGAAAGCTTGTTGCATCAACAAGCTTAGTTCGTGTCTCATTTACAAGCTTAATCTGCCCAGCCTTATTGCCTGTATCCGCAGGGGTTCCGCCCCCGCTAAAACCGCCTCCGAAGTAGCTTCCTCCTGTATTTGTTCCGGTAGTATTATTTCCTGTATCTCCTGTAACCGCACTTCCCTCAGGAGTCTTATCATCGTTTACATTAATATTTGCATCACCCTGTGCTGTTTCATCATCTTCTATATTTAAATTTTTATTAGGATAAGTCTTGCCTGCCTTGACTGTTACCTTCTTACCCGTGATAACCGCCTTAATATCCTTCTTTGTTTTATTGCTCACTACAAGTTCTATTTTTGATGTAACCTTAGCCGTCTCGGAACCGGCCTTATAAATAAGTTCTGCTGACGGAGCCTTACCGCTTACGGAAAGAACAGTATCAGATGCAAGTTCTATTTTATTTCCTGCGCCATCTATAACAAGACTTGCATTCTTAACCGCTCCACGATAGACTATTTTCTTTAATACTGCTTCCTTCGCAATAAATATCTTTGATTTTACTGCTGAACTTATAATAAGAGTTTTATCCTTATAGTTTCCTCTTGGCACACGAAGATTTTTTATTGCATTCGCCTTAAGGATTATCTTATTTACATTGTTCTTCTTAAGTACACCTATCAGCTCTTTTCCCGAACTTACGGTTACTTCAGTTTTTTTAACCGTTACCTTCTTTGTTTGTGCCGCATCTGCCTGCATAGTTCCCACTTTTGTCGGTAACATTCCTATAGACATTGCCGTAATCATCGCTACTGCTAAACTTCTCTTAAGTTTTCTCATAAGACCTCCCCTTTTCTTAACCCCCAGTCAGCCATACTCCCAAACAGATTTATTCATAAACCTAAGACTTATCGTGTCAGGCAAAATTTTTAACCGGTTTATTCATATAAAAATACTGACTGATAATTATTTTATGCTGTCTTTGATAATAAAAATTATTTTCATTATCAGCGTATATATAATACTAACTTGCAGGATTAAAGTCAATATTGACTTATAATTTATATAAATCATCTATTTTATAAAAAAACTCAGTATTAATGCCTGTTTTACATATTCTTGGTCTGACAACTTGCAGTAAAATTCTATATAATGATATTTTTTCTCAAGATATTTCATATTGTATGACTTTCTCCCATACAAAAAAGCACCGTGCCACGGGTCACAACCGCAACTTGATGCTTTTTCCGATTTAAGTCTGAATGACAGACAATTATATCAGACAATTATGTATTGCCTGCTCCTTAAGCCCTGCAAACTTGAGGACTTCTCTGATTACATCCTCATTTTCCGGTGCTGAACACCAGGCAAGCCCACAGCCTGCCGATATTACCTTAGGAACCGGAATCATTCTTCCGGGCACTTTTCTTTCTTCACATACAGCTTCCATTTTCATTGCATCCGTAGTATTGACAAAGGTGACAACAATTTTAGGTTCTTTTGCTCTCATTTACACCTCTTAAGGACGGATTACAAGACCTGAATCAGCCATAGTCTGAGCGATATCATACATATTGGATACCTGACCTACCTGAAGATTTTCAGCTATTCCATAGAAATTAAGACAGGTACCGCAGGTCATAATGTTTACGCCTGCTTTCTCAAGATTCTTAAGGTCTTCTAATGAAGCTGAACCTTCTGTAGTAAGATATGCTCCGCCATTGTAGAAAATTATATTATCAGGTGTAGGAGTTATATTGGTTAACGCAAAGATATAAGCCTTCATAAGATTCTTGCCAAGCTCATCATCACCACAACCCATAGTCGGTCCTGAAATAACAACTGTTGTAGGTCCTTCCTTCTTCTCTCCCTTTTCGCAGGCAGCTTCACATCCCGCCTTCACTTCAATACGTACTACAAATTCTTCATCTGACTTCTTCTCACTTGCAGCAGCGAAATTGCTTTTAGCCGCAAGTTTCAAGAGATTTTGTACTGCTGTCTCATTATCCACTGTAACTTCAACTATACCATCTTCCGTAAGCTCTTCCATAGCTTTCTTTGTTGTTACTACAGGTAACGGACAAGCCATTCCTTTACAATCCAATTTCTTTTCCATAATAACCTCCAAACATTTTTTACCCTTAACTCCATATATCTCTGTATAGAGACCAACAAAATTTATATGATATGAATCAAGAGTTATTTATCTCTTAAAGTCTATCATTTTAATACCGATTAGTCTAATAGACTATATTTATAAATATGCTGTCTTATAGTTTAACTCTATATATACAGATTATTCTTCAATAAGAGTTCGTACCGCATTAATTGCTGTATCAACCTCTTCTTCAGTATTAAAATGTGAGAAGCTGAATCTGACCGCTCCCTGATCTACTGTTCCGAGAGCCTTATGCATAAGAGGAGCACAATGTCCTCCCGGTCTGGTGGCTATTTCAAAGCGGTTGGCAAGCTCATCACTTACTGCGCCCGATTCATAGTCTGAAAGATTAATGGATACTATAGGACATCTGTCTTTTATATCAAAATCACCATAAATTTTAACTCCCTCAATATCCTTTACACCATTATAAAATCTCCACATAAGCGACATTTCTTTGTCATGTATTGTCTGCATACCGTATTCATTTATATAGTCAATAGCCGCATCAAGTCCCGCCAGTCCATGTCCATTAAGTGTTCCCGCTTCAAGTCTTGTAGGCATTTCCACAGGCTGATGCTCATTGTAGGTCTGAACTCCGGTGCCGCCTGAAAGATAAGGCTTCACCTCTACTCCCTCTCTTACATACATTCCGCCTGTACCCTGTGGTCCAAGTAAGCCCTTGTGTCCCGTGAAGCAGAGAATATCTATATTAAGTACTTTTACATCTATAGGAAATACTCCTGCTGTCTGAGAAGCATCTACCACAAAAATCAGTCCATGCTTCTTTGCAATTTCACCAACCCGCTTGATATCAACTAAATTCCCTGTGAGATTGGAACCTGCTGTGGAAATAATGGCTTTAGTATTTGGTTTTATCAGGTTTTCAAATTCCTCATAATTCGGTCTGCCAAGCTTATCTGCAGATACAAATGAAAGTTCCACACCTTCATCTCTAAGCTGATAAAGAGGCCGAAGCACCGAATTATGTTCAAGACAGGTGGTGATAACCGCATCACCTTTTTCAAGTATTCCCTTAATTGCTATGTTTAAGCTTTCTGTAGCATTCATAGTAAAAACTATGTTAGACGGACCTTCCGCATTAAAAAATTTAGCCAGTTTCATTCTGGTCGAAAATACAGTTCTGGATGCACCCAGTGAGGCTGAATGTGTGCCTCTTTCAGCATTTCCAAGCGTTGTAAGTGCCTCTGCTACTGCCTCCACGACTTCTTTAGGTTTAACCCTTGTTGTTGCCGCATTATCTAAATAAATCATTTAACCCTCCCTGTATTTTCTAATCTCCTCAAGTCTTTCCTTAAACTCCTTCTCTGCCCCCATTCCATAAGGTTCATAATAATGCCTGTCAGAAAGAGATTCAGGGAGACATTTCATTTTTGTTATCTTATCCTCATAATTATGTGCATACTGATAACCCTTGCCATAATCAAGTTCAGCCATCAGTGAAGTAGGGGCATTTCTTATATGAAGCGGTACCGGCTCAGAAAACGTCTTAGCAGCATCATCTCTTGCCTTAAAGTAACCGGCCTCCATAGCGTTTGACTTAGGTGCTAAAGCCATATAAGTTACTGCCTCCATAAGATTTACGCTACACTCAGGCATTCCTATAAAATGACAGGCCTGATATGCCGCCACAGCCAAAGGTAATGCCTGAATATCTGCAAGCCCTACATCTTCACTTGCAAATCTTATAACTCTTCTTGCTATATAAAGAGGCTCTTCTCCTGCTTCAAGCATTCTAACCAGCCAGTATATAGCCGCATCCGGGTCTGAATTTCGCATTGATTTATGTAAAGCTGAGATAAGATTATAATGCTCTTCCCCATTTTTATCGTAAAGCAAAGCCTTCTTACCGGTGCATTGTTCCACTATTTCTTTTGTGACTATTGTTTTTTCTTTGGTAAATTCACCATTGTTAATAGCCATTTCAAGTGTGTTAAGTGCTGTCCTCGCATCACCGTTTGAAAATAACGCAATAGCATGTACCAGCTCATCAGCAATCTCTACATTAAGCATACCAAAGCCTTTTTTATCTTTCAAAGCCCTTGTTAAAAGTTTGGCAATATCCTCAGTAGTCAGCTGTTTAAGCACAAACACCTTGCATCTTGAAAGCAAAGCGGCATTTATTTCAAAGGAAGGATTCTCAGTGGTAGCCCCGATTAGGATAATACTTCCTCTTTCAACAAAAGGAAGGAAGGCATCCTGCTGTGCCTTATTAAAACGGTGAATCTCGTCTACAAATAAGACTGTCCTCATCCCAAGCTTTCTGGTTTCCCCAGCCTTAGCCATCACCTCTTTAATTTCTTTAATACCGCTTGTGACAGCGCTGAAATTAATAAACTCCGAATGTGTTTTAGCCGCAATTATGCCTGCCAAAGTAGTTTTCCCAACTCCCGGAGGTCCCCAGAATATCATAGAAGTTATATTATCATTTTCTATAAGCCTTCTGAGCAGCTTACCTTCTCCTATCAAATGTTCCTGACCCGCAAATGCAGAAAACTCCTCTGGCCTTAATCTGTCAGCCAAAGGAGTCACATTACGGCCTGTGTCAAAAAAAGACATCTGTTCCATTATGCAATTTCGCCTTTATTTGTTGTTTTTTTCTTAATTGTGATACTTTTTTTAGCCGGCTTATCCTCTGAATAGATAATCTGAGGCTTTTCCTCACCTTTAACGGCAGCCACGGTTACTATACATTTCACAGCCTTTTCCTCAGAAGGAATGGTAAACATAGTATCAAGCATGGTCTTTTCCATTATAGACCTTAAGCCTCTTGCACCCGTCTTCCTTGCTGCCGACTGTTTAGCTATTTCTCTGATTGCTTCATCTTCAAATTCAAGCTCAACTCCGTCAAATTCGAGAAGCTTCTTATACTGCTTAACCATAGCATTCTTAGGCTCGGTAATTATACGCATAAGAGCATTTTCATCAAGCAAATCAAGAGTTACGAGTATAGGCACACGACCTATGAACTCAGGTATCATACCAAATTTTACAAAATCCTGAGGTTCAAGCTGTTTAAGAAGTTCGGACACATCTTTTTTGGATTTATCCTCAATCTCACCGCCAAAACCGATTGATTTCTTGTCAATTCTTGACTCAATTATCTTCTCTATACCATCAAAAGCTCCTCCACAGATAAAAAGGATATCCTTGGTATCTATCTGTAAGAATTCCTGATGCGGATGTTTTCTTCCACCCTGAGGCGGTACAGAAGCAACTGTTCCTTCAAGCATCTTAAGTAAGGCCTGCTGAACACCCTCTCCCGATACATCCCTGGTAATGGAAGTATTCTCAGATTTTCTTGTAATCTTGTCTATTTCATCAATGTAAATTATACCATGCTCTGCCCTGTCTATGTCATATTCTGCCGACTGTATAAGCTTTAGAAGCACATTTTCCACATCTTCGCCTACATAACCTGCTTCTGTAAGAGTTGTTGCATCAGCAATCGCAAAAGGCACATTCAGAAGCTTAGCCAAAGTCTGTGCAAGATAAGTCTTACCCGAACCGGTAGGCCCAACCATGACTATATTGCTCTTTTGAAGCTCAACATCCAGGCTCTTACCCATGGAAACTCTTTTATAATGATTATAAACTGCTACAGCAAGAGCCTTCTTTGCATCATCCTGACCTATAACATACTGATCGAGAAAGTCTTTAATCTGTTCCGGTTTGTAGAGGTTGAATCCTTCTACCTCTTCATCCATTTCAAACTCTTCCTCGATAATCTCAGAACAAAGGTTTATACACTCATCACAGATGTATACACCATGTCCTGCAATGAGCTTTCTAACCTGATCCTGTGGCTTACCACAAAAAGAACACTTTAACTTGCCCTGTTCGTTACTTTTTGCCATCTATATCATTCCTCTATTCTATGCTCTCTTGGTAACTATTTCATCAATGAGACCGTAAGCCTTGGCTTCCTCAGCTGTCATAAAATTATCCCGCTCTGTATCTCTTTCAATATCTTCTAACGGTCTTCCTGTATTAGCTGCAAGCATCTCATTAAGTCTTTTACGGGTTTTTATAATATTATCCGCAACAATCTTAATATCAGAAGCCTGTCCTCTTGCACCGCCTGAAGGCTGGTGAATCATAATCTCGGAGTTAGGAAGTGCAAGTCTCTTACCCTTTGTGCCACCAGCAAGAAGAAATGCTCCCATACTGGCAGCAAGACCCATACAAATTGTAGAAACATCACATTTGATATAATTCATCGTATCATATATAGCCATTCCGGCAGTTACTGAACCACCCGGACTGTTTATATAAAGATGTATATCTTTGGATGGATCCTCTGCTTCAAGGAAGAGCAACTGAGCAATAATAACGCTTGCTGACACATCCGTCACTTCTTCTCCGAGGAATATAATTCTGTCCTCCAGAAGTCTGGAGTAAATATCATAAGATCTTTCTCCACGACTGGTCTGTTCAATGACATAAGGTACTAAACTCATATCTTCCCTCCAATATTATTCTTCAGTAGTCTCTTCTTTCTTCTTTCTTGGCTTTCTAGCAGCCTTCTTAGGAGCTTCTGCTTCCTCAGTCTCTACTGCCGCATCTCTGATAAAATCAACCGCCTTAGATACTGCAAGGTCAAGCATCATGCTCTTCTTCTCTTCCTCACCGATAGACTCTTTAAGCTTGTCTATCTCCATATTGTAAGTCTTGGACATTTCTTCTAACTCTTTATTGAAATCTTCTTCTGTAGCTTCAATATTTTCAGCCTTAACAACAGCCTCAAGCACAAGTCTGCTCTGAATTCTCTTAAGAGCCTGTGGTCTGAGGTTCTCCATAAATGTATCAGGGGTCATTCCCGTAAACTGGAAATACTGCTCAGGGCTAAGTCCCTGCTGACGGATTCTGTTTGCAAAATCCTGTGCCATCTGGCGTGTCTGTGCCTCTACCATAGCCTCAGGAATATCCATCTTAGCAGCCTCAATTACCTTGTCAATAGCAGCTTCTTCCTTAGCGCTCTTAGCGGCATTAGCCTTACGCTCTGCCACTCTCTTACTGATAGCCTTTTTATACTCTGCTACTGTATCATATTCGCTGACATCCTGCACGAAATCATCATCAAGCTCAGGAAGTTCCTTACGCTTAATCTCTTTAAGAGCTACCTTGAAAACAGCCGGCTTTCCTGCAAGTGCTTTTGCATGATACTCCTCAGGGAAGGTAACATTTACATCAAACTCATCTCCGGCCTTGTGTCCGATTATCTGGTCTTCAAATCCTTCTATGAAAGCATGTGAACCAAGTGTAAGAGGATAGTTCTCGCTCTTCCCACCGTCAAACTGCTCTCCGTCTACATAACCGTCAAAGTCAATAACAGTCTCATCACCGTTTACAGCCTCACCATCTTCAACTTTGATAGTTCTTGCGTTTTTATTTCTGTCCTGATCTATTTCATTGTTAAGCTCTTCTTCTGAAACTGCGGTATCAACCTTAGCTACAGAAACACCCTTGTATTCGCCAAGTTCAACTTCCGGCTTAGTTGCTACTGTTGCGGTAAAGATGAAAGGCTTACCCTTTTCAATCTGTGTTACCTCGATTTCAGGCTGTGAAACTATCTCTAAACCACTTTCCTTAGCAGCCTCTTCGTAAGCTGCTCCGATAATTTCATTTGCAGCATCTTCAAAAAATACTTCTGTACCATACATTTTCTCTATCATAGCAAGAGGTGCTTTTCCTTTACGGAATCCGGGAACAGCAATTCTGTTCTTCTGCTTATGATATACTTTGTTAATTGCTGCATCTAATTCTGTCGCTTCTCTTTCAATGGTAAGCTTTACCATATTCTTCTGCTCTAAATTCTCGATCTTTACGCTCATTTTTAATTATTTCCTCCTTAAATTATAGCTAAATATATGCTATGACAGTTTATCATTATAGCATAGGGGGTTGGAAATTACAATACTCGTATAGGACAAAGTCGATAAAGTTCAAACAAAAATCATAAATTCGGTATAAAATTTCTGCCTGATTTTAGTGTGTCCTTTTAAAATAATCCATTAAAATGTCCTTGATATAGTTATACCTTCTTGCATAAGAGTTTTCCACCCTGATAATCTGCAGGTTGTGAGCCTTACATATCTCATTTTTCTTCCTGTCTCTTTCTCTGACAGCTTCCTCCGTATAATGCTCCTTCCCGTCAAGCTCTATCGCAAGGATTGGAATTTCAGCCTTCCCCTGCTTTTCATAAACCACGAAGTCAAACCTTCCCATGTAAAATAGGACATTATGGGTTAAATTTTCTTGAAATACCTGAGAAATAGCCACTTCCTTATGGATAGTATATCTGCTTTGAGTAAGCCAGATATTCCCTAAGGCATGTGTTAAATTGTCGAGAAAGGCATTTTCAGTGGCTGTTGAAAACGGCTGTACTCCCAAAGCCCTCGAACTCACCTGTTTTTTAGTAACCGCAGACTGACCGTTGGTTCTTATATAATTTACCAATTCATATAAGTCATCATCAGTATTGTTCCCATGTAATCTTTCAAGCTCTTTGGTACTTGCGAGCAGGATGAGTTTCTCCTTAGCCCTTGAAGTTGCCACATTAAGAAGTTCTTTATTGTTTTTAAGCCAGTTGTAAGTCCCTTCAGTCGTCCTGTCTGAAAGTGCGGTAGAAAACAATACTACATCTTTCTCATCTCCCTGAAAAGCATGAACTGTTCCACAGGAAATATTCCTTAAATTTCTGTCTCTGATTCCTCTTTCTATAAGTTCCCTTTGATTGACAAAAGGGGTTATTACCGCTATGCTCTTGTCTTTGTTATGTTCGGCATAATCAAGAATTTCAGCCACTTCAGCCGGAGAAGTATTTTTAGTCTCGCTTCGGCTGTTTTCTACATTTACATAGACAAGCGGTTCTTTTTCCTCACTCTTTGTCATTATTTCAAGTTTAGAGTTATAATACTTTTTGTTGTTAAAATCAATTATCTTCTTATGAGAACGATAATGGTTACGCAGTAAAATCTCATCGCTTACCGCATCACAAGCAAGATATGTTTTATAAATTGAATTTTCTTTATAATCATATTCATCACTTATGTTGTACTTTTTCCTTAATTTTATATTGCTTATATCATCTAAGAGAACCACAGGTCTAAGTTGTTGAGGATCTCCCACCAGCATCATATTTTCCCCCCTGATTATAGGCACAAGGGAAATTGCAACATTGCACTGGCTGGCTTCATCTATAATGACCATATCAAATAATATCTCCGGCTTACCCAATCTGTGAGCAGATATACAGGTAGTCACCATTATAGGAAATACCCTCTGAAGCGATTTTACATTTTCTGTTTTTTTAAGATACCCGGCAAATTTTTGAATTCTATCGTCCTCTTTCATATCGGCATCCAGTATATCAATAAGCTCACTAAATGGCTTGGTTTCAAGCTTCTTTATATATTTAGCTGAAGTGAAATAAAGATATTGATAAAATTCTTCATCATTTCTGTCCAAAAGCTCCATAACCTTATCATTGGATACTTCCCCTATATCATCAATCTTCTGATTCAGGTTATTCATCTGATTCATCTGCAAATCCATCTGAAAGGCTGCAATTGAACCTTCATTTTTCATTCCCTTCTGATATTTCATCAGATGCTCCATACTTTCTTTTCGCTCTCTTAATTCAACTACGTCTTCATAGTTTTTCAGCAAGTCGGAAAGCTGTTTTGCCCTTACTTTCCTATCCTCTTTTCTTTTATTCAGTGTGTCCTCATATATATTAATTGCAGCAACCTGCTTTCTAAGCTCTTTTATATAATTTATAGCTTCTCTCAGCTTTTGAGTATTGCCAAGTCTGAGTATAGGAAACGGTATGGTTTTACCTTTGTATTTTAAATTACTGAGAGCTTCAGTCACACTGTCTATAGGTGTATTATTATATGAAGCAAAGAGGACCGTTGTTTCATTAAAAAATGCCGTAATTATAGTATTTTTAATCGTATTTGTCTTTCCTGTACCCGGCGGTCCCTGAATGTAGGCACAGGGAAACTTCATAGCATTATTTATAGCAAGTAATTGGTCCAGGTTTATATTTTTATTGATAAGAGCTATAGGATATGCCTTGCTCCTTCGCGGTTTTGCAAGCAATTCTCCAAAAAATGCCTTTATAGGTGTGCTTACCTCATCAGTACCATACATATCTAATATAGCCTTATATTCGCTGTTTAAGTCAAGTGCCACATCAAGCCCAAGTCCAATGATATAGGGAATGTCATCTACCTGTTCACAACCCTGTAAATGGCTTGCAATAGCATCTTTAATAGCTTCCTGATTTTTTTCAAATTCGCTTAGCAGTTCATACTCTTCAGCCTCTAAAAATTTCCTTACGTTCTGAACTTCTCCGACTATTGTAAACTGAGTACATATTGTTATTTCTTTGGCCGGCTTTAGAGCCCTTGCCTTTACATCTAAACCAAGCTTCCTATATGCAAGTACATGCAACCCCTTATTTGTATGTACGCTAAGCACATTCATAGCCAGATTTTTAATCTGCAATCCACCGCTTTCAAATTTCTTTTTGTCTTTATTATATTGAAAATACTTAACTATGAGCTTAAATTGTTCTTCCGAAAGCTCGTAAACATCATCAGTTATGGTATCTCTGTCTAAATAATGTATAAGTTCAAAATCTGTCTCATAGGTGCTTCCATCTAATTTGTTGCACATTTCAAGGTAGCTAAGGATTTTCAAATTTGCATTTTGTTTGAATATATTTACATATTTTTCCGGGTTCATAGCTATATCTTCAATCAGCTTTTCATTTCTCTCACAAAAACTTCCATTCACTACTTCAGCTGAAATTATCGAATCTAAAAATATCTTATCCAATCTCATAACTGTATAATAGCCCAAATGAAGACCATCTACCTTCAGAACTCTTGTATATGGCTCCAAATCCACAACACTGATCCAGTATCTGGTAATTTCTTCACTTTTGTTCTTATACTCTATTTTTAACCATTTCCCCTCGTGAATGGCTCTGAATAACTCTCTGCAAATATTGTCCATAAACCCCTCTGATATTTATGTGTGAATAATCGTAGTAACTAAAGCTCTATTATAGCATTATACAGATACTTTTTAAATATGTTAGTGATTTACGTTCGCTAAAAGTTCGAAAAAGCGAACGCAAAATTTGCGTTCGCTTAAAAATCATACATTAAATATTATCGTCTTGAAATACTTTAAACACATTACTTCACCGGTATGGAATTAAGTATCAGTCTGCCCTTTCTATACTCACTCCATACCGCCTTATTATTGTAAAGTATAGGTGATTCACCTGATATCTTCATATCTTCAATAGATTTTATTTCAGAAAGCTTATTTCCGTTTTCGTCAACAATCAGATATTGCAATACGCTTTTATCGCTTTTAAGATTTAACTTATTCCAGATAAGCATTATTCTTTTTCCATCAAGCTTCACCATCTTAGGAGCTGTATAGGTAGTATTTTTATCTTTAGTATAGTCTGTATATTTATTTTCAATTGTTTCTAAGGTATTTTTATCAAGAGAATAAAGCACAACATCTCTTTTATCTACATCTTTACCTGTAATATCAAAACTGTCAAAACCGATTGCTTTTGAATAGTCAATCCTATTCACTCCGACAAGTACTTTGTTTACAGTATTTAAAGCAGAGCCGATAGAAACTCCGGTTTGGTTGGCTCCGATTTCTCCCGGAATTTTAAGTATTTCTTTTTCTTTTGACGGAGAAAACATCTCCCTGTCTATTATTGTGTACCATCCATCGTTTCCTATGTATCTTTTCTCCGGCTCCAAAGCTTGTGTCCTTAACCAGCTAACCTTTATACTTCTTGGATAAGCATCACCATGGTCTACAACTATAAATTCATTTCCGTCAGCCATCGCAAACTGATTAAAATCATGACTTACATGATTTCGCTGAAATTCGTCTAAATCATCTGCGTTCAACAATGACATTGTATCTTCATTAAATGCTATCGTAAGCTGACTCTGATGTCCGTCATATCTTTGTCTTGAAGTGTGTATGAGTATTGTCCGCCCTATCTCCGCACATCTTAAAGAACCTGAATTAAACGGAAATACTGTGTAGGCACCATTTACGGAAACACTTCCAAGCTCATTAAATTTCCTGTCATATTTAACTATCCTTATTACTTCTTTACCGGCATTCTTTTCTTCATTATTGTTTCCAAAAATAAGATAGTTGTATTCCCCACCTTTGTAAAATCCGCCAAACTTTTCCCCCTGATATGGAAGCTCCTTTATTTCAAGCAAATTCCCCGATGAATCATATCTATTTATACTGACTCTGTTATTTTCTTTTTTACTATAATTCTCTAGCGCCTCAACCTTCACCAAATTACCATTTTCTTCATACAGGTAATTTCCAATCGTATTCGCCCATCTTCCGTCTATATCATAACCTCCGATTGCCGTATTTGTATAATTGGCATAACTTTCAATAGGTGGCTTATCAGACTTTAATTCCGCTACATTCTTAGGAAGCTTTGTATATAACAAATATTTTTTCTTTGCCATATCCTTAGCATAAACCAAGTCAAACTTTGCTGCCAATTCGTCAAAATCTGCATATAAAATCTTATCCTTTGACCAATAAGAGTCGGATTTTACAACATATCCTTTAACTTCTGTTCTTTTGCCGTCTACATCTAACCTTATATTTTCAGGCTTACCATAAATGCTCTTAGGCAAAGTAATATAGTTGTGTTTACCCTTATATTTTTTACCTGTACTTACCTTTACGGATTTTTTCTTTGTATTTACACTTATTTTGGCTTCTTTGGTTGTTCCTTTTAAATTACTGAAAAAATCTTCTACCGAAATATATATTTTGTTATTCTTACTGTCTGTATAGAAGGCAGTTCCATAATCGCTTTCTCCCTCCACTACAGCCTTAAAATTCTTTAATACTTTTTTATCTTTCTTTACTTTCTTTTTAGCCGGTTTAACCGCCTTCTTTTTTGCATAAACCTTGATTACAGTACTGTCTAATGCTCCGGCTTCTAAAGCTGATACACTAAGTCCTAATGCAAGAATTGATGATAACAGGGCTATTTTTACATATTTCTTTAATTTCATTTCAGATTTTCTCCTTTATATTATTCCAACATCCACTTCCACATAGGTATGATTTTAACTTTTATCCCCTCATACTCAAGTTCTGTTTCCTCACTATCGGTAATTACAATACATTTTGCATCAGATATAAAATTTTTAAGTTTTACAAAAGCTCCAATCTTCCTTGCCTTTGTATCCGGATTGTCAAGAAAACTGTAGCTTACCTGTATAGCCAGTTCCCTGTCCGGAACATAAAAATCAATTTCTGCATTATTCTCAAAATAAAATACATTATCTACACTATATCTTCTAATCAACTCAATTGCAACAAGGTTTTCAAGAACGGCGGTCTTACTATCCATAACCAAAAGTCCAAGCAGACCCGTATCCATAAAATAATATTTTGACAGGGTTTCTTTATCAACTAACTTTGCCGAATAATTCTGTATTTTAAATAGAAGATATGAGTCAAGCATAAATCCCATATAATTAATTACTGTCTGCTTGCCAATAGCTATACCTGTGCTTTTTATTATATTTGTAAGCCTGTTATATGATATAGGCTGCATTACAGATTCCGCTATTTTTTTTAATATCAAACGTACTGCAAAGTCATTTGTGATTTTATTTCTTCTAATTATATCTCCAAGGTATATAGTCTGATAAATATTACTTAAATACTCTCTCTTGTTCCTTATCTCTACTAATTCTGGAAATGCACCATATTTCACATAATCATTATACAAGCTGATTATTTCTGCTTTATCTACTGTACTGATTATACCCGAATAATCCTTAGTTTCCCCTTTTGCAGTCAAATATTCCTTAAAAGAATAAGGGAAAATCTGAACTATCATAAATCTTCCACCAAGAGTTGAGGCAATTTCACTACTAAGCATCTTACTGTTACTTCCGGTAATATTTACCCTATACTTCATATCCGAAAGATGGCGGACAAACTTCTCCCAACCATCTACATTTTGAATTTCATCCAAAAACAAATATGGTTTGTTATTTGTACCTGATAATTCAATACTAATTTCTAAAATCATATTTAAATCATCAGCAGTTACTTCTAAAAACCTCTCATCTTCAAAATTAACATAAACTATCTGATTTAACGAAATTCCGTCATCAATAAGTTTTTTTATCTGCTGATACATCATATAAGACTTACCTGTACGTCTTATACCTACAAAGCAATAATTTACATTATCTTCCAACTCATAATTCCTATAAATAACAGAATTATTTAGGTACATTTCTTTTTGGTCAATTAGAATCTGTTTCATATTTTCTCTATTCATAGATTCCTCCCGTCTTGTGAATAAGACAATTTTTGCTTTTGTCTTGTCTACAAGACAATTATACATAATTATTGTCTTATCTGTAAGACAATATCCGGCTATTTTTTTCTTATATGCACCTGCGCAATATCTTCCGGAAAATTATGTTTACTGTTTTCAATGAAGCCTACAGTGAAGACTTCTCTGTAAAATGTGATCTTCTCCTTAAAAATAATATAGCTCTTTGGGATATGGTGCATAGCGGTAACCGTGAAGGCTCTCTTGATTCCGATATTAAGGATGAACTATGAGAAACTTTACTATAAATAGCAATTATTGATATACCCAATTTTTAACCGTTATATATAAAACAAGGGTGAAAATCCTATTCAAAAGATTTCCACCCTCTATTATCATAGAAGATTTATGTTTTCAGGCTTTTTTATAGTCTCTTTTTCAGTTTTGTTGAAACAGTACAATTCTTTACCTGTATTTTACCTTCTGATACAAATACTCCAAGTGCATCTCCCGGTTTCGTATACATTCTTGCACTGAGAGCAACTCCGTCTACATATATAACTGCAATTGTATCATCTATGATTAAACGTATATTATATATTTTATTCGGTATAAGCTCTATCGGGCGTTCTGAACCCTGACTTAAATACGTAAACCAAGGCCAGTTGGGATTTTTCTCACATATATATCTGTTCTCATTACAATGGAAGATAAACTGATACGCCTGCTCTGTTTCAGGATCATCATAACAGCGAATTCCAAAGGCATGGCTTCCTTCCTCAAACATTATATCTGCCTCAAAGCTGAAAATATCTCCACAATTCTTTTTAATTATTTTTTCGCTTCTTGCGCCAATGCTGTCTATGGAGAAATCTTCAATTTTCTCTCTTTCCGAAAATGCGTTCCAGACTGTGTCCGGTATTTTTACACCTAAACTTCCGTCTTTACGCTGATATATTTCGTGTGGAACAAAGGTGCCTGCCCATTCATAGTTATTTCGATCATCACAGTCTTCTTTAGTCGCTACCCATCCAAATAACATACGGTGCCCATTCAGGCAAAACGTTCTGCCCGCATAATACGCTCTGCCGTCAAAAGCATCATCTTTTGGAGCAATCCATGGACCATCAATATTTCTGCTCATTCTGTAAATCATCTTGCTTCTGTCGCTGTATTCAGTGACTACATGGTACCACCAGTCACCTATTTTAAAAAGATCAACCATCTCGTGCATAACAAAGAGGTTTGGTGCCCAAAAATCACCTTCGAATTTCCACTCCTTTAAATCCTTTGAAGTAAATTTAACGGTACGCCCTGATTGTCTGGTTTTAGGACCTTCCTTCCTGGCACCCAGAATTAATATATACTGTTTATTTTCCTCATCCCTTAAAACAAATGGGTCTCTCCAATCATCAGGATCATACCCGGCCTGAGGTGTGAATTTCATAATATCAGATGTTTTTGTCCAGTGGATAAGGTCATCACTTACTGCATGCATCAAAACCTGAGAAGGCTTTCCCTGTTTTGGATATTCTCTGTTATATCCGGTATAAAAAGCGTGGTAATCTCCTTCTCCTTCAAATACACTCCCTGCAAATATGAACTGATCCTGCTCTTCATCGGTTCCACGTGGAATTGCAATTCCCATGTCTTTATAATCTACGAAATCTGATGTTATGGCAAGATCCCAGCCAAAGGGTTCCCCAAACGGGCAGGGTTTACGGTTATCTCTTTGATGAAAAAGATAGAAATCATTGTCTTTGCCGTAAGGCATACAATCTCCGAACCAGGTTCCCGGAAATTGATAATATAATTTATTCATCACATATACCTCCAAATTTATTTAACCTTTTACCGCACCGGCAGACATTCCCGCCAGCATTTTTTTACTGCTGAAAAAATAAAATATAAACACCGGTATAACCGTTACCGTTATTGCTGCAAATGTTGCACCCCAGTCAGTCAGTCCCATACTTCCCACATAGTCATTTAGTCCCAGAGTTATTGTTTTCATGCTGGTTGAACGTGTAAATGTATATGCATTAATATACTCGTTCCAACAGAACACTGCCTGCATTGTTGCAACAGTTATAACTGAATTCAATGACAGGGGCATAACCATTTTAATAAAACAGCGGACAGGACCGCAGCCATCGATAATAGCTGCCTCCAATACTTCATCCGGCAAAAATTTGCTGAAAGAATAAAATAATTGTATTGAATATGATAAGGAAAATGCGATTTGAGGCAGTATTATTGCCGCATATGTGTTGAGCATTCCCAGCCGGTTAAAGATTGTAAAAAGTGGTATCAGCGCCACCTGCATCGGAAGCATCAAACCCAGGAGGAAATAATTTAACAAAAATTTTTTAAACTTAAATTTAATTTTGCTAAGTGCGAAACCTGCCATAAGAGCGAGAAGCAAAAGCGGAATTATAACTCCGATCAGCACAATTATACTGTTTTTAAAGTATGTAAACATATGGCTTTTTGTAAATACAGTAATATAGTTGCCTAAATAAACAGAGGCGGGCAGGGCATACGCAGGCAGCTTTCTAAAGTCTTCAAGCGATTTAAAGCTTGAAAATATTACATATACAAACGGGTATACCTGTACAACTACCAGAATAATTACCAGCGTCCACTTAACTATTGCTCCACACAGATTTTTCTTAAGTTTCATGCCTCATCACCCCCACCTGTAGCTTTCCTGAATATTAGTCCTACTGTCAAACATACAATAACAATCATTATGGCGACAGAACTTCCATATCCGTATTGCTTGCTTGCAAAGGCCTGTTTATACATATAGGTAGTCATAAGCTCGGATGCATTTCCCGGTCCTCCGCGTGTCAATAAATATGAAAATTCAAAAGATCTCAATGAGCCGTTTAATACCAGAATGCAGTTTGCTATTATGACGGGCTTAATATAAGGTATTCTTACATGTATATACTCCTGAACACGATTTGCACCATCTATAAGTGCTGCTTCACCGAGCTCATTTGGAACTCCTATAAGTGCCGCATAGAATATAACCATATAAAGTCCCAAATACTTATATCCTTCTACAAAAGCAACCACATATAATGATATGTCAGAATTAGATGTCCATTCCATTACTTTAAGTGCCGGATTGAACATTGATAGTATTTGATTAACAACTCCGGTAGGTGTCACAGACAATAATTTCAAAAATATTTGACATATTGCAACAGAAGAAATTACCACCGGCACATAATACAGTGTCTGAAGAACTGTTCTGCCCCGTTTAACCCTGCTTAGCAGAATTGCAAATAACAATCCTCCAAATACCTGTATTACAACATTAATGACAGTGTAAATAAGTGTGTGTAAAACTGTTATCCTGAAAATTTTATCTTTCATTAACAATTCCGCATAATTTTTTAATCCGACAAAAATCTTTTCACCAACACCACTCCATTCAAAGAAGCTATAGTACCCGGCCCATATTATAGATACTATAACAAAAGTGGTGTAAATCAAAAATGCAGGAAATATAAATAAAAATATTGTTCTTTTTTTCCCAAAAGCTTTTTGCATATTACACCTCTTTCATTGGCAGAACTGATAAATACCGATCCTGCCAATAGTTGTACAATACAGCGGCTCATCTATTTATTTATAAATGAATCACATTTGCTTATAAATTCTTCAGGCTTAATTTCACCCTGAGCCAGCTTCTGCTGCTCATCCACTATTTTTGTCATTACTTCCGAATCAAGTTTATCATCCCAGGATGTCCAAGCTGTTTCAGCCTTTGAGAACATCGGCTGTGTATCATAATATAATTGTGGAAGTCCTTCAGGCAGGTCTTCGTTAAAAGGAGAGAATATCTGTGCCTGAGTATAGCAGGCATTTGAAAAATTACTGCACATATAGTCAAAGAAATCTTTCATTGTATCATCATATGTTGCCTTGTTAAATCCTTCTGCAAAGCCCGCATGTATCGGTACATTAGTCGGCATATTCTTCAACCCTTCCGTATCCGGTACCGGGAAGAAACCAAGTTTTCCTTCTTTATACATTTCATCTGCAAGTCCGATTTGTCCTGAGCCTGAATAGAATATTGCACCTGTTCCGCCATAGAATAAATTGCAGGCTGATGTATAATCAACACTTGAGAAACCCGGCTCAAAATATCCTTTTGTTCCTAAATCATATAATAAATTAACTCCATACTTTGCAGAATCATTTGAGTTGAATTTGTCCTTACCTGCCTGATAGTTTGTAATAAATTCAGGTCCGGTAACTCTCCAAGGAGAGAATGAAAGATAACGCATCAGCTGCCAGGCATCAGAACCACCGACAATCAGCGGAATCTCACCTATATCTGCAATTTTTTTACATATATCTTTGAAGTCTTCCCATGTCTTCGGTTCTTTTGTTATGCCTGCTTTCTCAAATATATCTTTTCTGTACATAAAGTATTCACAATATAATCCTTGAGGGAATAGGTATAAATTTCCATCATCTGCATCGGTAAGAAAATTAATGATTGCTCCATTCATCTTATCATAGAAGCCATTTCTTTTAAGTTCAGCACCTACATCAACCAGAGCATCGTTATCTTTACACGCTTTAGAAAGTGTTCCATTCGGACAGCCATAAATATCTGGAAGCGTATTGCTGTTGATATACATCTGAAGTTTTGTGAAATAGTCCTGCATATCATTCACCAGTTCAATTTCATACTCTAACCCTTTTTCTTTACAATAATTGCTAAGTAAATAATTAAACACTTGGTACTGTTCAGTTGATTCAGTTCCTTTTAAAAGTGCAGTAATTTTTGTCCTTCCTCCGGTCTTGGAAGTATTTCCGGATGTTGCAACAGTACTTTTTTCCGTATTTTGTTTTGTGGATTTATTGCCTTCTGTCTGCTGTCCGCAGCCTGTAAAGGCAAAAGAGGTCATTATGACCAAGGTTAAAATAAATGCAACTACTTTTTTCTTCATGTTTACCCTCCATTTTATTTTTTATTTTTTATTTCCTACTTGAAATATACCGTTTTTTTCACTCATTAACAATAAAAAAAATGGCTAAAAGTATAAAATACTTACACTTTTTAACCATTTTTGAGGTTTATTTTTGATAAAATGCACAATAATTATACTTTTACCTGATTTTTAAATTACTCTTCTATACTCGTTAGGAGTAACACCATACTTCTTTTTAAATACTTGAATAAAGTAGCTGAAATCATTATATCCTACCTTCTCAGCGATTTCATAAAGCTTGAATTTATCTTCCGCTATCATTTTTCTTGCAATGTCCATACGTCTGCTTATAAGTAATTGTAAAAAACTCTGGTTCGTATATTTTTTCAATATCCTGCTAATATAGGTTTTGCTCATATGAAATTTATCTGCAACAGAATCCAGTGTCAAATCTTCACTATAATACTCATTTAAATAATCCAGAATACGCTTCGCCATGTTTTGATATCTTTCATCAAAATTTTTATCATTCTGAACTGCCAATAATGTAAAACATTTCGACAGATATTGAATAATTTCATTCAGAGAATCCGCATTGCTAATTACCTTGATGCCATCCTGTAAAAACAAATAATCATATTTCCCATAAGACTTTCCTTTTATTCTACATAAAAACGGATATCTCATACAGGCTACCAACAAATCTAATGCCATATATTTACAATCATTTAATTCCACATTTTTATCTCTGAATATTTCTTCAATAACTTTATTAGCTTCATCAATTTGTCCTGTATATATTTTTATGAATAATCTTTGCTTTTGTCCCTGTGTTATTTCATACTTATGTTCTTGTGTATCCTCTAAATCTTTATAAGATACAATAGTATTTTCACCCAAATATACACTCTGGCTACATGCTTCACAGGCTTCCAAATATTTAATATTTGTAAGACAGACATCTGTCTCCACATTACTGATACCAACACATATCTTGTAGTTTATGACTTCATTGGCAACTTTTTTTAATTTTTCCGTTGCCATAATGCTTTGTTCCATACAATATCTGTCTGTATCACTGCCGGTAAATAATAAAATGAAATTGAAATGAAGGCTCACATCATCATATTCACATAATACTTCCATGCAGAATTCTTTCAAGACTTCAACACCTATATTAAGAAATGCATACTGTTCCTGCCATATATTCTCTCCTTCCGGATTAGAATCTTCTTTGGTAATAGCAATACAAATATATTTTTCTATATGAATGCCTATCGAATTTGTACGTTCTCCCAACTCAGACTGATTTAAAATCCTGCCGTGGAGCAAGTCATTTACAAATTTGCTTCTGATATAAGGTATTTCTTTTTCAAAATTTTCCTGTAAGTCTATATAATATTTATTATTTTTCTTCTCTTCATTTATATCATTGCACAATTTTTTTATCAGCTTATCCAGTTTAATGAAATTCATCGGTTTTAACAAATAATCTGAAACTCCTAACCTTATTGCCTCCTGTGCAAATTCAAAGTTATCATATCCCGTCAAAAACACTATTTTAAGCTTTTCATTTATTTTTTTAGCCTCACAGGCAAATTCAAGTCCATCCATTTCAGGCATTTTTATATCTGTGAATATGATATCAATGTCATTTGCCTTTACCTTTTGAATGCCTTCCCTTCCATTTTTGGCAGTAGTTACCAATTCACAATCATATTCATTCCAAGGAAAGGATGATAAACCATCCAAAATAATAAATTCATCGTCAATAACCATTATTTTTATACTCATAATATCCTCCAACAATCATTAATAATCAGTGGGGTGACTGTCGATAAAATATCTCCTGTTTCTTAGCAAAAGGAATATGCAAAGTCACGGTAGTTCCTTCACCTGCTTGCGAATGGACTGCGAGGCCATATAAATCTCCGTACATAAGCTGTATTCTTTTATGTACGGCATATAGCCCTAAGTTTGTGTGTGCTTTCTGTTCATCTCCTTCAGCATTCAGTGGTTCTTTAAGTAATTCAGAAACTTTTTCATCTGTCATTCCTATTCCTGTATCTTTTACAATAATAACTATACATTCATTCTCACGTTTAATACTTATATAGAGCAGGTTTTTATTTTTAGAATTTTCTATTCCATGAATAATTGCGTTTTCTACAATCGGCTGAATAATCAGTTTAGGGACAGCCTGCTTTAATAGTGATTCATCAATATCATAAATTGTGTCAAATCTATCTTTATAGCGAATATGTTGAATATAAATATAATTTTTTACATAATCAAGCTCCTGTTCTATGGTAATTATACTTTTCTTGTTACTGATACTCGCCCTAATTAAGCTACTAATGGCTGCTACCAAATTACATATTTCAGTTTGCTTCTCCTTAAATGCAAGCCAATTAATTGCATCTAATGTATTATATAAAAAGTGGGGGTTCATTTGTGATTGAAGTGTCTTAAATTCCATCTCTTTATTCAAAATTTCGCTTTGAGTAACCTTTTGCATCAGCTCATTAATTTCTTTAATCGCTTTATTAAAAATCCTGTTTAATTTACCTATTTCATCACATCTATTTTCTTTTAAGCGAACAGCAAAATCACCTCGCGAAAATTTTTCCAACGCATTGACTGTATTTTCCAAGGGCGAAATTAAACTTTGTGCAATTATAACACTTACAGTAACACCTATAATTATAGTGAGCACAATAATTATTACTGTCAAGTATTGAATGCCTGCTAAATCTTTATTAATATATCTTAAAGGTATCACTCCCACCGTAGTCCAACCTGTACTATTGGAATGTATGTACACTGCTGTGTATTCATTCTTCCCTTCACTATATGAAAAGTTCCCTATTGAAAGCTTTTCTTTCAATAATTTTGAAAGTACTGAATCATGTACTATACCACTGATTTTATTCAGATTCTCATCAAAAATCACTACACTGCCATCACTACCAAAATTAATATTTTTTGCCATTTTTTCAATATAGTTTCTCTTCAAACCAAATCGTATATATCCAATTGGCTTATATGTTTGCAGGTCCTTAACCATTTTAATCATCTGAATTGTATCAGTATCATTGATATTATTAACCAATACACTTTTTCCTTTAGATAGTTTGGCATTTTCAAACAATATATCTTTATCCGGTATTTCGTATTTCTTAGACCATAATGACAGATAATGATTTGTTTCATTTATACCATATATTTCCACATCATTCATGGTAACACTGGAATATATTTGTAACATAATTCGTCTTATGCGTTTATTTCTTGAATAAAATGAATCATTTTTAGTATCTTCTTTTTCCTGATGTGTATTTAACTCTTCTTGAATAGTCGGACTATCTGCCAGAATTTCTATCTTATTTCTCATAAGTCCCATGTAATTATCCAGAGAAATAGAAAACTGTTCAACAATTTCTCTGGTTTGTTCTAATGATTGCTTTAAGACTATTTCAGCTGAATAACTGTAAAATACTATTGATAATATTAAGACCAGTGGAAGCAGAATAGTCAAAAAACCTATTATCAATTTAGTACGAATACTAAAATCACGAAATCTTTTGAATTTAATAAACATAAAAACTCCTTATAAACATCAGCTTCTGGCTCTTAAAAATATACCCTTTATAGTATTTCAAATTTTGTTGAAATTTAAATAACTCACATAATATAATCATATAACTGCTATTTCTATCAAAACATGATATCATACATTATTTATACAACTATGTAAATACAGTTTTACCAGTACGCTAGTTCACCATTATGCTACCATTATGCTATACATTTGCATGAAATATGTTTCAAGCTTCTGACTTGTAGCCCGCATCTCTGTTTTTCCCTATCGTTATTCTTCAGATATTTCAGCAATAATGTTAAACCCTAATACCAGTAAATTAGTTTTATATTTACTTGATGGAGCCTCACAACATCTTTATCATTTTAACCTTACAACTGTATTGTTCATACTCCATGTTGTAATTTAATAATTCAACAGCTTATCATCCATATTATCCCATTTCATATCACTTATTCAACTTCTAAAATATTGCGAAATTTAGCATTGTAGGAAAATTTACAAACGTGTACAACTAATGCCAACACAATTAATTATGGTGATTGGCATACTTTTAAAAAAGTATATCATTTAACCAGCATTTTTCAAATAATTTATCTAAATTTTCACAATTGTCTTATGTGCAAGACAATATCCAACCATTTTTGTCTTGTCGATAAGACACTATGTTACTCCCCATTTCCTTGCACCTGTTCTTTTTCTCTGCTATATTATTACTATCAATTCCCAGGAGGCATTTATGACAAAATACAGCTTTCCACCACTTATAAACTCATCTGCAAAAATCCTGATTCTTGGCTCTCTTCCGGGTGAAGAATCCTTGAAACAAGCTCAGTATTATGCACATCCACGCAATGCCTTCTGGAAGATTATGTTTACTGTTTTTAATGAAGCCTACAGTGAAGACTACTCTGTAAAATGTGAGCTTCTCCTTAAAAATCATATAGCTCTTTGGGATATGGTGCATAGCGGTAACCGTGAAGGCTCTCTTGATTCCGATATTAAGAATGAAATCCCAAACGACATTGAGGGATTGTTAAATGAATATCAAAGTATTTCAACCATTCTTTTAAATGGAAAAAAGGCAGAAGCGATGTATAGAAGATATTTTAATCAAATACCTGTACATACTATCACTCTGCCTTCTACAAGCCCTGCAAATGCAAGGGTTACATTTACTGAAAAACTTAATTTTTGGAAAGATGCTTTATCTTTCTAAAGACTCTATTAGCAAATTCCATATTCCTTGTAAAGTTCATGTCTTTTTTCTTCATTTTCTAAAGCATCTTTAACAGCATCATTCTTGCCTTCTGACAGTAAAAGGCTGATTAACTTTGCCAGACAATTCTCTCCTTTTTCTACACCTCTTGCTTCTGCTCTTTCAAACATAGGTTCAAAAAATTTCTCCATGGATTTTCCTCCTTCTTCACTTTCCTCTGGTATAGTTACAATTTCACCTGTAAGCTTCAAAATAAGTTCACATATTTCTTCAGGATGATTTAATTCTGTACTTTCCGAAGTATGATTACTTCCATTCACCAAATAGTCTGCCAAGAGTCTAAAGTCCTTCTTAAACTTATTTATATCATCTTCAGTCATCTTTTTCAAGTCTATCAAGTTAACCTTATAATCACTTACATACTTTGTTATTGTTCCTTCCAATTTAAGCCTTTCACACAATGTAATTTTATGTTTCCATTCTTCTTCACCATAATATATAACAAAGGTTATTACAGGAAAAATATCTGATTTTTCTTCCATAATTTCTATATTTTTAGCACTCTCAAAATTTCTTCTTTTTCTGCCGGCTTTTTCGGCTAATTGAGTTCTATAAGATGCTCCATCATACGAAAGTATCCTAAATACCATGTCTTCATCAGGTATATCCTGATTTTCAATTCCAATCAAGGAAATAACTATTCCCTGCTTTTTCCAAAGTTTTACTACATCCCTGTCCTGAAACCTGTGTCTGCTGTCATCCCCTTTATATTGACTCCAACTTGGTATGTCAAGCAATTCATCTTCTTTAACCACCTGCTCACCATCAAACATAATTCCATTAACAAAGGTCGCAAATACATCATTAAACATTAATAGTTTCTTTTCTAAAATATCCTTCTCTCCCAATTTTTCTCCTTTCCTATTAAAAGCACCAACTACATAAAACCAATTTTTTGGATTTAACAGTTTGAAAATAATAATTTTGAAATAACAAATAATTCTTAGACCGGTATAGATCAAAAGCTTCAAGGAATATTATAATATATTTTTTTGAAATTGTGATCAGCAAATTAGACAAACTTTTTTTAATTAACTATACACAATAAACAAAATTTTAAAAAGGCAGAAGCGATGTATAGAAGATATTTTAATCAAATACCCGTACATACTATCACTCTGCCTTCTACAAGCCCTGCAAATGCAAGGTTAAATTTTGAAGAAAAACTTAGTCTTTGGAAAAATGCAATCAATCTCCGGAATCTAACTTAAGCACACTCATAAATGCACTCTGAGGTATCTCCACATTACCTACCTCTCTCATCCTCTTCTTACCTTCCTTCTGCTTCTCAAGGAGCTTTCTCTTTCTGGAAATATCTCCGCCGTAGCACTTTGCAAGCACGTCTTTACGCATAGCTCTTACAGTTTCTCTGGCAATTATCTTACTTCCGATAGCTGCCTGAATAGGAACTTCAAAGAGCTGGCGAGGAATTTCATTTTTAAGCTTCTCACACATTTTCTTAGCTCTTTCATAAGCACCCTCTTTAACTATAATAAAGGAAAGGGCATCCACCGATTCTCTGTTTATCAGAATATCCATTTTTACAAGTTCTGCTTTCTGATAGCCCTTAAACTCATAGTCAAAGGAAGCATAGCCCCTAGAACGGGATTTAAGCGCATCAAAGAAATCGTAAATTATTTCATTTAACGGAAGGTCATACTTGATAACTACCCTTGTTTCCTCGATATAGTCCATTCCGTTATTTACACCTCGCCTTTCCTGACAAAGCTTCATAATAGAACCGAGGTACTCTGTAGTCACCATAATCTCAGCCTTAACTATCGGCTCTTCCATATAATCAATCTCTGACGGATCAGGTAAATTGGAAGGATTGGTTATATCAAGCACTGTACCGTCTGTCTTATGTATTTTGTACACAACACTCGGAGCAGTTGCCACAAGGTCTATATCATAGTCACGTTCAAGTCTTTCCTGCACTACATCCAAATGCAGTAACCCAAGGAAGCCGCATCTGAAACCAAAACCAAGAGCAATAGAGGTTTCAGGCTCAAACTGAAGTGCAGCATCATTTAATTGAAGTTTTTCAAGAGCATCTCTAAGGTCTGAATAATGTGCTCCGTCAGCAGGGTAAAGCCCACAGTAAACCATAGGAAGCACCCTCTTATACCCCGGTAATGCCTCATCACAAGGATTGTCCTTATCAGTAATTGTATCTCCGACCTTAGTCTGTCTCAGGTCTTTAATGCTTGCAGTAATGTAGCCAACCATGCCGGCTGTAAGTTCTTCACAAGGAATGAACTGTCCTGCACCAAAGGTACCTACTTCAACTACTTCCTCAACTTCGCTTGACCGGAACATCTTTATCTTAGTGCCTTTTTTCACAGTACCTTCCATAAGTCTTGCAAATACAATAACTCCCTTATAAGAATCATACAAAGAATTGAAAATAAGTGCCTTAAGAGGATTCTCAGCCTTGCCTGACGGAGCCGGTACCTTGTTCACTACAGCTTCAAGTACGTCTTCTATATTTAAACCGTTTTTAGCCGAAATAAGCGGAGCATCATGAGCTTCTATACCTATGATATCCTCTATTTCTTCTTTTACCCTGTCAGGATCTGCACTTGGTAAGTCTACCTTATTTATAACAGGCACTATGGTAAGGTCGTGCTCTAAGGCAAGATACACATTTGCAAGTGTCTGTGCCTCTACTCCCTGAGAAGCATCCACCACAAGGATGGCTCCCTCACAGGCCGCAAGGCTTCTTGAAACTTCGTAGTTAAAGTCCACATGCCCCGGAGTGTCAATAAGATTGAAGATATATTCTTCTCCGTCCTTAGCCTTATATACTACTCTTACCGCTTGAGAACGAATGGTAATTCCGCGTTCTCTTTCAAGATCCATATTGTCAAGTATCTGATCCTGCATCTCTCTTTTGGTAAGGGTTCCTGTTGCTTCTATTATTCTGTCCGCAAGAGTTGACTTGCCATGGTCAATATGCGCTATTATGCAAAAATTTCTGATATTCTTTGTATTTATTTCTGACATTCTTTTCTCCATGATATTAGTCTAAATTATTCACAAAATATCGGTTAAGCATATAATCAACCTATGTGTGAATAATTCGATATTGATGATATGCTATGTTTACCTGCATGAAAACTTGTCTTTTATCCGGGTAAGAAAAGCATATTATCTTTATGTTCTGTTACTAATTAATCTAACTAATACAGATTACAGTATTTTTAAAAATTTATCAAGTAAAATTCATTTAAATCTGTTGACAATCTTGTAATTTTGTATTAAAGTTATTTAGTGTGTTTGCGTTAAGCGTCCGTGTCCGGATTAATGAAACACTTTTAATCAAACAATGATAATGGAGGTGTTAAATTGGCTAATATTAAATCTGCAAAGAAAAGAATCAAAGTTGCTGCAAAGAAGACTCTTAGAAATAAAATGATTACTTCTAGAGTTAAGACTCTTGTAAAGAAAGTTGTTTCTGCTGTTGCTTTAAGTGATAATGAGGCAGCTAAGGTTGCTCTTGCTCCTGCTGTTGCTGCTATTGATAAGGCTGCAAACAAGGGCGTATATCACAGAAAAACAGCTTCCAGAAAGATTTCCCGCCTTACAAAGTCTGTTAACAAACTTGCGTAAATAAGTTTATATTATATAAAAGTGTGTGCCTGCACACACTTCGCGCGCGAGCGGATGCCGTAAGGCAAACTTCACTGCCGCGAGCTGCGCATCCCTCGGAGAGATTTTTTAATATAAAATTTCTTCAAAATTTTTTATTAAAAAAATTGTCACCATATCGTCATCAGTATGGTGGCTTTTTTCTTTTAAATAATGGCTTTTTTCCCGATATTTCATTTGCAAATTTTAGGCTTTTATTTTATACTTTTTATACCCATATTATTTTATTATTTAATCTTGTGGAAGAGGCGACCGGGGATATCGTCTATATTAAAATAATTCGTATAAATATGTTCGAAATAGGCAGATTGTACATAGGTGAGATTAAGAGATATGTTGATGCTGATACCGCACCTTTGTAACATTCTGTTTATATGCGGAGCAAAGACTGGGAGAGAGTTTTATGATAAGACTGAAATGCAGTTCCTGTGGCGGAGAGCAGGAAATGAAAGGCTCGGGTATGTTTGAATGTCCTTATTGCGGGTCGAAATCATTTATGTCCGATGCCGATTTTAGGGGCAACGAGGAATTCAGAAAGAAATTTTTGGAGTATTTGAAGGCAGAGGCTCGTAACAGAGACTTTGATTATAACAGCGATTCTTTATGGAAGTGCAACGGAGAAGATTCGTTTGCTATGATGAACGGCAAGGATCTTAACATAAAGTATATGTTTAAGTACGATTATAATTCCTGTCTTTGCTATCTTTCAAAAGAGAACGTTGTATATATTTTGGATGACAAGAGCGAAAAAGAAAAATTTTTGTCGGGAATCAATTCTCTGGTATTTCCCGAGGCCGACAGCAAACTGCACCGCTGCTTTCCAAAATTAAAAATGGAAATCTCCCTTAAAGACGGAAGGGAGGTCTTGGTTTTTCTCAGGCGTCCCAACTTTTTTCCTGTTGAGTATTTTGCACCGCTGGAATCAAAGCATTTGGCTTGGGTGATATCCAGAATGGAGAATATTTGCTGCGAGTTAAAATATTCCGGAATTGAACACTGCTGCATCGATCAGACCTCGATCTGGATTAATCCCGTTACTCATGAAGGGGCACTGTTCGGAGATTGGAGAAAGGTTAAACCGCTTGTAGGAAACAGAGACCTTGCAGATGTAAGAAAGACTGCCATAAGAATCGTTAAAAATTCAAGAGAGCCTATCGAGTTATATGAGTTTCTGAATTCAAAGCCTGCTAAAGATGCCTTTGATGATTTTCAGGCTTGGGATGATGTTATAGAAAAAGGTTTCGGAGGCCATAAATTTATAAAAATGTAAAGGAGAAATCACGTTATGGGATATGGAAGTTATTCGGCTTCGGATTGGAGCAAATTAAAATCAAGCAGAAATCTTTCGAACACGCAAAGCGTAGATGAGATTTTTCAAAGGAGATCCTGTAATCCTAAATTCGATCCGAGATTTATAGGAAAAAGAGAGTGTTTTGACTCGGATGATCATCCAAACACAACTCCTATTGTCGTAGGTCTTGATGTCACTGCCTCTATGGGCTATCTTGCAGTAGAAGTCGCAACAAAAGCTCTTAATCAGCTTATTATGAAGCTATATTCTACGGCAGCGGTTGAAGATCCGGCGCTTATGTGTGCCGCGTATGGTGATTATAGTGATGAGTCACCTCTTCAGGTAACTCAATTTGAATCGGATATAAGAATCGCTGAACAGCTGTTGGAGCTTTATTTTGAGAGTCGCGGCAGCGGTGATGTCGCACCGACCTGTTTATGGGAATTTCTTTCAAGACATACCAACATTGATGCCATCAATAAAAGATCGAAAAAAGGATTTCTGTTTACTATAGGTGATAATGCCGATATCAGAAAAAACGATGTTGAAGAAACCATCAAAAGAGTCATAGGTGATGATGTACCCGGAGCTACCCGTGAGAGTCTTTTGGATGAAGTACAGAGTAAATTTCATGTTTTCCACATTATGATCGGAGGAGAAGGAAACAGGGATATATTGATCGGTAAAAAGATGATAATATCGGAAACTGAGATTGAAAACATACCTGAAATTATTATCAGCGCTATTCAGTTACAGCTCGGAAAGCAGTTAAACGACGTGCTGGCACAGTGGGATTCGCTCAGTGTTCCCGTAATAAGTGCGGCAATCGGACAGTTAAGTATTGCCGACAGCGGGCAGTCGATTACCTTATGAGAACGGTAGCGGTAGTCGGCAAAAATTACGGTGATGAAGGCAAAGGGCTTGTTACGGCAAGCCTTTGTTCTTTGTTTAAAAAACCGTTAATTATAAAGCATAACGGCGGTGCACAGGCAGGACATACGGTGGAGAACGAGGAAAGAGGAACTCGCTTTGTACATCATCAGATTGGTGCCGGAGCGGAATATGGAGCTGATACCCTGTTTGCGGAAACTTATTATCCCGATTTGTACCAGATAAAAAAAGAAATCGAAGAATTTAAATCCGTTTACGGAGCAGTACCAAAGATTTTCGGAGAGGAAGAAAGCTGTATAACTACAGTGGATGATGTACTTATAAATATGGCCGTTGAAACCCAAAGAGGAGAAGGCAGACACGGCAGCTGCGGTATGGGAATCAATGAGTGCAGTGAGAGAATAAAGGCGGGTTATAAGTTGACTCTGAAACAGATAGCCGACTCTTCATATGAACAACTCCGTAATTTGCTTGTAAACATAAGAAACGAGTATACATTTAACAGAGTAAAAGAATTGAAAATAAATGTTCAAAATCCGTATTATCCTATGATTTTTGATGAGAATATTATTGATAACTTTGCGGCGGAGATAAAAGACAACAGTAAGTTTATACAGCTTGTAGATGCGGACACCGATTGGCTTTGGCACTATGACGGATTGATATTCGAATCGGGACAGGGCTTGCTTTTGGATAGGGATTATACCATAAATGCCCCACATATTACGGCTTCAAAAACCGGTATTACCGAACCGGTTAAATTTTTGAATAAAAGGAAACTGGAATTACAGGAAGCCATATATGTTACAAGAACCTATGTTACGAAGCACGGTGCCGGACCGCTTGCAAATGAATTTCAAAAGAATGAGCGGGCGGATTTGCAGACAGATATGACAAACCTGCCTAATGAGTGGCAGGGAGATATCAGATATGCAAGCCACGGCAGCCTCGACGACTTTCTGATACCGGTTATTGAAGATATTAAAAATATAAATATCAAACCTTCTTTGGCGATTACTCATATGAATGAAACGAAGGGTAAAATATTGTTTGAAAATGAGAGCGTTGACCTTGTAAAACTTAAAGATATCTTGGGTCATAAGTTACAAAATATATATGTATCATGGAACCGTCAGGAGATTACGAAATATTGAGAAATATTTTTTATTTTATATCTGGACAATTTACATTGTATGTGATATAATTTTACAAAACCTAATATAGAAACTAATTTATTAAGCTATTATATAAATTCAGTTGACTTTTTATGGTTTAAGTATAATATTAAATTGAGTGGGTTTTACGCTCATATCAAACAATACAAGGAGGATTTTACAATGGAGAATTTAGGATTTTATGTCTGTAAGGATTGCGACTTTGAGGTACAGGTAATTAGAAAGGGTGACCACGAGCATGAGCACAAGCTTTTCTCAGAGGAACTTAAGTACTTAAAGCCAAACTCAAAGGAAGCTGCTGTTGAGAAGCATGTACCTGAGGTTAGTGTTGACGGCGATACAATCAATGTTGTTGTTGGCAGTGTAGTTCATCCAATGACAGAAGAGCACAATATCGAATGGGTATATGTTGAGACCGAAAAGGGCGGACAGATGAAGCACTTTAAGGCTACCGACGAGCCAAAGGCTGTTTTCAAGATAGTTGATGACAAGGCTCTCAGAGTATATGCATACTGCAACCTTCACGGACTTTGGGTTAAAGAGCTGTAATTAGATTTTACAAAAATTCAGGTCTGTAATTAGTTTGAATTATCAATTGATTCTTAACTAATTACAGACCTTATTTTTTTCACAACTACTATAGCTTCTCAAAATACAGCCCGACTCGGCTTTCACTTGTAATTCTCTTAATAAACATCTTATTCTACCGCTTTAAGCACAGCCTTTTTAGGCACAGGGCAGAAATATCCGCCTTCTGTTTTCTTTTCAAACTCAGCTTTAGCTTTCTTTATAATATCGGGGTTCTCATATAATTCTATGGCTGTACTTGCAAGGACTTTTCCTGCTGCTAAAAGCCCCTTATGCCCTATGGAGCTTCCGCCACAGGATACATTCTGCCAGCTATGTCCCGGCGAATTACTTGCAAATGTAACCGCATGAATCTGGGCTGTAGGCACAAGCCAGCTCACGTCTCCCACATCTGTAGAGCCCATGCTCTGTTTATTACTGTGCATATAAGGCATAAGAAAATCATTTAACGGAAGGCTTCCATTTTTTGAAAGCTCTTCAACCTTTTTCATCTGTTCTTCTGACTCATAAGTGCAGGAACCCGGCAGCCTGTCACTTACTATCTCATATGACTTGCAGATTTTAGCCGCAAATTCCTTTTCTTCCTTTGTATGCTTTGGAACTCCGATTTTTTCAAAGTTTTTATACAGTACTTCTTCCAGAACTTTGTTAGGTACTGTATTGGAACAGCCGTCTATAAATACCTTGGTTAGCTTTGTACCGGTCATCAGAGCCGCTCCCTTAGCTATGTTATCCACTCTTTCCTGAAGTGCAAGCGCATCTTTTGCAAGCTTGCTGCGTACCATATAAAGCACTCTTGCATGAGGCTGTACTACATTCGGAGAAGCGCCGCCTCCGTCTGTGATTGCATAATGAATTCTTGCAGAATCAGGCATATGCTCTCTCATAAATTCAACACCCAGATTCATAAGCTGAACCGCATCCAGAGCCGAACGTCCTGACTCAGGCGCTCCCGCGGCATGAGAAGCTATTCCCTTGAACCTGTATTCGGTCTGTATACAGGAATTGCAGGTTCCTGTTACAACTTCGTTAGAATCGGACGGATGCCAGGTAAGAGCTATATCAAGTTCGCTAAACACACCATCTCTTGCCATAAAAGCCTTGGCAGCTCCACCCTCTTCTCCCGGGCATCCGTAGAAGATAACAGTTCCTTTTCCCTTTTTATCTTCCAGATATTTTTTTATTCCGTAAGCTGCCGCCAGTGAACCTGCTCCAAGCATATTATGTCCACAGCCATGTCCGCTTCCACCTTTTACTATTTCACTTCGTTTTGCTACTCCTGCTTTCTGAGAAAGTCCCGAAAGAGCATCATACTCAGCCAGAATACCTATAACAGGCTTTCCGCTTCCGTATACTCCCTTAAATGCTGTCTTTATTCCGGCAAAAGGAGCCTCTACTTCAAAGCCCAGTTCTTTTAAAACATCCACATAAAGCCCGGCGGATTTAAATTCTTTTACGGACAGTTCCGCATATTTCCATATTTCATCAGATACCTTGGTAAATGTAGCTGACATCTTATCAATTTCATTTATAACTTGCTTTGTGTCCATAGGTGGCTCCTTTCAGGTGGGGTGTATTTTACTAAGCCCAAATTATTCACGCCATAGGGCACATACCTTTTATTCTGCATAGTACAGTAGGATAAACCACTTTTGGTCTGTGACTATGGGGTGATATTACCAAACATCTTCTAAAACACATAATTTCAAACCTGTGGCTTGATTATGTGTTTCCGAAGATGTTTCGCGAATAATTTGGCTAAATAATGTTTATCTTATCAACTCTTATATTATACACTATTATTGTATAATTATGCAATAATAAATTTTAAAAAGCACTTAACTAAGGTTTTATCCTAAGTTAAGTGCTCCACATATTTTTGATGTTGTTATCAATTACCTGTCACAACAGGAATTAAAGCCCCATCACATATACCTGGCAAGGATTCCATTCATCCCAAAGAGTAGGAAATATCTCAAATTCTTTAAATCCCAATGAAAGATAAAAACAGTTGGTATCATCATACTCTTTATATTTTCCCATCTGAACCGTTTTTACCTGAATAAAGGAATATCCCTTCCGCTTTGCCAATTCTTTAGCCTTTTCCACAAGCCTTCTGCCAATACCTTGTCTGTGGTATTCTTTAAGTATTCCCATAACATAGAGTTCAACCGTATCCTTACCGGTTTCATCCAAATACACGAACCCTATCGGTTGACCCTCACAGTATGCCGCAAAAAAAGGCCGTTTTGAGCTTTCGGTTATATAATCCTCCCTTGAGTCGGGAAGTCCGAACCACTCCGGTAGAGCCTCAAGTATCAGTCGTGTAATCTTCTGTTTTTCCACAGGATCTTCTACTTCTGAAATACTAACCTTATCTTCATTTTTCTTAAAATTATACATAAGATTGAAGCTATCAGGAACATCTTCATCAATATACCCAGTGTCTGCAAAGCCCAGCTTTTTATAAACATGCAGGGCGGCAACATCAGCCATTTTTACGCAAACTTCAACACAGTCATATTTATGCGTTTTTTCAAGTTCTGACAGAAGTATTTTTAACGCCTGTGTACCATAGCCTTTTCCCTGATACCTCCGGTCAATCATAAATTGCTGAATCTCATAGCAGGCAGGCTCTTCATCCATATCTCTTATCATAGCAAGTCCCACAGCCAATTCATCATCAACTATTCCGATTACCCTTGCTCCGGATGAACGATAGACATATCCTCTGGCAATTATTCCTATGTTGTCTGCCAAAAAATGTTCTTGGCTTTCTTTTACGGATAGTCCTGCAAAATCCATCCAATTTTTCTCATTTAGTTCAACTAAACTTATCATTTTAATCCTCCGATTTTTATTGGAGGGTTAAATTTCGTGAACCCTCCGTACACGATTTATCTTTTTCATAAAAATCACTCCTTTCATTCATCTTTATTACCTGAGCCGAAATCTGCGGGTATGTCAGCAGTTTATCACAAGCCAGGTTTTTACCGCTATTGACACAGTATTGCTCCGGTTTCACCTTTCGTAATCCTTGTATCTTATAAAGTATGTAATATTTCATACAGTTTGTCAATATTTTTTCGCACTCACATCTTTTTCTTAACTATTTGTAGTCAAACTTCCCGTCATTCTTCTCTTCAAGAGCTTTAATTGCATGAAAAATGAATTCATTATAAGGTGTCGGAATATCCAGCTCTTTTCCCATTCTCACAACAGCTCCCGCAAACATGTCAATCTCTGTATGCCTGCCTGCATCTATATCCTGCAAGGTGGAATATCTTGCCCTGTCAGCCACCTTGCTTCCCGCAGGTACACTTTTACAAAGCGAAAAATCTATACCTTTTACTTTTGCAATTTCTTCAAGTTCTTCCCTGACTTTCTTTCTCAGAAATCCCAAATGTTTACTATCCCTGTAAGCTCCCACACCACAGCCTATAATAGCCTGAATCTGGTTATTGGCTACATTCAGGCGAAATTTATTCCATATTTCATGTACGATGACATCAGAGGAAGCATAATGAAGTCCTGTTTTTCCGAATAATTCTGCCAGTGCTTCCACCCTTTCACTGCCTCTGCACGGATCTTTTTCACCGTAAATAATTCCGATAGTGGTCTCAGGATCAAATACAACTGAATTCCCTTTTCTTTCTGCTGCCACCTTAATGAGAGAATACATTATATGCTCCTCTCCTATCTTCTCAGCAATAATTTCCTCACTTTCCACACCGTTCATGAGGCTCATTATCATTGTATTCTCATCCACTATTTTTTCAATATCGGAAAGAGCCGGTCTTAAAGAGTTGTATTTGACAGTTACAATAAGAAGGTCTACACCTCTTGCTTCTTCAGGTGTTTTTATAATTGGGTGATATTTCTTTCCATTTATAATAATGCCTTCATTCTCATACCTTAATTTTCTCTCTCCTTCAGCAATAACATATACCTCAATATCAGTTTTTTCAGACAAGCCCCACAACAGATATGAGCCAACTGCACCCAAGCCTAAAATTGCTACTGAATTTATTTTCATACATTATCTCCTTGCTTCATAATCAAGCCATATTACCCTTTAACTGCTCCTGCTACCAAACCGCTTATCATATATCTTTGGAAAAAGAAAAACAGGAAAATCATAGGTAAAGTACCCACAATAGAAATAGTATTAATCAAAGACCAGTCATAAGAAAGCTCTCCCAAATAACGGAGTGCTACACCTGCAGACAAAGTCCTTAATCCATCTGTTTGAATCAGGGTTGTTGAATGTAAATAATCATCCCAGGTAATTAAGAAAGAATAAATACCGACAGCCAAAATTCCCGGTTTAACCAACGGCATTACAACTTTAAATAGTGTCCCAAACCTGCCTGCACCATCAATTTGTGCGGATTCTTCAATAGCTTTGGGCACTCCGTCAAAAAAGCTTGACATCAGCATAATCGAAAATGGTAAAATAGCAGCAGTAAGTGCCCAAATCAATCCTGTCATAGTATTTAACAAGCTGACATCCTTCATAATCTTATAAAGAGAAATCAAGCGGCTTATTACCGGAAACATCTGAGCAGAGGTGAAAATCGCCAGTATTGCTATGTTCCAACGAAAATGAAAACGTGATAATGCATAGCCTCCAAAAATTGCAATTATGCAAGATAAAGCCGCAGTCGCTCCAGAAACAATAAAATTGTTACGATAGTATATAAAAAACTCATTATTCTTTTGATACAGGTCAATATAGCTTTGTATAGTAAATTCCTTAGGCCAAAATGAAGGTGGGAACTGATATGCTTCCATATTACTTTTAAATGAAGTTAGCAATACCCACAAAATCGGAAACAGCAAAAAACCTAAAATCAAAATTAATAATAATATGCGCAAAACTTGAAAAACTCTTTTCTTTGCTTTCATTCTTGCCTACCTTTCTGTTCGTACTGCTTTATTAAACAGGAACACGACTACAATCATAAGTGCCATCCACATAGTTGTAACGGCCGCACCTGAACCCAGGTTATTGGATACAAAGGCCTCTCTGTAACTAAGAACACCTAAGGTCGTGGTTGCTCCATTTGGCCCTCCGCCTGTCATTGTCCATACCAGAGGAAACTGTTTAAAGTTTTCAATTATTGACATTGTCAATGTTATTTTAATAACAGACATCATTGACGGAATCACTATCCTTGTCAGCTTCTGCCAATAATTTGCTCCATCTATAGCTGCTGCCTCCTGCATATCGCTCGGAACATTGCTTAAACCTGCTAACAATAATAAAGCTCCAAGCGGAATCTGTTTCCATAATGCGGCAATAATAACACCTATAATGGCTGTATTTTGATCATTTAAAATTGCGAATTCTGTTATTCTGCCACCACTGATAAGACTGACTAAATATTTCAAAAGCCCATACTGCGGCTGATAAATCCACATCCAAACCAGACCTGAAATAACGGTTGGCACCACCCATGGAACCATCATAGCACTACGGAAAAAGCGACTGCCTTTTATTTTCTGATTTAAAATCAATGCAAGACTCATTCCGATAACAAACTGCAAAATCACTACAGCCACTACAAAAATCAGGTTCACCCATACTGCCTGTCCCAGTTTACCGCTTTGAAAAATTTTGCTGTAATTTTGAAATGAATTCCATGTTCCCGCTGTTCCGGAAATTATATTTTTAATTTTAAAATCCTGCAAACTTCTGTAAAAAGAGTCTAAAATCGGAATTACAATAAATAATACTGTAGTAATCACTGCCGGCAAGAGCAAAGCAAGTGAAAACAACTTATCTCCGGTTTCTCGTTTTAAGCCCGTCCTTTTTCTTTTTTCTACCTGTACCACTTTTTCTCCTCTCTATCACTTATCCTTGCCAAGCTTATCTAAAAAGTTTCATTTCAACCTGTAATAAAAGCCATACCCTTTCCGGTGCCGTAGTTATACCGACCGCCGTCAAAGAGTACGGCTTTTAAAGATTCAACGCCATTTTACCCCAAAATTTTTTTATCTGTTACTGTCATTCTAAGTTCTATTTGTCCTAACGTGTCTGCATTAAATCTAATTAACAATGCATATACAAAACTATAATAAATCTATTGATTTAAAATGGTTGCCGCTGATTTTTTAAAGTTCTCCAATGCCGGCTCAACTTCCTCGCCACCAACAGTAATTGCCTGCGCAAGTCCGCATACCTCAAGCGCAAAGTCATTTAAATTTGTTATCATCGGTAAAGGTGCTAAATTGGTATTGGCAGATTTAGACTGTTCCAGAAGAGGATTAATCTCAGTTTCCATAGATTTGCGTACAGCAAAAGCCGGTGTTACATTTTTCAAATACTCACTAAGTATTTCAGGAGAAATGATAAATTGCATAAAGTTTTTAGCAGCTTCCATCTGTGCGGCACCATTGTCAAATGCAAAAAATGTATGCGCCTGTAAGATAGACTGACCACTTCCACCTTCACCCTTTAGTGGTACAGCTGTAGCTGTAAAGTTGACAGCATCGGGATTAATAGACTTAACTCCGTTAAATCCCCAGGAATTATCATAGTACATTGCTAACTGTCCTAAGGCAAATAAATTTCTCAGGTCTTTTGCTTTTGCATTCTGTGGATTATATCCCTTATCGTTTAATTCCTTCAACATAGCTAAAGATTCTTTTAATCCGGTATTGTCAAGACTCATCTTACCTTCCTTATTAAGATATTCTCCTCCAAAATTAGCTGTATAAGCTAATAAGCTGATACCGGAAACCGGCACAGATGCTGTGCTCTGACCAAAAGCATAAATCTTGTTGCCATCATCAGTTTTTAGCTGACTGATTTTTTCAGCCATTTGTAACATTTCCTGATAGGTTGTAGGTGCCTTGTTAGGATCTAAGCCGGCTTTTTCAAATATTTTTTTGTTATATAACAATATAGATGGTGAAGAATATAGAGGTAAACCATATAAATGCCCATCAACAGTAAAAGCCTCCAGAATTTCCGGATAATAATCATCCAAGAAGTCCTTGTCAATTACTCCTTCAAGCGGAGCTGCCAATCCTGCATCCATCAGAGCCGGCATCCATATCATTTCTCCAAACATCAAATCTACTTTATCTCCGCCACCGGCCATATTTATAACTGTGTTTAAAATCTCGGCATATGGTGCCGTAACCCATTCAATAGTGACATTAGGATATTTTTCTTCAAACTTTGTTTTTGCATTCTCCCAAAATTCAGTATATCCTTTTTCCAAAATCGCATAGTTTGCTATTTTTAATGTAATCTTATCTGTTGCTCCGGTCGATTCCTTATTTGATGCAGCCTGACTGCCGGACTTTGTTTCAGAAGCCATCTTTTTATCTTCTGTAGTAGTTTTACTGCCACAAGCAACCATACTAAATAACAATGTTACCACCAATAGCATACTCAATATTTTTTTCATCCCATTTCCTCCTTTTCAATTCGGGTTAAACAAACCTTATCCCGGTCGGTTCGTACTGTCCCTCTCAATCAATTTTGTTGTAAATACCTTTTCTGTTTCCTGCCTTTGTAAAGTGCCGTTTCTTGCACCTTGATTCATACTTTCGATTAACTCAATAGCTGCCCTGCTCATCTCCTCCTTTTGCTGCTCAATTGTTGTTATGCTTGGGGTTATCAAGCGTGAAATACTGGAATTGTCTACTCCCAAAACCATGATGTCGTTTGGAATTTTTCTGCCAAGAGTTTGGGCAATTTGAGAGGCAGTGGCCGCCAATCTGTCATTTCTGGCAAAAATTGCGTCAACCTGTCGATTCTTTGCCAAATATTTTGCAAATTCTTCCTGCCATAAATCTTCATCAAAACCGATAAAAGTCTGTTCTAAGATTTTCTCATCTGTCAGTCCATGTCTCTTACCAACCTCCTGAAAAGCCAAAAATCTGATATCCTTTTGCAAGTCTCTTTTTTTCAGAGGTTCAGCTAAGTAGACTATATTTTTTGCCCCTTTTTTCCAAAGCGTTTCTAAGCCCTCCTCAACTCCTTTATACAGTCCTGAATCAATAGTGGCCACTCCGTCAGGAATCTGTTCATATTTTTTTGTCAGAAACAATACTACAGGTGTTCCGGCCTGAGCAATTTGATTTATATATTCTGTTTTAAATCCTGCCGAATTTATAATAATGCCATCAAACTGGCTGTTAATCACCCTTCCCAGGTAGGAATCAACATTGTGATATTTACAAAGTGATACCAAATAACCTTTATCATAAGCGTATTTATCTAATTGGTACAAAATCTCACCAAAAAATTCATCAATTACTATATCAGTAATCAGCAATATCTGACGGCTGGTTTTTTTACGCAAAGCCCTGGCAATCACATTCGGATGATAATTCAGCTCCGCTACAGCCTTTTTTACCCGCTCACGTTTTTCTGCCGCCACATATCGATTGTTATTTAACACATAGGACACTATGGTTTCACTGACACCCGCATATTTGGCAACATCAGCCCGGGTTACTCTTAAATTTTTCTTTTTTTCCCCATCCTGTCCATCAGTTCCTTTAGAATTTGGATTCATACTGTTCCTTCCGTTTAATATTTCCGGTTATATTCCACAATCGGTAATCCGGTTGAATATCCGTATTCACCAACTTCTCCATCTTCTCTGTGACGGCTTCTGGAGTATCCCCCACAATCCCACGATACCTTTTGCCTATCTTTCCTCCATGGTCTCTTCTCCCAGTAATATCCTCTTAGAGGATCACGGGTTTCATTCTGCCAGTCAAGCAATAAATCGTGCAACTGATTACGTATTGATTCACAATTAGGATCGTCAATTAAATTGTGCATTTCATTATAATCTTCCTCCAGATTATAAAGTTCGTCCTGAGTCATCAGGTTTATTGTTAATTTCCACTTACCTTTGACTACACAGCGTACCGGCTGGAATCCCCCCCAACCGTCATGATCCACCTCATATCTGTTAAACTCAACGAATACCGGTCTGCCCTCTTTTTGTCCGGTAATTTCTTTATCTGTAAGGCTGTTTAACAGGCTTTCTCCTTCCAGGCTCTTTGGCTGTGGTAAGCCATAGAAATCTAAAATTGTAGGTACAATATCTATATGAGAAACCGGCATTTGAGTAGTAATCCCTGCTTCAATCTTATTCTTCCAGCGTGCAATCAAAGGAATATTTGTAATTTCCTCATACATTGCAGGTCCTTTAGCATGTATTCCATGAGAGCCTTGTGAATCACCATGGTCTGAAGTATACAATACCAATGCATCTTCGGCATTTTTCTCAGCAGCCTCAAGCACTCGTCCTATCTGAGAATCAATAAAAGAATTTGAGCCCAAAAGCCCTACAGCAAAGCCATCTCCTTTGCCTCCCTGAATTTCTGAAAATTTTTCATGCCATACCTGAATATGTTCAGGAAGCTTTGAGAAATCCATATGTTGATTAGGTTTCTGTAAGTATGGCTGATAAAACGGTTTATAAAATGACTTTGGCGATAAGAACGGATGGTGAGGTTCATCATAGGATACGACTAAAAAATAATCCTCATCCTTGTACTTTTCCATAAAGTCCAAAGCCCTCTTGGTACAGCGGTATCCATATGTAAATTCTTCACCGATTCCTTCTCCCTCCAGAGCTGTATCAAGTGTACGGGAGCGTGCTCTGTCCTCATCACTCTCCAATTCATCCAGGTAGTTGCGCATATCATACCAATAGTTTTCATCCCAACCCTCCGGACAGATTCCGTCACCGAAGTAATCACCGCCATCTAAATGCCATTTACCGATATAGGCCGCATGAATTCCTGCCTTGCTAAGACGCTGTCCAATGGTCAGGCTTTGCTGCGACAACGCCATACAGTTACCTAACATTCCATTAGTATGAGGGTAGGTACCTGTAAACAAACCTGCCCTTGCCGGTCCGCATACCGGCTGTGTGGTATAAGCCGACTGAAAAGCCAGTCCCTGATCACACAAACGGTCAAGGCAAGGTGTGTGCATGTTCTCTCCCCTCTCATTGCAACGGCTGATCATATCACGCCTTTGACTATCTGTCATAATTACAATAAACTGTTTCTTTGCCATTGTTACCTCCGTTTTTCTACACTTTCATTTCTGTCTGTATGTACACACGAGTGTATATTATCGCAAAAAAATAAAGCAATAGACTGTTCTTGTTTTTTTATAGAAACAGTCTATCACATTTAGTTAAAAAATACAATATTTTTATAAATATTAATATATTAATTTGCTATTTTGACAAGTTTTTAACACATCAAACTTAACTCATCCATCATTTTGATAGTTTTCAATAAAGCAATCTACGCTATTATATATAGTTTCAATCAAATCCTACATCCTAAGCATCAGCTCTTTATCTACCACTTCACCATTTTCAATATATATCCTGTGAACTCTCTTGCTTACGGCACATACCAGTTCATAGGGAATTGTTCCCGCCATTTCAGCCATAGCTTCTATTGGATTATTTTCTCCGAATATTTCAATCTCACTGCCCACATCAATACTAAACTTGTCCGTAAGGTCAATCATACACATATCCATGCAGATTCTGCCTCTTTGCCTTACTGCTCCTTCTTCTGTCATAAAGGAATACTTATTTGACAGACAGCGCATAAAGCCATCAGCATAACCATAAGGCACAACTCCCATGCGGGTTTTTCCTGTGGTTGTATAGATTCCTCCGTAGCTTATCTTCGTTCCTTTTGGATATACCTTAATTGTACTTACTGTAGTTTTCATAGACATAACAGGCTTTAGACCAAGTGCTTTTGCAAACTCCCCATAGCCATAGAGCAAAAGACCGGGGCGTACCATGTCCATATAACTGTCAGGACGGTTTACTGTGGCTCCCGTATTGGCACAATGGTGAAGCAAAAATGCCTTGCCTGACTTTTTTTCTACCTCTGTAATCACAGCCTTAAAAAGCTCAAGCTGGTGGTCTGTATACTCCTTACATTCTTCGCCGTCTTCATCAGATACTGCAAAATGTGTAAATATTCCCTCCGCATCCAGATTCGAAAGTTTACATACATTCACTATCCCTTCTATACCATGTTCAAAATGCTCACCCTCACAAAGATAGCCAAGCCTTGACATTCCCGTATCTACCTTTATATGTATTTTAAGCGTCCCTTTGCATTTTACTGCCTCTGCGCTGTATTCAAGAGCCTTCGCCTCACAGGTTACAGCCTGAGTTATGTTAAAACAGATAAGCCTGTCAACCTGCTCCCTCGGAGTATGTCCTAAGATGAGTATGGGCATGGTTATTCCGTTAAATCTAAGCTCCATTGCCTCATCTATACTGCTGACAGCAAGATAATCAGCCCCTAATTCCTGTAACTTTGCTCCCACCTTCACAGAGCCATGTCCATAGGCATCCGCCTTTACTATACCGGCAAACTTAACATTTTCTCCGATATGCTCTTTTATTTTTTTATAATTATATTCTATCGCATCCAGGTTGATTTCTGCCCAGGTTCTTTTAAGTGTTGATTTCATCTCTATCCTCTTTTCGTAAGCTTTACATCCAAACATTAGTCAACAATTATAGTCCAAAGTCTTAAAAATACAAGTACTTATCCCTAATTAATGAATGCTCAACAAGCAATCAATTTAAATATCATCTTATTTTGCATAAATTTTAGTGTATTTTTTAATCGTATATACCTTGAAAATATCAGCGTCAAAAATTGAGACAAAAAAGTAGACAGTATCCGGTCTACATTCATTGCTATAAATGATAATGCAATCGAATTTCTTGTGGTTTTATCAAGCTTTGTTACCAGCAGTCCAAGTCCGTAGCTGTGCTTAGCAAGGGCAAATGCACGTTCAACAGCTATGCGGTTAGCATTATCACGGTGCTCCTGCTTTTTGTCTGATATATCCTTCTGTTTCGGTCTACCAAGTGCAGGTCCTGACATTCGGATTTCTTTCTTTTTGCAGAAGTCCCTGTTTATCCGGTTTCTGTATATCTTGTCAACAAGAACTCTTTCAGGATAATGACCGGTACGTTGTTTGTAGTTTTTAATTGCAGAAATCAGTACATCAGATTCATTATAAGCATCGAATGAAAGACGCTCAATTCTTGCCATTCCTTTTTCGTCTATACTGACATCAAGCTTTGCCCCAAACTCTGTAGGAGATTTTGCTTTACCTCTAACAATCGGGCGGATATACGGCTGACTGATGCTTACAATCCTGTCCGGAACGGAATGAGTGTTGTTATCATACATAAACTTCTGCTGTTCATAAACTTTATCAATAACAGCAATACGCTCCAGTTGTTTTGGTGTCAGCTCACTGCCTTTGCCAAGTAAAGCCTCAATATAACCTCTGTCTCTCCGAATGTACTGTAACTGCTGTTTAATTGCTTTTCGTATCTTCTTTGCACTGCGCTTTTTGGACTTTGCGAGATTCAAATAGTCTTTTCTGGCATTTTTACGGTACATCCTCGGTGTGTGGTAACTATATTTCAAACACAGATAATCAATAATGCCTTCCAGGTTCTCGCGTGCTTCGTTCAAAAGATTAACATCCTGTGGATATTTAATGTTCTGAGGTGCACATGTTGCATCAAGAATCAATGTACCGGCATTATCATCCTTGTTTGATTCATCATCTGAGGATGTATCTCCACCTGAATGATTACTGTTGTCAGGAGAGTTATATGCAATAATCATCTCATTGATTTCAGCAAGCACTTCCGGAGTCAGCCGCTTTCTAAAATAAACAAGAAGAGATGGTACAAACGGCGGTGCAGACTGATATCCCGGCAATCCGATAAAGTACTGCATATATGGATTTTCCGTGATTTCATCCAGCAATTCTCTGTCAGAAAATTCAAGACTCTTTTGAATTAAAAGAGAACCGAGCGCCATACGCAGAGGCTTTGCAGGCATTCCTGTATTACTCGGAAATAGCTTTGCATATTTCTCTTCGATTGCATCCCAGGGAATTGTAGCCGCTTTTTTTATCCATCTGTTCTCAGGATTCATTTTGAGCCCCATAGGCTGATTGAAATCTGTAATACTGTATTGATGATACTGATTTTTTTTATACATTTTTACTCCTAAGTGCAAGGTTTTTTATTGTTTTCTGTGTTTTTTCTTGCACTTACATTATACCATATCTAGACTAAAAATGCAGTATTTATAAGGATTTGCATATGATTTTTATGTTATTGAGCACTCATTAATTATTCACAAAACATCTTACTAAATATCGTAATCAAGCCACATACTCCCCCAATTACTATATTTTACATATGTTTGGCAATATCACATCAACTGCCGACACCTACAAACTGGCTGTTATAAAGTTCTGAATAAAATCCTTTCTTTTCAAGAAGCTCTTCATGATTTCCCTGTTCTATTATCTTTCCTGCCTTCATTACAAGGATGATATCAGCTTCTTTTATAGTTGAAAGCCTGTGTGCAACTATAAAGCTTGTTCTGCCTTCCATCAAGCGGTTAAATGCTTTTTGGATTTTGATTTCAGTTCGGGTATCAATGGAAGAAGTTGCTTCATCAAGTATAAGCATAGGAGGCAGCAGAAGCATAACTCTGGTTATACATAAAAGCTGCATCTGCCCTTTGGAAAGTCCGCTTCCATCCTCATCTATTACTGTATTGTAGCCACCTTTAAGCTTGCTTATAAAACTATGAGAATGAGCCGCCTTCGCCGCTGTTATTACTTCCTCGTCTGTAGCATCAGGCTTTCCCAAAACTATATTTTCCCTGATAGTACCATTTCTGAGCCAGGTCTCCTGAAGTACCATTCCGTATGATTTTCTGAGGCTATGTCTTGTAAGCTCTCTTATATCAGTATTTTCTACCTTTATACTTCCGCTGTCAACATCATAAAATCTCATAAGCAGATTGATAATAGTTGTCTTGCCACAGCCCGTAGGCCCTACTATGGCTATTCTATGACCCTTTTTCACACTTAGATTAAGCCCTTCTATCAGCTTTTTATCTTTGACATAAGAAAATGACACATTCTCTAAGTCTATATCGCCTATATTGTTTGTTATTTTTTTATCAATTTCATTTGACTTATCTGCTCCTAGTACAGTTTTCCCGTCTTCTGCCTCAATATCCTCATTTATAAGTTCAAGAAGTCGCCCTGCACAGGCTATAGCATTTTGAAGCTCGGTAATTATTCCCGAAATTTCATTAAAAGGCTTGGTATACTGGTTTGCATAAGCCAAAAATGCAGAAAGTCCGCCTACGCTTATACCTCCGTTTACCACCTGAAATGCTCCCACAAGCCCAACCAGAGCATAGACAATATTGTTGACAAATCTTGTAGCCGGATTGGTGATTGATGAAAAAAATATAGCTTTAAGAGAAGCCTTTTCTATTTTTTCATTTATTTCGTCAAAGGCCTCAACTACCTTTTCTTCCCTGCCATAAGCCTTGACAACCTCCATACCTCCTATCATTTCGTTAATCAAAGAGGTCTGCTCCGCTCTGGTTTCGGACTGTAGCTTAAAGAAAGAATAGGTATGCTTAGAAATAAAGCGTGCTACAAGTAAGGACAACGGAGTCAGCACCATTACTATAAGTGCCGTAAATATATCAATTCTGAGCATAAATACAAGAGTGCCCAGTATGGTTGCAATTCCTGTAAAGCTCTGTGTAAATCCAAGCAAAAGTCCGTCTGAGAACTGGTCTGCATCTGCAATTACCCTGCTTACTATATCACCTGTAGAATGTGAATCCAAATAACTTAAAGGAAGCCTTTCAATCCTTTTAAAAGCATCATTTCTGATATCCCTTACTACGTTATAGGCTATTTTATTATTTATAGTAGTCATCAGCCATTGAAACAGTGAGGTAGTACCTGCAACTATGACTGCTGTTATAATTATTTCAAATATTTTATCAAACTTTGTCTGCCCGCTTCCCACTATAAGGTCAATGGCATCACCGAATAATATAGGCAGATACAATGTCAAAACCACTGTAATCATCGCCATTACAAGTGATACAAAAAGCAGTATTTTATAATGTCCTATATAAGCAAGAACTGCTTTAATTATCTTTTTGTTATCTTTCATATTTACTCCCATTATTTATACTGAGAATTATAAATCTCTTTATATACCTCACAATTTCCAAGCAACTCTTCGTGCTTTCCGAGCCCTACCATATCGCCGTCATCCAGCACTACTATCTTATCTGCCTTCATAATCGAAGAAGTACGCTGAGATACTATAAATACTGTCGGCTTATAATCCAGTGCATTAATAGCTTTTCTAAGTGCTAAATCTGTTGCATAGTCAAGGGCGGATGAACTGTCATCAAGAATAAGAATTTCAGGCTTGCCTACAATCGCTCTTGCGATAGAAAGTCGTTGTTTCTGTCCGCCGGAAAGGTTTCTGCCTTCCTGTTCTATTATAAAATCAAGTTTCCCTTCTTTGGAATTTATTACATCTTCTGCCTGAGCTATATGTATTGCTTCCATTATCTCATCATCAGTCGCGGTTTCATTTCCCCATTTTATATTATCCCTTATACTTCCCTTAAAAAGTGAAGCTTTCTGTAAAACAACAGCCACTGTTTTTCTAAGTTCCTTAAAGGTATAATCAGCTACAGCCTTCCCTTTAACCCTTATTTCACCTTCACTTACATCATAAAATCTTGGAATAAGGCTGACCAGAGAGGTCTTTCCCGAACCTGTTCCTCCGATTATACCTATAGTTTCACCTTTTTTTACAGTAAAACTTATATTATTCAAAGCATTTTCTTCTTTATCTGCGGAAGCCCTACCATTATAGTTTAGAGTTACATCTTTAAATTCAACTATACTGTCTGCATTTTCATTTTTAATAAAAGCATCTGTGCCTTCTTCCATGCCCGGCTCTATTTCAAGTATGCTCTGTACCCTGTTGCCACAGGCTATTGAACGGGTAATATTAAGGAACATATTTGCAAATTTTACAAGCTCTATAAGAATCTGCGACATATAGTTATAAAGTGCCACAATCTGTCCTTTAGTGAGGACACCGTCTTCAACACGAACAGCCCCCTTATATATCAGTGCCGCTATACCTATATTTATAATTACATAAGTCAGGGGGTTCATCAAAGAAGATACCATTCCAACCTTTTTACTTATGCCGGTTAAAAATGCATTGGAAGCCTCAAAGTTCTTTATTTCCTCATCTTCCTTGCAAAATGCTCTAATAACTCTTACTCCGGTAAGATTTTCCCTTGTCTTTCCAAGCACCTTGTCAAGAGCTGATTGAACTTCCTTATACCTTGGAATACACCAATGCATGACTCCAAATACAACAGCGGACAGCACAATTATGGTAATTACGAAGATAACCGCAATTTGAGTATCTATGGTAAATGCCATAACTACCGCACCAAGCACTATAAACGGTGAACGAAGAAACAGCCTGAGCGTAAGGTTGACACCGGTCTGAATCTGGTTCATATCACTTGTAAGTCTTGTTATAAGTGTATTGGTACCAAGCCTGTCTATATCTGAAAATGAAAGCTTCTGAATATGGGAAAATACTGCGTGTTTCACCTGTTTAATAAAACCGACACTGGCTTTGGCCGCAAAAAACTGGGCTGTAATTGAAAATGTAAGCCCCACAAAGCCCAGTCCTACAAGCACAAGACAGAGCCTTATTATAAGTCCCTTATCATTGCCGCCTATTCCTTTATCTATTATATACGCCATCACAAGCGGTACTATGAGGTCAAGGCAGGCTTCAAATAGTTTGAAAAGAGGACCTAAGATACTTTCCATAGTGTAATCTCTGATGTATATCAATAATTTCCTCAATGTTTGTCTCCTAAGTTATCGAATTTAACCTACATAGTATAGCACAACTGTAAAGGCAAAAAAATCCCCTTACAGTTCTTTTACTAAAACTGCAAGGGAAAAGTATATATTCTGTATCTTTTCTCCCTATCGAAATTCCTATATCTTTTTGCTATAATTTCCTTAAAAAGTGTAACCTATTCCCTCTAAAAAGTGTTTATAAGGGTGAAAGCCATTTACCAATATACCAAAAAGAAAGGAAATCGCCATCTTGGATGATAAAAGAATCGTTGAACTATACCTTCTTCGTGACGAAGCTGCAATAGAGCATACCAAAGAGAAATATGGTAACCGGCTGCGCAGTTTATCTTATGGAATAGTTGCTGACAGTCAGACCGCTGAGGAATGTGAAAATGATACCTATATGAAAATCTGGAATACTGTACCTCCACATGAGCCGAGAACTTACCTTTATCCATTTCTTGCGCGCATAATTCGCCATATTTCTCTAAACTGCTGCCGCAGTCGTAACAGTTTAAAGCGTAGTGCTTTTGTATGTGAACTGACCTCAGAAATGGAACAATGTATACCTTCACAAAATGACCTGTCCTGTCTGATAGATGATATTGCATTTGGTGAAGCTATCAATAGTTTTCTAAGTTCACTAAACAAAGAAAAAAGAACCATCTTTGTCAGGAGATATTGGTATCTGGATTCTATAGAAAATATAGCCACACGATTTGCTTTATCTGAAAGTAAAGTTAAAACTACTCTATTCCGCTGTCGTGGTAAGCTGCGTGAGCATCTTGAGAAGGAGGGATACACTATATGAACGGAAATGAATTTTTAGATAAAATGGAACTTATTAAGCCTGAATACGTTGAAGAAGCTGATATTAAGCCTAAAAAGCAGATGGCTAACCGGATTAAATGGGTTTCTTTGGCTGCAGGTATTACACTTGTTATTTTTGCAGGAACTAAGCTTTTGTCACAAAATAATCCAGTACAAAATACTCAAATTAATAGCAATACTTTAGCACATGACAATGTTGCTAAAGATTCTACTGTACAAAATACTACCGGTAATAAGCCTGATCTTCCAAAGCTTACCATTACTGAGAATAATATAGATGGAATGGGTTTTGAGGGGTATATGGCTTATGATATCTCAGAACTTATAAATGCAAATCCATGGCAGGAAGATATTCCCCTGACTACACTGCCTGTATATAAAAGAGCTGTGGACGTGCGTTCCTCTTACTCTATTGTAACCGGAGCGGATTGGGATAAAATAAAAGAGTTTATTTTAACCACAGCTGAAAGACTCGGACTGGATAAAAATAAAGTTATAGTTACTGATAATTTTGACCAAAATGAACTACAATGGAAAAATATAGAAAAATCAAGAAAAAATGATCCTTCCATACCTTATGGCCATCTTCCTACAGATTCACTTATAATAAATGCAGATGGTGTAGAAATTGAAGCAGACCAGTTTATGACTATCGGAATCTCTTTTACTCCGGCTCTTTCCCTTCCGGATAATTTTAATTTTGATTATCATGCTTCATATAAGGATAATGTTGTTGCCGCCGATTATTTTAAAACTAAGTATAAAAATCTGATAGGCTTTGATAATCCACAGGTAAATATTACAGGCGGTAACTACAATATTTATGCTGAGCAGAGCTTTGATATTGAATTTTATAATAAAAGCAGTGATTATACTGAAAACATTATAAACTATAATTTTAACCGGGTAATATTCTGTCATAATAATGAAAATTCTCTTAATTTTATAAGAATTTTCAAGCCGGATTTAACTAAAAAGCTTGGAAATTATCCTATTATAAGCGCAGTACAGGCAAGAGAATTGCTTATAAAAGGCAATTATTCGACCTCTGTTCCTTACAAAATGCCGGGAGAGAAATATATCAGAAAAGTTGAACTTGTCTACCGTACAAGCGAAATGGAAGAAATTTATATGCCTTATTACCGGTTCTATACAGAATTACCGGAAGAAAAACCGGAACATGGGTTAAAAACTTATGGCGCATATTATGTACCTGCTGTTGAAGGCTCTTATCTTACCAATATGCCTGTCTATGACGGAAGATTTAATTAATAAGAAAAATCCCCTTGCAACTGCTTATTAAAATTGCAAGGGGAAAATCTTTTTAACATCATTTAAGAATTACATCATTGCTTATTATAATGCTGCAAATCCTTCTTCAAGATCCGCTATAATATCATCTATATGTTCTGTTCCTATTGAAAGCCTTATTGTATTAGGTTTAATATTCTGTTCTGCAAGCTCCTCTTTTGAAAGCTGAGAATGAGTTGTAGATGCAGGATGAATTACAAGTGACTTTACATCAGCAACATTTGCAAGGAGAGAGAAAATCTTCAGATTGTCTATAAACTTCCAAGCTTCTTCCTGGCCTCCTTTAATTTCAAAGGTAAAGATGGAAGCCCCTCCGTTAGGGAAATACTTTTTATAGAGATTGTGGTCAGGATGTTCTTCAATCGAAGGATGGTTTACCTTCTCAACCTTAGGATGATTTTTTAGATATTCAATCACCTTCTTTGTATTTTCACTGTGCCTGTCCAGTCTCAAAGACAATGTTTCAACTCCCTGTAAAAGAAGGAAGGCATTAAACGGTGATAGCGTTGCACCGGTATCTCTTAAGAGGATAGCACGAATATAGGTTACAAAGGCTGCCTGTCCAACCGCATCATAAAATGATATCCCATGATAGCTCGGATTAGGCGCAGATATATTAACAAACTTTCCGCTTTCCTTCCAGTTAAACTTGCCTGACTCAATTATGACTCCGCCCAGGGTGGTTCCATGACCTCCTATGAACTTTGTCGCAGAATGAACTACAATATCTGCTCCATGCTCTATCGGTCTGATGAGATAAGGTGTTCCGAAAGTGTTATCCACTACAACAGGAAGTCCATATTTATGAGCAAGCTGTGAAACTGCATCAATATCAGGAATATCACTGTTAGGATTTCCAAGAGTTTCTATAAAAACAGCTCTTGTATTATCTTTTATGGAAGCTTCAACTTCACTTAGATTATGTATATCAACAAAGCTGGTTTCAATCCCGTATTGAGGAAGTGTATGTGCCAGAAGATTATAGCTTCCGCCATAAATTGTTTTTTGTGCTACTATATGTCCTCCGTTTGCCGCTAAAGCTTCAATCGTATAAGTTATTGCCGCCGAACCTGAGGCAAGAGCAAGGGCTGCACTTCCGCCCTCTAAAGCAGCTATTCTTTTTTCCAAAACTTCCTGTGTTGAATTGGTAAGTCTGCCATAGATATTGCCCGGATCTGCTAAGCCAAATCTGTCTGCTGCGTGTTTACTGTTATGAAATACATAAGATGTTGTCTGATAAATAGGTACTGCTCTGGCATCTGTTACAGGATCTGCTTCTTCCTGTCCAACATGTAACTGTAAAGTCTCAAATTTATATTTGCTCATAGTATCAATCTCCTTTTCTGATGATATTGTGTTTACTCTTAACATAACCGGTTGTTTTTTGATGGGATTATATTATCACCTTTTTTATCATTTGAAAAATCGATTGATTTTATGCTTTGTTATAAATATAGCTTATATCAACAATATATAACCCAAGTAATTTTATAAGAACCGGGCAAACATCCTAAAAGATTATTATATTATGATGTTGGTGTCAAAAGAAGGATATAATATAACATACCGTAAATGCAAGAAAAAATCCCCTTGCAATTTCTTAATTGAAAATGCAAGGGGAAATGCAAAGGAAAAATGTACAGTAACAGCCATAGAATTTCTTCTTTATCAGAACTTGGTTTACTTAATATCTGCCCACTCTATATAACGCACCATATTTTAAAGGTATTATCACCTTTCCTGTTTTATTAATAAAACCAAATTTCAATTCCTTGTCTATCTCTTTACCGACAAGAGCTAATCCTTCATTAAAATACCAAGTAACATCATACTTTAGAGGAATTATCATTTTACCTTTTCTATTTACGAAACCCGATTTGCCATTCCAACGCACCAGCATTAAACCTTCTATAAATTGAGTAGAGTCCTCAGTAACATCATATTTTATTGGTATTACTTTCTTACCTTGTTTATTTATAAAACCAAATTTATATCCTTTTGACACATAAAGTAAGCCATTTTGATATCCGAACCCTATACTGTCATAATTTAATTTAAGGGCTGTTTTACCTTTCTTGTCTATACATACATTCTTGCCATTTTTAATTACAATCGCTAATCCCTCACTAAAAGAACATACATTGTCATACTTTAATGCTATTACTTCTTTACCTAGTTTATTTACAAACCCCCATTTACCGGCCTTCTCTACAGCTGCTAAACCCTCACTAAAAAATCTTACGTTATCATACTTTAACGGCACTACTTCCTGACCTTGGTTATTTACAAAACCATATTTATCATCCTTATATACACCAATTAAACCCTCAATAGAAATTCCGACTCCATCATATTTTATTTCTACTACTTCCTTACCTTGGTTATTAACAAGCCCCCATTTACCATCCATCTGTACAGCTGCTAAACCCTTGTAAAATTCCGTCTTTTTGTCATACCTTAATGAAACTGCCTCATCACCTTGGATATTGACAAAACCCCATTTACCATCCAGCTGTACAGCAGCTAAACCCTCTTTAAAATTTCCCACACTATCATACTTTAATGGCACTACTTCCTTCCCTTGTTTATCAACAAAACCATATTTACCATTCTTACTCACGCCTGCTAAACCCTCGCTAAAACAATCAGCCACACCGTCATACATTAGAGGAACTACTATTTCATCTTTTTTATTGATAAAACCATATCTTCCCTTTTTCCCTACCTTACTTACACCTTCTACAAAGCCATACGCATAATCATACTTTAGCGGTATGACTATTTTACCTTTTTTATCCATGAAACCATAATTACCTTTACCATCGAACTCACTTTGGTCTGAAATTAAAATCAATCCCCCCATAACTGAGCTGTCACAATAATATTTTTTTGTATCGGCAGCCTTTACTTCTGTAGGTGTTATCAATCCACACAATAGTGTTATTATTATAATGAAACTTATTTTTTTTATATGTCCTTTAATCTTATTCATATCTTCCCACCCTCTTATTTTGATAATTTCCCAAAATATCCCATCTTATTCCAAGTATTTGCTTTAGATATTCCACAAGATGTTTCTTGAATAATATTGGTTTAACTTATTTAACATACTTTTTTATATTATCCAAGGTTACTATATTCCATCCACCATTTATTTTTTTGAATTTAGAAGCAAACTTATCATATTTTTCCACAGATATTTCTTTTGGCTTACCATCTACCAGTTTAGTGCAAGTATTCTCTATTGTTTAATCAGTAAGCATCGAAGTTCTCTCAATGCGATGATAAATTTGAGTAAAAATACCCTTTTTGTCAAGTTTATATATAACTTCGTGGTTGCTGATAGTGTCATCTCTTGCACTATAAAATGGTATCATAAGATAATTCTTATACGATAGATAATCATTCTGCCACATCGCATCATCAATCAATGACTTCTCACCAATTTCTGATACATAATAAAACTTAGTCTTTATAGCTTTATTATTCTTATTAATATAGACAGCACCGTCTCCTGTTGATCTTCCATTAGCATAGCTGCCAAAGTATCCTATAAGCAGTTCTTTTTTTCCATCATCATTAATATCAGCAATTATAAAATACGGTTTACCACCCATACCTTCCATTTCAGCTTCTTGAACCAGGATATCCTTCAATATCTTTACATATTCTTTCTTCACAGCCTTGCTAAGCCCTTTTGCATATGCAGATACAGTGTAATTACCTATTGCAAGCAAAACTAAGAATAAAACTATAATATAATTTCTTATTCTTTTACTCACTCTATTTTCCTCCTGAAAAATTTGATAATATTCTAACCAAGCTTTTATAGACGAAAATGTTAATTGGGACTATTTAAATACATCCTTATATAAAATCTGAACTTCCTTAGGATTATTAACCGGGATTCTGACATAATATCTCTCTACAATATCATATTCATATATCTCCCCAACGCTTCCCTCATTAAATCTACTTCTATCTAACATCATAAATAGGTTCCCATCTATGTATGCTTCAGCTGAAACAGTATATTCATCAGGCATTGTCGCCTTAATCTTAAGCAGCTTAAGTAAATCATTTGTAATTAATTTTTTCCTTCCCTTTGAATCATAAAAATATAATACTTTACCATAAAGATGTGTTGAATTTCTTAGGCTAAATGTTTCAACCTTTCCTTTATTATCCACATTAAAATCTTTTGTATAATAAGTTTCTCCACCATCATACATCATCTTTCCTAATAAATTCTTAGTCATCAGTTTTAAGCTGTTTTTCTTATTAGGATGAGCCTTATATACACAGCCACCCATTAAATGTCCGGCATTTCCTGAATGCAACGACATTGAAAAATAAATATCTGATTTTTTTCTTTTCATTTGAAGCAGTTCACAGGAATCTGTACCTGAAAGTAATTTTTCAAAATTTATTTTCCCCAATAAAACAGGGGCTTTATTTGATTTTAAATCCTTACACCATATTTTTGTAGAATTTTCGGAATAATTAAGTTTCTGATAGATTGCGTAACGGCCATCAGTTTTCATTGAAAACTCAAACCGCTCTCCCACATTCAATTCGGAATCCTTTTCCCCATTCTTAAATATAATGCTTTTAATAATCTTATTTACACCCTGATTGTTTTCTTCATATTGGTTAACAACAAGATATTCTTTATTAAAACAGCCCAGTATACGCCCTTTATCAGTTAATTCCCTGTACTCATTTCCGTTTTCATCCACAGAATATACCACATCCTCATGCTGCATATAAAATCTGTTATTCATATAATAGAATTCACCTCCGGCATCATCAAATGCCTTGGATACCTCTTTGGTTGCATTATCATAAACAGCGATAAAAGAGCCTTTTTCTCCTGTAGGATAGGATAAGTATGCAGCCCAAGGCGCGCTTTTAGACAAAGCATTTTTCCCGAATTTCCTAAAATATACCTTATCTCCTATTTTCAGGAAATATTCAGCCTTTGCCGGCATAGTTTGAAACATAAGACTTGTCATAAATACTGAAATAAAAAGTAATACACTTAAGAATCTGCTCTTAATTCTTCTTTTCTTTAATTCTATACTCATATCAAACCCTCCTCATATAAATTGTTCACAAGATACACTTTCCCCTACAATGCTATAACACAATTTTTATCTTGATAATCCCTCCTTCCGTAACTTCGGCACCTATCTTACCTCCATGTCCTTCCACTATAGCCTTTGCCATAGAAAGCCCTATTCCATGTCCGCCTGTTTCAGAGTTTCTGGATGCATCTGCCCTGTAAAATCTGTCAAAAAGATATTCTGCATTTTCTTTAGTCAAATTCTCTGTCAGATTAGATGCTTCTATTATTATATGTCCATTCTTCTTTTTAAGTTCAAAGTTTATATTACCCTCGCCTGCGGAATATTTAATCGCATTATCAAATATGATATTCAATAGTTCCCTTATACCTTCAATATCACCATTAAGAGTAAGCTTAGGTTCTACTTTGGCTGTAAGCTTCTTGCCGTTTACTTTGGCGAGTCCTGAGAAAGAATTAGCAGTCTCTGCGGCAAGCTCTGATATTGAAAAATCCGTAAACTTAAGGCTGTCCTTTCCTTCATCCAGCTTTGAGAGATGAATAAGAGCATTGGTCAGCCTTGTAAGCCTCCTGACCTGTGTCTTAATATCGCTTAGCCACTCATTTTCCTCTCCGTTTATTTCCATCACACCTATATCAGCCTCTATAATTGCAAGCGGAGTTTTTATTTCGTGCCCCGCATCTGTTATAAATCTTTTCTGCTTCTCATAGCTTTTTGACACAGGAGCTATTATTTTCCCGGAAAAGGCTAAAACTACTGCAAATACGGTAATCCATCCCACAAATGAAGCTGCAAGGCTTACAAATAAAAAATATCTTGTATTGGAAAGACTGTTAAAGCAATCCAGACACAATACAGAATTATATCCGTTTAAGGTGAGCTTCATATATCTGAAATCTTTATAAAAACCTTTATCTGAATTTCCCTTATATATTATCTTTGCATACTTGGAACTGTCTTCCTCAGATACAGAAAATATATTTCCCGTGTCATTAAGCACAACATTTTCTTTGCTGTCAAAGCTTACCACAAAATATCTGCTTTCAAATTTTACTTCCGGGGAAATACCTTCATCAAATGGATCAAAATGTCCTTCCTCATCTCTGTCAGGCGGTCTATGTTTAAATTCTTCCTTGTTGTAATGCTCTGCCAGATAATCTATGGTTCTGTCGGCATTATCTATTATTTTCTTATAATTAATAAAATTAATTCCACCAACTATAAGCCCAAGTATGACAAGGGTTACAGCCATCGACACGGCAATCAGCTTGAAACGAAGCCTTGAAATTATATTATTTTTCTTCATTAATACGGAGAATCCTTTCTACTTTGCCATATTAAGCGAGTATCCCAGATTTCTGGTTACCTTTATCTCTATATCAGCCTTAAGAGAAGCGAGTTTCTTTCTTAAATAAGAAATATAAACCCAGACTACGCTTATATCAGCTTCTGTATCAAAGCCCCAGATTTTTTCCATGAATTTTTCAGCAGAAATGAGATTCTTCGGATAGCTCATTAGCAGTTCCATCATCTGAAACTCCTTATTGGAAAGCTTAAATTCTCCTGTTTTGGTAGAAAGGACAAAACTTGCTCTGTTTAATGAAACATTGCCATATTCAAGCACTGAATCACCCTCTGCCATCTTGCTTCTGGTCATAGCTCTTATTCTTGCAAGCAGTTCCTTCGGCTCAAAAGGTTTGGTAAGATAATCATTTGCCCCAAGATCAAGTCCTTCCACCTTATCGTCTACCTCTGATTTTGCGGTAAGCAGTAAAACCGGTATTAGGTTTCCTTTATTTCTAAGCTCCTTAAGCACAGTCAATCCGTCTTTCTTAGGCATCATTATATCCAAAATCACACCGTCATATGTATCCGTTTCAAGATAATCCAGTGCTTCTTCTCCGTCAAATACTGCATCTACACTATATTTACCGGCTTCAAGTATGGCTTTTACAGCTTTGGAAAGCGATTTTTCATCTTCTGCAAGTAATAATCTCATATCTGCCCTCCTTTTGATGCAAATAATTTAACAATATCCTTATAGCTAACCAAGTTCACATTCCCCATATCCCCCGCTTTCTTTACGCAACCTTTAGTAAATCCTGTCTTCGAGAATACAAAGTAATGCACATTAGTATAGCTAAATAGTCTGCTACGTTCAATCAGCATTTCAAGAATATCTAAATCCACATTCTCATTTCGCCATTTGCACTCAGCAAAAATTGCCGAAGAGCTATCCTGCTCTCCCATAATATCAATTTCAGTCTGAGTTTTATTTTTTGAATCATTGCCCCACCAGCGTCCAAGTGAAACAAATTCTATAGGCATACTTCCTCTCATAAGCTGTTTCCACAAATATTGTGTACATATTTCTTCAAATACTCTTCCCATATAATTAGATAGCCCGGCTTCAATACGCTTATATACAAGATCTGCCCCACCTCGTACAATCATTGGCATATTACCCAGAATAAATTTATACCAAAAACAAAACATATTGTCTTCAATAGAATAAATAGATTTCCTTGAAATTTTCTCACCGTATGGAACTTCTCTCCTGATTATGCCTAAGTCAATCAGGTTTTTAATATATCCTGAACATACTGTGGTACTCTCTCCTACCTTTGTCGATATTTCTGACATTTTAGAATATCCCATTGCTATAGCAGTAACAATCGCATTATAAATCGCAGGCTCTCTGACTTCCTGTTTTAATAGATTTACCGGCTCTTCATACAGGAAGGAAATTGGATTTAAATAAGTATTTTTAATATTCTCCTCTACGCTTAATTTATCATTCATCTGGAGCAGATATTGCGGTGTTCCTCCCACAATACCATACATCAAAGCCTTATCTTCATCCGATAAATCTTTCAAATAATCACAGCATTCTTCAAACTCAAATGGCATAACCTTCAGTTGCGCTGTCCTTCTTCCATATAAGGGTGCCTTGTATGCCAAAACTTTATCCTCCATATATGACATAGAAGAACCACATAGAATGAGCATCAATTTTGATTCATCTTTATTTTTATCAATCAGCATCTGTAATGTAGATGCGAGACTACTTGAGGCTCTAGCTACATAAGGGTATTCATCTATTGCCAGTATAATACGCTCTTTTTTTGCCAGTTCAAATACATATTCAAGTGCAGCCTGAAAAGATGCAAAATAACTGTCAGCCCAAATTCCACTACTAAATTCAATTATGCTTTTACTCAGGTTTTCTAAATTTTGTTTTTCATTGCTCTCTAATCCCATAAAATATATAGATTTTTTATTATCCATAAAATAGTTAATCAATGCTGTCTTTCCTACCCTGCGCCTTCCATAGATTACTGCAAATTCGAATTTATCTGATTTGTACAGACTCTCTAATGCATTAAGTTCTTTTTGTCTGCCAATGAACATGCTAATACCTCCGTTTCTATATACAGTATATTAGTAAATTACAATTTAGTCAACTATACTTTACTAAATTATAGTTGACTAAATATTTTATTTTCTTTTAGTTTCATTTAAGTTTCGTTATTTATAATCACCTCAACAACAAAGAAAGGAGATAAAGCCTATGAGATTTTTAGCAATACCGGCTTATGAGCCTGATGAAAAGTTAATTAAACTGCTTAAGGAAGTGAGTGCATTAAACCTCTTTCAGATAATAGTTGTAAATGATGGCTCAGGTGATAAATTTAACAATATTTTTAATGAAGCAAAAGAATATGCCATTCTGCTTAACCATGGCATAAACAAAGGAAAGGGAGCAGCTCTTAAAACAGCCTTTACCTACATCAAAAACCTTAACACCAACGGCCTTATAGTAACTGCCGATTCAGACGGACAGCATAAGGTAAGTGACATTGTAAAAGTAGCAGACAGTATAAAGACTCACGAAGCTGCCATAACCACAGGAGCAAGATATTTCACCGGAAAAGTTCCACTTAAATCTAAACTTGGAAATACCATAACAAAGTATATTTACTTCCTTGTTTCAGGGCTTTTCCTTAATGATACCCAATGCGGTCTGAGAGCCTTTCCGGTAAGCACAATACCATTTTTGCTTTCCATGAAAGGAGACAGATATGAATATGAAATGAATATGCTCTTGCTTGCAAAGAAAAATGGGCTAAGCATAAAGGAAGTTCCTATAGAAACTGTTTATATAGATGATAACAGCGGAAGCCATTTTAACCCTGTTAAAGATGCAATCAAGATATACGGAGAAATTTTCAGATTTTCACTTTCATCCTTGCTGGCTTTCATCATAGATTATGCTGCTTACGGAATTCTAAGTCTTGTATTTGCCCTGTTTCCTACCAATCTTATGCTAATACTTTCAAATATCGGCGCAAGGCTTATAAGCAGTACAGTTAACTTTAATATAAACAAAAAGTTCGTATTTAAGCATAGTGAGAAAGGTAAGGGAAGCTTAATCAGATATTTTACTCTTGCTGCAGGAATTCTTGGTTTAAATACCCTGATTCTTTTAGGACTTAATACTTTCTCGGGAGGCAATATTTATCTGCTCAAATTAGTAACTGAAATAGTTTGTTTCTTCATCAGTTTTACAGTGCAGAAAGTCTTTGTATTTAAAATGAAGAAGGAAAAACAAAACCCAAATTATTCACGACATAGGTCACAGACCTCTTATTCCATATAATACCGCAGGATAAACTGTTTTCGGTCTGTGACTATGAGGTGATATTACAAAACATCTGCAAAATATCGTAATTTCAAGCCCATGGCTTGATTACGATATTTTACAAGATGTTTCGTGAATAATTGGGGTTAAATAGTAATATTCCAAAATTACCCACGTTTAAGGAGGAAGAACCATGCATAATAAAAAACTATTAAAAAAACCGCTGGCTGTCTGCTTGGCAACCGGACTTCTTACAGCTTCGCTTGACAGCTATGTATTATTAAAAACCTTTGTAATATCTGAAGTTCAGGCTGTGGTTGTTAAAAACACCGGCTCTGATATAGTACAGGCGGCAGAGAATACCGGCACTGCCAATACAAGCTCAAATACAACCGCTAATGACACCGAGAATACAGGCACTACTACAACTGTAGAAAATGGAAGCACCAATAATTCTGCTGTAACTGCCACAGAAAGCTCCGAGAGCGAAAGAACTGTCACAGATTCTTCTTACAAAGACAGCAATGTGGACATAAACATAACTACTGTTCGAAAAAACAATACCACTGTCTATGTGGCAGATATCAAGCTTTCTGATTCAAGCTACTTAAAGACAGCCCTTGCCTATGACTCCTTCGGCACAAATGTAACTGAAACCACATCTTCTATGGCAACAAACAACAATGCAATTTTAGCAGTAAACGGAGACTATTACGGCGCTGACAGAAGCGGTTATGTAATTAAAAACGGTGTAATTTACAGAAATACAGTGAGAAGTGACAGTGAATATCCTGATCTGGCAGTATATAAGGACGGTTCATTTAAGATAATTTACGAAACGGAAGTAACCGCCGAAGAACTGCTTGCGGACGGTGTAGTCAATCTTTTTGCCTTTGGACCTTCTCTTGTAGAAAACGGTGAAATAAGTGTAGACCAAAACACTGAGGTAAGACAGGCTATGACAAAGAATCCCCGTACTGCAATAGGCATTGTAGATAAAAATCATTATATCCTTGTGGTATCTGACGGACGAACCAGCGAAAGCGAAGGTCTCTCCCTCTACGAGCTGGCAGAAGTACTTAAAGAATATGGTGCGACTACAGCTTACAACCTTGACGGCGGCGGCTCTTCTACCATGTATTTTAACGGAAATATTGTAAATAATCCTACTACAAACGGGCATAGAATTTCAGAAAGAGAGGTGAGCGACATTGTTTACATCGGTTATTAAAAATAAAAATACAGTTAAAAATCTTATTATTTGCGGAGGTCTCAGTATCTTCCTGGCAGTATTTGCCTATATCTACGAGATATTCTCCTATGGGCAGTACTCAATATATATGAGGATGATGTTTATATTCCCTCTGATATCAGGAGTTTTCTTATTATTTAAGAATTCCCTGAATAAATATCTGCTTAACACCGCACTCGCAGTTTTTGCAAACGGCTTCTTAGTTAAGGGCATAATTGAAATCTCGGGAAGAAGCTCATCTTTTGATTATCTTTACATAATCACAGGCTGTTTGCTCTTATTCGGAGCGGCTGTATTTAGAAAGAAAAAAGCTTAGCAAATCGAGTAGGAGGCGGTGACTAACCGCCGTCCTCTCACAGCACTGTACGTACGGTTCTCGTATACAGCGCTTTCAATAGTTGACGTGCACAGACTGATATGCTGTGGTTAAATCATAAAAGCCACTGTTTATCAGTCTTTCTTTTGTCATTGCCATGTTTATGGCAACTGTGTGTGTTGTAAACCAATAGCCACGTCTGCTGTTTGCCGCTTTCCATGCCAGGTCTTTAGGAACCCCCATGACCCTCAGATTTCGGTATCTGGTTCTCACACGTTTCCATTGTTTCCATATACACATACGTATTCTGTGATAGAGCCATCCGTTAACGTCATTCATGTTATTCTTCATACTTGCAATTCCATAGTAGTTAAGCCACCCTCTTGCATATACCTTGATTCTTTCAAGGCTTGGCTTGATTGACTGACAGTGCTTACGGGAAGAAAGCTCTTTCAGTCTCGACTTAAACTTCTCCCATGACTTTGAATGAACTCGTACGTATACGCCACTTCTGTTCCTTCCCAATGCAAAGCCAAGGAATTTAAAATTTCGGATTGCAAACACACTGACAGTACGGCTTTTCTTTCGGTTCACTGTAAGTTTCAGCTTCTCCTCGAGATACCTCGTACTACTCTCTAAGAGTCTCTCCGATGCCCTTTTGCTTTTCGCAAGAAGCACTATGTCATCTGCATATCTTATGCATGGGACATCTCGCTTCAAGAGCTCTTGGTCGAACTCATTGAGGTAGATATTCGCAAGCAAAGGGGATAGATTCCCTCCTTGTGGCGACCCTTCATCTGTTTCGATAACTACTCCATTTTCCATTACGCCACTTTTCAGATACCTCTTGATAAGTTGCACTACACGTTCATCTTTTACGTTTTTCCTCAGAAGGTTGATAAGAATCTCGTGGTTGATTGTATCGAAATATTTCGATAAGTCTAAAACTACCGCATATGTGTAGCCCTGTTCAGCGTACTCCTTAACCTTTAGTATTGCTCCTTTTGCGTCTCTGTTCGGACGGTAGCCATAACTGCCGTCTGTAAAAAGTGGCTCATAGATTGGCACTAACTGTTGTGTTATCGCCTGTTGAAGTGTACGGTCTATCACTGTTGGTATGCCAAGCTTTCGCACACCACCATCCGGTTTGGGAATCTCAACTCGTCTTACCGGAGACGGAGTATACTTTCCACAATAGATACGGTCAGTTAACTCCTGTTGATGTTCCCGAAGGTAAGGAAGTGCCTCTTCGATGGTCATTCCATCAATTCCGGGTGCTCCCTTGTTTGCCTTAACTCTCTTTTACGCTCTGTTAAAGTTATCTTTATGCAGTATCGCTTCCAAGAGCTTCGGCTGTGCACTGTCTCTTTCTTTCCATATCAGATTGAATGACCTGCGCGCTTTTGCATACCCTTCATGTTCCGCACTATCTCTTTGCAAACAGCCACTGTTTTCAGTGTTTTCTACCATAACCGGTCATTCCTCCTTTCTCAGTCATACTTGAGATTCCTACTGATTCGGTCCTTTGTCTCTCGACTACTATGACCTCTGCTGACTTCTGTGCGTTCAGCATTGCTTTAGGCAATGGTTACCTCCTTCAGGGCGTATCACACAGACCTCCCCAGGTACCACACGTTTCTTCCTCTCCATCCATCTGCCTCATTTATCATGCATGATTCCGTGTAGTTATAGGACTTCAACTTGAAAAGCAGTCTTATCCTCATGCATAACCTCATATGAGATTTCTGTTCGTCAGACCGGAGATTTGCCCATGAGTTAGTATCTTCCTCATATCCAGCTTCCTTCAGATTCGAGGTCACCCTCGACACCCTTGCCTTCGACTCATCCTTCCCACTACCGGGCGGATTCGGGACTTTAACCCGTTAGAAACGTGCGCCGCTAGGCACACTTTATTAAGGAACCGTCATAATGCCGGTTCCTTATTTATAATTCCTATTTTTAAAAAACTGTCCTTGTCCAACTTTTATAAAGTAAAAAAGAGCCGCCAGAAAGCAGCCTGAACTGCTTCCCGTCAAGTAGACAATTAAAAAAATAAAAATTTTCTGCCATCAGATAGTTTTAATCTGGTGGCAGTTTTTATGCTGCCGCCAGATATTGTTCGTGCTTCTCGAATGGAGTTAAAATTCCCAGTTTTCGTTGTAACCGTCTGGTGTTGTAGTATTCAATGTAATCCTCTATCATTTTCACAAGAGAATCTCTGACTGTAAACCGATTGCCATAATAC
>NZ_KI535370.1:307716-411696 GCF_000160035.2 Catonella morbi ATCC 51271
TGCTTATCCATTGTTGTATGGAGGAGAGACTGATTCCCAATCTGACAGCAGCATGTCGGAGTGATTCTTTACCTTCTAATATCAGATATACTGTCTGTAATTTCTCTGAATGTGATATCTTGCTTTTAGACATAAAATGCTCCCTTCCAGGCAGTAAGAGATTTTATTTTTTCTCTTGTCTACCTAGAAGGGAGCATATCAGCCCTATCCAATATTTCACAACTCTAAGTCCCCGAACCCACCCTCGCTTCTTAGTCAATGTATGGTTTAAATTATAAACATAATTAAATTATACGCTTGTACTCCATAATGGTCATAACAATAAGGTTGGGGACTCGAACCCCGGCCTACCTTAAGCCAGCCACCTGTAATGAGCAAAGCTCAGAATTTTACATTCGCCCTAATCTGCTACCAACTAAGTATGATTTATTAATCTTCTATAAGCTCTGTGCTCCAATTAGTTGCCTGAAGGCTATTGTCAAGCAGTCTGATTTCTTTTGAAAGCTTGTCAACTTCTTTTTGAAGTTCAGTTACCTTAAGAGTTGCCACTATCTTAATTTCAGTTCCTCTTGCCCTGCCTGTTATGCTGCTTGCTTCATACACAAAATCTCTGTAAGCTGAGGCTTTTAAAATAAGTGCATCCTTTTTGGCTATGACCTCTGTTATGGTCATATTTCCTATTTTAGTCTCATTATTGGTTTTATTTATTCTTGCTGCAAGGTATTCAAACCTTTCTATACAGCTATTTAACTCTTTTATGAGTGCTTTAGGATTTTCAGCAGGTTCTTCACCTTCCTGTACCTGAGCATTATTTCTTATCCTTGCTCTTAATCTTTCTATATTATTTACCAAATCTGCTCTTTCCTGTAATGCTTCTGCAAGTTTCATATCTTACCTCCGTTTCAAATACAAAAATCATTTACAATGCATAATATACTGTTTTCGTGATAAAAATAAGGCAAAATCCAACTATTTATCAGTAATAATAAAACTCTTTTTGTACTTTCCTATCGGTACAACCATAGGTGCATTTGAAGTAGGATCTGTTACAACTTCACTGTCAAGTCCGTAGACATCCTTTATGAGTTTTTCGTTTATTACCTCCTCAGGAATCCCTTCGGCATATAAATTACCTGATTTAAGTGCAAATATATAATCTGCATACCTGACCGAGAGATTGATATCATGCAGTACCATTATTATAGTTGTCTTTTTGGTTCTGTTCAGTTCACCGAGTAAATCAAGAATTTCCACCTGATAAGCTATATCAAGAAAGGTTGTAGGTTCATCTAAAAACAAAATTTCTGTCTGCTGAGCAAGAGCAAGCGCTATCCAGACTCTTTGCCGCTGTCCGCCTGAAAGTTCATCTACCGCCCTGTCACGAAGCTCTGTTATACCCATTATTTCCATAGCCTCTTCTATTGCCTTAAAATCCTTTGTATCCATCCCCCTAAACACCTTGCGATACGGGAAGCGACCTCTGCTTATAAGGTCATATACAGTTATTCCTTCAGGAACCAAAGGTGACTGCGGCATAAGACTGATTATTTTTGCCACTTCTTTAGGGGCATACTCCGATATCGGTTTATTGTCCAAATAAATATCTCCCGACATCACCTTATTTAACCTGCAAAATGTTTTAAGAAGAGTAGATTTACCACAGCCGTTTGAACCTATAATTACAGAAATTTTCCCTTCCGGTATAATTAAATTAAGTCCTTTTATAATCGCATTTCCGTCATAGCCTGCTACCAGATTTTTAGCTTCTAATATATGTTTTCCCATTAATTCACACCTCTTCTATTCATTCGGATAAGCAAATAAAGCATATATGGTGCTCCTAATATGCCGGTAACCACACCTACAGGATAATGTACCGGAAAAGCGTGAAAGGCCACTAAATCTGCTCCTAAAGTAAGTACAGTTCCAACAAAACCTGCCGGTATAAGACAAGATTTTCCTTTACCTGCCAGGCTTGAGGCTATAGGTCCCGACAAAAATGCCACAGATGCTATAGGCCCTGTAACTGAGGTTGCAAAAGAAACAAGAATAACAGCACCAATTATCATAACCGAATAGGTAAATCCGGTATTTAAACCTAGTGCAACCGCAAAATTATCGCCTAAAGGAATAATCTCCATATGTCTTGTAAGAGATACCAATATAAGTGTTATTACTCCGACTACTATAATAAGTGCCGGTACATCTTCCATCTGTACTCCGTTAAGACTTCCACTCAGCCACTGCATAGTTGTACCTACGTCATACTCTGCTGCCTTTGCCAAAAGATATGAAGTAACAGCCCTTAACAAAGCAGAAATTCCTATACCTATAAGAATCATTCTTCCATAGGTGAAATGTCCCTTAATCACTGATAATCTATATATTACTAAGGCAGTAATTATACCAAAAATCATAGCCAATACAGAAACTATGCTTCCTCTAAATCCCATAACTAATATAAAAAATACTGCCGCAGTACTTGTTCCTGCCGATATTCCGATTACGTCGGGAGAAGCAAGCGGATTATGCAAAAGAGTCTGAAATACATATCCTGCCATACCGAATGCAAACCCTGAAAATACTGCTCCCATCATTCTGGGAAGTCTTACATTATTTACCGCATAAGATACACCATCTATTGTCTCACCAAACAAAACCTTAATAACATCTCCGATAGGATAAGACACACTGCCAAAGCAAAGTTCACAGGCAATCAGTATCAATGCAAGTACAAAAAGGAAGAATACAACCAGCCTCCATCTCAGGATTCTTTTCTTAAATCCATAGTTCAACTCTGTCATAGACTTTTTACTCTCCCTTTCCTGATTGCAAATATAAATATAGGTGCACCTAATACCGCAGTAACTATTCCTACTTCAGTTTCTCCGGGAGAACCTATAATTCTTCCAAGTATATCCGACAAGAGCAACAGTATACCTGAACCTATGAAAGAAAGCGGTAACATTTTACTCATCTCACTTCCGAAAACTAACCTGACTATATGAGGAATTATAAGCCCTATAAAGCCTATCGGACCTGCAAGTGCCGTGGCAGCGCCACATAACAATACTGAAGCAAGTGCTCCTACAGACCTGGTAAGCACCACATTAGTACCTAATGCTGTAGCGGCCTCATCACCTAAAGCAAGATTATTTAAATATCCTGAAATTAACATAGAAATTATAAAGCCTAATATCATAAACGGACTTATAAGAGCTATATTCTCCCAAGTAGCACTTCCTATACTTCCCACCTGCCAGAATCTGAAAGCTTCCATTACCCTATTATTGGGAAGCATAATTGTGCTTACCAAAGATCCCAGTACTATACTTACTGCCGAGCCTGAAAGTGCTAATTTAAGAGGTGTAGCCCCATCTTTTCCCATACTTGCAACGCTGTATACAAATACTGCCGTAAGTCCTGCTCCTATTATAGCCAGCCATATGTACTGGTAAGCTGCTGTAATATTAAAAAAAGCAATACCGGCAACCACAAACAGCGATGCGCCGGTATTTACCCCAAGTATACTCGGATCTGCGATAGGGTTTCTTGTTATACTCTGCATCAGTGCTCCCGATATGCCAAGAGCTCCCCCCGCCAGTATTCCAAATACAGTTCTCGGAATTCTTTGTAATATTATTGTCGCTTCAATGCTATCCAAATCATTTCCAAATATTACTTCCATAACCTTTGAAAATGCTATTCTCTTCACTCCCAATGAAACAGAAAACATTGCTATAACAGAAAGCAGGGCTAAGCATAGGATTATAACAAGTACAAACTTTTTCTTTCCCATATTTACCCTGCCCTTTAATTCATATTTACTTAACTACTGCATTAATAGCATCAAGATAATTTACTAACTCTGCCTTTATAGAAAGTACGGAAGGATTGCAGGCTGCTGCAAGATTACCGTTGTTGTCAAGCACCACTACTCTGCCTTCCTTAACAGCAGGCACTTTGGAAAAAATAGCATCTTTCTTTAGGGCTGCTATTGTCTTGTCATCCCCGTATGTAATAATAATATCGGTATCGCTTAAACTTTCAACTGCGAGTTCTGCTGAAATCTGCACATAAAAAGCATTCTTATCCTGTGCTTGTGCTTCTATTTTTTCAGGGAAGGTAAAGCCCAAATCCGTAAGATAAGCACCGCGAGGATCTGCCGTCCTATATACGGAAAAATTGCTAAGATCAGCTGCATTTATATAACACAGGGCAACGCTTTTTCCCGACAGATTAGGATATTTGGCTAAAGTTTCCTTTATAAAATTATCCGTATCAGCTACAAGCTTCTCTCCTTCAGTCTTCATTCCAAGAGCTTCAGCCGCCTCTACAGTCTGCTCTCTCCAAGTGGTTTTCCAAGCTGTCTCCTTAAAAGGAAGAGTCGGAGCTATCTCTGAAAGACGTTTATAAGCTTTCTCATCCATTCCGGAATAAGGTGCAACAATAATATCAGGCTTTGTTCCGGCTATGGCCTCATAATCATATCCCTCAAGATCATTAAATACATTTGGATTCTCGGTTCCAAGTTCTTTAAATTTAGCTTCCGTCCAAGGGAGAAGTCCCTTATCTGTCACAGGTCCCCAGTTTGCTCTGGCAGTCCCCACCGGAACTATGCCAAGTGCTAAAACCGCATCTGCATTATTCCAATCTAATGTGACCACCTTTTCAGGTTTGGCATTGATAATTGTCTCCCCATAGGCATGCTTCATTGTAATAGGGAAAGTTGCTGTTTGGGCAGTACCGATTGAAGACCCCTGCGATACATTACTGCCTGCTGATGAAGCGGAAGATGTTGCTTTATCTGATGATGCACTCTTAGATGTACTTGTTACACTTCCACTCTTTAGAGAACCGGAATTTTCTACCTTTCCTGTCTTTGTACCACAACCTGTAACTACTGCTACTGCAAGCAGTGTTGAAACTACCGCACTAAATAAGTGTTTAACTCTCATAATTATCCTTTCAAGTTTATATTATATTTTGCTGACTGCAGACTAAATATAACAGATATCGCAAATAATTATCAATATCATTAATCAACAAACTTTTACTTATAACATTTTATCTTTAGTGCATTTTAATTATGTTTAATTTCCACTAATTATACATATTAGACATACTAAAGAATACATTGTTCGTAATCAGGTATATTTATATACTATAATTTTTTATATCTAATCCATATATTTTTAATTATTCTTTTACTTAACAAATCAACAAAAGAGTGTTATACTAGGTAATATTACCTGAATATTTAACATATTTATAGATTTTTTTAAGAAAGGGATGCCTATATGTATATTGCAAGACAGCCCATATTTGACAAAACTAAGGATGTATATGGCTATGAACTGCTTTTTAGACATAGCAATACTTCCGCAACCTATACCGGGACAAGTGCAGAAAGCTCAACAGCAGTTGTACTTGGCGGACTTTTTGAGTTAGGTGTGGACAAAATAGTCGGAAATAAAAAAGCTTTTGTAAATTTCAATTATAATTCTTTGTTGTCCAATTCCATAGAACTTGTGGATCCTTCTACACTTATTATAGAAGTATTGGAAGATGTTGAAGTGGATAATCGTCTGATGCGCCGCCTCGAAAGCTTACGCAAAGAAGGATATCGTATTGCGCTTGATGATTTTGTCCATAGTGTCAAGGATTATAAAATGGTGCCTGTAGCTGATATTATCAAGTTTGATCTTATTGCTACTCCGTTAAAAACCATACAAGATGAGGTAATCGAAGCATTAAACCGCAGAAAAATACTTCTTGCTGAAAAGGTAGAAACCGAAGAAGAGTTTCTGGAAGCACGTAAAATGGGCTTTCATTTATTCCAGGGATATTTTTTCAGCAAACCTGTAATTGTTGCGGGACTAAAGGGTAAAAAGCCTGATATAACCATATATAGAAGGTTGCTAAATGAGCTCCATGCTGAAGATCCATCCTTCCACATACTTTCTGAAATTCTTGAAACAGATGTTTCGGTGGCCTACAGACTTGTAAATGTAGTGAGTAAGAAAGGTGGGCATGATATACAAAAAGGCCTTAAATCTGCCCTTATTAAAATGGGACTTACTGACTTTGAGCGTTGGGTGCATATTATGATGTTGCAGGATCTCTCTGTAAATAAGCCTCATGAGCTAATAAGAACATCTCTTATACGTTCTAAATTTGGAGAGCTTGTTGCTTTGAACTGCGGCAGTTTGTATCAAAGAGCCTCCGAAGTATCACTTATGTGTCTTTTCAGCGTACTTGATGCCATGTTGGATCTTACTATGGATGAAGCTATGACTGATTTATCAATAAGTGATGATATTAAAAGTGCTCTAATAGAAAGAAAAGGTCCGCTAGAGCCTGTACTAAAGCTTGCTGAAGCCTACGAAAGAGGCGAGTGGGAAGAAATCGATAAATTATCAAAACAGCTAAACATTGATTGTAACCGCCTTGTTAACTGGTATATGGACTCTATTAACTGGGCAGAAAACATAATGAAGAATTCTTAAATTAACTAAGTAAAATATAAGCAGGAAAGAATTTTAATTTTCTCTCCTGCTTACTTTATTCTTTATTATATCTCACTGAGCATATTTTCAGGATCTTTCTCAGCCTTTACTTTATCATTAGCTCTAATTATAATTCCTTCTTCATCTATAAGGTATGTTGTTCTCACAACTCCCATATACTCTCTGCCTGCCATCTTCTTTTTATGCCATACATCATAAGCATTTATTGCGGCAAGCTCGGTATCGGAAAGAATAGTGAAGCCAAGTCCGTTCTTTTCTTCAAATTTTTTATGTGAAGCCACGCTGTCCTTGCTTATTCCGATAATCTCCACTCCTTTTTCCACAAAAAGCGGATACCTCTCTGAAAATCCACAAGCCTGTTTGGTACAACCCGGAGTACTGTCCTTTGGATAAAAATAAAGAATCAGCTTCTTTCCCTTATACTCTGAAAGCGAATGCATATTGCCGTTTTGATCCGGCAGGTTAAAATCAGGTGCCTTTGTTCCTACTTCTAACATAATCCCTCCTACCACATACAAATCTACATATTATCTTCAGGAAACATAACTAAATCCCTTACAAAAACCTCAATAAACTCTCTGCAGCCACCACAGCCTGTGCTGCAGCCTGTGATTTCCGATACTTCTTCAAAGGTTTTAGCCCCGGAGTTTACCGCATCTATTATCTGTCCGTAAGTTACATTTTCGCAATTACAGGCAATCTTATCTCTTTTCATATACTTTCCTTTCTTAATGACTAATTTTTTCAATAATATTTCTTCCTTAGTCTATAGCTTAATTGGGATATTTGCAAGTGGTAAACTAAAATTTATCTCAAATTATTCACGAAATATCTTGTGAAAAATCGTAATCAAGCCATAGGCTAGCAATTACGATATTTTGCAGATATTTGGCAATATCACCTTTTAAATACTTTATCGGCATTTACCCATATCATTCCCCCGTCAGATTCGAAATATTCTTCACTGAGGCAGCATATTCCATAGGCGACATATTTTCAAGCTTCCTAAATGCCTTTGAAAAATAGGAAAGTGAGCCATATGACAGAAAAATTGATATTTCAGTAAAACTCATATTTCCTTCTCTTATAATAGTCTTTGCCCTGCCTAACTTAAGCTTGTTAAAATAATCTATGGCCCCGCAGCCCTTAGCCTTATAAAATAAGTTGTGCAAATATGACTTGCTCATACCGAATTTGGAGCAGATTTCTCCTATAGAAAGCCTGTCACAGATATGAAACTCCATATATCTGATTACTTCAACAAGAAGTTTCTCCTTATCCATTCCTTTCATTCCCACAGACAGATTAAAATAATTTAAGCTTTTCTTAGAAATATTATCCTCTGTAGACAGGCTTGAAAGTTCAATTTCTTCCTCTTTATCTTTTGTATTGTTTACTTCCGTCCCCCCTACTTCGATATGATTTTGTAAATTTAATATAAGAAAATACTCTAATATACTTTGCAATATCTGTTCTTCTCCGATTTTTAAATCCGGCTTTAGTAGAACCTGCTCGACAGAAGGAATATTAAGCGGTGTTTTTAATATATTTTTAGCCTGATTAATATAAGAAGAAAGTACTACTTTTTCATCCTTATTAAGGGCATACTTTTTCCCTTCAAATAACTTTATTAATTCTGATTTACTCTTAAAGGAAGCTACCACTAAGTTAGGCGATGCCTTACCAACTGACTTCAGGGCATGGAATTCATTAGGCTTATGAAATATTATTTCTCCCTGTTTTACCGTCAGCCATTTATCTCCCGCATATACATCTACTGCACCCTTGTCTACATATAAAAATTCCCAGAAATCATGAAACTCTCCTGAAAATACAAAATCCTTCATATATTCAAAGTAATGAATGGTGATAATTGAATCAATCTCAATAACCTTTCTAAGTTTTGTTGCAACATAAGCCATATTCTACCTCCATCACAATAAATGTACCATTTCTCTGTCATTCGTCAACAAAAACTACAATATTTTTTGTATATAAGCTTTTAATTTATATATTTTCACCCATTTGTGGATTATAATACAACATTTTTGTCTATTAGTGCAACTACCTTTGTAGGTTTTGTATTATAATCATATCAACATCCCTATTAATTTAGTAGAATTTATTGATGTTTCAAATATAACAAAGGACGTGCTTACCAATGAAAATAACAAACAATAAGCTTTCACTTAATTTTGATGAAAATACTCTGAGATTTATTATATCTGCTAACGGAACAGAATGGCAGACCAAAACCGATTTTTCTCCCTTTATAAAAACAGCGGATAAAATTATATATTTTAAGGAAGCCTCGGTTATAAGCCATAAGGAAGTTATAACCGGTGTCGGAAAGGGCATACTAAGCAGATTTGAAGGCTATGAATCAGGAATTGTATTTGAAACCTTTGTATGGATTGAAAACACAACCAATGATATTTATTTTGAATGGATACCTATCGAAGAAGGTTCTACAAATGTAGACTATATATATTGGCCGGGAGAGTTTGAATTTAACAAAGATAGTTCAGACTGGTACACCTTGCTTCCTAAACAGCAAGGTTTGCTTATCCCAAATAACCGGAGCACCGAGTTTAGGCCGGACGGATTCAACGGCAGATTTGGTACAGCCAGCGCCTACCTTCCGTTCTTTTCACAGATTAAAGAAGGAGAAGGTTACATAGCTATCAGCCTTACCCCTTGGAACATGGGCTACTATGCTATGCACCCTGAAAATGGCGGGTATACCTCAGTAGGCTTCAGACTTGAAAATAGTCTTGGCAAGATGGATTACCGCAGAATAATGAGATATTCCTTCCTTACTTCCTGCGATTATAATGATATTTGCAAGCTTTACAGAAATTTTGCGATAGAAACAGGCAGACTTAAGACCTTAGAAGAAAAGGCAGTAAGAACTCCTTCTATAAATAATCTTATAGGCTGCGCCTTCGTACATAAGGGAATTAAAACCTGTGTACAGTCCGATTCAGACTTTTTTGATGCAGCTGCTCCCGATAAAAACAATCATCTCACAAGCTTTAAGAAAAGAGCTGAAGAAATGAGGGAGTTGAAAAGTCTTGGCGTGGATAAGCTCTATCTACATCTTGATGGCTGGGCAGAGCCCGGCTATGACAATAATCATCCCGACTACCTTCCTGCCTGCGCCGAAGCCGGTGGTTGGGAAGGGATGAAGGAACTTTCTGACACTATGAAAGAACTTGGCTTTATGTTCGGAATTCATGACCAGTACAGAGATTTTTATAAAAAGGCCAAAAGCTATAGTGATGATCTTGCCTGTATGAGTCCTGACGGAAGTATATACACTCACAAAAGATGGGCAGGAGGACCACAAAGCTACCTTTGTACCACACAGGCTCCTTATTACGTAAAGAGAAATTTTACTGAAATAGCAAAACATAACATCCACCTCGATTGTGCCTATCTGGATGTGTTTACCTGTAATGAAGGAGATGAATGTGCCAACCCGCATCACCGTATGACCAGATGTGATTCTTACAGATATAGAAATAAATGCTTTGATTACCTGCTTTCAAAGAATATACTTCCAAGTTCCGAAGAAGTGAATGACTGGTGTATGAAAAGCCTTGTATTTTGCCATTATACACCTTATGATTTTATGTTACATGAACCGGGAAGTCCTAAAACCGGTATACCTGTACCATTGTTCAACCTTGTCTACCATGATTGTGTAATAGAGCCTTGGATGATGGATAAGGTAAGTGAAAATGAGGACTATATGCTCTATGCCCTTATAAATGGCGGTGCCCCTTACCTTATTAGAGAGCCTGCTTATCCCGGCATAGACGGCTCATTTACCATAGATAATGACTTAAAACTTACAGATGATATAAAAAGAAGCAAGGTCGTATCAGACTTCCATGAAAAAGTTGCAAAGGCAGAGTTAATTAAACATGAGCTTCTTGATGAAACAGGCAGGAAGCAGGCTTCCACCTTTGCAAACGGATATAAGGTGATTGTGGACTTTGACACTTCCTCTTATGAGATTCTTATGTCTGATTCAGATAGTTAACTATAATTTGTCTATATCGAAATTTTACTTTCATGTAGATAAATTCAGCTAACAATTAGGTATAAATTATTTGCAGTAAATCAATCACTATGTATAAGCTTCTGAAATGTCAGCCCATAAGGGTTTGATATAAATAATAAGAAAAGGAGATTAGTTATGAAAAAAGTTACAAAAAGATTCTTTGCATTACTTGCTACAGCAACTATGAGTATAGCTGCACTGGGAGCCTGCGGAAATAATGCAGCTTCTAATACTACAAAAAGCGGAACAGGTTCTGCTGTAAACTCCGCAAGCGGAGAAAAGGTTTCACTTGCACTCGGAATCTGGGATGAAAAACAGCGTCCTATGACAGAAAAGCTTATTGAAGCTTACACAAAGGCTAATCCTAACGTATCTGTTGAAATCCAGCTCACACCTTATAAGGGTGGTGAATACTGGACTAAGCTTGAAGCAGCAGCTACAGGTGGTAAGGCTCCTGATGTATTCTGGCTAAATGTACTTCACCTTGATACTTATGCAGAGGGCGGTATACTTGCTGACCTTACAGACGCTATAGGAAAGTCAGATATCAAGGCAAGCTTCCCTGAGGCACTTGTAAACAACTATGTAAGAAACGGTGTAAACTACGCTGTACCAAAAGATTTTGATACCAATGCACTCTGGTTCAATAAGGAAATTTTTGACAAAGCTAAAGTAGCTTATCCTACCAATGATATGACTTATGATGACCTTATGGCTATGGCTGAAAATCTTAAAAAAGCCGGACTTGGTGATGGAGTATATCCATTTGCCTGCCCTGTAGACTTCCAGACCTGGTATTATCAAACAGTATATGCAAATGGCGGATATATTCTTAGCGAAGATAAAATGTCAACAGGTTATGATGATCCTAAGACACAGGGTGGAATTCAGTGCTGGATAGACTTTATTAACAAAGACCTTTCTCCTTCTTCCGCTTCTCTTGCAGAAACAAGTGCAGATGCTATGTTTGAAGCAGGACAGCTTGCAATGAATTTTGCAGGTTCTTACATGGTTCCTGAATATGCCGGCAATGAAACAATAAAAGATAAAATTGACTGTGTTGAAATCCCTACTTTTAACGGTGTTGAAGATAACTGTATCAACGGTTTAGGCTATGCCGTATATGAAGGAAGTCCAAACAAAGAAGCTGCAACTGCTTTTGCTATATGGCTTGGAAGCAAGGAAGCCATGAAGATTCAGGGTGAAGCCGGTGCTGTAATTTCAGCTAGAACAGACGCTCAGGATCTCTTTGCTAAAGCTAATTCAACATATAATCTTGCAGCCTATACCAATCACGCAGACAAAGCATATCCACTTCCTGTTTGCAAGAATGCTGCCGAACTTTATGACCTTGAGTCAAAATCTCTTAACAAGGCTTACAGTGGCGAAATGAGTCTTGCAGATGTTTGCAAACAGCTTAAAACTGAGGCGGATGCGTTACTTGCCAAAAATAAATAGAATTTTTGAGAGGTAATTATGGACAAACAACAGACTATGGTAATCAAGAAAAAGAAGGTTACTGCCAGGCAGAAAAAAGACTGGGTTGCAGGCTACGTCTTAATAGCACCTGTCACTCTGGGTTTACTGGTATTTTACATCTGGCCGTTTATACAAAATTTCTGGTTTAGCTTTAATGATGTAAATAAGTTCAATGTTACACATTTCATTGGGTTTGATAACTATAAACAACTTATGGGAGATAAGGAAGTATGGTCTACTTTCTTAAACACTCTGAAGTATGTAGTTTTTACCGTTCCTATAGGTCTGTTTTTGTCCATTTGCATTGCTGCACTGCTTAATGCGAAAATCCGTGGCACTTCTATTTACAGAACTCTGTATTTCCTTCCCTCTGTAACTATGGCCGCTGCCGTAGCTATGGTATGGAAATGGGTGTTCAATGAGAAAATGGGCATACTTAATTCTGTAATTGCAGGTCTTGGCGGTGAAAGAGTAGGATGGCTTACCAATCCTAAAACAGCACTTTTTATAGTAATGCTTGTCGGACTTTGGATGAGTGTCGGCTATAATATGATTATTCTATTAGCAGGAATGCAAGGCATACCAAAGACCTATTATGAGGCTGCTTCCATAGACGGTGCGGGAGGGTTAGCGCAATTTTTTAAAATTACCATTCCACTGCTTACACCTTCCATCTTCTTTGTTATGATAACCTCTATAATAAGTGGTTTTCAGGTGTTCGATGTGGTTTATATGATGGTACTCAAATCAAACCCAGCCTACGAATCTACCCAGACTGTAGTTATGCTCTTCTACCGACAGGCATTTGACTATGGTTACAAAGGCTATGCTGCAGCTATATCAATCCTTATCTTTATCGCCATTATGATAGTGACCATTTTCCAGCTTATAGGCCAGAAGAAATGGGTTAATTACTAGAAAGGAGGAAAATATGAAAAACAAACAGAAACTTAGAAAACTAATCATTCATCTCATCCTCCTAAGTGGTATCGGTGTTGTGATATTCCCATTTTTATGGATGGTACTTACTTCTTTTAAGGCAACCGGTGAAGCCATGCAAATACCACCTACAATCTTTCCAAAACAGTTTCTTATAGATGCTTACACACAGATTATAAGCTCTCTGCCTTTTGGACAGGTATATCTGAATACCTTTATATCAACCGTAGTCACAACTATTGCCCAGCTCATCTTCTGTGCTATGGCAGGATATGCTTTTGCAAGGATTGATTTTCCATTTAAAAATGTGATTTTTGTTGTGTTACTTTCAGTACTTATGGTTCCCGGACAGATTTTCCTTATTCCTCAGTACCTGATTGTTCAGAAAATGGACTTACTTGATTCAATACCTGCACTTTTTATTCCAAATCTTTTCAGTGCATTCGGAACTTTTCTGCTCAGACAGTTTTTTATGTCTTTGCCTAAAGAACTTGAAGAAGCCGCCCTCCTTGATGGTTGCAACCGCTTCCAGATATTCGGAAAAATAATGCTTCCTTTGGTTAAACCGGGGCTTGTTTCTCTTGCAATCTTTACTGCAAAGTTTGCCTGGAATGACTTTATGTGGCCACTTATAGTAAACACCTCCACTAAGAAAATGACACTCGGTCCTGCACTTTCAACCTTACAGGGACAGTACATCACCCAGTATCCTATGCAGATGGCAGGTGCAGTAATGGCTGTTATACCTATAATAGTATTATTTTTCATCTTCCAGAAGCAATTTATAGAGGGTGTTGCCCAATCAGGTATTAAAGGTTGATATGGCATCTTAATTATTCACTAAACTACACATAAAAGCCAATTAAAGCTTGCTGAAAAATAAACGGTACATTTTGAATCTCTTCAACCTGTACCGTTTTACTTATTTCAAATCATCTGCAAAATATTAAATCAATCCCAAAGCTTGCCCCAAACTTCGTTACATACCTTTTTGCAAAAGTCCAGTGAAAATGTGTAGTCCTGCGCTTTCATTACATTCTTCCTTGCAAGCTTTTCGGTGTAATCACTTAGTGGGTAGACACTTGAACCATAATGACCTCCGCCATTATGCATAACAGTAGCCTTTACACCGTATTTAGCAATTTTTACCTTGTTGTCAGCCCCTCTTTTAAGCTTAACTTTAGCAATACCGCCTATGTACCTGTCACCTACTCTGCCTGTAGACATTGTACTGTTTACAAAGTTGCCCAGAGAATAGTAGCATAGCATTTTATGACCTGTCTTTTTATCAATTACATATTTTATAGGCTCTATTACATGAGGATGACAGCCAAGCACAAGGTCAACTCCGTTCTCAACAAAAATTTTGCTCCAGGTCTTTTGATACTCTGAAATTCCTCTGTAATACTCAGTACCCCAGTGTGGGCAGACTATAGTAAAATCAGCTTCTTTTTCTGCTCTCTTTATATCGCTTATTACTTCCTTTTTATTGAGATAATTAACTGCATAAGGCATGTCTTTCGGAAGAGGAATTCCGTTGGTTCCATAGGTATAATTAAGGATTGCAACCTTTATTCCGTTTTTCTCATAAATGCAAAGCTTATTCTTCTGCTTCCATGAGAGATTAATTCCGACTGTCTTTATCTGAGGATATTTCTTCCAGAAATTAAGACAATTGTATATTCCCTGCTTACCTTTGTCCAGAGAGTGATTATTGCTGTGAAGAACTACATCAAAACCCGCATTTACAAGTGCATCTCCAAGCTCGTAAGGTCCGTTAAATCTAGGGTACCCTGTAACTCCGAGCTCTTTTCCGCCTAAGATAGTTTCCTGATTTACTATGGCAAGATCGGCTTCTTGTATAAGAGGCTTGATTTTCTTAAATATCGGGTTAAAATTATAACCACCCTTCCCATCTGCTGACCAGTATGCAAGTCTTAAATGCAAAAGCACATCTCCTGCCATAACCAAATCAAGTTCATTTTCTTTACTTTCTTTTTTAACTTTCTCTTTCTTAACTTCCTTTTTATTATCCGCAAATACTGTCTGTACCGGTGTTATATTTGCTGTAAATAAAATTAGTGAAAGTCCCAATGCTACAATTTTTTTAAGTTTCATAACTTCCCCCTTTTGTAATAAGCTGTCCAGGCTATTCTCAGATATATAGAACAATTTTTTTAGAAATTGACTCCTGTATCAAAGATAATTTTTTAATTGCTTAAGTTTAGTTACTGAAAATCTCTTCCCCATTTGAAAGTATCTTGAATTTTTTAGTCTTAAAATCAGCTATAAGCTCTGCTTTTTCTCCTTCAGCCTCTCTTATTATATGAAGTTTATCCTCATCTGTCGGAAGAATTTCAAATTTTCCATCAAGAGCAAAGGCTTTTGACGTATTTCTAAATTCCATAAGTTTAAGTAGATTTCTAACCACAGGTCTTTCTACTTCCTCATCCACTTCTTCTAAAGTATAATAATGTCTGTTAATATTCCTACCTACCTTAGTTTCCTCAAGAAGCTTAAGGTCATTTTTACCGGCAAGAAGTCCTACATAGTACACCTGTGGAATACCCTTAGCAAAGAACTGTACTGCCCTTGCAAGCAGGTAAGCATCATCATTATCACCGCAAGCTGAATAGTACGAGCAGTTTACCTGATAGATATCAAGGTTATTATAAGCTGCTGTATTATATATCTTTTTAACATTGGCACCAAACTTAAATATATCTTCTTTAGTCCTTTCAATTTCCTCATCAGGAAGCAAATCTTTAACGTCTACCACTCCAATTCCGTCATGTGTATCGAGAGTTGTAAACTGCTTATTAGGGCATTTTAACAACCAGTCCTTAAGATACTTTGTCTGCCCGTAGTAAAGCGAATTAAGAAGAAGCATAGGAAGTGCAAAATCATATACAAAATATCCTTTTTCAGCTATTTTAAAAGGTATTGTATAATGTTCATGTATTTCAGGAAGAATAGTAACTCCTGTAGGTGTGAGCACATCTGTAACCTCTGCAAGAAGCTCCCATACATAAGGCTCTACGAAAAAGCAGCTTGTTCCAGCCTTTTTGGTCGCATAGGCAAAGGCATCCAGTCTTATGATAGCTGCCCCTCTTTTGGCCATGCCTGTTAAATTATCCACAAGGAATCTTTTAGCAGTATCAGAAGGACAGTTAATATCTATCTGTTCTTCATCAAAGGTACACCATACCTTTTCTGTAGTTCCGTCTTCAAAATGAGCTTCTACATAAGGCGCTCTGGGTTTTCTCTTATAAATTGCATCTACTTCTGCCTCGGTAGGCTCTCCATTTTCCCAGAAATCTTTATATCTGATGAAAAGGTCTTTGTAAGGACTGTTATCCTTATTCTTTAAAAAATCTTTGTAATAAGGGCTCTGTGCGCTTATATGGTTTAACATATAGTCAAACATAAGGTAATACTTTTCTGAAAGCCTTGTAACATCCTCCCAATCTCCAAAGGTCTCATCTACTATGTCATATCTCATTGGAGCAAAACCTCTGTCCCCTGATGATGGAAAAAACGGCAAGATATGTACTCCGCCAAGAGCCTTACTGAAATGCTTATCAAGTACCTTAGAAAGGTCTTTAAGGTTATTTCCCATACAGTCAGCATAAGTAATGAGCATAATCCTGTTCTCAAGTTTTTTCATAGACGTGTCTCCTTTTATTTTTGTATGTGCCTTACTCTTTTAGTATAAGATATTTTGGGTGCCGGGGCAAGAAGAAAAAAGAAAGACCGAAATCTATTCTAACACTCCAATATCCTGATATTGAAATAAAAAAACACCTGTCCCAAATATTTGAAACAAGTGCTTTAATTATTCAATCTAATTTACACCACTCCATGTGCCATCATAGCATCGCAAACCTTCATAAAGCCTGCGATATTCGCTCCTGCTACATAGTCACCGTCCTTACCGTACTTTTTAGCTGCCACATCAAGGTTATGGAAGATATTTACCATAATTCCCTTTAACTTGGCATCTACCTCTTCAAAGCTCCAGCTAAGGCGTTCTGAGTTCTGGCTCATTTCAAGGGCTGAAGTTGCAACTCCGCCTGCGTTAGCTGCTTTTCCCGGAAGGAAAAATACTCCGTTCTTCTGCAGGTACTCGGTAGCCTCTAAGGTAGTAGGCATATTAGCACCCTCACATACTGCAAAGCAACCGTTTGCTACAAGTGTCTTGGCATCTTCAAGATCAAGTTCATTCTGGGTTGCACAAGGAAGAGCTATATCACATTTCACGCTCCATACTCCCTTACCCTCGTGATACTCTGCATTCGGTCTTGCCTTAACATACTCTGTAAGCCTTGCTCGCTTTACTTCCTTTACATCCTGAAGTACAGCCACATCTATTCCGTCCGGATCATATACCCAGCCTGTGGAATCACAAGCTGTAACAGGTTTAGCACCAAGAGCTATGGCTTTTTCTATGGCATAAATAGCCACATTTCCCGAACCTGATACTACTACTGTCTTACCTTCAAGGCTCTTTCCTTTTGACTTAAGCATCTCATCTGTGATGTATACAAGGCCATAGCCTGTAGCCTCCTTTCTTGCAAGGGAACCGCCATAACTAAGTCCCTTACCTGTAAGCACTCCCTCATAAAGTCCTGTTATACGTTTGTACTGACCATACATATAACCTATTTCTCTTGCACCGACACCGATATCACCGGCAGGTACATCCTCGTCTTTACCAATATACTTGTAAAGTTCTGTAATAAAGCTCTTGCAGAAAGCCATAACCTCTCTGTCACTCTTTCCCTTAGGATCGAAGTCAGAACCACCCTTACCGCCTCCAATCGGAAGTCCTGTGAGAGAATTCTTAAAGCACTGCTCAAAGCCCAAAAACTTGATTATACTCTGATTTACAGAAGGATGAAGTCTAAGTCCCCCCTTATATGGTCCTATTGCATTGTTAAACTGTACTCTGAATCCTCTGTTTACCTGAGCCTGTCCCTTATCATCCACCCAAGGAACTCTGAAGGTTATTATCCTGTCAGGCTCTGTCATTCTCTCTAAAATTGCATCTCTTCTATACTTTTCTTCTTCACTCTCTATTACAGGTCTGAGGGATTCAAGAACCTCTGTAACTGCCTGTATGAACTCAGGCTCATGAGAGTTTTTCTCTTTTACTTTGCTAAGTACCTCATCAACATATGACATAATATTTCTCCCTTCTAATAAGAAATTTTAATCCTTGAATAATAAGAAATTATCCTAGCCCCCAATTATTAACACCATAGGTCACAGACCTCTTATTCCCCATAGTACAATAGGATAAATAGTTTTGGTCTGTGACTATGTATTTCCGAAGATGTTTCGTGAATAATTTGGGCTAAAATCTGTTTACAGTATAAATGTATGAAGTTTTCCTGTCAACAGTTTTTAGTATCTTTGTATACAATTATACAAAATATATCATCTCGTTATATTTATTAATAGTTACGGCTTCTATCCACTTGCTAAAAATATTAAAAACTGTTTATATGTTATTTAAACCAAAAAACCCGCCTCACCATTACAGTAAGACGAGCCTTTCTAAATTTTATAATGTTAATACAAACATAATAATTCCGATTATAAGAAACAGCGGGCCAAAAACTAAAAGTGCAGAGATTACCATAGCCAGTATATCCTTAAACTCCAGCTTTTCTCTTTCCCTAAAGTCTTTTAACTCTTCCTCGGTTTCTTTCTCTTCTCCACTCAGATACCTCATTGTATCGTAGCTTCTGTCGAGCTTCTTTCCAAAAAACATTATTTTTTCTCTCCATATAAGCCAAGCTTATGGTGGCAGGCAACCCTGTGTCCGGGTGCAACTTCCTCAAATACAGGAGTTACATGCTTACAAATTTCTGTGCAGTAACGGCATCTGGTATGGAACTTACAACCCTTTGGAGGATTGATAGGACTTGGGATATCTCCCTCTATAAGTATGGTCTCCTTCTTATCCTTATCTACATCTGTAGTAGGAATTGCGGAAAGCAGTGCCTCTGTATAAGGATGACTCGGATGTGCATAAAGCTCCTCTGTATCAGCCTCCTCTACCATACTTCCAAGGTACATTACACCAACTCTGTCACTTATATACTTAATTACACTGAGATCATGTGAAATGAAAAGATATGTAAGATTACTCTTCTCCTTCAAATCAATCAAAAGGTTTATAACCTGTGACTGAATAGACACGTCAAGTGCCGAAACCGCCTCATCACATACCACAAACTTAGGACGAAGTGCAAGCGAGCGGGCAATTCCTATACGCTGGCGCTGTCCACCTGAGAACTGATGAGGATATCTGTGAATGAAATATGGTGCAAGACCACACTCTTCCATGACTTTAAGTATATACTCCTGCATCTTCTCATCATTTTCAGTAAAAATATTATGCGCAAGCAAACCTTCTCCAATAATCTGACCAACAGTCATTCTCGGATTTAGAGATGAATACGGGTCCTGGAAAATGAGCTGGAGATCTCTTCTGAGAACTCTTATCTCATGTTCTTTCAGCTTGGCAAGATTTATTCCTCCGTCTCTGTAAGCCTCATGCTTTTCAAAATCAGGATCAGAGCTAAGTTCTTTACGCTTATCCTCAAGAATCTTGCGAAGTTTCGCAAGTTCCTGTTCCTGTCCTGTCCTGCTTTCACGAAGTTTATCTATCTTATTTCTAAGACCTTCTTTCGGTTTCTTGTCATACTGTTTCTGGTATAGGTCTTCTTTTTCCTTTGAATCAAAGATAGCTGCCGCATGGGTATGCTCCTTAATGAGCAGATCCGAAACCTCAGATAAATCATCAAGCACAAAGAAACCACCTATAAGTTCCACTATATTAAGATAAGCTTCCTTGGTCTTTCTGACAGCCTCATTATATTTCTCTAAGGCTGCAAATTTGTCTTCATCGGTTGAAGCAGCCTCATTTGCCTTCTTGGCTTCTTCCTCCTCAGCTACGAGCCTTTCCCATTCTTTTTTAAGAGTCGGAATTTTCTTTAAAGTTTCAGCCACATAGCTTGGAGCAAGGTCATCAATATTTCTTCCATAGTACATTGTACGACCTGCTGTCTGCTTATAAAGCTGTAGGAGTACACGTCCAAGAGTAGACTTGCCGCAGCCAGACTCTCCAACAAGTCCATAGGTTTCACCTTCTCTTATGTCGATGGAAATCCCGTCATTAGCCTTTACATAACGCTGCTTCTCTCCAAAACCTTTTTTGATAGGGAAATACTGCTTTAAATCTTCTATATGAAGTAATACATTTTTTTCATTATTATTTTCCATTTTTTCTTGCCCCCTTTTCAGGATAGAAACACCTTACCTGATGTCCGGGCTCAACTTCTGCGAGTTCCGGCTGTTCATTCAAGCATTTCTCCGTACAATATTTACAACGTGGGGCAAACTTACATCCTTTCGGAAGATCAAGAGGATGCGGAACAGCTCCCGGTATAGCTTCAAGCCTTACACCTGAAGGGGTATCCAGCCTTGGTATAGAGTTCATAAGACCTTCTGTATAAGGATGGTTATAATCATCCTTTCCAAAAATAGTTCTTGACGGAGCCATCTCTACAACCTGACCGCAGTACATAACAGCTACATCATCCGCCATTTCATTAATTACACCAAGGTCATGAGTAATGAATAAGATAGAGGTTCCACGCTCCTTCTTAAGCTCATTCATAAGCTTAAGTATCTGAGCCTGAATAGTAACATCAAGAGCTGTAGTAGGCTCATCCGCAATTAAAAGCTTAGGCTGGCAGGCAAGAGCCATCGCTATCATAACTCTCTGCCTCATTCCACCCGAAAGCTGATGAGGATACTGCTTTGCCACTGCCTCAGGGTTAGGAATCTTAACTGCACTAAGCATTTCCACAACCTTTGCATTAGCTTCTTTTTTACTCATTCCCTGATGAATGATAAAAGGCTCTGCGACCTGTCTTTCTATAGTAAATATTGGATTCAGACTCGTCATTGGCTCCTGAAAGATAACTGAAATATCATTTCCTCTTATCTTATACATATCCTTTATGGATACTCCTGCCAAATCCTTGCCATCAAATATAATCTTACCACCGGCAATCTTACCGTTGCCGTCAAGGAGCTTAAGGATACTCATGGCGGATACACTCTTACCGCTGCCGCTCTCTCCTACTACTCCCAAAGTCTTACCTGCCTCAACATGGTAGGTAACACCGTTTACAGCCTTAACTATGCCCTTCTTGGTAGTAAAGAAGGTTTTTAAGTCCTGTAGCTCAAGTAAATACTTGTTTTCTTCCACCTTTCTTACCTACCTTTCATTAGACTTAGGATCAATAGCATCTCTTAAACCATCACCTACAAGGTTGATGCAGATACAGCATACACCGAGTAGGATGGATGGGAATACCCATCTCCACCAAAAACTCTTAATAACAACCGAATTGATACAACCGTTAAGCATATTTCCCCAAGTAGGTCTTGGAAGCGCAACACCAAATCCCAGAAAAGAAAGTGAAGACTCTGTAAGCATACAGGTTGCAAAGTCAAGTGTTGCAGTAACTATAATAACTGAAATTACATTTGGAATGATATGCTTAAATACTATTGTAAGTTCCTTTATACCCATGGCTCTTGCCGCAGTAACAAATTCCTGCTCACGCTCTGCAAGCACCTGTGCTCTTACAAGTCTTGCAAGACTTGTCCAGGAAAGTACACCGAGGATAACCATTATCATAAATATTCTGGCACCTTCAGGCAGCTTTCCTCCAACTATGGATGAAAGAATCATCGCAAACGGAAGGAATGGAATAGATGATACCATTTCTGTAAGTCTCTGTAGCAAAAGGTCAACAGTTCCACCAAAGAAACCTGAGATACCACCTATAATGACACCAATAATTACCGAAATAACTACAGATACAGCACCCATAGTCATAGTCATCCTACCACCGTTTACTATACGGTTAAGTAAATCTCTTCCAAGCTCATCCGTACCTAAAAGATAACCTTTCAGACCGAAGGTCGTTACTTTTCCATCTTTTGTAAGTGCGTAATTCTGATATGAACCTGAAAATACCCTGGTAACTCCTTTAATAGAAGGTGCGCTTGCCTGACCGAAGTTATTCTTACCCCAGGCAATAACAGAGCCGTCTTCTAAAACTGCTGTGTAGTGATAACGTCCGCCCTGAAGTGATACTATCTTAGACTTAGTCTCAGGTACCTTATTTTCTCCGTTCTTTAAGTTACCCCAAACTACTACTGAGCCATCTTCTTTAAGAGCAGCAGCAGTAAAGCCTGATGCTGCTATATCTTTAACTCCACCGTTTTTTAAATCCTCCGGAATTTTAGATACAGAGGAGTCATTGGAGCCCATATAAACTACATCTCCTGCCTTTGTAAGCGCTATAAGAGCATCTGAAGTAAATGCAAGCTTTGTAATTTCTCCCTGATACTTACGTCTTATTTTTGCATCATTTAATGAGGTATTACCGAAAAGATAGGCATTTCCGTTATCCATAACCACACCTGTAATCTGATAACCTGCCGTAAGCTGAACTATCTTTCCGCCATCAGTTTTAATATCAGGGTTAACATCAGTCTGTTTAAGTCTCCTATTACCCCAGGCAATAAGTTCATTTTTGTCTGTAAGTGCAACTACATGGTCAATACCTGCTGCTACCTTAACAAACTTTTTCCCTTTTACAGTCTTCGGAAAATCCTTGAGATTGATAGTAGGAAGCACCTGAGTCTTGCCCCAGATATAAAGCCCTCCCGTCTTGCTTACGCCGGCAGAAAAACTTGAACCTATGGCTATATCCTCTACTTTGCCCTGAAGTCCCTTTGGAACACTCATCATATCAAGTCCCGGTGCCAAGTTAATCTGTGTGCTCTCCTCGTAAGAAAGATCCTGTACAAAGAAAATAGGTCCGATAATTACAAATAAAAATATACAGACAAAAACCAAGAGTCCGGTCATTGAAAGCTTGTTAGACAGAAAGTTCTTAACAACGGTTCTTCCCGGGGACTGCATCTGTTCTTCTTTAAATATATCTACATCTTTTTCTTCTATACCATTTCTCGGCATAAACAACCTCGCAAGCAGGGAGGCGCGTTTTTTCTTATTATTCTGTTCTGACATCTTCTCCTCCTTACTATTTAGCTATTCTTACGCGAGGATCAACTATACCGTAACTAAGGTCAATAATCAAGTTGCCCACAAGAGAAATAACTATGTAAAACATCTGAACACCCATTGCAAGATTATAATCAAGTCCGTTAAGAGCCTTAAGATAAATCTTTCCCATACCGTTTAAGGCAAAGATTGACTCAGTTATAATAGAGCCTGAGAATATACCTATAAACCAGCTTATTATAAGTGTAATTATAGGAAGAAGTGCATTTCTCCAAGCATGTGAATATATAACAACTCTTTCGGTAAGTCCCTTTGCTCTTGCTGTTCTTATATAATCCATACGAAGTGAATCTATCATTGCTGCTCTGACATATCTGGTCATACCGCCGAGAGACGCAAGTGTAAGTACTATAGTCGGAAGCACCATGTATTTTACTCTATCCAAGAACAACACCATAGCACTACCCTTAATATTAGGCGTATTCATACCCGAAACCGGGAACCACCTAAGCTGTACGGCAAAGAAATAAATAATAATAAGAGCAAATATAAATACCGGAAGACTGTACCCGACAATGGTTAGGACTTGTACCGCCGTATCAAATTTTGAAAATTTCTTGACAGCACAATATATTCCTAAGGGTATAGTAATTCCTAAGGCAAAAAATGTTACCAAAAGATTCAGGAAGATAGTATTCTTCATTGGTACCGTAATAACCTCTGTAACCGGCTTTTTGTATATGAGAGAATCACCAAAATCCAGTGTAACCACCGACTTTATCCATTTTCCGTATCTGACCGGAGCCGGATCGTCAAGTCCCAGCTGCTGCCTCATATTCTGATAAACTTTTTCAAACTGTTCCGGCTTAAGCTTGTCTCTCTGGCTGGCCACCTGCATCATAGCCGGGTCACCCGGAATGGCATTGTACAAGGCAAAAATTAAAACTGACATGGTAAAAAACACGAATACCATGTACAGTAAACGCTTTGTAATATACTTTAGCATACTCCCTACCTGCTTTCATTTTATTGATTTATTTCTGTCCACTGCATATAGGACGGAATCCATCCTCAGTGCAGTAAACAGAAAGCTGCACTCTAGTATACAATAATACACGCATTTTTTCAAGTGCAATAATCGGAAATAAGTCCGGGCAAATAGTTTCCCCGGACTTAAATTCCTAACTATATTCTGATACTTTTCTTAAAACAAATTATTTCTGAACCCAGCAATAGTTAATCTGTGAGGTAATATCCCAGATTGCATCCTTGATTCCCTCATAACCCTTTAACTTATTGTTAAAGAAATCATGATACTGATTTGAATAAAGTGGAAGATCAGGAAGAAGTTCATTCCATCTCTGCTGGAAGGCTACAAATCTGTTAAGGTACTCATCCTCTTCAGAAGGATCTACAAGATTCATATTTTTTGCAAGCTTTGCAAGCTCCTTATCTGCAATTCTGTTATGGTTCTGAGGATTTCCTATTGCGTAGTCAAACTCTCTATTGTAGATAGCTGTAAAGCCGACACCCATGTTATACATGTTATAGTCGTTCTTTTTAGCCTGCTCATAGTTCTGGATAAGTTCATTGAATGTAACAACACTCTGCTTAATCTCCATACCTGCTTTCTTTACATCCTCGCTGTTTGCAAGCTTAGTAGCAAGAAGGTCTGATACCGGGTTGTTCTCAGATGAACACCATTCTATTTTAAGCGGCATAAGCTTACCATTGTCAAGCTTCTTATAACGAAGTCCGCTCTTATAAGGCTTACCATCTTTATCAAGAGTAAATCCTGCCTTTTCAAGCTCTGCGATAGCATTGTCTACAGAGAAACTATATTGGTTAAGAGCACCAATCTCATCTTCTCTCTCCTCTACCATCCACTGTGCAAGACCATAGCAGCCATTAACTACTGAGCCATGTCCACCTGTAAATGTCTTTGCAAACTCATTCCTGTCAAGAAGATAAGCTATGGCATGACGAACTTCTGTATACTGGGTAGGACCTCTGTCACACACAAATACAAGCTTACCATATCCGTTACGAGGATATTCTACATAGTTATGTGTTCCTTTTTCTACAAGATCCATACCTGAGTTGATCTCATCGCCCCCACCCATGTGAAGGAGAATATCAACACCGCCTGTTGCAAGCTCATCCATCTGTGTCTCATTCTGTACATACTTATATATAATTGTATCTATATAAGGCTTCTGTCCTTCATAATTACCTACATAGTTAGGATTCTTCACAAGCGTATAGGTATTAGAAGTTTCATCATACTTCTCTCTCATATAAGGACCTGAGAAAGCATCCATGTTGAAGCGGAAATCTTCTGCCTTTTTCTTAATGTCCTTAGCTTTTAAATCCTTACTAAAGTAAGCACCCTTACCATCATCTTTAATATCATAACCTTCAGGTAACCAGCCCTTCATATATGCAGGAGAAACCCCAGCCATTGCATCCTGATAGTAGTTTGGAAGCTTTTCCTTAGCTATGGTTACAGAAAACTCATAATCTCCTAAAAGTCTTACTCCCTTAAACACTTTGGTCTTGCCTTCATTATACTCTGTAAATCCATCAAAATCAGAGCCTGCTGTGTTATCAGTAGCTCCAATTTCTACGATTACAGGTGAAGAGAAATAAAGTACACGAAATACATAGTCTTTAGCTGTAATAGGTTCACCATTACTCCACTTAAGACCTTCCTGAAGCTTGAATGTTGTTGTTACAGTACCGTCATCATTCTTAACATCATTCTTTTCTTTAACTACCTGTGGATTTACTACAAACTTACCGGCCTTATCAATCTCAATTGTTGATGCACCGCCTGTAAGCTGATATACAGCATAGTCGGATGCGTTGTTTGTCCAGTATGGATAAATATCACCGTTAGACTGTGTACCATCACCAATTATAAGCTGTCCGCCGCTAACAGGCGTAGCCTCTGCACTGGATACACTGCTTGAAGCTGTACTTGAAGTACTGCCGGTTGATGCACTGCTTGCTGTGCTTGACGCACTTGATTTTGCAGAGCTTGCGCTTCCCGATGTACTTCCGCCTTCTGTTGAGTTTCCGTTACCACCACAGGCTGTAAGCGAAAACGCCATAACACCTGCAAGAACAACACTTAAGAGCTTTTTCCTTTTCATATCAGATCCTCCTCTTTTTTATTCACCATGCAAAAGGTTACACCAAGCCTAAATGTTTGGTCTAAGTGCTTCTGTAAAATGATTGTAATTATTATATGCCAGTACAAAGACAAATGTCAAGCGTATGCGTACAATTATCTTTTTTTCATATCTGATATTCTAAATAAACATAAAAAGGTGTGTGCTTGCACACACTTCGCGCGTGGGCGGTGCCACAAGGTAAACTTCCCTGCCGTGAGCCGGGCATCCCTCGGAGAAATTTTTATTTAATAGGAAATTACGAAGAAATTTCCTATTAAATAAAAAACGACCGGACTCCATTTGGAATCCGGCCATTTATATTTTTTAACGGGAAATTCTCTATTATTCCTGAATCCAGCAATATACCAGCTGTGAAGTGATATCCCAAATTGCATCCTTGATTCCTTCATAACCCTTTAACTTGCTGTTAAAGAAGTCATAATACTGGTTAGAGTAAAGCGGAAGGTCAGGAAGAAGTTCATTCCATCTCTTCTGGAAGGCTACAAATCTGTCAAGATACTCTTCTTCATTCTCAGAATCTACAAGGTTAAGATCTTTTGCAAGCTTAGCAAGTTCTTCATCTGATATTCTGTTCTTATTCTGTGGATTTCCGATTGCAAATGTCTGCTGTGGCTCATAAATTGCATTAAAGCCTACGCCCAGATTGTACATATTGTAGTCATTCTTCTTCTGCTGCTCATAGTTCTCGATAAGCTCATTAAATGTAACTACACTCTGTTTAATCTCCATACCGGCCTTCTTTACATCCTCGCTGTTTGCAAGCTTAGTTGCAATAAGATCTGATACAGGATTGTTCTCAGATGAGCACCACTGAATTATAAGAGGCATCAGTTTGCCATTATCAAGTTTCTTATAACGAAGCCCGCTCTTATACGGCTTTCCGTCTTTATCAACAGTAAATCCGGCCTTTTCAAGCTCTTCAATAGCCTTATCTACTGAGAAGTTATACTGATTGAGTTTTCCGATATCATCTTCTCTTTCCTCAACCATCCACTGTGCTGTACCATAGTAACCGTTAACTACGCTACCATGTCCGCCTGTGAAAGTCTTTGCAAATTCATTTCTGTCAAGGAGATAAGCTATGGCATGACGAACTTCTGTATACTGTGTAGGTCCTCTGTCACAGATAAACTGAAGTTTTCCGTATCCGTTACGAGCATAGTCTACATAATTATGTGTTCCCTTATCTACAAGGTCCATACCTGAGTTAATTTCATTTGCCTCACCCATCTTTACAAGGATGTCTACACCACCTGTTGCAAGTTCATCCATCTGTGTTTCACTCTGAACAAATTTATAAATAATTGTATCGATATGTGGCTTAACTCCTTCATAGTTACCCTTATAGTTAGGATTCTTTACAAGTGTATATGTATTAGATGTCTCATCATACTTTTCCTTCATATACGGACCAGAGAAAGCAGTCATATTAAAACGATAGTCATCAGCCTGCTTCTTAATGTCCTTAGCCTTCAATTCCTTGGTAAAATAAGCACCTTTGCCATCATCCTTTATATCATAGCCTTCAGGAAGCCATCCTTTCATATAACCTGCGCCTGCTGCTGCAAGTGCTGCCTGATAGTAGTTTGGGAGATAGTCTTTATTGATTGTAACAGAAAACTCATAGTCTCCTAAGAGTCTTACTCCCTTAAACACTTTAGACTTTCCAGTATTATAATCAGCAAAACCTACAAATTTAATACCTTCAGAGTTATCAGTAGCTCCCATTTCTACAAGTACAGGATGAGAGAAGTAAAGTATACGGAACACATAGTCCTTAGCGGTGATAGGATCACCGTTACTCCACTTCAAATCCTCCTGAAGCTTATATGTAGTGGTTACTGAACCATCTTCATTCTTTGTATCATTCTTCTCTTTAACAACCTGCGGATCCACTACAAACTTACCATGTCTGTCAACAACTATGGTATCATAGCCTGATGTAAGCTTGTAAACACTGTTATCTGAGATGTTATTTGTCCAGTACGGATAAATATCACCGTTTGACTGAGTCTGGTCACCTATAATAAGCTGTCCGCCATCAACCGGTGTCCCCTCTGTAGATGATGATGCACTTCCTGATGCAGTACTTGAAACTGTACTTGCTGTACTCGCCGTACTTGCAGAACCGGTATTTGATTTATCTGTGCCTGTTGCACTTCCCTCTGTTGAAGCAGCATTACCGCCGCAAGCTGTGAGTGTAACCGCCATAATACCTGCAAGAAGAGCACTTAATAGCTTTTTCTTTTTCATTGTGTTTATTTCCTCCTTTTTATTTCACAATACAAACAGCATTTAAAAATTAACTTCTATAATTCAATTAATGCTTTTGTAGCACAACGGTGACTATTATATGCCAAGGCAGAGACAACTGTCAAGCATGGGCGTGTATTTAACATATATATTTTCATAATTACTTGTTATATAAATTATAAATATCGACAAATAATGGTTGAATCTCCCTACATTAGCCCAAAATGCTGGACATCAAACAACATAACATGATACAATCTTATAGCACTTAAAATTTGATTAAAATACAAAACATAAGGAGTATCAGCTATGGAAAATCTTGGAAGAAAGATACCTAAACCTTTTGAAATATATAAGCATTTTAAAGGAAAACTATATCAAATATTAAATATTGCCACTCATAGTGAAACGAAAGAGACTTTGGTTATATATCAGGCTCTTTACGGAGATTTCGGCGTATATGCCAGGCCGCTTGATATGTTCTTAAGCAGGGTCGATAAGAAGAAATATCCTGACTCCGAAGCAGAATACAGATTCACAAAGGTAAAATTAGTTTCAAAAGAAGCCTCTCCAAATATTCCTAAAGAAATACCGGAATCCGCTGCCAAAGCTGAAACTGTTACTCTTACAGACGGTGAAGCTTCAATTTCTACTTCCGGGCCTATAGCAGGCGTTCCAAGCGAGGATGAACAGTTAAGGCGTGCACAGGAACTTTTCATAGAATTTCTTGATGAAGATGATTTTAAGAAAAAAAGACATATATTAAAGGCTATCTCAGGAATTGCAACCGATTCGATGATTAATAATATGGCTGCGTCTCTCGACCTTGTAGTCTCCGGAGCCTCAAGAGAACGTGATGTAAAAATGATTGACGATTATATAAGAGCCAGAATACATTTTGACGGATCCAGACTAAGAAGCTGATACCACTTCTATAATAAAGGAGTTGTCTGTTCGCATTTTGCAATCAGACAACTCCTTATTACATAACTAAAGCTAAAATTACTCAGTCACTATAAGCCTTCCATCTGTCTCATCTACCTTAAGCGTACTTCCTGCAGCTATATCTTTCTTTATTATCTCTCTTGCAATCAGAGTTTCAACCTCAGACTGAATAAGTCTCTTAAGAGGTCTTGCACCATAGTTAGGATCATAGCCTTTTTCTATAATATAATCCTTTGCTGCCTCAGTAACTTCAAGTAATAGATTCTTACCGGCAAGTCTGTCTCTCAAATCCTCCAACATAAGATCAACTATCTTGCCAATATTTTCCTTCTGCAAAGGTTTGTAGAACACTATTTCATCAAGTCTGTTAAGGAATTCAGGTCTGAAGCTTGCCTTAAGAAGTTCATTTACACTGTCTATTGCCTCTTTGGAAATCTCCCCGTTTTCCTTAATTCCTTCAAGTATATGAACAGAACCGAGGTTTGAAGTAAGTATAATAATTGTATTCTTAAAGTCAACCGTTCTCCCCTGCGAATCCGTAACACGACCATCATCAAGCACCTGTAAAAGTACATTGAATACATCGGGATGTGCTTTCTCAATTTCATCAAAAAGCACTACTGAGTAAGGCTTTCTTCTGACTGCCTCTGTAAGCTGTCCGCCTTCCTCATATCCTACATATCCCGGAGGAGCTCCTATCAGCCTGCTCACTGAGTATTTCTCCATGTACTCACTCATATCTATTCTTACAAGGTTCTTCTCATCATCAAAAAGCGACTGTGCAAGTGCCTTTGCAAGCTCTGTCTTACCAACACCTGTAGGTCCGAGGAAAAGGAAGGAGCCTACAGGCTTATCAGGATCCTTGATACCTGCCCTTGAACGAAGTATTGCCTCTGATACCTTGGTTACAGCCTCATCCTGTCCAATAACTCTTTCATGAAGTATTCCTTCCATATTAAGCAGTTTTTCTCTTTCACCCTGCATAAGTCTTGTTATAGGTATACCGGTCCATCTGCCTACAATCCTTGAAATTTCCTCTTCACCGACATGGTCTCTTAAAAGACTTGACTTGCTCTCATTTTCCTCTGCAATTTTCTCTTCTTTTTCAAGCTCAGCCTTAAGATCGGGAAGTCTTCCGTATTTAAGCTCCGCAGCCTTATTGAGGTCGTACTCTCTTTCAGCTTTTTCAATAAGTGCATTTACCTCACCGATTTCCTCACGAAGTTTCTGAACCTTTTCTATGCTGTTCTTTTCATTTTCCCACTTAACCTTCATTTCATTAAAATTCTCACGAAGGTCGGCAAGTTCTTTTCTGATATCTTCAAGATGAGCCTGACTCAGCTTATCCTCTTCTTTTTTAAGAGCAGCCTCTTCTATTTCAAGCTGCATTATCTTTCTTGATATATCATCCATTTCAGCCGGCATAGAATCCATCTCGGTTCTTATAAGGGCACAGGCTTCATCTACAAGGTCAATAGCCTTATCAGGAAGGAATCTGTCTGATATGTATCTATGCGAAAGGGTAGCCGCCGCTATAAGAGCAGCATCCTGAATCTTAACACCATGGAAAACCTCGTATCTCTCTTTAAGTCCTCTGAGTATGGAGATTGTGTCTGCAACTGTAGGTTCATCTACAAGTACAGGCTGAAATCTTCTCTCAAGTGCGGCATCCTTTTCTATATATTCCCTGTATTCGTCAAGTGTGGTTGCACCTATACAATGCAGTTCACCTCTTGCAAGCATTGGCTTTAAGAGATTGCCCGCATCCATAGCTCCGTCTGTCTTTCCGGCACCGACTATGGTATGAAGCTCATCTATGAATAAGATAATCTCGCCTTCTGACTTCTTTATCTCGTTAAGTACAGCCTTAAGCCTCTCTTCAAACTCTCCTCTGTACTTTGCTCCGGCTACAAGTGCACCCAAATCAAGTGAGAATATCTTTCTGTCTTTAAGTCCCTGCGGAACATCACCCTTTACTATTCTAAGAGCAAGTCCTTCTGCTATGGCTGTTTTACCGACACCCGGCTCACCTATAAGCACAGGGTTATTTTTTCTTTTTCTTGAAAGAATCTGGATTACATTTCTTATTTCGTCATCCCTGCCTATAACCGGGTCAAGCTTATTGTTTCTTGCAAGTTCTACCAGATCTTGTCCATATTTTTCAAGAACATTATATGTGTCTTCAGGATTCTGGTTTGTAACTCTCTGATTACCGCGTACATCCATTAATACTTTATAAAATTCCTTTTCCGTAATATTAAATGTTTTAAATAAATCCCTAAGCTTACTGTCAGGCTTTCTAAGAAGACCAAACATAATGTGTTCAACAGATGTATATTCATCCTTCATCTTAATTGCCTGTGCCTCAGCTTCATTCAGGGCAGCATTTGTTTCATTTGAAATATATATCTCACCACTTACATCGCCCGTTACCTTAGGCAATGCATCAATTATATGTCTGGTTTCCGCTTCAAGGTTAGGAAGTGACTTACCCATCTTGGTTATAAGTTCACCTATGAGTCCGGACTCTCCTGTAAGCAGAGCCAGCAAAATGTGTGACTCTTCTATGTAGGAATTGTAGTTATCCCTAGCCAGCGTTCTGGCAGCTTCAAGAGCTTCCACAGATTTAGCTGTAAGTTTTGATGTGTTCATATTGCCTCCTTATACTATATTCACGCCACTTTTAAGGTAATCCTCATAAGAAGCGCGAATCATTTTTTCTATTAATTCTTCATCTCGAAGATGTTCAAAATAAAATTTGATGCATTTGTCCAGCACCTTAATGTACTCTCCTATAGCAGCCGCTATCTCATTTTCATTAAGTTCATTTTCTACCGATACTTTAAGAAATCCTCTTACATACTTTGCATTATCAAAGTCAGACAGAACCCCCTCGGGATGAACTTCGTTAAGGTATTTATTTTCCATACTTATCCATCCGGTAAAAAAATCCTCAATCGCATCTGTAAAATTCTTGCTACTGGTTCTAAAAGAAACCTTCAACCTTCCGGCTATATCCTTAGGTTCCCTGAAAAGCTCAATCGTATAATTCACCATAGGACGGTATTTATATCTTATCGGGCTTCTTAGGGCAAACATAGAGTCCGATGACCTGTCCATTATCTGATAGCAACTCTCTGAAAGTATATGTTCAAGCTGTGTAAATATGTCTCTCATCCTCATTTCCGGAGTCACAAAATTTACACTTTCCGCAAGTATTTGGTTAATAAGATTGGAGCGGTTGGTATTTCTTTCATAAGCCAGCCTGTCTATCGCCTCGACTACATCATCCATAAGCACCAGACTGTATACACTTTTTTTCAAATCATCATCTCCCGTCTAATCTATGCTCAGATATAAGCTCTTTTTTTATTTCAGCTTCATTTCTTATATCTGAAAAAGATAATAACACCATTTAAATAATTTGTCAAGCGTTTTATATAAATTATTTTGCAAATTATTTATATGCATTTCAAAATATATGATATGGGTGTCAAAAGTATTTGCTTGCACACACTTCGCGCGCGAGCGGTGCCACAAGGCAAACTTCCCTACCGCGAGTCCGGCAACACTCGGAGAGATTTTAATTTAATAGAAAATTCCGAAGAAATTTCCTATTAAAATAAAAACGGAGCAGCCTAAGCTACTCCGCTAAAATATGCTTTTTACAAATCATTACAATTAAAATTAACTATAATGAAATTTTATTTGGATATATCCTTAATATAGTCCACCTTCTTAGGTGTAATTGTTTTAGCCTTCTCAATAGCAGCCACAAGTACATCTCTGATTGGAATGGTCATACTTACATTGGTTGCACCGCTGAAGTCATAACCGTCTCCGCCACCAAATACAAAGTCATTGGTTACAACTCTGTAAGTCTTTTCATCTTCAAGAGGTGTCCCGTCTGAAAGTGTAATCTTGGTTATCTTGCTTCCATAAGGCTTTGTTCTGTCATATTCAACTATAAGTCCGCTGAATGCACCGTCAGTAGTACTAGGCATATCAATACCATGGTCAATAGCCTTCTTTATGTCTTTACCCTTTAAGTCCATAGTTGTAAGATAGTTGTCAAACGGCATGATTTCATATAAATCACCCATTGTAATCTTACCTTTTTCAAGGGTACGCCTTAAACCGCCACCATTCTGAATAGCAATCTGAGCCTTAGCTTCCTCAGCCATAACCTCGCAAGCCCATCTTCCGAGAAGGGTCACAGAACCCTTATCACTTCTGTCATGTGTAAATGCCTCAGTAGCCTCTCCTAAAACCTTGTTCTTCTGATCTGCTATCTCAGCCTGAAGCTTGTTGTAGAAATCATCAGCTTCTGCACTCTTAATTATCTTATCTTTTATAGCATTTGCATCATAAAGCTCTGTGGCTATATCTTTTACCTTATAGGTAGTCTTTTTAACAATTTTGTATTTAGACTTCTTAACAGCTTTCTTTTTACCTGCCTTTGTCTTAACTTTTACTTTTACCTTCTTGGATGTAACCTTCTTGTCTACGTCTAAGGTAACATGACCTACTGCACGACCATAGCAATAAGCCTGAAGAATAGGCACATTGTTTACCTTACCGCTTACACTTCTGTGTGAATGTGCTGAAAGTACCAAATCTAGTCCCTTTACTTCGTTTGCAAGTTTGGTTGCATTACCTGTAATTTCCTTTGTATCAAAATTCTGGTCTGAATCGATATGGGTAAGAGCTATAACCACATCCGGCTTTCCTTCTTTAGCCTTGCCGTCTTTAAGATATTTTACCCATTCGTTTGCAGATGTTACAGGATCTCTGAACTCAAAGTTCTCTACATACTCAGCCTTTGAAAGAGAAGGGGTATCAGGATGTGCAAGTCCGATTATACCAATCTTAATACCCGCTTTTTTAACTATCATATATGGCTTAGCCCAAGACACAGGCTTATTAGTCTTTCTGTCATAGATATTGGATGCAAGGTACTTAAAGCTTCCATCCTTTGCCCAGCCTTTAATCTTCTCATAGCCCCAGTCAAACTCATGGTTTCCTACTGCTGATGCCATAGTATTCATACCCTTCATCATAGCAGTTACAGGTTTACCAAAAGTAAGGTTGGAATCAGCTGTTCCCTGATAGTTATCTCCTCCGGAAAGAACTATTGTATTTGGGTGGGTAGCCTTAAATTCATTTACATAACCTACCATCTTAGCCATACCCATATTACGTTTCTTACCTGTTACTTCCTCGGTAATATTGCCATGGAAGTCGTTGAAATAAATAATGTGTACGTCTTCTTTATCTTTTACAGCCGCCTTAACCCCAAGCGTTGCCAGCTTATCCTCTGAAAGAATACCGCTCTTTACAAGATACTCACCAAATTTTGTTTTGGTTCCGTCACCAAGCTCAGCATTTAAGCTGTTTAAGATGATCTCTGCAGCCTCGGCCCTTGTAACAGGATAATCAATAACATCACTTTCATCTACAAGTCCCTGCTTTACAGCCAGTTTGTCGGTATCAGTATAAGCATCTTTATAATTCAATGCTTTTAATACCATTTCTAAAAGTTTTCTCTTTGAAATTTCTTCTTTTTCACCAAAGTTATCAGCTTTCTGAACAAAGCCAAGGTCATAAGCAAGACCGAGATATCCCTTATACTCATTAGAAGCATCAGCAAAAGGATTAAGTTTAATATAATCCTCTTTGGTATTTACATCCTCTTTATAACCGAGAGCATTCAATACCATAACTACTGCATCACCTTTTGTAAGATTTCCGTCTTCCGCAGTTTTAACAGCATCTGTAAATAATTTTGCTTCTCTGAGCTTTAACTCCTGTTTAGATGCGTTTACAGCCCATACAGAAGCTGTGCCCGTACAGACTAACGCTCCTGCAAGCGCAATGGATAGGACTTTTTTCATTCTCATAGTAAACCCTCCTATAAATATATTTTAAATGTGGCTAAACCCTAATTATTCCAAATAATTTGATTATTTATGAATAATTTAGTTTAAATTTTACCTGCTTTTAATGTTTTTTTCAATACACATATGTCTTATTTGGGTAAATTTTTATTATTTTTTTATAAATAATCTATATTTTATGATACAAGTGTCAAAAATATGAGTAAGTAGCCATTTTTGCAAAAAAATAAGCGGATTACGAATATTTTTGCAAGGCTTGCATTAAGCGTAGCTATAGCAAGCCTGTATCATAGTTATAAGAAGAATATTATTCAATACAAGAGTTTATTTTTATACCCTGTTATCGTATAATATATGTCAGAGTTTTAGATATTATTTTAATATCACGTGAAATATAGTCAAAACAATACCGAACTTATATAATTAATCAAAAATCAATAAAGGATTTATATATGAAGAAACATTACTCTTTTGGCATAACCCTGATTGTGCTAACCTTTACCCTGCTATTTTGTCTGTATTCAAAGATCTATGCGGACGAATTATCCTCCGATAAAGATATCAGAGAACACTACAGTAAAGCTATGGAAGATACCGATTATATCATTTTTAAGGCAAAGGTGCTTGAGATAGAGTATGATGATACTGCCGAAAAAAGAAATGTTTCTTTAGAGGCCGACATAAGATACCAGCATCTTAAAATAGAAATATTAGATGGAAGCCACAAGGGCGAAACCATGACTATAAGGCATACCATAGAAAGAATAATGCCCGGATATTATATTTTCAAAGCGGGGGATAAACTTTTAATCCGTGCAACAGAAGATAACGGCAAGATAGAAACCGTAAAAATACAGGAAAAAGTCAGGGATACTCAGGTTTATCTGATAGTAGGTCTGTTCGTAACCCTGCTTTTAATTATAGGCGGAATAAAGGGGCTAAAAACTCTGGTTTCACTTGTTATAGCGGTAGCAATGATATTTTTCGGATACATACCTCTAATAATAAAAGGTGTGAGTCCCATACTTGCTTCACTCGGCATTTCCATACCTGTGGTTATAATAACTCTTATTATTATAAGCGGAAAGAATATCAAAACTTTTGTTGCTATAATCGGAACTTCACTCGGAGTAATAATTTCAGGTATTTTAGCTTTTATCTTTGGAAACTTTGCGCATCTTACAGGTCTGGCGGATGACAGTTCCATAAGTCTTGCCTACATACCGCAGTTTAGAAATCTGGATTATAAGGGAATACTTTTCGGAACTATACTGATAGGTGCAATAGGCGCAATCATGGATGTTGCAATCTCCATAGCTTCCGCACTTTATGAGATAAATGACCTTGATAAGAATATAAGCAAAAAAAATATGATAATTTCAGGCATGAATATAGGAAAAGACATGATGGGTTCCATGTCAAACACTCTGATTCTCGCTTATGTAGGCACTACACTGCATTTGATTATTTTATTTATAGTTTACAGGATCAGATTTACGGAAATCATCAATCTTGATTCTATCGCAACAGAGATAATCAGGGCTATGGCAGGAAGTATAGGGCTGATTATAACCATCCCTGTCACCGTAGTGATAGGAACTGCCATTTATAAGAAAAAGAAGGCTTAATAAATTTGGCTACTTACGAAAAGAGGCTGTGAAGAAAATATTAATCTCTTCACAGCCTCTGTTTTATTCTTCTTCCGCCTCTGCAAGATGCATTCTGTTAATTGATTCCATTATATGATCGTGTGCATATTCCTCGGCAGCCTTTACATTTTTATTTCTTATAGCTTCAACTATTCTTTTATGTTCTAAAATTGAATGTTTCGCTCTCTTTTCTTCAGAAAGATTAACTTTTCTGACTTTTTGCGCATAATGGTGGTAGTCAACCAAGAGCTTTGATAAAACCCTGCTTCCACAGGCATGGTACAATGTTTTATGGAATTTATTATCTAATTCCACTACCTGTTCAAAATGTCCCTTCTTGGCATGGAATTCAGCTAAAAATACGGACTCTTCCATTTCCTCAAGCTGCTCTTCAGTTATATGTTCACAAGCCCAGGCTGCACAAAGTCCTTCAAGATAAGACCTTATCATAAATATATCATTGACATCCTTATCTGAAATTCCTGTTACATAAGCTCCCTTATTTGGTATGATGGTTACCAGACCTTCAAGTTCAAGCTGCCTTAATGCCTCCCTTACAGGAGTCCTGCTCACACCTAATTCTTTGCCTATAACCACTTCTTTAAGTTCTTCCATGTCCTTGTACTTACCAAGGAGAATATCCTCTCTCAGTTTTCCAAAAACTCTTCCTCTTAAAGAATAATTATCCGCAAGTTCATACGAATTGTCTATACTATCCATTTTAACTTCAAAGCCTCCATGTGCTACAATCATACTGTTTTCTAATACTTGTATCATTGTATACAATGTGGCATTTTATGTCAATAGTCAGCAGACAAATCAGTTTCTGTCACTGTCTGTTCGCAAAGGCAAATACGATAGTTTTATCTTCCGAATAATTCGATTATCTGCCTAATCAGGGTGGAAAGAGGTGAAAATCAAATGGTCAGGTCGTCAAGAGAAAAATCAATAACTTTGGAAAGGTCAGAGAGCTTCATCTCAACCTGATAACCGATTTTGCCTGCACTGAAGATAATTATATCTCTGTTTTCTGCACTTTTATCAATAAAAGTTTTGAAAGGCTTCTTCATTCCTATAGGAGAACAGCCACCATGCACATAGCCGGTTAATGGCAAAAGTTCCTTTGATTTAAGCATTTCAACACTTTTCTCCCCTGCTGCCTTAGCAGCCTTTTTCAGGTCAAGTTCCTCCTCAACCGGAATTACAAAGACATAGTTCGTCCCTGATTTTGATGTGGTTACAAGAGTTTTAAATACATCAGCAGGGTTTTGTCCCAAAATCTTTGCTACCTCAACTCCGTTAGTGGTTGGTGTGTCTACATAGCAATGGCTTGTATATTCAACCTTCTTGCTATCCAAAACTCTCATTACATTGGTTTTTTCTTCGTGTTTTGACATTTTTCATCCTTTTGTTTAAATGATATCCTTCAGTCAGGCTTTACTTAGTTAAGTTTTCGCTCCATTCCGCTTCCTTAAAGCCCACAAGCACAGTTTTATCCTTAACAACAATAGGACGTTTTACAAGCATTCCATTCGTGGCAAGAAGTTTAAGCTGTTCTTCTTCATTCATTCCAGGAAGTTTATCCTTTAACTGCATTTCCTTGTATAACATTCCACTTGTGTTAAAGAACTTCTTAAGAGGAAGTCCACTTTTAGCAAACCATTCTTTTAACTCATCATAAGATGGATTTTCCTCCACTATGTAACGTGCAGTATATTTTACACCTTTTTCATCCAGCCATTTCCTTGCTTTAATACAGGTAGAGCATTTTGGATAATATATAAATAACATTTTTTCACCTTCCTTTGTAATTATTATTTATACAATTTTACATTTTATGCAGTAAGCAGCTCTGTTATAGCTCCCTTTACATATTGACTGTTGCAGATAGAGCATACTTCTCCCAAAACAAAAGTATGTCCATTTTTCTCTAGCTTCTTAACACTTTCAAAAATTTCACCCTTTACATCATTATAAATCTGCGCCTTATTCAACAGGTTAAATATCTTGTTTTCCAAGATTTCATTTGAATTATAAACCGAAGCTGCCTTTATTTTAACAATAATATCATCTTCAAGCGATATGTAAGGAAGACTGATAATCAAGACATTTCTATCAGTATCATAGTTTGTTTCGATAGGTTCTATTGTCTTATCTCCCGATTCAATATGCAAAAATTCAAATTCCCTTATTCCATAAAAATGTAAATGGTATTTTCTCTCACTTATACCATCTGATATAATACCATCCGCTTTTGAAATAGTAAAGATATAATCTTTTTCATCTATGCTGTCATTATTTACCAACTCATTCTTAAATTCTGTATATCTCCAATCCGCCTTATCAAATTCAGATAATTCAGCATTATCCTCAGCAAGGGTAAATTCACCACAAGCTCCTGTAAATACGTACAGATCCATTTTCTCCGGATTATTTATCTCATTGCCGGTACATCTTGCATCAAGAGGTAAGATAGTACCTAATTTTGCAAAAACTCCTATATTATCTATATCTCTATAAATTTCAATTTCTCTTCCTCCTTTATATTTTACCCCTGTAAATATATCCACCCACTCTCCATCAGGTAAATACATTTTTGATTTTGCCATACAACTGCTAACTTCATTTTTTTCTGTAATAGGGCATACCAGTAAATTTTCTCCGAAATAATATTCATTTCTATATTTATAAGCTACAAATTTTTCAGAATCATAATAATACAAAGGCAGAATCAAAGGTATACCCTCTCTATTTGCTCTCAAGTTCATTGTATATAAATAAGGTATGAGCTGTTGCCTAAGCCTCAAATATCTTTTTACAACCTTTTCAGTAATAGGATTATAATTCCAAGGTTCTTTGCCCAAAAATTCATTAGATGTACTATGTAATCGCATTATAGGCGAAAATACACCAAACTGTACCCAACGTGTAAATAACTCATCATCTCTTACCCCATTCATATGCCCACCTATATCATGGCTCCACCAGCCATATCCTATATTAGACGCTGTCGAAGTGAAATATGGCTGAAAATTAAGACTTTCCCAGCTTATTACAGTATCACCTGAAAATCCTACCGGATATCTATGACTTCCCGGGCCTGCATATCTTGAAAGTATGAGTCCTCTTTTACCATTCTTTTTTGCATCTATGTAATGAAAATGGTTTAATAGCCACAATGGGTCTAATCCTTTTACACCGGAATTACTTCCCTGCTGCCAGTCTAACCACCAAAAATCCACCCCATCAGCTTCAAGTTTATGATGAACATACTTAAAATACCCTTCTCTGAATTTAGAATCTGCTATATCAAACAGTATTGGGTCTTCATTTTTAACATCAATCTCCATAAACTCTGCAAACTCAGGATAAACATCCTCAAATGCCCTGATTCCATCTGCCGGATGTACATTTAGTGTTACCTTGTAATTATTTTCATGTAGCTCCCCTAAAAATTCTTTTGGATTATCAAATAATTTTCTATTCCAAGTATAACCCGTCCAGCCTGTGCCATACTTAGCATCTACTTCTGTTATATGCCAGTCCATATCCAATACAGCCACATTAAATGGAATATTTTCAGCATTAAACCTATCTATTAGCGCTTTATAGCTTTCTCTGGTATATTTATAATATCTACTCCACCAATTACCCAGAGCATATCTAGGCAGAAGTGGTACACTGCCACTTAAACGATAAAAGTCCTTTATTGCTGTAAGATAATCTGTGCCATATCCAAAAAAGTAAATATCCTCAGCCTCTTCATCATCCCTGTGTTCAAAACCTTTATCAGTCAGAAGCATTGAACTGCTATCATCAAGCACAGACCATAAATTCCAAGAAATTATTCCATCTCCAAGAGGAATCTCTCCATTTACTCCATCCAGAGTCCTTGCTGTACCCTTCAGACTCTCATTTGTGTCTCCATAATGCCATATCCCTGAAGTTGTAAGTGCATTTCCTGCTATATTTATCTTCAGTCCTTCTTTGCTAAAAGGTCTTTCATCATAATTTAATCTAAGATATTTCGTTATTATAGTCAGATTTTTCTCTGCAGATTCAACTCTAAACTCAAACTCATCAAACTTTCTATTTAATACTGTTTGAGTTGCTGCATCCGTAAATATATTTTTTTTACTATACTCCAACCGTATCAGCCTATCCGTCAACAGACTTATACGATAACCTTCACCTTGAATAATCATACTCTTATCAGTTTTTATATTTTCCATTCTAATTCTCCTTATCCTTTAATACCTGAGGTAGCAATTGATGCCTGAACCTGCTCCTGCGCTATTACATATAATATAATTCCAGGCAATATTACAACCGTCAATGCCGCAAATAACCTTGTATAATTATAAGAAAATGCCTCTGTAAAGAACTGTAGCGCCAGAGGCAAGGTTCTTGTCAGATCTGACGACGTTAAAATTGAAGCATAAAAATATTCATTCCAGTTTCCTAAAAACATCAGTATTCCTGCTGTAGCCAGCCCACCTTTAGCCAAAGGAAGGTTAATCTTAAAAAATACAGTAAAAAAATTTGCTCCTTCTATGACTGCAGCTTCATCCAGAGATTTCGGAACAGACATAAATGCAGGTTTTAAAATAAATATTGATATTGCGAGTCCCATAGACATATAAACCAAAGCTACACCCCAAATATTATCATATAAATTAAGCTTAGTTACCAGTGAAAACAACGGTTGTGCCTTAGACTGCACCGGAACTAGAAGTGTTATTGTATATAATATAAAAATGATATTTTTTCCTGGAAATTCATATTTTGCAAGGACATAACTTCCCATAGCAAAAAAAACAAGTGCTATTACAGTTGAGCTTACCGAAATTAAAGTTGAATTCACAAAATATCTAAAAAAATTATATTTTGAAAATATATAAGCAAATGCATCAAAACTTATACTCGTAGGAAGCGAAAATGGACTCGAAAGTATCTGAGCATTTGTTTTAAAGGCTGACATAACTACCCATATTATTGGGAATATCGAAATTATTATCGTAAACAGTAATAACGCATAAATAAATGTTTTAGAGAGAAGCTTCTTTATATTTTCTATCATCATTTTCCCTCCCTAATATACCCTTTCATTCATTCTGAACAACTTATTTATTATCCATAATACCAAAAGTCCCAGTATGAACATTATCACTCCATTTGCATTGGCATAACCATATTTTAGATCAAGTACAGACTTTACAAGTATTATAGGAAGATTCATTGTATCATCTCCCGGTCCACCTGCTGTAGTAAGGGCAATTTGTTCATACATTGCAACTCTTGCTGTAACTGATGCAATTATAGAGGTTCCTATTGCATTTCGGCATAATGGAAGCTGTATGTGCCTTACAATCTGGAGATTTGAAGCTCCATCAACTCTTGAAGCTTCAAAAAGCTCAGACGGAATTGCAAATAGGTCATTTAAAACTATAAGTGTTACAATGACTGCATAAAATAACCATGTAAGAGTTACGGCTATAAATGCAAATGGTGATTTATAGAACCATTGTATATGAAAATCCGGATTAAATTTTCTTACAAGATTGTTTATCATACCCATGTCATCATTAAATATAAATCTATATATCATAGCCCAGGCGGCTGCACTTATTACATTTGGTATCATAAATACTGCTCTTGTAAATTTCCAGCCAAATGGCTTTTTAAATATCGCAAATGCTACAAGCACTCCAAAACCAACATGAAAAATTGTAGCAATAATAGCCCATATTAAAAGATTTTTCAATGAACCTTTAAAGGCAGCATTATTAAATAGCCGGATATAATTTTCTAAACCGATAAACTTTGGTTTGTTAAATCCATCCCATTTTGTAAATGAGGTATATATCACAGTAAATATCGGCTGTATATAAAACGTTGCAAAAATTATAAATGATGGGAGCAAAAAAAGATATATCCATTTATAATTTTTTCGTTCAAGTTTACTTATATGTGGTTTAATAATCTTCATTTTTGTCTCCTGTCAAACTTACTGTATAAAAAATTTAAGCTCCCAGGAGCAAATGCTAAAGGGAGCATAAATTTATACCTTTAATTACTGTTTTGCCTCCTCAGCCTTCTTTGTAAGCTCTGCACAGAATTCTTCCGGAGTGAGCGTATTGTCTATTAATTTTGGGAGAAGTTTTCCAAATTCCGTCTCAGATATTGATGCAGGGAAAATATCTCCGGTTGTTGCTACATATTTTGTGTTTTCATTCATACTCTGATCAAGCTGATAAAGTATACGATTTTCTTTAAGTTTATTAAGAAAATCTTCACTATGCTTGATATTAGGTGTGTTTCCACCTTCTGCAAGAATAAATGCTTCCATTTCTTCCTTAGAACATCTGAATGTTAAAAATGCCTTTGCAGCTTCTTTCTGCTCATCACTTGCTGCATTAGATATCCAGAACTCACCATAGCCCCTTGGATTAGCCAAGGCCACATTCCCCGGATAAATTGTGGTCTTTACATTTTTGCCATCAAAGCCATTACTCCATTTATCCTTTGCATCCTCATTAAATTCAGAGGCCATCCATGATCCGTTACAGATAACCGCAGCATTATTACTCATAAATGCGTTGGCAGCATCGGCATAAGCTGCTCCAACAGTATTGCTTGATGCATATTTTTGTAAGAACTCTTTTAGTTTGGTTACTGCATTTATCATAATAGGATTGTTATAATCCCATACTTTATCAGCAGTATTATTATTAATAAAATCTACTCCACCTTCCTCATTTGCAATAATTGCAGCCAACATGAGAGCAGATGTCCAGGCATTTTCAGCAGTCATAAAAGCCATCTTATTTTCACCGAGGCTCTTCATAAACTCATCTATACTCATGTCCCTTATATCTTTTTCAGGCTTATAAAGAGCTTCATTATAATACAGTCCAATAGGTCTTATAACAGTAAGTGGTACACAAATAAGTTTACCATCTACCGTACAGAACTCTCTAGATTCTTTTATCCATTGTGCTGATATCTCAGGGTTTTGGTTTGCATATTCAGTAAGATCATACGCCATATCATTCTCAAGAATAGCCTGTTTAAACCACTGTGTGTCTATACCACCGGAGCCTGGAGCATGTATAATTGTTGGTAATTTATTCTGAGCTGCAAGCTGTTTTATCTTCTCAGCATAAGAATCCTGAACTACTTCTTCTACAGTTATCTTATACTTTCCTTCATATTTTTTATTAAACCTTTCTATTTGAGGCAAAAAGAAAACCGCCCCAACATTCTCACCTGCCAGAAAGGTAGGAAGTTTCAGTTCAACCACTTCCTGTGTCGCAGCTCCATCAGAAGTCTTTTGTCCAGACTCTGCACTCTTAGGTTTGCCACTATTACTACCTCCACACGCAATTAGTGAGAAGGCAGTTACCATTGCCATTCCAAGTGCCATAATTTTTTTAACTTTCATATCTCTCCTCCTTAAAATATATTTGCTGAATCACTTTATTTAATGATTCTGTTTTAAAATTTCTTTACTTTTAATAATAGTATCTATTCACCATTAATAAGGCTGTGTTCAATGTATACCGTACCGGGATTCTTACCATTTTTAATTATATCCATGAGTAATCTCATACCTTCATATCCTTTTTTTATGATATTCTGATCTATAGTTGGTATCTTAGGTTTTATATAGTTTAATAATTGTATACCGTCAAAACCTGTAACAAAAAAGTCTTCTCCTACTCTATAACTCAATTCTTCTATACATCTTACTGTAGCTATTGCCATAAGATCACTCATACATATAAAAGTTCTTCCTCTACTCTTTCCGTATTTTCCTATATATTCCCGAACAGTAGTATAAGCTAACTCTTCGTCATACTTGCAGTCTAATATATCAATATTATCTTTTGATATAGATTTTTCTTTTACTGCTGTCTTAAACCCTTTATAGCGGTCTATAGTAACTTCTGCCTCATCCTTTCCTTTTACCAAAACCAGTTTTTTATATCCCTTTTCTATAGCATATAAAGTTATTTCTTTGAACGCTTTTACGTCATCCGTAAGCACAGATGCTGCCATATTCCCTTCAAGCCTAATATCTATACCAACACAAGGTATCTCATTATTTTTGACTTCTTCAATATATTTGTCTCCCAGCTTAAGACCTGTTAAAATTACTCCAGACAAACTGTATTGCTCACAAAAATCTTTTAGGCTTAATTGTCTTTGAATTTCTGATGAAATTCCATACATTGCTATCATCATATCTTTTCCTTGAATATATGAATTCAAGCCTTTCAGCACATTTCCTGTAAACTCATCCATAGGACTGTTGGAACCAAGTCCTGATATTAGTATTGCAACATTTTCTTTTTTCTTTAACGAAAGATTTCTTGCGCTCTGGCTAGGCCTATAACCTAGCTTAGATGCCATATCCATTATCCGCTTTCTTGTATCTTCATTAACATCGTCATAACCATTCAAGGCTCTAGACACTGTGCTGACAGAGACCCCTGCCTCTTTTGCTACATCTCTGATAGATATCAACACTAATCACTCCTACTTTATTTTCAAAAACGTTTTTGTAAATTTATAATACAATATTTTTATATTATGGTCAATATATTTTTATTATACATCATATTTTTGGATATTTTGCCATTTTTAATTCATATTTTTTAGTGAAAATGCATAAAAGTTTTTTAGTAGTTTCACTGAGACCGAACATCCATTCAAAGCTATGATATCAGCAAAAATCTCTTATAAAAACGTGTGTGCTTGCACACACGTCGTGCGCGAACTGTGCCACAGGGCAAACTTCCCTACCACTAGCTGCGCATCCCTCGGAGAGATTTTAATTTAATAGGAAATTTCGAAGAAATTTCCTATTAAATTAAAAAGGCAAGTGATACAACACTCGCCTTTTATCTTTATTATTTATTTTCTTTACTAAGTTATTGAATTTTTGTATCCATCTGCTTAAAAGCATCATAAACCGCTTTATAGACTTTATTGTTTTTCATCGGAATGCAGTCCAATACATAATTCCACCAAAAATAGCCACCTATGTAGTTTTTTGTGTATTTCGGCATTGAATAGTATTGGTTAAACATCTTTATCTTACTCTTATCTGTTGCAGTTTTGGCAGTATTCCCACACTCTCCTATACCTATCTTTGATTTCGGAAAAAGCTTTCCGAATTTGTTAAATACGCTTTTCCAATCCGGCTCGTAACCTTCGTTATCATCCTCATAGTAACTTATAAAAGCATAATCCAGATTCTTCCTTAATTTTTTGGGTATATATGTCTTTATCCATTTCATCATATCTCTTTGATAATCCGGGTTTTCATAGTAAAAGGTTACTGCCGTCTTCCCACCTTTAGCCTTAATTACATCATATACCGCCATAATCTTGTCTGCAACCAGGGAATTGTCCTGCTTTATCCATTCTTCGCCGTTTACTTCATTTCCTATTTCCCAAATATCCACATATTTACCCAGATATTTATATGAATCCTTAAATCGTTTCTTATAGCTGTCAACATCTTCATACAGGTTCATTTCATAGGAATCTACAGGCTCTGCCATAACGTCTGCTATCTTGTGTATTTCCTTAAATATTTTAACATATTCCTTCGGCTCAGTATCCTTTGACATTACTATCCTTGCAGTCGGTCTTGTTTTTAGTTTTTTCAGGGATGAAACAACTTCTTTAAGCGAAACTCTCTCATACCAGCTATCGTCTATAGTTAAACCGTATATTTTATCATTTGACTGAGCATAAGCAACTACATTAAATGATGAAATTGCAAAAATTACAAAGACTGTTAAGATAAATTTTAATCTCATTTCCTGTCCTCCTGTTAAAGTGCATATAAATTTCGAGTTTTCTGCCCGGAATGTCGCGTTTTTTACACCCACTTCTTTTTTACCACATTTTATAAAGTTATTCAATCATTTCTCAACCTAATGATACAGTGTCAAAATATAAAAAGGGATATTTTGCTTTTACGCTGAAGATTATACAACTCCTATGAAGGGTATACGAATGGATTATGGACATTAATAAAAGATATATATCATAATTGAACGTTCAAAAATTTTACAATCTCCTCTTCGTTCCCTCTAACATTGATTTTTCTGTGTCCATTCTGTGACATAAGGTAAGCCGTATTACAGGTTTTAAATAACAATTCCAAATCATGTGTAATAAGAATAACCGGAGTTGTCTTTGTTCTTTCCTCTATAATAGATGAAACCTGTGACATCCTTTTATAATCAAGTCCTGCAGTCGGTTCATCCAAGATTATAAGTTTTGATTCTTTCAACATGGAGATGAGGAGTGCAAGTCTCTGCTTTTCTCCACCTGACAGGTCATGCGGGTTCATTGTTCTTTTATCCCATAATTCAAGATGAATTAAGTATTTTTTTACCTTATCCAAATATTCTCTGTCTGCTTCTTTTTCTCTCGGTATCAGTTCTTTTTCAACTGTTTCATAAAAGAACATATTTCTGCAGTTTTGTAAGCTTGCAGCAGTATATCTGAGTCTTTCCCTGTCTGATATCGCGTAAGATACTTCACCTCTTTTAATAGGCAAAAGCCCCATCAGCTCTTTGGCCATAGTGGTTTTACCTATTCCATTCTCACCTATTACCGCCATACACTCTCCTCTGTTTAAGGAGAATTCTGCTAAATCATTAAGTTTATAGCTTTTATTCTTAACCGACAGGTCATTTACCCTTACAAGGACTTCTTCACCTGCTTCGGCTGCTTCACTTGTAAGTTCCGAATAGTCAAAGCACCTGAGCATGTTCTCTTTTCGAATACTCTCATTCAAATCTTCAGGTAAAAATATATTTTCAAGATGTCCTGCTTTAAGAAGAATAAGCCTATCAATTATATCTTTCAGGTAGAATAGCCTATGTTCTGCTATAATAATGGTTTTACCCTGTTCTTTAAGTTTCTTCAGTACGCTTCTCATATCTTCGATTGAAGTAAAATCTAAATTTGCAGTCGGCTCATCAAGTATGATTATATCACTGTCATACACCAAAGTTGAAGCAATCGCTACCTTTTGTTTTTGTCCTCCGGAAAGCTCTCTTAATTTTCTCCCTTTAAGCGATACTATATCAAGCTGTTCCATGGCAGAATTCACCCGTTCAAGCAAAACAGAACGCTCTAATCCCGTATTTTCACCAACCAACGCTATTTCGTTTTCAACTTCATTTGAGAAAAACTGATCATCGGGATTTTGAAATACATTACCGATATATTTGGCAAGCTCTCCAGCTTTATATTCAACTGTCGATTTGCCTAAGATCTTTATTTCTCCTGTCAGCTTCCCCTCGTAAACTTGCGGAATCAAACCATTAAGCAGTCTGATCAATGTAGTTTTTCCCGAGCCCGAAAGACCTGCTATAACTACTGTCTCTCCCTTTTCAACAGTAAAATTCACATTCTCCAAAATAATTTTATCAGCATAAGAGAATCTGTTTATACTTATTTCTACAACTTTTCCCATACCGTTATCCCTATAAACACCATTCCTGCCATAATAACTGCATAATCACGCCATGTTAACGATAAGTCAATATACGAAGTTTTCTCACAATCAAATTCGATTCCTTTTGTTATCAGCGAACAGGTTAAAATATTAGCTGTGTCAAATGCTTTGTAAATCAGGGGGACCAGATACATTTCAAAGCTTTGCAACGGTTTTAGTATATTGAAAGAAATATTTCTAACCTTTAACCCTTCCTTGATTTCCTTTAGATAATTTCTGTATTCAGGTATGAATCGAATAAATATTGACACTCCCACACAGAGATTGTTCGGAAGTTTAAGTTTTCTCAGTGAGGCTATGATTTCCGAAGTATTAAATTCTGTTATAATACCTACTAAAATCCACAGAGGAAACAGCTTAACCACAATAAGAGCCATTGTATAAACAGAACCTATCCAACCACTCAAGGTCAAAAAGTTCATTATCCTGATTAGAGCAAACAATAACATATATGCAGTAATAAAAGAAAACGTTTTCTTTCTGTTTACAAAAAAAAGTAATATAAAACTGAATAAAGTCATAACCCAATATACAAGCATCTCACTAAAAAATAAGATACTTGTATATATAATCATAAGAACTCCTATTGTTATTGGTTTTAAGAACAGGCGATTTTCAAAATTCATTATGATAAAATGCTCCTTTTATCACCGGTTTTATCAAAAAATTTTTTATAAATATATTTTCCGAATAATGTTCCAAGTACGGCTGCAATAATTTCTATACTTAATATCACCGCCATATTCATAGGATTAAAAAAGGTATCTCTTACGCTCTGAGCTGCCTCAAGTGTAAATAGATTAGGAAAAGTTTTTACCAACCCTTCTACACCCAAAACCAGGATGAAAAAAAATCCATGCAATGAATATATCAGTTGGGATATAACATAAGAAAGACTCAGCCTTCCCATATTTATGTAGTTATCCGCCTTACCTACAAGGAACTCTCCTACAATTCCCGACACAGCCATTATAGGAAGCATTGGAATGAACCCCATAATGGAATAAATTATTCCTGATAGAAAATAGTATATAAATATTGCACCTCTTTTAGGAATCTTATTACACATAACAAAATAAACAGGAGCGCATAAGAAGCTTCCTATAGAAACATGAACGAAAACTCCGTAAGCACCAAATAACTGTGTAGCCATTCCCGAAGCCATACTAATAACAAAACCAACTACCCCAAGCAGACTGACAATAATAAAATCTTTAAGTTTTAACTTCATTTGTTTTTCCTCTCCTTCATTTATTAATAAAAACATGTTAGCTCAGACTAACCCATAAGTCAAGGGAATTTTTTCTTGACTTTTCAGGCATTTTTTTATAAAGTTAAACCAAACATAAAGTTAGCATTGTCTAACCCACATTGTCACTGAATTTACTCACAATGTATCTGAAAGGTGAAGAGAATGAGTCAATTAAAACAAACGGAGTTAGGTACTTTTATCTGCAAAGATGAATATATAGACGGAATCAAAATTCAAAGCTTCTTAGGGATTCCATATGCAAAATCTGAGCGATTCGGTATGCCTGAAATGACAGATACATATCGGGAATCTCCTGCAAATTACGGTATAGGCCTGCGCTTTCCGCAAAACGATGTCCCACCGTTTCTTAACCTGTTTCTTAAAAATCCTATGATGCGTAAAGAAATATTAACAGACAGTGATAAAACCGATGAAAATGCTTTTGTCTTAAATATTTGGACAAATGATACCCCAAAAAAGAAACCTGTTCTGGTATTCATTCATGGAGGCGGGTTTACCTACGGTTCCGGCACAACACCTCTTTACAACGGCAGGTATCTCGCAGCAAAAGACATAGTCGTGGTAACCATAAACTATCGTCTGTCCGAGCCCGGCTTCATTCCTGTAAAAATAAACGGAAACCTCTCTGTGAACCGGGGTTTTTTTGATCAACAATGCGCCTTAAAATGGGTACGCAAGAATATTGATTATTTCGGTGGCGATAACTCAAATATTACTCTTATGGGACAATCTGCAGGCGGTCTCTCTGTTTCCACCCATATGATGAGTGAGGAAAGCTCCAAATATTTTGATAAACTCATTGTATGCTCTGCGGGAGCAAATGATTGTATGACCTTAGAGCAGGCAGAAAAAATAGCATATTTCTTTCTTAAACATAATCATATTTCCGGGTTTGACCGATTACTTTCCCTGTCATGGAAAAAGCTGATTCGTCTAAAAATGCCCCTGACAGTATTATCCACACCTGTCATAGACGGTATACTCCTTAAAGATGATGCAAAAAATATAATGAAAGCAGGAAGCTTCTCTCCAAAGCCGGTTATGTTAGGTGCTACAGGTGATGAATTAAAAATGGTTAACAACAAGTCCTGGTATAAGGGGCTTGGTATTGCTGTCAAAGAACCCGATTTTCTTGAAAAATGTCTCAAACAATACGGAGAACCCGGAGTCAGCCTTGCTGATGAACTAAAAAAACAGTATCCTTCTTTAGTAGAAATGCAGTTTAAAATGATGGAAATGCCTTTCCATGCTACTGCCCTGCGAGAGCTAAAACAGTACTCGGCTAAAGCTCCTTGTTACGGCTATCGTATGAATTTTGTGCCAAATGTCTGGAACGGACTTAGAGGCGCATATCATTGTGCTGAACTTCCGTTTATTTTCGGGACTATTAAGGATGTAGACTATACCGTTACTCCCGAAAATATAAAGCAGATGGAAATTCTTCAAAATGACTGGGTTGCTTTTATTAAACAGGGTAGCGTTCCGGGACGGGATATATTCGGAGATACCGGTAAAATTACTCTTTATGAGAGTACGCAAGCCTTAAGCATAGACTTTCCTCAAACGTAAAACAATCGAAAGTCTTCAAGACACCGGGATTTTTACTAAAATTTCCAAAAATTTCATGCAGGGGAGAGATGATAATTTTCTAGCCTAACACTTCCTTTACCCTCCTCTGTAATTCCGGAACTACCTCTTCCTCAAACCAAGGATTTTTTCTCTGCCAGAAAAAGTTCAAGGGACTTGGGTGTACTATGGTGAAATAATCCGGCAGATATTCCCTATAATTTTTTACTGTTTCTGTCAGATTTTTCCCCATTTTACTACCCAGGTAATATTTCATTGAATAAGCTCCTATAAGTATTGTAAGGCTTACTTTAGGCATCAATGCTAAAATTTCTTTATGATACTCCTTAGCAATAAAGCTTCTTGGCGGCAAGTCTCCCGTCTTTCCTTTACCGGGAAAATAAAAATCCATCGGCATAATTGCTATCTTCTCAGAGTAAAAGGTATCCCTGTCAATTCCCATCCATTGTATCAGTTTCTCTCCCGACTTGTCATTAAAAGGAATCAGGCTATCCTCTACTTTTTTGCCCGGAGCCTGCCCTACGATAAGGATACGGGCTTTCGGACTAATTTGGAAAATAGGCGGTATCCCACGTTCTGTATAACTTTTATTTCTCGGATCTTCCTTAAGTTTTTTAATTATTTTATCAAGTTTTATATTTTTTTCCATCATTTTGCCCCGTTATTCTTTCATTGTTTTCATGTAAGGACTTTGAACCCGGCAATTTATATACTTCTTAAAATCCAAACTTTAACTTCTTAGCCTTAATTCAGGCAGAGCCTTTTATTTTTTTGTGTGGAGGATGAGTATATAAATAACATTTTCTCACCCTATTCAATTTTTATAATACCTTGTGTTTCTGGTCAGTCCTTTTTTCTTTATTATACCATCATTTAGAAGCTTATTTAATATACGAATAAGGGTTGCTTTCTTTATGCCTGTAATCTCCTCTATTTCTTTCCTTGTCATTTCATCCGAACCTACAATCACTTTCAATACTATTTCTGCCATATCATCTGTCTTATTTTTTTCTATAACCGGCAAAGTTACACAAATTGTATGCTCAGTAAATGAAAATTCCGGCTTTTGATATTCATTTTTATACGCATTTATTATTCTGCGCACCCCGGTTCCAAATTTTTCAATATAGTTTAGTTTTAAAAATGCTTCTGCTAACTTTGGATTTCTCAGAACAGATACCTGTGAATGTAAATATTCTTCCTCAGAAATATCTTCAGGAAGCCCTCCCGGTGATGTAATCTTTATTTTGTCTTTATACATCGCAACCTGTACTGCTGCAGGAATATCCCACACACGATGTATGAGTGCATTTGCAAGTGCCTCCCTAAATGCCTTTTCGGGAATCATTTCTATAGTTTCTCTTTTGATTCCTTTTATTTCATCATACTGATAATATTTTCTGTATATCGTAATACCATTATTATATTCAGCAATTATTGACTGGTGTTCAAAAGTTTCCCTATCCATAATCCGGTCTTCTGTCTCTCCAAATCGAATAATGTCTATTCCTCTATAATCATTTTTATCCGAAAGAAGTTCTGCAGCAATATTATAGCCTACATCTTTTACATATAGTCCTAACGTTTTCTGGATATCCTTATCAAACTCATCTATCTGAAGTGTATTTTTCAGTTCCTTTTCAAAAACAGAAAAAGTAAGTTCCTTACTGTTCGCCGGTAAATCTTCAAAATCTCTATTTGTTCCTTTTAAGACTAAACGCTTCAATTCCACTGTATCTACAGGTACACTTGCAGTATCTGATCTGCGGTATGCTTTTCCATGATAAAAATACGGAGTTTCACTTCCTTTGTAAATATTTAAAATAACAGTCTTATTTCTCTCATTTACAACAATATCATATTCAGGTACAGGAGTTATGCTGTCATTGATAGCATTTTCAATATCAAGGCAGGCTTTGTTTGCGTCCGGTAAGCCTTTTACCAAACCGTCATCACAGACACCGAATATTATTTTCCCATCATTATAGTTTGCAAATGCACTTACAGCTTTTAAGAATGTCTTTGACACAGTTTCTTTATATTCAATATATTTTCCTTCTTTCTGCATAACCCCCTCCTTTCGAATCTGTTTTAATTATATATGGAATAGCAAAAAAATGCAACGATAAGTTGGTTTCGTTGCATTTGTCAATCCGATTCTGCTTCTAAATCAAGTAACCATTGTTTACCACAGATTACCATAAAATACCGTGATAAGAAAATGCTATCGCTATTATCAAGAGCGCATAGAATCCGGCAAACATCCATTTCATTTTTACGCATAATGCAACATATTCCCGAATAAAAGCGGACGGCAAATAGTAGGAGGCTGTCGAACACCCCAGTCCGTCACCTCTTATTCCGATTTTTTTAGCATAAGTGCTTGTTCTGAATACGTGATAGTCATTAGTTACAAAAAGAAAACGTGGATTCTCAACCAGGCTTTCTCCCAGCTTTTTGGAAAAAAGAAGATTCTGATAAGTCGTTTTAGACTGATCTTCCATTAAAACAGCTTCACCCGGCACATCCGTTTCTTCCATCAGATAATTAAAAATTGCCCGTGCTTCCGAGATTTTCTCATCGGCACCTTGTCCTCCGCTTGCAATTAACTTAATATTTGAATTTCGTGACTTTTTAAATGCTTCCACTGCCTTATCGATTCTTCTCTTTAACAGCGGAGTTACCCGCTCACCGTTTAATAACCCCGCACCATGGATAATGATAAAATCATAGTTTTTTCCCTTGGGAATAAAATTATATAGCAGGGAGTAAAGCAAAAATCCCGCGAATGCAAAACCAAAAATTATATATGAATAAATTACAAATATGAAAAATATGTTAAGCCAAGGATTTTGATAAAAAATATAATTGTCAGTTCCATATGCACGAACAAATATCATTATATAAAAGGCTATAATAAGAATTCCCATACCCAGCGACAGATAATTCACCTTAGATTTGCCTTCACGTTTTAACAGTACAAACCCATTATATATCAGAAAAATACCGCTTAAAAACACCAAGAACGGAACTCCCAAAAAACCGGCTGCCAGTGTAATCATATAAACATTTTCATCACCTGATGTATAAAAGAGTTGAACCAATGATAAATATGAGAAAAATACTCCTATAATAAGCAGTGCAGGATTCCACATACTGCGATTATCCCGCAGCATCGAAAAAATAAATGCCACTATGACGATTCCCGTAATAATGTATAACAAGTGTTGCCTCCCATAAAATTCATTATTTGAATTAGTCACAATTATTTACGCCATAGGTCACAGACCTCTTATTCTACATAGTGCAGTAGGAAAACAGTTTTCAGTCCGTGACTACGGAGGATATTACCAAGTGTTTCCTATTATCTGTTCATTTTTAATCCCGTTACTACTATAACCTTTTTTATATCGATTATACAAGAGTAATATTTTCATATTTTTATAGCAGCTTCACTCGTTCGCTGCTAATACTTAATTTTATCCGAAACATGGACTTTAATATCATATTTGTGAATTTTAAAATATCTCTTTACAAATACGGATTAAATAACTATTATGAAAAAGGGAGCATTATTTTTATCTTACAATTTTATATGTTCTTTCGTAGGCAGTTTATGAATAACTAAGATTCACAATTTTGGAAAGGAGGAGATATAGGCGGATTCAACATAAACAATTTTGGTGAAAAATTAGTGAAAGGAGGCTGTATTTATGGACAATAAATCAACATCGGAAGTAAAACCCGGCAACAAATCCACACATAAATTAGGTTTTTTTGGATTCTTTGCCATAACAGCATCTATGGTAATGACGGTATATGAGTATCCGTCTTTTGCCACCTCCGGATTTCAGCTTGTTTTCTTTCTGATTATCGGGGGCATTCTTTGGTTCCTGCCGGTAGCGCTGTGCTCGGCAGAAATGGCTACTGTTGAAGGTTGGGAATCCGGCGGCATTTATTCATGGGTCGGAAATACGCTCGGACCTCGCTGGGGATTTTCGGCATTGTTTTTTCAATGGTTTCAGATAACTGTAGGATTCGTGACCATGGCATTTTTTATACTCGCTGCCTTGGCGTATGTGTTTAAGGTTGATGCACTTTATGATAATCCTCTTGTAATGTTCTTTGGTGTAGCAATCATAGTATGGGCACTTACATTCACACAGCTGGGCGGAACAAAGTATACAGAACGTATTTCAAAGATTGGTTTTATAGGGGGAATAGTTCTTCCTGTTATTATACTTCTGATAGGATTAATTGTATACTTTGCAACCGGCGGAGTATCTCAAATTAAGATGACTGCCGAAACACTGATTCCAAATTTTACGGAAGTTGACACTCTTGTAATTTTTGCATCATTTATCCTTGGCTATATGGGTGTAGAAGCATCTGCTTCTCATGTTAATGAGCTGAAGAATCCTACGAAAACATATCCGTCTGTTATGGTTGTATTAACCATTCTGACAATTGTACTTGATGCACTTGGCGGACTGGCCATAGCAACAACACTTTCTTCCAAAACATTGAACGGAAACCTTTCTTACGGTGTTATAGAAGCTTTTGAAGCCATCTTTATAAATCACTTGGGCTCACAGTTTGGCTGGCTTGTTTTAGTGATTTCCATATTGTTGGCCCTTGGCGTATTGGCTGAAATTTCTTCATGGATAGTCGGACCATCAAGAGCACTTTTGGAGGCCGCTAATGATAAGATTCTTCCTCCGTCTTTTACAAAAACAAATAAGCATGATGTGTCTGTAAAGACTATTGTAGTTCAATCTATTATAGTAACAATTTGGGATGCTGTTTTATGCGGCTCCATAGCACTTGCAGGCGGATCTGATTCTTCTGTAGGTTATATGACGGCAATAGGCCTCACTGTGGTTATTTATTTAGTTGGATATGTACTGTTTTTCTTGGGATATTTTGTCTTAATCCTAAAAAAGAATAACCTGAAACGTGAATTTCAAGTTCCCGGAGGAAAACCATTCAAGCTGATTGTTGCCGCTGTTGGATTATTTATGACAGTTGCGACTCTTATTATTTCATTTTTCCCATCATCGAAGCTCACATCTGCGGATAACAAAATATATCAGATTGTACTCGTAATATGCTTTGTAATTTCTGTGATAATACCTACTCTTATTTATTCAAATAAGAGCAGATGGGCTTCATAATATGAAAATATATTTAACAACGCAAAAGTAATTAGAGTAATTTACCGTTAATTTTAGGAAAAGGAGGCTCATATGAATAAAAAAACATCAAAGTTAAATAGGAAAAGCAGTAATCGTATCGGTGATGCACTGGCATCTATGAACACCGAAACAAGATATCTTACACCGATTTTCGGAACACTGGCCAGCGATGTTGAAATGCCGAATAAAAAGCTTAATGAGGATCCGGTTGAACCACAGGTTGCGGCTGAGATAATCAGAGAATACTTAAAAACCGAAGGAAATGCGACACAGAATCTTGCAACATTCTGCCAGACCTATATGGAGCCTACCGCTACAGAGTTAATGGCGGAAAACTTTGAAAAAAACGCCATTGACAAGGACGAATATCCGATGACTGCTGACCTTGAAAATCGCTGTGTGGATATTATCGGAGATTTGTGGCATATGGATCCAAAGGAAGAGCCTATTGGAACATCTACGGTTGGTTCTTCCGAAGCCTGCATGCTCGGAGGACTTGCCATGCTTTTCAGATGGAAGCATCTGGCTGATAAGGCAGGCCTTGACAGACACATCAAACAGCCAAACCTTGTAATTTCTTCGGGATATCAGGTATGCTGGGAAAAATTCTGTCGTTACTGGGACATTGAAATGAGAACCGTACCTCTTGATATGGATCATTTATCTCTTAATATGGATACTGTTATGGACTATGTTGATGATTATACTATAGGTATAGTTGCGATATTGGGTATCACTTACACAGGAAAATACGATGACGTCAAAACCCTTGATAAGCTCGTAGAACGCCACAATAAGAATAACCGTAAGTTCCCAATCCGTATTCACGTTGATGGTGCCTCAGGTGGAATGGTTGCACCATTTATAGAACCCGAACTGGAATGGGATTTCAGACTTAAAAATGTGTGGTCAATCAGTACTTCCGGTCATAAATACGGTCTGGTGTATCCCGGAGTAGGTTGGGTAATCTGGCGTTCAAAAGAAGCTCTTCCCGAAGAACTTATTTTTTGGGTTAGTTACCTTGGCGGTGAAGAGGCAACTATGGCAATAAACTTCTCACGCAGTGCATCTCAAATTGTCGGTCAGTATTACATGCTCATGCGAAACGGTTTTAAGGGATATAAAGAGATTCACCAACGTACTATAGATGTTGCAAGATATATGGCTGCTGAAATCAAAAAAATGGGCATCTTTGAAATGATTGAAGAGGCTAAACAAATTCCGATTGTTTGTTGGAGACTACGGGAAGATGCAGATGTCAACTGGACTCTATATGATCTTGAAGACAGACTCCGTATGCATGGCTGGATGATACCTGCATATCCGATGCCGGAAAATATAGCTGATGTGGATGTACAGCGTCTCGTTCTTCGTCAGGATTTTGGCATGCCTCTTGCAATTCTTTGTGTCAATGAAATGAAAAAACAGATTGAAATATTAAGCAGTGCACGTGTTGTCCTACGCGATAACGAAAAGAATGCTAAGCCGGGCAAGGGATTTGACCACAGTGGCAGATAGGTTTTACTGTCAACACTAAAGAACTGCCACAGCTTGTTTTGTTGGCAGTTCTTTATCACCTAAAACAAAGATATTTGAAGCTAATGGCAGTATTTATATCCCTGTAATCCAACAGTTTTGTAAAGATTCCATCAAAATATATTTCTCTGCCACATGATTTACATCGCTGTTGTTCTCTTCTCATATAGTCCCTCCTATGTTTTTATTTTTTTAGCCATTGGTTTGCCATTTCTTTTATTACCATAAGTATTTATTTTAAGCTAAATCTACAGATAAAACCGTTTTTTTTATTTTTAGCAAATTCAACCTTCCATCTGTGAAAACCGGCTACCTGCTTAACTATCTTAAGTCCTAATCCATGGGGACCGTTAGCAGTATTCCACTCATAACCTTTGCAATTTAATTCTTTCAGAAACTCTTCAGCCACTCCTTTTCCATTATCACTTATTTCTAGAATAAGCACATTTTTAATATTTTTGTAAAGCTTTACTTCTATTTTACAACATTCAGGATTATGGTGCATAGCATTTATTATGAGATTAATTACCGCCCTTTCAAACAAATTTTCATTTGCTTTCACCTGTATATCTTGCAAGCTGTCATCTATTTCCAGTTCAAACTCATACCTCTCATCCTCAGCCTGATTCATAAGCTCCGTAATAATTTTTCTAAGAAATCTGCTTAACTTTATTTCTTTCTTTTCAAATTTACCAAGGCCAAAATCAAGCTTACTGGAAAGATTCAGATTCTCTACAAGAGTTCTAAGCCTTATTCCCTGTTTTTCAATCAAATCTGCCTTCTTTTTTATTTCTTCATCTTCTGTCAGATTACTGATTGTTTCCGCATTTCCCATAATTATAGCAAGTGGGGTGCGGATATCGTGCGATACTCCTGCTATCCATTCTGTCCTTTCTTCTTCTTTTTGTCTCTGCCTCCTCCTTTGTAATGTAACCGGTACTGTGATGAGCACTACAGCATTAATCACAAAAAGAAGCGGTATAATAAGTATGGCTGTCCTCATTCTTTCTGAGCCATATTCCAAGGTATATTTCCATACCTTATCTGTCTTTTCACCAATTACCAGTAGTCCTTCATCAGCCACATAAGTTCTTACAGGATAGTCTTCAAGATAATATCGTGTAAATCCCGCCACATCTTTCAGTGTATAAGTTTTATAAAGCTTATCAGGCAGGCTTTCGCTCCATACTATATTCCCGGCATCATCTATTAACATGGCAAAATAATTCTTTTCCCTAATTTTCTTTGTTTCTTGCCTCTTTAACTCATAAGTACCATTCTTAAAAGTAAGATTAGCCAGTATTTCTCTTGAAGAGGGATAATCCACTGAGGTTACATTAAGCATTATAATTAAATATATTAAGATATCTGCAAAAAGAAGTACGAATCCTGTAATTAATACTACAATAACTGTTGAAAATTTCATTTCTTTTCTTCTTCTCATTGTTCTTTCTCCAATTTGTAGCCTAATCCTCTTACCGTCTTAAGAAATCCGGGTTTTGAAGGTTCTTCTTCTATCTTTTCTCTTAAATGCCTCATATGTACAATCAATGAACTTTCAAGTCCGTAGCTTCCATCAGGCCAGAGTGCATCGCAAAGAGTATCTGTCGTTACAATCTTTCCCCTGTTTTTTGCAAGTATAACAAAAAGAGCCAGTTCTTTGGCAGTAAGCGGACTCTCTTCTCCTTTATATCTTACCGTACCGGCTTCTATAGATACGGTTCTCTCACCCAGACGTACCATATTTACATTTTTTTCCAAGTGATAAGTCCTTCTAAGCACTGCCCCTATTCTAAGCAACAATTCCTGTGGAAGAAATGGCTTTGTAATATAATCGTCTGCTCCAAGTCCAAGTCCATGGAGTCTGTCTACATCTTCATCCCTTGCAGAAAGAAAAATTACCGGCACTTCATACATATACCCTTCTTTCTTCATATTTTCATATAGTTCAAACCCCTTCCCATCAGGCAACATTACATCCAAGAGAATCAAATGATAAGTATTTTCTCTTATCTTTTTCTCCGCTTCTTTTAAATTTGCTGCACTGTCAATCCTGCCATAGCCTTCTCTTTTAAGTATATCAGTTACTATATAAGTAAGCTCCTTCTCATCATCAACTGTAAGAATCTTGCATTCCGCTTTATTCATAGCTTTTACCTCACAACATTTTCTTACTTTATTATACTTTATTCTACCACAATAGAGTATAGTGTCCAACATTTCTTAATGTAGCCTTAATGTAAATGCAATGTTTACATAATGTTGATGCTTTATCCTATATGCATAATCAAATGACGGAGGTAAATATTATGAAGTATATACTTGAAACTGTTAATATAAGCAAAAAAGGCGGAACCGGCTATCGTGTTAAAGATTTATCAATTAAAGTTCCCGAAAACTGTGTGTATGGCTTTCTTGGCCCAAATGGTGCAGGTAAGAGCACTACACTTAAAATGATACTCGGGCTTATTCATCCTGATAGTGGGAATATTTCGGTATTTGGTAAGACAATTACTTCTGCAAATAAGCTTGCAATTTTACATAAAACCGGAAGTCTGATTGAAAATCCCGGCGGTTACGGACACCTTACAGGTCTTGAAAATATGCAGATAATCGCAAAGCTTAAATGCGTAAAGGAAACAGAAATAGAATCTGCCCTTAAAACTGTACGCTTATATGATGAGCGTGACAAAAAACTTTCCAATTACTCTTTAGGAATGAAGCAAAGACTCGGTATTGCTATGGCTCTGCTTGGAAATCCTAAGCTCTTAATCCTTGATGAACCTACCAATGGGCTTGATCCTGCAGGTATTCAGGAAATGAGACAGCTCATCATATCACTTCCTAAAGAAAGAGGAATAACTGTAGTAATCTCAAGCCATTTGCTAAGCGAAATTGAACAGATGGCTGATCAGGTTGGCATCATTCATCATGGTAAAATGCTCTATCAGGGAGGTCTTGCAGAGCTTGAAAATCAGGGTGAAAATCTCGAAGAAGTTTTTCTTGAAATGACAGGAGGAAAGGAGTCTCTATGATTACAGCTGTTTCAACACTGACATCTGCTGAATTTAAGAAGGCAAAGCATAAACACACTCTTTTGCTTATTCTGTCAGCAGTTATATTAAATTATTTTTACTTATTTAATGCAATGTCCTCTACAGGTAAAGAATGGACAAATATACTTTTTGGTATTCCTATGATTAACACTTTGCTTCTGTCTGTGTTAATGACAGTACTTGCAAGCAGAACTGTGGATATTGAAAACAAAGGTTCTATGTGGAATTTACTGCCTACTCTCAACAATAGGACTCATATTTACCTTGGAAAACTTTGTTATGGTTTTATCAATCTTACACTATTTTGTATAATTCAAATGTGTATGGTAGTTTTTATTGGAATACACTCAGGTTTTTCAGGGGCTGTACCTCTTAGTGCAATTTTACGTACATTTTTTGCGGAAATTATAAGCGGTATGATAATATTCCAGCTACAGAGTCTGCTTTCTCTCATATTTTATAACCAGTTTGCCGCCCTTTCCATAGGCTTTGGTGGTATACTCACAGGTTTATTTATGGCTTATATCAGCAGTAAACCTTGGACTCCATGGTCAGTATTGCTCTCCCTTAGCACAGTTGATATGAATTTTGATTCAGCTGCAAAAATTATGTCACTAAGCTTTAACCATATATCTATTATGGGAATCTTTATAGCTTTCCTGTATTTGCTCGGAACATTTTTACTTGGACTTTTTCTTTTTACCAAATCTGAACAAGGTACTTCTATATTAGGCTTTAAGAGGCATAAAGTCTCCACATCGCTTCACATCAGCCTTCCTGCTGAGTTAATTAAGCTTAAACGTAATCCAATCTGGCTCTCATTTATACTGATTCCTGTAATCTCAGCAGTAATCGGCACAATTAACTTTAAGGCGAACCGTGAGGTACTTAAGTTTACCTGGGAAGCTCTTTGGACACAACAGTCTCTGTTCTTGGGTTTATTCTTCCTTTCTCCTCTTATAGGTATACTCTCAAGTCTTCTTTGGAGAATGGAGCACTCCGGTAGCAACTGGAATCTGATTCTTACCGTAACTTCTCCCGTAAAGCTCATAAAGGACAAGTGGATTACAGCAGGTATCATGTCTTCGCTAAGTATAATATGGATTGTAATTATCTATATATTTTCCGGAAAAATACTTGGACTCCCCGGAAATATACCTGTACAATTTTTATACAGAATTCTTTGCAGCATACTTTGTGTAGTAACAATAGCTGCAGTTCAATGTACATTATCAATGATAATACACTCCTTCGCCATCCCTGTCGCACTTGCCTTTGCCGGAAGCCTTGCAGGGGTTGCCCTGACAGTTAAAGGATTTTACTATGCAACTCCGTTTTCTGCTTTGATATATAGTTTGGGAAGTACCGCAATTACAGGCGCTCTTAATATACCTGTTCTTATAGGCTCTTGCGCGCTTTATCTTGTTTTGGTATTTATTATCAGCAATATTTATCTAAGAAAAGCCGATGTCCGGACTCAAGTTTAAAAAACGTAGGAAAAATCCCCTTGCAGCAAGTAAAACTGCAGGGGGATGAAAAATTATATTTAAGCGTTCTCTTTAACTTCTTTATCTTTTAGTCCTCTAAGCTCCTTAAAATTCTTCATCAGCATAAATATTACAATCACCGAAAGGAAAATATCAATTGCAAGAGAACCGGTATATATTGACTGTGTTCCAAAAATTCTTGGAAGTATTATCATAAGCGGAATATATAAAAACAGCTGTCTGCCAAGTCCCATTATCATTGCAGGCGCTGCCTTTTTAATGGAAGGCCAGAATGTCATAGCCGTCATGGTAACAGAAAGTAAAGGTGCTATTGTCATAAATATTCTGAAGCTTGCTATGTAGCTCTCATTAAAGTTTACATTTGGCAGCATACTTCCTAAGACAAGTGTAGGACTGCACATTGACACCAGCCAGAATGGAAGCATTATAATAAGTGCCACAAAAGAGAATATCTTAAATGAACTTATACTCCTTTCATACTGCTTTGCACCGTAATTAATCCCCGCCACAGGCTGTAATGCCCTCATAAGTCCATAAATAGGTGTTAGTGAAAAGTTAAATATTCTAAATACTGCTCCGTAAAAGGTTATATCAAGATCTGTTCCATAGGCCTTCAAGGCTCTTAGAATAATAATTCCCTGTATAACCCCCATTATGCTCATTATAAGTGATGGCATACCAAGGGAAATGATTTCTTTAACTATTTCCTTATTGTAGCTTATTGTAAATACATTGGCATTAAAACTTGCTTTGCCCCCTTTACAGTATATTACAAATAACAGCGCATATACAAACATACCTATATTAGTTCCCCAGGCTGCACCGACAACTCCCATTTTGAAAACAGCCATAAGTATGTAGTTTGATATTATGTTTACTACAAGCCCCACACCCATCATAATCGCGGCTGTTTTCATCTTGCCTTCAGCCCTTACTATCATATTATATGCAAGACCTATAATCCAGAATATACTTCCTATCAGGGTAATCCTAAAATAGCTTATCGCATATGTTAATATTTCTCCATCGGCCCCAAGCAACCTAAGTAAAGGTTCCATAAATACAAATCCTACTGCCATCATAATCACAGTTGCTATTACGGAGATTAAATTCGCATTTCCAAGTAATTTTTTCTGCGTTTCCTTATCATCTCTACCTAGTAAAATACTAAGGTATGAGCCTGCTCCCACGCCTACAAGTGAGCCTAAGCCCAGACTTATCTGCGTAAGCGGATATACTATAGAGATTCCTGCAAAAGCCGTCTCCCCTACAAGCCTGCCCACAAAAATACCGTCAAAAATTACATTTAGTCCATACAGCACCATTGCAATAATTGCCGGAAAGGAAAGCCTGTAACACACCTTCCATAAGTTTTCATTTAGTATCATTTCTTTTTCGTTATTCATAATTATGACCTTCCTATCGTTCTAAATATGCCGTAAACATTATTTTAAGCATTTCTTTTAATTTCTCTTTGTCTACATTTTCAAAAAGATATATACCCACATATAAAGAGTTCAGCAAAAAAGTAAATTCTCTGTTACTGATAGCGATATATTCCTCTAGACCCTCTTTTTTACAAAATTCTATAAAATCTTCAAGGCTGTTGTCATATACTTTTTCAAACAATTCCTTAAATGCCTTGTTACTTTGCATTTCTATAAGAAATACCGTATATAGCTTTTTATATGGGTTTTCATCCAGCACCTTATCTAAAAGACTATCCATAATCTTTTCACTACGGCTTTTAGGATTTTCCCTCATATAATCCAAAACAATATTTTTTCTATATTCACCTCCATCTTTTAGGAGTTCTACAAAGATTTCCTCTTTATTAGCATAATGATGATACATCCCTCCTTTTGATATCCCACATTCCTGTACTATTTCATCCATTGTAGTCTTTGCATAACCCTTATCTGTAAAAAGTCTTAATGCAACTTCCTTAATCTGTTTCCTTCTGTCTTCCTTGTTTAGTCTTTTACCCACCATACTTTCCTCCTTACCGACTATGTCGTCGGTAAAGAAATAATACTACTAAACTTTTCCCCTGTCAAGCATAATCAGGCAGAATTTAAATAATTATTTTATCCGGTTATTGGACTTCAGTTTGTTTAGCAACCTTATCCTTAGCTATAGCCTGATATGATTTCTATTTGTCAGACCGGAGATTTGCCATCCGACTTCCTTAAGATTCCACCTCACGACGGACACCCTTGTCTTTGGCGCATCTTTCCGACTACCGGGGCGTATTGGGGACTTCACCCTTTAGAAACGTCTGTCGCAAAGCGCACCTAAAAAAAGGTAGCAAACTTTAATAAGTTTACTACCGCAAAACTTCCCATACCCTCTCCCGAAGCACAGGCACCGCTTCTTCCTCAAACCAAGGCTTCTTCCTCTGCCAGAAAAAGTTCAAGGGTGCTTAGGTGTACTATCGGAAAATCATCATTTTCATCATATAATTTTGCAAAGTCATAATCTAAATTCCAATCCTCTTTAAGGTCTTTAATATATTTTCCAGCATCAAACCTTACTTCATCAAGTAGTACAAAGCCTACAAATGTTGACATATTTATTCTCCTTATAATTATTTACCTTTATCCGTTTATTCCACCACATTCAACTCCATATTCACTGTCTATCTCCATACAAGCCAAATGTCCTAATAAATAATCCGGCTCAGCATCTAAATCTAGCATAAAGTCTGTTTCATTTTCTTTTACATAAATTACGACATTATTCACAAAAAGTGATTCGATAAAATCTTTCTCTGTAATCTCTCTATCTGCGGTAAAATCACCGCTTTCAATCATATCATTAATATTTTCTATAAAATAGTCATTTTCCTTCATAAATGTATCTATTATCTTGTTTCTGTTTTTATTAAGCCAGTTAATTTTTTCAAAAACGATGTCTTCAACTTCTTTCTCATCAGCTTTTATCTCCAGAAGAATATCTGTTTCTTTTCCCCATACATCCATCTTGCCCATATAATCACCACTATCATCTAAAACAAATTCTGTGTTGCCGATTAAAATTTTATTCTTCATATCTTCCTCCCTATGTTATAAGTTTAGTTGTAATCTTATACTTATTCATCTTTTCTCCAAAAATATCTTGTAATTATTTTTCTAAGTTCCCTACTTTGTCTTTCCACCTGTAAAACTTATAAAATTCATTTGCTATCCTTTAGAAATCTGCTTAATTCCTCAAAAGTGTAATCCTTATAAATTTGACCTGCACTCAGTACTGAATCAGTTGTAATCGGAAGCTTTTCAAGCAGTTCTTGTATTTCTATCTCCTTAGGCAATGAAATAATTTCCCCCTCTGCATCTTCCTGTTTATGTACAGTAAAGATAAACTCACCTTTTTCCCAATCCATTTCAAAATTATTTATTACATCAGCCGAATTAACTCCCAAAAATTCTCTTTGGTTAGCTATAAAGTTCTCATAAATAAATTCATACACAGCCTCTTTATCTATTTTTACTACCCTGAGTACATCATCTTCCATAGTTATATCCTTTCCCACTCTTCATTCTTCTACATTCAAAATTAAAGTTATTGGGGTTATTTCGTTTTAACTCAAGCTTTAGTTTCTTTATGTTATATCCCATTTTATTATCTCCATACCTTTAAGTCTGCTGATGTAGCATAACTATAGTTTTGCAGTCCTTACATATTTCTATATAAGCATTCCCTTCCATACCGTCAAGCACTGTATCCCATTGTATCTGGGCAAGATATTTCATAGGCTTTCCACAATCAGGGCACATTTTTATTTCACAGTCCTGAATCCAGAAGGCAAAACCACCAACAGATGAACCACCGTCCCAGTCAGCCGCAAATCTGAGCGGAACAGGTTTATCACCCAAAACAAAGGTATTCGAAGCTAATTCCTCTACTCCGATATCTCCTAAATAATCTTCTCCTCTGAAACTATCTTCCCCGAAAATAGCTTCACTTTCTCCATCTACAGTATATCTGCAAAAATCCCCATCAGAAAACTGGAAGCAGTTTGGACAGCATTTCGCTTTAATAACACCATCTATCCCAATAAAATCAAGTCTTTTATCCCTGCCGTCAATCTCCATAAGATTTACGACAGTACAGCCACATTTAGGGCAATTCTCATCAGTCCTTATACCGATTTTTACAGGACTTTTTTTCTTCTCTTCCGATGTTCCTTTAATCAGAGGATAGCATTGGTCAAAATTGGTTTTAATAAAATTTCCTTCCTTATCATAAGACCAGCCGCCATAGGTCGCATAAAATGAAGGATTGACATATAGCTTTTTCCTCCACTCTTTTGGATGTTTTTCAAGCTCTAAAAAGGTCTGATACACCTCATCTCCACCGGCTGCAGCAAGACATAACAATAAATGTCCCGCAAGTCCATCCTTGATATCATCCTGCTTTATCATTTCAGTCATTGATTTTACTATATCTTCAGAAGCATCTTTATATAGCTCACAAGGATAGAAAACCTTATGCTTAAAAGCAGTTTCGGCTATTTTGGAAGTATTTATATCTCTGTAATCCAACAGTTTTATAAAGATTCCATGGTTTTTATCCAAATCACCTGTTGCTTCAATTTCTTCACAAATTTCTTTTATTCTGATGTCTATTTCTTCTTCTTTAAGTGCCAATATCTCCTTTTTCTGATTTTCTGCTCTGCAATCAGCACAAATCCCATCAAAATATATTTCTCTGCCACATTGTTTACATTTTTGCGGTTCTCTTTCCATAACCAATCTCCTTTGCTTTCTCACATTTCATTAAAATCCATTCTGTTTACCGACATTCTCATCATTTTATCTGCCATTTTAGCAAGTAAGCGATGAGCAAAAGTAATTCCCGGACTTTTCATGTCATAATATCCTAACATATAACCTTTTGAACTGACTTTTATTTTATCTGACCAGTTAAGTTCCTTATTAGGATTATCGAGGTAAAAAAGTCCCTCTACATCATCAATACCCATATTTTTTAAAATCTTTTTCATCATTAATTTTATTCCAAATTTTCCTACACTGTCAAATACCAGACAGCCTTTAGGATATCTTTGGGAAAGCTCTAATACCATTTTCTTTACTTCATCTCTTTTAAAATAATGAAATACTCCGGCAGCAAACAAAATAACTCCGTTTGAACCGTCTACCTCATCCATCCACGAATAATCTTTTAAATCGCAGGCAATATTTTTTTCTCTTTCCTGTGTAGCTGTCAGCTTATTACGAACCTCTATAACATCTGGAAAATCCACATTTACAATATGGCAAAGCCCATTATCGCAAGACTTGCCGGTTTCATCCAGACCACAGCCAAGGTTTACAATAGTAGCTTTAGGATATTTTTTGAGATATTCTTTAATCTCCCATATTATGTCAAGCTGTCTCATTGCAGCCTCAAGAGAGCCGAATTCATATAAAAACGAATTGTTCTTTCTCTCCAGTTCCGAAAAATCATAATCAAGCCTTTCACATAGTTTCTTTGCAAAAGTGTCTGAGTAAAGTTCAGGAAATTTATCATAGCACATTTTTCTGCCATATAGAGGAATAATAAGTGTTTCTTGGACGGTATTTTTTTCTATTTTGACTTTTTCCATAAAAGCGACTAAGATTTTCTATTTCTTAATCGCCTTGTATCTTCAATATTCAGTTTTATTTAGCTCGACAAACTGGGATTTATCGAGTCGAATTTATCCACTGCTTTAGTTCCTCCGATAAGCGCTCATCAACATCAATCCTCGTCTGCTTACACTCTTTCGGATACTGCTTTGCCTCCTTAAAAGCCATGCTGATAAACAGCCCGGAACCCACAGGAAGAATGCCTGTTAACATGGTCTGCGGAAAAATAAAATGCGTTCCATGTTCATAGGTCATGAGAACTACACTGTTATCCGCGTCCCTTTCTTTCAGCCTGTTTTCCATTCTACGAATGTATTTACAGGTATCCCAAAGTACATCATCCTCCGCACCAATCAGCAGAATGCGACCCTTTATATTCTCCACCTTTATTTTCTCGGCTTCCTGCACGGGATGCCTTTTCTCCGATTCATCGAACAAATCGCGACTGGCAACCATCGCGCCACGCCGTTTGGTTTCCTCAGATATTTTCTGCCAGTATTCCGGATGGCGATACGCATAGGGCAGATAAGGAAGCGGCTTACCGTGATATGAAACAGATGACTCTCCGTCTCCCGGACGTTCGTGAGCCCCGTCTTTCCCATCCTGATAAAAACCTTCCATCACAAAATCAGAAGGAGAAATGGCTATCGTAAGCGTTATTTCCGAAAAGCATGACGCTGCGACAAGCGCAAGCATACCAGTTGTCGAGGCACCCATAATACCGATTTCTTCATTGCCCATCGTCTTCAGAAATGCAAGTGCCTTCTCAAAACGTTCGAGTGGATAGTTATGGTGACCGTAATCTTTTGGGGCCGGTGACATTGTGAGGACGTTCAGACCTTTCTTTTGAAGCCATTTGACGCCACCCTTTGCCATCATGTCTTTTGTATCATCACCAAGCATGGCAATCATGCAATATTTACTGCCGTTCGGATTCGGCCAGTATACGCCGTTATATCCATCTTTCTCTATTGTTTTGATTTCTTTCTTCATGGGAAAGTTTCTCCTCTTCAACTTCTAATTTGTCTACACCGCTTTAATCTTCTCATTTATCAATTCAATAAATGCTATCACAGTTGCTCCTATCATTGGAAGTCCATAAGGACTAAATAGAAAACCGATGACCAAGCCCGATATACCTATTCCGACTTCTCCTTGAATGAAAGATGCTAACGCCCCAAATATGCAGAACACCATAACGATATACAGTAATGCTGTTCCTATACCAAGTAAGAATGTTAGAAAAGCAGTCAGAATTGATAAAACAAGACTAATCGGAAATAAGATAATTTTTAATATCCATCGCATACACTACCTCTTTTTCTCTTTAGTTTATGTGCTGCTTACAACTATTATTTTAGTCGATAGTGGCTCTAAGCAACACATAAACCATCAGTTTCTTCAGTTTTTAACTTTGGTAGAAGCTTCAAAACCTTTGATTTTACTGAACTATTTGCCTCTGTCATTATTATGACACGAAACCCACAGCAAGGATCATATACACGGCCTTTAAACGGTTTCAAAATCTCTACTAAAGTACGCACAACACAGGATGGAGTAAAGAATTCACCACCACGCTTTCCTTCCTGCTCAGCAAACATTGATAAACAATATTCATAAGTCCGCCCAAGAATATCTTTTTCGCTTCCATGTTTGGTCATCCTAATATTAGTAAACAGGTCAACAACATCCCCAAGTCTTCTTTTATCAAGTTCAGGGCGGGCAAAATTCTTAGGTAAGATATCTTTTAATCTTTTATTTTCTTTTTCAATAGCACGCATGGCATCATCTATAACTTTTCCAATTTCAGGAGTGTGAGCTTTTGCGGCAATCTCACTCCAATGTGCTCCTGCAGGCACAAAAAATATTCCTTCTGAAGTGTATTCGTCAATATCTTCTTCAAATCCATCGCCCTCCTCGACAAGTGCATTGTATTTATCTTTAAATCTATCAGAAATGTATTTTAAGAAAATTAATCCCAACACCACACTTTTATATTCTGACGCATCCATGTTTCCTCTAAGTACACAGGCAGCATCCCATATTTGTTTTTCAAAGCCAATAACAGCAGTATTTTTGTTTGCCATTTTTTAGATTTCCTCTCTTTTATACTTTTAATTATGTATATCTAGCTATGAATAGTATTATCAAACATTATAACTGATGATTTCACATCTCTATCACTTTTTCATCAAGTAAAAACTGTTCAATTCCTATGTATAAAATTCCTTCTTCATCATGCTTTGGAATAATGTTATCCTTTACTATTACAATTTTTTTAAATGAATCCCCTGTTCTCTTAAGCGAAGCAGTTTCTTGCTCTCTTTTTTCCACGCTGTCCACATTTAATGCCGACTGAATATAATATCTGTTACTGCCAAGATTTATTATAAAATCAATTTCTAAATTTTTTCTGGCATTTTTACCATTTTCTTTCTTATAATTATATCCAACCATTCCAACATCAACGTTTAGTCCTCTTATTCGCAATTCATTATATATCACATTTTCCATAATATGCGACATTTCATTTTGTCTGAAATTCAATCTTGCATTTCTAAGTCCTATATCATTGAAATAATATTTATATGGTGATGAAATATACTTTCTTCCCTTAACATCAAATCTTCTGGCTTTTTCAATCAAAAATGCATCTATAAAATATTCCAAATAGCTGTTTACTGTATATTGTGATATTTTTATACCTCTTTCTGATAAAAATGTATTTGCTAATTTTGTCGGGTTTGAAAGAGAACCTATTGATGAAGAGATAATATCCAATAAATCATCCAAAATAGCGCTCTCTTTTACTATGCTATTTCTCTCTATTACATCTCTTATATAGGTATTTGTAAATACATTTTTCAAGTATTCACTTTTTTCTTTATGACCTTTGAGTTTTACCGCCATTGGCATCCCACCATATAAACAATACTCATCCAAAGCAAATCTTTTATCATTATCATAGCAAGAGTAAAATTCTGAAAAAGAAAAAGGATGAACTCTTATTTCATCTCCCCTGTCCCTAAACTGTGTTAATACATCACTGGACAGCATTTTTGAATTACTTCCTGTTATATAGATGTCAGCATTTGGAATCTTCATAAGTCCTAATACGACATCCACAAAAGTAATTTTATTTTCACTATTTTTTATATACGGATTTTCAACTTCTTCAACAAATTGAATTTCATCTATAAAAATATAATATTTTATTGAGGCACTATCTATTTGTTGCCTTATGTATTCGTCTAAGATAAGTGGATCTCTATATTTCATATACCTAATTTCATCAAGAGCTAATTCAATAATCTGTTCTCTCTGTACCCCTGTACTAAGTAAGTATTTTTTAAATAATTCAAAGAGTAAATATGATTTGCCACATCTTCTAATACCTGTAATAATTTTTACCCTTCCATTATCTATTTTATCTATCAATTGGTTCATATATCTTGGTCTTTGAATTTCCATTACCGTACTCTCCATTTAATATTTTTATACAAATACGCATTTAAATTAAATACCATATCAAAATTATACTGCAAATATCTTACTAATTCAAGGGTGCTATTTAATATTAAGTCACAAATCCGCATTTTTATTAAATGGTAGTTTCTCTCCACTGCTCTAAAACTTTTTATAAACTCCATACCCAATTCCCGGATCTCCGTTTTCTTTAACATATTCCTTTAATTTCTGATAAAGACTACTTTTTTGTCCTCTTGAATATGCCTCATTCAGGACACGTTCACTTGCCTGCTCAAAGTCATACTTTATATGTTGTACATCAAATAATGCCTGAAATTTTCTTATATTGCTTTCTTTCGGAAGGAGTGAAAGGATATTAGGACTTAAGATCCAGGATTCACAGTCAAATCCCGAATACCTATCAAAAAATTCATTTGCCAGATTTATGTTATTTATACACTCATTCACATCAAGGCTTTTGTCCTCAGGAATGTGTATATGCACTATATCTGTACTTTTATCAGGTTCAAACTGTAACCTTCCAAACCTATATAAGTCTCCTTTCACACAGTTTGCTACCCAATAAAGCTCTGAAAGACCTATTTCCCCTGTTTTCCTTTTGTGAACTTCCTGCCAAATACATATATCTGATATTGTGTCAAAGTAAACTGTTTCGGGATTTAAGCCGTTATCATCCAAAATACTTTCTTTTTCATAAAGTCTTTTAGTAATCAAATCATAGTTTTCTGCTGCCAGACAAATATATAGTTTTAATGAAAATAAATACCTATCCTCTTTAGACTTTATACTCTTAAGGAAAAGCATAAAATCCTCATAAAACAGTTTTTTGTACTTTTTATACTCTGTTTCATCCATAGTAATAGTATTTATAAATTCTGAGACATCATCGGCAAAATCCAGTTTTTCAATAAGTCTGTTTATATCTAACATCATCTTTTATATCATTCCCCATATTATAAGTAAAAAAGCTAAGAGAGCACATAATTATTTGTTTAACAGCTTTATCCTGTGGATGATGTACCACAAATTACTATTTCCCCAAAACCACCAGTGAATGTTAAGTCTTAAAAGCTCTTACCTTACCAATATGTCTGTCTGGGACGGAGATTTTAACTCCCCTATAAATAACAATTACAAGCTACTTATAGGGGAAAACTCTATCCTCTTACAGAAACTATGTTTTCTTTCTCTGCCAGCTTATTGATTAAAGCTGTTTTATCATAGCCAGCAGGAAATAACAGTTCAAAATCCACTTTTAAGTTATCACTGTCTCTTTTCGTTATCTTGATTGATTTTATTTCTATTTTTTCCGCGGTCATATAGTCTTCAAGCTCTTTCACAGCATTGTCAGACTTTTTTAGTACAATTATAAAGTATTCCTGAAATGCTTCATTTGCCAGAAATCTCACTCTATGAAATACAACCTGCATTATAAGTATCGTTACCGTACTTAGGGTTGATATGAAATATTGCCCGGCACCCATACTCATGCCGACTCCGGCTGTTGCCCATATGCCTGCGGCAGTTGTCAAACCACTCACTGAAGTATTGTTTTTAACAAAAATAATTCCGGCTCCAAGAAAACCCACCCCGCTGACTATCTGCGATGCTACTCTCGAAGCATCAAACTTGTCCACATCCGGAAATCCGTATTTGGATACAACCATCATAAGTGCAGCCCCCAAAGCTACTATTGCATGTGTACGCACTCCTGCCAATTTATTTCTGTTCTTTCTTTCAAATCCTATGGCTGCTCCCAAAAGTCCTGCAAACAATATTCTTAAAGCAAGTTCTCCATGGTGCATACTCTGAATAATAAATTGCTCTTTTATAAAAGGAAGTATGGTTATCACCTCGTCTTTCTTTAATATAGATTGCAAAAAATCCCTCTGCAAACCATCTAATTTGCAGAGAGATCCATAATTATTAATATTCTAAACTCTAAAATTAGTTGCCCATCTGAGCTGCAACTTCATCTGCGAAATTCTCGCTTCTCTTCTCAAGACCTTCACCGGTTTCGAAACGAACGAAACCTGTAAGAGCAATATCCGCTCCTTCAGCCTTAGCTACACTGTCAATATAAGCCTGAACAGTCATGCTGCTATCCTTTACATAAACCTGATCTACAAGGCAGATTTCCTTAAGTTCCTTGTTAAGCTGTCCCTTAAGAATATTCTCAAGAACATTTGCAGGCTTACCCGATAACTTAGGATCATTTGCAGCCTGAGCCTTAAGAATTTCCATCTCATGATCAAGGTATTCTTTAGAAACTTCGTCTCTGTTAAGGTATGTAGGGCGCATAGCTGCTATCTGCATAGCTACGTTTCTTGCTGCTTCCTTAACGGCATCGTTAACTACGCTTGTCTTAAGAGCAACAAGAACACCGATTCTGCTTCCGTGGATATAAGATTCAACTAAGCCTTCAGCCTCAGCAAGCTTTCCAAATCTTCTGATATTCATATTTTCGCCGATAACTGCGATCTGTTCTGTAAGGGCTGCCTTTATAGACTTGCCTGCTTCAAACTCTTCCTCAAGGAAAGCATCTACATCAGCTGCATTTGTAGTAAGAGCCTTAGCAGCTACCTCATTTGCAAATGTTGTAAATTTCTCATTCTTAGCAACGAAGTCTGTCTCAGAGTTAACTTCAACAACTGCTGCACTTTTGCCGTCTGCTGCTACTGCTGCCACGCAAACACCTTCTGCTGCAATTCTCTCTGCCTTCTTAGCAGCCTTCATAAAACCGTTCTCTCTAAGCCATTCTATTGCCTTATCCATATCTCCGTCAGTTGCGCCAAGAGCCTTTTTGCAATCCATCATACCTGAGCCTGTTATCTCACGAAGCTCTTTAACCATAGCTGCTGTAATTGCTGCCATTTTTTCGTCCTCCTATTAACTGTTTATATACAAAAATTTACGTCCCTGCCTGCAGATTCCACTCTGAATATAAAACCGGAATACTGCCTGCGGCTAAGGAATATCATTATTTATTCTTCTGTAGCTGCTTCTTCTACTGTCTCTACAAACTGCTCACCCTGATTAGCTTCGATAACAGCATCTGCCATCTTAGCAACGATAAGTCTTACTGCTCTGATAGCATCATCATTTCCGGGGATTACATATGTAAGTTCATCAGGATCACAGTTAGTATCTGCAATACCGATAATTGGAATATTCAGTGTGTGTGCCTCCTGAATACAGATTCTTTCCTTCTTAGGATCTACTACGAAGATAGCATCCGGAAGCTTCTTCATCTCCTTGATACCTCCAAGGTTCTTCTCAAGCTTCTCCCAAGCCTTCTTTATCTGGATAACTTCCTTCTTAGGAAGTACATCAAATGTTCCGTCTTCGCTCATTTTCTCGTACTCTTTAAGCTTTGCAATACGGCTCTTGATAGTCTTGAAGTTGGTAAGCATACCACCAAGCCATCTCTCATTTACATAGAACATACCTGAACGGATAGCTTCATCCTTAACAGCTTCCTGAGCCTGTTTCTTTGTTCCTACAAAAAGAATGGTTCCGCCGTTAGCTACGATATTCTTAATAGCTTCATAAGCTGAATCAACCATACCTACAGACTTCTGTAAGTCGATGATATGGATACCGTTTCTCTCGGTATAGATATAAGGAGCCATCTTAGGGTTCCATCTTCTGGTCTGGTGTCCGAAATGTACACCTGCTTCAAGTAACTGCTTCATTGAAATAACGCTCATTTTTTTCTACCTCCATGGTTTTTCTTCTGCCTGTCTCAGCGTTTAACTGCCATACCCCTTCAGGGCACCATCAGTATAAAACAGGCATGATTTAATTGTTATGGTATTTCATAAAAAATACCCTGCACATTTTTGCGCAAGGTATATTCTAACATAAAATAAAGCTTAATGCAAGTATTTTATCTGCCGCCCATTTGGGTATTGGGGTATACTGCAGAGATTTTAATGCAGATTTCCTACTTGCCTATATCCTTTACAACCACATCTAAAGCCTTGTCTAACTGGTTGTCTTCTTTCCTATCAAGTTTTCCGTCATTTAAGGCTTCTTTGTTAAGCTCTACCACTACATCGGGCTTAATTCCCGTTCCATGGATATTTGCTCCGTTTGGGGTATAATACTTTGAAACTGTGACCTTCATTGCTGTACCGTCTTCAAAAGGAACTATAGACTGAACTATTCCTTTGCCGAAAGTGTTGGTTCCGACCAATGTTGCAGCCTTATAATCCTTCATAGCCCCCGAAAATACTTCCGAAGCCGAGGCAGAGTTACCGTTTACAAGTATGGCTACAGGCTTATCAAAGCTTAAATTATCCGTAGCCTCCTCATCAACCCTCTTTCCGTTTTTATCCACTGTATATACAAGAATTCCTTTTTTTATCATTCTGTCAAGCATTTCGCAGGTAACATCAAGGAGACCGCCCGGATTGTCTCTTAAGTCAATTACAAGTCCCTGCATACCTTCTTTTTCCAGGTCTTTTAAAGCACTCTTAAACTGGGAAGCCGTAACTTCATCAAACTCCGAAACAGCAATATAACCTATTTTTTTACCATCTTTTTCTTCCATCCTGTATGTAACCGTATCAATTTCAAGTTGTCTTCTTTCAAGATTAAACTCAATTTCTTTTCCGTTTCTTAATACGGTTACCTTAACAAAGGTTCCTTCCTCTCCTTTAATCTGAGATACTACCTTGGAAAGTTCCAACCCTTCTATCTTCTTGCCTGCAACCTTATAAATCACATCTCCGGGAAGCATTCCTTCTTCTGCTCCCGAGCCTTTTTTAAATGTCTTTACTATAGTTATTGCCCCTGTTGTTACATTTTGACTTACCGCAACACCTATTCCGCAATAAGTTCCGCTGGAGGCTGTGGTAAATTGTTTATATTCATCCGCAGTATAGTATACGGTATACTGATCACCCAGACTGTCTACCATTCCCTTGTATATACCGTCCTGCATTTTGTCATTATCTATTTCATTCAGATAATAATCATCTATTGTATCATACAACTCTTGGGACTTTCTGCTAACTTTTTCCCAATCTATGGCGGCTCCTGTAGTCGTATCTGTTCTATTTGTCTCATCCTCAGCTGAATCCAGCGCGGAAATCTGTTTAACCACTCCGAAAAGCATACCTCTTATAGCTCTGCTCTCAAAAGCCATTTTTATAAAGGCTGCGGATAATATACAAAATATAACAATACCAACCAATATGCCTAAAAAAAACTTTTTATTTTCTCTCATCAATTATCTCCATTGTTTCTTCCAAATTCCGGTCTAATCTTAAGGTGATACATAATCAAGCGGATTCACATACTGTCCGTTTACTTTTACGCTAAAATGTAAGTGAGGACCGGTCGACATGCCGGTACTTCCAACCAAAGCTATAGTTTCTCCCTGACTTACTTCCTGTCCGACAGTTACCAGAAGTTGTGAGGAATGCATATAAACAGTATATACTCCGTTCCCATGATCGAGTATTACATGATTTCCCATGGAATAATGATAGCCTGCTGCTATTACTCTTCCTGCTTTAGCTGCTACAATTGAGGCACCTGCATTAACTGCAATATCTATTCCGTTATGAAAAGTACCTGAACCTGCCATTACTTCATTTCTGTAACCAAATCCTGATGTTATATATCTGCTTGCAGGCAAAGGCCATATCATGCCTGCTGCCGATTCTGTTCCGGAAACAATTATATCATTCCCGGCGCCTGAAGCCTTTGCCTCTCTTTCCCTTCTCTCTCTTTCTGCTCTCTCCGCTTCCGCTATTAATTCATCAATATATCTTTCTTTCTGAACTATCTCAAGGTCATATTCACTGACCTTTTTACCGGCTTCTTGAATCAAACTCGCAAATTTTTCAATCTGAGCATTCTTAGCATCTGCAAGTCTTTCATTTTCTGCCTTTTTTGTCTCCAGTTCATTAAGAATAATATTTAGATCTGTCAACTTATTTTCTTTTTCAATTTTTTTCTCTTCGGCAACCTTTTTAGCCTGTTGATATCTTCCAAGCAGAGTATTGTCATATTCCGAAATTCTGGACATATATTCGCTTTGATTTAACAAATCTTCCACCGAGTTTGAGCCGAGAATTATTTCCAAGTAATCAGTCTCTCCGTTTTCATACATATATTTAATTCTTTTTTTCATTATATCATACTGTTCATTCTCGACTTTTTTTGCAGCCTTAATCTCTTTTTCCGTCTTGGCGATACTCTTTTCCGTCTTTTTCACCTTTTTATCATAATCCGCAATCTTAAGTTCTATATTCTGCTTTTTTTCATCCAGTTTCTTTATTGCATCCTGTATTTCGTCTCTCTGATCTTTTAATTTTTCTATTCTTTCGTTCTCTTTCGCTCTCTTCTTTTCAAGTTTTTTCTTTTCATCCTTCTGGCTTTTAATTGTATCAGCCATCGGTGTAAAAATATTTCCGCCAAATGCTGTTAATATCGCAAATATAAGCATAGTTGCAAACATTTTCTTTTTAGACATCTATATGCCTCCTAACTGTAAAAAAACTGCCTACAAAACCTATTCCTACCCCTATGGCAAGCAAAAGCGGTGTAAGCACCATAAATTCTTTTTTAGTATCAATAAACACCAAAATATTTACGAGAGTATTAAATCTCTCCGAGAGTACCTTAACCGTTCTTTCGTAAATGAAATACAGCAGAACTAACGGCAACAAAGCTCCTACAAGTCCCAGTGCTACACCTTCTATAACAAATGGTGCACTAATGAAAAAATCAGTTGCACCTACCATTCTCATAATAAATATTTCTTCTTTTCTGACTGAAATTCCCATAGCTATGGTTGTACTTATAAGAAATATCGCTACTGCCAAAAGTAAACCTATTATCGTTATAGATATAACTCCAACCAGTGAATTAATTGCAGAAAAGCCCGAAGTTGTATTACGGTTACTGTTTACTTTTCTTACCCCTTCAATTGTTTCAATATAGTTTACAATTTCCGGTTGTTTTTCTATTTCTTTAACATAAACAGTATATGAGTCACTGCCCGCAAGAGGATTATCGTTTCCGAAAGTCTCTATAAGCTCAGGCTTTAGGGAAGTCTTTTTGTAACGCTCCCAAGCTTCATCCGCTGAAACATATACAACATCCCTTACTTCTTTCCTTGAAGAAATTTTAGCACCGATTTCTTTCTTTGCCTCATCCGACAAACCATCTTCAAAAAAAACCGTAATTCCGACTCCTGCCTCCGCTGACTTCATCATATTATCAAAATTACTTACCAACAAGAAAAAAAGTCCAAAAATAAATAGGCAGGCGGCTATGGTACCCATTGATGCCAAAGAGAACATCCTGTTTCTGCGAATACCCTTAAACCCCTCCCTAAAACTATACAACAAAGTCCGTATTTTCATCATCTGCACCGTTTATCCAATCACCTACAACTTCACCGTTTCTTAATTCTATCACCCTTTTTTTCATGGTTTTTACAATTTCTATATTATGGGTGACAACCACAACCGTAGTTCCGTTTTTATTCACTTCTTCCAAAAGATTCATAATCTCCCAAGAGTTATTAGGATCCAGGTTACCTGTAGGCTCATCTGCAAGTAAAATAATAGGCTCATTAACCAGTGCTCTCGCTATTGCAACTCTCTGTTGTTCACCCCCTGAAAGTTCTTTTGGATAAGCTTTCTCCTTATCTGAAAGCCCAACTATTTCCAGCATTCTTGGAACTGTCTCTCTGATAACCTGTGGGCTTTTTTCGATTATCTGCATAGCAAAAGCCACATTCTCATAGACTGACCTTTCCTTTAAAAGTCTGAAATCCTGAAATACCATCCCTATATTTCTTCTGTGTTTCGCCACCTGGCTATGTCTAAGACGTTTTAAGTTCTTACCGTTTACATAGACCTTACCGGATGTAGGATTTATTTCTTTCATAAGAAGCTTTAATAAAGTAGACTTTCCTGCTCCGCTGTCTCCGATAACAAATACAAATTCACCTTTTCTTATCGTAATGTTAACGTTTTTAAGTGAATTTGTCTCTCCGTTGTTCTTAGATGAATAGTCCTTCGATGCATTCACAAGCATAACCGCAGGAATATCCATTTCAAGATTCTTATCTGAATTAGCACTTTCAGAGAATAATTTCTTATTCTCTGAAAGCCTTTTCTTTCTATCATTATTAATCATTAGTATTCTAAGTTCTCCATATATTTCATGTACTTAACTACCATAAGTGCAATCTTAAAGGTAATAGCATCATCAAATACCCTTATATCAAGGTTAGTTGTTTTCTGAAGCTTATCCAGACGATATACAAGAGTATTTCTGTGAATATATAACTGTCTTGAAGTTTCAGAAACATTTAAGCTGTTCTCAAAAAACTTATTGATGGTTGATAAGGTCTCCTCATCAAATTCATCCGGAGATTTACCGTCAAATATCTCTCTGATAAACATCTTGCAAAGCGGCATTGGTAACTGATATATAAGTCTTCCTATTCCAAGGTTGTTATAACCTACTATATTGTAATCCGCATAGAAAATCTTTCCTACATCAAGAGCCATCTTAGCCTCTTTATAAGAACGGGATACATCTTTAATTTCAGGAACTATTGTTCCATAAGAAATATTCACCGAAGACATAGCTTCAGAGTTAAGCATATCAAGCATGGTCTTAGCTACCTTGTCCATATCTTCATAGCTTTCACCCGGCTTAAGTTCTTTAACCACTATAATATCTTTTTCATCTACTGCCGTAATAAAATCTTTGGTTTTACCTGTAAAAAGACTTCTTACCGTTTCAAGGGCATTGGAATCTTTCTCATTTTTAGTTTCAATAAGGAAAACTATACGTCTGGCTTCCACATCAATATGAAGCTTCTTTGCTCTGTTATAGATATCAACCAAAAGAAGATTATCCAACAACAGATTCTTGATAAAGTTATCCTTATCATATCTTTCTTTATAGGCAATAAGCAGATTCTGAATCTGGAAACCTGCAATTTTTCCTACCATATATACATCATCATTATCACCCCTTGCAAGGATGATATACTCAAGCTGCTGTTCATCAAAAACTTTGAAAAACTGATTTCCTGAAAGCACCTGGCTTTCAGCAGGTGATTCCGCAAAATTGAGAACTGCTTCTTCATACTGTTCTGCTTCTTCAAAAGTTGAAGCAAGATTCTTTCCTTCAGTGTCCATCACACAAAGATCAACCCTTGTAATAGCCTTAAGCCCTTCAATGGTACTCTGTAAAATCTGATTTGATATCATTGACTCACCCCACATATTAAAATTTGTCTAAAGTTACTTAAGTTAGTTATCACATTACATTCTACCATTCATTTTAAAAAAAGTAAAGAAAAGCCGGTCTCATATTAAAAATTTCTGATGAGACCGGCCGGAGTTTAATATTATTTTACTAAATTCAAATTATTACGCTAACTTAAAATGCGATTGCAAGTCCTGATTCTTTATCAAAAATATGCATCTTTGAAAGATCAAGAGCAAATTTAACTGTGTCGCCTACTCTTGCGGTAGTACGAGGATTAACTCTTGCGGTAAACTCTACATCACCGACAGGGAAGTAAAGGAATACTTCCGCACCAAGAAGCTCGTATACCTTAATTGTAGCATCAAAAGTAGTATCAGGTGAGTTATTGATAAATACTTCTTCATCATGAATATCCTCAGGACGGATACCGAATTCAACAGTCTTTCCGTCATAACCGCCATCAAGAAGAGCCTTAGCCTTATCTTTAGGAAGCTTAATCTTAAAGCCCGCAAACTCAAGAGTTGCTCCTTCACCCTCTTTCTTAACTACCGCATCTATAAAGTTCATCTCAGGAGATCCGATGAATCCTGCAACAAACTTATTAACAGGTTTCTCATAAAGATTCTGAGGAGTATCTACCTGCTGAATATAACCATCCTTCATAACTACGATCCTTGTACCGAGAGTCATAGCCTCCGTCTGGTCATGTGTTACGTAGATAATAGTTGTCTCAAGTCTCTGATGAAGCTTACTGATTTCAATACGCATCTGCACACGGAGCTTAGCATCAAGGTTTGAAAGAGGCTCATCCATAAGGAATACTTTAGGGTTACGAACTATAGCACGTCCCATAGCTACACGCTGTCTCTGTCCACCTGAAAGAGCGGCAGGTTTACGATCAAGAAGTTTCTCAAGGTCGAGAATTCTGGCTGCATCATTAACAAGTTTATTGATTTCTTCCTTCGGAGTTTTTCTAAGCTTAAGACCAAAAGCCATATTGTCAAATACTGACATATGTGGATAAAGAGCGTAGTTCTGGAATACCATCGCAATATCTCTGTCCTTAGGCTCAACGTCATTTACTCTCTTATCGCCAATGAAAAGATCTCCGCCCGAAATCTCCTCAAGACCTGCGATCATACGAAGTGTAGTAGACTTACCACAACCCGAAGGACCTACGAAAATAATGAACTCTTTGTCTGCGATTTCAAGGTTGAATTCCTTAACTGCCTCAAAACCGTTTGGGTACTTCTTTGTAACATTTCTTAATGATAAACTTGCCATAACAGCCTCCCTTTAAAAACATTTTCTAGATTTTATAAATCCGTTCAAATTTTATTATAGTGCAACAAAACTTCTGTATAATAATATACACTATCAGAACTCACTAAACCATTCTTTTTTTACACAAAATCAAAGCTTCATTTTTGTTAGTTTTGTCCTAAAAACATTAAAAGTATACATAATATAGAAAACTTGTACAATTTTTCTTTTAATTATTGGGCAAATTTTACTTTACTTAATTTTTGTTCCCATTTTTTTAAAAGAACTACCCCTTCCTCATCTGAATATTTATATTCCAGCAGGTGTTTTTCCTTATTTACAGCTTCATTATTTATATTTTTTACTGCCAGCTTTCTGTATTCACTCAAACTGCATCCTAATCTCTTCTTTATTATGGAAGAAAGATATTTTGCATCGGAGAATCCGCAGGATAGGGCTATATCCATTTGGGAAAGCTGCGTATTTAATATAAGTGTCATTGCTTTTTCAAAACGAAGATTATTTAAATAATTCTGAAAAGTAATACCGTAATAATCCTTAAAAAGATGCGAGATATGAGTTGTTGTAAGCCCTTCTATATCTGAAAGTTCCGAAAGCCTTACAGCCTCTGTATAATGATCGTTAATGTAAGCTGTAATTCTTTTCATTCTTTGATTCTTCTTTTCTCTTAACGAGTGATTGTGTTCATTTAAAATGCTGAATTGAAAATCCTTCATAAGTCTGCAAAATAGTCCGCTCACCAATGAAACCAGTTCTATCTCAAAAAGAGGCTTTGCTTCAAGGTAACAAAAGGCAATCTGAAATATAACTTTCCTTAGTTCTGATATGTTTTCCGATAAGGAACAATTTGAAAATGACAGGTTTGAAAAATATGGAAAATAATCCTTACAATAATGTCTGGATACCTGCAGAAACAATCCTAACACCGCTTCATTCCCTGTCTGAATTTCGTGTGGCTCATACGGATTGATAATAATAAGCGAACCCGGCATCAATTTTATAACTTCATTTTGTAACGATAAAGTCCCCTCACCGTCAAGCACAAGAAAAATTTCAAATGCATTATGTGTATGATAGTTTCTGTACTGTATTTTATTTAAAAATACTTTTATATGATGCAGGCGGCTATACCTGACAAATTCGTATTCCTGACTCATAAATAATCTCTTTCAAATTTTTATACTTTTGATACTCGTATCATTATATCAAAAAATCGCAAGATTGTCATATTAAAATCGCAGAAAAATAATTGTAGATAATTACTATATAGCCTATAATCTACATATAAACAAAACTTCAATCTAAGAATAGGAGGAACCCGTTATGTCAGAACTATTTCAAAATATACCTAAAATAAAATACGAAGGTGCGAATTCAAAAAATCCTTTAGCTTTTCACTATTATGATGCAGAGAAAATCGTTCTCGGAAAGACGATGAAGGAGCATCTCCCATTTGCCATGGCCTGGTGGCATAATCTCTGCGCTGCGGGAACAGATATGTTTGGAAGGGATACAGCCGATAAAAGCTTCGGTCTTGAAAAAGGCAGCATGGAGCATGCAAAAGCAAAGGTAGATGCCGGATTTGAATTTATGGAAAAACTGGGAATCAAATATTTCTGTTTTCATGATGTAGATTTGGTGCCTGAAGCTTGCGATATTAAAGAAACGAATTCCCGTCTTGACGAAATTTCAGATTATATTCTCGAGAAAATGAAGGGAACCGATATCAAATGTTTATGGGGAACTGCCAATATGTTCAGTAACCCAAGGTTTGTAAACGGAGCCGGTTCTACCAACAGTGCCGATGTTTACTGTTTTGCCGCAGCGCAGATAAAGAAAGCTCTTGATATCACCGTTAAATTGGGTGGCCGCGGTTATGTATTCTGGGGCGGCAGAGAAGGATATGAAACCCTGTTAAATACAGACGTTAAATTTGAGCAGGAAAATATAGCCAACTTAATGAAAATGGCTGTCGAGTACGGTCGCAGCATTGGCTTTAAGGGCGATTTTTACATAGAACCAAAACCAAAGGAGCCAATGAAACATCAGTATGATTTTGATGCCGCTACTGCAATCGGCTTCCTTAGACAATATGGACTTGATAAAGATTTCAAATTAAATATAGAAGCTAATCATGCTACTCTTGCAGGACATAGTTTCCAACATGAACTTCGTATTTCATCTATTAACGGAATGCTCGGAAGTGTAGATGCCAACCAGGGCGATATGCTTCTCGGCTGGGATACAGACGAATTCCCGTTTGATGTATATGACACAACAATGTGTATGTACGAAGTTCTTAAAAACGGCGGACTTACGGGCGGTTTTAACTTTGATGCAAAGAATCGCCGCCCAAGTTATACTTACGAGGATATGTTCTACGGATTTATACTGGGAATGGACAGCTTTGCACTTGGACTTATCAAGGCTGCCAAACTTATAGAAGAAGGAACTCTGGATAACTTTATTAAAGAGCGTTATAAGAGCTTTGAAAGTGAAATAGGAAAGAAAATCCGCTCCAAGTCAGCAAGCCTGCAGGAACTTGCGGCTTATGCCGAGGAAATGGGTGCTCCTGCTATGCCGGGCAGCGGAAGACAGGAATATTTACAGGCTGCATTAAATCAGAACCTGTTTGGAGAAGTTTAGTTAAAATTATTCAATAACTTAGAAAAACTACCGCACGGTATCAACAAGAAATTCTGTTGTATGTGCGGTAGTTTATATTTACATTTTCTTTAGTACCACCAAGTCCCAATCCTCAAGCTTAATCTTATCACCCTTTACATAGCTTTTACCGCTTATAATATCCTTATATCCGGTTTCATTGTCTCCGTCTATAAAAATATCTGCATCAGATAATGAATAGTTAAACACATAGGTAAGTTCTTCACCCGCTTCATTAACTCCGCTTCTGGTAATTATAGGAAAACCTGCGCTTATAGGCACGTTCTGCTTTTTTCTAATTTCAGCCAAAGCTTGGTTCAATACTTTTTTTAGCACTTCCTTATCCGGATAAGCCCCTATATAATAAGCCTTACCCCTACCATACTCATTGCAAGTGATTGCTGAATATCTGTCCCAATACCTGTGTTCATAAGGATAGAGCTCTGTAGCACTATCAATTGTTATAAGCTCAGCTACATACTTAACTTCCCTGCCTCCAACTTTCATATTCAATGTATGGGTAAATTCATCATAATGTATACCAAAACATTCTGTAAGTCCTGCCGGTAAAGTCTCTTTATATACACTTACCTTCCTATCGGCTACAAAAGAGCGAAATCCCCCTATTAGTATTCCACCGTTTTTTACAAAGTCATCCAACCTTTTTAGAAGTGCCTCAGATACACAGTATAAAGCAGGGCAGACTATAGCCTCATATTTACTTATATCCGCGCATTCTGAGAACACAACGTCACACTCAAAGTTTTTTTCATAAAGGCTGTCATAAATATATCTAACGACATCATTATAACTTAGATTTTTATCAATCGGAAACCACTTAAAGGCACTGAGAGATAAGGTATCAACCAACAGGGCAATTTTATTATTCTTCTTTATACAAAGTTTTTCCTTAGTTAAAGTCTTTATCTCATTACCGATTTGTGATATTTCATCATATATTCTTCCCGGTTTTAAATCATGACTTAAGATACCTTTCCAGTAAGTTTCATAACTCTGATGGATGGAATGCCAGTTCCAATACAAAATTCCATCAGCCCCTGAGGCTATGTGGCTGAAAGCATGAAGCCTTAGCTGTTTCGGAAAAGGACACCAATACTTAAAAGCTTGCGACTGACATTCAAGTACGAAGTAATTATCATTTTTAAGGTTTCTTATTTCATCCCCACAAAATGCTATCTCTGCTCCTGTAAGCTTAAATCCTGTCGGATGGTAGATATCAGTCCCTGCATGTGTCAATGACTTAGCTGCATTAAAATGGTTAATACCATCCTGTACTCCATAAGAATAGCCGTCCTGAGCTATATCCGCACCAAACTTATGCCATTCAAAATCAAAATTATGTGTAATAAACTGATTAGGATTTTTATATTCATTTATAATCTCAGCCTGCATTTTTAGGAAATTAACCGCCGTTTCTCTTTGAAATTCTTCAAATTCACAGGAAAGGCTCGCATTTATAGTACCGGATATATCTGTAAAATCCTCCCAGGAATGTATGCTGTTACTCCAGTATGCAAGACCGTAATCTCTGTTGAACTCCTCTATATCGGAATATCTGCTTTTAAGAAAATTTACAAAACCTTCCTGAATCTCTGCTCCGTAATTGTCATAATGTTTGGTTTCATTATCTATCTGAAATCCAATTACCTGAGGATGATTTACAGTATGTTCCAAAAGCTTGCGAATTATTCTACTTCCGTAGAATATATAAGTATCCGATAAAAGGTTGAATATCCGCCTTTTACCGTATTTCATATCTCCGTTTTTGGTGTGCACAAGCACATTTTCATCGAGCCTTGCAAGCCAGGAAGGTATTGCATAAGTAGGTGTTCCTATTATTACCTTAAGCCCATACTGACCGGCCCTTTTTAATACCTCATCAATGTAGTAAAAGTTATATTGACCTTCCCTTGGTTCTAACGTACTCCAGGTAGACTCAGCAATCCTTACCACATTCATACCGGCTTTTTGCATAAGCGCAAAATCTTCATCTATCCTCTCATAAGGCATATACTCAGGATAATATGCACAGCCGTACAAGAATTCATTTTCCATAACCCATACTCCTTATCCGATTAACTGAAAACATCTGTAGTCAGTATAACTCAATAATATGAGATTATGTCGGCTACAGATGCCTTAGATTAAATTTTATATCCTGCTTAAATTGCTGATTAAAGATCTTTTTTATCAACTACACTAAAATAATCAAAATCAGCTTCCTTCTTATGGAACATACTGTCAACCGCAAAAATGCCTACCATCGTACCCGTAAACTCGCCGTATTTACAGTATTCATCAGAGAGTTTACTTGTATCAAATACCGGTCCTATAGGTTTTGTCTCCTCTCCTTCATAGCCCCATTTAAAAAAGCTTTTTCTTTCAGACACTATAAGCTCAAAACAAACCGGTCTGCCATCTACGGCTGTCCTTGTATCAAGAAACTCCTTCTTTTCTCCATTTTCCAAAGAAATAATTGCAATCGCCGGTTGCTTAAGAGTATCTGAATAATATTTTCTTATAGCAATATAGTTCATATTGTCATAATAAAGCACAAGCCCGGCACTATGCTGATATATCTCAGGATTAAAGTCCAAACCGGCAGAAACTTCTACATTGACTGACGGCAGCTTTCTGCAAAGCAGACTTACTTTGTTGAGGGAGGATAATGATTCCTGTCCGCGAAGTTTAACAAATCCCCTTCTACTTTTGTAGTCTGTAAAGTCGCTTGGAAATATTCTTGGTGAATAATAATCTTTTCTTAAAACTTCTCTGTCAAAATCATCCCTGTCAGGAAGTATTTCCGCATCAAATTCAACCAAGCCGGTTTCCTCTGTATCAAGCTTAGCAAGATTGCTTCCATCAGCAAGACGAAGCCAGCCATCCTCTGTCCATATCATTTTCTGAATAGCTGTTTCCCTTCCCAAAGTACATCTAAGCTCAGGTACAAAAGGTCTTGCACAGAGATGAACAAGATATGCATTTTTCTCATCCAGATTGACATAGCTTCCATGTCCTGACTTCTGTAAGATTGAATCCGGATTATAGTATTTTGGCTTCAGGTGATCCCAGTCCGCCCTTTCATCAGAATTATTAGGTGATGAAGTGAGTATCGGATTCGTCGGATCCTTTTCAAACGGTCCGTAAGGAGACTTCGACCTTGCCATGGTAACACAATGATTATATCCTGTCCCTCCCTCTGCACACATAAGGTAATAGTATTCTCCTCTTTTGGTAAGATGAGGCGCTTCAATACATCCCCTGTCTGTACCACCGTTATACACTCGTTTAGGGTATTCTTTTAAGCATTTGTTTACCGTATCGTACTCTGCGACACAGATTACACCGGGTTTTTCGTAACCGTCTCTGGTCTCCCATTCTAAAGAAACTATGTATTTTTTCCCATCGTCATCGTGAAGAATTGAGGCATCAAAGCCTGCAGAGTGAAGGTATACAGGCTCTGTCCAAGGTCCTCTGATATCTTTTGCTTTTATTAAATAATTATCTATATCAAAATACCTTGCATTCATTGAATTCATCACGCCGTAAATCACATAAAAACTATCTTCTTCCTCACAATAGGTAAGGCAGGGTGCCCATACTCCTTTTGCGGACGGAAGCTTCCTAAGCTCAACCTGTGAATCTAATGTTAAGACATGAGTATACAATTCCCAATTCTTCAAGTCCTTAGAATGATATACAGGGATTCCGGGTAGCCATTCAAAGGAAGATACTGCAATATAAAAGTCATCTCCCTTTTTGCAAATGCAGGGATCGGGGTTAAATCCTGTGAGTATAGGGTTTTTTATCATAATCTACTCCGTTTCAAACCAGCCAAAGGCGGCGCTTCTACCAAGATCCCAAGGTTCCCAGCCTTCCCAGCCTTTTGTATTTACAGTATCTGTAAGCAGCTTGTAACTCCAGTAATAATATCCGCTTCCCTGATTCCAAGCTGCAAGTTGTGCCTTACATAGAGTTTTATAAATATGCTTCTTTTCTTCATCACTGAGCACCTTAGTTATGTCTTCCATCTCTCCGTTTAATACAGACTGACCTCCCTTGGTATCTCTGCCGCAGGCAAGAGAATTAAACAGACACCATTCTCCGCAGATTACAGGAAAATACTCCTGCATTTCCTTTACATCCGCTTCATACACATCTTTTATAAATTTTACGTAGGAATCCAGGTTTTGTGCAGCTCCCTGCATTTCAGCCATCATTAAATACTGATGAGTATCCAGTACTACATTTTCAAATCTATCCTCCCTCATAAAGTCCTTCCATTCTTTAAGTCGGAAGCCATCATGAAATACTACATACTTCTCCTTAGGAAGATATTTTCTCATTCTGTCATAAGCATTTACATAAAACTCTCGTAGGAATTTGCTTGTGACAGGACCTGAACCCTCAGCTTTTTCCTTATCCACAGGGGGATATCTCTTTTGAACCATATCCCACAACTCCTCCGATACAGGTTCATTTATTATCTGAATACCCCAAAGTCCTTTTCTTTCACCATAACGTTTGGCAAGCCTTTCAAGTACGGTAAGCACAAATTCAACCTCTTCAGGTTCACTTGACCACTTACACACTCCACTTATACCTCCGTTATCAAAACCATTCTGGCTGTCGGGTGCTGTGTGTAAGTCTATAAGAATACTAATCTCATATCTTTCAGCCCAGTTAAATGCCTTATCAAGTTCTTCAACACAACTGATAAACGGTTCTCTGTCTCCGAAAATAAAGTATGGAACCGGTATTCTTACTGAGTTTAATCCAAGAGATTTTATATGCACAAAATCTCTCTCTGAAATATATTCTGCTCTGTGCTGACGAATTCTTGCCTCATACACCTCTTTTGAAAGCTGTGTCGGCAGATAGTATTCGTCTTCTGCAGTTGTTCCCTCAAAAAGTTCAGGACTCATCCATTTTTCCAGCACAAGCCAGTTGCCTAAATTAACACCCTTTACCTTATCTATTCTTGTATTCATACTTATACCTTTCTAAACCATTAAACCTAGTTCGTTAAATACCTAACAATATATTTTTTCTTAATTATCATCCCTTTACTGAACCAACTGTAATTCCCTTTACAAAATACTTTTGTACAAACGGATATACCAGAAGGATAGGACCGGTAGCAACTATCGCCATTGCCATCTTAAGACTGTTGGAAGGTAAATCTGCTACGCTAATACCTGACTGCGAAGCTATCCTTGCAAGAGCCTGAGTCTGCTGGAGGAGATTATAAAGCATATACTGTAGCGGAAACTTAACATTACTGTTGATATAGAGCATTGCATTATACCAGTCATTCCAGTATCCAAGTGCCATAAATAAACCTACTGTAGCAAGACCCGGCTTAAGCAGAGGGAACACTACCTGAAAGAAAATCCTGTACTCGCCCGCTCCGTCAATTTTTGATGCTTCTATGAGAGAAGGTGGAATAGTATTTACAAAACTCCTCATTATGAGTAAATAAAATACATTAAAAAGTCCCGGTAAAATAAGCGCCCATAGGCTATCCTTTAATCTCAGATACTGAATATAGAAAATATAGGTAGAAACCATACCACCATTAAAAAGTGTTGTAAAGTAGAAGAAAAATGAAAAATGGTTTCTGTACTTAAAATCTTTTCTGCAAATTACATAGGCTGTCATAGTTATTAACAATGTACCTAAAACAGTTCCTACTCCGGTTATAAGGATAGATACTCCATAAGCACGAAATACCGTAATCGGATTCCTAAATATAAGTTCATAAGCTTTTGTTGAAAATTCATTTATAAAAAGGCTGTATCCCTGTGTCCTTATATAGTTCTCGGAAGTAAATGAACCCGATATCAGCACTATAAACGGTATGATACAGATAAGCGCCATCAAACCTACACATACATAAGCCAATATATAAAATATTTTTGAAGACAAGCTGAGTTTAACTTTAGAGCCTAAACCGCTGCTTTCCATATCTTTATTTTTTGTTGCCATATTTTCCTCCTTTAGAATAAAGCGTTTGATTCGTCTACCTTTTTCACAATCCTATTGACAACTATAATTATCACAAAACATAATACCGACTGATAAAGCGAGGCCGCCGCACTCATTCCTAAGTTAGAGTTCTGCAAGAGGGAGCGGAATACATAAGTATCAATAACATCGGTTGCGTTGAATAACTGTCCGTTTTGTCCAACTATCTGATAGAACATTTCAAAATCTCCGCGAAGGATACGCCCTACATTGAGAAGAAGCATTGTTATAATGGTCGCCCTTATTGAAGGAAGAGTAATGTTTCTGATTCTTTGAAAAATATTAGCTCCGTCTACCGATGCAGCCTCATATATCTCTGCATCCACGCCTACAATGGCAGCTATATATATAACCGAATTATAACCACACCATTTCCAAGAGTTGAAGCAGGCTATGATTACAGGCCAGATTCCCGGCATCTCATATACATTTACCGGATCACCGCCTAAAGCCTTGATTATGCTGTTTAATAAACCTGTTTCATAATTAAAGATTGCAAATACAAAGGTTCCCACTATTACCCATGAAATAAAGTAAGGCAAGAAAATTAAAGACTGTGATATTTTTTTGAAAAATTTCTTGTTAATTTCCGAAATAAAGATTGCTATGAGTATAGCAAGTAACTGTGATGTTATAAGGTTGACCAGGTTATAAACTATGGTGTTCTTAGTAATGAGCCATCCTGTACCTGATTCAAACAAATATCTGAAGTTCTCTATACCGTTCCAGTCACTTCCAAATACTCCAAGATCAAAACGGTAATTCTTAAATGCCAAAATAAGTCCTGACATAGGAAGATATGCCATTACAACAGTAAGAACAACTGCAGGCAAAATCATAACAAACAGAGGTTTGTTTTTCTTAAATTCTGCTAAAAATCCATTTGATTTCATTGTTACCTCCTCTTCATTGTTTCATTTTCTTAATTGTAACTTTTTATTGTCAAAGTTTACACTTATATAATTATGAAAAAGGGGAAATTTTTATGCTTTTAAATATGTTACATAATGATAATAAAAGAAAAGCACAGCACCCCTAAGGTACTGCACTCTTCTATATTATAAATATCAACTTTACTTATTAAGTCCCGCTACATATTCATCAAGCTGTTTCTGTATTTCAGCTCTAACCTTTTCAATTCCTGCGGCCTTCATCTTTTCTTCATACTCAGCAAGACCTTTGTCGATATCAGTATAACCAAGCTCTAGTGGCCACCAGTACTGCTGATGTACGCTGTTGCAAGCTGCATATTCTGTCTCAATCTTAGATGTATCTATAATAAAAGATGAGAATTTTTCTGCTGTATCATCAGCTTTTATCTTCTCTTCCCATTCCTTACGAAGTGTCTCGTAGGAGTCAGGGTATTTAGCGTCCATACGGTGAAACTCATTGGTTCTTACAGCCCACATAGCTGATGTGTTGTAATTGTTAGTATCAAGCAATGTGAAACGTCCCTTGTCGTTAAGCTCGTAGCTTGTTCCAAGTACACCAAAATAAAATGCATCGTAAACTTCTCTGTCTGTGGTTACAAGATTCCAGAATGCCAGGGCTCTCTCAGGGTTCTTTGAGGTATGGGATATAGCAAGGGCATCCTGTGTATAAGGAAGATGTGCCTCATACTTAACAAAGTCAGCAAATTTAAAATTCCACTCAGGATGCATTGAATAATACCCTCCATAAGTATCTATGTTGTGAAGCCTTGTAGCAGCTACACCATTCTGTGTCTTTGTTGCGTCTGTATCAGACAGAGCTGACTTTGAGAAGAAGCCTTTTTCATTCCAACGCTTCATCATGGAAAGATAATCCTTTACCTGAGGATACTCATAATATGTGAAAAGCTTAGGATTTGCTTCCTTAGGGTCGAAGAAAAGGAAGTCGTTTGTAGCACCTTTTGAGTTGCAGAAACCATTGATGTACATCCAGTTATCATCAGCGGCTGTTCCTTCTGCATATACTTCAAAAGGCTGTATTCCAGGTTCATTCGCTTTAACCCAGTCTAAGTATTTCTCATAGCTTTCAAAGTCTTTTACTTCTTCAGTATATTCCTTTCCATCATCAAACTTTGTACGGTAGATAGGTCCATAGCCCTTATATGTAGCAAGCTGTGTAGGTATTACATAGTAGTGGCCATCTACCTTCGCCTGCTTTTTTGCGTTGTCAGTCGTATTTTTGAAATTATCAGGTGCATATTTTTCCCATAAATCATCAAGCTGCATAAAAGCACCTTTTCTTGCAAGCTGTGTCCAGTTGAGCCAGTTTGATGTATAGGCCATGTCAAACTCTTCACCTGATGAGAACAAAAGCGGATATTTATTTGCAAAATCCGACCAAGGAATCCAGTTGATAGTAAGGGTTGTATTCATTTTCTCTTTGAGGAGTTTATTGAAATTCTCATCTATCAGGTCCTGTCCCGCAGGTCTATCACTTACTACATACATAGTAAGATTTACTTCTTCCGAAAAATTATTAGTCGCACTCCCTGACTTTGCAGTACTTGCTGTATTTGAGGTATTTGAGGTCTTAACGGTATTACCCTGACCACCACAACCAACCAGACTTCCTACAATAAGACAGGATGCAACTAAAGCAGACAACATTCTCTTTTTCATTCTTTTCCTCCTTTTAACCATCTAATAAAATTTCATATGGTTTCCTATTGGCATAATTCTAATCCATTTTTCTTAGATTTTACACAGACGAATTTAAGAAAAGGGGGAAATTTTTATGTATCTACATCAAAGTTTCTTCTAACTCCTTTATTGTCAAAGCTTTTATTTTTATAGTTAAATCAGTACCATGCGGCTTAATATTATCATATTTTATACCATAGTCCTCCCCATAGCAGAGCTTAAGCCTAAAGTTTACATTATTTATGCCAAAGCCTCTGAATCCTCCCACAGGAAGATCTTCAAGAAGTTTTTCTATTTCTTCCTTGTCCACTCCGACTCCGTCATCTATGATGTGAAATTCTATATCATCTTCTATCTTCTTAGCCGTAATCTTTATATGCATCTCTTTTATGGCAGGATGTTCAGCTATGCCATGCACTACGGCATTTTCCACAAAGGGTTGTAAAAGAATATTAAGGCAGGCATATTGTTTTATGTTTTCTTCAACTTCAATTTCAAGGTGAATTGCACCTTCATAATGTACATTTTCAATCCTTATAAAGCTCTCTGCATGAAGAAGCTCCTCCGCTATACTTATCACAGCACTTCCATGATTTAGGCTCAGTCTGTAAAACTGTCCCAGATCCCTGGCTATCTTTGCTACCGATTCTGCTCCGTAATCAAGTGCACCCCAATTAATCAAATCTAAGGTATTATACAGAAAATGCGGATTAATCTGAGCCTGTAAAGCCCTCATTTCAGCCCTTGTAACATCCTTACCAAGCTTATACTGTTCCTTCATAAGCCTCTTTACTTCAGATACCATAAATTCAAAATTATTGTAAAGCTCATCCATTTCATCTTTGGTACTTGCATCCGTCTTTTTATTTTTTACGGATAAATTGCCCTCTGTTATATCATTTACCCGTTTTTTGAGCGCAAATATTTTTCCTGAATAATATTTTGAAAATACTAAAGAAATGGTATAAACTATGGCAATCATAATCAAAATAGCCGTTATGTACATAATTACCACAATACTGCTCTTTTTTTCTGCTTCTGCCTTAGGAATGAGACTGACAATGCGCCAGTTATTTTCCATTAATCTCTGAGTGAAATAAAATTCCCCATCACGAAGCTTTACAAGCCTCATTGCATTATATTCTATGTCATCAGGCAGTTCTATACTTGTTCTGTTTGCAGGCTTAACGAGCACTTTTCCTTTTTCATCAGCCAGATACATAAGTGCACCTTCCACACTCTTTGCGCTGTCAAGCACCTTTTTTAGCTTCTCTATATCTACCTGTGACATAATCGCATAGGTTTCTGTATTTCCGTCCGTTTTCCTTATATCATACTTGGTTACAAAGCTTAGGTATTCATTTACTTTTATATTATCTTTAATCTTCATAACCATATAAGTATTCTTCGAAGCAGAGTCTAAAATCTCGGAGAGATTTGATTCAGGATAAAAATAGTGAAAATTATTGGTATATACAACATTATCTTTAAGAAACATTCCTAATTTATAGTTGGGATGGGCTATTCCAATGAACTGAAAAGCAGAGTTCAAGGCTAAAAACTCTCTGTAATTCTCCCCTAAATCTCTTTTTTTCCCAAAGTCTTTATCTTCAAGTATCCCTCTTATTTCCTGATCCGACTTTATCTGGTCAACAATAAATTTTAGGTTACTAAGATAATTACTGATAAATGCATCCGCCTGAGTGTTTGCCCTCTCAATGCTGTAGTTAATCTGATCTTTATACAGATTTTCAAAAACCGAACCCATGCCTAAAAGTAATGCTCCCAAAAGTATAACTATTGGAAGCACAAAAGACAGATGCATTTTTATTCCTAAAGGTAGTGCATTGAATTTATTTTTTATTTTTTCTACCGGTTTCATGGCATATTATCCCTATATTCTGATGGTGTAAGCCCCATCTTCTTCTTAAAAGCCTTGGCAAAATACTTGGCATCATCATAGCCTACCATCTCTGCGACTTCATACTGCTTGTAAGCAGGATTTTTAAGCAGCTCACAAGCCTTATTTATCCTTGTTTCCTGAATGTATGAACTTATTGTATTTCCTGTCTTTTTTCTAAAAAGCGCACTTAAATAAGTAGGTGCAAGACAGGCAACCTCTGAAAGTTCCCCTATCGAAAGGTCTGTTTTTGAAATATGACTGTCTATATAACTACACACTTCCTTAATAATATAATGACTTGAAACATTTTGTTTTATATTTTTTATCTCTCTTATATAGCTGCATACATAGTCACGAATCTCATTTATCGACCTGGCTTCTTCTATGAACACATAACTTCCTTCGTATATCGTATCTTCCGTACTGCCTCCATAATGCTTTTCTATCATATTATGTAAGGTGTAAAAGATGTTCTTTACAGAAAGATTCATTGCTGCCTTATCATTTATAAGCTTATCACACCGGTTATCTATGTACTTTATCATATTATCGGATTCACCGGCATTTATCATCTTTTGAAAATCTGCAATTTCAACTGTTGACAAACTTAAGTATCTGTCAGCAGTCTCATCTTCTTCAAATGATATATTATTCCAGCCAAGATAAGACAGACTGTTAAGCTGTTTTTTAAGCCTTGAAATTTCTTTCTTTAACTCCTCCGGTAAAGGACAGCTAAATCCCTTCATTTCATTTCCAAAGGCAAGAAACCATTGTTCATCTTCCTTTCTTAAAGAAAGCATAATCTTACCCAATAATTTCTCGGTTTCGCCCGTCCAAGCTTTTCCGCTCTTAAAAAGAATACAATAAACATTGTTTCCTAAAGAATCTGTAAGAGTAATATAGTCTTCTTTAGTTTCCGCAGATAAAATTTCTACAAGCCTTTTGGCTATCGCACTTACACTTACAACTTCCTCTTTGGTAATTAAAAGAAGAGGAAGAAAAAATCCTTCTGTATCTCCGCTTTGTTGCAAAGAATCTATAACAGCCTCCCGAGGGAGGTTAAGTACACTGTGCAAAAGATTTTTTCTCTGTCTGTTTAATTTATTTACTGCATCAACAGCTTTTTTTATAGAGGACTTCAATTCCTCAATATCAATAGGTTTTTCTATGTAGCTTACCGCACCTAAGGAAATTGCAGTAGTGAGATATTCCTTATCCGAGAAACCACTTATAAATATAATCTGGCAGTCTTTAGCTTTATTTTTATAGGTCTTACAAAGCTCTATTCCACCCATTCCCGGCATTCTGATATCAGAAACTATAATATCGGGCTTGTACTCACTCATAACTTCCAGCGCTTCTTCAGCACTGGAAGCACTCTTTACCTCATCTACACCAAGTTCCGTAAAAGGAACATGCTTTAATATTCCGTTTCTGATTGGGGCTTCATCCTCAACAACCTGTAATTTAATCATAGCTTTTCCATTCTAAAATCCAAATTGTTCTTTATATGCCTTTACATCCTCCATCCCAATTGTCTGGAAAATTACTTTTATAAGCCTTGCGGCACAGGTTCCGGCTGTACTTCTTGGAAGTGAACCATCTTTAAGAGCCGCCATTATATTATCTATGTCTATCCGGTTTGCAGGCATAATGAGGTCGTTTCCGGCTATAGCACAAGCAAAAGGTTTGCTTCCTCCCGCTGTTGTGGTAGTCCAGTCTGTCATTATTATTCCTTCAAATCCCCATTCATCCCTTGCCACTGTAGTACACAAATCATAGCTGTTGGCTGTATGTATTCCGTTTATAAGATTATACGAAGTCATTATACACATAGGCTGAGCAGTTTTTACAGCTATTTCAAAGCCTCGCAGATAAATCTCTCTGAGAGCCCTTTCTGAAACTATACTGTTTGAACTCATTCTGTTGTCTTCCTGATTGTTGCAGGCAAAATGCTTGATAGTAGTTCCGACTCCCGGCACAGATTGTACTCCAAGAGTTATAGCCGCCGCCATAGTACCTGAAAGCAGAGGATCTTCCGAATAATATTCAAAGTTTCTTCCGCATAGCGGATTTCTGTGAATATTAAGTCCCGGAGCCAGCCACCAGGCTACACCAAATTCGGTCATTTCAGCTGCGACGAGCTTACCGAGTTCTTTAACCAAATCTACGTCAAAAGTCTGAGCCAGATGAGTTCCTATAGGTATGGCCGTAGCATACATATAATAGGTATCCACATTTTCATTTTTATATTCTCTTCTGAATAATCCGCCTTCAAGGCTTCCTATCAAATCAACACCATAAATTTTACCGGATTTTCTGTCTACATCATAATTCCTAATTACTCTTAGTCCGGCCGGCCCGTCAGCCATAGATATACCCGGAATACCATATTTTTCTTCCAGAGCACAGGTGGTTTCTCCGGCTGCTCCCGGTACACAAATTCCGGTTTCTATTAACTCGTTATCCTTTATATTATCCTGACCTTTACTTATCTCACCCATTAAGAGTCCTGTAATCTCTTCATCAGTAAGCCTTACTGCAAGTTCTTTTGCAATACTGTCTAAATCTTCACGTCCTTTCGGAGCCTTATTTTCCTCCGTAGGAACAAACTCAAGTACCCTGATTCCCTTAGCACAAGCCTCTTCCTTCCATTTTGTCGTAAGTTCCTTTATTACTTCGTCCGGTCTTACTATTTCTTCCAACTTTTCCTGTAAAGGATGAATGTGCCCTGTCTTTTCTATTACATAATCTTCACTGACAGCAATCACTCCTGCTAAAACATTGTTTACGGATGAATTGCCTATAAATATTCCATATTCACCCTTTTCAACTATCCAGGCACTTTCTTCTTCGTTGTACGAAGCAAGGGACTTGGAAGAAATAGCAATCTTCACTACTTCACTCTCATTCGGTTTAAGCAGTTTTGTCTTTTTAAATCCTACAAGACGCTTAAATTCCTTCTTAATTCCTGTCTGTGGGCAAGCAATATAAACTTGTGCAACTTCGCGGCCATTAAATTTATCACCGGTATTGCTAATCTTCGCTTCCACTGTTATTTCACCGTTATCTACAGCTACCCTGTACTCTGAAATATTAAAATCAGTATAAGAGAGTCCAAAACCAAAAGGAAATGCAGGCTTTACATCGAAGCTGTCAAAATATCTGTAACCCACATATATGCCTTCAGTATATCTTTCATTTTCTGTATCACCATTATTATGACTGAAGGTTGCCGCATTAGGATAGTCTTTGTACTCAAGTGCCCAAGTATCTGAAAGCTTGCCGCTTGGGACTTCCTTTCCAAGCAATGAATCAGCCACAGCATTACCCAGTTCCATACCCGGCTGTGAGATATTCATTATTGCTTTTACACTTTTATTTTTTAATATCTCATTTACGTCTATAGGCCCGCCTGCATTAATTAAAACTACAATCTTATCTGTAAGCTTACCAAGCTCCTCAAGCTCTTTACTCTCTACATCGCTTAGATAATAATCACCCTTTTCTAATACTCTGTCCCTACCTTCTCCTGCTACCCGGCTAATAACATAAACAGCGGCATCTGAACTTTCTACCTTATCCTTAGTAATGGATATTCTCTTAAAATCTCTCTTTTTCTCTCGTAAAAATAATTCAAAGAAGTCCTGACTTGATATATTTGACATATTTTTAAGTATCTTGTCAACATATTCTGAAAGTGCCTCTTCATAGTCGGCTATCGAAGCAAGAATGTCTTCTTCATTTATAACAGTAACCCCTGCATTTTTTAATCCTGTTAAAATATTAACAACTTCTCGTTCGTTTACATCTCCTGAGCCTGTACCCCCCTTTATTGCATGGACTGCACCCGAACCCGCTAAAAACACCTTAGTTTCATTTTTAATTGGAAGCAAACCATCATTTTTTAGAAGCACAAAGCCCTGTGTAGCCGCATATCTGGCTATTTCTCTGTGCTTAATCTCACGGTTTGACACTTCCGCGCTCTTAATACCACTGTACTTCCTAATTCTTTTCTGCATAAACCCTCCTTAAATAATAAGACTGCATGATTATCCTATTTGCAACCTACGGCGTAAATAATTGGCGTTTTATATAACTTTGCACTAATTATTAATCAGAGTTAATTTTTAATCAGAATTTCACACATACAGTAATTGATATTTATAAAAGAAATCTATCTCCTTATTTCACAGCACTGTCATGACTATACTCAACAAATCCTTCTCCAAATACTTCCCTTACATCACTGACTATAATCAAAGACTTTGGATCGGTTACTGCTGCTATTTCTTTTATTTTGACAATTTCTTTTTTACCAACTACGCAAAACAGCATACTTTTATCCTTATTGGTATACATTCCTCTTGCTGAAATTGCTGTAACTCCTCTGTCCATTTCGCTCATAATAAGACTTGCTATTTTCTCGTATTCATCTGAAATTATATAAACCAGCTTTGCAAACTTCACACCTTCAAGCATAGTATCTGAAATCTTTGTTAATACATAAATAGTAATAATACCGTACATAGCATTCCTAAAACCAAGTACAAATGCACCGAGAACTACTATGAGGCCATCTACTACAAAAAGAATAGTCGGAACCGAGTAATGCTTGAAAAACTTATGAAGAATAGCACTTACCATGTCTGTTCCGCCGCTGGTAGAATTGGTAAGGAAAATAAGTCCTATACCCACACCATCCATAAGACCGCCTATTGCTACTGCTAAAAGAAAATCTCCTCCACAGATATCATAAGTAGGTATAATATAAAGCCAAACTGCGAAAGACACTGCGCCGAGTAAAGTTTTAGCCACAAAATCTTTCCCGATTACAAAGAAAGCTATAATAAATACCGGAATATTGAGTACTGCATTGGTTAACCATACCGGAATGTCTAAGCCAAAACCTTCGGCAAAATACTTTACAACTATTGCAAAGCCTCCAAAACCTCCCATAACCATCTTCATAGGCTCATAAATCAGCTTAACCGGAGCCGACATACATAAGGTTCCTAAAAGAATTAAAATCACGTCAAAAAACTTTCTGTACTTTGACTTTTGCATTTTTGTAATTGCCTGAATCATGTTATAAAATAACCTCTCTTTTTATTATTTCCTTCAAATCAGATTTTGATTTTATTCACTTTTTGATGATAAGCTCTGTGATATCATTTTTTTATTTATAACTACTCCGTTATCAAGCTTCTCACCCTTAATTGTTGTAAATTTAATATTTTCAGTCTTTACATCTTTTAGCTTTTTCAATATATTCACATAGCCCTTTTTCTTAATATCTGTGAACTTATAATTATAAACAGAAGCTACAAATTTGGATTTATTTTTATTACTTCCATTTATAATATCATATACAAAACTTTGTAAAAATGTAGAATTACCCTTTTCATTAAAATAAAATATTTTCTCCGCATCCTCACTGTTTAGAAAAAGATAGTGGGACAACCCTAAGCCCAAATAATCTTCAAGCATAAGCATACCGGCTTTAAGCCCCTGTTTACTCTTACTGTATTTATACAAATGTGACAGTTTAACCACCTGTGGTATATCTGCAAGAGAAGTGGAGATATCTTTATACAATTCGTTAGAGACTTCAAACATCATATCTCCCGGAATATTATAAAAACTGATTTTATTTTCCTTCTTATTAAAATCTACAAAATATGCAGAACTTATAAGCTTTTCATCTTCCTTGTCCCCAATGAAGACGACTCCTCTAATCACTTTTTCCTTTTCGACGTTAGGGAGAGACTTATATAAAACACCGTTTTTTTCATACTTAGTCTCTTTCTTTATATTAGATGCTTCATTCTGTGTATGTTTACTTATATCCTTAAATCTAAAAATATATACAGCAAGCACACCGATTATAAACAACATAACAATTATAGTTGTTAATATAAATATTTTAACTACTTTCTTACCCATCTGTCTTATTGCCTCATTTTGCTAACCACAATCGGTATCTTTCTCTCAAGATCAGGCCCATAGCCCTTAAGTACGGTTATTTCATCTGTACCGTAATCCTGTATGACATTGTTATTCATAAGTACATTGAAATTTGGCATATAATGAATTTCTGCCTCTTTAGTGGTAGGATTTCTTCTGATTGAAAACGTCGAACCCTTGGCAGAGGACAAAACTTTCGAGTCAGGAAACAGGGTTACTGTTCCTACTCCCAACGGATCCTGATCTGCAATTCCAAGATAGTACAACACTTCTCCGTATTCCTTAATTGCGGTTCCGCTTGAAGTATAAAGCACAAAAGGAATTATATTATCCTGACCTACATAAGTAGTGCTTCCTGTAATGAAAAATGCCTTAAGTGAACTTCCGTCAGTTATCATTTTCTTTATAACTTTTCTTATAGTACCACCCTGGATAGTAATATTCATTTCACCCGTCTTAACTTTTCCTGCCCTGAGCGGATAAGTAAGATAGCTTACTCCGTCTACGGTTATCGGACGGATGGACTCTTTAACTTCAACTCCATTTTCAAGAACCGTATCAAGGCTTATAATTGCACTTCCCGTAACATCTACATTTAACTTAAAATCTCTTATTCCGGTTGAATTTATATTATTTCCGTAATTATCTGTTGCCTTAATGAGCAGATAATAACTGTCAGGCAGATTATTCATCATGGCATAGCTGCCAAAATCCTTTATTTCATCGCCGTTTTTGAGCTTTATTACATCTTTATCCAATACAGTTTCATAAGAAATGGCTGCATTTGTTGTACTGTATACACATCTGTAAACTCCTTTAAATTCAGCATCAGTAATAAAGGAAGGCGGTACAACACTTACAGTTTTTGTATCAGTAATTTCACTGTTATTTGTATTTTTATAACTGATTTTAAGCTCTCCTGAAGTTCCTATAGGAGTCGGTACATTAGGTGTATTGGCGGGTAAAATCAAAGTTACCTTTCCCGGTTCCCCCAATTCATTCATCTGTATACTGTTCCCCTTCCAGGTTACAGTAAATCTGCTGTTAACTATATTAGGGCTGCCTGTAATTTCCTTTCCGTTTCCGTCAAAAATCTTATAATAGACATCTGCAAAAAATACACTGTTCTGCCCGTTTAAATCCCTTATGACAGCATTGCTTGATAATTCAATTTTTGCAGGCTGTAATTTGCCGGCATTAGGCACTTCTTCTTTCTTGTCCTTATTTTTGTCAGCTTCGTCATCCGTTTTAGCCTCAGTGATATTTACTTTAATAACATCACTTACAACATCATCTTCCGCCTTTTTGGTCTTCTTTGCAGAAGCTCTTACATACAAGGTTCCTGCCTTTTCGCCTGCAGAAAAAACACCGATGGAATCTATGGTTCCCAGTTTAGTTTTCTGCGTACAGTCTTCATCTGCAAACAGCTGGTAAAATACCTTATCTGTAGATTTAATTTTACTGTTTATTTCAACAGCCTCTTCAACAGGTTTAATTTTTGCCTTGAATTTGTAATCAGTACCACTTTCAACAGTTACTTCGTCGGTAGTATTGGCTGAATTAAGAAGGCTCACTTCCTCCGCCTTGGTTTCCGCAGTAAATTTGCATTTAAGTGTATAAGTCTTCCTTCCAAATCTGTATGTGAAGCTCACCGTAGCTTTTCCGTTCCCTACCGCCTTGCAGGTACCGTTCTTGCTTACCTTAATTCTCCCGGCATTATCGGACTTCCAGGTACCTTTTATACCTTTTGTTCTTCCGTTTATATTATATTTTAATTTAACACTGCCTCCACCAACATAAATTGTCTTTTTAGAAACGGGTTTTTTAGATGTATATAAATAACTTTTAGCTGCGGCCAGAACCTCAGTACTGAATACTGATGATATTCCAACAGCTGCACTAAGTAAGATAACAAAAAATTTATTTTTCATAGGTTCCTCCTTAAATTTTTTTCGCTCCTAATAGTATAACATAACTTTAAGTAATTTACACTATTATCTTGCATAGTTGTTTATTAAAAATTTGGAATAAAAATCAAAGAATTTTTCCAATAAAATTTATTTTAACTGTGATATGTACATTGTTCTGAATGTAATCGTAAAGGCAGGTGCACTTGTCATCACTGCTGTTACGGCTTATATAGCTGCTAGTGTACTGGCACATTGATATTTAGCATTACAACAACTTCCTATCTGGAAGCTGTTGTAAACTTAGGATACAATGAATTCAACTTTACTCTGGCATCAACAGTTCGAAATTGCCAGTTGACCTTTGCTGCGAAAATATTTCGCTCGACTTCCCAGGCTGCTAATTCTTCGCGAAGATTGGTAAT
>NZ_KI535371.1:0-173898 GCF_000160035.2 Catonella morbi ATCC 51271
GAATCAAAGCCAAAGCTTGTGGCAATGGGGGCTGTATCTCATAAGGTATGCAATATGATTTTTGCCATACTAAGGGATAGCAAGCCTTTTGAAATCATCACTCCACGGGAACACATCAGGCAATACAACTCTTCAAAGAGTAATACAGCTGCATAATTTTTTCAATGCCATCTGCACCAAGGGGGTAGTCTGTCCTTTTTTACCTAAAATAAAAAATAAGATTTTTCCCTTTTAGGTATTGACATTTATTAGCTGGACTTTATTTTATTTTTGGCGTTTTATTAATTTTAAACGAAAGTGGGGGGACTGTAAAGGTAAAGTTAAAAAAAATTAAAACTTTCTCTATGGTTTTTCATTATTTCATGTGATATCATTGTTCTTGTTTAATGAGAAATTATTTTTGAATTATTTGTCAAAAAAGAATCCTGTGTTGTAGGGCTCTCAGCTCTTTAGGGATATGATTTTTTATAATACTGTAGTTTGGAGGCTTGTATGAAGTTTAACAAAGATTTACTGGAAAAAAGATGGGTTGCATATACAATTGCTACCTGTTCGGCAGTGGTTTTATTTTTTCTTCTATCAAATTTAGGCGATATTTTTAATGGAATAAAGGTTGTATATAAGATATTAAGTCCGCTTGTGACAGGGCTTATAATAGCCTATATTATTGATCCCTTTGTAACATTCCTAAAGAAAACAGTATTTGCGGATATTAAAAATGAAAATACAAAAAAGAAACTTTCGGTTACTACTGCCTTGGTGGGTATAGCCATTATCATAATTCTTTTAATGGTCGCTCTGATACCGCAGATAATTGTAAGTATCCAGACCTTTGTTAAAAATATAAACACATATGTGGAAAGCCTGCAACATTTTCTTAAGACTGCAAGTGTAGAGGCGGCTAAACGTAATATAGATATAAGCGGGCTGATTAGATTCGGTGATGATACACTGAGTATGATAGGAAGGAAGATTCCTGAGAATTTTAACGGAATCTTAAATACCTCTATCAGCATAAGTAAAGCAATTTTTGACTTGTTTATCGCAATGTTTCTTGCTATATATTATCTTGCGGATAAGGACAGGCTTAAGGGAAGTTTCAGCAGGCTTTTGAAGCGCATAATCAAAGAGGATAAGTATAAGGCTTTTGCTGGATTTTGGGAAAGATGTAACAGTATTCTTATAAGATATATAGCCTTTGACATAATAGACGGAATTATAGTTGGAGTGGCAAACTTCATTTTTATGTCGATAGCAGGCATACCTTATTCGGTGCTTATTTCTCTGGTAGTAGGGGTCACTAATCTTGCACCGACCTTTGGACCTATAGTAGGTGCTATAATAGGAGGCTTTGTACTTGTACTGGTCAATCCGTTACATGCGCTTTGGTTCATTATTTTTACTATTATACTACAGACAATAGATGGCTATGTTTTGAAGCCTAAGCTTTTTGGCGGCAGCCTTGGGGTACCGGGGGTATGGATTCTTATATCAATCATTGTAGGAAGCAGAATTCTGGGAGTGACAGGTATTTTGCTTGCCATACCTTTTGCGGCTATAGTAGATTTTATCTATCATGATTTGATTTTTCAGGGAGCGAGGAAGAGAGAAGAGCTGGAAAAACAGAAGGCTCTTAGCAAAACTGATTAAAATTCTTTGCCGGATTACAGGCTCAGGTCTGTGGTCCGGCAGTATTGTTCTTACTTAATAGGGAATTTTGCCTTACGGCACCGATCAGGTGCGAAGTAAGTGAAAGCACACTTTTAAAAATACACAACAAATTCTTGTTATATACATCTAAAATAGTGCAAAATTTATTTAATATTTTTCTTGCATTTTCTGTAAGCATAGTGTATAATGTTTCTTGCGTTCAACAAAACTTATGCGTCTTTAGCTCAGCTGGTAGAGCACCTGACTCTTAATCAGGGTGTCCAGGGTTCGAGCCCCTGAAGACGCACTCAGAGGTCCTTGTTTGGTGGAATAGTCTGCCGGGTAGGGGCTTTTTTTATTTGAATAAGAAGTTTCTTCGAAATTTTTATTCAATAAAAAACTATCCGCGATATTGCATTGCGGCGGCTATGAAGATGTCGCTTATGTGACAAGCTACAGGCGAAACTTTTAGTATAACAGGATGGTTTCTGCATTTACTTGCTTGACAGAGGAAAAGTTCTACCTTATACTTTAATAGTTACAAATAAACATGCAAAGCAGAGTAGAAAATCTAGCGTAAAGTGCCAGCCGGACGGGGAGTTGCCGGCAGGACGAAGAGTTAAATGCTCGCGGTGAGGTTTTCGCATCCCGCTGTTACATCAGAGTATGTATTCTTATACTCTTTTGTAGTATGGATAAACTGCAAAGGAGGTTAAGATGATGAACGAAAAAGAAGCAACTAAGAAAAACTTTCTTTTTTCAGAGCTTCAGGGAATTGTTGGTTTTCCTGTAAACTTTGTAAAAGAAACCGCAGCCCTGCCAAAAACCTTTGGGTCATCGGCAGGTGAATTTAAGAGTCTGCATACTGTTATTTTATGCGGCCTTATGGGAGCATTAAGTATTATACTTAAGATGTTTGCCACCATACCTTTTGGGCCGTTTACAATAACCTATGCCTGGATACCCAACCGTATTGCAGACTTTATGTTTGGTCCTGCAGTAGGAGCTGTATATGGCGGAGTTATGGACATAGTAAAGTTCATACTAAAGCCGACCGGAACATTTAACCCGGGATATACGGCTGTGGCAGTGCTTGCAGGCCTTGTCTTCGGTACCGTACTTTACAAAAAACCTGTCAGCTTTATGAGGATAGTATTTGCTCAGAGCTTGGTAAAAATCTTTATCAATGCGGGTCTTAGCACCTACCTTATGGCATTTGAAAGAGGAGAGGCATTTATGTCGCTCATGCCTGCAAGGATGGTTAAGAACCTTATTATGATACCGCTTGACAGTATTCTTCTTTTTGTTGTACTTACCGCAATTATGAAGGTATTGCCGCGCTTAAAGAAATAAAGTATTTTTATGTTATCAAATCTTCTTTAAGGATAATTAGCATTAAATAAAAATGGATAAATACGGTTGAAATGTTCTGTTTGGAGGGATTATGGAAAACGAAAAGAAACTGGTCGTTGTAGCACTCGGAAGAAATGCATTTGGAAAAACCATACCTAAGCAGAAAGAAAATGTAAAGGCGGCGGCTGAGAAAATAGCTGATATAGTACTGGCAGGTTACAGAGTTGTTGTAACCCATAGTAATGGGGAGCAGATAGGAATGCTTCATACTGCAATGACTGAATACTCCAGACTTGAACCGGAATTTTCTGTAGCACCTATGTCTGTTTGTGGTGCCTTAAGTCAGGGCTATATCGGTTATGACTTGCAGAACAGTATAAGAGAGGCCCTTCTTAACAGGGGCATTTACAAAACAGTTTGTACCATTATTACTCAGGTAAGAGTGGATCCTTTTGACAAGGCATTCACCAATCCTACCAAGGTTATCGGAAGATATATGAACCGTGACGAGGCAGACGCAGAGGTAAACAAAGGGAACTTTGTAGTTGAAGAGGAGAAAGGTTTCAGAAGAGTAATTCCTTCGCCGAGGCCGATTGATATCTATGAGATAGATGCTATAAGAACCCTTGTAGAGGCTGATCAGGTGGTTATAGCCTGCGGCGGAGGCGGAATACCTGTTATGCAGCAGGGAACTGCCCTCAAGGGAGCAAGTGCGATTATAGAGAAGGACTTTACTGCAGCAAGACTTGGACAGATGCTTGAAGCTGATGAAATTATCTTCTTAACAAATAAAGACAATTTGATTGTTCATAAAGGAAGTCCTGATGAAATGCCGCTATCTCAGATTACGGTAAAAGAGGCTAAACAGTATATGGAAGAGGGAAATTTTGAAAAAGGACTGGATCTTGCTAAAATAGAAGCTGCAGTTGAGTTTGTGACTACAGGTGTAGAAAAAAGAGCGATAATTACATCCTTAGACAAGGTACTGCTTGGCATAAAGGGCAGAGCCGGAACTATAATCAGTGAGAAATAATAATTGTAAATATGTTATATATAGAAAGAACTTCCATTTTATGGAAGTTCTTTCTGTTGAACCGGAAAAGTATTTTGAAATATTCCGGTTAAAAAATCTGTCAATTACTTAGAATTTGATTCTTTCGCAATACTGTTAGCCTTAGAATTGCAGTCTCTGAGAGTTTTTCTGATGTTGTCTCCTTTTGATATCGACTGAAGGGCAGTTTTCCACAGGGAACGAACCTTTGTCCAGCCGGGGGTTACCTGATAATAATCTCCCATATTTAACATAAAGTGTTTTGAGAACAAATCCATCGTGCTGCTTATTTCGGTATTTACATAGACATCGGTGAGTCCTTTGTGCACAGGGAAGAAACGGCTGATTCTGACTGCATTTCTTGCACCTTTTTCGTCGTTTGCCATATAATCAATAAACATCTTGGATGCTTTTATCTTGTTTTTATCATCATTCTTAAAAATTCCGAAGCCCCAGATTCCTCCTACAAGTTTAGAGGAACCATTCGGAGAAGGGAAGTGCATAGGAATTATTTCATCACCGCTAACAGTTTTTCCCGCCTGACCGAAGGTAGTATCATTATGCAGAGAAGGGCTCCAGCAGATTGATATAGCCAGTTCTCCTTTTCTAAACTTGTCTATTTCATCACTGCTACTTAAATCAGAATCAATGGATATACCCTGACAGGAGTCGAGTGCGGACAGAGCAGCTATGTTTTTGGAAGAATCTATGGTATATGAACGGTGTTCATCATCTGTGTATGTGCCGTCATAAAGATTGTTCACAAGAGCTCGGCTTCCCTGATCGCCGCTTTTACTCTTGCAGTATATTTTTAGGACATCTTTGTATCCATGGCGGTAGATAGTTTCCACAGCCTTTAAAAAATCCTTGGTAGTCCAGGTGTAGTTTGAAAGGTTGACATATTGTAAGGCATTTGTTTCTTCAAAAATTCTTTTATTGATTGCCATACAATGAGTAGCCATACATAAAGGATATTCATAGAATTTTCCGTCACTTGAACGGCAGGCGAATACCACGTTTTCGTATATGTCCTTAGATGCATCTGTATATAAGTCTGCAAGATCTTCCATCAGTCCGCGTCTTCCCCAATCAGCCACAAGTCTTTCAGGCCCCTCGAGTATGAGATTGGGAGCTTTTCCTGAACGAATAGCCTCCTCTACTTCCTTGTCACCGCTTTTATAGTCCAAAAATTTTGTTTTTACGGTAATTTCGGGATTAACTTCAGTAAAATCTCTGACAAGTTCGTTTACAACCGCTTCATTCCCCCAATCACCTATAGGATAAGTCCAAAGAGTTATTTCGGTATCTTCTGTTATCGGTCTTATTATATTGGTGGAGCAGGAAGTGATTGGAAATAGAATACAGAAGATAAGAAGAAAACTAAACAACTTTTTAATTTTCATATAATTACCTCTTCTTTGTATTGCTGAAGTATATAATATTTCCTTTTAAATCCTCGCAGACGGAGGAAACGATAAAATAGGATTATTTTTTACTCTTTTGCTTAATAAGTATAGCAGTAATTGAAAAATTTTCAATAGTCATCTTGATAAATTACCTACTGTCAGCAGGTGTAGATATGGGTATAAAAGGGATAGAACTTGAATGATAAAAAAAGTTTTGATAGAATATCTGTAATATTTAATTTGTGAAAGGAAGGAAATTATGGATAAATATTTAGAAGCGTCTAAAAGGCTGATTGGCTTTCTTGATGCCAACCCAAGTCCTTTTCATGTAATAGCGGCACTTGGTAAAATGTATGAAAATGCCGGCTTTAAGAGACTATCGGAGAAGGAAAGATTTGAAGTAAAGAAGGGAGGGAATTATTATGTAACCCGCAATAACTCTTCTATTATAGCATTTAAGATACCTAAAAAGGATTTTAAGGGATTTAATATAACAGCAGCCCACAGTGATTCTCCGACATTTAAGATTAAGGCAAATGCTGAGATTACTGCAGAGAAAAATTTTGTTAAATTAAATGTAGAGAAATATGGCGGAATGCTTATGGCACCGTGGTTTGACAGACCGCTCGGTATAGCCGGCAGGGTTATGGTGAAAAAGGGCACAAAGATAGAGGAGAATTTAATTCATATAGACAGAGATATAATAATGATACCGAATCTCGCAATCCATATGAACAGAGAAGCTAATGATGGTTATAAGTATAATGCGCAGACAGATACTCAGCCGATATTTGCGGAGCTCGGCTCAGATGTGACTTTATACGATATAATTGCAAAAGAGCTTGGTGTCTCAAAAGATGCAATTCTTGATACAGACCTTTTCCTCACAAACAGGGTAAAAGGTACAGTCTGGGGGGCGAACAATGAATTCATAGCGGCAGGCAGGCTGGATGACCTTCAGTGTGTATTTGCGGGGGCAGAGAGCATAATAGAGGCTAAGAATAAGAATAACATTGCGGTTCACTGTGTATTTGACAATGAAGAAGTTGGCTCAGGTACAAAACAGGGGGCTGCTTCCACCTTCCTTAAGGATGTGCTAACCCGTGTAAACAAGGCTCTGGGCGGAGATGAGGAAAGCTATCTTCAGGCTGTGGCAAGGAGTTTTATGGTATCTGCCGATAATGCCCATTCGGTACACCCTAACTACACCGAAAAGGCTGATCCTTGCAACAGACCGGTAGTAAATAAGGGAGTGGTTATCAAGTATAACGCTAACCAGAAATACACTACAGATGCGGTGTCAGGTGCGGTATTCAGAGATATTTGTGCTGAGGCCGAGGTGCCGGTTCAGACCTTTACTAACCGTTCAGACGTGGCGGGAGGTTCTACTCTTGGCAATATCTCAAATGCTCAGGTATCATTAAATGCGGTGGATATAGGTATGGCACAGTGGGCTATGCATTCACCTTATGAGAGCGGAGGTGTAAAAGATACTTATTATCTTGAAGCGGCTATGAAGAAGTTTTTTGAAACAGATATAAGTGCAAAAATATAAAATGAAATATTTGGTATAAATATACTTAGGGGAATGGCAGGTTTGCTATTCCCCGTTTCGATGACCGGAAGTAAGAAAAACATAAAAAATATGTTTTAAACAGATAACTGTAAAAATTTGTTGTAATCACTGATAAGATTTGTGAAAATGTGATAATAATATCGAAAATGTTAAAATAATAACAATGTTTTTCTGAATAAATAAGCATATTTATCATAAATATCCATAAAATACTTGCTTTTTAGTAAAAAACATACTAAAATTTAAAAGCTAGGCAGAGATAAACGACAGCTAAAATCAAATTTAGGCTAAATTTTATGTATGAGGAGGGTATGTGAATGGATGCTTTAACAATTTCAGTACCGGTTTGTGCGGTGATTGCACTGATTTTTGCCTATAGTCTGGCAAAATGGATAGGGAGTATGGATAGCGGAACCGATAGGATGAAGGAAATATCGGGTTATATCCATGAGGGAGCTATGGCCTTCCTCAGGCGTGAGTACAAAACTATGGTTATCGTGGTTGCTGTACTCTTTGTGCTCATCGGAGTACTTTTAAATAGCTGGGTTACAGCTGTACTTTATGTTGTAGGTGCACTTCTTTCGGTACTTGCAGGTTACTTTGGTATGACGGTAGCTACCAAAGGAAATGTAAGGACAGCCAATGCGGCTAAAGAAGGCGGTATGGTAAAGGCTCTTAAGGTGGCCTTCCGTTCAGGTGCGGTTATGGGACTATGTGTAACAGGACTTGGACTTCTTGGCCTTGGAGTTGTGTTTGTAGCTATGGGAGTGGATTCTGCACAGGTTATCACAGGCTTTGGTCTGGGAGCTTCTTCTATGGCTCTCTTTGGTCGTGTAGGCGGCGGTATCTACACAAAGGCTGCCGATGTGGGAGCTGACCTTGTAGGTAAGGTAGAGGCAGGCATACCGGAAGATGATCCGAGAAACCCTGCTGTTATCGCAGATAATGTAGGTGACAACGTAGGAGATGTGGCAGGTATGGGGTCTGACCTATTTGAATCCTATGTAGGCTCTATTATTTCGGCTATCACCTTAGCTGTGGTTATTCCAAAGATTACACCGCAGATAGGGGAGGCATTTGAGCTTAATCCGCTTATGGGTTCACTTTTTCCTTTGCTTCTTTCGGCAATCGGAATTATTGCATCCATACTCGGAATTATGTTTGTAAGAGGAAAAGAGGGAGGTAATCCGGCATCGGCACTTAATGCGGGAACTTATGTCAGCGGTGTTATAGTTATCGCAGCCTCATTTATAATGAGTAAGCTTTTGTTAAACTCTTATAATCCTGCGATAGCAATCATAGCAGGACTTGTGGTAGGCATAGCCATAGGTAAGCTTACTGAAATCTATACTTCAGGCGATTATAAGCATGTTAAAAAGATAGCGGAGCAGTCTCAGACAGGCTCGGCAACCACTATTATATCCGGACTCGGTGTAGGTATGATGTCTACACTCTGGCCTATTGTCTGTGTTGCTTTAGGTATTCTTGTTGCAAATGCTTTTGCGGGGCTTTACGGTATAGCACTTGCGGCAGTGGGCATGCTTTCAACTACGGCTATGACTGTTGCGGTAGATGCCTATGGTCCTGTTTCTGATAATGCGGGCGGTATAGCCGAAATGTGCGAACTTCCTCATGAAGTCAGGGAAATTACGGATAAGCTGGATGCGGTAGGTAATACTACAGCAGCTATAGGTAAGGGTTTTGCCATTGGTTCAGCGGCACTTACGGCACTTGCGCTTTTTGCCTCATATTCACAGGTAGCAAAGCTTGATTCCATAAGCCTTTTGGATCCTCTTGTAATAGCGGGACTTTTTATAGGAGCCATGCTTCCTTTCCTGTTCTCAGCTATGACTATGAATTCGGTGGGCAGGGCTGCAAATGAGATGATAGAAGAGGTTAGAAGACAGTTTAAGGAAGATAAGGGTATAATGGAAGGCACATCTAAGCCTGACTATGCAAAGTGTGTAGATATTTCAACCAAGGCTGCTCTTAAGGAAATGATACTTCCGGGACTTATGGCTATAGCGGCTCCGCTTGCCGTAGGTATAGTTATGGGAACCGAGGCACTTGGCGGTATGCTTGCAGGTGCGCTTTCATCGGGAGTACTTCTTGCAATTATGATGTCAAATGCGGGCGGTGCCTGGGATAATGCCAAGAAGTATATAGAAGAAGGGCATTTCGGAGGAAAGGGAAGCAATCCACACAAGGCAGCGGTAGTAGGTGATACGGTAGGTGATCCTTTCAAAGATACCTCAGGTCCGTCTATAAATATTCTTATTAAACTGATGACAATAGTTGCTGTTGTATTTGCTCCGCTTTTCGTAGCTATAGGCGGTTTACTTTAACCGTAATTTGAATTAAATGTTAGCATTGAAAAATGCAGTTATTAGTGATAACATAAACCTATAGATGTTGATAGGGAATAAATAGTTAATAAGGCATCTGTTTTAATAAAATTAAGGCAGGTGCCTCTGTTATTTTTCTTTAATAAAAAATATCTTTTGACACCCACATCATCTTATTTAAGAAAAATCTCTCCGAGGGATGCACAGCTTACGAAAGGGAAGTTTGCCTTACAGTACCGCTGTTTATGAAAGTTGTTGAGGTGGATATGAAAAATAATAAAATAAAAATTTTTGCTGTTTGCCTTATTTCCGTTTTGATAATAGTCTTAGGTATAGGAATATATATGCTGTTAAGATATCAACATACCTCAGCAAAAAAACTTGAAAATAAATATCAGAGGGCTGTTACAAAATATATAAGCCCTTCGGATAAAGACGGTGATAAAATAGACGACCAAAGTGATATACTTATGGGAGCCTTAGCCTATGTAGAAACCAGGCCAAAATATAAAAGTAAGTATTATGAAGGTGGCTATCCGACTGATGAGTACGGTGTATGTACAGATGTGGTTGCAAGGGGGTTTCTCGCTGCGGGCTATGACCTGCAAAAGCTTGTAGATGAAGATATTGCAAAGAATATCAAGAACTATAATATAGACAAGCCTGATTCCAATATAGACTTTAGAAGAGTAAGAAACTTAAAAGTATATTTTGAACATAATGCACAGGTTCTTACTACTGACGTAAACAAAATAGAAGAATGGCAGGGCGGAGATATAGTTATATTTAAGAAACACATTGCCTTGGTTTCAGACAGAAGAAATAAGAACGGAGTGCCTTACATTATCCATCATAACGATCCCTGGCAGCTTAGATACGAAGAAGATGTACTTGCTACGAGAGGGGATATAGTGGGGCATTACAGGTTTCCTAAGGAATGAAGATTAGGTTAATGAAAAACAGGAGAAGAATAGCTATGGAAAAACATTTTTTAGATCCGAATACCTTGCTTGGAAGAATCGTTACAAGTAAAGATAAATATGAGGTAGTACATTTATCTTTGAAAGCCGGCAATGAAGTGCCTGAGTATAAAAATGAGGCAGAAATTTTAATCTTTGTAATAGAAGGCGAAATTTTACTTATGACAGATGAGGCTGTTACACTAAAAAGCCTTGAACTGCTTGAAATACCGGCTAATATAGCACATAGGATGATAGCGGTTAAAGACAGTCAGGTAATGGCGGTAAAGATTAAAGCGGTGTAAAAAGAGTTATTGAGAGTAATTAAGTCAGAAAGGCAGACTCATGGAAAATAAGCTTATAAAGGCATTAAAAGAAGAAATATCAGGGAAAAAGGTACTCATTCTGGGCTTTGGCAGAGAAGGAAAGCTGAACCTTGAAGTAGTGGCGAGGGCAGGCGGAGTAAGTGAGCTTGCTATAGCAGACCAAAATGAGATTAACATAGAAGAAGTTACTGAAATAGCAGGTAAAGCTGTATCAAATATCAAGACTATTACAGGGACAGATTATCTGGCTCATATAGATGAATTTGAAATAGTGTTTAAAAGTCCGGGAGTAGTCCTGCCTAAACCGTTTTCAGAGTACAAAGCACTTATTACATCTCAGGCTGAGTATTTCCTAAAGGTTTACGGAAGTCAGACCATAGGTGTAACAGGTACCAAGGGAAAAAGTACTACCACAACCCTCATCTACCATGAGTTAAAAGAAAACGGTTTTGATGCTCTTTTGGTCGGAAACATAGGTATTCCAGCCTTTCGCCTGATAGATGAAATAAAAGAAAACACGAAAATAGTTTTTGAACTTTCCTGCCACCAGCTTGAATATGGGAAATATTCACCTCATATAGGAGTGTACCTGAATGTTTTCCCCGAACATCTTGACCACTATGGAAGCTTTGAAAAATACAGGGCCTCAAAAGAAAATATCTACAAGAATCAGAGTGAGAAAGATAAACTTTACTGCGGTACAGGTGTTATCCCAAAAGAAGGTGAGGCAAAGTCAGCTGTTACGGTAATCTATGATTTTAATCGTGATGATAAAGTATTTGAAAATGATGAGCATGTTACTACATTTGTAGAAGATGACTTTATATCTCACAAAACCTATACTACAGGAATAAATGAAGATGAAATAAGCTTAAAGGGCTTTCATAATTTCTTTGATATCGCAGTAGCTTTTGCGGTTTGCACGGATTTGGGAGTATCTGTGGAAGGCTTTAACAAGGCGCTTAAAACTTATAAAACCCTTCCGCACCGCCTAGAATTTGTGGGAAATATTGATGGAATTAAATTTTATGATGACTCTATTTCCACCATTCCTGCCACAGCAATAGAAGCCATGAACACAATAAAAGACACAGACACTGTTATTATAGGCGGGATGGACAGAGGGATAGATTATGAGCCTCTTATTAAATATCTTGAAACTTCGACTGTGCCAAATATCATCCTTATGGAGACTACAGGAGCAAGGATAAAGGAAGAGGTGAAAATGGGTTATATGGAGCTTAACAACTCGGAAAGGCTTCATCTTGTAGATAATCTTGAAGAGGCGGTAAAACTTGCTAAAAAACTTACCAAAAAAGGAAAATCCTGTATAATGAGTCCTGCGGCTGCAAGCTATGGCATTTTTAAGAACTTTGAAGAAAGAGGAGAAGTTTTTAAAAGGCTTGTGAAAGGGGAAATATAAGTAAATATCATTTAAATATCCGAATATCTGCTTATAATTCCGTGTAAATAAAACTCTAATTTGAATAAAAGATATGATTGATAATCGCGCTTATTTGTTTTATCATGATATTGACCGGATGTAAAATATAAAGCTGAGGACTTGGTGGAGAAATGGAAGAAAAGAAGAATCTTACACTTAATTATGTGGCTATACAAATAGGCATGTGGGCGATGTATGCACCTCTTATGGGATACACATCGGTATTTTTGCTTGCAAAGGGTTTTTCCAATACGAAAGTTGGAATAATTTCAGGTTTAGGCTGCATAATTTCAGCAGTTTTACAGGCAATAGTTTCAGGTTATGCAGATAAAGAAAAAAGTAAGTCCGTTAAAACCCTTCTTATTATGTTTGCGGGGCTACAGATTGTTTTAGCAGTGGTTTTGCTTGCTTTAGGCAATAATTTTGTACTTGCTATTGGCATAATATTCGGCTCGCTGATATCTATTATGCAGCTTATGGTTCCGCTGACAAATTCCATAGCTATGGAAATGATGAATCAGGGGAAGGAAATCAATTATGGGGCTGCAAGAGGAACTGCATCAATGATGTATGCTCTTTTAGTAAATGCAATGGGTATCTTTGCCAAGGGAGATAATCTTAGTATAGTTCCTATAGCCACCATATTATCTGCATCTATTCTGCTGGCAGGTACAGTTTTATTTCCTTTTAAGAAGGCTGTTAGAATTGCAGATAGCGGAACAGAGAGGAAGACAGATACAAAACCGTTCTTAATCAAGTATCCTAAAATAGCTTTGTTTGTACTGGGTGCTATTTGTGCCTATGTGGGACATAATCTGATAAATGTATTTTTATTTCAAATAGTTACCCTTAAAGGCGGAACTCATGTGAATATGGGTATTTGTCTGTCAATAGCGGCCGTGTGCGAGATACCTGTGATGTTCGGTTTTGCCTATATGGTTGCAAAGCGTGATAGTTCTGTATGGGTGAGGGTGGGCAGTGTCGGAATTATGCTTAAGATAATTCTTACCTTGGTTGTGCCTGATATTATAAGTTTATACGTAGTACAGGTTTGTCAGTTATTCGGTTTTGCTACCTTTGTGGTGGCAACAGTATATTATGCAAACTATGCTGTGAAAGAATGTGACAGAGTTAAGGGACAAGCCTATATGACTATGGCAAATACATTGGGAATAGTTTTTGCATCCATGCTCGGAGGAGTGCTTATAGACAGGTACGGAACCAACGGAATGATGATGGTAGGCTCTGTGATTACAATTATAGGCTGTATTATGATTTTTATATCTACCACAAAGAGTAAAGTTGAGGCAGCATAGTTATAAAGCTGATTGGGAGGATGTATGCGGGAAAGTATAACTGTTAGCGTGTGTATGATAGTAAAGAATGAGGAAAAAGTTCTGGCTCGCTGTCTGGATTCTCTTAAGGGGCTGTATGAAGAGCTTATCATAGTAGATACAGGTTCTACTGATTCAACCAAGGAGATTGCAGCCGGATATACAGATAAGATTTATGATTTTGCCTGGACAGGAAGTTTTTCTGATGCAAGGAATTTTTCATTTTCAAAGGCAACTATGGAATATATATATTCAGCCGATGCTGATGAAATATTAAACGAAGAAAACAGGCAAAAGTTTTTGGAGTTGAAACAATGTCTGCTTCCTGAAATAGATATAGTGCAAATGATATATACCAACCAGTTGGAATTTAATACTACGTACAACTATGATGAAGAACTGAGACCTAAGCTGTACAAAAGGCTAAGGACCTTTGAATGGATAGAGCCTCTGCATGAACAGGTAAGGCTTGAGACTGTAGTCTATGACAGTGAGATTAAAATTACTCATGCACCTGAAAATAATCACAGCAAGCGTGATTTTTCCTGCTACAAGAAGCTTATAGAATCAGGAGAAAAGCTTAGTAAACATTTATTTGAAATGTATGTGAGAGAACTCTACATAGCAGGAGATGAGAGTGATTTTATTGAAGCTGAACCGTATTTTTCAAGGGAAATAGAAATAAGGGAAAGTGTGGATGAGGTAGTAATGGCAGCTCTTGTTTTAATCAGGGCAGCCGGATATCAGAGAAATACGCTTTGTTTACTTAAATATTCCTCAAGGATATTTGCACTTGCTGCCGAGCCTTCGGCAGGAGTATCAATACCTTCTGAGCTTTGCTATGAGCTTGGGGAGTATTATCTTGGAGTTAATGATAAGGCGGAAGCAAAAATGTGGTTTACCAATGCTCTTACCGAAACAGAGAGCCTTGTAAGCCTTGACTGCGGGGATAAGCTTCCGAAAGAGAGATTAAAAGAGCTGGAGGGGACTGAATAACAAGTTAAACATAAAAATAAAAGAGGAACCATATGTATATAGAGAGCAAAAAACTGAGCAAGGCTGTGAGGGGAAATATAAATCAGAATAAATTTACATATTATTCCAAGGCTGTACTTTTACAGCTTATGTTGACTACAGCCGGTAGTTTTCTACTCAGATTTATATTCAAACTGGCACTTGTAAGTGCAGGTCAGGAAAACTTCACTGCGCATAATTTTATAGACATAATTAATGAGCCTTTAAGCTTTATTCTGTTAATTATATTTATTATGTTACTAAGCGTGCTTACTTTGTTTGAGTTTTCTGTCTTAACTCTTATGGTTTACTGCTCATATAAAAAAGTGCATTTTTTATGGAAAGAAAATATTAAAAATGCTTTCTTAAAATGGAGGAACTTTAACTTCAAGCAACTGTTTTTCTTTGTAGTATATTTTGTCTTAATGATACCACTGTCTAACCTGGGAATGAGTTCGGTATTTTCGGAAAAATTTTTTATACCTAAGTTCATAACCGAGGAACTTATGAAAACTTTAGGCGGAAAGGTTATATATATTAGCTTTCTCCTTATTTGCGGTTACATTAATCTCCGCCTGATATTTTCCGTTCCGCTAACAGTTATTAATAACCGTCCGTTTTCATACAATATGAAGAGAAGTTTTGAATTTACTAAAAAAGGCAAATTCAAACTGATGCTGATATGGCTTAAATTTGGTCTTATTATGCTCTTTGTCGGGGGATTTTTCTTGGGCTTAAATACTTTTATATTTGAGCTTTTGGATGAATCGGGTAAGGTGGCTGTATATAACAGCATCTTTTATACCATAACCCGTATAATTTTTTTCTTTTTCATAGTAATATCCAAGTTGGTTATCATATCTTCCATAGTGAAGCTTATAATAGACAATGACGAGCCACTTTCTTTCAAAGTTGCGCCATATGAAAGTTTTGGAATAAAAAACGAAAGAAACTTGCTGCCTGCATAAGTATAATACTTATAATTGTACTTGGGCATGTAGGCTATCAGATGTTTTCTGCGGAGCTTAATAATGATGTTCTCATAATAGCTCATAGAGGTTATGCCCGGGAAGGTGTGGAAAATTCTATAGAAGCACTGGAGGGAGCTGCAAAGGCCGGAGCGGACTACGTGGAGGTTGATATACTTTTAACAAAAGATAATAAGTTCGTAGTAATGCATGATTTCAATTTAAAACGTCTTGCAGGTATAAAGAAAAAAGTAAAGGATATGAATTTTGATGAGGTTGTAGGGCTTACTATAAGGCAGGGTGACTTTGTGAGCCACATACCTTCCTTTGAGGAGTTTGTAAAACGGGCAAAAGAGCTGAACATGAAGCTTTTGGTAGAGCTTAAGCCACATGGCGGTGAACCTGAAAACTATGCGGAGCTTTTTATAAATGAAATGAAGAGGCTGAATGTTGACAGAACTTATAAAGCCATGTCCGGCAATCTGGAAATTATGGAAGAGATAGAAACCCTTGCTCCGGAAATAGAAACAGGCCATATAATAGCTTTGCAGTTTGGGGTATTTGCGGATGAAAATGTGGATTTCTTTGTAATAGAAGATTTTACTTTTAATGATATATTAAATAATGATGCTAAGGAAAAAGGCAAGGATATCTTTGTATGGACAATTAATGACAGCGAGACAATAACAAAATACCTACACAAGCCTGTAGAAGGCATTATAACCGATTATCCTGACCTGGTTGCGGAAGAAATTGAAAATGAAGATGATGATTATTTTGAGAAATTATACCGGCTGTTATCTCAAGGATTTAAGTAAATTTATCCGAGAAAAACCTTGTTAAGACCAAATTTATTGACATTGCTTATATATGCGGATATAATGTATATCAAGCATTTAATATTGAAAGGGTATTTAGAGATGGCAAAAATTATTGAAGTTCGCAATGATATAATTTCTATCGGAACTGATTACAATACTATCGAAGAAGTCCGTGCTTCTGACTTAAACTTTGTTCCTCATTTAGGAGATGAGGTGGAGATATTCAGGACGGATACCAGAACTATTGTAAGCAGGATTGAAAGAAGAAATGATTTTCCGGCGGGTGGAATAAATATAAATATGAATCAGGTACAAAATAATCCGCAGGTACAAAATCAACAACAAGGTGTAGGCCCCGTCTATGCTTCTGGCAGGGTCGTTAATAAGCTTGTATATGTTCTCTTGGCTATTTTCTTAGGTGGAATAGGAGGACAAAAATTCTATGCCGGCAGATGGGGACTGGGTATTCTTTGCCTTATTTTTTGTTGGACAGGACTCCCTTCTGTCATTGGTGTTATAGAAGGAATACTTGTTGCATTAAGACCGTCGGATCCTAACGGAAATCTTGTACTTTGATAAATTCAAAAAAGTTTCGTAAGAACATTATAAAACAATGCTAAGTCAAAGCTTATAACTCAGACTTAGCATTATTTATTTTACTTCAAAATTTTGTTCTGTTTCTTTATTAGTATTACTTAGGAGTAGCTTCTCCCTTGTAATCTATCTTAAAGGTCTTTCCATCAAGCTTAGCTTCAGCCTCATCATCATTTACTGCTTGAATACTGTCATACTTAAAAGGCTGGATTACTTCATTCTTTGAGTTAAGTATACCCCATTTTCCGTTTAGCTTGAGTGCTATCAGGTCTCCGTATAATTCAGTGATATCTTCATACTTTAGTTCTATGATTTCTTCACCGTCTTTATTTAAACAACCGAATTTATTATTATTTATCACAATAATGAAATCACTATATAATAAAGCATATACAGTATCATACTTAGTAGGAACAATTTCTTTACCGGTTATATCTATAAGACCTTGTTTTTTATTAATAGATACATTTGCATAGTTATTGTAGAAATCATATGCTTCATCATACTTGAGTTCGGTAATTTCTTTTCCGGTCTTGTCTATGAAGCCCCACTTATTGTTATTTGATACACAGGCAAATCCGTTATAGAAAGCATAGGCCTTATCATATTTTGGTGTAACTACTTCCTTGCCCTGTTTATTTACAAACCCCCATTTATTGTCAAGCATAACCTGAACATAACCATCATTGAAGGAGCGGACTTCATCATATTTAAGAGGAACTCTTGCCTTGCCTCTGTTGTTAATGAAACCCCACTTATCATCAATCATAACTTTAGCAAGCCCGTTTTCAAAAAGGTTTACCTCGTCATATTTGATAGGTACCAGAACTTTACCGCGTCTGTTTATGAAGCCGGATTTACCGTCAACAGTAACTATAGCTAAGTCATTTCTAAAAGCATAAGCCCTATCATACTTAAACTTGATGGCAACTTTACCGGTTTTATCTATATAACCATATCTGTCATTTAACACAGCAAGAGACATACCTTCATCAAAAGCAAAGAGTTCATCATATTTAATAGGAGTAATAATTTTTCCGTTTCTGTTGATATAGCCTGTCTTATAGTTGTTTTCTACCTGTCCGAGGTTCCCTTGGAAATTATAAGTTCGCTCATATTTAAAAGGAATTACAACCTTTCCCTTGCCATCTAAATAACCCATTTTACCTTTAAACTTAGCGGCTATTCTTCCATAGGCATATTTACCGACAAAACTGTATTTAAAAGGAATAACTGTCTTTCCTTTTTTGTTGATAAATCCCCATTTTCCTTTGAGCATAACAGCTGCAAGTCCATCATTAAAATCCTCGGCGGCCTCATATTTAAGCTTAATTATTTCCTTGCCGTTTGCATCTACATAGCCGTACTTACTTCCCCTTCTAACAACGGCCAACCCGTCCGAATATTCAAATACATCATCATATTTGCTGTAAATGTCATTGCCTTCATTCTGATAATCCGCAATTATCTTAGAAGGATATTTGGTTTCGGCAGCCTTAATAGAAGTGACAGGCTGGATGAGTACAACAGCCATCAGAGCAGCTGTTACCGGTGACAATAGTTTTTTTGCAGTTTTTAGTTTAATCATAGTTTCCCCCTATCCGAAAGTATTTCCCCTATCTGCTTTGTAAATGATTCAAAGAGAATTGCTGAATACTTTCTGTATAAGACAAATTTAACATACAATTTGGTGGGAGTCAATTATAAAAATAGTATATTGATATTGATGTTTTAAAGCTGATTATAGGGGGTATTTATATCAGTATTATTATTAACGATAACGTTTGCATAATTTTTTATAGAAAATGTTTGCGTAAATGCTATGATATAATATGAAGGCTTAGTAAAGGAATTTGAACTTACTTATCATGTAAAATAAATGGGAGGAGCTATATGGCAGATAATCTAATAGTTATTCATGGCGGAGGTCCGACTGCTGTGATTAACTCTTCTTTATATGGGGTTATTGTCTATGCAAAGGCAGAACGTAAGATAGGAAAAATTTATGCGGCTAAGAACGGAACCGGAGGTTTGTTAAAGGAAGAATTACTTGAACTTACAGATGTTTCAGATGAAAAGCTTGAACTTTTAAAACAAACACCGGGAACAGCTATAGGCACATCAAGAGATCCTTTAGAAAAAGAAGATTATGAAAAGATGATAGTTATACTTGAGAAGTACAATATAAAGTATGTGCTCTTCAACGGTGGTAATGGTACCATGGATACCTGTGGAAAGTTATATGAAACCTGTAAAAGACTAAATAAAGACATATCTGTAGTTGGAATTCCCAAGACTATGGATAATGACCTGGCAATTACCGATCATAGTCCGGGCTTTGGTAGTGCAGCCAGATACATAGCAACCAGTGTAAGGGAGCTTTGTTATGATGTGGAAAGCTTACCTATCCATGTGGTTGTGGTAGAAGCCTCAGGAAGAAATGCAGGCTGGATAACGGCAGCAAGTGCTCTTGCAGATAAAACAGGAAGGTATGCACCGGATTTGATTTATTTGCCTGAAATACCATTTTCGGAAGAAAAATTCCTTGAGGATGTTAAGGAGAAGCTTAAGACTAAGTCGGGCATAGTGGTTGTTGCAAGTGAAGGTCTGAGTGATAAAGAGGGTAAGCCTATAGTAAAGCCTATATTTAAGGTAGGGCGTGCAACCTACTTCGGAGACATCAGCTCACACCTTGCCAATCTGGTAATTAAAGAGCTTGGCTATAAAGCAAGAGGCGAGAAGCCGGGACTCTTAGGCAGGGCTTCGATTACACTTCAAAGTGAGGTTGATGTAGAAGAGGCTGTGTTGGTGGGAAAAGAGGCGGCAAAAGCTGTAATATCAGGTGAGAGTGGCAAGATGATAGCCCTGTCAAGAAATAACGGTGATGGCTACAATATTTCTACTACAGCTGTAGATATAAAAGAAGTTATGATGTTTGAAAAAAAGGTTCCGGAGAATTTTATAAATGAAGCTAAAAATGGAGTGACAGAAGAATTTATAAAATGGTGTGAGCCTCTTGTTGGAAGCATAGGAAATGAAATGGTAAGCTTTAAGTAAGCAAACACTATTTAATATTAACGAGGTGATGAAAATGTTAGTAAATATGAGGGATGTTTTAAAGGCGGCAGATGAGAATTTATATGGACAGGGTGCATTTAATGCAAACTCGGTAGCACAGATTAAGGCTCTTGTAGAGATACATGAGGAATTAAGAAGTCCTGCCATTATTCAGGGAGCTAACCTTGCCAATGGCTTTATGGGTGGTTGTATTGATTTTGCAAAATGCACACTTGAGGACAAGAAAAAGGGAGCTAAAAATATAGGTGATGCGGTCAGAAAATATGCAGAAAACAGCAAGGTACCTGTAGTATTACACTTAGATCATGGTAATGACTTTGATGCCTGCAAGGCTGCGATAGATGGGGGCTATACAAGTGTAATGATAGATGGCAGCAGTCTTCCTTATGAAAAAAATGTGGAACTTACCAGAGAAGTGGTAAAATATGCTCACGAAAGAGGAGTGTCTGTAGAAGGCGAACTTGGAGTGCTTGCAGGAGTTGAGGATGATGTATTCAGCGAAAAAAGCAGTTATACCAACCCTTTACAGGCTCTGGATTTCTTTAAAAAGACAGAGGTAGATGCTCTTGCAATAAGTTATGGAACTATGCATGGACCAAATAAAGGCAAAAATGCAGTTATAAGAAAAGAAATTGCAATTGCAATTAAAGAGATAATGAGACATGAGGGAATCGACGGTTTCCTTGTAAGCCATGGTTCTTCAACAGTTCCTCAGTATATAGTTAAAGAAATAAATGAACTGGGCGGAGATATAACCAATGCTTACGGAATTGATGTAAATCAGCTCGTAGAGGTAACAAAGAGTGGAATTAACAAGATAAATGTCGACACAGATATAAGGCTTGCTACTACAAGAAATGTAAGGGAATTATTTAAGAACAGACCTGAACTTAAAAATGTACAGTATTGTGATGAAATATTTAACCTTCTTGAAACTAATCCTAAGGTTTCTGATCCGAGAGCATATTTACATCCGATTATGGATACAATTATGTATGGAAATGTTCCAAATGAGGGTGTGGCTGAGATAGTTAGGGAAGTGGAACTGGCAGTTAAGGAAACAGTAGGAACTCTGATTGTTAAATTTGGAAGTGTTGGTAAAATGCCGCTTGTAAAGACTCATACTCTTTGCGAAATGGCAGAATACTACAATAGTAGAAAGTAAGGTGAAATAATGAAAAAGTATTTATATCTTAATTTAAAAAGATTTGATGTACTTAGAGAATTCGGTGGTGTAAACGGTGATACAGACATAAAAAACTGGTCAAGCAATATAATAAAAAAGGTGCTTGAGCCATTAAAGGAAATCAAGGCAAAATCAGATGCAGAATTTGTAATGTATCTTCCTGAACTACATTTATTTAATGCCTTAGAAGCTGCTGACGATACCTTATCCGTAGGTTGCCAGGGAATCTTCTATGAAAATGTAAGTAAAGGCGGCAACTTTGGTGCCTTTACAACTCACAGAGTAGCGGCAGCAATGAAACAGATTGGTGTGAAAGATGTAATTATAGGTCATTTTGAAGAAAGAAAAGATAAGAATAACCTGCTTTCTATGGCGGGTAAAGAAGATAAGACCTTAGTTAATAAGATATTAAATAAAGAAATCGCACTTGCCATAGAAGCCGGGATTTCACCTTTATATTGCATTGGAGAGAGTCTTGAAGAAAGACAGACTTCCTGGAATGAAGTGCTTAAACTCCAGATAGAAGAGGGCTTAAAGGGGATAGACCTTACTAAGGTAAAAATAGCTTATGAACCTCTTTGGGCAATAGGTCCCGGAAAAACTCCGGCAACAGCCGAAGAAATTAAAGAAGTGGCTGACTTTATAAAGTCAATTGTTAACGTTCCTGTGCTTTATGGTGGAGGACTTAAAAGTGATAATGCTGCTTCTATTTCAAAGATAGAAGGTGTAGACGGAGGACTTATTGCACTGACCAGATTCTCAGGAGAAATAGGCTTTTATCCGGAGGAATACCTGGAGATAATAAGATTGTATCTGGGTTAATGTAAGGTTTACACATGGGGATTATTTTAACCAAAGGGAGATATGACTATATGGTTATAATAATAGAAGTAATTAGCGAATAAATCACATAAGGAGGTATTTATGAAAAAAATAGTCAAAGTTATGGCAGTAATTATGTGTATTGTAGCAGTAATTCTTACAGGTTGTGGGTCTCAAATAGAGAAAAAGACTGATAAGCCGGTTAGTACAGCGTCAGATAAGAAGCAGAAGACTTTAACGTCTGAGAACAAGACTGAAACAGCAGAACTAAATATTGCCTATATGCCAAACTATTGTAGTCTTTGGGCAATTGAAAATGCAATTAACAAGGGATATTTAGAAGAAGAAGGATTAAAAGTAAATCTTGTAGAGTTTCAGGATGGACCTACCATAATAGCAGCAATGGAGTCAGGAAGTATAGATATAGGATTTATTGGTCAGGGTGCACACAAACTTTGTATAAATGGTAAAGCAAAAATAATTGCACTTTCACACATTTCAAATAGTGATGCTGTTATAGCGGCGAACGGAATTACTAAAGTTGAAGAACTCAAGGGCAAAAAGGTCGCATATTCCTCAGGAAGTTCAAGTGAGGATATCCTTGTTAATTCCCTTAACAAAGTAGGAATGAAAATGAATGATATTGAGGCTATAGACATGGATGCAGCGACTATAGTTACATCAATGTTATCCGGTTCAGTAGATGCTTGTGCGACTTGGTCACCGAATACAATTAAAATCTTAGAGGAAATGCAGGGTGCAGTAAAACTAACTGATAACATGACGTTTTCCGACAAAACAGTTTCTCTTGACAGTTGGGTGGTTATCCCTGATTATGCAAAAAAAAATGCAGACATAATATTAAGGTTTACAAGAGCATTGTTCAAGGCAATGGATTATGCCGCAAATGACCATTTTGAAGAAACTTCAAAGTATATAGCGGCACAAACTGCACAGGATTATAGTGTTGTTTTTGCACAGAGATCAGATGCTAAATGGCTTACAGGAAAGGAAGTGTCTAAAGGTGCAACTGATGGAAGTATCGAAAAATATTATGAATTACAGAAGAAACAATTTATAGAATCAGGTGCGGTAGAAGTAGATCCGCCTGTATCGGACTATGTGTTGTTTGACAATATGATTAAAGCAGGAGAATACTAAAAATTTGAATAAGTAAGATAATTATTACAATCGGAGGTAAACATGAACTTAAATTTTGAATATGGACATGGCTTTATGAAGGCAGAATTGCCTGATAATACAGATATATTTATACCGGGTGAGACTGTGGCAGATCCACCTCATATACCGGAGGAGCTTCTTATAGAGAAAACACTTTATTCTATAAGACATCCAATAGGGATGGAGCCTATAAGTAAGCAGGTTAAGGAGGGAAGCAAGGTTACAATCATCTTCCCGGACAGAGTAAAGGGTGGGGAGCAGCCTACATCACACAGAAAAATTTCTATAAAGCTAATTCTTCAGGAACTTTATGATGCAGGAGTTAAAAAAGAAGATATCCTACTTATATGTTCAAACGGGCTTCATAGGAAAAATACCGAAAAAGAGATAAGAGGCGTACTTGGTGATGAATTGTTTTTTGAATTCATACATACAGGTCAGATTATCAACCATGATAGCGAGGATTATGAACATCTTGTAGACTTAGGCAAGACTCCTCAGGGTGATCCTGTCATTATGAATAAGTATGTTTACGATTCTGATTTTGCAGTACTTATAGGACATACACAGGGCAATCCTTATGGAGGTTATTCAGGCGGCTATAAGCATTGTGCAACAGGTATTACACATTGGCGTTCCATAGCTAGCCACCATGTGCCAAAGGTAATGCACAGAGAGGACTTTGTTCCGGTAAATAACAGCTCTGCAATGCGTCATAAGTTTGATGAGATTGGCTCATATATGGAAAAATGTATGGGAAAGAAGTTTTTCTGCTGTGATGCAGTTCTTGATACAAAGTCAAGGCAGATTGAAATAAATTCAGGTACGGCAGATGGAGTTCAGGAAAAAGCATGGGTAATGGGAAATCAGAGGACTTATGTGCCTTTTGCAGAGAAAAAATATGATGTAATTGTATTTGGCATGCCTCAGTTCTTCCATTACGGAGACGGTATGGGGACAAACCCAATTATGCTTATGCAGGCTTTATCAGCTCAGGTTATTCGTCATAAGAGGATAATGAGCGACAACTGTGTATTTATATGCTCAAGTACCTGTAACGGATATTTTAACGAGAGGCTTTGGCCTTACCTGCCTGAGTTATTTGAACTTTTCAAAGAGGAAGGCAATACTTTGGTTGACCTTAACAGATATGGTGAGTATTTTGCAACTAATGAGGAGTACATCAGAAAATACCGTTATGCAAATGCCTTTCATCCTTTCCACGGCTTCAGCATGATATCTTGTGGACATCTGGCTGAAAAACATACCTCTGCCATCTATATAGTAGGGGCTGAAAAACCGGGATATGCCAGGGCAATGGGATTAAAGACAAGAGATACCTTTGAAGAAGCCCTTAAGGATGCAAGACTTAAATATCTGCCAAAGAATCCTAATATTCTTGCTCTTCCAAGAACTTTCACTACTGCGGCAGTTCATCTTATGATGAAAGATGATACAATGCCTGTTGCGGATAGATATTTGAAGTAATATCACCCATAGTCACAGATTGAAAGAGGTTTATCCTATTGTAGTGTGCAGAATAAGAGCCTGTGACCTATAGAGTGAATAATAGGGGATTAATGTACTTAAACTCAGTACTTAGGCTGTAACCGCTAATTTTACAGCCTAAGGTTCGGCTTACTTGTGAATGATGTTATTATTTATTGTAGAGAGTATATTGCTGCCTTTGAATTGAAATCAGGGCAGCTTCTTTTTATATAACAATATGATAACGTTTGCGTAAGTTTGCGTATTAATTTGCCTAAATATATGTTACAATAAGCTTACCTTATAAGGCAGGGGGAAAACCATGGAAAAAAATACAACCCTTAAAGATATTGCAGAAAAACTGGGAATATCTGTGTCTACAGTTTCAAGAGTGATAAATGGTAATTCGGTAAAGGCCGCAAATTCTAAGCTTCAGGACAAAATATGGCAGACTGCAAAGGAGTTAAACTATGTGCCGAATACAGCAGCCCAACTCCTAAAGAGAAGCAGTGAAACTGAACGGGACAGCCTGAGAACAATAGCTTGTGTATTTGCAAGGGCTGATACAGACCAAAGCGATCCTTTTTTCTCAGAAATATCAAGAGCACTTGAAACAGAGCTTTTAAGACAGGGCTTTATTATGAAGTATTCCATTTATAATAAAGGACTTCCACAGGCGGTACTGGAGACCTTCCTAAAGAATGAAAAGGTGGATGGAGTTATTATTCTTGGACGTCCTGATAAAAAGATTATTACTCTTGTATGTAAGTATAATAAATATGTGGTTTATGTAGGACTTAATAAGATAGATGGCGATATAGACCAGGTAATTTGTGACGGATACGAAGCGGGGATGTTGGCACTTAAGCATCTTGAAAGTATTGGAATCAGGAAGATTTTTTATCTTGGAGAAACAAAAAGTGAAGCAAGATACAAAGCATACAAAGACTTTATGAGACAGAGAGGTTTTAGCAGAGAAGTTGATGACTATACTATAGAAAGCTCATTTAGACTTCAAACAGCTTATGACAAGATGAAGATATTTTTAAATAAGGGTGTTCTTCCTGAAGGCTTGTTTTGCGGTAATGATTTGGCTGCACTGGGAGCTATAAAGGCTTTGACTGAGGAAAATATAAAGATTCCGAAGGATATTTCAGTAATAGGGATTGATGATATTGCGATGGCAGGATTTTCTGTACCAATGCTAACTACAGTCAGTATTCCTAAAGAACAACTAGGGAAGAAGGCTGCCAAATTCATAGTAGACAGAATATTGAATGGAAATGACATAAATGTAATAATGATGATTCCTTTTAAGTTGATTATAAGGGAATCAACAAGAAAGTAAAGAGGTAAGAAGAATGATAAGAAATAAAAAGATGGTATTAACAGCATTATTTATAGCCATTGGGCTTACTTTACCCATGATAACGGCTAATGTGCCTATGATAGGTAATATGCTCCTGCCTATGCATTTTCCAATTATAATATGTGGCCTTATTTGCGGAGCAGGCTATGGAGCTTTGGCAGGATTTATAACACCGCTTTTAAGAAGCTTTATATTTAGTATGCCACCCCTTTTTCCTATAGCTACAGCAATGGCATTTGAGCTTGCTACCTATGGTGCGGTTGCGGGACTTGTCTATGTGGTTGTTCAGAAAAGTAAAGGCTCAGCATACCCTGCTTTAATTGTGGCTATGCTTTCAGGAAGAGTAGTGTGGGGAGTTGTAACCTTCATACTGTTTAAGATGGTTGGCAAAGGACTTACGCTTCAGATGTTTATAGCCGGTGCTTTTATTAATGCAATTCCGGGTATAATTGGACAGTTAATCATAATTCCTGCAATTATGTACTATCTTGCAAAACATAGGACTACAGCTATAGAAACTATATAGGTATGAAATGAAATATTCTTATGATGAAATTAAAAATACTGTATCAAAATATTTACAGGGTACAAATGAGACACCTATTTTAATTGCGATTGACGGAAATTGTGCTGCAGGTAAGACTACACTTGCAGCGAGGCTTCAAAAGGATTTGGGTGGGAATGTGTTTCATATGGATGATTATTATTTACAAAGCTATCAAAGAACAGAAAACAGACTTAAAGAAACAGGCGGCAATGTTGATTATGAAAGATTCAAAAAAGAGATAATAGACCCTCTTAAAAAGGGTGAAACGGTTGAAGTATATAACTGCATTCACCCTGATTTCGTTTTGAAATATAAGGAAACCTTAAAATACGAGAGGCTTAATATCATAGAAGGCTCCTATTCCTGCCATCCGTATTTTGGCTGTCCGTATAAATTTCAAATCTTTGTTGAGGCAGATTATGAAGTGCAGATTGAAAGGATAAGAAAAAGAAACGGCGAATTTATGCTCAGGAGATTTATAGCTGAGTGGATACCTAAGGAAAATGAATATTTCAGAAAAATGAAGATAAAGGAGAGCTGTTTGCAGATAAAGAACTAAAATAAAAAAGGATGATAAAAAATCACCCTTATATTCAGATAAATATAGTGGTACAATAACCATAGCTTGATGAAAGGAAATAATTACTATGAAAAAAACCGGTAAGTTAGCTGCAATCCCTAAGTGGTTATGGCTGTTGTTTTCGTTTATAGTGGCAATGATACTGTGGTACTTATTATCTTTAAATCCGCAGACTGCAAGAAGCTTTCCTAACGTAGTTTTAACTTTAGAGTCAATAAAGACTATGATGGATAGGGGTGTGTTCTTTACAGATATAACAAGCAGTCTAATTTCTGTAAGTGTAGGATTTTTATTAGGCTTTGTACTTTCCTTACCTACAGCAATTCTGATGGCCTGGTATGCACCTGTAAGAAATATAATAGAGCCCTGGATTCAGTTTATCAGAAATATTCCACCTCTTGCTTATGTACCTCTTGTAGTTATTTCTGCCGGTGTAGGAAGGAAACCACAGATTATAGTAATTACTATTGCAACCTTCCTTATAATGACAGTTACTATCTATCAGGGCGTTGTAAATGTGGATGAAACTCTTATAAAGGCGGCAAGAGTGCTTGGAGCAACAGATAGAGATATATTTTTCAGAGTTATTGCGCCGGCTACCCTCCCATTTATAATTACAGCGATAAGACTTGGTAGTTCTACAGCTCTCACAACTCTTATTGCAGCTGAGTCTACAGGAGCTGTTGCAGGACTTGGAATGAGAATACGTTCTCTTAACAACAGCTTTGAATCGGCACCAATGCTTATGTATATAATTATAATCGGTATAATAGGAATGTTGGTTGAAAAGCTTGTTAAATATCTGGAGAGGAGGTTTACTTCATGGCAGGAGAAGAGAGAAGTGTAAGCGGTGATGTGAAGCTTCAAATAAAAAAGCTTAAGAAAATATTTAACACCAGAAACGGCGAGATGATTGCCTTAAATGGAGTTGACCTTGATATTAAGGAAAATGAATTTATCTGTGTTGTAGGTCCTTCAGGCTGTGGAAAATCAACTCTGCTTAACATAATTGCAGGACTTTCAGAGCCTACATCCGGAGAGGTTTATTGTGACGGTAAGCTTGTTAAGGGGACAGGAACTGAGAGAGGAGTTGTATTTCAGCAGTATGCATTATTTCCCTGGCTTACAGTAAAACAAAATGTTATGTTTGGGCTTGAGCTTAAAGGAATTAAGGGAAAAGAAGCAGAAGATATTGCAATGAAATATATAAAGATGGTTCAGCTTGAAGAGTTCGCTGAGCATTTTCCAAAGGAGCTTTCCGGCGGAATGAAGCAGAGAGTTGCGATAGCGAGGGCTTATGCAGTAAATCCTTCCATCCTTCTTATGGATGAGCCTTTTGGAGCTTTGGATGCCCAGACAAGAACCCAGCTTCAGCAGGAGCTTTTGGAGACATGGGAAAAAGAGAAAAAGACCTGCTTTTTCATAACCCATGATGTTGATGAGGCTATTATCCTTGCCCAGAGGGTTATTATAATGAGTGCAAGACCAGGAAGAATCAAGGAGATAGTGGAGATAGATATTCCATATCCAAGAGATCAGGAAACTAAGATGTCACCTAGATTTCTGGAGCTTAAAAATCATATCTGGAGCCAGGTATATAAAGAATATCTTGAAATTAAAAAGTAGTAAGCCTGTAAAAACAGGATAGTTTTACTAAATAGGAGGAGAAGTTATGAAAAAAAGAATTTTAGGACTGGCACTTTGTGCAACCTTACTTGCAGGTTCATTAGCTGGATGTGGCGGAAATGCTGCAAAGCCTGAGTCAGAGAAAAAAGCAAGTTCTGCAAGTACACAGACAGTAAGCTCTGCAAAACAGGCATCTGAAACCAAGTCAGAGACCAAGAGTGAGACACCGGCAAGCACAAAGCCTGAAGCTGTTACATTAAATGTGGCTTATATGCCTAACTACGGAAGTCTTTGGGCAGTAGAAAATGCTATTGCACAGGGATATTTAGAGGAAGAAGGAATTACTGTTAATCTTACCGAGTTTCAGGACGGCCCTACAATTATAGCAGCCATGGAGTCTGGAAGCATTGATATAGGTTATATCGGTCAGGGCGCACATAAGCTCTGCATCAATGGTAAGGCTTCAATTTTTGCACTTTCACATATATCAAATGGTGATGCTGTAATCGGTGGAAAAGACATTAAAACAATAGCTGATCTTAAGGGTAAGAAAGTTGCTTATTCTTCAGGAACTTCAAGTGAAGATATCCTGGTAAAAACACTTGCTAAAGAAGGAATGAAGATTACTGATATAGAAGCAGTAGATATGGATGCTTCAGCTATAGTAACAGCAATGCTTTCAGGCGGTGTGGATGCTTGTGCTACCTGGTCACCAAATACCCTTAAGATTCTGGATGAGATGAAGGATGCCACAAAGCTTTCAGATAACCTCACATTTAAGGATAAAACAGTTTCTCTTGCAAGCTGGATAGTAATGCCTAAGTTTGCTACAGAAAAGAGAGATATTCTTGTAAGATATACAAGAGCTTTATTTAAGGCTATGGATTATGCGGCTAAGGATCATCAGGAGGAAACTTCAGAACTTATAGCAAAACGTATTGCAAGTGACAAAGATACAGTATATGCCCAGAGAGGTGATGCAGACTGGCTGACAGGTAAGGAAGTTGCAGCAGGTGCAGCAGACGGAACTGTTGAGAAGTACTATGAGCTTCAGAAAAAAGACTTTATAGCAGCAGGCGCAGTTGAAGGCGATCCGGCAGTTAAAGACTATGTAATGCTTGACGTAATGATAGAAGCAGGCAAATAAACTGTAAATAAAAACTCAGCTGCCGGAAGAGAACAAACTTCCGGCAGCTTTATAAGCTTTAAAGGAGGAAGGCATGAGACACGATTATTATAGTTATTCAAAGGAAGAATTGTTAAAGTCACCTAAAATAGAACTTATTCCTATGGAAGACGGTGAGACTGTTTTTAGGTCAATGGCAGAAGAGATGGTAGCTGAAATAGAAAAAAATAATGCAGCCGGCAAGAATACTGTGTTTATTTGCCCGGTTGGACCTGTGGGACAATATAAATATTTTGTAGAAACAGTCAATCTTAAGAAAGTAAGCCTTAAGGATACCTGGTTTATAAATATGGATGAATATTTGACGGAAGAAAAAGAATGGATAGATAAAGACGATCCTTTAAGTTTTAGGGGATTTATGAAAAATGAAGTATATGATAAAATAGATAAAGCTTTGGTAATGCCTGAAAGTAATCGGGTTTTTCCGGATCCTCAAAATCTTAATTATATTTCTGAGCTTATTGAGAAATTAGGTGGTGTTGATATCTGCTTTGGAGGAATAGGCATAAATGGACATGTAGCATTTAACGAGCCTGAGGAGCAGCTTAACGAGGAGGAGTTTAAAAACCTTCAGACGAGAATACTTGAAATAAAACCGGAGACAAGGGCAATTAACGCAGCAGGTGCTTTAAATGGAGCCATAGAGGACATGCCGAAATACTGTATTACCATAGGCTTTAAGGAAATTTCAGAGGCTAAAAGGATAAGGCTTGGCTGTTTTAGGGATTGGCACAGGGCTGTTGTAAGAAGGGCGGCTTATGGAGAGAGGACTACAGAGTTCCCGGTAAGTTTATTGCAGACTCATAATGATATAAATATAAAGTTTCCAGGCTTAGTTGCAAATATAAAATAGGAGAAGATATGGGAAGCATTTTTATAAAGGGTGCTGAAGTTTATATAGATAACGGCTTTAGCAGGAAAACAGTTGAAATAATTGATTCAAAAATTAAAATCCATGACGAAAATTATGTTTTACCGGATGATGGGGAATTAGTTGAGGCAAGAGGGAAAAAGCTTGTGCCGGGCTTCATAGACATTCATACTCATGGTGGAGTGGGAGTCGATGTAAATGCTGCTACTGCTGATGAACTTGAAAAAATCGGAGAATTTTTTGCAAAAAACGGAACAACATCCTGGCTCTGCTCTGTACTTACAGATACAGAAGAACAGACTCTTTGGTGTATAGACCAATTTAACGAGTATAAAAAAAAGAAAAGGAAGGGTTCAGATTTGGTGGGAATCCATCTTGAAGGACCATTTCTGGCTAAAGAATACAAGGGAGCCATGCCTGAATTTCTGCTTAGAAAATTTGATATAGATTTGTTAAAAAAATATCAGGAGAGATCTGGTGGAAATGTGCGTTATTTAACTGTAGCGCCTGAGGTTGACGGTATTGCAGGTGGTATAAAGGAAATTACAGAGCTTGGTATTGCGGTTTCACTTGGACATTCCGGTGCGGACTATGAAACCGCTATGAAGGCTATAGAAAATGGTGCTACAGCGTCTACACACACCTTTAATGCAATGAAACTTTTGCATCAACATTTTCCAAGTATAATGGGAGCTGTTATGGAGTCAGATGTGTACTGCGAGGCTATTTGCGATGGAAGACATCTTCATCCCGGAGTAGTCCGCCTGCTTATAAAGACTAAGGGCCTTAACAGGGTGGTTGCTGTTACCGATTCGATTATGGCAGCTGGATTGCCTGATGGAAAATATAAGCTTGGTGTAAATGATGTCGTGGTGGAAGAAGGTGATGCAAAGCTGGCTGATACAGGAGTAAGAGCCGGAAGTACCCTTACTCAGAATGTTGCATTGTTAAATTTATTGAAATTTACAGGTAGGCCTCTTGCAGAAGTTTTACCTATATTATCTGAAAACCCTGCTAAATTAATAGGAATATATGATAGAAAAGGCTCGATAGAGGATGGCAAGGATGCAGATATGGTACTGCTTGATGAAGAAAATAAAATTTCAGAGGTTTTTGTAAGGGGACAAAGACAGGGATGATGTAGTGGCTGTAGAACACCTTTAGATTAGGAGATAGGAATGCTTATTATACTGACCTTATTTTTGGTTATATCAACCATAATAATGGTATTTCTTAAGAAGAACAGGGAAATGTTTCTTCTTTTGGGAAGCTGCATCTGCCTTATGATGGAAATAGTTGGAGTTATGATATATATAGCCAAAAAAGGCGGTATATCTGAAAGTGTAATGCAGTTTTTTTACTTTACTGACGGTATTAGGGATTGGATAAGGTATTTGTATATCAGTCTTGGACAACTGGGTTTTTTAATTAACATAGGACGTGTTCTGTTTCCTTATTTTTTGATTGACTTAGCCCTGAATTATTCAATGATAGGGGCTGTAAGGAGAAATAACTGGCTAAAGAAAATTGTAGCAATTCTACCGTTTATAACGCTGATTACTTATTATCCGGGTATATATAGGAAGCTGGTTAATATAAGTGGAAGATGGCAGATATATCTTGCTGAAAGCAGTATGGTATGGATTGTCATATATTTGCTGATAGCAGCGGCACTTCTTTTAATTGAGTATTTTTCAATAACTATGAAATTCTGTAAGACACAGTTTAGAAAAATAATAATCTGCCTCTTTGCACTTATGGGAATATACTTATTATATTGCAGGCAGGATCCGGGGCAGGTATACAGGTTTTACAGCTCACCCTTTGCCTGGAATAAGGGAATAGGCTATTTGCAGGGCAATCCTACCATACTAAGCTATATTACATTGATAACGGCAAGTGTAATATGCTGTGTAATGGGATTTTTCAGTCTGTTTAGCTTCACTAATGATAATTACACCGAGAGCAAGGATGAGGCTATAATACGCAGAAAATTTGATACGGCAAAGATAGGTGCTTCTATGTTTGTCCATAGCATGAAGAACCAGATACTTTCAAATAAGGTAATATATAAAAGAATATCGGTTTTATTTGAAAAAGAAGTACCGGATATGGTAAAATTAAAAGAATATGTAAATGCTCTTGAGGCTTCCAACACTAATATGCTAAACAGGGTTGAGGAGCTTTACCGCCATGTCAAAGCAAATGAGATATATATGGTTCCGGTTTATCTGAAGGATATAATTGAACTTTCTATAAAAAAGTTTAACGAAAAATATACGGATATCAAGGTGGAAACAGAGTTAAACCATAATATTCAGATTTTGGCAGATAAGTCACATTTATCGGAGGCTGTTTGTAATATTCTTACCAATGGATATGAGTCTATGCTGGAGGCAGGTACTGCTAATAAAAATCACATTATAATCAGGGGGTATAATGAAAGACTGTATAGTGTGATTGAAATTAAAGATTTCGGCATGGGAATGAACAAAAAGCTTAGAAAAAAGGTCTTTGATCCATTTTTCTCAAGTAAAAATTCAAACCACAACTGGGGAATGGGGCTTTATTATGTGAGGGAAATTGTTAAAAGCCACCTTGGAATAATCAATATTGAAAGCATAGAAGGAGAGGGAAGCAGCTTTTTTGTTATGCTCCCCAAATATAAGTAATGTGGGATAGTGTATTGGAGGGAAATTGGGTAAAATTAGAATTTTAATTGCAGACGATTTTGTATATTTAAGGGAAGATCTGACTGAGTTAATAAATAGCCAGGATGATATGGAAGTAGTAGGCGAGGCTGAAAGTGGCAGTGAAATCATTGAACTTGCAGAAAAATCAGATTATGATATTATACTTATGGATATTGAAATGGAGCAGACCAATGCAGGAATATTGGCTGCAGAGAAAATAAGAGATAAAAATCCTGATGCAGGTATAATTTTTCTTACAGCACATGAGACTAAGGAGATGATAGTGACTGCTATGGGAGCAGGTGCTGTGGATTATGTGGTAAAGGGAGTTGGGGACGAAGTGCTCCTTATGCACATCCGAAATGCTTATGAGGGCAATCCTGTTATGCAAAGCAGAGTTAGAGATACAGTTATGCAGGAATATGCAAGGTTGCAAAGAAGTGAGAGAAGCCTGTTATTTTTTATAAATTGTATATCAAATCTTACCGGAGCAGAACGAGAACTTGTTAAGCTTTTGTTGCAGGGAAGTAAAGTTTCTGAGATTGCAGACATAAGAAAGGTCGAAAACAGTACGGTTAAAACCCAAATTAAAAGCCTTTTAAGAAAGTTTGGCTGTAGTAGGAGTAAAGAAGTAGTAAGCCTTATTGAAGAATTGAAGATAGGACATTTGTTTTAGCCGCAAATGTAAAAAATAGATTTGAACGGAGTCAGAATGGAAATATTATTTTTTGTAGTATGTTTTTTAGCGTCTATAGTAGGAGCTATCTGTGGAATTGGCGGGGGAGTTATAATTAAACCCCTTTTGGATGCACTTAAAATACTGGATGTGAGCCAGATTAGTTTTTTGTCAGGCTGTACTGTGTTGTCAATGTCTGCTTATTCTGTAATCAAGTCGAAGCTTAGCGGTAAAAAGGAGATTGATACAGCCACAGTCCTGCCGGTTGCGATAGGTGGGGCAGTAGGCGGAATAGTAGGAAAATGGTTGTTCTCCTTTGTGAAGAGTCTGAGTGACAATCCGAATAAAGTGGGTGTAGTTCAGGCTGCCTGCCTGCTTATAGTAACTATCTTTACCCTAGTCTATACAATATTTAAGGATAAAATAGCTACCAAAAAACTTAAGGGCTTACCTATACTTGTTGCTGTAGGTTTATTTTTAGGTATAATGTCATCATTTTTAGGTATCGGCGGTGGTCCTATCAATCTAGTGGTCTTATTTTACCTGTTTTCTATGAGTACAAAGGAGGCGGTAATAACATCACTTTATATAATTTTTGTTTCACAGATTGCAAGTCTGGGGACCTCAATAATTACTCATTCTATTCCGGATTTCCCGATTAAGGTACTTGTAGTTATGGCGACAGGCGGTATATTGGGAGGAGTTGTAGGTAGAATAGTAAATAAGAAGATAGCAGATAAAACGGTGGATAAACTTTTTATAGGACTTATGGCGGTTATGATAGGCATAAATATTTACAATATTTTTAGTTTGGTTTAATATTAAAGAATGGGATGTCAGATGTTTTGTAATTCTTGATTTTACAAGATTATCAATGGTTTATTTTCTGTAATCTCTGTGTAAATATTCAAAGAATTTCAAAAAATCAGTAAATTTTAAAAATATAGTTTGTAAAATAATAGGAGGTATTTATGTATAAGGGTTTTAAAATGAAACTTTATCCGGGTATGGAAGAAGAGTATAAAAAACGTCACAACGAACTGTGGGACGAAATGAAGGATATGATTCAAGAACATGGCGGGAAAAATTACTCTATATTTCTTGACCGCGATACAAATATGTTGTTTGGTTATATTGAAATTGAAAATGAAGAAAAATGGAAAAAGGGTGCAGAAACTGCCATCAATCGTAAATGGTGGCACTATATGGCAGATATAATGGAAACAAATGAAGATGAAAGCCCTGTGAGTTGGGATTTGAATCTTATGTTTCATTTGGACTAATACGTGAAACAGTAAATACAGAAAATTCCCAAAATTCAGTAAATTGAAAAATTTTATTTTACCCCTTGCATTTCCTAAAAAAACATGTTATACTTTCTTTCGTTCAGTCGAACAAATGAAAATTGAAAAGATGAAGTATATGCGGAAGTGTTGAAATTGGTAGACAAGCAAGACTAAGGATCTTGTGGCTATTGCAGTCGTGTGGGTTCAAGTCCCATCTTCCGCACTATTTTTTTTGCCCGGATACTTTATGGACTGCAAGCGGATGTGGCGGAACGGTAGACGCGCTAGATTCAGGTTCTAGTGAGAGCAATCTTGTGTGAGTTCAAATCTCATCATCCGCACTAATTAAAAACTGTTGCAATAAGGTTAAACTTAGTTTATCTTTATTGTAGCAGTTTTTTTGTTTACCGAAAAATTTCGGAAGAATTTCCCGGTAAACAAAAATCTCTCCGAGGGATGCGCAGCTCACGGCAGGGAAGTTTGCCTTACGGCACCGTTAGCGCGCGAAGTGTGTGCAAGTACACACTGTTTTACATTGCATATTTGGAGGTACTTATGGTAAAAGCGGTATATCCGGGAAGTTTTGATCCGGTGACAAATGGTCATATAGATGTAATTACAAGGGCAGCAGCTATAGTAGATGAAGTTATAATAGGTGTACTTGTAAATAAGAAAAAATCGCCCTTTTTTACTATGGAAGAAAGATTTGAAATGCTTAAAAAATCGGTGGAAGATATTCCGAATGTAACAGTAAAAACCTTTGAGGGTACAACTGTGGATTTTGCTAAGGAAAATGATGCAAGGATTATAGTCAGGGGGCTAAGAGCGGTTACCGACTATGAAAATGAAATGCAGATAGCTCAGACCAACAGGCAGATTTGCGAGGATATAGAAACTTTGTTTCTGATAACCTCATTGGAGTACGCATTCTTAAGCTCAACCATAGTGAAGGAAATAGCCTCTTTTGGAAAAGATGTTTCAAGCTGGGTGCCAAAGGTTGTGGAAGATAGGTTAAGGGAAAAGTTTAAATATTAATTTTTTTCTATTGACATCTTCACTTTAATGAGTTAAGATATCAAAAATCAAACCTGTGAGGGAGAGTAGTAGTTAAGCGGTACTCATACCAGAGAGCTGTGATGGTGGAAATCAGCATGAGAAAACTTAGTGAATGGACTCCTGAGGGCCTGCCTGAATAAAGTAGGGTAAGACGGAGTGATGACCGTTATTCTCATTACCTGTGTGATGGCATAGGGTTAAGATGGTGCATTAGCATCAAATTGGGTGGCAACGCGGATAATATTCGCCCCAAGCAGAAGGAAACTTCTGCTTGGGGCTTTTTGTGTAGGTCCATTAGCTTACACCAATGAAAGGAGAAAACATATGAAAAGAACAAACAAAATCGCAGCATTAGGACTTGCACTTACTTTAATGGTATCAGCACTTACAGCTTGTGGCGGAAACAAGCAGCCATCGGCAGCCTCCGGCGGTACGGAAAGTACAGCCAAATCTTCCGCAAGCTCGGGAAATCAGGCAGCTTCAGGTAGTTCGGACTCAACAAAATTAGGCAGTCAGACAGGAAGTATAGACAAGGTAACAGTAGCAATAGGTCAGTTTGCAGAGCATGGCTCACTTGATAACTGCAGAGAGGGCTTTATAAAAGGACTTGCGGATGGCGGCTATAAAGAGGGAGAAAACCTTGAAATAATTTATGAAAATGCAAGCGCGGACAGCGGAATGGCAGCTCAGATAGCTAACAATTTTGTGGCTAAAAAAGTAAATTTAATCTGTGCAATCACAACTCCGATGGCACAGATAAGCTACAGTACAACTAAGGATACAGACATTCCTGTGATATATACGGCAATTACCAATCCGGTAGCGGCAGAGCTGGCGAAGGAAGATGGGACTCCGGTTGGCAATATTACAGGTACAAGCGACAAGCTCCCTATTAAAAAACAGCTTGAAATGATAAGAAAAGTTATGCCGGATGCAAAAAATATCGGTATTCTTTACTGCACAAGTGAAGTAAACTCTGAGATGTCAGTTAAGGAATATAAGGAAGCAGCTAAGGAATTTGGCTTTGAAATAATAGAGCAGGCAGTTACATCTCCTTCCGATGTACCACTTGCAACCGATAATATTTTAACAAAGGTTGATTGTCTGAATAATATAACAGATAATACAGTGGTAAACAGTCTTGATATAGTGCTTGACAAGGCTAAAAAAGCAGGCAAACCTGTATTTGGAAGCGAGATAGAGCAGGTAAAGAAGGGCTGTGTAGCAAGTGTGGGACTTGATTATGTACTTGTCGGTGAAGAAACAGGTAAGATGGCGGCTAAGGTACTTAAGGGCGAAGCAAAGGCAAGTGAGATGAAGTTTATAACTTTTGAAGAAGCTGATTTATATGGAAATGAAGAGGCTGCAAAGGCTTATGGACTTACACTTCCTGAGGGGTATAAAGAAGTAAGTAAATAAGGATAATTATTAGCGGTAAGTCTGAAGTATGGCTCGTGGTTACTTGATTTTAATAAAGGCTTAGATAATAGATGTGGAGGCTAAGATGCAGATAATACTGGGAGTGCTTACGGAGGGGCTGGTGTATGCCATCCTTTCCTTAGGTGTGTATATAACTTACAAAATACTTGATTTCCCTGACCTTTCCGTAGATGGAACATTTCCACTCGGAGCGGCGGTTACGGTAGCTATGATTCTTATGGGAGTGCCGATTCCCCTTGCTATGTTTGTGGCAACATTAGCAGGAGTGATATTTGGAGCAATAACGGGAATTATTCATGTAAAGTTTAAAATTCGTGACCTCATTTCGGGAATTGTAGTTATGACGGCTCTTTATTCTGTAAATCTTAGGATAGCAGGAAAGGCTAATGTTCCTCTTTTCAGTAAACAGACTTTATTTGAAAATGATTTTCTGGGGAAGATATTTCCGGAAGGAATGAGAATGTACAGCAATCTGATTATACTTGTTATAATAGTTATAATTACAAAATTACTGCTTGATTTTTACCTTAAGACAAAGTCAGGCTTCTTACTTCGTGCGGTAGGAGATAACGAAGTGCTCGTAACCGGTCTTGCAAAAGATAAGGGAAATGTTAAAATTCTTGGACTTGCCATAGCAAACGGACTTGCAGCCCTTGCAGGTAGTGTATACTGTCAGATGAACGGCTTCTTTGAAATATCGACCGGTACGGGTACAGTGGTTATAGGACTTGCAAATGTAATTATAGGCATAAGTCTTGTAAAACATTTTAATTTTATCAAGCCTACTACAGCTGTAGTAATAGGAGCAATTGTTTATAAAGCCTGTGTATCCATAGCTATTTCGCTGGGACTTGCCGCATCTGACTTAAAGCTTATTACAGCAGGACTTTTATTTTTGATTCTTGCAGCGGGCAATCTTAAAAAGAGAAAGGGAGGCAAGGCATGATAGAGCTTAAGAATATTTACAAATATTACAATCCCGGCACTGTTAATGAAATGTGCCTCTTTGAAGATTTTAACCTGAATATTAAAAAAGGTGAATTCGTATCTGTTATAGGAAGTAACGGCTCAGGCAAGACTTCTATGTTAAATCTTATTTGTGGCAGTATCCCTCTTGATAAAGGGGATATTGTAATAGAGGGAAAGAGCATAGCAAAGCTTCCGGAGTATATAAGAAACAGGAGAATAGGGCGGGTATATCAGAATCCTTCGCTTGGCACCTGCCCTGAAATGACAATACTAGAAAATCTTTCTCTTGCGGATAATAAAGGAAAGAAGTTCGGACTTTCTTTTGGAATAAATAAGACAAGGATAGATTATTATAAGGAAATTTTATCGGGACTTGGGCTGGGACTTGAAGAAAAGTTAAATACCAAGGTAAAGTCGCTCTCGGGCGGACAGAGACAGGCTCTTACCCTGCTTATGTCAACGCTTACACCTATTGAATTTCTTATACTTGATGAGCATACTGCGGCTCTTGATCCAAAAACTGCCGACCTTATTATGGAGCTTACTGACAAGGTGGTTAAGGAGAAAAAGCTGACTGCGATTATGGTAACTCATAATCTCAGATATGCAGTAGAGTATGGTAACAGGCTGCTTATGATGCATCAGGGAAAGGCTGTAATAGATAAGACAGAAGAAGAAAAGACAAAAATAACGGTAGATGATATATTGGGGAAATTTACGGAAATTAGTATTGAGTGTGGGAACTAATGGTGCTATATTATTACTATCACTCATTATGTGGAAAGAAGAGCAGTAATGCAGATAATTTTTAAGGAGTAGGAGACAATGAAAAAAGGACTTAAGATTTCTATTAATTCACCGGTAGTATTGGGATTTTCAGCGATTTGTCTGATTGCACTTGTGTTGAGTATAGTTACAAATGGAACGACAAATAAGCTGATTTTTATGACTTATCATTCATCACTGACCAATCCGCTTACCTACCTTAGATTTTTTACGCATGTTTTCGGACATAGCGGAGTGGAACATTTTATGGGAAATATAACATATATTTTACTTTTAGGTCCGCTTCTTGAAGAAAAATACGGAAGTAAGCTGCTCATTCATTCGATAATAATTACTGCTCTGATAACAGGAATTGTAAATTATATACTTTTTCCGAATATAGCACTTTGCGGAGCAAGCGGAGTGGTATTTACATTTATTTTACTTAGCTCATTTACAGGGTTTAAGGACAGAGAAATCCCTCTTACTTTTATTTTGGTAGCTGTTATCTTCATAGGGCAGCAGGTGTACGAGGGAATTATGGTTCAGGATAATATTTCAAATCTCTCCCATGTACTTGGAGGCGTGGTAGGCTCGGTTATGGGATATTTGTTAAATAAGAATGGGATTAAGAGAGGGTAAAATGATCAGATTTAACAACGATTACAATAAGCCTGCACACAGTGAGGTGCTTAAGGCGATAAATGATATAAGTGATGTAAGTTATCCGGGATATGGACTTGATGAGCTTTGTGAGAAGGCTAAAGCAGAGATAAAAAAGTATATAAATAAACCTGAAGCAGAGGTGCATTTTCTGGTAGGAGGCACTCAGACCAACTTTATAGTAATAGCTTCTGCACTTAGAAACTACCAAAGTGTAATCAGTGCAGACTCAGGTCACATAAGCGTACACGAAACCGGAGCCATAGAAAATACAGGGCATAAGGTTGAAACTGCAACAGGAAAAGACGGAAAGCTTACAGCGTCTCAGGTTCGTGAAGTGGCTGAAAATTATAAGATAAGTGGTGTGAAAGAGCATATTACAGAGCCTAAGATGGTATATATTTCATTTCCTACAGAATTTGGAACTATATATTCTAAAAAAGAACTTGAAGCTATAAGCGCAGTCTGCAAGGAATACGGACTTTATTTTTTCGCGGATGGAGCAAGGCTTAGCTATGGACTGGCAGCAGAGGGAAATGATGTGACTATGGAAGACTTAGCAAATTTAACAGATGTATTCTACTGCGGTGGTACAAAATGCGGTGCTATGTTTGGAGAAGCTGTTGTTATTACAAATAAAGAGCTGATGACAGGTTTTAGAAGTTATATGAAGCAAAACGGCGCCCTGCTTGCCAAAGGCTGGCTTTTAGGAGCGCAGTTTAACGCACTCTTTGAAAATGGTCTTTATTTTAAAATAGCTGAATCTGCTGTTAAGTATGCTATGAAGATTAAGAAAGCCTTCAAGGACAAGGGCATAAAAGCCTATATAGAAAGCCCAACCAATCAGCAGTTTGTAATACTTACACAGACTCAGATGGATAAACTTTCTGCTAAGTATGCCTTTGAATATGAGGGAAGATATGATGAAACTTCTCATATAGTAAGGTTCTGTACCAGTTGGGCTAATACTGAGGAGGAAGTGAATGAACTTGTAGGGGATATTGGGAGAATTTAATTCTTTCCCGTCACAGTATGAGTTTCGCCTGCCTCTACCTTTTTCTCTACAGACGGAGTAGTAACAGTAAGGGCACTGTCAGTATTATTTGTGACCGTTATAGGAGTTTTATAGTTTAATGTGGTTATCTTGGAGTCTTTGGCTCCGCCATTTACTACAAGAGTAGTCCTTGCATCTGTGTAAAGGTCGATGTTTTTACTTGCAGTTACACCGGTTTCTTCCGCGCTTTCCTTAATTGCTATCACATCTTTCTTTTTGTTTTTACCACTTATTTTAATGTCTGACTTTGCAAGTACAAAGATATTGCAGAGGGCTTTATTCCTATCAGATACAAAATCCAAGGAAGAAGGTTTTTCTAAATGTATGGCATTTACAACGGCATTTTTCCCGGAAGATTTAAGATTTATTTTTGTATTATCCTTTTGTGAGTAAAGATAAGACAGTTGTCCTAAAACTTCTATTTTAGCATTCTCAGTACTGATTAGCTTTACCGAATTAAGGGAACTTCCGGCTTCAATCTTAAGTGAGAGATTTTTTGTATTGCTTTCAAGATTTTTGCCAAAGTTTCCTTTTGGTATGGTAAAATCAGTTTTGCCGTTTACTATAATATCATTTACTTTGGTATTTTTTAGCAGGCTGGTAAGGGAAGCCTGATTTGTGGCATAGCCCGTACTATCTACAGTTATCTTTGCTTTAAGGGTGTATTTGAGCTTATTTTTATTGTAAATTTTGGCATAGACTACGGTCTTTCCTTTTGCCAGCCCTTTAACAGAACCTTTGTCTGATACGGAAGCGATGTTTTTATTACCTGCCGACCATTTGATTGTCAATTTCTTATCAATCCCTCTGATTTTAAGCTTATACCCCTGCTCTATATGTAGGTTCACAGAGGATTTATTGAGCACCGGTGTGGCTGCAAGTGCAGAGATTGTGTAAAATGCAGCTGTTATTAAAAATACAGACAGGGCTAATATAGGTAAATTTTTCTTTTTCATATTGCCTCCTTGGGTAAAGTATGAGGTAATTGTAGCATTAAAATGAAGGGACTACAATATCTCCCTAATCTTACCAACTAAATATAACGGAATATTAATTATTCTGCCATCTTCCCTATATCCTCTCTTGGAAAACCTTAAAGCATATTTTGGCTTATTATCTGCAACATATCTTTTAAAAGACGGAGCAGACTTATCTTCACCTGCCTTTACTTCAATAGGAATAATATCAGTACCATATTGCATCACAAAGTCTATCTCTCCGGCTTTATCTGAATAATATCTTGGTTCTACATCAAACTGCCCATGAAGTTGCTGTAACACATAATTTTCAGTCAAAGCTCCCTTGAACTGATAATCTGCTTTCAAAAGAATTGCACTATTATCTATGCCAGCCATTTGTTTTAATAGCCCGGTATCAAATACAAAAAGTTTAAATTGATCTAACTTGTCGAAGGCAGAAAGAGGGTGTTCCATTTTAGAAACATTGTTAACTTTGTTAAGCATGCCTGCAGAAACCAGCCATTCTATAGCCTCTTCAAAATCTCTTGCTCTTGCGCCGTCACGGACGGCACCATACATAAACTTCTCATTGGCCTTTGCAAGCTGTGAGACAATACTGCGAAAAACCATAAGTATGCGGCCGCTGTTAACCTTACCGTTATGCTTGGAAAAGTCATGTTCATAAAGTTCGATTAACTCCTGTTGAATACCTGCTATCTTTGCAGGATCTTTATATTTTAACCAAGAAGCCACACATTCGGGCATTCCGCCTATTATAAGATAATTATTGTATATATCTAATAGGCTGTTATGAAAAATATCTTCAATATATTCTCCCTTTTGAATAGTCTTATAATACTCAAATAGATTGGGACTGACCGCCTCAAGAAATTCATCAAAGGTAAGCGGATATATATTGAGAAGATTAACCATTCCCACAGGGTAAGATTTTGGTTTTGCAAGCAGTGTTCCAAGCAGACTTCCGGCAGCAATTACATGATATTCATTGGCTTTTTCTTTAAAATATTTGAGTGTATTAAGAGCTTCGGGGCATTCCTGAATTTCATCAAAAATGATTAAAGTGCTTTCGGCTAATATCTTTTCACCGGAAATCATTGATAATAATTCGATTATTCGGTGTGGATTCTTATTTATTTCAAAAATAGACTTAAGTTCGTCATCTTCATCAAAGTTAAAATACACATAACTATTATAATAAGTTTTGCCAAACTCCTTCATTATCCATGTTTTGCCAACCTGTCTTGCACCTTTTAGAACCATGGGTTTTCGCTCTTCACTGTTTTTCCAGATTATCAGCTCTTGTAGGACATTCCGATTCATATACAAACCACCGCCTTTTAATTTTAACACATTTTTCTTGATTAATAATATAAAAATAACACATTTTTCTGCGTTTTTCAATAAAAAATAACACATTTTTCCAAACTTATAGATTCGACTTGTACCATTTAAGAAAAACAGGCATAACAAATTTGTAGAAGTCAATAAAAGTAGACGCAAAAAATATAAAAACATCCTGACAGGTTGACAAAACTTCCGTCTTATAATACCATATAGATATTGTATACAAGTATACCAACAACGGGAGGCTGTATGAAAAAGATACCATTTGTAACCTTGGATGAAGTTAGAGAAACAGTAAAAACCTATCCGACACCTTTTCATATTTATGATGAAAAAGGGATTCGTGAAAATGCAAGAAATCTGAAAAAAGCATTTAGCTGGAACAAGGGATTTAAGGAATATTTTGCGGTAAAGGCAACTCCTAATCCATATATATTAAGTATTCTTAAAGAGGAAGGCTGCGGAACGGACTGTTCATCTCTTACAGAGCTGATGATGAGTGAAGCCTGTGGGATAACAGGTGAGAATATCATGTTTTCTTCAAATGTTACCCCTGCCGAGGAATATGTTAAAGCAAGAGAGCTTGGGGCAATAATCAACCTGGATGATATTACCCATATAGATTTTCTTAAAGAATGTGCCGGCATACCTGAAAAAATAAGCTGCCGTTATAATCCGGGCGGAGTATTTAAGGTAAGCAATGATATTATGGACAATCCGGGCGATGCCAAGTATGGTATGACAAAGGTGCAGATGTTTGAAGCGTTTACAAGACTTAAAGAGCTTGGAGTAAAGGAGTTCGGTATTCATTCATTTCTGGTAAGTAATACCGTTACAAATGATTATTATCCTATGCTTGCTGCTGAACTATTTAAGCTTGCAACCGAGCTGAAAGAGAAATGCGATGTACATATCAGCTTTATTAACCTTTCAGGCGGAGTAGGTATCCCTTACCGCCCTGAACAGGAGGCGAATGATATCTTTGTTATCGGAGAAGGGGTAAGAAAGGCTTTTGAAGAAATCCTTGTACCAAGCGGAATGGGAGATGTAAGTATTTTTACCGAGCTTGGAAGATTTATGCTTGCACCGTTTGGACATCTTGTGACGAAGGCTGTACACGAAAAACATATTTACAAAGAATATATAGGAGTGGATGCCTGTGCGGCTAACCTTATGCGTCCTGCCATGTACGGAGCTTATCATCATATAACTGTACTCGGTAAGGAAGCTGATAAAGCAGAGTTTAAATATGATGTGACAGGTTCGCTTTGTGAAAATAATGACAAATTTGCGATAGATAGGATGCTCCCAAAGATTGATATGGGAGACTATCTGGTAATCCACGATACCGGAGCGCATGGATTTGCAATGGGATATAATTATAACGGAAGACTTAGGTCAGCAGAACTTTTAAAAACTGAAAACGGAGAAGTTAAGCTGATAAGAAGGGCAGAAACTCCTATGGATTATTTTGCCACTCTTGATTATCCGGGCTTAAAAAACTAACTTAAGCCTAAGCTTAAAAAATTTTTTTCATTTTTTGTGATTTTTTTAGTTTAGGACTAAAGTATTTGCAAAGTTAGCCGATAAATAAATCAGAGATACTAATTAACTTTGGTAAGGAAATTTATTTATCGGTAATTTTTTTACACTAAATATGGTAAATGGAAGGTGACTGTTATGAGAGTAGATACTTACGGACAGATTTCAAATGCTTACAACGTGAGCAAAGCAAGAAAAACTGAGGCTGTTGCTAAAACAAGCAAGGGTAGTGATACTGTTGAAATCTCAAGTGCAGCTAAAACTTTTCAGGTTGCAAGGACAGCGGTAGCATCTGCTTCTGATGTTCGTGCGGATAAGGTTGCAAAGCTTAAAGCAGCAATCGAAGAAGGAAAGTATTCTGTATCCGGTAAAGATATAGCTGATAAACTTGTTGAGAAATATTTTGCGGTATAAACAGATAACTTTGGGCAGATTATAAGCGGAGGAGCTATGGCAAGCTTAATCGAAGAACTGATTATGGTTCTGGGTGATGAGGAGAAAATCTATAGCGAGATTATTCCTATTGCCGAGAAGAAAACCCAGATAATTGTGAACAATGACCTCCAGTCTTTAAACAGCATAACTGAGGAAGAGCAGGAATTATTAGGCAAAATCAGTAAGCTGGAAAAGAAAAGACAGGAGGTCATTCGCAATATTGGGATAGTAATGAATAAGAAGGAAAGCGAACTGAATTTCGTTACTATTATTGAATTGTTGGATGGACAGGAAAAAGAACAGGAAGAGTTAAGAAAGCTTCATGACAAGCTTAAAAGAACTATTGATGTTCTGTCCACGTTAAATGAGAGAAATCAAATGTTAATCAAACAGTCTTTGGAAATGATTGATTTTGATATAAATTTAATGCAAAGTCTCAGAACTTCACCGGGAGTCGGACAGTATAATATTGCTTCCGAAGTGGAGATGCAGGGAATGAAAAGCGGAATGTTTGATGCGAAGAGTTGATAATAGTCTGGGAGATAAGATATGGGTTTAATGACGAGTTTCGGCGTAGGAGTTTCAGGGTTAAATGCGGCTCAGAACTCCTTAAATGCTACTGCACATAACATTACAAATGCAGATACAAAGGGCTATGTACGTCAACAGGTGTTGACTGTTGATAAAGAATATGCAAAAACAGCAACTGTCAGAGGAATGGACCAGACAGGGCATGGAACAATTATAGATAAAATAAGACAGCTCAGAGACAGGTTTCTTGATGCTGCCTACAGAAAAGAATCAGGAAGACACGGCTTCTATCAGGCTCAGGCTGAAGCTATAACTGAGGTAGAGAATCTCTTCGGAGAACTGGAGGGAACTACTTTTCAGAGCTCGATGGAAGGGCTTTGGAAGGCGGTACAGGAACTCCAGAAAGAGCCTGAAAGTAAAGTGGCAAGAACTGCTTTGGTTGAGACTGCCAATACTTTTATAGAACGCTGTCAGAGTATAAGTACACAGCTTAAAAGCTTTAGTCAGGATCTTAATCTCAAAGTTAAAAATACAGTTGACCGGATAAATACCATAGGTAAAAGAATAGACGAACTAAATACTTTAATCCGTAAAGAAGAGGCGGGTGAGCAGGAAGCCAATGACTACAGAGATGAACGTAATAAGTTATTGGATGAACTTGGCGGCTATGTGAAAATGAGTTATAAGGAAGTGCGTGATGGTACTATACTTGTAACTGTTGAGGGCACCCAGTTTGTGACTGAGTTCGGTGTAAATGAAATAGGTCTTAAGACTACCGATGACGGACTTAATCTCCATACACCGGTATGGAATTTTGATACAAATGATGATGGTGAACCGAGAGAAGTATTTAATTTTTCTGTTCCGCCTACAGCAGCGGCAGATACAGATATAGGCTCACTTAAGGGCTTGCTTCTGTCAAGAGGAACTCAGGGAAGGTATACGGATATTCCGGTACAGCCAAAACCTGAGGATTATGAGAATGGCGAAGAAGATGAATACTATATAAGTGCAATGAGGGCTTTTGAAGAGGCAAAAACAAACTACAACAATAGAACAGCACCATCTCTTCTAACCAACACAGAAGCACAGTTCGACCAACTGATACATGGACTTACCACCATGATTAATGATGTACTTGCACCAAACCTTACAGCCACCTGGACAGATGGCGGAACACCGATTTGGAGAAATTCGGAAGGAAAAATCCTGGAGGGAGATGAAATTCCTCCTATAGATATAGATGACCTGGATGAGTACAAAATAGAAGAAAAAGACGCACTCGGTAAGCCAACGGGAAGATATAAGGTATCTATTCTTGATACTAAAAATGCTCCTGTAAGTTCAGACAGCTCAAAGACACCGGGGAATGCGCTTTTTGAGAGGAAAAGCAGACCTCGTTATAAGGAGCTGGACTTAGAAATGGATGGAAAAAAGGTAATGCTCTACAACAGTGAGGATTACGATCCAAACAATGAGGATTCAAAATATTCCATGTACTCAATGGGAGAATTGGAAGTAAATAAAAATATAAGGGAGAATGTTTCCCTCATTCCTTTAAGCTACAATACAAACACAGGTGACTACAGTATGGATACGGCTGCAAAACTTAATAAGATATGGGATAAGAAATTTGCGGTATTAAATCCAAATACTTTAACCAAGAATGACATTATGGAATACTACACATCATTTACTTCTGAGATTGCCAATACAGGTCACACACGTAAAGCTCTTGCAAAGAGCCAGGATGTAACCAAGACAAGTGTTGATAATCAGAGACAGCAGGTACTTGGAGTATCATCGGATGAAGAGCTTACACATATGATTAAATTTCAGCAGGCCTTTAATGCAGCTTCCAGGTATATAACTGTTATAGATGAGATGCTTGAACATGTGGTTACAAGACTTGGAAGCTAAAAGGCTTCCGTTAATATTAAGATAGGAGACAGATATGCCATCAACATTTTTTGGATTAGATATAGGTACTACGGGACTTCATACCTACCAGGCGGCGCTTAACAATACTGCGCATAATATTACAAATGCAAAAACCGAAGGCTACAGCCGTCAGCAGGTTAACCGTCAGGCAAAGGATCCGATTGCTATAGCACAGCGTTACGGAATGGTGGGAACAGGTGTTATTGCCAATAAAATTTCCCAGATAAGAGATGAGTACTATGATTTAAAATACCGCACAGCCAATACTGTTAACGGTGCATATGAGTCAAGGACATATTATCTGAAAAATATCCAAAATTTTCTGAATGAAATAAAAGATGGCGGGTTTAATACTAATTTTAAAAACCTTTTTAACGGCATGTCTGAGGTTGAGAAGGATCCAAGGAGTAAATCTGCCAGAGCTCAGATGGTGAATCAGGCTTATGCGCTTACAGAATACTTCAACAATCTGTCAGAAAATTTGAAAAATACCCAGAATGAGGTAAATTTTAATATTAAAAATACCGTAGATACTATTAATTCCTATGCAGACCAGATAGCTACACTGACCAAGCAAATCAACATGATTGAGGTAAGCGGAGGCTTTGCAAATGATTTACGCGATCAGCGTAACCTTTTGGTAGATAAACTTTCAGAACTTGCCGATGTAAGTGTAAAAGAAGAGAGAATAGGCGAAGAATTAAGCGGAAGCCTCTCCGGTGTTACTACATACACAGTTAAGATAAACGGAGGTTATCTGGTAAATAATTACAGAGCCAACAGGATTGAAACTGTTCCAAGAAATTATAAAAGCAATATAAATGATGTGGAAGGGCTTTACGATCTTAAGTGGTCGGACGGTCAGAACTTCTCTACACATAACAGCCATCTCGGCGGCAAACTCGGAGCTTTGTTTGAAATGCGTGACGGCAATAACAGGGCATCTCTCAGATGTAATGTGAAAGAGGCATCGGAAGGAGATACCGAGCTTACTTTGGAAGACACCAATATAAACAGTGTGGAAGCTATGAATTTCCCTCCAAAGGGGAGGATTACCGTTGGCGGTGAGGAATACGAATATACAGGCTTTGAAGTAAAAATAGAAAAAGATCCTGATACAGGGAAAGATAAGTTTAAATATATTTTTAAGCTCAAGGAAGATAAGCCTATAACCAAGGATATAACCGAGGATGATAAGATAGTGGCGAAGATAGGTGAACAGGTTAACTTCAAGGGAATTCCTTACTATATGGATCAGATAAATAATTTTGTAAGAAAATTTTCTAAAGAGTTTAACGAAATCCATAAGACCGGAGAAGACTTAGACGGAAACAAGGGAGCTGACTTCTTTACCGGTGTAGATGAAGTGACAGGCGAGAACTATAAGTTCAAAGTACCGGGCACCTTAGACGAAGACGGAAATGAAGTGACCGAGTTTTCTTCGGAAGATGAGACCTACTATAGGATAACTGCACATAATTATTCGGTTGCAAGAACATTTAAGGAAAATCCGAGTCTTATTGCGGCAGCAAAAACTATTTCTGATGGTGTTGAAAATACTGAAGTTATGAAGAAACTGGAAAATCTTCAAAAGGACAGAACAATGTTTGACCAGGGTAAACCTGAGGAATTTTACCAGTCATTGACATCTGATATAGGTGTGGATACAAAGACTGCCGAAACATTTTCAACAAATCAGGATAAGATGGTTAAGGCAATTAATAACCAGAGACTTTCCATCTCCGGAGTTGATAATGATGAAGAAGCGATGGATCTGGTAAAATTTAAGAATTGTTACAACCTTTCGGCTAAAGTAATTACGGTAATGAACGAAATATATAATAAGTTAATTAATGAAATGGCAGTGTAAATTAAAGTATTTGCACAAGCTTTATATATGTAGAAAGGACTTAAGGCTATGATGAGAGTTACCAACCAGATAATGACGAACAATACTCTTGCTAACATAAATACCAATAAGTTAAATCTGATGAAAATAGAGGAGCAGTATGAGACAGGCAAGAAGATACAGCGTCCTTCGGATGATCCTGTGGTAGCGATAAGAGCATTGAAACTCCGTAATAATCTTACAGAAATCAACCAGTACTTTAAGAAGAATGTTCCGGATGCAAAAAGCTGGATTCAGGTAACAGAAAGTGCGCTTACTCAGGTTACTGACATTTGTACTACCCTTCATGGTCTTGCAGATCAGGGGGCTAACGGAACTTTAACATCTACGGACCGTACCAGCATAATGAAGACTATGCAGCAATACAGGCAGCAGATTTACCAGGAAGGTAATGCGAATTATGCAGGCAGATATGTATTCACAGGTTACAAGACAGATACCAGTCTTACTTATTTAAATGATGATAAGAGCAAGCAATATACCATAACCGAAGAGTTTGATAAAACTGCAATCAAGACTAATTTACGCACCTACGGAGGCTATTCGGTAAAAGATTATGAGCCGGGCGGTGCCAATGAATTCTCAGAGCATCCTGAAAATCAGGAGATAAGTTATCTCAGGCTTGCATATAAAAAACTGGATGCAGCCGCAGATGGCTATCCTAAGCTTACATATAAGGATGAGGATGGAAACGAAGGTGACATAGATATTACTTCAACCGACGAAAACGGAGAAACAATTACATCAAATAGTCCGGATGCATATAAAAAGCCTGATAGCGGTGCAAAGTATATTGCAGATACAGGAGAGCTAATTCTTTCGGATGAGGCAGCCGAGCAATTAAAAAATTCAAAGGGATTCAATGTAGAGTATAATAAAACTGAGTTTTCAAACGGTGATGTTCGTCCTGAACATTATTTTAACTGTAAAGCGACACCGCTTGATGAAGACGGCAATCCTGTAGATGATGAAAGCAAGATTATTAACTATAAAAAAGAAGATCAGGATATAGAATATGAAGTAAGCTTTAATCAACGCTTACAGATTAATACTCAGGCAAAAGATGCACTTTCGCACGATCTCGGAAGGGAGCTTGATGGTATTCTTGCAAGTATTGAGGATGTGAATCTTGTAGAAAATAAATTGAAAGAAGTTGATAAACTTATAAGTAATACAAGCGATGCTACAGATTTGGCAAGCCTGAAGCGCCTGAAAGAGCAGATAAATACTGAGCTTACCCTTAAACAGAAGGTTATGCAGGAAAGATTTTCACAGTCTCTTGACAGTATTAAAAACTACCAGAATGTTGTAAATAAGAATATAGCAGATTTAGGAAGTCGTGATGCTAGACTTGAGCTTACGGAACAGAGACTTTCAGGGCAGACAGATGACTTTAAAGATCTTATGTCAAACAATGAAAATGCGGACCTTGCTGAGACAATTATTAATTTTAATGCACAGAAAGTTATATATAATGCTTCTCTTCAGGCGGGAGCAAAGGTGGTACAGAATACATTGTTGGACTTCTTGAGATAAGATATAAATAATAAAGACTGATTTTAGAAAAGAAAGAGGTGGAAGTATGCTTACGCAGACAAGATTTTTTGGTGAAGTTGACATTGAAGAAGAGAAAATCCTTACATTTGATAATGGTATTATGGGCTTTGAAGACATGAAACGCTGGACGATAATCTATGATATTGATAAAGGTTCTGACGGACCTATATCCTGGTTCCAGTCGCTTGACCTTGCGGAGCTTGCGCTTCCGGTTATCAGTCCTTATTCGGTGACAGCAAAATATGAACCTATAGTTGAAGATGAACTTTTAAAACCGCTTGGAGAATTTAAAGATGAAGAACTCGTTACACTTTTAACAATCACTATCCCAAGTGAGGATCCGAGCAAAACAACAGCTAACTTTAAAGCTCCGCTGCTTATCAATCCTAATAACCGTAAGGGTATACAGATTATTGTTAATAATGAGGACTATCCGATAAAATTCAGTATTTATGATTCGGTACAGAAAATGAAGGCAGAACAGGGTAAATAAGGGGGTGGATAAAAATGTTAGCTTTGTCAAGAAAACCCGGTGAAAGTGTTGTTATAGGTAATGACATTGAAATTACCATACTTGAAGTAAAGGGTGAACAGGTCAAGGTAGGAATTAAGGCTCCGCAGAGCGTAGCCATATATAGGAAAGAACTGTTTGAACAGATACAGGAGTCTAACAGAGAGGCATCTAAGATTTCTGAAGATGTTATGAAAAATCTTAATAAAATTTTTGAATAGAAAAATAAGGGGTTAAGTTTCTTAAATATATTGCCGATAAAAATTATAGAAAGCGTGATCTATGTTTAAAAATATTGTAAAAGACAATGGATTGTAAAATTTGGTTTACATGGAGGTGAACAAATGAGTCTTAAAATGATGCCCAGTGTAACGGTTCAGCCTGGCATCGATATCGACGGAAATGTAGTCTACCAAGGGGAGAGGCTGTTGGTGTCCCCTCTTGAGACAAGTTCGGCAGGTCGGGCAGTAGGTGGCCGGCTCACGCTGGGACAAGGCAAGAGAGAAGAAATATCGGATGCTGAAGCGGAGCGCCGTATTAAAAACGCGATTGATCAGGCAAATGAAAGAGTTAAACAGCAGAATGGTTACAGAAGGTTAGCTTTTTCATATAACAAGGAAACCAAGAAAATTTCTATCAAAGTCTATGATGAGATAACCAAAGAAATAATTAGAGAAATTCCGCCTGAAAAAGCCGATGTTATACTTGACAAAGTACATGATCTGGCGGGTATAGTGGTTGACGAGAAAAGGTAAGGAGGGAGTACGATGGGAGTAAGACTTACAGGATTAAATTCCGGTATGGATACAGAATCCATGATCAAGAAGATTATGGATGCTCAGAGAACTAAACTTAATAAGATCGAGGGTAAGAGGACCACACTTGATTGGAAGAAGGAAAAGTGGAAAGATCTTAATACCAAATTGTATTCACTTTATACCAGTAAAATTTCTTCACTTAGATTTTCAGGTGCTTATACAACCAAAAGGGTTACAAGTTCGGATGAAAATGTGGTTAAGGTTAAGGGCGATCCTTCTGCGGTTGACGGAGCGCACAAGATTCAGGTTAAACAGACTGCTAAGACACAGACTTTGACAGGTGCTAAGGTAACAGATGGCATAGATAAGAATTCGGTACTTACCGATATCGGTTTTGATTTGGGTGAAGAAATCACCTTCAAGACAGGTGAATGGGCGAATAAAGAAATTACAGCCGATAATGAAGCGGAAGCTATGGCATCAGGTAAGGTGCATAAGTTTGAAATCAACGGAGATACCACTGTTAACGAATTGTTGGATGCGGCTAAAAAAGCCGGAATCAATGCCAGCTTTGATGATAAGCAGAAAAGATTCTATTTCTCATCAAAAGAAAGTGGAACCGCCAATGCTTTTTCAATTTCTGAATCCCATAACGATGTGCCGATGACAAGCGGTTTGGAGAAACTCGGACTTGCAGGTTCTGCTAACTTTACAAAGATAGATGCCCAGGATGCTATATTCAGGGTAGATGGTACCGAATATACCAGCTCAAGCAATAATACCAGTGTTAACGGCCTTAACTTAACCCTTTCGGGTACTACCGCAGACTATGACCTCGGAGATGCAGGTAAGAGCGTTACAGTAAATACAAGTACAGATGTTGAAGCTGTATACAACAATTTTAAGAGCTTTATTAAAGAGTACAATTCTATATTAAAAGAAATGAATGAACTTTATTATGCAGGTTCTTCCAGAGGCTATGATCCTCTTACTGCTGACCAGAAGAAAGATATGTCTGAGAAGGACATTGAAAATTGGGAGAAGAAAATTAAGGATTCAGTGCTTAGAAGAGATTCAAAACTGGGAACAGTACTCAATGCAATGAAGTCTGCTATGCAGAGCTCGGTTACGGTAGGCGCTGATTCTGAGAATAAAGGCGGAACAAAATACAGTCTTGCAAGCTTTGGAGTAATGACTTCTACTGATTATAAAGAAAAAGGCCTCCTCCATATGTTCGGAGATTCTGAGGACGGAGTATATGCGTCTAAGGAGGATAAGTTAAAGAAAGCTCTTACAGAGAACCCTTCTGAGACGGCAGAGGCTCTTCAGGGAATAATGAATAATCTCTATTCAAAGATGACAGATGCAATGAAGGGTACAAGCCTTTCATCCGCTATGACATTCTACAACGACAAAGAGATAACTCAGATGTCTAATACTTATAAAAAAGAATATAATACTTTGGAAGCTAAGCTTAACAAGATGGAAGACAAGTATTACAAACAGTTTGCCGCTATGGAGAAGGCTATGGCCAAACTTAACAGTCAGAATAGCAGACTTTCAAGTATGCTTGGAAATTAAAATCAAAAAATACAAAGGAACATCACTAAACGTGGTGTTTCTTTTTTTGTTGTATTTTTCAAAAAAAATCTTACATAATACTAAAGTAAAATTTACTTTATCCGATATATACTTTGTAGGCAAAGTAATCCCGGCAAAAGATAAAAAGGGATTTGAAAGACATAAATCGGAGGAATGAGTATGACAAATGCAGCAAGTCTTTATCAGGGGGCAGCAATAAATACAGCATCACCTGCTGAACTTACCCTTATGCTTTATAACGGAGCTATCAAGTTCTGTAATTTAGCGTTAATAGGTATGGAAGAAGAAGATATAATGAAAGCTCATAATAATCTTATGAAGGCTCAAAGGATAATCAGAGAACTCCAGGCTACTCTTAATTTCAAGTATGAGGTATCCAAAGACTTTGACCTCATATATACCAGAATACTTAACAGTTTACTTGCGGCTAATATTAAGAAGGATACAGACAAACTTAATGAAGCTCTTGAGGATATAAGAGGTATAAGAGATGTCTGGACACAAGTAATGAAGGTGGCTAAGATAGCGTGATGAATACAGAAATTTTTAATTATCTGGAACTTATGAAGGATTCGCTGGTTAAAAAAGAGAAAATTCTGGTAAATATTCTTGAACTCACAAAGGAGCAGGAAAAACTTCTTAATTCAGATAGCTTTGAGGATAAGGATTTTGACAAAATAATAACAGAAAAAAGCATTCTGATTGAAAAAATTAACAATTTAGATGAAGGATTTGAACTTATATATAAAAGGATTGAAGATAAGATTAAAGCCGAGCCTTTACTTTATAAGGAGAGTATAGAGAAGCTTCAAGAAATTATAAGAACTCTTGTTGATAAAGGGGTTGAGGTGGAAACTCTCGAGAGAAGAAATCAGATTAAGTTCGATATAAATGTTTCCAAAAGCAAGGATAGAATTAGAAGTTATAATCTTAACAGCAATGCTGTTACAAAGTATTATAGCAATATGAGCGGAAATATAGGTGAAGGCACATATTTTGTAGACAAAAAAAATATTAAAAAAAGTACTAAAGTTTTTTATCAGATCAGACGATATATAATTTGAAAGTAAAACTTAAAGTTAATCTAACGGAGTGTACGGCCTTAGAAAGACCGAGAGTTTTCAAAAAATATAAAAAAAATATATTCAGCAAGGAAGCTGAATCCAAATTCAAGGAGGAAAATTATTATGGTAGTACAGCACAATCTTACAGCAATGAACTCAAACAGACAGTTAGGAATCACAAGCGCATTACAGGCAAAGTCATCAGAGAAGCTTTCATCAGGATATAAGATCAACAGAGCAGCAGATGATGCAGCAGGTCTTACAATCTCAGAGAAGATGAGAAGCCAGGTAAGAGGTCTTAATAGGGCATCAGACAACGCACAGGATGGTATATCACTTATCCAGGTAGCAGAAGGTGCACTTAACGAGACTCACTCAATCCTTCAGAGAATGAATGAGCTTGCAGTACAGGCAGCTAATGATACTAATACACAGTCAGACAGAGGAGCAATCCAGCAGGAAATCAATCAGCTTACATCTGAGATTGACCGTATCAAAGATACAACACAGTTCAATACTCAGAACCTTCTTAACGGAGATTTTGCAGATAGAAAACTTCATGTTGGTGCACTTAAGGATCAGGTAATTGAAATCAGCATCAAGAATATGGATGCAGATTCAATCGGAGTATCAGGTCTTGACGTTACTGAGCAGAGCTCAGCAGAAGATGCTATTGAGAAGGTTCAGCAGGGTATAAGCTCAGTATCTCAGCAGAGATCAGAGCTTGGTGCTATCCAGAATCGTCTTGAGCACACAGTAGCTAACCTTAACAACGTATCTGAGAATACACAGGCAGCTGAGTCACGTATTCGTGATACAGATGTTCCTACAGAGATGGTTAGCTTCAGCAAGAACAACATTCTTGCACAGGCTGGACAGGCAATGCTTGCACAGGCTAATCAGTCAACTCAGGGTGTTCTTTCATTACTTAGATAATATCATATTACACATAATAATGGAGGCCGCTAAAATAGCGGTCTCTTTTATACTTTATAAGGAAATTTACATCTGTAAAAATCCTTGCAAAAATATTCGTAATCCGCTCTTTTTTTGCAAAAAATAGCTACTTACTCATATTTTTTGCGTGTCAAAAGATAATAAATTCTTTTGCAAGCAAGCTTGCACAGAATTTTTATACTTTTGACACTTGTATCATTAAAATAAATTTTTTATAAAAAATTAAAATTATCTATAAAGTTTTTCGCAGACAGAACCGATATATAATATGTGAGGAAGAAAACAAAGTGCTTACGGCCGAAGCATAAATCACCTCACTAATAATAACAAAAATAACGGCAAGGAAGCCGATTTTCAAATTCAAGGAGGAAAATTATTATGGTAGTACAGCACAATCTTACAGCAATGAACTCAAACAGACAGTTAGGAATCACAAGCGCATTACAGGCAAAGTCATCAGAGAAGCTTTCATCAGGATATAAGATCAACAGAGCAGCAGATGATGCAGCAGGTCTTACAATATCCGAGAAGATGAGAAGCCAGGTAAGAGGTCTTAATAGGGCATCAGACAACGCACAGGATGGTATATCACTTATCCAGGTAGCAGAAGGTGCACTTAACGAGACTCACTCAATCCTTCAGAGAATGAATGAGCTTGCAGTACAGGCAGCTAACGATACTAATACACAGTCAGACAGAGGAGCAATCCAGCAGGAAATCAATCAGCTTACATCTGAGATTGACCGTATCAAGGATACAACACAGTTCAATACTCAGAACCTTCTTAACGGAGATTTTGCAGATAGAAAACTTCATGTTGGTGCACTTAAGGATCAGGTAATTGAAATCAGCATCAAAAATATGGATGCAGATTCAATCGGAGTATCAGGTCTTGACGTTACTGAGCAGAGCTCAGCAGAAGATGCTATTGAGAAGGTTCAGCAGGGTATAAGCTCAGTATCTCAGCAGAGATCAGAGCTTGGTGCTATCCAGAACCGTCTTGAGCATACAGTAGCTAACCTTAACAACGTATCTGAGAATACACAGGCAGCTGAGTCACGTATCCGTGATACAGATGTTCCTACAGAGATGGTTAGCTTCAGCAAGAACAACATTCTTGCACAGGCCGGCCAGGCAATGCTTGCACAGGCTAATCAGTCAACTCAGGGTGTTCTTTCATTGCTTAGATAATTTTATAGTACACATGATAAAGAAGGTCGTCAGAAATGGCGGCCTTTTTTCTTTGCCCATTAATGTATGAAGATACATACTCTCAGATAAATCATTAAGCCAAAATAAAATCATATATGGGAAAATGTTGGAACTGACAGACTTTTTGATATTTTAAGTAAAAGATTAGGGTATAATTTATTGAAAGTATAAGTCCGGTGTGCTAGAATGATTTTCGGAGAGTATCTGTGGCAGAATGGAAAAACTCCCTAAGTATAAGCCGAGTAATCGGGAAAATATGAAGGGAGGGATGTGTATGACAGATTATGAAATCATTATGATTTTTCTGGGGATATTAGCATTGCTGATGTCCTTTGGAGCTCTGATTATAAACATTCTTACTTATCTTAAAAAGAGAAAGTAATCTTTTCTATCTTGTCCGACATACAAGATAGGTGTGTCCTTATGGACATCAGCACCAAGTCTTAGGGAGTATACATTTAACATGGATACTCTCTTCTCCATAAATATAGCATATTACAAAATTAATTGCAAGACAGATTAGTTGTCCGGCTGGCGGTGAAAAGCCACGTAATATGCCGGTAATAAATGCTAAATTGAAATACACCCTGATTTATAAGGGATTGAAAGGAGATAAAATGGCAGCAAAAAAGACAGAGAAAAAGACGGGAAAAAAACAAAAGGAAATAAGACAGAGTGCCTGGGAAAAGTATGATAAAAAGGCGCTTGAGGCTTGCTTCGCATTAAGTGAAACCTACAGACAATTTATTTCAGACTGCAAAACTGAAAGAGAATGTGTGGATGAGTCAATAAGGCAGGCAGAAAAAGCAGGCTATAAGAATCTTAGTGAACTTATTGCAAAGAAGAAAAAGCTAAAAGCCGGTGATAAAGTCTATATGTCAAATATGGGCAAGGCAATTGCGCTCTTTGTAATAGGCAAGAAACCTTTGGCAGAAGGCTTAAATATACTTTGTGCTCACATAGACTCACCTAGAATAGATGCTAAACAGGTACCTCTTTATGAGGATACAGAGATTGCTATGCTTGATACGCATTATTATGGCGGTATTAAGAAGTACCAGTGGGTAACACTTCCTCTGGCTATACATGGAGTTGTGGTAAAAGAGGACGGAACCTCTGTAAATATCTGCATAGGTGAGGACGAAGAAGGACCTGTAATAGGAATTACGGACTTACTTATCCATCTTTCTGCAGATCAGATGCAAAAGACTGCTTCTAAGGTAGTAGAGGGAGAAGACCTCAATGTAATGCTTGGAAGTATGCCTCTTAAGGGTGAGGAAAAAGAGGCTGTAAAGGCAAATATTCTTAAGATATTAAAGGATAAATACGGAATAGAAGAAGAGGACTTCCTCTCAGCAGATCTTGAAATAGTTCCGGCAGGAAAGGCTAAGCATTACGGGCTTGACAGCAGTATGATAATGGGTTACGGACAGGATGACAGGGTTTGTGCCTATACTTCACTTAAGGCTATACTTGATGCTCCGGCTCCTGATAAAACAGGCTGCTGTCTGCTTGTAGATAAGGAAGAAATCGGAAGCGTGGGTGCTACAGGTATGCATTCCAGATTTTTTGAAAATGTAGTGGCGGAGGTTATGAACCTTGCAGGCGAGTATAATGAGCTTGACCTAAGAAGGGCTCTTGCCAATTCACGTATGCTTTCATCTGATGTAAGTGCAGCCTTTGACCCTAACTATCCGAGCGTAAATGAGAAGAAGAATACAGCTTACTTTGGAAAAGGAATTGTATTTAATAAATATACAGGTTCTCGCGGCAAGAGTGGCAGCAATGAAGCAACTGCAGAATATATGGCAGCTATAAGAAAGATAATGAAGGATAATAATGTAACCTTCCAGACGGCTGAACTTGGTAAGGTAGACCAGGGTGGCGGCGGAACTATCGCTTATATAGCGGCTGCTTACAATATGGAAGTAATCGACTCAGGAGTTGCGGTTATGAACATGCATGCTCCTTGGGAAATAAGCTGCAAGGCTGATATTTACGAGGCATATCTTTGCTATAAGGCATTCTTAAAGGATGCGTAAATAGATTTTAATTAAACCTTGAAAGGAGCCTCAAGTGAAAAAAGAACTAGTAGTTGTAATTGATTTTGGCGGACAGTACAACCAGCTTGTAGCCAGAAGAGTGCGTGAAGCCAATGTTTATTGTGAAATATATTCTTATAAGACAGAATTATCTAAAATAAAGGAAATGAACCCTAAGGGAATTATTCTTACGGGAGGACCAAGCAGCGTATATGAAGAGGATGCTGCGACCTGTAGTGAAGAATTATTTAAAATGGGGATTCCTGTACTTGGACTTTGTTACGGAGCCCAGCTTATGAGCCATGTCCTTGGCGGCAAGGTTGAAAAGGCAGAGCATAGGGAGTATGGAAAGACAGAAACTACTTTTAACACTTCCTCAAAACTTTTTACAGGAATTCCTGAAAAATCAATAGTATGGATGAGCCATTTTGACTATATATCAAAACTTGCGGAGGGCTTTACTTCTATTGCCTACACAGCATCTACCGCAAATGCAGCTATTGAAAATGTAGAGGCAGGGCTTTACGGAATCCAGTTCCACCCTGAAGTGCTTCATACCGAGTATGGCAAAGAAATGTTGTCAAACTTCGTACATAACATCTGTGGCTGTGCAGGCGACTGGAAAATGTCAGCCTTTGCAGAAAGCAGTATAAAGGAAATCAGAGAAAAAGTAGGAAACGGTAAAGTACTTTGTGCCTTATCAGGCGGAGTCGATTCTTCTGTAGCGGCAGTACTTCTTTCTAAGGCAGTCGGTAAGCAGCTTACCTGTGTATTTGTAGACCATGGCTTGCTTCGTAAAAATGAAGGAGACGAAGTAGAAGCTGTATTTGGTCCGGATGGCAGCTATGAGCTTAATTTTATAAGAGTAAATGCACAACAGAGGTTCTACGATAAACTTGCAGGAGTTACAGAGCCTGAGACCAAACGTAAGATAATAGGCGAGGAATTTATCCGCGTATTTGAAGAAGAAGCTAAGAAAATCGGAACAGTGGACTATCTTGTACAGGGAACCATTTATCCTGATGTAGTGGAAAGCGGTGTAGGCGGTGAGTCTGTAGTAATCAAGTCACACCACAATGTAGGCGGACTTCCTGACTATGTAGACTTTAAGGAAATTATTGAGCCGCTCCGCAATCTCTTTAAGGATGAAGTAAGAAAGGTAGGTCTTGAACTGGGCATCCCTGAACGTCTTGTATTCCGCCAGCCATTCCCAGGACCAGGACTTGGTATAAGAATAATCGGAGAAGTAACTGCCGAGAAGGTGAAAATAGTTCAGGATGCAGATGCAATCTACAGAGAAGAGATAGCAAATGCAGGGCTTGACAAAACAATAGGTCAGTATTTTGCAGCCCTTACCAATATGCGTTCAGTAGGTGTAATGGGTGATGAGAGAACTTATGATTATGCTATTGCACTTAGGGCGGTAAATACAACTGATTTCATGACAGCCGAGGCAAGCGAGATACCTTGGGAGGTATTGCAGAAAGTTGTTAGCAGGATAATCAATGAGGTCAGGGGGGTTAACAGGGTACTGTATGATATAACCAGCAAGCCACCGGGGACTATTGAACTTGAATAACGGACAGAGTCCGCAAGACTGCTATTTATGGGCAAAGTTAGGCGTTTTACAGCTGTATACAGTCTATTTACGGGATAAAGACAAGGAAATCCTCATAAAAATAGGTATAAAATTGGCAGATTAAAAATGAAGAATGCCCATTTAATACCTGTTACAGCTAATTTTGAGGACGGGATATTGTGCTTAGGCTATTAGCTCAAGTGTTGAAAAATTTGCATATCGTTTTTAATATAACTTCATATAGATTTTAGGTATATGATTGGCTTGCTGATGATTAGTGAGCCAGTCTTTTTCTTTTTTGAAGATTGTTTAGTTTTACTTCTTGGTATATTTTTATTTATAGGGCTTTCATCTCATCAGGAGCCCGATAAATGGTCTTCAAATCTGTCGCAAACGCTTTTCTGTCTTTATCAGGCATATATTTTAACGTATTACGAACCTGATGAACAATAACGGCTATGAAAGAGGGGAGGAATAAAAAATGCCCGGTATCCATAAGAATAAGAAGGTAGCTTTTCGTCCGAGTAAATGTGCGAGGATTATGATAGAGGAGAAGGCTCTTCTAAGCGGACTTACTAAAAAGGACTTTATGACAAGGAGCTGTATCAGTTCAAAGATTTGTGTTGTCGGTAGTATGGAGAATATCAGGTATATTCTTGATGCCATAAGGGAAATGAGATACAGTCTTATAGAGATAGGAGAGAGGCTAAGCAGTGAAAAGCTGGCGGAAGGAGGAGGGAATGCAGGAGAATTTCCGCTTTCTAATAACTCTTTTATTGAAATGTCGTTGCGGTATGCCATTTTATGCTCTATAATAGTAGATATCTTAGACGACAGTGCGTATTTATTTGATAAAGAAGCCCCGGAAAGGGTTAGTGCCGGTGAGAGGCTTGCTCATCTTGAAGAACTTATTGCTTCGGTAGAGAAGGATGGGGTAGAAGGGATTCAGACAGAAGTGGATAAGAGCAGTCTGGATGATGGTTAAGTTATTTTATCAGACTTGAGGTCACATTTTGTGACTTCAAGTAAAAGCATGGAGGTATTTATGACAGAGGATAAAAATCTTGTCATAGTAGATAATAAAGAAATACAGAGTATGATTTACACATTTAGAGGTAGGCAGGTAATGCTTGACAGTGACCTTGCTAGGCTGTATCAGGTTACTACAGGACGCTTAAATGAGCAGGTTAAAAGAAACATTGATAGATTTCCTGTACAGTTTATGTTCCAATTAACTGCCGAAGAATATCAATCTTTGATATCGCAAAATGCGATATCAAACAAAGGTAGAGGTGGTAGACGAAAGCTTCCGTATGTTTTTACAGAGCAGGGTATAGCTATGCTTTCAGTAGTTCTCAATAGTGCAGTTGCAGTAGATATGAGTATTAAGATTATGAATAGCTTTGTAGAAATGAGAAGATTTATTCTTACAAATCAAGAACTGTTTGCAAAAATTAATAAAGTGGAATTAAGACAGTTAGAATTTGAAAAGAAATCTGAGCTTAGACAGATAAGGCTTGAAGAAAAAATTGAGGCTAAAAGTGCTGAAGTAAATAAACAATTTGAAGAAGTATTTGACTACATAGCAACAACTAAAGAAGTGAAACAGAAAATCTTTTTCAACGGTCAGATATACGATGCTTTCAGCCTTATGGTGGAGCTTGTAGAAAAGGCAAGGACAGAGCTTATACTGATAGATAATTATGTGGATATAAATACTCTTAACATACTGAGTAAGAAGAAAGATGGAGTAAATGTGTTAATTGTCACATCTGGAAAAGGAAACCTTACAGAGAAGGATATTGCTAAGTTCAACTCACAGTATCCGAAGCTCAAAGTAAAAATAAACGAGGACTTCCATGACAGATTTATTATAATAGACAGAAAAGAGGTTTATCATATAGGAGCATCTATAAAGGATGCTGGCAAGAAAAGCTTTGGAATTACGAAGCTTGATGTAGAAGATTTAACTAAAAGCCTGTTAGCTAAAGTGTTGTAGGGGTATAAATACAGCACGGGCTGTTTCTGGGATAAAAGAGTAAAAACAGTGTGTACCAGACAGCACCAGAATGAAAAAAGGCTTTAATATTGTCTGAAAAACGATGGAATGTATGGAAAATGACCAATGTTCAGAAGAGTTGGAGTAGAGTAACAAATATGATTCTGTTGTAAAACCGTTGAAAACACAGCGTTTTAGCGTTTTGCGGGAGCAAAAAACTCTTACGAGATACTGTTTTGATACTAAAAATGAGAAAAAACAGGTCTGAAAGGGAGTTGTTGAATTGAGCGAGTATTACGAGCGATACTTATTGTTCAAAGGGCAATAAGGTAAGAAATAATAGAAAGCCTCCATCATTTTGGTGGGAGGCTTTTGTGGAAATAGTGGTTTGATAAATTTGAAGTTGTAGGGGAAAAACTAAATGAACTTAGCAAAGTATATAAAGGACAATATGGTTATAATTCCTAAAGGTCAGGAGCTGATAAGAGATTTTGTTGACCAAGAAAAATGGATAAGTTCAAATTCTAAAATGTCTATACCTGGAAGTAATGAAAAAACTGTTAAGCAAAAAACAGTAGATATTCAGCCGTTTTTATTGCTTAATACACCGGTAACCAATGAAGTATACGCTTATGTAATGGGGTTTGACTATGATATTAAAACAAAAGATTTTCCAGTAGTAAATGTAAGTTGGAACGATGCCATAATATTTTGTAACAATATTTCTGAAAAACTTGGGTTGGACAAATGCTATAAATTAAATTCCATTTCAGAAAAAATTAAAATAGATAATTCAAAAAACGGATTTAGATTACCAAATGATGATGAGTGGCAATACGCTTGTCGAGGAAATTTAAAAGGATATAGATATGGTAATATTGAAGATATTGCTTGGTATGAAGAAAATTCAGGCGAGAAATTACATCCGGTTAAAATGAAGAAGGAAAACCAATTTGGACTTTTTGATATGATAGGAAATGTTTGGGAGTGGTGTTTTGATTTGTATGACGAAACCAGATATGGGAACTATCGTATTTTTAGAGGTGGAAGTTTTGCTAGCGAAGGACGGGCTTGCGGAACTACTTCAAGGCGAAAAAGTTTTCCGGAATTTAAAATTGATGATTTAGGATTTAGAATAGCAATGAATAATTTGGAGGGAATTTAGTGAAATATAAAGTAATAGAAATTGAAAACAAAGTAAAAGTTGTACGAATTGAAGATAAGTCGATTATTATATCAGATGAACAGTCTGCAATAGATATGTTTATGACAATAGCGTTTGAAACCGGAGAAAATAGATTTATTATAAGCAAAGAGAACCTTATAGAAGATTTCTTCAATCTCAGCAGTAAAATTGCAGGAGATATTTTGCAAAAACTAATAAACTACAAAATGAAATTAGCGATAATAGGAGATTTTCCTAATTATGATAGTAAAGCTTTAAAGGATTTTATATATGAATGTAATAGCGGAAATGACGTATTTTTTATTGAAAATGAAGCTAAAGCCTTGAGTCTGTTAAGTAAAAAATAGATTTTTGTAAATCCCGGTTTGTCTAAAGTATAAAACAGCATAAAAAGCACATGACTTTAAGATTGTAAAATTTTTCAGCTATGTGCTTTTTCTGTGTTTATTTTATATCCGGTGGAATCTTAGCGGTTATGCCTTTTCTATAAAATTTCACATTGCTTTCTTCAAAGGGAATATAATATTTTTTCAGGCTGTCAGGATAGTTAGCCTTCCAATCCTGTAAGGCTTCTTTCGTTATTTTCATATTTTTCTTTCGTTTCCTGCCACTGTTCAAGCATATTACGGATTCTAAGAATAGCTTCACTACCAAAGTAGATATCTGTGTTAGTATATTCAGACTCTTCATCATTCAGAATAACAGGTCTTATATTAACTTTAATACTGTCATCCAGCTTAAATAAAAAACGCATTAAATCATGTTCCGTATAGGGATAATCAGGTTCTTTCAAATAATCCTTATTTATATGGAGTGCAGCAGAAATATTTTCCAAGACATCGTCCTTAGGAGTACGAATATCAAGTTCGTATTGTCTTATCCTACACCATCTAAATGTGTTCTGTATCCTAATGCCTTTTGAGTAATTCTCCTTAGTTCACGGAATTTCTTTATCAATTTACCCAAACTCAATTTAAACACCTCATTAGGAAAAAATTTGTTTCTCTTTAATAAGAAAATCGAAAATAAATAAAAATACAATAGAAAATAAAAATTTTTTGTATTTTTCAGGTATTTTATCTCAATATTTTTTGATCAAAATAGAGTTATCACTATATTTTGCTTCAAAATTATGCTATAATGTAAAAGGTTTTTAAAATTTGCAGGAGATAAGAAATTAAAAGTGAATACCGGGATATTCCTATGGTTTGTGAAAGAACATCTTTTTATAATGCAAAAAATGTTTTTTATTTAAAAGAAACTTCAAGGTGGTCATATATTGTAGAGAATGCCGGAGCAAATGATATAGCAGCCATTATTGAACAAGCGATGGCGGATATAGCAGAGATGATTGAGCCCTATACGGTGTGGTTTATGATCCTTGTTGTGGGTCTCGTGTCATAATTATGACAACGGCATGTAGTAACGATAGAATAAGGCTTTCCAGCCCTTTGCAAAAAAATAAATAGGAGAAATATATATGATTTGGATATTAATAAGTGCAATTCTTTTAATTGCGCTTGTATTAGTAATTGCAAAAAAAATAAGACCGTTTTGGAAAAAACTCATTCTAATATTTTTTATTTTAGTAGGAATTTTATTATCGGTTTTTAAATTTGTTTTCCCATTAAATGAAGGACCAAAACCAACGGGGCCTTATGGAGTTAAAAATGAAAAAAGTTATTATATTCATAAAACGGAAATACCAAAGATGGCAACTTCCGGTAGCGATAGAGAAGTACCGGTATCATGGTGGTTACCGGAAGATGAAAATACCCAACATCCTTTAGTTATTTTTTCACATGGTTCATTTGGTATAGAGGATTCTAATCCATCTCTTTTTGAAGAATTAGCTTCGAATGGATATATTGTTGCAAGCTTAGGGCATCCTTATCACTCTTTTATTACAAGTTTATCTGATGGAAGTGATGTCTATGTTGATAGTAGCTTTTTTCAAAGTGTGATGAAATCTCAAGGATCAGAAAATTTAGAAAAAACTAGAGAAGAATTTAATGAATGGAAGAGTATAAGAGTAGAAGATATTTCATTTGTTCTTGATAGTATTCTTTCAGATGAAAAATATTCAAGCAAAATTGATCAAGAAAAAATATTCTTATCAGGTCACTCACTAGGAGGCTCTGCAGCTTTAGAAGTAGGTAGGAACCGAGCCAATGCTTTATTAGGTGTTATTGCTTTAGAATCGCCGTTTTTTGGAGACATAGTTGGCATTGAAGGTGAAAAGTATCTATTTACTGAGAAAGAGTATCCGCTTCCGGTTTTACATTTTTACTCTGATGCATTGTGGGGTAAACTGGATGAAATTACGACTTATGAGATGAATCAAAAATTGCTTGAATCTAACAATCCAAAGTATGTAAATGTTCATGTTGAAGGAAGCGGACATATAGGTTTATCTGAATTATCCTTGGCATCGCCTTTTTTAACAAATCTATTAGATAATGGAATGAATTCAAAACCTACATTGGAAAAGATAGAAGAGATTAATAAGGCTACATTGGAATTTTTAGATAGGCTGACAAAGTAGTATTCCAGAAGCGGAGTATGAATATTAGATTCAATGTTTGGAACATGAAGTTTTTTTTATTAAAAATCCACCAGAAATTTCAATAAAAGGAAGTCTGTAAGTATTGATTTTTCGGATGTGGAGTTTCAGATTGATTTGCTGAAAACGGATGAGATCAATTTGGACTACATTTTATCGTTGATTTTGGAAAAAGCGAAAGAAAGCGAAGATGTCGAAAACTTACAAATAGAAGTTCGAAGAGTGATTCGATCGAGTCTCGGCACAAGGGCAAAATATCAGGTAGACAGGCTTATATCTTATCATAATGCTCTGGTAGAGATTATGACCGGTAAGGTACAGGAACTTCCGCGTGAAAACTTTGCGGTAAGGCAGCACCTGAAATATGTTGACTTGTATTCAAATGAGGTAAATTATCTTACATTGATATATGAAGATACATTGATAATGCGTGAAGAACTTGCTCCTTTGATTCTTCCGAACGATGACGAGGCAAGTGCGGTTCGCTTTGATGCCCTTATGTATGGCATAGAACTTGCATGCCTTGTGGGTAAGAATTACGGTAAAGCCCACAGTGATTTGTTTAAGTGTGTTAGGGGGGATCACAAGCGTTACCAATATTCCTCATACCAAGCTTCGTTATGATGCAAACTTTGAGGATGACATTCTTAATGTCACATGGAATGAGTCGGAGCTTGAGAACGATGATCTGAAGAATTACAAGGCAAAAGCGGAATATTATATCCGTGAACACCAGGATAATGAGGTAATCAAGAAGCTTAAGTCTAACATTCAGCTGTCTCACGACGATATAGAGGCACTGGAAAAGGTTCTTTGGTCTGAACTTGGCACCAAAGAAGAATATGAGCAGGAATACGGCTCTAAGCCTCTGGGCGAGCTTGTCCGAGAGATTGTCGGTCTTGATATGATTGCAGCTAAGGCGGCATTTTCAGAGTATCTGGAGAGCAACAATCTTGATAGCAGGCAAATATACTTTGTGAACCAGATTGTTGAGTATATCGTTCATAACGGCATGATGAAGGATTTGTCCGTCCTTCAGGAATCTCCGTTCACAGATCAGGGCAGCGTAGTTGAGATATTTACAGATCTTAATGTCTGGATGGGAATCCGGAAGGTTATAGAAAGCATAAACGATAACGCGATAGCGGCGTAAGAAGGGGTAGATAATTGAGCAATGTGAATCTTATACAAAGTAAAATCATGCAGTTGGAGGGCGGAGCTTTTCAGTCACTTTTTGATGAATATCTTTATAAAAAATATAAGTTTACAAATATTCAAACGTTAGGAGTGCAGACTGCGACTAATAAGCCGACAAAAGGAACTCCGGATGCGTATGTATTGATAGAAGATGGGAAGTACATCCTTATAAACTACGGAAGCGTAAGTTCTCAGCCTGTAGATAAGATAAGTGCTGATATTTTGTCATGCTTCAATACAGCTAAGTTGTCATTAGAGAAGGACAAAATCAAAAAGATTATCTGCGGACACTGTTCAACAAATATTCATATAGAACAATTTAACAGCATTATGGAGCTGCTGGAAGGGATAGAGATAGAACTTATTGGGATTGACACACTTTCTCATGATTTGGCGTTAATATATCCGCACATTGCCAAGAATCAGCTAGGGGTTGAGATTGATACAAATCAGTTTTTTGATATCGAGGATTTTGTCAAGGCTTATGATGCAAATGGTATCAATGCACCGATTGATTGCGATTTCCTGCATCGAAAAGAAGAAATAGATACTACATGTAAGAGCATTAGCGAAAATGCAGTTACAGTTTTGACTGGACCATCGGGAATAGGAAAAACAAGATTAGCGATAGAAGCATGTCGTGCATGGGATGATAAAGAATATAAGGTTTATTGCATTCGAAGTAATGGTAATTTTTTGTATGAAGATATAAAGTACTATATCGATAATCCTGGTAAATACATGTTGTTTCTTGATGATGCTAATATGGTGGTCAGTTTGGACAACGTACTACAAACTCTTTTGTCTCTCCCGTCGGAGTATGAAATTAAATTTTTAATTACCGTACGTGATTATGCAAGGGAAAGAGTAATTACAACTGTATCGAAGTATTCTACACCAGAAATTATAGAAATTGGAAAGTTTACTGACGAAGAAATCAAGGACATCCTGAAAACAGATTTGGGGATCATAAATCCTGATTATCTGAAAAAAATATCAGAGATAGCTAATGGTAATGCAAGGTTAGCTATTTTGGCTGGAATCAGATCTGTTGACGAGGGATATCGGGCTATTCGCAATGCTGAAGATATATTCAGGAATTATTATGGACGTATCTTAAATGAAGCTGATCTAACTAAAGATGATGCTATAATGCTTTTCTTGATAACGGTTGCTGGCCCTGTAAAAGGAGGAGAAAACCAGCTGTATATTGACTTGAAAAAACAGTATGGCTCCGAGATTAGAGAGGATGAAACCGTAGAAAAGCTTTATTCTCTTGAGCTTATTGATTGGTTTAAAAACGAAATAACTAAGGTTTCGGATCAAAGTCTTGGGAATTACATTTTATACTATGTTTTGTATGAAAAAAGGTGGATAAGCATTGAAGGTCTAATATCTATTGCTTTCCCACGATACAAGAATAAAGCGGTTTATGCATTAAAAACTATAATAGACATTTTTAATTCTGAGGATGTTGCTCAATATGTGGGAAACTCCATTATTTCTGCATGGAATAATGCTCCTGATGGGCAAGACATGGAGTATTTAGAAGCTTTTCACCAGGTAAATCCAGATAAAGCGTTGAGCATCATAAAAAAGAAGATCGATAACGAAAAGTATGCAGATTTTGATATGCACAACTTCGATGTGGATTCAAAAAAGAATTACCATAACATTTCTACAAAAGAAATAGGAATTCTTGGAGGATTCAAGTACACGGAATCATTTAATGATTCGATAGAACTTCTTGTGTCATATTTTGATAAGCGCCCAGATTTGATAATGGATTTTTATTTTGTGATTTGTGAGCAGCTTCTTTATGACAAATATTCTTGGAATAACAAATATAAGAATGAAAATGTGTTAATAGATAGGCTTTGGGAAAAAACTGATAAAGGTGAAAACTATAATTTCAGTATTCTTTACATTCATGTAGCACAATACGCATTAAAGACAGAGTTTGCTTATACGGAAGAAGGTCGAAACCGTCGTGCTTTTAATCTTGTTAGAGTGACGATTTGCTTTAACGAAGAAATAGCATTATTACGTAGTAAGATTTGGAAATCGCTGGGAGTTCTGCGCACAAAAAAGGATTACAAAGATATAGTTAATGATATTCTTTCTGAAATTCATTTTAATGGTTTAGATGAGAAGGATTCCATAGCATATTTACAATCGGATTTTGACACGATTTTTGCTGAGATTATCAAAAAGGATGGCATTGATTTCTTCGATGCGAGAATAATAGATAGATACAGAGAGGTTGCCGGTCAGATAAACAGTCCAATTGATGAGAGATATTTGGTTTCTGAGAATAATCATGATTTTAGATTGTACAGGATTCTATCAAGAGAGCATTTACTTGGTCGGACCATTAAAGAGGATGAGGAAATTCGAAAGACTAATATATCTGCGGAGTTTGATTCATATAGTCTTCAGGATTATATGAATCTGTTTAAAACATGTAATTTCCTACAAGATACTATTGGTGAAAGAAATCTCTGGTCATTAAGCAGAGGGCTTGATATAGTTTTTGAACTATTGGAAGTAAAGCCGTATTTTTATGTAGATGTAATCGAAGAGTATTTCAAAAGTAATGCTCCATTCAGATTAAATGGTTATAGGCAAGTTGGATTTTTGCTTTCTAATATTGGTTACTACAAAACATATAATATACTGAACGGAGCTGAGTATCGGGAAAAAGATACATGGTTGTCTCTGATTTGGGAGTGTATAAACGACCACGATATCACAGATGCAGTAGTTAGTGATTACAGCACTTTTTCGGAGAAGAATTTGGTAGGAAATAATCCAATATTACCTTCGGTTACGCTACTGTTAAGGTATGGTGAAAGAGATAACGAATTAAAGAATAGAATTCTTAATCGAATAGTAGAAAAAGCAAATCTGTCAGCAACTTTTTTGAGATATGCTTATCGAGAAGATGATATAAAAAACATTTTGGATCTATTCAAAAATGATTATGATACACTATCCCAAATTTACACGAAGGCTCTTGAAAATATTGATCATTTGGACTATGGCGGAAAATTGTTTATTAAGATATTTGAACAAAGACCGAGCATATGGAAAGATTACGTTGACTGGGTAAAGAACCATTCACGTCGTGATGGATATGAACAAAAGATATTTGATCAGATTTGGGACACTGAGAAATGGCAAGAATGTATCAACTATGCATATGCGGTTATTGTAGATGACGACATGGCATTTTTTATAGAGCATCCGGCTCGATTGCTTTTTGGCCGAGCAGAACAAGAATCGGATGTTGTTAAAAATAGAAAACAGCAGTGGCTTCTTGATAGTATACATAAGAATTATGCGGATGTGGATAAATGTAGCAGGCTAATTGACGTGGTAGTTAACGTTATGCCTCATTGGAAACTGGATTATATTCTTGAGTATCTGAAGGACAACAAAAATGTTGAAGATTTCAGGAAAATTCACTTGTTTCCAATGTCAGCTTCGTGGTCAGGTAGTGAAGTTCCTTTGATTTTAGATAAGATAGAATTCCTTCAGAACCTCAAAGAAAATATGAAGGGTGTTGCTTATATTGAGCATAGGGAATACGTTGATGAATATCGAAGAAGCTTAGAGGAATACAAAAGAAAGGTTGAACTAAGGGAGTATCTTGAAGAGGCTGATTATGCATAGGGAAACATTAGATAACGGATAGGAGAAAGAACATGTTTAACTATTTATACAAAAAGTACAAGGTAGAAGTGTTGAAAACGAGCACATGGCTATCAATTAAAGAATTAAAGCTATATGAAAAATTATCTTTGGTAATGGTCATTTTAGGTAGCATTTTATCGGGGGTTTTTACTCTAATAAAAAACGATATTGGCTCATATATATCCTTGGTGATGATAATTATAGGATTTGTTTTAATATTTTTGCTAAGGAGTAGGAAGAAAGAGCAGCAAAGAATAATGAAAGAGATAATTGAACCTTCTGCAAATGAAAGAATGCAGAAAGTGGTTCGACTCTTAGTTGAATTTGGAATCGATATATTGGACGAGGAGCACTTAAATAATCTGATCGAGCAGGCGAAGAAAGAACAGGATGCTTATGATGTGTGGAAAGGTTTTAAAAAGTCTTTTTCTGGAATGACTACGTATATTCTACTGCCAATTATTACAATTCTCATATCTGAGTTTTTTAAGGAGGTTGGATGGGAAACATTATTGGTACGTGCTGCGGTACTTTTGATGATTTGCACATGTATTGTCTTGATCACATCAGCCTTCGCGTTAAATTTTAATGACATTCTGAATCCGGATATAAAGAATCTGAACTACTTTATTAAAGATGTTGAGGATGTTAAAATATTTAAAGCAAAAGCAAAGAATTTTGAAAAATAAGAAATAGGTACACTTTGGGTACAGTAGCTTTTGAATGGTATGAATTTATAAGAAGTGCGAAAAGAATAGGAAAAAACGGTTTGTATTTGTCGGGTAAATGAGTTGGAATAGAAAAGGTTTTTATGAAAACGTCTTATTTTCATAGATTACAGGCTATTAAAATGAGCAACCGGGACAACATTGGGTAAAGACTTCCAAAAGAATAAATCCAATAATAGCTCAAAGTGGCTTTACAAATGAACAAAAAAATGAGAGGTTAAATACTAAATTAAGGTGTTTAGCCTTTTTTATGTAAATAAACCATAAAATAGCGACAATAAAAATGTCGGTTTGAATGTCGGTTTGAATGTCGGTTTGAACAAGACCGAAAAGAAAGTGATAGAAATTTTGATAGAAAATCCGAGTGTAACATCTGTTGAACTTGCGGAAAAAGTAGGAGTAACAAAGAGAACGATTGAAAGAGCATTTAAGTCTTTGCAAGAAAAAAAGATGATAGAGAGAATTGGTTCAAAGCGTGATGGAAATTGGATTGTAGTGAGATAAAATAGGCTTTCAGCCTTATGGTAGAGCTTGTGGAAAAAGCAAGGGTAGAGCCTATACTGATAGACAATTATAATGAATCCCGAATATAAAATACTTAAGGAGTCTTAGTGAAAATGAAGCCTAGAGAATTATGTGAAAAAGCTTGGCAGGAAATAGCAAGTAGTTTTCCGGAGTTTAAGATGGTCAGCAAAGGACAGAAGTTAAAGAAAATATCTAAAAATAAAGATCTTACCTATGAAATCTATTTTCAAGCCAACAGAAATAACTACGAGTGCAGCGTAGAATTCATACCACATATTGCCATATATTCAAAAGATATGAAAAAATCTAATATTAACAATGGTTTTGTTTATGGCGGAGAGCTTGGAACTCTGCTGGGCAGAGCTCCTTGGAAATGGTGGCAGTTGGCGGGAGCGAGCTATAAATACACAGTAGAAGAAATTAGCGGACTAATCAGAGATAATATTATACCTATATTTGATGACTTTGAAGATACAGAAACCAATATTGAAAATATCCTGAACGGGAAGATGGCTGTCCACAACTTACTGTATTATATCTATCATTTTGGTGGAAAAGATAAGGCTGGAAAGTATCTTAATAAGATACTAAAAGAAGATAAATTTAAGAATAAGTACATCAGTTTTTATAATAAGCTAAAAGAAATGACAAAGGAAGAGGCTTCTCAGGTAAGTAATGAGTTTAATGGTGCTGGTTTGATAAAGTTTGTATATATAAATGGCTTAGAGATTGAAGCATAATCACGGGTAAAAGCCTATTATATGTTATGTGGCACATTGGTTTGTGAATAATTTGGAGAAAATAAAGCTTCAAAGATAATATAAAAATGCGCTTTAGAATTGAAATTAAAGCGCAAACTTGATATTGTTATGTAAGGTTATTGGAAAAGAGGTGTGATTATGCGGGCAAATAACAATATAATACACGAAAGCGAAAATCAGGTTGTTGAATGGAAAGAATCCTGGCAAGATAAATATCTGGAATGGATTTGTGGATATGCAAATGCACAAGGCGGAACATTATATATAGGTATAGATGATAGCGGAAGCGTGTTGGGTCTGGAATCAAAGACTGTGAAAAAATTATTAGAGGATATACCTAATAAGATAACTGCAGCCTTTGGAATAACCTGTGATGTGAATTTAAAAATAAATAACAAAAAGAAGTATATTCAGATTGATGTAAAGAAGTCGAGGCTTCCGTTGAATCTCCACGGAAGATACTTTTATCGTACGGGAAGTGTGAAGAAGGAAATTACCGGGTTTGAGCTTACGGAATTTATCATAAAGAGTACAGGAACATCTTATGATGAACTGACATCAGATATTCCACGTGAAAAGCTTACATTTGAATCATTTCGAAAAAGATATCTAAAAGCGACAAGAATGCCATTGGAATTTGATGATGATTTAGTAAGTTTTAAGTTTATAAAAGAAGATGGACAAATGACTAATGCAAGAATCCTTTTTGCTGATCAGTGGAATATACACCACTCCAGGATTTTTGTACAAGGTAGAATGGCTTAGAAAAAGCCAATTCTGCGCAGGATGCACTTGATGATGCCGAATATAACGGAGGCCTTCTGGAACTATATGACAACACAATGTCCTTTATTAAAAGTAATACAAAAAAAGGATGGCGTAAGGATAAAGATAAACGTGTAGAATTACCGGATTATCCTGAAAGAGCCTTAGAGGAAGGGCTTACAAATGCACTGATTCATCGGAGTTATTTGCAGACAGGAGCCCACAGTCAGGTGGATATTTATGATGATAGGCTGGTTATCACCAATCCCGGAGGAATGTTTGATGGTTCTGAAGTTCAATTGCTCGATATAAGACATGTGCCATCAAAACTCAGAAATCCTATTCTGGCAGATATTTTTGGGAGAATGCGACTTATGGAGCGCAGAGGTAGTGGATTTAAGAAAATCATTGATGCTTACGAAGCTGAAGAGCGATATAAAGAGGAATTAAAACCTGTATTTTACACAGACGGATATAATTTTTTCCTTACACTGTGGAATCTCAATTATGCTTTTGATAAAGCGCAAAATAAAGCGCAAAATAAAGCGCAGAAATGTATCATGACAGATCGTGAACACATATTGCTTCTGATAAAAGAAAATCCATCACTGACACAAGTTGAATTGTCGGCAATGATGGATAAATCCAGGAGAGCAGTGCAAATGCTGATGAAGGAATTGCTGGACGAAGGTTTAATTGAAAGAATTGGCTCCAGAAAGACAGGGGTATGGATAGTAAAATAACTCTATTGCTAAAAACTGTCCACAACCCTCAGTATTATATCTACTACTTCGGTGGAAAAGATAAGGCTGAAAAGTATCTTAATAAGATACTAAAAGAAGATAAATTTAAGAATAAGTATATCAACTTTTATAATAAGCTAAAAGAAATGACAAGGGAAGAGGCTTCTCAGGTAAGTAATGAGTTTAATGGTGCTGGTTTGATAAAGTTTGCGTATCTCAATGGACTTGAAATGATTGCCTGATATGATTGATAAATCCGGAAGAATAGTGCAAATACCGGTGAAAGAACTGTTGGACGAAGGAGAGATAGGTATGGATAGAACATTTTTAAGAGAAATGGCTGGTGAAACGATTAGAATTACTAATGACGGTGGGTATGAATTGAATGGTAAGCACATTTCTTTAGTTGGGGATGATTTTTCAACTGTTCAAGTATTGTCACCTAAAATTCTTGAGAGTATAGAAAAAGATAAGGATAAGTTTTTTGACGGAGAGCTTCGGGGTTCTTATTGGGCGACTTTCTTTTTAATTGATTGTGATTCGTATGAGGCGGCAAATCTTGGACGCAGTGATACTCTTGTGATGAACTTTGCAAATGCCATACATGTCGGAGGTGGATTTCTAAATGGTGCTATGGCACAAGAAGAATGTTTGTGTAGGAACAGCACACTCTATGCTTCGATATCATCACCCAAAGCACGGGAAATGTATGATTACAATAAAAAACATATAAATGCTATTGATTCTGATTATATGCTTCTAAGTGAGGATGTATGCGTATTTAGGGATGCGAATGGAAATCTCTTGGATGAACCTTTCAATGTTTCTGTCATCACAATACCTGCTCCTAATAAAAATGGATGGGCAAAGGATGTGTCTCAGGATAAGCTAGATATAATTATGAAGGATAGACTTAGGAAAATGCTTTTTGCTGCTGCCAGATACGGATATCATACACTGGTTCTAGGAGCTTGGGGATGTGGTGCATTTGGTCATTCAGCAAAAAAAGTTGCACAGTATTATTATGACTTGTTTTTTGAAGAGGGATTAAATGAATTATTTGATTATGTAATATTTGCAATACTTCGAGATAAGGAAAAAATAGAAGCTTTTGTAGATGTATTTAATGATAAACTAGAAAATGTATGCCAAGATCAATTCGATAATATAGATGAATTCGATAAAACAGATAGTTTATATGTTGAGGCAAATTCTGAATTTCCGGTATGTAATCATGATGGAGCTGACGAGAATAATATGGGATATACGGTTGGATTATTTAACGATGGAACCCCGTTTGAAGCAGAGTACTGGAGAGATGGAAATTCATACAGCATTAGTGTAATAATACCTGAGAAAATGGAATTCATTTCTGATGATAGGAATAATATACAAAATGATTCAAAGATTGTTGGATTTCATAATTGGGTTATGTCTTATGATAATACAATTTTGTGTCAGGGGATGGTAGATGAGGGCATAGAAGAAGAACTGGCAGTAGTTCAAAAATACGTGGATTATTTAATTGATATAGGGATTGTTAGTTTTTGCAGTGATGTATTCAATGGAGCGGTATTTTATAGAATTGACATATTAGGGAATAGCCTCGCAGAAATAAAGATTACTTTAATGGAGAACGGGGAGGAATTGGCTAAGACGAAGTTAAACTTTAAAAAGTTTCCAAATACTAAAAAGAGAAAGTTTGAGGTAATTAAAAATGACGGAAAAGGGGAAAAGATATAAGGATTTAATTAAAACAGTCAAAGCTGATTATAGTAAAAATATTCGGAGAAATACAACTGTCGCTCTAAAATGGTATGAAGATTGTAAAGAGATTAATCTTTGGACTTACTGGCAAGGGTTAGGATATGCAGAAAACACACCCGACATAGATATATTGCTGGTAGGACAAGATTGGGGGAATCCTTTTTCAAACCCATCTGAAACAGTTATTAATGTAAAGAAAATCAATAAGGCAACAGAAATGGGAGAGGCTCCTATAAGTTATCTGCAGGATGTGAACTTGGATAGACGTGATTGTCATACGGACTACAATTTAGTGCAAATATTTAAGGAAACGAAGAATTATGATATTGAAAATCAGAGATATTCTAATCTGTTCTTTACGAATTTCTCGTTGGGATATAGAGGGGGATCCGGAACCGGAGGAATGACGGAAAGCGTTATGAAACAAGATGCCAAATATTTCGTAGAGCTATGTAAAATACTGCAGCCCCAGAAAATAATATGTTTAGGACAGGTTACATATAAGTCAGTGTTATCAGCATATGGTATAAAACCTGAAAAATACAACACATATAACGACTTAATTAAGGCTTGTAAAGCTACTGTGGTAGATTGTGAGGATAAAAAGGCCGAAATATATGCAGTGGCTCATTGTGGATTGTATGGCACAAGAAACAGGGGAGATATTCCGAAAACAAAAGCTAGGAAAGAAGATTTAAGTAATCAGATTGCTGATTGGGAAAGAGTGCTAGTGTAGCTGATAGATTTTGGTAAGAGGCTTTTGTGGAAGACAGAGAATGGTAGATAGGATTTGTAGAGGTGTTCCTACACTCTGTAATGAAGTAATTGGAGGTCTATCAAATACTATGAAATGAACCGAGTTGCAATTGGTGTGGTAGGGCAGAATACCGCCGCACTGAATTTCTATAAATAAATCGGATTTAAGCAAGAAGGGATTCAAGAGCAAGGATACTACTATAACAACGAGTACAGTGACTTTATCATGATGAGGATTCTTCGCAACGAATGGAGATAAAATTCTAATTCCGGTTTATCCGGTGCATTAGACAAATTATATAGCGAAAGCACATGACTTTCAGACTAAAAATCTTTCAGTTATGTGCTTTTTCTCTGTCTATTTTATTCCCGGTGGAACGGAGTTATGTATTCAAATATTTTTAAGATTATAAGTCAATATTTTATATGGATTTCATTGCGATATACAGCATCATGCTATATAATAATATACAACTGTGACATATTTTGCAAAGAAAAAAGATGAATTGGGTTCAGGTTTTGACTTGTTTTAAAACTTGAAGCAATAGCCTGATTAGTCCAAATCATTATTGCACCCGGAGGAAAACTTATGTGTCGGTACTATTCGTATATTTTAATATTTATAGTTATATTTATTAGTGTGATTGCCTCTAATTACTTAAAGAGCACGTATAGAAAGTTTGGAATGATTTCAAGCAATAATCGTATGACTGCGGAAGCTTGTGCATTTTCTATTCTTAGTAATGCAGGAATAACCGATGTGAGCATTCAAAGGATTGAAGGAGAATTAACGGATCATTACTCGCCTTCGGAGAAGGTTCTCAGGCTGTCGGATAGTGTCTATGGTTCAACTTCGGTAGCAGCTATTGGAGTGGCCGCACGTGAATGTGGACATGCCATTCAGGACGAAGAAGGATATGTTCCATTGAAACTTAGGACGGTTTTTGCGCCTATAGCCAATATAGTCTCAACACTCTCAGGGATATTGATTACTGCAGGTTTGGCATTTGATTTTTTAGGTCTTGCTCGGGTAGGTGTTTTGTTATTTACGTTTGTGGTTATATTCCGGTTAATAACACTTCCGGTTGAGATTGATGCATCAAGACGAGCATTAATTGCCATAGAAGAAAATGATTTATTAAGAGGAAGTGAGCTGGAAGGTGCAGGTAAGGTTTTAAAAGCTGCAACCTTAACATATGCTGTAGCCCTGTTTTCATCTCCTTTGTAGTTATTACGTTTGATGATTATGACACGAGGCGGAAAAAGTAGAGATTAAGGGTTTTATTATGTATTTATCTAAAAAATTAATACCCGAAAAAGTATTTTTTGAATATACCAAGAACAGCATTACATCATATGAAGCCTTGAAAAATCCTGTTCTGCCAAGTGAATGATTGATATTTTCAATAAATATCAGCTTGAATAAAATTAAAAATAGGAGAGTATTTATGTGGACAAGAGAAAAAAAGAAACTAAGTTTCAGACAGATTATTAAGTATATAAGACTTTTATGTTTTATTATTGTTGCTATTATAGTATTCTTATTCGTTAAAGAAAAAATTGTTAAAAGAGATTCTATTCCTGAAATAATCTCAAAGTCAACCCTGGAAAAAGTAATAAATGTCAGTGATTTGTCAACCTTTGAAGCTATCTACAACGGAGTCGCTTCTGTTGCGAATGAGGAAAAGCCTGAAAATATAGATTATTACGTTTCTTATGAAGCAAAGGTTAAAGCGGGAATTGATTTTGAACAGGTAAATTTGGAAGTGAATGAAGATGAGAAAAGAATTACGGTAACTTTGCCGGAAGTTAAAATAACGGATGTAAATGTAGACATTGCTTCCTTAGATTATATATTTATGAATAAGAGAGCCAATACGGAAACTGTATCTGCACAGGCATACAAAAAATGTATCGAAGATGTGACAAATGAAAGTAATTCTACAACAGCAATTTATGAATTAGCTAAACAAAATGCCCACAACATTGTTGAAGCCTTAATTAAACCCTTTGTAGAACAGTTAGACAGTAAGTATGAATTGAAAATCAATTAAGGGAGAATAGCAGTATGAGAAAGTATTTAAGTGTGATTTTAATTATTATGATGTGCTTTTCCTCTATGTCTTGTGCAAAAGAAATAAAAAACATTGCGCTTGAGACATCACAAATGAAGTCAATATGTGAATTGGCAGTAATGGAATGTTATTATCATAATGTAGCCAAATACAAGGAAGAAAATGCTACAGGAATTTTATGGTGGGAAAAAGACAGACATTTTTGGATGGAATATGCAGGTGTAGTAACAATCGGTGTGGATACTTCTCTTATGAATATTGAAGTTAAAGATGAAAATGTTACAATAACAATTCCGCCTGCAAAGGTATTGGGTTGTAAAGTTGATGAAACTACTTTAACTGAGGATTCCTTTATAGTTGCCCAAAATTCAGCCAAAGTCGAAGCTGAGCACCAAACTGAAGCCTTTAAGAGTGCTAAGGACAAATTGGAAAGTGAAGCAAAATCAAACTTTACATTGCTTGCAGCAGCTCAACAACGGGTTCAAAAGCTCCTGGAAGACTATGTGACCAATATAGGAAACAGTGTTGGAAAGACATATAAGATTAAATGGATTTATCTTGAAGGAGCAGAGGAACTAAATAAGGCCGATGTTGAGCCGTCAGCAAGTGCAATTTCGGAATAAAAGGAAGCTTATTATAAAAAACGTCCGGAGGATTTCGGGAGTGTTTTAGCTCGGATTTTCTCAATTGAGGCAATAAATTCTCCTATAAAAACTGAATTTGAGGTTAATCTTCAAGGTGGAATTATTGAAAATGTGAGTTGGAAAGAATATATCCCTGAATAGTTATATAAACTTAAGGAGGCTCCATGAATGAATTTGACAAGTACAAAATATTAAGCGAAGGAAAAGCATTTGGACATAGGGCTAAAATTGCTTTATTATTGCTGGATAGCAGCACAGCTTATGAAGAGCTCAAAGAGGAAGGGGCGCAAACTTCAGTTGCCGGAAGTTATGACTGTGTTGGTGGTGATCCGGCTGCAATACTTGAAAGAATAACAATAGAATTGATATGCCGCAATCCTCGCGATACATGGTATTTGCCTGACAATGTAAAATTTTGGGACAGGCGTTTTGGCAGTCTGTTTGAAACAAAGTTTTTTTGTTATGATGACGATGTAGAAACCTGGAGTAAGATACTGAATAAATTCTTTATAAAGCTGCAGTGGATGCCAAAAAGAGAAGATTATAGTTCAACAAAAAGTTTTAATAATGCCTGGGGATATTTTGCAGAGCTTTTAGCTGTTGTAAAAGAAAATAATCATCCCGAATTTAATGGCTATTATGAGATTGCAATTAAAAATGGTATGAGCAAAGCAGTATTTGAAAGAAAGCTAAAAGAGCTGTCTGAAATAAAACAGTTATCAGGCTGTAAGGCTTGATTGGAAATTAAAACGAATTGATAGAATTTCGAGAATAAACATAAAATCTAAAACAAAATATTTGAATTGATAAATAAGGTGAGCATTTGCCGCCTTATTTTTTTCTTGACAAATTTTTTCTTTATTGTTAAAATACAAAATAACAGACCGACTGTCAGCCTAAAAATAAAGGAGAAGTTATGAAGAGTAAAAAAGAACAGATTTTGGACGTTTCCCTCTCGCTTTTTTTGGAAAAGGGGTATGACAATACTTCAATCAGTGATATTTTGAGTAATTTAAATATTGCAAGAGGCACTCTTTATTATCATTTTGAATCTAAAGAGGCAATTATGGATGAAATTATAGAGCGTTCGATAAAAAGCGTCATTGAAGAAGCAAAAGGTATTGTTTTTCGGCAGGGGATGACTGTACAGGAAAAGATGTTTACACTGTTTTCGAGTACGAGCATGAGGAGGCTGTCCGGGAGAGAACTGATGATTGATTATCTGAATCAGCCACAGAATGCACTTTTACACGAAAAGATTAACAGATCTTTCATCCAAAAAATAGTGCCTATACTGGGAGATATTATAAAAGAAGGTGTGGAAGAAGGCACATTTATTAACGCCTATCCTTATGAAAGTGCTGAGATGATTTTGGTTATTATTATAGGCTTTATGGATGTGTATTATGAAAAAATGGATGAGAATGACATAAAACACAGAACAGAGAGCCTTTTATACAATATGGAAAGAATACTGGGAGTTAAAGAGGGAAGTTTTGATATGTTTAAATCATTGTCCTTATATGAAGAGAGAGGTGAAGAGAATGAGTAAAGGTTACAGGAAATTTCTTTTGCTATGGGGTGCAAGCCTTATTTCTTCAAGCGGTTCGGGTATGAGTTCTTTTGCATTAGGAATTTTTGTATATCAAAAAACCGGAATGAGTACAATGACGGGATTGATGATACTTGCAGGCTTTCTTCCGGGACTGCTTTTTTCTCCGTTTGCGGGTGCATTGGCAGACCGTCATGACCGCAGACTGCTTATGATAATGGGAGATGGATTGTCAATTATAGGTTTATTGTGTATTCTGTCTTCATTGCAATTTTTTGATGGGAATTTTCTTATTGGCGGAATTCTGATTGGAGCAGCGATCAGTTCAGGCTTTTCATCTCTGGTGGAGCCGGCATTTCAGGCTACAATATCTGATTTGCTGGAAAAGGAAGAATACACGAAGGCTAGCGGGATGGTACAACTTATACCGGCTTCCCGTTATCTGCTTTCCCCCGTACTTTCAGGGCTGGTTCTAAGTTTTGCAGACATCCGGTTTATCCTCATCCTCGATATTTTTACAATATTGATTACCCTACCGGTTACCTACATAGTAAGGAGGGAGATGAAGGGAGTGGGCAAAGCAGAGTCCTCCAAACTTGGGGAAGATCTTAGATTCGGGTTTCACATCATCTACGATAATAAGGGTATATGGCTGTTGGTTATACTCGGTATTCTGGTATCTTTTTGTCTGGGAACTGTTCAGACTCTTATGATACCTATGCTTCTGTCGTTTGGCGGAGAATCTTTTGTAGGGTTTGCAACTACGGTTTCAGCCTTTGGAATGCTGGTAGGAGGCCTGTTCTTAAGTAACGTGGGTATCAAGAGGGAATCCTCACGCATTTTACAACTGTCTCTTTTATGTCTGGGATTCTTTATGGCTGCCTTTGCCTGGAAAGAGAATGAAATACTGGTTTGCATCTTTGGTTTCTGCGTTTTTCTTAGCCTGCCGTTTGCAAATATGTCGATAGATTATCTGGTAAGAATTACTATTCCGGCGGTTCACCAGGGAAAGGCCTGGGGCTTGATAGGACTTATATCCCAGGCAGGTTACGTAGCCGCATATGCTTCTACAGGAATGCTTGTTGACTTTATAATCAATCCTTTTCTTCAAAGTGAAGGGAAAGCCTCCGAGGCTGTTCTTACTTTGATTGGCAGGGGCGAAGGAAGAGGAGCCGCACTTATGATTATTATTGCAGGCATTTTCCTTATGATTATAGCGGCAGTTATCCCCCGCAAGAGTGAAATCAGGGAATTGGAGGAGGAACAGGTATTGGATACCGTTTAAAAATATTTACAAAAAACTTAAATCCCTCTATATTTATTCCTTAAAATTTGTTATCCTATAAGATGGTAATATTTGTACAAAGCTATAGGAGATTTATCAAATGACAATTTATTCTGTTTTTTCGCTGTTAGGCGGGCTTGCATTCTTTCTGTTCGGAATGAATGTGCTTTCGGGAAGCCTTGAGAAGGTGGCCGGAGGCAGGCTTGAGACCATGCTTAGGAAGCTGACATCTAATGTGTATATGAGTTTGTTTTTGGGACTGTCAATTACGGTAGCCCTGCAGTCATCTTCAGCTCTTACAGTTATGCTGGTCGGTCTTGTAAACTCGGGAATTATAACCCTTTCGCAGACCATCTTTGTTATCTTCGGTGCGAATGTGGGAAAGACAGCTACATCCTGGTTACTTTCCTTAAACAGTATACAGACTGAGAACTTTTTCCTTTCATTACTGAAACCGGCTAATTTTTCGCCTATAATGGCTATAATAGGCGCATTCATGATGATGGCATGCAAAACTCAGAAAAAAAAGAATATAGGTACAATTCTTATAGGTTTTGCCCTTCTTATGCATGGAATGGGACTGATGTCGGATTCGATGTCTCCTCTGGCCAAAATGCCTGAATTCACAAGTGTGCTCACAGCCTTTAACAATCCTATCATAGGTGTGCTTATCGGTGCTGTATTTACGGGAATTATCCAGTCCTCGGCAGCTTCTGTAGGTGTGCTGCAGGCACTTTCACTTACAGGCTCAATTACCTTTGGTATGGCGATTCCTATAATCATGGGTGAAAATATCGGAACCTGTGTGACTTCACTTCTCTCCTCAATCGGAGTTAAGAGAGATGCAAAGCGTGTTGCGATAGTGCATATAAGTTTTAATATAATAGGTACTGTAGTCTGTTTGGTTATCTATTTTCTTTTAAGATATTTACTTCAGCTTGCAATTTTTGACAAACCGATAAGCATAATTGCGATAGCTGTATTCCACACAAGCTTTAACCTGTTTACTACCTGCATCCTGCTTCCTTTCAACAAGATACTGTTGAAGATTGCTTATGCTATTGTTAAAGATGAGGGAGCGGAGAAAGAAGCAGAGAAAGAAGTTCTCTTTGACGAAAGGCTTTTGCTTTCTCCGGGACTTGCAATTTCCCAGGCAAGAAGCAAGGTTAAGGAAATGAGCCGTATTTCAAGAGAAAATCTTATAAGAAGTATGGAAAACCTTGAAAACTTTAACAAGAAGAGAGGTGAGGAGATTAAGAAGGCTGAAACCAGACTTGATTATTTAGAAGATGAAATAGGTTCCTTCCTTATTAAAGTATCTTCCAAAGAAGTAAATACGGTTGAAGGAAATACTATATTTGAAATGCTCCATGCAATCAACGATTTCGAGAGAATAGGTGACCATGCCGTTAATATGCTCAAGACTGCAAGGGATATGAACGTAAAAGATTTAAAATTCTCGGAATCGGCCCTCGCAGATTTTAAGGTAATGAATCTGGCGCTTACTGAAATACTTAATATGACTGTAGACTGCTTTGCTACAGACGATGCAGAAATGGCGGCGGAAATAGAGCCTTTGGAGCAGGTAATAGACGGTCTCAGCAAAGAAATGAAGGACAGGCATATAAAACGTTTACAGGCAGGAGTATGTAATGCCGAACTTGGAATTCTGCTTACGGATATAATTTCTAATTGTGAGAGAGTTTCGGACCATTGCTCCAATATTGCGGTCTGCATAATTCAGAGTAAGACATCATCATTTGAAACACATGGCTATCTGAATGAGTTAAAAAGCAGCAATAGTCCTGAATTTAAGTCAAAATTTGAAAGGTATCAGAAAAAATACAGACTTTCCGATGAAATGCCTTATTAATCCCTTGACTTTAATAAATAAAAAAAGTATAGTCATAAATGGCTGGTTAGCAACAGCTAATGAAAAGAATGAAGGTAAGAAAATGTTTTTAGATAAGATAGGAAGAAATGATGATTGCTGGTGCGGAAGCGGCAATAAATACAAACATTGTCATCAGATTTTTGATGAGAAGCTGGCAGAGTTAAAGGCAAGAGGCCGCAAGATACCTACCCACAAGATGATTAAAAATGCTGCTCAGATAGACGGAATCAGGGAGGCGGGCAAAGTAAACAATGCCATACTTGATGAAGTTGCATCTAAGATTAAGATGGGTATGAGTACGGAGGAGATTAATTCTATAGTTGTAGAAGCCACAGCAAGATTGGGCGGAATAGCTGCTCCGCTCAACTATGAGGGTTTCCCGAAGAGTGTGTGTACTTCTATAAATGATCAGGTTTGCCACGGAATTCCTTCAGCAGACGATATCTTAGAAGACGGAGATATAGTAAATGTAGATGTAACCACTATATATAAGGGTTTCTATGCAGATGCATCAAGAATGTTTCTGATTGGAGATGTACTTCCTGAGGACAAAGAGCTTGTGAAGGTGGCAAGAGAGGCTATAGATATAGGACTTTCGGCTGTAAAACCTTGGGCTTGTCTGGGAGATGTAGGACAGGTTATAAATGATTTTGCGACAAAACATGGTTACTCGGTTGTCAGGGAAATCGGTGGGCATGGTGTAGGCATAGAGTTCCACGAGGATCCTTGGGTAAGCTATGTAAGCAAGAAGAACACAGGATATGTACTTGCTCCGGGCATGGTATTTACCATAGAGCCTATGATAAATGAAGGCAAGGCAGATATTTTCATAGACGAGTCAAATGAATGGACAGTATATACTGAGGATGGCTCATATTCGGCTCAATGGGAAGTGACTGTAGCAGTTACGGAAGATGGATACGAGGTTTTGGCATCGTAAAGTACGCTGTTAAAAACAGGATGTTGAAAGACAAGAAATTTCATTAAATGCGAGTCTGTAACAGACTTGTACTTTTGATATCTGCAACATTAAAATAAGGAAGTAATAAGAGGAATTTGGATGAAATTGAAGTCAATAAAGATTGCGGTTTTTGCAGCATTTACGTTTTCAGTACTGTGGTTTACCGCTGAAGGGGTAAAGGCGGAAACAAAAAATATAAAAATAACTCCGGCAGAAGTTACAACAAACGGCGATGAAGCTGTGAGCGGAGGAGCAGTTGATACTGCAAGTCAGGGAGGGATAACTGCAACTTCTCCCGCTATAACAACCACACCGCCTGCGGTTACAAGCCCCGGCGGAATACAGCCCGGTGATGAGGACGAGGAAGAGAATACTACAGGAGTAGAAATATTTGATGAGTTTTCAGTCGGAGGGATATTATATACAGTAACTAATATAAAAGGTAATAAGGTATATTTAGGAGTTTCAGGTGTTGTTAATGACAGGGTAACTACCGTATTTATACCAAAAAAAATAAAATACAAAGGCAATGAAATGGTAGTTACTTCCATTGAAGATGATGGTTTTTCATATATGGACAGACTTAGAAAAGTAGTTGTCGGTGCTAATATTACCCATATAGGTGAAGATGCGTTCAGAGAATCGGTTAAGTTTGACAGATTGGTTATCAAAACCAATAAACTTAAAAAGGTCGGGAAAAATGTTTTTAAGGGCGCAGGAAAAAAACTTATTATAGAAGTATCGAAAAAATCTTTGGGAAAATATAAAAAGATGCTTACAAATAAAGGTGTTAAGATTAAGGAAATAAGGGTTATCAAAAAATAATCCGCAAATTGAGGAGATAAGATATGAGCGATTTTGTATTAAGCTGCTGTTCTACCGCTGATTTGTCTGCTTCGCATTATGAGAGCAGAAATATCAACATTATTCCGTTTCATTTCAGTCTGGACGGTGTAGAGTACTTGGATGACGGTACCATGCCTATAGAAAAGTTTTACAGTGAAATGGCAGCAGGTAAAATGACTTCTACTTCCCAGGTAAATGTTGAGGAGTATGAAAACTATTTCGAAGAATTTCTGAAACAGGGAAAAGATATCTTGCATCTTACACTTTCTTCAGGTATTTCGGGCACTTACAATTCGGCTATGATAGCAAGGGAGGGAGTTGCGGAAAAATATCCTGACAGAAAGATATTTGTAGTTGACAGCCTTGCAGCCTCATCAGGATATGGACTGCTTATGGATAAACTTGCAGACCTCAGAGATGAGGGAAAAAGCATTGAAGAAGTAAGAGATTTTGCAGAAGCTGACAGACTTAGGGTAAACCACTGGTTTTTCTCAACGGACCTTACTTACTTTGTCAGAGGCGGCAGAATATCTAAGGCAGAGGGGTTCCTCGGCAATATGTTAAGTATCTGCCCATTGCTTAATGTAAATAATGAAGGAAAGCTTAAACCGCGTGAAAAGGTCAGAACTAAGAAGAAGGTCTATAACAGAATAGTGGAAATGATGGAAGAGCTTGCAGACAACGGGTATGATTATTCGGATAAATGCTACCTTTCTATGTCTGCCTGCATAGAAGATGCACAACAGGTTGCCATGCTTATTGAGAAAAAATTTCCGAAAATAAAAGATAAAGTCCTTATAAATAATATAGGAACAACTATCGGAAGCCATACCGGACCGGGAACAGTTGCACTGTTTTTCTGGGGCAAGGAGAGAGGCGAGTAAAAAAATATTGACTACTCGCCTTTTCTGTGCTATATTGATATAGCGAGATGAAAGAGGTCTTTTTTTTATGCCTAAAAACAAGGTAATTTTAAAGCGGAGGTGAAATTAATGCGAGTTAAAATCACACTGGCATGTACAGAGTGTAAACAGCGTAACTACAATACGATGAAGGAGAAGAAACTTCATCCGGAAAGAATGGAAACAAAGAAGTATTGCAGATTCTGCAAGAGACATACTTTACACAAAGAAACAAAGTAGTTGTGTGAGTTGAAAGGAATGTAGAATGGGAGACAAGGCGAATAAGACTAATGAGAATGTGGCTAAGACCGGGTTTTCTCAGGAAGTCAAGTCGGAGTTTAAGAAGATAATCTGGCCAAGCAAAGAGTCCCTTACAAAAGAGTCAGTTGCTGTAATAGCAACTACTATTGTACTTGGAGCTGTAGTAGCCCTTATTGATTTGGGCATCCAGTACTTAATCAATGGTGTTCTTTAATATTAAAAAAAGGTGATTATATGGCAGAAACTAATTGGTATGTGGTGCATACTTACTCAGGATATGAGAATGCAGTCAAAGATGACATTGAAGCAACTATCAGAAGCAGAAATTTACAGGAGCAGATAAAAGAAGTTCTTGTACCAACTGAAGAAGTTACCATAATCAGAAGTGGTAAGGAAAGTAAGAAGGGCAAACCTACACCAAGAAAGCTCTACCCCGGTTATGTTTTCATAAATATGGAAATGAACGATGAAACCTGGTATGTTATAAGAAATACCAGAGGTGTTACGGGCTTTGTGGGACCCGGCTCAAAACCTGTTCCGCTTTCAGCTGAGGAAATGGACAAAATGTTAAATTCGGTCCGCAGCTCAGTAGAAGCAGATATAGAGGTCGGAGATTGGGTAAGGATTGTGACCGGATCTTTTCAGGATAGAGAAGGCGAAGTTATCGAAGTTAATCTTGATGAAAGACTTGTGACGATAAATATCAATTCTATGGGAAGAGATACACCGGTAGAAATTAGTTTCACAGATATCAAGAAGATTTAACGGAGGTTATGATATGGCTAAGAAGGTCGAAGGTTATATAAAATTACAGATCCCTGCAGCAAAGGCTACACCGGCTCCACCTGTAGGACCTGCACTTGGACAGCACGGTGTTAATATTGTCCAGTTTACAAAGGAGTTTAATGCACGTACAGCTAAAGATGAGGGTATGATTATCCCTGTAGTTATTACTGTATATGCTGACAGAAGTTTTAGTTTTGTTACAAAGACTCCTCCTGCACCGGTTCTTTTAAAGAAAGCAGCAAAGATTGAAACTGCATCAGGTGTACCTAACAAGAATAAGGTAGCTAAGATTCCTTCTTCTGAGGTAAGAAAGATTGCAGAGATTAAGATGCCGGACCTTAATGCATCAAGCATTGAGGCAGCTATGAGCATGATAGCCGGCACAGCCAGAAGTATGGGTATTGTTATAGAAGACTGATTATCAGTCGGTGATTATTAGATTGTAGTGTGAGTGGGAGATTCTCTTAAGAAGAGGTCGAACAGTTAGATAACCACAGGAGGTTTTTAATAATGAAAAGAGGAAAGAAATATCAGGACGCAGCTAAGCTTGTTGAAAAGACTAAGGTTTATGATACAGAAGAAGCCGTAGAACTTGCAAAGAAGACAGCTGTGGCTAAATTCGATGAAACTATCGAAGCACATATCAGACTCGGTGTAGACGGTCGTCACGCTGATCAGCAGATTCGTGGTGCTGTGGTGCTTCCTCACGGAACAGGTAAGACTGTTCGTGTGCTTGTATTCGCAAAGGGTACAAAGCTTGATGAGGCTCAGGCAGCAGGAGCAGATTTTGTTGGTGGCGAAGAACTCATTCCAAAGATCCAGAACGAAGGTTGGTTCGATTTTGATGTAGTTGTAGCTACTCCTGACATGATGGGTGTTGTTGGTCGTCTTGGCCGTGTACTCGGACCAAAGGGACTTATGCCAAACCCAAAGGCAGGAACAGTAACTATGGATGTTACTCAGGCTGTTAATGATATTAAGGCAGGTAAGATTGAGTATCGTCTTGATAAGGCAAATATTGTACATGTACCGGTTGGAAAGGCATCTTTTACTAAAGAGCAGCTCGCAGATAATTTCACAGCACTTATGAGCGCTATAATAAAGGCAAAGCCGGCTTCAGCTAAGGGCCAGTATTTAAGAAGTGTAACAATAGCTTCTACAATGGGCCCTGGTATCAAAATAAATACGTCTAAATTGGTAGGCTAATTAGTTAAAAGTTGACATTTAGGCAGTTGAGAAGCCCTTTTCCTTTACATCGCGCATATATATTGCAGCCTGTTATCATAACAGGCTGCTTTTGTTACCGGGAAATCCTCAGAAGATTCCGTAGCAAAAAGTTCTCCGATTGATGTGCAAGCATACACTTTTTATTAATGGAAATATCTCAGAAATTTCTTATTCATAAAAATTCTCTCTGAGAAATCGCACTGTGGCGGTATGTAGATGTCGCTTATGCGATCCGCCGCAGGCGAAGAAGCTGTCGCATTAAGAACGAGATATACAAAATACAGTAATAATTTGATGAAAAATTTACTATACCTGACGGTACTTTTACGTATTGGGATAGCTCCTTTTTACATAAAACGGAGGTTTACATGGGAATAAAAAATAATCTCATAAACAAGCTTGGCGGTGCAAAAGATATGACTAAGGGAAGGCCGGGAAAGAGGTTGATAGAATTCTCGATTCCCCTTCTGATAGGAAATTTTGCGCAGCAGCTTTATAGTACGGTTGACTCTATCATAGTAGGAAAATATGTAGGGGATGAAGCTTTGGCAGCCATTGGAGCCAGCGGAGCCCTTGTTTTCCTGCTCATGGTTTTATTTATAGGAATATCAATGGGAGCAGGAATCCTTGTTTCACAGTATTTTGGAGCCAAAAACAAAGAAAGGCTGTCTAGGACTATAGGTAATGCCATTATCTTAAACGCTATAATAAGTGTTATTATTATGATTCTCGGAGTATTCTTTATAAGGCCGTTTCTGGAACTTCTTAGGACTCCGGAGGCCATACTGGATATGGCAGTCAGTTATACTATGATTAGCTGTCTCGGAATTATGGGAACAAGTTACTATAATATACTCTCAGGTCTGCTAAGAGGAATGGGAGATTCCGTTATGCCCCTCTTTTACCTGATAATATGCACTATTACCAACATTGTACTTGATCTTATCTTTGTTGGCCCTCTCAGAATGGGAGTTGCCGGTGCAGCCTATGCAACCATCATATCCCAGATAATATCGGCAATTCTCTGCTATCTTAGAATGCTTAAGATGAAGGATGTACTTACTCTTGATATCAATGCATTTAAGTTTGATGGGAAGCTGTCAAAGCAGCTTATCAGGCTTGGACTTCCGGTAGGTATTACACAGGCGTTATTTGCAGTGGCTGCAATTTTTGTTCAAAACTTAACAAACACCTTTGGAACTGTCTTCATAGCAGCCTCTACTGTTGTAATGAGGGTGGATGGTTTTGCCATGCTTCCCAACTTTACTTTCGGTACGGCTATGACTACCTATGCAGGTCAGAATGTAGGTGCGATGGAGATAGGCAGGATGAGACAGGGTACAAAGGAAGGACTTAAAATCGGAGTGACAACATCGGTTGTTTTAGTGGGGCTTATCCTTATATTTGGAAAAATTCTGATGGGCTTATTTACCAATACCGATGAGGTAATAAATGTAAGCTATGAAATGATGTGTATACTCTCTGTAGGCTATATAGGAGTTGCCATCAATCAGATACTTTCGGGTACAATAAGGGGTGCGGGAGATACAATGACACCTATGTGGATAGCTTTGGTAACGACAACACTTATAAGACTTCCCATTGCTTACGGAATGGCATATTTTACAAGAAGTGAAACCTTGCCTAACGGAGAACCCCGAAGTATTTATTATTCCCTGGTCTTTGCCTGGGTGCTCGGAGCCATCATAACAGCAATTATTTACAAGGCAGGGCGCTGGGCTAAGAGAGCCAGAATAGGCGGCAAGATAGTAGATATTTCAAATATGGATTAAATAAAAACCGCACCCGGTTGATGGGTGCGATTTTTTAGTTGATAGGTTTAACGAAATTTTTTCTGAAGTGGTTGAGGCTTCAATTCAGAGTATAATTAATAAATGTGTCCATTTCAAGGATTAATCCACAACTTGTAAAAGTTCTAGAAAAATTGCAAAATTAATATGGATTTACCCCAAAAATATGAAAAAGCATTATTCTAAAATTTCTATAGGTGTAGCGTCATATAGAAAAATCATAGCATCATATAACTTTGTGGGAGTTTCACGTATTATATAGGTTATAGGTAAAAACTTCATAAAGAAATAATATTCCTCACCCAGACTTCCCATATTAAGAGGAGAGTTTATCAGCTTATTTACCTTTTCATTCTTTTCATCCACATCGGAGAACTGAAACAGATATTTATTATCGTGATATTTAGCCTGATAAGCCAAGGTGTCGGCTGAACAGAAGGTAGCGGTAGTTCTTACACCGTTATTCTCAAAGTCGGGTACATTCACGGAAGTATTGTAAAAGTCTGTTCCTACGGCAAAATAAGCAGAGTTATAATGCTCATGTAAGTTGTGCCCCATATTTACATAAGTAGGAGTTGAAAATGCTATATGTCCGTCATGCCCTGAAATAAATATCTGAGAACGTCCGAGACTTTCCTCGTATTCCTGTATCCACTGTACATTCTCTGCCATATATTTGTCTCTGACTGTTGAGCTTTCAATCGGACTTTTATTTATGGTTTTATAATATTCCACACTTTGTCCAAAAACATTGACAGCCTGTAAGTAAGGTGCAATTTTTCTCTGTTCTCCTATGATATTATATTCCTCAGTCATTGCATCCGATATTTTGCCTAATATTTCTAAAATTTTATCAGAGTTTTCAGGAGTAATAGGAAGCAGGGACTTTTCCAAATCCACATCGGTAAGTATTTTACTTCTTTTACAAAACTCTGTTATAAACTTCAAATCTTTATCGGGATTCTGCATATCAAAACCATAGAAATTAAGCTTTTCACTTTTCGGTGCGGTTTCATTATACTCCCTCATCCACTCTATCAAATCAGCCATTTCCTTTGTGCGGTAGATAGAAAAGGCAAGGTCTTTTACTATATCGGTAGCATTTCCTTTGCCGCCATGGATATAATTATTTATAGTCATACCCTCGCCCCAGTCGGTTTCAAGTGCGAAACTTCTTATATTTGTTGTCGCTACCAGATGCTTTAGAACTTCAAGCCTCAGTTCCTGAAATTCTTTATTTCCATGCGTAGCTTCACCCAGGGCGATAACTTTGGCTGATTCAGGCACAGTCAAATCCTCTACATTTTTTGCAACTGAGTCTACCTCTGCAATTTTATGTGCAGACAGGAGACGGGGAAGATATATCCAGGCTGCATCAGCCAGCCCTGCAAGTAAGGCAATAGAAAAAACAGTGATTACGAAGAATTTTAATATTTTTTTAAATGTTTTCATAGTTTTCCTTTCTGAACGTTATTATTGTATTGGTGTACTATATACATAGTACAATAAATATTCAAAAAGTCAAGCACTATTTTTATTTATATAATGACACCCATTGATACAGGATTGCTACTCCTAATATTCTGTCCTTCTAATTACCAGGGCTGACTGTGGACTCTCACCTATTAGAAACTTATTCCACAAGATGCACAATAAAAAAAGTGTGTGCTTGCACACACTTCGCGCGCGAGCGGTGCCACAAGGCAAACTTCCCTGCCGCGAGCTGCGCATCCCTCGGAGAGATTTTTGTTTAATAGGGAATTTCAAAGAAATTTCCTATTAAATAAAAAACAAGAGGGTGATAACCTCTTGTTTTTTAGACAGTATCTGCACCGCAGCTATAATGCACCGCCTCAGCTTGAGCCTGCTCCGGCTGTACAGGCGTAACAATGCTTGTCTGCAAGTATATTTCTTTTTTTATAAGGTTTGCCTAACAAATCAAAAATAGTTTTTTCAGGTGAAAGGCAGGGAAGCCCTGCTGCAAGATTGAAATCGCAGTCATATATTTTTCCGTCGTAGTCGACAGAGAGCTGAAAACGGCACATTATAGACTGTGCAGCTACAGGATTGAAGGCTGAGTACAGTTTTTTGAGATAGCCTTCAAGATTATTTGTTCTTGCAAGAAAAGCTCCGAAACGCCCAAGAGGATTGTTGTATAGTGTATAGAGGGAATTAAAGATAATACCGAAGTCAGCCCCAAGCCTCTCCTTATATTCTTTTTCCATAGCGCATTGATCCGGTGGGAAAAAGGCTCCGGCAGGATTGTAAACCAGATTAAGCACAAGATTTTCATCCCTTCCGTAGCCAATCTCATTTAATTTTTGAAGCATGGTTATGGATTTTTCAAAGGTCATATCACCTCTTACTTTATTTGTTTCAAGGGCACGATAGTAGGGAAGTGAACAGACTGTTTCAACACCGTTTTTTGCATAAAATTCAGGGAGGTCAGTATAGCCCTCTTCGGTCAGTATAACTAAATTAGTGCGAACTATAAGCCTTTTTGCAATTTTTGAAGCCCCTTCTACAAGGTAGCGGAAGTCAGGATTCATTTCCGGGGCGCCGCCTGTTATATCTATTGTGGCAATATTCTGTTCCTTCACATAGGTAAGTGCGGCATCCATAACTTCACGTGACATCTCCTCGGTTCTTCCCGGACCGCTAAGTACATGGCAGTGCTTACAGGCAAGATTACATTTTCTTCCTATATTCATCTGAAGTACATCCAGTGAATCCGCGGTCTGTAGACAGGCCTCATCCACAATATCCCGAAAATCCGGTACTGAAGTTATATCCGCAAAATTTCTGACCATTTCGTCCATTTATATCTCCTTCACAAAACACACATATACATAAAGAACTGCCACAATAAGTTTTTAGGCTTATTATGACAGATTTGAAACATTTGAAACAACCCCTAATTTGGGTTAAACTCCCGGGATAGTTTAGAATTCAAGTTTTTCAACTATATTTTTAGCCTGTACACCATGTACAAGGGAAGCTCCTCCCCTGATAGCAACAGCGACATGCACGGCTTCCATAATCTGCTCTTTGTTAACACCCTTATTCAGACAGTCATTTGTAAAAGCGTCAATGCAATATGGACACTGAACAGTATGTGCCACTGCAAGGGCTATAAGGGATTTTTCTCTGGCAGTGAGTGCACCTTCGGCAAAGACTGAGTTGTAATATTCAAAGAATTTTTCACCTGCCTTAGTTGTAGGTGTCTCACCCGCTACCGAACCAAATTTAGCAAGATCTTCCGGATTGTAATAAGTTTCCATAGTAACCTCCTGATTATAAGTTTTAATTTTCCATCTCGTCCAAAATTTTAAGCGCACTTTGAACGAGGCATGGACAGACTTCAAATAGTACACCGCTCTCAAATATCTTTGGAACATCCTCCGGTTTTGAGAAATCATATCCAAGCAATTCCCTGCATGAACAATGGTTGTGAGCTGATTTGAACTTTTCTAAGAATTCAGCCCTCTTAGCGTTAAGTATATCTTTTTGTTCCTGCTGATTTTCGCCGGTATTGCCATATTTCATGCCAAGTACAAGCATTGCACCGATAATAGCACCACAGGATTCACCTATACCCATTCCGCCACCAAAGGCAGAAGATACTTTGATGGCATCCTCTTTAGACAGACCGAGCCTGTCTGCCCATTCTCCCATAATTATCTGGGAACAGTCAACACCATTCATAAAGGAATCAGATATATTTTGTTTGGTTAATTCCATATTTCCTCCTTGAACAATTAAACTACGATTATTGTATCATATGGAATCAGGTAAGTCAGCATTTATACATACAATCGATAAAGCGCACAATATATAACGAAATCCGATAAGTATATGTTGATATGTTTATCCATAACCATACTTAACCCCGATTATTCACGCATAGGTCACAGACCTCTTATTCTGCCGCTACAATAGATAAACTGTATTCGGACTGTGACCGGGGGTGAGATTACCAAACATCTGCAAGATATTGCAATTGATGGTCTGATATTTGATACTGCTATATTTCACTAGGTGTTTCGTGAATAATTTGGGCTAAAATATTCAATAACTATGGGCTAATGTTGTATGTTTGGTTAAAAAATGTTAGAATTATAGTTATAGATTAGATAGATTGCCCGAAACTCTGTAATATAAAATTTTTGTAGTATCTTTATCAGCTATACTGTTGAAAATAATTGGAAAAGAATAAAGATTGGTTTGGAGGCTGAATTGAAAAAATATCTTAGTCTTGATGAAAACGGGTATAGCTTTTTAGATATACTTTTGGATGAACGTGTAGTTTTTGGAGATCTTGCAGTTTCGAGAGACCTTGTAAGGAAAGCCGGAGGGATAAATACCCGGCTTAAAGCTAAAAGGAAGTATGAACTGGTACTCAGAATAGCTGAATTTGGCAATGTAAAAATAGAAGAAGCTGTAGATGACGACGACATTACCGCCTGTAACAGCTTAGAAAAGCAGGACGAGAGCTTTATATTTTTTGATGATAATGAAACAGAAGGCAACATTATAGACAGCCTGACAACAGATTGTTATCTGATTGCAAAGTACAGCGAAAAATTAATTGTGCACAACCTATTTAATCCTGCGGTAGAAACTATACTGGCGGAGGCGGAGGATAAAGGATTTAAGGATGAGGCTGTGGCTATGTTGGAAGGGTTTTTATCAAAAAATGACAGCTTTTATAATATAGATGACTGCACAAGGCCCGTACTTATATTTAAGGGGAATGATACCTGTTATAATGTACTGAACACCTTTGCAGATGAATTAAAAAAGTCAATAGAAAAATCAGGTTACAAAACAGAAATTTTTGATGTGGACAGGGAAGACTGGAAAGAAGTTGTCAGATATCAGAACAAACATTATAAGGCGGTAGTGGGCTTTCAGTCCTTTTTGTTTTCGGTGAAAATGGAGGATGGAAAGAGATATCTGGCGGATTCTATAAAGGCACCAAAGTTTAATTTTCTTCTGGATGCCCCTATTTGCTTCAGCTCTCACTTAGGGTATAAGGCCTCGGATTTTACCATACTTACACATGATATAAACTATAAAAATTTCCTGGAAAAACATTATAAGCAACAGGCAAAAATATTGCCTCCGGGAGGAATAATTTTTAAGAATCCCGTAAATATAAATGAAAGAAAATATGAGCTTACATTCTTAGGCAGTTACGGAGACTACAGAAAGATACTTCTGGAACTGGAAGGACTGTCTACAGAAGATAAGGCTGTCGGAAAGGCTTTGTTTGAAAAGTTAAAACTTGAACCTGAACTTACACTGGAGGCAGGCTTTGACAAGGCGATTAAAGAAAAAGGACTTGCAATGGATGAAGATACCTACCTTGCAAGGCTTCATAGTGTTAGAAGAGTGCTTTATGCGGCTTCTTATTATTTTAGAGAAAAAGCCATAAAAGCCATATTGGAATCGGGACTCAGGCTTACAGTCTTTGGTGAAAGCTTTAAGAACAGCCCTTTTGTAAATTATAAAAACTTAAATATCTGTGAAGAAGTTCCTGCTGAAAGAAGCCTTGAAGTGTACGGGAACTCAAAGATTTCACTTAATTTTATGACCTGGCATAAGGCAGGGCTTACCGAGAGAATGGCAAATATTATGCTAGCGGGAGCAGTTCTTATTACTGACTATACGGATGGATTCAATGAAGGCTCGGGGGAAGATTTTGTGGATTTTAAGCTTTCTGATATAGACTGTCTGCCTGAGAAAATAAAGGAATTGCTTAAAAATGAAAGCCTTTTAAGTAAAATAGCCCATAACGGAAGAAAAAGAGCCCTCAACTCTATGACCTGGGATAAAAGGGCTGAGGAGCTGCTCGAACTTATATAGATAATCAGTGTTAAAAGCATAAAAATTCAATGCAGGCTTGCTTGCAAAAGAACTTATTATCTTTTGACACGTAAAAAATATGAGTAAGCAGCTATTTTGCAAGGATTGTGCGAAGCGATGCTGTAACAATTTTGTAACAATGGGTGTCAAATTCAATATTTGCGGATAGGAGTTTCCATGGAAGTTAAAGATTTTTTTGTTGGTGAAGATGAAAAAATACTGGATGCAATGGAGCATCTCGGTGAACTGGCACTTAAGGTACTCTTTATAGAACATGGGGGCAGACTTGCCGCGTCTCTGACAGACGGAGACATACGCAGATGGATATTAAACGGGGGTGACTTAAAAGAACCTGTTAAAAATGTGGCAAACTATGAGCCCAAGTATCTGGTACATGCCACAAGGGAGGCAGCCCTTGCCTTTCTTAAAGAAAAAAGCATAGAGGCTGTACCTATAGTAGATGAAAAATTAAGAGTTATAGACATAGTTTTCTGGAATGAAACAGCTATCCCTGTGTGGAAGAATACCTTAAAAACTCCTGTTGTAATTATGGCCGGCGGACAGGGAACCAGGCTTTATCCCTATACCAAGATTCTTCCAAAGCCCCTCATACCGGTGGGTGAACTTCCTATAGCGGAGATTATCATTAACCGTTTCAGAGAATACGGTTGTGAGGAATTTAACTTAGTCCTTAACCATAAGAAAAATATGATTAAGGCATATTTTAACGAGATAGAAAAAGATTATAAAATAAATTATATAGATGAACCCCTTCCTCTGGGTACGGGAGGCGGAGTAAGGCTACTAAAGGGAAGGCTGAATGAAACTTTTTTCCTTACAAACTGTGATATCCTTATAAATGAAGATATGAGCAAGATATATGAATTTCACAAGGAAAAGAAAAATCTTGTAACAATGATTTGTTCGCTAAAGACCTTTAAGCTTCCTTACGGTGTGGTGAATATAGAAGAGGGAGGCGGACTGCTCAGCTTTTCAGAGAAGCCTGAGTATTCATTTTTCACCAATACAGGCTGTTATATAGTAGAGCCTGAGGTTATGGATGAGATAGAAGAAGGGGTAGCGGTAGGCTTTCCGGAGATTATCGAAAAGCTTAAAAATGGCGGTAAAAACGTGGGAATATATCCGATTAGTGAAAATGCCTGGCTTGATATGGGCGAAATAGATGAACTGGAGAAAATGAAGAGCAGACTGGAGTAGTGTATGAGAAAGAAGGTGCTGATATATCCCTGTGGTACGGAAATAGCCTTTGAAATATATAATTCCGTAAAATATTCCACTTTTTTTGAAGTCTACGGCGGAAGCTCGGACTATGACCATGGACATTTCGTTTACGATAAATTGGTAGAGAAGCTTCCGTTTATCACAGATAACAGCAGCAGGGAGGAAGTAAGCAAGTTTAATGCGGCGGTAAAGAATTATGGTTTTGACTTCATCTATCCGGCTATGGACGGTGTACTTACCGTATTTGCAAGGTACAGGGAAGAACTGGATGCCGTCCTTGTGGCTCCGGATGCCTTTACTTCGGAGGCGGCCAGAAGAAAGAGCAAGACCTATGAGCTGCTTAAAGGGATAATTCCCCTTCCAAGGCTGTATAAGGAGGATGAAATCCCTGAAAAATACCCTGTATTTACAAAGCCTGATATAGCACAGGGCTCAAAGGGGGCAAGAAGGATAGATACAAGAGAAATATATCTTTCTCTTAGAAATTCAGGAGAAATATCCGACAATCTGGTGCTTGAATACCTGCCCGGAAAAGAATATACCATAGACTGTTTTACAAACCTTGAGGGCAGACTTGTATATGCAAGAGGGAGAGGGCGAAACCGTATAAAGACAGGAATCAGTGTAAATACGGAACTGGTGGCTGAATCAGAAAACAGGATATTTTGGGAGCTTGCGGAGAAGATAAATTCAGTACTCCACCAAAGAGGAGGATGGTTTTTCCAACTCAGAGAGGCAGAAAACGGAGAGCTTAAGCTTCTTGAAGTATCTGCGAGGATAGCGGGAACTTCTGCAATAACACGCAATATAGGGGTAAATCTTCCTTTACTTACCCTCTTTACCTTTAGCGGGCAGAACATAGAGGATATTATTATAAATGATTACAAGATAGAGTTGGACAGGGCATTTGCCAATTCCTATCGTATCAGTCTTGAATATGAGAGAGTTTATATAGATTTTGATGATACACTTATATGGAATGGAAAAGTTAATCTAAGGCTGATTTCATTCCTGTATCAATGCCTGAATGAAGGCAAGAAACTAATTCTCATCACAAGGCATAGCGGAGATTTGACGGAAGAACTTATTAAATACAGGCTTTCAAACCTCTTTGATGAAATTATTCATTTAAACAAAACAGAACAAAAAAGTGATTTTGTTGATAAAACAGGTGCAATTCTTATAGATGACTCTTACGGAGAGAGAAAAGAAGTACATGAAAGGCTTGGTATACCTGTATTTGACGTACCTATGACAGAATGCTTGATAAAATCTGATGACTGAAATTAAGGAGTGACAAAGTAATGAGCGTGCTTATTATTGCCGAGGCAGGAGTTAATCACAACGGAAGTCTTGATTTAGCCTTAAAAATGGTTGATGAAGCAAAGAGGGCGGGAGCGGATATTGTTAAATTTCAGACAGCCATACCTGAAAATGTCATTTCAAAATATGCGGACAAGGCGGAATATCAGAAGAAAACTACGGGAAATGAAGAAAGTCAGCTTGAAATGTGTAAGCGGATTCACCTTAAGCTTTCGGATTATGATATTATAAAGAAGTATTGCGAAGAAGCAGGGATTGAATTTTTATCAACCCCTTTTGATTTGGAAAGTATAGACTATCTTGAAAAATTAGGTATGAAGCTTTGGAAGATACCATCAGGAGAAATAACCAATCTTCCGTATCTGATTAAGATAGCAAAAACAGGTAGGCCTGTTATTATGTCTACGGGAATGGCTGAGCTTAAGGAAGTAGAGGAAGCTGTAAATGTACTTAAGGAGAATGGAGCGGGAGAGATAACCCTGCTTCACTGCACAACTGAGTATCCGGCGCCTTTTGAATCTGTGAATCTAAGGGCTATGAATACACTTCGTGAAAAATTCGGAACTGAGGTAGGATATTCAGACCATACGGTAGGCTTTGAAGCAGCGGTGGCAGCAGTCGTACTTGATGCATCTGTTATAGAGAAGCATTTTACGTTAAATCACAACATGGAAGGACCTGACCATAAGGCAAGTCTTGAGCCGGAAGAGTTTGAAGTTATGGTAAATAACATAAGGCTGATTGAAAAAGCCCTGGGAGACGGAGTGAAACAGCCTGCAGAAGCCGAGAAAAAGAATATAGCCATAGCCAGAAAGAGCATAGTAGCTGCCAGGGATATTAAAAAGGGAGAAATTTTTACCGAGGATAATATAACTGTCAAACGTCCCGGAAGCGGGATAAGCCCTATGAAATGGTTTGAAGTTCTGGGAACTGAGGCTGTCAGAGATTTTGGAGAAGATGAACTTATAGAGCTTTCTTAGAATTATAGACTTGAAATAGGCTTGCCAATCTATTCTACAACTATAGAACAAATAAGGAGGATGAAGACCATGAAAAAACTGGCTGTAGTGACAACCACAAGGGCTGATTATGGCCTGCTTCATCCTGTTATAAAAGGTTTTAGGAAGCTTGAAGATGAAGCTTTTAAACTTATTCTCATAGTTACAGGCACTCATTTGGTGGAAAAATTCGGTTATACAGTGTCTGAAATTGAAAATGACGGATTTAGGATAGATTATAAAATAAAAACAGCTATGAATTCAGGAAGTAATGAGGAGATTGCAGAAAATATTTCTACTGTGATGACGGAACTGACCAAAGTATTTGAAGCTGAAAAGCCGGACGGAGTTATGATTTTGGGTGACAGGTATGAGATGCTCGGAGTTGCAACAGCGAGTCTTATAACCTCTTCTCCCATCCTTCATATAAGCGGAGGGGATACCACAGAGGGTGCAATAGATGAATATATAAGGCATGCACTTACCAAGATGAGCTATTTACATTTTACTACCAATGAAACCTCGAAAAAACGTGTAATTCAGATGGGAGAGGAACCTGAAAGGGTTTTTAATGTAGGCTCCACAAGTATAGATAATATTTTTAATGAAAAACTTTTAACTCAGAAAAAAGCCCTTGAAAGCATAGGACTTACAGCAGATAAATATATAATATGCACCTATCACCCGGTCACCCTCTTGACTTCAGACGGATTAAAAGAAGTGGAACTACTGGCGGGAGTATTGGATGAATTTGTAAAGAAAGGCTATCATATTATAGTTACCAAGGCAAACGCGGATTTGGGCGGAAACAGGATAAATGAATTTTGGGATGAGATTGCAGCAAAAAATACGGGATTTTCAGTATTTGCGTCCCTTGGAAGGCTTCGCTATCTATCTCTGGTAAAATATGCTTCGGCTGTAGTAGGCAATTCTTCTTCAGGCATAGTGGAAGTGCCGGCTCTTAAAGTGCCGGTAATAGATATCGGAAGCAGACAGAAAGGAAGAACAAGAAGTAATGCTGTGTTGGAAGTAAATTTAGATGATGATGGCAGGAAATTAACGGAAACTCTTGAATTTGCCCTAAGCGAAGAGGGAAGGCTGAGAGCAGAGCAGGGAGACAGCCCATATGGGGAAGGAAGGGCAGCAGAACAAATAGTCGGTATAACCATGGACTATCTTAAGAAAGGGATGAATTTAAGCAAGAGCTTTTATTTGCCGGAAAACTATGAATAAACTGTATATTTCAATGTATCATTACACCAGATACATCAAAAACAGCCGCTATCCCTCTATAAAGGGACTGGAAACGGAAGATTTTAAGAAACAGCTTGATTTTTTTAAGGAAAATTTTAACGTAGTAACCATGGAAGAGGTAATCGAGGCGGTTCAAGAGGGAAAGAGGCTTCCTGAAAAAGCCCTGCTTCTGACCTTTGATGATGGTTATACAGATAATTATACGGTAGCCCTTCCACTACTTTTGGAAAGGGGATTGCAAGGCTCTTTCTTTGTACCGGCAAAGCCGCTTGTTAGTGCAGGACTTTTGGAAGTAAACAAGATACATTTTACTCTGGCAAAAGGAAATGAGAAGGAAATTGTAAATGATATACTGGATTATTCTTTGAAAATAAAAGAAAAGCTGAAGGAAAAGCTAAACATAGCTAACAGAGATATTTCTGAGGAACTGTATAAAAGATATGCGGTTTCAAACGGAAGAGATACCGTGGATACAAGTTTCATAAAGAAAATGCTTCAGGAAGTCCTGCCTGCGGGAAACAGAACTGAGATTATTGATATCTTGTTTGATAAATATGTTGACGTATCCGAGGAAGTGCTTGCAAATGAACTCTATGTTAATAAAACTCAGCTGAAAGTAATGAAAAAACTGGGAATGTTTATAGGAGTGCATGGCTATGAGCATAATCACTTAGCTCTGCTTTCAGAGGAAGAGCAGAAAAAAGACCTGGAAGCAGCTCTTTGTGTAATGAAGGAGTTTATAGATGAGGATGCCTGGGTAATGAATTATCCGTACGGAAGCTACAATGAAACCACCTTAAGACTTGCAAAAAGTCTGGGAGCGGTACTGGGGCTTACCACAAGGAGAGGGATAGCAGACATAAAGTCTGATTCTGCGTTAGAACTGGCAAGGTTTGACTGCAATGATTTTCCGCCTAAGAGTGAGGGGTATTCTCTGTTTTAAAATTAGGAACATATTAATCAATTTTTATAAATGAAAGGGGTAATTTATGGAACTGGTATTTGAAAAACTGCCAAAGAATTTGCAGGAAATGATGGAGCTGGAATATGCTTCTTTAGCAAAGCCCGAATATGCGCCGGCATTGTACCTTGCGGCGGTGAAGGCGTATGTGGAGGATAAGGAAGCTGCTTATGAAATGATTAGGTATTTGCAGGGACCGAGAGAATTTACCGGTATGGATAAGCAGTTCCTTAAAGACAGAATGTGTGACAAGGCAGACTATATAGTTGAATCGTATTTTAAGGGCTCAACTGTGCAAAATAATTATACGCCTACTCTGCCTTATACTGTATCATTAACTGAAAATCCCTACAGTTATTCTGTAGAGGGTTATGTAAAGCTCTTTCTCAGGTCGGCGGGAGCAGACAGTGAAAGACCGGTTGTTGTGAGGCTGAAACCGTCCACGGGACAGTGGTTCCTTTGGGAACAGTCCTCTGTGCTTATGGGCATAAGAATTCCTGTAGCAAAGGATCCTTGGGCTTAGCAGAGCTGCCTGCTATTTATTGCTAAAGACAATCTGCCATATGACAAATGTATCTGTACATATGGCAGATATATGGAATATTTTATTTTTTACGGGCCGGGTTCTCAGGAAACCAGCCCTTTTTTACACGTTCTTCCTGTTCAATAAGCTCTTTTATACTCCAAAGGCAGGAGATACCAAAGACAGCTATAAGTCCGCTTATAATTGAGTTTGATACAAACAGAGAAAGAACAAGAGAAGCCAGGCCGACTATCAGAAACAATGGCCAGATATTTTTTGAAAAATAATATTCTCCCTTAACTACTATTACATGGAAGCAACCAATAAGTAAAAATGTGGCTACACCAATTATAAGTCCATAAAAATTCATATTTCCTCCCGGTATGTTTAAAAGTTTTGCCATCAGAACGGCAAAAGTAGTATAGCATAACTAAGGCTGGATTAGAACATGCTAACTAATAAAAAAACTATTAATTAGGTCTGTCCTGATCTCCGTCACCCTTCATAAATACAGTGTTTTCATAAGGAGAACGTACATAGATATCTATGTTCTCCGCTACAAAAGGTGAAAAATAGTTAGGTATTATATTGGTATCATCTTCTTTTCTTTCGCTAAAACCTGCTGAAATTATGTATTTTTCTTCAAAACCGTAGGTATACAGGTCGATATATTCATAATTTTCGCTTTTTATAAGATTTTTCAAAAAAATTCCAAGATTTGAGAATAAGCTTTGCTCCCCGATATAATCAACTATCCTAAGAGCCTTGCTTTGAAGGGCATTTTCTTCCCTGAGCACTATCAGAGCTTTGGCTTCATTCTCCGAAGAAGTGATTTCATACACCATATATTCCCTGATTGGATGTAAGAAGAACCTTTTATTTATATACCAAAGGTCTTTGTAGGGTACAGCTTCTTTATCGGGAACAAAACCTGAAGCTATTTCTTCTATATTATATATGGGTTTAATAATGACAGACTCTGCCTTGACATCTGTATATTCTCTTATAGGCTTATAAGATATTTTAGCTATTTTGAAACTGTTGTCCTCTAACATTGTTTCATTTAGCAGATAATAATGTTTCATCTTGGCTACAAACTCCTTAAATGCCACCTTTCTTATAACAGCAGAGGTGTTTTTGTTAATACCTATTCCTATATTATAACGGTGAGGATATATAAGTTTAAGTCTTTTGATTAGTTCTATCCCCAAGAAGGGGAGATTACCCACTTCGACCACAACCTTCCATATACTTCCCCATATATCCCTTTTAGATACATCCTCAGTATCGGAGCAGGGCAGGAAGCCGCACATACCACATATCTTATGGTTTACTTTGTTTTTAGCTATTATAATATGAAGTGTTACCTTATCTTTATCTAAGAATTCATAATTAAAAAGCTCTTTATTGACAGAAAGAATATGTCCTCTTTTCCAGTGCTTATCTAAAAAGCCCATAATTTCGGCGGCTTCATCCGCTCTTGCAAGCCTTATATCATATTGTTCATCAAATCTGTTCATAACAACTCCTATAAATATTAATATGATGCTGATACATACTTTACTATATTTCCCGGGTTTTGTACATAAGCCCCAATTATCCGCACTATAGGTCACAGACCTCTTATCCTGCGTAGTACAGTAGGATAACTGTATACGACACTGCCTTAATTTTGCCTTATTTCTGACCCGGTAATGTAAGAAAGGGCTATTATAACACTAAAACTTTATCACAAAAGGAGGTTTTTTTGTATAATATTATGAAATATGAATTTAATCTTGCTTTTTGAAAATAAATGGTGTATTATATAGTCAAGGTTACAAATTGGTTACAAAATAGGCTTTTTGTAATCTGGGAGAAACTAATAATTATTTTTTTCAGATTAGCCTAAAGGCGGGTATCTATAAGGGTTTAGATATGAGTCATTTGAAAAAAATAAAAAAAGTTTCAAAAAGGTGTTAAGTTTTTAATCTCTCTGTCCGATATAATTTGTGTAAGTCGAAACAATGAGACAATAAGCTAGACAGATTACCTTAGCGTACATAGGGTAAGATGATAGCCAGCCAGGGATGGTGCAAGGGAGATTATCTTAGCGTATATAGGATGAGGTCCCGTCAATAATAAGGAGGTTATTTAATCATGAATTTCAAGAAAACAATCGCAAAGTCACTCGTAGTTGCTATGGCACTCGGAATGGTTCCGGTAGCTAATTTGCAGACAGCTAAGGCAGCAGCAAAGCCTACAGCTCTTACTTTGGTAGGAGAGTCAGGATTGGTTACTGCTACAAGCGCCAAGTATTGGGCAATCGCTAAAAAGGTTGATAAGGCCGGAAAAGGAACTGTTGAGATTGGTGGTAAAAAACTATAAAGTATCTAATGTTCAGGAATATCTTGGAGCAATAGATGTATATTCAGTTCTTAAGGGTAAAGCAGGAACAGTGGTAATCGGTACTACAGCAACTCCTGATAAAGATAATTGGGATGTTTTGGAGATTCCTGCTGTTGAAAAATCATTAAAGGTACAGTATGTAGCTAAAAAAGATAAGGTTAAAGGTCTTGAGGGAGCAGCTCAGCATGCTTTTGGCGGAGACTTTGGTTACCTTGTAGCAACTAAAGTAGGTGCGAATAAAAAGACAGAAGAAGTTACACTTGATGCTAATGTTGAAGGTAAGTTAAACGATGGAAACTGGCAGGCTTTGACAGCTTTATTTGGAACTCTTGATAACGATGGAGTAAACGGTAAACTTAAGATATTTGCTCAGAATGGTTCTACCCTTTCATTCAGAATTAAGGCAAAAGACGGAGCATTTGCTAGTAGCGAGGCTAAGGTGAAGATTACACCTCAGGCTAAGGCTCCTGCTGTAAAGTTTGATGTAACAAAAGAAACTGCTGCTATTAAGAAGGGAATGGATTGGCAGGTAGTTGAGATTGGAACTGATGCTCCTGCTCCTGTTGTTGCTAACTGGGCTGCTGCAGGTGCTAATGCAAAATCAATGGCTATTACTGAACTCAAAGCAGGTGGTAGTGGTGGAAGTGCATTAAATCCGGAAAAAAGCTATGCTCTTTTTGTAAGATCATCAGCTACTGATAAGAAGATTGCTTCTAAGTATTCAATGGTTACTCTCAAGGCAAGACCTAAGACAATGAAATTTAAAGATGATAAGATTGAGGGTGAGGGTACAGACATTCAGGATTCTACAGGAGCTAAAACCCTTGGTTCTATTAAGTCTGTTCTTTCATATGACTTAAGCAAGGGCGCTGTACTTACAAATGTAAGTACAGATGATTGGGAGTATGCTTTATCCAAAGATACACCTACTAAGTGGAGTACTCTTAAGGCTCCTAAGGATGTAAAGAAGCCTTCAGTAGCTAAGCTTAAATATTCAGCTACAGAAAAAGCTAATACATTTGGATGGACAGGTGCAAAGCTTTATTTAAGAGTTGCAGGAACCAAGCAGACTAAGGAAGGCGTAGCTACCTTGGCAGGTGTTATAGTTGACAAGGAAGTAAAACTTACAAAGACTGCACAGACCTTAAAGTTTGAATCTGCAACAGCAGAAAATGCTACAGATAATACCAGTGATCTTACTACACTTAAGCCTAAGTATAAGATTGCTACAGGTACAGCAGCTGTAATTACACTCAAGGCAAAGGTTGAAAAGTTTGTAAAGCCTGAGGTTGCTCCTAAGATTAAGGTAACAGAGGGACCTAAGGTTAAGGTTAAGGCAGGTAAAGTTAATTCAGAAGGTAAGTTTGATATAACTATTGACATTGCTAAGAGCTTATTTAAGACTCCTGAGTCAATTGCTAATGTTAAATTTAACTTAAAGTTTGAAGGACTTGATCAGGACTTTACTCTTGAACTTGCTAAGAAAGACTGATTTATCTGACTTGATAATTAAATAAGTAATTTTACCCCGCTCAGGGCAACCTGAGCGGGGTATTTTTATAGGGAAACTGCTTTGAACATTTGGTAGTCGGAATAAACATCGTAATTGCCGGACTGCGCTTGATTATGATATTTTGTAAGATGTTTACTGAATAAATTGGGATAAATTCTCTTGCCGGCAGGTTCACCCAGAAATTTAATTTTCTTGATACTTATCTTCTGTATTCAAAAATCTTCTTAATTATGCTATACTATTATTGACTATTACTTAAATTCACTAAAATATTTAAATATGTTAGATTATGATGTAACAGAAAAACTGTTAGAGGATTACAATGATGTTTTTGCAGATATTGTAAATACTCTGCTTTTCGATGGAAAGGAGCGGGTTAAAGAAGATTCGCTCGAGGACAGTAAGATAAATTCTGCTTATAAGGCAGAAGACGGAAAGCTGCATGAACAGGAACGTGATGTAAGCAAGTATTGGAAGGAAGGCAATACTAATTTGCTTGTGGTCGGAATTGAAAATCAGACTAAAGCTGAAAAACTGATGCCTGCCAGAATAATAGGCTATGATGGAGCTTCCTACAGAAGTCAGCTACTTAAAAGTACCGGTAGGCTTCCAAAGAATAAACTTACCCCTGTAGTAACTATAGTATTATACTTTGGGCTTACCAGGTGGAATCAGCCTAAAAACCTTAAAGGTATTTTAGATATTCCGACAGGGCTGGAAGATTTTGTAAGCGATTATAAAATCAATGTTTTTGAGATAGCTTTTCTGCCGGAGGAAAAGGTTAATAAGTTTAAAAGTGATTTTAGACTGGTGGCAAAGTATTTTACAAACATCAGGAAAAATCCCTATTATCTGCCGGCAGACGAAAATGAAATCAAGCATGTAGATGCAGTACTTAAATTTCTTTCTATAATGTCCGGAAGTGAGGATATTATAGAAAAGCTTACAGCAAATAACGGAAGTGAGGTGAAAAATATGACAGGAGGACCGCTTAGTCAGTTGTATTATAAGGGAGTTAGTGAAGGAAGAGAGGAGGGGCTTTTACAGGGAATTAATGAAACCTTGCTTAAGGTGTATCTAAATTGCAGGAGCAAAGGAATGTCTGTTGAAGAAAGTGAGGAGATAGTTCATTTCGCAGATAGAGAAAGCCTTGATATGGCGGAAGAGGAATATCAAAGGCAAAAGTTGGGAAAGTAGGTGAGAACTATGGCGGGAGGACCGCTTAGTCAGTTGTATTATAAGGGAGTTAGTGAAGGAAGAGAACAGGGAATTGACGAAACTTTGCTTAAAGTATATATAAATTGCAGGAGTAAAGGAATGTCTGTTGAAGAAAGTGAGGAGATAGTTCACTTCACAGATAGAGAAAGCCTTGAAGCAGCAGAAGCTGAATATCAGAGGCAGATATCATAAAAATAGTTCTGTATCAGAATATTTCAAAGACTGATAAAAATATAACAATGAGGTATATTCCTTAGTTTAGGAGTATACCTCATTTTAAAAGCCTTTTATTTATACCAGTGCTCTTCCAGCTTCCTGTCCGCAAAATGATTTATCATTTCTTCGGTAAGGCTTACACCCTCGTGCATCTGCACTATGTCATCAGGATAGAACCAGGTGCCTTCCTTAAGTTCATCAGTTTCAAGCACAACCTTATCACTTCCGTCAACTTCCGCAAAAAATCCTGTCAGTATAGAGGAAGAGGCCGACCAAGGCTGACTTTTATAAAAGGTGATATTTTTAAGCTTAAGCCCTACTTCCTCAAAAGCTTCTCTCTTGGCACTTTCTTCCAGAGTTTCCCCTATCTCCGTAAAACCTGCTACAAGGGCATAACGGTTATATCCCTTGTTTGCATACTTGGTAAGCAGAATCCTTCCCCTGTGTATAATGCCGACTATAACTCCCGGACAGATTTTAGGGTAAATCATATTACCGCAATTAGAGCATTTAATCATACGCTCTTTACTGTCAAGCATTGTTTTCTGCCCACATCTGCCACAATATTTGTTATCCCTGTACCAGGTATAAAGCTGCCAGGCGGTTATAACAGCAAAGGAAATATTAAGTGGCTTGAGGGAGCGAAACTTAAGAGCAGGCAGATAATAAAACCTCTCATCCTCAGTCTTGCCCGAATTATCATTGGTATAGTATTTTTCAGATTTAAGATAGCTATAGTCAAGCAAGTTTTTTTCAAACAGCTTATCATCTGCCAAAAGGAAAAAATCCTGTTCCCTGTCATCAATTTTCATTTTAAAAAGGTAGATGAGCTTATTTGGGCTTATTCCTATATTATCGATGATTTCCTTAAATGTAGGAAGGCTCCAGAATATTTCTTCGCTTCCTGCCTTGCCGGGAATAGCATTTTCAAGGCTTTTTATGTTTCCTCTTGCGTGGCAGAGCAGCTCATTATTATAAAAATATAATATAAAACTATTGTCAGCCGGCTTTGCATCCGGTTTGTAACTATTATCATAACTGTTATTTAAAAGATCCTGTATCATTTATTTCCTCTCCGGTAAGTTGATGAATTATTATATGATGTGGATGTCAAAAGTATTTGACACTTGTATCATTATATCACTTATTAAAATAATGTATATCCCCAATTATTTACAAAATCCCCGGTAATTATGGTAAGAAAGCTAAAGATTTAAAACTCCGATTATTCATTCCCGAGTTGTAGCCCCCTTATGTTGCTGAATATTATCTTATAACTCTGATTAAAATATATCAATTAAATAGTTAAATAATTACCCATTGTAAAAAATAGAAAATGTGATATATTAAAATATATCAACTATTTTGTATAATTTTAATGGAGCAATGGAGAAAATATGGATAATTACAATAAGTATCAGAGAAATTATTTTATGCCTAAGAAGCCTACTTATGACTGGGTTAAAAAAGAATATATAGACAAGCCTCCGGTATGGTGTTCGGTTGACCTTAGGGATGGTAATCAGGCTCTTATAGAACCGATGAGTCTGGAGGAAAAGCTGGAGTTTTTTAAAATGCTTGTATCCATAGGATTTAAGGAGATAGAAGTGGGATTTCCAGCTGCTTCTGAGACAGAGTATAATTTTATGCGTGCACTCATTGAGAGAAATCTCATCCCTCCTGATGTAACGGTTCAGGTACTTACCCAGGCGAGGGAGCATATTATTAAGAGGACTTTTGAGGCGGTAAAGGGTGCTCCGCATGCGGTCATCCATGTGTACAATTCTACATCTGTAGCACAGAGAGAGCAGGTATTTGCAAAGGACAAAGAGGAAGTTAAACAGATTGCTGTAAACGGAGCCAAGCTGCTTAAAAAGCTTGCTGAAGAAACAGACGGGAACTTCTCTTTTGAATATTCTCCTGAAAGTTTTACCGGAACTGAGGTAGAATATGCCCTGGAGGTGGTAAATGCGGTCATAGATGTCTGGGAGCCTGATAAGGATAACAAGGTAATTATCAATCTTCCGGCTACTGTGGAGCTTTCCCTGCCTCATGTTTTTGCTACACAGATAGAATATCTTCATAAAAATATGAATCGCAGAGAAGGAGTAATTCTCAGCCTTCATCCGCATAATGACAGGGGTACGGGAGTTGCGATAGCGGAGCTTGGGCTTTTAGCCGGGGCGAACAGAATAGAGGGAACTCTTTTTGGCAATGGGGAGCGTACCGGAAATGTGGATATAATCACACTTGCTATGAATATGTATTCGCATGGAATAGATCCTAAGCTTGATTTTTCAAAATTAAATGAGATAAAAGAGGTATATGAGAGGCTTACAGGGATGGAAGTTTCACTCAGACAGCCTTATGCCGGAGAACTTGTATTTACGGCATTTTCAGGTTCTCATCAGGATGCTATATCTAAGGGCTTTGCATACAGAGAAAAACATAAAATGGATAAGTGGACTGTACCTTATCTACCTATTGATCCAAAAGATGTGGGAAGAAGCTATGACGGAGATGTTATCCGCATCAACAGCCAGTCCGGCAAGGGCGGAGTAAGCTACATCTTAAAGACGAATTACGGAATTGAAGTTCCTAAGAATATGCAGGAAGAACTCGGCTACACGGTTAAGTCGGTTTCTGACCATGAGCATGCTGAACTGTCTGCTAAGAGGATTTATGATATTTTTGTAGATAAATATGTAAACAATAATGAGGTATTCTATGTCAGTAATGCAGAATTCGTACAGGGTGGGGGCTTCCTTTCGACTGTAAGTATTCATCATAACGGTAAGGAGCATTTGGTAAAGGCAAACGGAAACGGACGTCTGGATGCGGTTGCCAATGCCCTGAGGCAGTATTTCGGAACGGACTATGAGCTTTCGGATTATGAGGAGCATGCTCTTACAGGCGGTTCGACATCTAAGGCTGTTACCTTTGTGGGGATTATTTATGAAAATAAAAAGTACTGGGGAGTGGGCTTTGATGAAGATATTATAAAGGCTTCGATAGATGCTCTTGTATCTGCCCTCAATCAGCCTGAAAAATTGCGTTTTATAGAGGAAAAAGAAGAGAGACTTACCAATATACTCAATATAATTCAGGAAAACTACAAGGAAGTCACCCTTGATATGCTGGCTGAAAAGACATTTCTGTCAAAACCTTATCTTTCCAAATATATCAAGGTAAAGTCGGGTTTGTCATTTGGAGATAATGTCAGGATGATAAGGCTTAAGAAAGCAAGGGCTTTCCTTCTCGGAGGCAATATGAAGGTGGAAATGATATCTGAGGCAGTGGGCTATCCTAATGTAGAGCATTTTATAAGATTGTTTAAACGGGAATACGGTAAGACACCGGCACAGTTTAGAAGTGAAGCAAATCATGGGAAGTAATACCGGTAAAGCCGGCTATGATGACCGGTGATATAAGATTTCTTTGGTTATATTCATACCATAGGCTATAGACATATTATTCCACAGAATACAGTAGGATAAATGGTTTTTGGTCTGCGACTATGGGGTGATATGCCCAAACATCTGAAAAATATTGTGGACTTGGTATTGTGGCTTTATCGCGATATTTCATAAGATGTTTTGTGAATAATTTGAGCTAAATAAAAAAATATCCGCACCGAGTCGATGGTGGGGATATTTTTATGTAGGAAATCATTCTGAAATTCTTTAATAACAAAAAATCTCACCGAGTGATATACATAGTATTTCAGGATAGCTTATTTTACGCTGCTGTCTGCATGTAAAATGGCTGTTGCATTAAAGAAAAAGCTGTGAAATATAGTAAATTTTTCTTTATATATTCACTATATTTTGCAATTCTTAATGCAACAGCCATTTTTGTATGTTTGCACTACAAGCGTAGTAAGAATGCTATTTTATAAATGACAAGGCGCCGAGGCTCAGTGTCATCATTATTATTCCTGCAAGTAAAACTCCTGCCAGTACCGCTATAGTACCTTTTTTAGCATTGATACCCAACAGACAGGCAGCCAAACTTCCTGTCCAGGCACCGGTACCGGGAAGAGGAATACCTACAAAGAGAGTGAGGGCAAGATATAAACCGAAACCTGCCTTATCCTCAAGCTTTTGTCCTGCCTTATAGCCTTTTTCAAGAAAAGCTCTAAAGGTCTTTCCTATATATGGTTTCTCCTTCCCCCAGTGAAGTATTTTCCCGGCAAAAAGAAAAATAAAAGGTACGGGAATCATATTTCCTATGATAGAAATTCCGTAGGCTGTTAAAGGAGGAACTCCTATTGCGGTTGCAAAGGGAATGGCTCCGCGAAGCTCTACTATAGGCAGCATGGATATAAAAAGTACCTGTAAATATTTAATAAGCATGTAACCTCACTTTATGGCAGATAAAATGCAGGGATAACAGCTTCCGCACTGCCATACATATTTTCTGCGAATAAAGCTTTGAGGTTGCTTAAGGTTTCATCAGAGTATTTTATCTTAAGCAGCTCAGCTATACAGTTGAAGGCATTTGGTGATAAGCATCTTCCCCAGGTTTCAGGGAGGTTTTCCGCATTAACGGAAGACACCATTGCAGGGGCAATAGTTATGATATCATCTGTTTCCGCATTGCAGGCAAAAATAGTTATCTGCCCGTTATCATTTGTTTTAAAAGCAAGTTCGTAGCCTGCGCCGCCATTCTTGTTTGCAAAGAATGATGAAGCATCAGCCTTTATGGCAGCAGAATTCAGCAAATTATTTTTATCTAATGAAGGGATGGATTTTACCAGTTCGATAAGTTTATTTATACTGCTCTGACTAAGGATATCTCCGCTTAATGTTTCGTTGTTTTTATTTTCATTTAAGAACTTAATAAGAGCATCAATTTCACTTTGTGAAAGTAATGACATATTTTTTTCCGACATAAAAACCTCTCTTTCAATTATGATATTAGTATAAAATGATATGGGTATCAAAAGTATTTGACACCGACTGATACAGGAGTAATTATTTCCGTGTACCATTTCATTATACCCTCTTATAAGAAAAAAAACAACGAAAAACTATAGTCGGTGCCGCAAATTTACGATAATGATAGCTATTATCAAAATTATCTGAAAATTATTGAGAAAATACATCAATTAACACAAATTGCACAATAAAAATACATTATTAACCTTTACAGAATGAAAGATAGATAGTAAAATTAAAGTGTATGTTATAAAGTTTGTAACAAGTGTTTTATCACCAATGGATTGACTTTGTTGGTATTAATATCATTTAATTTTTTAAGGAGGCTATCTATGGCTAGATCAATGAAAACTATGGATGGAAATACCGCTGCCGCTCACGTATCCTATGCGTTTACGGATGTTGCAGCCATCTATCCTATTACACCTTCTTCACCTATGGCTGACTATACAGATCAGTGGGCTACACAGGGAAGAAAGAATATTTTCGGACATGAAGTAATTATGTCTGAGATGCAGTCAGAGGGTGGTGCAGCCGGAGCTGTGCATGGCTCATTACAGGCCGGTGCTTTAACCACTACCTATACAGCATCTCAGGGACTTTTACTTATGCTCCCTAATATGTACAAGATTGCGGGCGAATTACTTCCTGCAGTATTCCATGTGTCAGCCCGTGCGCTTGCAAGCCACGCACTTTCTATATTTGGAGATCATTCAGATGTTTACGCCTGTCGTCAGTCAGGTTTTGCTATGCTCTGTGCAAACAGTGTACAGGAGGTTATGGATCTTGGTGCAGTTGCACATCTTAGTACAATTGAGAGCCGTGTGCCTTTCCTTCACTTCTTCGATGGTTTCAGAACTTCACACGAGATTCAGAAAATCGAGGCTTGGGATTATGATGATTTAAAAGACATGTGCAATATGGATGCTGTTGCTGCATTCAGAAATAAATCACTTAACCCTAACCGTCCATTACAGCGCGGTACAGCTCAGAACCCTGACATCTTCTTCCAGGCAAGAGAAGCGTCTAACCGTTTCTATGATGTTGTGCCTGAAGTTGTACAGAATTATATGGATAAGGTTAATGCTAAGATTGGCACTAACTACAAGCTTTTCAATTATTACGGAGCAGAGGATGCTGACAGAGTAATTATAGCTATGGGTTCAGTTTGTGAGACTATAGATGAGACTATTGATTATATGAATGCTAATGGACACAAGGTTGGTGTTGTTAAGGTTCGTCTTTACAGACCATTCTCAGCTAAGCATCTTCTTGCTGCTCTTCCTGAGACTGTTAAAAACATCATCGTACTTGACCGTACAAAAGAACCCGGTTCTCTCGGTGAGCCTCTTTACCTTGATGTTGTGGCTTCACTTCGCGGAACTAAGTTTGAGTCTTGCCTTGTTACCACAGGTCGTTACGGTCTTGGTTCTAAGGATACAACTCCTGCTCAGATTATTGCAGCTTATAAGAATACAGAAAAGCCAAGATTTACTATCGGTATCAAGGATGATGTAACTAATCTTTCGCTCGATATCACAGAGAACCCTGCGACAGCTCCAGAGGGAACTACTTCCTGTAAGTTCTGGGGACTTGGTGCAGACGGTACTGTTGGTGCCAACAAGAACTCTGTTAAGATTATCGGTGACCATACAGATAAATATGCACAGGCTTATTTTGACTATGATTCAAAGAAATCAGGCGGTGTAACTATTTCTCACCTTCGTTTCGGTGATAAGAAGATTAACTCTACCTATCTTATCAATAAAGCAGATTTTGTTGCCTGTCACAATCCTTCATATATACATAAGTATGATATGGTTCAGGATATAAAGGATGGCGGTACCTTCCTGCTTAACTGTCCTTGGGATGTAAATGAGCTTTCAGAGCGTCTCCCCGGTCAGGCTAAGAAGTATATAGCTGAGCATGGCATTAAGCTTTACACAATAGATGGTATCAAGATTGGTAAGGAAATCGGTCTTGGCGGACGTATCAATACAGTGCTTCAGGCAGCTTTCTTCAAACTTGCAAATATCATCCCTATCGAGGACGCTGTAGAATATATGAAGGCAGCAGCTAAGGCTTCTTACCAGAAGAAGGGTGACGATGTTGTACAGATGAACTACAATGCCATAGATGCCGGTGTGTCCGGGGTTGTTGAAGTACAGGTTCCTGCTGACTGGAAGAATGCCACAGAAGAGGATATCTCCGAGAAGGCAGGTTCAGGTCTTAAGGATGTTGTTCACTATGTAAATACAATTCAGAATAAGATAAATGCACAGGCAGGTAATACTCTTCCTGTATCAGCTTTCGTTGAGTATGCAGATGGTACTACACCTTTAGGTTCTGCTGCATATGAGAAGAGAGGTATAGCAGTTGAAGTTCCTGTTTGGAATAAGGATACCTGTTTACAGTGTAACCTTTGCTCTTATGTATGTCCTCATGCAGCAATTCGTCCTGCTGTTATGGATGAGGAAGAGGCAGCTAAGGCTCCTGAGTCTATGAAGATGGTAGATATGAAGGGTATGCCGGGTAAGAAGTTTGCAATTACTGTTTCCGTACTTGACTGTACAGGCTGCGGTTCTTGTGTAAATGTCTGCCCTGAGGTTAAAGGAAATAAGACACTTTCACTTTCACCTCTTGATACACAGATGGTAGAACAGAAGAGTTTCGATTACGGTAGAACACTTGAGCTTCACGAAGATGTACTTGCTAAGTTCAATGCAGTTACACCAAAGGGAAGTCAGTTCAGACAGCCTTACCTTGAGTTCTCGGGCGCTTGTGCAGGCTGTGGTGAGACTCCTTATGCTAAGCTTATTACTCAGATGTTCGGTGATAGAATGCTTATTGCAAATGCTACAGGTTGTTCTTCAATCTGGGGCGGTTCTTCACCTGCCAACCCATATACAGTTGACAAGAGAGGAAGAGGTCCTGCCTGGGCTAACTCGCTTTTCGAGGACAATGCTGAGTATGGCTATGGTATGGCACTTGGAACAGAGGCTCTTAGAATGAGAGTTATTGACAGTGCTGAGAAGCTTATGGATAAGGTAGATGGAGATACTAAGGAAATTATTCAGAAGTATCTTGATACAAGAAAGAACTCAGGCGAGAATACTGAGGCAGCAAGAAGAATGGTTCAGGCACTTTCAGCTTGCGGTGTAGAGGCTGAGGAGAAAGACTACATCATAGCTAATGCTGACTTTGCCGGAAAGAAGAGCCAGTGGATCTTCGGTGGAGACGGTTGGGCTTACGATATCGGTTACGGCGGTCTTGACCACGTACTTGCATCTAACAGAGATGTAAATGTATTTGTATTCGATACAGAGGTTTACTCAAATACAGGCGGACAGGCTTCTAAGTCTACTCCTACCGGTGCTATTGCACAGTTTGCTGCAGGCGGTAAGGAAGTAAGAAAGAAGAATCTTGCTGAGATAGCTATGGGTTATGGATACATCTATGTAGCTATGGTAGCTATGGGTGCTGATTACAACCAGTGTGTTAAGGCCATAGCTGAGGCTGAGGCTTATCCTGGTCCATCACTCATTATAGGTTATGCTCCTTGTATAGCACATGGTATAAAAGGTGGCATGAGAGTTTCTATGACTCAGGAGAAGAAGGCGGTTCAGTCAGGTTACTGGAGTCTCTTCCGTTACAACCCACTTCTTGCAGAAGAAGGAAAGAACCCATTCACCATGGATTCAAAAGAGCCTACAATCAGCTACAGAGAGTTCATTGAGACAGAGGTTCGTTACAACAGACTTCTTAGAAGCAATCCTGAGAAGGCTGAAGAATTATTCAAACGTTCCGAGGCAGAAGCTAAGTTTAGACTTGAGACCTTCAAGAGAAGAACTGTGTGGAATGTTGGGGAGTAATGTGAAGGTGAATATGAAGCGGCTATTTAGCTTACATTTACTTGACAGATACAGCCTTGATAGTGTAAAATTAAAATTGTAAAACCACATAGATAAACACAAAAAAGCCTAGAGTCGGCAAACTCTAGGCTTTTCCCATGCAAAGCGTGGCAGGCTGGTTGTCATTACTATTTCTGTCTAGCCATTTGCAGATGATAAAAGTAGCAACACCTGCTGTGACAGAAACCATCAGGTCTAACAGCCACATAGATAACACACCTCCTTCCTGATGTCAGTGTAGGAGATGACAACAATAACATTGTAATGAAATGATGAAAAACTACAAGTAAATATAAAATGATGTGGGTGTCAAAAAATAAGAAATTCCTAATTTGGGTAAATTCTTTTGCAAGTAAGCTTGTGAATAATTTTTATTTTTTGAGGCTAATATGAAGGCTAATCTGAAGTTGCTATTTGGTCTGCATTTACTTGACAAATACAGCCCGGATAGTGTAGAATCAGAAGTGTAAAACCACATGTGTAAGTAAAAAAGCCTAGAAGCGTCATCTTCTAGGCTTTTCCCATGCAAAGCGTGGCAGGCTAGTTGTCATTATTATTTCTGTCTAGCCATTTGCAGATGATGAAAATAGCAACACCTGCTGTGACAGAAATTAAAAGGTCTATAACCCACATGCGTAAGTATCCCCCCTTCCTGATGTCAGTGTAGGAGATGACAACAATAACATTGTAATGAAATGATGAAAAACTACAAGTAAATATAAAATGATGTGGGTGTCAAATAATAAGAAATCCCCAATTTAGGTAAATTCTTTTGCAAGTAAGCTTGTGAATAATTTTATATTTTTTATATTTTTGACGTTTGTATCATAAAATGACTTGCTTGCAAAATTATAAATAGTGTAGTATAATAATTTCAGAGCGAGTCCACATTTAACACAAAAAAGCCTAGAAGCGTCATCTTCTAGGCTTTTCCCATGCAAAGCGTGGCAGGCTAGTTGTCATTATTATTTCTGTCTAGCCATTTGCAGATGATGAAGATAGCAACACCTGCTGTGACAGAAACTAAGAGCTCTATGAGCCACATTTTAACACACCCCCTTCCTGATGTCAGTGTAGGAGATGACAACAAGAATATTATAAAAAAATGACGAAAAACTACAAGTAAATATAAAAAGAGTATCCTATGAGGATATTAACTATGAAATCGTCTAAAAGCTACTTAAATGACCAATGTTTACTCGAAAAAGCTATTTGATTAATTAAAAGTTAGCAAATTATTTATCCTTCTGAAAAAAAGTGGACAGCTGTCGCATAAGACTAAAAATATCCTTTGTCAATACTTGACTATAATTGCTTTTAAAAGTAAAATTTTATTAGTAATAATTATCAATAAAAAAGGAGAAATTTTATGAGGACACTGAAAAGAACGATTTCATTTTTGTTAGTCTTTATGCTGGTATTTGGGCTTATGCCTAATAACTATGCTAAGGCAGCGACAGAGGTGACAGGAATTATTACAGAGGTTCAAAAATATGGTAATGTGGTTATGGATATCAAGCCAAAGGCTTTGTTGGATGCAGGCTTTGAAGCAGGTGACCTGTTAAATGTACAAATTGGAGATACCACTCTTACCATGCCATTTTGCACTTCTTACAGTGATGTAGATACAGGAAGCTTGCTGGTAAGAAATGATGAGAAGAACGATTTACTCATAGTTGCTATTAACTTAGGTAATTTCTCTACCAAGTACAACGCAAAGGTGGGTGACAGTATTAAGTTCTCACTTAAGGAAGCGAAGGCGTATCTTTCTGAGTATCTTTTAAGACAGCTTAAAAGAACCAATGAGCGTTCTGATTATGCAAGTGATTCTATATTTGCAAACTTCAGAAGCGTGGTAACTACGGGAATTAAGCCTGGAGTGCTTTACAGAGGCTCAAGTCCTATCAACAACGAAATAGGAAGAGCGGCTTACTCAAATGCACTTGCTGAGGCGGTTGGAGTTAAGACAGTACTTAATCTTGCAGACAATGCAGAAAATATTAAAAAATATGTGGCAGCAGAGGATTTTAATTCAGCTTATTATAAGAAGCTTGTAGACAACAAAAGCGTAAAGCTCCTCAATATGAATGTAGATATTGCGGGCAAGGACTTCTCTAAGAAACTTGCTAAAGGCTTAAAGTTTATGGCAGGAAAGAAGGCACCTTACATGGTACACTGTACTGAGGGTAAAGACAGAGCAGGTTTTGTATCAGCAGTACTTGAGGCTCTTATGGGAGCTGAAATGGACGAGATAGTAGCTGATTATATGATTACTTATGAGAATTATTATAAGGTAGTAAAGGACAGTGAGCAGTACGATAAAATAGCAGAATCTAACATAGTAAACGCTATGACTGAGGTTGTATTCGGTATGCCAAAGGGAAGCGATATATCACAGGTAGACATACAGGCAGCTACTGAAAAATATCTTAGGAAAATAGGAGTATCTAAAAAGACCATTGCTCAGTTAAAGAAAAATCTTGCAGGAAAGCCTGCATATAAGAAACCTTATATTAACGGTAAGGTAACTGAAATTGAGAAATACGGTCACGCAGTAACCAATATAACCATAGATAAATTCAACAAAAAAGGTTTTAAGTTAGCTGATAACCTTGCTGTTGTATTTGATAACGGTTATGTGCTTGAAGCACCTTATCTTGATAACTATCTGGTAAATAACGGAATGCCTCTCGTAAGAGCATATAAGGGACATACTAATATTGCGATTTGCATAAATTACGGTAAGTTAAATGAAATAGCAGGTATAGATGTTGGAGATAAGTTCACTGTATTTATGAGCAAAAAGCAGGGATATGCAGATGCCTACAGTGTAAGAAAGCTTGAAAGAACAAACAACAGAGCTGACTATGCAAGTGATGATGTTTTTGCTAATTTCAGAGAGATAAAATTAGGAAAGATAGCCGCAGGCACACTTTACAGAAGCTCGAGCCCTGTAAATAACGAAATAGGAAGAGCTGCTTACGCGGATAAGCTTTTGGCGGCCGCTAAGGTAGCTACAGTAGTAAACCTTGCTGATTCTAAAGAAAAGGTAGAAGGATTTATGGCAAAAGAAGACTTCAAGTCTCCTTATTATGCAGACCTTTTTAAGAACGGAAAAGTAATTACGCTTAACCTCGGACTTGCATTTACATCAAATGAGTTTAAGGCAGGAATAGCCAAGGGTGTACAGTTTATGGCAGATAATGCGGCACCTTACCATTTCCACTGCTTGGAAGGTAAGGACAGAGCAGGCTATATGGCGGTATTCTTAGAGTCACTTATGGGAGCTACAAAGGAAGAAATTATAGATGACTATATGAAGAGCTATGAGAATTATTATAAGGTAACAAAGAATTCCAAACAGTATGAGTATATCAAAAATGATGTAATTACAATGATGGAATCTATAGCCGGAGGCAAGGATTTATCAGTAGAAAAGCTTACAAAGGGAGCTGAAGATATCCTTCTTGCAAATGGTGTAAAAGCTGAAACCATAACCTTACTTAAAGAGAAGCTTAGTGGAAATAAAACAGCTTTAGCAAATAGTGTTAAAATTGCGGCATAAGTTTAATCCGAATAATTGGGGATTAACTCAAAAGTTGAAATTAGTTATACAGGAAAAGAGTTCCGGCAACGGAGCTCTTTTCTTTGAATTACGCCATCTGTCATTGAAATGATATTATTATAATTGTTATAATCAAAAATATAGGGCATAAAAAGGACATTTGTCGTCTTGTTTAGATATGAGGGGGATATGAATATGGATATAGGTAAGATGATTGCAGATTTATTTTCGGGAAATAACCTGACTTTATTTATTGCAAATATAGTTATATTTATAGGCTGTACTCTGATGGTAATAACCGGTTATGTCAAAGATGAAAAAAAGATGTTAAGAGTACAGGATGGACAGCTTATATTTTTGGCAATAGGAAATTTTTTGCTGAAGGGGTATTCCGGTTTTATTATAAATTTACTTGCTTTAGTAAAAAATGAAATTTACATTGCCAAGAAGCTTAATCAGGTGGCGAAAGCTGTAATTATGCTGGTAGCGGTAGTTATGACATTAATCTTTAATAACAGAGGCTTAATTGGTTGGTTTCCTGCTCTTACAATGGTAGCCTTTACCTATTTTTTGGGCATAGGAGGGGCGCTCGGGTTTAAGATAGTAATCGGAGTAGCGGAAATAGGCTGGGCTATATATGACTTTAGCTGTGGTAACTATGTTGGAACTGCCTTTGATATATTTACAATTATCAGTTGTACAATAGGTGTTTTAAGAGTTATGAAAAATGATAGGGAAAGAAAGGGAGCGGAGATTTCTTAAATAAAAATATCATTGATAGGTGCTTGCATATATTAAAAAATATGCTATAATAAATCGTAGGACACAATTTAATTGTAAACAAATGAATTTGGAGGTGTGCTATGAGTAAAGTGTATTTATTTGTTTTATCATTAATGCAGCTTTTGATGGGGATTTTAGGAGCAGTTACTCTGATTAGAAGCGTAATGGAAAATAATTATTCTGCGAATCTTCTCTTTACGGTAATACTGACATTATTTGGCTTTTACTTTGGAATTAATGGTTTTAGAAGACTTCTTGGTAAAGCTGAGGGTGACGGAAATGATGAAAACGGGCAAGAAAAATGCAGCGGTGGCTGAATGTGGAAATTGTAAAGGTAAGGATATTACCTTATGAATAAAGAGAATCTGAAAGTGTGGCTTTTGGGTTCTTTTTTAAATAACTTTAGTCTGTTTCTCAAATTGAAGTTTTTTGTTGTTCCAAAAATGAAAATGAGCATAATAATGAACCGTCCGCTATGCAGGTGCGCAACGGATGTTATACTGAAATTATCTTTCTGTGTACAATAAAGTTGTTAAGGCTATATTGTAGAAAGAAAAGGTAATTATGGTGAAGAAAGAATATTCACTCGCATATATAAAGCGGATGATCAAATATCATATCGTCTTCAAACCAGAGTATAGACGAAAAATAATTTATAATCAATACAAAACAGATATTAGGGATATAATTAAGCAGCTATGATATTTGACAAACATGCAGATTTAAAGTATAAATTTATGAATTGTAATTTTTGGGATTTAAGGGTATTATGTCAGTACAGTAGACTTTAATGAAGCAACTATAAATAAAGTACATTCAAAATCAGAAAAAACATTATATTGCACTGAATAAATTAAGTGCAATATAATTTGATGATATATTTAAGAGTTATATTTATTTAGTAAGATCATCCACGCTTGATGGGGAGTGACGAGTCAAAGACATCACCTCGAGCCGCCAGTCTAGTAACATGGCCTAGAAATCCATCAGTTTGGTGGGTGGTCTTAACTACGGTAATCAAGATAACGTATCGTATATGATTTTAAGTTGAATTTTATGGCATATGGCATATAATAAAAACAGAAAACCAACGGATGGCCAGATAAGGAGATATACAAGTATGGCAAAAACCATAAATATGAAAGAAATTGCTAAACTTTCAGGTGTGTCCATAGCTACTGTTTCTCGGGTTATAAATCAAAACGGAAGATTTTCCAAAGAAACCGAGGATCGTGTGAGAAAAATAATCGAAGAGAACAATTATAGTCTTGATAACTCTTCAAAAGGGATATGGAAAAATAAGAACAGCAACATAGGAATTATTGTTCCGGATATAACTAACCCTCATTTTTCGGCGTTGATACTTCAGATACAGATGGCACTCTTTTATGGTGGATATTCAACTATAATTTTCAACACAAACGAATCAGAGGTGCTTGAAAAAAAGCATGTGGAGATATTAAGGGCGAAGAATGTTGCCGGAGTAATGATAATTTCAGGAAACAGGTACCATGAGGCTTTAAGAAAATATCCGGTGGTGTACGTTGACAGACCACATGTAGGCGAAGACGATAATGCCGTCATAATTGAGTCGGATAATGAAAGCGGTGGTTATATGGCGGCTAACGAGATTCTCGGGGCAGGTTGTAAAAATATAGTGTTTCTGATGTCGAGAGGAACTGATGTGAACCAAATATCAAGATATAACGGCTGCTTAAGAGCTCTTATGGAAAAAGGGATACCCGAAAGACCAGAGTATATAAAAAATAATGAAAATGTTTCCGTTTACTCGGGAAAGGCATCAATTACTTCCCTTATTCAGAGCGGACTTGAGTTTGACGGAATAGTGGCCACTACAGACACCCTTGCTGCAGGAGCATACCTGGCTCTCAGAGAATACGGAATACAGGTGCCGAAGCAGGTGAAAATTGTTGGCTTTGACGATTGTATTATAGCGGATATATGCGGGGTGGGAATTACAAGTATTAGGCAGGATGTTGCGGGAATGGCAAGTGTGGCTGTTGATATGCTTATACGGCAGATAAACGGAGAAAAGATACCCACTACCAAAAGGCAGATGAGAGTAACTCTATCAAGGAGAGCATCTACGGATATGGGGGCTTCTGAGAAAAATTGAAAGAAAAGATACCAGTAAGGTGAAATTGCACAATTTACCCTAATATTTTCTCAGCAAAATGTAGAAAAAGAAAGAAAATATTGACAGAATACACATGATTGAATTATCATGAAAGAAATTTGAGTAAAATTTACTCAAATATTACTCAAAATAACAGGGAGGTAGATTATGAAAAAGTTAAAAGGTTTTTTGGCGGTAGCACTTGCAGTTATGATGGCAGTATCACTTACGGCCTGCGGAGGAGAAAGTAAACCGACTTCATCCGCAAAGAAAGATATGTCGTCAGCTAAAAGTTCAAGTGGAGCAGTTACATCCGAGACTTCATCAGCTTCTAAAAGCGGAACAGGCAGTACTGCATCTGTAGCCGGTGAAGAAAAGTATGCGATAGTTTTGAAGACACAGTCGAGCCAGTTCTGGCAGGACATGAAAGCAGGTATCGAGGAGGAGGCCGCAAAGCTCGGAGTAAAGGTAGACGTACAGTCCGGAAATACGGAGGACGACGTAGAGGGACAGGTGCAGGTACTTGAGAACTTCGTTAGTACGGGTGAATATAAGGCAATCGGTGTGGCACCTATTTCAGATGTAAATCTGAATAACGCTATTGCGGAAGGCTGTTCAAAAGGGATAGTCTTCATTGATATCGATGAAAAAATAGATGCCAAGGCTCTCGGAGAACTCGGAGGCGGACTCTATGCTTATGTTGCTACCGACAATAAAGAAGTCGGAGAGACGGGTGCCGGAGAATTGTTGAAACAGGTGGGAAATAATGCGGAAGTAGCTATAATTGAAGGAAAGGCCGGAGCTTTATCGGGAGAACAGCGTCGTGACGGAGCAAAGGCGGCTTTTGAAGCAGCAGGGGCTAAGTTGGTGGATAGCCAGCCGGCGGACTGGGACCGAACAAAAGCTATGGATGTGGCTACGAACATGATAAGTGCGAATCCTAACCTTAAAGCTATATACTGCTGTAATGACACAATGGCAATGGGAGCCGTAGAGGCCGTAAAAAAATCGGGAAAAGATATAAAGGTTTGCGGAACTGACGGAAATGACGATGCCATAAAGGCAGTAGCGGACGGAGAACTTGCTGCTACAGTAGCCCAGAATCCTAAGTTGGTAGGAGCCACCGCACTTAATCTAATGGTAAAAGCGGTTAAAGAAAATGCTAAACCGGAAGCAGGGGCCGAAGTCACTCAGACAGGTATTGCAGCTGTCCTTATAACAAAGGATAATGCTAAGGAGTATCTGAAATAATTAACATACAGCCTATCATAGAATCGGACGTATTAATCCCAAATTATTCACGGGATATTTTGTGAATAATTTGGGTTAGTTTATATATAACACGTCACATGAATAATTTGGAGTAATCTTATCCCGTAATGAAGGAGAGGGCACATGGAAACTGTTGTTTCAATGAAGGATATAATAAAAACTTTTCCGGGAGTAGTCGCGTTAAACAAAATAAGTTTTGATGTCAAGGCCGGGGAAGTACATGTACTTTTGGGAGAAAACGGTGCCGGGAAATCTACCCTGATGAAGGTATTGAGCGGAGTTTATCAACCGGACAGTGGCAGTATAACGCTTGACGGAAAAACTTATGAAAGGCTTACCCCTCATATATCCGCGGAGGGTGGCATAAGCATTATTTACCAGGAATTGAGTGTCGTGAACTGGCTTGACATTAGAGAAAATATATTTATGGGAAGACTCCCAAAGAAAAAATTTGGCCCGATATATCAGATAGATTACGAGAAGCTTGACAGAGATACGGAAAAGCTTTTGGAACAGGTAAACTTACAGGCATATAAGCCGACGGTAAGTGTGGGCGAATTAGGTATAAGTGAAAAGCAGATGGTAGAAATAGCCAAGTCGGTTTCTTTTAATGCAAAGGTTATAGTCATGGATGAGCCAACCTCGTCGCTCACCGATGAGGAGGTTAAAAAACTGTTCGCTATAATAAGACGTCTGAAAAGTGAAGGGAAAGCTATAGTTTTTATTTCACATAAGCTTTCGGAGATTGCTGAAATCGGTGACAGAATAACAATAATGAAGGATGGGGGCTATGTCGGAACTTATAATGTGAAAGACCTTACAACCGATGATATGGTAAAACTTATGGTCGGAAGAGAGATACAGGGAAGCTATCAACATCCGGAAGGAGACGGATTTAGTTTCGGAGAGACAATATTTGAGGTAAGGGGTCTTACGCGCAAAGACGAAAAGGTAAAAAATATTTCATTTAGCCTAAAAAAAGGGGAAATTCTGGGGTTTTCAGGATTGGTGGGAGCCGGAAGAAGTGAACTGATGGATGCAATATTCGGTGCAAGTCCCATTAAAGCGGGAGAGATATATCTAAACGGAAAAAAGATTGTCATAAAAAATCCTTATTCGGCGTTAAAGACAGGTGTAGGAATGCTTACGGAAAATAGGAGAGAAACCGGATTTTTTGGCAATTTCAGTAATAAAAAGAATATTTCCATTGTTAATCAGCTAAAAAAATCAAAAGTTGACGGGATAGTGGGCACAATCGATGAAAAAGATGAACGTAAAATGGCTGAAGATCAACACAAGGCTCTGCAGATTAAGTGGGTGGATGAAGAACAGCTCACACTTAATCTTTCGGGAGGTAATCAACAGAAAGTAATTTTGGGCAAATGGATGGCGGCAGGGATGAAAGTTATTATTTTTGATGAGCCGACCAAAGGAATAGATGTAGGGACCAAAAGTGAAATATACAAACTTATGAGAAAACTTTCCGATGAAGGCATAGGAATAATAGTTGTTTCGAGCGAAATGCCGGAGCTTTTGGGGCTTTGTGATCGTATAACAGTTATGGCGGGCGGAAAAATAACCGGAGAATTTGAAGTAAGAGAAGCTACTGAGGAGAGACTGGTTAAGGCGGCTACAAAAGAGGAAATGTGAGGAGGATGAAACGGTGGATACAAAAAATGTCGTAAAGAGAAAGAAGTCTTTTGGAGATTTTTGGGATAAATACAGTACAATTTCCATTCTGGTTATTATGATACTTGTGTTCGGTCTCCTCCGCTACAAGAGTTTTTTAACAAGCGGAAACATGTTAAAAATCCTTGAACAGAGTTCAATAACAATTTTGCTGGGACTGGGAGAATTTTTTGCTATTCTTCTCGGAGGGATTGACCTCAGTGTAAGTTCAATAATGGCCTTATCAGGGGCGGTAAGTGCAAAGCTCATGACAGAAGCGGGGATGCCGCCGATAGCTGCCGTAATGATAGGGGTTGTCATTTTAGGTATAGCTGTAGGCTTTATTAATGGATTACTGGTTACGGCAACCGGGCTTCCGCCTTTTATAATTACTTTAGGTACTCAGGCTATTTTGAGAAGTATGGTCTATATAATAACCAATGCCAGGGCGGCGTCGGGACTTCCTGTCTCCTTCAATAAAACCATAGGAGGAAGCATAGGCATTTTCCCAATGCCGGTAATAATTGCTCTTGTAACAGCCGCTCTTCTGGCTTATTTTGGCAAAAAGACACAATGCGGAAGGAATCTGTATGCAATAGGAGGAAATCCTCAAGCAGCGTGGTATGCAGGAATTACAGTGAAAAAACATACAATAATAGCATTTATGATATCCGGATTATGTGCTTCTCTTGCGGGAATGGTAAATATAGCGAGACTTGCGGCGGCGGAGCCTAATGCGGGAACCGGTTATGAAACATTTGCGATAGAGGCGGTAATAATCGGAGGTGCTTCGTTCTTTGGAGGAGTAGGCAAGATACCCAAGGTAATAATCGGAGGTCTAATCATAGGTGTTATAAACAACGGACTTAACATGTGCGGAGTTTCAAGCTATTATCAGCAGCTTGCTATGGGATGTCTGCTTATTATAGCAGTCACTCTTGACAGATTTTTCGGAGCAAGCCGTAAGAGTTCATAACTGTTGTATATATTTTTAATTGAAAGGATTATTATATGAAGCCTTTATTTACAGTCAGTCTTATGTGTATGGATTTTCTGGATATGAAAAACCAGATAGATGTATTGAATGAGGAATTTGATGGCTATCACATGGATGTTATGGATGGACATTTTTGCAAAAATATAACCTTAAGTCCGGATATCATAAAAGCAGTGGGAAAAGCGGCCAAAAAGCCTATGGATGTGCATCTTATGACGACTGAGCCCAATGATTGGATAAAGTCGTGTGCCGAAGCGGGGGCTGAACTTATAAGTCCCCATGCCGAAACTATAAATACGAATGCTTTTCGTACCATTAATCGTATAAAGGATTTGGGTTGCAAAACAGGAGTTACGCTCAATCCTGCAACCCCGCTGGCTTATTGCAAAGAGTACTTAGGTCGTATAGATGTACTCACCATTATGACCGTAGATGTAGGTTTTGCAGGACAGCCTTTTATAAGAGAAATGCTCGATAAGATAAAGGAAGCGAAGAAACTCAGGGAAGAAAACGGTTGGCATTATCAGATAATGATAGACGGTTCCTGTAACAAAAAAACATTTAAGGATCTTTATGCAGCGGGTGCCGAATGTTTTATACTGGGAAGTTCGGGACTTTTTTCTTTAGATGATGATTTAAGGGTGGCTTGTGCCAAAGCAAAAAAAATCTTTGAGGAAGAAACCGGTGTTAAACTGTAAGAGGGAGGAATTAACCGTGGCGGAGCCTGTTGTTTTAGGAATCGATATAGGAGGAACCAATATTCGTCTTGGTTTGGTGAACGAAAGCTATAAGTTGGAAGGATTCGAGATACGGCCGACAGAAAGCGTTTTCACAAAAGAAAGTGATGCTGTCGAAAAATTTGGAGGGCTTGTAAAGGGATACATTGAGAAAAATCTGAATGACAGGGTTTTAAAAGCCGTATCGGCAGGCTTTCCGTCCACCGTAAGCCGCGACAGGAGAACAGTCATACAAACACCTAATATCGAGGCCATTCCCGATGACTTTTTGATAGTGGATGCACTTGAAGAAATTTTTGATTTTCCGATCTTTATAAATAAAGATACAAATAACCTTTTGTTCTATGATATGAAAGAGCTGGGGATAGAAGATTGCGACAGCGTGTGCGGAATTTATTTCGGAACCGGGGTGGGAAATGCCGTAATGATTGATGGGAAAATACTTTCAGGACATAACGGAGTTGCTTCCGAACTCGGTCATATGCCTATTTACGGGAATATGAAAAAATGTACCTGCGGAAACGAGAGCTGTCTCGAGACTGTAGTATCGGGGATTGCTCTTGAAAATTTGAGGAATGAATTTTTTCCGGATATTGAAATAAAAGATATATTTGCTCAAAAGGGAGAAACGAAAGAAATTAAGACATTTGTCAGAGGAATGGCTCAGGCTGTTGCTACGCAGGAAAATCTTTTTGATCCTGAATGCATTGTGCTTGGAGGAGGACTTCTTATGAATGGATTCTTTCCTTTTGATGAATTCGAAAAAGATATACATTATTTTACAAGAAAGCCCTATCCTGAAAAGAATATGAAAATAAAATATTCCCGTCCTGCGCAGATAAATGGTGTTATAGGCGCTGCAATTTACGCATTTAAGCGTATGAAAAATCAAAATTATCTGTAAACGAAACAAAATGAATGTGAGGAAAATACATCGGAGGTACTGTATGAAACTTGTAATAGGAAGCGATCATGTCGGGTATGATTATAAAGAGATAATCAAGCTGTATTTAAAAGAAAAAGGAATAGACGTAACAGATGTGGGTACCGACAGTACGGAAAGGTTTGACTATCCAATAAGCGGATATAAGGCGGCAAAAATAATTGTGGCTGGGGAAGCGGACGGAGGTGTATTAATATGCGGTACGGGGGTTGGTATATCTCTGGCTGCAAACAAAGTTAAGGGCATAAGAGCTTGTGTATGCAGTGAACCTTATTCCGCGGGACTTTCCAAGTGTCATAATAACACAAATATAATAGCCTTTGGGTCAAGAGTAGTAGGCATAGAGCTTGCGAAGATGATAGTGGATGCCTGGCTTGAAGCAAAATATGAGGGCGGCAGACATGGAAAAAGGGTTGAAATGATTGCTGAGATAGAAAACACCGGAGAACTTATGGTATGATAACATATACAAATGAACCGTACGCTACCCGCGCATGGTTCATTTGTATATAAGAATAAAATATAAATAAAATCACATATATTCATTTTACTAATAAATATATCCATGCTATACTAAATATAATTGTAACCAAAACCTATAAATAAGGAGTGGGACTATGGGAAATATTAGAAGAATATATGTTGAAAAGAAAACTGATTATGCTGTAAGGGCGAGGGAGCTTAAAGAGGAATTTGCAGACTATCTTTCTCTTAAGAAGCTTGAAGCTGTAAGGGTGCTTATCAGATATGATATTGAAAATCTGGATGAAGCTACCTATAAAAAGGCTCTTGGCATTGTATTCTCCGAACCGCCTGTAGACTTGCTTTATGAGGAGAACTTTCCGCTTGAGGCTTCTGAAAGAGAGTTTTCGGTAGAATATCTGCCGGGGCAGTTTGACCAGAGGGCAGATAGTGCCGTTCAATGCGTGAAGCTCTTAAATGAAGAAGCTGAGTCTGTTATTCAGTCTGCTACTACATATGTAGTAAAGGGTGAAATTACAGATAAAGAATTTGAAAAAATTAAAGCTTATCTTATAAACCCTGTTGATTCAAGAGAAGCATACAAGGATAAGCCTGAAACCATAGTTCAGAATTTCCCTGAGCCTCCGGATGTGAAAATCTTTGAAGGCTTTAGAACTATGTCCGAAGACGAGCTTAAGGAGCTTTATGCTTCGCTCAATCTTGCTATGACATTTAAGGACTTTTTATTTATAAGAAAATATTTTGCAGAAGAAGAAAAAAGAGATCCGAGTGTAACTGAAATCAGAATGCTTGATACCTACTGGTCAGACCATTGCCGTCACACTACCTTCCTTACAGAGCTTACAGAGATAGACTTTGAAGAAGGCAAGTATTCCAAGCCTTTGGTGGACAGCTACAACAGTTATAAGGAAAATTTTGCAGAGCTTTACAAGGACAGGGATGATAAGTATATCTGTCTTATGGATATAGCACTTATGGGAATGAAGAAGCTAAAGGCTCTTGGCAAGCTTACGGATATGGAGGTTTCAGACGAGATAAATGCCTGCTCCATAGTTGTGCCTGTGGAAGAAACTTTGGCAGATGGAACCAAGAATACAGAAGAATGGCTGATTTTCTTTAAGAATGAAACACATAACCATCCTACAGAGATTGAGCCTTTTGGTGGGGCGGCTACCTGTCTTGGCGGAGCCATCAGAGATCCGCTTTCTGGCAGGGGCTATGTATATCAGGCTATGCGTGTTACAGGAGCTGCTGATCCTACTTTGCCGCTTTCAGAAACTATAAAAGGCAAGCTGCCACAGAGAAAGATAGTTACAGGGGCGGCGGCAGGTTATAGCTCTTACGGCAACCAGATTGGTCTTGCAACCGGACTTGTAGATGAAATTTATCATCCTGATTATGTGGCTAAGCGTCTTGAAATCGGTGCGGTTATGGGAGCAGCCAGAAGAAAAAATGTAATCAGGGAAACTTCAGATCCTGGCGACCGGATTATCTTGCTTGGAGGCCGTACGGGACGTGATGGTATAGGAGGGGCTACAGGCTCATCCAAGTCACATACAACCAAGTCCATAGATACCTGCGGAGCTGAGGTGCAGAAGGGAAATGCTCCTACAGAGCGTAAGATTCAGAGATTTTTCAGAAGGCCTGAGATAACAAAGCTTATAAAGAAATGTAATGATTTTGGAGCCGGCGGTGTTTCTGTTGCAATCGGAGAATTGGCGGCAGGGCTTCATATCAATCTTGATAAAGTACCTAAGAAATATGCGGGACTTGATGGTACGGAGATAGCTATTTCCGAGTCACAGGAAAGAATGGCTATAGTTGTGGACAGTAAAGATGTAGAAGCTATGCTTAAGTTCGCTGATGAGGAGAACCTTGAAGCTGTGGTTGTAGCGGAAGTTACAAAAGAGCCTCGTCTTGTGATGGAATGGCGCGGTAAGGAGATAGTAAATATAAGCAGAGCCTTTATTGACACAAATGGAGCCAGAAGTGAAGCTAAAGCCAGCGTATCAGCTCCTAATCCGGACAAATTTTACGAAAACCACAATAAGGAATTTGAAGGCAAGAGTCTTAAAGAGGCTTGGCTTGTTATGCTTAGTGATTTAAATGTATGCGGTAAAAAGGGATTGGTTGAGAGATTTGACAGCTCAATCGGAGCAGCTACAGTGACCATGCCGTTTGGCGGTAAATATCAGTTAAGCCCTATTCAGACTATGACAGCAAAGCTTCCGAATGACCTTGGCGAAAGTGACGCAGTCACTCTTATGAGCTATGGCTTTGATCCGTATATTTCAAAGGAAAGCCCTTATCATGGTGCTGTTTATGCGGTTATTAACTCTGTGGCAAAGATAGTTGCTGCCGGTGGAGAACTGACTAAGATTCATTTCACCTTCCAGGAGTATTTTAAGAGGCTTGGAGACAAGGCAGTGCGTTGGGGAGAGCCTCTTGCAGCCCTGCTCGGAGCCTATGAAGCACAGATGCAGCTTGGACTTGCCTCAATAGGTGGTAAGGACAGTATGTCGGGCAGCTTTAACGATATAGATGTACCTCCTACTTTAGTAAGTTTTGCGGTCGATATGGGTAAGGCAGATGAAATTATCAGCCCTGAGCTTAAAAAGTCCGGAAATGTGCTTGTAAAATTTAATATAGAAGAAAATGAGTTTAGGCTTCCTGTATTTGAGAAGCTGATATCTGCTTATAAAAAAATTACCGAACTTATTCATAAAAAATCCATAGTTTCAGCCTATGCACTCGGAAGATACGGTGTGGCTGAAGCAGTCAGCAAGATGGCTTTCGGTAATAAGCTCGGCGTTAAATTTGATGAAAAGCTTACAGATGAAGATTTCTTTAAGCCTGATTTTACAGGTATAGTTGCAGAAGTAAATGCAGACGATTTGGATGAGGTGATGAAATCAGGACTGGATGTAATCAGGCTGGGTGAAGTTACTGAGTGTGGAAAATTTGAATTTGCAAATGTAACTATAGACATAGAAGAAATGCTGGGAAACTGGATGGGTAAGCTTGAAAAGGTATATCCTACAAAGACAGGTGAGGAAGTAGAAAAGCTAACAGAGAAGCTTTATGATGTAAGAAATGAGGCAGACTTTGCAAGAAAGAATGAGGCAAAGCTTTATATAGCCAAAGAAAAGATAGCAAAGCCTAGGGTATTTATACCTGTATTTCCGGGAACAAACTGTGAATATGATTTAACCAAAGCCTTCCAGAAAGCAGGTGCAGAAGTTCAGACAGTGGTATTTAAGAACCTTAATGCACAGAACATAAAGGATTCTGTATCGGAGTATGTAAAGGCTATAAAGAATTCTCAGATAATAATGTTCCCAGGCGGTTTCTCAGCAGGTGACGAGCCTGACGGTTCAGCCAAGTTTATAGCCTCCGTATTTAGAAATCCGCAGATTGCTGAGGAAACCAATAGGCTGCTTAAAGAGAGAGATGGTCTTATACTTGGTATTTGTAACGGTTTTCAGGCACTTATCAAGCTTGGACTTGTGCCTTACGGAGAGATAACAAAGATAGAGGAAACCTCACCTACTCTTACTACCAATAAGATAGGCAGGCATATTTCGCAGTCTGTTTATACAAAGGCAGTTACAAACAAATCTCCATGGCTTATGAATATTGAACTCGGAAAGACCTATTCCATCCCTGCTTCACATGGTGAGGGAAGATTTGTGGCAAATGAAGAATGGCTTAAGAAACTTTCTGAAAATGGTCAGATAGCTTTTAGGTATGCAGATGCAGATGGCAATGTAACCATGGATGAAAGCTTTAATCCAAACGGCTCTTATATGGCGGTTGAAGGCATCATAAGTCCTGATGGAAGAGTGCTGGGTAAGATGTGTCATTCTGAGAGAATTGGTGAAAATGTAGCTGTCAATATAACCGGAGAGAAAAATCAGGGGATATTTGAGAGTGGTGTGGAGTATTATAGATAGTGAATAATCAGGGCTCAGGAATGAATGGCGGCAGAAAGTATTTTGATTCTGCCGCCTTATTTTTATTCTGTGAGGCAACGAATTCACAAAATAAAGAGCGGATTTTTACCCTTCATAGTCGGATATTTCCTCTGTGAAAGTAAGGGAATACGGGATATACTTAACTTGAACAGAGGAGGGAGAATATGTCTTTACTGAAAAATACATGGAAAAATAAGACTTTGTTGTTCATGAGTCTGCCCGCACTTATACTTTTTGCATTATTCAGCTTTGCGCCTTTGTACGGGCTGGTTTTGGCATTTAAAAAATTTGACTATAAATTAGGCTTTGATTCTCCATGGTGCGGTTTGGATAATCTGTTATTCCTGTTTAAATCAAAGACTTCATTTGTACGTATTACAAGGAATACTGTTTTCTATTTCATAGCTTTTACGGCAATAGGCACAATATGTAATGTGTCATTGGCTGTATTGATTCATGAACTCAGCTATAAAAAACTGGGAAAAATCTGTCAGAGCATAATGATCGTACCTGCCTTTATCTCTGCTATGGCCATTACCTATGTTGTTAATGCTGTATTGGATACAAGCAACGGAATGCTTAATCAGCTATTGATTTCGCTGGGTAAGGATCCTGTCAGATGGTACATGGAGGCAAAGGCATGGCCGTTGATATTGATTTTAGTCAAAATGTGGCAAGGAACGGGATACGGTTCCGTCCTGTACCTTTCCGTACTGAGCGGTATTGACACTGAACTGTATGAAGCGGCCGAACTTGACGGTGCAACAAAAGGGCAGAGAATCCGCTATGTGACATTGCCTATGCTGCTGCCTATGGTGGTAACCATGACCCTTTTATCAATAGGCTATATTATGAGATCCGATACCGGACTTTTTTATCAGGTAACAAAGAATACCGGAGCAATATATTCCACTACCCAGGTTATTGACAGTTATGTTCTTAATTCCATAATGGAATCTTCAAACTTCAGTACTACGGCGGCTGTTACCCTATATCAGTCATTAATCGGATTTCTGTTGGTGATAGTCGTAAACTATGCAGTCAAAAAAATAAATGAGGATTATGCATTGTTTTAGAACGTATTATTAGTTTTTTAGGGAGGCTTGGGATGAGTGAGAAACATAGACAAAATCTGTTGGGGCTTATACTTCTTATTCTGACGGCAGTATGTCTGCTGCCGCTTATTCTGGTAGTGATTATCTCCTTAAGTGATGACAACTCTATTACGGAAAAGGGATTCAGCTTTTTTCCCGATGCGTGGTCATTGGAAGGCTACCGGTATGTGTTGACCTTTGGCAGACAAATTGCCGTATCCTATGGAGTAACAATATTAATTACTGTATTGGGAACGCTTATAGCCCTGATTACTATGAATATGTTTGCTTATGCACTGAGCCGGAAATGTTTCAGGCTTCGTAAACCATTTTCTTTCTTGGTGCTGATAAGCATGCTGTTCTCGGGAGGCCAGCTTTCCTGCTATATGATTAATACCAAAGTCTATGGCCTGGGAGATAGCCTGTTGGCGCTGATTCTGCCTGAATGTATCACAGCAATGCATATTATTATACTTAGGACTTATATTCAGAGCAACGTGCCGGATGCACTGATTGAGGCTGCTAAAATAGACGGAGCCGGAGAATTCAGGACATTTTGGCAGATAGTTTTTCCGGTTTCAAAGCCTTCGGTTGCGGCAGTAGGCTTCATGGTAGCGGTAAGATATTGGAATGAATGGCAGAATGCGTTGCTTTATATACGCTCATCATCGAAAACACCTCTTCAGCTGTTACTGGTGAGGATTCAGAAAAACCTGGATTTTCTGCTGAATACCTCAGGAGCTTTGGGAGCGGGAAATGTAACCTCAATGATGCAGAACCTTCCTAAAGAAAGTGCGCGAATGGCTATACTTATGGTAGTACTTGGTCCGGTCATTATTGCCTATCCGTTCTTCCAGAAATATTTTGTGAAAGGACTGACAGTAGGATCGGTGAAAGGTTAATAAAAAGTGTATTAAAGAAAACTTGGACAAGGAGGAGAAGAAAATGAAAAAGAAAATTGCAATGATACTTGCGATGGCACTGAGTCTGACGACATTGTTATCAGCCTGCTCGGGAACACAAGCCAAAGAAGGGGATAAGTCATCGGGGGAGAAGACGACAGTAGAAAAGAGTGCAGAGGATAAACATACTGACAGCTCGGTAGGAGACAACAAATCCGCCGCACAGGACGGAGGGATAGTCACCATCAGCTGGTGGCGTAAGATTTACAACGATGTACAGGAATCGGAAATCGATGCTGTAGAGAAGGCAATCAATGATTATATAGGTCCGAAAATCGGTGTGAATGTGGATATGAAAGCGATCAGCGGTGATTATGAATCCCTGCTTACCCTGGGACTTGCAAGTGACGAGGATATTGACTTGTTCTGGACAGCCAGCTGGGATCTGGCGGCAGCCTGCAAGAATCTCATTCAGAATAACGCAGCGATGGATTTAAGCGACAAGATTAAGAATTATCCGGGACTCTGGGGAGCTATGCCGGAGTCTATCTGGGACAGTTCAAAATTTAATGGGAAATATTATTGGATTCCTGTTTACAAGGAGTCTGCAGAGGGGTATAGTGTTGTAGTACCTCAGTCGGTAATTGATAAAATGGGATGGAAGGATTTGCAGGAAAAGATTAAGTCATATAAGGATCTTGAACCTTACCTTGCAGAAGCTAAGAAAAAGGGAATAGGAATGCCGTTTCTTTTCCATGCGGATTTTGGTTATCAGAATTTTTCCATGGATAGATTTGCACCTTTAAATATCGGAAGGGTATGTGTCGTGGATCTTAAAGGCGATACCAAAAAAGTAATCAATCTTGCGGAAACAGATGATTTTAAAGAATATTTAGACACTGTATACAAATGGAATAAGGCAGGATATATTCCTGAAGGTGAAGCAACCAGGGAATATCAGGTTATCGGGGATTTTGCCAACAAAGAAGATTGGGGGTTTATGATTCAGACAACAACACCTCTGATGGAAGTGACTTTCCCAAAGAATTATAACTGCGGACCGGTAGTTGCAATTAAAATGACGGAAAACTGGATACATTCCGACAGTGCGATTGGTTCTGTGTATGGTATCAACCAGAAGTCGAAAAAAGCGGATGCCTGCCTCAAGTTTCTTGAGGTGCTGATGACAGATCCCGTTGTGGCCGATCTGGCCTGCTACGGCTTAGACGGAGTTAATTATAATCGGGATAAAACCGGTAAGGTTGTACGTGTTGAAAATGACGACTGGAACTTCGGAACCTGGCTGTCATCAAGTATAGCTACCTGCAGCCTGCTGGCGTCGGAACCTGACAATAAGGTACAGGAATATCTGGATTTTAACAATTCTGCTAAGACATATCCTTTTGCCGGTTTCCGATTTGATCAAACCCCGGTGGATGCAGTTGTGGCGGCGGTAGCTGCGGTGAATGATGAATACTGGACATTGTTGAATCAGGGATTTCTGGATCCTAAGAAAGCACTGCCGGAGTATCGGGAGCGCCTTAAGGAAGCCGGTATTGATGAGTTGATAGCTGAGGTACAGAAGCAGTATGACGAGTGGCTTGCAACCAAATAGACCCCAATTCGGGATAGGCATGTATAGCCATAATTACTCACGAAGCGTCTTACACTGCCATGTTGCACATAATAAGATGTATGTGATATATTTGGTAAATAATTAGAGGATAATCTTGATATAAGTTATGGAAAGGCTGCCATTAAAGGTGGTCTTTCTGTGGTTAAACGTTAATGAATGGTGATGGAATGGGATGGAAAGTAGTTGTAACAGATGATGATCAGAATGTCTGCAAGTGTTTGAAAAATCTGGTGGACTGGGAGAGGCTTGGCTGTGATATTCCTTATCTGGCCTATGACGGGAGAGATGCACTGGCGTTTTTTGTCGAAGAAAAAATCGACTTTTTGATTTGTGATCTGAAAATGCCGGGAATGGATGGTCTGACTCTGATGCATAATATATATGAAAAAAGTCCGGATACGGATGTGATCTTCATCAGTGGGTATGAGGACTTTAATACTGCACAGGAAGCTCTCAGATGCGGCGTTAAAAGTTACATTTTAAAACCTATTAATCAACAGACTTTGGATGAGCTGGAATTGCTTTTAAAATCGCTGATTTTACACAGGGAAAGCAGGAAACTTCGCAAATGCCTCTTTTTGCCCGATAATAAGCAGAGCTTTCATGCTGCAATAAGAAAAAAGGATAACGAATGGTTGGAGAATTTTATTGTACGGCTTTTTGTCGATGGTGACAGTCCTGCACCGTTGATAGCTGACTGGATAGGTGATTATCTGGGACGCGAAGCCTTGATTCCGCCAGAGGCGGCAGATATTATTGTAAAACAGTATTTGGAAAAAATGTCTCAGATGCCTGACGGAAAGGCAGATTTTTTGCTGCGGGAATGTACCAAACTGATGGAAAGACAGGAACGCATGGAAGAAAACGCAGTTTCTTTTACCGAATCGGTAAAAGAGTATGTACTCAGAAATTATTCGGACGAAAATCTTGGTGTAGAGACACTCGCGGCAGAGATGGGCTTTTCGGCAGGATATATCGGAAGAATTTTTGCCCGGGATGTCGGAGTATCTTTACAGGAATTTATTATTCAGACACGGATGCATGAGGCAAAGCGCCTGCTTCGGGAAACACGGGACACTGTGGCGGTAATTGCAAACAGGTGCGGCTTCTCGGATGCAAATTATTTTTCAAAGGTATTTCGAAAACGATGCGGAAGTTCTCCTAAGGAATTTAGGGAGAGTGAGGTGATATTACCAAACATCAGTAAAAGGGGAGGCTCCGAATGAAAAGTATAAGGGGGAAAACAGAGACTGCTTCAAGAATTCTTTCAAAAACAGCGAGAGTGTATGCGGTGACCATAGTACTGCTAATTCTGATTAGCAAAGAGGTAGTGTACCGTTCTGTTTATGCCGATATGGAAAAAATGGCAAAGGAAACCATCAGCTTGAAGCTGGATAGTACAGCACGTCTGCTGAATAATATGCTTGATGATGCGAACAGATGCTTTCAGGCGGCGGTAGGTACAAACGGTATTATGTTGAAAACAGCAGAAGCCTCGAATACGCCACTTTATCATTTAATATCGGAATACAGAGATATTTCATTTGGAGACAGGAGAGGGGTAAAGGCTGTCAGGGAACTGAAATCTTTAAATGAAACACTTAAGCAGATATTCAGGGATGGCCTGGGCACGGAGAATTCAGATTATCGGATTCGTATTTACCTTGACAATAGATTTGCAGTTACCGGTTATATGTCGGAAGGTAAGGATGTAAAAGGAGACGGCATTTATAAAGCGGTTATGACAAAGGAGAATCCGGTTTATTCTGTATTGCACGAGGCAGGGGGAGAAAGGATCTGCTTCAGAACCCGGAGAAAAACGAATGACGGTAATTATGAAGATGTTCTGTACATGGGGCAGCTTCTGATTTGTAATGTTGCGGAGCATCAGTGGCAGGTCAACAAGCAATGTCTGGGCTATGTGGTATGTGAATTTAGTTCAGATATGATTAAGGGACTGCTTGGCGGAACGGAGTACGGAAGCATGTCTGCTTACGTTTTGGATAAAAAAGGTGAATTGTGGGCATCTTATGAGAGCGGTCATGAGGTTGAAAGCGGAGAACTTAAGAAAATTATAGGGGAGGGTGATTATAACGGCAGTAAGGACGGACTGTTTGTGAAAAAGAGCAATCTCTCCGGAAATATACTGCTTGTGATAGTAATGCCGCAGGAAGTTATAAGAGAACCGGTGATTAAAAATGTACTCACATTGTTGTCTGTACTAATTCTGCTTTTAACGGCTTTTATCGGTGTACTTTTTTATTTTAACTGGCATCTTATCCGCCCTGTTGTAAGGCTTACAAAGCATATGGAAAAGGGAGAACTTTTGAAGATTGAAGCCGATCGTTCCGTTAACAGTACCAGAGAAACGCAAATTCTTTACCGGAGATTTAACAGCTTCATTGAGCAGTCAAAATCATATATAGACAGCATTTATTCTGTTGAAGCCGAAAAGCGGAGGATGGAATACAGAATGCTGCAGGCACAGATAAACCCTCATTTCTTATATAATACTTTGGATTCTATCAGCTGCCTTGCCATGCTCAACGGACAGATACGCATCGCGGATCTTCTGAAGTCGCTGGCACAGATTATGCGCTACAGTATCCATAATCCGCAGGAACCTGCTACACTGCGTGAGGAAATCGCAATTGTCAAAGAGTATGAAAAAATTCAGCAGAACTGTTCGGTAAACCATTTGGGATTTTTCTATGAATTGGAGGAAGCGGTGGCGGAGTTGACTGTTCCTAAATTGCTGATCCAGCCTTTGGTGGAAAATGCAATTTTTCATGGAATGAATAAGGATAACAGAAACGGAATTGTAGAAATCAGCGCAGTAAAAAAGAACGGATTTGTATTGATCACAGTATGGGACAACGGCACGGGGCTGGATACAAAAGAAGTGCAGCGATATTTGAACGGAGAGCGAAGTTCAGATGAAAATGGCGGAGGTTTGGGTATTTATAATATCAGGATGCGTCTGAAAAGCCGATATGGAGAAGAGGCGGAACTTACACTTCAGAAAGATGAAAACGGCTGTACCGAGGCAATAGTCAGAATTCCGCTGTGATTATTATCCGCAAGCTTTGCTGTCTCAGAGAAAATAATAAAATAAATATTAAAACGTTCACGCCACAGACCACAGATAAAAAGCCGGTGAAACCGGCTTTGACGCATAAATTGAGAGATCTGAATCTGTGGCGTGAATAATCGGATCCTTGATGTATTCTACGCATCCGACCTTGAAAAACTGTTTTTCATTACACAGCTTGCATTGTAAACCACCTTATTTAAAGCTTTGGTAGTCTGTTCTATAAGCATTTTGGTAATTTCTTCATTTGCCTTCTCACAGAAAAGAGTATCAGACTTTTCGCTGTCATTTTCTGCATCTTTCATATAATCGGCAAATTCCTTATCAAACTTATTTATAAGAGCATGATTTTTAGCCATTACTGCAGTCTGATAATGGTCTATATTAGGCAGACAGCGTTTAAAATGTGCATCTGCGATTACTCCGAGCAACCTGCTTGCCCAGTAGAAATTATGGCTGTCAACATCGCCCGTTGTATTTGACAGGTATTTCGGTGTCTTTGTAATATTTGCATAGAAACCTACAAAGGTGTTAAATACATTGCTTCCGAAAGCTACCCATTCTATGGCTTTTAGCTCTTTAGGCATATAAGGGCGAATCTGTACGAGTGCAAGCACATCTGTGCGGCTGATACCGATTGGACGGTAAAGTTCCTTGACCCCGTTAGTGTATGGATCATAAGGAGTATTCTGATAATGATTTGAGAGCGCCCATTTAATATCCTCAACAGTTATTTTCTTCTCCGGAACCCTGCACCATGGAATGTTGTCCGAAAGCGGAGTATAGTCGGCATTATCACCTGTCCACCTGCTTGTAGTAGGGTTGAAATACTTTTGAGCAACCCAGGCACGGGGAGTATTGTAAATGTGGTCGAGGTCTGAATGAGTTCCGAAAGTATCTCTTGGACTAAAGGCTTTGCAGAGAGTGAGATCTAAATGGTTATCCTCTATAAACTCTCTTAAATCCTCAGAGCAGAGATATTCTTTCTTTTCACCGAAAGCATCATCAAAGTCAAAGGTATCAAGTCCCAGCTGATTTGGTGCAACCACATAGCAGTCATCAGGTACACGTCTTGCCATCCAGTGATGTCCGCCTATGCTTTCAAGCCACCATATTTCATTTTCATCCTGAAAAGCTATTGCATTCATTTCGTAGGTTCCGTATATTTTGAGTAATTCACCCAGTCTGAACACACCTTCACGCGCACTCTTTATATAAGGAAGAACTATGGTAACTATATCCTCTTCACCGATTCCGCCTGCTTTTTCAGGAACATAACTGTTAGTATTTTTTCTTCCTTTTGCAGGCGCATACTCAACCAGAGGATCTGCCCCGAGCACTCTTTCATTTGAAGCTATGGTTTCTGTAGCAGTCATTGATACATTCAGCTCATTTACACCGCAGGCAGCCCACACACCTTCTCCGCTTACTGCGTTTGGAAGAGCGGTATAACGAAGCGGATTGTCAGGGAGTTCTATTTCTACATGTGAAATAACCGAGCGGTATTTTTTAGGCTGTGAATCGGGATGAATCACCGTAAATTTTTTGGGCATAAAGCTTCCCGAAGGTGAATCATCATTTCTGGCAACAAGTGTAGAACCGTCATAACTGGCTTTTTTTCCGACAAGTATTGTTGTACAAGGCATAAAATACTCCTTTCAAATTCAAAAATACGATCTGTCCGTATTTTGACACTGATATCGTTAATATGCTATTATTATAATCTATTACGCAATAAAAATCATCAAATTCTTTTGAAACCTCTAAAGTATAATAATAAGAATTACTAATAAGAACATTAAGAAAAAATAAAAATATAATAAATTCTGTTGATTTGTAGCAAAAATAATGAGATAATATAGACTGCGAATAAATTTGTAACTAGAATTATTTCTTATAAAATGCTTATGGCGGAGGTGCTCGTACTTTATGAATACACTTATAGCTTATTTTTCAAGAGCGGGAGAGAATTATTGTAACGGTGGTGTTATTTCAATAGAAGAGGGAAATACTGAGGTTGTGGCAAATAAAATTTCTGCACTGACAGGAGGAGATGTTTTTAAGATTGAGCAGGCAGTTCCGTATTCTCTTCAATATGACATTTGTGTTGAAGAAAGTAAAGAGGATAAGGCTAAGAATGTGAGGCCTGAGATTGTTAACTGCTTAAATAGTATAGATAATTATGATGTTATTTATTTGGGATATCCCAATTACTGGGGTTCACTGCCTATGTGCGTGTTTACCTTTCTTGAAAAATTTGATTTTACGGGAAAGACTATCCGCCCCTTCTGTACTCATGAAGGCAGCGGTTTTGGCAACAGTATCGAGGAATTAACAGCTGTCTGTAAGGGAGCAAAGGTAGAAAAAGGCTTGGCTGTAACAGGCTCGGAAGCCCGAAAACATGACGAAGAAATCAAACAATGGGTAGATGAAAGCTTAAAAGTTAAGAATTAGTTTGTTAATAAAGTTAAAGGGGTAGAAAATGGACATAAACCACGAGTTATATAAGGTATTTTATCATGTGGCAAAAACATTGAGTTTTTCGGAGGCATCCAAAGAACTGTTTATATCACAGTCAGCAGTCAGCCAATCTATTAAAGTATTGGAAAAAAGGCTTGGACAAAAACTTTTTATAAGAAGCACAAAAAGAGTAAGGCTTACAAAAGAAGGAGAGATTCTTTTTAATCATGTAGAACCGGCTATCAATCTTATCAGTCTTGGGGAAACGAGAATACTGGAGTCAAAATCCTTAAACGGAGGACAGCTTAGTATCGGAGCAAGCGATACTATTTGCAGGTATTATTTGAAACCGTTCTTGAAGGAATTTCACGAAAGATATCCGAATGTTCATATTAAGGTAGTAAACGGTACTTCTTTAAAATGTGTGGAGTACCTAAAAAACGGTGTTGCAGACCTTATAGTTGTAAATACACCTAACAGTGCCTTGGGGCAGGTTGGTAAGGTAGTACCTGTTAAGGAATTCAGAGATATATTTGTAGCCGATAAGAAGGCTTTTCCTAAGCTCATCAATGGGGTACATGAACTTTCTGAATTGCAGAAACATCCTATGATGATGCTTGATAAGACTTCAACCACAAGTGAGTTTTTACATAAACTTTTCTTAGAAAATCATTTGGAACTACTGCCGGAAATTGAGTTAGCCAGCAACGATCTTCTTATAGACCTTGCAAGAATAGGACTTGGTATAGCTTGTATTCCGGATTATTGCATAGATGAAGAAAATGAAGCGGAACTTTTTGTATTGAAGATGAAAGACTCATTGCCTGAACGCGGTATAGCTGCCTGCTATAATGATATGGGGCAGACTGCGGAGTCGGTATTTCAGTTTTTAAATCTTTTGAAAAGTGAGTAGGTTTAAGAGCTTTTAAAAGGAGATATATGAGTTATAGCAGATTTGATATAGAAGAAAAACGAAGAAAATACGGTTCAATTCCTAAAAAATTGACGTCAAAAGTCCTTATCTGGGTTGTCAGAATTTTTATGGTTGCGATAGTAGCGGTAGCTATAACAGGTGGATATATAGTTTACGGAACTGTTAAGGGCATAATTGATAAAGCACCTGAAATAAACTCAGTAAATATTATCCCTACGGGCTTTCAGACCTATATATATAATGCGAAGGGAAAGAAAGTAAGGACAGTTGTCGGTGCGGGTGCAAACCGTATATACAAGAAATTAGAAGATATACCTAAAATTGTTCAGGAGGCCTTCATAGCCATAGAAGATGAGCGTTTTTATGAACATGGAGGTATAGATGTCAGAGGTGCGTTCAGAGCGGGCTTTGTTGCACTTTTATCTAAGGGTGCAAAAAAACAGGGTGCAAGTACGCTTACACAGCAGTTATTAAAAAATCAGGTCTTTGCGGGCGGTGAAGAGGAAACATTAGTAGCTGCGGTGGAAAGAAAGATACAGGAGCAGTATCTTGCGATTCAGCTTGAGAATATCTATAGTAAGGAACAGATTTTGGAATATTATCTGAATACAATAAATCTCGGACAGAATACACTCGGAGTACAGACTGCCGCACTCAGGTATTTTAATAAAAATGTTGACGAACTTACACTGTCAGAAGCTTCCGTAATAGCCGCAATTACGAAGAATCCTACAGGTAATAACCCTATTACCCATCCGGAGGAAAACGCAGCAAGACGTAAGGCGGTTCTTAGCAATATGCTGAGGCTTGGATACATTACCGAAAACGAACTTAAAGAAGCCGAGAATGATGATGTATATGCAAGAATAAAGGCTGTAAATAAAGAAATAAAGGTAGATACCTCAGTAAATTCCTACTATGTGGATGCTACCATTAATCAGGTGGTCGAAGACTTATGCAATGAAAAAGGCTACACTGTTACTCAGGCATATAATTATCTATATTCCGGCGGTCTTAAAATATACACTTATCAGGATCCGACCATCCAAAAAATCTGCAATGATGTAATTGCTGATGAAAGAATGTTTGCGGGTATGCCTAACAAATGGAAGCTTACCTACGCACTTTCAATTCAGGATAAAGAAGGAAAGACAATTAACTATTCAGAGGGGCATGTACAGAAAATGTTCGGACTGGACAGCATGATGTTCAATCAAAAAGGAGGTGCTGACCAGTATGTAAAGAAGTTTAAGAAGAAAAAGCTTAAAGACGGAGGCGAGGTAATAGGTGAAAGGATTGAATACACCATAGAACCTCAGGTATCTGTAACTGTTATGAATCAAAAGACCGGTGCGGTAACAGCCATAGTAGGCGGCAGAGGTCAAAAAACGGGTAACCTCACCCTTAATAGGGCAACAGATTCAACCAGACAGCCGGGCTCGTTATTTAAGGTATTGTCCACTTATCTTCCTGCACTTGATACAGCAGGTTACACCCTTGCCAGCGTACAGGATGACGGAGAATATTTTTATCCGAATTCCAATAAAGAGGTACGTAACTGGTGGGGCAAGAGCTATGAAGGCCTGAGCACCTATAGAAGAGGAATATATCGCTCTATGAATATAGTTACGGTTAAGGCTCTTGAAGCAATGGGAATGCAGCCGGCATTTGCTTACCTTAAGGCGCTTGGAATAACAACACTTACAGAGTCCGATAACGGCTATGCTGTGGCTTTGGGCGGATTGTCCAAGGGTGCGACCAATCTTGAGATAACCGGCGCTTATGCAGCCATAGCTAACAAAGGAATATATATAAAGCCAAGTTTTTACAGTAAGGTACTAGACCATGACGGAAATGTGGTGCTTGAGAATAAGAAGGCATCCAGACAGGTAATGAAAGATTCTACAGCCTTCCTTCTTACCGATGCAATGCATGATACCCTTGTTCGTCCCGATGCAACTGCTTACAGGGCAAAGCTTGCCGATGTAAATATGGGACAGGCGGCCAAGACAGGAAGTTCAAGTTGGGATTATGATTTGTGGATTTCAGGTTTTACACCATATTACACCTGCACGCTTTGGATGGGATATGATGAGCAGTCATCTCAGATGGGCTATGAACTGAGACATCATCCTATATGGAAGGCAATAATGGATCAGATAAATTTAAAGAAAAAATTAAAATCCAAGCCTTTTGAGATACCTGATTCAATTACAACAGCAACCATATGTACAAAATGTGGAAAACTGGCAGTACCCGGGCTTTGTGACAGTGCGCCGGGAGGGTCTACCGTAAGACGGGAGTATTTTGCAACCGGAACGGTCCCTACTGAAAGCTGTGATGTTCATGTAAAATTAAATATTTGTAAAGATACGGGAGAGGCTGCAGGACCTTATTGTCCGAATGTAATAAGCAAGGTATTTCTTATTAAAAATGAGACAGTAACCCAAAATGATGCTTACGGAAAGACGGTGAAGAGGCATTATTATACTGCTGACACACCATATATTCTAACCCGCAAAGCACAGACAAAGTGCAGCCTGCATATTGCACCGGGGGTGGCAACACCGTCTGCTGTTGAACCCGGCGGTTCCGAGGAAACACCTCCTGTTGTTGAACCGGGTAATCCTGATGAAACGTCAGATGACGGTGCGGATGGCTAAGCAGGGAAAGAGGTGGAAAGTGTCGTATAAGACAGTAAAAAAAGATGCTTTTGCAGAAACAGAAATAAAAAAATCGAGATTTATTGCCCACATAGCTGAGGTAAGGTCTGAAGCGGAGGCGGAGGCACTTATAAAGGAAACCAAGAAAAAGTATTATGATGCCTCGCATAGCTGTTCGGCCTATATTCTAAATTCAGACAAGGGTATCAGACATTCAAGCGATGACGGAGAGCCTTCGGGAACAGCGGGCAAACCGATACTTGATGTGATTTCGGGTGCAGGTCTATCGGATGTAATAGTAATAGTTACAAGATATTTTGGCGGAACTGAGCTTGGAACGGGAGGACTTGTAAGAGCATATTCGGGAGTAACTGCAGAGGTTCTGAAAAATTCTACAGTAGTAGATGTAGTGTCTGCAAAGTTGACCGAATTTGTTATAGATTACGGATTATTACCAAAGCTTCAGCATCTTTTGGCGGAGCTTGGAATAATAATATATGAAACTGAGTACTTGGAGAAGGTAAAAATATCTGTTTTAATCACAGAAGAAGTTTCGGGAAAATTTTATAAGGAATTAATCGAAATGACAGCAGGAGCACTTACTGAATCTTCAGTAGTTAGAGAAGAACAGGTTAATTTTTATACTGAAGCAGGAAAGGTAATTTTAGATTCTAGGGGGTAGTTATGAAAGATGTAACTTTAGTAGTAATGGCAGCAGGAATGGGCAGCAGATATGGAGGCATTAAGCAGCTTGATGCTTTCGGTCCCGAAGGTGAAGTAATCATGGATTATAGCGTGTTTGATGCTATAAAGGCAGGATTTAACAAGGTTGTCATTATTATAAGAAAAGACATTAAAGATGATTTTATGGAAATCATCGGCAACAGGCTGGAAGAAAAAGCAGGAGTTCCGGTTCACTATGTATATCAGGAAATGGATAATCTTCCTGAAGGCTTCACTGTTCCTGAGGGACGTACCAAACCTTGGGGCACAGGTCAGGCTCTGCTTGCGGCAAAGGAATTTGTACATGAACCATTCCTTGCAATCAACGCTGATGACTTCTATGGAAGTGAGCCTTACAAGATAATGCATGATTTCCTTGCTAATGTTGATGAGAGCGATGGAAAGGCGCATTTTGGCATGGCAGGTTATTTACTTAAGAATACCTTAAGTGACAACGGCTCTGTATCGAGAGGTATCTGCAGCGTAGATGAAAATAATTATCTGGTTTCCATAGAGGAACATCTTGATGTGGAAAAGTCCGGAGAAGGAGCCATAGGCTTTACAGCAAGCGGTGAAAAGCATGAGCTCAGTCTTGAAGCAGTAACTTCTATGAATATGATGGGACTCACACCTAAGGTGTTTGAAGCTCTTGAGAAAGGCTTTGTGGATTTCCTCGGAAATATTTCATCCAATCCGCTCAAAGCAGAGTTCTTCCATATAAAGGTAATAAGCGATATGATTGCAGCAAATAAGGCTGATATGAAGGTTTTCGGCACTAATGCAAAATGGTTCGGAGTAACCTATCAGGAAGATAAGCCTACTGTAAAGGCTGCTATAGAGAAGCTGACAAAGGACGGAGTTTATTCTGAAAAACTCTGGAGCTAAAATCTGTATGTATTATTTTATAAGGCTGAGGCATAAGAATGATGTGCCTCAGCCTTATTTGAAGGAAATGTTACAAAAATAAAGTCTGCCGAGGGCTAAGAGGTGTGTATGAAGAAAATGCTTATGTTTGGAATCATCTTTGTGTGTATACTATTGTGTATAAAGCTAGTGACCTGTATTGGTAGAAAACATGCATATTTTCAAGGACAAATTTTATATATAGATGGTGAGGAATATGAAGAAACAGCTGGGTTTTACAAAGAATCCAATACAGTCATAAGTCGTACGGATAATGGTTTTACCATATATGAAGTAGTTGGGGATCCGGAACATAACTATGTAGTTGCACGATCATTTTTGGACAATTATCTACATGTGAAAAAAAATTATGCAGTAGATAAAACAGCAATAGAAGGTTATTTTTTTGAACCGGGTTATGGCGATTTTATTAGTGGAAAAGAAATAATTGATATAATGAAAACACTGTCAGAAAGCAAAGAAAAGGTGGATATTGACAATGATTTGCTAATGTCAGGGGGGAACGGAGAAAAAAGGGTATATATAAAGTATTATAATGACCCTGTAGGTAAATATTGTGGAGGCATAATTTTTGACGGTAAAGATTATGTGTATTATAACTGGGATAAAAAAGAGGCAGTTTTAATCAGTAAGGAGATCCTTAAGAAATTAAAAGAGCTGGGAGCATTTTAGTGATTTAAATTAAAAGCATTAGAGCATTAAAATCTCAAAACTCATCAAAGGCAAAAGAGGCTGAACACCATCGCGTGTGACAGCCTCTTAGTGCTTTATACACTATTTTGTCCGGTTGCGATATGCTTTTGGTGATAAACCGCAGCTTTTTATAAAACACTGGGTAAAATAACTCTGTGAGGAGAAACCGGTAGACTGAGATATTTGTGAAATGCTGTAATCGCTGTTTTCAAGCAGTTCCTTTGCGGCTCTGATACGGATTCCGCAAAGGTAATTAATAGGAGAGGAACCGAAATATTTGTTAAAAGAATGAATCAAATAGTATTTATTAAGGTTTGACAGCTTCGCCAGGTCATCTATGGTTATTTTGGATGCATAGTTTGAGTCCATGTATTTTTTTAACTTGAAACATTCTTTGCTGGCATTTACGGTAGGCTCGGTATCTATATCCGACTTGGTTATTCTGAGGATTTCTATAAGTATTATTTCCAGTATATTTTGACAAATGTGGTCTGAATATGCCTTGTTGCCTTCCTGCTCAGCAAGCATTGAGTCCATGTATTTTATAATATTAGGATTCTTGCTTATACAATTAAACATAAGATGGTTAGTATCTGTAAGATTTAGGCTAAAATTATCAACGGCAACCGCTATGTATTCAAGAGGATTCTTCTCATCAGACTTTTCTGTATGTGAGGCATTTGGATTTACCAGAATAAAATCGCCCTTTTTTAGAGGATAGATATTATTTTCCACATAGAATTCTCCCACTCCTCCCGTAACTAAAAAAAGTTCGGTGAAAGGATGGGTATGCATAAAGCTTGGCCAGTCATTCTCGTATTTTGTATAAGTTATATATATTAGGTTGCTCTTAGTAGTATCTGAAGGTTTATCAGTTATTTTATAATTTGAAAATCCCATAGTTTCTCTTTCTTTTGGTATATTTTTTATATTAGCTCTGTACTGAATTTACAACAATTCAAAAATTCATATAATATATTTTAAGGTATTTTTTAATAAAAAGCAATATATATAAAAAAATGAGCAACATAAATGTGGAAAAGAAACAAAACAATATATATAATTACAGCATAAGTTGAATAAATTTCACAAAGGAGAGGAAATATGAAAATAAAAAGAATGTTAGCATTAGCACTAAGTTTAACAATGGTTGGTGCATCACTTGCAGGTTGTGGCACAAAGACCGAGGGTACAGGAAGCAAGTCAGCGGGAAGTAAGGCTGCTTCAACCTCATCTATGAAGGCATCTACAGCTTCAACAACTTCATCTGCCAAGTCAGCTTCAACAGCGTCTGAAACAAAGACAGGCGGCACACTCAAACTTGCAGCTTTTGAAGGCGGTAACGGAGCAGAAATCTGGAATCAGATTAAAGCAGCTTTTGAAGCGGAAACAGGAGCAACTGTTGACCTTCACCTTTCATCAGAGCTTGACAAGGATCTTACAAAGTCCTTCCAGAACGGAGATATTCCTGACGTAGTCTACTATAACATGGGACAGAAGAGCGGTTTTACAGAGACCATGTTAAAGGAGAAGGCGATTGCAGATATAACAGATGTATTTGATGATGAGCTTAAGAGCAGATTAGTTGGGGGCATCACAGAAAATGCTACAGCTCAGCCTTATGCAGACGGAAAGATTTATCTTGCACCTTGGACTTATGTTCCTACAGGTTTTTGGTATAATGCAGATCTTATCGGAGAAGGTAAGAAATATAAACTTCCGACAACCTGGGACGAATTCTTTGCACTCGGAGATCAGGCAAAGAAGGATGGTATTGCGCTTTTCACCTATCCTACGTCAGGATATTTTGACTGCTCAATGTATCAGATGTTAGCTCAGTCGGGCGGAATGGAGTATTACAATAAGGCAGTTAATTACGATCCCGCAACTTGGACATCCAAAGAAGGTAAGCAGGTGGTTGATACAATAGCTAAGCTTGCTTCTAAAGATTATACCTGGTCAGATACAGTAGCAAATGCAAATGCTGATGGCGGATTTAAGAAAAACCAGCAGGCAGTTATAGACGGAAAAGCATTATTTATGCCAAACGGTAACTGGGTAATCGGTGAGATGGCAGCTTCCACACCTAAGGATTTCCACTGGGCTATGATGGCTCAGCCAAAGTTCTCGGCAGATCAGAAAACTCACGTATATACATATACAGAGCAGATTTGGATTCCAAAGGATGCTGCTAATATGGATCTTGCTAAGCAGTTCATTAAATTTATGTATTCAGATAAAGTTGTTGAACTTATGCTTGCAAACAAGAGCGTAAACAAAGAAACCAAGGAAGAAACTCCTGCTCCTATCATTTCCCCTGTAAAGGGTGCTTCCGATAAGCTTGAGGCAGGTCCGGTTAAAGATTCTTATACACTTACAAGTGCTGACGGTACAGAGGCTGTTGCCGGTGTATGGGCAACAACAAAGCCAATCAACGGCTTTGATATGAAGGCTACTGTTTATGGTGCTATTGATTCATTAAATACAGGAGAGCTTACAGCCGAGAAATACCAGGCACAGCTTGTAGAAGCTTGGGCTAAATTACTTGAAAATCTTGACAGATAACCAATTAGAATTTAACGGCGGGCTGTGACAGCCTGCCGCTTTTTATTAGGGAGAGATTTATGAACAGAAAAAAATCAGAGGGACGGTTTATAGCTGCTTGTCTTACGCCGGCTGTGATTTTAGTTATTTTATTTATATTTATTCCTACTTTTAATGTATTTCGTATGTCGCTGTACAGGATGGGAGGAATTACCAATAAACAGACCTTTGTAGGTTTTGATAATTTTAAGGATTTATTTGGAGACAAGAGCTTTATACAGGCTATGCAGAACTCCATCTTAATAATAGTTATAGTTACTCTGTGTACGGTATTCTTGGCAGTACTTTTTGCTACCCTACTTCAGAGAGGAAAATTTATAGGACAGAATTTTTTCAGGGTAATTTTTTATATACCTAATATCTTAAGTATAGTAGTAATAGCCGGTATTTTTGGTGCTATCTATGATCCTTCAAGCGGACTTTTAAATACATTTCTTAAAGCCATTCATCTTGACGGGCTTGCAAGACAGTGGATGGCAGAGCCGGGAATAGTTATATATTCAGTTATATTTGCCTTGGTATGGCAGGCAATCGGCTATTACATGGTTATGTATATGGCAAGTATGGCAGCTATTCCGCCTGATTTTTATGAGGCGGCTTCCCTTGACGGTGCATCTGAATTCCGTATGTTTTTTCAGATTACCCTTCCTCTTATCTGGACAAGTATAAGAACTACTCTTACTTTCTATATAATAAGTACAATAAACTTAAGTTTTCTCTTTGTACAGATTATGTCTGATGGTGGTCCAAACGGTAAGACAGAGGTATTCCTCAACTACATGTATAAGCAGGCTTACGGAAACGGAGCTTACGGATATGGTATGGCTATAGGTGTTACTGTATTTATATTCTCATTTGTGCTTGCGGGAACTGTGAATAAAATTACTGAAAGAAAAGTATATCAATTTTAGGAAAGGAGGGCGAAACTATGAAACGAATAGGAACAAAAACCTTATATCAGATTTTTGTGTATGTAGCACTTATAAGCCTTGCTGTTTCGATTATTATTCCGGTAGGCTGGGTTTTTATGGCGAGTTTTAAGAAAAATTCCGAGTTCTTAGGTGGTGATATCAGTCCTTGGGCTCTTCCTAAATCACTTAATCTTGATAACTTTATTACAGCCTTTAATGATGCGGGAATGGGAGAGTTTTTTGCTAACTCGGTTATTGTAACAGCTATAGGAATAGTTCTTTTATTAGTGCTTGCACTTCCTGCTGCTTATGTACTGGCAAGATTCTTCTTCAAAGGTAAGAAAGTTCTTGAAATAGGCTTTATGGCAGGACTTTTTGTAAATATAAACTATATAGTTGTACCTATCTTTCTTATGCTAAGCGATGCCAACAAGGCACTGAAGGTGACATTTTTCTTAGACAACAGATTTATATTGGCACTTATCTATGCTACCAGTGCTCTGCCTTTTACAATCTACCTGTTAAGTTCATATTTCAAAACTTTGCCAAAAGGATTTGAGGAAGCGGCTTATATAGACGGTTGCAGTCATTTTAAGACAATGCTTAAGATAATGATACCTATGGCCAAGCCAAGCATAATTACGGTTATTTTATTTAACTTCCTTTCATTTTGGAATGAATATATCATAGCCTACACCCTTATGGATAAGCATGAAACTCTGGCAATGGGACTTAAGAATCTGATGGCGGTAGAAAAGACAGCTACTAACTATGGAATTATGTATGCAGGTTTGGTTATAGTTATGCTTCCTACTCTGATACTTTATATTCTGGTTCAGAGAAGGCTTACAGAGGGTATGACTTTAGGCGGACTTAAAGGCTAAGGAGGACAGAATGAAAGAAAAAATAATAAATTTAGTTCTTGTAATATGCTTTATTCTGTCAGTCAGTTTGATTATAGCGGGGCAGAAAAATGTTTCTATAGTGGGCTTTACAAATGAAATCATAGGACTTGCAGGTTTGCTTGCAGTTCTGTTTGTATATAACAGAAAATACAGGTAATTTGGGTTTAATTAAAAATAAGTTTAAGGAGAAAGTAATGAACGGTAAGGGCAGGGTGACTATACCTACAGACATGGATGTAATTGAAGGAACTAAAGAACTTGCGAAAAAATGGGGGGCAGATGCGGTAAGAGATTGTGATGGTACGGATTTTCCCGAGGAACTTAAGGATGAGGGATTAAAGGTATATTCTACATATTACACAACCAGAAAAGATAATGCCTGGGCAAAGGCAAATCCCGATGAAATTCAGCAGCTCTATGTGATGACACCGAGATACACTGCTACAGAGGAGATGCTCAAGGTAAATCTTATGAAGGGACTTTACCCTGATATGCTTACTCCAAACAGCAGGGATGATATTAAAAGATGGTGGGAAGTAATAGACAGGACTACTGGAGAAGTTGTTCCGGTTAATGAATGGAGCTATGATGAAAGTACTACAACCGTAGAAGTAAATACAGTTAAATTTCATGAATATACAGTCAGCTTCCTAGCATACATAATGTGGGATCCGGTGCATATGTACAATGCAGTGGTAAATGACTGGAAGGATGTGGAGCATCAGATAACTTTTGATGTACGTCAACCAAAAACACATGCATTCACAATGACCAGACTTCGTAAGTTTATTGAAGACCATCCTTATGTAAATGTGCTTAGATTTACTACGTTTTTTCACCAGTTCACCTTGATTTTTGATGAAATGGCAAGAGAGAGATATGTGGACTGGTACGGATACTCAGCTTCGGTAAGCCCTTATATTTTAGAACAGTTTGAAAAGGAAGCAGGATACAGCTTCAGGCCTGAATTTATCATAGATCAGGGTTACTACAATAATCAGTACAGGATACCAAGTAAGGAATTCAGTGATTTTCAGGCATTTCAGAGAAGAGAAGTAGCAAAGATTGCAAAAGAAATGGTAGATATCTGTCATGAGTGCGGTAAAGAGGCAATGATGTTCCTTGGTGACCATTGGATCGGAACTGAGCCTTTTATGGATGAATTTAAGTCCATAGGGCTTGACGCAGTGGTTGGAAGTGTGGGAAACGGCTGTACTTTAAGACTTATAAGTGATATAGAGGGAGTAAAATATACTGAGGGGCGTTTCCTTCCATATTTCTTCCCTGACACCTTCCACGAGGGCGGTAATCCGGTCAAAGAAGCTAAAGAAAACTGGGTAACAGCAAGAAGGGCAATACTTAGAAAACCGATAGATAGAATAGGCTATGGCGGTTATTTAAAGCTTGCCATGCAGTTCCCTGACTTTGTAGACTATGTGGAAAGCGTATGTGACGAATTCAGAGTACTTTATGATAATATAAAGGGTTGCAAGGCTCATTCCTTAAAAAGAGTGGCTGTACTTAACTGCTGGGGCAAGATGAGAGCATGGGGCAATCATATGGTGCATCATGCACTGTACCAGAAACAGAACTATTCTTATTACGGAATAATAGAAGCATTATCCGGTGCACCTTTTGATGTTAAATTCATCAGTTTTGAAGACATACTTAAGGATAAAAATATTCTTTCTGGTATAGATGTTATTATAAATGTAGGTGATGCGGATACTGCTCATGGCGGTGGTGAGTACTGGACCAATCCTGATATAATCACTGCTGTTACGGAGTTTGTATATAACGGAGGAGGCTTTATCGGAGTAGGTGAGCCTAGTGCGCATCAGGCAAACGGACGCTTTTTCCAGCTTGCTAATATTTTAGGTGTGGAAGAGGAAAGAGGCTTTACCTTAGGATATGATAAGTATAACTGGGAAGAACATAAGCATTTTATTCTTGAAGATGTTACAAAAGAGATAGACTTTGGCGAGGGTAAGAAGAATATTTATGCATTAGAGGGAACAGACATCCTTGTGCAGAGAGAAAAAGAAGTACAGCTTGCGGTAAATAGTTTCGGGAAAGGCAGGTCAGTGTACATAAGCGGCTTGAAATACAGTTTTGAAAACAGCAGACTGCTTTACAGGGCGATTATGTGGAGTGCAGGAGCTGAAACTGAGCTTAAGAGATGGTTTTCTTCAAATTACAATGTGGAAGTACATGCCTACCTTAACAGCGGAAAGTACTGTGTAGTTAATAATACTTACGAACCACAGACTACAACTGTCTACAAAGGAGATGGCTCGTCATTTGAGCTAAAAATGGATGCAAACCGGATAATATGGTACGAAATCTAAGATTAGAATTAGGAAAGGGAAAAAATATGAGTGATGTTTTAAAAGCTTTTAAGTTTGACGGAGAAGCAGTTTCTAAGGAGCCTTATGGCAGTGGGCATATCAATTCAACTTTTTTAGTAGTTACAGATACAGGTAAAAGATATATACTACAAAAAATTAATAATAAAATATTCCCTGATGTAGCAGGGCTTATGAATAATATAATGCTTGTAACAGAGCATCTGAAGAAAAAGTATACAGACCCAAGAAGAGTGTTAAGTGTAATAAAAACAGTTGACGGCAAGCCTTTTGCTGAAATTGACGGTGAGTACTGGCGTGCTTATGACTTTGTGGAAGATTCACTCTGCTTACAGCTTCCTGAAAATAATGATGACTTTTACGAAAGTGCGGTTGCTTTTGGAAGTTTCGGTCAGGCTCTGTCGGATTTCCCGGTAGAAAAGCTTGTTGAGGTTATACCTGATTTTCATAATACACCGAGCAGGTTTAAAAAATTTCACGAAGTGCTTGAAAAAGATCCTGTGGGAAGGGCTGCATCGGTTCAGAAAGAAATTAAGTTTTGTCTGGACAGAGAAGAGGAAATGGGTACCTTACAGCGCCTTAGAAATGAGAAGGTGCTTCCTGACAGGGTTACACACAATGATACCAAGTTAAATAATGTACTTCTTGATAAAAATACAAGGAAAAATCTTTGTGTAATTGATCTTGATACGGTTATGCCGGGGCTCTGCCTTTATGATTATGGTGATTCCATAAGGTTTGGAGCTTCTACAGCTTTAGAGGATGAAAAGGATTTGTCAAAGGTTAGCATGAGTCTTGATTTATTTAAGATATATACAAAGGGATTTGTAAGTGCACTTCCTAATCTTACCAAAGAAGAAAGAGAATACTTGCCGCTTGGAGCAAAGACAATGACTTTTGAATGCGGAATGCGTTTTCTGACTGATTATCTGGACGGAGATCATTATTTTGCGGTTCACAGAGAAGGACATAATCTGGACAGAGCAAGAACTCAGTTTAAGCTGGTAGCTGATATGGAAAGTAAGTGGGAAGAAATGAAGAAGGTAGTAATGGAGTTGTAAATATAACTCAAATTGATATATGGAGTAAATAATTTGGGTAACAGGTTTAACTGCCATGAGGAAAGGAGGAAATTAAAAGGCGCGTTAATCACAGTGAGGAGATGATTTTGTTATATTACAGAAAGGAGAAAGCTGGAATTATGAGATCTAAAAAGATGAAAAGAGCATTATGTTTTGCTCTTGCTGCAGGTGTGTTTTTATCCACACCGCTTAATTCAAATCTGTATACAGCTTATGCAGAAGAGACTCCTGCAGGACAGGGCTCAGAAAAAAAGGTGTTTGACGGGGTATATGATGAGTGGAAGTTAGATGAACAGTGTACAAAAGGCGGTGAAAAGCTTGAGAGAGTTAAAGATAAGCTTAATTTTGCCTCAGGTACACAGAACGGAAACGGAACAACTGCTGATAAAAATTTTCCGGCGGTTGCGGTAAATCCTCATGAGTTTAACTTTAATGAGGAAGGGAATTTTTCATTTAAGCTTAAAAATAATACTCAGAGAAAAAATTCAAGGTTTGGTATATATCTGGGATACACTGATCCGGGAAATGCAATGTTTATAGGCTATGATCAGTTTGGATGGTTCTGGCAGAAATATAAAGGCGGAGATGGTCAATACTACCAGGGATGGCCTCGTACAGCCTCACCAAACAAAGGAAGCGAGGCAAAAGTAGATATAAGCTGGACCGCTGATAAAAAGGTTACTGTTAAAATAAATGATGTCGTAGTATTTGACAATGAAGATTGCAGTACCGCTTCTTGGGCAAGTAATAAGATTGCAATAAAGGCAGGCTCATTCAATGATGAGGTTACAGACGTAACTCTCAGAGACATCAAGTATACAGGGCAGCAAGCTACAGTATTGAAGGAATACGAAGTAAGCGGAAAGGTTCTTGATGATGATAATAATCCTTTAGCAGGAGCAAATATTTTTGTAGACGGCGAAAAGCAGACTGAGTCAGCAGCAGGAACAGGTGAATTTTCTCTGAAATTACAGAAAGGTAGATATACCTTGAAGTTTACAAAGGATGGTTATGAGTCAGAAGAAAAAGAACTTGATATAAATGATAGTTCTGTTTCAGACTTGACAGTGAAACTTGAAAATCCGGGCGAGGGAAAGACAGATATCATATCATCTGAGGATATGGATGTTACAGTAGATAAGACCTTCCCAAGAGTGGTAAAATACCTGATGAAAAAAGAAAATCTTAAAGATAAGGTATTTTACGGTCAGCAGGAACCGATAAGAACAATAAAGATAAACGGCAAAGATATAAGAGTAAAGAAGGCTGATGTGACTTCTGAAATAAACGGAAATACCATCAACTATATCTTAAAAGTAAGAAAAGGAACTGAGGTTGATGCCGTAATCAAAGCTTTCTTAAAAGTAGAGAAGAATACTCTTGCATTTGAGATTACAGAGATAACCAATAATCTGAATGATACTGATAACCCTATAGAGACTATAGAGATACCTAACCATGGACTTATATCCATAAGAGAGGGTCAGGAGAATCTAAGCTTTAAGGGTGCACTTATGTCATCCAATACTACAATCAATGGTGATGAAGACTTCACAGAGATTCCGGATAGTTATAATAGAGATTTTATGTATGCCTTTATTTCTGCAGACGGAATGAGTGCAGGACTTTGGAGTAACTCAGAAAATGATGGCAGAAATAAAGCATCATATATAAGTGCAGGAGGAGCAAGCAATACACGTATCTGGGCTGAATCAGGTGTGGCAGATGGGAAAAAGACGTTATCACTTTCAAGTACAAAGTGGTACTACCACAGAAAAGTGACAGATTCTCATAAAAGAGTGTTTGTTGTTACCGAAACAGAGATGCCTAAGACGAAGATTGTCATCACAGGAGATGAGAATGATGACAAAACAGTAGACTGGCAGGATGGAGCCATAGCTTTCAGAAGCATTATGAACAATCCGTTTAAGTCAGAAGAAGTACCTGAACTTGTGGCACACAGAATAGCTATGAATTTCGGCGGACAGGCACAGAATCCTTTCCTCACAACTCTTGACAATGTAAAGAGAGTGGCAATGCATACAGATGGTCTTGGACAGTCCGTTATATTAAAGGGATATGCAAATGAAGGACATGACTCGGGACATCCTGATTACTACGATATAGGAAGACGTATCGGTGGTGCAAAGGATATGAATACCCTTATGGAAAAGGGAAAAGATTTCGGTGCAAGATTCGGTATTCATATAAACTGTGGTGAGATGTATCCTGAGGCAAAAGCATTTAATGATGAATCGGTAAGAAGAGATCAGTACGGAAGATTACGTTATGGTTGGAACTGGATAGATCAGGGTGTCGGTCTTGACAGTGTGTACGACCTTGCTACAGGAAACAGAAAAGAGCGTTTTGATAAACTGAAAGCTTTGGTAGGAGATAACTTAGATTACATATATGTAGATATCTGGGGGAATCTTACAGGTGGAAATGATGATACCTGGCAGACCAGAAAGCTTTCTAAGGAAATTAATGACCGTGGCTGGAGAATGACTACAGAGTGGGGACCAACCAATGAATATGATTCTACCTTCCAGCACTGGGCGGCTGACCTTACTTACGGAGGTTATAAAGCTAAAGGTGAGAACTCAGAGGTTATGAGATTCCTTCGTAACCATCAAAAAGACTCTTGGGTAGCCAATTATCATGAGTATGGCGGTGCGGCATTTGCTCCTCTGCTTGGCGGCTACAATATGAAGGACTTTGAAGGCTGGCAGGGAAGAAATGATTATGATGCTTATATACAGAATCTATATGAGCATAATCTTACTACAAAATTTATACAGCATTTTAAGATAGTAAAATGGGAAGATGGCAAGCCATATGATTCATATATATGGGAATGGAATTATTCTAAGCGGAAATATGATAAGGTAGAATACACATATAAACCTGATAAGAAAATTACATTAAAAAATGATAGTGGTGATGTTCTTGTACTTGAAAGGGATTCTGACACCTTTGGCAGTTCTGAATTTTATAATAGAACTATTACATTAAATGGAAAGGTAATTGCAAAAGGAGCAGAACCTGAAACAAAGACAGGAAAGGGAACTGAGAGTTATTTGCTTCCTTGGGTATGGAATTCGGCAACAGGAGCGAGAGTTGCAGAAGCTGATGAGAAACTGTATCACTTTAATAATCAGGCAGGGGAGACTACCTGGGAGCTTCCTGATTCTTGGAAAGGTTTAGCTGATGTGAAGCTGTATAAGCTTACAGACCTTGGCAAGAAAGATGAACAGACTATACCTGTAGTAGATGGGAAGATAACTATAACTGCTGATGAAAAACAGCCTTATGTAATCTACAAGGGTAGCAAAGGCAATATGACTGTTAAATGGAGTGAGGGTATGCACATTATAGATGCAGGATTTAACAGTGGTAATTTTAATAGTTGGACAAAGGCAGGTACAGGAGAGGCTGAAATCGCAAAGAGTCAGTACAGCAATCCTATGATGAAACTTACAGGTGAAGTTGCTATGAGCCAGAAGCTTACAGACCTTACACCGGGCAGACAGTATGCAGTACTTGTTGGAGTAGATAACAGAAGTGATTCTAAAGCAGTAATAAGTATAACAGATGGAACGAAGAAGCTTGCAGAGAATTATACAATACGCTCAATCGCGAAGAACTATGTAAAGGCATATACACATAATACTAAGAGTGCTACAGTAGCTGGAAGCAGTTACTTCCAGCATATGTATGTGTTCTTTAAGGCTCCTAATTCGGGTGAAGCTGTGTTGACCCTATCAAAGCTTGATGGAGATGGAGATACATACTTTGATGATGTAAGAGTTGTAGAAAGTGATGCTGACAATATAACTTTTGATGAGAACGGAGAAGTGGTAAAGTTTACACAGGATTTTGAACATAGTGTGCAAGGCTTATATCCATTTGTTGTAGGCGGTATAGAAAATGTAGAAGATAATAGAATCCACCTTTCTGAGCTTCATGCACCTTACACACAGGCAGGCTGGGATGTGAAGAAGATGGATGATGTACTTGAGGGTGACTGGTCAGTGAAGATAAATGGATTGACAGGAAGAAACGCAATAGCTTTTCAGACCATACCTCAGAACTTTAGATTTGAACCGGGAGTGAAATATCACGTAAGTTTTAAGTATCAGTCAGGAAGTGACGGTATCTATGCAGTTGTAAAGGGAATAGGTGGAGAAATAAACTCAAAGCTTGAACCTTTGGCTATGGCTATGGGTGAGAATGCAGATGGTACATATGAGACTGATATAGTAGGTGATGAGTCCGGACAGACATGGTTTGGTATATATTCAACAGGTAAGGCAGCAGACCTGCAAGGAACATCCGGGGCAGCAGCTAACTTTGGTGGCTATCAGGATTTTGTACTTGATGATCTTGTTATAACACGAGTAGATGATGTTATACAGGAAAGTGACTTAACAGCTCTTATTGAGAGGGCTAAAAAGGAACTTACAAAAGATGTTCTTTCTGCTGCAAATTATAAGAGGGCACAGATTGCAATAGCTAAGGCTGAAGTTGCATTAAAGGAAGACGGAAAGAGTCAAAAGAGTATAAATGCAGCTTATTATAACTTAGATACACTGTTAAAGGAATTATCCGGTAGCAGTACTGAAGTTGATCCGGAAGATGACTCAAATGATTTATCAGTAGATGGAATGACAGCAACTGCCGGAAGTGAGCATAAGGGCGAACCGGGTGAAGGCTTGGCAGAGTATGCTATAGATAATAATGAAAGTACAATATGGCATACGTATTGGTATGCTCCACAGAGTGAAGGACTTTCCAATAAATGGATTGATATACAGCTTAAGGAAGCTGATACTGTAACCGGAGTAAGATTTTTACAGAGAAGTGGCAGCCAGAATGGAAGAATAGCAAAAGCTGAAATACAGGTAAAGAAGAAAGGTGAAACGAATTATAAGACAGTAAAAACTTCTGACTTTAATACATCAGGTTGGAATATAGTGACTTTTGCAGCCGAAGAAAATGTAACTAATGTAAGAATTCAACCATTGAGTACTACCGGAGGTAAGGCAGATGAAGTTAATAGATTTGCTTCCCTTGCTGAAGTAAGGATTTTAACAAAGAAAGAAGTAGAGGAAGCTAAGCCTGATAAAACTGCACTTGAAGAACTGGTAACAAAGGCAGAAGATATCAAGAAGAAAAAGGCTACTACTAACAACGTAGCTGTTCTTGAGGAAAAAATCAAAGAGGCTAAGGCTGTTTTGGTCAAAAAAGATTCAAGTCACTTTGATATATTACTTGCAGAGGCTAATCTTAAGAAGGTACTTAAAGATTTAGAAGACGGAAAGTATAAGAAAAACACAAATGTAACACCTTCTGTACCTTCTACACCTTCTGTACCTTCCGGACCTTCCGGGCCTTCAAAAGGAAATGAAGAAAAACCAAATGTTAAAAAACCTTCTGATACTGTAGAGGTAACTGAGGACAAAACTGCAGAAGGAACAGCAAATACAGACAAGTCTGCAAAAACTCTTAAAAAAGATAAACGTATCTTAAATGCTTTAAAGGAAGTGAAGACAGAGATCAAGGCGCTGAAGGCATTACTGAAAGGAACTTTCAAGAAGTTTGACATTGTAAAGCAGTTAAAGAACTACAGAAAAGCTGCTAAGAATGATAAGACCTTCCTGTCTATAAAGAAAAGTGTTAATCGCGCAATCTCTTTCTTAGAGAAGAATAAGATAACCAATATTAACAGTCTTCTTAAGAAACTTGCAAATCTTAATAAACAGCTTAAGAAACTACAGGCTTCAAACAAGAATGCTGAAAATGAGGCTAAAATTAAAAAGTTACAGAAAGAAATGGCTGATATAAAGTCTGTAATAAGCTCTTTAGAAGGTGCAAAGAAGTTTTTTAAGAAATAAGTTACAGTCCTGATTTAAGAATTTAGGTTTATGGGAAGTCATACGGGGCTTAAGGAAAGTTCTGTATGGCTTCCTTTCTACCAATGTGTCAGCAATATTTCTACCTTTACATAAAGTTCTTGTAGTGATAAAATATAGATTAGTAAGATTTTAATTGTATTTAAGCAGTTTTTATGAATATTAATTTTAGGAAAGGGCTGTGTTTGTTTTTAGCTCGGGGTTATGAATGGTAGCATTTAAGATTGTAGATGTTAAGAATTTTATGAATAAACTTCTTATTGGAGAAGTATTTGATAATTTTCTGCTTGTATCTTTTGAGATAAGCAGTTTTGCAAAAGTTACAATAGACGGAGTCAGAAATGAAGCCTGGTATGAGGACAGTGAAAGCCCGGGAAGGTATCTTAGCTGGAAAGAACTTCGTAATAAGGTTTCTCTATTGGTAAAGGGAGACAGGATACCGCTAACTATGAAGGCGGTGTTCAGACTTTCGGAAACCAATACAGAGAAGGTAGCCGCTAAACTTGGAGTAAATGACGCAGCAGAAAAAGATTATGGATTATTTTTTAACCTTAAATTTGAAAATAATGAAGTAAATATAGTTACGGGAGTATCAGTTACAGATTTTCTAATAAGTAAGGAACTTGGAAATTTGTGGGATGAAGATCTGCTCAAATTTCTGAAATATTATCAGATTGCGGTAGAAATGCTGTAATCTTAGTACAGGAGGGAAATATGAGAGTATTGGTTACAGGTGGTGCAGGTTATATCGGAAGCCATACCTGTGTGGAGCTGCTTAATGCAGGACATGAGGTAGTGGTTTTTGACAATTTCTACAACTCAAGTATGGAGTCCATCAAAAGAGTAGAAAAGATTACAGGAAAGAGCATCAAGTTCTATGAGGCAGACATGCTTGACAGTGCTGCCATGGATAAGATATTTGCAGAAAATAAGATAGATGCGGTTATTCATTTTGCAGGTTATAAAGCAGTGGGAGAATCAGTACATAAGCCTCTTGAATATTATTATAACAACCTTACGGGAACACTTTTACTTGTAGAGGCAATGAAAAAGCACGGAGTAAAGAATATTATATTTTCATCTTCCGCAACTGTATACGGAGAGCCTGAGAAACTCCCTCTTACTGAGGATATGCCACATGGAGCAGCTTCATCGCCTTATGGGGCAACAAAGATGATGCAGGAAGAAATGTTTAAGGATTTTCACGTTGCGGACAAAGATTTCAGCGTAATACTTTTAAGATATTTCAATCCTATCGGAGCGCATGAAAGCGGACTCATAGGTGAGGATCCTAAGGGAATACCTAATAACCTTGTGCCATATATAGCTCAGGTAGCGGTGGGAAAACTTCCAAAGCTCGGTATATTCGGAGATGATTATGATACTGCGGACGGAACCTGCTTAAGAGATTATATCCATGTAGTAGACCTTGCAAGGGGACATGTACTTGCTCTTAAAAAGTTTGAGGAAGAACCTGCGGTAAGAATATATAACCTTGGTACCGGCAACGGCATTTCCGTACTTGAAGTTTTCCATGCTTTCGAGAAGGCTTGCGGCAAAGAGCTTGCTTATGAGATAAAGCCAAGAAGAGACGGAGATGTGCCTGTTTGTTATGCAGACAGCTCTAAGGCTGAAAGGGAGCTGGGATTTAAGGCAGAGTACGGAATAGAGAGAATGTGTGCTGACTCTTGGAGATGGCAGTCTATGAATCCGGATGGATATAGAGGATAAATACCTTAACTTTTGGTTGTAAAAGAATTTATTTTGCCTGAATTATTCACAAAACATCTTGTAAAATATCGTAATCAAACCACAGGGCATAATCACGATATTTTACAGATGTTTGGTAATATCACCCCACAGTTGCAGAACGAAAACAGTTCATCCTACCGGACTGTGCGGAAGAAGAGGTCTGTGACCTATGAAGTGAATAATTTGGGTTTTATATATCTTTTCTTGGTGAGACAGCCCTATTTATTTAAAATAATACGCAGCATGAGAATTCTCTGTTAGAGTAATTCTACCTCAATATTAGCAGCATCAAAAGTTTCTTTTATTTTGTCAAAATTGCTGCTCAAAATAGTTGCATTTTTAAGATTTGGAAATTGCCTCAGTTCCGTCAAAGTTACTTCATTTAAGTCAAAGCAGCCATCTTCTCCATCCCACTGAGGGATGATATTCATATACACCTCATTACCGCCATCCATATAAATTGTTTCTACCTGCGGTGCAAATTTTTTTGGAATTGGCAGGTTTCTAAAATAGTTGAGTGCAGGCTCAATTATGGTGTAACTTTCTGTATCGATTTCTTCATCTTTGTATTGGTCGGCAAAATCATAAATGTCAAAAGATGGCTCTAAAAGGTTTAAGTCATACATCAATGTTTGAACAATAGCCAGTTTAAAATTTAAATTGTCAAAATGGAGAAAGTCTTCCGTACTATTCTGAGTAAAGTTTGTCATATTCTGTCCTCCTGTATCGGTATTTTTCATTATGTCTATAGCTTTAGCCGCTTCAGCTTGCAGACATTTATTTTTGTATATAAGAACAACAATTAGGGGTAAGGCTATAATGTGTAGGCAGGCAATTCCTCCTGCAAGTGCCATAACTATGTAATGATTTCTTGTAGGACTGCCGTCTGAAATACTATTAAGAAAATCTGCTAAGAGATCAAAAATTTTACCATCACTTAATATAAACAACAAAATACATTCTGCAGCAAGTAATAGGAAAAATATAATAATCATTCTTTTTGCTGCTTTATCACATATATTCATTTTGGTTTCTAAGCTTATGGATTCAGCATCAGGTATATTACAAAACCATTTCTTAGCGCGTTCTTCTTTTGTCATAAACTGCCTCCTTAGTAAATTATAAGTCGTTACCCTAGATTTTCAAACTAAGTTGACGCTTCGAATGATAACATTTCGCTCCGGCATCCGCTTCGCTTCGCCTAATGCGCTCGCTTAGAATTTATCATTCGAAACTGCCATCATAAAGTTGTATAAAATTTATCTGATTATATATCTATTGATACTATATCATTATTAATGCTGTTTAACAATAAAGTTATAATTATCTTTGAGCCAAATCATAGGGTTATAATCATTTCCTATGTTTATTCAGGCTACTGTATTAGATGTTGTTAAAATTAAAAAAGCTCCCCACCATACTAAAACAGTGAGGAGCCCCATTTCATTTAGAATATCTGTCCCGGTAATTTTAATTTTTCTTTAGGTGGAAAGCCTTTATCAAATTCTTCAATATCAGCTTCATCTACCTCGTACCCCTGTGGTGTAAGGTAGGCACCGGTTACATTATCAAGATATCCGGGAATAAGTTCCTTGCAGAGAAAGAAAGAAGTATCTGCATCGGCCGGCAGGTCATTATAGCTTATTCCAAACTTTTTTGCGTAATCGAATCCGCTTTTACCGTAGAAATCGATATTGCCCTCAAAAAGTACAGCTCCAAAACCAAGTTTTGCGGCCATTTCCAAGGAATAATCCAGTAAGATTTTACCATAGCCCTTGCGTTTAAGCCCGGGTGCTATACAAATAGGTCCCATTGTAAGGACTTCTGTTGTCTTACCGTCATCAGCTTTGATTATGGTTTTCATAAACATATTTTGACCTATGATAATGCCATCTTTTTCCATAACAAAATCCAGTTCCTTTACAAAGGCAGGATCATCTCTAAGTACATGGATTAGATAATGCTCACCACAGCCGGGGCGGTAAATGTTCCAGAATGATTCCCTGATAAGGTTCTCAACTTCTCTGTAGTCTTTGTTTTCCTCTAAACGAATGATATAGTCATTTTTATTCATTATTTATTTTTTCCTCCTGAAAATTGTTGACTTCAACTGCACTTTGGCGGGAGGCTTGTGATTATAAACAAACCTCCCGGTTAGCCTACAATCTCCTTTGTGTTGTACTTTCTCAAACAGCACTCTCCTTAAAATTATTTTTTATTATAAAAGTAATCCTTTATCTTGGCAAGATTGTCATTGATATTAAAGATTACTACCATAAGCTCTGCCCAAACTCTCACACCTATAGGTCCGAATATAAGGATGAGAAGTCCCCAAACAAAGTTACTTGTTCCTGTAAAAGGGTTGCGTGAAAGCATAGTTGTAATAGCTGATATCACAACACCTATAAGAGCTAAGAAATAAAGCAACTTAATAAGCTTTGTGGAAATCATAACATCAAAATTCAAAATATTTGAGAAAAATGTTTTTCCCCCATCCTTGGCAGCTTCAGCTATTTTCTCATACGCCTGATTAAAATTGTCATTACCGTTATTATTTTGGTTTCCGCCGGCATTTGACTGATTTGCCCCACTTGGCTGCTGCAATTCATTCTGATTGTTGTTTTCTTCCATTATAAATCCTCCTCGTAACAAAAAAATTAATATTATTCACATTACACGGTCATATAATAAATGTGTGTTGCGAATAAGATAGTATACTTTTGCCACCTATATAAAAAGCGTACTTTAGTATAGGTAAACACAGCATATTATCAATATATAATAAATTATACACTAAGATGGGATAATAGTACAGTATATATATTTATTTATTATTTTAGGAAAATAGAAATTTAAGTTAATGATCTGAGTTTATGCAAAGAAATGGGATACAGTATATATAATCGGTAAATATATTAGCCACAAGCATTTTGTAAGAATGTTACCATAATTTTGACTATTTTTATAAATATTATAATATAAATTAAAAATATTCTATATATTAAGTGAGTGGAGCTTTATGAGACATCAGAATCATTTACAGACAAGTAAGAGGGATTACTTGCTTAAGTTAAAATGTGAAAGGAGTGATTAAGTATGAAAAAAATTTTAAGTCTAATCGTATTAGCGTTAGTTATCATGACTGCTTGTGCAAAAACTGAGAATACAGAACAGACTTCCTCGAAGGACATAATTAATCAGAGTTCACATCTAAGCTCACATGAGAGTTCACAGGCAAATCAAGAGAAACCCGAATTCAAAGAGTTTAACGGTAAAATCGCTATGTTAACAGAGGATGTTAACTTAAAACAGCCTTATGTGATAACGACAAATGCAGATGGAGATACAGTTCGTCTGGATATGGATGAAGATGTTGATTGTTCTCTTAAGAAAAATGATATAGTTGTAGTGATAGATGAGAAAGATGAGATTTGCAGAGTTACTAAAGTATCCGGTGATATTCCGCGTACTCGGGGAAGCGTTGAAAAAAGTAAGCTCAATTTTGAACCATCTTCTTTTGTGGACAATGCAAATCAGGCAGTAGTTCATGAGGCAGTAGGATATGATGCTGTTAATGGGAAAGAACAAGGAGCGGTAAGTGCTTCTTGTGATATTGAAGAGCGAAAAGATGCTTGGGTCAGAGTGTCGATGGTAGGCGGTGTACCTGATTTATGGTTTAAGAAAAAAGATTTATCATATGATTTTGATACTGTGGTTACGGATTATGTTCACTGATATATTGTGATTTTAAGAAGTTAAACAGGAGCTGCATTTTCACGCATAGCAATTTAAAGGTGCATAACAGAGATAACTTGATAAAAAGTAGTTAGCGAGGAGTGTTATATTTCTTAAGAGAAATTGTAGTACAAAATTATGATTGAAAGTGAGGAAAATGAATGTTAAAAAATAAAATGTTCGGTGTATGCTTAGGGTTAATAGTATCAGCAGCTATAATAATGTTCCCCATAGATGTATTTGCAAAACCCGGTAATATTACTGTAGACAAGAATGCTGATAATCAATTAGAAGATGGGCGATTAGAACTGCAAAATAAGGTTGATAAATTTATGGAGACAGCTCTGGCTTCCGATCCAAGCCTGGATAAGGAGAAAATAAGTGAATTTTCATCTGATTTTTTAGATGTATATAAGCTGTACAAAGAGATGTATGTAGATATGTCTGAAGAAGAACTTATAGAAAGAGCTACAGACAATGTGTTATGTAAAATGGAAATGATGGTTTATTATACAGAAGAGGAAGAAGCAGAATTAGACAGAAAGTGTAATAATAATGAACCGGATGGGTACGAGAGCATTGCTATTTATATAAATGAACACCTTAATCCGGACTATGTCGCAACGGTAAATACAACTGAAAAGAATATAGAAATCTTAAAGAAGAGTTGGAATGAGTTATCGGAAGAGATGAAAATAGGAGCTGCTTTATATATTGAAGATATGGGAACGGGTAATACAATGACAGAGCCCATAGATATGGAATCAAAGTTAAATAATAAAAACTATCCTGATTGGATCTCGGATTTTGCTAATTTTGTTTCACAGTGTCTTGATGCCTGTAAAAAAGTAATTAATACCCTAAACTTAGAAATAATAAAAGTTTAAGTTATCAATACCCTAAACTTAGAAATAATAAAAGTTTAGGGTATACTTCTATCATAGGGTGGGGTGAGAGTACTATGAAAAATAATAAAAGGTTAAAAGAGCGTAATATATATTTTAATAAGTTGATTGCATTTAAGGATACAGACTCAAAAAATATAAAACACCGATTGAAAGAAAATACTCTTAGGGTTGATTAAGATTTAATTTAGTGATGTGGGAATTAACTTTGTGAAAATAAGAAATTTTTGAATAGATAGGAGTGGTACTATATGAAAATGAGTATATTTTTGAAACGTATAAGACTCCCTGACTCAATAATTTATTATATTATACAGGGCTGTCTTTTGATAATAATATTTATAAATACAATAATCGAAAGAGGATTCTTTTGGATTAATACATGGTCTCTTATATTTGGTTTAATTTTTTTGTGTATAGCATTAGGCCTGCACATTGAAGATGTAAAGAGAAACAAAGAATACCTCAAAAAGCTTAGGGAAGAAGAGAAAGTCTTAAGCTCCGATGAATTTTCGGTTGAAGCAAAAAATAGTACTCAAAAAGGATCAGAAAACAAGTTTTGAAGATGTTACTTATAGTCTGAGAACTGACCCATAATATAAAAGTTACTTTAAAACGATCACAGGATAATAGTGGTCTATTTAAAGGAGGTGATTCCAATGATGATGTTGTAAACTACCGTAATACATATGAAGCAATAGTTTTGATTGATTTAGTTAAATAAGGTAGGTGAAACATGAAAAAAAGTCTATTAGGAATAAGCGTTCTACTTTTTGCTATTTTGTTTCAATTGTGCTCTACGAGAATGGAAGTAGTTTCTCTTATAATTGGAATTGCAGGTATTACCATAACCACTTTTTCTGTAATTGAAAAGAAAGATTAAACCACAATATAATGAAGTAAGGGGCTGCAGTACTAAGAATTAGTGCACGGATGGAGGAATATTATGCTAAAGAAGTTAACTAGGAGATTTCCAATTATAATTGCACCTGTTGTTATATTAATATTAGTGAGTATAATAAAATTCCAAATTTGGAATCCTATTATTGTAATTGAGGGGTTGATTAAGATTAAATTTAGTGATGTGGAAATTATAGAATTAAATAAAGACCCCAAGATTGTACTAGCCAAGCCATCTGCTGATGTATTTATAAAATATATGAAAGATAGTGGTTATGATGTGATAGAGGAAGAACGACTTGGAAGTATGTATGTATTCTACAATCATTTAACCGGTACTAAGAGTGAAGTTTTTTGTAATATGAATGGATATTATTCTTTATGGACTTGGAATTAAAATTTATATCAAAGAAATATAATGTTTCATTATGGGTGAGCACTCCATCAGTTATCAAATAGTATCATTCTTTCCGGAAGTAAAACAGTTTAATTACTCCGTTTTATGGGATGATAAGGAAAGAAAAGAGGCTATGAAACTTATAATTGATGAAGAAGCTGTAAATAAGCTGTATAGCAACTATTGGGAGGTAGTACGTAGTCAGAATGATGGTTATGAAAATACATATAAAGATATTTTTTCATCAATTATAGAAACAGAAGAGTCTAAGAAATGGCGAGAGGTAATAGATAAAAATGCCACTCTTCCATAAGAATAATGTGACAATTATATTTATAAATACAATAATTGAAAGAGGATTCTTTTGATAAGTTCAATCTCTATGCTGAGTCAGGAGAAAAAGAATACCGGATTGAAATACTTATTTGACTTTTGCCTAAAATATTGATAGACTACCCATAGGTAGACTACCCATAAGTAGTTAAAGAAAACAAGGGGTAATTATATGATAGGGCGTGGGAATGAGTTAGAAATGCTTAATTCTTTGTATGAAAGTAATAAATTTGAGTATCTTGTTATGTATGGCAGAAGGAGAATTGGAAAGACAACATTGTTGCAGGAATTTGCAAAAGATAAAAATGCTGTTTTTTTTCCTGCACAGGAGAAAAATGATGTACTAAACCTGCAGGATTTTTCCAAAATGGTACAGCTAAAACTTGATGGAACCTTTATTGCTTCCTTTGAGGGGTGGAGGGCTGCATTTGAGTACATTGACAAAAAGGTAACTGTGAGAACTCTAATAATAATTGATGAATTTCCATTTATAGCAGAAGAAAATCCTACTATTAAATCAATATTGCAACATGTGATTGATCATTTTTGGAAGAATAACAAAAACATATTTTTGATACTTTGCGGTTCTTCTGTAAGCTTTATGGAGTCAGATATTATGGGAAACAAGAGCCCTCTGCACAACAGGCAGACATCAAGCCTTGAAGTGCTTCCGTTTGATTATTATGAGAGTAGCCTGTTTTACCCTAAGTATTCTTATGAACAGAAACTCATTGCATATGGTATTCTTGGAGGAGTTCCAAGATATCTGGAAGCTTTTGATGACTATTTGTCAATCGAAGAAAACATTGCAAAAAATATCATAAAAAAAGGAGCTTATTTAAATGAAGAACCATTAAATCTCCTTAGGGCAGAACTTAGAGATCCTAACGTATACAATAGCATTCTCGGTGCAATTGCAAATGGGAGAAATAAGGTTCTGGAGATATCCGATTATCTGCATGAAGAAAGGAATAAAGTATCAAAATATCTATTAGTATTGCAGACAATGCGACTTGTGGAGAAAAAAGTTCCTTGTGGTGAAGGAGAGGGTAGCCGTAAAGGAATATACAAGCTTACAGATAACTTTTTCAGGTTTTGGTTTAGATATGAGTTTACTAACAATGTGTATTATGAAATGTTGGGGGCTGATGCGGCTTCAAAGGAGATAATGGAAGGAATCTCTGATTATATGGGAGATGCGTTTGAGGGAATATGTACGGAGTATTTTGTTAAAAAGGCCAAAAAAGGCAGATTGCCATTTGTACCATTTATGATAGGAAAATGGTGGGGCAATAATCTGCACATTAAGGCACAGGATGATGTTGATATACTTATGATAGATAAGACGGGTAAAAAAGGAATTTTTGTGGAATGTAAATTTACAAATTCCCCAATGCCACATAAAGAGTATGAAGATTTAAAAAATGCAATGCTTGCCTTCCCTGACATAAAAGAAAAATATATGTATTTTATAAGCAAATCAGGGTATGAAGCCTCAGTCATACGTCATGCTGAAGAAGATGGAGCATTACTGCTTGGTTTGGGAGAATTGTTTGAATAGATGTCACTAGTGTATTGACATATTGATATTTAACAAAATACTTCTGGCTATTTTTGCCGTTTTATGATAAAATAAAAGAAACGGCGGTGATTTATATGGCAAGACCAAAAAAGTATAAAATCGAACTTACGGATAACGAATTAAAAATCTTAAAATCTGTCATCCGAAAAAACAAAACATCCAAAACAATTCGATGCAGATGCCAGATCATTATTGATTTGGATGA
>NZ_KI535371.1:173998-191647 GCF_000160035.2 Catonella morbi ATCC 51271
GCCTGGGAAGTCGAGCGAAATATTTTCGCAGCAAAGGTCAACTGGCAATTTCGAACTGTTGATGCCAGAGTAAAGTTGAATTCATTGTATCCTAAGTTTACAACAGCTTCCAGATAGGAAGTTGTTGTAATGCTAAATATCAATGTGCCAGTACACTAGTTTTCAAATTCTAAAATGGGATATAAGAAAAGGTGATAATTATATTTATAAATACAATAATTGAAAGAGGATTCTTTTGGATTGAATAATTGCATGAAACCCTGACTGGATAATAGAAATTGTATCTCCGGGTAATCCAAGGCATGATTATGTGCTTAAGTTGAATCTTTATGCTGAGGCAGGCGTAAAAGAATACTGGATTGTTGATCCTGCAAAGGAAAGTGTATGGGTGTATTATTTTGAAGAATCAGAGTTTAAAGCCGAGACTTATTCTTTTAAGGATGAAATTAAGGTTAATATTTACAATGATTTGTATATAGATTTTTCAGAGTTTATAGACTAAAGCTGGGAAAAAAGGTTGGATTATATATGAAAAAAATATTGACATCTAACTGGGGTGAGAAAAAAGAATATAATTTTTCATTATGGGCAGGTAGTCCATCAATCTATAAAGGAGCTTTATATTTTAGATAAGAAAGGCGAGAGAAGTTATGATTAAAAATAGAATAATTCCTAATATAATTAATAATTATACTTTTTTTTGCTTCTTTAACCTTATTTATTATTTTAGGTTTGATTTTATTAATTAAATTTAAATCATTGTCAAAAAGTAAAAAAATAATTTTAAGTTTAATTTGGTTCATTGTTATATTAATCCTGTCTGTTTTTTTATATCTTTTTGTAGGATGGGGAAAAAATATGCCGGAATATATAAAAAGAGGTTTAACTTTATTATCTGCTAATGATGTTCGCATTGATAAAATTGATTTTTCGGATAATGTGATAATTGTTGAAGGTAAAGCTATTAATAGGCTAGAGTGTGAAGAAATAAAATATGAAAAAGAGGGAGATAAACTATGTATAATGGTTTTTTCCAATAGAATGGAAACAAAAGACGGAAAATTTAAGTATAAGCTAGAGGGTAATTTTGATAATATTAAATATGTATATCTAAGAAGCATAGAAGGTGGATTTGGGGGACTTGAGGATAAGTTAGTTTATACAAGATAAGAAGTAAAATAGGAGCTACGACTAAATTATAAGAGACTATTAAGAAAAGTCTGTAAATAAAAATCTCCTATGATAATATAGGGTGGAAATCTTTAAGATAGGATTTTCACCCTTGTGTTATATATAACAGTAAAAAAGTGTATGTCAATACAGGGTAGCTAAGCCACCCGTGTCTTTTACCACTGTATTCTATTCAGGAAGTCGCCCCTTCATACATAATGCTTAACTCGCCGTAGACCTGTGCCCAGTTTCGTATTGTGGTAGTCCATTTTTTAGTTGCCTCAAAAGTGGCTAAATACAGGGCCTTAAGGAGGGCTGTATCGCTTGGAAATACGCTTCTCTGGCGGTTTAGCTTAGGGTATGTAGAATTAAGCGATTCTATAGCGTTCGTGGTATAAATAACTTTTCTAACAACCAAAATAGTAATATTATTAACAAGATTAATAAAGTATGATATATTGTTACTATAATAATAAAAGTAATAATAATCTCTCGGAATCTTGAGTGCTTATAGTCAGCATAGCTGAAAATGGACATTGAAAAGTGAATATTATCCGAAAAAAGCGAAAAGAAATAAAAATAAGCATGAAAAACAGACATAACCATTGTCGCTATGCCTTAAAATGTGTATAATAATCATAAGATTATGCCACTTCTAAAATCAACTTTTGTAGGGTGGATTCATAGGGCAAATCCCATGCATCAAGATGCTGTAGCATCATGATGTGATAGAGGCGGCAGTACCACATCTTAGTAGAGCGGAGTCTGCCGTCTTCTAATTTGAAGTCTAATTTCTCACGCTTATTGGAACGTTCTGCAGAAGTTCTTGCATTAAATTCCTTTTTCCATTCTGCACTGTCACGAGGTGGTATGTTAATCAGTCTTGGATTGTCCTTCCCAGCAAGATGCACTGTTCTGCCATATTTTGAATCAGAGCAGGGATGTTCGCAGGAACACCATCTTTACCGATGGTAAAGTCATTTTTATATTTGACTTTGATACCACGTTTTTCATTCAAATCAATGAAGGGTGTGATGTTTTCCTGTTTACAGTATTCGTAGATGGGCATTGCATCATGGGCAGAATCTAAAAGCAGCTTTGTAACAATGAAATCAGGAAGAAAGGATTTCATTCTGAAAAATGTTTCTAAAAATCCATGAGAATCATGTTTGGAAGCAGGATTTAATAAAGGAAAAACAGGCAGGTCGCTTTCAGAATCGGATGCAACCAGCATATATAAATCATATCCATGATACCAACAGTCTCTGGAAGAATCCCATCCGATATCACAGTCCGGTGGGGAAAAGTATCTGTCACAGCTGCATTTGGAAATACCATTTTTGTGACAGCAGCAAATACGGTTGCTTCTCATTCTGTGAGAGGTAACAACCGGAGTACCGTCGCCTGCTACAGATAAAGAATCAGCATTAATTAATCCTTTAGAGACAGACACATCAAGAAACTGCTTTTTATAAATTTGAAGCAGTGAATGATAAGGCTGCTGTTCAGGAATAAAAGTAGTGTGGTCAAGCTGAGTAATCAACTGGCCAACGATTACTTTTTCAACAGATGCAGCTTTTGCACCTTTGCTTTGTGGTTTCTTTACTTTCGCTTTTACGGGATGAATCCCGGGAGAAAGATTATTATCTTCAGAATCCCATAAGCGATTAAAAAAATCATAAAAAGTACCGACACCCGGTGTATTTTCTACTTCGAAACCGCTGAGTATTGCGTACAAAGGATTGATTTTAAGTTGAGCCGCCCAATCGGTTATGGAAGTAACCTTAAAATCAATGGATAAAAGATAAGAGCGTTGCATGCAGGAAGGTGTTCTTGGAGCCGGACCGAATTTAGAGTATTTATCACGCATGAATTCATCAGTGTAAGATAAATCCAAAGTCCAAAAACGTTCAATGATATCCCATGTAGAGTGGGAAATTGCATTCGGGTTAGGATAATATTTACGAAGATTAGTAACAACAAAGTTTTGGTAGTCGGCATGGCTGCCACAGTTAACAGGTAACAAATAAAATCGCCTCCAATCGAAAAATATGTCTTATAAATAAGGGCGCGTAGCGCCACATTTAGAAAATTTTCGTTATCTAATGTAATGCCTGGAATGAGTACACATACTGTTTATATTAATATGACTAAATGTCATGAAAATATAAAGGTATATACTGTTGCTATGGATGGTGGAGATTCGCTTGGGACATCAGAGACGCCAGGGGAAAGAAATATTCCTAATAATTTATTGAACTTATGGGCATCAGGAAGTTTTTCAACAACTGAAGCATGTTTGGAGTATCATTTTATGAGACATTCTGGAGAATTAGGAATTAGTAATATAGTTTCATATGTTAACAGTGCACAGTCATTTAGAAGTAATTTAAGTGGGGCATCAAGTTCTCATGTATCAGGTAAATTAAAAAATGTAACGCGTTGGGAAAAAATGGAAAGTATGTAGACATTAGTGGAAGTAAAAATACAGGATTATTAGTGAGTTATGGTCGAAGCTAATAAAAGGTTTAGTTTAGGAGATTAATATGTCATTAATACATAAGTTTTATTTAGTCGAGATAAATGATTTTAATTTATTAAATTATGAAATAATTTATAATAGATTAATTGAAAAAAATAAAACAGAAAATATTAAAATTATTGAAGAAATATATTTAGAAGATGAGTTATTTTCATACTTAGAAGATACATTATTTTGGATTCCTTCAAAGACACTATCGGATTTTAATTTAAATACTTCAAAAGGTTTGAATAGATATGGAATTACTATATTAGATAAGATATCTTCAGTAATAATGTATAATATTTTTAGTGGATGGTATGATATATTTAAACAAGCTCCAGAAATAATAGAATTAACAGGAGATTACATATTTTTTGAAAATCAGAATGGAAGATATGAAGATATAAAAATAAATAAACAGCATCTTATTAGTGTAATTGATCATTTAAAAAATTATTCGATAGCATTAGAAAAACAAAATTATTATATTATTCATTTGGGTATATAACTTTTAGTTTGTAAGAATTAAAAAAAGAAAGTTATATTTATAAGGGATTGGGGATTTCACCAACAAGTTAAAAATTGATAAAATAGACCAGAGTGAAAACGAAGGATATTTTATCAATTTTTTTAAAGTGCATATACACTTACTGTGCTTGTTACAAAATTATTGAGTGTTATTTTTGGTATAAGGAAATATTAATTGGAGACTATGAAGAAAAGTCTGTAAATAAAAATCTCCTATGATAATGTAGGGTGGAAATCTTTAAGATAGGATTTTCACCCTTGTGTTATATATAACAGTAAAAAAAGTGTATGTCAATACAGGGTGGCTGAGCCACCCGTGTCTTTTACACCTGTATTTTATTCAGGCAGTCGACCCTCATACATAATGCTTAACTCACCGTAGACCTGTGCCCAGTTTCGTATTGTGGTAGTCCATTTTTTGGTTGCCTCAAAAGTGGCTAAATACAAAGCCTTAAGGAGGGCTGTATCGCTTGGAAATACGCTTCTCTGGCGGTTTAGCTTACGGTATGTAGAATTAAGCGATTCTATAGCATTGGTTGTATAAATTACCTTTCTAACAACGGAAGAAAACTTGAAAATAGGAGAAATAACATCCCGGTTATCTTTCCAGCGTTTCATTGAGTTAGGATACTTTGGTGTCCATTTTTCAGTCACCTGCTCCAAAGCCGCTAGAGCTTTTTTTTCATCGGAGGCCTGGTAAATGTTCTTCAAATCTGTCGCAAATGCTTTTCTGTCTTTATCAGGTACATATTTCAATGTATTATGAACCTGATGAACGATACATCTTTGATACTCTGTTTTAGGAAAGGCTGCTCCAATGGCTTCCTTTATACCGGTAAGACCATCAGCGCAGATTACAAGGATGTCCTTTACTCCTCTGTTTTTAAGCTCATTTAGTATAGATAGCCAGTATTTTGAACTTTCATTGTCACCTACCTGTATTGTAAGCACTTCTTTCTTCCCTTCAGTATTGATACCTAAGATGACATATGCAGCAAGCTTTCTTATTACACCGTTATCACGCACAGAATAATGGATAGCATCAATATAAAGGATTGGAGAAATAATACATAGATATAATCTTCTGGTCAATGTCTGAAATGTCTTTCTGACGTTTTTTAACAATCTGAGGCTCGAAAGTAGACTTGCGATTCTGAGGAACCTCAATTCCGACCTGACCATAGCTGCTGTTAACCATCTTAGGTTTATAGCCGTTTCTGTAGTCATCACTTTCATATCTCTCAGATTTACCATATCCAAGATGTTCATCCATTTCTGCTTCCATCATCTCTTTGATGGTTCCACCCAACAGATCTTTAAGTGCATCCTGAATGTCTTCAGCTGTTTAGGTATCATACTCTTGAAGTAGTTGCTGAATTATGTTTCTTTTACCTTCAGTCATTACAACCTTGTGTACCGGTTTCTTTTCTCTTTTTGCCATAATAAAAGGCCTCCTATAATTTATATTTTATCATAGAAGACCTATTGCTTAAAAGCTATTTACAGAAAAAGTTTCACATACTCTCATAATCCATATCATCATCAAAATACCCCTCTGCATCCTTATATTTTTCAGTTATTTTCCCAGTTTTAGCAGCCTCCTCTATAAGCTTTAAATACTTCCTAGACGCACTGTAAACACCGTTTTTCTCAAAATCTTTATTGTATATAAGGGTATCAAGGTAAGGCATATTGCTGTAGTCAAGTTTTTTTTGCTTTGTCTTAGCTTCTGCACCTTGAGGAAAGGTGCTAAAAAACAGGGCAAAGAGGAGTACAAGTGTAATTAGTTTTTTCTTCATAATAGGCTCCTTTCATAGCTATTAATCTTGTAAGGTAAAATCACAGAGAAGTGACTCGCAGATTGATGAAGCATAAGGTCTTTATTTCATAGCCTATTATAACACCAAATGACCTACATTCGTATAGATATTTAATATAAAAAAAATATTTTAAAACCGTCCTTTTAATCCATCTGCCAAGGCTACTAAGTAGAAGGAGGTGGTAAAAGTGAATTCAAGAGTTTTTAATAATAAAAGATTTTGCTCTATAAGAGCACCAGCTAACTAAAGCTGTATAATACATAGCCTTAATTGGCTATAGACAGCAAATGAAGATATGAAATCAATCCCAATATAAAAAGTGGGAAACAAAGATTAATGATTAAGGAGAGAAAGATTATGAGTGATATGAAACTATTATATAGAATTGACGATAATAAAGACTATACCAATATGGGTGGAATAGCAATTGATGAAAATGGAACATTATATTGTGTTAAATCAAGCTCAGATGATGAGAATCAGTGCTTATATGTAATAAATAACTATGAGCGAGCTAAAAAAACAAATGGCTTTGTAAACCCATTACGTACTCATAAGTATAAAAGATTAGGACATGCCAATAGCCTCACTTTAAGTGGTGGTTACCTTTATGTAGGCACAAATGAGAATTATATTATTAAGTTATCCACTACTAAGCTAAAAGGTACTAAGCATGAAGCAGGAACAAAGATAGATATTAACTCAGGTGATGCTGATATCAGCTCAATTGCGGCTGTAGGAAACAATCAATTCATAGTGCACTTTAGCGGATATAACGACGGTCATGCAAGGCAGAGAGTTTACTTTTCAAGCAAGATAACAGATACAGTTGAGTACAGTGCTGAGAAAATGAAGACATTTACATATCCGGATACGCTGAAAATTAAAGTTGATAATACTGAGGCACAGGACATGTTTTATAAAGATGGGTATTTATACTTTATAGTTGCGGAAAAGGATGATGAAAGCAAGGAATTTACGAAAAGCCATATCTTTAAGTATCATTATGAAAGTGGCACTTATGTTGGGCATGAAACATTTACAAATACAAAGGCTAAAAAATTTGAAATCGAAAGCATGTATATAGTTGACAAAAAGTTAGTATTCTCTGTAAATGAGAGTAAGGTAATAAAAGAAAAAGTAAAAGTAAATGGAAAGATGATAACAAGGACAAAGACAGTAAATAACTGGGATGCAATCTATACCGTTGAAAATTGGGAGTTAGCATCCAAAGAAATAACTATACCTAACGAAAACAAATAATAATAGCTAAATGGGTAAGGCTGCAACACTATGCAGCCTTACTTTAGATATTAAAGGAGATTACATTGGACGGAATGGTATTGTGAATCCGGAACAACTACCTCCTTGGTAATGATTACAGTATTTTGTAATTTCCTGTGGAGGCACTCCGAGTGAATATAAAAAGCCATCCAATGCTAAATCATCAAAGTCATGCTTCAAGACATAGTAATAACGCAATCTATTGAGATTGTAAGAAAATCTGCATAAACATTCAGTTTTACAAAATGAATCATATAACATCTTGCTATTATCATAAACTGAATGATATTTTTCCCATACTTTATCATCTACATCAATTGTCTTAGAAGTTAAAACGAACTTATAAATGTTATAAGCCAGCCTTGTATTGGTAGTGTTTTCTATATTCTTAAAATATTTAGCGCCAACTGTCTTAAGTGCATGACTGTCAGAACCATTGGCAGGATATATAGGAATTCTATTATAACTTCCGTAAACATTTTTACTTGTAACTAAAAACTTTGCAGATTTTTCAGCATAGAGCTTATTATTGCCATTTTTAGCCTTCATTTTAACCACTACCTTGTATTTGCCGTTTTCAAGATATTTGGCTGTGTTTTTTATAGTGAATATAAATGAGCCAAGATAATTGCTCTTATACTGATATGAAGGCTTTAATGTATCACAAAGCTTACCCGATTTGTCGTATATGTATGCCTTGATATCAGGAGGCGAAGTTATGGCATCATTATATGTAAAGTTTGCATTACAGAAGATATTTAGGTATTTATCAGTCTTGGGATTAAATCCCTTTTTATATCCGCCAATTACTATAGGAGTAACAAAAAAGTTGTTAGCTCTCCAAGGAGCAGGGACTTTTTCATTCTTGTAATACAGGTACTTGTTGTCGTTATGAAGTTCTTTATATTTTTTGTAATTACTGATATATAGACTATAAATCCTATTAATAGACAGTCTTTTCCTCAGATCCTTAAGGAAGTTCTTAGGTAAAATAGCATTGTCATTTATAAACTTCATGCGGGATGCAATGGAATTTCCTATTTTATCTTCCATACTACAATCATATTCATTGGCCTCTGGATTTCTGTCCTGCAATATTTTTAAGCTTATATATTTTAATGATTTATTCACTTCTACAGTATCATCAAACTCATAAGGAAGTTCACTAAAGTCTGTTTCCAAATAAATTGGAGTATATTTAAGCTTTATCCTGTCCATAAAATAAGCAAGCCCTTTGTCAGATAGTGAACCGTAAAAATTGGGACCATAGTCATTTGTATATGTAAATTCATAGCCAATATCCTTGTCAAAATATAATTCAGCCTTTTTAAACTCATCAGTTATTATCCCTGTTTTGGCAGCCTCCTCTATAAGCTTTAAATACTTCCTAGACGCACTGTAAACGCCGTTTTTCTTAAAGTCTTTATTGTATATAAGGGTATCAAGGTAAGGCATCTTGCTGTAGTCAAGCTTTTTTTGCTTTGTCTTAGCTTCTGCAACTTGAGGTAAGGTACTAAAAAACAGGGCAAAGAGTAGTACAAGTGCAATTAGTTTTTTCTTCATATCAATTATCCTTTCTTAATTATCAAATAGGTCATCGGATGATGTTTCCAACTTAGTACGTTCCTTTAAGTTATGATAATAGTTTTTAATATTCCTATACTCGCGAAAAAGTGGGAAGTCATCCTGTTCCATATAGTTTTTTAGCGTAATATACTGTTCAGGTTCTTCTATAAGTTCAGAGATTTCAATATCAATTGTCATACCTTCCGCTTCCGGATCTCCAAAGTAGTCAGAATAGAGGGAAGGAATGTCATCCTCTTCAACCAATTCAGTTGATAGGAGAAAGTTGCGTGGGATAGAATCATAATCCGGAAATCTATCATAAGCCTCATCAATCAAAAAATTACTATAAGCATTAACCCAATTTCTGGCAGGTAATTCATATATTTCGCTAGGCCAATCACAATATTCAAGCTCTGATACAACGTCTAAATGTTTATCATATATAATAAAACGATATAAAAATGAGCTTGCAATATTTAAGTAAGAAACTCCCACATCTCCCTCTTCAAAGTAAAGAACAGGATATATGGTTTTTAAGAACTCCCAATATTCATCTTTCCCTTCTTTTTCAAAACCACTTATTAGTTTCTCTAAAAATGGAAGAAATATAAAACGTTCTATTTTTTGAGGAATCATATCGTAAAGCATGTCAAATGTTCTGTCTGTATAGGAACGATTTCTTAAGTTTTCAAAATAATTTCCTACTTTAACAAGGTTCGTATCATATTCTGACGCAAAGTAAACAGCTGTAAAATATTCTTGAAAAGAACGATGAATAAAATAGTATCGTTCTCCTTCACTATACATAATACACAGATTTTCCGTTAAATCCAACAAAAAATCACGAGGTAAGCTATTTTGATGTTCTGGATCAGCAGTTTTTAAAACCTTTTTCATATACCCTGTAAAATGTAAAGAATCAAACTCAAGGACTTCGTCCATATATGTTCTGGCACAGAATTGTGCAAAATATTTTGCAAATTCTTCTGGAGTAAGCTTTGTATGTAATGGACGCTTAAATGAACCCTTTGAGGCATCATGCAATCGAGCCATAGTTTCATATGCTTTTGAGTAGAATACATGCATTTTAGCAGGAACCTCTCCAAAAGAAGAATATGTCATAAGCATAATGGTTAATAGGAGGGGGTTGCTGGCAAACTCCTTATGTGTACGGTAAAGGTTATTGTCTAAAGCCATCATAAAACTATTTTTGCCTTCTTTGTCCCAAAAGTCCAGCTTTCTTATAAGTTCAAGCGCCTGTTCTTTAGTTAGATCCTGAATATCAAAGATTGTAAACTTAGAATAGGAAATAAACATATGAACAGGACGGGAGGTAATAATTATAGTATTGCCAGAATACGCTTTTAGTAATGATTCTAAATGTTGATTAAAAGTATCTCTTATGGAGGATTGTATTTCATCTAAACCATCAAGTAAAAGAATAAGGCGTTTTTGCACTAGGGAATCAATAATATCCTCTTTAGAAATGCTCGAATCATATTCATTTACAGATTTGAGTATAAAGTCAACTATACTACTATCATTATCTTTGTAATCTTTAAGCGAAAGCAATAGAGGAATGCTTCCGGTAGTTTCAACCTGTTTGGCAGAAGAAAGAAATAAATGTGTCATCAGCATAGATTTTCCAATCCCGCCCAATCCCTGAATAATAATATACTTTGCTTCCTGCTCTAACTTTTCAACAGTGACACCTCTTATAGATTCTCCCGATTCAAATAACTTATTACGCTTAATATCATTACAGACATATAAGTCATAAAAAGGACAAGGTTTTTCAGCAAACAGTAGAGTTTTTTTTGTAGAGTAGTAAACTGAAGCATCATTAAGATACTTTTGGAATGTCTGCGTTATTGGCAAACATTTGGGTGTATCATTAGGAGATAACTTTAATGGCGTATAAATATCACATTTTTTATTTCCGTTAACTCCATTTTTCTTTGTGCCAGAGGCATCAATAATTATATTTGCAAACAATTCCGCAATTTTCTCGTAAGTATTTGCTGGCTTTATATCATCTATGTCATCCTTAAAAATATTATATAACTGTTTAGTTGTATTCTTAGGAAACGATTTGAGGTATTCAATAAATTCTTTAGGACTGACATAAACAGCTATTTTCTTAGAAATACCACTAATTTTATTTTTTCCATTAAAATAACTTTTAAAACTGCTCTCTGTATATCCAACAAGGATATCATGTCCATCTTCAATAATGATGGCTTCTAAAATGGTTTTAGTAAACGTACAGGTATTTGCACCAGCTCTTATTACTTGAGATAACTTTTGGGCAAATTCATTAAATTGCATCCAATATCCTCCTGTATCCATTCCTATACTACACTAACCAATTATACCAACTCGATAAAATATAATTAAATTGTATCAAAGTATAAGGTAGAAAGATTAGTATCAGCTATTTATTTCACAGCCTATTATAGCATTCAATTACTAAATTATCTACCCAATAAATATTAATCTCAAAGTCCGAGATGGCCATCAGGACGGCGGGATACATAGAGAATCAATACAGGATTAAAACTGTGTAAAAGATGAAGATGTATCCACCGTATTTTACTATGCTCATTTTTGGCTTTGCAATATGGTGTTGTCCTAATACATTCAGATTTTTTATGTGTTCCGCTTCTTGAGATTCTTTAGAAGAAAGGAGCACTTATTATGCAACTCACAGTCAGATATGAAAATAAAAATCAGACAATAACTCTGAACTCAAAGGAAGCTGAAGAACTAATGGAAAGCTTATCATTAAAATATGATAAAAACCTGTCTGAGAAAGAGCTGGAATTACTTATTCAGGGTACTTGGGATGAGCGTTTTAATAAACCTGAATACAATAATTTGCATAAGTTTGAAAGGCATAGAGGACTAAGCAGTAAAAGAAGTAGTGAAGAAGATGATGATGTTATTCTCGAGCCACAAATGGATGAGGTAAAAGATCCAACCATATTTTGTAAAGAAGAGATGGAAAGGAATGATAATTGGGAGTATGACGAAGTATGCCGGAAAATACGCAGAATTCTTAAACAAAGTACAGCAGAGATGGTAATTGCTATAGCACTTGATGGGATGTCAGTTAGAGAATATGCAAATTTGACGGGAGATATTGCGAACAATGTCAGCCATCGCTATAGAAGGGCAATAAAAAAACTAAAAAATAATTATTAGGAGACGTCCTTTTAGAGCTTTAGCCAAGGCTATTAAGTAGGAGGTAATATGGATTAAAAATGTACTTCTTGTATTTGTGAACGGAGCATCAAGCTAAAGAAGGGAGGTGATAAAGTGACGTTATTTAATTGGTTCGCACTATTTGGGATACCGTCTTTGATTGGAGGATTTTGGTTAAATATACTAAAAAGTATCAAAAATAGTGATAAGCAGACAAAAGCCTTGCAGCTAGGTGTGCAAGCACTTTTAAGAGAGAGGCTTTTATATTTATACAGAGAATTCTTTAAACAGGGTTATGTTAATTATTCAGATCGCCAAACAGTTGAAAATATGTATAAACAGTACCATGTGTTGGGAGAAAATGGAGTAATGGATGATATGCATCGAAGATTTATGAATCTCCCAATAGAAGTTGAAGAAAACTGTAAACTAAATTAAAGAAAGGAAATGATGAAATGAAAGGGTCTAAAAATGATGAAGAAACTAAGGTTGATTGGAGAAGAAAACTAACATCGAGAAAGTTTTGGGTTGCAATTATAGGCTTTTCAACTGCAATGTTGACGGTATTAAATGTCAATAGCCTTACAATAGAGCAGGTAGCAGCCATTATATCAGCACTTGGAACGCTTGTATCTTACATTATTAGTGAAGGAATGACTGATGTAGCTGAACATAATGGAAATGATAGAAAAATATCAAAAACGTCCTTTTGACAAACTTGCCAAGGCTACTAAGTAGAAGGAGGTGGTTAAAAGTGAAATCAAGAGCTTTTGGTAATAAAAGATTTTGCTCTATAAGAGCGCCAGCTAACTAAAGCTGTATATTACATAGCCTTAATGGGCTATAGATAGCTAAATAAAGATATGAAATCAATCCCAATGAAAGAAGTGGGAAACAAAAATAATATTAAAGGAGAGAAAGATTATGAGTAAAATGGAATTATTGTTTAGGATAAAAGACGAGAATGGCTGCTCCAACATGGGTGGAATAGCAATTGATGGAAGTGGAACATTATATTGTGTTAAATCAAGCTCAGATGATGAGAATCAGTGCTTATATGTAATAAATAACTATGTGCGAGCTAAAAAAACAAATGGCTTTGTAAATCCATTACGTATTCATAAGTATGTAAGACTAGGACATGCCAATAGCCTCACTTTAAGCGGTGGTTACCTTTATGTAGGCACAAAAGAGAATTATATTATTAAGTTATCTACTACGAAGCTAAAAGGTACTAAGCATGAAGCAGGAACAAAGATAGGCATTAACTCAGGCGATGCCGATATCAGCTCAATTGCGGCTGTAGGAAACAATCAGTTCATAGTGCACTTTAGCGGATATAACGACGGTCATGCAAGGAAGAGAGTTTACTTTTCAAGCGAGATAATAGATACAGTTGAGTACAGTGCTGAGAAAATGAAGACATTTACATATCCGGATACGCTGAAAATTAATGTTGATAATACTGAGGCACAGGACATGTTTTATAAAGATGGGTATTTATACTTTATACTTGCAGAAAAAGATGAAGATGGAAAGGAATTTACGAAAAGCCATATACTTAAATACAGATATGAAGATTGTGTTTGTGTTGGTTATGAGACATTTACCAATAAGTATGCTACAAAATTTGAAATTGAAAGTATGCATATTGTTGGTAAGACTTTAGTGTTCTCAGCTAATGAAAGCAGCCAAAAATACAAAAACATGGATGCAATATATATAGTTAAGAAATGGGAGTTAGCATAAAACATCAATCTGGAATAACCTAAATAAAATAATTTGGGAAGGTCTTCGTATGATACCGAAGCCTTCCCATTAATACTTGTGGCTATAAATCTCTAAATGGTAGCTTAAAGTTGTCAGGGGCTAAGTCCCTATAATGTTCATAGTATTTTATAGCTTCCTGTGGTGGAACTCCTAGGGAGTATAAAAAGTTGTCTAAAAATATATTGTAATAGTATTCAAAATACTGTTTGAGAAGCCAGTAATATCGACAATTCTCATTGAGTTCATAAGAAAATCTACATAAACACTCGGTTTTACAAAATGAGTCGTATAATAGCTTGCTATTATCATAAACTGACCGATATTTATAAAATTCATGTTCTTTAACATTGACAGGTTTGGAAGTCTTAAGAAATTTATAAATATTGTAAGCTAATCTAGTATTAGTTGTGTTTTCTATATTTTTAAAGTATTTAGCTCCAACAATCTTATATGCACGGCTATCAGAACCATTTGCAGGGTAAATAGGAACCCTCCTGTAACTTCCATACACATTCTTATCTGTAACTGTGAAAGTTGCAGATTTTTCAGCGTAGAGCTTATCTTTGCCGTTCTTAGCCCTCATCTTAACAATGACCTTGTATTTACCGTTTTTAAGGTATTTGGCGGTATTGTTTACAGTAAATATGAATGAGCCCAGATAATTGCTCTTATACTGATATGAAGGCTTTAATGTATCGCAAAGCTTCCCAGATGTATCATAGATATAAGCCTTAATATCAGGAGGTGAATCTATGGCATCATTATATGTAAAGTTTGCATTGCAGAAGATGTTTAGGTATTTATCTGTCTTGGGATTAAATCCCTTTTTATATCCGCCAATTACAATAGGAGTAACAAAAAAGTTGTCAGCTCTCCAAGGAGCAGGAACTTTTTCGTTCTTGTAATAGAGGTACTTGTTGTCGTTATGAAGTTCTTTATACTTCTTGTAGTTACTGATATATAGACTATAAATCCTATTAATAGACAGTCTTTTCCTCAGATCCTTAAGGAAGTTCTTAGGTAAAATAGCATTGTCATTTATAAACTTCATACGGGATGCAATGGAGTATCCTATTTTATCTTCAATATTACGATAGTATTCATAGGCATTAGGATTACTATCCTGTAAAATTTTTAAGCTTATATAATGTAATGATTTATTCACTTCTACAGTATCATCAAACTCATAAGGAAGTTTATTAAAGTTTGTTTCTAAGTAAATGGGTGTTTCGTAAAGTTTTAACCTATTTAAAAAGAATGCAAGCCCTTTATCGGAAAGAGTACCGTAAAAATTGGGACCGTAGTCATTGGTATATGTGAGTTCATAATCCCAATCATCATCAAAATACCTCTCTGCATCCTTATATTTTTCAGTTATTTTCCCTGTTTTGGCAGCCTCCTCTATAAGCTTTAAATACTTCCTAGACGCACTGTAAACGCCGTTTTTCCTAAAGTCTTTATTGTATATAAGGGTATCAAGGTAAGGCATCTTGCTGTAGTCAAGCTTCTTTTGCTTTGTCTTAGCCTCTGTAACTTGAGGAAAGGTGCTAAAAAACAGTGTAAAGAGCAGTACAAGTGCAATTAGTTTTTTCTTCATAATAGGCTCCTTTCATATTCATCAATCAGGCAAAGTAAAATCATAGAGAATTCACTGACAGATTGATGAAGAATAGGTACTTTATTTCATAGCCTATTATAACACCAAATGACCTATATTCGTATAGATATTTAATGTTAAAAAATAAATATTTTTAAAAACCGTCCTTTTAATACATCCATCAAGGCTACTAAGTAGAGTCCAGCTAATAAATGTCAATACCTAAAAGGGAAAAATCTTATTTTTTATTTTAGGTAAAAAAGGACAGACTACCCCCTTGGTGCAGATGGCATTGAAAAAATTATGCAGCTGTATTACTCTTTGAAGAGTTGTATTGCCTGATGTGTTCCCGTGGAGTGATGATTTCAAAAGGCTTGCTATCCCTTAGTATGGCAAAAATCATATTGCATACCTTATGAGATACAGCCCCCATTGCCACAAGCTTTGGCTTTGATTCACATTTTTTGAGGTAAAACTCCCTCAAAACGGGATTTTTAGCATTGCCATTTCTTGCAGGGCTTATGCTCTGGAGTGTCAGTATGTGAATTACTCTCCTTGCGATTGCAGAGCCACGCTTTGACATTTTAACCTTTGTTCCTTCGAACTTGCCTGACTGTTTGACTGCCGGATCAAGACCAAAGTAGGCAAAAAGCTGTTTTGGCTTTTTGAAAGCAGAGAAGTCACCGATTTCAGCCATTAGTGATATGGCTGACAGAAAGCCTGCACCCTTGAAGGTTTCAATCAGCTTTAACTGTCTGACAAACTCGGTATCTTCATTGGCTTTTACAAGCTGTTTCATTGTCTCAAGTAATCTGGATATTTCTTCATCGTACTTACGGATGAAGCTTATGTACAGACGGATACGAATTATGTTGCTGTAGGATATACAACCAAACTCATTCGCATCATTTGCAGCTTTGATTATGGCATTATACTTATTTTCAGCATATTTAAGCCCAAAACGTGCCGTAGACTTTATAATTCTGATTACTTCCTGCTCATCAGCGTCTATAAGAGCTTTCGGTGATGCGTATGTTTCAAGCAGGGTGAGGGAAGTGTTAGTGGTTACCTTTGAAAATATGCCAATGTACTGTGGAAACGCCATGCGGAGTTCGCCCTGAAGCTTATTGGCATAAGCAGAACGGCAGTCCATAAGTGAATAGTATTCACGGCAGAGGTTTCTACAGTTAAGTGCAAGTTCAGAAGGCATAATCGAAACCTTTAAATCCGGCTTCAAACCAACTAAAGCAGCTTTTTTTGAATCAAAACGGTCATTATGTACTTTTCTTATGTTAATATTTGTGCTATTCTTAGTGATGATAGGATTAATAACGGAGCAGTTAAAACCCTTATCACGAAGATAGCAGAAAAGTGGGTAATGATAAATTCCCGTGGATTCGAGGAAAATGCGGATTTCCAGAGAATACAGCTTTTCTGCTTCTTTTATTTTAAAGACAGCTGTTTCAAGGGACTCCATGCAGTTATGAGTGAGTTTGTAAGGTTTTCCTACAAACTGCTGGTTTGGAAGTGCAATTGACATCCATGAAAAATCCGCTCCTACATCAATTCCAACGGAGATGAATAAATCATCGGAGTTAAAAACAATATTGCTTGTCATGAGTATAAACTCCTTTCTGATAGGAATCCATTTCCAATACGGCAGGTACACAACCTAGCGTGTTATTCAGGTATAGCCTTAAAGGCTCCCAACCAGCTAAAACATAAAACCCTGTCGAATGGACTAATTGACTTTACTACAGGTATATGCTGACAGTTCAGCATCCCAAGGAGGTAGCCATTCTTTGTCCTATCCTAAGAGATAATACCTTATGTTTTGTCTTATGTCTATCGGAAGCCATCAGGCAAGATAAAATTTATGATAACATCTGATGAAGGTAGAATGCCTTCTTCTGTTATACATATAGAAATTTGTTAATCAAATAGTCTTGATTGACTATACCATTATTATACTAGTGTATTGACATATTGATATTTAACAAAATATTTCTGGCTATTTTTACCGTTTTATGATAAAATAAAAGAAACGGCGGTGATTTATATGGCAAGACCAAAAAAGTATAAAATCGAACTTACGGATAACGAATTAAAAATCTTAAAATCTGTCATCCGAAAAAACAAAACATCCAAAACAATTCGATGCAGATGCCAGATCATTATTGATTTGG
>NZ_KI535371.1:191747-193676 GCF_000160035.2 Catonella morbi ATCC 51271
CGAATGGACTAATTGACTTTACTACAGGTATATGCTGACAGTTCAGCATCCCAAGGAGGTAGCCATTCTTTGTCCTATCCTAAGAGATAATACCTTATGTTTTGTCTTATGTCTATCGGAAGCCATCAGGCAAGATAAAATTTATGATAACATCTGATGAAGGTAGAATGCCTTCTTCTGTTATACATATAGAAATTTGTTAATCAAATAGTCTTGATTGACTATACCATTATTATACTAGGAGGTGGTAAAAGTGAAATCAAGGGTTTTTAATTATAACAGATTTTGCTCTATAAGAGCACCAGCAATATAAAAGTATGTTATATAGCCTTAATTGGCTATAGAAAGCAAATGAAGATATGAAATCAACCCCAATATAAAAAGTGGGAAACAAAAATAATATTTAAGGAGATAAGAGTAAAAATCGAGAGTAAAAAGGAATTGTTGTATAGGATAAAAGACGTGAATGGCTGCTCCAACATAGGTGGAATAGCAATTGATGGAAATGGAACATTATATTGTGTTAAATCGAGTAGAGATAATAAGAAACAGTGCCTATACGTAATTAAAAACTATAAGTCAGCTAAAAAAGAAAAAGGTTTTGTAGCCCCATCACGAATTCACAATTATGAGCGATTGGGGCATGCCAATAGTCTGACTTTAAGCGGTGGTTACCTTTATGTAGGCACAAATGAGAATTATATTATTAAGTTATCTACTACGAAGCTAAAAGGTACTAAGCATGAAGCAGGAACAAAGATAGGCATTAACTCAGGTGATGCTGATATCAGCTCAATTGCGGCTGTAGGAAACAATCAGTTCATAGTGCACTTTAGCGGACAAGGCGACAGTCACACAAGGCAGAGGGTTTACTTTTCAAGTAAGATCACAGATAAAGTGGAATACAATACTGAGAAAATGAAGACATTTACATATCCGGATACGCTGAAAATTAATGTTGATAATACTGAGGCACAGGACATGTTTTACCAAAATGGGTATTTATACTTTATACTTGCAGAAAAAGATGAAAATGGAAAGGAATTTACGAAAAGCCATATACTTAAATACAGATATGAAGATTGTGTTTGTGTTGGTCATGATACATTTACCAATAAGTATGCTACAAAATTTGAGATTGAAAGTATGCATATAGATAGTAGTAATAACCTTATTTTTTCTGCAAATGAGAACAAGGAGATACTAGAACGAGTAAAAGTAGGCGGAAAAACACAGATAAGAAAAAAGATATTAAACAATAGAGATGCCATATATATAGTGAAAAAATGGGAGTTAGCAACTAAAATAATATCAAATCCTAAAAAACAATAAAATAAATCTAATTCTAAAAAGAGCTGTCGTTTTGATAGAATACTAGCAAAATATGCAATTTTCTATAAAAGATAAACACATTTTGCTAGTAAACTAAAATAAGACAGCTTTTATAATTAATATACAACAATATCAAAACAATTCTCTAAATGGTACCAGACCAAAATAATCAGGCTCTTTATAATGCTTATAGTACTTTGAAAATTCCTGTGGTGGTATACCAAGTGAATAAATAAACCCCTCTAAAGTATCGTTAAAATCATAGCGGTAGTATTGATGCAAAATATGAGAATAACTAAATCCGCTGAGTATGTATGAAAATCTGCATAAACATTCTGTCCTGCAAAATGAGTCATATAACAGTTTATTGTTGTTATAAGCTTTATCCGAAAAATACTTTATTCGAACATTGTCACTTACTTCAGTATATTTGGAAGTCTTCAGATATTTATAAATATTGTAAGCCAATCTTGTATGACTGATGTTTTCTATATTCTTAAATTTCTTGTTTCTCACCACCTTGAGAGCACGGCTGTCAAGGGCATCGGCAGGGTAAATAGGAACTCTCCTATAACTTCCGTACACATTCTTATCTGT
>NZ_KI535372.1:0-41043 GCF_000160035.2 Catonella morbi ATCC 51271
CGGCTTGCCCTTGATGGCTCATAAAAGAACTGCTACACTGCTGTAAGCGACGGAGAAGTACTAACTGTTCTCATCATCTTCGCCGTCGGTAACGACCTTCCAGCAGTTCTTGTTGTGCTGTCAAGGGTGGCGTGCTGTTAACACAACCTAAAATATCTACAGTTTTCAAGGTGCAAAAGTGCTTTTTTTCTTACTAACGTTTTTTCATATGTCAGTTGACACTATCTATTAAAAATTAAATCCGTTTATTCACGAAACATCTTGTTCTTTCTGACTTTGGTTAGTTCTAACTAATATTATAGTAGCATTTTATGATACAAGTGTCAAAAGTAAAAGAGTGCGTGCATACACACACTTCGCGCGCGAGCGGTGCAGCAAGGCAAACTTCCTTACCGCGAATCCAGCATCCCTCGGAGAGATTTTAATTTAATAGGAAGTTTTGAAGAAATTTCCTATTAAATTAAATAAGAGCAGGATGTATCTCCCACTCTTAAACCGAAGCGTTATTTCTGACTTCTTATATAACCTTCCCAGTCAAGGGTTATTTCTGTAGGGCTTGTAATAAGTGCCGGAATTCCTATACTTGTACCGCTGCCCCTTACATCCTGAAAAGCATCCTTTGTATCTCTGAGCTTTAAGAACTGTTTCATAGAACCGAGGCTGTCAGTTATGTTCAGATATTTATACTCTATACCGTTTTCTTCAAGAGCCTTCTTGGCTGCAACACAGTCAGGGCAGAGATCAGTTCCATACATCATTATCATAATAAGTATCCTCCTTAAAATTAAATTGTTCGCAACTTAATTGTAGCATTATTAATGATAAAATGCAACCGGAAATTTCCTTACATCTGCTCCAAGATATACTCCTTAACAGCCGCAAGCTTTGACTTCTTCCATTCTCCCTCTGCTGCCTTTTCAGCCAGTGGGTACATAATCTGAAAGTCCAGTCCTTCCCCCTCAACCCTGCCGCTTCTCTTAGGGTTGAAGAAATTTTCCTTCCATTTTTCCTCATCAGCATCTTTATATTCGGGCTTAAAGTAAATCTGCTGCCTCTTATAAGCCGCCACCAACATTTTAGCCGCTAAAGGTGCCAAAAGTTTGTATTCCTCTTCTTCAACATTTTCAAATATCCTCGGAAGCTTCTCTTTTACTATATGTTCTGTTTCTCTGTCTATCCTCAGTCCAAAAGCTTCCCAGGTATAATTATCTTTTGTGAAATTAAGCTTTACAAGCAGACCGAACTCTGTATTAAACTGCGCTCTCTGATAGTCTGTATCAAAGATAAAGTTTCCAAGTGAATAAAAAATGATTTTCTCCCCAACCTTTTCATAGTTCATAGGAACGTGAGGATGGTGTGAAACAACTATATCCGCCCCCATCTCAAGATATTTTAGATATCTCTCCCTTGTGTAAGGTGACGGCAGGGAGGTAAATTCCTCTCCTCCATGCACAACCATCACACACCAGCGGCACTTGTTCTTTACTTCTTTAAGCTTCTTAGCTATCATTTCCGTTTCATGCCACATAAAACAGCCTGCCTTATCTACATCAGCAGGCTTACAGCCCCTTCTGTAGCCCACGCTTATTAAACCTATTCCACCTGCTTCCTCCAAAATAAGCGGTTTTGCCGCCTCTTCTATATTTCTTCCTGCACCTATGGTCTTTGCCTTATGAAGCTCTGCAAGCCTTAAAGTTTCAGACACACCTGCCTCTCCCGCATCCATAATATGATTGTTGCAAATGTTCCAGATATCAGCCTTCATCCTGTCAAGCACCTTCACCGCCTTCGGGTTCATAGAGTGAAGAAGCTGTCCTACACCTGTAGTATCTCCCAAACCTGCCCCATCTATCAAAGCTCCCTCTACATTGGCTATTACATGATTTCCACTATGTAAAAACTCTAATACTTCCTTAGAAATAAGCTCGTCATCATCCCATTTTCCATCCATATATTTATCAAAGCCTATATCCCCTGTAAATACCAAAGATGTTAAATCCTTCATTATTATGCTCCTTTATTTATCGCTTACGTAATTACATTTTCATTATCAGCAACTATATTATAACATTATTATTTACATTTTGCCTATTTATTCAGATTATGATTCTTAATTTGTTATAACGGGGTTCCTATTCAGCGCTCAAAATATTCATTATTTGCAAATCAAGCTACAGCAATTCACGTTATTTCTTAAATCTTTATAAATTTTTATTTTTTGATGACGAACTCTTTTAAATATGTTATACTCTGTATTCAGGTCGGTTACTTAACGCGTTTTAATTGTATTTGAGTTAAAATTTTAGTAACCATTATGTTTATAACCAAAAACTATTAAAGAAATAATTTATTTAGCCGAAATTATTAACGGGTAAAATAATAGGAAGGAAAAGTTAAAATGCTAAAAGATACCAAAAGACAACTGTTTATGACTACTGCAAAGGGTATATGTTGCAGTTTACTGGCTACAGGCTTGCTTCTGCAAACCGGCACTGCGCCTGCATTTGCCTCTTCATCCGGTCAACATATAATAAATACCGGTGTACTTGCAGCAAATATTTCCAATACTGAGTTACAGGATTTAAATACCAGAATTGCCGGTCTTGAGGCAACAACTCAAGCCGAAATTGCCGATGTCTTAATTAATGAACACGAAACCAGTCTTAATATTGGTGATACTTTTCAGTTACAGCTTACTGATAAGTACGGCACTAAAATAAATAATGTAGAGTGGTTTGTAAAAGTCAGAGTACCTCAAGATATTTTATATACTGCCGAAGATTATAACCTTGAAAATAAAGCCTGTACTGTAGGCAATGACGGACTTATTACTGCCAGGTCTGAAGGTACTGCCGAGGTATGGGCAAAATATAAGAATGCCTTGTACAGATGTGTTATAAATGTAAAAAACAAAATGGACTCCGACCTCGAAAATAAAGTTGTTGAAATAGCTGATAAATTCAGGCATTTAAGTGATGTTGACAAGGTAATGGCAGTACATGACTATCTGATAGACCATATAGAATATGCATATTCACATATTGTAAGACGTGCCTATGGTGCTTTGATAGAAGGAAAAGCTGTGTGCCAGGGTTATGCACAATCTTTTCAGAAAATTTTAAGTAATCTTAACATTGAAGGACATACTGTTATAGGATGGAATATATCCGAGAAACCTGTATTACATGAATGGAACAGAGTGAAATTAGATGGAAAATGGTATTATATCGACCTTACCTGGGATGATACTCCTTGGGTTTCACACAGAAATTATAAGCATTTTTTGATAAATACTCCAATGCTTGGCAAAGACCATCAAAAATGGTATTCAATTGCCGGAGGAGCCGAAGCTGATGGAAGCAAATACCTGTACTATGCTTACAAAAAGCATGGAATTCTTGCAAACAACAGAGAAGAACTTGAAAACATAGTTAAATCTCAGATTAATTCAACTGACTTACCTAATGTTGATGTAAATGTGGCTGTTCCAAATACAATTGCTGATTATGAAATTATAGATACCATTAAGAAAATAGCAGGCAGAACAGTTACCATTAATGAAAATAATGACCTGAGAAATACTTTGGGAGATTATCATCATTACTGCTATCAGGTTGGATACATTAAGACACAGCCTACAACAAATATAAATTTAATTGAGGTTAAGCCTTTAAATGCAGAAGGTGGAACTACAACAAAATTAGAGTTGACCTTTGACAAAGACATAGATAACCTTACTTTGGATAATATCAAAATAAATGGCGTACATAAGACCGGCTTAGAAAAAATCAACTCACGAGTTTATCAGCTTTCATTTACTGACATAATGTCTAGAACAGATACCGAGCTTACTGTTCAGGTAAGTAAAAGAGGCTATAACATTGCAAACAATGAAAAAACCGTAAACATAAGTGTGGTAAAAGAAGCTAAACCTGAAGCTGTTTTTGAGGCTACAGGACTTAAAGAAGGTATACTTAAAAACATTGAAGCAGGTATGAAGTACAGCTTGGGAGATGGTATCTGGCATGATATAACTTCCTCCGAGCCTATAAATATTACCACCATTTACCTTTCATCTATTTATTTAATTAGAAAAAGCAGTGGCAGTGGCATACTGGATTCTGATACACAATTAATATATCCAAAAAATGTCAGGGAGCCATATGGTGTAAAGGCTGTAAATTCTATAGGAAATGAGTCAAATGGTAAAATAATCTACGTAAACCGCAAGATGGAATATCAAAAAGATGGCGAACAGACTTGGACCGCCTGTGAGGGTAATGAAGTAACAGGACTTTCAGCCGGTAAATATAATGTAAGATATAAAGCTGATGGACTTAAACTTGCTTCAAGTGAAATCCCTGTTACTGTAAATGCAGTACCGGGAGAAAACAACAAAGATAACAAGCCTTCTACTAAACCTGATGTTTCCGGTGGCGGTAGTTCCAATAATGGCGGTAGCAACTCAGTTGGTGGTAGTAATAACTCCGCTGATAATAGTGGCTCAGCCGGCGGAAATAATAACTCCGGTGATAATAGCGGCTCAGTCGGTGGAAATAGCTCGGCCGGTAGTAGCAATGGCTCAGCCGGTGGCGGTGGATTTGCCGGCGGTGGTGCCGGTGGATTCGCAGGTGGCGGTTTCGGTGGTGGTTCTGCTTCATCTGTAAATGATAAGGCAAATACTGATTTAAATAGTGAAAAAACTACCAATACAAAAAACGATGACACTCAAATTAACAAGACAGAGAATACTCCTGTTAAGTCTGAAGCGGTAGAAAATATAAAGCCTGCCATTTCTAAAAATGTTGCTTATTTTTCAAAATCAGCTCTTGAGAATATTATTAAATCAGGCATAAAAACATTTGATTTTACAAGTAATAAAATTAAACTCAGCTTTGAAACAAATGTATTAAAATCACTTAATAGACAGGCAGACTCAGATATTCAGATAAAAACAGTCAATGTAGATAATACCAAGCTTTCCGATAATGCAAAAAAGCTTATAGGCAAGCATCCTGTTTATGATTTGAGGATTTCAGATAAGAGCGGTACTAAGATTACAAAGCTTGGAAAAGGTAAGGTAACCATATCAATCCCTTACAAACTTGGAAAGAAAGAAAAAGCTGAAAATGTAGCTGTATATTTTATTGACAAGAAGGGTAATGTTAAAAAAATATCAAACTCTGTTTATGACTCTAAAACAAAGACCTTCACCTTTACAGCTAAATCCCTTTTGCGTTTTGCAGTTGGACGTAAAAGTAAATAAAGTTTTCACTCCTATTGGGTTTAATAGAAAAAATCCTCTTACTTTGATAATTTCAGAGTAAGGGGATTTTAACATTTTATTCCTATATCTACAAAATCCCGTTAACCCATTTTTTCTTCCAGTTACTCCATCTTTTATAATCGTCAATTCTCCAGCCGGTTTTCTTTTTAACAACAACGAATAAATAGCCTGTATCACCAAATTCCTTAGTTTCTGTCTTAAAGATAACTTCTGCTTTGTGTTCATTTTTAAGTTCAACTTTAATTTGGTATGCAGATTCAATCCCTGAATATTCCGGAGGATAGCCAAAGCTGTGAGGATTTCCGCCATAAACACGCTTTTTATCCGTACAATAAGCTTCAAAAACAGGGCGATACCTCTTGTTATATTCCTCAAACCAATCTTTCTTATCATCTTCATCTTCTTCTGACTTTAGATAAATATCGGTTTCTATTTCATTCATCTTTATTGCAAATGTCAAAACTAAGTCCGATAAATATTGTTTTAATTCCTGCTCGTCCAACTGCTTCTCCTCCTCAGTTTATAATATCTATTCTTTGGCTGTAGCCGGATTTACGATATCAATTCTGTTTGTCCAGATAAATCCCGGGAAATTCTTCGGAGACGACTTCAGGCTTTCAACTGTATCAAAGCCCTCCGAAAGACCTGAGCCATCGGCTGTTATTTCCACTCGGGTGCCGGCTTTCTCCATCCTCTCCATAAATTTATATGGCCATCCCCATAAAAGCTTAGCATATGTAAGGGGTATTCTAAGGTCCGTATTTCTTATTTCCTGCGGAATATACCCTGTCCAGCCAAACAGTTCATATTTTATCAGTGCTTTAATCATAGAATTTTTCGACATTATCTTCAGTTCTGAGCTCTGACTTCTCAGATATTTCGCTCCGTCATCATTAGCACAAACCACGCTCAAAAGGTTTACTTTCTCTGCAGGCATAGTTGATAATTTCTTCCATAAAGCCTCATAGGTCTCTATTTTCCAGTCTTTTACCTCTACAATAAACTTTTTATCCGGGAAAATAGATAAGACTTCATCCAATGTCGGCATTAGGCCAACGCCTTTACCTCTTAACGGATATGTTGTGCCGCCATCGGCAGTATAGCCATAGCCTACATCCATCTTTTTCAGTTCTTCCATTGTATAGTCTTGAATCTCTCCTTCAACTCCGCAGCGGTACAACAAAGTTGAATCATGGAAAACCGCGAGTTGCCCATCTTTGGAAAGCTTTATATCAAGCTCAACAGCCTCTGCTCCCAAATCAAAGGCAGCCTGCATAGATGAGATTGTATTTTCAATATAGTTATGAATCGGTTTATCAATCATAGCCGCAGTATTACTGTCCCAACCCGCCTTCGATTCATCAAAAGTCTGAGCCAGCCCTCTATGTGCCAAAAACTTATAACCTATATTTTCATGTGAACTAAATAAGCTTGTATTATTCAGCCACAGAAAAAATATAAACAAAATAAGAATTGCGGCAATGATTTTTCTTTTCTTTATTTTTTTATTCAAAATATGTCCTCTTAACTACTTTTTTAAATTCCGGTCGGTAAATTAAATAATTTGCCTTATTTTACATTTAAGCAAGCTCTGTACATACTGCATAAACAGTATCTTTTTTAGATGCAATAGCATACAAATTATCATTTACAACAATCATCTGCTGATATACGGTTATTATATAATTTTCAAACTCTATCTCCTTAAATAAGCTGCCATTATTTCGTTTTATTAAAATCGGTTTATTCTTTTCATCAGATAACAGGACACATTCTTTATAAAATATAAAGTTTGAAGTTCCCCTTGTGTTGTAACTGTATATTATACTGCCATCCTGCAAATTAAGTGCGAAGAACTTGCCGCCGTTGCCATCGGTTCCGAAATAAATAATACCGTTTTCTTCCTTTACTTCCGTATATAAATATCCGCCTATTTTTGTTTTCCAGACAATCTCTCCCGAGTGAATATCTCTGCAAGCCATAATAAAGGGAGAATACATATACACTTCCAAGTCCCCGAATCTATAATTTTTACTATCATTATATATCTGCCTGACCGGCTCCGGCGACTGTCCAATTTCAACCAGGGCTGTATCCGAAACTTCAATAAGCTTTTCTATTGTTGCCGTATATCCCTTGTACTTCTTTGTATTTAATATAAATCTTCCGCCATCTTCATACAGTTCAGCGTCTGAGGCAGAAAAGAATTTCTCCTGAAAATAATGTAAATTAGCTTTGCTGTGTTCCTTAAAATCCTTTGAAAACATATCAAGCAAAACATAACTTGGAATCCTTTTATCGTCTTCAGGCTGTTCCTGTGGCACAAAGCCAAATGCACTGTGAAGTACGGCAATCCTTTCTTTTATCTGATAAATACCTATTATACCATGTTGTCTAAACGGAACATCTTCAAGTATAAGCGGGTAAGCTCTTACCATTTTACTGTCCTTTCATTTAATACTACAAGTGTCATAAGAATTTATTATCTTTTAATACCTGTATCATTTATATCTGTTTCATTCTATCAGTTCTTTCCACATTTTGTCATTTAACAAAGCTTCGTCCAAAGCAGAGTCCGGTCTGATGAACCGAATACCACGCTTACAACATTCGGCTTGGATTGCTTCTGTGACAAAATTTGTCATATAAGTCGAATAATCAGCATATACACTGCTGTACCGGCCAGGATGCTAGGCAGAGATTTACGTGTTTTAACCTGCAAGATGATGATTGCAGTGATGGCAATCAGCTCAGGCATCCCGAAGGGCGGTATCCGCACAGCAGTATTTCTCAGGCAGTACACCACAAGCATTCCGATAATAGCCGGAGGCAATACTTTTCCCAGATAAATTACATAGTTCGGAACCTTTTTTCGGAAAACAGCAAACGGCAGGAAACGGAGAAGAATCGTAAAAGCCGACATTGCAGCTATAAGAGCTGCCGCATGAAAGTTTCTGTTCATTCGGCTACCTCCTTTTTACCTTGAAGGCGTCCTCTTAAAAGAGTCAGAACAAGCGTAATGAGCAGCATCGCAGGAATCAGAAAGATTTCCGGTCCGAATACTAGGAGACAAAACAATGAGCTGAGCAGTCCGGTGAGAGCCGGAACATGATTATCTGCTGTAAGCCACTGTTCCACAAAAGAAGTTATGAATAACGCTGTCATAGAGAATTCTATTCCCTTCGAAGAAAACGGAAGCACCGAACCCAGCAGATTTCCTAAGACACAGCCAATCACCCAGTAACTGTGATTAAACAGGGAAACCAAAAACCGGTAAAGATTTGCATTCTCTTCATCCGGTACACTTCCCTCGCAAAGAAGAGAATACGTCTCGTCTGTTAAGGCAAAAATCAGATAAGGCTTATAGCGGCCGGAATCTTTGTACGTGCTTATCATAGATATGCTGTAAATAAGATGACGGGCATTTACCATGATGGTTGTAATAATCGTCATAATTACGGATGCACCGCCTGAGATCAGACTTACACCTATATACTGCATCGAACCGGCATAAATAAGCAGACTCATTGCAAATGCCCATAATACCCCATAGCCCGCGTCCTGCAAAAGGATGCCAAAACCAATACCAAGAACAAGATACCCGGCCATTACCGGCAGTGTTTTTATAAAGGCATTTTTTACAACGCTCAATTTCATGCTCAGACCTAATTCCTTTCTTCTGAAATACAAATTCTGATTTAGCTGCTACCCGATTCATCAATAAACGATTCAACATCGACAACCTTATATCCCTTTTGCTTCAATGCCTGTGCAAATAATCCCATACCGGGAATCAGTTTTCCGCTAAAACTTCCATCATAAATCTGATTCACACCACAGGTAGGACTTCTTGACTGCAGGACAGCAAGCCCTATATCATCATTTTCAATTTTCGATAAGGCAATCTCTGCCGCTTGCATGTATTCTGAATGAACATCATTTCCATTTTCATCCGTAACGACCCCGTTAACAATTTCCGCACATGGTCTGGGCGTTTTCATACCTGCAAGCATCTCCGGGCAAATAGGGATAATCTCATAATTTTTTAACAGATTAATAGCCAACCGGTTTCTATTATTCTTTCCGTTATATTTACAATTTTCGCCCAATATACAGGCACTTACTAATACCTTCACACAAAACATCCTCCGCATTAAATTCAGCCTTAAAACCATATGTTTTTATAATTTTAACACAAATCTCACCTGAGGTCACTATTTATATGTACAAAACGGTATTTCCTCACCTTATTTTTCTTTCCAGACTATCACATCATCATTACTGCCTACATACTCCCGAAATACTTCTCAAGTCTATAAAATCTGATTTTTTATTTTAGTATATTTACAAGTTAAGAGAGATAATGTTAACAAAACTTGATTATACTTAATGCTTTTGATAGAATAATTTTAAACTTACCTACCGGCTATCTTGAACATATTGATAGTTTTCAGGAAAACATATGAAAATATCTGAATTTGTTTATTGAGGGTATCATATATCATCTTTGGAACAGCCCCGCAAAAGGAGAGAATAGATGACTACTAAAAACTTTGCCAAATATATTGAAAAACAGTGTAAAGGGATAAATAATTTTTCGCTGGAAGCTCTTTTTGGAGAGTATGTCGTTCTTGTTTCAGGAAAACGAGTTGGAGTAATATATCAGGAAAAATTCTATGTTCTTTATGCTCCTACTTTTGAAAATGTAGAAGATATGATTCCTGATTTTAAGGTTGTTAATTTATTTTCTTGGGAATATCATAACTTTATTGAAATCAAAGATATTGAAGATAAAGAGAAACTAAAAAACATCATAAACTATGTTTATCATGAGCTATATTTTGCCAAAGATCTTGTTATCGATATAGGTTTTTTCTTTCAAAGCTTTAGGGGATATCCGGATAGAATATATAAGTTGTACCAGCAAAACATTACTTTTCTGCGTTTTGCTTATGAAAAAAAGCTTCTAAAAGTAAATCCTTTGGACTCTGAAGAAAGAATAATTAAGCTTTCATATACAAATAATGATTTAACAACTGAGGGACAGCAGATATTACATTCGTTATATAATAAATGGCTTGCTTATACGGACAAAAATGATGCTGATTCTTTAAAAAGAGCCGTAAATGTAAAACAGTTAGAAAAATATTACAAAAAGTTAATAGACAAAGATTGACTAACAGAATGTATAAGCCTTCCCAATATCCATAATTAACTGTTTATGTCGTGGTGCTTTTATCTCTCTTTTTTCTTCTTCCATGTGTCCTCCTTTCCGTTTTTAAGCAAAGAAAAAACAGTAAACCTTTTTCGATTTACTGTTTCCTTGAATTTTAACTATATTTTTTGTTAATCTATTATTTTTTATTTATGAATTGTCCAATAGTCTTTATATGAATATCCATCATGTGTTCCTACTAAAAAATTATCCGATTTTGTAAAACCAATACCCGATGCAGCTGACATTCTTTCAATGGCGTAATTAGGAACTTTAGTAATAACTTCTTCGCAATCAAATAGTTCATAAGTTGGCGAAACTATAAGCTCTAAAATTTCTTTAATAACTTCTTCTTTTTCATATTCGCTTTTCAAATCCAGTCTAAGTACGCCCATTCCATTAAACTTATCTTCTGATGTTCTATTAAACAGTTCAATAGTTCCAATTGCTTTTAATGAAATCTTATCAATGATAACCCAACGAACGAACCATTTTGTCTGATATGATTTTAGCCAAAAATCAATAGCTTGTTCCATCTTATCTTTTGTTGGATAGTAAAAATTATCCCCATCACAATTATCGCTGTTGAAAAAAGGTAATGAATTTTTATCACTATAAACTTCAAATAAATCATCTACATCAGCTTTATCTACAAATCGAAGTGAAAATTTTTCACTTTCAAATTTAGGAACATTCTCATATATATTTGACATAGTTTAGTCCTCCCAACTAATATATCTCACCTTGAATCTGTTATATATTATACCATTTTTAAGCCTTTTTTCTATATCAACTTTCTGTGGGACTTGACAGTTACCTATAAAATTAAAGTACACATCAACTTGTGGTTTTCTGTCTTTGCCTTGTCTTCCCCCTGTTGCTTCATGGACTACTACTTTTTCTATATACTCATTTATCATTGGTACTGTCAGTTCCTCAATATCGGTATATTTTTTAGATACAATATAATACAAATTATCTTCCTAAAAATCCGACAATCAAAGCCTGAATCACCGATACAACAGGAATAATTAAAAAAGGTGCGGCTAAAAAATGTTCCCTAACTGCCAAATGTTTCATCCAGTTACTAAATTCATAATCTTCGTGTCCCTCTGTCCCCGGAATTACAATCTTATCCTTATATTTTCCCTGAAACAACAGACAATCTAACAAGAAAAAATCTCCCAGGTTTAATATACTCCACTGAATATATCCCATCCAAAATACATTCCAAAAGCCAACAATTCCCGAGTGCAAAAGGCTTACAATCGAATAAACAAAACAAATCCCAACAATGACAACTGTTAATATCCCATTTATCTTCTTCTCCTGTTTTGTCATTTGTTCGGGTGCAGCCTTCTGAATAGCTTTGGGATAAGAATCAAAAAAGAATCTTGGATTAATGAGTACCAAGGCAGCTACTGTCCCGTTAAATATAGCCGCTATAGCAATTCCATCAAGAACAGCTTGAATTATATCCATAAAATCCCCCTCTTACCTTTGAGTCGATTATCTGTTAACTGAAGAACAATCTAATTTTTATAAGTAAAACAGGCTCTATAAATCTCATTGTTTCTGCATCAGAGAGTATTTCAAATCACCCACACCGGTACAATATAGTTCTCTCTGTCAATAGCAGACAGCTCAGGCTTCATACATATTATAGCTCCCTTGTCACGAGCCTCTGACGCTTTGTCCAACAGACCAAACACCTTAACAAGTTCCGAACCCGGATTTGATGATTTTTTAATTTCTATAGGATTAATTACTCCGTCATGCTCTAATATAATGTCAATTTCTTTAGCATCCTTATCTCGATAATAGTACATAACCGGCTCTCTGCCAGTATTTAAATATGTTTTCATTATCTCAGAAACAACATAATTTTCAAGTATTGCTCCATTCATAGCCCCACTTTCCAAAGTTTCTGCATTGCTCCATTTAGTCAGGTAGCATACTATACCTGTATCAAAAAAATATAGCTTAGGAGTTTTAATGAGGCGCTTTAACATATTATTTGAATAAGGGTGTAAATAAAAAATAATCCCCAGGGTTTCAAGAATAACAAGCCAGTCTTTTGCCTGTTTTTGATTAATATCCGCATCCCTTGCAATATCAGCTATATTTAATATCTGCCCACATCTTGCTGCTGCTGCTGTTATAAATCTCAAAAACTTTAATGAGTCAATCGAATCCGAAAGTTCTCTTACATCTCTTTCGATATAGGTTGACAGATAGCTGCTATAAAAGATCTGACTATTATTATTTTTACCGCTCATAATAGCAGGCATTGACCCCTTAAATATTCTGTCAAATATTTCTCTGACATTAGCAGGCTTTCTTCCTTTACTTCTTACCGTCAATGCTTCCATATCTATAGCAAACGGTTCTCCACCGCTTCCATAAATTTCACTTTGTGATAAAGCTGTTAGCGAGAGTACTGCTACCCTTCCCGCTAAAGACTCCTGCAGTCCATTCATCAGCTTAAATGCATGCGAACCTGTAAGCCAGAAATCCCCCATGTTTTGATTCCTGTCCACATATATTTTTATATATGTAAACAATTCAGGAGCATATTGAACCTCATCTATCAGTATCGGAGGCTTGTGCAACTGCAAAAACAATTCCGGATCAGTTTTTGCAAGATTTCTTTCATTCAAATCATCCAAGGACACATAGGCTCTGTCAGTTCCTTCCATAAGCTTCTGAAGCATAGTAGTTTTTCCGACCTGTCTCGGCCCTGTTACAAGCACTGCAGGGTATTCCTTTGTTACCCCTAGAATAACCTTTTCTAAATGTCTTGAAATATAACTCATACAGACCCCTTTCGGCTAATTTGCATTATGATTACATATTAGCCGAAATATTATTATAATGCAATATTTTCAAAATTCTTTTTCGAGATATATTTTTTACTTCTTTGCATGGTCTCAAAGTTAAATTCTATACATTAAGCAGGATGTATTGTTACCATAACTCATAGCTTCTCAAACCTCCATAAATTTGAAGTTGTAGGGCTAATGTACCCGAGTATATGTATTATATGACTAAGTCACGCCTTCGCTGATAAATTTGCCATTTAATCTATCATATGCTAAAAAATATACTTGCACGAGATGTATAAATTAATTGACAAAGTGACGCCTTCACTAATAAATGTCCAGACTCGCTCCGGTTTTCGTTAGCTACTAAAATCATATTTTTAGTTTTTGTATCAAATCAGCTTAATTAGATAAGCAGACTGTTTGCATCCAGCAAAAATTCTTTTACCCCCATCATCAAATAGCCATTCTCATCATAACGAGGTTTCATACTCTTCTCAACAATAATAATCTTTTTGAAAGAATCCTTAGTGCGTTCAAATGACATTATTTCCTGCTCATACTTTTCTTTATTTTGGATTGCATAAGCCGACTGAATATAATATTTTTTACTTCCCAAAATAGCTATAAAATCAATCTCTCTCTGTACTCGTACTTCCTCTCCGTCAGCGTCTTTTTCCCTTGATTCCACTGTTCCAACATCTACCTGGTAGCCTCGAAACCTTAATTCATTGTAGATGATATTTTCCATAATATGAGTCTCTTCAATTTGCCTGAAAGCTAAACGTGCATTTCTTAGTCCTATATCCTCAAAATATATTTTATACGGTGTACCAATATATTTCCTTCCCTTTACATTATATCTTTTTACACGGGTAAGCATAAAAGCCTCCTCTGCATAACCAATATACTTATCAACCGTTGTATCGCAAGTAGTCGTTCCATGAACAGAGTTCATTGTTTTGGCTATTTTTCTTGGATTTGTTAGTGTAGAAATTCCCGATGCAATTACGTCCATTACCTCACCGAGTGCGGCTTCATCCTTTACTGAATATCTAAGAATGATATCCCTAAGATATACATTCTTCATCTGTGAAATCAAATAGTTTGTCTTCTGTTCTTCTGTTGTCATGAGCGCAACTGCCGGAAGTCCACCATACACAGAGTAATCATCATAGGCTTCACCTTTATCACCTTGCTTGAATGCGTAATATTCTGAGAATGATAAAGGAAGGACATGAATCTCATCTCCTCTACCCTCAAATTCAGTCAATATGTCCTTTGATAAGAACTTAGAATTACTACCTGTAACATAAACATCCACATTACTATTACGAAGGAACCCGTTCAATACTGACTCAAACGCTCCTAACTTCTGCACCTCATCCAATAAAAGATAATGCATTTCATCTCCATTTATCTGTGGCATTATCCAGTTAAGGAACTTGGAAGGATCTACTTTTCGGTCTTCTTTTTCGTTGTCGAGAACAATAGGATCTTCTCCTATTTTTAATAAATCTTGTGCTGAATCAAAGGCAAATTTAATAATATGATCCTCTAATATATTTTCACTTTTCAAATGATTATAAAACAATGTATTTAAGAGATATGATTTTCCGCATCTTCGTATTCCGGTTATTACTTTAATAAACCCATTGTGTTTTCTAACAATAAGTCTCTCAAGGTATGCATCTCTATTTATTTCCATAGCTACCTCCATTTAATTTTTTTGCCGTAAACGGCGCTTTTGTTAATTATAGTATAACAAATTCAATAAATTATGCAACCTTTCATTTAATTTTTTTGCCGTAAACGGAATTTTTATTAAATAGGTATCAAGAAACTGTCTCACAAGCTAGGAATCATCAAAGAAACACCCTTTATTTTAATCCTTTTATCGTCTATTCTTTTTTACTTCTGATAACAGGCACACCGTCTCCACATGGAACGAGTGAACACTATGTTTCCTGGCTGTATGTAAAAAGATATCTATGAACCTTTTAACGATATAAAGGCTATCATTAAAAGATTTCAGACAGACATACTGTGATATGTATTACAATCTATTTCTGATTTCATCAAAGGCTTTTATTCGTTCCTAATATTTCACCCATTGTTTTAACATGTATTTTGTTTCTAAGCGAGTATGTGTTACATAATGACACTACGCTGTTTATTCCATTTACATCTCTCACAGAGATTGTCCATTTTACCGGCCGAATATACTGTTCAGCTAGTTCAAAATATTCCCTATCTACATTACCCATTCCATGTCCCAAAACAACTACTTCATCAATATGTTTTAATTTTTTTAGATAATCCTCTAATTTATTAGTTTGCTTTCCTTTTTTATTTGCAATATAAAAATCTACCAATAATACTTGTTAAAAAAGACTCCTTGAAAAATACAAGACCTATTTCATTTGAAACCAGTCTTCCCTGCTTTCCTTTCGCAGATTCCTTTTGTTTTAAGTAACTCGTAAACCTCTGCCTTGTTCATATCTTTCCCTCCTAAATATTAGATTTGCTATTATATCACACTTCGATGATTTTCAACAAACTACCTATAGCAGGTCATGTAGATACACATACCTGCCACAGAAAAAAACATTAAAAACGTTCTCCAAAATTGCTTAATCCCAAATTGGGTTTAATATATGCTATCACATACCTTTTTCTGATATCTTTTCTTTATTATCATATACATAATAAATTCCGTGAAAAGATAAATTATACTGCAAACTACGGCCAGATTTGTGTAAGATGTCAATGTGACTTTATTGATAAGGCTGATGGCAATCCACGATATGGCCAGAGCGGTCACAAACGGAACGACCAATATCCATCTTAAGGTGCTTGCCAGGATATCTTTTATCTCCTCTCTGCTCAGTCCCATTTTCATCATTATACTGTACTTTCTGCTTTCTTCATCCACTGAAGAATACAACCTTGAATAGATTATACTTGCTATTCCTATTAAAAATGATACGCATAAGATACTGCCAACATAGGCAACCAGTCTCCTTGTCAGATTCTCGATATCATAATAATAAGAATATGACATCAGAGTTTCTTTCCCTGTTTCAAAGCCTATGGCTTTTTCTAAACTCTCCAAATCTTTCACCTTGCCCGACTTAATATCACTTAACATAAAAGCGTATATTTTGTCCTTAACCAGATCTTTTGACAGAACTTTGTACATTTTATCGGATACAACGGTAACGCTTGTAAAATAGCCGGACATTGCGATGATACGCTTCTCCTTGCCGCTTTCTTTATCTATACCGTTTTCTGCCAGCTTTTTACTTAATTTATCCGGCAGATTAGGTTCTTCTTTGCCATCTACTCCTACCAGGAAATACTCATCATCCGCAAGCTTTATTTTATCCCTGTTTAGAAGATTGGCTACAGAATTATACATTTTATTTGACAAAATAATATGTCTTATTGTTCTGTGCTCACTTTTAAGTTTAACAAAGGATATTGTAAGTTCCTTAACATCATCTGTCTTTGCAAGTTTTTCCTTGATTATTTCAGCCTTATTTTCTCCTTCTGCCACATTTTCCCAATTTGCATATAAATAAGAATACGGCATTATCTTTTCCGCATCTTCGGCAATATTCATAGGCGCTCCCACTATATACACAAAGGCGGTGAGAGTTATACAGAACAATATCATTGCACCTGCCATAGTCTTGATATTGGTATTTATCTTATACTTAAAATTACTTATCTTTATCAGATTATTTTTCTTGTAAAGCTTTCCGCTTTTTCTCATTATAAAATGATAAACACCGAAAATAAAATGAAAAAGGAAGTAAGAAACACTTATTACGGACAGCAACTGCAATACATAAATAAAGATGAAAATCTCTTCTTTTATATAAAAGTAGATTGTCGGAGTTAAAGTGATGATAAGAGCAGCCAAAGACCAAGTAAAATGATTTTTTTCGGCAGTTTCCTCTTTTTTCAGAAGATCGATTATCTTCTTCTTTCTTAAAATTATCGGAGCAATTAATGATATGGCTAAAAACAGACCTCCCATAAGTGCCAGTGTAAGTATCAGTGCCATAACCGGAAAATAAAAATGCAGTTCCAGGCCATCTATCGTTCTCTCTGCTGCCATCAGAAAAATCTTTGAAAAAATAAGGCCGGTTATTATTCCCGCAATCAGTGCAAATACGGATATTATAATATTTTCAAGAAAAATCAGTTTATTAAACTGACCTCTGCTCGCCCCGATAATATTCAGGATTGCAAACTGTCTGCTTCTGTTTTTCAGAAAATTTCCCACCGAATAAAGTATAAGTACAAATGAGAACATCATAGATACTATACTTGCCATAAATATAATAATCCCGATTGTACTGTCCAAATCCACTTCCTTTAATGCCGGATGCAGAGCCAGTGTCGAAAACAGCAGGAAGATAAAAACAGAAAATACACAGCTTAAAAAATGGTAGAGATAGGTCTTAAAATCTCTTGTTATATTGTTATATGCAAAATTAAACAGCGTCAATTTCATCACCTCCGAGAAGACTCATTGTATTCAGGATTTCTTTTCTATATGTCGTTTCATCATTTCTGTTAATTATTTCCTGATAAATATTACCGTCTTTTATTATGTAGGTTTTATCACAGTAGGATGCAATATTAGGATCATGAGTCACCATAATAATTGTTACCCTCATTGTCTCGTTTAACTTCTTAAACAGTTTCATCACATCTTTTGCGGACTTGGAATCCAGATTTCCTGTTGGCTCATCCGCAAGCAGGATTGAAGGATCATTTATTACCGCTCTGGCTATAGCCACTCTCTGAGCCTGTCCACCCGAGATTTCATATGTCCTTTTGTCGAGCAAATGAGAAATCCCCAGAAACTCACTGATTTCTTCTACCTTTCTCCTCATTTCATTCACAGGCACATTGGATAAGGTCAGAGGAAGCATAATATTTTCCCCTACAGTCAATGTATTTATCAGGTTGAACTGCTGAAATACAAAACCTAACTCCTCCCTTCTGAAAGTTGAAAGCTGTAAATCGTTCATTTTGTAAGGATTTTTACCTGCGATTAAAACGGAACCACCCGTGGGTTTATCAATTGTAGAAATCGTATTTAGAAATGTACTTTTTCCGCTTCCGCTAGGCCCCATTATTGCTACGAACTCGCCCTCCGACACTTCCATATTTATATTATTCAGTGCCTTGAAAGATACCCTCCCTTTATATGTTTTTTCCAGATTTGAAACTTGTAAAATCATGTTGTCCTCCTTTGGTTATCCTCATTTTATTATCTTTTTTGTTATCCGAACCGGTTTTATATAAAACAGAGATTTATGTGCCATCTCCTTATTTCTCTTACATTTTACAAAATGAGACCGCAAATAAAAATCCGATAACATTACATAAGCTTACAATTTTGTAATGTTACCGGAAATTTTCCGATTTATCTTAAACCAACAACCGTACCAATCTATATTATAAACACACAGAGTTTTGATGGATATACAACTCCTTTACCGTATTATAGCCAACTCCGATTATTAACGCCATAAGTTACAGCTCTCTAAGCCGAGATATATGGTGATTAAAGCATATTCGGTCTAAAATACAATCCTTACTGTCGTACCCTTGCCCACTTCAGACTCCACTTCTGTTTTATGTCCCAGATATTCGGTAACTCTTTTTACTATATAAAGACCTATTCCGCTTGAATCGGCATTATTTCTTCCGTTTTTACCTATATAGAACAGCTCGAAAATATTCCTTAAATCAGCATTTTCTATTCCAATACCCTCATCAATAACAGATAAGACAACTCTATCCTCTTCCTTTTCTGCTCTTACAGTCACACTTTGCCCGTTATCACTGTATTTTATTGCATTGGTAAGAAGCTGGTGTATAATCAGTTTTAACCATTTGGAATCCGAATACACATAAATATCGTCATCAATATCCAGTTTTGGATAGATTTGCGAAGCAATAAAATAATCTTTCAGCCCATTAATACAGTCCTTACATACATTTTTCAACATTACTTTTTCGGATACAAAATCATTCTTAAACTCTTCCAGCCTGTATACATCAAGCATCTGATTCAGGTTATACTCAAGTGCATTTATATTTCTTCCGATTTTTTTGTATTCACCTTCTTCACTGTGCTTTTCTAAGATAAGCTTCAGCACCGACACAGGAGTTTTCATCTGATGCACAAATCTGTACACCATGACTTTCTGCAGCTTTTTATCCTGTTTTTGCATTATTTCTCTTTTATTGTTATTATCTATCATTTCTTCAATCATCAGATTATAATTTTCTTCAAGCCTGCTTCTCGGTTCGTCTATCAGATAATCATTCAGAAGTTCGCTTTTTAGTAAAAGCTTCCCATACATCCTCCCCATTTTATAGAACCTTACAAAAAAGAATATAACCAGTACGAAAAAGACCAGAAAGCTGAAGTAAACAGTCTCCTCAAACCAGATTCCTTTGATATAAAATAAAAATCCGAAGAAAATCACCTGAGTTAAAAAGATGATTAAAAATAAGGAAATATTATCCCGAATGAACAGCTTCAACGCTTTTTTATCCTTCATATTCCACCTTGTATCCCATACCTCTTACCGTTATTACCTGCAAGTTTGAGCCCATATCTTTCAGCTTTTTTCTTACCCTGCTGACAGTAACATTTAAGGTATTTTCCTCCACAAACATATCACTGTCCCATATTTCGGACAAAATCTTTTCGCGGCTTACCACGTTAGGGTAACTGTCAAATAAAATACCTATTAATATAGCCTCATTTTTTGGCAAATCAATCTGATTGTCTCCGCATTTTAATGTAAATCTGAGCTTGTTAAAGGAGCAATCCCCACAGTCGGTTGCTGTCTCATTTCCTGCATATTCCCCGTAAGCTCTCCTAAGCTGGGAGTTCACCTTTGCAAGCAGAAGTTCATGTGAAAAAGGCTTTGTGACATAGTCATCTCCTCCGCTCATAATTGCCCTTACCTGGTCATAGTCTTCTGTCCTTGCAGACATAAATATAATTGGAACCTTTGTTATTTTTCTGATTTCACCGCACCAATAAAATCCGTCATAGTACGGAATGTTGATGTCAAGCAAAATCAGATTCGGACTATTCTCTTCAACAAGTTTATCTATATTCTTAAAATCCTCGCAAATAAAAACCTCAAAATCATATCTTACAAGATGTTCCTTTATGAGATTTGCCAAATCCGAATCATCTTCAATCATGCATATCTTAAATGTCATTATTTTACCATTCCTTCCGCTTCATTCAAGGTACCTATAAGCCCCAATTATTCACACCATAGACTAAAGACCTCTTGCTCTGCATAGTACAGTAGGGTAAACAGTTTTTGGTCTGTGACTATGGGAGATAACCAAACATCTGCAAAATATCGTAATGTGGGGCTTGTGGCTTGATTATTATATTTCACAAGATGTTTCGTGAATATTTTTGATTAAATAATAAGTATCCTTAAACCTAAGATGCCATATTGCTTTATCAGCCGTAATTTCCTCATATATATCATCCAGGGTATGAGCCGGTGCCAACATCCCCAAAACATAGTCCTCCGGTACAAACTCTCCTATTTTGTGAAGTTTATCAAGTAAAAGCCCCAAATCCTTGTGATTAAACCAACAGTCAGTATCAAGCGCATATTTTGTGTTACACATCTTGCAGGCAATTTTGCTGTTAAAAAAATCCTCCATAGTCGGCTTATCCTTTAGTAACAGTCTTGTGCAGGCAAGGTGATATTCTATCTTTCGAGGACTCACATCAACATCTGAAACAAAAATTACTCCGTATTCATTTTCAAATTGAACCGAAAGCACATCTCCTACCTTAAAATACGGCTCTCTCTTTATTTTTGTCTTTGGAACTTTAAGAGGCTTCGGATTTTCGCTTTGTAACTGAACAGCCAGTTTATCAAGCACCTTCTGTCTTTGCTTTTTTGCCTTGCTGTCAATTTCAAGCCAGAACTCATCTGCGCCTTTTTCTATTATCTTAAGAGCTTTAGTTTTTATTTCCTCAGGTAAATGCCCTATCTTCCACAAAGAATAAGCAAAGGCTGTCCAATAAATTTCCGTATAAAATCCGTCCGTGCAAAAATTTTTCTCATCATTTAACACATCTTCAATTATCTTGTCTACATTTTCTCCGTCTTTATATCTTTCTACTATGGTATTATAAATATCATAACCATCATCACTGTCTATGATCTTTACTCCGTCTATAGCCATTGTTACCTCCTGTTTACTCTTGCACAGTCATTTTACAAAGTACAAGATTCTCCGTCTCATCACTGATAAATACACTGTCATCCCAGACATCCATTATCCTGTATTTTGTAAAACCTCTTGGAAATGTAATATCCAGAAGTTCATTGTCGGATAATCTAAGTAATTTTTGTTTTCCCTTCCACTCGTCTGTCTTAAATACAGGTGATAAAATAAGATATTCTTTATCTGCACTGAATTTCCCTCTCATACCTTGCTTACCCGGAAGCTTTTCCAGTTTTTCTTGTCCCCAAATTTTCTTTTTGTAAACTCCGTCTTTAGTAATTTCCAAATACCAATAGAACTTAAACTGAGACAGGCTGCAAGGGTTAATTATGTCAGCTTCTATGAAAGCGTAAATTGCCTCATCCTTTATCATAAGGCTACCTATCTGCGGATAAGAATAGTTAAAATCCATTTTATGATAAACACCACCTGCCTTTTCTAAGGATTCCATAAATCTCTTCCTTACTTTTTCTTCTGTAAACACAGGAGTCAAGTCACTATTCCAGCAAAGTGTATTGGTTTCATTGTTATAATTAAAAAATGTAAAGCTGTTTGCAGCAAAAACATCTCCACCCACCCTGCAGATAACAGGAAATTTCCCATTTTCTGAAAGTGTGGAAATTTCTGTAATATACTCACTTGCACATTTATTCTTGCTTTCTACCTTAGATATTTCTCCTAAATCAGATAATCTAATTACTTCCCCATCTTCTCCGCCGATAATTAAAATGTCGGAGCCTGCATCAAGCAACAAAGGATTGTTCCATTTTCTCTTTTGTACAGGAGAAGGTATAAATGTACTCTGCTCACCCTTTATCCAAAGAATCCCATAGTTTGAGCCTCCATCATTGCTGCACCAGATAACAAATTCATCTTTACCCCTTGCAAAATGATTCTTGGCGTTTACAGGTGCATACTGATATGCCAGGCTTCCCAGCTTAAATCCCGGAAATGTCCACTCAGAAATCTTGTCTAATTTTGCCTTCATAATCTTATTCCTCAAATAACTCCTTTGCCAAATCTTTGCATATTTCTGCCATCTCTAACATATCTTCTTCCGGACACATTTCACTTAAATTATATTCAAGAGGATGAGTATAAAAATCTTCCAATACAGTTTTTATTATGTTCTCTTCTTTCTCTGTACTTATAATACTGATAACTACAGGCTTTAAGTCATCTCCAAGCAGTTCATTTACATCTACACTTCCGCTTTTTTTGCATTCCAGTAAAATTGCAGCGAGGTCTGTAATTATGTCAATCGGATAGTAAAATTCAACATCATACTCATTATTTTCATTATCTTTTAATCTTACCATAATCGGTTCATCATTCTGTCTGAAATTACCGTTTAACTTATCTAAACCTAAATCCGAAAATATTTCCGCAAGAGATATTTTTTCCTGCCTCTTATACATAAGATATGAAGCCAGTGTCAGACTATCATCGGTGTCGCCTATATAATTGTTCCAATATTTATCTGCTATATACATTTGTGTTTCCCCTTTCCAAATCTGTTTAATGCTATTAAGATTTTTTAACAGCTTTCAAATATTTCTCATACAATGACATCAGCTTTTTAGGAAGATGCTGTATATTTTTATCGCAAATCCTGTATAACTCAAGTCCCTTGTCCGTAAACCCGGATTTTTCAATATAAGCCAGTACAAATTCTCCCTGAAGGCTCTGGTGTTCTCCGTCACAAAGAGATAAATAATCGCATACAAGCTGATGATATTTCTCGTCATACAGTCCAAGTGCAAATACTGCAAACGTGCCGGGCATTGCACAGTATTCACCATCCAAATTATTGTACCATTCACATTCATTCATAGCGAGGCGGGCATATTTCTCTATTTTACTATGTATTTCCGGATAAAGCACCGCATTGGCAAATAGCTGATTTATGCCTTTTTTAGGCAGTTTTTTTATTGGTAAATAGTTTTTCTCCGGACTTTTAAATTCAATGGCATAACTTTTAGGAAAGCCAAATTCGAGCAAGTCACAAATATGGTCAAAAATTTTACTGTAAGTTGCTTCACTTTCTGTTTTAACTGTAATTTTTATAGTGGCAAAGGCATCATTTGCGGCAAATGAATAGTCAGCCGTTTTAGCAAATGCAATCTCTTTAGGTACTAAACCGCTGCCATTTTTCTTTATCTCTGCCGGCAAGCTGCTGCCAAGTGCTGTTACAAATGAAAAAATTTCTTCCGATAAGATTCTGTCGTAGCTCTCTCCATACTTTCTAAAACATATAGCTATGAAACAGGCATATTTAAGATATTCCTCCGATAAAACATTCTCCATAGTTTCAGGTTTTAGCACCCATTTACGATTAAATTTATCATTATTTTCATCATAAAAAAACGGCTCTCTCAAAATTTTATTTATCCATTCTGTGAGTTTCCTGTCCACGTCCCAACGCCAGCCGCATAGCACCCTCATCTTATCGGTAAACTCCTCAGCAGGCTTACTTACAAATCCGGTACTCTGCAAATTAAACAAATAATATTCCAAAACTTCCCCGGTTAGAATTTCTTTCCCATCTATTCTAAAGCAGGGATGTGACGGGTATCCTTTTTCTGCACGTGTTTTTGATACTCTTATACTTCCTTTTTGTATCTCATTAATACATTTTTCAAAATATGGTATTAATGTTTTATCATTTAGTACATCAATAAACATCAGATATTTTCTGTTTGACATAAAGCCCCCTTCCTACAACTTAGATACCTTCAATTTTCATCATAAATCGGCGGAAGATTAAAATACCTCTCCTCAATCTTTACTCTCGCATAAAGTATTCCATCCTGATAGAAATATCCCTCAAACGGCGGATATTTATCCAAAGCTTTTAATACTTCATCAGGAAGACTTCTAAAATCATAATCCCTCAAAGCCCCTGCGCCAATCAGTTTCCTTGTCCTGACAGCCTTGATTTCTTTTTCATATTTCTTATAAAATTCTTCCGGCTCTTTTTCATACATTTCTGTATCTTCCTCATCCAATACATAATATCTGTCATAGCCTGCTACCCATGAAATATGCACACAGAGCAGATGTTTTTCAATCTCCGGACAATATCCCAACATAAAGAATTTATCTCTATCAATTTTTTTATTTTCTATAGTTATATTCTGTATTATATTATTCATATTTATAGTAGTCCTTCATACCGATACCAAGTGTATTCCAATGTTTTTCTTCATCATTTTCACGCCACAATCCTATGCTGGAATTTAGAAAAGAATAGCAGAAGTCTGCCTCGCTATCATCAACTTCATTGTCATGTACGGTCATTATCTCAATCAATTCATCTGCATCTGTTTCAAAAACTGATATACCATAGATATACGGTCTGAGAATACCCTCAATTCCGGCAAGAAACTCAATGAATTCCAGTTTACCGTCTTTATCAAAATCCAATCCTAACTCACTGTTAAAATAAAAATACCTGTAAGACTCTCCACCATAATTCTCAAAAATTCTATCCGGTTTCCCAAGCAGTTCCTGCACCTTATCTGCTTTCATTCCAAGTAAAATTTCTTTGTCATCAAACTTTATTTTCTCAAGCGGAAATACTTCAATTCTCATTCTGCTTCCTCCATAGTTAAATTTATTCGCTTTTATCTCAAAATATTCACATCTTGGGGCACAGGTCTCTTCTTCTCACATATTTTTTGCAAAATCAAATCGCTGATTTACCTTTTTTCCTAAACCCATAAGATTCTCCAAAGTTTCTCTCCTGCAAACAAACATTACAAAGCTGTCACTGTCTATATCCATGGCCCCTACGCAAAAGCCCTGACTGTTCCATTCTTCATCCAGAATTTCACACCAGTCGGGAATATTCACCCCCCTTTTAAGCCGGTTCTCTTGCAATTCCAGATTATTTTTATCTGCCAAATTTTTCATCTGAGCTATAAATTCCTCAAATCCCTCTTTCCAGTCAAGTTCTATAACGTCTCCGCTCTCTATCAGTTCATCAACTATAGCTATCCATACAATCTTATCTTTCTCTTCGTCCGCTTCTATACAACGCTCATCATAACGCTCTGCATTTTCATCAAAATACGTCTTTGGAGAATCAAAACATCTTGCCAATTTAGAAATAACAGTCTTATTATCTGTAAGCAAGCTTACTATTTTATTATATGTTTCTTTATCTACTTCAGTCCTCATATCAAGTACAATTTCCCAGCCCTCTATATCCGGAATTGCATTGCTATCAAGAATCTTTTTAGTTATCTTAAGTAATTCCTCTCCTGTAAATCCGTCCTTTCCGTAAATCAAGACTTCATCTTCCTGTCCTGCTCTTACCGTACCTATCTCTAAATGAAAATAGCCGAAATTCTTATCCTGACAAGTTTGCACAAAACTACACACACGTCCTATCCTGCGTGTCTTAAGCGGTGATGACGGCGTTATAATGATAAATTCTTCTTCACCTCTGCCTATACGGTCAAGGTGATTTTCTATATCTTTTACTGTAAATCCCCCTTGTTCTTCCCCGTCAGCTTCCAAAGCCCAACCGGAGTATTTCTTTTCCAAAAAATCAAATAATCCCATTTTTTCTCCTCCTAAGATATGCATAAAATTGTTTATGTAATTGCTTCATTTCATCCTGTGCCTTCATTGCATGCCTATACATAAACTTATCTCCGAATCTGCTGTTAAAAATAATTTTCAAGGCGAATGCCAGTACATTCAACGGAATAAACCTAAAGACATTCATTTTCCCCGGTGAAAGCTCTCCCACCTCTTTTTTCAAAAAGCAAAAGTTTCTCTTTAATCTTTTTGCTGTTTTTAGCATTATGTTTTTTTCATCTCCGACTTTCCCGGGATTAACTGCCTCATAATATGCATCTGCAATCGGCACTACCATAGCCAAATGGCAAAGTTGCCAGATATGCATGTTCTTTACTTCCCGGTAAGGAATACAGGCTTTTTTTAATATCTCCGCAAGCTTTCTTGTCCTCTTTGTTTTTATTCCAGAATTTTCTCCGAAGGTAGTCGGCTGTATCAATCCCGGAGTGAGAGCACCATCAAGTATATCCCCGTCAATGCTGCCTCCCGCTCCCGGAAATGCCGGGAGAATTCTCCCCCTTCCACAGATTTGTTCCCATTTGCTATAATCATCAACAGAGTTTACCATAGTAACTATGCATCTGCTCTTATTCGTTTTCAATTCCCCCAGTGCCTGATAAAGCTGATTTTCCCTGACTGTCAGGAAAATAAAATCATAAATATCGTTATCCTCTAATTTGGAGCATATAGAAACATTTGCCTTCCTTATACTTTTATTTTCAAGATAAAGAAGTCCTTTAGTCTGTAATACTTCTAACCTTTTTCCCCTCGCATAAATGCTTACATCATATCCGGTCTTAGCAAACAGGGCTGCATACAATGAGCCTATTACCCCGGCACCGTATATCAATATCCTCATAAATCCCTCCTCATAGTATGTTAAGTACTTTAAAATCTCCGCTTACACCCATACTAATGTATACAGCAATTATATGATGTGGGTGTCAAAAGTATTTGACACCCAATGATACAGGATTGCTTCGGCTTCACCTCACGCAATCCTTGCAAAAATATTCGTAATCCGCTCATTTTTTTACAAAAAATGACTACTTACTCATATTTTTTGCGTGTCAAAAGATAATAAATTCTCTTGCAAGCAAGCTTGCATCGAATTTTTATACTTTTGACACTTGTATCATTATATTAAATATAGCATTTTTATCCCTAAACTCAAATTATTGTTTCCAACTCATGTAAATTTCTGATTGTATATGTAGGGATGAGATTTGTATCATTTATCTCACCCTTTGGGTTGTACCAGCAGGTATCGATTCCTGAGTTACATCCTCCCTGAATGTCACTTGTGAGTGAGTCCCCTATAATAACCGCCTGACTTACATCCTCTATTCCTGCCTCAGCTATTACCTTTTCAAAGAAATGTATATTAGGCTTTTCAAAACCTACAAGTTCTGAAATAAAGATATTATCCGCAATTTTATCAAGACCTGAACGCTCTAACTTCTTTTTATGTGCGATGGCGGTACCATTGGTTACAATAATAATTTTACAGTTCTTCTTCTGAGCCTTAATTATTTCCAAGGCATCATCATTAAATACTATTGTATCACCGAGGGCAAGCTGATACTCCTTGTTAAACTCCTTTACCTCATCAGTCCTTATACCTTCTTTTGCAAAGAATTCTTCAAATCTTTCTACCAGAATTCTCTCCTTTTCCATCTTGCCGCATTCCAAAAGTTTCCAGTATTTTTTATTTATTTTGATATAATGTGAAAGCATCTCATCCGAACATTCGCCCAGATGAAACTTGTCAAACAAAGTTCTGATAGCCGCTTTTTCGGCTTCTTCAAAATTAAGTACAGTACCATCTATATCCCAAAGTAAATATTTGTATTTTGACATAATCTTACCTGCCTTTATCATATTTTTTAAATAGTTTTTACTCACACAAAGCTCTTCTAATATTTTAAATGAAAAGCCGATAACTTACAATACAAATTATGTTAACCGAAATAATTCCCACAAATCAAGACTTTTTGACATAAATATATCCACCCGCAATATAATTCCGAACAAACAAATAACTCCCGATCCTTATACAATTGGGAGTTATTTGTTTTAATTATTTCTAATTGAATTTGAGTTATACTATTTTTTTAATGTAAGACGTATGCTGTATTTTCCTGTTCTGACAATCACAATATCAACAGGTTCTTTAACACCGTCAAACTCTACTCTTACATCGTTATCACCCTCAGCAAGCATATTGCCAATCGCTGTCGAATATCTGCTGGTTTTAAGATCGCTAATCTGAATATGTCCTTCTTTCATCTTAAATGAGCTGTTTTCTATTTCCTTGTATGAACCGTCACTTCCCTTTACAGACATTTTCACAGCGGAAGCCTTAAGAAGATCTTCACGCTTAGGATTTATATAAAGTTCATGAACCCCAAAGGCACTGTTAAACTTAAGGTCGGTAAAGGCAGGCTCAGTATTCTTTGTTCCGTCTTCCGCATCTTTATTCGGTGCTGAAGCAGCATTTGTTTCCACAATTTTAACTAATTTTGGATCATACTGATTTCTGGTGTCAAGTATAAAAGTATAGGTCTTAAAACCTGTAGATTCAATCACCATAGGACGATTCTCTATTGCATTATAAGACAGTCCGACTGTTAACTCACCGGATTTTACTCCATATTTATTGGTTCCTGCACCACCAAACATACCGGTAGTATTTTTCTCATATGCTTTACCGTCTACAGTAACAGAAGTAATATTTTTTATCCATTCTTCTGCATTTGTTGCACCAAAATCAGACTTAATTACAATTTCATTAAAATTCTTTCCATTGCGAAGTTCCGCTCCTTCAGGAATATCAAGGCTTTTTAATTCATTCTCCTGCTTTCCGTTGTTATCACCGGTGTTTGCAGTTTTAGTCTCTTCCATCTTGATTATATCCGCCGAATATGGAGAGCTGTTATTAAATGTGATAGTATAGCTCTTGTAAATGCTTGATTCTATAACCAGTTCCACAGATTTCTTTGTATTATTAGGTCTGCGTATTTTTAGCATTTCGAAGGAAAATCCATACTGGTTATCTTCCAAATTACCAAAGAAGCCAAGCTCTCCTTTATTGGTATACTTAACACCATCCATGGTAATTCCTGTAATGCTCTTTAGCCACTCTCTCGCATTTTCAACAGCAAACCCGGAACCAATTGTAAGAACACCATTATCACCGGTCATATGAAGTTTGTCGCTATTAATTACAAGGCTCTTCAATCCATTTTCAGGTTTCTTATCACCCTGTCCCGGATTTTCAGGTTTCTTTGGCTCCTCAGGCTGTTTTGGTCCTTCAGGTTTTTTATCCGCTTTTGACACAATAGCTTCAACAGTATGTGGCTGATAACCATCTGCGTAAACTGTAATTGTAAGTTTTTTATTATATTCTTTTAAGTACTGATCGCGGAAAAATGCACTGCCTTTAATAATAAGCTTGTCATTGTCAACTCTGTAATCGGAAGTTTTTACAGAATATCCATTTTGAGTACCGTCATAGTGAGTTGTATAATACTGGTTATGTAACACTTTAATCTTTGAAAGATAGGTTTTATCAGCGTATACAACTAATTCTTCATTTTCCTTAACTTTATTGCCATTAGGATAGGTAAAACCTTCCATAGGTTTTCCAAGATAGCTTCCGTCCATTACAAGCTCACCGAGAAGGTTATCTTCAAGCACTTCCTTAACTCTTGTGAGCCTATTGGTTGTCTTTACGTTAGGTGTCTTTACATATTCGGAGAAAGTTAAATACTTACCCTTTGTTTTTGCTGTATTTACTGCAGTATTATAATATGCCCAATCATAGAACACCTTGCCTTCTTCATCGTAGACAGCAATAAAGTTTGTCATATCCTTTTCAAATCTGTCCACTATTCCCTTTGCATAAGCATTCTCGATTCCGAGTTTTTCAAAAATCTCTGCATTGGCAACAAGGTCTGTGTTGAAAATAATATTAGCAGATATAGCATTTCCGCCACCACTTGAGCTGTCACCCGGAGTTGTACCTACTTTGGTAGCTCCTGCTACTGCATCAAATCTCATTCCGTCAACAGACAACAGACTTGACCTGCTGCCCATAGTCATAACTCTGTTATCAGCGTTCTTTTTCTCTTCCTTCTTTTCAATATCCTTTCCGTCAGTTACCCTGAATACCGTATCTACTGTTTTATAGCTATGGAAATGTACTCTAAGAGTATAATTACCGTTGTAAGGAATATTGTTTACTCCCTTTGTTCCATCCTCTTCTTTTCCCCTTGTAACATCATTGTAAAGTACAAAGAGGTCATTAAACATAAAGTAATCACCGATAAGCCTCAGTGTTTTTATTTCACCTGTAGGAAGGATAAGTTCTGCTTTCTCAACAGGTCTCTCAAGTCCGACTGTGACATTCTTCACTGCAAAATGAAGGTTCTTACCTGACTGTACCGATGGCTCTTTTAAGAGGAACTCAGGTGTTTCTCTGCCCTCCACCTTAACACGAACCATAACAGCCTTGCTTGCATCAGACTTGATTCTGATTCTATAGTAACCTCTGTTTCTAAAGTTTACCTGCTGTGTTGATGTCGTAAGAACCGCTACAGTTTTTCCGTTATGCTCTTTAAATGACTTTGTATAAACAAGCTCCTTATTAAGGGTTGTCTGGTTTTCATTATCAGATACTAACTGAAGTGCACCCTTAGGCTGAATACCGTCAAACCATTTTTTATCTGCCTCATCAGTATAGTTAAACTGAACCTGAACATCACCCTCTTCTACAGCAGGAACTGTATAATAAGGTCTTTCGGTAAGCTTTCTTGTAGCCTTTAAGTTTAAGTCAAAAGTGGTCGATTTTGGCTTATAACGAAGTTTTCCCTCGTCATCATAATTGCTGAGATAATAATCCCAAACAGCAACCTTTCCATATCCTATAATGTACTTTGGTGACTTAGCTTCCTTAGTAAGTACAGGAGCTACAACCTCACCCGCATCAGCATCTCTGTTCAATTTAACAATCTGGTTTAATTTGCTATCTGTCTTGCTTACAACCTTTACTTCTGCCGGATTAAGATTATCTACTTCCCATTTAACAAGAGTACCCTCTTTATCAACAGGAGTAAGCTCGCTTGTAATATCCACTCCATCTACATAGGTAGCAGTATTATCCTTTGTGTATCCTTTTTCAAAGTTTACAACTACATATCTGAGGAAACCGGTAGCATCAATAATCTTGGTTCTTGTCTCATTTACAAGCTTGGTTGTTCCAACCTTATTACCTGCATTTCCACCATTATTGGATGAATTTCCACCATTGTTACCTGTATTTCCGCCATTGTTGGATGAATTTCCACCATTATTGCCTGCATTTCCGCCACCGCCGGATGATCCGCCTCCGGCAAAACCACCGCCTGCAAAACCTCCGCCTGTGTTACCACCCGCTGTATTTCCGGCAGTTCCGCTTCCGCCTGAAGCATTGTCCTCATTCACATCTACATTAGCTGCACCCTGTGCTGTCTCATCATCTTCTATATCTAAATTTTCATTAGCGTATCTCTCACCGGGCTTAACAGTTACCTTTTTGTCTGCAATAACCAGCTTAACAGTCTTCTTGGTTTTATTTTCTACTATAAGGTCCACCTTAGATGTGACCTTAGCCGACTCTGAACCTGCCTTGTATGTAAGCTCTGCGTAAGCCGCCTTACCGCTTATATTAAGCGCAGTTCCGGATGCAATTTCAATCTTACTTCCGGACTCGTCAAGTACAAGACTTGTATTCTTAACAGCTCCGAGATATATTATTTTCTTAAACTTAGCTCCCTTTGAAATATATATCTTTGATTTTTCAGCCGCATATATAAACAAAGTTTTATCCTTGTAATTTCCCTTTGGTATACTTAAAGTTTTTGCTGAAACTGCATTTAAAATTATTCTTTTTATACTTTTATTCTTTAATGCACTTTTAATACCTTTATTGCTGTTTACGGTAATCTCAGCCTTCTTTACTGTTACCTTCTTAGTCTGTGCCGCACTTGCCACAGTAGGGTTAAACTGTACCGGCAACATACTGAGCGACATTGTCATTATCATAGCTGCCGCTATATTTCTTTTAAGTTTTCTCATCTTTCCTCCCGGTGAAATAATTTAGTAGTTTCTGCTTATCAAATTAGCGATAATGAAATCTAACCTCATTACGATAAGCCATAATATCATAGCAATTCAATAGGAAAAGTGCAACCTCTTAAAAATATCATCATCCATCTTCTTTGTAAGATTTCAACAGTATTTTTTAAATACTATTACTTTTTATAGTAATTAAACATAAAATTTTTCACTTTGAACACATTAATGATAACTTTTCTCATTAACACCCTAGTAATACTATTATAATTTTACATCAATTCCCCTCTTTGTCACATAATCTTAAGAAATATTATGAACATTTTCTTGAATATTTATCCATTTTGTTATATTATTATTCCTATAAATAAAATTGTAGGAGGGTTTTATGTGGACAAGAGCTATGCTTAAAACAAATGCCCGGGCTGCGCTTAAGAAAAACTATGTGAATGTTGTTATTGCATCTTTAATTTTTGCTTTTATATCCGGAGCTTTCAGTACTTCTTCCGCCGGCAATAGAGGTGCTTCTTCCTTTGCTTCCGGTAATATATCCAAGGAATTCATTGCCTTTTTAACCATGCTTCTTGGAATTATCGTTATTGTCGGAGTAATAGGAATATTGCTTTCAATATTTGTTTTCAATCCACTAAATGTTGGAGTACAGAAGTTTTTTATAGAAAATCATTATTCAAATTCCGGACTTAGCTCTCTTCTCTGGGCTTTTAAGACCAACTACGCAAATATAGTAAAAACGATGTTTCTTATGCATGTATATCTTTTTCTTTGGTCTTTGCTTTTTGCCATACCGGGGATAATAAAGGGCTATTCCTACCGTTTAGTTCCATTTATACTTGCTGACAATCCTGATATGGATCCCGATGATGCTATAACTCTTTCCAGAGAAATGATGAATGGTCAGAAGTTCGATGCCTTTGTGCTGGATTTAAGTTTTATACTATGGTGGATTCTTTCAGGAATTACTTTTAATATAGCAGGTATTGTATATGTATTCCCATACATATATGCTACAGATGCAGAATTGTATCTGGCTATCAAAAACGGCTCTGTTGACGATATTACAGGTTCCTTTAATAACAACCCGGATAATAATAACGGAGATTATTATGGTTAATTTCAAACATTTATTTGACAACGGAAAAGTGGTCTATTTTTCTAACTGTTACGGAAATAATGACTTGGAAATAGTGGACAAGACGGAAGAAGGCGAATCTATTCGCCTTCTTCTCGTAAATGGTGCCAGAGAATCCGCAACCTACAACCAAAAAGAGCATAGGAATGACCTTGTATTCCAATATTCAATCTGTTTCAATGATGTATTTAATCTAAGCAGAGAGCTTAACACCTGTCTTATGCTTGGGGGTGCGGGGTTCTCCTATCCTAAGTACCTTATCAGCCACTATCCCGCTAAGACTATGGACGTGGTTGAAATAGACGAAGGGATGGTTGAACTTGCTTTTAAATATTTTTATCTTGATGAACTTTTTGACGAATATAATCTATATGAAAACGAGCGCCTCAAAATCTATGTGATGGACGGTCGTGAATATCTGGCTACTACTCCAAAGACTTATGATGTAATTTTTAATGATGCTTATATTTCTGATTCTCCCGCAGAGGGGCTTATGAGTTTTGAAGCGGTTTCAGTTATAAAGAACCGGCTCAATCCCGGCGGCGTTTATGTCGTAAATATGATTACCGCCATCTCCGGAAATGCTGCCTATCCTCTCTTTTCAGTAATGGCCTATATTAAACAACATTTTAAGTATACACAGCTTCATAAATGTCGGGCTGATACGCCTGCAAATGAAAGACAGAATTGCCTGATATTTGCCTCCGATACACCTTTTTAAAACAAACCACCCACTTTATATAATGGATGGTTTGTTTTCATTAATCTGTTCCCTCAAAATTCTACTTCATCGGGATTGTGGGCGTGGCCGCCTATATAAGGCAGAGCCTCAAGCAAACTCAGGTCTTCTTCTTCAAGTTTTATAAATCTCAGATTTTCCTTCATTTTCTTAGGCGAAACAGTTTTGGGAAGTATAATTATACCTTTTTCTCTTAAAAATGAAAGGCAAATCACTGAAACCGTTGTTTCATATTTTTCTGCTGTTTTAAGCAGAGTTTCATTGTCAAGCAAGGCTCCTGTACCTAAAGGGCTGTAGGCTTCGGTTACTATGTCGTTAGCCTTATTATATCTCACTACCTCTTCCTGCATATAGCCTACATGAAGTTCAATCTGATTTACCATGGGTAAAATCCCGGCTGTTACCTTTAATTCTTCTATATGATGAGGCAGAAAATTGCTGACACCTATGGCTTTTACCCTTCCGCTTTCATAGAGTTCTTGAAATGCCCTCCAGGTTTCCCTGTTTACCTCTGAAGGATTTTTATATTTCTTGGAATTTGCCGGCCAATGTATCAGATAGAGGTCTATGTAGTCTAAATCAAGATTGCGCACAGACTTTTCAAATCCCTTAAAAGCCTTGTTATAATTGCGGTTTGTATTCCAAAGCTTGCTTGTTATAAAAATATCAGACCTGTCTTTTATTATTCCTTCACGCAGTGCCGCCTTTACACCAAGCCCTACGCTTCTTTCATTGCCATAGGCTCCTGCTGTATCTATATGCCTGTATCCTGCTTTTATCGCCTCAAATACAGCTTCTTCACATACTTCTCCGTAGGGTATATTCCACGTTCCGAAACCAATATCAGGTATATCTCTTCCGTTTCTAAGTATCATATCATTCTGTTATATAGCTAAGAATAAGTGCGTAAGTATTGTTCATGCCGTCTATGTGGGAACGCTCATAGCCATGTGTGGCTCTTGTACCCGGCCCGACACAGGCATGTCTAATATCATGTCCTGCCACTATGGAAGTATCTCCGTCAGAACCATAGTGCGGAGTAAAAATATCAAGCACATAGTCTACCCCCGCCTTTTTAGCAGCTTCTATAAGTTCATCATTAAATTCATAATGATATGGGAAACGGGAATCCTTGCAGAATATACTTACTTTTCTCTCATCCGTAGTCTGCTCAGGGCCTACACAGGCTATGTCCACACCAAGCACATCAACTACATCCTTAGGTATCCAGGAAGTTCCATGACCTATTTCCTCATAGGCGGCAAAATACATATATACCTTGCGGTTCAGCTTAAGCCCTTCTTCCTTTACAGCCTTCATTATTTCTATAAGAATGGCTACCTGTGCCTTATCATCTATGAAACGGGATTTTATATAGCCGTTTGAATACATATACCTTGGCTCTAAAGCAATCATATCACCCACCTGTACTCCGAGTGCCTCAGTCTCCTTGTCTGTCCTTACATCCTCATCAAGTACAACTACTACGTTATCTTCGTAATTAGGGGCTATTTCAAAATATTTATCGGGAGTTACATGTACGGAAGCCCTATCCCTCTGCACTGCTCCGGTTATTATCTTACCGTCTCTTGTATGCAGCCTTATATTCTCTCCGAGTGCCGACTCAGCGTGAAGTCCGCCAACCTTACAGACCATAAGAGTTCCGTCCTTATTTATATGGCGTACCATAAGCCCTATATCATCCAAATGAGCGGTAATTACAAGCGGTTCTCCCTCTCCGCCGAGACAGGCCAAAACTCCGCCCTTCCTTGTCTCAATACATTCATATCCTAAATCTTTAATTTTTTTCACCATATAATTATGGATTTCCCTGAACTGTCCGGTAGTTGAATCTATTGCGAGCAAGTCCCGGAATTCTTTTAAAAATGCTTTTTCATTCATCTTCTTCATAAAAATTATCTCCCTAAATCACATAATTTCCATTTTCAGCACTGCTTCTATCCAGTATATCCTGTACGGTAATGCTATCAAGATACTCATTAACCACCTTGTATAAACCTTTCCATACAAAAAGTGTCTGACAACAATCCTTCCTTTCACAATAGTTAACTTCGGTTTCAAGGCAGCTGACAGGCGCCACACTTCCTTCTGTAGTTCTTAAAATATCTCCGACCGTATATTCAGATGGTTCTTTTGAAAGCTTATATCCGCCTCTGTTTCCCCTGTTGGTTGTAAGCAGGCCCGCCCCATTTAAAACTGGAACTATCTGTTCCAGATATTTCTTTGAAACATTCTGTCTCTTAGCAATATCTTTAAGTGCTATGAAGCCGCTCTCTTTATGTTCTGCCAGGTCTACCATCAGCCTTAGCGCATATCTTCCCTTAGTTGAAATTTTCATATCAAACCATCCACTTCCTCTGTTAATCTTATTATGTATTTCTTCTTATCCTTAAATGAAGGAAGAATTTCCTTGTATATATTCAAAAATTCCGCTTTCAGCTCTGACCTGGACAGCCTGGCATTGATTGGCAGAAACAAAATATTATACTCTTCATCCGAAAATTCCGGTATAATATCCGTTATATAAGCTCCCAGCTTTCTGTAAAACTCAAGTTCTCTCTGCCTCTTATCCAATACCTTCGCTGACATATCTCCAACCCCTGCCAGCTCTATAAAAATCCCAAGTACTTTACTTTCGTCATCTGCTGTTTCTTCTTCAAAAATATGCATTTCTGTCAGCATTTCAAAAAATATCTCAGGGTAATTATACCCCCTGTATTTCTTTAATACCACAAAATAATCTAACAGCATTACCCTTTTTTCCGCATCATTTATAAATAATCCGAAGCAAAGTAAATGTCTTTTATCATCATAAAGCCCATAACAGCTGCAGAGGTTTCTTGCAATTAACCATCTTACGGCTGCCTCTGATATAAGAAAGCTTTCATCATTTCCGCTAAAAAATTTTGTCAGAAACCTTTTATATAATGATAAAATTTCTTTTTTAGTCAATTCCTTTAAAATAAAATTCAACTCAGCGCTCCTCTTAGGGACAAAATTTATCCCTCATTGTGGTCTACTTATAATGAAAACCTGTTATCAGATATCCATTCTTTGTACTGTTTACTACTATGTTAGGCTCGGATAAGCCCAGTAAAAATCCGTCACTGTAGGCATTGGTGACAAATAAATTGGTTCTTGATACCGAATTTACAAGTCTTTTTGTAAATACCTCACTCTTCTTAATAGATATGAAATCCTGTACACTTCCTATCCTTCTTTCCTTCCCTGTATCAAAAACCAGCGGATACTCACAAAGTCTTGCAAGCGTACTCTGATCCTTACTTTCTATAGTTAAGATTATTGCTCCTGCTGCTGCAAGGGCAGATTTATCAAGATTCGGAAGTTTTTCCGAATCAGTTATCTTCTTGATTTTAACTTTTTTAGATGAGTTCCCGTTAAACTCACCTTCATACTCAACTCTTACCGCTGCTCCTGTAGCTATTCCTTCTTTTGCTCCGGTGATATCAATATCTTTATTCAAGCCGAATTTCACTGTTGTGCCCATATCGCTCTGCAAAATCATAGATTTCTCTGAAGCATCTATAATTATTCCATACATAACCCCATTGCTGCTCATAGGAGGTATTTCCACACTAATTGCCCCCGAACTCGCTGAATCTGTCCGGCTTTGTTCTTTTGATTCACTTCCGGAAGCAGTATCGGACTTCTTTCCGCAAGCAGACACTACAACTGTAGAAGCAACAATTGCCACAAAAATCATTATAACCTTAATAAGTTTTATATTCGACAAATTTCCCTCCGATTAATTAAGCTGTTCATCATACAAACCGCTCCGGTACAAATAAATTTAATACCTATATCATACTATGTTTAAAATATTTTTACAAGTAAAAAGTCCATCCCAATGTAAGCGAATGGACTTTATAAATCTAATATTACAACCTGAACTTAGATACCTCATTCTGCAGATCCATAGCGATTTGTGCAAGATTATCACTTGCATGTGATATATCTTCTATAGTTTTAGTCTGAGTTTCTACACTGGCTGCTGCCTCTTCTGTTGAAGCGGCATTTTCTTCAGCAACTGCTGAAATATTTTCAATTATACGGATTACATTACTGTTTTCAGCTTCCATAGTTTTAGAAGCTTCATTTATTGTTGTTACAATGGTCTTTGAATTCTCAACAGCCCTTGATATCTCATCAAACTTTTCACTGGTTTCGTCAACCTTTTCACTCTGTGAAATAACCATCTTGCTTGAATCTTCCATCATACTTACGGCTGACTCAGCCTTAACCTTCAGCTCATCAATTACTGCTCTGATTTCTGCTGTAAAGCCCGCACTCTGCTCTGCAAGTTTTCTTATCTCATCTGCTACTACCGCAAATCCCTTGCCTGCTTCACCTGCTCTTGCTGCCTCAATAGCTGCATTAAGAGCAAGAAGGTTAGTCTGGTCAGAAATTGACTGAATCATTTCCGATGCACTTGAAATCTTCTCTGTAGCCTGGCTGGTTTCATCTATAACCCTGCTTACCTTCCCTGAGATTTCCCTATTCTCATCAGTAATCTTAACAAGTTCTTTAAGGGTTGCATTACCGTCATTCTTGCATTTATCAATTATATCTGTTGCCTCAGCAAGTTCTTTGATGGTTTCAATCATTTCCATAATATATCTGCCTGAATTCTCCGCTGAAACAGCTGCATTCTGAGTATCCTGTGCCTGACTTGTAGCACACTCAGCTATATTTTCTACAGCTCCGGCTACATCTGAAGCCATGTCGGCAGTAGACTGTGCTGTTGATGTAAGCTCTTCTGCAGTCGCCGCAGTTGTCTGTGCATGAGCATTAATCTCTTTTATAATCTCAACAAGGTTTTTATTCAGCTCGCCCATAGCGCGCATTGTCATACCTACCCTGTCATTTACCTTTAGATATCCTCTGCTATATACAATTTCAGCTTCCTTGCTTATATCAAGATCATAGTCCGCAAACTTCTTAATAGCTATTGAAAGTAATTCCAAAGGCTTTGATACCATCTTATCAAGAATAATAAACGTTACACCTGCAATAATAATGATGGCAAATAAACTCACAACTATATTTATTACAACACCGTTCGCAGCATCTTTTACAAAATATGCTTTGGTTGCAATTGCCTCAACTGCCCAGTAACTGTCTGTTCCATCTATTTTTACAGGAACATATATCATTCTTGATTCTTTACCTGTAAGCTGAGAAACTCCGTCTACTATAACCTCTTCATTTCTGCTTGTAGTAGCAAGATATTCTTTTACCTTAGGGTTTTCATCGACTACATTCCTCATCACCCTGGATTTTTCTATTGAATGTGCTGCAATAACTCCTGTATCAGTAAGCAATACAGTAAAATCATGCTCATTATTCTCAGGCGAATCCCCTGCCATCTTATCTGATATATCATCAATACCTACATCAGCATTAATAGCACCTACTACCTTCCCATCAACCATTATAGGCATAGCATAGGTCACTACCAGTTCCCCTGAGGATGACTCTAAAGGTGGCAGTAAACTAACCTTTCCTGTCTTGACAGGCTCTGTATACCATTCTTTTCCTATATGGTAGTCCGATGTCTTAACACTCAGACTTCCTTTCTTTCCGTAGACATACGCCACCATGGCTCCTGTTTTATTCTCGGAAGTTACAAACGAAGCATCTTTTCCGTCAAACCCGTTTGGTTCAAAGTATATTCCCAAACCTGATAATTCAGGGTTGGTAAGATAAATACTTTTAACTATATCGATAAGTGATGCTCTGCTCATTTCAGTTTCACCGTCAGCAGCTATAGCCGCTTCAGCAACAGCCACAAGCGAAGCCCCTGTTTCATAAGCCTTTTTAAATCTTCCCTCAACTCCTCTTGCCAGACTTTTTAATTTCTTTCTTTCATATTTTTCATGATTTTTGACAGCAAGATTGTATGAAGTAGTTGAGTCATACACTGATTTACATCCTAGAATAACAAGTAAAAGAATGGAAATGATTATTCCCACCTTTATACCTACACTTCCGACTTTCTCCTTATTTTGTTTCATCCTTGAAATAAAGCCTCCTTTTAAATAAAAATAAATCCCTCCATACTATTTCATCCTGTCGCAAATTTCAGATTAATACGGCATATTAAGTCAAATATCTGTCAAACATTGTCTTTTAAATGATGATGTTTTAGATGATTTGGCAATTAAATAATATATCAGAATTTTCAGTCATCATTATATCATTACAAATCGTAAAAATCTAGTCTTTTTTTACAAATTTTGTATTTTGTTACAATTTTGTTACAACTTTCTATTGTTAATTTTAAGAATATGTAAATCTCTCGGATAAAAAATCCACCCCTATACAAGCGGATGGATTTGATTGGCAGGTAATCAGAATTTAATTTTAGTTTTATAATGTAAACTTAGATACCTCATTTTGAAGTTCCATTGCTATATCTGCAAGGTTTTCACTGGCTTTTGATATATCTTCAATAGCCTGTGTCTGGCTTTCCACACTTGATGCCGCCTCTTCGGTTGTAGCTGCGTTTTCCTGGGCTATAGCCCGGGAGTTCAACAGTTAATGCCTTGTAATATATAGCTCAAAATCATCAAGTCCATTGAAAAATGGGCTTTTTTTAATATATTTCTTTGTCAAATTAAAATAATATATTTGTTGTAACTGTTGTATTTTATTAAAAAGTGTGATATAATATTTCTATGAAATTAGGATATAACACAAAAGCCATTGATCCAACTTACTATGTTCAGATGGGAATCAGAAATGGCAATAAAACCACAACTAAAAATATTGAGAAAATTG
>NZ_KI535372.1:41143-41725 GCF_000160035.2 Catonella morbi ATCC 51271
CCATTTCCACTATTTACACTTTTAATTTGATTAATTGCTTTTCCGACTTTTTAAATGTGTATTTACTTTAATTTTGATACAGTCTTCACAGTCACATTCTTTTGCAGGTAAAAATTCCTTATTTGATAAATCTTTTGAATTATACTTAATAAACAGTTTTTCTTCCTTAAGCTTTATTTCAACTGCGCCCATATGGTCTGTTCTCAGTATCTTTCCGCCTTCTGCCCCCATTCGTTCAAGTGCATCTTTGTGTGGATGACCGGGAGTTCAACAGTTAATGCCTTGTAATATATAGCTCAAAATCATCAAGTCCATTGAAAAATGGGCTTTTTTTAATATATTTCTTTGTCAAATTAAAATAATATATTTGTTGTAACTGTTGTATTTTATTAAAAAGTGTGATATAATATTTCTATGAAATTAGGATATAACACAAAAGCCATTGATCCAACTTACTATGTTCAGATGGGAATCAGAAATGGCAATAAAACCACAACTAAAAATATTGAGAAAATTGGTAAACATTCGGAACTTCTAAACATCACGGATAACCCTTTGGCATATGCAAAAGACTATGTCGCC
>NZ_KI535373.1 GCF_000160035.2 Catonella morbi ATCC 51271
AGATAGTTCTCCATCTCCCTTATCCACTGAAAAGCAGAGTTGTACATAATTGCATTCCAAATCATATAATGCAAATCTCAAAAACCTGTTTCCTTTAAGTCTTTTATTACTGTCAACAGAGTAGTATATTACATTTTCGTGAGTTGATGGTGTTATAATCAATTCAGAATTTGTAGGAAATATAACCGCCCAGCATATTGCAAGTACAATCAGTGCCGTTATCATAATACTGAGATTTTTATGTTTAATAACCAAATCCATTTCCTTTGCCCCATTTCCATAAGCCATCATTCTTATCTAATGTCATTTATCTCACATCTTTATCTCTTAATATAATCGCGGATACATAAGAATCAGCATCAATATTTAACTTTACTTCTGCTTTAAGCTCTATTGTATGAATTTTTTCTTGCACTATACTCAATCCTTAAAGTCAAATTCATCAGCAGGAGCAGTGGAATCCCCATAGTACGGCATAATGTCTTCCAATTCATATGCAGAACTTTCATCTTTTGAGCCGGCTAATGATAAAATTTGCTTATTTATATCTGAATTCTCATAGTAATCTAAAAATCTTGCAAATTCCATGCATTGGGCAATAAACTCTTCTGAGCCGTTTTCATTCATGCCTGCATAAATTTTGGCAAATTCCTGAAATTCCCTGTCATCAATTGAGGTAGGCAGATTATATTCAGCTGCTCCTTCAACACACATATTATAGGCATCAGGGTACAATTCCATTGCCTTGTCGGCAGTTATCAAAGTTTCAGTGTAAAGTCTGATTTTATGTCTGTTAACTTCAAACGGTGTAAACTCCTTCAAATCACCAATAACGGTTGAATGCTTATCAGCTAATTTATATATTTCATGGCTAAATTCTGTTTCAAGACTTCTGCTATTCTCATTACTGTCAGCAAAAATTGTAACAGTAAAAGATAAAATTATCAGAAACGAAAGAAACAAAGCAAAGTACTTTTTCATAAGTATCTCCTTTCAGGCATCTATATCTACAACAAACCACACCATTTTTATTCTTCGTTATAGTATTCTCAATCATCCATCTCTTTTTTGAATTCTCCCCACTTTTTACCAAGTTATTTGGTTATTGAAACGAAGTTTACCATATAAAATCAGAATTTATATACCAAAACCAGACGTTTTTTTTCGTACACTTTTGGTATATATACCATTCAGATGAATATCAAAAATAGCGTAAAATCTTTACAAATAAAATTTTACGCTCACTCTCTAACTACTTCCGGTCTAATATTATGAAACTTAGCTCTTCTATGCTCATTTCCACCTTTCTCAGGCTATAAGTAATATCTGTACTTAATATATCTTACCTTTGGTAACTTAACAATGATTTATCAAGACTTATTGTCTGATCACCATATGAAAAGCTTATTTTATCATCTTGATTTACATCTTCAATAAGAAATGCTATGTAGTCTCTTTTCCAGCTGGAAGAAACTTCCACAATTGTGTATCCATATACTTTGTCATTCACATGCACAGAAACATTTTTCCAAGCAGATAGTTCTCCATCTCCCTTATCCGCTGAAAAGCAGAGTTGTACATAATTGCATTCCAAATCATATAATGCAAATCTCAAAAACCTGTTTCCTTTAAGTCTTTTATTACTGTCAACAGAGTAGTATATTACATTTTCGTGAGTTGATGGTGTTTTAATCAATTCAGAGTTTGTAGGAAA